>NZ_JAUSUM010000009.1 GCF_030813635.1 Salibacterium salarium | reverse complement strand
TGATTCTAACTGATTGATTCAATCAATATTGAATCGATATTTGTTGCTTGAATTGACAGACGCTTGACTTTCATTCAATTTTCAAAGAACAACTTCGCTCTTATTAAAGCGACAAGTAATATAATAACAAGTTGATAATAATAAGTCAACAATATATTTAATTATTTTTTTGGTGGAGCCTAGCGGGATCGAACCGCTGACCTCCTGCGTGCAAGGCAGGCGCTCTCCCAGCTGAGCTAAGGCCCCGTAGTGTTGTATATTCATTGTTTTTTAACTGGTGCGCCCGAGAGGAGTCGAACCCCTAGCCTTCTGATCCGTAGTCAGACGCTCTATCCAATTGAGCTACGGGCGCTAACGAATGGAGCGGAAGACGGGATTCGAACCCGCGACCCCCACCTTGGCAAGGTGATGTTCTACCACTGAACTACTTCCGCGTTATTATTATTTCAACTTGATGTTACATGTTAGCTATAACATTATATAACTTTCAGGTTAAATGGTGAGCCATGGAGGATTCCGATGCGCAGCTAGTCCTGCTTCTTCTTCGAATAATCTTCCCTGCTGCATGGGGAACCGTAGGTGAGAATCCTATATACACCTTTTTTCAAATGGTGAGCCATGGAGGATTCGAACCTCCGACCCTCTGATTAAAAGTCAGATGCTCTGCCAACTGAGCTAATGGCTCCTAATTTTAAATATACTTCGAAAACTTAACAAACAAAAATAACCACTATAAAATATTTTACAGAGATAAAACCTTTCACTATCTATGCAAACTATATTCTCTCTGCAAATATAATAATGGTATTTAAAATATCACTCATTAAGTTATTGAAAATGGTGCCGGCCAGAGGAATTGAACCCCCAACCTACTGATTACAAGTCAGTTGCTCTGCCAATTGAGCTAGACCGGCATGATTATGGTGGAGGGTGACGGGGTCGAACCGCCGACCTCCTGCTTGTAAGGCAGATGCTCTCCCAGCTGAGCTAACCCTCCACTAGATACAGTCTGGCGACGTCCTACTTTCACAAAGGGTTGCCCCTTCATTATCATCGGCGCTAAAGAGCTTAACTTCCGTGTTCGGCATGGGAACGGGTGGAACC
>NZ_JAUSUM010000008.1 GCF_030813635.1 Salibacterium salarium | reverse complement strand
GGACGAAAACGTCCAAGAGAATCGACTCGGAAATTACTCCGTAGAAAGGAGGTGATCCATCCCCACCTTCCGGTAGGGATACCTTGTTACGACTTCACCCCAATCACCTGCCCCACCTTCGGCAGCTGGCTCCCAAAAGGGTTACCTCACCGACTTCGGGTGTTGCAAGCTCTCGTGGTGTGACGGGCGGTGTGTACAAGGCCCGGGAACGTATTCACCGCGGCATGCTGATCCGCGATTACTAGCGATTCCGGCTTCATGCAGGCGAGTTGCAGCCTGCAGTCCGAACTGAGAATGGCTTTTTGAGATTCGCTCCACCTCACGGCTTCGCTCCCCTCTGTACCATCCATTGTAGCACGTGTGTAGCCCAGGTCATAAGGGGCATGATGATTTGACGTCATCCCCACCTTCCTCCGGTTTGTCACCGGCAGTCACCTTAGAGTGCCCAACTCAATGCTGGCAACTAAGATTAAGGGTTGCGCTCGTTGCGGGACTTAACCCAACATCTCACGACACGAGCTGACGACAACCATGCACCACCTGTCATTTTGTCCCCCGAAGGGGAACCTTCTATCTCTAGAAGTAGCAAAAGATGTCAAGACCTGGTAAGGTTCTTCGCGTTGCGTCGAATTAAACCACATGCTCCACCGCTTGTGCGGGCCCCCGTCAATTCCTTTGAGTTTCAACCTTGCGGTCGTACTCCCCAGGCGGAGTGCTTAATGCGTTTGCTTCGGCACTAAGGGTGTCGAAACCCCTAACACCTAGCACTCAACGTTTACGGCGTGGACTACCAGGGTATCTAATCCTGTTCGCTCCCCACGCTTTCGCGCCTCAGCGTCAGTTACAGGCCAGAGAGCCGCCTTCGCCACTGGTGTTCCTCCACATCTCTACGCATTTCACCGCTACACGTGGAATTCCACTCTCCTCTCCTGTACTCAAGTTCCCCAGTTTCCAATGCCATTCCACGGTTGAGCCGTGGCCTTTCACATCAGACTTAGGAAACCGCCTGCGCGCCCTTTACGCCCAATAATTCCGGACAACGCTTGCCCCCTACGTATTACCGCGGCTGCTGGCACGTAGTTAGCCGGGGCTTTCTGATCCGGTACCGTCAGGGGACCGGCCTATTCGACCAGTCCTTGTTCTTCTCGGATAACAGAGCTTTACGATCCGAAAACCTTCTTCACTCACGCGGCGTTGCACCGTCAGGCTTTCGCCCATTGCGGATGATTCCCTACTGCTGCCTCCCGTAGGAGTCTGGGCCGTGTCTCAGTCCCAGTGTGGCCGATCACCCTCTCAGGTCGGCTACGCATCGTTGCCTTGGGAAGCCTTTACCTCCCCAACTAGCTAATGCGCCGCGGGCCCATCTTCTAGGGCGAGGATTACTCCCCGCTTTCTCCCATCGATCAGG
>NZ_JAUSUM010000007.1 GCF_030813635.1 Salibacterium salarium | reverse complement strand
CAAGGGGTCTTACTAGCTTACGCTATGGGAAATCTCATCTTGAGGAGGGCTTCATGCTTAGATGCTTTCAGCACTTATCCCGTCCACACGTAGCTACCCAGCTATGCTCCTGGCGGAACAACTGGTACACCAGCGGTGTGTCCATCCCGGTCCTCTCGTACTAAGGACAGCTCCTCTCAAATTTCCTGCGCCCGCGACGGATAGGGACCGAACTGTCTCACGACGTTCTGAACCCAGCTCGCGTGCCGCTTTAATGGGCGAACAGCCCAACCCTTGGGACCTACTTCAGCCCCAGGATGCGACGAGCCGACATCGAGGTGCCAAACCTCCCCGTCGATGTGGACTCTTGGGGGAGATAAGCCTGTTATCCCCAGGGTAGCTTTTATCCGTTGAGCGACGGCCCTTCCATACGGTACCGCCGGATCACTAAGCCCGACTTTCGTCCCTGCTCGACTCGTAGGTCTCGCAGTCAAGCTCCCTTTTGCCTTTGCACTCTTCGAATGATTTCCAACCATTCTGAGGGAACCTTTGGGCGCCTCCGTTACTATTTAGGAGGCGACCGCCCCAGTCAAACTGCCTACCTGACACTGTCCCTGCACCGGATCACGGTGCGAGGTTAGAATTTCCGTACAGCGAGGGTAGTATCCCACCAGCGCCTCATCCGAACCTGGCGGTCCGGATTCCAAGGCTCCTACCTATCCTGTACAAGCTGTACCAAAATCCAATATCAAGCTGCAGTAAAGCTCCATGGGGTCTTTCCGTCCTGTCGCGGGTAACCTGCATCTTCACAGGTACTACAATTTCACCGGGTCTCTCGTTGAGACAGTGCCCAAGTCGTTGCACCTTTCGTGCGGGTCGGAACTTACCCGACAAGGAATTTCGCTACCTTAGGACCGTTATAGTTACGGCCGCCGTTTACTGGGGCTTCGATTCGAAGCTTCTCCCTGACGGGATAACCTCTCCTCTTAACCTTCCAGCACCGGGCAGGTGTCAGCCCCTATACTTCGCCTTGCGGCTTCGCAGAGACCTGTGTTTTTGATAAACAGTCGCTTGGGCCTTTTCACTGCGGCTCTCCGGGGCTATGAACCCTAGAGAGCACCCCTTCTCCCGAAGTTACGGGGTCATTTTGCCGAGTTCCTTAACGAGAGTTCTCCCGAGCGTCTTAGAATTCTCATCCCACCTACCTGTGTCGGTTTGCGGTACGGGCACCACTTCCCTCGCTAGAGGCTTTTCTTGGCAGTGTAGGGACGGGAACTTCGGTACTGATATTTCCCTCGCCATCGCCGCTCAGCCTTCACGATGAACGGATTTGCCTGTTCATCAGCCTAACGGCTTGGACGCGCATATCCAACAGCGCGCTTGCCCTTCCTTTCTGCGTCCCCCCATCGCTCAAATGGGAAGAAGGTGGTACAGGAATTTCAACCTGTTTTCCATCGCCTACGCCTTTCGGCCTCGGCTTAGGTCCCGACTAACCCTGAGCGGACGAACCTTCCTCAGGAACCCTTAGGTTTTCGACGGAAGGGATTCTCACCCTTCTTTTCGTTACTCATACCGGCATTCTCACTTCCAAGCGCTCCACCGGTCCTCACGGTCCGACTTCGCAGCCCTTGGAACGCTCCCCTACCACGCCCACCTCTTGGTGGGCATCCACAGCTTCGGTGATACGTTTAGCCCCGGTAAATTTTCGGCGCAGAGTCACTCGACTAGTGAGCTATTACGCACTCTTTCAATGGTGGCTGCTTCTAAGCCAACATCCTAGTTGTCTAAGCAACTCCACATCCTTTTCCACTTAACGTATACTTAGGGACCTTAGCTGGTGGTCCGGGCTGTTTCCCTCTTGACGACGGATCTTAGCACTCGCCGTCTGACTCCCGGAAAACAAGTCGCTGGCATTCGGAGTTTGACTGAATTCGGTAATCCTGTAGGGACCCCTCGTCCAATCAGTGCTCTACCTCCAGGACTCTTTCTTCCGAGGCTAGCCCTAAAGCTATTTCGGGGAGAACCAGCTATCTCCGCGTTCGATTGGCATTTCACCTCTACCCACACCTCATCCCCGCAATTTTCAACTTGCGTGGGTTCGGGCCTTCAGCAGGTGTTACCCTGCCTTCACCCTGGACATGGGTAGATCACGCGGTTTCGGGTCTGCGACCGCATACTCGATACGCCCTATTCAGACTCGCTTTCGCTTCGGCTCCGCGTTCTACCGCTTAACCTTGCATACGATCGCAACTCGCCGGTTCATTCTACAAAAGGCACGCCGTCACCCATTAACGGGCTCCGACATCTTGTAGGCACACGGTTTCAGGATCTCTTTCACTCCCCTTCCGGGGTGCTTTTCACCTTTCCCTCACGGTACTGGTTCACTATCGGTCACTGGGTCGTATTTAGCCTTGGGAGATGGTCCTCCCGGATTCCGACGGGATTTCTCGTGCCCCGCCGTACTCAGGATCCACTCCGGAGGAAATCAGGTTTCGACTACCGGGCTCTTACCGTGTATCGCGGGCCGTTCCAGGCCGCTTCGCCTACCTGATTTCTTGATAACTCCGTAAGGAGTGTCCTACAACCCCAGGGTGCAAGCACCCTGGTTTGGGCTGATTCCGTTTCGCTCGCCGCTACTCGGGAAATCGCATATGCTTTCTCTTCCTCCGGGTACTAAGATGTTTCAGTTCCCCGGGTTTGCCTTTTCGCATCCTATGTGTTCAGATGCGAATCCTATCCCAT
This sequence comes from Salibacterium salarium, assembly GCF_030813635.1. GTDB lineage: Bacteria > Bacillota > Bacilli > Bacillales > Marinococcaceae > Salibacterium > Salibacterium salarium. The sequence goes on along the minus strand of NZ_JAUSUM010000007.1, from coordinate 184 downwards.
TACGGATAGGGGGTTTCCCCATTCGGATATCCCCGGATCAAAGCTTACTTACAGCTCCACGGGGCGTTTCGCCGTTCGTCGCGTCCTTCATCGGCTCCCAGTGCCAAGGCATCCACCGTGCGCCCTTTCTAGCTTAACCTACAAAGGTGGGTGTTTCTAACACATTCTCGCTCGTCTCTAGTCG
>NZ_JAUSUM010000006.1 GCF_030813635.1 Salibacterium salarium | reverse complement strand
TTGATTCTAACTGATTGATTCAATCAATATTGAATCGATATTTGTTGCTTGAATTGACAGACGCTTGACTTTCATTCAATTTTCAAAGAACAACTGTTATTTCGTGTTTCTTCGCCTTAATTAGCGACTTTTTAATGTTAACACCGGAAAAATCTTGTGTCAATAAGTTTTCTTCGGTTTTTTTATTGCTCTTTCATAAAAAGTGCTGTAATTACAGCGACAGGTAATAATATATCACCCATACAATACACACGCAACCCTTCATTTAAATTTTTTTGTAGTTATTTTGTTTTTAAATACGACAAAGACTAACAAAGAGTTGGCTTTATAAGAAGAGAGCCGCTGCTGCATGATTTATTTTTTGTACATTCACCTTGTAGTGACACCATTATTATCAGATGAGAACTGACACTTCTGTACTAAACCTGTCTATGCTTCAAGGAGACAGTCGCACGCACCCAATTCTCGCTACGAAGGAATAGCTCGGTCTTATCAGACAGTGGGGGGGTGCCCACTATAGGATATGATCTATATTCTTATCTTTAAAAAAAGCCGGCCCCCGGAGTGGGACCAGCTATTATATTATTCTTGGGATTGTTTACGCATCTGAGGAAACAAGAGAACGTCACGTATAGAACCAGAATTAGTCAATAACATAACTAAGCGGTCGATACCAATTCCAAGACCTCCAGTTGGGGGAAGGCCGTATTCCATCGATTCAAGATAATCCGTATCCATCATATGAGCCTCATCATCTCCGTGTTCTCTTTCCTTGACTTGTGCTTCGAACCGTTCACGTTGATCTACCGGGTCATTCAACTCTGTAAATGCGTTCGCATGTTCTCTCCCCAAAATAAATAGCTCAAAACGGTCGGTGAAACGAGGGTCATTTGCATTCTTTTTAGCAAGTGGAGAAATCGCCAACGGATGTCCATAAATGAAGACCGGCTGAATCAGTTTTTCTTCAACAAAATGCTCGAAAAATTCATTGACGATATGTCCAAACGTCATCGTTTCTTTCACAGGCACTTTATATTCCTTCGCGAGAGCATGAGCTTGTTCATCACTCATGTCTTCCCAAAAATCGACACCAACTTCTTCTTTAATGGCATCGACCATATGCACACGGCGCCATGACGGAGTCAAATCGACTTCATTATCTCCATAAGAAAAAACAGTTGTCCCAAGAACATCTTGAGCAATATGAGCAATAAGATTTTCCGTAAGTGTCATGATATCAGTGTAATCTGCATATGCTTCATATAGTTCTATCATTGTAAATTCAGGGTTATGACGGGTCGATATTCCTTCATTTCGAAACACCCGCCCTACTTCATAAACCTTCTCCATTCCACCTACGATTAATCGTTTTAAATGGAGTTCTATTGCAATTCTCATATATAGTTCCATATCTAAAGCATTATGATGAGTGATAAATGGGCGTGCTGACGCTCCCCCAGGTATCGAGTGCAGCATCGGGGTTTCAACTTCTAGATACCCTTGATCATCAAGATAACGCCGCATCGATTGCAATATTTTACTTCGAATAACAAACGTATCACGAACTTCAGGATTCACAATCAAGTCTAAGTAGCGCTGACGATAACGCTGTTCAACATCTTTTAATCCATGAAACTTATCCGGAAGCGGTCGTAAAGATTTCGACAATAGCTCAAACTCGGAAACTTTTGCAGACAACTCGCCCACTTTTGTTTTAAAGGCTATACCAGTTATTCCTACAAAATCACCAATATCGGTGTTTTGAAACAACTCATATGCTTCTTCTCCTACTTGATCCTTACGTACATAAATTTGAACCTGTCCAGAAATGTCTTGGATGTGAGCAAAACCTGCTTTTCCTTTTCCGCGTTTTGTCATCACTCTTCCCGCTAATGATACAACAGATTCTTTCTCTTCTAGTTCCTCTTTACTATATTCATCAAATTCTTCTGTCATCGTTTGGGCTGTATGAGTTCTGTCAAAGCGTTCGCCAAAAGGGTCTTTTCCTTGGTCTTGCAATGCTTGGAGTTTTTCTTTTCGAACAGCCATTTGATCATTATTTTCCTGCTCTTGACTCACCTACAACAACTCCTCACCATCATTAATTTTGATTATTATTTTCCTTCATGCAAAGGGGACTGACCCTTAATGTTTGAAGGGGCAGCCCCATGTTTTACCTAGAATTTATACAGCCGATGCTTTCTCTTTTTCTTTCGCTTCGAGTTCATCAACAAATTGATATAAAGCATGGGCAACATCATCACGATAGTCTAAATGATTAATTTTATCCCGGACTTTGCTGTTACCTCGCATCCCCTTCAAATACCAGGCAGCGTGCTTTCTCATTTCACGAACAGCAACTTTTTCTCCTTTTAGATGAATCAGACGGTCCATATGAATCATGCACACATCCATTTTTTCTCGAGGAGTTGGTTCTTCGGTGAATTCTCCTGTTTCTAGATAATGAATGGTCCGATAAAGCATCCAAGGGTCTCCCAATGCAGCACGACCTACCATCACGCCGTCAACTCCTGTTTGTTCTAGCATAGCTTTGGCGTCTTGAGGGGTTTTGACATCTCCATTACCAATGAGAGGTATATTAATCGAATCTTTTACTTCTTTGAGGATATCCCAATTAGCTGTTCCCTCATACATCTGTAATCTTGTACGTCCGTGCAAGGACACAGCTTTTCCGCCTGCAGCTTCGATTGCTTGGGCATTTTCCACTGCTAAAATATTCTCGTCATCCCAGCCCATTCTCATTTTAACGGTTACTGGCTTATCAACAGCTTCTACTGCAACAGACACCATTTCATAAATTTTATCAGGGTCGAGAAGCCACTTTGCCCCTGCATCACATTTCGTTATTTTCGGAACAGGACACCCCATATTAATATCAATAATATCAGCGTTTGTCTGCTGGTCCACTACTTGAGCAGCCTCGGCCATCGTATCTTTCTCGCCGCCAAAAATTTGGAGACTGAGTGGTTTTTCTCTTTCATCTACATAGAGCATTTGCAGTGATTTTTCGTTCTTATTAATAATCGCCTTATCACTTACCATTTCCGCGCAGACAAGACCCGTTCCGAATTCTTTCGCAATCAGTCGGAAAGCAGGGTTACAAACTCCTGCCATCGGAGCTAATACGACGGGATTTTTCATTTCAATATTGTCTATTTTCAACAATGATTCCACCTCCAACACTTCATTCAGATTCAAGTTCCTGTATGGAAATACCTAATGCCTCTGTCACTTGGTGTAAAAAAACGTCATCCGGGATACGAGTGCCTCTCTCTACTTGCCCTAAAATGGATACAGCAATACCCATTTTATTCGCAAGACTCTCCTGCGTATGACCCTTTAACTTTCGAAAAGCCCGAATCCTCCTGGACCAGTGCAGCTCTTCCATAAATGAACACCTTCTTTTTCGCGATCAGATAATTGACTGGTCATTTCGCTAATGTATTGATTATATGATGACACATAATTGTCTCCCGCTATTTCATTCAAAGGAATGAGCACAAACGCTCGTTCGTGCATCCGGGGGTGCGGAATATATAAGTCTTCCATCTTAATATTTTCATCATTGAAGAGTAAAATGTCAAGGTCTATCGTGCGCGGTCCCCAGCGCTTTTCTCTTTTTCGATCTAAGTCTTGTTCCATTTTCTGCGTCGTCCTCAATACTTCTGAGGCATTAAGAGTTGTTTTCAACCGTAGAACCATATTAAAAAAAGAGGGTTGGTCCGTCACACCAACAGGTACCGTTTCATATATAGAGGACAATTGTGTAACACACACATCAGGGTGTTGGTTCAACTTCTCCACAGCTTGGCGTAGATAGCTTTCTCTATTTCCAACATTAGAACCAAGCGCTAAAAAAAGATGATTGGTCATGCCCTTGCCCTCGTAATTTCAATAGCTACATGTTCATAGTGACCTGCAATAGGTGGATCCGGTTTGATTACTTTTACTGTAGCTGCTTCAACAACGGAAAAATCCCGCAATATTTCAGAAGCTATGTCTTCCGCTACTGTTTCGACCAGTTTGTACGTTTCTCCTTCAACCACATGTTTTACCGCTTGATGTGCATCTGCGTAATTCACACTTTTATTTAGATTATCTTCCGCTGCCGCCTCGGATAAATCAGCTTCAAGTACAAGGTCTACTCGAAAACGTTGTCCTAATTTATTTTCTTCCGGGAACACACCGTGATATGCATAAAATTCCATCCCTTTTATATAAATCTTATCCAACCGTTTTCACCTTCCCTTTTCCAAGCATAGCATCCATCATCTTCACCGTCCGACTCATTTCCAGCACATCATGCACCCGCACAATGTGAGCTCCTCTTTCAATCCCTAAACTAATTGTCGCTCCCGTTCCTTCTACTCTGTCTTGAGCCGGGAGATCCAACGTTTTTGAGATAAGTGATTTTCTCGATGTTCCTAACAATACAGGATAATCCAGCGCCGTGAACTCTTCTAGTCTGCGCATCACTTCAAGATTTTGGTCATACGTCTTAGCAAATCCAATACCCGGGTCTAAAATAATCTGTTCTTCTGTCACTCCAGCTTCTCGGCAAATAGCCAAGCTTTCTTGAATATCCTTTAAAATATCACTCATAATATCGCTATAATCGGTGTTATCCCGGTTATGCGTTAAAATAATAGGAGTGCCGTATTGAGCAGCCACTTGCGCCATATCGCTGTCCGCTTTCGCTCCCCATACATCATTAATAATATCCGCACCAGCTTCGATTGCACGTTTAGCCGTCTCGGCTTTATACGTATCAATAGAAATAGGTACATTTAAGGTTTCGGATAGCTTTTCAATAATAGGAATAACCCTGTTACATTCTTCCTCCCCGTCTACTTTTTCAAAACCAGGACGCGTCGATTCTCCACCGACATCAATGATATCCGCTCCCTGGTCCACCATTTCCTTAGCCCGTTCCACGGCTGTTTTTTTGTTATTGAACCGGCCTCCGTCAGAAAAAGAGTCCGGTGTTACATTTAATATGCCCATAACATAAGTCTTTTCCGAAAAATCCAGCGACCAATTTTTCCATTTCATTGGATTCACCCCTTCGTTCTTTCTCACTAAAACATGTCATCCAGACAAAACAATGTATGACGATATCTTGCGTATTCTTGTTGAAATACATCTATCATTGATGGGTTTTTCTTCCTATTCCAAAAGTGTTCATTAACCGCCGTCAAACGTACGATTTCTTGTATAGAGTTTGTTACAAACACTTCCTCTGCTTCATATAAATGAGCGGGAGTAAAATGATCTTCTCTCACATCCATCCCATGCTTTTCAGCTAGCTCTATGACAAAAGAACGGGTTACTCCATTTAAAATACCCGTTTCTAAAGATGGAGTATATAAGGTCGAACCTTTTATCCAAAATAAGTTTGAAACAATACCTTCTGCTATATAACCGTCTGCCGTTAAAAAGATCCCTTCCTTCTCAGAATCATTCCCGATTTCTCTTTTTCCCAACACATTATTAAGGTAATGATGAGATTTTAACCGGACAGCAGATTCGGGAGTGTTCCGGGGAATCGTTAAAAAAATTCCTTTCTTCTCAGCTTCCAATTTTGCTTTAGCCTCCGGCATCGGTTTCATATATATAAGAATGGTTGGTGAATGATAAGGTTCTGTCGAAAGTCCAAGGTTATCTTCCCCTGCAGAAATATTATAACGAACATAAGCATTATTCCAACCATTTGCTTCTAACAGCATTTGCACTTGGGCCAATACGTGATTTCTATCGTATTCCCACACGATATTCATCCACTTCAAGCCATTTTCCATTCGTTTAAAATGCTCGTCTAATAAAAAAGGATGTCCATCATATACCCGAAATGTTTCAAACAAGCCAAGACCGTACATAAATCCATGTTCAAAAATAGAAAGACGAGCATTGCCCGCCTCCTGAATGTTTCCGTTTATATAAACATACATGTCTACTATACTCCCTGTTTTTTGCGGTGCGCTTCAATAAAGTTACGAAGGAGTTGTTTGCCTTCTCCTGTCATGATGGATTCAGGATGAAACTGTACGCCTTCAACGGCCAGGGTTTTATGCCGAATCCCCATTACTTCCCCTTCTTTTGTTTCTGAAGTGATATCAAAACACTCAGGCAATGATTTTCTTTCTACGATAAGGGAATGGTATCGGGTTGCTGTAAACGGATTTGGCAGACTATCATATACCGACTTTTCATCGTGGCTGATCTCGGACGTTTTACCGTGCATTAAGCGATTAGCACGAATCACATTGCCGCCAAATACTTGTGCTATAGACTGATGGCCAAGACAGACACCAAAAACCGGGATTTTTCCGGCAAAATGTTCGATTGCTTTCATACTTATTCCTGCTTCATCCGGACTGCACGGACCTGGCGATACCATCAGAAAATCTGGCGCCATCTCTTCCATTTCTTCCACCGTTATTTTATCGTTACGGCGTACAACCAGTTCTTCTCCCATTTCACCAAGATATTGAACGAGGTTATACGTAAACGAGTCATAATTATCAATCATTAAAATCATTTTTTTATTCCTCCTCTGCTCTGCTCTTCTTTAAAGCCATCTCTTCTTCACTGATTTCTTTTGCTTTCCATAATGCTTTTGCCTTTTTTAATGATTCTTCATACTCCGCATCCGGAATCGAATCAATGACGACTCCAGCTCCTGCCTGTACGTAAGCAATGTCATCGTTTATAATCATCGTACGGATAGAAATATTCAATTCCATATCTTTGTTAAATCCAATCCATCCAAGAGAACCAGTATAAACGCCTCTTCGCACAGGTTCTAGTTCTTCAATAATCTCCATTGTTCGAATTTTAGGAGCTCCTGTAATGGTTCCGCCAGGAAAAGCTGCTTTTATCATATCATATACATCCACATTATCGGCAAGTTTTCCTTTTACATTGGAAACAATATGCATGACGTGAGAATAACGCTCTACTACCATTAACTCATCAACTTCCACACTTCCGTACGTACATACCTTACCGAGATCGTTCCTCTCTAAATCCACAAGCATGACATGTTCTGCTCGTTCTTTTTCAGTTCCCATCATTTCTTGTTCATAATACGAATCTTTTTGCTCAGTATCACCGCGCGGACGTGTTCCAGCAATCGGTCTAGTGGAAGCTTCATCGCCCCTTTTTTTAATGAGAAGTTCAGGAGATCCGCTCACAAGCTGCAAATCCGGCGTGTGAAAATATCCCATATAGGGAGAGGGGTTCAGTTCACGAAGTTTTTCGTATATATGGAGCGGCGGAGTTTTCACCTGTTTAGATTGTCTAACGGACAAATTGACTTGAAACGCATCACCTGCTCGAATATATTCTTGGACTCGTCCAATCGCTTCGCCGAATCCTTCTCTTGAAAAAGAGGGTTTTGCCGCCAATACATCTTTTTCAACAGAGCGCTGTTCCCACGTAAATGTTGGAGGATAATCCCACATCTTCTTAAGCTCATACCATTCCCGTTTCGCCTCTGCTGGCATCTGTTTGTCATAGTGGACGATAATCCACAGCTTTTTATAAACATGATCGTATACAAAAACATTCTGAAAAACCAAAAAATATAAATCCCTTGTATCCAAATCGTCTTTCGTCGCTAGCGGTAAATCTTCAATATAACGTATATAGTCGTAACTAATATATCCGACAAGCCCTCCTTGAAAATCAGGAAGATCCGCATTAGTTTCTACTTCAAACGGAGCCAGCCATTTTTTCATTTCGTCTAAAGGATCCCCTTCTTTTTGACTGTTCCCTTCTTCTGTTTCAATATAAAGACAATGGTTTTTGGCACTAAAAATGGCAAACGGATGAAGCGCCGCTATGCTGTATCTCCCTCTTTGACCGCTTTCGAGCAACACGTGATAAGGCAGGTTTTCGCTTAACGCTTTATATGTAGAAAAAAACATGTCTTCTGGATAATCATAGGCCGAGCCCATAACATCAAACTCAGAAAAACGGTTTGGCAGCGAAGCAAAGTATTGCGTCATTCTATCCCACCTTTTTCATTTCTAATTGCTTTAATGATTAAAAATAAAAGCAGAGCCGTTAAGCCCTGCTTTCTAACATGCTTTGGTTTTCGTTTTACTCTTCTTCTTCAAATTGATAAAGAGGAGTACTAAGGTAACGCTCACCATTACTAGGCAGAACAGCAACAACTTTTTTGCCTTTTCCTAGTTTTTTCGCTTCTTCAAGAGCTGCATAAATTGCTGCCCCAGACGAGATACCGCCAAGAACTCCTTCTTCTTTTGCTGCACGACGTGCATATTCAAAAGATTGCTCCGTTGTTACTGTTACCACTTCGTCATACACGTCTGTGTCTAAAATACCCGGAACAAAGCCTGCCCCAATTCCTTGGATTTTGTGAGGGCCTTTATTCCCGCCACTTAGTACAGGAGAATCTGCTGGTTCAAGGGCTATAATTCTAACTTCAGGGAAGTTTTCTTTTAACAAACCACCTGCACCTGTGATCGTTCCACCAGTACCGATTCCTGATACAAATGAATCAATTTGACCGTCTACTTGTTTAAGCAGCTCGCGTCCCGTTGTTTCACGGTGGATAGCTGAGTTTGCTTCATTTTCGAACTGCTGCGGTACAAAATAACCTTTCTCTTCAGCAAGTTCATTTGCTTTTCCGATAGCTCCACCCATGCCTTCAGGTCCAGGTGTAAGAACAAGTTCTGCCCCATACGCTCTAAGTAGGTTACGACGTTCCAAACTCATCGTATCCGGCATAACAAGAACCGCACGGTATCCTTTAGCCGCTGCAACCATTGCAAGCCCAATACCGGTATTTCCACTTGTCGGTTCAATAATCGTATCTCCAGGCTTAATTTTGCCATCTCTTTCAGCTGCTTCAATCATAGCAAGAGCGATACGGTCTTTCACACTGCTTCCTGGGTTCATGTATTCTAGTTTCAAATATACATCTGCATCATTTTCGCCGGTTAAATTGTTTAATTTTACTAAGGGTGTCTCTCCAATAAGATCTGTAATGTTATTTGCCACTTTCATTTAATGGTTCCCCCTCGTTAATACCAAGTAAATTTATTGGTTTTGTTGATAATATAGTATCAGCCTTTTAAACAAGTGTCAAATCAAAAGAATATACTATTGTGCACCGTTTTCTATATTCCACGCTTCTTGCTTAAGTTCCTTCAAATCTTCAGCAGAAAAATTATATTTTTCGTTACAAAAGTGACATTGCGTCTCTGCGCCGCCATCTTTATCTATCATATCTTGTAATTCTTCTCTTCCTAAAGAAATTAATGCATTCGATACTCTCTCAGAAGAACAGTGGCAGGAAAAAGCTACAGGCTGTCGATCAAGTATTTTTACTTCGTCTCCTAAAATAATATGAAGTATTTCTTCCGGAGACTTCCCTTTTTCAATTAATTTAGAAATAGGAGGCATAGCTTCCAGTTGCTTTTCTACTTTTTCGGCCAATTCATCTTCTGTATCAGGCAACAACTGAATAATAAATCCTCCAGCCGCTAAAATCGAATTATCGGGATTGACCAATACGCCTAACCCAACAGAAGACGGGACTTGTTCTGATGATACAAAATAATAAGTAAAATCGTCGCCAATTTCTCCGCTTGCCAATGGAACACTACCAGTAAAATGATCTCTCATGCCAAGGTCTTTTACCACAGACAACATACCCTCATTTCCAACAGCACGAGCAACATCCAGTTTCCCTTTATCGTTCAAGTCAAAATGAACCTGCATATTGTGTGCATAACCGCGGGTATTCCCTGACGAATCACTATCTACTATGATCGGGCCCATCGGACCGCCGCCTTCGATTTTAATCGTAAGCTTATCGTCCCCTTTTAGCATCGCCCCCATCATCGATCCTGCGGTCATCGTACGACCTAAAGCGGCGCTTGCTGTCGGCCATGCTTGATGGCGTTGCATAGCTTCGTTCACCATATTCGTTGTTTGTATAGCGTAAGCTCTTATTTTTCCATCATAGGCTACCGATTTAACCAAATAATCTTCCATTATGATGTCTTCCTTTCCTTTTAAGATATATTCTTATCGTAAATATAACAAAGTCCTTTTAAAGTAAGGTAAGGATCTACTTTGTCTATGACATGTGAAGCTTTGCTTATTAATGTTGCATCTCCACCTGTTGCTAAGACAAAAGGATTTCCTCCCACTTCTTCTTTTATTCGCGAAACAATACCATCAACTTGGCCGGCGTAACCATAATAGATTCCGGATTGCATGGCATGTATTGTATTCCTCCCAATAATTTGCGCCGGCTGATCTAATTCCACACGAGGAAGCTTAGAGCCGTTTTCATAAAGGGCATCTGCCGATATCGTTAAACCAGGTGCAATGGCACCACCAATATAACGGTTCGCATCATCTATATAACAAAACGTTGCTGCAGTTCCAAAATCAGCGATAATCATAGGGCCATTATATTCCTTAATCGCTGCAACTGCATTTACAATACGATCTGCACCAACTTCGCGAGGATTATCATAGCGAATATTTAAACCTGTTTTCATGCCTGGCCCAACAATAAACGCAGTCTGCTGAAAGTATTTCTGACACATCCGTTCCATCACAGGAACGATTGGAGGTACAACAGATGATATTATAATACCGTCGATCCCTTCCTCTACTTTCGCTTGTTTTTGTTCTGTCAACGAGCAGATTTGCAGGCCATAATCATCCTCTGTTTTATTTTGGTCTGTTGATAAACGCCAATCCCCTATTCTCTCCTTATTTTTAAACAAACCGAGAGAAATATGAGTATTACCAATGTTCATCACAAGTAGCACAGGCATCCTCCGTCCGTTATATATCATTTTTATTCGCAAAAAGGGATGCCGGTAAGCGGCACCCCTTTTCCTGCGGTAAATAAGTTTATTTACGGTCCCGATCATCCTCAGAGGAAGGCGGGTTATTGGTTCCTAGTTTTTCTACTTCTGATTTATTATCTTCTTCATTCGTCTGTTTAGAATGATTTTTTTCTGTCTCAGATGCTTCGGACGTTTCTTCTTCCGAATCAGACTTTGATTGAATATTAACCTTTACATCACCGTCTTGGTTCTCATCATCAGAGTCACCAGACTTTTTCGTTACACCGACCTCATCGTCCTCTTTAGTGGAATGGTGATTTTCAGGAAGTTCACCCTTCTCAACAAGCGATTCAATCTGCTCTGCGTCTAATGTCTCTAACTCAAGCAATGCTGCTGCTACAGCTTCGAGCTTGTCTTTGTTCTCGGTCAAAATCTGCTTACAACGTTCATAACACTCATTAACGATATTTTGAACTTCTTTATCGATTTCATGTGCTATGGCGTCACTGTAATTTTGTTCATTTTGAATATCGCGGCCAAGAAAGACCTGTCCGCCTCCGCTTGATCCAAATTGAATTGGGCCTAATTTTTCGCTCATTCCATATTCGGTTACCATCTTCCGCGCAATATCGGTCGTACGCTGAAAGTCATTATGGGCACCGGTACTAACTTCATTAAACATTACTTCTTCGGCAACTCGCCCGCCAAGTAGGCCGACAATTTTATCAATCAATTCTGGTTTAGTCATGAAGAAACGATCTTCTTTTGGAAGCATCACCGCATAACCACCAGCTTGACCACGCGGTACAATCGTTACCTTATGCACCATATCTGCATTTTCAAGTTTAACCCCGACAACAGTATGACCTGCTTCGTGGTGGGCAACAATGTTCTTTTCTTTTTCTGAAATAACACGGCTCTTCTTAGCTGGACCAGCGATAACACGGTCTATAGCCTCTTCAATATGGGACATACGAATCTTGTCTATATCTGACCGGGCAGCTACAAGAGCGGCTTCGTTTAATAAGTTTTCAAGGTCCGCACCTGTGAATCCAGGTGTACGTTGTGCGATTGCTTTCAGATTGACGTCATCTGCCAATGGTTTGTTACGAGCATGTACTCCAAGTACTTCCTCACGACCTTTTACATCAGGGCGTCCGACCATAATTTGACGGTCAAAACGGCCTGGACGTAGTAGCGCAGGGTCCAATACGTCGGAACGGTTTGTAGCGGCAATGATAATAATTCCTTCGTTCGCACTGAAACCATCCATTTCAACCAATAACTGGTTCAACGTCTGTTCGCGCTCATCATGGCCACCGCCGACACCAGCTCCACGCTGACGACCGACCGCATCGATTTCATCAATAAAGATGATACACGGTGCATTTTTCTTCGCGTTTTCGAAAAGATCACGAACACGAGAAGCACCCACACCAACAAACATCTCAACAAAGTCTGAACCGCTGATGGAGAAAAATGGTACGCCAGCCTCTCCAGCAACTGCACGGGCAATTAACGTCTTACCAGTACCAGGCGGTCCTACGAGAAGCACCCCTTTAGGAATGCGGGCACCAATGCTGGCAAATTTACGAGGGTCTTTAAGAAAATCAACCACTTCTACCAGTTCTTGCTTCTCTTCTTCAGCACCAGCTACATCCTTAAAGCGTTCCTTCTTCTTTTCTTCTTGATACAACTTGGCTTTACTTTTGCCAAAGTTCATCATTTTGCTTCCGCCGCCTTGAGCTTGGCTAAGCAAGAAGAAAAAGAGGATAAATATAATCACAAAAGGAATGATTGATGTGAAAAACGTTACCCAGGCACTTGGTTCCTCGGCAGGCTTAGTGTCTAAATCCAGTGTGTCACCAGACCCTTGCGCTGCTGTCATAACCATTTGGGTGTTCTCTTCAGAAACCGGCATATATGTTTCAAAAGACTCGTCTTCTTCTTGTCCGACTTCCTGACCTGTTACCAGGTACACATCACCTTCTGGTTGTAGTGTAACAGACGCTATTTGATCATTTTCTAATTTAGTCATAAACTCTTCCGTTGTTAATTCACTTGTGTTTGTTTGATCATTGCTTAGGAAACTGATAATTCCTATAATCACAAGGAACAAAAGTAAATAAAAAACGGTATTTCGAAAAATACGATTCATTCCTGACCTCCTCCCACGGGCATTGACAACTTAGATAATAGTACCATATTTGTTATATATCTCACAATCAAGACCCCTTGTATACTTCAGGTTTTAAAATACCTATATAAGGGAGGTTCCGGTACTTTTCTGCATAATCCAGTCCATAACCTACTACAAATTCATCAGGAACAGTAAATCCTACTGTATCCGGGACCAGATCTACTTGTCTGCCAGCTGGTTTATCTAAAAGAGTAACGATCTTTAGTGATTTCGCTCCTCTATGTTTAATTAAACTAATAAGATAATTTAATGTAACGCCACTGTCAATGATGTCCTCTAATATAATGACATCTCTGCCTTCCACCGTTGTATCAAGATCTTTAATAATTTTAACTTCACCGGAAGATACAGTGCTGTTTCCATAACTCGATACATCCATAAAGTCTATTTCCAAATGGATATCGATTCGCTTTGTTACATCGGACATAAAAGGAAGAGCCCCTTTTAACACCCCGATAACAAGCGGAAAACATTCATTATATTCCTTCGTTAAATCTTGTCCAATTTCTTTAATTTTTTCTTGTAATTCATTTTCACTGAATAGTACCTTTTCTATTTCATTATGCATCTGAATTCATTTACCCTCCCAAAACGGTACACCATTCTGTTTTATAAAAAATAGTAAGCTTGCCATTCAAAATGTCCGCTCTCCATCATACCACGAAGCAATATGTTATTTCATCATTTAGGCTTAAATATGTTTCATACACCGTTTTCGTCCTCTGAGAAATCAGTACATTCCATAACAACCAGCACACTATCTGATGATTGCAAATCACTACTGCTCCAGATTGACTTTTTTAATAACGGCACCCAAAGCACGTTTCCGACAGCATCAACTACAACCGGCCAATTCAACCTTTGTTCTATCGGGATTTTTTTCTCTATAAAGATACGATTTACTTTTTTGCTACCTTTCATTCCCAACGGTTGAATTTTATCTCCTGGAAGTCTTGGCCGAATCGTTAACGGAAAGGTTACATCGTCTCTTCTACAAACAAGTACATGTTCCTTCCCTTCTCCTTCCAATATCGTTTCGTCTTGAAGATATTGCGCGGAAAAAGCTGTCCCTGCAAAAAATGTTTGACCAGGAATCGACAAGACGGCAGGTTCAATCGTTTTAGCACCGATGTCTATATTATTCACAGCAAACGTTATCGTATCATAGGATCGGGTTACACTTATGTTTCCCGGCCAATCCAGTGTGGCGGAGGGATGGTTTTGATGTAATAAATATAGAAACTGATTAATATGTACCACAGATAACTCTGGAATTTGGTTCACACAAATATACTTTAATATTAGATGAATACCTCGTCTTTGTAAAGGCAAAGGGAGCGTTTCCATCCTTTTTGTGGAAATCGTCACGGAATTTTCATTTTGTTTTATGATTCGACTTGCCCATTCCTTCTCAGCCTGACTTTCTATATAGTCTCGCTCCTCTGTTAGCCAATCTGCATACTGTTGAAAATGCTCGTGAACACGGGCATTCTCTTCCTTTAGAAAAGGCAGCATATTATGACGAAAGCGATTCCTCGTATACTTATCAGACAAGTTGCTCTCATCTTGCTGAAACGAAATCCCGTGTCCCTTACAATAATCCAAAATATTTTCCTTTGTGACCGCAAGTAACGGTCGAACTAGTAAACGATTTTCAAAACGCCGGATCGATCTCATTGCCACATCACCCAAGATAGCACGACCGGAAGCTTGTTTCATTAATATGGTTTCTATTTGATCATCTGCGTGATGACCCGTTGCCAACACATGAATATCCTGCTCCTGCATTAGTTCGGCCAAATAATTATATCGAAGCCGGCGTGCTTGTTCCTGTACACTGCCACCGTGTTCTGTCATCTCTTTTTCAACTGCTACATACGTACGGAAAAAAGGAATGTCTTTTTCTTCACACCAACGTTGAACAAACCTTTCATCCTCTACAGCTGTTTCTGTTCTCAGCCCATGATTCACATGAGCTGCCATAACTTGAAGCCCCCATGCTTTCTCCCATCCTTTCAAAAGATGAAGAAGAGCCATAGAATCAGGTCCACCTGAAGCAGCTACTAACACCCGATCTCCTGTATTTATTAAATTCTTTTCTTTTATCCACTGCTCAACGGTTGGTTTCATAACGCTGGCCTACCCCTTTTCCAATAGAGAAAATCGAAAGGGCAAATACTAATCCTCCTGCAATTGCACCTGCCTGAAGTAACGTTTCTATTCCAAGTGCGAGACCATTTGAATAGTTCTCCTCGACAATCGCCAACATGCTCGAATATGCTCTTCCTCCGGGAACTAGCGGAATAATTCCCGGAATCGTAAAGGTTGTGACCGGTACCTTTTTAAAACGAGCAAGCCAGTGTGACGTAAATGCAGCGACAAAAGCAGCGACGGCAGCAGAATAAACCTGACTTAAACCGTACATAGGAAGCGAACTATAAATCAACCAGATTACCATTCCTATCAGACCACCCCACCATACGAGACGAAGCGGAATATTAAATATGATTCCAAATGCCACAGTCGCCACAAAGCAGAACATTAACTCAAGCCACATTATCATGCACACTCCTGATATTTTTCGTTAAAAGTAAAGAAAGGATAAGGAAACAACAACGCCTGCCGCGATAGAAAGAGACGTCACACCGGCCTCTGCCCCGCGCGCTACCCCCGCAACTAGATCGCCTGACATAAGATCTCTCACAGAGTTGGTTAAAGGAACACCAGGTACAAGCGGAATAAGTGTACCGATAATGACTTGATCAAAATTTAAAGCTAGTCCGGTGACAGACATTAATACCGCAACCAAACCACCAGATACAGCAGCCAAAAATTCCGAGAAAAACTTCACTTTTAGATACTTTTGGTACAGAACTAATGTGACGGTTGTCATTAATCCCCCAATAAATGCGGGGAATATATCTGGAAAACTCTTGCCTATCAAATAGGAAAAAGCAGCACCGCCAATACCCGATGCTAAGTATATGAGCCATAACGGGTAATTCATCGGTGCTTTTTCAATAGCTGTAAGTTCATTTGTCGCTTCTTCAATGCTTAACTCACCGTGTGAAAACTCTCTCGACACTTGATTCACCGACGTCACTTTGCTCAAATCTTGATATCTCTCATGCACGCGTATCATTTGCATATAATCCTGACCCTCGTCCGTACGATATGCGAGAAAAATACCTGTAAGTGTTACAAAGCTATTTATGTTGCGCATGCCGGCGGCCTTTGCCATTCGATACATCGTGTCTTCCACTCTGTACGTTTCCGCTCCATAACGAAGCATCAGCTTACCACCGAGCAAACAAAATGCCATGGTTTGTTCCGCTTTACCCATTGTTGTTTGCTCACCTCTTCTTTTTTTCTTTACATCCATTGTCCCATAAAGTATAGAACAGATGATAGAAAGAGAAAAGAGGCTGTAAGAATTAATTCTGTCCGAAATGATTGAGGTTCTTTATATTTTTTACTCTTCGTCTTCTTTCGATGACGCTTTGGCTGCACAGACCTGGATTGTTTTTCAACCGTTTTTTTCGGAGCTGTCCGATTGTCAATGGCTTCCATAAGCTCTTTTTTCATTAATTGAGCATCTGTGTATTTTCCTTTTAATGCATGTATTAGTATTTTTTTATACGGTAGCAATGGAGGAGAATGACTAATGTAGCGTCGCAATAACTCTAAGTTGTCTGACCCCGCATCTGCTGGTTTTTTAAAACGGTGCGGATAAGCTGTCTGAATAAAAATCATAGCTGTCGAAAACAAATCATACGAGGGTTCGGCTTTCCTGTCTCCCAGTCCCCAATACCCTCTGTCATAAAATTCTGTATATTCTTTTATGGCTCTTCCCTGTTTTGTCGTTCCTCCTACATCAAACCATCTCACTCTTGAAGGCGGTCCGGTAATAATCAAGTTTTCCGGTTTTAAATCGCCAAACACCCATCCTTCCTGATGCAGCCGATCTAAGTCGCCTAAGAGCTGGACAATAAAGACAGGCACCCATTCCGTTCCTCTTTTTTTTGCAAAATCCAATAATGGCTCTCCCTTTAAATATTCCATACAAAAAAAAGGATACATTTCTCCTCTTATCTCTATGTCATCCACATCTAACAGAGAAGGACCCAAGACATTCCCCCGAACCTTGGAAAAATGCTTTAAAACGTTAATCTCCGACGTTAATGACATTTTATTTTCGCCAATTTTCACAGCCCTCTGCCCTGATCTTGTCTCTACTAAATATACAACTCCCGTTGCTCCGCTTCCCAATGTCCGAATAATCCTATAAGGATTTTTGTTCCATTTCCCAACCCATTTAGTTCCGGCTGATAACTTAGAAGCCTGATTCTTCGATTGGAAATTCATCTTCTCCATCATCAATCAGACTCCTTTTGCCACGACGTTTTTCAAAATGATAGAGAGCAGATTTAAGCGCAGGGCCCGTTGGAGTTACTCCTCCTGTCGTCAAACGATGAAAGGTGTCCGTTAAAGAATTGATTTTTGGCGTCCAGTCTAGCACCTTTTCTGTATCTTTTCTTTTCCCGGGAAATAAAAACAATGCAAAATTATTGTTTCCCGTTCTTGAATTTAAGCTTATAGATAAATCAGATAACGCTTCTTGCACCATCGGTAGTTTCGGTTTCATACTTGCACTCGTATCTACTAAAATCAGCACTTCTAAGTTAACCGTTTCGCCAAGGTCATCCACAACTTCCATCACTTCGCCTCGTTTATCAGGCGGAAGATCCTCCATTTCTCGTTCTTCGCCAAGAATTTGACGCAATTCACCGTGCACAACCCCTTGAAGTGTTTGAGTCATTGCTTGTTTTGTCACCATCTGAACCGTTTGTGACAATTGACTTGCATAAACGAGTTGACTAACACCTCCGCCCGATGCTGCAATATTTTCAACCTCTTTCATACCTTTCCCTCGGTTCGACTCATGTTCTAGAATTCCAATAACATTTACAGTTATCCCTTTTTCGTTCGCAAACGCTGCAACAGCAGCCGGGTCTTCTCCTTGATTCGAACACCCATCTGTCAACAATAAAATCTGCTTTATTTTTCCAGCATTCATGTTTTATTCCCCTTCACTATTGGTATTATTTTCATTTTTGACGTTCATGAAAAAATATATACCTATAGGGAGAACCTTCCTATTACGCCTTTTTTCGTATTAGAGGCACTGAATGATAAACAGGGATAGCTGCCCATTTCGGAATATTTCGTTTAATTTTTGCAGTCATAATTGTCATATCATCATTAATTTGCCCATGCGATACTCGTATGACCCGTTCTAATAACATATCAGCCAATTCTTGAGGGTCTTCGGTTTCCAATTGGGAAATAACTCGTCTCATCCATATTTCTGTGTTTTCAATCGGGGCGGCCATTTCCAATATCCCGTCACTCATCATAACCAGCATATCCCCATCTTTCATTTGCTCGGTTACTACATCTAATTCGGCATGTTCCATCATTCCAATAGGCAGATTGCCTGCTTCTATCTGTTTCACTTTTTCATCCCTTTTTATGAAACTTGGAATAGAGCCTATTTTAATAAATCGACCCGTTGCTTTTTGTAAATCAACCATGAAAAGGTCTAACGTTGAAAACATTTCTTCATTCGAACGAAGACTTAATATCGAATTAATCGAACGAATGGCGGTTGTTTCATCAAGACCAGATGCCAAAATCGTTTGCAGAATTTGCAATGCCGAACTACTTTCTTGATGAGCCTTTTGTCCACTTCCCATACCATCGCTAATGGCCATCACGTATTTCCCAGCACCAACGTCCATTGCCGCATGGCTGTCACCAGACACCCATCCTCCGCCTTTTGCAACGGAGGCCGTACCAAGATCAACGGTAAACGTTCGAGCAGACACAAAGGTGAAATTGGAATATTCGACTATCTCTTCATAAGGATCTTCCTTGTCCACTATAATATGTTCTTTTAAAATATCGGAAAGCATCGGTGCAATGATTTTTTCAGCCTGTTCCATTCCTGCTTGTTTCGGAACACTCATTTCCACTTCAACATTACCTTCGTCCAGTCTATAAATGTCAACATGTCCAATATCAAGACCCGCCTCATGCAACGCATCATATATTTGTTCTTCTTGTGTATGATGGGCCTCTTTTTCGCGCTGAATATCTTTTGCGAAGTTTTCCATTACTTCCGAAACCCCTTGGAGCTGTTCGGCCACCAACTGCCGGCTTTCTTGGACTTGTTTCGTAAAAACCTTTTGTGATTCATTTTCATGCAAAACATCCGCCATCACATCTGTTACTTTTTTATCGTAGTGACAGTGTTTCTTCCACAAACTCCTCGACCTAGAGCTAATTCGTCCGGTATCTTCCATTTCTTCTATTAAGTCTGTCATTCCGTCATATGTGTCTTGAAATTGATGGACCCAGCACCTTTCTTTTCGAAAACACGTCTGGCAAGTTTTTTCTGTTATTTTACTCATTAATTCATCTTTGTGTTTGTCCACTTTGTCCGTTTCCTCTATATAAGCACTGGTTCCAAAACTTTTTGATAGCGTTTGAAATAAGTGAGAAAACTGTTCCACCTTCGAAGCTGTGACGTTTCTTATTTTTTTCATATGTTTTTGTTGTTCTCTTGCATATTCCGGTGTTCCAGGAATATATTTTTCAATAAATGATGTAATCATTCGTGGAGTAAACAAAAAGACAACAATCGCTGCAGCAGACTCCGCCAAGGTTAACGTTGCACCATTCAATCCATCGCCGTACAAGGCAATTAAAGCTGTGCCTAGCAGCATACCAACACTTACACCAAACTTGCGCCCATCTTTCAGCAGACCTCCTAATAGTCCGGCAAACGCCAGCAAACTCATCTGATACAAGTTAGCAATGGAAGCTAGGCTTAGCACTAACCCCGCAATTACACCCACGGATGCTCCAATTGCAGCACCACCTGTATAAGCAAACAGTAAAACCAAATAACGCGCCAACATGTGTTCAGCAGCCATCCCATAAATGACCCAGCCTATAGCTCCTGTCATAATGGAAGCTAACAAAATGATGAAACATATAATTTCTTCATGTTTTAATGGTTGTTTTCGTTTGTTTGTAATGAGCAGAGGCAGACTTTGCAAAAAAATCATAGTCAACATAAAACTTAATCCAGCCTCCACTCCCCCCATAACAAAAGAATAGGAAGAAACCATACCGTCTTCGAGCCAGGTTGTACCTGTCCTCGCACCTATAGTAGCTAAAAATACGGTAATCGGAAGCGTCCAATTTGTTTTCCAGCCAAAACGAGCAATCCATTCATACATAATAATAAACAATGTCAACGCTGCTATTACAAAAGCTACATGAAATAAGGCTCCAGAAAAGGCCCCAACCATAATTCCGGCTGCACCAATGACAGCCTTCTCTTTCCTCCAAGCATACACCGCAGCAAAAAACGGAATCGCAAATGGAAATAATTCTGCCAACAACACAGCTCGTCCTAACAATAAGCCCGTCAAGAAAATAAGCGCGCCCCACTGGATGAACAACATTTCCATCCCTGTTACTACTTTGTTCTTCCACCGTTGTTTTGTTTCTTTCCACTTTTTCCAAGCTAATCCCCACATTGGTTGAACTTCTTCTACTCTTTTAATAATACCCCTTTGGTGCATGTCGTTCACCACCTTGCTCCATAGTTTATGAACGTTATTATACCTATTCATTTATTCAATGTTTGTCAAAATAGCAAACAACAGAAAAAAATCCTTCGACGTTTTCCTATCCCTTCTAAGACAGGGGTTAAGAGTGTTTTCCATATTATTAAAAGCATGGACGAGCAAAATAAAACAAGAAGTTACAGCAAACAAAGGAGAAACTTGAAGCTAGACATCAAAATCACACACCAATTGAAACAAAAAAACAGAGATTCGAAGAATTGCACAAAACCCGTCCTGTTTTTTAAAAAAGAACAGACTATCCATAGCAATTTCTTTCTGAACTTATAAAAAAAGAGACTTGCTTTCCACTTTTGGAAATACAAGTCTCTCTGTTTATACTATGTATGGTAGCGGCGGAGGGAATCGAACCCCCGACCTCACGGGTATGAACCGTACGCTCTAGCCAGCTGAGCTACACCGCCGTAATGAAGCAACATGAACGATTATATAATGACAAACTTGTGCCGTCAACCGTTACTCATTATTTTTTGTGGCTATTCATAACTGAAGACTGCCTCTTGGAGTATACCGGCAAAACGGTAATGCCCTCCGGACAGTCTTCGGTCTATCATCTATACAGTCAAATGAACAGCAAGCTTATTTTCTGGAACCACCACCGCGCTTTGAATCCGTTTGTTTCCTAAGAGAAGAAAGACGCTCTTCACTGTCTTTCATGAACTGGCTCATCTTTTCTTCAAAAGATAGAGAGCGTTGTCCTTTATTGCCTGAACCACCACGACGATCCCCTTTTGGTCGATCATTTTTCGGTCGGTCCTCTTTCGGACGGTCGACAGCTTTGCGAATGGAAAGACCTATTTTACCATCGTCTTCGACTTTCATTACTTTTACAGTAACCTCATCCCCGACACTCACAAATTCATTAATGTCCTCCACATACTTGTCTGCAACTTCACTAATATGGACTAGACCTGTTTTACCGCCCGGCAGCTCAACAAACGCTCCAAACTTGGTGATACCCGTCACTTTTCCTTGTAACTTGCTGCCTGCTTCTATTGACATTTAAAAAATGCTCCTCCTTGTATTCTTTCATTAACAAGCTTGATTTTAACATGATTAAAATCATTATTATTATACTCGACTCATAAAAAAAGTGTCAATCCGCTTCAACAGTTGAATCATCTGGTATTTTATAAAGGGTTTCGCCTGGTTTTGTTAAATAATAATCTCTTCTTGCTACCTCTGCTATGTAATCTAAATCGTTGTAGTTTTCAATATCTTGTTTTAAGTTCGCTTCTTCCGTTTCAAGTTCTTCCATTTTTGTTTCTAGTTGGGAACGCTCTGTTTTTTTTGCTTCAAGCGACGACCATTGGGACGTTAATATAATCGTGAAAACAACTGCTAACGCGGCTCCAACTATACCTAAAGCAGTAAGACGCCGCACTAGGCCGCGTCGATACTTACCTGACGCTGTTTTTTCCCATTCTTGTTTTCTTTCTTGTTCTTGGGCATAAGACTGGTTTATTTGAGTGACCTTTTTCTTTCCTGATACCACTAAACATCCCTCCTATTCATTTATTTGAAATGCCACAACTTTTTTAGCTTTCGATTTATATTGTTATAAACTTTTTTCGTAAAAGTAATGATAGGTGAAGGAAGCAATCTGCTTACCAAAGGCTTCATCATAGAACCTATCCATGTTAAAGGAAATAAAAGAAATCTAAGCAAAATGGACAGAATATTTATAATTAGCCTTAATCCTATCATAACGGAGGACGTCAATAGTTTCAATATGAATTTCAACGGATCCACCAATACGACTTGTACAACGGCTATAATTAACCTTCTACACCAGCTAACAAGATTAAACCCACGTTCTAATACACTTAAAAAAGATGTCCTTCCAAATTTACGATAGAAAAGGAATCCCGCCAACAAAGCAAAGAATATATAAAATCGCAGCTCTCCTTCGTTTGTCCGTAACAGTACATAGAAAACAAGGAGAGCTTGTACAATCCAAAACAAAATATCACTTACAGCCCTAGACCATAATTTTCGAATAGCCTGGACCGTCAAACGTTGATAAAAATCTAAATTTAGCCCTACGACTAGTCCCATCATAACCATCGTTGCCAGCGTTTGAAACTGAACCGTCAAGCTCACTTAAATAACTTCCCCATAAAGCCTTTTGTTTTCCCTTGCGTTTGGTCTACATAGACGAGATCGTCCACCTTACCTTCTATTGAAATAATCCCATCATTTACATCAAGATTTTTTATGTGCAGTTCATGGCCCCGAACAGATAGAAACCCCATAGAAGTTTCCAACAGAAATTCCTCATTATCGAAACTTTCTACTTCTTTCACGCCTGTTATTTCAAGATTTTTTCGGCCTTTCATGACAACTTCATGATGGGATTGTGGACGCTGCATCATTGGTTCTTCGTTGAAAGACATAGACGACACTCCTTTAGTAAGTAGCTTGTATTCTATATCTATGTCCTATCAACAGAAGTTAGTAGTAAAACAACTGGATTTTTTTAAGCAAAGCGAAAGACGGCTAAGCGTTTGCGCTAAACATAACCTAGCTTTTAAGAAAGAGGTTCTTCTTTTAGGACAGTATACATCGAATCAGAGGCCTCTTTTTTGGTCGTGTCATTAATTTCATCCACTTGCACCGTCACCAATTTCGAACCGAATTTAATCGCAATCTCATCTCCCGGACTCACTTCCGTACCAGCCTTTGCTTTGTTTCCATTCACTGTGATTCTGCCTTGAGACGCTACTTCCTTAGCTAATGTTCTACGTTTAATAAGTCTCGATACTTTTAAAAATTTATCAATTCTCATTCGTCATTTTCCCCTTTCAAATGCGTTTTCGCTTTTTCCCATAATACGTCCATTTCTTCAAGCGTCGTTTGTTCTGGTGTGCGATTCTGTTTGTCTAATGCCTCTTCAATATAGGAAAAACGTTCAAAGAATTTCCTATTGGTCATATGTAACGATTCTTCTGGGTGCAGCTTATAGAAACGTCCAAGATTTACAACGACAAATAGTAAGTCTCCAAACTCTTTTTTCATTGCTTCCTGCGTTCCGTGTTTCACTTCGTACAGCCATTCCGCCGTCTCTTCCTGAAGTTTTTTCCACATCGGGGCGTCATCTCCCCAATCAAACCCTACCTTCGCTGCTTTCTTTTGCAATTCATACGCTTGCATCAGCGCCGGCATCGACGCCGGAATATCGGCTAATAAAGAATCCTCATTTTTTTCTGCTTTTTTAATCGTTTCCCAATTTTCATTTACTTGATCTTCTGTTTCAGCAATGGCTTCGCCAAATACGTGCGGATGCCGGCGAATCATTTTTGTAGTCAATGTTTCAATGACATCGTCCATGGTGAAAAATCCCTCTTCTTCTCCAATTTGAGCATGAAGCAATACTTGAAGCAGAACATCGCCTAATTCTTCTTGCAAATGTTCATCATCTTCCTGATCGATTGCATCGAGCACTTCATAGGACTCTTCTATTAAATATCTTTTTAAAGACTGATGGGTCTGTTTTTTATCCCATGGACATCCATCCGGAGCCCGCAATTGAGCAATCACCTGCCGTAATGTCGTAAATTCATGATGAAGCAATTCTTCGTTCGTAACAGGGGGAACATATAAAGCTGTAAGATTATCTACTTTCATTTGGCCGTCGATTTTATATAAAGGCAGCTTCTGAATATTCTCAGACGTTGTGCCAGCAGCAGTTACTAGCATCACTTCATACTCATCCGGATACTTTTCCATTAATGTCAATTTAACTTCAGAGGCCATCATCGCATCATACACTTGGCTGATAATCACGTGTTGGGTCATCTGTACATCCCTTGCAGCAAACGCTGTAGCATCGAGCAGTTGAAACCCATCGTTAGGGTCTATTTTCAGCGCCGTGAACATAGGATCCAGAAAGCTTTGTCCCCCTAAAATATTCACCTCGAGACGCCCTTCTTTTTCCTTTTGTAAAAGCATCTGCACCGTAGATTCAGCAGTTAAAGGGTGTCCGGGAACGACATAGTGAATTGTATTATATTTCCACGCCGCTCCTATCAATTCCTCTATAATATGTTCATAAACAAGATCAAACTGCGGTTGATTTTCATATATATGATCAAAACTATAAAAGCGGAGACCTTCTTGTTCGAGCTCTTGAACGACTGGGTGCTCTGCAGTGCGAAGATACAAATGCTCAGCCTTTAACAATTTTCTATAAATGCCAAGAGGAAGTTGAGATAATTCCCCAGCACCAAGACCTGCTATATTTACACGCGGCAGTTGACTGTTTTGTTTATTTTCCGTTTTCACTTTTTTTCTCCTTTCGTTCAAACAAGCTCTCCCACTTAGTCATTCCGGGTATTATCGCACGTTCCTCTTTCGTAAAAAGGGCCAATTTCATGATCAACCATACGAATAAAAAGGCGCCGATTACAGCCATCAGTAAAGCGGACCAGACTGCGTTTATTCTATTCATAGTAAAAAAAGAAGCACAAATATATTTTAACACAACGATCACAGTCCCCATGCCCAATAACGATACAATTGCTTTTCTCAACCATAAGAAGGAAGGGGCCAAAATATAACGTCGATGTAAAATATAATTAACATTACAAACAGCGGTGACTGACATCCCGATGACTGTAGCTGCCGCTGCTCCTTTCACATCAAAAAGAGGAACCAATACGAGATTCCCTGTTACCTTGGTTACTAACCCGGTAATAAGAAAAACAGCAGGCAAAGCAAACTGATTATGCCCTTGCATAACGGCAGAAGTTGTCATAACCAAACCGCTTACAGCTAATGTTCCGGCAAGTATTTGCATAACCCCAGTGCCCTTTGCATTTTTAAACAGCATAATATTGACCGGTTCTGCGATAATGATGAGACCAACCGCTGCTGCTGCGCCCAACAGCAGGCTCATTCGAAAAGCTAGTGTCGCATAATAACGTGATAATTCTTTATCCCCGGTTAATTCCTCACGACGAAGAAATGGCACCATTGCCATAGCAAAGGAAGTTGCCAAAACCGTTCCAAATTGTAATAGAGGTTGGCCCCGATCGAAGATACCCTTTAAATTTTTCGATGTATCCGATTCAATACCACTAGTCGTTAAAAGGCGCATTACCGTAAAAGCATCTACCAATTGATACAAAATAAATATCATAGCTCCACACGAAACGAGAACGCCGCGACTTAACATAGAATAGTTCATCTTCATTTGTTTTAAGATGGTTTTCCCGTGAACAGGCTGGCGGTTTTCATTCTTTTTGTACAAACAAACCGATACGAGAAAAATAACACCGCATGCACTACCAAGGATAGACCCCGATGCCGCTGCATTCCCCGCTTCATACGCTCCGTTCCCTGCGTAAACAACCAATCCGGTAAATAATAAAATAGCACTGACACGTACCGTTTGTTCGATCAAATGTGATGCCGCGGTGGGACTCATTTGTTCTCTCCCTTGGTAATACCCTCTTATCGCAGAAAAAAACGGAATCGTTAATAACACAAAAGAAATCGAGCGAAGCGGGGTATGTAACCGATGATCCCCCATTAATACTGCTATCTTTTCCGCCCCGAAAAACATGAGTACAAACAGTATGATATGTATTAATAATAATGTAAAAAAGCAGGCAAATGCTGTTTCTTTTGCTGCCTTTATTCCATCGTAACTTTCCTTTTCCATTACCATTTTAGATATTACTACCGGAAACCCATACATAGCAATAACCATAGCCGCACCGTAAATAGGATAAACTTGCTGATAAACATAAAGCCCTTGGTCTCCAGCCATGTTTTGATAAGGAACTCGGTATAACGCACTTAACACCTTGCCAATAAACGCAGCCCCGGTAACAAGAAAAGCTCCTTTCCAAAACCTTTTATCTTTTATGTATAAGCCGACCATGTGGATCTTCCTTTCTCCAAAAGCCCAGTATATCACAGCAAAAGAAGAGACCACACGCAAGCGCCCTGGATAGTGGAGGCCGCCACGTCCTGTGGTAACATCGAACTGACCTGCGTCCTGCAGGCCCGCGACAGGTTCTGCGACGCACACCGCCGCTCCCACCGGACGTAAGGGATGGCAGGCGGCGATTCTTCTATGCGTGCAGGGCAACTGGACGCTGGAGCTGGGATTCCGAAAACGCCAACCTTTTACACAAAAAAGCTGCCCTTTCACAGACAGCTTTCCTACGATACTATTGTTCCATTTGTCGTGCTAAAAACCCAGCTGCTGTTTCGAGTAATTTAGCCGAAATGGCCTCGTCCACTTTATCTTCTTTCGCTATCATAACCACAGCTCCGATGGGATCACCGTTGGCAATAATAGGAGCAACAGCATATCCTTTCATCGCTTCTTCATGGTCACTGACGAGATTGTAATCACCTTTACTTGATGTAACCTTGGTTTGCCGTTGATTAATAGCTTCTTCGACAAGACTTCCTATACTCTTATTAGCGTAATCTTTCTTTACTCCGCCGGAAACAGCAATATATGTGTCGCGATCGGCGACTAATATCGGGTGGTGAAGCGTGTCATATAAAGCCTCCGCGTATTCTTTTGCAAAATCTCCAAGCTCAGAGATAGGAGAATATTTCTTTAAAATCACTTCTCCATCCCTATCAACAAAAATTTCGAGCGGATCGCCTTCCCTGATACGTAAAGTACGACGAATTTCTTTTGGGATAACCACTCTTCCTAAATCATCGATTCGACGGACAATACCAGTTGCTTTCATCATTGGAACTGCCTCCCTTTCTGCAGATGTTTTCATAAAATGATTAGAGACAAATAAAGACCTTAAGCATCCTTCCATGTTCTTTACAAGGACGGCTCTGCCTATAAAGAACCTCCGCCTCTATACTGTATAATGCTTATTATCCACCGGCAGAAAATTACTATTCATTAGATTTAGAAAAAATGGGAGAAATCCCTTCATTCAGGAAACTTTATCATGAAGGTGTCTCTTCTGCTTCCTTGACTGTTTCCGGTAGCTTTTGGACAAGAGTCTCTAGTATCTCTAGGAATCGACGACTCGTCATCTTGTTTTGGTGGATCGCAATTTTAATACTTTGGGAACTGGCACCAATACCGACTTCTCTTCCAAATTCATTAACTACTTCAAAAAGTTTCGATCCATCAATGGCCTGACTCATATCCTCTGTCAAAAGTACGGTTGTTTTCGTCCCTTCTTGAACAATAGACTCTACACCATTCTTTTTCGCTGACAATTTCACTTTGGACAACGCAAACAAATCGGCCGTTTCTTGAGGATATTCGCCAAAACGGTCTATCATTTCATCCTGCAAATCTTGAAGTTCATCTATTGTCTCCAAACCTTTAAAACGTTTGTACATTTCAATCTTCTGTTTTGAATCGCTAATGTAACTACCTGGAATATAGGCATCCATTTTCACATCAATTTCAACTTCCCGTTCTTGACTCTTTGGTGTCTGCCCTTTTTGTTCCTCAATCGCTTCTTTCAGCATTTCAGAGTACATATCAAACCCGACAGATTCAATGAAACCATGTTGTTCCGCACCCAGCAGATTACCTGTACCGCGTATAGACAAGTCCCGCATCGCTATCTTAAAACCTGAACCAAGCTCTGTGAATTCTTTAATAGCCTGTAGTCGTTTTTCTGCAATTTCCGTCAGGATTTTGTCACGCTGATACGTAAAGTAGGCATACGCTACTCTGTTCGAACGGCCCACTCTACCTCTAATTTGATAAAGTTGAGAAAGCCCCATTTTATCGGCATTATATATTATTAATGTGTTTACGTTAGGAATATCGACACCCGTTTCAATAATTGTTGTTGTAACGAGTACATTTTTATCACCTTCTAGAAAATCAATCATGACCGATTCCAATTCTTGTTCATTCATTTGTCCATGTGCATACGCAACTTCTGCGTCAGGAACAAGCATCGACACTTGATCGGCCATGCGGCTGATGTCATCTACTCTGTTGTATAGAAGATAAACCTGTCCGCCTCTGCTTAATTCTCGTTCTACCGCTTCTTTTACTAAGGACGCATTGTAATCCATAACATAGGTCTGTACTGGAAAACGGTTTTCGGGCGGCGTCTCAATAACAGATAAGTCGCGTACCCCGAGCATTGACATGTGGAGTGTCCGAGGGATAGGCGTTGCGGTCAATGTAAGCACATCAATATTCGCTTTCAAGCGTTTAATTTTTTCTTTGTGAGTCACCCCGAACCGCTGCTCTTCATCTACGATTAATAACCCTAAATCTTTAAACGTTATATCTTTAGATAAAATACGATGTGTCCCAACAACAATATCCAAGCCGCCTGTTTTTAAAGATTTGATTGTTTCTGATTGTTGTTTGCGGGTCCGAAAACGACTCAGCATCCCTATATTAATAGGATAGTCGGCGAAGCGCTCCGTTAAAGTATCAAAATGCTGCTGCGCCAGTATTGTTGTTGGAACGAGCAGCGCCACTTGTTTTCCATCCAAAATTGCTTTAAATGCCGCTCGAATGGCTACTTCTGTTTTTCCATAGCCAACATCTCCGCATAAAAGGCGGTCCATCGGACGTTCTCTTTCCATATCTTCTTTAATTTCCCGAATAGCTTTTAACTGATCTTCAGTCTCCTGGTAAGAGAACGTATCAGCAAATGCCTGCTCTTCTTCCTCATAGTTCGCAAAAGCATGTCCCTTAGATGCCTCACGCTCAGAATATAGCTTAATTAGGTCTTCGGCTATGTCCTGAACAGAGGATTCGACCCGACGTTTAACCTTTTTCCATTCACTGCCGCCAAGTGCATGAATCTTTGGCTCTTTCTCCTCAGAACCAACATATTTTTGGACTAAATCAATCTGCTCAACAGGGACATACAGTTTATCATTACCACGATAAGAAATATTAAGATAATCTTGATGTACACCCTTAACTTCTAGTGTCTCAATACCTAAGTATTTTCCTATACCATGGTTTACATGGACGACCAGATCCCCAACCTTCAACTCGGAATAACTTTTAATTCGCTCCGCATTTGACAGTTTCTGCCGGCGCTGCGGTCGGTTCACTTTTTTAGTAAACGTTTCTTCCTCCGTAATGACGACTACTTTTTCCATGGGAAGCTCAAAGCCGCTATTTAATTGCCCTTGAATAATGGCTGGTTTTTTAGGAGTAAAAGGCCCGGCCCTATCAATTATTTCTGCTTCCATGTCGTAATCATAAAGGACGTTTTGTAGCTTTTGTGCTCGATCTTGATCTCCGGCAATGAACACAATGTTGTAATTATTTTGTTGCCAACGATTCATCTCACTTTTCAAAACATGCATTTGCCCATGAAATTGCTGCATCGCCTTACATTGTATATTGGCTATGTTTTGCGGCTGGATAGAAGGAATGTTTCTTAAAAACAAAGAAAGATAGATTCGCGGATGATTACTGTCGGCAAATAGTTTATCAAAAGGAACCGATAAGGAAAGATCGCTTGGAATCTCTCCTTGTTCTAAGACGGTCGTCGCCCATTCCGCTTCTTCTTTATCAAGGTTTTCCGCCATTTCCTGCACTCTGCTAATTTCATCTAAGAAAAGAATTGTATTTTCAGAAAAGTATGACAAGAGAGTGACTGGCTGTTCATAAAAATACTCCATATATTTATAAAGACCTTGAAAACGGGATTGCTCCGCCAATTGTTCTTTTTCATAGCCTAAGTGTTCTTGGAGCTTTTCTTTCACTTCATTATCCTTGACTCTACTAAGCGTATCAGCCAAAGATTGTTCGAGTTGTGCCGCAGCTTTCTCAAAATGAACCGAGTACAGAATCGTTTCTTGAGCCGGACCAATGGTTATTTCTTTCAGCTGCTCTAATGAACGTTGATCATCAGCTTGAAAATGGCGGAGAGAATCAATCTCCGTATCAAATAGTTCAATTCGAACCGGGTTTTCTTCCGTTAAAGAATAAACATCAATAATGCCGCCTCTTACACTGAATTCCCCAGGTGCAGATACCATGTCAGCCCGTTGATAGCCTAAAGAGAATAGATGTGGTATAAAAGTTTCTAAATCAATCTCTTCACCTTGGCGTATCGTAAATTGAGAGTCCCTCCACAAGTCTACCGGTGGCAGCAGTCTCCGCACACCTGCTATAGGGGCAATAACTATTCCGTTAAAATCACCCATCAACTTGTTCAACACTTCAATGCGTTGCGCTCTCATCTCTGGACTAGCCGTCGCTATTTCAGATGATATCAACTCGTTGACAGGATATAAGTAAACGTCATGTTCTACTAAATCAACGATGTCTTCATATAACTTTTGGGCTTGGTATAACGTATGAGTAATAATAAGTTGCGGATGATTGACTTTTGACTTTGTTAATGACATGAAAAAAGGGCGGGCTGAACCAGTTAATCCAGCTGCCAACTGTTCTTTCATCCCGTTTTCTACTCCATCTAACACTGCCTTCACATGATCATTTTCAGCAAGGGCTTGTTGTAATCCCTTCATACCTCTTGTTCCTCCTTCATTCCTACACCCCACTACGTTGGGTTCTCCACTGCAAGACCATTTATGAGCCATGAGCATTGTTAATACTATGAATGGATTTATTTTAAGATACTCGTTTCATTGTATTGTTTTTCAGCTTTTAACAGCAATAGAAAAAGAGGCCGGTCTTCTTCATACTCTTACGTTTACGAAGGACCAGGCCCATTTCTAAAACCATTAGAAAGAAGTTTCCTTATTAAAATATCAACCAGCTTCTCACCAGCGTTATTGAATCCATCGATCAAGATCATGGAGCTCTGGATCACGCTCCAATGCTTCTTCGCAATGATCGCATGTCACTCTCACATGAACGTGACCATCTGATCCGTAATGAATAATCTGCTGTTGTTCCTCGTCCGTTAATTGATCGAAACCAAGTTGCGGAGATACAAGCAGCTCTTCGTCTTCTAACGTTCCTACAGCAGTTCCACAATGCCTGCAATAATAACAAATAGCCATTTTTCATAGCCCCTTTTTTCTAAAAGGTTGTTTTTCCCTTCTAGTATAAGCTGAAAAAAAGGACACTATACTTATTTCTTATTATAATCATTCATTACTTCGACGAATGGTTTTGTAAGCCAAACTTCAGCCGCTTTAGCCGACAGTTCGATTGTTTCTTGCACGGCTTTCTTTTCCTCTGGAGAAAACGTCCCTAACACATGAGAGATGACGGTATCACCAGGTTCCGGGTGTCCAATTCCGATCCTGATTCGTTTAAAATCCTTACTCCCAACCTCTTGAAAGATAGATTTTAATCCGTTATGCCCCCCGTGACCTCCTTTTAAGCGTACACGCAAAGAGCCGGGAGGTAAATCAAGATCGTCATAAACAACAAGGAGATTCTCCGTAGGGATATTATAATAATTCATCACTGGAGCCAGCGCCTCTCCAGAAAGATTCATATAAGTGAGCGGCTTGACTAAATAGATTTTTTCTCCATCTACTGTTAGTTCGGCAGTCATGCTCTTTTTCCCTTTTTTCCAAGACGCCCCTACACTCTCAGCTAGTGTATCAAGAGCTTGAAACCCTACATTGTGACGGGTCTTTTCGTATTTACGTCCAGGATTCCCAAGGCCTGCGATTAGCTTCATCTTCCGCTCCCTCTTTTCCTCGTTCACTTCTCTGACAGCACAGTAAAAAGGCATAACCGCGTGACGGCTATACCTTTCATTCTGTATTATTTACTCAGACTTATTTTCTCCGTCTTCCTCATCGGCTCCAACAAGTTCAGGTTCTTGTCCTTGCTCTTCTTCAGGTTCTTTTTCTTGTTCTGGAGGAAGAACGGTAACAACTGTTTCCTCTGGTTCGTTGACGAACTCAAATCCTTTACCGGATGCTAGATCTGCAATCTGAACAGAATCTCCAACACCTAGTTCAGAAATATCAACCGCAATTTCTTCTGGAATGTCTGTTGGTAGCGCACGAACAGTAACATTGTAAAGAAGCGGAGATAAAATGCCGCCTTCTTTTTCACCAGGAGCATCTCCTTGCAAGTTAACGGAAACATCTGCTTCCATTTCAGATTTAAGGTCTACTTCAAAGAAGTCTATGTGTACAAGATAATCTTTAATTGGATCCACTTGAATATCGTGGACGATAACCTTGTGCTTTTCACTTTCTCCTTCTACATCTAACTCAATAATTCCGTTACGTCCCACTTCACGGATTGTCTTTATAAAAGTAATATTAGGAACGGAAACAGGCTTACTTTCCGTGTCTTTTCCGTAAAGAACAGCTGGAACATATCCATCCGTACGTAATTTATTAGACACAGATTTTCTAAGATCCGTACGTGTGTTGGCTTCTAATACTGTAGCCATAGTTGATTCACCTCATTATATTGTCTTGTTAGGGCATTTCGATTTTTAAACCCACTTGATTGAGAATTATACCACTTATAACTGTAAAAAGCAAGACTATCGATTTTTACTCAAACAATGTACTCACGGAAGTTTGCTCGTGCACACGAATGATAGCTTCTGCAATCAACGGAGCGACAGATAACTGTGTAATTTTGTCGATATTTTTTTCTTCAGGTAGCGTGATTGTGTTTGTGACAGCCAACTCTTTAATGTTAGAGTTCTCAATACGCTCTATCGCCGGACCGGACAACACAGGGTGGGTGCTGCAAGCATAAACCTCATTTGCTCCTTTTTCGAGTAATGCATCAGCGGCTAATGTCATTGTTCCTGCCGTATCTATAATATCATCGACAATAATAGCTGTTTTCCCTTCAACATCCCCAATGATATTCATAACTTCGGACACATTAGGCTCCGGACGTCGTTTATCAATGATGGCAATCGGAGCTTTTAAGCGATCTGCCATTTTTCTAGCACGAACCACACCACCGTGATCCGGGGAAACAATAACAATATCTTCCATGCCTTTGTCTTGAAAATGCTTTGATAATATAGGTTCACCAAGAAGCTGATCTACCGGAATGTCGAAAAAGCCTTGAATTTGTGTAGCATGCAAATCCACACTTAACACTCGAGTCGCCCCTGCTTTTTCCACAAGATTAGCGACCAATTTTGCGGTAATTGGTTCTCTTGATCGTGCTTTACGATCTTGACGAGCATATCCATAGTAAGGTATTACAACATTAATGGTAGCAGCAGACGCCCTTTTCATTGCGTCGATCATAATAAGAAGTTCCATTAAGTGCTCATTAGCAGGTTCCGATGTAGACTGTACGAGAAAGACATCGCAACCACGGATGCTTTCTTCAATATTTACTTGAATTTCTCCATCTTTAAATCGCTTAATTGAACTTTTCCCTATTTCCACTCCGATCTGGTTCGTCACT
The DNA here is from genome assembly GCF_030813635.1 of Salibacterium salarium. GTDB lineage: Bacteria > Bacillota > Bacilli > Bacillales > Marinococcaceae > Salibacterium > Salibacterium salarium. The sequence goes on along the minus strand of NZ_JAUSUM010000006.1, from coordinate 21,346 downwards.
TCTTGTGTGAGATCAGGGTTAGAGTTTAAGGTGAACACCTTCAAATATGGATCGTCATAGGTTGGCATGAAATATTCCCTCCGTTAAAAATTTTAATAAAACCGGCATAATTCTTATTTTTTCAAGTAATCTTCTTTATTTGTCTGTCTTGATCGTGCAATAGACAATGAGTGGCTTGGAACGTCTTCTGTAATGGTTGAGCCTGCAGCAATATAAGCGCCTTCTTCGACATTTACCGGAGCGACTAGGTTTGCGTTACAGCCTACGAAAACATCATTCCCAATTTGTGTAAGGAATTTATTTTTCCCATCATAGTTCACAGTTATAGAACCGCAGCCAAAATTAACTCTTTCTCCGACGTCCGCATCTCCAACATAGCTAAGATGCGATGCTTTGCTCCCTCGTCCGAAAGAAGATTTTTTTATTTCTACAAAATTACCTATTTTTACCTCATCGGCGATATCCGATTGCGGACGAATGTGAGCATATGGACCTGCCTTCACATTATTCCCGATATCGCTTTGGGAAACAACAGATTGGGTTATATCTGTATTGTTACCTATCCGGCTGTTCGTTATTTCTGTATACGGCCCGATTTCACAACCGTTTCCTACCTTAACAGATCCGCTTAACATCGTTCCAGGATATAATACCGTATCATATCCAATGTCTGCATCGGTAGAAATATAAGTATGGTCTGGATCAATAATGGTCACACCATTTCTCATCCAATGTTCATTAATACGCTGCTTCAGTGCTTTTTCAGCTTTAGATAAAGCGACACGATCATTCACTCCAATCGTTTCGGAAAAATCCGGTGTTTGCCATGCCGACAAGACTTCTCCACGGCTTTTTAAGATTTCAATAACATCCGGAAGGTAATACTCTCCTTGAGCATTATCATTTCCTACTTCTGTCAAAGCTTGAAAGAGCATCTCATTATCAAAGCAATACGTTCCCGTATTTATCTCTTTGACCTGTTTCTCATCGTTATCAGCGTCTTTATGTTCAACAATTCGTGTAACGCGGCCTTTCTCATCACGAATTACGCGTCCATAGCCGGAGGGATCTTCTGCATGAGCTGTCAAAACAGTTGCTTTTGCAGATGTTTGTTCATGATGGTCCATAAGAGCCTGCATCGTTTCAGCACGGATAAGTGGTGTATCCCCGCAAAGCACGACGGTAACACCCGATTTCCCCTCTAACAAATCTTTTGCTTGAACAACAGCATGACCTGTCCCTAGTTGTTCTTCTTGTATCACATAAGAAACACGATTACCCAAATGCTCCTTAACAGCACCGGCACCGTGCCCTACTACAGTTACTACTTCAGTTAGTCCTGCATCCGTAACTTGATCAACGACATGCTCGACCATTGGCTTCCCATTAACCGGGTGAAGCACTTTATACAAGTCGGATTTCATTCGTTTTCCTTGTCCAGCGGCTAAAATAACCGCATAACGATTGTCCATTACTCATCCTCCAACTATCCGTTTTTTCCCTTACGAATATATCCTAAAACCCTTTTTATTTCAAGGAAAGACAACATATTCTCACATGTTTATACTTAGAATACCATTATACTCCTATAAAAGACACAAAAATCAGGCGGTCGCATAACATAAAAGACCGCCTGATGACATAAGTATAATAGCCGATAAACATAGAAAAACTGTGCACTCATCCATTCGCTAAAATTAAGAAGCACCAGCCTCTTCATATTCAGGTTTATCAAACTCGCCCTGACGTTTGTACTCACCTAAAACAGCCGATTGAATTTTCTCACGTGTATGTGACGAGATTGGGTGGGCGATGTCTCTGAACTCACCATCAGGTGTACGTTTACTAGGCATAGCTACAAATAAACCATTATTACCATCAATCACACGAATATCGTGGACAACAAACTCACCATCAATCGTTATAGATGCAATGGCTCGCATACGCCCTTCCGTATTAACCCGACGAAGCCTTACGTCTGTTACCTGCATTCTTTCACCACCTTTTTCCAATTAAAAATACTTCTGACATACTATTCAACAAAAGGAATAGCTTTTCCTTCTAAAATAATAAAAAAAGTTTAAAATTTTGTAATTAATTAGGACAACAGTCATTTTCTAAGTAATTATTGTACAAAAAGGCTTTCTACAGGATACATCACAGCTAATCAGGGATCTTCATATTTCCTATTAAAAACCGCCTATCTATCATAGGCGGAAAAACGGAAATTATTTTACGAGAGCAATAACCTCGATTTCTACCAAAGCGTTTTTCGGTAACTTTGCCACTTCCACGCAAGACCGGGCCGGTTGATGTTCATCAAAGTATTCGCCGTATATTTCGTTAATGACAGGGAATTCATCCATATTCTTTATAAATACCGTTGCTTTAATAACTGATTCTAGTGAAGAACCAGCTTCTGCTAAAATGGCTTTTACATTTTGAAACACTTGGTGCGTTTGTTCACGAACATCCCCTTCCACCATTTCTCCTTCTGGTGTTAAAGGAATTTGTCCGGAACTGTAAAAAATATTATTCACAATTATTCCTTGAGAGTAAGGGCCTATGGCAGCTGGTGCATTTGGCGTATATATTGTTTTCATTCTGCTTTCACCTCTTTTAATTTGTCTAAAAAGTTACCTGGAACAGTCTTTACTTGTTTTTCTTTTTCATTTACTTTTTCCAAACGAGCTATTGATATGTAATCATCAACTAAACGCTCTTCTACATCTTCTGCTTCTACTAAGACGCCGATGCCGACAACATTAGCGTTAAATTCCCCCAATAGGTCCATCATACCTCGTGCAGTGCCTCCGGCTTTCATAAAATCATCGACAATAAGTACATTGGAGCCTTCTTTTAAACTTCTTCTTGCTAAAGACATCGTCTGAATCCGCTTTGCTGAACCCGACACATAATTAATACTTACCATCGAACCTTCAGTGACACGGTGATCTCTGCGGACAATACTTACAGGTACATCTAAATAAGAACCGATCGCATAAGCTAACGGAATCCCTTTCATAGCTACTGTCATCACTGCATCTATATGTTGATCAGCATATGCCGCTGCAAACAGACGGCCTATATCATTCATAAGCTGCGGCTTTCCGAGAATATCCATCATATACAGGTAGCCGCCAGGAAGCAAACGTTCACTATCTTCAAGCATCTCACATAAAGAGTGAACAAGCTCTGTCCCTTCCTCTATATTTACTGTCGGAATATATTTCACGCCACCGCTTGCTCCTGCAATGGTTAGTAAGGAACCAAAGCCTTGTGATTCAAAAATTTCTTTCACTATCGTCAGGTCCTCGCTGATAGAAGACTTTGCAGACTGATACCTCTCTGAAAAATATCTAAGTGAAACAAGTTGGTGCGGGTGTTGCAACAAATAGTATGTCATATCAACGAGCCTGCCGCTCCGTTTTAATTTCTTCATGAAAACCTCCATAAAAACCGAATATTATAATTGAAATATATCATCTTTATACGGATTTTATCAAGCTTCCTTCTCGCTTATTAAACGAACGGCATACACTTGATCACAAAACCCCCGCAAGGCATTGTACACACGGTTCAGTTTCGCTTCTTTTTTTATTAACCCAAAAACAGTCGGACCGCTTCCGCTCATCATCGCCGCATCTGCCCCTGAATCCCTCATTCTTTCTTTTATACGACTTATCTCAGGATGTATCGATAACGTCACCTGTTCGAGCGCATTATAGAGAGAACGACATATATGGGCGTAGTCGTTGTGATAAATCGCCTCTACCATTAAATCGGAATGAGACGTTTGGTTTTCATTGATTTTTAATTTTTTATAAACATCTCCTGTCGACACTCCAACAGGGGGTTTTGCTAAAATCACCCAGCATGGCGGAGGAGAGGGAATCTGTTCAATAAACTCTCCTCTACCTGTCGCTAATGCAGTTCCACCATAAACACAAAACGGAACATCTGAACCAAGTTCTGCCCCTAACACTGCTAACTCATCCATGGAAAGCCCCAATTCCCATAAATCATTCAAGCCTTTCAGCGCAGCTGCCGCATCACTGCTTCCTCCGGCTAATCCAGCTGCTACAGGTATATTCTTATATATGTAAATAGAAACACCCCACGTTACAGAAAAACGGTGTTTTAATAAAGCGGCAGCCTGATACGCAAGATTACGCTGGTCAGCAGGCAAAAAACCTTCTGACATTTCTACCTTTATCAGCCCATCTCCTCTTCGTTGCAAATCCAAACGGTCAGATAAATCTACCTGAGTCATTACCATTTTCACTTCATGATATCCATCATCTCTTTTTCCTAGGACATCTAAAGACAAATTTATTTTTGCAGGGGCATTTACGGATCGTTTCACCTTTCATTCTCCTTCTCTTTGACGCATCAACCACAGTGCGTTCACCATTCACGTTATTACCTCTGTACATTTTAGTTTAAAAAGCAAAGTGTGTACAGTAATTTCCTGAGAGGGCGTCTGTCATGCTTTTATACAAAACGGTGCTCCGGAAAATAGAATCCCCGGAGCACCAATACCTGCGGCTTATTATTTTTTATCTTCAGACATGCTTTTTTCAGCCATTTGGACGGCTTGTTTCACCATATTACCCGCATCACGGGATTTTATGCCGCCCCATCCCTCACTTTGCACGGTATCATAGAAGCCTAATTCTCTTGCAATTTCTTCTTTTAACTGATCAGACATCATGCCGCGTCTTCGGCTCATCGCATCCATCCCCTTAATAGAAAAAATAAACATAACACCACAGGCATAGGTATAGTATAAGTAAAAACGGCATAAATATAGCCTTCTACTGTAAAAAAAAGAAGGCTAATTTACACCGTTTCACACACAATTTTCCATTATTATTACGCTTGCAGTTCTTCTTCTCCAAGCATCGTTAACTGAATAGTCTTGGTGAGCACATCGGTATAACTATAAGACATACGTTCTACAGAATGCTTGTCCTTGTCTAATTTCACAATAAAAACAGATGGATATGTTTCTTCAAGCAAACCGGATCGTTCGATTGTTTTTTTTCGTCCACCGTTCGCAACGACCGTTACTTGCTTTCCAATGTTAGCGTCCAACGATTCTTTAATCTCTATTAGCGTTTTTCCCATGATTTCAGACCCACCTCACTCTTAATTTATTATACCAATACCCCGCCCCTTTGTCAAATAAATTTTTAATTTTACCAATTAATCGCTTTCCTTGTCAACCTTAAAATCTTAAATCCTTTAAAAGTAATTTTTTCTCATCCTTTTGTTAGTATACGCTTTACATTTCTATTTTATTCTTCCATGTTAAATTATTGGATAGATAAGAAATACTCCCGAATGAAATGGTTATTCTTTCGTTCGGGAGTATTTTGAAAAAAGACTTCCTTTATCAGTCATCTATACCTTTTCCGTTAGAAAGATTGTCTTCTTTCCAAGGTGATCCTATACGCAGCACACCTTTCGTTTCTAATCCACCCAATCCTTCTTTTCCGGTCAATGTATGACGAATCAACTGCACGACATTAATTCTGTCCATAAAGGGAGTTAAACTTATTTTGGCGGCAATATAAACGGGATCAAGTGCGTGAATATTGACACGCTCTGGAGAACTTGCAAAATTAGAGCCTGCTTTAACAAGCCATTCAAAATAAGACTGACATGCTCCTGCAAAAATGATAAGTTGATCGAGTTGCGGAACTACTTTTCTGGCCTCTCGAACTGTTTGCCCAAACACTTTAGAATGTTTATACGATTTTATTTCATTTTCCTGACCTCTTGTTCGAACAAAAGCATCATGACCGGTAATGACAAGAATATCAGGACGAACCATTTCGATAAGAGAGGATACTTGATTTGGCATTTCCTTTTCTGGTATGTGTACACCATACACGGGAATACCAAGACGCTCGTATAAGGTTGTGCATTTTGACAGGTAGTACGCATCTCCATCTAAATGAAGAACACGGCCTCGCATCTCAAAGTAAGAGGCGTCTTCTTTATACCCTTCTGACGCCTCGTGATTATTGCGCTCTTTCATTAAACGAGCCTCTTGTCTAAATAGGCGATAACTTCGTTCTTGTTTTTCCCTAAAGTCTTTTTCATGTGATTTTCGTTCTTCTTCTTCCACTTTCTTTAGGTCATCTAATGGGGCATCCGCCGCTAAACGAAGTTCTTCTCCTGCTAACTCTGCTGTCCCTTGGTTCATAGACGTAATCCGAAAAACGATATCACCATCATAGGAGTATCGAGTGACAAGGTCTCCAACTTTTAATTCCACGTCCTTCTCCCCCTTCATTCGTCAGCCTATTCTTTAAAAAAAGAAGTGTGCCCAAGGAATCCTTTTTAATCTTAGATAGTTGCTGAATGGCTTACGCTGTAGGTGGGTGCTTAATGATTTTTCTTGCGACAACCTCTTATAACGAATATTTGATCTCTTCTCTTATTCGGTAGTGGACGGACGGTTTCATTGGGCAGATCGCAAGGTTTTTATGCGAATAACGGATTAAATGTCCATGCTGCTTCTCTACTCTTCTGCTAGCGAACCGCCGCGCGCCATTCAAATCACGCTCTTCATTTTGCATCCACTACAGACGGGACGTTCCGGCACAACACTAAACTTACCTACATCCGGCAAGGCACTCGTGTGGGCCTACGAGCGGCGGACGCCAACATTTAAAAAACTGCCACATTACTGTGACAGTTTTCTCGGTGATTATTCTGGCTGATTGGATAAAAGCTCGTTGCTTATCGTCGCAAATTCTTCCATAGACATGGATTCTCCCCGCCTTTGCGGATCAATATCAGCTCTTTTTAGTGCATCCGCCAGGAGATCTCTATTTTCTTTCCCTAATAAGTTATGCTGTAGGTTATTCCAAATAGTTTTTCTCCGCTGCGCAAAGGAAGCTTTTACTACTTGAAAAAAGTACGTTTCATCCTTCACTTGAACAGGTGGAGCTTCTCGCAATTTGAGACGCAAAACCGCAGAATCAACATTAGGTTTTGGCACAAATACCGTTTTTGGTACAATCATCATCTTCTCTGGATACGCGTAATATTGGGCTGCTATCGATAATGACCCGTAATCTTTTGAATCAGGAGCGGCGGCGATTCGATCCGCTACTTCTTTTTGCATCATGAAAATCATTTGATTAAACGGAAGACGTTTTTCTAATAATTTCATAATAATAGGAGTCGTCACATAATAAGGCAGATTACCAGCTACAGTAATATGATGAACGTCCTCTCTCAGTTTATTCACCGCGTCTTCTACATCAGCTTTTAAGACATCCTGATGGCGAATAGTAATGTTGGAGTACGGAGAAAGCGTCTGTTCCAAAACCGGAATCAGTCTCCCATCAATTTCAAAAGCTTCTACCTTTTTCGCTTTCTTAGCAAATTGTTCGGTCAATCCGCCAATTCCGGGACCGATTTCAATGACGCCATCCTCATCATCCAAAACGGCAGCATCGACAATTTTATTTAGAATATTAATATCAATCAAGAAATTTTGGCCTAAACTTTTTTTAAAAGAAAATCCATGTTCATCAAGAATTTCCTTCGTCCGGCTCGGCATTGCTATTTCTTTGGGCACGAGTCGCTTCCTCCTCCAATACTTCGGCGGCAGCACGGGCAAATTCAGCACGCTGAATATTGAACATGTCGAGCCGCTTCAAAAACTGTTTAGCATTCGCATAACCTATGTTCAACCGTTCTCCCATTTTTTCTCGTCTTCTTCTCGACTGAGAGCCAGCCATCATTCCAGCATCTACTAAGTCTTGTCGAGAGACTCGTTCTGTCTTTATCACATCAACAGGCACTTCCTCTCGAACTCTCCGTATCGCCCGTTGAATAACTTCCGGCGATGCGTTTTCTATTCCGATGTTATCACGAGCATCCGAAAGCGCATCCTCTTTTGTCAAAAACGCGTGTTTACATCCAGGTACTTCTCTGCTTACAATTCGCCTAATTCGCTCGCCAGGCACGTCGGGATCCGTAAAAATAATGACTCCGCGTCTTTCTTGCGCCAGTGCAATCCGCTTCAACACCGCTTCTCCGATAGCTGAACCGTTTGTTTCAATGGTATCTGCTTCTACCGCTCGTTTAACGGCCATTGTATCATCTTTACCTTCAACGACAATGCATTCTTGTATATTCATAGGAATCAATGGCCTCCCCGACCAAACCATGTATCTTCATTCTTAGCTCGCATTATTATACTACTTTTCCTATGATAAAGAAAAGGGGTGGAATACGGTTGGTTCGTAAACGCCGCATTCACACCCTTCATTATTAAATATATATTATTCCAATACAGTAACTTCGACGGTTTGTCTTCCAAAACGGTTCGCTTCCGCTTTTGATGAAACATGTAAATCAATTCTATTGCCATTTATAGCGCCGCCTGTATCAGCGGCAGTGGCTTCTCCATAACCTTCCACATACACTCTAGAACCAAGTGGAATGACAGATGGATCAACCGCTACAACTTTTGCATTGGGGCTGTTATTTAAATTAACCCCCGTAGCTGTCACGCCAGAACATCCTGTGCAATCTGCCGTGTAGGCTGTGGCATGCATTGAAATCGTCCTTCCATTCGAACCAGCTGCTCCCGGACTTTCTCCACGAGAAACCGTTGCTGTTTGTTCGCTTGGACCAACAGCCACTACTTGATCTCGACTCTCTTTGACTTCTGTTTCGTCTATAAGTTCACGGGATACTTCTTCCCCATTTTCAAGAACGACGTTGTATTTCTTTTCAACCTTACCTTTTTCCCCGTCTTCTACTACTTCTTCAGCACCTTGAGCAAGGGAATCATCACGGCGGGTAACTGTCGCATAGTCCACTTCTTCTTCTACGACATCCGTCACCTCTTCGACACGAATAATTTGAATCTCCGTTTCATCGGTAATCATTTTTTCCTTTCCTGGTTCAACACGATCGTTCCCATCAAGCTCTCGATCAGCATCTTCCAGTAAATCATAGACACTTGCTGAAGTTGTCATCACTTCTTCTGCCCCATCCTCATCCTTCACAGTAACAGGAAAAGCAGATTCATAAGTCACATGCATTCCTTCTTCAATTGATTCATCAAGTTCTTTATTTATATAGTCATGATTGCTAACTTTGATGTCCTGGTTGTCCATTACTTCCTCCACTGTCGCAGCTGTGGTCCAAATGTCTTGTTCTTCCCCGTCTTCGGAGACCGTTATTTGTTTGGCCTTGTTCCACTCAAGCTTCATATTTCCGACAATGGGTTCTTGCAAAGAAGAGCTTAATTCATCCTCTTCTGCTACGTTAAAATTCTGTTCTTTCAGTAATTCATCTACCGTTTTAGCATGTGTTGCAACGGTGACTTTCTCTTCTTCATCGATTTCAATCGTTACAGTGGCTTTAGTCGTTTCGTAGACAGCATAGAAAAGACCAGCCGCTGTTAGAAGAAGTACGGAAAAGACCAGAATCATGCTTTTTCCCGGCTTTAAACCCGAAAAAAGATCATTCCATTTAGAAACCATAATCTAATCCTCCTCTACAAGCAAGAAATTATAGACACTTCCTCCTTCCTTGTCAACCAATTCATTTTAATGCCATTGTCTTCTATTATTTAAGAAAAACGGCAAAAAGAAAACACCATTCCATCGACAACGAATGTTATGAAAAGGTTGAGATGTATAGAAGATATTCGAAAGAACCGTTGCAACGACACGGTTAGATAAAAAATTACAGAGAATCCCGTCAACTTATATGGAAAAGTTTTTTTGCGTTTCTGGTTGTCTGTTCAGCAAGTTCTTCGAGCGACATTTCTTTTAGCTCTGCCACTTTTTCAGCCACCAGTTTTACATAAGCAGGCTCGTTTCTTTTTCCTCGATTAGGATGTGGGGCGAGAAACGGACAATCTGTTTCTACCAACAATCGATCCATTGGAATTTCTTTGGCTACTTCTTTTGGGAGTTTTGCATTTTTAAACGTAACGGGGCCTCCAAATGAAATGTGAAAATTCATATCAAGGCACTGTCTAGCGATCTCCATGTCTCCTCCAAAACAGTGCATGATTCCACCCGTTTCTGAAGCATTCTCTTCTTTTAAAATATCTACAATATCTTGATGAGCTTCCCGATCATGAATGATAATAGGAAGATTTACCTTCTTCGCCAAATGAATTTGTTTGCGAAATGCTTCTTTTTGTACTTCTTTTGGAGACTTGTCCCAATGATAATCAAGTCCTGTTTCGCCAATTGCTACAACTTTTGGATGAGCAGAAAGTTCTTCTATCCATTTTAAGTCATTATCCGTCATATCCACAGCATCTACAGGATGCCAACCTATCGACGCATATAGAAAGTCATAGTCCTCCACCAACTGCATTGCTTTTTTTATTGTTTCATGATCAAATCCCACAACATTCATCGATTCCACACCCGCTTCTTGCGCTCGTGCAATCGTTTCTTCTAAATCCTCTTCAAATGAATCAATATTTAAATGTACATGCGTATCAAATAACATAGTGACATTCCACCTTTTCTATCAATTTTAGAGAAAATAAAGGCTGACCTAAAAGTTCATATAACTTTCAGGCCAGACTCTCCAAAATATATTAATTTACTTCAGAACCATTTGGAAGATTCTCATCGATTGTCGCTAATGTCAGCTCTTTTCCTTGAGAGGCTGCCAAAATCATTCCTTGAGACAATTCTCCTCTTAGTTTAACCGGCTTTAAATTCGTTACACAAATGACCTTTCTACCTTCTAAATCAGCAGGGTCATAATGCTCTGCTATGCCAGAAACAACCTGTCGCTTCTCATTCCCCAAATCAAGCTGTATTTTTAACAGTTTATCCGTTTTTTTCACTGGTTCTGCTGAAATCACTTCTGCTACTTTTAATTTCACACTTGCAAAATCATCGATTGAAATTTCCTGTTCTTGTTCTTCCTCCTCATCTTGTTCCGTATCCTCTTCTGTTTTTACCGTACCGCCCATATCTTGAATGATATTGGCAACTTCCTCTTCCATTTCAAGACGCGGGAAGATGGGTTCGCCTTTTTTCACTAGTTTTGTACCTTCTGGCAGTTGACCAAACTCTCTCATCGTTTCCCACTCCGTGCAATCAGAAGGAATACCGAGTTGATGCCAGATTTTTGCTGGGGTTTCTGTCATAAACGGCTGAATCATAATCGATATATAGCGCAAGGATTCTGCCAAATGGTAGAGCACCGTTCCTAATTGCTCCTGTTGTGCTTCGTCTTTTGCCAGCATCCATGGCTGTGTTTCGTCAATATACTTATTCGTACGGCTAACCAACTGCCAAATTGCTGTTAAGGCAACCGAAAACTCCATATCTTCCATCGCATGTTCTACTTTTTCAACAGTGGCCTCAACCGTATCAAGCAGAGACTCATCATAAGGAGTGCCATCTTTTAAATAAGCAGGCAGTTTCCCGTCAAAGTATTTGTTTATCATCGCTACGGTGCGATTTAATAAGTTACCAAGATCATTTGCCAAATCGTAGTTCAAACGTTCCACGAATCCTTCCGGAGTAAACACGCCATCAGACCCAAATGGTACTTCGCGTAGCAAGTAATAACGAAGAGCATCCAAGCCATAGCGGTTAATCAACGGTACAGGATCAACAACGTTTCCTTTTGATTTGGACATTTTACCGTCTTTCATCAACAACCAGCCATGTCCGAAAACTTTATTAGGAAGAGGTAGATCAAGTGCCATCAACATAATTGGCCAGTAAATTGTATGGAAACGAACAATTTCTTTACCAACTAAATGTACATCTGCCGGCCAGTAGTTTTTAAAATCTTCATCGTCTTCTGTGCCATATCCCAGTGCTGTAATATAGTTAGACAACGCATCAATCCAGACATAAACAACATGTTCAGGATCACTATCTACCGGAATCCCCCATTCAAACGCCGTACGTGAAACAGCAAGGTCTTCCAAACCTGGTTTAATAAAGTTGTTGATCATTTCATTTTTACGTGACTCGGGTTGAATGAACTCTGGATTGTCTTCATAAAATTGTAATAGTCGGTCTGCATATTTACTCATTCGGAAGAAATACGATTTCTCTCGCACCCATTCCACCGGATGACCGCTTTCCGGACTATATCCTCCTACAATAACTCCTCTTTCATCATAGACGGGATCTTCAAGTTGAAGTTCTGTAAAAAAAGATTCATCTGATACAGAATACCAACCTTCATACTCACTTAAATAAATATCCCCGTTCTTTTTGAGGGTTTCAAAAATTTGCTGAACGACTTTTTTATGTCTATCTTCTGTCGTACGAATAAAGTCATCATAAGAAATATCAAGCTTGTCCCACAAATTTTTAATGCCTGCCACAATGTCATCCACAAACTGCTGCGGTGAGACACCTTTGTCTTCTGCTTTTCGCTCAATCTTTTGGCCGTGCTCATCCGTTCCTGTTAAGTATCTTACATCATACCCGCGCAGACGTTTGTATCTCGCCATTGCATCTCCTGCTACTGTTGTATAAGCATGACCAATGTGTAACTTATCACTAGGATAATATATCGGGGTTGTAATATAAAAACTATCTTTTGGTTCTGCCATGTTTCATCCTCCTTTTTTATTCATAAGAAAAGCGCAAGCGCCCTGGGGAGCCGCGACAGGTTCTGGACCGGGCGCGAAGGGCAGCCTGCTGCCCGGAGTCGCACGGGAAGAAACCCCGAGCGGCTGGGCGCTGAAGCTGGATCCCAAAAACGCCACATTTTATACTTTCTTACCTCACAAAAAAGACTCCCGTCCTCGAAAGGGACGAGAGCCTGACTCACGTGGTACCACCCAAATTTCTCCATTTTTTACAATAATGGAGCTTAGCGCGTTCATTCACTATTTCCTTTACAGGGGAAAGTGAATCAACGTCCTCTTTAACGCAGAAATACGTTCTTCCCTTACAACGAACGGCTCGAAAAGAATTCCTCCCGGGACCATATTCAAGAGTTCTTCCCTGTACCGGTTTCCAGCTACCCTCCGGCTCTCTGTGACAGTTTTCCCCTTTACTTATCCCTTCATCAGAAAAAATATCATGTTTTATCCGTTTCCTTCTCATTAAGACTATAACGAAGCGGATTTGATGTGTCAAGATAGACACGCATGGATAAGGTTTGGCAACCAATACGTATGCATTTTTCGACATTAACATAAATATTTTGTCGAATTTTGTTATATAATTTTGTTTTATCTGCAAACTAAATGTATAATAAACAGAGGAAATCACCTTATACCTTACTAAAAATTTTTACTTAATTACCGTTATAACAACTATTTAATTAATATAGTAAAAATTTTCAAAGTTTATGAGGTTTTTATTGCAAAGTAATTGACGTGTTTTGGAAAGATTGGTATTCTTAGTTTATAAAGATAGAAAAATGTCGAATGATGACGTGCATAACATTTTCGAGGAGGAACTTTAAATGAAATCAACTGGAATTGTAAGAAAAGTAGACGAGCTGGGCCGGGTTGTTATCCCGATTGAGCTCCGCAGAACTCTAGATATTGCTGAAAAAGATGCGCTTGAAATTTATGTCGATGACGACCGCATCGTTCTTAAAAAGTACAAGCCTAATATGACCTGTCAGGTCACCGGTGAAGTATCAGATGAGAATATTTCACTGGCAGATGGTAAGATTATTCTATCCCCAGAAGGCGCAGAAAATGTAATCAAAGAGCTTCAAAGCTATGTCGACAATAGCAAGTAATAAATAACAATGGGGCTCCCGAAATAATAAAAAGAGATTCCGATTATCGTTTGATGATCGGAATCTCTTTTTGGTTGCTAGTTTTGCCCCAACCTCTTTATGGAGGACGGGAACAGACATTGGTTCCGTTATTGGGAGTGAAAAAGGATTAATGGAAGGGCGCGCGGACATCCGTTCCGCTAATGGCCGTGGAGAAAGTGAAATTGTCGAGATTTCAAAGAAATAAAGGAACAAATGTCCCGACAAAGACGGAAAATGAGAGAAATGAGAAAAATAAGGGAATAAATGTCCGCGCAACTCTGCCTCTTCGTTCTATGATAAATCGTGAAAAGCTGCGTAAACCTCTCTCTTTGGGAGCCCGCGTTCTTTCGCTGTCTCTTTAATGGCTTCTTTTGAAGACATATCCTTTTCCATGTGAAGTTGAACATGGGTCAAAATATCTATTTCTTCCCACCAACTATCTTCCGGTCTTTTTTCTTCAGGGTCCGCTCCTTCAACAATCACACAACATTCCCCTTTTACATTTTGCTCTTCAAGATAATCTTTTAATTCAGCAATCGTGCCTCGTACCAGTTCCTCGAATTTTTTTGTGATTTCTCTAGCCAGCACCACTTTTCTATTTTTCCATTTTTCTTCTAAGTGACTGACCATTTCCTTTAAACGATGAGGGGATTCATAGAAAATCAAAGGTGCTTTCACGTAAGAAAGATCGTTTATTTCTGCTTCTCTATCTTTCTTTTTCCGAGGTAAGAATCCATAAAAGTAAAAAGGACCGCCTCCAAATCCTGAAGCGGTAAGAGCTGTCACAGCGGCGTTAGCACCTGGAAGAGAAATGACAGAAATACCTTCTTGCTGCGCTTGTTCCACAATTTCCTTGCCAGGATCTGAAACAAGTGGGGTGCCTGCGTCGCTGACCAATGCGACTTTTTTTCCTTCTGTTAATAAAGATATAATTTTACTTCCTTTATTATCCTTATTATGCTCATGATAGCTGTCCAAGTCTGTAGAAATCTCAAAGTGCGAGCAAAGCTTTCGCGTTTGTCTTGTATCTTCTGCAAATATAATATCGACTTCTTCCATTATACGTATTGCTCGAAACGTCATATCCTCCAAGTTTCCTATAGGAGTGGGCACGAGATATAATGCTGCCTCTTCTTCAGTTCGAAAGCTTTGTTGATGTATCATGGATTATCCTCCATTACCTTTTGAAGCAATGCCTGCTTATCTTTGCGTTTCATTTTTTTCATGTCATATTCTACCTGCATTGCTTCCCTTTTTGTTGGAAATCGTTGTTTATACACTAGCCGTAACGGACCTCGTCCTCTTGTATACTTAGCACCTTTTCCACTTTTATGCATTTGTATCCGCTGTTCTACATTAGTTGTGTAGCCCGTGTAATACGTACCATCACCACATTCTAGTATATACACATAATGATCAGGTTCCTTCATAATATGTTTTAAACTCCTCTGTATAGGTGCCATTTTCTGAGTACACGGTTAGTGGGGGAAGACAAGTCATTCCCGGCTTTCCCTCTTTTATTCCTTCTATAAGAAGAATATTAGCATCTTTATCCGCTTTTGGAAAAATACATTTCATGCGTTTTGGCTCGATACGATACTTTCGAAATGTTTCTATGAGTTCCGGCAGTCGTTCTGGACGATGTACCATCGCCAATTTTCCCTTTTGCTTCACCAATTTCGACGCTGCTTGGATAATGTCATCTAATGTCCCGTATTTTTCATGACGAGCAGCAGTAAAAGATGGATTTGTATTTTGATCCTTATCCATAGCGGTTGCAAAGTAAGGAGGATTGCAAGTGACCAAGTCTGCTTCTCCTGTTTTATTTACTAACTTTTTTTCACGCACATCGGCTTCAATAAAAGAAAGCTGTGTTTGCAATTGATTATATTGAGCGCTTCGGCGCGCCATATCGACAAGCTTAGACTGAATTTCGACTCCCGTCATCGAAACCTCGCTTCTAGTTGAAAGAACAAGCGGAATAACCCCATTTCCGCTGCATAAATCAATGATAGAACCCTTTGTTATTGGAACGTATGCAAATCTTGCAAGAAGAACAGCATCTATCGTAAACGAAAAGACATGTTGGCTTTGGATAATATGTAAGCCGCTTGAAATGAAATCAAATCTCTCTCCTTCAAACAATGTCGTCATTATTTTCACCATGCTTTATTATGTTATTCATTCTTTAGTCGTCAGCACAATAATAATACAAAAGAGGCTGCCCCTTGTAAACAGGAGCAGCTCCGTTATCATTTATTTCTGGTTAAGAAAAGAAAGGCAAAACAAGCAATCTCCCTCTGCTCTCAAGCTGCCATAATGCATATTGCAAATATGAAATCCTTCATGGTACAAGCGGGCTAGATTATCATGTCCTTCCCCTACAGTTGCCTTATCTTGGGAAGATTCTGTTTCATTTGATTGTTCCGAGGTGTCTTTTTCGTCCAAAAGTTCTCGTAAATGTTGATTCTCCATCGCTAACGCATGATTCTCTTCGATGAGCATAGCCAGTTGTTCTTTTAGCTCTCCCAGCTCATCATGGAAGGTACCGATGCGCTCTTCCATATGAATGACTTGTGAGAATATTTCTTTCTTCTCCACGTTCCTTCCACCTCAATCACCCTTATCTTCAGCTCACAATATATCCTTCATCCATTAATTCATCCAAACTGTATTCCAACATATCTGACACTTCTCTGAGTTCTACTTGCACAAGGCGTTCTAAAATATTAATTCCTGTTACTTTACCCTCGCCTTGTGGTGTTGTAATATGTTCTCCAATATCAGGAAGTTCTTTTTTAGCCGTTTCATAGTGGTCGTTTTCATACTTTAAACAGCACATAAGTCGACCACACAAGCCCGATATTTTAGCTGGATTAAGGGATAAATTTTGATCTTTAGCCATTTTAATAGAAACCGGCTCAAAATCTCCAAGGAAGGTAGAGCAACACAGGACGCGTCCACAAGGCCCGATACCTCCGAGCAGTTTTGCTTCATCACGGACACCAATTTGCCGAAGTTCTATACGGGTACGAAACACTGATGCTAAGTCTTTTACCAAATTACGGAAATCGATTCTGCCTTCCGCGGTAAAATAAAAGAGCACTTTATTGCGATCAAATGTGTATGCTGCATCGACAAGCTTCATGTCCAAATCATGTTCTTCAATTTTGGCTTCGCATACTTCATATGCTTTCTGGGAAAGCTCTTTATTCTCTGCAATCGTCAATTTGTCATTTTCATTAGCAACGCGGACAACTTCTTTCAACGGAAGAACAACATCTTCCTTGCCTACTTGTTTTTTGTCCAGCACTACTTTCCCAAATTCTAAACCGCGGGACGTTTCAACAACGACCCATTCCTCTTTTTCTATATTCAAATTGCCTGGAGAAAAGTAATATATTTTTCCAGCTTTCTTAAATCTAACTCCTATCACTTCATGCAAAACTATGATCCCTCCTGTAAACGGAGCAGTAAATGCTCCATGAGAAGCTGGGCATTTACATTGGCGCGAAGTCGGCGTTTCGCATCAAGGATCAGCTGCAGCCTTTTTGCAACCTCCGTCTCTGACATAAGGATAACTTGCTGTTCCAATCTTTCGGTTAGATCGGGATAAGCAAGGTTTTGCTGTCCATATTTAACTGTCAAAAGGTCGCGATACCAGAAAAGCAGCAAATCCAAGCCGATGTCCAGCTCTTCTCTATCTTTAAAATGGGTGAGCCACTTTTCCTGTAATGTTAACAACATCTGCTGAGGCCTATGGTGAACCTCTTCCACTAATTGTATCACTAGAGCTCTCCCCTGTACAATCCAGTCTGAGTTCTCTCCCGTATAATTGCCGCCAACGTCATCCGGTAATTTTGCTAAAAGAGCTGCCGCTGTTTTAGAAGAACCCTGCGCCTCAAACATTTCTATTCGTCTTTCCAATTCAGGAGGCGCAAACGAAATCTTTTGAGACCGTGAAATGATAGTATCAAGCATAAAATGGACATTCTCTGTTAGAAGAAGGGCTAAAGTGGGACTTTCCGGTTCTTCCAAAAATTTAAGGAGACTGTTTGCAGCACTTGCCGTCATTTTATCGGCATCATTTACAATATATATTTTGACTTCCGTTTCCATACCTTTGTACGTTAACTCTTTTTGAAGAGCCTCTACTTGAGCTTTTTTGATGGAAGCTCCTTCTGGTTCCAACAGCATCACGTCCGGATGATTGCCATGTTCAACTCTGCGGCATTCACTGCACGAACCACAAGGAGCTGCGTCTTGTTTATAGGGGCAGTAAAGACTTTGGGCCATCAGCATAGCTACTGCCTTTTTACCTGCCCCTCTCATCCCTTCAAAAATATAGGCATGAGCCAGTCTATCTTTTTCTATGCTTCGTTTGAGCATATTCATAACTGTCGGCTGTTGGACCTGCATCTCATTCCAATCCATCGCTATCCCTCTTCGTTAAAACTGTTCAAACTGTTCTACTTGCATAATAAACACGGTTGCTCCGCCAACTTGAACCTCTACTGGGTACGGAACATAAGAATCTGCATTCCCACCCATCGGGGATACCGGGGCAACCAGTTGATCACGGGTTTTACAGTTATCTTGTATAATGTCTAATACAGACTGAACGTGATTGTCTTCTACACCAATAAGAAACGTTGTATTCCCAGCTCTTAAAAAGCCCCCCGTACTAGCAAGCTTTGTTGCACGATAATCCTGCTCCACCAGTGCGTTAGATAGTCTATTGCTGTCCTTGTCTTGTACAACGGCTACAATTAACTTCATCGGAACACCTCTTTCTTTTAAATCCTTATAACGATCTTTCTTTTCTTTTATATTACTTTATATGAAACGAAAATGAAATCGGAAATATCACTCTTATTTTATCGATTCAGTACTGACAAAATATGATTTTTTGTTTCTTGAACGACATCTTCTACTGGCATGTCCGCCTCTATTTTGTGAATCCGATCGGGAAAACGTTCTAATAATGTCTGATAGGCCTCATACACTTCCTTATGAAAATTAATGGCTTCCTGATCGAGCCTGTTAAACTCTCGTTTTTTATTTTCTCGAATACGAGTAAGACCCTTGTCTGGCGTGATATCCAAATAGATTGTCGCATCAGGAAAATGATCTTCAATCGCAAATTGATTCATAGATAATACTTCTTCCATTCCAATGCCACGCGCTGCTCCTTGATAAGCTAAGCTGCTGTCAATAAATCGGTCACAAAGAACAATATATCCTTTTTTCAGTGCAGGTATTACTTTTTCAACAAGATGTTGTCTTCTAGCAGCAGCATACAAAAGGGCTTCCGTTCGTCGTTCCATCATTGTATGCTCCGGGTCTAATATAATGGAACGTATTTTTTCAGCTATATCAATGCCCCCCGGTTCCCTTGTTTTCATAATTTTGCGGCCATCCTCTTCAAGGCTCGCATACACATGCTCAAGTACGGTTGTCTTTCCCGCACCTTCGCATCCTTCAAATGTAATAAAAACTCCCTTTTCGGTCATGTTTCCCCATCCTTCTTCCATATACTTATATACCAATTTCCCTTTTTATCTTTCACACCACCGTGAATGGCACCACCTTCTGCTAGCCATTGACGCAAATACGTATAACGCTCCCCTATTAATGTTTCTCCTTTTAAAAAGAGCGGGATTCCCGGAGGATAAGGAATCAAATCTGCTCCTGCTTTTTCTCCATAAGACTCTTCTACAAGTTCCTGTTGTTGTTCACCTTCTCTTCGTGAAATATTATCATGTATCGGTTGAATACCAAAAGACGGAGGAAGCAGTGGAGGCCTGTAACAATCGTCTATTACCTCCTGCTCCATCATCTGTTTTACCGCTTCACCAATATAATCATATGTCCACTCGGGTACCTCTTCAAAAGACAGAAAGAAAAGGACATGCCGGTGGTCAGCTAGTTCCGTAAAAATATATTTTTCTTCCAAATAACGTTGCAGCATCCAACCGCTGTATCCGTCAGGAACTTGTACAATACATTTCAGCGGGTCTTGTGTTATTCCCTCCGGAACAACAGCTTCTCTCAATTTAGAAGAAGCGTTTAAAATGTTTCGTTTCTGTTCGGACAGATGCGCAGCGATTTCATCATCCTCTCGTTGCATCAACTCAAACAAATATTGTCTCGCAACGTCCAAAGAAGCCATGAGAGGGTAGGAAGGACTGCTGGATTGGACCATAGCAATCGCCTCTTGCAAGGCTTGGACACTAACTTTGCTTGAATGTCCAATATGTAGGAAGCCTGTCATCGTTAAGGCTGGTAGTGTCTTATGGGCTGATTGAACAACCACGTCCGCTCCTTGTGTTAACGCCGAATCCGGAAAAATGGATCCCGCTCGAAAGTGAGCTCCGTGCGCTTCGTCGACAAGGACAACTCCCCCTCTGTCATGAACATGTTCAATCAAAAGTCGAAGCGCAGGAGTCCAACCATAATAACTTGGCGATGTTAATATAAGTCCACGGGCAGAAGGATAGGACTGATATGCAGCTTCTACCGTTTGAAAAGACACACCTAGTGATAAAAGAGAAGCTTCATCATACTCCGGATATAAAAACACAGGCTTCACCCCGGCAAGGCGAAGACCATTAATAATGGACTTATGGGTATCACGCTGCACCAACACCACGTCGTCTTGTTGAAAAGCAGCTAGCAACATAGCCAGATTCCCAGCAGTAGACCCACCAACAAGAAAAAATGTATGAGCACTATCATACACTTGTGACGCAAGTTTCTGGGCAGCAGCAATGACACCATCGGGCTCATGTAAATCATCTAACCCTGAAAGTTCCGTTTGATCAAAATCCAACAAGGAAGAAAAAAATTCTTTTCCTGCACTAGGCATAGCCGATCCATTTTTATGACCAGGTACGTGAAAAGAAACCGGACGTTTGTCATTATGTCGTTGTAAAGCCTCCACAATAGGCAGAACACGTTGATTCATCAAGTGATCCCTCATTTACTATGAATCATCATTCTTTACTTGAAATTATGACGCACTCTACTCATTCTTGCAATTCTCCATTTCTATGATAACAATGCAGAAGCCTTTATTTTCCTTAATTTTTGAATGGTTTCTTTATAAGCCGGGTCCTCAGGTTCTAAACGAACAATAGCTCTTTCACACTGATGACATAAGAAAGATTCCAAAATATGAATCCCTCGTGTTTCATAGCTTTCACATAGAACACAACGTTCCATCCATTCGCTGTTTTTCATACGTACACACCTCCTATGAATCTTATTTTTCCCTAAAATCATCCTTGTATTCATAGACAACTCGATATAGATGAATTACTATATTCTATGTCTTTTAGTCAAAAGTGGAAGGTATAGTATTAGAAATGGAGAAAAATAAAATTTCACTTCGCGACTAGAGAAGACCCTGCCTTCGACTCCAGCTAGAGATGAACGATGCAATACAACCAACGCCACCTTTTAAATTTTCTTATCCTATAAAAAAAAGCTGCCAGATGATATATCTGACAACCTTTTTGGTATGGCCTGGCGACGTCCTACTTTCACAAAGGGTTGCCCCTTCATTATCATCGGCGCTAAAGAG
>NZ_JAUSUM010000005.1 GCF_030813635.1 Salibacterium salarium | reverse complement strand
GATGATAATGAAGGGGCAACCCTTTGTGAAAGTAGGACGTCGCCAGGCCATACCAAAAAGGTTGTCAGATATATCATCTGGCAGCTTTTTTTTATTAAAATAGAAATAGCGTCCTTCATGTTAGTGCATGCCATTCCACCTAAGACCTAACGAGATGGATGTATGTGGAAGATACATTCTTCTTTCGTTTAGAAGACATGCTAAGCGTGTTTTTTTGATCAAATGTCCCCATTGTAATTTGGAGGACATTTTCCCGTTTATTAACTAACCTAGCTAATTTTTATATAAATGTTAGATGTTTTAAAAATAAAAAAGGCCACAGTGCATGTAGAAGTGGAGATGTGTCTAATAACCAACAGGTGGTTTTATTAACATAAATGTAAGGTATCCTATTGTTGGGAATCCCTGTCTTTGTTCCAAGAAATTTATACGATATAATATAAAAAATTTAACAAGGAATAATAGTAAGGAGTGATGTTTTATGGATATAATTATGAACCAAGACTCCTATGTGATTATGGCAAGAATACTGACAGCTGCATGTTTAGCTGGTCTAATAGGGGCAGAACGTGAATATAAGAGACATCCAGCAGGATTTAGAACGCATTTATTAGTCGGAACTGGAGCATGTTTGGCAATGGTAATGGCATTATTTGGGTTTCAACCATACTTAGAAGAAAATCCAGATATTTCAGCATACGATCCATCTCGTCTTGCCTCCTATGTTATTAGTGGGGTTGGATTTTTAGGAGCAGGAACAATTATTGTACAAGGGGTCTCCATCAAAGGGTTAACAACAGCTGCTTCGATTTGGGTGGTGGCTGCTATTGGTTTAGCAGCAGGAGCCGGTATGTATTTTGCGGCCGCATTTACAACAATAATGGTAGTATTGAGCTTGTTTATTTTGAATGACATTGAACGTTTTTTCAGATCTTCTACCCAGTCCGAAAAAATAGAAGTAATCATGGACAAAAACGATGCTGCTTTGTCTGAAGTTATTAAAGTGTTAGAAAAAGAAAACGTTGTCGTCAAAAAATTAGCCGGTGGTGCGGATAATAGAGTAGAACAAGGAACGAAACTTTCCTTTGACTTACATATCGACGTGCACAAGGCCATAAATCGTACAGCTCTGTATGAAAAGTTGATGAAAACAGACGGCGTATTGGAAATAGAAATGAGCCTATCAAAGGATAGGTAAAACCGATATCATCCTGATTACTTGAAATTCACCTTTTATTGTATTATATTTATAGTCAAAGATAGTCAAGGTCAAAGGGATGAAAAAACGAATAATACCGGGGAAGGAGGTCACCCCCTTGCGGAATATTTCTGACGTGATTGAAAAATATTTAAAACAAATTCTTACGCAGAGTGACAGGGATTTGATAGAGATTAAGCGAAGTGAGTTAGCAAAACGTTTTGAATGTGTTCCTTCTCAAATTAATTATGTCATAAGCACTCGTTTTACAAATGAAAAAGGGTATATCGTTGAAAGTAAAAGGGGTGGCGGAGGGTATATTCGTATCACGAAAGTAAAAGTAGATGATCATGCAGAGCTTATTGATCAATTATTACTACTTATTGATGGAGGAATTGATCAAGTTACAGCAGAAAGTATTATTATGCGCCTGTTTGAGGAAGAAGCAATTTCAAAACGGGAAGCCAATATTATGTTGTCAGCGGTAGATAGAAATATTTTATCGCTAAAGTACGCTGAAGAGCGCGATATCATTCGAGCAAAAATGCTTAAAGCGATGCTTTATAGTTTACGCTATAAATAAATATCCGATTGCGGAGGGAGGAGAAGGAAGTGCTTTGTCAAGAATGTCAGAATCACCAGGCTACGCTGCATTTCACGAAAATTGTTAATGGAAAAAAAGAAGAAATGCACTTGTGTGATGAATGTGCTCGTGACAAAGGAGAGCACATTCCAGGTTCTAATAGTTACTCTATTCATGAATTATTGTCTGGATTGTTGAATTTCGAACAATTATCCAGCAACAATAGTTTTAAGTCTTCAAGAGCTTCGGCTCCTGAGCAATTGGTTTGTGAACAATGCGGATTAACCTATAATCAGTTTGCAAAAACAGGGAGATTTGGTTGCGGGCATTGCTATAAAGCATTCGATGTGAAATTAGATCCGATTTTAAAAAGAGTTCATAGTGGAAATTATCGACATGCTGGAAAAATACCAAAACGCGCAGGCGGCAAAATGCAGGTACAAAAGCAAATTGATAACCTTCGAGAGCAACTACAAAACAGTATTGAGCAGGAAGAGTTTGAAGAAGCGGCTCAATTACGAGATCAAATACGTGAGTTAGAAGGAACAATGCGCGGCGGGGAGGGGGATGCTTAATGTCACATGAACATTTTATTTCAAAAGCGATAAGTCCGTGGATGAAAAGCGGTCCTGGTCCGGATGGCGATATTGTTTTAAGTACTCGCGTTCGTTTAGCGCGAAACTTGGAAAATTACCCTTTTCCTATTGTAGCTTCCAATGATGCCGCTGAAGCTTTATTAGAAACAGTCTCTAAAGAGTTTTCCAATACCTCATTTTCCAGTGTAGGTCCATTGGAGCTGTTAAAGTTGAATGACTTCTCCTCTAATGAAAAAAAAGTGTTAGTGGAAAAACATTTAATCAGTCCTCATTTAGCTGAAAATGCATACTATGGAGGGGTTCTTCTTAGTGAAGACGAATCTGTAAGTATTATGTTAAATGAAGAGGATCATATAAGAATGCAGTCTTTATTCCGTGGATTCCAGTTAGACGAAGGGTTGTCTTTTTCTAATGAATTGGATGATTGGATGGAAGAAAGAGTAACGTATGCTTTTGATGAAAAGCGAGGGTTTTTAACAAGCTGCCCTACAAATGTTGGAACTGGAATGAGGGCATCTGTTATGATGCACTTACCTGCTCTTGTAATGACGCAGCAGTTAAATCGTATATTGCCTGCGATTAATCAACTTGGTCTTGTTGTACGCGGGATTTATGGCGAAGGAAGTGAAGCACAAGGTAATCTTTTTCAAATATCGAATCAAATGACGCTTGGCAAGTCCGAAGAAGATATTATCGACGATCTTAAAGGGGTTGTTACTCAGGTTATTCAACAAGAACGGTCAGCAAGGGAAGCTTTAATGCGTTCTTCAAAAATCCAGATGGAGGATAAAGTATTTCGCTCCTATGGTTTGTTAAAAAATAGCCGAGTGATGGAATCCAAAGAAGCAACGAAACGTTTGTCTGATGTACGATTAGGGATCGATCTTGATTTAATAACGGGAATTTCGGGTAATATTTTAAATGAATTAATGATATTGACCCAGCCGGGCTTTCTGCAGCAATATGCAGGCGAGGAACTTACAGCAGATGAACGTGATGTAAGACGGGCTGCTTTAATTCGTGAGAGAATGCAAATAGAAATGCAAAACGAAGAATAAGTTACTAATAGTGGAGGTGCGCATACATGATGTTTGGACGATTTACAGAAAGAGCGCAAAAGGTTCTAGCATTGGCTCAAGAGGAAGCAATCCGTCTGAGTCACAATAATATAGGAACAGAACATATCCTTTTAGGATTGATTCGAGAAGGAGAAGGAATAGCTGCGAAAGCGTTACAAGCTTTGAATCTTGGGTCAGATCAGATACAACAAGAAGTAGAAGGTTTAATTGGATCAGGTCAGGAAGGATCGAAGACGATTCATTACACGCCTAGAGCCAAGAAAGTTATTGAACTATCTATGGATGAAGCAAGAAAGCTGGGGCACTCATATGTAGGGACCGAGCATATTCTTCTAGGATTAATTCGCGAAGGAGAAGGCGTGGCCGCACGAGTGCTTAATAATCTAGGCGTTAGTTTAAACAAAGCGCGTCAACAAGTGTTGCAGCTTCTCGGTAATAACGAGTCTTCCGGAGGGAATCAGCAGCAAGCTGCCGGAGCTGGCGCAACAAACGCCAATACGCCTACGTTGGATAGCCTTGCCCGTGATTTAACAGCGGTAGCTAAAGAAGAGGGGCTAGATCCAGTTATTGGACGCAGCAGTGAAATTGAACGTGTTATACAGGTTCTCAGCCGCCGCACAAAGAATAACCCAGTGTTAATCGGTGAGCCTGGTGTCGGAAAAACAGCTGTTGCAGAAGGATTAGCTCAGTCTATTATTTCTAATGAAGTACCAGAGATTCTTCGCAGTAAACGAGTGATGACACTTGATATGGGCACAGTAGTTGCTGGAACCAAATACCGCGGAGAATTCGAAGATCGTTTGAAAAAAGTGATGGAAGAAATCCGCCAAGCAGGAAACGTTATTCTATTCATAGATGAGCTTCACACCCTGATTGGGGCAGGTGGTGCAGAAGGGGCTATTGACGCTTCTAATATTTTAAAACCTTCGCTTGCTCGAGGAGAATTGCAATGTATAGGGGCAACCACACTTGATGAATATCGAAAATATATTGAAAAAGACGCTGCCTTAGAACGTCGGTTTCAGCCTATTCAAGTAGATGAACCAACAACAGAAGAGTCGATTCAAATACTAGCCGGATTACGTGATCGTTATGAAGCACATCACCGTGTTACGATTACGGACAGTTCAATTGAAGAAGCCGTAAAACTTTCTGACCGTTATATTTCTGATCGATTCCTTCCGGATAAAGCGATTGATCTTATTGATGAAGCTGGATCTAAGGTGAGACTACGTTCTTATACGGCTCCGCCGAACTTAAAAGAGCTCGAACAAAAACTAGAAGAGACAAGAAAAGAAAAAGATGCATCGGTTCAAAGTCAAGAATTCGAAAAGGCTGCTTCTTTACGTGACAGCGAACAAAGACTTCGAGAAGAAGTAGAAAACATGAAAGATGAATGGAAAGAAAAACAAGGTCAGGAAAATACGGAAGTCACACCAGAAGATATTGCGCAAGTTGTAGCAAGCTGGACCGGTATTCCAGTTGCTAAAATCGCAGAAGAAGAAACAGAACGTCTTCTGAAAATGGAAGAAATTCTTCATAACCGTGTCATTGGTCAAGATGAAGCGGTGAAATCTGTTTCTCAAGCCGTTAGACGTGCACGTGCTGGCTTAAAAGACCCGAAACGCCCAATAGGTTCTTTCATTTTCTTAGGACCAACTGGTGTAGGGAAAACGGAATTAGCTCGAGCGGTAGCGGAAACATTATTTGGAGACGAAGAATCTGTGATTCGTATCGACATGTCTGAATATATGGAACGACACGCGACCAGCCGCTTGGTCGGTTCACCACCAGGATATGTAGGGTTTGAAGAAGGCGGACAGTTAACGGAAAAAGTGCGCCGTAACCCGTATTCCGTTATTTTGTTGGACGAAGTTGAAAAAGCGCATCCAGAAGTCTTTAATATTCTTTTGCAAGTATTAGAAGATGGATTTCTTACGGATTCCAAAGGACGTCGTATTGACTTTAGAAATACAGCGATTATTATGACTTCTAACGTCGGCGCTAACTTATTGAAGAAAAACAACTATGTTGGGTTTACAACAAATACAGATGAAGGGGAAGACCACAAAAACATGCGGAATAAAGTAATGGGCGAACTCAAGAATACGTTCCGTCCGGAATTCTTAAACCGTATTGACGAAATTATTGTCTTCCACAGCTTAGAGAAACAACATATTAAAGAGATTGTTGTTCTCATGGCTGAACAACTTAAACAACGCCTATCTGAACAAGGAATTAATATTGAGTTAAGTGAAGAGGCTCAAGATAAAATTTCTGATGAAGGATTTGACCCTGAATATGGTGCTCGTCCGTTACGTCGCGCTCTTCAACGACAGGTAGAAGATCGGTTATCTGAAGAATTACTTCGCGGTAATATTCAAAAAGGAGATACAGCCTTTATTGATGTGAAAGACGGAGAATATTATGTTGAAACCAAATCAGGGGCTAAAACGTAAACAATAAAACTCTTCCATTTGATGGCTGTTTGTGAAGTGTATTCGACACTGATCGAACAGCCATTTTCAATACGTTATAGGCAATGGCACAGTAAAAGTGAGGGAAATGTATGCCTAAGCAGAAATCTAAATTTGTCTGTCAGGAATGTGGATATGAATCAAGAAAATGGATGGGAAAATGTCCAGGATGCAATCAGTGGAATACACTGGTAGAAGAAATAGAGTCTTCTTCTCATCAGGAAAGCGGAGCGAAACGCTCGTTTAGTGCACCAGGATCCCCTCAAAAGCCGGAATCCATAACGAAAGTGACAAGCGAAAAGGAACCTAGGATTGATACGGCATTACCCGAATTGAACCGAGTACTAGGCGGGGGAATAGTACCTGGGTCGCTTGTTTTAGTTGGAGGAGACCCGGGCATTGGGAAATCGACATTGCTTTTGCAAATGACATCGATTTTGGCTGATCACTCTCATAAAGTGTTATATATATCAGGGGAAGAATCAGTGAAACAAACGAAATTAAGGGCGGATAGGCTTGACGTAAAAGCAGAGACATTATTCGTCTTTGCCGAAACAGATATGGATCTAATTGAACAGGCAATTGATCAGATTAAACCAACTCTTGTTGTCATAGACTCTATTCAAACGGTTCACCAGGTGAACATCACTTCAGCTCCGGGTAGTGTAGCACAAGTTCGTGAAACAACATCTACTTTTATGAAACTTGCAAAATCCCGAGGTATCGCTGTTTTTATTGTTGGTCATGTTACGAAACAAGGTTCTATCGCCGGTCCAAAAATGTTAGAACATATGGTGGATTCTGTCTTGTACTTTGAAGGGGAAAGGCACCACACGTATCGAATTTTACGTGCGGTGAAAAATCGTTTTGGTTCCACCAATGAAATAGGAATATTCGAAATGAAGGAAATGGGATTAAAAGAGGTAAAAAACCCCTCTGAAATCTTTCTAGAAGAACGAACACAGGGAAGTTCCGGTTCGATTGTCGTAGCGTCGCTTGAAGGAACACGGCCAGTACTGGTAGAAATTCAAGCATTAATTGCCCCATCCAGTTTTAGTAACCCTAAGAGAACGGCAACAGGAGTTGACCACAACCGAATCGCGCTATTAATGGCAGTGTTAGAAAAAAGGTTAGGGATGCTTCTCCAAAGCCAAGATGCCTATATTAATGTGGCAGGCGGAGTAAAGCTTGATGAACCAGCCATTGATTTGGGTCTTGCTATATGTATCGCTTCGAGCTTTCGTAACCACGTGACAAACCCAAAAGATGTCGTTGTTGGAGAAATCGGCTTGACTGGGGAAATTCGAAGAGTGGCCCGGATAGAGGAAAGGGTGCATGAAGCGGCTAAGTTAGGTTTTGAACGCGCTATTGTGCCAGCAAAAAATATGGATGGCTGGACTTCCCCATCAAACATGGATGTTGTTGGTGTTTCTACACTTGAAGAAGCGCTGGAAATGACGTTGGAACATCAAACACCTAATTGGTAAAAAGCATATTTAAAGGCAAAAAATTACATTGACGTTACAATTTGTTCACGATACAATGAAAAATTCTTAAAAACTGTGACAACATGATTAAATTTTGCTACATTTATAGTAAACTCGATATAGAAAGAAAATTTGGTTAATGTGAATTTTGATAGGTTTGAATAAATAAAATTTGTCAATAATGGTTTGAAGGAGGTGGAAGGAAACGTGTTAAAAAGAATTGTTCAATTATTTTTTGTGCTTGCCGGGGCAACATTAGGTTTCATTTTTATACCGGAATTTATATCATTATTGGAATATAGCTCAATACCTGATTGGCTCGGTAATCCTTATATAGGTGCTGTTATTGGTGCGGTTCTTTTGTATATGGCAACATTTTGGATAGCTGATTATATTGTGAATGGTATGCGGATTTTAGAAGAAATGATTGTGAAGGCTCCGGTAACAGATGTTTTATTTGGAACGCTTGGCTTAGTATTTGGTCTTGTTGTGGCTTTTTTAATTGGAATTCCATTAGATTCTGTTAATTTTCCAGTTATAAGCTCTGTTCTTCCGATATTTATTACATTCTTTTTAGGGTATTTTGGTTTTCAGGTTGGTTTCAAGAAACGAGATGAATTGAAGAGCTTAATCCCAGCCAGTCGTGCTGCCACATCTAAAAAGAAAGAAGAATTAGAAGCAGAAGTTAATTCCAAAGTGAAAATACTTGATACGAGCGTTATTATTGACGGACGTATTGCTGATGTCTGTCAAACTGGCTTTATCGAAGGAACGTTAGTTATTCCGGAATTCGTCCTTGAAGAACTGCAGCACATTGCTGACTCGTCGGATGTTTTAAAAAGAAATCGCGGACGACGGGGGCTTGATATCTTAAACCGAATCCAAAAAGAATTGCCTGTAAATGTAGAAATTTATGAAGGTGATTTTGAAGATATCCATGAAGTGGACAGCAAATTAGTTAAACTTGCGAAAATCCGTGGAGGCATGGTCGTCACAAATGACTTTAATTTAAACAAAGTATGTGACCTTCAGGGTGTTGATGTGCTAAATATTAACGACTTGGCTAATGCGGTTAAACCTGTTGTTCTTCCAGGCGAAGAGATGCATGTTCAAGTTATAAAAGACGGGAAAGAACAAAATCAGGGTGTTGCTTATCTAGATGATGGGACTATGATTGTGGTAGAAGGCGGCCGCGAATATATTAGCAAAAAGATTGAGGTTGTCGTGACAAGTGTTTTACAAACAAGTGCCGGTCGAATGATTTTTGCGAAACCTAAATTAATGGAAAAGGCATTATAACCCTTATTACTAAACCCCTGTCTGAAAATGACGGGGGTTTTTATGTTGCCTCTAAATAGCTATCGAGTGTATGATAAAAGAGCCTGACATTAGAACGAGTTTAAATATTGGAGAGGTATTATGAAATATACAGTCGTTATACCGGCAGCAGGACAAGGAACAAGGATGCAAGCAGGACAAAATAAACAGTTTTTAATGCTCGATGATCGTCCATTAATCATACATACAGTATCTATTTTTGAAAATGATCCATGGTGCGAGCAAATGGTTGTCGTAGCGAACGATTACGAAACGGGACCCATGGAGGCATTATTCCAAGAATGGAACATAACGAAAGTGGAAACCATTGTAGCAGGCGGGAAAGAAAGACAAGATAGTGTTTTTGAGGGGCTGAAGCAGCTAAGAGACAGCGAGCTTGTTCTTGTTCACGATGGGGCTCGTCCGTTCGTTACAATAAATCACATTCATGAACTTGTAGAAAAAGCAGCGACTCAAGGAGCGGCTGTACTTGGTGTGAGAATGAAGGATACGGTAAAAAAAGTGGAAGAAGGCATCGTGACAGAAACGATTGAGCGTTCGAGTATTTGGTCTGTACAAACGCCTCAGGCTTTTCAATTTCCGGTTGTTTATGACGCTTATTGTAAAGCAGATGAAGATGAATTTAAGGGTACCGATGATACCAGTCTGGTAGAACGCATGAATTTACCTGTACATATAGTAGAAGGCGGATATGATAATATAAAACTGACTACTCCAGAGGACATGATCATTGCTAAGGCGATTTTAAAAAAACGAAAAAGGGGGAAGGTCCAGTGAGAATAGGGCATGGATTTGATGTGCACGCATTTACAACAGATCGGCCGCTCATTATAGGAGGGGTGGACATCCCTCACCATCAAGGACTGACTGGACACTCGGACGCTGATGTCTTACTGCACGCCGCGGCGGATGCTTTATTAGGGGCTGTTGGAGGGCGGGATATCGGCAAGCATTTCCCGGATACAGACCCAGCCTATAAAGATATGGATTCCTCCGATTTATTGCGGCAAGTATATCAACTAGTAAAAGATAAAGGATATAAATTGGGCAACATAGATTGTACGATTTTGGCAGAGAAACCGAAAATGGCTCCATTTATTGATGATATGAAAAAAAATATAGCTGTTGTACTGGAAGCCGATGAATCGCAGGTAAACGTTAAAGCTACGACGACAGAAAGATTGGGGTTTACAGGGAGAGAAGAGGGGATTGCATCCCACGCTGTAGTGCTTTTGGAATCCTTCGCGTAGCTTTTCCTTTACATGATATAATGAGTTCCTAACATAATGGTGGCATGAATACGTAATGAATATAATAAATTTTAAAATGGAAGGTTGAGAAAAATGAGTCAAGAAGTAAGAGTTCGTTTTGCGCCCAGTCCAACAGGACATCTTCATATTGGAGGGGCCCGTTCTGCTTTGTTTAATTATCTTTTTGCCAGAAGCCAGGGCGGTAAATTTATTATAAGAATAGAAGACACCGATCAAGCACGGAATGTTGAAGATGCGACGGAAAAGTTAATGGAAAGTCTGCAATGGCTTGGTATCGACTGGGATGAAAGTATGGACATAGGCGGTCCTTACGCTCCTTACCGTTGCATGGAACGTCTCGATATATATGAAACCTATTTACAGAAGCTATTGGATGATGGAAGTGCGTATTACGATTACATGACTGAAGAAGAACTTCAAGAAGAACGTGAAGCGCAAATGGCAAGGGGAGAAGCTCCGAAATACAGCGGACGGGACCGGGATTTGACTCCTGAACAACGACAAGTATATGAGGACAAAGGGATTAAACCTGTTGTTCGTTTCCGTGTTCCAGAAGGGAAAAGTGTGTTAGTTAACGATGCAGTAAGAGGAGATGTCACCTTTGAAACAGATGATATCGGTGACTTTGTTATTGCACGTAAAGACGGCATTCCAACCTACAACTTTGCTGTTGTGGTGGATGATTATTTGATGAAAATAAGCCATGTGATTCGTGGGGAAGAGCACCTTTCTAATGCGCCAAGACAAGCGTTAGTATTTGAAGCGTTCGGTTGGGAAAAACCAATGTTTGCTCACGCTTCACTCATTTTAAACCCAGATCGGCAAAAAATGAGTAAACGAGATGAATCAATCATGCAATTTGTCGAGCAATATAAAGAGCTTGGCTATTTGCCGGAAGCAATTGTTAACTTCCTAGCCTTACTTGGATGGTCCCCGGTAGGTGAAGAAGAATTGTTTACTATCGAAGAGTTAAAAGAACAATTTTCATTAGAGCGTGTATCCAAAGCTCCTGCAGTATTTGACACGGATAAATTAGCTTGGATGAATAATCAATACGTGAAAGAAGCAGATATAAAACGTCTGACTGAACTTGCTATCCCTCATTTACAAAAGGAAAACAAACTGCCAGAGTCATTAGACCAAGAGCAATATGAGTGGGTGGAAAAGTTAATCTCTATTTATCAAGAACAGATGCACTACGCAGCAGAAATTACGACTTTAACAGAGTTGTTCTTTCAAAGAGAAATAACATATAATGAAGAAGCAAGAGAAGTGTTATCCGGAGAACAGGTTCCGGAAGTATTAGAACAGTTTTCCAAAGAATTAAAAGATCTATCAGCATTTGAACCGGCAGAGATAAAAGCAGCAATAAAAGCAACACAAAAGGCTACCGGTCAAAAAGGAAAACAATTATTTATGCCAATTCGCGTAGCGGTTACTGGGCAAACACACGGACCCGAACTCCCGCAAGCAATAGCTTTACTAGGAGAAAGTGTTGTGCAAGCCCGATTAGAAGAAGCAGTGAAGCAATAAAAAATTCATAAGAAAACACATGGACGGGAAAAAGTAGGAATGCCCTCTTCCACACAGAGAGAATCATGGAGGCTGAGAGTGATTTTGGGAGAAGCATTTTGAATATGCATCCCTGAGTCTCCTGTTGAAAAAAAGTAGGCAGGAGCGGTGAATCGCCGTTATCGAAGGAAGGGAAAAAGAACGTTAGGGTAATGTTCTTTTTAAACAGAGTGGAACCGCGCTATAAGCGTCTCTGTGCGTAACGGCACGGAGGCGCTATTATTTTTTTAATAAAGAATCCTGCTTCCATAATAATATAGTGACATGTCGTCAAGAAGGGAAAACCACTATCCTATGACCAGTGGAGAGGAGTGAAAGAAACATGTGGAAGACGTTTAAGAGTGATATAGATGTTGTGTTCGATCAAGATCCTGCTGCCCGCAGCAGACTGGAAGTAGTCTTGACATATGCCGGGGTACACGCCATCTGGGCACACCGTATTGCTCACTGGCTTTGGAAGAAAAAAATGTATTTTTTAGGACGTTTATTATCACAAATCAGTCGTTTTTTTACAGGTATTGAAATTCATCCGGGAGCAGTTATCGGTCAACGCCTTTTTATCGACCACGGCATGGGAGTAGTTATTGGGGAAACATGTGAAATAAAAGACAACGTCACCATATATCAAGGAGTCACCCTTGGCGGAACGGGGAAAGAAAAAGGGAAACGTCATCCGACGATTGAAGATAACGTTCTTATCGCTACCGGCGCGAAAATACTTGGTTCTATGACAATCGGCAGCCACTCGAGAATAGGAGCTGGTTCTGTTGTTTTAAAAGAGGTTCCGCCTAATTCCACTGTGGTCGGTATTCCAGGTAAAGTGGTGGTTCAGGATGGGGTCAAAGTAGAAAAAAATGACTTGGATCATCATTTGCTCCCAGATCCAGTGTCAGACAAGTTTAAAGAACTGGAGAAAGAAATTGCAGAATTAAAAAGTGAATTGGCGCAATATAAAGATAAGAAAAATGAAGGGACAGATGAATAAATGGCCATTACATTATATAATACGTTGTCTCGAAAAAAAGAAACGTTCCAGCCTCTCTCTGGTAATAAAGTGAAAATGTATGTTTGCGGTCCGACTGTGTATAATTATATACACATTGGAAATGCTCGTCCTGCTATTGTTTTTGATATGGTCCGGAAATATTTACAGTATAGAGGATATGACGTTTTCTATGTGTCTAATTTTACAGATGTAGATGACAAAATAATGAATGCTGCTAAAGAACTTGGAGAAGAAGTCCCCGTATTAGCCGAACGATTCATAGAAGCTTATTATCAAGATACTGGAGCATTGAATGTAGATAAGGCTGACTTGCATCCACGGGTGACAGAAACAATGCCGGATATTATCGCCTTTATTGAAGCTCTTGTTGAAAAAGGTTTCGCGTATGAAGCAGACGGAGACGTTTATTTTTCGACAAAGTCTTTTAAGGATTACGGTAAACTATCGTCCCAATCCATACATGATTTGCAAATGGGTGCAAGAATTGAAGTAGATGAAAAGAAACAAAGCGCCCTTGATTTCACACTTTGGAAGGCTGCTAAAGAAGGAGAAATTGCTTGGGAAAGTCCGTGGGGATTTGGACGTCCGGGATGGCATATTGAATGCTCGGCTATGGTGAAAAAATATTTAGGAGATACGATAGATATTCACGCGGGCGGGCAAGATTTGTCGTTTCCTCATCATGAGAATGAGATAGCTCAATCGGAAGCATTGAATGAGCAGGAGATGGCGAAATATTGGATGCACAACGGTTATATCCAAATCGATAATGAAAAGATGTCTAAATCGTTAGGGAACTTTGTTCTTGTACATGACATTATTCAGCAGCACCGTCCTGAAGTTGTTCGATTTTTTATGCTTCAATCACACTATCGGAGTCCGCTCAATTTCAATGAAGAACTGCTGATGAGTGCCAAAAATAGTTTGGAGCGTATCCAAACGACAGTCAACAACTTGAAGCATCGACGTAAAGAATCTGCAGATTTTGGACAAATCAATAGTTGGCCTGAAGAGATTGAACAACACAAAGACGCTTTTATTAAAGAAATGGATGATGACTTTAACAGTGCAAATGGTATAAGTGTGTTATTTGATCTGGTGAAGTTAGCCAATCGGTATCTTGAAGAAACGCATTCGTCCAAGCAAGTCCTTCAGCTATTCTTGAACGCTATTGTTGAAATTGGAAATGCACTAGATATTAAAGTGGAAGCGGCTGAAGAGATGCTGGATGAAGAGATTGAAGCATTAATCGAAGAACGTGTGGAAGCACGTAAGCATCGGAATTTTGCAAGAGCAGATGAAATTAGAGATGATTTAAAAGAACGAGGAATTATTTTAGAAGATACGCCGCAAGGCACTCGTTGGAAGAGAGAATAGTTATGAGTTATAAAGAGACTAAAGTAGATGCAAGACAACTAAATGCCTTAGCGCTAGCTTACATGGGAGACGCAGTTTATGACCAACATATCCGCCATTATCTTATTGCAACAGGTCGTGTCCGTCCTCATTTACTTCATCGCAGCGCTACTTCTTTTGTATCTGCCTATGCTCAAGCAACGGTCATGCACGCTCTTTTAGAAAGCGGTATGTTAATGGAGGGGGAAGAAGCTGTTGCTAGGCGTGGCCGAAACGCAAAATCTGGGACTGTGCCAAAGAATACCGATCAAAACACATATCGGTATAGCACAGCATTTGAAGCTCTGCTGGGGTATTTATATTTTCTTGGAGAAGCAGAGCGCCTTGAACAAATCGTAGAATATGCTATAGAAACACTGGCAAGGAGTGAAGAGGATGAGTGAGGAATGGATATACGGTAAAAATACTGTTTTAGAAGCACTAAAATCAGAAAGACCGATCAATAAACTTTGGCTAATTGAAGGCGCAGGGAAAGGATCTATGAAACAGTTGCAACAATTAGCCAAACAAAATGGAGTTGTCACACAAACCGTTCCTCGAAAGAAACTAGATGATCTGACGGGAACGTCCCGCCATCAAGGTGTAGTAGCTTCTGTAGCAGCTTATCATTATGCGGAAATAGATGACTTGTTTGACAAAGCTACTGAAAGAAATGAAGATCCATTTATTCTTTTGCTCGATGAGATTGCAGATCCTCATAACCTCGGGTCCATATTAAGAACAGCTGATGCGGCTGGCGCTCATGGTGTCATTATTCCAAAGCGCAGATCTGTTGGTTTAACACAAGCTGTGGCGAAATCTTCTACCGGAGCAGTGGAACACGTTCCGGTCGTGAGAGTAACTAATATGGCCCGGTCCATAGAAGAACTAAAGACAAGAGGTTTATGGATAGCTGGAACGGATGGGGACGGAAAAGAAGATTACCGGCAATGGGATGCCACTATGCCACTTGGTA
The DNA here is from genome assembly GCF_030813635.1 of Salibacterium salarium. Classification (GTDB taxonomy): domain Bacteria; phylum Bacillota; class Bacilli; order Bacillales; family Marinococcaceae; genus Salibacterium; species Salibacterium salarium. The sequence goes on along the minus strand of NZ_JAUSUM010000005.1, from coordinate 46,744 downwards.
TTGTCATCGGCAGTGAAGGAAAAGGAATGAGCCGTATCGTAAAAGAAAAATGCGACTTTTTATTAACGATTCCAATGGAAGGACATGTCACCTCATTAAATGCTTCTGTTGCAGCGTCACTTCTCATGTATGAGGTGTACCGAAAACGTCGCTCGTTAGGAAGCATATAGTATGAAAGATATATTACTTGTAGATGGATATAACATCATTGGGGATTGGCCGGAATTAAAAGAGTTAAGAGACACAGATTTGGCGGGAGCAAGAGACCGTTTGATACAAAAGATGGCGGAATATCAGGCATATAATGGCTGGGAAATCAAAATTGTATTTGATGCTCATATGGTAGAGGGTGTAGGCGGTAAATATAAGGACTTTCTTGTCGATATTATTTATACAAGGGAAAATGAAACAGCTGATGAAAGAATAGAAAAACTGGTGGGAGAATTAAAAAACATAGAAACGCGTGTTCATGTAGCGACATCGGATTATGCTGAACAGTCTCTAACGTTTGGAAGTGGAGCACTGCGAAAATCAGCGCCTGAGCTCCGGGTCGAGATGGGAATAGTTGAGCAAAATATAACGCGTGAAGTAGCTAAGCAAACAAAACCTGAAAATATGTCGAATATTCCCCTTTCCAAAGAAATAGCTGAAATTTTTGACAAATGGCGTCGAGGCGACCGTTGAGCTATTGACGCTTTTATAAATAGTGCTATATAATGTTTTTATATCTTTCATACAATCTACAATCAGTCAAGGGCGGAGGGATTGTATTGGGTCTAGACCTCAAAGAAACGGGTCATCAGTACTTTAGTAAAGCAGAAGATGAAACTTTGGTTGAAAATGTTAACTTAGGTGATGGTGCTGCATTAGAGTTTCTTATTAATAAGTACAAGAACTTTGTCCGGGCAAAAGCACGCTCCTATTTCCTTATTGGAGGAGACCACGAAGACATTGTCCAAGAAGGTATGATCGGTTTGTATAAAGCGATTAGAGACTATAAAGGAGACAAGCTGTCTTCTTTTAGGGCTTTTGCAGAACTGTGCATTACAAGACAGATTATTACGGCTATTAAAACCGCAACCAGACAAAAGCATATGCCTTTGAATTCGTATGTTTCATTGGACAAGCCTTTATATGAAGAGGAGTCAGAGAGAACACTTTTGGATGTTCTTTATTCCTCTAATATAAGCAATCCCGAGGAACTTATTGTGAATCGGGAAGAATTTAATGATATTGAATGGAAGATAGGCGAAATACTCAGTGACCTTGAGCAAAAGGTTCTGATGTTATATGTAGACGGGAGGTCTTACCAAGAGATATCTTATGAGCTGAAACGTCATGTCAAATCGATTGACAATGCGCTTCAAAGAGTGAAGCGCAAACTTGAGAAGTATGTTGAGGTGAAAAGTGTCAGTTCGTAATATAAAAGAGACCTTCTATTTTGGAATTCATAAGAAAGCGTTTACATAAAAGCATCCTAGTACAGGGTGCTTTTATACATAAGGAAAATATTTCATTTGGGTTAAATTGACACACTTTCAACAGTGTGGTATGGTGAACAAGCGTATGCAAAGGTTTTTAGAAATTATGCTTGATGTGGAAGTGCGTTGACATGCGTATAGCCAATGAAACGATATACAATGATAATAAGAAGTTACGGACAGACCGCATTGAGATGATGAAGTTTTGCAAACACTGCAATGCGTAACTTTCATCTTATATACTAAATAAAGCGGTTGTTTTTTTATTGGTAAAACATAAAACGAAATGGGATAGAGGAGAAACATTGCTTCCCAAAGGTTTGATGGGTGCAATTGGTTTGGAGGTGGCTTTATGGCTGAAGGTACAAAAAATCCGGTGAGGTTTCTTCGTGAAGTCGGAAGGGAAATGAAGCGTGTTTCGTGGCCAACGCGTAAAGAACTGACAAAATATACAATTGTGGTAGTTCTCACAATTGCGTTCTTTGTCGTATTTTTTGCGGTCGTGGATTTAGGCTTGTCTGAGCTTGTACGATTACTCCTGGATTAAACGAGTAGAATGGATCCGATAAGGAGGAGGGAAGGACGATACTGTCCGATTAATAATGGAAATGAACTGGTATGTAGTACACACGTACTCTGGTTACGAAAATAAAGTTAAAACAAATCTTGAAAAACGCGTGGAGTCAATGGAAATGACAGACAAAATATTCCGCGTCTATGTTCCGGTGGAAGAAGAAACAGAAGTTAAAAACGGAAAAACCAAGCAAGTAACTCGCAAAATCTTCCCAGGTTATGTAATTGTAGAAATGGTTATGACAGATGACTCGTGGTACGTCGTTCGAAATACACCGGGTGTTACTGGATTTGTTGGTTCTACCGGGGCAGGTTCTAAACCAACTCCGCTTTTGCCGGAAGAAGTAGAGCATATTCTTTGGCAGATGGGTGAGCACGAACCGAAAGCAGAAACGGAATTTGACTTAAAAGAATCTGTGAAAGTGAAAGAAGGTCCATTTTCTGATTTCACTGGCACAATAGAAGATATTAATGCTGAAAAACAGAAAGTGAAAGTGCACGTGAACATGTTTGGACGGGAAACACCGGTCGAACTAGAATTTAATCAAGTAGAAAAGATATAAAAAAGCTCTTGCAGTTGCTTAGTTGAAGTGGTAAGATTTTAATGTTTCGTACTCATAACATGAGCCGAAAAAAATAGTACAATCTGCTTGAAAGATGTTCTATTTTCTGCAAGAGTGGGAGGACGTTAAAACGTCCGATCAACCACATCACGGACCAAGGAGGTGTATGTGCGTGGCTAAAAAAGTCGAGAAAGTCGTAAAGCTTCAAATTCCTGCCGGAAAAGCAAACCCGGCACCGCCAGTAGGTCCTGCATTAGGGCAAGCGGGTGTGAATATTATGGGATTTTGTAAAGAGTTTAATGCTCGCACTGCAGACGATGCAGGTATGATTATCCCTGTTGAAATTTCTGTATATGAAGATCGCTCTTTCACTTTTATAACAAAAACTCCGCCTGCTGCAGTTCTTCTTAAAAAAGCAGCCGGAATTGAAAGTGGTTCTGGTGAACCGCATATTAATAAAGTAGCAGCGGTAAAAAGTGATCAAGTGCGCGAAATCGCTGAAACAAAGATGCCAGATCTTAACGCAGCTGATTTAGATGCGGCGATTCGCATGGTAGAAGGTACAGCCCGAAGTATGGGAATCACTGTAGAAGACTAATGAATTGCCTTACAAGAGGTTGCGACTTCCTTTCCTTTTTGGATTGGATATCACGTTCGCAACCTTTAATAGTGGGAGGTCTGACCGCTAAAACCACAATCGAGGAGGAATAAAATTGGCTAAAAGAGGTAAGAAATATCAAGATGCTGTGAAGCTCATAGATCGTGAGCAGCAGTATAATGCCGAAGAAGCCATTGAATTGGTGAAAAAGACATCTATTGCAAATTTTGATGAAACAGTAGAAGCTGCTGTTCGTCTTGGACTAGATCCGCGTAAGAATGATCAACAACTTCGCGGAGCAGTTGTACTTCCGCACGGAACTGGTAAGACACAACGTGTTCTTGTTTTCGCTAAAGGTGATAAAGCGGAAGAAGCAGAAGCAGCTGGAGCAGATTATGTTGGTGAAGAAGATCTTGTCAACAAGGTTCAGCAAGGCTGGTTTGATTTTGATGTTGTTGTTGCTACACCAGACATGATGGCTCAAGTTGGTAAACTAGGTAAAATATTAGGACCAAAAGGTCTTATGCCAAATCCTAAGACTGGTACGGTAACAATGGATGTTACAAAAGCTGTAGAAGAAGTGAAAGCTGGTAAGGTCGAATACCGCGTTGATAAAGCCGGTAATATTCATGCGCCAATCGGTAAGATTTCATTTGATACTGACAAACTCGCTGAAAACTTCAGAGCTCTTATAGACGCCTTGGTTAAAGCAAAACCTGCTGCAGCAAAAGGAACGTATGTAAGAAATACAGCTGTTTCTTCTACAATGGGTCCTGGTGTTAGAATTAGCACATCTACCCTTAATTTGAAATAAGTGATTGACTTCCAGTGTTAAAACCGCTATACTGTATAGCGGTATGTAACACTTGTGAAATAATATAATAAACACCGCAGACAGCAGGTGCCTATTGGCTTAATTCCCTGCCGAGGTAGTTTTCGCCATACTTTTTTGAAAAAATTGTGTGATAAGAGAACCATCTACCTTCATGTCTGTGTACATGAAGGTTTTTTTATGGGGATGATGCCCATTATGTTTGCGGTCGACTCATAATAAGAGCAGGAGGTGTTAGACATGAACGCAGTAATTGAAGGAAAACAACAGGTCGTTCAGGAAATTGCGGAAAAGCTTGAGAATAGCATTTCTACTGTTGTTGTTGACTATCGTGGATTGAATGTTGAGGAAGCGACAGAATTGCGGAAGCAACTTCGTGAAGCAGGCGTCGATTTTAAAGTATACAAAAACACGATGGTTCGTCGAGCTACAGAGAAAACAAATTTAACGGAACTTGATGAATTTTTGCTAGGTCCTACAGCTATTGCTACAAGTACAGAAGATGTAGTGGCTCCTGCTAAAATCATTAATAATTTCGCAAAAGATCATGAAGCGTTGGAGATTAAAACAGGAATTATTCAAGGACGTGTGGCGTCACTTGAAGAGATCCACGAACTAGCAAGTCTTCCATCACACGAAGGCCTTGTATCGATGCTTCTTAACGTTCTACAGGCTCCTATCCGTAACTTTGCATTGGCAACAAAAGCAGTTGCTGATCAAAAAGAGGAAGAGGGCGCGTAAACGACTGTTTTATGCACGTGAATCTTATGTTAGATAATAATGAAAACAATTAATTAAAGGAGGATTTACAATGAGTAAGGAACAAATCATTGAAGAAGTAAAAGGAATGTCCGTTCTTGAATTGAACGATCTTGTAAAAGCTATTGAAGAAGAATTTGGTGTAACTGCAGCGGCACCAGTTGCTGTTGGAGCTGCTCCTGCTGAAGCAGCAGAAGAGCAAACTGAATTTGATGTTGTACTAGAAGATGCAGGTGGTTCTAAGATCAACGTAATTAAAGTTGTTCGTGAAATCACTGGTCTTGGTCTCAAAGAAGCTAAAGCTCTTGTTGATGGAACACCAGATACTCTTAAAGAGGGTGCTGACAAAGAAGAAGCAGAACAAATTAAGAGTCAACTTGAAGAAGCTGGCGCTACAGTAGAACTTAAATAAAAGAGTTCGAAAGAATGCTGAAGGAGCTTTCTCTAATCACAGAGGAAGCTCCTTTTGTATAAAAAAGGTAGCGTTTGAGAAAAAGAGCTTGTGTTTGTTAAACTGAAATAACATAACAAAACGCTGACATTTTTATACTTTCATATCTGCTAACAAAAGGACGTGGAGAATGGTATGAGTAGTCACTATTTTGAGAAAAACCCAGGAAAAGATAGTGAGGAACGAAAGATAGAATGCCGTTTGCGAGGGCGAAGACTGAGCTTTATAAGTGATCATGGTGTATTTTCGAAAAAGGAAGTTGATTTTGGGAGTAGAACGTTATTAGATGCCTATTCGTGGCCGGAGCAAGAGGGGAGTATCCTTGACGTAGGTTGTGGGTATGGTCCGATTGGAATTTCTCTGGCGTTGGAAACAAAGCGACAAGTGTGGCTGACGGACGTAAATGAACGAGCGCTGCAATTAGCGGAGAAGAACGCTACCGCTTATGGACTCAAAAACACTGTCGTGAAAAATAGTGATCTTTTTTCTGCTATCGAAAAGGCAGATTTCGCTGCAATTATTACTAATCCGCCGATAAGAGCGGGAAAACAGGTTGTTCATTCGCTGTTTGAAGAAGCTTCTAATCATTTGCAGTCAGGCGGCTCTCTTTGGGTAGTTATTCAAAAAAAGCAAGGTGCTCCATCTGCGAAAGAAAAACTATCGTCTATCTTTCGAGAGGTACAGCTGGTTAGTAAAAATAAAGGCTACTACATCTTTTGTGCAAAAAAAGATTGACCACCTTATCCTATTGTGTTAACATTATTTAATGCATATAAGTGTCCTTGTAGATACATGGGTATTACACAATTACTAATTATTTTTTATTATTGTACCATGTATAAATGAAGCAGGGGTAGGGAAAAATAATATAATCAGTCTGACAGATGACGAATAGTGGTTCTTACAATAAGAGACCATTTTTTTCTTTGTATCGTCAGAAGTTATATTTTAGAGTAACCCTTATGAATGTGACAACAACGTTGTTACGATCGTTTAGTGAGCTTGGTAGTTTCCGGGTTTACTTTATAAGGTGAAACAGTATAGAGTTTAGGCGTTTTCGATGTTTAGCTTCAGTACTCAGGCAATCATGCAAAGTGGAAGTATTACGACTTTCAACTTTTTCTGAGTTTGTATGCTTTTCTTGTAGGAATAAAGGTAAGGCAACTTTTATGTTTATCATTTTAGCGGCCGCCTTTGGTATATTCAACCTGTTATAAACAGGTGGACATTATGTGATATTTAAGGGGTGACTCAGTTGACAGGTCAACTTATTCAGTTTGGACGCCACCGCCAAAGAAGAAGCTATGCTCGAATCAATGAAGTATTGGATCTTCCTAATTTAATTGAAATTCAAACAGCTTCTTATCAATGGTTTCTTGATGAGGGTATTCGTGAAATGTTTCAGGATATATCTCCCATTGAAGATTTCACGGGTAATCTGGTTCTTGAGTTTATTGACTATAGCCTTGGTGAACCAAAGTATTCTATGGATGAATCAAAAGAACGAGACGTAACGTTTTCTGCTCCACTACGGGTTAAAGTCCGTTTGATGAATAAAGAAACGGGCGAAGTGAAAGAGCAAGAAGTGTTTATGGGCGACTTTCCGCTTATGACAGACACGGGAACCTTTATTATTAATGGGGCCGAACGTGTTATTGTATCTCAACTTGTGCGTTCTCCAAGTGTATATTTTAATGAGAAATTGGACAAGAACGGTAAAAAAGGACATACCGCCACGGTCATTCCGAACCGGGGGGCGTGGCTTGAGTTAGAAACAGACGCAAAAGATATTGTATACGTACGTATCGATCGTACCAGAAAGATACCTGTTACGGTACTCTTACGCGCACTTGGGTTCGGGTCTGATCAAGAGATCATTGATTTACTCGGAGAAGATGAGTATTTGCGCAATACGTTGGAAAAGGACAACACAGAAGGCAGTGAGAAGGCGTTACTCGAAATCTATGAGCGTCTTCGCCCTGGAGAGCCCCCAACAGTTGACAGCGCAAAAAGTCTTTTGAACACAAGGTTTTTTGATCCGAAACGTTATGACCTCGCTAACGTAGGTCGTTATAAAGCGAACAAAAAACTTCATATACAAAACCGTTTATTTAATCAGCGTCTTGCTGAAACATTAGCTGACCCTGAAACAGGAGAAATTCTTGCAGAAGATGGAGATGTATTAGATCGTCGCCTGCTTGACCGGTTACTGCCTTATCTTGAAAAGGACTTAGGGTTTAAACGCGTGACGGTTGCCGGTGGTGTGATGGAAGAAGCAGACCTCGATGTGCAGGCTGTTAAGATATATGCTCCAGAAGAACAAGAAGAAGATAAAGTCATAAGTGTCATAAGCAATGGCAACATTGACCGTGATGTAAAGAACATTACTCCAGAAGACATCATATCTACTATTAACTACTTCTTCAATTTATTGCATGGAGTCGGTTTAACAGACGATATTGACCATTTAGGTAACCGTCGTCTGCGTTCGGTAGGGGAGTTACTGCAGAATCAATTCCGTATTGGTTTATCTCGGATGGAGAGGGTTGTCCGTGAAAGGATGTCGATTCAAGATCCGAGCTCCATTACTCCACAAGCCCTTATTAATATTAGACCGGTTATAGCTTCTATTAAAGAGTTTTTCGGAAGCTCGCAGCTATCGCAATTTATGGACCAAACAAACCCATTAGCGGAATTAACGCACAAACGTCGTTTATCTGCACTTGGGCCAGGTGGTTTAACAAGAGAAAGAGCAGGTTTTGAAGTACGTGACGTTCACTATTCCCACTATGGACGTATGTGTCCAATTGAAACGCCGGAAGGACCGAACATCGGGCTCATTAACTCTCTTTCAAGTTACGCCAAGGTGAACGAATTTGGTTTTATTGAAACAGCTTATCGCAGAGTCGACCATGAGACTGGCATCGTAACAAAAGAATGTGATTATCTAACGGCTGACGAAGAAGATAATTACGTTGTTGCGCAAGCTAACGCCAAACTTACCGAAGACGGTCGTTTTGCCGATGATAGTATTATTGCCCGTTTTCGTGGTGAAAACACCCATGTTCCAAAGGAAAAAATTGACTACATGGATGTTTCTCCAAAACAAGTTGTGTCTGCAGCAACAGCTTGTGTTCCGTTTTTGGAAAACGATGACTCCAACCGTGCGTTAATGGGGGCGAATATGCAACGTCAAGCTGTACCTTTGCTAGAGCCTGAAGCACCACTTGTCGGTACAGGAATGGAATATGTATCCGCCCGTGATTCTGGTGCTGCGGTAGTAGCGAGATCAAAAGGCACTGTAGAACGGGTTACTGCTCGAGAAATCTGGGTACGTAAGCTAGAAGACGTTAACGGCAAAGAGGTCGAGACAGACCTTGAGAAATACAAGATGTCAAAGCATATCCGTTCTAACCAAGGAACAAGTTACAACCAACGCCCGATTGCAATTGAGGGTGACCGTGTCGAAAAAGGAGAAGTTTTAGGCGATGGACCTTCGATGGAAAAAGGAGAAATGGCCCTTGGTCGAAACATTCTCGTCGGATTTATGACATGGGATGGTTATAACTATGAGGATGCGATTATTCTAAGTGAACGTCTTGTGAAAGATGATGTTTACACATCTGTTCATATTGAAGAATATGAATCAGAAGCCCGGGATACAAAACTAGGACCGGAAGAGATTACAAGAGATATTCCGAATGTCAGTGAAGAAGCGCTGAAAAACCTAGATGACCGCGGCATTATTCGTGTAGGTGCCGAAGTGAAAGACGGAGATATCCTTGTAGGGAAAGTAACTCCAAAAGGGATGACGGAACTAAGTGCTGAAGAACGCTTACTGCATGCTATCTTTGGAGAAAAAGCTAGAGAAGTTCGCGACACCTCCTTGAGAGTTCCTCACGGCGCAGATGGTATTGTCTTAGACGTTAAGATATTTAACCGCGATGATGGTGATGAGCTTCCGCCGGGAGTGAATCAACTTGTTCGTGTGTATCTCGTTCAAAAACGAAAAATACACGAAGGGGACAAAATGGCAGGACGTCACGGAAACAAAGGTGTTATTTCTAGGATATTACCTGAAGAAGATATGCCTTATCTTCCGGATGGGACTCCGATTGAAATTATGTTGAACCCTCTAGGTGTTCCTTCTCGTATGAACATTGGTCAGGTATTAGAGCTGCATCTCGGTATGGCAGCAAGATCGTTGAATCTTCATATGGCGACACCGGTATTTGACGGTGCGCGAGAGGAAGACGTTTGGGAAACGATTCAGGAAGCTGGTCTTGCTCGTGACGGAAAAACCGTATTGTATGACGGAAGAACGGGTGAACCATTCGATAACCGTGTTTCAGTAGGTATCATGTATATGATTAAACTTGCTCACATGGTAGATGATAAGCTTCATGCTCGTTCTACGGGACCTTATTCATTGGTAACCCAACAACCACTAGGCGGAAAAGCTCAATTTGGTGGACAGCGTTTTGGTGAAATGGAAGTTTGGGCTCTTGAAGCTTATGGCGCTGCTTATACTCTTCAAGAAATTTTGACAGTAAAATCGGATGACGTAGTAGGGCGTGTGAAAACGTATGAAGCTATTGTCAAAGGCGAAAACGTACCTGAACCAGGAGTCCCAGAGTCTTTTAAAGTATTAATAAAAGAGCTTCAAAGCCTTGGAATGGACGTTAAGATGCTCTCAAGTACAGAAGAAGAAATTGAGATGAAAGAGTTGGATGATGAAGATGAATCCAGCGGCACGTTGAACCTGAAATTAGAGTCCAGTGAAAATGCCTGAGGCAGGTTATAGCAACAGGACATAAGAAAAGAGATGCTTTATTATAAGCATCTCTTCTGTGCCTGTTCTTACCGCTATCCCAAAGTTTCGAAAGGGAGGTTGACCCCTTGATAGACGTAAATAATTTTGAATATATGAAAGTTGGTCTCGCATCACCTGATAAGATGCGCTCTTGGTCCCGCGGAGAAGTGAAAAAGCCAGAAACGATTAACTATCGTACGTTGAAACCGGAGAAAGATGGGCTTTTCTGTGAGCGGATTTTTGGTCCTACGAAGGATTGGGAATGTCACTGCGGAAAGTATAAGCGAGTTCGGTATAAGGGCGTTGTGTGTGATCGTTGTGGCGTAGAGGTAACCCGTTCAAAAGTAAGACGTGAACGCATGGGTCATATTGAACTGGCTGCACCTGTCTCTCATATTTGGTATTTTAAAGGAATCCCAAGTCGGATGGGACTTGTACTTGATATGTCCCCTCGATCTCTTGAAGAAGTTATTTACTTTGCATCTTATGTTGTAACGGATACAGGAGAAACGCCGCTCGATTATAAGCAATTGCTTTCAGAAAGAGAATATCGTTCGTATTATGATAAATACGGCAAAGGATTCACTGCTAAAATGGGTGCAGAAGCAATTCGAAAGATTTTGCATGACCTTGACCTTGATAAAGAAGTGAAGATGCTGAAAGATGAATTGGAGACAGCTCAAGGACAACGGCGTACACGAGCAATTAAACGACTCGAAGTCTTAGAATCATTCCGTCATTCTGGAAACCATCCAGCATGGATGATTTTAGATGTGCTTCCGATTGTACCTCCAGAGATTCGCCCAATGGTGCAGTTGGATGGTGGACGTTTTGCGACATCTGACTTAAACGATTTGTATCGCCGAGTGATTAATAGAAATAACCGTTTGAAGCGACTGTTGGATTTAGGCGCTCCAAACATTATTGTTCAAAATGAAAAAAGAATGCTCCAAGAAGCAGTAGATGCTTTAATTGACAATGGACGTCGCGGTCGTCCTGTTACTGGACCCGGAAACCGTCCGTTGAAGTCACTTTCCCACATGTTAAAAGGGAAGCAAGGTCGTTTTCGTCAAAACCTTCTTGGTAAGCGTGTAGACTACTCCGGTCGTTCTGTTATCGTTGTAGGACCTAGTTTGAAAATGTATCAGTGCGGTTTGCCGAAGGAAATGGCGTTAGAACTATTTAAACCATTTGTTATGAAGGAACTTGTAAGTAGAGGGCTTTCTCACAATATAAAAAGCGCTAAACGAAAAGTAGAGCGTGTGCATCCTGAAGTATGGGATGTGTTGGAAGAAGTTATCAAAGAACATCCAGTATTACTAAACCGTGCTCCGACATTGCACCGCTTAGGTATTCAAGCTTTTGAACCAACGCTTGTAGAAGGCCGTGCAGTCAAGCTTCACCCTCTTGTATGTACAGCGTACAACGCAGACTTTGATGGTGACCAAATGGCTGTTCACGTGCCGCTTTCCGCCGAAGCGCAAGCAGAGGCTCGTGTATTGATGCTCGCAGCTCAAAACATTTTGAATCCAAAGGACGGAAAGCCAGTTGTTACTCCTTCACAAGACATGGTTTTAGGTAACTATTACTTGACTTTGGAAAGAGAGAACGCAACCGGAGAAGGTTCTGTCTTTAAAGATTCTAATGAAGCGTTAACTGCATATCACGCAGGTTTTATTCACTTACACACTAGAATTGCCTTGCCTGTGGCGAGTTTGGATAAGACGAATTTCGCTGAAGAACAAAGTGATAAGTTATTGCTTACGACTGTTGGGAAATTGATATTTAATGAGATACTTCCAGAATCATTCCCTTATATCAATGAGCCGACAGCCGCGAACTTGGAAGTTGAGATTCCAAGTAATTATATCGTTGAAAAGACCACCGATGTGAAAAAAGAATATGAAAACCGCGAACTGGTTCCTCCGTTTAAAAAAGGTTTTCTCGGTGATGTTATCGCAGAAGTATTTAAGAAGTTTCAAATTATCGAAACATCAAAAATGCTCGACCGTATGAAAGACCTAGGCTTTTATTATTCCACTAAAGCTGGTATTACAGTAGGGATTTCAGATATCGTGGTATTGGAAGACAAACAAGACATTATTGATGATACCGAAGACAAAATTGAGCGGGTTATGAAGCAGTTCCGTCGTGGTTTAATCACAGATGAAGAACGTTATAACAAAGTTATTTCTGAATGGAGTGAAGCAAAAGATACCATTCAAGATAAACTGTTAAAATCACTAAATACGCTCAACCCTATTTTCATGATGAGTGACTCGGGTGCACGTGGTAACGCATCAAACTTTACACAGCTTGCAGGGATGCGTGGTCTGATGGCCAACCCATCTGGTAAAATCATCGAGCTTCCTATCAAGTCTAGTTTCCGTGAAGGTCTGACGGTACTTGAGTACTTTATTTCTACACATGGTGCTCGTAAAGGTCTTGCCGACACTGCCTTGAAGACAGCCGATTCTGGTTATCTAACACGCCGTCTAGTCGACGTTGCCCAAGATGTCATTGTTCGTGAAGATGATTGTGGAACGGACCGCGGTCTTGATGTCTATGCATTGCGTGAAGGAAATGAAGTAATTGAAAAACTTCAAGATCGTCTCATCGGACGTGTTGCCTTTAAGACGATTCGTCATCCAGAAACGAATGAAGTACTGGCTAAAAAAGGCGAATTAATGGATGAAGACAGAGCTAAGCTCATCGAAGATTCAGGTGTAGAAAGCGCAACAATACGTTCTGTGTTCACGTGTGACACACGCCACGGAGTTTGTAAGAAGTGTTATGGTAAAAACCTTGCAACGGGATCAGACGTTGAAGTGGGAGAAGCCGTGGGCATTATCGCTGCACAATCCATTGGTGAACCAGGTACACAGTTGACAATGCGTACATTCCATACCGGTGGTGTTGCAGGAGACGATATCACACAAGGTCTTCCTCGTATTCAAGAATTGTTTGAAGCCCGGAATCCAAAAGGTCAAGCGCTAATATCCGAACTCGATGGAGAAATTGTTGACGTTAAGGAACACCAAGGTAAAAAAGAAATTACGGTACAAGGCAATCTTGAAACACGGAATTACACAACCGCATATGGCTCTCGTCTCAGAGTAGAATTAGGAGATATGGTCAAATCCGGTGAGGCATTAACGGAAGGTTCCATTGATCCGAAAGAACTATTGAAGGTTACAGGGGTGCAGGAAGTACAAAGATACCTCTTAAAAGAAGTACAAAAAGTATATAGCATGCAGGGCGTAGAAATTGGTGACAAGCACGTTGAAGTCATGGTGCGCCAGATGTTGAGAAAAGTTCGTGTGGCGGATTCTGGAGAAACAGAAGTACTGCCGGGATCAATGGTTGAAATTCACCACTTCGACAACGCTAACCAAAAAGTATTGGAACAGGGCGGCAAACCAGCTGTTGGTAACCCAGTTATTCTTGGTATTACAAAAGCCTCGCTTGAAACGGATTCCTTCCTTTCAGCGGCCTCTTTCCAAGAAACAACACGTGTGCTTACAGACGCAGCAATTAAAGGCAAGAGGGATGAACTTCTCGGCTTAAAAGAAAATGTTATTATCGGAAAACTTGTTCCTGCAGGTACCGGAATGCAGCGTTATCGCTCATTAGAAATGGATAAACCGGAAGAGCAACAGGAAAAAACGATAGAAACGGCTGAAGAGACGATTCCTCAAAATTAAAATAGTATTGACATCTTTTCACCATGGTGATATGCTGTCAAAGTGCGCCTAACACCCTGTGCTTTGGAGGATACAGAATGTCTTATGAAAAAGTATCACAGGCGGATGAGGTTTTGATTGGAACGAAGCAAACATTAAAAGCTCTTGAAGCAAACTTCGTTAATGAAGTAATCGTAGCTGATGATGCAGAAAACAGGGTTATTAGCAGAGTTCTTCTCGCAGCCGAGCTGAAAGGAGTTCCGGTTTATACCGTTGACTCTATGAGAAGACTTGGTAAAGTCTGTGGAATTGATGTTGGAGCTGCTGCGGTTGCACTGAAAAAGCAATGACGTTTTTGCTAGCAGGCTTGTCCTGCTGGCAAAAACTTTACTTTTGCTTTACAATGAACCACCTGGAACGGTGGTCTTATGAATACGCTGAAAGAAAGGAGGAAACACTATGCCAACTATCAATCAATTGGTACGTAAAGGTCGTCAAGTAAAAACAAAGGGGTCTGACTCCCCAGCCTTGAATAAAGGTTACAACAGTTACAGAAAAATCCCGACCGATCAAGACTCTCCTCAAAAACGTGGAGTATGTACTCGTGTTGGGACAATGACACCAAAGAAACCGAACTCCGCATTGCGTAAATATGCTCGTGTACGTTTGACCAACCAAATAGAAGTGACTGCTTATATTCCAGGAATCGGCCATAACTTGCAAGAACACAGTGTTGTTCTTATTCGTGGCGGCCGTGTGAAGGACCTTCCTGGTGTACGTTATCATATCGTACGCGGTGCTCTTGACACTGCTGGTGTTCAGAACCGTAAACAAAGTCGTTCAAAATACGGCACAAAGCGTTCTAAAAAATAATTTATTTTAATTTGAAGAAAGGAGGGGTGAACTGATGCCTCGTAAAGGACCAGTACCACGCAGAGATGTATTGCCAGATCCGCTTTACAATTCCAAATTGGTAACTAGATTAATTAATCGTATTATGTTGGATGGAAAGAAAGGTAAAGCACAAAATATTCTTTATAAAGCATTTAACCTCGTCGAAGAAAGATCCGGGAAAGATCCGATGGAAGTTTTTGATCAAGCTTTGAAGAATGTTATGCCTGTCCTTGAAGTGAAATCCCGCCGTGTAGGTGGCGCTAACTATCAAGTTCCAATTGAAGTGAAGCCCGACCGCCGTACTACGCTAGGTCTTCGTTGGATGGTAAGTTACGCTCGTCTTCGTGGGGAAAAGTCAATGGAAGAACGTTTAGCAAATGAAATTCTAGATGGTGCTAATAACACAGGATCAGCTGTGAAAAAACGGGAAGACACACACCGCATGGCAGAAGCTAACAAAGCATTTGCACACTATCGCTGGTAAAACAATAAACCAAATAACTTATTTAACCCATAGTTATGGAGGAAAGGAGAAATTGAAACTTCATGGCACGAGAATTCTCCTTAGAAAAAACTCGTAATATCGGTATCATGGCTCACATCGATGCCGGTAAAACCACTGCAACAGAGCGTGTCTTGTATTATACTGGGCGAATCCACAAAATTGGGGAGACCCATGAAGGGGCTTCTCAAATGGATTGGATGTCCCAAGAACAAGAACGCGGTATTACAATCACTTCCGCTGCGACAACAGCACAGTGGAAAGGATACAGAATCAATATCATTGATACTCCTGGACACGTAGATTTCACCGTGGAGGTAGAACGTTCTCTTCGTGTTCTTGATGGAGCAGTAGCTGTACTGGATGCTCAATCAGGTGTAGAACCTCAAACGGAAACAGTATGGCGTCAAGCTACTACCTATCACGTTCCTCGTGTTGTTTTTGTAAACAAAATGGATAAAGTAGGGGCAGATTTCATTTACTCATGCTCTACTTTGAAGGAACGTTTAGGCGCTAATGCACATGCTATTCAGCTTCCAATTGGTGCTGAGGATAATTTTGAAGGTATTATTGACTTGATTGGCATGCAAGCTTTCTATTATCTCGATGATTTGGGAACCCGTGCGGAAGCTCGTGAGATTCCAGAAGAATATAAGCAGCAAGCAACCGAGTATCGCGAATCACTAATCGAAGCTGTTGCAGAAGTTGATGAAGACCTTATGATGAAATATCTTGAAGGTGAAGAAATCAACAATGATGAGTTGAAAGCTGCAATTCGTAAAGGAACGTTAAATATTGAATTTTATCCAGTACTTTGCGGTTCTGCTTTTAAAAACAAAGGTGTACAGCTGATGATAGACGCAGTACTTGACTACTTACCTTCTCCAACGGATGTACCTGCAATCAAAGGTATTGTTCCTGACAGCGAAGAAGAAGTAGAAAGAACAGCCGACGACGAAGGTCCATTCTCGGCACTTGCGTTTAAAGTAGCAACAGACCCTTACGTTGGTAAGCTGACATTTTTCCGCGTGTATTCCGGAAAACTAGACGCTGGTTCATACGTACGTAATTCTACGAAGGAAAAGCGGGAAAGAGTTGGCCGTATTCTTCAGATGCACGCCAATTCAAGAGAAGAGATTTCAACCGTTTATTCTGGAGATATTGCTGCCGGTATTGGTTTGAAGGATACTGGAACAGGGGATACTCTATGTGATGATAAAAACAGAGTAATTTTGGAATCTATGGACTTTCCGGATCCAGTTATTCGTTTGTCTGTTGAGCCTAAGTCAAAAGCAGACCATGACAAGATGGGTATAGCTCTTGGTAAGCTTGCAGAAGAAGATCCGACTTTCCAAACGGAGACAGATGAAGAAACAGGTCAAACTATTATTATGGGTATGGGTGAACTTCACCTTGATATTATTGTTGACCGACTAAAAAGAGAATTTAAAGTGGATGCTACAGTTGGTGCACCGCAGGTTTCATACCGTGAAACAATCAGAGCATCGGCAAACTGTGAAGGTAAATTCGTTCGTCAATCAGGTGGACGTGGTCAATATGGTCACGTTTGGGTTACGTTTGAACCTAACACTGAAGGCGCAGGATTTGAGTTTGTCAATAAGATTGTAGGCGGTGTTGTCCCACGTGAATATGTAGGCTCTGTCCAAGAAGGTATTGAAGAAGCCTTGGAAAATGGTCTATTAGCTGGCTATCCTATGGTTGATGTGAAAGCAACACTATTTGATGGTTCTTATCACGATGTGGACTCTAACGAAATGGCATTTAAAGTGGCCGCTTCAATGGCCTTGAAGGAAGCTAAGAACCATTGTAAGCCTGTATTGCTTGAACCGCTTATGAAAGTTGAAGTAGTGGTTCCTGAAGAATACATGGGTGATGTGATGGGTGATATCACTGCTCGTCGCGGCCGTGTAGATGGAATGGAAGCACGCGGAAATTCTCAAGCAATTAAATCATTTGTTCCACTTTCTGAAATGTTTGGTTATGCAACCAACCTTCGTTCTAACACACAAGGACGAGGAAATTACACAATGTTCTTTGACCACTATGAAGAAGTGCCAAAGAGCGTAGCTGAAGAAATCATTAAGAAAAATAGTGGAGAATAATTTCTCTTAAATGATTGTCTGCATTATTGTTTTATTGTAAGCTAAGGAAGGTGATTTCCTAGATTGGTACACCTTTCTAGCTTCTATATAATTTACCTGTATTAAGGGAGGAAATTCAAAATGGCAAAAGAAAAGTTTGATCGTTCCAAAACGCATGCGAACATTGGTACTATCGGACACGTTGACCACGGAAAAACTACATTAACAGCTGCTATCACTTCTGTACTTCATAAAAAATCTGGTACTGGTGAAGCAATGGCTTATGACTCCATCGACGGTGCTCCTGAAGAGCGTGAACGTGGAATCACAATCTCCACAGCTCACGTGGAATATGAAACAGATACTCGCCACTATGCACACGTAGACTGCCCAGGACACGCAGACTATGTTAAAAACATGATCACTGGTGCTGCACAAATGGACGGAGCAATTCTTGTTGTATCCGCAGCTGACGGCCCAATGCCACAAACTCGTGAGCACATCTTGCTTTCACGTCAGGTAGGGGTTCCATCAATCGTTGTTTTCTTGAACAAAACAGACATGGTTGATGATGAAGAACTTCTAGAGCTTGTAGAAATGGAAGTACGTGATCTTCTTTCTGAGTATGACTTTGACGGCGACGATGTACCAGTTGTTAAAGGTTCTGCTTTGCAAGCTATTGAAGGACAAGAAGAGCATGAGCAAGCTATTGTTGACCTCATGCAAGCAGTGGATGACTACATTCCAACTCCAGACCGTGACAAAGATAAGCCTTTCATGATGCCAGTTGAGGACGTATTCTCTATCACTGGCCGTGGTACTGTTGCAACAGGCCGTGTTGAACGTGGAATGCTTAATGTCGGTGACGAAGTAGAAATCATCGGTATTGACGAAAACAAGCGTAAAACCACTGTTACAGGAGTTGAAATGTTCCGTAAGCTTCTTGACTATGCAGAAGCAGGCGACAACATCGGAGCGCTTCTTCGTGGTGTAAACCGTGAAGATATTACACGCGGTCAAGTTCTTGCTAAGCCTAACTCTATTACACCACATACTAACTTCAAAGCAGAAGTTTATGTTCTTTCAAAAGACGAGGGTGGACGTCACACTCCATTCTTTGCTAACTATCGTCCTCAGTTCTACTTCCGTACAACGGACGTTACTGGTGTTATCGAATTGCCAGAAGGTGTAGAAATGGTTATGCCTGGCGATAACGTTGAAATGACAGTAGAATTGATTTCACCAATCGCAATTGAAGAAGGTACCAAGTTCTCTATCCGTGAAGGTGGACGTACTGTAGGTGCTGGTGTTGTAGCAACTATTCAAAAGTAATATTTGCTCGATTCGGAAAGGCTGTCCGAAAAGTCGTGGAAGCGACTTTTGCGGGCAGTCTTTTTTTATGGAAAGTAGAAAAGTATAAAAAATTTTGGCATTTTCGGGTTCACACTTCCTTCCCAGAACGCTTGCGCATTTCTTAAACTTTAAGTGCTGCAGCTCTAATCTTCAACAATTATGCTAGTTCAAAAGGTTGTACCAGGTTAATATGAAGAACATAGCGTGATAGCCGATAACAATTTGGAAGAGGAACAAGTGTAAGAGAATATGGTAGTATAGGATGATACGTTTACAATTAATCCAGTTGTGTCATAATTGATAAAATAATAAGCTGTATTTAGATTTAATAAATAGTAGATAAAAAAATCTTGCAATACTCCTTGCATTTAGTCATTTGAATCATTATAATAGATAAAGTGTGACCGCAGACTTTTGATATTAGGGATCGAAGGCAGGCAGCCGATTAAGGAATTTCCTAATAGGCATTACAGCGGTTCAGGGCGATGATGTGAAAGGTTACCGACACACCCGGCCCCTTTGCCATGGTGGGTGTTAGGAAAATTTTCACGGAGTATGTCTGTAAAAATCGGGCGATAAAGGAGGGCTTACAATGGCAAAAGAGAAGATTCGTATTCGTTTAAAGGCTTATGATCATCGTGTATTAGATCAATCTGCCGAGAAGATTGTAGAAACAGCCAAACGTTCTGGCGCTGGGGTATCTGGACCAATTCCGTTACCTACGGAAAGATCGGTTTACACGGTGCTGCGTGCGACACATAAGTTCAAAGATGCTCGCGAGCAATTTGAAATGCGCACTCATAAACGTTTGATCGATATCGTTAGTCCAACACCACAGACTGTTGATGCGCTTATGCGTTTAGATCTACCATCTGGTGTTGACATTGAAATTAAACTATAAGAAGACCATTGAAAGATAAAATAAGAACATTTAATAAATAGGAGGTGTGACTGATGACCAAAGGAATCTTGGGGAAGAAAATCGGAATGACCCAGTTGTTTAATGAAAATGGAGAACTTCTTCCGGTCACAGTTATTGAGGCTGAACCAAACGTTGTACTCCAAACAAAAACATCTGAATCAGATGGATACGAAGCAGTTCAACTTGGTGTCATGGATAAAAAAGAATCACGCGCTAGCAAACCTGAAAAAGGCCACGCTCAAAAAGCTAATACAGCTCCCAAGCGCTACACTCGTGAAATCCGTGATAATGGAGATTACGAAGTTGGTCAGGAAGTCAAAGTTGATTTATTTACAGAAGGGGAAATCGTTGATATAACGGGAACTTCAAAAGGGAAAGGGTTCCAAGGTGCAATTAAACGCCATAATCAAGCCCGCGGTCCAATGACTCACGGTTCTCGCTTTCATCGTCGTCCTGGTACAATGGGTCCTATTGATCCAAACCACGTACTAAAAGGAATGAAACTTCCTGGACGTATGGGCGGAAATACAGTAACTGTACAGAACCTTGAAGTTGTCAAGGTAGATGCTGAACGTAACTTGCTTTTAGTGAAAGGGAACGTTCCTGGCCCTAAAAAAGGTTATGTAACAGTACAAAACGCTGTGAAAGCCACAAAATAACGTTTAAAAGAAAGGAGGCTCCATGATGCCAAAAGTAGCTTTGTTAAACCAAACAGGCTCTAAGGTCGGAGACATTGAATTATCTGATGCCATTTTTGGTATAGAACCAAACAAAGATGTTTTGCACGATGCGGTTTTGATGCAGCAAGCATCGATGCGTCAAGGTACTCATAAAGTTAAAAATCGCTCAGAAAGAAAAGGAGGCGGAGCTAAGCCGTGGCGCCAAAAGGGCACCGGACGTGCTCGTCAAGGCTCTATTCGTTCCCCTCAATGGGTTGGTGGAGGAATTGTTTTTGGACCGACTCCAAGACAATATAGCTATAAACTGCCGAAGAAAGTTCGCAGACTTGCTATTAAATCCGCTTATTCCAGCAAAGTAAAAGACGGAGAAACAATTGTTGTCGATAATCTACAGCTTGATGCTCCAAAGACAAAAGAAATGGTAAACATTCTTTCAAATCTTTCTGTTGAAGAAAAAGCTTTGATAGTAACAGCTGATTATAACGAACAATTAGCTCTCTCTGCACGTAATATTCCTGGAGTAACCTTCGGAACTGTCGACAGCGTAAATGTTCTAACTTTGTTGCAACATGACAAACTTATCATTACGCAAGAAGCAGCAGAGAAGGTAGAGGAGGTGCTCGGATAATGGAAGCACGCGATGTCATCAAACGCCCCGTTATAACAGAACGGTCTGCTGATCTTATGGAAGAGAAAAAATATACTTTTGAAGTGGATGTAAAAGCAAATAAAACACAAATTCAAAAGGCTGTTGAAGAAATCTTTGACGTAAGTGTAGAAAAAGTGAACACTCTTAATTATAAAGGTAAGTTCCGTCGTTTTGGCCGTTATACCGGATATAAGCCGAAGCGCAAAAAAGCAGTCGTAACGCTTACTTCAGAAAGCCAAGAAATTGAGTTTTTTGAAGGAGTCTAAAGCAACGAGTGAAGGAGGGAAATAAACATGGCAATTAAAAGGAAAAAGCCAACAACTAACGGGCAACGTTTTATGTCTGTTAACACTTATAGTGAAGTAACAACAGACCAGCCAGAAAAAACGTTGCTTGAACCAAAGCATAAAAAAGGCGGCCGTAACAGCCAAGGACGAATTACTGTTCGTCATCAAGGCGGCGGACACAAACGCCAATATCGTGTTATCGATTTTAAACGTGATAAAGATGGAGTGCCGGGTCGCGTTGCTACGATTGAGTATGATCCAAACCGTTCAGCGAATATAGCCCTTATTCATTATAACGATGGAGAAAAACGTTATATTCTTGCTCCAAAAGGCCTCAAAGTAGATCAAGAAATCGTGTCTGGTCCAGAAGCAGATATTAAAACAGGTAACGCATTGCCGTTGTCTAATATTCCGGTGGGTACAATCATTCATAACATTGAATTGAAGCCTGGTCGTGGAGCGCAATTAGTTCGTTCTGCAGGCGCAGAAGCACAAATTCTTGGTAAAGAAGGTAAATATGTTCTTGTTCGTTTACGTTCAGGAGAAACTCGTTTAATCTTGGCTACTTGCCGTGCTACAGTAGGGCAAGTTGGGAATATTGAACATGAACTTGTTGTTATCGGTAAAGCTGGACGCGGACGCTGGCTCAACAAGCGCCCTGTTGTACGTGGTTCTGCAATGAACCCAAGTGATCACCCTCACGGGGGCGGGGAAGGCCGTGCACCAATCGGTCGTAAATCACCTGTATCACCATGGGGTATGCCAACTGTTGGTTATAAGACAAGAAAGAAAAACAAAGACACAGATAAATATATTGTACGTCGTCGTAAGAGCAAAAAGAAATAAACAAACGTGCAATAAAACGGTATTGAACCGTCAAACTATGGAGTCGCGAAAGGAGGTTTCCTTATGGGTCGCAGTCTAAAAAAAGGACCTTTTATCGATGATCATCTGATGAAAAAAGTAGAAAACTTAAACCAAAATAACGATAAGCAGGTTATTAAAACTTGGTCCCGTCGTTCTACAGTATTTCCTCAATTTGTAGGACACACATTTGCTGTTTATGACGGAAGAAAGCATGTTCCTGTATTCGTTTCAGAAGATATGGTGGGCCACAAACTTGGTGAATTTGCACCAACAAGAACGTTTAAAGGCCACAAAAATGACGACAAGAAAACAAAACGGTAGAAGAGGGGAGGTTCTCTAAATGCAAGCTAAAGCAGTTGCTAAACAAATTCGCATTGCCCCTCGCAAAGCACGGTTAGTCATTGACCTCATTCGGGGCAAGGACATTGGCGAAGCAATTGGTATTTTGAAAAACACACCTAAAAGTGCTTCACCTGTTGTCGAAAAGGTTCTGAATTCCGCCGTCGCTAACGCGGAGCATAACTATGAAATGGAACCGGAAGACCTTTATGTCAGCGAAATTTTTGTTGATGAAGGAATTACTTTGAAACGCTTTCGGCCACGTGCAATGGGACGTGCAACACGAATTAATAAACGTACCAGCCACATTACTGTAGTGGTAGCAGAAAAGAAGGAGGGATAATGAGTGGGTCAAAAAGTAAATCCAGTAGGACTTAGAATTGGTGTCATCCGTGATTGGGACTCCAAATGGTTCGCGGAAAACAACTATGCGACATTGTTGCACGAAGATATAAAAATTCGTGAATATATAGAGAATAGACTGAAGGATGCGGCTGTTTCTACAGTAGAGATTGAGCGTGCTGCAAACCGCGTGAACATCTCTATCCACACTGCTAAGCCAGGAATGGTTATTGGTAAAGGCGGATCTGAAGTAGAAGCATTGCGTAAAGCATTGAATGATATCACAGGCAAACGAGTTCACATTAACATTGCTGAAGTGAAACAAGCTGACTTGGATGCAAGATTAGTTGCAGACAACATCGCTCGTCAACTTGAAAACCGTGTATCATTCCGTCGTGCAATGAAGCAATCCATTCAACGCACTTTGCGTGCTGGTGCACAAGGTATCAGAACGGAAGTTTCAGGACGTTTAGGCGGTGCTGATATTGCTCGAAATGAAAGTTATAACGAAGGTACTGTTCCACTCCACACCCTACGTGCTGATATTGATTATGGCACAGCTGAAGCCGATACAACGTACGGTAAACTTGGTGTGAAGATTTGGATATATCGTGGAGAGGTCCTTCCGTCGAAAGGTTCGAACAACGAGGAAGGAGGACAATAATTATGTTGATGCCAAAACGTGTAAAATTCCGTCGCGAACATCGCGGTAGAATGAAAGGCCGTGCGAAAGGCGGAACGGAAGTATCTTTTGGTGAGTTTGGCCTACAAGCTTTAGAACCGACTTGGATTTCCAATCGTCAAATTGAAGCTGCTCGTATTGCCATGACTCGTTATATGAAGCGTGGAGGTAAGGTTTGGATTAAAATCTTTCCAGATAAACCTTACACTGCTAAACCACTAGAAGTCCGGATGGGTTCTGGTAAAGGTTCCCCTGAAGGCTGGGTGGCTGTTGTAAAGCCTGGTAAAATTATGTTTGAAATTGCAGGTGTTTCCGAAGAAGTAGCTCGGGAAGCACTTAGACTTGCGTCACACAAACTTCCAGTGAAAACGAAGTTTGTAAAACGTGAAGAAGTGGGTGGTGAGGCAAATGAAAGCTAATGAACTTAGAAACTTGACCTCAACTGAAATAGAAGAGCAAACAAAGACTCTAAAAGAAGAGCTTTTTAATCTAAGATTTCAGCTGGCGACCGGTCAACTTGATAATCCTGCCCGCATTCGCAATGTCCGCAAGGATATCGCACGTGCTAAAACCGTATTGCGTGAACGTGAACTCGGTCTTAACAAAGTATAAAACGGAGGGGAGGTTTGGCGTAAAATGGCTGAACGCAACCAGCGAAAAGTATACACTGGACGTGTCGTTTCCGACAAAATGGATAAAACGATCGCTGTCTATGTAGAAACTTATAAAAAAGATTCTCTTTATGGAAAACGTGTAAAAGATTCGAAGAAATTTAAAGCACATGATGAAAATAATCAAGCTAAAAAAGGCGATATTGTAAAAATCATGGAAACTCGTCCGCTTTCTAAAGACAAACGCTTTCGTCTTGTAGAAATCGTGGAAGAAGCTGTGATTATCTAATATCTTTCTCTGACGAAGGGAGGTTACGAAGTCTATGATTCAAGAAGAAAGCCGACTAAAAGTAGCAGATAACTCCGGCGCACGTGAAGTACAATGTATCAAGGTACTTGGTGGCTCTGGTCGTAAGTCTGCAAACATTGGCGATATGATCGTTTGTTCTGTAAAACATGCAACACCAGGTGGCGTTGTCACAAAGAACGAAGTGGTTCATGCGGTTATTGTTCGGTCTAAAAGTGGAGCACGTCGTCCAGACGGTTCTTACATCCGATTTGATGAAAACGCAGCTGTTATTGTTCGTGATGATAAAAGTCCAAGAGGTACGCGTATTTTCGGACCTGTAGCTAGAGAATTGCGTAGTTCACAATATATGAAGATCGTTTCACTAGCTCCAGAAGTACTTTAATGAAAATAAATTATAAAATTACCATGGCCTGACGAAGGAGGTGCGATCATGAGTCAACCTAAACTCCACGTAAAAAAAGGCGACAAAGTGAAAGTTATTACTGGAAAAGATAAAGGCAAAGAAGGAGTTATCCTTCAATCATACCCTTCTCAATCCCGTGTATTGGTAGAGGGAGTTAATATGATTAAAAAACATCAAAAGCCATCACAAGAAAATCCTCAAGGTGGTATTCTTAACCAAGAAGCCCCGGTTCATGCTTCCAATGTGATGCCGTTGGATCCAAGCAGCAATGAACCAACCCGTGTTGGTTTCAAAACTGAGGATGGAGAGAAAGTGCGCATCGCCAAAAAGTCCGGCGAGCCTCTTGATAAGTAAGTCAGTTGATGAAAGGAGGTCATCCGAATGAACGCTTTAAAAGAAACGTTTAAAAACGATATTGTGCCTCATTTGCACAATAAATATGAATATTCATCCGTAATGGGTGTTCCTAAAGTTGAAAAAATAGTTATTAATATGGGTATAGGGGATGCAGTACAAAACCCGAAAGCCTTAGATAAAGCAGTAGAAGAACTATCACTTATCAGCGGTCAAAAGCCACTTATCACTAAAGCTAAGAGATCCATCGCCGGATTTAAAGTTCGTGAAGGGATGCCAATTGGTACGAAAGTAACTCTTCGCGGTGAGCGCATGTATGATTTTCTTGAAAAATTAATTAATGTGTCTCTTCCTCGTGTACGTGACTTTCGTGGTGTATCAAACAAAGCTTTTGATGGCCGCGGTAACTACACTCTTGGTGTAAAAGAGCAATTGATTTTTCCTGAGATTGAATACGATCGAGTGGAAAAAATCCGCGGTATGGACATCGTAATTGTTACAACGGCTGAAACGGACGAAGAAGCTCGTGAACTGCTCACTCAAATGGGCATGCCATTTCAAAAATAAAATGAAAACTATTAAAGGAGGGAATAGAGACCTTGGCTAAAAAATCAATGATCGCCAAACAGCAACGTCCTCAAAAGTTCAAAGTGCGTGAATACACTCGGTGTGAACGTTGCGGACGTCCTCATTCCGTCATTCGTAAATTTAAACTTTGCCGAATTTGTTTCCGTGAATTAGCATACAAAGGACAAATTCCAGGCGTTAAAAAAGCTAGCTGGTAAGCCCGAGATAGGGAAGGAGGTAAATCGATATGGTCATGACAGATCCAATCGCAGATATGCTTACTCGTATTCGTAATGCGAATACAGTTCGTCACGAGAAATTAGAATTTCCTGCGTCCAGTCTTAAAAATGAAGTAGCGTCTATCCTTAAACAAGAAGGATTTGTTCGCGATGTAGAAACCATTGAAGATAATAAGCAGGGAATTATCCGTATCTTTTTGAAGTACGGAGCTGAGAATGAGCGGGTTATAACTGGATTGAAACGTATTAGTAAACCAGGACTTCGCGTATATGCAAAGGCTGATGAGCTGCCTCGTGTACTTGGTGGACTCGGAATCGCTGTTATTTCAACATCAGCTGGAGTAATGAGCGATAAAGAAGCACGTAAAAAGCAAGTAGGCGGCGAAGTACTTGCTTATGTATGGTAATAAATAGTGTCAGAACGGAGGTGTATTGAATGTCCCGTATTGGTGTAAAACCTATTGAAATTTCAAGTGATATTTCCGTAACGAAGGACGGAAATACCGTTACGGTTAAAGGGCCAAAGGGTGAACTTACTCGTAATTTGCATCCGGATATTACAGTTAATGTCGGAGAAAGCGAAATTACAGTAGAACGCCCATCCAACCATAAAGAGCATCGCTCTCTTCACGGAACAACTCGTAGTATCGTGAACAATATGGTTGATGGTGTGAAGAATGGATTTGAAAAAAGCCTTGAATTAGTCGGTGTTGGTTATCGTGCCACTAAGTCTGGAGAAAAGCTTGTATTGAACGTCGGTTATTCCCATCCGGTAGAAATTACACCGGAAGAAGGTATCGAAATTGATGTTCCTTCCAACACAAAAGTTGTTGTAAAAGGTATAGATAAAGAGCGCGTTGGTGCTATGGCATCTAACATTCGTGCAGTACGAACTCCTGAACCTTATAAAGGGAAAGGTATTCGCTATGAAAACGAATATGTTCGTCAAAAAGTAGGTAAGACTGGTAAGTAACGTTTGTGGTAATCGTTACGAAAGGAGGAGCGTATCATGACAACGAATTCTGAAAAATACGCAACTCGGAAGAAGCGTCATGCGAGCATTCGGCAAAAGATTAAAGGCACTTCCGAGCGTCCGCGTTTAAACGTATTCCGTTCTTCCAAGCATATATACGCACAATTGATTGATGATGTAAAAGGGATCACTATTACGTCCGCTTCTACATTAGAAAATGATATTAAATTGGAGAACGGTGGAAATAAAGATGCAGCACAAAAAATTGGAGAAATTGTTGCGAAAAGAGCAACGGAGAAAGGCTATGACTCCGTAGTATTTGATCGTGGCGGCTTTGTATATCATGGACGTGTGCAAGCATTAGCAGAAGCAGCTAGAGAAAACGGACTAAAATTTTAAAGTGATGGGAGGGAAAACAATGCAAATTGATGCTAGCAAGCTTGATGTAGAAGAAAGAGTGGTAGCGATCAACCGTGTGGCAAAGGTAGTTAAGGGCGGTCGTCGATTCAGATTCGCGGCGCTTGTCGTTGTAGGTGATCGTAATGGACACGTTGGCTTTGGTATGGGTAAAGCTCTTGAAGTACCGGAAGCTATACGAAAAGCAGTAGAGAATGGAAAGAAAAACATGGTTGAAGTTTCGAGAAAAGAAACCACTATTCCGCATGAGATTGTAGGTCGTTTCGGAGCTGGAAACGTACTATTGAAGCCAGCTTCTGAAGGTACAGGTATTATTGCGGGTGGTCCAGTACGTGCTGTTCTCGAACTTGCAGGAGTACACGACATTCTCTCCAAGTCTCTTGGTTCAAATAACCCGATTAACATGGTTCGCGCTACTATTCAAGGTCTGACTGAATTGAAAACAGCTGAAGATGTTGCCAGACTACGTGGTAAAAGCGTTGAAGAATTGTTAGGATAAGGAGGGAAACAAAATGGCTAAGAAAGTTGAAATTACCCTCAGCCGCAGTTTGATTGGCCGCCCGCAAGATCAGCGTGTTACAGTAAACACGTTGGGACTTCGCAAGGTCAACCATACTGTTGTTAAAGAAGATAATTCCGCAGTCCGTGGAATGATTAATAAAGTGTCTCACTTGTTAACCGTAAAAGAATTGGACGCATAACGTTACATTTAAGTGATAGGGAGGTGTCATCATGAAACTTCATGAATTGAAGGCGGCAGAAGGATCCACAAAGAACCGCAACCGTGTAGGCCGTGGTCCTGGTTCTGGCAATGGTAAAACATCAGGACGTGGACAAAAAGGTCAAAATGCTCGTAGTGGCGGCGGTGTTCGTCCTGGTTTTGAAGGTGGTCAAAATCCAATTTATAAGCGTCTTCCAAAACGTGGTTTCACAAATCCGACCCGCAAAGAGTTCGCGATCGTGAATGTAGAATTACTGAATCGTTTTGAAGCAGGTACTGAAGTTACCCCAGAACTTCTTTTAAAAGAAGGCGTTATTAACAAAACGAAAGACGGCGTGAAAATTTTGGGTAACGGTAGTATAGAATCAGGACTGACCGTGAAAGCGAACAAGTTCTCTGCTTCTGCTGCAAAAGCGATTGAAGCGGCCGGCGGAAAAACAGAGGTGATCTAATGTTCCGCTCGATCTCCAATATTTTTCGCGTGAGTGATCTAAGAAATAAAATCTTTTTCACTCTAGCAATGTTACTTGTTTTTCGAATCGGTAGTTTTATACCGATTCCGGGCTCTAACAACGACGTATTGAATTTCCAAGACCAAGCAAATGCCTTTGGATTTTTAAATACTTTCGGTGGAGGGGCCTTGTCTCAGTTTTCGATATTTGCTATGGGTGTTATGCCCTATATTACTGCATCCATTGTTGTACAATTGTTACGAATGGATGTTGTTCCCAAATTTACAGAATGGGCAAAGCAAGGAGAAGCAGGACGAAAGAAATTAGCTCAATTTACGAGATATTTCACCGTTATTCTTGCTTTTTTACAAGGCTTGGGGATGTCCGTTGGATTTAACAATATATTTGCTGGATTAATTCCAGATCCAAGCATTCCTAAGTATATATTTATTGCACTGGTTATGACGGCTGGGACTACATTTTTAATGTGGCTCGGTGAGCAAATTACAGCCAAAGGTGTTGGAAACGGTATATCTATTATGATTTTTGCCGGTATTGCTGCTGGAATACCTGGAGGAATCAATCAGATATATGCGACACAAATCCAAGATGCTGATCAACTATTCACTGGTATTGTGACGATTATCTTTCTTGCGATTGGTGTGTTGGCAATCATTGTTGGTGTCATTTACGTGCAACAAGCCTTACGTAAAGTCCCTATTCAGTATGCAAAACGTCTTGTAGGACGGAGTCCGGCAGGCGGTCAGTCGACCCATCTCCCTTTGAAGGTTAACTCAGCTGGTGTTATTCCGGTGATTTTCGCACTGTCATTGTTTATTTTCCCGCCAACTGTTGCTGGTTTTGTTGGGGAAGGTAGTGCGATTGCGGGATGGATTACCGAAAACTTTGATTATACTCAACCAATCGGTATGGTTATCTACGCAGCTTTAATCATCGGTTTCACGTATTTCTATACGTTTGTTCAGGTTAATCCAGAACAAATGGCAGAAAACCTGAAGAAGCAGGGCGGATATATTCCAGGAATACGCCCGGGCAAAACGACAGAAACTTACATTCGTAGGATTTTATATCGTTTAACCTTTGTTGGGGCACTATTCCTTACGGTTATATCGATTATCCCAGTGTTTTTTACAACACAAGTGGGATTACCGCAAACCATTCAGATTGGTGGTACCGGTCTGCTTATCGTCGTTGGTGTAGCTCTGGATACTATGAAGCAAATTGAAAGCCAGTTAATCAAGCGAAGTTATAAAGGGTTTATTAAATAGATGTAATTGGGGAGAGGCTCTACTACTGTTGCCTAGCCCCTGGCTGAAATCGGAGCTTGGAGGAGATATCGTGAATTTGATATTAATGGGGCTGCCCGGTGCCGGAAAAGGCACACAAGCCGAGAACATTGTAGAAAAACATGAAATACCCCACATTTCAACAGGGGATATGTTCCGCGCAGCCATAAAAGATGAAACAGAGCTGGGGAAACAGGCGAAATCGTATATGGATGCGGGTGAACTTGTTCCTGATGAAGTTACAGTAGGTATTGTTCGAGAAAGACTTGCTAAAGATGATTGCCAAAAAGGTTTTCTTCTTGACGGATTTCCTCGTACCGTTGCACAGGCAGAAGCCTTGGAAGGTATTCTATCCGACTTGAATAAGTCATTGGATTATGTATTGAATATAAACGTCGATAGAGAGAATCTTGAAACGAGACTTACAGGTCGCAGAGTTTCTCCTACGTCAGGTAAGACGTACCATGTGGAATTCAATCCTCCGCAAGTGGATGGAATTTGCGACGTGGATGGCAGTGAATTGATTCAAAGAGATGACGATAAGCCAGAAACGGTGAAAAAACGTCTGGACGTTAATATTGAACAGCAGCAACCTTTGATTGATTTTTATAAAGAAAAAGGATATCTTCGTAATATAGATGGAGATCAAGATATTGATAAAGTGTTTAAGGATGTTGAAGAACTGTTGAAAGGACTTCATGCATGATTATTTGTAAAACAGATCGCGAACTCGATATAATGCGGGAAGCGGGTAAAATTGTTGCCTTAACACATCAAGAATTACAAAAGCATATTAAACCAGGTGTAACAACGCAACAATTGGATGATATTGCTGATGAAAAAATTCGTGATCATGGGGCAACACCGTCATTCAAAGGCTATGGCGGCTTTTCCGGCAGCATATGCGTTTCAGTAAATGAAGAGTTGGTACATGGAATTCCGGGTACTCGGACATTGAAGGATGGCGATATCATTTCTATTGATATCGGAGCAGATTACAATGGTTATCACGGAGATTCCGCATGGACGTATCCAGTTGGAACCATTTCCAAGGAGGATCAGCGCTTGCTTGATGTAACCGAGGCTTCATTGTTTAAAGGATTAGATGAAGCCGTCCCGAAGGAGCGCTTATCGAATATTTCCCATGCTATTCAATCCTATGTAGAACCACATGGTTTTTCCATCGTTCGCGAATATGTAGGTCATGGAGTTGGTCAAGAATTGCATGAGGATCCACAAATTCCTCATTTTGGTCCTCCAGGTAAGGGTCCTCGTTTGAAACCGGGAATGGTTTTGGCCGTAGAACCAATGGTGAATGCCGGAGAGCGCTATGTTCATACGCTTTCTGATAATTGGACTGTTGTTACGACCGATGGCAAGAATTGTGCCCACTTTGAGCACACGATTGCAATAACCAATACGGGCTATGAGATTTTAACTCAAGCCTAATAAACAGGTGATGCCAGGATGAATGATGCTGAATCGCCGCCCGGGGTCGGTCAAATTGTCCGTATCAAACAAGGACGTGAGGCTGGCAACTTTGCGGTTGTTATTGGAGTGGAAGATGAACGTTTTCTTTTGTTAGCAGACGGAGAAAAACGTAAATTCGACCGGGCTAAGAAAAAAAATATTAGCCATGTGGAAATGTTTCCGCATACTTCCAATGAAGTGAAACGAAGTATTGAAGAGACCGGACGTGTTACCAATGCAAAATTAAGGTTTGCTCTGTTAGACTTTTCACAGGAGCAACCGGAATTACTGAAGGAAGGAGAGTAAATGCATGGCCAAAGATGACGTAATTGAAATGGAAGGCACAGTAATCGAACCACTTCCGAATGCGATGTTTCGGGTGGAACTGGAAAATGGGCATAAGATTTTAGCTCATGTCTCCGGTAAAATTCGAATGCACTTTATTCGTATTCTTCCAGGAGATAAGGTTACTGTAGAAATTTCTCCGTACGATTTATCCCGCGGACGAATTACGTACCGCTATAAATAAAAACCGGCTCAGCTGGTTAAAGAGTCCGCAAGATATGTTTACTCTCGCATGTACTCCGCGTAGTTAAGGAGGTAAATGGACATGAAGGTGAGACCATCTGTCAAACCAATGTGTGAAAAATGCAAAGTCATTCGCCGTAAAGGTACGGTAATGGTTATTTGTTCCAATCCAAAGCATAAACAAAAACAAGGTTAAGTAAAGGAGGTGCTGATAGATGGCACGTATCGCAGGTGTTGATATTCCTCGTGATAAACGAATCCCGATTTCATTAACTTACGTTTTCGGCATTGGTAAATCGCTGGGACAACAAATTGTTCAAGAAGCAGGAATTGATGAAAGTACTCGTGTACGTGATTTGACCGAAGAAGAACTTGCCAGCATTCGTACAATTGTAGATAATAAATATACAGTTGAAGGTGATCTTCGTCGTGAAAAATCACTTAACATTAAGCGTTTAATTGAAATTGGTAGTTATCGCGGTCTTCGTCACCGTCGTGGTTTGCCTGCAAGAGGTCAAAACACGAAAAATAACTCCCGTACACGTAAAGGCCCTCGTCGGACTGTAGCAAACAAAAGGAAATAATAAAGCAAAGGAGGTATATGCACTATGGCTAAAGCAAAGACCAACACTCGTAAACGTCGCCAGCGTAAAAATATAGAGTCTGGTGTTGCCCATATCCGCTCTACTTTTAACAATACGATTGTGACTATTACGGATACTCAAGGTAATGCACTTTCATGGGCAAGTTCAGGAGCTCTTGGATTTAAAGGTTCACGTAAATCCACACCGTTTGCGGCTCAAATGGCTGCAGAGTCAGCTGCGAAAACGGGAATGGAGCACGGCTTGAAATCTGTAGAGGTGGCTGTTAAAGGTCCTGGAGCTGGTCGTGAAGCAGCTATCCGTTCCTTGCAGGCAGCAGGACTTGAAGTAAGTATCATCCGCGATGTGACTCCGGTACCTCATAATGGTTGCCGTCCACCGAAACGTCGCAGAGTTTAACCCGCAGAAGTATAGTTTTTCCTGAAGTGTCAATAATGGGTAAGGCTATGCAAATGGACGGATCCCCTTACGCATTGTTGACGAGTAAGGTTGGTCATATGTCGGGAACTGCCTATTGCAAGATTCCGAAAGGCCGAAAAAAAAGGCCCGGAATTTGGACGTTTTGAAGGAGGGTATATACTAGAATGATCGAAATCGAAAAGCCTAATATCGAGACGGTTGAATTAAGCGAGGATGCCAAGTACGGCAAATTTGTCGTGGACCCGCTCGAACGCGGTTATGGCACAACTTTAGGGAACTCCTTGCGTCGTATCCTTTTATCCTCCCTTCCAGGAGCTGCTGTAACTACGGTTCAAATTGATGGTGTTCTTCACGAATTTTCAACCATTGAAGGTGTTGTAGAGGATGTTACAACCATTGTTTTGAATTTAAAGAAGCTTGCTCTGAAGATTTACTCCGATGAAGAGAAAGTACTTGAGATTGACGCGCAGGGCGAAGGTGTAGTTACCGCTAAAGATATAACACATGATAGTGATGTTGATATTCTTAATACGGACTTACACATTGCAACACTAACAACAGGCGCTAATTTTCATATGCGTATTACGGCTCAGCGTGGCCGCGGTTATGTTCCTGCAGAAGGAAATAACAGCGACGATCTGCCTATTGGTGTATTACCAGTCGATTCTATTTACACGCCAGTGGATCGTGTGAATTATCAGGTAGAGAATACACGTGTTGGTCAAATCACAAACTATGACAAGTTAACGCTTGATGTTTGGACGGATGGAAGTATTCGTCCAGAAGAGGCGATATCACTAGGCGCAAAAATTATGAACGAACACTTGAATATATTTATTGGACTGACTGATCAAGCACAAAATGCGGAGATTATGGTTGAGAAAGAAGAAGATCAAAAAGAAAAGGTTCTTGAAATGACTATTGAAGAACTGGATCTATCCGTACGTTCGTATAATTGCTTGAAGCGTGCTGGTATCAATACGGTTCAAGAGCTTACTCAAAAGTCGGAAGAAGATATGATGAAAGTTCGTAATCTTGGGCGTAAATCGCTTGAAGAAGTTCAGGAAAAACTAGGTGAACTTGGTCTTGGTCTTCGTGATGAAGATTAATTCCAATGTGTAACTAGTTTCCCGGAAAAAGGAGGGAAATATACATGTCTGCATATGCAAAGCTTGGACGTGACAGTTCTGCCCGTAAAGCACTATTTCGTGACCTTGCGACAGATCTAATCATTAATGAACGTATTGAAACAACTGTAGCAAAAGCGAAGGAGCTTCGTCCTATCGTTGAGAAAATGGTGACGCTAGGCAAGCGCGGGGATCTTCATGCTCGCCGTCAGGCTGCTGAATTTATCCGTAAAGAAATCGCTGATGAGGAAAACAACAAAGATGCTGTTCAAAAGCTATTTGACGACATCGCGCCGCGTTTTGAAGAGCGTCAAGGCGGATATACTCGAATTTTGAAAGCAGGTCCTCGTCGTGGAGATGCTGCAGAATTGGCTATTATTGAATTTGTATAAACGAATCTCGTTTATACATTCTTTTCGTAACAGCAACAAATATTAGTATGATGTTAAGGGGCAGGACCAACCTATTCAGGAAGTCTGCGCCCTTTTTTTATGGAAAAGTATTATAATTGTTAACCTTTTATCAATTATAT
Source organism: Salibacterium salarium (assembly GCF_030813635.1). Lineage (GTDB taxonomy): Bacteria > Bacillota > Bacilli > Bacillales > Marinococcaceae > Salibacterium > Salibacterium salarium. The sequence continues at coordinate 12,339 of NZ_JAUSUM010000005.1, read as the reverse complement.
GTTAACATTTAGATATTCAAGAATAGGACGTGGTAAGAATGGAAGCGGTGGATCTTCAGGATTTGTATTTTCGATATAAAGAAGAGGAATCTTTTGCCGTTCAATCTGTTAATGCTTCCATTCGTCATGGAGAGTGGATTGCCGTGATTGGACCAAATGGGTCTGGCAAATCTACTTTGTCCCGTCTTTTTAACGGTTTACTGATGCCTACTTTAGGTGATGTTTATATAAATGGTAAATCTACACAAACAGAATCTGATTTGATTGCTATTCGCCGCGATGTAGGGATGGTATTTCAAAACCCGGATCATCAGTTCGTTGCTCCGACGGTACGTGATGATATTGCGTTTGGGATGGAAAACGCCGGTATGGAGCGTGAGGAGATGAAAGACAGAATTGCCGAGGTGTCGAAAGCTACTGGAATTGACCATCTGTTGGAGTCAGAACCTCATCGTTTATCCGGAGGTCAAAAGCAACGTGTTGCTATTGCAGGTGTACTAGCATTACAGCCTCAAATAATGGTTTTTGATGAAGCGACCTCCATGTTGGATCCTGCTGGCAGAAGAGAAGTAATGGCGACGACTAAGAAACTTCATCAACAAGAGGGCATAACCATTGTTTCTGTTACACATCGCTTACAGGAAGCTCTGATGGCCGACAGAATTTGGTATATGGAAGAAGGCCAGCTTGGTTTTGATTTACCCTCTGAGCAATTATTTGAGCAGCTTGAACTCCTTACGCATAAAAATATTCCTCTTCCTTATGTACTTCAATTGCTTCAGCAGGTACGACAAACTTCGTTACAGGGATCTTTCTTGGAACAGAAGATGAAGGACGGTCTTTTTGTATGAATATTAGATTGGAACATGTCCATCACATTTTTATGGAAAAAACCCCATTTGAAACAAAGGCCTTAAATGACGTCACAGTGAGCTTTGAAGATGGATCCTTCTCGGCAGTCATCGGGAAGACCGGATCAGGCAAATCGACGCTTGTACAACATATAAACGGTCTTTATAAGCCGAACTATGGTTCTCTGTTTATAGGTGATCAAGAAATCCATTCCAAAACAAAGCGAAAAGTGCGCAAAGCCCTTCGTAAAAAAGTAGGAATGGTATTTCAATACCCTGAACATCAGTTGTTTGAAGATACTGTGGAGAAGGATATTTTGTTTGGACCGAAAAATGCAGGATTTCACCTTGATGACATGAAAAAGAAACTGCCGGAACTGCTGGAAAAGGTGGGGTTAGACGAATCTGTTTTAGAGCGTTCTCCATTTGATTTAAGTGGAGGACAAATGAGGAGAACGGCGATCGCTGGAGTGCTGGCAATGGAACCAGACGTTCTTATATTAGATGAACCGACAGCAGGTTTGGATCCAGAAGGACAAGAGGCTATCATGTCCTTATTTAATGAATGGCATCGCGAAAAGCGGACAACCATCATTATGATTACGCATCAAATGGAAGAAGTCTCTCGTTTAGCTGAAACAGTTATTGTCATGGACGATGGAAGGATACAGATGCAGGGCACACCAGATGAAATTTTCCGAAGAGAGTCGGAAGTTCGCGCTTTAGAGTTGGATGTGCCAGAACGGGTCAACGTTTTAAAACACATAGAAAAAGAAACAGGTATGTCATTTTCGTCTTGGACGTTAAGCCCGAAAGAAGCAGCAGCAGAAATGCAGCGCAAAGATTGGTTAGATAAGAAGGAGTAACCCCATATGTTTGAGCACGTCATTATTGGACAGTATCTTCCCGGATATTCATTTTTACATAAAATGGACGCAAGAGCTAAACTTTTAGCTGTGTTTATATTTATTTTCACTATTTTCATGATAGAGACATGGGCAGGATACGGAGTACTTTGGGGCACCGCTATTATAGTATTTTTTATGTCAGGTGTTCCTTTTCGTTATGTGCGAAAAGGAATGTTTCCGATATTTTTATTAGTTATTTTCACTTTTTTTTTACATGCCCTTTTTACTCAGGAAGGGGAAGAACTGTTTTCGATAGGTGTTTTCGCCCTTTATGAAGGCGGAGTTGAACAGGGGTTATTTATAGCGTTTCGTTTGCTGTTACTCGTATTTATTACTTCGTTGTTAACCTTGACAACTAGTCCTATTGATTTAACGGATGCATTGGAGCAATTATTTACGCCATTTAAACGTATCGGTATTCCGGCACATGAGATTGCCTTAATGATGTCCATTGCGATTCGATTTATTCCGACGTTGCTGCAAGAAACGGAAAAAATCGTAAAGGCTCAATCGGCTCGGGGAGCTGACTTCACGAGAGGGTCTTTTAAGGAGCGCTCACAAGCTTTTGCGGCGTTATTGGTACCATTGTTTGTTAGAGCTTTTAAACGTGCAGAGGACTTGGCTCTTGCGATGGAGGCCCGGGGTTATAACGGCGGTGAAGGACGGACAAAGCTTCGTCAGTTAACCTGGCGTCTTTGGGATAGCGTAATATGCTTTTTGATGCTGGCGCTGGCTGTGTTGTTATTTGTATTTGCAAGATAAGGAGAGATGGCCATGCAACGAGTGAAGGCTATTATTAGTTATGATGGAACAAATTTTTCAGGCTGGCAAGTGCAGCCTGGGGCACGGACCGTTCAAAAAGAAGTAGAAGAGGTGTTGACGAAGATTCATAAGGGGCAAAGAACGTCGGTCATTGCATCCGGAAGAACGGATTCTGCGGTACATTCTGTTGGTCAGGTGATGCATTTTGATACACCGTTTGCGATTCCGGAAGAAAAATGGCCTAAAGCGATCAACAAACTGCTGCCGCCAGACGTACAAGTTAAAGCTTCGTTTTACGTGGACTCTTCTTTTCATGCTCGATTTGACGCAGTGGAGAAAGAATATCGATACCGTGTTCATAATGTGAAGGAAAAAGATATTTTCAGACGGAACCATGTTTATTTTTATCCCTATCCGATAAATGTTGAAGATATCAAACAAGCGGCATCTTATATGGTTGGCACCCACGATTTTTCATCGTTTTGCGCTTCACGGACGGATGTGGTTGATATGGTACGGACGATTCATGAGGTGAGAGTAGAAGAACATAGAGACGAATTGCATTTTGTCTTCCGGGGAAGCGGTTTTTTGTATAACATGGTAAGAATTATGGTGGGTACTTTGCTCGAAGTGGGTAAAGGGCTACGGCAATCGGATGATGTCCCTGGAATCATAGAAGCAAAATCACGGCCGGCTGCTGGTAATACAGTTCCCGGCCACGGCCTGTATTTATGGGATGTGTCGTACGATTAAAAGGAATATAAAAAATAATAAAAACAACGATTCCGTGTGTTGCAAAGCATTGACATAAGCCTTGCGATATTATATGATGTTATTTGGCATTTCAAGTCCCACAAGCCCCGGGATCGGAAATGAAAATACAAAGACAAGTGTAAAAAAATAGACGAACGGTGAACAATACATGATTTAGGAGGGAAAACAATGCGTACAACTTACATGGCACATCCTGGAGATATTGAACGCAAGTGGTACGTGATTGATGCAGAAGGCCAAACGCTTGGTCGTTTGTCCAGTGAAGTAGCTTCCATCCTTCGCGGCAAACAAAAGCCTCAATACACTCCACATATCGATACAGGAGATAATGTGATTATTGTCAATGCACAGCACATTAAGCTTACTGGTAACAAACTAGAAGACAAGTATTACTATCGTCACAGTCAATATCCTGGTGGATTGAAAAAGACTCGTGCTTTAGAAATGCGTCAAAACAAGCCGGAACGTATGCTTGAATTGGCAGTTAAAGGAATGCTTCCAAAAGGATCCCTTGGACGTCAACAAGCGAAAAAGCTTCATGTCTATGCTGGAGCGGAACACAATCAGCAAGCACAACAACCGGAGACGTACGAACTTCGCGGATAAAAAACAAAAGGAGGGTATTATCTTGGCACAAGTGCAATATTATGGTACTGGACGTCGTAAAAACTCTGTAGCCCGTGTATTTGTTGTACCTGGCGATGGAAAGATTACGATTAATGATAGAAACATTGATGAGTATTTTGACCTTGAAACACTTAAGCTTGTGGTGAAGCAGCCACTAGCAGAAACTGGTACAGAAGGTCAATATGACTTGAAAGTCAACGTAAACGGCGGAGGTTTCACTGGTCAGGCTGGCGCAATCCGTCATGGTCTTTCCCGTGCTCTTTTAGAAGTGGATCCGGATTTCCGCAAACCACTTAAAGATGCAGGTTACCTTACTCGTGATTCCCGTATGAAAGAACGTAAGAAATACGGTCTTAAATCAGCGCGTCGTGCACCACAATTCTCGAAGCGTTAATATTCCCTTTATATCAAAGGTTCCACCCTCTTTGCTCATTTGCAGCAGAGAGGGTTTTTGTTTTTCATGGAGCGATTGAATATTTCTTTCACATCTTTTTTCTGTAAAAATTTTTTAATACAAGATAAAGGTGCCTCCTCTCCATATGTATTTGCATGGCGGTTATTTATTTTTTATAGATATTTGGACATTGTGTTAAAATTGGGATAACCTTGATTTGAGAGGTATTGGATCTAGTAGTATAAAAAATAAGGGGTAAAAGTAGTGAATGAATTTTATAAGGCGTTAACATATGTAAATAAAAATTTTTATGAGCCCAATCACTTCATTATAAAAGCTATCCGAGAAGAAGCGCAAAATTCAGATTATGGGGCGGGTATATTTCAGTTAAACTCGAAATCGGTTAGATTTAGAGTCGCAAAGAAAACACCTGCTAAGATAGGACAGTTTGTTGTTTTTTGGGAAAAAGATAGGAATCATAAAAACCAAGCCTTTTCATATGAAAAGGCTACTGATTTATTAGTTATCAATACCTTTACTAGTGAAAATAATTATGGACAATTCGTTTTTCCAAAAGAAATTCTTGTAAAACAAAATATCCTTAAAACAGCCACTACAAAAGGAAAAATGGCAATTAGAGTTTACCCTAGATGGGAAAAACCAACTAGCAAACAGGCTATCGAAACTCAAAAATGGCAATTGGAATATTTTGTTGAGGTGAATAAACGAAATCATTTACCCTTACAAGAACTATTAAAGCTATATTCTAACTAAAATTGGATAGAACTAAGCTGGCTAATAGTTTGTGAAAAATTACACTTAAACACTATATTTCCAGAAGCGTTAAAATCCCTTTGTAACAAGGGTTCATCCCTCTTTGCTCATTCGTAGCAGAGAGGTTTTTTTGGCTCTATAGTGAATGATGTGGTTCCCTTTGATAAATCAGGATGCACAACGAAAGAAAAAAATGAAGATCTCACTATTAGAAAAAGTTTACAAGGAACTTGACAATTTTGATAACCATTGGTTATTGAGGGGAATTACTACGGATGAAAAAGAGAGAACTGCAAGCGGAAAATACGAAAAGGGAAATCTTAAAGGCGGCGGAAGAACTCTTTTCTTCCAAAGGGTTTGAGTCAGTTACGATTAGACAGATAGCCCAAAAGGCAAAATGCTCCCATACAACAATCTATTTATACTTCAAGGATAAGGAAAATTTGTTACAGGAGTTAGCTATGCCCCCACTTTTAAAATTAAATGGGAGGATGGAAAAAACGCTACAAGATCAAACTTTAGAACCCTTGCAGAAATTAAAATTAATCTGTAAAGACTTTATAGACTTTGCCTTAAATCATCGAAGTGTGTATTCGATATTGATTATTGTTCGTGCTGAGCGCGTCGATGTACCCCCTGATCTAAAAATGAATGTCGTACGAAATTTACTCTTTAAACATTTGGAAACCGCCGTTATGGATTGTCTTAATATTATGGATGACAAACAGAGTCTTCTATGTTCAAGAATATTTTTCTTTAATCTTCACGGCCTGATTATGACCTATATTTACAAGGAAGAGCCGCTCGATCAGTTGTATGAAAGAGTATTACCTGTTCTGGAACAATCGATTGAAATTCTTATTACAGGAATGAATATTGGAGGCGTCCACAATGAGAATTAAAAGAATTTCCAAACACGTTTGGAGCATCAGCACTTGGCTAATTGTTCCCATTAACGTTTGGCTGGTAAAAGACGAAAAGGGCCTGATATTAGTTGATGCTGGTATTCCCATGATGGCAAATGGCATTTTAAAATATATCGATCAATTAAATTTTGGTCCACTATCGCGGATTTTACTTACACACGGTCATTCAGACCATGTTGGAGCAATCAAAAAAATAAGATCAAAACGAAACGTTCCAGTTTATGCACACCAGGAAGTAATACCATTTATAGAAGGGAAATTCCCATATCCTCGCAGAAAAAAGGCTCAAGTCTTGATAGAACCTTCCATCACAACACCATTAGACGAAGATGCTCAGCAACAGTTGAAACCAATAGGAGATCTCATACCTCATCACACCCCAGGACACTCACCAGGACATGTTGTTTATTATCATCAAAAAGTTAACATTTTAATAGGAGGCGATCTATTTACAAGCAGAAGACAAAGAATACGAAAACCGATGTCAATGTTTACCGCCAACATGGCTCAGGCAATAAAAAGCGGCCAAATCGTAAAGAAATTAAAACCGAAAAGCTTGTGTGTTTGCCATGGCAATGAAGTTCAAGATCCTCACAAGCAATATGATTTGTTGAGGGAAAAACTGCTTTCATAAAACAGGGAGGCCATATGGACAAATTAAAACTTTTTTGTATCCCGAGGTTCTGCTAAGGTTTTTATCCAATGTAAAAAATGCCTTCATCATTTTATCGAATTGTACCCTAAAATCGCCCCCGCCTTTGAAAGAACGTAACAAATACGGTCTCAAAGCAGCCCGTCGTCGTGCACCACAATTATCGAAGCGTTAATATTCCCTTTATATCAAGGGTTCCACCCTCTTTGCTCATTCGTAGCAGAGAGGGTTTTTTATGTTTATTTGTTTTGGTAATAACAGAAATATTGTGAGGAAAGCTTATAGCCACGGGGTTTTCTTATCGATGTTGCAGGCTTCCCTTAGATGCCAGATACCGACAGTATGACAAGTCTCAGCCTTCATATACTAATGACTGAGGGGGGGAGGCACATGGGGATTGTCATTTCTTTAGAGCCTCATCGAATAAAAAAAGAATGGCTCGAAGAAAAAAAGCTCTTGCAGGATGTTCAGGTTAAGGAAATTCAAGCCACAGCTGAAAAAGTGTTTGTACCAGTATTTCGGTACTTTCGGTTTCCTTATTCATTTCTAGAAGAAGCATGTATGGATCTTGCACTTGAGGCGTTTTTATCCGGTGGGAAATTCAGCCGTTATGTCGAAAATGGAGTGCTTGTTTTTAAATTCCAAATTCAAGCGGCGCTGGCTATCGGACGTATTGCGAAAGAGTTGCATGAATTCATGAAAAGCTGGGTTGATGATGACCCGGCATGTGAAAGTCCTGAAGTAAAAGAAGCCGTTGAGTCTTATATCGCCTTCTGGTGGAAACGAGGACTGGAGGCTGGTACAAAACGACAATTACTTCGGTACCGTTGAATAATGAAATCGTAATAAATCACCCGCTCCATCATATAAATGAAACAAGCTATTTATTGAAAGGGAGCGGGCGTTATATGAAAAAATGGCTTGGAATCGCCATTCTATTCATAGTATTAGCAGCCGCCGGTTGGTTTATACAAGATCGTATGTCATCAAAAGATACGACAGCCGGATGGCATTTACCTTTATCAGGAAAAGTCATTATTCTAGACCCGGGTCATGGCGGCGTAGATGGCGGTGCTTCAAGTAAAGAAGGCCTGTTGGAAAAAGAGGTCGCGCTCTCCATCAGCTTCATGCTTCGGGATTACTTACAAGAAGCTGGTGCGATTGTGTTTATGACTAGAGAAGGAGATTATGATTTAGCAGGAGAAGATATCCGCGGTTATAGTAAACGAAAAACAGCTGACTTACATAAGCGGCTTGATATTGTTAATGAAAGCGGCGGAGACTTATTTGTAACGTTTCATTTGAATGCCACACCGTCCACTAGAATAAGCGGATCACAAACGTTTTATCAACCTCGTGTTCCATCGAACGAAAATTTGGCAAAACTGATTCAAGAAGAACTTCGCCACAATCTAGAAAACACGAATAGAGAGGCAAAAGCTATTAATGAATTATTTATACTTAATCAGGCGGATATACCAGGTGTGCTCGTGGAAGCAGGGTTTCTTTCAAATCCTACGGAAGGGAAGCTGCTAGGAGAAGAAGAACATCAAAATAAAATTGCGTTTTCTATTTATCAAGGTCTGCTGAGATATTACGCAGGCGAAGAATTATAGAATTTTGGTTGCAAACATTTGAAAAAAAGGCACCATGCAAGGTATGCTATAATTGCAACAACTTGCGTATGAAAAGGATGGTGTCCGATGTGTTAAGTGAAGATCAGATTGTTGATGCTTTGAAAAATATCGAAGATCCCGATCTCAAAAAGAGTATTGTAGAGACCGGAGGGGTTCGGGAAGTTAAGATAAAAGAAGATAATGTCAGTTTAAAAATCGCCCTGGCTAAAACAGGAACACCTGAACAAATGCAGCTACAACAAAAAATTGTACAAGTTGTTAAAGAAGCAGGTGCGGAATCTGTTGGCTTACGGTTTGACACCCTCGACGACGAAGAAGTGAGAGAGCTTGGAGGACCAGAGGAAAAACAAAAAGCATCTCTACTCTCGGAAGACAACCCAGTAGAATTTATTGCAGTGACAAGCGGTAAAGGCGGCGTTGGAAAATCAACTGTGTCCGTCAATATTGCGACATCTTTGGCGAATGCCGGGAAAAAAGTCGGCATCATTGACGCTGACATTTACGGATTTAGCGTTCCGGACATGATGGGCATTGAACAACGCCCAACTGTTGAAGGTGAAACCATTTATCCGGTAGAACGTTTTGGCGTGAAGGTTATCTCGATGGGCTTTTTCGTAGAAGACAATGCGCCTGTCGTGTGGAGAGGTCCGATGCTCGGCAAAATGTTAAATAACTTCTTTAATGAAGTGGAATGGGGAGAACTCGACTACTTAATCCTTGACTTGCCACCAGGAACAGGGGATGTGGCACTTGATGTGCATACGATGCTGCCAGAATGCAAAGAATTAGTCGTTACAACTCCTCACGCAACGGCTGCATTTGTCGCTGCACGCGCTGGTGCGATGGCGATAAAAACGAACCATCAAATTTTAGGGGTCATCGAAAACATGGCCTATTTCGAAAGCAAAAAAACGGGTGAGAGAGAGTATATCTTTGGACAAGGCGGCGGTGAACGTCTAACCGAAGAATTGAAAACAGAAATGCTAGGTCAAATTCCATTAGGACAGCCAGACATAGACAAAGAAGACTTTGCTCCATCGGTTTATGAAGCAGACCATCCTATTGGAGAGATTTACAATAATATCACCGATAGAATTATGGAGAAGATAGGGAAATAAAACATAAATACAGCACCTGGAGATATGTGATATTCCCAGGTGCTGCATTTATGATTATCCACCGCCGCTTCCTCCCCCAGAACCACCGCTATCTTCTTTACTCATTTGCTGCTCTGCGACTTTATCTAGTATTTCCGTTATTTTTGCTTTGAATTTTGGACTTTCTAGAGCTTCAGACATAATTGTCATCACTTGCTTTCGATGTTCTTTTCCCTTTAAAACCTCTAGTGTTGCTTTTTCCATTTCAGGATTTTTCATCACATCTATCATCATTTGCTGATATTCTGGGTCTTTCATTAACGCTTTCAACATCTCTTCATTTTTAGATTGCATACTATTGGCAAAAGTTTTGGCAAACTTAGGATCTTTCATCATTTCTTCCCAAAACGCTTTTCCCTTTTCGGCATTTAACGTATCTTCCACCGTTTTCTTTATAATATCCTGATCCATAATAATTTTTTCCCGCATAGATTCTTCACTTAAAATGTCACTCAGAGCACTTTTTCCTTCGTCAGATTTTAATAAATCCACGAGCATTTTTTTGTTTCTTCGTACTCGGAGCTGTTATTCCCCTGTTCTTCAGCCGCGGCAGCACATCCAAGCAACATACAAAAACAGACAATTGTAACGAAGCCGGCTTTTATATAAGATGTCATCCTTCTTACTCCTTTCTGTATTTCTCCCTCTCCAACGTGTTACGGTACTTTTTCTTAATATGGTGTGTTTGTGAAAAAATTATGCACAACAGAGACGTCATGTAGCTTTTTCCCTTTTTGGTTGGTAAAATCAGAACGGAAGTGATTCATTCGGAATAAGAGGAGCGCGATGGTTTTGAATACGAGAAAATTGGTTTATCTTTTTGTTTCCACTCTCTTAATTGGGGCTTCAAGCGGCGCAATTATCGGGATATTATTAGATACGGAAACCTATTTCAGCGGAGGTTTTTTTAACTTCTTTTTTGGGCTTTTATGGATGTTTGGGATGAGTGCGGCTATCAGCCTGGTGGCGCAAATGGGGTATTTTGCTTATTTGACTCTCCAGCGCTTTGCTCTTGGTGTGTTCAAATCAGTGAGGCTGTGGAATCGAATCCAAGTTGTATTAATTCTATTCGTCCTTTTTGATCTCATTTATCTACGTTATATCGCATTCGCGACAGACGAGGAAACGTTATGGGGCTATGTTTTGATGCCTGTATTGCTATTCCTTTATTGTATGGCGGTAGCTTTTCAGAAGCAAAAGGAAACAAACAGAGAAACGTTTGTCCCAGCTCTGTTTTTCATGTTTGTCGTTACCACGATAGAGTGGGTGCCAGCTTTGACGGTGGACATCGTTAATGATACGAAATGGTTATGGATTTATTTAACCCCGCTACTTACAGCAAACACGTGGCAATTACTTACCTTGCACCGTCTTACTCGTGCATCTCAACAGAACAAAGGATAATTTTGAAATATCTGGGCCTCTCTACAAGCCCAGATATTTTGATTATTAATTAATTTCCTCCACTTCCGTATTTGCTTGAGAGATAAGTTCTTCAATATTAACAAACGAATAATTTTGATTCTTTAATTCAGTCAAGATGGAAGGCAATGCATCCCCTGTTTGCTTTGCTGAATCCGAAGCGTGAAGTAAAATGACGTCTCCAGGTTCCACGTCTCCTGTAATGTTTGCTACAATTTGTTCCACTCCAGGATTATTCCAATCATTCCCTCCGACACTCCAGTGAACGGTGGAGTAGCCGAACTGTTCTATTTTTTCCAACACTGTTTTGTTAAAATCTCCGTGCGGCGGGCGAAAATATTTCACATCAAGCTCCGTCACGTCTTTAATTTTTTTATGGCTTAAGTTCAAATCTCTTACAATTTCGTCATCATCCAAACGGGGATAATGCTCGTATCTGTATCCATGATTTCCAATCGTATGCCCATCTTCAACAATCCGTTCCGTAATTTCGGGGTGTCGTTCCGCCCATGCTCCTGAAATGAAAAAAGTAGCCGTAATATCATTTTCTTTTAACGTATCAAGGATAGGGAGGGCCCGATCTTCTCCCCAACTTATATTAAACGTTAATGCGACTTTCTTTTCTTCAATATCTGCTCGATAAAAAGCGGCAGGGCTTTCCTCTGTAGAAAAGACAGGAAAGACAGATCGGTTCACCAAAAATCCTCCTGCCATAATGAAAATGGCCATAGCTGAAATAATATAAATCTTCATTCGCCGGCTGCTGATAATCCATACTTTTTTTGACAACGTGTCCGTCTCCTTTCGAGAGATATCTCTTGGCATAAATTTATGCCAAAACGGACAAGATATGAATAAATAGCTGTTTTTTAGAAAAAGAGGGGATTACATGCTTGGACTGCTCATTCGTAAAAAAGAGGCACAAGAACTGGAATACATAATAAAAAGGGAATTAGAAGAGTTGTTATTAGATTTTGAAGATGAAAGAATAGAAGAAACAGTGAAAAAAGTGATGGAAGAAAAATATAAAATTGTATTTGGGTTATACCGTCGTATTGCTTCTCCGGAGGAATGCAGTAAATATATTAAGTCATTTAAGAACAGTTATTCTCAACGTGAATCATAGCGAAAATATTTTATTAAAATTAATTGTTGACGCTCCATGGTCACCGTGTTAAATTATTAATTGCGCCTTCGAGAGGAAGAAGGCATCGATAAAAAAATTATATTTCGTTGTTGACCTAATCAACGTCGGATGATATGATTATTAAGTCGCTAATTAAGGCGAAGAAACACGAAAAAACAGTTGTTCTTTGAAAATTGAATGAAAGTCAAGCGTCTGTCAATTCAAGCAACAAACATCGATTCAACATCGATTGAATCAATCAGTTAGAATCAAACATCTTTTTATTGGAGAGTTTGATCCTGGCTCAGGACGAACGCTGGCGGCGTGCC
>NZ_JAUSUM010000004.1 GCF_030813635.1 Salibacterium salarium | reverse complement strand
ACTTGCATGTATTAGGCACGCCGCCAGCGTTCGTCCTGAGCCAGGATCAAACTCTCCAATAAAAAGATGTTTGATTCTAACTGATTGATTCAATCGATGTTGAATCGATATTTGTTGCTTGAATTGACAGACGCTTGACTTTCATTCAATTTTCAAAGAACAACTTTTATTTCTTGTTTCTTCGCCTCAATTGGCGACTTTTATAATTTATCATTTTCTCTTCACCGCTGTCAACACATTTTTTAAATGAATGTGATTAACTTTTCAACTCTTTCGGTGAATGTGCTGTCTGAACAGCGACAGTAATCACTATATCACCTTGCTTTTTACGAGTCAATAAAAACGATAATATTTTTTTATTTTCATTTAAAAAATTCAAAACCTCACAACACACCCCCATTTAACCACCTAACACAGCTATTTTCGTTCGCATATATATTAACTTATTAGAGATAGAGTACAATTGTACCTATTATTTTCACCACCCTATAGTTATTTTTTCGAAATTTATTTATCATTATAATTTCCTTATCAGAACGTATGTAGAAAACTTATTTTATGCTATACTTTGTCTTTAGGAGGGTATTTAATGGCAACAAAAGGTATGAATAAAATCAATAGAATCAGAACGTTTGCCCTGTCTTTAGTATTTATAGGGATTTTTATTATGTACATCGGTTTATTTTTCGACTCTTCTCCCATTATTATGACTATAACCATGATTTTAGGCTTTATTTTTGTCATAGCGAGCAGCGGAGTCTATTTTTGGATTGGAATGATTTCTACTAGTACAGTGAAAGTCGAATGTCCTAACTGTGGTAAAATCACAAAAGTGTTAGGTAAGGTGGACGTTTGTATGTACTGCGATGAACCGTTAACTATGGACCCCGAGCTCGAAGGAAAGGAATTCGATCCTAAATATAATCGTAAATCCCATAATAATACGTAAAAAAAGAGCTCTTTGTTTGAGCTCTTTTTTTACTGTTAGTGCGACATATTTTTACATTCTTGGCACGAACCGTATATTTCCATACGGTGATCGTGAACTTTAAATCCTGTCACATGCTCCGCTAATGTCTCTACTTCATCCAATCCTGGATAATGAAAGTCAACAATTTTTCCGCAGTCTGAGCAAATAACATGGTAATGATCTGTAGTAACACAATCAAAACGACTTGATGAGTCCCCGTAAGTTAGTTCTCTAACAATACCTACATTTTTAAATACACGAAGATTATTATATACTGTGGCAACGCTCATGTTTGGGAATTTGCTTTCGAGTGCCTTATAAATGTCATCTGCCGTCGGATGGCTCATCGAATCATACAAATATTCCAAAATGGCATGACGTTGCGGAGTCATGCGAACCTTCGTATTTTTAAGAGCATTAACTGCTTCTTGAAGTTGTTCATTCGCCATCGTCATGCACCTCACTTTCTCCAAATACCAATTCTTACATTATAATTCTTATAAACAATTCTATATGATGGCAACAAATAATGTCAATGAAAGGGCCCTTTTTAGCCTAAGACGGTGAACCTTGTGTAAAAAAAGCAGCATCCTCCGCTGATAAAACAAACGATGTAAAACGACGGGGAGCATCAGCTCTTTTTCCCTTTTTTTCTTCAAAAGATATGCAGGTATTTTTTAAATCTTCTTTTAAAGTCGCCAGTTCTTCAGTCTGGACACCAAATAAAAAAGTCGTACTTCCTCTTTTCAAGAATCCACCACTGCTTGAAAGCTCAGTCATACGGTAACCTTTTTTATTCATCTCTTTCTCAATTTCAGGTGTGTAGAAATTATTAACAATGCAAATCATTAATTTCATTAATAAAACCCTCCGGCCGTTCTGTTACCCTTTCATTATACCACGTTATAATTGTTTTGTATTTGACAAATCAGTATATATTGAAGAACAACATTACAGGTTTTCTTTTATATATGCGAGAGTTTCCTCTACATGATTCTTCACCTTTACATTTTTCCATTCCTCTACTATTGTGCCGTTTTTATTAATGACGAAAGTCGAACGTACAATACCCATACTTTCTTTCCCGAAGTTTTTCTTCAATTGCCAGACTCCATATGCTTCCGCCGCTTCTTTATTTTCATCGGCCAGTAATAAAAAAGGTAGTCCGTGTTTATCAATGAATTTTTGATGTTTTTCAATCGGATCAGGGCTTATCCCTATAATTTCCGTGTTGTATTGTTTAAATTCATCGGTATAGTCTCGGAAATCACACGCTTCTGTTGTGCACCCCGGGGTCATATCTTTTGGATAAAAATAAACAATAACATTGTTACCTTCATAATCCGAAAGACTTATGTTTTCTCCATTACTAGCTGGTAATGTAAAGTCTGGCGCGGGCTGTCCTTTCATTTCTTCTTCCATCTTTATTATCTTCCTTTCTTTTTCTCGTTTCGTTTTAAACATAACGGAACAAATTTCTACGTTGTCTAATCTTCATGGTACAATATGTATTGAAATTTTTCACTTTTTAGGAGGTATAACTAATGAATACGAAACAATCAGAACTATTATATAGCGAAGCTTGTGAACATATTGTCGGCGGGGTGAACAGCCCTTCCCGATCGTTTAAAGGTGTTGGTGGAGGTACTCCTGTTTTTATGGAAAAAGGAAAAGGAGCGTATTTTTACGATGTGGATGGAAATCATTACATTGATTTTTTAGGAGCTTACGGTCCTATCATTACCGGCCATGCCCACCCTCATATTACACATGCGATTACAAAAGCTGCTGAAAATGGAACACTATACGGAACCCCAACTATTCTTGAAAACCAGTTTGCCAAAATGCTTAAAAACGCCATTCCTTCTCTAGAAAAAGTACGTTTTGTCAATTCCGGTACAGAGGCAGTAATGACCACAATTCGAGTGGCAAGAGCCTACACCGGGCGCAACAAAATTGTTAAATTTGCTGGATGCTACCATGGCCATTCTGATCTTGTTCTCGTTACAGCGGGATCTGGTCCTGCAACGTTGGGTTCACCGGATTCTGCTGGAGTAACAGCTAATATAGCTGAAGAAGTAATTACAGTTCCATTTAATGATTCTAATGCGTTAGCAGAAGTTTTGAAAAAATGGGGGAATGAAATCGCTGCTGTTTTAGTCGAACCCATCGTTGGTAACTTTGGTATAGTCGACCCTGCCCCGGGATTTTTAGAAAAAGTAAATGAACTCACCCACGATGCAGGAGCTTTAGTCATTTACGACGAAGTCATAACTGCTTTTCGTTTCACCTATGGAGGAGCACAAAACCTGCTAGGAGTTACTCCAGATATGACGGCAATGGGGAAAATTATCGGTGGCGGTCTTCCAATAGGTGCATACGGAGGAAGGGTTGACATTATGGAAAACGTTGCTCCATTGGGACCTGCCTATCAAGCCGGAACGATGTCCGGCAATCCAGCTTCTATCAGCGCCGGCATCGCCTGCTTAGAAGTCTTACAACAAGAAGGAACTTATGAAAAATTAGAAGATTTGGGAGCACAGTTAGAACAAGGGCTCAACAAATTAATGACGAATTATAATATCCCCGGTACGATCAACCGGCGCTGCGGAGCTTTGACCTTATTTTTCACTACTCAAAAAGTGACAAACTATGAAGACGCTGACATGAGTGATGACAGGCTATTTCAACAATTTTTCCATAAGATGCTTGATAGAGGAATAAATTTAGCCCCCTCTAAATACGAAGCATGGTTTCTTACAATTGCGCACACTCACCAAGATATTAATGAAACTCTAACTGCTGCAGAACAAACATTTAAAGAAATGAGTGAAAGTCTATAGTAGATGATTATTTCTCCTACCATGCGGGAATGAGTAAAGTAAACACGAGGAAATGGGGGACGCAATATGAACCATGAAAAGGCATGGTTTCAAGAACCGATTCGTCTTATGCGCCATAAATTACTTCCTAAACTACCAGGACCGGTAAAAAAACAAATCGAAGGTGAAATCAGTAGGCTTGAAGATATATTTCTTGATTATCGCTCCCCTCGCTTTGTCGTTGTTGGAAGACGTGGTTCTGGAAAATCAACTTTTATTAACGCTGTCTTTCAATCGCCAGTTACGGAAATAGGGTCTGTCAAAGCGCAAACCGGCCGCGGGAGATGGCATTCTTTTCATAAAGCGGATAATGAAACAACTGCTATGGACATGTTGGACACAAGAGGGCTTGGAGAAGGAACAACTCCTGAAGAAAAGACAAATGAAACAGATTCTCTTTCTGAAGTGAAGCATTCTTTGAAAACAAAATGTCCTGATGTGTTTTTGTTTTTCGTTAAAGCAAAAGAAGTAGATGCGCGTATCAAAGAGGATATTGAACAATTGCAAGAACTAAGAACATATGTAGAAAAAATCCATAATTATATTCCTCCCGTTGTCGGAATCGTAACCCAAGTAGATGAGTTAGATCCTGTCTATGACACAGAACCGCCGTTTGAAAAAGAAAAACGACAAAATATTGACCATGCTTCTTCCCATTTGGAAGGGAAACTGAAAGATGAAATAGAGGGAGTTATTCAAGTTCTTCCTGTTTGTGCTTATATGGCATTTAAAGAAGAGAAAATTATATACGACCGACGTTGGAATATGGAAGAAATTCTTTATTATTTACTTAATCATCTGCCTGGCAGTACATGGCTGCAATGGGCTAAGATTACTCAGGCCCAATCGATTCAAAAAAGCATAGCGACAACCATCGGAAAAAGTGCATCCGCTATAAATGGAGGGCTGGGAGCTCAACCTATCCCCATTGCAGACATGCCTATTATTACAGGTGTGCAAATCTCGATGATCACAAGTATCGCTTACATTTCCGGCAGAGACTTAAACCGAAAGAGCATCATGGAGTTTATTGGTGCGTTAGGCGTCAACGTTGGTGCCGCATATGCTTTCAGGCAAGCTGCCCGCTCACTCAGCAAAGTCGCTTTTCCAGGTGCTGGACATGTTATTTCAGGCACGATAGCGTCTATTGCCACTTGGTCGTTGTGTAAAGCAGCGATTGCCTACTTTATAGACAAACAGTCTGCAGAGCAGGCAAAATTAATATTTGAGAACACAAAAAAGAACGAGGAGACACCATTAGATTCCCGTTAAATGATTACTACCCCTTCTTAGTGTGCAGGGACAGAAAGGATACTCTATTTTCATGAAACTCGGGGCTAGAATTTTTAAAACCGGACTTGCGATTGTGCTCGCTATATATGCCGCTCGCTGGATTGGTCTTCATCCTGCTTTCTTTGCGGCTATTTCTGCTACCTTTGCCATACAACCTTCTATCTATAAAACATTTCAAACTATTATAGATCAAATACAGGCTAATGTAATAGGTGCCATTATAGCTATTGTTCTTGCTGTGACATTCGGACACGAACCGGTCATTATTGGTGTAGGTGTCATGCTGGCAATTGGCATCATCTTAAAATTAAAGTTAGATACCTCTTCGATTTCCTTAGCGCTCGTGACAATCATTATTATCATGGGGAATCCTGCTGACCAATTTCTTCTTTTTGCAGGAGAACGATTTTCTTTGGTTATGTTGGGGGTAATATCAGCTTTCATCATAAACTTTGTCTTTCTACCGCCTAAACATGAAACCAAAATTTATCACAAAACATCGAACCTAACAGAAGAGATAATACGTTGGATCCGTCTAATCACAAGATATGAAACCAATCAACGTTCCTTAAAAAAAGATATTCCAAGAATCAACGAATCCATCGTTACTTTGGATAATTTATATTTACTTTATAAAGAAGAAAGGAACTATTTCTTAAAAAGTAAACTGGGAAAAGCACGTAAACTGGTCGTGTTCAAACAAATGATTATTGCTTTAAAGAAAGTTTTCACTATTCTCAAGTCCTTTGACAAATATGAAAATGAACTAAACCGTATGCCCGAGCATATGCAAAAGAGTATTAGAGAGCAATTGGATCATCTTACTGATTATCACGACAGAATTTTACTTCGGTATAGAGGGAAAGTAAACACTCCGTTAACCGAAGAAATGGGCGAAGAAATAGATAAAGGGAAGGTTTCTTTAACGGATTTATTTATGAACTTATATAATTATGGAGATATAACAAGAGAAGAGTGGTTACATGTTCTCCCCGTCTTATCACATATTATGGAATATAATGAGCAACTTGAACATTTGGATCGTTTAGTCGAAAGCTTTTTTAGTTTTCATCAAGAAGACAATACCATTCAGGTGGATGATGAAGAGTATATGTAAAACGAGGGAGGTCCCCGAAAAGATTCAGTCGAGGTACTCTCTTGTTGACGATCAGCAATGCGGCACATTTCAAGATTCCCTACTTACAAAAAGGAGCTATCCCCGGTTTACGGGACAGCTCTTTTTTATTACACGTACTGAACATTATATAGCTTACTGTAAGAACCGTTTTTTCTCATTAATTCTGCATGTGTTCCTGATTCGGAAATCTCACCATCTTCCACCACAGCAATACGATCAGCGTGTGTGATCGTTGAGAGACGGTGCGCCACGATGAATGTTGTTCTGTCTTTCGCCAACTCTTCCATCGCTTCTTGAATAAGATGTTCACTCTCAAGGTCTAATGCCGAAGTCGCTTCATCAAAAATCAGCATAGGAGGATTCTTTAAAAATACTCTTGCGATTGCTATTCGTTGTTTTTGGCCGCCGGAGAGTTTGACCCCTCGTTCTCCAACCGGCGTATCATAACCAAGAGATAATTCATTAATAAAACCGTCTGCATTTGCTGCTTTAGCAGCATTTATCACTTCTTCATCAGAAGCATAAGGGTTACCCATTTTAATGTTCATCTTCACAGACTCACTAAATAATATATTATCTTGTAACACCATTCCGATACTATCGCGCAGACTTCGAACTTCATAGTCCCGTATATCTTTACCGTCCAGTTTAATACTGCCTGAGGTGACATCGTAAAAGCGTGGAATCAAGCCAACTAATGTACTTTTTCCTCCACCACTCATACCAACAAGAGCAATCGTTTCACCAGCTTTTACTGAAAAGTTTAGATGGCGAAGGACTTCATCACTATCCTCTTCATACTGAAACTTAACGTTTTCAAAGCTAATTTCACCCCTTGCACGTTTAAGCGGAATTGCATTCTGTGTATCCTCAATATCATATTCTTCATCCACAAACTCAAATACGCGATCCATCGATGCAATGGATTGAGTTAGCGTTGTAGATGAATTAATCAACCTTCTTAGCGGGGCATATAACCTTTCCATATAGGATACAAAGGCTACCATTTCCCCCACCTCAAGACCTGATCGCAACACAAAATACCCCGCTGCTAAAATAACAATCAGAGGAGCAATATCTGTGATCGTATTCACAACTGCGAAGGTTTTTGCATTCCACTTTGTGTGATCTACCGCTCTATCAAGAAAATTACTATTGCGTTTATCGAATTGTTCTTGTTCATAATCTTCTAGTGCAAAACTTCTTATGACATTCATCCCTTGTACTCGTTCATGCAAATGTCCCTGTACATCAGCCAATGCCTCAGATCGGCGTACGGTTAAATCCCTTAACTTCGTGTAAAAGTACTTAATAGATATAATATATAAAGGAAATAATGCCAAAGCTACTAATGTCAGCCATCCATTCATTGTCAACATGATAATAACTGCAATAAGAATGGTAGCCATATCCAACCATATATTCATAAGCCCAGTTATTACAAAGTTTTTTGTCTGCTCTACGTCGTTAATTACCCGGGAAATAATTTCGCCAGCTTTTCTATTCGAATAAAAACGAAGACTTAACTTTTGAATGTGAGCAAACAATTGATCGCGGATATCATATAAAACTTTACTTCCAGTCCACTGTGCAAAATATTGTCTATAATACTCTACCGGAGGTCTTACAATTAAAAATATACCAATCGCCCCGCCTAATATCCAAAATAATGATGATACTTTCTCTCCTGTTGACACACCGTCTGCAAGAATTATTTCATCAATAACATGTGCCAATATAAGCGGGGTCAACAGGGGTATACCAAACTTTAACACACCTATAATAACTGTAATAAAAATAACTTTATTATACGGCTTTACAAATTGTAAATACCTTCTAATGCTGCCCATAATTCACCTCATCCAAAACACAAATACGCCTTTCAACAACAATTGAAACAGCGTATCTTCTATAATTTAACGAAAAAACAAAAACCTTTCATACCATTTTTCTACAAACTGTGGCGAAAATGGACCTTTTCTTTGATAAATCCAACTTTGAAGTTCTTCAAGCGCCTCTAAAACTTTAGTTTGAATTTCCGGAGGATAGCCCATCTTCACTTTATGATCTTCATACTCATCCTCGTCCAAAATATGATATGTCATGTCAGGAAAGACCTTTATATCCAAATCATAATCAATATATTTCAACGCTTCTTCATCCCATACAAAGGGCGTCCCTATATTACAATAAAAATGAATTCCATCATAACGAACCATACCAATCATATTGAACCATTTATCTTTATGAAAATAACAAATAGCAGGCTCTCTTGTTCTCCATGTCCGTCCATTTGATTCCTGCACAAAAATACGGTCATTAGCCCCGATTATCTCTTTAGATGTTCCTTGTAATATAAGGGTTTCTTCCCAGACACGATGAAGAGTTCCATTATGTTTATAGCTTTGAATTTCAATTTTTCTACCTGTTTCCGGGAATTCCATGCCTAACTCCTTCCTCATTCTTTCCTAATCATCACTTATCATCTCTGCGAATATATTATACATCTTCGTCTGTATGAAGAAAACTACAGAAGCTCACTATGCCAAGCAGATAAATTATTATATAGAAGTTTATTCAACTATTTGAGAGGGAAAATTTTATTATAACAGAAAGTCATAAGGAGGTTATAAACATGCCAAGAAAAACACCAGATCAAGAGTATGAAGAACGTCATATAGAAAAAAAAGAAGATAAAACACATGTTGCATCGACATTTATCAAATATTTAGCTTATGTTATCATCTTTTTTGGATTTTTATGGTTTTTAGTTCAATATGTTTTTCCTATGATTCCTCAATAGTGTTTATATTTTATTGAATGAATAATGACGCAAAAGAGCTCTCTGGAAGTACCCTTCCAAAGAGCTCTTTTTACGATTATTAATTTCTTACTGCTGCTGTTGGTTTTGGTTTTGAGTTTTTTTCTGCTCGGACTGTTGATTTTGTTTTCTTACTTCTTGTGCGTCAGTCTCACTTGCAAATTCAGTTTGCTGACTTTGGTTTTGAGAAGCTGCTGCGTTTTGCTTTCTCACTTTTTTTGCATTAGTTTGTGAAGCATTTGGTTGTTGTTGATTGTTGTTCATTCTAAATCACCTCCACATGGCTTAATCTACCCAGTATGTAAGAGATTATCCATGTAAAAGCGAAAAATTTTATGTGAGTAGTGACATGCCTCCGTCAATGATAATAGTTTGACCGCGAATCATCGATGCCTCATCAGAAACCAAAAACAACACACCATTAGCCAGATCTTCCACTTCTACCATTCTCCCGGCCGGTGTCCGTTCTTCTGCTTCTCGCAACAGCTCATCCCGATTCGGAAAATGGGTGAGAGCTTCTGTATCTACCGCTCCACCTGATACAGCATTCACGACAATACCTTTTTCAGAAAGCTCCACCGCTAAATATCTTGTTAATGCTTCTACCGCAGCTTTTGATACTCCTACAGCAGTATAATTTTTTAAATATCTCTGCGCACCTAATGAACTTAAACTGACAATTTTTCCGCCATTATTTTTTTCCATTAGTAAAGCGGCTTGTTGCGCACAAAATAATAATGCTTTGCTGTTTATATTCATCGTCCAGTCCCAATGACTTTCTTCTAGCTCCATAGCCGGACGCAGCACACCTGAGGCAGCGTTATTAATAAGCACATCCAACCTGCCGAAAGTTTCATCAATTTCAGCAAATAATTGTTTTACTTTGTCTTGTTTTGCAACGTTTGCCTTCACTACAAGCGTCTTTACACCATGTTTTTCAATTTCTTCAGCCGTTTCAAGAGCTGCACTTTTACTGCGGGCATAATTAATAACAATATGATATCCTTTATTAGCTAATTTCAATGCAATTTCTTTTCCAATTCCACGACTACTTCCTGTGACTAGCGCTACTTTATTATCCATTTGTTCCTCCTTTATGTTTGCCGATATTATTATAACGTATAACAAACGATGCTCCCAGAAAAACTAAACAAAAAAGGTGATTGTTATGTATGATGGACGTGACTTTTCTGAATTAAGTATGACTTCTAAAGAGCAGTGGTCTGAGGAAGAACTGGTCCATTTTCACGAATGTTTTCAACAAATTCTTCCTTATTTAAATCAGGAAGGTGTAGTCATTTATCGAGAAATTTTAGAAGAAATCAAATCGCGCCCTTCTTTTCACCCGAATGAAACAAATTGGACTCTACATTCCGACTTTCAAACAGAATAATGATTTAAGAAAGGAGTTGTATCAAAAGGTACATCTCCTTTCTATAACAAAAAGAATTCAACCATGGGCAGAAGCTGAGGCGCTGCCCGCGGAAAGCGTCCGCCTGCAGCGCATGCCCTAAATGTTAGTGAAGCATTTTTTGGCTAGTAGTAGACTTTTGATACAGCCCCTTTTTGTTGTTTTCTTCCTTATCTTATCTTTTTACATCCTTTATAATGTAATTATTCAAGCAGGAAGGATGATAAAATTATGATACAACCGTCAGAACGAATGACTTCCTTGTCATCTAGTGTATTTACTGAAATGGCGGAAAAAAAGCAGGCCAAATTGAATGCAGGAGAAGATATTATTGATTTAAGTATCGGAAGTCCAGATCTCCCTCCTCCTCAATCTATCAGAGATATAATGGCCATAGATGTAAATAAAGAAAACCAATATGGATATGCCCTTCAAGGGACATATGAATTTCAAGAGGCTGTGGCAAA
This sequence comes from Salibacterium salarium, assembly GCF_030813635.1. Classification (GTDB taxonomy): domain Bacteria; phylum Bacillota; class Bacilli; order Bacillales; family Marinococcaceae; genus Salibacterium; species Salibacterium salarium. The sequence continues at coordinate 425,825 of NZ_JAUSUM010000004.1, read as the reverse complement.
ATACTATAAAGAACGATTTCAAATAAATATTAAACCTGAAGAAGTATTACAATTAATGGGGTCACAAGACGGACTAGCTCATCTTGCTCTCGCTTATGCCGATCCCGGAGACTATATTATAGCTCCCGATCCAAGCTATCCTATATATTCTGCCTGTGCTGCGCTTTCAGGCGCTTCTTTATACAATCTTCCGGTAAATGAAGAAAATCAGTTTATGCCTGATTTTGATCATATTCCCATTGAAATCGCTAAAAAAGCAAAATTATTAATAATGAATTATCCTGGGAATCCAACAGCCGCCATCGCAACCAAAGATTATTTTCAAAAAGCAGTAGCATTTGCTTTAGAACATAACATTTTAATTGTGCATGATTTTGCCTATGCCGAACTTATTTTTTCAGACGAAAAACCGCTCAGTATTTTTCATATACCTGATGCGAAAAAAACGGCAGTCGAATGTAATTCTTTATCAAAAAGCTTTAACATGGCAGGTGCGAGAATTGGTTACATGATTGGTTTTCCTTCCTATCTAAAGCCACTGGCTGATTTGAAATCAAACATCGACTATGGGGTTTTTCATCCTGTTCAAAAAGCCTCAAGCTATGCGTTAAAACATGAGTTATCGTTTTTAGAAGAGCATCGTCAAACCTATAAAAAGAGAAGAGATACCTTCGTTAAAAAATTACACTCTCTTGATTGGAACGTAAGAATGCCTGATGGTGGTATGTTCGTATGGGCACAAGTACCCACCCCATTCACTTCTTTATCATTTGCTCTAAAAGCATTAGAATTCGGAGTAGTTGTAACTCCTGGAAACGCTTTCGGACAAGGCGGAGAAGGTTACGTTCGAATCGCCCTTGTCCAAGATGAAAAAACATTAAAACACGCAGCAGAAAGATTAAGCCAATGTATCCATCAAACTAAGTAAAACCGTTTTCTATCTCGAAAGTAGCGTCCGGCGAAAAACTTTTAAGTTCAGCTCCTTATTTACAGGTCTCTTAACAAATAGAAGTATATTTATAATCATCCTAATGCAAAATAAAGGAGAATTCCCCTTAAAGAAAGGAGCCTGCACAACATGGAAAGAAAAACGTACTATGTTAACTTAAACCCAATCAGTATGGATGATATAAGCCCGGTCAAAATACCGGACAGTACGTTAATACAGTATGAGATAGAAGCAACGAAAGAAGAGTTGGAAAAAATAGATTTCCTTTTAAATGAAACACAAGATCATGACTTAGAGTTTCAAAACTTGTTTACATTCCGTCACTTCGATGAATCCATCGCAGAAACCGATCGACACGAATATCAAGATGGGATGGATAAAGTCATTCAAATGATTTACGACTTGGGGACACCAGAAACAAAACAAAAAATTGAAGAAATTCACATGGTTAATGATGAAAAAAAACGAAACATGAAACCTCCTCGTTAAAATTCATTACATGTTCATTTTAGACTGTCCGCCATCGACATTGAGACTTGCGCCTGACACCCATGAAGCTTTACCCGAAGCCATGAAAGTTACCACATCAGCAATTTCTTCGACCGTACCGAAGCGTCCAGCAGGAATTTGTTCTTTAACAAATTGATTGATTTTTTCCGGATTTTCATCTAACCGTTTCTGCCAATTTCCGCTTTGATGCAAAATGGCCCCAGGGGCTACCGAATTCACCCGAATTCCATCTTGAATAGCTTCATCAGCCAATGCTTTAGTAAAACTAATCATCGCTGCTTTTGCATTATTGTATGTTGCTTTTCCTCCCGATTCTCTCCCAAAAATCGAGGAAATATTGACGATACTTCCACTTCCTCTCCTTTTCATCACTTGCAACGCGAGTTTACTGAAATGGACGGTAGAAAAGTAATTTAAAGACATCGCTTCTTCAAATTCATGCATCGGCGTTTCTGCAATCGAACCACCATTACTGGCACCGACATTATTTATGAGTACATCTATTCCACCAAGCATCTCCAACGTTTGCTGAAAAACACGTTCCCTTTGACCTTCGTTCATAAGATCAGCTTGTAACGTGTGGAGAGCTGGAATGTCACGTTCGGCTTCTTCCAATCCCTCTTTTGAACGAGCAACAATTGCAACATCTGCCCCTTCATCAACAAATGATTTGGCAATTCCTTTGCCTATTCCTTTTGATCCCCCAGTAACCAATACTTTCTTATGTTTTAGACCTAAATCCATTAATCCGCCGCCTCTCTTTCTTTTTGTGTTTCGAGAATTTTTTGATGAGAAACAGGAAAAGCATATTCATCCGCTTCTTCTAGTAAAATCCATTTAGAATCATTATTAGGTTCCGCATTTTCTGATATCCAAGCATCAAAAACAGTAATATTCCAAATTAAATGAGAAAATACATGCTGTACTTTTTGGATAGGTTGTCCAATCTTTACATTCATACCATATTCTTTTGTGAAAAATTCACTTAATACGTCAGGACCTGATTGTTTGGCAGGCACTTCCACATTGGGGAATTCCCACAACTTCGCTAATAACCCTTTCTCTCCGCGCTGATGAATCAACAATTTTCCTTCTTTATTTTTTAATACAACGGCAGCCATATCTTTTGCAGTAGGTGCCTTCTTTTTCTCTTTAACCGGCAGTTCTTCCTGTATTCCCTGTTTTCGTGCTTCACAATGTTCTTGTACAGGGCAGAGCAAACACCCTGGTGATTTAGGAGTACAAACTAAAGCTCCTAATTCCATCACGGCCTGATTGAACTCTGAGGGACGAACTCCCTCTAAAAACTCCGGTAAAAATGCTTCAAACCTTTTTCGCGTTTTAGCCTTACCTATATCATCTGTTATATTAAGGATTCTTGAGAAAACTCTCATTACATTTCCATCTACTGCCGGTTCAGGTTTTTCATAGGCAATACTTAATACCGCTCCGGCTGTATAAGGTCCAACACCTTTTAATGAAGAGAAATCTTTTTTTTCCGAGGGAACTTCCCCTCCGTATTCCTCCACTACTTCTTTTACAGCTGTTTGTAAATTTCTAACACGGGAATAATAACCAAGTCCTTCCCATGCCTTCATAACTTTCTCTTCGTTCGCATAAGCCAGCGCTTCTGGCGTCGGAAACCATTCCATAAATTGGTTAAAGTAAGGAATAACCGTATCTACCTTTGTTTGCTGTAACATAATTTCTGACACCCACACACGATACGGATCCTGATTTTTTCTCCATGGAAGTTCACGTTTCGTTTGTTGATACCAATTTAATAAATTCTCTTGAAAATCTAAAATACTTACATTTTTAACGTCGTCCTGCATCGAACTACCTCCGTGATTCATAGCCTAATTCACTTGTTTTTTCATAAAAAGCCCAGCAATGTATCTTTTCTAATCCGCCATCCACGCATTCATCTAATTTTCCGAACAGCTCATGATTTTTTGAACCTCTTTCCCTTTTTAAGGTATGATAAGAAGACAAAGAAGGAACTTTAAAGATTTCTACATATAAATTAGTTTGATCAACTGCCTGATACCATTGAAAACCTTCAGCTCCATAATTAGAAATAGCTGTTGCAATATCTCCCATCAGCTGTTGATACGTTTGTTCTTTTGCAGGATTGATCTTATATTCAATAAAAATATGAACGTTTTGACTCATTTCTTTTTCAACCCCTTTTTAAGCATTTATAATCGGGTATAACTATAAACAGCACCTTCATAACACTCAAAATTCGGGATATCTATCCCGCATAGCAACCTGAAAACGGTTGTATGAAGGAGGACTTCACCAATGGATACCGCAACACACGTAGTCATGGGGATTGGTCTTGGCGGATTGGCCGCTCTTGACCCTGTACTCTCTGAAAGTTCAACATCTATGCAAACAGTTATGGTTGCTGCTATTATCGGCTCCCAAGCTCCTGATTTCGATACAGTTCTGAAGTTAAAAAATAACGCTGTTTATATTCGGTATCATCGCGGGCCGACTCACTCCATACCTGCCGTTTTGCTTTGGCCATTAATTGTTGCCGGCGTTACTTATGCCTTTTCTCCTGAAATTTCATTTTTTCATCTATGGATATGGACATTTTTAGCTGTATTTTTGCATGTATTTGTTGATATATTTAATGCTTACGGTACCCAAGCATTGTCCCCGTTTAATAAACGATGGGTTGCTTATGGCGTTATTAATATATTTGATCCTCTCATCTTTTTTGCCCATATCTTTGCCTTTATCTTATGGAGATACGGCACACCACCAGGACAAACGATGTTGATTTTATATATCGGTCTTATTTTATACTATATATGGCGGTGTAAAGCTCGAAATAATGTGATTAAAAGAGCATCTTACTTTCATCCAAATGCAACACATTTTTTTATTTCACCAACATTTAATTGGAATAAATGGCATTTGGTCATCCGCACAGAAACTCAAATGCACGTCACCGAAAGCAGAAAAGGAAAGCTTCGTTATTTTGAAACATATCCATTTGAACCAATACCAAACGATGACATTATCAATCAAGCAAGAAATGATCGCAATTTAGCTGCCTTTTTATCATTTTCTCCAACTTACCGGTGGGTTGTAAAAGAATTAGAAAATGGTTGGGAAGTGAAATTTATTGATTTACGTTACCGCAGCAAAGGATATTACCCGTTTGTTGCCGTGGTACGAATGCGCCGTGACTTAACCATTTATACATCATATACAGGATGGATATACAGCAATGAAAGCCTTGAAAAAAAGTTGAGGCAAGGAGAACAGCTATTTAAGTAAACATAGCTGTTCTTCTTTTTAAAAGCTTCACGCCCCATTATCGCTCCTCAAGATTATCAAACTTACTGTTTGTTGCTTGATAACGGTGTAAAAAAGGTCCATATTGTTCTATCCATTTGCTTACAATCGATTCTGTAACCTCTGCTCCTTTATATTCTCTTCCTGACTTAGCTCTTGTCGCTTCAAAATCTTCCCAAAAATGTTCGACCCAGGTTCGTGCCTGATCGATGGACAACTCTTCATTTATTGTCACTAACTTATCGGTGAGTTTACGAAATACATCTTCCATATGAATCCTCTCCTCTTTTTATATCGATGACGGTCTTATCATTTCTAGTAATGAGATAGGCAAAGCTTCTAATTTATCTGACTGTTCCCTGAATCCCCAAGCAAAAATACCGTTGTAATATTTTACAAAAAAAGTGCCTGCCTCTTGTTTTATGGAATAACGCTGACCGGCCATAAAGTCATCCGGGTTTAACATATATGCTTCTGCCATAACTCTTTTTTGTTCATAAACAGCAAACTCGCTTACCATTCCAAGTTGCTCTGCTTTTTTAGACTTTTCATTTAAATAAGCAATTTCTTCCCATAATTCATGTTCTGTCATCTCGCTATATTTTTTCTTCATTTTCATCCTCCTCATCCACTTCCATCTCATACTGAAGATAGTGCTCAATATGAGAAAGCTCAAATCCCTTTCGATACAAGAATTCTTTCACTTTCATTCGAAGAGATTGCCCTGTATATTTTTTCATCCATTTCTTTTTAGCCTTTTCTCCCTGTTCAAACACTGCTTGTATTTCCTCGTTTTCAGGGATTTCAACTTGTTCATTTTCCCATGCTTGGAGCGCCATTTCCATAGAAAAACCTTTTCTTCTTAATGCATGTAGGAGACGATTTTTCATAGAGGACGAAGATTCATTACTTTTTGGCTTCCCATTTTTTCGTAAGAAGAGCTGCGCTGTTTCCAATTGTGCGTCATAAGTGTATTGTTGCAGCGCTTTTTCAGATAAATCCTTTGAAATCCCTTTTTGGTAAAGATCTTCAGAAATAACAGCCGGTCCTTTATCTGATGTGTTCATTTTTGTTCGAACAAAAGCCATCGCATACTCCTCATCTTGAAGGAGCCGATATTCTGTTAGTTTTTTTATCGATTCTTCTATAGCTTCTTCCTCATACTCTTTTTTCTTCAAATATTGGATTACTTGGTATTCCGTCCTCATAGAATGCGTTAAATAATGGAGAGCATCATTCCATACTTTGCGTTTTTGGTCCGCTGCTTGTATAGCTGTAATGTCTTCTTCTGTTAACGTCATCCCTTTTTGCAGCTGCCATTGAACCAAAACATTTTCGTCAATACTAAAAGCGTACTCTTCTTTACCCGATTCAACCCTAAACACGTTAAATCGGTCTTGTCTATTTTTTTGGGTCGTTATTTTAGCAATTTTCATATCTGTCCTCCTATTGCATCTAAGATAACACCTTTTCTGGTTAACATCTTTTGTTCAAGGGTATAGGTTGAGTGAAAAATATAATTCGAAACGAGGAAAGGAGAGTCATTTCTTGAACATTGTGATCACAGGAGGGACTGGTCTAATAGGTTCCACTCTTACAGGTTATCTTACCGAGCAAGGTCATCATATCTATATTTTAACAAGAAACTGCAAAAACCAACAGAATAAAGAAAATATAACGTTTGTGCCTTGGTTAACAACAGACCATTATCCCGAAAAAGAACTACCAAACATTGATGCCGTCGTTAATTTGGCAGGATCTTCTATTAACAAACGCTGGACCTCTCAACATAAAAAAGCTATACTAAATAGTCGAATCCAAGCAACACGAGAAGTAAAACGAATAATTAGTGAAATGAATAAAAAACCGGACGTTTTGATTAATGCCTCGGCTATAGGGTATTACGGCATATCTAATCAGACCGTCTTCACGGAAGACAGCCTACCTCAAAATCGAGATTTTTTGCAGGATGTGTGTGAACGTTGGGAAAACGAAGCATCCAAAGCAGAAGAAATGGGAATAAGAACAGTGTATGCCCGTTTTGGTCTTATTTTAGATGAAAGAAAAGGGGCTCTTCCTAAAATAATGCTTCCTTACAAAATGTTTGCAGGGGGCACAATTGGTTCAGGAAAACAGTGGTATTCGTGGGTTCATCTAAGAGATGTTATTCAAATGCTTGTGTTTGCTATTCACCATAAAGAGGTGCGGGGAGCAATAAACGTTACAGCTCCACAGCCTGAACAAATGAAAGATTTCGGTAAAAAACTCGGGCATGCAATAAATAGACCGCACTGGGCTCCTGTTCCTGCTGTTTTGTTAAAAAACGTATTGGGAGATATGAGTCAGTTAGTTTTAAAAGGGCAAAAAGTGTTGCCAGACAAATTGATGTCGTTAGGTTATACATTTACCTATCCAACTTTAGATGAAGCATTACAGGATTTAATAGAGTCATAAATAATAGATAGCAGTTCAGTGAGAAATTAAAGACCTTCTCCCGCCTGTAAAATGAACAAGGGGAAGAAGGTCATACTGATTGGTTTTCATTTCATTTAATCTTTTCAGCTTGCCCAGGACCTTAGAATAATTTGCCGTGTTTATGCAACAATGAGGTTAAACGTCTAAGAGCAAGAGAGTAACATGTGAATCTCATTGTGTGTTCTTTTGATAAAAAGTACTCATCATACACTCTCTTTAACGTATCTTTCATTTGATTACCCATTTCCTGCAAAATTTCCTCTTTTGAATACATTTCAGTCACACGGCTTTGTTTCCATTCAAGATAAGAAACATGCACCCCGCCTGCGTTAGCCAGTATATCTGGAATAATAACTTTCCCCTGATCTTGCAGGTATAAATCAGCTTCTACCGACACAGGGGCGTTTGCACCTTCGACTAAAATATCTGCTTTGACATCTTTCATATTTTCTTTAGTAACCTGATCAGCAATTGCAGCAAAAATCATCACATCCGTATCCATTTGAATAATGTCAATCGGACTTTTAATGTCAGCTTCTATTTTCCAATCTAACAGCCGCTCTTTTGTATTCGGTAACCGGTTATTCTTTTTCGTATAAGCGGTAAGTTTTTCAACATTTAACCCGTTATGATTAACAAGCGTTACAAATTGGTCAGAAACGGCTGTAACACGATGTTTTGCTACCGAACTGCTATATGCTTCCAATGCGGCAACTCCACCTACATTACCAAACCCTTGAACCGCTACATCGATAGGACCGGCCTCATTGAATTTAGTATGTAATTTTTCTAGTGTATCCCATTGCAAATGTCTTGCTCCGGTTTTGCTTTTCGGTCTTTGTTTCTGTTGTGGAAACCATTCATTTAGCATATATAAATAACTGAGAAAAGTTCCTATACCGGTTGATTCTCTACGTCCTTGGGCGCCACTGTTTTCCACACTTTTACCAGTAAAAGAACCACTATATGCTTGTCCTGGATGGATCGTTTTGTATTCTCCCACCATCCAATCAATAATACGTTCGTCTGTCCCTAAATCAGGCGCAGGTATATCTTGAGTAGGGCCTAAATTTAAAGCAAATCGTTGAACATATTTTTTGCTTATTAAATTAAGCTCCCGTTCGGTATAATTACGCGGATCAATATCAACTCCACCCTTTGCTCCACCGAAAGGCAAACCGTGAAGTGCATTTTTCAGCGTCATAAGAATGGCAAGGTTTTCAACTTCTGATTCACTGACATCTTCACTAAAACGAATACCGCCTTTATAAAAACCGCTAATATTATTATGTTGAACGCGGTAAGCTGGGATACGTTCAATCGCACCGCCTTCTCTTGAAACACGTATATAGCTCTTAATAATTTTATCCGTTGTTTTTAAAATTTCTCCTGCGGATTCCAAAACTTTTTCTCTTTCTTTTGAACTGTCTAATGGTAAAAACTCACCCTGTTCTTTCAACTCCTTCATCACGTTTTCGATTAATTCTTTTGTTTGTGAGCGATCCATTTGCTGCCTCCTTTATTTTTATTATGAGTTACTAATTACCTATTCATCGAAATATAAAACCTTCTAATGGTGTATAGAAATTAAAAATACATAAACAATAACGGAATAAGAAGGTAGATAAACTTTTTATAGAAATTTATTTGTTTGATGGTCCATTCTTTTAAATCTCTTGTCCCTGCAGGTGTTTCGTGATTGTGAAATATCCGAAGATTCATGCGATTATGTCCAAATTCGGTGCATAACTCACTATGTGGTAGCATTATGTAAGCGAGACTAACTACATCAAAGACAATGCTTATTAACGCTAACTAAGAACAGTTAATTCTATTCAACCGCATTTGAATTTTTTCTCTGTCCATCCTATTATTAAAAAAGGAAACCAAAGATAACAATGATTTCCTGTTAAAGTGATAACAGTATTCGGCTTGACTATTTGTCAGGTCCTCTTTTTGGGAAATTGTTCATAGTGTATTTAAACAGTTTAAGTTTTTCAATTAGGAGGAATAGGTTATTAAGGTTCTTATTAATCAAAATGAAGGTGATAAGAAGATGGAGACTAATACGAACAGCAATGTGAGTACGATGGATGCTTTGACATTTGAAAAACCAAAAGTGGAAGATGGCGCCGACATGTGGGAGCTTGTTAAAAACTCCACTCTAGACTTGAATTCGTCTTACAAATACATCATGATGTGCGAATTTTTCGCCGAAACTTGTGTCGTTGCTAAAGAAAAAGATGAACTTGTCGGTTTTGTGACAGCATTTATCCCACCAGAAAAACAAGATACAGTGTTTGTATGGCAGGTAGGAGTAGATCCTTCACAACGAGGAAAAGGGCTGGCTTCCCGCTTAATTAATGATTTAGTTCAACGGGTATCAGATAAAAATGTGGAATATTTGGAAGCTACTGTCACACCTTCCAATGAGGCTTCTCAAGCCCTCTTTAAAAAAGTGGCTAGAACCCACGAAACGAACTGTGAGGTTTCCGAATGTTTCGCAGAGGATTTATTCCCTGGCGATGAACACGAAGCAGAGTTAACATTCCGCATTGGTCCATTAAACCAATAAATTCAAATTCACACATACAAGGATCACTAAGGAGGATCTATCATTAGTATGAAGGAAAATAACTTGGACATTTTTGACAAACATGAATCAGAAGTTCGTAGCTATGTACGTGGATTTCCTACTGTATTTCATCAAGCAAAAGGGTACAAACTATGGGATATGGATGAGAATGAATATATTGATTTCTTTTCCGGTGCCGGAGCATTAAATTATGGTCATAATGATGAAAACATGAAACAAAAACTTCTTGAATACATTCAGGAAGATGGAATTGCCCATTCTTTAGATATGGCGTCTAAAACAAAAGGAGAGTTCCTTCAAAAATTTCACGAAATTATTTTAGAACCACGGGACTTAAACTATAAAGTAATGTTCCCTGGACCAACAGGAACCAATTCTGTTGAAAGTGCGCTCAAGCTCGCCCGCAAGGTGACAGGACGTACAAACGTCATTAGTTTCACCAATGGCTTTCACGGTATGACCATCGGTGCACTATCTGTAACAGGGAACGCATTTAAACGTAATGGAGCAGGTATTCCTCTTCACCATTCATTTACAATGCCGTTTGATAATTATATGCAAAACACTGGACAAGAAATTGCCTATATTGAACGCTTGTTAGATGATAATGGTAGTGGTGTTGAATTACCAGCAGCAATTATCCTCGAAACCGTTCAAGGTGAGGGAGGCTTAAACGCTGCTCGAATGGAATGGCTCCAATCCATTGAAAGAATTTGCCGTGAAAGAGATATTTTGCTTATTATCGATGATGTTCAAGCTGGGGTAGGCCGTACTGGCACTTTCTTTAGTTTTGAACCAGCTGGTATTAAGCCGGATATTGTATGTCTTTCCAAATCTATTGGTGGCTACGGACTACCGCTCGCCCTTACACTTATTCATCCTGATTACGATAAGTTCGCACCAGGTGAACATAATGGTACGTTCCGTGGAAATAACATGGCCTTTGTTACAGGAACAGAAGCATTGAATTATTGGAAAGATAATAAGCTTGAAAAGAGCGTCCAAGAAAAATCAGAACGCATCTACACATTCCTTAAAGATATGATTGAAAAATATCCTAAGCTAAAAGGAACTCACAGAGGTCGTGGTTTCATGCAAGGTATAGCAAGTGATGTAGATGGGCTAGCTGATAAAGTAACAGAAAAATGCTTCAAACACGGTTTAATTATGGAGACTGCAGGTTCTGATGACGAAGTATTTAAATTATTCCCGCCAATCACTATTGATGACGAAGGTTTAAATGCAGGACTGGCTATTCTGGAGAAAGCCATTAAAGAAACAACCGAAGAAAAGAATCTAGTAACTTCCTAATAAACCACACATTATTGAACGTTGTTAATTTATCATCCTATAAAGGCCTGGTCTTTAACGTTCTCTTGATCAGGCCTTTATTTCATATTACAAGCAGCTAAAATAATACATTTTTGTAATGTACGAGGAGGCTTTCAGCATGAAAGTAGTAAAACTAGAAGATATTATTGGATCAGATAATGAAGTGGACGGCGGTAATTGGGTAAGCAGACGCCTCCTATTAAAAAAAGATAATATGGGATATTCAGTGAATGACACGATTATTCGCGCAGGCACAGAAACCCACATTTGGTATCAAAACCACTTGGAATCTGTTTATTGTATTGAAGGGGAAGGGGAAGTGGAAACACTTAGTGATAACAAAATTCACCCTATTACAGCAGACACCCTTTATGCCTTAGATCAAAACGATGAACATTTGCTTCGTGCTAAGCGTGATATGAGAATGATTTGTGTCTTTAACCCGCCACTTAGCGGACGTGAAGTTCACGATGAAAACGGTGTATATCCCGTAGATGAGGACTAATAAAAAACATAACCCTCAACTATTTATCCTATAAAAACCTTCAGCCCTATGACTGGGCTGAAGGTTTTTTAAATATGCGAAACCATTCGATATATCTTTCGTATAAATACTAGTACATGCTTTTCATGTTCATAGAAAGAGAAAGGATGATTAAAAAAATGGAACTCCTCTTTTTAGGTATAGGCTTTTTTTTCGTCATCGGCCTACTCCTGCTAAACATTGTTACAAGTATATGGGCCTACCGGGATTCCATTCGTAAAGGAAATAGTAAAGAGTTTGCTCTTCTTATTTTACTTGGAACTTTGTTTTTCCCGGTAGTTGGATTAATTATTTATTTATTCATTCGAAACAATTAACCTTACACATTTTAGTGAAGGAAATGATTTTTAAATTTCACCTTTTCGGCGTCAACACCTATTTTCTTTAAAAAGTCTCGAACATCTTTGATGGATTTAGCTGGATATTGAAATTCACATATCGACGGGCGATTTTCTTGAAAATCTACGGTCGAAAAACAAAACGTTTCTTCATTAGCATCATAATATATGAGCAAAGGAAGATTATGATCCGGGTGTGTGATTTCTCCTTTATATATGTTGTACGACATTGGTATTGCACTCCCTAACACTTGAATTTTAGACAACCTTAACGTTTTTAGTATTACTTTTATCGTATTTTGATAAGTAAAATATGGCAAGGCATATATCTATTGTTATTCTATCATTTTAAGAATCTTTTTATCGAATCATAGACTGACTTATCATTAAATTTCTTATAAGAAAAGGGGAATCTGATAACCGGAGATTCCGTCCTATGTAGGGGTGCACTTTTTTAAAATGTGCTTCTTTTCGCATCCGCTGCAGACGCGACGCTTTCCGCTGGCATGGTCTCAGCCTTACTTACGTACAATAGCGCTTCACAGGTTAACTTTCGTACCTTATGAAAAAGGCTTGCTCTGACATAAAAGAGCAAGCCTTTTCCTATATATATCGTCACGCCCTATGAAACAGTTGGTGACGCCGATATCAAAATGATATATCACTCGCCAATGATAAGTTCAATGCCGTTGTCCTCTAATATGTCCCTCATCTCTTTTGAAGGCAGAGCATCTGTAATAATAACATCCGCTCCGTGGAGTTCCATTCCTTTATAAAAATGCTTCTTAAAAAACTTCGAATGATCCGCTAAAACGTAGACCTTATCCGCTCTTTCCACCATTCTCTTTTTCACTGCTGCATCTTCTTCATGCGCATAATAAAAACCATCTTCGCAAATACCGATAACCCCAACAAAAGCCTTATCCGCGTAAAATTGATCTAATTTAGCTAATGTACTAGGGCCATACAAAAATCGGTGTTCTGTATTCAAACGACCTCCAAGTAAATAAATATCTAACTCGATGGAATCATTGATGCTTTCTGCATTAACAATCGAATTTGTAATAACGGTTAAAGGAGAACTGTTGATTTGTTCAGCAGCAAACTGCACCGTCGTCGAGGCATCAAGCATAATTGCTTCTCCTTCATTTATTTTTTCGACTGCTTTTTCCGCTATCAAACGTTTTTCAGGTGCCGCCTTTTCGAGCCGTTCCTTATATCCTTTTAATGTTTCCCTAACGTTTGGGAGCATCACTCCACCGTGAGTTCTAACAACACTTTGTTGTTCTGTAAGTTTTATTACATCTCGTCTAGCTGTATCTCTAGATACTCCAAAAAGGGTACACATTTCTTGTATGCTCATTCTCTGATACTGTTTCAAATGCTGCAAAACAGCATCCATTCTCTCTTCTTGATACATGAATTCGTGCAACTCCTTATTTCTATATCTTCTTTCTATTATAAGGCATTATCAATATTTTTCAACCATTTTTGCTTAAAAATACTTTAACATGCTTACAAATAAGAAAAATGGAGATTGGAATAGATTTACCTTTTATATATTCTTATCTTTTAAAAAAAAGAAAAGGAGTGTTAGCCCCTTTTCTCCAATGCTTCTATTACATTATAGTGATCATAACCTAAATCATTAGCAATGGCTTGATACGTTATTTTACCACTTGATGTATTCACACCTTTTTCAATAGCATCATTATCTTTCACCGCTTGAATAATTCCTTTATTTGCTATTTGCAAAGCATAAGGAATCGTTACATTCGTTAATGCAATCGTTGATGTTCTTGAAACAGCGCCAGGCATGTTTGCAACAGCATAATGAACAACGTCGTGCTTGGTGTAGGTCGGATTATCATGCGTCGTTATTTTATCGGCTGTTTCAATAATTCCACCTTGATCAATCGCAACATCTACCACAACGGATCCCGGGGACATTGATTTTATCATATCTTCCGTAACTAGCTTCGGGGCCTTTGCTCCAGGTATTAAGACAGCACCTATGACTAAATCGGATTGCTTAATTTCTTCTTCTATATTCATTGGGTTCGACATGATTGTATGGATTCTGCCATGATATAAATCATCTATTTCACGCAGACGCTCCGGGTTTAAATCAATAATCGTCACGTCCGCACCAAGTCCAGAAGCAATTGTAGCAGCATTTGTTCCAACTACTCCGCCGCCAATTACAGTAACTTTTCCTTTTTTTACACCGGGAACCCCAGAGAGCAGGACCCCTTTCCCTCCTTTGGTTTTTTCAAGAAATTGCGCACCAATTTGCGCGGACATTCTTCCAGCTACTTCACTCATAGGAGTAAGCAACGGAAGTGAACCATTTGTTTCCACGGTTTCATAAGCAATAGAACTCACACCCGAATCTACTAACGCTTGTACTAATTTTGGTTCTGCCGCCAAATGAAGGTATGTGAAAAGTAATAAATCTTGTCTGAAATATTTGTATTCCTCTTCTAACGGTTCTTTCACTTTCATCACTAGTTCTGCTTTAGACCACACCTTGTCTGTTTTTTTCTCAATCATAGCACCGGCTTCCTGATACTCCTCATCGGTGAACCCACTGCCTTCTCCTGCTGATTGTTCAATGATAACCCGGTGACCGGCATTAACGAACGAGACGACGCCGGCTGGTGTGATAGCAACACGATTTTCACTGTTTTTGATTTCTTTAGGAATCCCAATAATCATACTGTCACCTCCGCATAATATATGTCCTGCTTATATTATAGACGAAATAGTAAATAGTAAGCATCGTGCGGTTTCCAAAAAGATAGAGCACTTATTTGTGAAATTTCACAAATAGGTGCCCTTTTCATCTATCTTTTAGCTCCTCTAAACTAATTTCAAGCAACAGGGACAGCTTCTGATAAGCGTTGTTTAAATCCACATTTATTATCTCTTCAACTCGATTCATTCGATATGCCATCGTATTCACATGGATATGAAGCGCATTTGCAGCTTTGCGCATATTCCCATCGTTTTGTAAGAAAACAGTTAGACTTTTTAACAGTTCCCTATTATGCGTGATATCGTATTGCTCTAAGGTTGTTATTGCTGGATCGGTCAAGTTCTCTTGTCTTTTCTGTTTTATCAGCGAATCAGCATAACGATAAAACCCTAATTCGTCATAAAACAGAAAAGACTTGCGATGTAAAGGTAGCCGTCTGTTCACATGTATAACTTCCATTGCTTCCATATAGCTATCTTTCACAGCCATAAAAGAGGAATTCAATCTTCCGCATCCAACTTCTATCGTGCTCACGCCAAAACGTTCTTCAAGCAAGAGCATAAAATCTTGCAGAAACCAGCGTATGCCTTCTTTTGATTGTGGCTGAAGCGGTTCGGCAAGGAGTATAATAGTGTGTTGTTCTCTTGTTTTAAATAATACTTTCACCTTTTGGGATGTCGTTATTAAATAGGTGATATTTTTGTCCATCGTATCAGTTATTTCCTCATTCGCTTCTAACACAATAACTGCTGCAGAATTTGGCATAGAAGGGAACCATGTAGAAAGTTGTTCTTGAATGGCGTGTTCGTTTTGTAAATCTCCTGTAAGTAGTCTCCAAAAATATTCTTGTCTACTTCTTTCCTGCTCTTTTGTTCTCGACTGAACTTGTTGCAGCTGAGTCACTGCCTTATTAGCAGCTTCTTTTAAAAGAAACGCATCATGTTCGGTGAATGCGCGGTTCCCCTCTATAATCCAGATGTACCCTAAGACATCATTATTTTTGGTGATGGAGACCGCCATTCGACTACCAAGTCCAATCTCAGTAATTTCAGGTATTTGAACTGGTTCCGCTTTTTCATGCAGAGTCGGTATAATACCTTTGCGCCAAAGTTTATTTATAACTTTTTCGGGCACCCTTCTTCCTATAATAGTAGAAACCCTTGCTTCATCTGTGTATTTTTCATGAGTACTGTACGCCAGAAGTCTATGGTTCCTGTCTTCAATAGTTACAGGCCCTTCTAATGTTTCACTTATAAAATCCGCAAATTCTTCTAAACTACTAAACGTACGTTCAAATATATGCGAAAGGTTATTCTCCAAATACACAGCACTCCTTTCTGTTTACGTACTTTATGTTAACCTCCTAAGAAAAAGTCCAGCAGGTTTGAAGTGCCCGACACTTTTGTATTATAAAGTTCAGAGTACCCGCAGTTTTTACAATAGACGACTGTAAAATGGTTGTTTTGTACGTCAAAAAATTTGCTGAATCCTGTTCCCGAAGCAGCGATTTCTTTCGTTCCAGCATCCTTATGACCACATTTGAAGCACCCTTGTTCTTCCATAAATAAAACTCCTTTCTTAATTAAAAAACGTCTAATGTTACTGTTTACGAACATGTTCCTAGTCACGTTTCACATTATGTTACGTATACTCTGTACTAAGCCAAATATACAATGTAGCATAACTTGCATAAGGTGCCCATTGTTTGCCTTTTTCTTTTATTTCATCGATAGCCGGCTTTTCTTTTCTATTCCACAATCTCTTTAAACCATTTTGTATGCCGACATCCCCAGCAGGAAGTAGATTTTGCCGCCCTAAACCAAATAGCAGAAAACATTCTGCAGTCCATGGTCCTACTCCTCTAATCGAAGTCAATTGTTTAATGACTTGGTCGTCTTCTGCTTCTTCGAGTCTTTCTAAATCTAACTTATTTTCAGCAATTAACTTTGATGTATCAATCACGTATTCCGCTTTTCTTCTGCTGAACTGCATCGTTTGTAATTCTGAAGGATCTAGTGCTGCAATTGTTTCAGGGTCCGGATAAAACCATACTCCATCGGATTGCTCTCCATAAGTTTGCACAAAACGCGTGGATAACGTGTAAGCAAAACTCATGTTTAATTGTTGATGAATAATTGTTTTCATCAAGCACCCATACTTTTCGAACTCACAAACGAGTGGTGTTCCATCAAATCGTTCAAACAATGGTTTTAAATCCGTTTCATGAAAATGAGCGGAAATATTCTGCAACGGCCTGTCCCATAAAAAAATATTCTTAGATTGTTGCAATGCTGCATCTTTATCTAAGGTATCCCCTGTTAGTTCCACTTTTCTCTGATTCTTTGTTTCAAAAAAGCGCAGGGTAACTCCTTCTTTCACCTTTCCATCCGTAACTGGTATTTTTACCGTAGATAAACGTTCATCTACATAATGAAGAGGATCCGTAGTCAATCGGCTTAACATCATTCGATAATTATATGTATCCGGCAAAGTTTGGTAGATGGTCCACATGTACTACAACCCTTTCCGTAAAGTTTGTTCTATTGTAGCATGAAATGAATTATTTCCTAAACTTACTAGGCCGAATTCTACGCTGTATTTGATAAAATGAAATTATTCTAAAGAAGAAGGAGGAGTCAATCCAGTGTCTATTGCTACAGACTTAGCATCTATTCGCATCATCGGGTCTATTAATCAAAATCATAGTACTTCAGCCTCCATTTCAAATGCTGTTCACTCTTTGTGTAACGAAGTAGATTACATTAATTGGGCTGGTATTTATTTTTATGAAGAGGGAGATGCAGTCTTACAAGATTATATGACAACAGAAAAACATAACACCACGATGCAAAGTCAACTTGCTTTTCCGATTCAGCAAGCGGAAAAAGAGGTTGGTGTGCTTGTTGTCAAAAGTAAACAGTGGATTGTTTTTGACGTTAATGACGTGCCAACGCTTGAAACAGTAGCGTCAGAAATAGGACAACTAGCTTAGTAAACATATAAAGAACGTGGCCAACAATCGTTGAATCACGTTCTTTCTCTGTATTTATTCTGTTGTTAATTCAGTATCCAGTACTAAATCGTCTAAATTTTTGAAGGTATATCCCTGTTTTCGTGCTTCATCTATAACTTTCTCTAATGCATCAGCATTATCTTCTGAAACAGAATGAAGCAACATGACAGCTCCTGGATGTATCCTTTTCATAATACTTTGGTAGGCGTTTTCTGCGCCTTTTTGATGGCTTGTTTCCCAATCTACATAGGCAAAGGACCAAAATACATTAATATATCCCAATTCACGGGTCTTAGCGAGAGACGATTCATTAAACGTACCTTGAGGGGGACGTAAATACAGCATATCCTTTTCACCTGTAAGCTCTTGAAATTTTTCTTTTACCGATCCCAATTCTTCTTCAATTTTTTTGTCACTGATTTCCGGAAGACTGGGGTGGTTCCATGAATGATTACCGACAGTATGGCCCTCTTCCACCATTCGTTTAACAATATCTGACGCCGATTCTAAATAGTGTCCAGTGACAAAAAAAGCGGCAGGTACTTGCTTTTCTTTTAATACATCTAATATATCTTCTGTATAACCATTCTCATAACCATTATCAAAGGTGAGATACACGTCTTTTTTTTCAGGATCTCCAATAAATAATCCGTCATATTTTTCCAACAATTTTTTGTATTCTGGTTCTGTGTCAGACGGTTCGTTATTTTCCGAAGGTTTGAAATTCCATTTGTAAACTTCTTCCCCATTAACCTCGTTCATTCCAATCGAAAAACATAACACCGCTATTAGTGTAAGAAAAAAATAATAACGCATCACAATCCCCCTTTTTTAAATTAGCTTCTGCCATTGCTAATAGAAATATTCTTTCTTTTTAATATAACGGTTAAATTTTCAAAGACGTTGGACTCTCTTCGAGCCCAACGCCTCCTTTACATTATTCTCGTTGAAGATGATGACATTGATTAATATAATGAATCACTAACTTTTCATCTTTCCAGCTTATTTTACTTACTCCTGTATTATCAATCCGAAAAGGGCGGTGCAACGTGTTCCAGTTTTCACCTGCCAATAAGTACATTAGAAAAATAGTCAAAAATCCACCGTGGGAAACAACAGCAATGGTTTCATTTTCTTTAGCACTTCTTAATAAATAATAAAGATTCTCACATCTTTTTGTTATTTCTTCATCTGTTTCTGTCCCTTCTAGACCCGATCTTAGTAAGTTTTTATTACGAACCTCTGGAAATTCAGCATATATTTGCTCTCTTGTTTTGCCTTGAAGCGGACCTAGGTTGATTTCACGTAAGTTACTTGACTGAACTACATTACAATCTTGGTGTCTTTCTACCGCTTCAGCAGTTTGGTTTGCACGAGTTAAATCACTGCTGTACAAATAATTAATCTTGGTATCAGCTAAATATTCCCCAAGGAGTAAAGCTTGCCTCTTCCCTTTCATTGATAAATCAAAATCCTCACAACCTTGAAGTTTAGCCATTCTATTTCCTTCCGATTCGCCATGCCTTATTAAAAATATATTCATTTGAGATTCTGCCCCTTTAATCCCAATCTTGTTTAAACTGTTTTATTTTTAGTTCTGTCTTGCGAAATAAGTCTTCTAGCCTTTCTAAATCAGAACGTTCTACTTCTGAAGAACCTTCCATATATTCCAACATTTGTTGTATCAAATGAACGCGTTGCTTCAAATACTGGATCTGCCGACTTTTATCATAAACTGGTGTTCCCAAATCAATCATCCTGCCTTTCTTCCGCTTTCATTTTTTCATCACTAAATATATCAATGTTTCGCCATTTGCCAAATCGATAATATAATATAGCAAAAACGGAACTAAGAACAAAACTGATTCCAACACCAACAGCTATCCCGTTTTCTCCCATAATCGTTGAAAACAACCAGGCCAATGGGAATCGCAGAATCCAAAAAGAAATAATATTTAAGACAAGTACTTGCAAGACCGCACCTGATGATCGTACAATCCCATTCAATACAAAATTTATGCCTAAAAATGGATAAAAGAATGCGATAATTCGTAAATATGTTGCTCCAAATTCAATCGTTTCCTCGTCATTAATAAACATACTCATTAATAAGCCTGCTGTTAAAAATACAATGCAACTAATCGTTAATGCAACGCCAAAAATAAGAATTAACCCGCTTTTTGCAATATCACTTACTCTGTTCCATTTATTTGCCCCTATGTTTTGACCAGACATGCTAGTAATAGCAGATCCAAGCGTTGTCGCCGGAAGCATGATAACACTATCAATGCGTTGTGCTGCACCATAACCTGCAACAACGATTTCTCCAAAAGAAGTTACAACTGTCATTATCGCAAGCACACCGCCGGATATAGCCATCATGGATATACCAGATGGCAATCCTAATTTAAAGATACGTCGAAATTCTCCAATCTGTGGTACGGTTGGAATAGTGAACGGTAATCCTTTCTTCCATATCGAATAAATAATTCCAAATAAAAACGCACTACCTTGTGATATGACGGTAGCATAAGCCGCACCTTCCATTCCTAGTTCAAAAACTGAAATAAAGACTGGGTCTAGGACAGTGTTTAATACGACAGCCATTGTTATAAAACGCAAAGGAGTCTTACTATCTCCTACTGCTCGTAGTACTGTTCCAATAAAATTATATCCAAACAAAAAAACGATTCCGACAAAATTAATTCTTAAATAATTAGCTGCCATCGGAAGGATGCTTTCTGGAGTACCCATCCAAGTTAAAATGGACGGTGCCAAAACAAATCCTATAATTCCTAAAAAAACAGAAAGGATACCTAACACAAATACAAACGCATTCAAGGATGTTTTCAACCCTTCTTCATCATTTGCCCCTGTTCTTTGTGAAAGAACCGTCAACGTCGCACTGTTAATCCCTATAATAAAAGATAAAATAGTGAATATAACCGTAGATGAAATGGAAACAGCACCTAACGCACTAGATCCTAACAAATTACCAATCCATAAACTGTCGATAATTTGATAAGAGCTTTGAAGGAGATTCCCTATAAAAATGGGGGCAGCGAAAAAAATCATCTTGCGCATGATACTGCCTTCTGTAAAATCAAATTGTTTATTAGCCGTAGTCATTTTTTCGCTCTCCTGTTCTCCGCCGAACGATAACAACGTTCGAGTTCTACTAACTTGTTAACTCAAACGATTCTGTCACTTCGATGCTACCTTTAACCGATTGCACCATTGCACAATGTTTGCGAGTTAATTCCATATTTTTCTGCATCTTTGTCTCATTAATATTGTCTGCATTAATCGTAAAATGGAGATGAATCTTTTGAACTTCATTTGCTCCCTCGCTAGATCGTGTCACGTCAGCTGTAATGTTCATGTCATGAACTGTTTGACGGCGTTTCTCCATTATTTTACGTAACACACCTCCACTACAAACAGCAATTGATGACACTAGTAGTTGATAGGGGCGAAACCCATATTTCTCATCTCCACATGCCTGTAGCGTCCCATATTCTGTCTCTGTTGAAAAACCATTTTCTTGCATAGAAAATTCCAACTTCGTCCCTCCTGTACGAAAATATCTCAAAGATTGAGTGTATCATTTTATTCTCACAGATGCTTATATTATCTTAACAAATTCACTATATAATTCCTTTCATTTTGCTTATCAAGAAACAAAGCCAGACTTTCAATCAGCCCGGCTTTGTTTCTTTGCTATCTCACTTCCTCATCATAAACGATATTCAATACCTCATGAGAAGGTTTCGATATAAGATTTTTAGGTATTGTATTAATAATCTTCGTATTTAAATGCTGCTCAACATCCCGAATTGACTCTTTATTGCCTACTACGTAAAGACCCGCTAACTGACGTTGTTTCACTTCTTTATCTATGACAGGGGCAAGATTTTTATACCATCGATGTCTGTTTTCCTCAAAACGCTGCTGTAATTCATCCACTTGATTAGAACCAGAAGCTGTTCTATCTGCAGAAGCATTTCCTTTATACTGCTTCCAATCTTCTGACTCAACTTCCCAGCTGAACTGCTTTTCATCACGAATTTCTCCCAGTGCTGCATCAATGAAAACGACATCACTCTTTTGTACTAATATTACCCCCACTCCAGGAAATTCAGTCTGCAGTTCTTCCAATTGATCTAATACGGGATACGTTTCCCAATGAAACTCTGTCTCCACCGGTACTTGAAGAATTTTTTCAACAAGAAATTCTCCGTTAACCGATGCCATGAAAACGAAGCTTTTTTGTAAATTCATCTGCTCGTCATAAATATGCTGATTCGCCATATCTGCTAATTTTTTATATGCTTTTTGTTCCTCCTTTGTACCGCTTGTATCTATATATTCTTTAATTTTTTTTAAACCATTTTTCAATCGAATTTTCCATTCTCCGCCATGTTGAGACCCATCTGCAAAGTCTGTATTTAAGTATATCGTTAGTATCCCAGTTTCGTCTGTCTGATGCTTAAAATCATTTAAATCTTCAATCAAAGCCATAGAAAAAATCCTCCTTGCCCTTTAAATAATCTTCTACACTTTCTAGTTGTTAATATTACCTTTACAAAAGCAAGCTAAACTGAGAATTTAGGAAGAATTGCAACAAACCTTTATTGGCTCGAGATACGGTGTCACTAATGCAAAAAAACAGGGGATGCCATTCATCGTGGTATCCCCTGTTTTATAATTAAGAATTATTATTTGTTGGCAATTGTTTTACATTATCTGTTCGATTCAATGATATCGACTCGTCATCGTCAACATCCTTTAAGTCTTTAATCTCATCAGCTGCCTGTAAAGTCCTATCTTTCATATTTACTGATGTTTCTTTTAAATGATTAGCTTTATCTGTAATAAATTGAATATCATGGGTTGCCGACTTTAATAATTCAGACAAGTCATTGGATGTTGTTTTCACTTTTGCGATGATTTCTTCCCTATTGTTCGACAAAAAACTACTTGCTTCATTTACTGTTGAAGCTGTTTGTTTTGTTCCATCAACAATCTTTTCTCTTGTTTTTCGGTTAGCAAACATAACGAGTATTGCCGAAATACCACTCACGATGATGCCAAGTTTCCACCTCTTATACCATTTGATATCTTTTTTCTCCATCATTGTGCCCGCCTTTCTTATTAGACCTTCCCTATTTCCATACCACGAACGAACCTGAAATATTCCTTAAATTAATTTGTACTTCATGAACTTCACTCTTTATTATATACTGTTTTTCGTCTGTTTCAAAATTTCCTCCGCCTATTTTTATATAAATTTGAAGTATTCAAAAAATAGTAACATTTCAAATCTCGACAACATCTGTTTATTCATTATAATGAAGACGGAGGGATGAGTACAGAATAAAGGATGGTGGAGTATGAGAAAACCTATGCGCTCTACAATGAAAGACTTAATTGATGAAAATAAGAGAGAGCTTTTAAGTGATCCGTCTGCGATAAACGAGATAGAAAAAAAACTGGACGATAAAAAAGCAAAAGAAGTTTATATTGACTCGGAATATAAAGAATAAGTCTATACCTAAGTAGGGGCTGTCCCCTGTTTAGATATAGGGAATTATTATAATAATTCAGGCATTCACTGCCCCCGAACGCTATAAGTCGGCAGCGCCTTTTGAACAAACAGGGGGATATTGCCTTGCTGCCTTCATCAACAAGTCCTGTTATTAAAAAAGCAACCGTATTGTACTGCACCAAACAGTAAAATAAAATCTGACGTTTCGGAGGTGTTTATTCATCACGGTTGCTTTTTATTCTTTTTACAAATGCCCTTTGGAACAGACCCTCTGTATTGCTTATTTCTTGTTAAGATATTCTAACAGCAATCGATAAATAATATCTTTTTGTGCTTTCCGCTCATTTAACAAATGATGACGCCCATTATCAATTAATATTCTCGTCGAGTCAGGAAATAGGGTGTGATACACATTCATATTATGTTTCCACTCTACCGTTTGATCGTTTGTTCCCTGTAAAATCAATATCGGTTTGGAAGACGGGGTTTTTTCCATTATTTCTTTTTCCCATTCAAACATCGCAAGTACCCACTTTACTGGTATCTTTCTTCCTTCTAGAGGATCTTGTTTTAAACTTTCCATAAAAGCAGATTCGCCAGTGTCTCTTCGAAATGTTCGAGGCAGTTCTTTTTGAAAAGTGGAAACAAGCGGTGCAGCTATTTTAGAGAGCCACCATTGATTCGAACGGATTAACGGAGAAATTAAAGCAGCCTTGTGAAACAACGTATCATTATTCGATAACAGATAATCCGCAATCACTGCCCCTCCCGTACTATGTCCAACTCCATGGACATCATTCATTCCCTGCCCACGTAAATACTCCAACACAGAACGCAATGCCTCTTGATAATCTTGAAAAGACTCTATTTCAAAAGGAGGACCTCCTGATTGACCATGCCCAGGCAAATCAAAAGCAGCCACATTAAAATTTTTAGCTGTTAAATACCGAATCCACTCTGCATGAGTTCCGGTATGATCGAAAAATCCATGTAGAAACAAAATTGTCCTTTCTGCCTCTGGAGGAGAAAACATTTGGAAAAACAATTGAAAGTCCTTATGATCAATAAACTTCCATGTATGATTTACGTTATCACCTGGCAAATTGTAAGTTTTTCTATACTTTTTTATGTCAAAATCTGCATTCATGCGTCTAAGAAGTTCCTTTCTATATGTTATAGGAAACAAAACTATATGTTATGCAATGCCTTTAGGCCGATGCTAAACATCACATGTTAGCTTGTACAAAAAACTGTTCACCTCTCCATTAAGAGGCGAACAGTTTATCGTGAAAAGGATTATTGCATGCGAGGATCAGACAATAAGCGTTCCAATTCCTCCATATGACCCGTTTCATCTGTAATAAAGTCTTCCAGTTTATTTTGTAACTCAATTAAACCGAGTTCATCTGCCTGCTTAGCTCTTGTTTTATACCGAGCTATCGTGTCCGCTTCTGATTGGCGTGCTGCTTCAAGCATTGTTTTTACATCATCCGTTTGTTTTACTTCAGCGGGTTTTGTTGTAGGCTCTCCGCCAAGCGTTTTTATTTTTTCGGCAAGGTAAAGGGCATGCCCTTGCTCATCAGTAACTTCCCCTTCGAAAAAAGGTTTTAACACTTGGCGATACATTCCGGAAACTACCGCCGCATAGTTATTATACATAATAATAGCAGCATATTCGTTCGCTAAATCTTCATTCAAACCTTCAACAAGCTCTTGCGTTTGTTTATCCATGGGAATCTTCCTCCTTGACATCTGTTCTATTTATTATTTTTTATGAATTCTCCACTATCATTTCTACCCTTCCGTTCAACGAAATAAACATATTTTTCCCATTAAAAAAAGATAAGGTTATTTTTCGAATAAAGACTTATACTCTCCATAACCTTCTTTTTCAAGATCATCTTTCGAAATAAACTTGAGAGCAGCTGAGTTAATGCAATACCTTAATCCTTCTGGAGGAGGACCATCCGGAAACACATGACCTAAGTGAGAATCAGAGTTTTTACTTCTAACTTCTGTCCGTCTCATTCCCATTGTTGTATCAAGGTGTTCAACGATTTTTTCGTCACTTAATGCTTTTGTAAAACTAGGCCAGCCACAATTGGATTCAAACTTCTCCACAGAGCTGAACAAAGGTTCACCATTGATAATATCCACATAAAGTCCATCATCCATTAAGTCCCAATACTCGTTTTTAAACGGCTGTTCCGTCCCATTTTTTTGAGTTACTTCGAATTGAATCGGTGTTAGTCGTTGTTTTAGTTCTTCTTTGTTTTCAGCCATAATTAAGCTCCCCCCCAGTATTGTTTGATAAACCCTTCTCGGCCGGAGCCTTTTTTATACAATTGATAATGAAATTTATTTTTTTTATGGTAGTCTTGATGGTGTTCTTCCGCCAAATAAAACACTTTTGCAGGTCGTATCGGTGTAACGATTGGCTCCGTAAATGGTCCGTTTTGTTCCAGATTTTGAATGGATGCTTCGGCCATTTGTTTTTGGTCTTCATCGTGATAAAAAATCGCGGTTTGATATGATTCACCACGATCATTAAACTGACCGCCCTTGTCCGTTGGATCAATTTGTCTCCAAAATGTGTTCAACAGTTCCTCATAACTTACTTTATCCGGATCATACCTCATTTGAATCGCTTCAACATGTCCTGTAGTGTCCGAACATACTTCTTCATAGGTTGGATTTTCAGTGTGCCCTCCTGTGTAACCAGAAACGATGGAATCAACTCCATCTAACTGCTCAAAAGGTCCAACCATACACCAAAAACATCCACCCGCAAACGTTGCAAGCTTTGTGTCCGCACTCATCTTCTCACCTCTTATTGAAGAAAACTTCTTTAGTTTATTATATCACTTTTCATATAGACAGAAATGAAATCTGCTTCGTTAAAAAGGACAACCTTTAAACGGCTGCCCTTTTGCTTATTGAAGCTGTTTCAGTGATTCGCGATTAAAGGCCGGTAAATCGTCTGGCGTCCTACTTGTCACCAAGTTATGACATACAACAACCTCTTCATCGTGTACATTCGCTTTCGCATATTCCAAGTCAACTTGAATAGAAGTGAAACCTGTAACTTTGCGACCTTCTAATGCCTTAGCTGTAATCAAAAGCTGCGGCCCATGACAAATAGCAAATACTGGTTTATTTTCATCTATAAAATGCTTTGCAAAACTAACAAAACGTTGATCGGCTCGCAGGATATCTGGAGAAAATCCGCCAGGAATAAACAGTGCATCAAAGTCTTCCGGGTTTACATCATTAATAGACGCATCTACCGTCACCTCTGCTTCTTTATTCTTTCCTGTCACCGTTTTCCCTTTCTCTTTTTCAATAACAGTTAACGTGTGCCCTTCTTTTTCAAAAGCTTCTTGTGGGCTTGTATATTCGGAGTCTTCAAACATATCAGTCATAACAGTTGCGATACTACTCATTATTACATCACTCCTTAACTAATATCCTGTTCCAATCTAAAGTATACCCAAGCTGAGTTAGTCATTAAACATTTTGAATACAACATTCACTTTCGACCGTAATCCGCCTTTATCTCTCCCCACGCCTTTGTATTCCATTTTAAAATTCGATTGTTCCAGCTATTATGTTTCAGCCATTTTTCGGCTTTTTCTACGAGACTCCAAATCTCCTCTGTTTCTTTCGTATGTTTTAAGCTTGAATTTGCTTTACCTTTCTTCACCCAAATGATTGCTGTGTCAGAATCGCTATATACAGGTATATCGCTCTTCTTTTCCGTTAAATACTGAAGAGCATGAACAATGGCTAAAAATTCTCCTAAATTATTCGTTCCCTTTTGAATACCTGGATGTGAAAATAATACTTCACCGTTTTTCGTATAAACTCCCTTGTACTCAACAAATCCCGGATTTCCGTGTGAACCCACATCTACAGACACGCTATTTTCTATGTAAGAAGAACGTCCTGTTTCTGAATTTGAAACGGCAGAAGTTTCTCCGTTCTCCAATGCATTGGCTGCTTCTTCTTTTGTTTTGAACGATTTAAAGGAAGCACCTGCGTATCCCTTCACTTGTTTTTCGCAATCTGCCCAGTTATCATATATACCGGTTTGTCTTCCTTTCCAAACCACATAGTATTTTTTTTTACCTGCCATGTGACAGTCCCTCCTCCCCTGTTTCTCACCTTATTCGTCTTGTTTTTAAATAAATGACATTACTGTGTTTACTAATACGGTATGGTTGTATCGATGTCTGAAAAAACTTAGCTGCACTTATGTACGATACAAATAATATCGGCAATGGATATACATAGGCATACAGGGAGACAACTCCCCATCCTTTTTCATTAATGGCATCCAACATAAATCCATGAAAGACGACCGAGCTCGTCCCGCACATCATCATAATTAAGATAACATTAATAATGTGAAAAGGGAAAAAGGATTTTTTATTATTCACTTCTTTTTCTAGCATCCATTTTAAAGGTAGCAATGTCGCCATCGTAACAACAGAAATAACCGAAGGAATAACAACGATACAAAGAAAAGATGGGAGCATCACAATTCTAATCTCCTTTTTTGAATATATCAATTCAGCTGTGATGTTATGTTTTCCAGCTCCCCGTTGAATTATCCCCATTCTAGAGTGTATGAAGGTGATTGAACCTCAAGCCCTAAGTTCGTCCCTCATCCACTTCTACTCGGGGTGTTTGTACTGCATGAAATGAGCTACTAAAAAAGACTGACCCCAAAAGTTGTTTTCCATCACTTTTGGGCCAGCCCCTTAAAATACATCATAATACAATTGTAGCTATCAATCCAAATAAAAACAGCGGAATATTGTAATGGATAAATGTTGGTACACAAGTATCCCATATGTGGTGATGCCTTCCATCTGCATTTAAACCGGATGTCGGTCCTAATGTACTGTCAGAAGCAGGTGACCCAGCATCTCCCATTGCTGCTGCTGTACCTATTAAAGCAGTCGTTGCTAAAGGGGAATACCCGATACTTAAACAAAATGGAACAAATAAAGCTGCTAATATAGGGATTGTTCCAAATGAGGTTCCAATCCCCATTGTAACTACTAGGCCTACTAACAACATAATAGCAGCAGTCGCTACATTTGCACCACCCGATACGCTTACTGCCTTCTCTACCATTTCATCAACTGCACCTGTTTCTGTGAGTACGTTGGAAAAGCCGGATGCAATCAACATAACAAACGCTATCATGCCCATTAACTTAACGCCATCATTAACCATATCATCTCCATGGCGGAATGGAACTACTTTTAATGCAAACATTAGAATAATTCCACTTAGTGCACCAAAAATAAGGGAATCCAGTAATATCTGAATAATAAGAGCCCCAACTATAGCTACTAACGTCAATATTTGTTTTAAGCCAAATGAAGGTGCTTGTTCCACTTCAAAATTAGAAGGATCAATGGCTTTATCTATACTTTTATTAAGTGTTCTAGGTTTTCTATACGTAATAAATACAGCAACGAAAAGGCCGACAATCATGCCGCTTCCAGGAATAAGCATTGCTTTCCATATATTGTCGAGAGGCATATTCATACCGTTCGATATCATTTCCTCAGACATCGTTTCGTGAAAGATATATCCAAAACCAACAGGAATCATTACATACGGTGCTTTTAAACCAAATGTTAAGGCAGACGCAACAGCTCGTCTATCCACATTCATTTCATCAAATATTTTTAACATCGGTGGAATTAAAATCGGAATAAAAGCAATATGGACAGGGATTGCGTTTTGAGATAAACAGGCAGCTGCCGCTATCGTCATAATTAAAAATCCTCGTTTTCCTTTAAGTACGTGTAAAAGAGACGAAACTAGTACCCCAGTAATTCCCGAATATCCAATCATCATCGCAAATACTCCAAGAAGGATGTAGCTAAGTGCGGTTTCTGCCTGTCCCCCCATTCCTTCTACTAATAATTGTAATGAATCATTTAAATTCAAGCCCGACATAATCCCTGCCGTTATACCGGCAACGAGTATTGCAAGCACTACATTCACTCGAAGAAGGCTTAACAGAATCATAATTAACACAGATACAATAACGGTTACCATTAAAAAAGACCCCTTTACTCTTTTAGCTCTCTGCCAAAATAAAGTATAAGGGTCTTATTCTCATGGTGCAATCCTTAATTTTTATATTTCTTTTCTTTAAACCATTTTTTTAACTTTTGTTTTATTGATTTGGCTTTTGCAGGAGATGCTCCATTTGTTGAAACGGCGACGTGAAACATATCCTCTTGAAAAGACGCCGGGAATGCCACGTTACCAAGCTTTTGATTATCCGCACCATTTACCAGTTGATATGGACTACTAGATTGGCGGATAATGTCTTGTGCTTCTTTATTTCCGGAAGCAGAAATAATAATAAAAGCAGAAGTTAAATAATCTGCTTTACATACATCTTTTATCCAATGTATATTCTCTTTTAAATAATGACACATCAAGTCATCATGAAGTTCCGGTGCGATAACCGTTATTTTAGCTCCTGCATCTAACAGTTTATTCACCTTTCGACAAGCGATTTTACCGCCACCGACAACTACTGCGGATTTTCCTTCCATATGTATAAAGAGCGGGAAATTAAACATTTTCCTCGCTCTTTTCGAATAGAAATGGTTGATCAAATGTTTCTACTGCTCTTTCTTTCAAAACTTCTATCAACTGTTTATCATACCCAAGATAATCACATAAATACAAAGAAGATTCACTTATTTGATTCGCTTTTTCTATCTTTTCCTCCATTTCTTGCATGAGGAGGCCGGTGAATAATAAGTATGGTAGCACATAAACACTTTTCGCCTTGCTTTTCGTCTTATTTGCTAGTCCTTCATCAAAAGTAGGTTTTGCTGCCGCCAAAAACGCAGTATCAACTTTTTCAACAGCAGTTCGATTTTGTAAAAGAGAAGCAATTTCATGAAAATCGGAAATCGCATTAGAGTCACTGCTTCCCCGACCGACTAATAAAATTTCAGCATCTTCACCTTTTTGCCAACCTTTGCTTTCCAAGCGTTGCTGTAACACTTCAATCATTTTTGTGTGAAGTCCAAAAGGCGCCCCGTATTGTATTGTAAGTTCCGGATATGCTTTTTGCACTTTCTCAAGTTCTTTTGGGATATCCTCTTTAATATGTCCAGCAGATAGTAATAAAACAGGGATGACCGCTATAGAATCTGCCCCCCGTTCAACACAACGAGCGACTCCTTCCATAATATCGGGTTCAGAAAGTTCTAAAAAACAGGTCTCTTGAATGTCATAGGGAATATCTTTCTTCGCATCCTCTACAAACTTTTTCAACTGTTCACTTCCTTTAAGCACTCTAGTTCCATGCCCTACATAAAGGACGGCTTTCATACTATTCCCCCCAGCGCAAAAGTGTACATCTCCTAACTAACCTAAAGGTCACTTCGTAAGGTACTAACCAATTCTTTACTATTCGGAGACGTTAACGTGCTGTGTACCGTCAAACCTTTTGCTATTGCAGCTTCTTTCGTATGTGGACCATAACAAATAATTGTCTTATTGTTTAACCATTCTACAGCAGAAACACCTGCGTTGTACAGTTCTTCAATCACGGTATTTATAGCTTTCGAAGAAGGAAGAACAACAGCATTAATAAGATCATCTTGAATCAGTCTATCCAGTGTCTCACGGGTTTTAGAGCTTTTAATGACAGTATGAGTACAATAAGAAGAAAGATTTGTAATACTAGACAACGATTCTTCAGATCCGATACACAAACAATAATCTGGGTTATCTATATTTTGAATATTCTGTTTTTCTGCGAAAATTCCATATTCGGCTAATTTATTTACAATTCTTTGAGTACTCCCAGAAATATTTTTTGGCAAAAACCTAATATCAATCTGCCTTTGTTTTAACATGTCAAAAAAATACGAGACACTTTCAAAAGCATTGAAATATAGGGAATGATAACGACTTACCTCATCAGGAAATGTTACCTTTGATTTATTAAATAAATAACACGGCGCCTCTAAAACTTCAGCCCCGTTTTCTCGCAACACATTCGCTATTTCACCTGGAAATGATGATGTTTTTACGACCCATACAAATTGCCCAAACAAAGGTTTTTTCTCAAACCAATTCAACTGTTTATGAAGAGAAGCCACTTCTCCAACTAAAGTCATTGCAGGGTTTTTCACATTCGCTTCGTCGGCCTTTTCTTTTATAGTAGATAGTGTTCCTTCAATCGTACGCTGTCTTCCTGTCGTTCCCCACTCAACAGTGAGGACAGGAGTATGAGGAGATTTTCCGTATGTTGTTAGCTGCTCTACAATAGTTTCAAGGTTTTTCCTCCCCATATAAAAAGCAATTGTATCTATACCTTCTGCTAACGCTTTCCAATTCGGTGAAGGTTGTCCATTTTCCGCTTTTGTATGTCCTGTTACAGCAGCAAAACTTCCCGAAAAATCACGATGAGTGACCGGAACCCCGGCATATAACGGAACTGCCATGCCAGCGGTAATGCCTGGAACCATTTCATAGGTTATCCCAGCATCTACTAAAGCCTCTGCCTCTTCACCTGCTCTTCCAAACATTCCTGGGTCTCCACCTTTTAAGCGAACAACCCGGAGTCCTTCTTTTGCTTTGTCAATTAATAACTGTTGGATAGCTTCTTGACGGAGGTGATGACGATCCGGAAGTTTTCCACAATAAATACACTCTGCTTCTTCATTCACTCTCTCTAGTAGAAGTGGATTTACTAGACGATCATATAAAACAACGTCTGCTTTTTCCAAACATTCTAAACCTCTCACTGTTATAAGTCCTGCATCACCGGGGCCGGCTCCTACAAGATACACTTTTCCAGTTTTCATGATGTTTATCCTCCCCGACAATGCAGTTTTCAAAAAATGCTGTTACACTAATCCTTTGTCTTCTAGCTTTTTAACAATAATATCAACAGCAGCTTCAATTGAATTTTCTTCCGTATTTACGACAATTTCAGGATTTTCAGGTGCTTCATAAGGAGAACTAACACCTGTAAAAGATGGGATTTCACCTGTTCTAGCTTTTTTATACAATCCTTTAGGGTCTCTTTCTTCACAAGTAGACAAACTACAATCGACGTGAATTTCTATAAATTCATTTTCTTGTAAAAGATCGCGAACCTGCTGTCTATCTTCACGATACGGAGAAATAAAGGCTGTGCTCACAATTTGACCGCTATCGACGAATAGTTTTGCTACTTCACCAATTCGGCGTATGTTTTCTGTTCGAGCTTCTGGTGAAAAACCTAAATCCTTATTTAAACCATGACGTACATTATCGCCGTCTAAGACGTATGTCTGTTTATTCTCTTCAAACAATTTTCTAGATACAGCATTTGCAAGCGTTGACTTCCCTGATCCGGAAAGTCCAGTAAACCAAAGCACAAAGCTTTCATGCCCATTTTTATTATTTCTTTCTTTTCGATCTACAGACGCATCATGCCAAACAATATTTTTAGAATCCATTTTGCCCTTGCCCCTCTCCATTCTCTGTCAAAACTATGATACCGTTTCTTGCATCCCTTTAATTAATACTTCGATTACTTCAGGTCTGCTGAATTCACGTGGCGGTTTCTCACCGTTTTTCAACATTTCTCTTACTTTCGTGCCAGATAAAATAACGTGGTCTTCTTTTCCATGAGGGCACGTTTTTGCTGATGCCATGTTTTCACACTTGGTGCAGTAAAAGCTATGTTCGAAAAAGAGCGGTTTGATTCCAAGTTCTTCGAGGGTAAATTCCTGAAAGATTTTTTGAGCATCATACGTACCGTAATAATCGCCCACACCTGCGTGATCTCTTCCAACAATAAAGTGCGTGCATCCATAGTTTCGGCGTACCATGGAGTGGAAAACGGCTTCTCTTGGTCCTGCATATCTCATTGCTGCCGGAAAAACCGCTAAAAAAGTACGCTGTTCAGGATAATAATCCTTTAATAGAACTTCATAACTCTCCATTCTTACATCTGCAGGAATATCGCCTGCTTTCGTTGCTCCAACAAGTGGATTTAAAAACAAACCATCGACGGTTTCTAATGCAGTTTTTTGAATATACTCGTGCGCACGATGAACCGGGTTTCTCGTTTGAAAGCCGACGACCGTCTTCCAGCCTTTTTTAGCAAAAGCTTCTCTTGTCTCAGCGGGATCAAGGTAGTAAGCATTAAATTGCTCATGCGGAATTTCCTTAACCAATGTAATATCTCCTGCCGCATACTGGTTAGGGCGTTCATATAATTTATTAACTCCTGGGTGTTCATCATCTGTCGTTTGATATACTTTTTCCGCTTCATATTTTTTATTCGGGGTAAATAGTTCTTCAATTTGAATAACCCCATATGTCGTACCTTGATAAACAAGACGAGCTTCTTTACCTGCCTCCAACTGTGATGCCGTATCTTCATCCACAGGAAGTGTGATTGGAATACTCCACACTGAACCATCTGTCAGGCGCATGTTGTCGACAACAGAATCATACTCTTTTTTATTTAAGAAACCGGTTAAAGGACTGAAAGCCCCATTTGCTATTAATTCTAAATCTGATACAGAAACATCATCCAATTCAATTGCTGTATCAATACTTGACGTATCTTTAGAAAAATCTTTTCGGTTAATTAATGTTCCTCCATTGGGTGTACTAAGCGTCATATTACCACTGTCCTTTCTATTTATTTATGCAATCCACACTCTGTTTTCCCTTGACCGTTCCAACGACCGCTTCTTAAATCATCTCCATCTAAGACAGCGGATGTACATTGAATACATCCAATACTAGGGTAGTTCTGGTCATGTAAAGAATTATACGGAAGGTTGAATGCTTCTACATACATCCAAATGTCATCCCACGTCCAGTGAATAAGAGGGCAAATTTTCACGGAAGAAAAACGATTGTCCACATTCACAAACTCCGTATTTTTACGTGAAGGGGACTGTTCTCTTCTTAATCCCGACATCCACGCATGGTATTGTTGAAGTTCGTTTTCTAACGGCTCCAACTTTCTAATTTGACAGCAGCGGTCTGGATTTGTTTCCCACAACTTGTCACCTTCTTGCTCTGCTTGTTCTTCTGGGGTCCATTTCGGACGGAGCATTTTGATGTTCAAGGTTGGATAACGATCTTTCACTCTGTCAATTAAATCATACGTTTCTTTAAAATGAAAATCTGTATCTAAAAATATTATTGTGGCGTCCGATTTTATCTTGCTGATCAAATCAATAAGAACTATTCCTTCCACTCCAAAGCTGCAGGCATAAACCAAATCATCACCATAATTGTCATAACTCCAGCGTATTACATCACGAGCACTTTTTCCTTCAAGTACTTTGTTAACCTCATCTATCTCGCTCTGATTCATGGTTTCATAAGTAATCATGAGCCTTCCTCCTTTTTTTTACGAGGATAGAAACGTTGTATCTTCTGTTAATTCATAGTATGCTTATCAACATTATAAGTTTACTTGTTTATCGTTATTTTAGTTAGGTTCAGAAGAAAAGTCAATGATTTCAGCTTAATCTTTCTTGGTTGATTCAAATATACTCTTTTATCTCATAAACAAACAAAAGAGGTTGGGACAAAAGAAAAATATGCGGTAGTAAACACGAATGTCTTGTGGTGCTGGTCAAGAGCTGCATATTAGCGGAGCCAAAATACTTCGTCTCCTGCGGGAAAAGCACGTGTCTCGAGACCCCGCAGGCAGGGGTTTTCTGCCGAGGAGGCTCGAGCCGTGCCCGCGGAAAGCGAAGTATTTTGGCGCAGCGATTTGTCTTAGGAACGAAAAATGCCGAACGATTTTGTAAAATCGTTCGGCATTTTTCATTCTTATAAAGGTTTAGTCCCAACCCCATTCATCTCCGTTTTCCACAACGGAAGTGAAATTACTTTCTATTGTTGGCAGGTGGTCTGCGTTTAACTGCATGAGGAATCCAATAACAATAAAACCAGGGATAAGAAGCAATCGCTTCATCTTTTAACCAACTTTCCTTACGCTTCATTTTAATTATCTTATTAGTATTATAGAAGGAAAAGAACATAACGCCAACTTCTCTCCTATCGTAATGCTTTGCTTCTGCTTAGATTTTCCCGAAAAATTCTAAACATTATCGTTCTTATGCCAATATGCTCTTTTAGAGAATATATAACGCCTATAACTGCTAGTAATTGGCTATCGTAGCTGCCTTATGCGATAATAAAATCATAATAATTGTTTCAAGGGAGGACATTCCATGCGTTTTATCGATAATGAAGGAATCACTGATCCGCGAATAAATCTAGCTATAGAGGAATTCGCCCTTCATCATATGGATCTTGATAAAGAAGACACGTATTTATTGTTTTATGTTAACAAACCATCCATTATCATAGGTAAAAATCAAAATACCATTGAAGAAATCAATGTCGACTATGTCAATGAACATGACATTCATGTAGTGAGACGATTGTCCGGCGGTGGCGCAGTTTACCATGACCTCGGCAACCTCAATTTTAGTTTTCTTACAAAAGATGACGGTGATAGCTTTCACAATTTCAAAAAGTTTACACAACCCGTCGTTGATGCCTTAAACAGCATGGGTGTACCAGCAGAAATGTCTGGTAGAAACGATTTACAAGTAGATGGCAAAAAAATATCCGGTAATGCTCAGTTTTCATCGAAGAGTCGCATGTTCAGTCATGGAACATTAATGCTTGATTCGAAAACAGAAAATATTGTCTCTGCTCTTAATGTGAAAGATGAAAAAATAAAATCAAAAGGAATCAAATCTATCAAAAGCCGGGTCGGAAATATTAACGATTATTTAGATGAACCATTAACTGTCGAAGATTTCAAACATCTGCTGCTTCGATTTATTTTTGGAGAAGATGACATAATCCCTACGTATACCTTATCAGACGAAGATTGGGATCAAATTCACCAAATTGCAGATAAACGCTACAATAACTGGGATTGGAATTATGGTAAATCCCCTTCTTTTGATATCCACAGATCTAAAAAATTTGACGCTGGTCTCATAGACATCCGTTTCAATGTAAAAAAAGGAGTCATTCAAGAATGCAAAATATACGGTGACTTTTTCGGTGTATCAGAAGTCGCAGACATCGAACGGACTTTAGAAGGAACCAAGTATGAGTCCAATGCCATAAAAGAAGCCATCTCTCCATTTAATTTACAGGAATACTTTGGTCCAATAGATAAAGAAGATTTCCTTCACCTGCTATATTAAGGGGATATATTGACTATATAATCAGCTTTAAAGGCTTTCATCCTATATCTCATTCACATATTATTTTTTCTCCTGTTCTAATCTATTCGCCCCTTACAAAGTCAGCTACAGGCTTTTACAATGGGGAAATGAGAAAAATAACCTCAAGAAGGGTGAATTCGGATGATATCAAACGCTGAAATTGGAATTGATTTGGGAACAGCTAATATTCTCGTCTATACAAAGGAAAAAGGCATTGTGCTAAACGAACCTTCCGTCGTTGCTCTTAACACTGACACAAATAACGTGTTGGCTGTTGGTACAGAAGCAAAAGACATGGTTGGGAAAACACCCGGCAATATTGTCGCAATGCGTCCTTTGAGACTAGGAGTCATAGCTGATTACGATATAACTTCTACCATGTTAAAACATGTCATGAAACGAATTAGTAAGGACACCGGGTTTTCCATTCGGAAACCTAAAGTCATTGTCTGCACTCCATGCGGCTCCACTTCTGTCGAGCGCCGCGCTATTCGTGACGCCATCATAAGTTGTGGTGCAAAATCTGTGCATTTAATTGAAGAACCTGTAGCAGCGGCTATTGGTGCTGACTTGCCAGTGGACGAGCCTGTAGCAAACGTCGTGGTCGATATTGGAGGTGGAACCTCGGAAGTAGGAATTATTTCTTACGGGGGAGTGGTAACGTCTCAATCCGTACGAAGAGGCGGAGACAACTTAGATGAAGATATTATTCAATACGTAAGAAAGACTTATAACCTGTTGATTGGGGAACGGACAGCAGAAGAAGTGAAGATAAACATAGGAAATGCTGATCCTAATCATCCAGAGCAATCAATAGAAATAAGAGGGCGCGACCTTGTGACCGGTCTACCAAAACCGATTGTATTACGTTCTAGTGAAATTCACGATGCCATTTCTGAATCACTCGATCATATTTTGGAGGCCATCCGGGAAACACTTGAAAGCTGTCCGCCAGAATTAAGCGGCGACATCGTCGATCAAGGTATTA
The DNA here is from genome assembly GCF_030813635.1 of Salibacterium salarium. GTDB lineage: Bacteria > Bacillota > Bacilli > Bacillales > Marinococcaceae > Salibacterium > Salibacterium salarium. Next base: position 388,188 of record NZ_JAUSUM010000004.1, on the reverse strand, counting down.
TCTTGACAGGAGGCGGTTCCCTGTTGAGTGGCATTCAGGAATGGCTCAGTGATAAGATTATTGTTCCCGTTCACCTGGCACCTAACCCGTTAGAAGCTGTAGCCATGGGAACAGGAAAATCACTAAAAATTATCCACAAACTTCAAGAAGCTTCGGTATAAGAAAAATTGTAAAAAAGCTGTTCGGGACCTACTTCCGAACAGCTTTTTACATTATTTATTTTATCCCTTGACCTTTTGCCATTTTCTTCACGACACGAGGGGCTAACCAAATCATCGGCAGTAATAGAATAGAAACAGGAACAGCTGTAACTACAATAAAGTTTTGCAGTGCTTCTACGCTTCCTTCACCGATGTATAGCAAAATAGCTGCGATGATTCCCATAAGCACTGCCCAAAAAATTCGAATACTACCTGGAGGATTTTCTTCCCCAGTCACTCCCATCGAAATCGTAAATGCCATAGAATCCGTAGTCGTTACAACAAACAAAATCGTAAGCAATAAAAACAACGGAGTAATGACACTTGCTAGCGGAAACTGTTCTGTTATAGCAATCATTGCTGCATGCATACCTGTATTCATAAGTGCATCGGAAACAGAACCTGGATTTTGGATTTCAAAAAAGATTCCAGATCCACCCACGACTGTAAACCAAAACGTAGTAACAAGTGGGGCAATGACGGAAACAGCAATCATTATTTCTCGAACGGTACGTCCTCTTGAGATACGACTAACTAACATCGCCATCATAGGACCATATCCTATGAACCATCCCCAGAAGAATATTGTCCAAAGTCCAAGCCAATCATCATCGCCCCTGTACATACCCATTGAAATGAATTGATCCAAGTAAGTTCCAAGTGATACTACATACTGATCGATGATAAATCCAGCCGGTCCTACAATGAGTAAGATAGCCATAAGTACTAGAGCAAGCCTCACATTAAATTTACTTAACCATTGTATTCCTTTATATAGACCAGTTACTGCAGAAATAGTTGATATAATAACTACTCCAATAATGATAACCAATTGTGTGACAAAGACGTCTGGAATACCGAAAACAGCCTGCAAACCATAGCTTGCCTGCAGTCCTAAGAAACCGATCGGACCTATTGTACCTGCTGCAACAGAAATAATAGAAAAAGCATCAATAAGTTTCCCTGCTATTCCATGATTTATTTTATCGCCAAACATTGGATAAAGCAGCGTTCTCGGTTTCATTGGCATACCTTTATGATAATGACCATACATAAGCACAACCGCACTCAACGTACCTAGAATCGCCCAAGCTAAAAAGCCCCAGTGCATGAAGCTTTGTGCAAGAGCAGGCGCAGCTCCGCTTCCATTACCGTTATTATTAAATAGAGGGGGCGAATCCATGAAATGATACATAGGTTCTGCTGCTGCCCAGAATACTCCACCACCAGCTAATAATGTAGCCATTATCATAGAAACCCATTTAAATGTACTAATTTCTGGATTCGACATGTTTCCTAATTTAATTTTTCCATACTTTGACATTGCAAGCCAAATGGAAACAACAAATGTAGCTAACATAAGCAATTGCCAAAAAGCACCAAAATAAGTGACGGACCAACCGAAAGTCGTATTAACAAAAGCCGTAATAGCATCTAAATTAATAAACGAAATAATAACAAATAGAGATAATAGACCTCCGCTTATTCCTAATACCGTCCAATCAATCTTTGACTTGCTGTGTTCATTTGTAGTGATATTTTTCTCTCCTTTGTCTTTTCATGAGATGAAGTTTGCCATCCTCTAACACTTTCAGTTGGCGACTGCATCCTAGAATTTTTATTGTCCATTGTTTTAAAGTGTTTTTCACACAATGAACTACACTAACATCTCCATTATTGTATGTAAATAAAACAAATAACAAACGAGTAACGGCATTTTTATTTGTTGTTTTTTTAAGAATAATCATGGAACAAAGTGTACCTTCGTCTTCCAATACAAAAAAGGCTGTCCTCAAAAGTTGCTTTTAACCACTTTTGGGACAGTCCTCATCTCAATTATTCAGATATGCTTACATCTTGGAGCTGGAATATTCCATTTGGATGTTTCCAAAATCCTTCGACGTCGTCACTAACACCTACTAGATAATCATCATGGTGTGAATAAATCATCGGTGCTTCTTCAACTAGTAACTCCATCGCTTCTTTATACAACTCTTCTCTTTTGGCGTCATCACCTGCTCGGCGTGCTTCTTCTAAAACAGAATCTATTTCGTCGTTCTCAAAAAACGCACGGTTTCCAGGTTCACCGACATTGTCAGAATGGAATAATGGATACATTCCATAGTCCGCATCCCCGGTCACAGTGCTCCAACCAAGGATAAACATGTCATGTTCTCCTTCTGCTGTACTATCGAGGTAAGCGCCCCATTCCAGTACTTCAATCTCTACATCAACATTAATTTCTTTCAATTGTTGTTGTACAACTTCCGCAATATCTTGGCGTTCCCGATCATCATTAGTCCAAAGTGTTGTAGAAAACCCGTCTTCGTATCCAGCTTCAGCCAGAAGTTCTTTCGCTTGTTCCGGATCATAAGGAAGCCCTTCTACTTCATCACTAAAGCCAAACACGTTTTCACCAATTGGTGCTACTGCTTTTGTAGCAGCACCATCCATTATGCCATCCACAATTTGGTCTTTATCAACAGCCATGGAAAGAGCTTGGCGAACCCGTTTATCATCAAAAGGTTCTTTTTGTGTATTAAAACTAATATACTCCAAACTTAAACTCTTTTGCACATACATACTTGCGTTCTCCATATTGTCGACACGGGATGTATCACTTGGACTGACAGGGAAAATAATATCAGATTTACCCGTTTCAAGTTCGCCTACTCTCGTCAAGTCTTCCGGTGTAACTTGAAATGTCACAGTATCAAGAGATGGGTTTTCGCCCCAATAGTCTTCATTTTTTTCAAGAACGATTTTATTACCAGAGTCCCATTCTTGTAATTTAAACATACCAGTACCGGCTGGATTCTCGTCGATATAAGAACCAGGGTCTTCCCCTTCCTCCATCGCAGCATAATCTTCTTCAATTGCATCTGGACTTATAATACCACCGCCATTATGAGCAAGGTGAGATGGTAGTGGTGCAAACGGAAATTCTGTTACAAATTCGACCGTATAGTCATCTATCACATTAACCTCTTCCACCATTTCGTATAAGAAAGCTCGCGGCGATCCAATATCTTCATCACGAATCCGGTCGAATGACGCCTTTACAGCTTCCGCGTTAAATTCTGCCTCGTCATGGAACGTAACATCTTCACGAAGTGTAAACTCCCAAGTTGTGTCCTCTGTTTGCTCCCACTCTGTTGCTAAATTAGGTTGAATGTCCATGTTTTCATCTTGGGTTACAAGCGTTTCAAAAATATTATGTTGGACGTTACTAGAAGGAACATCATTAGAACCTTGTGGATCAATTCCTTTTACATCTGACGACCAAGCAATAGTCAAATCTTGTCCATTAGACGATTCACTATCACTTTCTCCCCCATTTTCTTCTGCCCCTGTATCTTGCTCTGTTTCTTCCCCGCCTTCATTAGGTTCGCTAGCACAAGCAGCCAGTACTAGACTGAAAAGAACCGCAAGAAAGAATGTTCTGAAAATATTCAGCGATAACTTCATTACTTCAACCCCTTATGTCTTTTTCAATTAAAACAATTACTAATATAACTTATATAATATTATTATTCAAGTGAATTTTTTAAAAATTTCTGTAATAGATACCTTTTCACTTTCCTGCTTTAAAGGGTGATGGCAAGATTTAAACAAAATATATAACGTAAATATATAGAAAGTGATTACATATTCATGTCTATTACACTATTATTTTGTTATAATATATTTATCATTGTAATATAATTCAATCATGATATAATTCATTTTTGTAATATGTTGAAATATAAGAATTTTACACATAACGAATGTAGAAAGGAGATTAATCATTGCCAGAAACAACAATTCATCAACCTGTAGAAAAACCCCGAAATCCACACATTGAAAATTTTAAAAATATCGTAAAGCGGCTTAAAAAGAATAAAGCCGCTATGGTTGGCGGGTTTCTTATTCTTTTGTTTGTTATTACAGCTTTTGTAGGCCCGTATCTAGTCCCTTTTAGTGCAGGAGAACAAGTTCTTGTCAATAAACTTCAAGGACCATCTGCTGAACATTGGTTTGGAACTGATCATCTTGGACGTGATATATTCAGCCGTATTATTCATGGCATGTCCATCACTCTTTACATAGGATTCTTTTCCGTTGTGATTGGTGCCATTGTTGGGGTAATTTTCGGCATTATTTCAGGCTATTTCGGAGGGAAAATTGACACTCTCATTATGAGAGCAATGGACATTTTGCTCGCATTTCCTGGTATTTTACTCGCACTTGGAGTAGTAACGATACTTGGACCTAGTTTAAATAACGTCATCATTGCAGTTGGAGTTTTTTCTGTTCCATCTTTTGCAAGAATTGTAAGAGGGTCCACTCTTTCTGTTAAAGAATTAGAATACATTGATGCTGTTCGAGCCTTAGGAGCTAGTGACTTTCGAATTATTGTTCGTCATGTGCTTCCTAACGTTTTTTCTCCTATTATTGTCCAAGCTACATTACGTATAGCTACCGCTATTTTGACTGCTGCTGGTCTCTCTTTTCTCGGGTTGGGTGCCCAACCTCCAAAACCTGAATGGGGAGCAATGTTAAGTGATGGACGAAACTACATCTTTGATGCTGGTCATGTCGCCTTGTTTCCTGGTTTAGCAATCGTTATTGTCGTGTTGGCATTTAATATATTTGGAGATGGGTTACGAGATGCTCTCGATCCTAAAATGAAATCGTAATAGAAAGGAGTGAACCGTGTGTTTGTTTTTACTATCAGACGAATCTTGCAAACTATACCTGTATTACTAGGTGTCACAATATTAGTATTTTTAATGATGCATCTTGTTCCTGGAGATGCAGCCCAAATTATTGCCGGGGAAGCTGCTAGTCAGCAGACAATTGAGCAAATCCGGGAACGTCTCGGGTTAAATGATCCACTTCCGATGCAATATTTTAATTTCCTCTTAAACGCTCTCCAAGGTGACCTTGGCACGTCCATTCAAAGTGGACAAGAAGTTACAGAAGAAGTTTTCAGTCGTTTTTGGGTTACACTTGAACTTGCTTTTTACAGCATGATACTAAGTGTATTTATAGGATTAATCGCAGGTATCATTTCGGCCGTCCGCCATTATACACTCACTGATGCACTTACAATGATTATTGCTCTGTTTGGTTTATCTATGCCTAACTTTTGGCTCGGATTAATGCTGATGCAATGGTTCGCTATTGAGCTAAAAATATTTCCTGTATCAGGGTGGGGATCACCAGAACAAATTGTGCTTCCAGTTATAGCTCTTGGTACAGCCGGTGCTGCGATTATCGCCCGTATGACCCGTTCAAGTATGCTTGAAGTCATTAGTCAAGATTATATTAGAACAGCCCGTGCAAAAGGTGTTAAAGAACGTTATGTCATTTACAAACACGCTTTGAAGAATGCACTGATCCCTGTCGTCACGGTGATTGGACTTGAATTTGGAACACTTTTAACAGGAGCCGTTTTAACAGAAACGGTCTTTTCCATTAATGGATTAGGACGTTACATTGTTGAATCCATTCAAGCCCGGGATTTCCCTGCAGTCCAAGGATCTGTTTTAGTTGTTGCCGTTATATTTATTATAGTCAACTTACTCGTTGATATTTCTTATCGGTTCTTAAACAAAAGAATTGATTTAAACTAATATAGAATGCTCGAATAGAAAGAAAGGCGGAATAAAAACATGTCACAGAACGAAAATGTTCTTGAAATTTCCGACTTGCGAACTTCCTTTTTTATTGAAGGAGATGAAATAAAAGCCGTTGATGGTGTTACTATTAATGTTCCAAAAGGGAAAACCGTTGGGGTAGTTGGCGAATCCGGATCCGGAAAAAGTATTACCTCTTTATCGATAATGAGACTGATTCAACATCCTGGTGAAATTGTCGAAGGATCTATCTCTATGAATGGAGAGGATTTACTTTCCAAGTCGGAACGCCAAATGCAGCAACTGCGCGGAAATCAAATATCGATGATTTTTCAAGAACCTATGACGTCTCTTAATCCGGTTTATACAGTAGGTGAACAAATCTCGGAAGTTTATAGAATTCACCAAGGGCTCTCCAAAAAAGAAGCTCTCACAAAATCTGTTGAAATGTTGGAATTAGTCGGTATTCCTTCACCAAAAGAACGAATTAAACAATATCCTCATGAGTTGTCGGGCGGTATGCGTCAGCGTGTAATGATAGCTATTGCTTTAGCATGTAACCCTGAACTGCTTATTGCAGACGAGCCAACTACCGCGTTAGATGTAACGATACAAGCTCAAATTCTAGAGTTAATAAAAAAGTTACAAAGTCAACTTGGAATGTCAGTCTTTCTCATCACCCATGACTTAGGTGTCGTTGCAGAAACATGTGATTATGTTGCTGTCATGTATGCTGGAAAGATTGTCGAATATGCTGATGTACATTCGTTATTCAGATCTCCAAAACATCCGTACACTGTTGGTTTAATGCAATCTTTGCCAAGACATGACATCGATCAGGAAGAATTGAATGTTATAGAAGGCAATGTCCCTAAGCCTGGTAATATGCCTGATGGCTGTCGCTTTGCCCCAAGATGTCCTTTTGCCAGCGACATCTGCGAAAAACGGCTTCCTGATTTAGATGAATTAGAGAATGGAAATAAAGTGAGATGCTGGATTTATAGTGACGAATGGGATGGAAAAGCGGAGGTGAATGTTGTCGATGACTACAAAACTGCTGGAAATCAATAATTTAAAGCAATACTTTCCAATAAAAGGTGGTATTTTCGGGCGTACCGTTAACCATGTCAAAGCGGTTGATGACGTCAGTTTTTATGTAAATGAAGGAGAAACTTTAAGTATCGTGGGAGAATCAGGGTGTGGAAAATCTACGACTGGACGTGCTGTTCTTCGACTCGATGACCCCACTTCAGGTGAAATAACATTCCAAGGTGACGATTTACTTGCCTTAAACAAGCAACAGATGAGGAGAAAGCGTAAAGATCTTCAAATTATTTTTCAAGATCCGTATGCATCTATCAATCCTAGGCAGACCGTTAGACAGATTCTCGAAGAAGCTATGAGTATTCAAAAAGTCTTACCTAAAGCGGAGCGGATGGACAAGATTATGGAACTGCTAGACACAGTAGGACTAGGTTCTCATCAACTTGATCGGTTTCCGCATGAATTTAGCGGCGGACAACGCCAACGAATTGGAATTGCCCGGGCATTAGCTGTTGATCCTAAATTCATTGTTTGTGATGAATCAGTGTCTGCGTTAGACGTTTCCATCCAAGCACAAGTTCTAAATTTGTTGAAACAACTGCAACGTGATTTAAATCTCACTTATTTATTCATCGCACACGATTTAGGCGTTGTTCGACATATTTCTGATCGTGTTGCCGTCATGTATTTAGGAAAAATAGTTGAAATCGGAGAAAAAAAAGAAATATTCGATAATCCTAAACATCCTTATACGAAGTCTTTATTATCAGCCATACCAGTACCTGATCCTAGTAATCAGCAGGAACGTATTCACCTAAAAGGAGATGTCCCTTCTCCGATTGACCCTCCTACTGGATGTCGTTTCCATACACGTTGTCCATTTGCAACCGAAAAATGTAAAAACGAAGTACCAGAATTAAGAGTAACAAAAGACATGACAGGAACTCATCAAGCAGCTTGTCATCATATTGAAGAAATTGAATCCGGAGCAAAACAACCTAATTATTAAACTTTTAATACTATTTTCATAAGACATAATTCTTCTCTTCTTATGAAAATAGTTTTTTCTTAAGCTGTTTGTTATAATGAAGCTAATATCACTTATATAGAACATCTATTATAGTTGCAGATAACATATTTAAATCAGTCGGAGGCTAACATGACCGTCTCAGTGGCAAGACAACCTATCGTTACAGCAGAAAAAAAAATTATCGGATACGAACTATTATATCGGGAAGATTCATGCAAAAGTTTTCGTGCCAAAAACCCCGATCAAGCGACATCCGATGTCATCTTTAAAAGTTTTTTAGATATCGGATTAGACACCATTACAGACAATAACACGGCTTTTATCAATTTCACCAAAAACTCATTAATACAAAGAGTTCCTTTATTATTACCTGCCTCAAAAATGATGGTAGAAATTTTAGAAGATATCGAAGTGAGCCCTGAAATTTTACACATTCTGCAGGAACTAAAGGAAAAGGACTATCAAATTGCGCTAGATGATTTCATATTAACGGAAAAAAGTGACTCATTTCTGCCTTTTGCCGATATCGTGAAAATAGACTGGCAAGATAGTGATGTAACGAATATTAAAAATGTCGTGCAGGCTTCTAAGGTTTATTCATTTACATTATTAGCTGAAAAATTGGAAACAAAATCTGAATTTGAAAAAGCTAAATCTATGGGGTTTACCCTATTCCAAGGATATTATTTTGGTCACCCGCTTATTGTAAAATAAGCTTCTTATTCATTGTTTGAAGGAAGGTGCTCTCCTTTGTTTGAAATAAAAACGTATCCTGAATTCTCCTGGTCTCTTTCCCGCCATAAAACATTGATGCATTGTGCAAGACAATATGCCCACCAATATTACACATCTCACAACGGTTGGCTTCGTGACGCTTCCCAAACAAGCAAGCATGCTTATCGTTTGAAAAACTTAACCAATCTAGAAATGTTTTTTGGCTCGATTGTCCATGACGTGATAGATCATGTCATTGATGAATACTTAAACACAGGTTATATTCCTAGTGAAGAAAACCTGCGGGAACAAGTGAGACATCAGCTGAACAAAGGATTTGTCGATTCTACGAAACGGTATAGTAATTGGTGGGACCGTCCAAAAAAGACAACCATGTTTCATGAAATCTATTACGGAAATACTAGTCAACTTCCCCAAAGTAAAGTAGATAAGATAACACATCGTCTTCACGTAACGATGCACCATTTTCTGACAAGCCAAACTATGAAAGAACTCGCTTATAATGAACAAATCGAATTTTTAGAAGCCGAGAAGTTTCGAATTTTACAAGTAGGGCAGTTAAAAGTCTTTGTCGTATTGGATTTGTTATACAAAGATTTAGATCGAACCAAGTGGGTTATTGTGGACTGGAAAACGGGCAAGCAATCGGAGGAAGATCCTTATCAGCTTGCTCTTTACGTTCTTTATTTATTACAAACCTATGAAGTGGATAGTCTTGATGACATTATCATTAGAAATGAATATTTGTTAGAAGGGGAGCACGTCGAACACCAACTAGATCCCGTAACATTAGAAAAAGTGCAGGAATTGATTGGGAGCAGTGTAGAGTGGATGACAAAATATTTGGAAGATGCGTCAGAAAATCAACCTCTCCCTTTAGAGTCATTTCCACAAACAAGCGACCAAAAAGCCTGCACGTATTGTAATTTTTATGAATTGTGTTTTCCCTAATCACGACTCTCTTGTGCTTGTTACTAATTCTACATCCCCTTTTATAACATAACTGCCTATCGAAGCAGGAATAATAAAATGGTCCCCTTTTGTAATCGCCACTTTAGAAGTCTCTGATTCTATTGTGCCCTCACCATTTAACACGGTTGCTAGCATGTAAGGCGCTGTTACAACCGGATCTAATATATCATTCACTTTTATGTGATAGACCGAAAAAAAAGGGGACATTACAAGCTGTTCGACTATGCCACTATCGTTATCTATGAGCTTTTTTCGCATTTTTTTTGGGTTTTGGTGCGGCACAGTGGCTACTTCTATCGATTTATCCAAATGCAACTCCCGCTTATTCCCTAGTTGATCTGTACGGTCATAATCGTAAACCCGATAAGTCGTATCAGAACTTTGCTGTGTTTCTAAAATAAGTGCTCCTTTACCAATCGCATGGATGGTACCGCTCGGAACATAAAAAAAGTCTCCTGTTTGTATAGGAACTTCTCTCAAGAGAGTGTCCCATTCACCTTCTCTCATTTTCGTCTCCAACTGTTTCTTTGACTCAGCATGGTGGCCAAGAATTAATGCAGCACCAGGTTCTGCGCTTACAACATACCAGCACTCTGTCTTTCCAAACGCTTCTTTATCCTCCAGCTTATGTGCTTGATCATCATTAGGATGCACTTGAACAGATAAATCCGCAGCTGCATCCAACAATTTAATAAGTAAAGGAAATTCTTCTCCGGACTCATCGCCAAATAATCCCTTGTGGTTGTCCCAAACAGTTTTCAACGATTTTCCTTTTAAAGGTCCATTTTTTATAATACTTGCTCCGTTTGAATGGGCAGAAATTCCCCAACATTCCCCTGTTGTTTCGGATGGTATATCGTAACCGAATTCTTCTTTCAACTTGGTCCCGCCCCAAATTCTTTCTTTAAAGACTGGTTCCAAAAATATCGGTTCCTCATACATTTGCTCCACTCCAAACTTTTGCTGATTATACTTCATTTATTATAACATAGTAAAAGAAAGGACAGTGATAGAATGGAGAACCTTTGTATTGTTCCATGTGGAAAAAAGAAAATTTGGGATATAAAACCACAAACCGGTGCCGTGTATGCTAAAGACGCTTACCAAGGTACTTTGCATAAAAAATGCCAATCGTTTGCTGATAAAAACAACTATCCATGGGTCATACTTTCAGCAAAACACGGCTTTCTTCTTCCATTCGACATTGTGCCGGAAAACTATGATGCAGGGTTTCATTTTCCTAAGCGGGAAGTTATTTCGGACACCGATCTTCATTCCCAATGGCAAACAAAAAAACTAAATGAGACTAAATCTATTATTTTATTAACCGGCCAAAAACATGAAAAAGTGATGCACCGTATCATAGAGAATCCCCACCATTATACGTGGGTAACTCCTTTAAAAGGTTGTCGCGGTATCGGTGATATGCTTCGTCGTTTAAATGAAATAACAACCAAACATAATGTTTAATGTTATTGGGGAGGCATTCGCAAGGCACCATCAAGTCTTATCGTTTCTCCATTCAACATTGGATTTTCGATTATTTGTTTTGAAAGGGCTGCATACTCCGACGGGCGTCCAAGCCTTTGCGGGAATGGTGTCATCCCACCTAATGTGTCTTTAGCACTTTCGGGAAGTGCTTCATACAATGGAGTTTCAAATAATCCCGGCGCTATTGTCATTACTCTTATCCCGTATCTAGCCAGTTCGCGCGCAGCTGGTAAAGTCAGTCCTGCAATACCCGCTTTAGAAGCACTATAAGCAGCTTGTCCAATTTGTCCTTCAAATGCTGCGACAGAAGCTGTATTAATAATTACGCCTTGTTCTTCATCCTGATTAGGTTCATTTCTTTTTAATTTGTCAGCCACTTGCTTTAACATATTAAATGTTCCTACTAAATTAATTTGAACCACTCTGGAGAAATGCTCAAGGGAGTGGGTACTCTTCTTATTTAAAATCTTTTCAGCAACTCCAAGCGCCGCACAGTTAATGAGTCCATTAAGTTTACCAAAATGATTGATGCTGTCTTCCACTGTCCGGCTTGCATCTTCTTCTGACGTAACATCCGTCTTTAAAAAGATAGCATTTTTTCCTAATTCCTCTGAAAGTTTTCTCCCTTTCCGTACATTGATATCAGCGATGACAACTTTCCCGCCGTTATTTACAATCATTTTCGCGCAGGCACCTCCCATTCCGGAAGCTGCTCCTGTTACAATCCATACATTATCTTTTAACTGCATCATATTCCCTCATTTCATGGAAATGTAGTATAAATTATAAATATGTGTCTTCTTTTTATATTTCCATAACAAAAATTATTAAACCTCTTATTTTCATTATTTCATGACTGGTAATTTAGACAAGAATAAAGGTAAAATAGATAATACACAGAAATCAATAAAAAAAGAGGAGGATACGTGTGAAAAAACAGACAGGTTGGATTATCGTCAGACTTTTTTTAGTTATCGTTGCAGTTACCGTTCTTCTATGGACCATTATGACCGTGTTTAAACTCACGTATCCGTTTTGGCTAGCAGCGTTATTTGCGTGGATATTAAAACCGTTATCTTCATTTCTTCACCGTAAAGCAAGATTTCCTAAAGGTATTGCTGCACTAACTGCCTTACTTATCGGCCTTTCTATTATAGGAGGAATTATTACTGGATTAACCTTTTTAGTTATTGATGCTGTCCAGCGATTTGCGGACAAAGCACCTTCCTGGATGGAACAAGCTTTTGTGAACATTCAACAGTTCTTTAATCAAACAGTTTTTCCTGTCTGGCAGGATATAATTGGAGTTGCTGATAATTTAAGTGAAGGGGACGGCTTCACTTTTAACGATGGTATTTCAGAAATAGGAACTCAAATAGGAACAGCCCTTGGCCAATTTGCACAGAAAATTGCCGACGGATTGACTCAAATTGTCATCAATGTTCCTACATTCCTTGTCGCTTTACTATTCATATTATTGTCTATCTATTTCATAGGAAAAGATTGGGAACGAATTATGGAATGGTTTAGAAAATATATTCCAAGCGGAGTCAATAAAAAAATACATGCTTTTCACCGTGCCATGTGGGGAAGGGTGTTTGGATATATTAGAGCCCAATTAATACTAATGTTTATCACTGGTATTATCGTATTTGTAGGGTTGTCGATTTTACAAGTAGACGGAAAAGTATTGCTTGCGATTATCGTCGGTATCGCTGAATTTCTTCCGTATCTCGGGACAGGTACCATCTTATTACCTTGGGCTGTCTATCTTTTAGTGACAGGAAGCATTGGACTGAGTATAAGTCTAGCCGTTCTTTACAGCATTACAATGATTGTGCGCCAAACCATTGAGCCTAAAGTGTTATCATCTAGCATGAATTTAAATCCTATTGCCGTCCTTGTTTCTTTATTTGCCGGCCTTCAATTATTTGGACCAGTTGGACTTTTATTCGGTCCAGCACTTTTAGTCCTTATCGTTATCTTCATCGATATTGGGGTTTTCAAAGATATCAAACAATTTATTATATACGGTTTTAAAGAAAACTAGCCCTGCGTTTTACAGGGCTGGTTTTCATGCTATAGTAGAAGAAAACTACGAACGTACTGATACCTCCATAAAAAATGCAAATGCATATTTCATCTCTTCCTCCCGCTCTTCTCTCATATTTTATTCTTCTATCATATTTCATATGGGTTGAAAAACGAACAGATATATTGTGGACAGATTTCCCTAATTACATTCATATTTCATTTTGTTTAAGAAGCCTTTTTTCCATTGATTTCCCTTAATAAAGATTGATACGATGTAAATCGTCAAAGGGACAACAAATTTTAAGGAATTGGAGGTTTCGTATTTTGAAACTTAAACCATCATTTCATACATGGAAGTTAATAGGTGTCCCTGCAATTGTAGCGACGATTGGTTTGTTAACCGGTCCTGCAGGTGCAGATGCCAGTGAATTATTAAGTACGGACTTGAAATCAGGACAAGAAAATTCCGAAGTAGAAACATTGCAAGAGCTGTTAAATGAGCGCGGTTTCCTTGATGATGAGGAAGTGAACGGTGAATTCGGAAAAGAAACAACTTCCGCCATTGAAAAGTATCAAGAAAAGCACGGACTCGATGAAGATGGAATTCCTGGACCAATAACGGTTGGTTCTTTAGAAATCCTATCGGAAGGAGACGAAGGAGAATCTGTTGAAACACTTCAAGAACAATTAAACCTCCTAGGGTTTTTTGATGATGAAGTAGACGGTGAATTTGAATCTAACACTCATGATGCAGTCATTGACTTTCAACAATCAGAAAATATTCTCGTCGACGGCCTTGTCGGTCCACAAACGTTCGGAGCTTTAACAGCTGCTACTGAAGCTGTTCATGAGGAAGAAGCAACAGCATCCGAAGAGCAATCAGAAGCCAACGATCACAGTGAAGAAGTTGCTTCTGAATCAAGCGATCATTCAGAATCTGCAGGTCGTACCATCAATGTGAAGGCAACTGCTTATACAGCTGATTGCAGCGGCTGTTCCGGTGTAACATCAACAGGAGTTGATTTAAACGCTAATCCAAACGCAAAAGTAATTGCCGTTGATCCAAATGTTATCCCACTTGGATCAAAAGTTGAAATTGAAGGATACGGAACTTACACAGCTGCAGACACCGGTGGCGCTATAAACGGAAATAAAATTGATGTTCATATGCCAAATAAAAGCGAAGCCCAAAGCTTTGGGCGCCGCAATGTGAATGTGACAATACTAGAATAATAGACATTTGACAAAAGCTGTCCACCAAGTTGTGGACAGCTTTTTGTAGGTTATCCATTCGGTGTAAGGGTAGCATCTTTGACAGTATAGTTTAGATAGTTTCTTATTTTACGAAAATTTTCGTGGATATTATCAGCATCTATCAGCAGAGGGGTGTCTTCATATTTTTGAAAAGCATGATTGTAACGTGGATCATAATAGTGATAAAGAAGTAATAATATCACATCTCTGTAATCTTTTCTTTCCAACGAATGAATAATTTTTTCATAAACATTCAATGTTAATTTGTTCTTGATGCGCTCAATAGCACTTTTTATATCTTCATGATGTTTCCAAGGATGATATGTATCTGAAATAACCGACAATCTTTGTTCAATAGGTAGAGAAACTTCAAGCCGTCTGCCACTCCCCTTCCCCTCAGTAATGAAATCAGGCAAAAAAATATCTCCGATTCTTCTGCTTTCTCCTTCGATGATTATATAAGAACTATTCTTTAATTCCATTATTCTTTGCCATAAATCAAGCTCAAACTGCTTTTGACTTTTTCTTTGCATTCCTATTTGACCAAACGCCGATCCTCTATGATTTGCCAAACCTTCTAAATCTATAACCGGGTAGCCTTCTAGTTGTAACTTTTCAAGCATTAATGTCTTGGCTGTTCCCGTCCCTCCGGATAACACAATATACTTTCTCGGGTAGTGAATTTCTTGTTCAAATGTGTACTCAATTTCCTTTCTAATAGAACGAATGCCGCCTGGCAATTGTTCACAATCTATTCCAAGCATTTGCATAGTAGATACGAAAGAACCACTTCTCATTCCGCCGCGCCAACAATATACGACAATTTCTTTTCCCTCTGTCTCTGTTTTTAATTCTTTCATTTTTTCATAATGATCCGAAAGCTTTGGACCTACTATTTTTAAGCCTTCTTGTATCGCTGTTTCTTTTCCCGATTTCTTATATGTAGTGCCGATATCAGCCCGTTCCTCATTTGAAAAAAGAGGGATATTTACTGCTCCAGGAAGCGCGTATTCTTTAAACTCAGCAGGAGATCTTACATCTACGAATTGTTTCTCTTTCAATGTCATACATTTTCTCCTTTCTATGCCACCTATATATAAGTTTATGCTTGTTTAAAAATACAAACAAGAGGAACACTTCAAGGATTACCTTCATGCGAATAAAAAAATCGACTAGACGCAACAGAACTGAAATCGTCTAGTCTCCCTGAAACAAGAGGCCAACTACCTTTTGAGATTGGTCTCTTTTTTATAAACATTTCTCCTTACCAAATCCGTTCTCTGTATACTGTGATTTATGAGAGAAAGGTGTGATATAAAGGCTTATATTTCTGTGTTACACTATTAGAGTCTTACTAATGTGTAAATATAGGAGCCAATAAATATGCGTTTCAAATTTAATATAGCTAACTTTCATCCAAAAACTCTCATTAATAAATGGATCAAACGAGGAGCCACTTTAGTTTCCACAGAAAAAGCAAATCCGATGGATGCACTCAGCCGCATGGAGAGAAAAAGACAATTAAAAGAATCTAAAACAGATAACTATTTATTTCGAGCGTCCCTTTATGCATTTGCTGTTATATGTTTCGTTTTAGGCTCCATGCCGGTAATTTATTTTCTTCCATGGGAACAAGCTGCTGAGTGGTTTGTATATTTTCTATTAGTTGCTCTATTTCTATCCTTTAGTCTTTCTGCCTTAACAATAAAAAAACAATCAAAATATGTGAAACTACCATATATGTGGGCAATCATGATTTTTTCTATATTGTTACTATTGTTTTATTTATTTATTTTAATTTATTTTCGTTTTCTCCTCCCTTAACTTTTTTCGTATTCTAACCGATATTTTTCGTACTGCTTGGAAGGGTTTAATATGTCCTTTCCATGACAAATAGAGAGAATATCAGGGGTCCGCTTCTTTACAATCCCACCGCTCATCACTGCCTGTTTCATATCCGCTGTAAACATTTTTATGGGAGGGGTCAGCTCCCCTTTTTTTGATGTGAACAAATCTCCGCAAATTAAAACATTATCATCAGGATGATAGAATACGGTATGACCTGGAGAATGTCCTGGTGTATAATACGGGATTAATCCCATCATCGTATGTAAAACTCCTTCTCCATCCTCTGGTAGTTTTTTTACTACTCCTTTATCAACTAAATATTGTGGCTTTTTTTTCCTTGGATAAATTAAATCTCCTTCCATGTATGGGATTTCAAGACGATGTGCATACACTGGCACCGTTTCTTTTTTTAAAATCGAGCTGAGACCTCCAGTATGATCAATATGACCGTGCGTAAGTAAAATCATTTGTAACGGTCCGTATTTTTCAGCTTGCTCAAGAATGCGAGATGTCATCCATCCCATACCTGTATCAACTATAATTGATCCGTTATCTGTTTTGACTATCCAAGCACTAACAATAATCCCCATCCAAGCCTCGATTTTATATATGTGGTTGGATACTTTTTTCACTTTCATGATTAAATTAAACTCTCCTTCCTGCATACAAAATCGGGGCAGCATCTTTATCGATCTGCCCCATTCCCCTTATCTGTCTTTTACAGAGGCCTGTTTTAATAAAGCTACAGCCATGATAACGCTAGTAAAAATTAGACCAAAAGCTAATCCAAGTATCGCAATAAGTTCAGCAACCATATATATCCCTCCTGCTAAAATGGTAAGGTTCTTCTCGGATGCTGTTAATAATTATATTTACCCTTTTTTCAAACTATTCAAACAATCTGTTTCATCCGTATATTCTATTGACCTGCCGTCGATTACATAGTATCATTTGTCTGAGATTGAGAATCTTTATCAATAATGAAGGGTTGGTTATATATGAAATTTCACTATTACATAAGTATATTTGCTATACTTCTCTTACTTAGTGTTGCTGGTTGCGGTCAAGGAAATGACGCAGGAGATACGGAGAATCAAGAGGAACAAAATGCAAATGAAAATACTGATGAAACAGCGGACGGTGAAACAACTACTGTCACCGATGCCACCGGCGAAAAAGAAATAGAAGGAACACCGGAAAACATCGTCGTACTGGAATGGGTTTATGCGGAAGACCTACTTGCTCTTGGTGAAGATCCCATTGGTGTAGCTGATATTGAAGGATATGAAAGTTGGGTTAATATTGAACCCGAACTGCCTGACAATGTTACCAATGTAGGAACACGTCAAGAACCTAGTCTAGAAGAAATTGCACAATTAGAACCAGATTTAATTATCACTGCACAATCCAGACATGAATCTATTAGTGATGAATTAAATGAAATTGCACCAACTCTCATGTTTGAACCATACCCTGAAGAAGGTGAAGGTAATCAATACGAGGAGATGGAAACCACATTTCAAGAGATAGCTAAAGTCGTCGGTAAAGAAGATAAAGCAGATGAAGTATTAACTGACTTGGATGAATCCTATGAACAGTTGGAAACACAACTTACTGAAGCAGAAATGGATGGCACAGACGTATTATTATCTCAAGCGTTCAGTGCTAATGAAACAGCTTCTCTTCGTTTGTTTACAGACAACTCCATGGTGATGCAAATTATGAACAATATTGGGTTGGATAATGCATATGATGGTGAAGAGTTTGAGTTATACGGCTACACGGAAACAACAGTAGAAAGTCTTGAACCATATCAAGATGCTGCATTTATGCACATTGTTCAAGAAGACGATAATGTGTTTGAGAATCAATTAGACGGGAATCCTGTATGGGAAAACCTTAATTTCGTCGAAGAAGAACGCACTTATGCTCTTCCAGGTGATACGTGGACTTTTGGCGGACCCCTCGCTGCAGAAGTATTCGCGGAAGAAACGGTTAATGCTCTAATAGGAGAATAATTCATGAAACCACAATCTCGCACATTTAAGGCTGTCTTTATCTTCGGAGGTGGGACAGCCCTATTGCTTTTTCTCGCTAGTCTGCACTTATTTCAAAGCTCACAAGAAATGCCGCTCACAATCGTTTGGGAAGCACTATGGAATCAAGGGGACTCCCTAGAACATAAAATTGTTCAATCTGTTTATTTACCAAGAATTGTTATCGGTATTATTTCAGGGGCAGCGCTTGCAGCAGCAGGCGTTATTTTTCAAACGCTTACCAAAAACCCATTAGCGTCACCAAGTACACTTGGCGTCCATTCAGGAGCCTATTTTTTTGTGATTATAGGAACTGTTGCCGGCCCTGTTTGGCTTGACAGCTTGGGTTTTTTATTAGCGTTTATCGGAGGGTCTTTTGCTGCCGTTATGGTGTTCTTACTTTCAGGCGGACATAACGCTACTCCAGTTCGTATGGCGTTGGCAGGCATGGTATTGACTTTAATGTTCAGCTCTTTCACTTCCACTCTTCAAATATTTTTTGAATATGAAACCTCAGGGTTATTTTTATGGGGAAATGGAACGTTAGTACAACAGGACTGGGATGGAGTGACTTTTTCCCTTCCATGGATTGCTATTCTCTTTTTAATTATTATTTGGCTAGGAAGAAAAATGGACGTTTTACTACTCGGCGAAGACCAAGCACGTACGTTAGGAGAAAAAGTTCGACTCATTCAAGTCTTCATGTTTTTTACTGCTGTAGGTTTAACCGCTCTTGCTGTTAGTGTGGTTGGTCCTATTGCATTTATAGGCTTGATTGCACCGCACATTATCCGGCTGACTGGTTATCAATTGCATGGTATTCTAATTCCTGCTGCCATGCTTTGGGGAGCTAATTTATTAATAGGGGCTGATGTCCTTGGTCGTTATCTCGACCCTTCCTTATCAGAACTTCCCGTTGGTTCCATCACTGCACTTATAGGTGCTCCATGGCTGGTTTGGTTAATTTTACGTCATCGAAAGGCCATTTTCGGAGCTCAGTCTAATGACTCCTTGTCTCCGGGGAATCTTTCTTTCACTATTCCATATCCTTTAGTGATAATTGGTTCTGTTGTTTTGCTAATTGGAGCATTTTTTGCTGCTTTAGCCGGGGGGGGAGATGGCTTTGATTTTGGATCTACTTGGAGTGCCCTTTTCTCTGCCGAATCTTCAGGACAACGTTACATTATATTTGATTTAAGACTTGGAAGGATTCTTGCTGCTTTGTTCGCCGGTATACTACTTGCTCTAAGCGGATTATTATTCCAAGGAATATTACGGAATCCCCTTGCTGATCCTTCTATCATTGGGGTGACTTCAGGTGCAGGTGTCGGTGTGTTGTCAATCATGTTTGTATTTACCAACCTGTCTGCAACCTGGTATCCAATAGGCGCCATTGTCGGTTCTTTTGTGACTGTTGGAATTGTATTGTTTATTTCATGGAAAACAGAGTTTCAACCAGCAGTTCTTGCTCTCGTCGGCATTGCTGCTTCCGCAGTCGGAAGTGCCATTACACAAATATTGATTACTCGGTCAAACATGAATGCAGCCTCAGCTCTGACCTGGCTGTCTGGGAGCACTTACGCTTCTGGTTATTCGGAACTTCAACAGTTCTTAATTTGGCCCGTTATTTTTCTTATTCCTATAACCATCTTTCTTTTAAATAAACTCAATATATTATCACTTGGTGAACAAACCGCCATTGGACTTGGTGTTCGGACATTAGTTATAAGATGGATTACAGCTTTACTTGCCACATTTGCTTCTGCCATGGCTGTTGCTGCCGTTGGAACAATAGGGTTTATAGGTCTAGTTGCGCCACATCTCGCCAGACTCTTAACAGGCTATGATCATCGTAAAATTATGCCTGTTGCGATATTAATTGGTGCTGCCTTACTCATCATCGCAGACATGACAGGCAGAATGATACTAGCACCAAAGGAAATACCGTCAGGACTCGTTACAGCCATTATAGGCGCTCCCTTCTTTCTGTGGTTAATGAGTAAAACACCTAAAAAATAAGGATGGAATAGGGGTTCTTTACTGACCTGATTCCATCCTTATTTTTACTCTTAATCTTCCTTATATTTTTGATAGTATTCATCTCGTTGTTCAGGTTTCATTCTTGGACAACGATAGCAGTAACGATTCGATCCTTTATAAGCTAAACAGCATGTCGGTTTTGTATGCAAAGGCTTATCGTCGTCTACTGGGTTAGGAATAGATATACATTTATACAGAAGCGGATGCTTTTTTTCCTCAAAGTCTTCAGGTTTCGTCTGCGTCGTAATGTAGATCCAATCTTCTTGTAAGTTAATCTTTACTTCTTCTGATTCAGTTACTTTGGCAAGATCAATAAAATAAGGAACAGCATGATAGACTTGCCCCCATAATTCGCGAGTACGAACACCAATATGAGAGGCTATCGCTTGGAATAAGGGTACAACATGATATTGATAAAAAGAAAGCAGTCTTTTTTCTCGGTCGGTTTTGCTTTCGTTAATTGTTTCTTCTGTATAAGAAGTATAGAATTCGAAAGCAGGCTCTGCGATCCCAGAACGTTCACAATGATACACAATCAGACCTTCAAGAGATGTATCTAATTGATATCCTTTAGCAATAGCCCAATGGACAAAAGCGATATACCTGCTATAGCGGTTAGCCCAAAACATTGCCGGCATATCCAAACTAGGCGCATTAATATAGTATCCATATTTGCTTAAGAATTCCGTCAATTCTCCTTGTAGAAGCCATTGTTCAGATATATGCTTCCATTTATAAGACAGAGCTGGTTCAGATCTCACCGAAAACAAGTCATAAGCTTTTGAATCTGCTTTCTTTGTCAATACCGCTGTCATTGTTATACCCTCGCTAGTTTCGAATCTATTTCTTTATCAGGAACGGATTCTAAATGTCGATCAACCAAATCATACGTCATGCACAGTGGTTTACCGGTACGTGGGTCAGGAACAACGTGTGCATCTATACCAAAGACTCTACGAAGAACGGGTTTACTGATCACATCCGATGGTTGGCCTATCTCTTGCGCTTCTCCAGCTTTCATTGCAATTAAATGATCAGAGAAACGAGCTGCATGATTTAAGTCATGTAGGACCATAACAATCGTTCGATTTTCTTTTTTGTTTAATTCTTGCAACAGTTCTAATATTTCAAGTTGATGTGCCATATCTAAATAAGTAGTAGGTTCATCCAGCAGCATTACTTCTGTTTCTTGAGCTAGTGCCATCGCAATCCATGCTCGTTGACGCTGACCGCCGGAGAGAGCATCCAATGAACGATCTTTAAACTCTTCCATCCCTGTATCAACGATTGCCTGATCTACAGCTGCTTTATCTTGAGTTGTCATTCTGCCTGCGCCTCGACGGTGAGGATAACGTCCAAAAGAAACAAGCTGGCTCACTGTAAGTGTTTGGGGAATATCAGGTGATTGTGCAAGAATAGCCATTTCTTTAGCTACTTCTCTCGTTTTCATCTCGTGAATACTGCGACCATTTAGATAAACAGCTCCTTGAGAAGGCTTCATAATACGAGACATCGCTTTTAAAAGCGTCGATTTACCGCAACCGTTTGGACCAATAATAGAAGTAACCATTCCATCGGGTACATCTATGTTCATATCTTCAATGATGGTGTGATCGTTATATGCAACTGCAATATGTTCTGTTGATAGGTTTGACACGTCAGAAACCCCTTTCGTTTTCTCCGTGAATTCTTTCATTTATTCAATAACATTGATAATCATTTTCATTTAAAATTATAACGGCTTTGGGCGTAAATTTCAAGGCGTTTTGAAAACTCATTTTTTATATTATCATTTGAGGTATTTGAGAAGATGTGATATCTTTCGAGTATTGATGTTTTATGAGACGGGGGAATACTACATGACTCGTGAAGAAATGGAAGAACATTTGCAACATTTGAAAATGGACTACATACGAATACAAGGTGATTTAGAAAAACTTGAATTCGTAGGTGGAAACGCTGGTGGTGCCTTGAGAGAACTAGAAGCAATAGAAGATGAAATTAGTGAAATAAATCTTGCATTAAAGAAAACATAATGTTATTAGAATATGTTTGGAAAAATTCCAAATACCATGTGCTTTTTCGCAGCACATGGTATTTATTTATGGAAGAACGCCTGTGCCGTTTACTAGTGATTATAATACTTTCGTTACATAAGGGTGAACTATAGTGAATAAACAATCAACTATTATTGCTTTATTAATCATTTTTCTTACCGTGAGTTGGGGGTATTCTTGGCCACTTATGAAGATTGGTCTCCAATACACAGATCCTTTCACCTTTTCGTTCTTGCGTTTTTTTGTAGGTGCATCTGTATTATTACTTATCCTTTTGTTGAAAAAGGGAATTGTTAATAGTTTTACTAACATTCCTTATAAGCACGTGGTTGTTCTTGGATTTCTACAAACATTCACAGTGTTCGGATTGATTACCTATGCAATGTTATTTGTCGATGCCGGTAAAACATCAATTATATTGTATACAATGCCGATATGGTCCAGTGTATTAGCTGCTGTCTTTTTAAAAGAAACCATTACAAGAAAAAACATTATTGGATTAGGTTTGGGTTTAATAGGTTTACTTCTTATTATAGGGGCTGACATTTACCAACAAGCATCGTTAGAGAACACAATTGGAATTGCGCTTATTCTCATTGCTTCTGTTTCATGGGCCATTGCAAATGTGTATTTCCGCTTGAAGTTATCAGGAACGGATTCTTTTGCCGTTACTACCTTTCAAATGCTGACTGGAGCTTTAGGATTAGGTGTTCTCGCTCTTATTTTAGAACAAGGACAAAATATGGAGTGGACAGCAGAAAGTGTATTTTCTATCGTTTTCACCGGTGTGATTGCTTCTGCTGTATGCTTCTCTATTTGGTACTATTTACTCCGGGTTGTTAATACCATCACTGCTTCCATATCAACGTTGCTTGTCCCTGTATTTGGGGTGTTATTTGGTTACCTACTGTTGCAAGAAGTGCTTGGTACATTTATGATATTTGGAGCGATTTTCATTCTAAGCGGCATATTCATCAGCCAAACTTCTTTTAGAAAACAATAGGTTTTCATCTGATGAAAACGGAATTGTCCAAAAGATACTTAGAGTAGAAAGAATTCTTTATGGTGATATGGCTTCCCTGCTAACAGACCTTTCCAAGCTGCACCTTGACAAAGTTTTCGTAGCTTGTTCTTAAAGACGTTTGTCTTCAACGGTTCCTGTATCAAAAAAGAAGCTGTAATGATTTGTTATTTCATCACGGCTTCTTATTATCTTTGAAACATATCGGATTTAAACCACAATATTTATCAAAGTTCCCTTTTCCGCCTCTTTCCATATATTTAATCCTTCATATTCTACTCTTTTTGTTTTCGATTTTTTCTCTAATCTATTCACTTGCTGTTTCACGTAACTGAATGGACATAGGCCTGCGTATGTTCTATTTATATATAACTCACACACATTATTTTGAAGATATACTAATAAAATTGTATGTCCATACACGTAAGAGTAATATTTTCCCCCTTTTAATCGTACCATTAACGTTTTCCCCTTTCCCTTTCGTTCGTTTTATAGAATTTAAATTGACTATATAATGAATATTCTTGGATGAAAAGTGCCAAAAAAAGTGATTTTTTCTATATAACGCACAATTTTTGTTCTTTATAACGTATTTTCTCGTTCGTTCTCTTGATTTCATTTTTTAAAAATTTATTATTGTTTTATATAATGAACAAAAAGGAGAAAAGGGAGGGGGAATATGATAGGGCAAAAAATAAAATTGTATCGAAGGAAAAAAGGGCTTTCCTTATCTGAGCTTTCTACTAAATCGAATATTTCAAAATCTTATTTAAGTTACATTGAAAGAGATGTTAAACAAAATCCCTCCATAGATGTGTTAAAAAAAATAGCTGCCGTTATGGAAATTTCCGTTGAAGAACTCATTGAAGATTCTTTGCCAGGCTTATATCAGGAGGAACAATTGTTAGATGATGAATGGATTTTGTTAATCCAACAAGCCATTAGAGAAGGTGTTAGCAAACAACAATTCAAAGATTTTCAGGAATATGTTAAATATGAAAATTGGACAAGACGAAAACGAGAAAATAGTAATTATAGTGTTAAGAAAAAAAGTGTTAGGGGTGATTTAAATGTGTAAACATATAAATGACTATTATGAGTTGGATGAAGAGTGGGTTCAATTAATCGGAAAAGCTAAAGATATTGGACTCTCTCCTGACGAGGTTATAAGCTTTTTAGTTAAGGAAGAAAGAAGAAAGGAATAACATAAAGTCAAATTTGTTTCTTCGGATTATTGTGAACAGGAGAATCTTCATCCACTCTGAGCACCCCTCTAAATAAAAAGGCTGACCTCAAAAGTTGTTTTTTAAACACTTTTGGGACAGCCCCAAGCATTAATGGTTTTTAGAACGCCATTTATTAAATTCTAGAAACTCTTTAAATTGTTCTTTCGTTACACCTGAGTCCATTGCGTCTTGAACAATCGAAAGCCATTCATCATCTAAGTCTTGTTCATTCCATTCTTGCTCGTCTTTTATCAAGGAATCTACAGATATATTCAAAACAGTTGATACTTTTTCTAGAAATTGTACAGATGGATTGGTTTGAATATTTCTTTCGATTGCACTTAAATATGATTTTGCTACTCCTGCTCTTTCTGCCAACTCCGTTAATGAAATATCTTTTTGTTTACGATATTTTTTTACTCGGTCGCCAATCATCACGTGAACTCCTTTTTCTATACCAAGGTATCACCTATTATAACATATAACGAATAAAAGTAGGCTAAAAAGTATGTTATATGGAACAATAATTCTTTATAAGAAAAACAGATCTTGAGAAAAGCACCCAAGACTCATTTAGTTGATCCAACTATTAAAAGGAGCCATCAATTGTAGATGGCTCCTTTCTGAAAAACTTGATTCATCTATTTATATCAAGGTCTTCTCTGTCAAAAAATGCCTTAACCTCTTCCAATGTCAAGCCTGCCTCTTTTGCTTCCTTAATGAGGTCTACCCATTCTTGATCTAATTTTATTGGTACTAGCATATTCATTCAACCTCCCACCGCCTTTTTAGGGTAACTCCCCAGGCAACCCAGCCGCCTTAGTTATCAACGTTGAACCTTAGACCTGTGATTTTGCGTACCTGTTTTTCAACAGATTTGCCTTTTTCTGGAGGTTGTTATAAAAATGTGTAGTAGCACCATTATATTTCTATAAATTGATTATGTCAAAAAATTACTGTGATGGTACTAATAACGGGATTTTCTCAGATTGTGTTGTTATCGATACCGGTGTTTGCATGTATATTTCCCCATCGGTATCCACCTTCATAGGTGATGACGTTTGTAATTCTATCTTTCTCCCTTGGTAATGACGGATGTCATTTTTGTCCGGATTCCATGCAAATGGATTTTTTGCTTGCAAGTATTCCCGTAACAAGGACGCTCCACCTTGATTGACGACAAAAATATTGCACTCCCCATCGTCTAATATAATATGTTGAAATGGAAGTTGATTTGTTCCTAAAAAATTTCCATTTGCAATGAGTAGCATCACTGCCTCATCAACAATTTCATAACCATCGATAGTTAATTTAAAAGAAAAGGGAGCGGTAATCGTTAAGGTATGCAAAGCACTTACAAAATAACTAAACCTTCCAAGTCTTCCTTTCCAGTTATCGTTTATATTATCTGAAGTGTCTGCAATCAAGCCTATACCACAAAAATTTGTAAAATAACGATCATTTATTTGACCTACATCAATATATCTAATAGTTCCGTTCATTATTGACTCAGTAGCTCGTCTTAGCTGTTGTGGAATAGACAAAGCCCTTGAAAAATCGTTGCATGTGCCTCCCGGTAGAATCCCCAATGGAGGCGGATTATCTAAAACGGCTAATCCATTTACCGCTTCATGAACTGTGCCGTCACCACCTATTATAATGATTAACTCATAATCATGCCCCCATTCTTTACAAATAAACTCGGTGTGTCCTTTATATCGAGTTCTCTCGATATTTAACTGTTCTATGTGTTTAAATAAAATTCCTGCTGTCGCTTCTATATTTTTTTGAATCATGCTTTGATCTGTATTCCCATTTACGAGCAAAAGCGCATTTTTAAACATAATTGTCCTTCCTATTAATGATTAGGTTTATTTTTTTACGTTTACCCATCTGAGATGTATTTATAAACACAATCAATACACGTGTGATTTTGATCCTCGATGATAACTGGTCGAACCAAGATTCTTTCCTATATTAAAAAAAGTCCCTACAATAACATGGATTCATTGTAGAGACTTTTATTTCAATATTTCGTTTTAGTTCTCAAAAATCTTTCACCTGTTGTTACATCTATTGCTTTTAAAACCCATTCTTCCTGTTTATTTGAGATTTCAAGAAAATGCATTGCTTTAAACAAAATCCGTTGTTTATATTCATTTGAACCAGTGAAAAACATCCAGGCCTCTACCTTTGATTCGTCTCTTGAACAAAATCCAGTCATGTATACACCCTCAAAATGGCGAATAATATGTTGATTTGATAATGGAAAGGCCGGAAGCAATTTTAATGATTCATCCATGATTGCAATCATCGTTGTTACATAGTGGCAGACAATGTCAAATTGCTTTATGTCAATATGTCTCCATTTTTGTTTAATGGTATAAAGCAATTCTGTTTGATTTCTCACGTCCCCTACAGCCATTTGATGCAATAGATTGTTCAATAACACTTGTACCCCTATGTAGGATTGCTGACTACCTTTTTCCTGCAAATGCTCTCTATCTGGTTCCATTACATTTCCTCCTTAGTGTTGCAATTACATGCTGTCTTTATCTAAAAATGGACATTTTTCACATACCTCATCACAATTAGTTAATGCTTTATAAATAGAACACCAAGAGCGCCTAGCATAACAAACAGGAATACAGCGTTCCTTTGCTTTTTCTTTTAGTTTGGTTGCTACATTATGATTAATAAAATCTGTCAAAACTAAAACAAGGTCTACTTTATCAGGTATTTTCTTATGAACCATTTTCACTTTACGACCACTGACATGAGAAATATCTTCGAAACCTAGTTCCTGCAACCTTTTTGGAATAGAACCCAACTTGTCCGCTCCAACAATCATTAACGTATCCATAAGTACCCTCCAATAAGAATGAAAATCATTCTCAATAAAGCTTGCCTTTATTTTATTGAAAAAAATTCCTAATGTCAACCACTGCTTTTATAAAAAACCTCCCGCATAAACAGCGAGAGGTTTCCTAGGTTATTCATCCGTATGATTTTTCCGTTCTGGCTCTACTATCTTTTCGTCAGGAGGTACTAAGCTTACAATCGTATCTCCCGCTTCTGGTTTAAGCGGAGCCTCACTTGTGAAAAAGTCAAATCTACCAGTTGGTTTAAAATTAAACAATGGTAGTGTATCATCTTCGATTTCTTGTAAAAACTTTTTATAGCCATACTGTTTCGTAAGCTTCGTTCTCACAAAATCATAGCCTTCTTCCACTTTTCTATTCAATTCAGCAAATGTTGCTCCCTTTTCGAATAGAACACGTCCTCCAACCCGTCTAACCAAATCATCGGGATGATCACGATCTGGATCATGCCAGCTTAATTGGAAAAGGTCATTCCGGCCAATTTCTGGAACTAATGTAGTACATACTAATGAATTGTAAGAGTCCCTATCTGTTGCAGCGATTAATTTCTCATATGGTGTCATGTCCAGATAATATTCGGTTTGTTCCGACAATATCTCGCCTCTATAATAAGGAATTCCTACTTTTCTTGCATTAAACAGTTGCTCAAATGACGTATCCGTAATAAGTACCGGTATGTCCATATCCTTCAATGCTTTTGCCAATGATGTCGTAAAACTGCTTCCTCCAACAATTATGACACCTGGATTTCCTTCTAGTGACAAACCTAACTTCCGAGCCAACGGTCCAATCGTAAATCCATGTGCACAAACGGTTGCAAACACAAGCGCAAAAGTTAATGGAGTCACAATCGAAGCGCCAGGATAACCAGCTTCCTCTAATACATTGGCAAAATAGTTTGCAACAGTCAATGCAACGATACCTCTTGGTGCAATCCATCCTACTAACGCCTTCTCTTTAAAAGAAAGTTCCGTATTTATCGTAGATAACCAAATAGAAAGCGGCCTAACCACAAATAACATCAATATTACATAAGCGAGAATATTCGGGTCAAACACTTGCAATAGTGTTTCTCTATCCAGCGAAGCTGTAATCATAATAAAAATACCGGAAATTAAAAGGACCGATATATTTTCTTTAAAGTGCCTCATATCACTTAAAGATGCTATATGCATATTTGCCAGCGTCATTCCCATCGCTGTGACAGCAAGTAAACCTGTCTCATGCATCACTTCGTCCGCCACCGCAAAACACGCAATAACAACGGTAAAAACGATAGGTGACTTCAAAAATTCCGGCACAAAGCCGTTTTCAAACATCCATCCTATACCTCTTCCACAACCTAATCCTAGTGCCACAGCAAATAACGAGGCCAAAAAGAATAATACTAAAGCTTCTATTGTTACAGATTCAAGCATCAAAAATTGAATGATCTCAAAAGCAAAAACAGCCAAAAGAGCACCTAACGGATCAACAACGACACCTTCCCATTTAAGAATGGCTGCAGGTCTTGCTTTTAACTTTGCCTGTCGTAAAAGGGGTAAAATAACCGTGGGACCCGTTACAATAAACAATCCACCGATAACGAACGAAACAGCCCATGATAATCCGGCGATAAAAAAAGCTGTTAATGACCCTAAAATCCAAGCCAGTAAAGCTCCTAACGTAATAATACGGTAAACCGATTTTCCTAACCCTTTAATTTCTCTATAGTCTAAATTTAAACTTCCTTCAAATAATATAATTGCCACAGCTACAGAAATGATAGGATTAAATAAACTGCCAAAATCCTCAGCCGGATTCATCCATCCAAAAATAGGACCAATTAACAAACCAGCAACTGACATGACAACAATTGCCGGCATACGAAAACGCCACGCAAACCATTGAGACCCTATCCCTAAAACACCAATCAGCATAAGATGAGATAAAATTGAATCAAACATACCAGGTACCTCTCTCTCTTCATTCTACTACGCAGCCTATACAATTAAGTACAAGCGGTTGATAAATCCGATATGTAATTATTTCGTCATGTTACTAGCTTACTATTCCCTGATTGGAAGCTAAGAAGTAATTAAATGTGACAAACAACATGCCCGAAACAAAACAATACAACATGTAATGGGTTTTTATCAATCCATTGGATTTAATTTTTATATACTTTATAATAAGTTCAGGTATTATATTAGGAGGTAAACTTTGTGCATAAAGATTATATCTTAAAAAAAACAGATGGCTCCGATTGTCACCTTGAAAATATTTTAGGTAACACCCCAACGCTGGTTGTATTTCTACGGCATCCCGGCTGACCATTCTGTAGAGAATATCTTGCGCAGTTGCGCGAGAATGCCAATATTATTCAAGAAGATAAAGGAGTAAAAATTGTTCCTGTTTTTCCCGCCCTTGTCTCGTTATTATCTTCCTTTGAAGAAGCGTATGGACCCTATCCGTTTTTGCTTTATGCAGATCCAGAAAAAGATGTCTTTAAAGGCTTTGGACATCAGAATATGAATAAAGTAAAGCTTTTAAGTAAAGCAGCTGCAGGAGTAATCACTGGCCAAGTTAAACATTTACTTCCAAAAAATCCAGAGAAGAAAAAAGTTGTCAAAACTTCTATGCAAAAGTCGGATATCTATATTCAAGGGGGAACGTGGCTTTTCGACAACAATCAACAACTAAAGTGGAAACACGTTGATAAATCCCCAGAAAAACATGCCGATGTGTCAGAAATATTACATGCTATCAATCATTTTATTTAGGTTAGAAGAACTGGCTCACTTGTCAGTTCTTTTTATATAACTAATAATTTTGCAGAACGGTGTTAGACACGTATACGTACTTTAACTTGATATGACGCATTCTCAATAAGAGAAAAAAGTATAACATGGCATTTTCTCCGGTGTCTAGCGTAGTATCCTTAGTATTCGCTAATTTCTTCTTCTATTTTTTCTCCGAGGTGTCTGCCCGGTTCATCACTAAAACAACAAATACAGTCCCCTTCTTGTAACTCCTTCACGGACAATGAATCTCCATTCTCTTGAAGAAATGATACACTGTCAGCAAATTGCACCGTAACAGAAATTTTTTTGTTTTCTCCCTGTATTTCCACACGTACTAAATCACGCTTTTCCATTTTCACGCGTCCAATTGGAATTTCTTTTTCATTCACTCCGTCATAAACAAACAAATTATCTCCACCACGCAATTCTTCTAGATAACGCGTTTGACCAGCTTGAAAAAGATACTGGTGCAATCCACCAGCGTTAATTCGAAAAGAACGCGGTGGATAAGTGTTCGTTGACCTATTCTCTGATAAAACCAAAACATACCCACTTCCAGTATTTCCAACAAATACACCTTCTGTTGGAGTCAAAATATCCGCAAAATCTATACACACGCGTGTTCCTTTCCCGATATGAGTTATCTTTTCCACCGTTCCATAAGTAAATGCTTCTTTTATGTTTTTCTCCATTTTACCCTTCCTTTCGATACACTAGAACATTAATTAAATAAATAACAAGATCATCTTCAAACAAAAAACAGTACTTCTGCACATCAGGAGTACTGCTTATTAACGACCAGACGAATCTTTTTCTAACTCACGAATTATGCCTTTTTTAAATTCACGCACCATAACAGCGGCAAACAAAAACAGACATGTAATCAGTAAGTAATCTGGAATAACTACTATGTTCTGCCCAAAAGATACGAGTGTTTGAATCATCAATATAATAAACCATATGCTAGTTAAAATTTTTAATATGTTGGCCAACATTTATCACCTTATATATTTTTATGAAAATCCTTCCTTTCTTAATAGTATAACGTAAGACATGTCTCTCTTCATCTATTTTATAAAAACAACTAAAAATTATTATAAAATCTAGATAACTTGGTAAAAATGATGCACATGGAGGTGGTATAGTGATTAAAAAAAATCTATTTATCTTATTAATTGTTGCTGTTAGTGTTTTGTATGGTTGTAATACAAACAATAACGAAAATGACGAACAAAGCATTCCAACCGAAGATGCTGAAGAAGTTCTATCAGATATTGAAAATACAAATAATCAAAGTTTTGCAGAAGCTAGTATGCAGGACACTTCTGGTAACATCATCGGTAATGTACGTTTCTTTGAGAACGACAAGATGATTTTAGCGGAAGCTTTGTTTAATGAAGGAATTTCCAGCGGTTTTCATGGTTTTCATATCCATGAGACAGGCTTATGTGAACCAGAAGCAGAAGACGGACCGTTTACAACAGCAGGAGGGCACTATAATCCAGAAGGCACCTCACATGGGAGCCATCTTGGTGATATGACTGCTTTACAAGGACTTGAGGATGGATCTGCTTATCTAGTAACAGCACTCGACCGTATTAGTGCTGAGCAAATAACAAATGAAAATTTAGCCGTTATTGTTCATTCAGATCCTAATAATTTTGCTAACATTCCTGATCGTTACACTTCTTCAGAAAGCAACAGCCCTGGTCCTGATGAAGAAACGTTAAGTACAGGTGATGCAGGCTCAAGAACAGCTTGCGGTATCATACAGGCATCAAACCAATAAAATCGTAAAAAGCCCCCGCCAAAAACTAAATTGGCGCGGGAGTTTTTATTTAGAACTTAATGGATGTTACACCATTTTTTCTACATCGGCATCTTCTTTTTTATCCGATAAAAACCATCCAGCTAAAGCTATACAGACAAGTACCGTATAAAAAATGATTTTCCACATCTTTGATTCTGCAAAAGCTTCAGGCAAAAAATCTAACGCAGGATGAGATAATGTGTACACGGCAAGTTTAACACCTACCCACCCTACAATTAAAAATGCTGCAATTTCAAGGCCTGGCCGCTTATGCAATAATTTCACAAATATAGTAGCAGCAAAACGCATAATGATAACACCAATTAAGCCGCCGGTTAAGATAACGATAAACTTTCCGCCATCCATCCCTCCAATACTTGCAATCGGTGTATTTGGAAGTGTTACAGCTAATGCCACTGCTGCTAAAATAGAATCCACCGCAAACGCAATATCTGCAATTTCTACCTTTATAACAGTACCCCAAAAGCCAGCGGTTCCTACCTTTTTTCGTTCAGCTTTTTCTTCAGCCGAATCTTTTTTCTTAAACCATACTTTTCTAACAATATGATTTCCTGACATAAACAATAAATATAATGCTCCAATTGCCTGTACTTGCCACACATCAATTAAGTAGGATATGACAAATAGAGAACCAAAACGAAAGATAAAAGCGCCGGCTAAGCCATAAAACAATGCTTTTTTTCGTTGATCTTCGGGTAAATTTTTTACCATAATCGCCAAAACCAATGCATTATCTGCTGCAAGAATCCCTTCCAATAATATAAGGACAAGCAGCACCCAGCCATATTCCAATAGCAAACTTAACTCCATGGCGATCTCCCTTTTTTAGTATGTGCGATTATGTTTCCCGGATTTTTACAATAAATATGCACCAATTTCTAAAGAAGTGATGACTCATTATGATATCCTATTGTCCTGTCCTTTAATTGTGCTGATTTTGTTGATTTATCTCTTCCATTACTAACGACAATTCCGTCCATCTCTCCATTGCATACTCTAATTCTTCGTCAATTTCCTTTTCTTTTTCCATCCATTCCTGCGCTTGTTCAAAATCGCTGCCTGCTTTTTCTATTTCACCTTGTATTTGTTCTTTCCGTTTCTCTAGTTGGTCAATTTTTTCCTCCATCCCTTCCCATTCCTGTTTTTCTTTATAAGACAGTTTTTTGCGAGATTTAGGTGTGGACGAAGTGTCTTTTTCTTGTTGAGCTTTAGGCTGTTCTTCCGTTGAATTATCTTTTTTTTGATCCTCGATGAATTGAGAGTAATTTCCTTGATATCTTTCGATTCCTGTTCCTTGTTTGAAAACGAGTAAAGAATCGACAACTCGGTCAAGGAAGTATCTGTCATGAGATACCGTGATAACAACACCTGGAAATTGATCTAAATAACTTTCCAATACACTTAACGTTTGTGTATCTAAATCATTCGTTGGCTCATCCAGAAAAAGGACATTCGGTTCTTGCATTAGGACGCTGAGTAGATAAAGTCTTCTACGTTCACCACCAGATAATCTATGGATATAATTCCATTGCAAAGGGCGTGGAAAAAGAAAACGTTCTAACATTTGTTCAGCGGTAATTTCTTTTCCTTCTATTGTTTGAACAACTTCAGCAACTTCTCTAATATATTCAATCACACGTTTATTCTCATCTAAGTCTTCGTTTTCTTGAGAGTAGTACCCTATCTTTACGGTGGAGCCCTTTTCCACATATCCTTGATCTGGTTCGAATTTACCGGCAAAAATGTTTAAAAGTGTTGACTTCCCGCTTCCATTGGCACCAACAATTCCTAGACGTTCCCCCGGAGTAACTAAATAGTCAAACGAAGTAAACAGCTGAGTCGTACCAAAAGATTTTGAAATACCTACAGCTTCTATTACTTTTTTGCCAAGGCGCGTAGAACCAATAGCAAAGTCAACGTCTTGCTTTTGCGCAGGCCCTTTTTGGTTTTTTAAATTTTCAACACGATCCACTCGAGCCTTTTGTTTTGTTCCTCTTGCTTTTGGCCCTCTTTTCAGCCATGCTAACTCTGTTCGGAGAATGTTTTGCCGTTTTACTTCATCTTGTTGTTCTAAAGCTTCTCTTTCTGCCTTTTTTTCTAAAAATAATTCGTAGTTCCCGTCATATACATATAGATTGCCTTGATCTAATTCATAAATCCGATTCGTGACACGGTTTAAAAAATACCTATCATGTGTAACAAGGATTAACGCTCCCTTATAAGAGGCTAAATAACTTTCGAGCCATTCAATCGATTCGTTATCAAGGTGGTTAGTCGGCTCATCCATAATAAGAATATCAGCTGGTTGTATTAATGCTTTTGCTATAGCAACTCTTTTCTTCTGACCACCGGATAATTCTTTCACTTTTTTCGAGAAATCAGAAATACCAAGACGCATTAATACTTGTTTTGCAACAGTATTTGCTTCCCAAGCTTGATTTTCATCCATTTGCTGCTGTGCGGCAATGAACTTTTCTTGTACCTTTGTATCTTCACTGTTTTCCTCTAGTTCTTGAAGGGTCGATTCATATTTTCTCATCGTCTGCATGATAGAAGAATCACCATAATAAATTTGTTCTAAAACGCTAATATCTTCTTCCAATTCTGGTGACTGAGACAGGTATTCTATGTGTAAATGATTGGAATGGTATAAATGTCCACGTTCCGGTGTATCAATATTTGCGAGAATTTTAAGTAACGAGGATTTCCCGGTACCATTCACCCCTATTAATCCGATACGATCCCTATCTTCAACGACGAAGGAAATATCATTAAATAATATTTTATCTCCAAATGTTTGATGTAAATTTTCAGCTCTTAACAAACTCACTGAACAACCTCCTTTGGGTGAGGGAATACCACACCATATTCATAATAACATGAATGACATTATTTTTAATGTAAACAGAAAAAGCCGCCCCTTATCGGAGCAGCTTCGTTGGAGTTACGACCTTTTATTTTTTTTCGACGGGTGTGGTTTATTAGACTTACTGTAATTATTAGATCTTCTTCTGTCCGGTCTTTTTCCTTTGTTCCCATTATTGCGATGACCTGATTTATTTTTTGGACGCAAAGATGCTTCTTCTGTCAGCTGAACCGACACATTATCTGGTTCTTTCGTGTTCATTTTCACCGCTGCCGCTACTAACGTAACAGCATCATAACCATTTAAAAGTGTTTTTGCAACATTTTCTAATTCTGTTGTTTGTTCTTCCGCTGCTGTTTCCTTTAATTTGTTCACCGCTTGCTGATAGCGACCGTGCATCGCTTCTTCAAACGTCGGCATTTCATATCTTGTCATTTCTTTCTTTATGGTTTGTTCAATAAAGCGCAAATGACTGATTTCTTTAGGCGTTGAAAAACTGTAAGCTACACCCTCATTGCCTGCTCGGCCTGTACGGCCAATGCGGTGCACATAGCTCTCAGGATCTTGCGGAAGGTCGAAATTGTAAACATGAGTAACTCCTGTTACGTCCAATCCTCTTGCTGCCACGTCTGTTGCAACGAGAATGTCTATAATTCCTTTTTTAAATTTACGCAGTACTTTGTCACGTTGATCTTGCTTTAAATCACCGTGAATACCTGCCGCTGCGTAACCTCTTTGGTTTAGTGCTTCTGATAACTCATCGACTCTGCGTTTTGTTCTGCCGAATACAATCGCAAGCTCAGGTGGCGTGATATCAAGCAAGTGACATAATGTATCAAACTTTTGTTTCTCCGGAACTTCGATAAAACGTTGTTCAGTGTTTGATACAGTCATGCCTTTACTCTTCACTTTCACAACATCTGGTTCATGCATGAATTTTGACGTCACCGATTGAAGACGTTTAGGCATTGTTGCAGAAAAAAGAAGTGTCTGACGGTTGTCAGCAACCGACCCAAGTATCGTTTCGATGTCTTCAATGAAACCCATGCTCAGCATTTCATCCGCTTCATCTAAAACGACCATATTCATGTGCTCGGGCCGTATCGTTTTTCTTCGCATATGGTCCATAAATCGACCTGGTGTCGCAACAATTATTTGCGGACGACGTTTCAGTGCTTTAATTTGTCTGCTAATATCTTGTCCACCGTATACAGCCAACGATTGAACTTTTTTGAAACGTCCAAGTCTATTCAGCTCTTCAGATACTTGAATAGCCAGTTCCCTTGTTGGTGCTAAAACTAATCCTTGTGGATAGTCTGTCTCTTCTTCCATTTGTTCTATAAGAGGAATACCGAAAGCTGCTGTTTTACCAGTACCTGTTTGAGCTTGTCCAATGATATCTCGGCCCTTTTTGAACTTTGGAATAACTTCTGCTTGAATAGGGGTCGCCTCTTCAAAACCCATTTCATTAACTGCTCGTAAAATTTGTTCATCCATCTGTAATTCTGAAAACAATGTCAATATAGTATATCTCCTTTTTCTTTAATAACCGTTTAATATTATTTTTAGCGTACATGTCGTGAAATATAATGCCTCCTATAAAAAAAGTACCCCGTTTCCTAAACAGGATACAGCCCATTTCGGATTCATTCGTTTCAACTAATTAATCTTACCATAACTTGCATGAAAATTCTACTTACATTTTTATTGTCATTATAATCCCGCCCAGCACTTATATTGTTTGAGCGGGAACTCTGTGTTTTTAATCATCTTTTTTAAATTTCTTTAATGCCTCGGCTAAAGCAGGATTCGTCATTTCTTCTTGTTGTTGATTATTTAAATACTTTTTCACATCCTGCTTTGAAGCCTTATCGCGTTTTTCTTTGTTTCTTCTATCCACAAATGACGATTCCTTTTCTTTATATCCACATTTGCAAACGAATAATTTACCTTCGCCTTCTCCTCTTAACTCCATTTGTTTTTTACACTTAGGGCAACGAGCGTTTGTTATTTTGGAAATGTTCTTTTTATATCCGCAGGATTTATCTTGACACACTTTCATCTTCCCACGTTTTCCCTTCACTTCAAGCAATAACTTCCCACATTCAGGGCAAGGGGTTCCTGTAACATTGTCATGTTTAAAAGACTTTGAACTATGCTTAATATCTTCTACTACATCTGAGGCGTATTTTTTAATGTTCCCAACAAATACTTTTTTATCCAAATTCCCCTTTTCTATTTCATCTAACTGTTGTTCCCACTCTGCTGTTAACGTAGCCGATTTTAATTCATCCGGAACAAGGTCCAACAACTGTTTTCCTTTTGAAGTCAGGTGAAGAGTTTTGCCTCGTTTTTCAAGCAGAAAACTGTTTTGTAATTTTTCAATAATATCTGCTCTTGTCGCTACTGTCCCTATACCTCCTGTATTTTTTATCGTTTCTAGAAGCTCCTTATCTTCTCCTTTCATGAAACGGGACGGATTTTCCATTGCAGATAAAAGATTCGCTTCTGTTAAAGGCGATGGAGGCTTGGTTTCTCCATGTTCTACATTGCTTTTAATAATAGAAATAGAATCGTTTTCTTTCATATCAGGTAAACCTTCGTTTTGATGTTGCTTATTGTCTGTCTGATATACCTCTTTCCAACCCAGCGTTTTGACGGTTTGTCCTTTTGCGATAAAGGTTTCATTCTCGATGGTTGCTTGTACTTCTGTCTCAACACGGTGTTCAGCTGGATAAAACGCTGCAATAAAACGAGTTACGACTAATTCATATATCTTCTTTTCCTTATCGGACATATCAGGAAATTTAGGAGGTTCTTCGGTTGGAATAATAGCATGGTGATCGGTTACTTTTTTATCATTAATCATTTGTTTTGATATGGATAAGTTCTGTTTGTTAATTTTCAACACGAACTTTGAAAACGGCGGGACATCACTTGCGTTTAACCGTTCTCTCATTGTCCCTTTTAAATCAGATGACAAATAACGGGAATCTGTTCTCGGATACGTCAGTACTTTATGTACTTCATATAAACGCTGCAATGCACTCAATGTTTCCTTTGCAGAATAGCCAAAACGCTGATTACATTCTCTTTGTAGTTCTGTCAAGTCAAATAACAATGGAGGTCCCTGTTGTTTTTCCTTATTTACCACCGAAGTGATAACAGCTTTTTTATTTTTCACTTTATCTAATAACTTATCTGTTTTTTCCTTAGAAAAAGTCCGGGTGCTTCCACTTTTTTCTTCCTTCCACCAAAAGGGAACGCCATTTTCAGCTTCGGCTTTTACTTGATAATAGGTGTCCGGACGAAATTCTTTGATTTCTTTTTCTCGTTCTGCAACCATAGCTATCGTAGGTGTTTGAACTCGCCCACAGGATAGAGATGCGTTAAACTTTGTAGTCAAAGCTCTAGTCGCATTCATTCCAACATACCAATCCGCTTCTGCTCTTGCTTGAGCTGCTTTATATAAGGAAGAAAATTTTTGTCCATCATGTAGCTGTTGAAACCCTTTCTTGATTGCTTGATCGGTTACAGATGATATCCACAGACGTTTTATATTCTTTTTCACATTTGTTTTTTCTAGTACCCATCTAGCAACTAATTCTCCTTCCCTTCCAGCATCTGTCGCGATAATAACGTCCTTCACATCATTTCGATACAGCTGTTGTTTGACGGTATTAAATTGTTTCCCCGATTTTTTTATGACAGCTAATTTTAATTGTGATGGAAGCATCGGCAAGTCTTCCAAACGCCACGTTTTATATTTTGTATCATAGGTTTCCGGCTCGGCTAAAGTGACTAAGTGACCAAAAGCCCAAGTAACAATATATTTTGACCCTTCTATATATCCATTTTTTTGTTGGGTACATCCTAAGACTCTCGCAATATCTTTTCCAACAGATGGTTTTTCTGCAAGAACAATTGATTTACTCATTGATTGAAAATCCTTCCTCTTCTTTTCATGATTGATTCCATATTATCACACAATCTCATCTTTCTGTGTCGTTTATCGTTCACCTCGTGATTCATATTATGGTAGAATTTATTTAAAATGTTCTGACAAGAACGGTGAGGTCTACATGCGCGTTAGCATTCAAACAAAAATTATTATTCTAATTCTTGTCCTTATCACGTTGGTCACTGTCGTTTTATCCGGTTTCTTTGCCTACATAGAATCTCAGGACATCGAAGAGACGCTAGGTGATAAAGCACTTAGTACTGCTACATACGTTGCCGGAGCACCAACTGTACAAGAAGCATTCAATACAGAAAATCCTTCTACTATTTTGCAGCCTTATGCAGAAAGAATTCGTGAACAGTCAGGTGCAGAATTTGTTGTTATCGGAGACAAAAATGGTATTCGATATGCCCATCCAGATGAATGGAAAATTGGCAAACATATGGTGGGCGGCGATAATGATCGCGCTCTGTTAAATGGTGAATCATATATTTCTCAAGCAGAAGGAACGCTTGGCCCTTCTCTTCGTGGAAAAGCCCCTGTAAGAGATGAAGATGGCAATATTATCGGTATTATTTCTGTCGGTTTTTTAATAGAAGACTTACGTGCGACGATATTCCAGCGTATCGGTATGCTAGCTTTACTTGCTCTTGCCGCTATTGGACTAAGTACAATAGGTGCTGTTTTATTATCAAAAAGTATCAAAAAAGATATGTACGGACTCGAACCTATTCAAATTGCGACGTTGTATCAAGAACGCCAGGCCACTTTAAAAGCTATACCAGAAGGAATTATCGCCATCGATACGAACGCGAAGATTACAATGATTAACGATGCTGCCAAAGAGATGCTGCAATTTGATAAAGACGTACAAGGTACCCCCGTCAAAGATATTCTTCCTAATTCGGTGATGGAACGAGTATTACAGCATGGTCAGCCGGAATTCAACCAAGAGTTATCAATGAAGGGAAAATTATTTATTGTCAACCGAGAACCTATTTTTGATGATCACAGAATTGTCGGTGTCGTTGCTACTTTTCGTGACAAAACTGAAATGATGGAGATGGCTAACACCCTTTCTGATATTAAAAAGTATTCTGATGATTTGCGTTCTCAAAATCATGAATATTCGAATAAACTTTATGCGTTAGCTGGTTATTTACATTTAGGGCGGATTAATGATGCGATTAACTTAATTAACGAAGAAACAAGGATACAAAAAAGACAAACAACCGTCTTATTCCATCAAATAAAAGATGCAGCTGTGCAGGCTATTCTTACTGGAAAATCCGGTCGCGCCTCAGAACGAAAAATTAATTTTGAAATTGATGAAACAAGCCAATTAGAACCCTTGCCCGCTCATATTAGTCAAACACAATTGATTTCTATACTCGGCAATGTGATTGACAATGCGATGGATGCATCGTTACACAATGAGAATCCAACCGTGTCGTTTTTTGTGACAGATATCGGTCATGACATCATTTTTGAAATAACTGATAACGGTCCTGGTCTGCCTACAGACCTTACTGCAATGATGGAAAAAGGATTTTCCACAAAACACGGACAAAATGAACGTGGATATGGATTAGCCATAATAAGGGATACAATAGAAGAACTTGACGGTATGCTAGAGTTCGAAACTATTGGAGAAAGCGGCGCTATTTTTTCTGTTTATCTACCTAAAGAAATATAAAAAAGGAGTACCATCTTATGATTAACGTAGGAATTGCAGAAGATGATTTTCGAATTGCTTCGATACATCAGGAACTTGTTAATCGAGTCGGTGACTTCACTTGCAAGCACCAGGCGCTGAATGCAAGTGAAACGATGACAATGCTTGAACAACAGCCTATAGACCTACTATTGCTCGATATTTATATGCCTGATGCACTCGGGACAAATTTATTAAGTAACATACGTGAAACCTTTCCTTCTGTCGATATCGTGATTATATCAGCTTCTACAGATACAGAACATGTTCAAAAATCACTTCGTTATGGTGTATTTGATTATATTATCAAGCCGGTATCGCTCAAGCGGCTTGAGAAAACGTTGCAAGAATATCAGTTATTTCAGAAACAACTAAACGAAACGAATGAAATGACACAAGATCATATAGACAAATTAACATCTTTTCGTTCTCCTTCAGGCGACACAGTCTCCTCAAACGGTGATGAATTAGATCAACTCCCTAAAGGAATTGATTCTCTTACACTGCAAACCGTTCGTCAAGAATTAGAAAAAACAGAAGACGGAGTCACGGCTGAAGAAATGGGGAAATATTTAGGTGCATCGCGTACGACAGCCAGACGCTACCTTGAGTTTTTGATTTCAAAAAACCAAGCCGAGGCAAAACCTATATACGGAATAGTCGGTAGACCAGAAAGAAAATATTTTAATACCTAAGAAAAGAGCAAGCGCCCTGAAAGTCGACGTCGTTTCTGGACCTACGCACGAGACTGCCCACAATCCGGAGTTTTCCGGGTTTTTTTAATGAGAAATTATAAAATAACGTGTCTTTGAAGAAGCTACCTAATGAAATTTTACTAGCGAAACCGCACGTTTACTTTCAAAACATTATTTAATACTTGCTAAATTACTACCATTACTGGCCGACTTTCCCCTTCCTATTAAATTTCTGTGAACAAAATGAACTTTATTATATTTTTTGTTTTTTATACAGGTTATTTTGAAAACGGTTACAAATTTAAGAATATTTTTTATCATGAAGTTATCAATTAAAGGGGGAATTTCATTATGAAGAAAACATGGCTATTATTCTTAGCTCTTTTTACAATGATAGTACTTGCTGCCTGTGGCAGTGCTGACTCAAGTAGTGACGAAGAAGAAAGCGCTTCCGGT
The DNA here is from genome assembly GCF_030813635.1 of Salibacterium salarium. Classification (GTDB taxonomy): domain Bacteria; phylum Bacillota; class Bacilli; order Bacillales; family Marinococcaceae; genus Salibacterium; species Salibacterium salarium. The sequence goes on along the minus strand of NZ_JAUSUM010000004.1, from coordinate 346,391 downwards.
TCTTCGGACGAAAATTGGAAACCAGATCAATCGATTGAAATCGTTGCTCCATCAAGTGCTGGTGGCGGCTGGGATACAACTGCAAGAATGGCCGCTGAAGGATTTGAAGAGGAAGGAATAATTGATCAAGGTCTTGGTGTTGTTAACAAAGAAGGAGGAGGCGGAGCTATCGGTTGGTCTTACGTCGCCGAAAAATCTGGAAATCCGCATCATCTGTTTGTCGGATCTCCACCGCTTTTATTGGTTCCTTTAAATGGGCAGTCCGAATATGGTTATGAAGATTTTACACCGCTTGCTAATATGATTTCTGATTACGGAGCATTTGCGGTTCGTGAAGATGCTTCTTGGGACAATCTTAATGAATTGTTTGACGATATGAAAGATAATCCTGATGATATTACGGTTATCGGAGAATCTTCACCAGGAAGTATGGATCATATCCAATTTGTAAAAATCGCAAAAGCAGCAGGCGTTGACCCGAAATCAGTTAAATATGTTTCTGCTCAAGACGGAAGCACCATGACAAACCTGTTAAACGGAAACGCAGATGTTTATTCTTCCGGTGTGACAGAAACGATTGAACAGGTTCGAGCTGATAAAATCAGGGTGCTTGGCGTAACATCAGAAGAACGTATGGAGGGAGACGTTGTTGAAGACTTCCCTACTGCAAAAGAACAAGGCATTGATGAAACATTCGTTAACTGGAGAGGGTTCTTCGGACCTCCCGATATGAGCGAAGCGGAAATTGCTTACTATGAAGAAAAGTTTGCAGAATTAAATGAGTCTGAACATTGGCAAGAAACACGCGAAAAGTTCGCCTGGAATGAAATGTACATGGAGAGCGAAGAATACAAGGAATTTTTAAGTGAAGAAAAAGAATCCATGCAAGAGTTATTGAACGAATTAAACATTCAAGGTGAATAACGGTGCGAAAAGTCGTGGTCTCTTATTTAATAAGACCACGACTTCCTAGCATTGTTTATCAGTCATCAATGATTGGAGGATTGAAATATGTTAAAACCAATTCACAGAAAAGTTAGTCTTGTACTTATTGCTCTTGCCGTTTTTTATTTATATTTAGCTTTTCAACTGCAAAGTTTTGGAAATGGACCTATTGGTACGGATACTATGCCAAAAGCGTTGGGTTTTCTCCTTATTTTATTAAGCGTTCTACTATTCTTTACAAAGGATAAAGAAACAGAAGAAGAAAAAAAGAAACGCCATATCCCAAAAGACGATGTCATAAAAATACTAGGAGTTCTCGTCATTACTTTCGGTTATATATTTTTCCTTGAACGTTTAGGTTTTATTCTTGTATCTTTTTTATTTATTTATAGTTGTAGTTTATTTCTCGGGTATCAAAAACACATTGCAAATCTTATCGTATCTTTTGTTTTTCCTACTGTACTTTACAGTGTGTTCACAATATTACTCGGAATCAATTTACCTTCGGGGGTTATTCCGTTTTAGAAAGGAGGACATTATCTTATGGGATCTTTAGAAGGAATATTCAGCGGAGTTCAGCTGGCATTTAGTTTTCAAGGAATTTTGTTTGTCTTTCTTGGTGTCATGGCAGGAACGTTAATTGGAATGATGCCTGGTCTCGGTCCAATAAGTGCTATTGCCATTATGATCCCGTTAACATACAACATGGATCCTCCTATTGCATTAGTGCTTATGGCAGGTGTATATTACGGGGCTGTATTTGGAGGATCCACCTCGTCTATTCTTTTAAATGCTCCTGGAATTTCAGGAACCGTTGCCACTTCATTTGACGGCTATCCAATGGCACAACGTGGAGAAGCGGGAAAGGCTCTTGCGATTGCGGCTATTTCCTCGTTTGTTGGCGGAACCATCAGCGTTATCCTATTAATGCTTTTTGCTCCTATGCTTTCAAGTATTGCAATTGTGTTCGGTCCACCTGAATACTTCGCATTAATGGTACTTGGCCTTACGGCTATTTCCAGCTTAGCAGACGGTTCTACGATTAAAGCACTTATATCTGCTGTTGTAGGTATGATGGCTGTTACCATTGGAATCGATACACAAACCGGTACGACACGTTTCACATTCGGAAATCCTAATCTTCTCGAAGGGATAGATTTCCTTGTCGTTGCCCTTGGTTTATTTGCACTGGCAGAAGTATGTGCATTAATTATTAACCGCAAACAAACAACTGGAAAAAATGATTCGATTGGAAGTTTGAAACTTTCAAAAAGCGATTTTAAAGACATGAGCGGTCCAATGGGGAGACAATCTTTCTTAGGTTTTATTTTAGGTATTTTACCTGGAGCTGGCGCAACCATTGCCTCTTTCATCGGTTACATTACAGAAAAAAAGATAACAAAAAAACCAGAAGAATTTGGTAAAGGGGCTGTTCGAGGAGTCTCTGCTCCTGAAACAGCAAATAATGCCGCTACAAGTGGTGCTTTTGTGCCATTACTAAGTTTAGGTATACCCGGATCAGGGACAACCGCCGTTTTATTAGGTGCTTTGTTAGTGATGGATATCCAGCCTGGCCCTTTGTTAATGACTGACCAACCTGAATTATTCTGGGGAGTTATTGTCAGTATGTATATCGGTAACATGTTTCTACTGATATTAAATCTTCCTTTAATACCTTATATCGCAAAAATACTTTCGATTCCGCGTCCTATGCTTGTATCATTAGTTATCATGTTTAGCATGATTGGGGTCTATTCAATCAGCTTTAACGTATTCGATTTATATTTATTGCTTATTTTTGGTGCCCTCGGTTACATTATGCGTCTACTCAAGTTTCCACCGGCCCCATTCATTCTCGCTTTTATCCTTGGCGGTATGATGGAAGAATCATTTAGACAAGCCATGACTATGTCAAACAACGATATAACGATTTTCTTCACTCAACCTATTGCACTAGGCATGTTGATTGTTGGATTTCTTTCCTTTATCGTACCGATTTTACAAAGTCTTCGGCAGAAAAATAAGAATGCTGTTGAGTAACAAGAAAAGCGCAAATCGCCTAAACGTGGAAGACTAAGCAAAGAATAAGAACCTGTTGGACACATCACAATTGGATTGTCCAACAGGTTCTTTTAATGTATTACCCCATAATTATTTTGCTTCGGTGTTAATCGTTACTTCAATATTTCCGCGAGTCGCCTTGGAATACGGGCAGACTTGATGAGCAGCAGCAGTTAATTCCTCTGCTTCTTCTTGCGAAACACCTTTTACTTCTACATTAAGCTCCACCGCTATTTTAAATCCATTGTCACCTTCATCTTTTAAAAGACTAACGGCTCCATCCACTTTTGACTCAATCTCTTTGTTCTGGTTTTTTGCTACAAGATTTAGAGCTCCATCGTAGCAAGCTGAATAACCAGCAGCAAATAACTGTTCAGGATTCGAGCCTGTTTCTGAGGAAGATCCCGGCGTGATAAGATTTAAATCAATCAAACCATCTTCTGATCTAACATGTCCGTCTCTTCCACCGTGTGCTGTTGCTTTTGCTGTAAAAATAGCCATATTTATCACCTTTTCTAAAAAAATTTTTTGTTATGATGAATCATAGGTGCTCAATATTGTTATTCCTCTAAAGGAGGTTATTTTAAACATTACTTTTCATTTTATTTTTCCATACAGAAAATAATTCTTCATTCGACAAGTTCTGATATAATGGAAATAGTAAATTTTTAAAGGAGTCTGTATTTGTATGTCTAAGCCAGTAACTTATCCCCCTTCCACTGATTTGTTGATAAAAGCAATGGATTCAACACGAGTAGGGGTTATTATTACAGATCCAGATCAAGAAGATAATCCCATTATTTATGTTAACGAGGGATTTGTTCAATTGACAGGCTACTCTCCAGATGAAATCATCGGAAAAAATTGCCGCTTTCTACAAGGAACACAAACAGATCATGGAACTGTTGCAAACATCCGGCTTGCCATTTCTCAACAAAAGGCTGTTTCAGCAGAGATTCTCAACTACCGGAAAGACGGTTCACTATTTTGGAACGAACTTCACATTGACCCAATATACGTTGAAGAAGAAAATAAATATTATTTCATAGGTGTTCAAAAAGATATAACGAAACAAAAACACGCTGAAGAACGTGCTAACGCATATAACAAAGAGATTAATTTAATGTCCGCTCCAATTGTGCCTATTATAGACAACGTTTTCGCATTACCTATTATTGGAAACGTTGATGAAGATCGGCTAAAAATCATTTTTAATCATGTAACAGAAATGATTCATTCATCCGATGTGGAAACATTGATTCTTGATTTATCTGGATTAAACAACCTTGATGATGAAATCATGAAAGGTTTATTTAATCTTAATGATTTAGTTAAATTATTAGGAGCAGAACTCATTATAACTGGTGTAAACCCCGATATTGCAGTGAAATCAAAGTCTTTGGATATCTCATTAAGTAACCTTCAAACGTATTCCACAATCAAACAAGCCGTAAAAGCTAAACAGAAAAAAAGTCATTTATAAATTTTATTACTAAAGGGCTTGCATTAATTTTGAAAGCATGATATCATGAACTTGCTATTTTGTCACCTAAGGTTAATCGAAATTAACCATAGCGTTTAGCAAGATAAGTAATTTATTTTGTGCGTGTAGAGAATCGCACACAGGAGGATCACATGGAACAAGGAACAGTTAAATGGTTTAACGCAGAAAAAGGATTTGGTTTTATCGAGCGCGAAGGTGCAGATGACGTATTTGTTCACTTCTCCGCTATTCAGGAAGAAGGATTCAAAACACTAGAAGAAGGTCAACAGGTGAGCTTCGAAATCGTTGAAGGCGACCGTGGCCCACAAGCTGCTAACGTAAACAAACAATAAATCGCACCATTCATATCAAAAGAACTCTCTTTATAGAGAGTTCTTTTTTGTATATTTGGAGATACTACAATTGAAATGGATAATTTCTCAATATACAGTGATTGTCTGTAACATGAAAACAACATAGGTGATGATATATGATCATCCATTGTTATAAGGAGTCATTGCCTAGAAATCCACTCTTATTGTTACCACCGTTAAAAAAACAAGCTGATATTTACCGAGAGATGATAAATAAATCAGCCTGTTTATTATTTAGCATTAATCTTTATGAAAGTAATCCGAGAATAATGTCATAAAAGCTTGTGCAATTTCAACCGATTGAAATGCCATTAAGCTTAAAGCTGTTATAGAAAAAATTCCGACCACAAATATTCTCGCATGCTGTAAAGCGTGAAGTATTACCATATTATCTCCTCCTATTCATTCCATCATACTCCTGTATTGGAACATTGAAAAGAAATAGTAACTACACTTTTTCCTGCTGAGTTTCTGTTTTATACCGTTTCATTACTTCTAAAAATTCGTGCCCAAACGTTTCTAATTTTTGCTGGCCAATTCCTTTAATTTTCAGCATTTCTCGTTCACTTTCAGGCAAATACGTACATAATTCTTTTAATGTTTGATCAGAAAAAACCATATATGGCGCAATTTCATGTTGTTTTGCAAGAGATAACCTGAGCTGCCTCATCTCTTCAAATAACGGGTCTTCGTTAGAGATTGTTTTTGCAACGAGCGTCTCTTTTTTCATCACTTTAGCTTTCCCTTGGAGGACATCAAGCGCCCGATTCGCAAGTTTTAAGACAGGATAGGCTCCTTCAGACAAAGCTAAGTACTCATGAGCCACTAAAAAATCAATAAATTCTGTAACGTTTTTTTGTGGTTGTTTTTTTAACAATCCATACGTAGATAAAGTGTTTAAACGAAATTGACGAATTTTTTGATTGGATGATCCAGTGAGAACTTGAGTCACTAATGTCTTTCCGTATCGTTCTCTCATCCGCTTCACACAAGAAAAAACCATTTGAGCATCCCTTGTCACATCTTGCAGAGAACGATTATCTGTACAATGCAGACATATTCCACAAGATTCTTCTGCTACATCCCCAAAATAAGAAAGAATTTGATTTTGCAAACAATCCTCGGAGTGGCAATAATTCACCATTTGTCTCAACTTTTGATATTCATTTTCCTTTCGTTTATCATCCATACGCGATTGATCAATCAAAAATTGATGAGTTTGTATATCTTGAGGGGCAAATAACAAGACGCAATCACTTTCCGCTCCATCTCTACCTGCCCTTCCTGCCTCTTGATAGTATGACTCTATATTCCTTGGCATTTGGGCATGAAGGACAAAACGAACATTGGACTTATTAATCCCCATACCAAAAGCGGTGGTTGCGACCATAACATCCACCTCATCATAGACAAACCGTTCTTGCCCCGACGCTCTTTCATCAGCCCCCATTCCTCCATGATATTTTTCTGCCTGTATATTTTCTTTTTCTAGACGTTGATGCAATCGTTCCACTTCTTTACGTGTTGTCGCGTAAATAATGCCCGGCTGGCCTCGATGTTTTTTTACATAATCTATAGTATATGCATCTCGATCTTGTCCCTTTATTACGGAAAATGTAAGATTTTTTCGAGCGAAACCAGTTTTTACAACATCTTCATCCGGAATAGACAGCGCCCTGCAGATGTCGGTTGCCACTTGTGGCGTTGCTGTAGCAGTTAATGCAAGAACAGATATATCCTTTCCAACGAAATCAAGGAATTTCGGTATATCCATATAACTTGGTCGAAAATCATGTCCCCATTGTGATAAACAATGGGCTTCATCTATCGCAATAAGTGAAACAGGCACGTTTTTAAGTTGTTTTAAAAATTCGGTATGTCCCAATCTTTCTGGTGCTAAATAAAGTAGGCTGTATTCTTTATTTTGCAATCCTTTCATACGATCCCTTGTTTCTTCATAAGAAAGAGAGCTGTTAATATATGTCGCTGATATTCCCGCTTCCCGTACTTCGTCCACTTGGTCTTTCATTAAAGATATCAACGGAGAGATAACAATGGTAATGCCATCATGTATAAGCGAAGGGATTTGATAGCAGACAGATTTTCCACCGCCTGTTGGCATAATTCCCATGACTCTTTTATGTTGCAGTACTTTATCTATTATTTTTTCCTGTCCATCCAGGAAACGGTCATATCCAAAATATTGTCTTAAATGTTCTTCCGCTTCTTTCAGCATAGCTTGCCTCCTAGTAAACTACGATACGCTATTTTTCATTATACCTTCGTTTTCTTGCGTGAGAAAGGTGTTCATTTTTGGTTTCGAGATTAGACATCCGTTGTAACGGGAATCATAGATATTACTATACCAGAAACGGAGGATGTTGTTTTGTTTAAATATCTATCTTTCTACTATTTACTTCCGATTTTTCTTATCATTACAGCTTGTGGATCAGAAGAAGAAATGAGAGAAAACGAATCGAATATGAGCGATCAACAAACAAATGATAGTAGTCAACCAGAAACATCATCAGAAAGTTTTTCTGTTGAAACGGTTGCGACAGAACTTAATGTTCCTTGGGCCATTCAATTTCATGACGATTATTTTTATGTGACCGAACGTAATGGTACCATTGCACGTATTGATGAAAACGGAACAGTACACCGACAAAATGTTGAAAGCACGGAAGAAATCGCAAGCAACGGTGAAGGTGGATTGCTCGGTTTTCAACTCGATCCGAATTTTTCAGAATCACAGAAAGCTTACTTATATCACAGCTATCAACAGAATAATTCTATATTCAATCGAATCATTGCTGTAACAAAACAAGGCGAAAGCTGGGTCGAAGAGGAGATATTACTTGATAACATTCCCGGATCGCAAATTCACAATGGCGGTCGATTAAAAATCGGTCCTGACGGGTTTCTTTATGCGACAACGGGGGATGCGAACATGGAAGATAAATCCCAACAAACCGATGATTTTGCCGGAAGTATTTTAAGAATGACCCTTGATGGCAGCGTTCCTGACGACAACCCCATCGATAATTCATACGTCTATTCTTACGGGCATCGAAACCCTCAAGGTCTTGGCTGGAATGAAGATAACCAACTATACAGTTCTGAACACGGTTCCTCAGCACATGATGAAATAAACCACATTCAACCCGGGGAAAACTATGGCTGGCCTGTCATCACTGGAGACGAGGAACAAAACGATATGGAAACTCCACTCTTACACTCTGGAAGTGACACTTGGGCTCCTTCCGGCAGCACATTTGACAGTAACAATGATTTTTATGTAACCGGATTACGCGGCACACAACTTATGCGAATCGATGTGGAAGAGGAAACAATGGAAGTCGTTTTTTCGGGGGAAGGTCGATTGAGAGATGTGTTCATTAGAGATGAGGATATGTATGTCATCACAAACAACAGAGATGGACGCGGGAATCCTGATGAAAACGACGACCAGCTGCTCAAACTGAGTCATTTTGAAAATCATAGCGAGTAGAGGAAACACTGAAAAAACAAAGCGGACCGGTACTCATATATATGTACAGACAGCAACAACTAGGTTGGTTAGTAAATTATGTTAAAACCACCTGTAGTATCGGAATAAACGTATACTCTCCTGCTCATGATTATAAAAAAGGGACCTCATGAGCAAATGCCCATAAGCCCCTTCATTCGTTAAAATATTTTTTGCCGGTCTCTCTCTTCTTTTAAAATTTCAACGGCTTCTCTAAATCGTTGCGAATGAACGATTTCACGTTCTCGCAAAAACTTTAAGCCGTCATTCAGATCCGGATCATCCGACATGTCAATGATCCATTGATACGTAGCACGAGCTTTTTCCTCAGCTGCAATATCTTCATACAAATCAGCAATAGGATCACCTTTTGCATTAATGTACGAAGCCGTCCAGGGAACACCTGCTGCATTTTCATAATACAAGGCGTTATCGTGATTAGCATAATGGGCCCCTAATCCGGCCTCTTTCATCTGATCAGCGGTTGCATCTTTTGTCAATTTAAACACCATCGTCGCAATCATTTCAAGATGGGCAAACTCTTCTGTTCCAATGTCTGTAAGTAATCCAATCACTTCATCCGGAATCGAATAACGCTGATTTAAGTATCGAAGAGCAGCGGACAATTCCCCATCCGCTCCGCCATACTGCTCAATCAGAAACTTAGCAAGCATCGGGTTGCAAGTACCTACTTTCACCGGGTATTGCAGCTTTTTTTCATATACCCACATAAAAAGCCTCCTTTTCTATAATTGCCATGGCCAAGGGGCTTCATTCCAATTCCAAGGATAGCCGCTATAACTGTTCCCAAATTGCTGTAACGGTCCCAAATACTGCTCTACCTGAGGTACTAATTGATGACGGTAATATGCAGCTTCATTAAATTGTTGAATCGCCGCTGTATCATTAGGATGAGTATCCAAATAAAGCGTTAGTTCCACCAATACAAAATCAACAACTTGCAATTCTTCCATTAACGGATAAAATTCTTTTGGGAGCTGTTTTTGACTCATGCTTCTTCCCTCCCCCAATATCTTCCATTGTACGGAGAAAATAAAGCCGGCCACAGTGTTCCGCAATACAAAGCTTGCTGTGGTTTATACTGTGGTAACCCGTAAGGTTGAAAACCGAGGTAAAGTTGGGGCGGGGTTTCATATGATTTCACTCTAATAGGGGGACAAGGATTAAATGGACTGATGTAAGGGCGGTAATACTTTCGCTGCGTAAAGTCGCTCATGCTGATACCTGCCTTTTTCATCTGAATTACTACATTCTATGCCGATGCCAGCTTATTTAGAAGAACGATTCCACTTTTCTTTTCCTTTCTTTATCCATGTTTGAATCCACTGTGATTGGTATAATACATCAAATAAAGTGCTAATGATTAAACCATAAAGAACGACACCTAAAATACTAAGTATAACGAGTAGAAATTGCCCGACTCCCGTCACAGGTTCAAAATTAGATCTTCCAAAAAAAATCAAGGAAAGCAGGCTGCTCGAAAAAGCGTCCCAGTACCCTTTTAATTCCGGTTCTAAATGGTTTAGAGGGATAATGGTGATAAACAATAATCCAAACGTCATGGTTACAACAACAATAAGATTCTGCTGCTTCAAAAATCGAATAAACGGCATCGTATAATACTTTGTTATTGTTTTTAACCGTAGTAAATGTAAAATTCGCGCAAAACGCGCAAACTGAAAAATCGCATCCAACGGAATAATCGCAATCACTAAGAATGGATTAGCTTTAATGAACCCCCATTTATCTTCGCTTTTGTAAAAACGGATTACAAAATCAACAAAGAATACCCCCCATGTCCCCCAAATGAGGTAATTGTCCATACCGGTGTCATACCATAAGGTTCCAATCGATAGTGCGGCTAAAAGCACCATAAACGTTTCGTATGTTATATCCATTTTAGAACGATCTTGAACGGTAGAACTCATGAAGGCGCACTACTTTCTATGATAAAATCTATTTTTCTCTTTTTTTATTTTATCATTGATGCTTCTGAATACAACGTCAAAAAAGGCGGACATAGTAGCTATTGATTTTGGAAAAATGATCCATATAAACAACCTGTTGAAAAACTGATTATTGTTTCCAACAGGTTGTTTTTGATATTAGATAGAGCAATCACTTAATTCATGTAATAACTGCACAAACACCTTTTGTCCTTTCTCAAATTGACTTAGTCTATAAAATTCATTCGGAGCATGCATTCCTTCATCAAACACGGAAAAGCCTAACTGCAACGTATGCACTCCAATATGTTGTTCTAACAAACCTGTAATAGGAATAGAACCTCCAATTCTTAATTTAGCAGGGGTTTTCTTTTCTACAGTCCAAACAGCCTGCTCTATCGCTTTTAAACCGGGATGATCATAAGGGAGCATATAAGGATGAGCTTTACCGGCCAATGGAATGATTTTAGTCTGAACTTCTTTTGGTGCGTGTGCTTCAACATGGCTTCGAAGCTTCTCTATTATTTCTTCCGGCGTTTGATTTGGCACTAGTCGACAGGTCACTTTTGCATGTGCTTCAGCCGGTATTACCGTTTTCACCCCCATGCCTTGATATCCGCTCCACATTCCATTTATATCAACAGTAGGACGTGTCAGTGTTTGTTCTCCAACCGTATAATCCGGCTCTCCGACTGTGTTATAAACACCTGCTGATTTCTTAAAATCTTCTATCCCCGATTGACTTTGATTTATATCTGCTCGCTCTTCTTCACTTCTTTCTTCTACCTGCTCATAAAAGCCGTCTATCGCTATCTTACCGTCTTTAGTTTTCATCGAATCCAAAATAGTCGCAAGAGCTTGAGCTGCATTAGGTACCGCTCCTCCATATAAACCGGAGTGAAGATCACCGTCTGCGCTTTGAACGTCTATTTGCACGCCTGCTAACCCGCGTAAGCTTACCATAGTGGCAGGTTGTTCTTCCTGCATTTGTCCAGAGTCAGCACTTACAGCTAAGTCAGCCGTTAGTAATGATTTATGTTGTTCCATAAAATCCGCAAGAGACGGACTACCGATTTCTTCTTCTCCCTCAAATAAAAATTTTACATTTACCGGTATTTCCCCCTTTTCTGTCAGCCAGGCTTCGCATGCTATGATTGGAAGTAGAACGTTGGCTTTCATATCAGTGGCACCGCGCCCATAAATACGTCCGTTTTCAATGTGAGGTTCAAATGGAGAATACTCCCATAACTCTAGCGGTTCAGCCGGTTGTACGTCATAATGACCATAAAACAGTACAGTCGGTTGATCTAAAGCATGAAGCCAATCTCCATAAACAATTGGGTGTCCCTTTGTCTCCATTGCCTTCACATTTTCCAATCCTGCCATTTGTAATCGCGAGGATACCCATTCTGCCGCCTGTTCCACATCTCCTTTCTTTTCCGGTAACGTGGAAACACTTGGAATACTTAAAAATTCTTCTAATTCTTCAACAAAACGCTTCTGATTTTTATCTAAAAAAGAATCATTCATTTCTTCCCCCTCCTTTATATTTTGTACCATACAAGTGATGTTTGTATCCTACCTAGTTGTATTTTTCATTCACTCTCTTCAGTACATCATATATTCAGCTGTGGCCGTATATCAAGTTCTTTAACTTTCTTTATTCCCAAGCATTATGCTTGATTAAGGAAAATACAGTGGATAATATGGACTTGTCTAAACAAAACTAAACATTAAAGGAGGAAGTATTCATGAAAGCTGTAGTAATTGATCAATACGGAGGACAAGAAGAACTCAAAGAAAAAGAAATCGACCGCCCTTCGATAAGCAGCGATCAAGTTTTAGTTCAAATATATGCAACATCCATTAACCCTATCGATTGGAAGGTACGGGCCGGATACCTTCAAGAAATGCTTTCCTTTGATTTTCCTATTACACTTGGCTGGGATGCTGCCGGAGTTATTGTAGAAAAAGGGGAGAACGTCACTAATTATAATGTTGGGGACTCCGTCTTCACTCGGCCTGCGACAACTAGAGAGGGTACGTATGCAGAGTATGTTGCTGTGGACGAAGATTTACTTGCCAACATACCTGAATCCATGAGCTTTGAAGAAGCAGCCTCCATTCCTCTAGCTGGCCTAACCGCTTGGCAATGTCTTGTCAATCACGCAAATATTAAAAAAGGAGATAAAGTGTTAATACATGGCGGAGCGGGCGGTGTTGGAATATTCGCCATTCAAATTGCAAAACATTTTGGCGCCTATGTCGCCACCACAGCAAGTGAGAAAAACGATGAGTTTTTAACGTCCTTGGGAGCAGACACCGTTGTACATTATAAACAAGAAAACTTTAGTGACATCCTCTCAGATTATGATATTGTATTAGACTCCATTGGCGGCGATGTACAATCTAAAAGTTACGAAGTCTTAAAACAAAACGGAACACTTGTTTCCATTGCGCAACCTCCTTCAGAAGAAGAAGCAAAAAGTTACGGTGTAACAGCTAGCTTTGTTTGGCTTGAACCAAAAGGAGAGGAGTTACAAACATTGGCCAATATGTTTAAAGAAGGTAATCTAAAAACAGTCATCAACAAGACTTTTCCATTTAAGGAAAGTAGTATCAAAGAAGCCCATGCCTTAAGTGAGACACATCATGTACGCGGTAAAATTGTTATAAATATGAAATAGGTTCCTTTATATTCCGTTGCGGACAGAGGGTACCTAATTTCATCGTTTTTGACCTATTTACGGACATTCCCATACGCTAGCTAAATGTCTTGTTTTATAGGAATCACACCTTCCTGTCAATAAATAGCTAGGAACAATGTCCCCCTCTTGACCCCTAGTAATCAAGGAAGAGGGGGCATAATCTCCCTACCTCTCACACCACTATCGTATACAGCAGTCACTTTGGGATCGTTTCAATCCATAACTAGTCCGCCATCTACCACTAAGTTTTGACCGGTGACAGCACGACTCCACGGGGAAGCAAAAAATAATACTGAGTCTGCCACTTCCTCTGGTGTCACTGCTTTTTTTAATGGTGTATTTTCTTTTATCACGTCAAATACATCATCCGGTGTTGCAGCACTAGCATCCGTTTTGTCCAGCAAACCACTTGAAACCATATTGACCGTTATATTTTCAACTCCCAGCTCTCTTGCCATATTTCTTGTAAAACCAAGCAATGCTGCTTTACTTGTATTATAGTCATGATAAGGAACAACTGGATTTTGAAACAGATTGGTTCCAATATTAATAATACGGCCAAAATTCAAATCAACCATATCTTTCTTACCTGCCTGTATAGTGTATAAGGCCGCTTTCACACTGCCTTCCAGTTGCGCATTATAGTCTTCCCACGTCACCGTATCTGTTGTTTTTCGGTTTACGGCATCAAAAGCAAACTGAATAAGTGCATTATTTACTATTGTCGTAACCGGTTTTTGGAAATGTTCTTTCGCTTTCTCAAATAATTTGTCCACTTGATATTCATCTCGAACATCCGCCTGAATCGCTATCGCACGTTCATTCCCAATACGTTCTACTACTTGTTGTGCTTTATCTTCATTTTTTACATAATTGACGACAACGTTTGCTCCCTCTTTACCAAACGATGTTGCAATTTCTGCTCCTAGCCCCCTGCTGCTTCCTGTTACCAATACGACTTGTTCATCAATATACACGTTCACATCTCCTCTTCTATGTCTTTGCCAAACCTTAAATATACAGTCTCTTATTCATGCTCCCCTACTGATGGTACTATTATAACTAATTGTCGTTTTCATCACTTTACATTATTTATGTTCAGAATGTAAGATTGAAGTTGTCTTCTATGATTCAACGGCTGTAACAAAACAAACAGTCGCACTAACTCCCTTTCTTTTATTTCCTTGAAATATAGAAGTTTGCATCAACAACGCTGGTTTGTCAGCGTTGTTTTTTTATATGACTGTAACCATTTGTTATGATGAATAAAAGCAAACCTTTTAAAACAAATGCTGATTTATTGATACGGAGGAATCCAACGATGGAAAAGTTAGCAGAATGGCTAAATAAAGCAGAACATGCAGTTGTCATGACGGGTGCCGGGATGTCTACAGAAAGTGGACTTCCTGATTTTCGTTCTGATAAGGGACTATGGAATAACCGGGATCCTGCTAAATTAGCGAGCGTAGACATGATGCAGCAGAACTGGGAAGAATTTTTTTCGTTTTATCGTTCACGTATACAATCATTAGCTCAAGTTGAACCAAATAACGGACATTACATTTTAGCTGAATGGGAAAAACATGGATTAGTAAAAAGTATTATTACTCAAAATGTGGACGGGCTTCACCAAGCAGCAGGCAGTGAGAATATAACAGAACTTCACGGATCTATCACATCATTACGTTGTCATTCCTGCGGTAAAACAACAAACAGTGCTGCTTATCTTGAAAACAAATCCAGCTGCAGCGATTGTAGCGGAGTGTTGCGGCCTAATATTGTTTTATTCGGTGAAATGCTTCCAGAACAGGCGATAGCCTTTGCTCAGACGGAAACAGCTAATGCCGATCTTTTTATTGTGCTTGGATCAAGCTTATCTGTTGCACCTGCCTCTTTTTTTCCAGCAGATGCAAAGGATCAGGGAGCGAAACTTGTAATTATAAACCGTACGCCTACAGATATAGACCAAAAAGCTGATCTACTGTTGCCAAACGAAGATATTGGCTCTATTTTAACAAAAACGAATAAGATAATTTAAACATTAAACCGTCTATTTCTAATAAATGAAAGCAGCTTTCTTTATGAGTAAGCTGCTTTCGTTTCTATTTTCTTTATAAAGTCTTGCGCGAAAGTTTCACAGCGCGTAACATCTTCATCTTGGGGATCAAGTTCAATTTTCAAATTATCCAAAACAATCTCTGCACCCTGCGCCTTTAATTTCTCCGACATTGTATCTATCGCTTTGCCGTATTCCGCATAACACGAATCACAAGAACCAAATACTGCCGCATCTTTACCTGTCAAATCTACATCATCTAAGTCATCATGAAAGTCCTCAAGTTCATACGGGAGATCTCCATCCCCCCATGTATACGTTCCTATTAATATTCCATCATAATCCTCCAAGGATTCCGCCTCTAATCCATCCATATCTATATCTTTTCTTGTCACTGTCACAGAAGTATCATCAAATTGATCTTCAATCAAATCAGCTATTTCTTCTGTATTCCCTGACATACTAACAAAAGCTAAAAGCACTTCAACCATACGATTGCCTCCTCGCACGATGTAACGTTACAATCATCTTAATTGATAACGATTATCATTGTCAACAAAAATCTTCCCGTATTTCGTTATCTCAAATAGTAAAAGCCCCTCCTCAAAGGATTTTGTCCGATGAGGAGAGGCTTTTGGTTTTATTAACAAAAAGAATCTTTAGATTTAGGAACGGAAAGGCCGAACAATGGCCTGATAAACAAGGCCAAAAATGTGCCGGCCATTGCTACTATTCCCCAAATATATCCGTGTAGACTAAAGGAAGCTATACCTGTGAAGTACGCCCCAATATTACATCCAAAGGCTAGGCGGGCGCCATATCCCATTAGCAGCCCCCCAATGACAGCTGCTGTCACGTTTTTCACGTTTAGGTTGGTGAAACGGAACAAGCCGCCAGCAGCGGATGCGAGAAAAGCACCTAAAATGACACCAAAGTTCAAAACGGTTGTCGTGTCAGCAAAAATCGTTGTTTGCAACGCTTCCGTGTTACCCTGCCAATAGCCCCAGCTAGCAACATCAATGCCCATGCCATCTGCAACCTTGGATCCCCATAATGCCAAAGCGGACGTAACTCCCCAGCCACTTCCTCTCGTTAGCAATGTAATAGCATTAAGAACGGCCAACACAACAGCTGCTGTAATTAATGGCCAAGATCCGCGAAGGATTCTTTTCCAACCAGTTATCTTAGGCAAATCTGCCATTTTCGGAGGATTTTTCTTTTTTTCGATTCTCAAAGTGAACCATATCATTAATCCAAAAAATAGAATCGATACAACCCAAGCTCCGAAATAACCTAGTCCCGTTGACGTAGCAAGAGATACGGACCCAAATGAAGGCATATCATTCACCCAGAAATCAAAGTGAGCTGCCCCAACAGTAGAGCCGACAATGAAAAACAGCAGTGTAATAAACATAACAGAACGACCGCCGCCGACTGCGTATAACGTTCCGGAGGCACATCCGCCCCCAAGCTGCATGCCTATTCCAAATAGAAAGGACCCAACGATAAGACTGACTCCAATAGGAGAAATATTGCCTGTAGCTTCTCCACCGAAAAATGTGACACCTATTGCTAAAATAGGAGCAAATAATGTCACAGCTACGGCTAACATTACCATGTGTGCCCGCAGCGCCTGTCCGTTACCAACAGATGCGAAACGCCGGAATGCTGATGTGAAACCAAAACGAGCATGAAATAACGTATACCCAAGTAGTAGACCTATAATTAATAATAATGGCTGTGAAACATCTTGGGTAAATGCTAAAAATATTGCAAGAATAGCAGACACGATTAAACCGCCAACGACAAGAGGTGTCTGAGCCTGATTTAACGTTGAATTGCTTTTTTCTGCAGATTGTTGCGGTTGAGCTTGTGCTTCAACACTTGTTGCCATCTTCAATCACTCCTTATCCTATAATGTTAGTAGGAATTATAATAATACTGAATTATAATACAGGTATCTGCTTTGATTTGTCAAAAACTTTTTATCACTTCTTCACCTTGAAACAAAGCGATTTCCTGTCTCCCAAAATCGATACGGATAAAATCGTGCCTCTCCTGTGTTCTCAATACCTATCCGCGGTCCCGATGAAATCGATTCAGGTTTTTCACCTTCCGTAATATAAAGTGGCCTTTCAGAGAAATGGTGGCCATAGTCCTTCTTTATAATCCCAAGTGCTTTTGTCAGTTTTCCCGGTCCATTCGTTAACTCTTTCTCTTTTTGTACCTTCCTTCTCTCATACATTAGTTCCAATCCTGTAATGGGTTCTAATGCTCTTATAAGAACTGCTTCTGGCTGTCCTTCTGGTTCACTTACAACATTTACTAAACAATGCGTGTGCATTTCAAACGTATACACATACCCAGGTCCTCCATACATAATCTCTGTTCGTTTCGTCCGTTTATTACCATAACTATGAGCTGCTCTATCTTCTATACCTAAATAAGCTTCTGTTTCTACAATTTTTCCGGCAGCAAGTCCTTCTTCTGTTTCTTTATACAATATTTTTCCTAATAAATTGTAAGCCAAATCTAACGTACCCTGATAAAAAAATTTTTTCGAAATCGGATGTTTACTCATAAGCTTCACCTCGTATATATTGCGCTTTATATCTATCCTATACCACTACATATACCATTTAAACACACTTGACACATTACGATACAGGATATATAGTTTCTCTACATACATAGACATATAACGAAAGAAAACAGGTACCTTAGATATTCTAAGGTTTAAAAGGGAAGTCCGGTGAAATACCGGCGCGGTCCCGCCACTGTGACAGAAGAGCCCTAATGACAAAACCACTGAATTTGTTTCGGGAAGGCCATTACGGCAATGAAACTGAAGCCAGGAGACCTGCCTGTTTTGACAACACCGCAGTAACCTACGGGAGATAGGGAGGTGTTCACACGTTATATATATCCTTAAAGGGTATTTTTACAATGCGTTTCTCCCATCGCCGTATTGTAAAAATACCTTTTTTTATGAACAGCTTTGTTAAGTGAAACTAGAAGGAGTATGCAATTTCAGACGAAAGCCGTCTCCAACTATTAGCAAAGCTTTCACACGGGAACATTTAGACTGCATCTATTTTAATTTATCAAGGAGGAGATTTATATGGGAACAACTTGGACAAACAGTAATTTAGGTTACCCGAGACTCGGAGAAAATCGGGAATGGAAACGTGCATTGGAAAGCTTTTGGGCTGGACGACTAGACGAATCAGAGTTCTTAAAAGAAGTGAAAGAACTCCGTTTAAGTTATTTGAAAAAACAACAAGAAAGTGGACTCGAACTCATACCTGTTGGTGATTTTTCCCTTTATGATCACATCCTTGATACGGCTACTATGTTTGGTTTTATTCCGGAACGTTTTAAGGAAGACAGTAACACTGTTTCATTAACTACTTATTTTAATATGGCTCGTGGTACAGCAGAGGCTCCGGCGTGTGAAATGACAAAGTGGTTTAATACAAACTATCATTATATTGTTCCAGAAATTGGAGATATTACTCCTGTCTTAACAGAAAATAAGCCATTAAACGCTTATAAAGAAGCCAAAAATGAACTAAATATTGATGGTAAACCAGTATTAACAGGCCCTATTACTTTTTTAAAACTTTCCAAAGGATATAGTCAGGACGATTTTGAAAAAAAATTAGATCAGCTTTTGCCTCTCTATGTGGAAGTCTTGAGCGAATTAAAAGATGCTGGAGCCTCTTGGGTCCAAATTGATGAGCCTTCTCTGGTCGCTTCTTTACCAAAAGAGGACATTCATTTTGTACAAAAAGCTTATGACACCTTTGCTAAAGAAGTGCCCGGGCTGTCGATAATGCTGCAAACATACTTCGAAGCCATCGATCACTATGAAGAGATAGTGAACTTACCAGTAGACGGTATTGGACTTGATTTTGTGCATGGTCGGGAGAAGAACATCGCATCTCTTGAAAAACATGGATTTCCAACTGCTAAAACATTAGGCGTGGGACTTGTAGATGGACGTAATATTTGGCGTGCAGACCTTAAAGAAAAAGAAACAGCCCTTCAAAAGATTAACCAATTAGCGCCAGAGGCGAATAAAGTGATACAGCCTTCTTGCAGTCTGCTCCATGTACCTGTTACGAAAAAACATGAAACTAAATTAGAATCCGTATTACACGACGCTCTGTCATTCGCCGATGAAAAACTAACAGAAATTGTTACTCTTTCAACCATGATTAACGGACAAGCGGAGGATAAAACCGTAAAAGAAAATCAACAAGCTTTACAACGTTTTTCTGAAAACTACCGGAAACAATCCGCTGACTTAACGAAACGAAGGGAATCACTTCCATCAGAGCGTGAACTTTCCTTTGCTGAACGAAAAAAGTATCAGGATGAAAAATGGAATTTACCATTACTCCCAACAACGACAATCGGAAGTTTTCCTCAAACAAAAGAGGTTCGTGTTGCGCGTCAGCAATTCCGTAAGGGCGAAAAGACAGCAGCAGAGTATCAAGAATTTATCCAGAATAAAATGAAAGAATGGATTGACATTCAAGAAGATATCGGAATTGATGTCCTTGTTCACGGAGAATTTGAACGTAACGACATGGTTGAATTTTTCGGGGAAAAGCTGAATGGTTTTGCTTTCACGAGCAATGGCTGGGTTCAATCATACGGCTCCCGTTGCGTAAAACCACCTGTCATTTATGACGATGTAACATTCGATAAACCAATGACAGTGGCAGAATCTCAATACGCACAATCTTTAACAGATAAGCCGGTAAAAGGAATGTTGACCGGTCCCGTGACGATTTTGAATTGGTCTTTTGAAAGAGACGACATTTCAAGAAAAGAAGTGTCTTATCAAATAGCTGTTGCGCTGAGTCAAGAAGTTCAGGCACTTGAAGAAGCTGGTATCGAAATGATTCAGGTTGATGAACCGGCTGTCCGTGAGGGTATGCCTCTGAAAACAGAAGAATGGAATGACTATTTAGACTGGTCTGTTCACGCTTTTCGCCTAGCTACTTCAAATGTTAAACATTCGACACAGATTCATACCCATATGTGCTATAGCGAGTTCCAAGACATGATCGAGTCGATTCGTGCATTAGATGCCGATGTTATCTCTATTGAAACATCTCGAAGTCATGGCGAACTCATCGAATCCTTTGAAACGGCTGTATATGAAAAAGGAATCGGCCTTGGTGTCTACGACATACACAGCCCTAGAGTTCCTTCAGTAGAAGAAATGAAAGAAATGATGGAAAGAGCATTGCGTGTTCTTCCAGCCTCCTTATTCTGGATTAATCCGGATTGTGGCTTGAAAACAAGAAACACTCCAGAAACTATTGATTCTTTGAAAAATATGGTTCTAGCAGCTAAAGAAATTAGAAAAACACAAGAAACTACCACATCCTAGACGTTGAAGCATTAATCAGGAGGAATAAAAGTGACAGTAATTACGAAAGATAACGGAAATAGAGAACTTCCTTTTGACAAAGATAGACTGAGCCGTTTTATAGATAAAATATCCAGCGATTATCCAGATCTTTCAATATCAGATTATAAAAATGAAATACTAACTAATATAGAATTTAAAGATGAATATTCTTCAGAACAGATTACAAATTTATTAGCATTAAATGCTTCAGAACGAATCGACCGTTTTGAACCAGATTGGACATACGTTGCAGCAAATATTTATCTTCACAAATTATACAAGGAAGCATCGAAAAACCGTGCCTATGATACAGATCAAAAATACGGCTCCCTTTACGGCCTGTTAAAAGTACTCGGGTCTAAAGGGGTCTATGATCAGACTTTATTACGCGATTATTCCAAGGAAGAAATCATGGAGCTCGGACAAGCAATTGAACCTGAGCGGGATAAATTGTTTTCCTATGTAGGTATCTTAACTCTTGCTCACAAATATTTGGCAACGGACAAAAGTAGCAATGTATTTGAATTGCCGCAAGAACGTTTCATGGTTATTGCAATGAAACTTATGATTAACGAACCTAGTGCTTATCGCCTTGAACTAGTAAAAGAAGCGTATTGGGCTCTGTCGAACTTATACATGACGGTTGCCACTCCTACACTTACTAATGCAGGAAAAAACACAGGACAATTAAGCTCTTGTTTTATTGACACGGTGGAGGACAGTTTACGCAGTATTTTTGATTCCAATACAGATGTTGCTAACCTTTCCAAAAATGGAGGAGGCGTCGGCATCTATTTCGGTAAGCTGCGAAGTAGAGGTTCTGACATTAAAGGATATAAAGGTGTAGCCGGTGGCATTATGGGCTGGATGAAACAATTAAACAATACAGCTGTTTCCGTCGATCAGCTCGGCCAAAGACAAGGAGCATTTGCCATATATTTAGATGTTTGGCATAAAGATATTTTTGAATTTCTAGATGCGAAACTAAACACGGGTGATGAAAGACTACGGACCCACGATATATTCACAGGGGCATGCATTCCTGATTTGTTTATGGAAAAGGTGGAAAACCGGGAAGACTGGTATCTATTTGATCCTCATGAAGTGAAGACCGTAATGGGATGGTCTCTTGAAGATTTTTATGATGAAAAACAAGGAGCTGGCACTTTTCGTGAAAAATATCAAGAGTGCATGGATCACCCTGAATTAACAAAAGAACGAGTACCAGCTATAGAAATCATGAAAAGAATTATGAAATCCCAGCTTCAGACGGGAACTCCGTATATGTTTTACAGAGACACAGTTAACCGCACCAACCCGAATAAACACGAAGGCATTATTTACAGTTCAAACCTTTGTACCGAAATTATGCAAAATATGAGCCCTACGACAGTTCAAGAAGAATACTTGAGCGAAGAAGGAAAAATTATTACAGAGAAAGTTCCAGGAGATATGGTTGTATGTAATCTTTCTTCCATTTCACTGGCAAGAGCTGTAACAAACGATGTATTAGAACGACTTATTCCTATTCAAGTCCGCATGCTTGATAACGTTATTGACTTAAACACGATAGACGTCCTTCAAGCCCGTCATACTAATCAAAGATATCGTGCCATTGGACTTGGAACATTTGGCTGGCATCATCTTTTAGCTTTAAAAGGTATTAGTTGGGAGTCCGAAGAGGCTGTGGAGTTAGCCGATCAATTATATGAAAAAATCAACTACCTAACCTTAACGGCTTCCAATCAACTGGCCGCCGAAAAAGGAGCTTATCCTCTCTTTGAAGGAAGCGAATGGAATACCGGCCGATACTTGGAAAGATCATATGGCATAGAAAATCATGACGGTTCCATTTCATGGTCAGATAACAAGTGGAAAGAGCTGTCCGAAGATATTCAAAACGACGGACTTCGTAACGGATACTTGATTGCAGTCGCTCCAAATGCGACAACATCTCTCATTGCTGGTTCTACTGCCAGTATCGACCCTGTGTTCCGCCAAGAACATGTGGAAGAAAAGAAAGGATTCCGTTCCCCGGTAACTGCACCGGATATAAGTTCTGCGACCATTTGGTATTATAAATCGGCCTTTAATATTGATCAGTCATGGAGTATCAAACAAAATGCCGCAAGACAAAAGCATATTGATCAATCCATCAGTTTTAACTTATATATTCATAGAAGTATTAAAGCTAAAGAATTACTCGGTCTTCATATGCAAGCATGGAAATCTGGATTAAAAACAACGTATTACACAAGATCCACTTCCACCTTAATCGAAGATTGTGAAAGCTGCTCAAGTTAAAATCCTGTAGATCAGTCCTTCTACGAAACAGTTGTGTGTTCGTAGAAGGGCTCTTTTTCCAAAGAATCACTTAAGAACTTTATTAAAGGAGTATCGTTATTATGAGTACGATAAATAAACGTAAGCTATACGACACGAATGCCCCTAACCAATCAACTGGTATTATTAATGGGCAAAGTTCCAACATATTAAACTGGGACGATACCGCCAGAAAATGGGCTTATCCGATGTACAAAAATATGCTGCGAAACTTCTGGATTCCAGACGAAGTTAGTTTAATTAATGACAAGAATCAATACGAAAGCTTAACCGAAGACGAAAGAGAAGCTTTTAACAAAATTATCGGCTTACTTGCTTTCCTCGATAGTGTACAAACGGACTTTTCTTCCAAAGTAGCTGACTATTTAACAGATTCCAGCCTTTCCGCCTTAATGTCTGTGTTGGCTTTCCAAGAAGTTGTTCATAATGAATCTTATACTTACGTTTTGTCGAGTGTAACGGATAGTCAAACACAAGAAGAAATCTTCGAATATTGGAAGACAGACGAAGTGTTACTAGAACGAAACAAGTTTATTGCGGATGGCTATACCGAATTCACAGATAATCCGACCAAAGAAAATTTCATTCGCGCCATCGTTTATGATGTTATTTTAGAAGGGCTCTTCTTTTATTCTGGGTTTGCGTTCTTTTACAATCTTGCCAGAAATGAAAAAATGCTCGGAACTTCAAAAATGATTAACTTTATTAACCGGGACGAGCAGCTTCACGTAAGACTGTTTGCTAATATTTTAAAAGAAACATTGGAAGAAAACCCTGAGCTGAATACCGACGAGTTTGCTCAATTTGTTCATGACTGCTTTATAGAAGCAGCGGAACTTGAAATCAAATGGGGAAACTATATTATCGGTAACAAAATTGAAGGCATTAATTCCAATGAACTGGAAAGTTATATAAAGTTTATGGCCAACAAGCGTGTAAAAGAACTTGGATTTGAACATGTATATGAAGGATATAAGAAAAATCCGATGCGTTGGATTTCTGTATATAACGATAATTCTACCGGGAAAGCTGACTTTTTCGAAACAACGGTGACCGACTATAACCTAGTAGACTCTGATAACGATTTTGATTCGCTGTAACTTTCCTATTTTTTTGTTATAATACGTAAGAGATTCGGTTAACCAATCGAGTCTCTTTCTTTTTTTATACACGCTACGGGTGATAAATACATTTTAATTCAGACTCATAAAAAAGGACAGGATACAAAATGATTAAACATCCAGATGATAATTCACCCTCGAAAAATATCGCTCTGCTCCTCGGCATTATTTTTATTGCGTTTAACTTAAGACCAGCCATTACTTCGGTTGGTCCTTTAATTGGTTTTATTCGTGAAGATACGGGGATTTCTAACGGGGTAGCCGGCTTACTTACAACAATACCACTACTTGCGTTTGCCCTTCTTTCCCCGTTTGCACCAACCATTGGACAGCGATTAGGAAAGGAACGAACTGTATTTATAGGAGGAATTATATTAACAGCTGGGATTCTCGTACGAGCTACTGGCCTCATCCCGCCGCTCTTCTTAGGAACAGCGTTAGCAGGCGCAGGAATTGCAATCTGTAATGTCCTTTTGCCAGGGATTGTAAAGGAACATTTTCCTACAAAAGTGGGTTTAATGACAGGAGTATATACCACTTCCATGGTACTGTGGGCAAGCGCTGCTTCCGGTTTTAGCATCCCTATCACCAACGGGTTCGACTTAGAATGGAATACGTCTCTTGGGACATGGGTACTGCTCACTCTACCGGCATTACTTTTTTGGTTACCACAATTGAAAAATAAACCAAACACGGTTCATTCTTTTGATGATGAGACAAATCAACCTTCCGTGTGGCGATCGAAATTGGCTTGGCAAGTCACGTTCTTTATGGGATTACAATCTTTTTTATTTTACTGCTTAATCACATGGCTCCCAGAGATACTACAAGCTCGTGGGATAGACGCTTCCGCTGCAGGTTGGATGCTTTCTATCATGCAATTTATCGGGTTTCCGCTCAGTTTTTTTATCCCTGTGATTGCCGACCGATTATCGAATCAAAAGGGAATCGTTATCGGAATCAGTTGCCTTTATTTTATAGGCTTAGGCGGTTTATTGATGGATGGATCATTTGTTCTGCTTGCCGTAAGTGTCTTTCTGTTCGGTTTAGCCCAAGGCGGAGCACTGAGTCTATCATTAACGTTGCTTGGACTTCGCGCTCAATCAGCAAAGCAAGCATCCCAACTCTCAGGAATGGCTCAATCCTTTGGATATCTGCTAGCTGCTATCGGTCCTTTTTCTATCGGGATATTATTTGATATGTATCATAGTTGGATCCCGGCTATTATTATTTTCCTTATTGTTACTGCAGGAATGCTCTGGTCCGGCATAGGCGCTGGCCGCAACCGCTATGTCTTTGAGAATTCAGCGTAAAACTAGCATCCATCCCCCTTCCGTTCACGCCATATAGTCCGCATGAACGGAAAAGTGGGTTACACTACACATATTTACTGATGCTAAAAATTTTTTCTTAAAAGCCTGACTTGCTTTTTCACTCATTATACTTTCCTTATTGGCCTCCTTATTCCTCTATTTACTATTTACTTTTTACATTTATAAATTTCTGTTTTGCTAGAACAGCCAACTCTAGTTTATTCAAGCCAAAGTAATATTCATTGGTCATATCAAAACGTACAGGAACATTAAAGCTCCGCAATTCTTTCAGCATAGATGTATGGTTAAACCAATCTGACAATGAGACCGCAGGAATCGTTTGATCGTTCCACACCTCATTCAATCTTGGACTATAAAACGGTGGAGCTTCTTTCAGCATATGCCCTCCAATGATCCGTTCTTTCTGATAGCGACTGTTTTTATATTTATCATTATCACTGAACAGCTGATTCCAATAATCTTTGCGAGAACCGCAGTGACAAACATTCTCTGCAAACGCAAATACCCCGTTAAATACATCTTCTATTCCAAAAAGAATAGCATACAGTTTTTTCCCAATAGCAATACGTTCTTGCACATCGGCAAAATGCTCCAAGATAAGTCCTGCTAGTCTCGTCCCTTGTCTTGTCCATAAAAATTTCTTTGCTTTATAAGGGAAAATCACCTGCGTCAATTGAGCCATTTCTTGTCCTTTAAACTTTAATGTGTCCAAGACCGATTGTTGGTAGTACTTGTTTCGAATAACCCGATCTTCTATATAATGTTGTTCATTTATAATTAATGCAGTCGTTAATGTAACGGGATCTCGGTTTATAAGAAAATGATCCCAAAATGGTCTCATAAAACGAGATACATGAAACGCAGGAAGAAGATGGAATAGGTTAGTTTGACGCTTTTTACTTTCTACATAAAGAAGTAGCTGCGGATAAGCATCTTGAAAAATCAGGGCATTCGCTGTTTCATAGAAATGAAATAAAGCATTTCTTTCTTCTTCAGTCATTACGTGCGGAAGCAGTTCCCCTTTTAAATCCGTCATGCACCACCCACTGTTTCTCGATACCATGTGAGCAAGCAATGCCCAATGCAGCTCTTGATGATGAAAATATACCTTTCTATAAGCTTCTGTTCTCGTGATATTATTTCGATTATGCTTTTTTGTTTCCGCTTTAATGCCATTTATTAAATTAACTTCCTCATCAGACATATTTACCTTTTCATGTTCTATCATATGTATTTTTTCGCTGATGATAAACTTTTTTCTATACCTTTGAGCGTGAACATTCCGGATCATACTCTCGAATTTGCCGCTCATATTATAAAGGACATGTTTGTAGGTAAACATAGGCAGCACCTCGTTAGAACATAAAGCCTGTTTATAAATAGGATTTTCTATTAATAAAAAAATATTCTTTGTTAAAACTAAGTTCGTAACAAGGGGGGATGCGCGGATGATATCATTCAAGCATTTACTAAATCGAGTTCGTTCCAACTTCTTATATATTCCTTCTCTATATGGGATAATAGCATTTATTTTCGCTATCATCAGTATTCAGCTTGATACATATCTTTTACATCGAGAACATTTTCATGAATGGATTCCATCTTCTTTATTCATTAACATTGATCTTGCCCGGACCATTCTGGGTTCCATATCAGCAGCATTATTAACGATGACTACCATCACTTTTTCAACAATTTTAGTTGTTCTCACCACTTATATTTCCGAGTTTTCCCCGAGAACACTGCAAAATTTCATTAGTAATCCTAACACGCAACGTGTTCTTGGCTTTTTTGTTGCGGGGATTATTTACTCGATTCTGTTACTTTTGCTTCTACGTGAATCAGATACCGTCACCCAGTTTCTATCGCCTTCTTTCGCTGTATTCTTTGCGATTATTTGTATATTTGTGTTTGTATTTTTCATTCATCACGTATCCAGTTGGATACAAGTAAGCAGTCTGCTTCATCACATAACACAGCAAACTATTGATAATATAAAAAAAGAGCTGACGGATGAACAACATGCGCATAAGGATAATCCATGGGAAGATTGGGAAGGGGAGGATATCAAGCATATTTCTCCTCTAAGAATCAGTACAGATCAATCTGGATATGTACAACAAATTGATATGAAAGGACTGGTAGGGCAGGCCGCCAAAGATGATTGTATCGTTCGTGTTAATACGAAAATAAGTGAATATGTCGAGTCCGGCGCCGCCTATCTTTCTTTATGGGAACTGAGCACTCCTTGTCATAAAGATTCTTACAAAAACCTTATAACAATTGGCCCTGAAAAGTCATCCAAGGATACCATCGAGCTATCGCTAATAAAAATTGTGGAGATAGCTGTTCGCGCTTTATCTTCGGGCATTAATGATCCGAATACAGCCATCAATTGCATTAATAACCTCGGAAAAATTTTAGCTAAATTAGGGACAAAACACTTACCTCGTTCTTATCACCACGATAAAGAAAGAAATTTACGGGTGATAATGGATACACCTAGTTTCGCTGATTATCTTTATAAATGTTTTGCCCCGATTCGTCAATACGGATTTCATGATATCTCTGTGCTCACATCTGGTATTCACGCTTTCATTCTTATCGCAGAAACAAATTCTGATAACATCAAACAAGCAACATGGGAGTTTGCCGAATACGTTATCGAAGGGATAGATACTGACAATTTATTATCTCTTGATAAACGTTTCCTTGATGAGCAATTGAATACATTGGCAACAGCTTGCGGTCAAAGTAGAAACTTTCATGGTTTATAGCTTTGCATATACCTGTACTGAGATTTAACTACACAATATTTTATCTCACTTCCATTTCTACTTTTCCAAGCGTTGTTACTTGTCCGTCATTTACTGCATTCAAATAAAGAAATGCTGCTCCCTCTGTCTGACCGTACACACTGATTTCTTTCTCTGTTATTGTCTCATCAAAAATGGCTTTTTCTTTTGTCTGTTTCTCTTCTTCTAAACTAATTACGTCCGGATTACTGACAACCAATTCGAGGTTACCCTCTGCATTATTTATAAAATCTCCGTTTTGTTCTTTTGTTGTAAATATATCTGCGATCGAAGAAGTCAAAACAGATTCGTTTTCCTCAAATCCTTTTTCTCCATCTGCCGTATTTATTCCGATATTTAAATCGTTAGATTGAGCGTTATCCTCATGATGCACCATTTTTTCAAAAGCGTAGAAAAAGGAGATCTTTTCATTTGTATGAACTGTCCCTGTTTCTTCAGCCTGCACGCCATTTGTCCAACTTCCGGTCGAATACACCACAGCAGCAATTAGTATAATAACAGAATTTTTCATTAATTTTGGGAATAGAAACTTTTTATTTATCATTATGTTGCCCCCCCTCTGCGGTTTGTTCTATTTTATGTATACCTTTACAGTTTTATATTCAAACATAAAATAAATAAAACATTACAAAAAGACTACATTTAGATTACAAACAGTAATGTATAAAACAGATAACTAGGAAAGAAAATACGAAGGAAGGTCTATAAAAGGAGAAGAGGATACGTGAATACTATGATGGAATTACTTATCGTTGCGGGACGTGTTATAACCATTCTGCCTTTACTACTCGCAATGGCTGTTTTTATGGGAAAGCGTGCGATTGGGGAATTACCCATTTTTGACTTCTTAATTGTGTTGACTCTCGGTTCGGTAGTAGGGGCTGACATTGCTGACCCAAGTATTCAACATCTGCATACAGCTGTAGCTATTGTTTTAATCGCAGTTCTTCAGCGTCTTGTTGCAATTATCAAATTGAAAAATCGGGACGTAGGCAAATATATTACATTTGAACCGACAATTATTATCCAAAATGGGACACTGCTGCGTGAAAACTTAGAAAAGATTCGTTATTCTATCGACAATGTTCTTGAGGCGCTTCGTGAAAAAGATGTTTTTGATGTGAATGATGTTGAAACAGCTATTATCGAGGCGAACGGCAGTTTGAGTGTATTAAAAAAGCCTCACAAGAACACTGTTACTCTAGAAGATATCAATATTATGAACAAAACATCCTCCCTGGCCTTTCCCATCATTATTGAAGGTAAAATCCAGCACTCTGTTCTCACGAAATTAAATGTAAATGAAACTTGGCTCAAAAATCAATTAAAAAATCAAAACATCGACGAAACTAATATTTTTTTCGCCTCCATCAACCGAGACATGCAGTTGCATATTTCTTTAAAAAATCAACATGAAATAGAAATCCCCCCTTTATACAATTAAAAAACCGCCTTTTACAGGCGATTTTTTAATTTATTTTCCAATAAACATTTGTGTCCAATATTTTCCGTTTTCTTCAAATCCTATGCCGATATGAGTAAGATTTGGATTCATAATATTTTTTCGATGGCCCTCGCTGTTCATCCAGCCTTCCACTACTTGATCAGCTGTCTGCTGTCCTTGAGCAATGTTTTCTGCCGCAATCGTAAACTCCACATTATAGTCCTCTAACATATCAAAGGGAGATCCGTAATTCGGAGACCTGTGGGCAAAATAATCATTGTTTGACATATCTTCTGATTTGGCTTGAGCCACTTCCGCTACGTTTGAGTCCTGTTTTAACGGGGATAATCCTTCCTTTTCTCTTTCAGCATTCGTTAACGTCACTACTTCTTCTTCCATTCCCGTGGCATCGTTTTCGTTGTTCGTCCCTTCTCCTTCTTCTTCTCTGTCATTATCACTTTCCTGATTTTCATCTGGCTCTATTTCGGTTGCGTCGTCTCTTTCCCGGCCAATTTCATCTTCAGGAATAAACTCATCGATTGCTTCATCAGGGTTTGTTTGTCCTTCATCATCTGGAAGTAGCGAAAAAGGAAATCCTGTCTCTCCTTGTTCTTCCGTTTCTCCAGTGTTCCCCGCATCCATTTGTTCCAGTTCATTATTTCCATCGGTTGGCGCCCCTTGATCTTCGTAATTATTGCACCCACTCAATAAACTAAGCATCAACAGAGTACCAAAACTCATTCGTACGAAAAGAACGTTCATGTTATCTCCCTTCTTTCATATAAATAAAACTAATACTACTATGCTCGGTTTAACACTTTTTTATGCTTTTATGCCTGTTAAAAACCGAAAAAAAAAGGAGATACTGATATGGAACATTGCATGCAACCTATCCCTGTTCAAACATATGCACTGCCTTATCCTTCTATTTGCTTTCCACAGCTTATCGCCTGGAATACCAACATCATTAATACGACAATTTTTGAAAAAGTAATGGCTCTTTTTAGAAATGTTAATGACTTGGGCTATTATCAACCTGGTGTGACCGAAATGATTGGCACTTATGAAATGAAAAATAACCAACGAGGTATCATCAGCTTCACCTTTACCAACTTCGCCAATATGCCCGGTCTCGCCCACCCCGTTGAATTTATGGATTCGATTACTGCTGATGCTAACACAGATATAATTTATCCGTTATCCGATTTATTTAAGCCAGGCAGCCGTTACATGGAACAAATCAATGCGATAATCGAAAAACAAATCTCAGACAGAAACATACCATTGCTTGACGGATTTCAAGGTATCAAACCCAATCAAAAATATTATTTAGCAGATAAGTCCATTGTCATTTATTTCGATGAATACGACATTACACCGGGATATGTTGGTTTTCCTATGTTTCCTATTTCGGGATTTGATCTTCAAGAGAGCGTAAAGGAAACATCTCCACTTGGAATGATGTTAAGCTAATGATTTACGTGGTATAATAACAAATGGCAACATTATGGTTACATTAACGTTGGAGGTATTATGCTTACATTTGAAGAAAAAATAGACATCCTTGATTCCTTCCCAGAACTCACAAAAAAAGAAGTATCATTAGGTCGAGTCAATTACCATTACGAAGAGAGCGTGATTGATAAAAAGAACGTCGTTTATCATCTGCATCCCAATGGCAACGGGTTTGTATATGCCGGACAATTAAAAGGGTATCAAACCGATGACAAAGGGATGGTCAACATTCGCAATTACAGCGAATCCGAACTCCGCTCGATTGTTTATGAGGCAATTGAATCCCTATCCCCGCAGGAAGATCCAGAAGAATTAACGATGGAAGAATGGGTTAATTTTAACGATCAAACGTTAGTTGTCATGAAAGAAGGAGAATTGTGGAACGTATATGCTGGGCTTGATTTAGACGGCACATTCAACTCTTACCCGGAAGCTACGGATTTCCTTGAAAAAGAAGGATTCACACGAGCTTATTAGATTTGGTTCGCTCGGGAAGTTTGGACAGTAAACCTGCGAATTGTGCTAGTAAATCGTCTCGTTCGGACAGTAAATGTTGAATGTGGATCATAAATCCATGCTGACTCCTTCATTTTAATAAAGAACGAATCACGACGCAGCCGATCACCACAAAAAAAGCAGAGACACCCGCCAATTGGCGAGGGTTCTCTGCTTTTTATCATTCAAATGAGGAGCGAATCTCGTCTGGAACTCGATCTTTCGGGACAACCCCATATGCTTCTTGATCTCCTTCAAGAACGATACGTATAATGTACTCTCCTGTTCCAGATTCACTATAACGCTTTAACGTTTCCTCCATCACTGCTTCATCTTCTACTTCCATTACTTCATTCCCTTGATCTTTTCGTTCGGTGAACACCTGGTGTGGAGACCTCATACCACTGTATGCTCCACCAGAGAGGCGTATAACCTCTATAGAGTTGACATTTTCCGTCGTAATACGAGCCTGATCCAAATATCCGTTGTTTTTAAGCCAAATATCTAGTTCTTCGAATGATTTGTTCCACGGAACCTCGAACGTTTTTTCATGTTCTCCGTCCTCTGTTCCTACTTGAAGTGTACCCCACTCCATACCTCGATTGCGCATATCTTCCACTTCCATCGTAGAAATTTCGTATTTGATAATCTCCTGAAGTTCTTTAATTTCCTCTGTATCATTTATTGTAAGTCTTCCATTATGAACGGGATGATGAGATAAAAAGTGGACACTTGTGATATCCTGGTCTAAGTCTTCTAAATTATATTCTTGGTTTTTATAAGATTTAGATTCCATCACAGCACTCATTTCTTCCATACCGTCCATTGAAATATTTCGGTATTCTCGAACGACCATAGAACCATTTTCCAATTTATAACCAAATACATAATTACTGTTGTATAACCTCCTATGACCAACAGATATCTCTTTAGGTTTTTCTGTTGTAATTTCTTTGTGAAAAGCACGAACATTTTCTATATAATTTTCGTTCTTACTATACGATTGATCGTGCATTTGGGCTTCTCTTATTTGATAGATGTTGTGTCCAAAATAAACAGAATCAACATCTTCAACACTTGGAACATTGGATTCAAAACCAATCACATCAAATCTAATTACAATGCCTACAAGAAGAATAACAATACCATAGCCTGCATATCCAAAAAGGGTCTTCACTTGAAATACCCGCCATGTTTTCTGCAATATAATTTCTGCCACAAGATATCCAATCAGAGATCCGAAAATATAACCAAAAATGACCCAATTCATGCTTTCATATTGATCAAAATATAAGCCGCCGACCAACATTGCACAAAAGGTGACGCCATATTTAAACACCGGACGTAATGGCTTAAACGTTATCGCTTGCGTGGCTGTCTCTATATGACGAAATCTATAAAGCATCCAGGCAGCCAATCCACTGAGAATCGCTAATACGAAATAAATAACAATTTGCCACGGATCGATTTCTTGATGACTTAACTGTGACAGCATAACAATTGGTGACCAGTTTGCGATTGGTGCTCCACCTGCGTAAGAAGACGGAAAACCGTATACATACATCGATAAGTTAACATTTATTAATGAAATTAATCCTACTGGCAACATTAAAACAATAACAGTTAATATACCAGAAGCAAGCGAAATTCCTGTCATCATCCCTATAAAAACTGTAAATAGGAAGAAAAACAACGACATGGTAGAAACAATAGCTATCCAAATCCAAACATCACCAGCCGAAATAAGCTCAAAAAAAGGATATGCACTTTCTATCAAAAACACTACAATACCTGTAAGCCAAACAGGAATAAGTAACATTACTGTTCCTGATGTTATTTGATTCCATAGTAACTGCCCTCTTTTAATAGGAAAACTATGCATCATATCCGCTGATACCGGCACTTGTAAGTAACGAAATAGAACAATACCTGTAACAATCGATATCCCGATAACAATTAACGTTTGTGGAGCAAACGGGGAGGCGAATAAATTCTCTATGGTTAGATCGCTCCCTCTATACTCATCTTCAGCAAGCAGGACCATTCGTAGCGGCAAGGCGAATAATAAAGCGATGAAGTAAACGAGACTAATCCAGCCATGCTGTTTGATATTTTGTTTTTGTATGCCTAGATTAAAGTAGGACATTTTCGATTTCATAGCCGATTCCTCCCATTTCATAAATAAAAATTTCTTCTAGTGTGAGCGGGAGCATATCAAATACAAGCGGCTGATAAGGCCGGATTTTTTTCTCGATATCCCATTTGTTCCCTCTAATGATGAAAAGATGAACGCTTCCCCGTTTTTCCTCATGCAATATATTGAGTTCTTCTGTCAAATGATCTTTTACTTCTTCGTCCTCTTCAAACGCTACCTGGATTTTATGTGTATCCGTTTTTAGTTCATCTAATTCTTTTTCTATTTGCAGCGTTCCCTTGTGCATAATTCCAACATGATCGCAAATATCTTCGAGTTCACGCAAATTATGGGATGAAATAATAACCGTCAGTTCACGTTCGGCGATATCCTGAAATAATAGATTTTTAATCTTCTGCCTCATGACAGGATCAAGACCATCGACCGGTTCATCAAGAATCAATACCTTTGGCATCGTCGAAAGCGCAAGCCAAAAAGCAACTTGCCGCTGCATCCCTTTTGACAACCGATGCACTTTTCGTTTGGGGTTTATATCAAATACTTGTTTCAACTTTTCATAGCGTTCTTGGTTCCAATTTGGATAAAATGATTTATAATAGCCCGCCATTTGCTGAATAGTCGCCTGCGGTAGAAAGTACAAAGCATCTGGAATAAAAACCACGTCTTGTTTCAATGTTACATTTTCATAAACGGGTTCATCCTCAATACGTACACTTCCATGATCTGGACGATAAATTCCAGCCAATATTTTTAATAATGTTGTTTTCCCTGCACCGTTTGAACCTAATAGTCCATAAATCGATCCTTTATTTACTGTAATATTCAGGTCTTCAACTGCTGCTTCACCTTCAAAGCGTTTCGTCAGATTCTCCACTTGAATCATCATCTTCCCCACCTTCCGCTTTTGCTTCCTCAAACCATTGCAGCCATTCTTCTTTCGTTAATCCAAAATAAAGAGCTTCTCTTAACAATGGTTGAAATTTTTGCTTCACCTCATCCAACTTATCCTCGTTTGAAATCCAATCAATGGGAGCCACAAAATACCCCTTTCTGCTTGCCGAGTACACGTATCCTTCTCTCTCGAGTTCCCGATACGCTTTTTGAATCGTATTCGGATTAATTGTTAAGTCTTTCGATACATTCCGGACCGACGGCAACTTTTCATCCGGTTGCAGCACTTGCGTCACGATTAATTCTTTTATGTTATCAATAAGCTGCTCATATATGGGCTTTCGGCTTCTAACATCTAATTCAAACAAGACATCCCCTCCTTTTCATACAACACTAAACACCCTGTACTAACTGTATTATTTGTACCAACACAGAAAAGTATATAAAAAAATCCTCTTTTTGTAAAGAGGATCTTTCAGAAAAGTATTGTTTCCCACCATACAGGATCACGTTTTGTTATTCCGTAATTGTCAGCCTTTCAGAACACTTACGCATTTTCCTGCATATTTCTATAAAGCTGCTGATACGCTCTTGATTCTTCTTTTTTCCCGAGTTCTAAATAAATTTTTGAGAGCCATCGCACTGGTTGAGGGTCCGACTTATTCAGTTCCATCTCCCAACTGAAGCAATCAATCGCCTGATCAAGTTGATTAAACTCATAATACATTTCACCCAATTGAAGCTGTTTATCTGGATCTTCTCTCATTTTTTTCATCTTATCAATTTGTGAAACAACCGGTGACTTTTGTGATTTTTGACGAATTGGGTCTAGCCACTGATATATATAATTTATATCACGATTGGCCAATAGTTGATTCATGCATTTTTGGAGAATTTTTTCCGCTTTCGTTGGCTGGGTTTCAAATAAAGGAGCAATGTAGATGTTTAATTGTTCCACTTCTACTGTTCCTGAAGTGATATCAATTTCTTCCAACATATTTTCAAATGCTTCCCCTTGTTCTTCTCCAAGGGTAATGTTATGCCGTTCAAGAAGCTGCATTGCGGAATGCAATTGGTGAAGGGTGAGGTAAGTTTGTAATAAATCACGTTGCAGAGACTCTATATAAGGATATTTCGCATATAAATCTTCTAGAATTAATTGTTTTGCTTCATCTGAATAATATAATTCTAGCCATTGTACAAATTCGTCGTAATATGCATCTGCTCCGTTCAAGGAAATGTAGTCCATCAGAAGGGATAATACATCTATCCAGCGTTTTTCTTCTTTCAGAAAGTGTAAAAGCTGCTGAAAATTATTAGCCTGTTTCCGTCGAAAATATAGAGCTTTTTCCATATAAATCGGGTCCTGATCCCACAATTTCTCAGACAGGTCCTGATACATTTCTTTAAATGTAGAGAATTCCATTTCATTCGATAACTGCTTTACCCAGCTATGTTTCGGTGTGAAATCCATAAGAACTCGAATAACCCGGTATCCCAAAAACAATTGGCCATTTCGCCTGTGTTGATAATACAAGGACTGAATATCTTCAAATAATTCTTTTTTTGACATAAATGCATCAAAAAAAGTTAACATGAGCGCTGTTTCCTGGGTGGTATGCTGGTGTTGAAATTTTCCACGGAGCTGATTTAAACTTCGTTTTTGATAGGTTGAATGAGGAGACAATATGTCGTCAATGAAAGGGTGTGGTGCCGTAAACGTTACTCCGTATTTATATGCTTTCTCAAGAAAGGATCGACGCCGAACACTAGTAACTTTAAGAGTAGTTAAATACTCCTCTTTAAAAAAGAGCAAGTAGTGGATGTCTCCCTTTTCATCAAACGTCTCGATGATTTTGCACTGGAGGTACATCACCATTTTTGACGGTTGAACCGTCCATTTCTTTTTTCCATCCGTAATTACACATTCGAGGTTTTCCATTCCAAGCCCTCCTTTTCTTCATCCAAGATACCATACATTGCGAATTCATTCACTATGCGTGTAAAAAGAAGCAGTTATGCACAACTGCTTCTTCTGTCTTTACTACACAAACGTATCATCTGCATCAAACACAACACCAAGTTGATCACGGATACGATCGGTATGCTGTATCACTAACTTGGAATTATCCCAGTTCAGATTGTCTGCTTTTATTTTTTTACATGCATCAACAAAGTGTTTAGCTTCATAATACATCGCCGGTTCATCTGTTGAAAATTCAATCTCTTCTGTCTCACCCTTAATAGGAACAAACGTGATTTTTTCCGGGCGGTGAATGGTTTGAATATACAACGTCCCTTTTTCTCCCTGAATTTCGCTTGGTCCAGAGGATGCGGTAATTTTAGAATAAGACGCGACAGCATCCATTTTTTCATAATCTAATAAAACATTAGCTTCTCCATCCACACCGCTGTCAAGAACATAACCTGATGCCTTGACACTCCGTGGCTCTCCAAATAAATAAAGAAGCGGATGAAGACAATAGACACCGATATCCATCGTAGCACCATTTGATAAGGATGGCTTAAAAGCATTCAGTACTTCACCATTCAAATAGGCATCATAACGACTGGAATATTGGCAGAATGAAAAAATGGCTTTTCGGACCGTCCCGACTTTTGGCAGCCATTGCTGCAATGTTTGAATGGATGGTAAATATAAAGTCTTTATGGCTTCCATGAAGATAACATTATGTTTTTCTGCTGTCTCCATCAATTTCTCTGCTTCTCTAGCATTGCTACAAAGCGGCTTTTCACATATGACGTGCTTTCCTTTTTCCATCGCCATTATCGCCTGCTCTGCATGATATCGGGTTGGACTTGCGATATAAACACCTTCGAGTTTTTCATCACTGAACATTTTTTCAAGATCATCATAATATGTATCCGCACGATGTTTATCAGCAAACTCTTTCGCCTTTTTATCATCCCGAGAGTACACCGCATACAAATGAAAGTCATCTGCAAGCTTCCCTGCTTCAATGAATGATTCTGTGATCCAGTTTGTTCCAATCGTAGCAATATTCACGTTCTATCCCTCCCTCTTGTCTCCCTAGACTACTCTTCTATACTTTATTATATCATACCTTTTTCTCTGTTCGATTTAACGATATGTTTTTAACGAGAATATATAGTACGTAATATATATTACCACACCAAAAAGCATTAATTGAACAATGATTAATGGAACGATATAAATAATCGAATAAAAGGAGCTAGTCCAAAGAACGATGACAGCAATCCATTTCGTCTTTAACGGTATTCCTTTGCCAGAACGAAAATTTTCTATATATGTACCAAGCCATTTTGTTTCGAGTAGGCGTCGGTATAAAGTGTCCGATGACCTTGCAAAACAATAGGCTGCAAGCAATAAAAATGGAGTCGTAGGTAATAAGGGCAATATAATACCGATTACACCTAATATCGTGGAGACAATTCCCCCTATTATTAGTAAAAATCTTATTAGCCCCTTCGCCATAAAGCATCTCCCTTTATACATGTATATCCTATACATATTTTATCATGTATCTTATACATTGTATCTCTTGCGAATAATTTTACTTCAGCCATTGTGGTGTCATTGTATCTAGACAAAAGTTGCACCACCCCAATATTCGATACTGTTTCGCTGTCATCTTACACAGATTTTTTCAAAATAGAAAAAAGGCAATCCATCGGATCACCTTTTAACCATTCATCTTTTTAACTATACTGTTGCTTGTGGATGATTTGTTTTTACCATTTCAAGCTCTGCTGCTTTCGCGTTGGATTCGACTTGTTCTGGGTTTTTACAGCCTGGAATAACACATGTAACAGCTGGATGTTTCAGACACCAGGCAAGGGCCCATTGCGCCATCGGAACTCCTTCCGGAACTTCGTTTTTCTCAAGTTCAGCGACTGTTGCTAATTTTCGCCGCGTCTCTTCTTGATCATGACGATGGCGCACATCATTTTCTGCAAACGTGGCACCTGGTTTGTATTTTCCACTTAAATAACCGCTAGCCATTGGCACACGAGCAAGCACACCAAGATTTTGCTCTTCGCAAGAAGAAAACACTTCTTCTTCCGGGGTCCGGTCTAATCTATTATAAACAACCTGAACCGCCTCTGAACCAATTTCAGAAGATTTATTGGTTTGATAAATATTATCGTTTTTTCCGATAGAAAGACCGATATGCCGGATTTTCCCCTCTTTTACTTGTTTATCAAGCATCGTCCAAAGCTTATCATTATCAAATTCTTCGCCTACACCTGAATGCAGCTGATACAAGTCTATATAATCTGTCCGTAACGAACGAAGCGAATCTTCAAGCTGTTGTTGTACTTCTTCAGGTTTGAAATGACGGGTTCGTTCATATAAGTCATGAAATTTATGGCCAAACTTTGTTGCAAGAACCCACTGATCCCGGTCTTTTTCGATAGCTTTTCCTATGAATTCTTCTGACAAATGATCTCCATAACACTCAGCTGTATCGATTAAATTAATACCAGTCTCTCTTGCCTTTTCAAAAATGGCATCCACTTCAAGTTGGGTATAATCTTGTCCCCATTCTCCTCCAAACTGCCAAGTTCCAAGTCCAATAACAGAAACATCTAAGCCTGTCTTACCTAATGTACGATATTTCATAAGATTACCCCTTTCTGTGATTCCATGCCATTATATCAGAAGAATGTTCTAAAACTTAATCTCAGCCATTTAACTAGAAAGTCTTTTTCAAATATTTGTTTGCTTTTTACGTATGAATATAGTTTTTCTTTTAGTATCTTCATAAAAATGAACCCTATCCTCAAAAGGGAACAGGGTTCTAATCGTTACTCAAAAACCTCCATCTTTTCCTCCACTGGTGTCCGTTCTTTTGTTTTTGGGATATCTTCTGAATTGAAATATCCCATATGCAAAAATCCGACAATTTTCTCCCCAGGATCTACTCCTATAATTTCTCTTGCTTTCGGTTCGTAAATATGAGCGTTCGTTTTCCATACGACACCTAACTGCTGTTCCCAGGCAAGCAATTGAAAGTTTTGAATCATCGAACTTACTGCACCAAAGTTTTCTTCCCACTGTTTCTGTCGAGGGTCGTTTGGCATAATAACAATTAATATCGCAGACGGCTGGCTAAAATAATTTCTTCTATTTTCTTGAAAGTCTTGTGGAAATGCGGGTAGGAGCCGTTCTATAAATTCTTCTTTCTTTTTTGTCGGAACAAAAACAAACCGCCATGGTTCTCTATTTCCATGATTCGGGGCATACACAGCATCGTTTAACAATTTAAATACGAGTTCCTGTGGTACCGGATCCGTTTTATATTTCTTTTTTATGGAACGTCGTTCGCGGACAATTTGTGCAAGACTGGATGTATTGGTCATTCTCAGTGTATGATTCATCTTATTTCCACCCTTCTTCTTAACATCTTATCTCATTATACATGATATTGATAATCAATATCAATAAAAGGTTTTCCAGCTGGACTTCAATAACCTTATCGAGGAGCGGAATAATGATAAAAGAGAGCTCCCGTCCATGATTGGGATGCTCTCTTTTTGTGGATTTAATAATGGAATTTCTTCATCACCTTACCGCATAATGTAATAATTTTATTCTCATCATCAGCGGTAATTGGTTTTGTTGAACTACTTATTTTCTTATTAATAACATAATTCATTTCTTCTAATGAAAGTCGGCCTATTTTTCCTATCGACGTTAACGTATCTTCGTCCTTTGAAACAATATCTTCATACCTTACTAACGTCACTTTTTTATTACGTTTAGATAATTTTATATAGTCATCAGCATTGTTCCTCCATACTTCACAAAAGCTTTCAATCGTAAATGGATTCCACTCTTTCCCTGATAAACTTTTCCATATATCAATCGGATGTCGAACAAGAAGTACTACTTTGCAATCCGGGAACGCTTTTTGAAACAATGAGATTTCCTCGATTCCATACAACACTTCTTTAAAACCTATCATATCATGACTTTCGCTGTATTCTTCATAGAAATTTTCGAAAAATCCTTTTATTGAATCATGTAACGCATGTTCTAGATAACGGTGGCCCGGGGTCATATTTGCAATCGAAGTATTAGGGTCTTCATTGTTTAGAAAATATTTATTTTTTTGATAATCAAATTTTTCTTGAGATGCTTTTATTTTTGTATAAATGTTTAAAAAATCCTTCAAACATCGATCGTGCTGTCCCCAAATTAATGTCTGCTTTCTAGCATTAAATATTCGCTGTAACAATGTGGAGCCTGACCGGTGAGCAACCGAACAAACAATGATATGCATATTATCACCCCCATCTTAATGTCAGCTTCATAGTAATCTATTCGTTTACGCTGACTATTGAAACGGCTGTTGCTAAATGTCTCACATTGCATTCGACAGGAACATATACTATGAAAAACCTATTTGGTAAAAAAGGGAGCGAATCTTTATGACAACTTCTTTCCCTATCATTTCTGTTATTTTCCCTGCAAAAAACGAAGGAGATAATGTCAAAAAAACATTGGATTCTTTATTTGCCGCCTCTTCTAACATAAAATACGAAGTTATCATTGTAGATGATGGATCCAATGACGGTTGCTGTGATTTTCTATCACATTATCCAAAGCGCCATAAAGTCCAACGAATTCGAACCGAAGGAATAGGTGCAGCTAATGCGAGAAATCTTGGAGCGAAACATGCAAACGGGCACTACTTTGTCTTTT
Source organism: Salibacterium salarium (assembly GCF_030813635.1). Lineage (GTDB taxonomy): Bacteria > Bacillota > Bacilli > Bacillales > Marinococcaceae > Salibacterium > Salibacterium salarium. The sequence continues at coordinate 305,014 of NZ_JAUSUM010000004.1, read as the reverse complement.
GTGATGCCCATCTTTTTTTCACAAACATGTGGATGGATAAATTAATTGCTCCGCTGCAAGCTGGTAAAACAGACGCTGTATGTCCAGCGATTGCAGATGCGAATCATCCAGCCTCGATTGGATACGGACAGACACTCAAACCGAACCTTATCGTAGATTGGAATAAAAAGTCCTTATCGATGTTCGATACTGCTGTATTGCCCGGCGGGTGTTTAATGATTTCGAAAAAAGTTTTTAATGACGTTGGTGGCTTTGAGACTGGATTTAAGACATGGGGGTATGAAGACATTGAACTGTCTATAAAATTATGGTTGTTTGGGTATAAATGCAGCGTTGTTCCAAACGTAAGAGTGTTACATCTATTTAGAAAATCCCACCCTTATACCTTGAGCAATAGCCATATTTATTATAATTTAATGAGAATGGCCTACTCTCACTTCAATCATAACCGCATCAAAAAAAGCAAAGCGTTGATCAAAAACGAAAATTCTGTAACAGTGGAAAAAGATGTCCTGCAAGATGGTGTATTGCAACAAAGGAATGCGTACTTCAAAAAAAGAAAGTACGACGATAATTGGTATTTCAAAAAATTCAATATTTCATTTTAACGTATTAAACAGGTGATGTGACAATTGGTTTAAAATCATTAGTATGAACAATGTTTGTGCATGTCTTCAACAAATCGCTGTCATTAATTTTCCAAGTATGATTGTTTGGATTCTCACTCCTTATCACCGTATGATCATGTCTACTTGTAGAATAAATATAAAATCCTTTTTTCTTACAATCCATTTGAAATCTCTGATCTGATCCTACCTTCATTTTCGAAAACTGAACGTGTTTAAAAATTTCCTTCTTAAACACGAGGGTTGAATCAGCTACCCATTTAACAAACTGATATTCTGCATTAGACGAAAATAAACCTAATTTCATACTTCTTTTAAAGTAATAGTAAATACTGCTTTTTCCTACAATAGCGGCTTGTTTATTCTTTCGAAAAGCCTTCCAGGCAAATTCAAGGTATCGAGGAGCATAGTAGTCATCGTCATCAAACTTTGCAATATGCGAATAGTTTGTTTTTGGAACCGCAAAGTTTTTGCATTGCCCAACCGTCATTTTCTCCGGCAAATGATAAATAAAAACATTCTTATACTTTTTTGCTTTTGCTTTCCATTTTTTTATATCCATATCGTCTTTATTTAATATAATAATTAGTTCCTTATTCTTTAATCTTTGATTCGCATAATTTTGAAACACATTATCCATCATGCCATCTCTATTTGTACAAGTTATAACGGAAATCATGAGATACTACTTCCCTCCCCTCTATACCTTATATCCATTACTACAGTGAATCCATGCCTCCACCTAATACAATTGTTTCAGCTTTTCCATTCCATCCCTTTGTTGCGTTTCTTGTATCATAAATGAGTGTTGCGTAATCCATCATTTTTTGAATAGATACAGGCGAATGATCTTGCAAAATCACGACACAGTCCGTTTGACCTAGCTTTTTTTCTGAAATAGGACTGCTTTTATACTTTTGACCATCAATAACAACTTCGGGAACAAATGGATCGTGATACTCTACATCTGCCCCTAATTTAGTAAAATATTTTAACATTTTAATACCTGGTGAACTTCTTAAATCATTCGAATCTTTCTTATATGATATTCCACATAATAATATTTTTGCATTGGCTATCCCTTTTTCTTTTTCGATTCGTTCTTTTATCTGTTCTAATACATATAACGTAATATAATTATTTGTTTGTTCCGCTAAAGAGAGAAATTTATTATGAAATCCGTGTTCATTTCCGGCCCAGTACAAGTACAAAGGGTCCACTGGGATACAATGACCGCCGATTCCGGGGCCTGGATAAAATGGATGAAACCCATAAGGCTTCGTATTGGCTGCTGTGATAGCTTCCCACACATTAATATTTAATTTATCACAAAGCATTGCCACCTCGTTAATAAAAGAAATATTAATAAATCGATAACTATTCTCTAACAGTTTAGAGAGTTCCGCTATTTCCACCGAAGGAACAGGCACAACGTCTTCGAATATATTTTCATAAAATGTTGTAACCGACCTCAAGCAATTCTCTGTTACCCCACTAACAACTTTTGGAATGTGCTCTACTTTCATCGTCTTGTTTCCCGGGTCAATTCGTTCCGGAGAATACCCTAATGAAAACTCTTCCCCAACACGTAATTTACTTAATTCAAGTAAAGGTTGAACGACTTCTCTCGTGGTACCAGGATAGGTGGAACTTTCAATGATAACCATTTGGTTCCTTCGAAGTCTTGGTCCGAGTTGTTCACTGACACTTTTCAAATATTTTAAATCAGGCTGTCCTTCACTGCTTAAAGGTGTTGGAACACAAACGACGATAATATCCAACGATGCTGTTAGGTCATAGTTAGCAGTAAATGTTAATCCTCCCGATGACAACGCATGTTTTAATTCATCATCTTCTATATCAGGTATATGACTTACAGATTTTTGTAAATCATTTATTTTCTTTTTATCAATATCCAGACCAGTTACTTGATAGCCTTTTTGTAAAAATAATAAAGCCAGTGGTAAACCTACATAACCTAAACCTACTACCCCAACTCTAGTGTGGGCAGGGACATGTATAGTATTCTCATAGCTGTTCAATTTATATCTCCTTTCTCTTTGCATTTCAAAATCTATTTTGATTGTTATTTTATTTTATTCATTTACTTTCTCTATGAAACGGCATGAATCTAGGGTGGAATGTTCCCTTCTTTCTTTTAACATATGCTGACTCTATTGTTCTGTTAGGGCGGAACGATAGAAAAATTCCCTTCCTTTTTTAACTTATCAGCTACTAAACTTATTTCCTTCTATTGCATATAAATAGTGATAACCATTTATGATGGAGAGGATTACTCATGATAACAACTTCGATTATCATTCCCTTTGAAACGGATAATGGTCCAAGAGACAAAGCTTTTCATTGGCTAAAAACCTATTATAAAAATGTTATAGCTAATGCTGAAATATGTATTGGAACTTCCCAATCCAAACCTTTTTCCAAATCAAAAGCCATTAACAATGCTGCACAAAAGGCTAAAGGTTCTATATTTGTTCTTATAGACGCTGATATAATCTGTCATCCAGTTCTCATTTCAAAATCCATTCACCTTCTCAAAAAGCATACGTGGATTATTCCCTACAGTCGTGTAAAAAATATTACTACCGGCAGCACGACTAAACTGTTAAATACAAAACCTGTATGGCCTCTGCAAACTACTGTAAAAACCGAAAAAATGCACGAAGAAAAAAAGCTTCCGGTGGGTGGAATTAATATCATGCCTAAAGAATGCTTTCGTAAGGTACGAGGGTTTGATGAAAGGTTTGCTGGCTGGGGAGGAGAAGATGATGCGTTTGCTTGTTCTGTTGATACGCTATGCGGACCGCATCATAGACTAGATACAAGCATTTACCACTTGTGGCACCCAAAATCAATTGTTCAAAAAAGCCTTCATTACAAAAGAAATGTACAACTAGCTTACAAATATTGTGAAGCTTATGGAAACAAACGAACCATGCAACAAATAATACAATCAAGAAATAAATAATCAAAAAAGCTTATGACCAACATTAGATCATAAGCTTTTTTCTATTACTTGTTTTCTTTAAACCATTCAATTGTTTGGTCCAGTCCTTTTGTAAAGGATACGTTAGGACGATAACCAATCAACTTTTCAGCACGTGTAATGTCTGCTAAGGAATGTTTCACATCCCCCACCCGTTCTGCAGCGTAAGTTGGCTTTATTTCTTTTCCTAGTTTTTTGTTAATTTTTGAGACAAGTTGATTCAAATCAATCTGTTCTCCACTGCCAATATTGATCACTTCCCCACTTAGATGAGCCGCTTCTGCTGCAAGTATATTAGCAGATACCACATTATCAATATACGTGAAGTCCCGTGATTGTGTCCCATCTCCATAAATAGTCGGCGATTGATCACGCAACACGGAATGGATAAACTTAGGAATTACTGCCGAATACTCAGAATAAGGATCTTGCTTAGGTCCAAATACGTTAAAATATCTGAGTGATAATGTTTCAAGACCGTGTATTTCGTGAAATGCTTTGCAATAATGTTCTCCTGCATATTTACTTACAGCATAAGGTGACATCGGTTTCCCCAACATATCCTCACGCTTTGGCAATACTTCACTATCTCCGTATGCAGAAGAGGACGCAGCATAAATAACTCGACTGACCTTTTCTTCTACTGCTGCTTGTAATAATTGAACCGTCCCCGTCACATTTGCATGATTTGTATCCATTGGTTCATTTATAGATTTAGGAACAGACGGGATTGCACCTTGGTGAAAGACAGTATCTACCCCTTTAAGTGCTTTTTTCAGTACTGTTAGATCCGTAAAGTCTCCTTCTATCCATTCAATATCATGAACATATGCTGATATATTCTCTTCTTTGCCTGTTTTTAAATTATCGAGAACCCTTACCTGCTCCCCTTTTTCTATCAGTGCTTTAACAATGTGAGAGCCTATAAAACCGGCCCCCCCGGTTACTAGATAACGTGCCACCGTAAAACCTCCTACATCTATCGAATAACTTCAACGTATTGTATGTAGAATTTGTCTGAGTCGGCATAGACAAGCGTGGAAATTATCTCTATTTAGACATTTGAACCTCAAAATATGATAGAAGCCGTTCCTTTTCAGCACTGATAGCAATACATATTATTACAAGTCGTTTCACAGAAGGAGGTTGTATTTTTGTTTCAAGACGTATCCATCTTAATTCCTTATCAACTTGACAATGGTCCAAGAGACAAAGCTTTCAAATGGATAGCCGATTTTTATAAAACTAATATGCCAAAAGCAGAGCTTTGTATAGGTGAAAGTACTTCAACACTATTTTCACGTTCTCAAGCCATAAATGATGCTGCTCGTAAAGCAACAAAAAGCATTTTTTTAATCGTAGATGCTGATTTAATCTTCAATCCATTAATCGTGAAGAAATCAATCCAATTACTAAACAAACATGCATGGGTGATTCCCTTTCAAACGATAAACTATTTAACAGAAACAAGTACTAACACTATTTATGCAGATTCACCACAGTGGCCTATTAGTCATCAAATCGAGTTTGAGAGAGTAAAGAAACCGACGAAACGAACGCCATGCGTAGGAGGATGTAATATCGTTACACGTAAAAACTTTGAACGAGTGAATGGTTTTGATGAAAGGTTTATTGGCTGGGGAGGGGAAGACCAAGCTTTCATGAGTGCAATGAATACATTGTGCGGCCCTTATAAACGAACGAATACTGACATTTTTCATTTATGGCATCCTCACGTAGGGAATAAACGAAACCCCAATTATAAGAACAATTCTATGTTACGTAATCGTTATATATCTGTGTCGGGAGATACAAGTGCTATGACAAAACTCATCAAAGAAAGAAAATAGTAAAAGGATGTGACTCAACTATATGAAAGTTTTATTAGTTCCTGCGATTCCACGGTGGGCTTTTGATAATAGGGCAAAGGATATTACTAGTCTCTCATTTAAAAAAGTGAAATTTTCCATGAAATATGCAAAAGAAGTTACCAAAAACGATTTAAATTATTACGATATTATATATCCGATGTCGCCAACCATCGCGAGAAGATTAAATAATACCGGCATACCTTATCATAAAATGGCAACAAGTATTACTTCTGTACGTTTATATGAAAACCAAATGATAAATAACCGAAAATTCAAAGACAGCTTCTTGCATCATCTTCAAAGTTATAGAGGAATCAATGCATGGTCCAATGAAATCATTAACACCTTCAAACCCCATCATCCTATTTATAAAACACGAATCGGGATTAATCATAAATTATTTAAACCCATTAAAAAAAAGCAAAACAAAAAATTTACTATAGGATGGGTAGGACGAATTGACAAAGAAAACTATAGGGAATTAAAGGGATATGACATCGTTTTAGAAGCGCTGAAAGATTTAAACGTAAATCTAGACATTCGAACATTTACAACCAATTACGTCCCAAGAGAAAAAATGGTTGAGTTTTATCAAGGGTTAGATTGTTTTATTTGTTCAAGTAAAACAGAAGGACTGCCAAACCCAGTATTAGAAGCCGCTTCATGCGGAGTTCCTATTATTTCAACCAATGTCGGATTTGTTCCAGAAATTATTCAACATGATAAGAATGGACTTATCGTACCTCGTACTTCTGCTGCGATACGAAAAGCTGTACAGGAACTTCGGAATAATCCCAAAAAAAGAGATCAATTTTCCAAGAATATAAGAAAAACAGTTGTCAAACATTGGACGTGGGGAAATTGCAAAACAGACTGGGAAAAATTCTTCTTATCTCTAAAAAAATAATGTAATAGGAGGATAGCAAATCAGTGAAAAAACATTTACTTGTATACGATTACGATTGGTGGGTCCTTGGTCAAAAAGCACGCATTATAAAAAAGCATCATCCAAATTTAGACATTCTTTCTAATAAAGAAATCAGACTTCTAACAAGTACAAAAGGCGCTGGTTATATAAATTCTTATTATGAAATCATTTCAACATTGAGTTTAGGATTAGCCCAGCTTCTTGTACGGTTGAACATCCGAGTAGATACTTCACAAATTGGTTCTTATAACTATTTCATGAAAAATCATGAAACGTACCAAGAATGGCGTGATAAAGTGCAGCCTAACAAACATTTCCTTCAGAAAATTATGAAACCAATAAAACAGTTCGGTGCCATCAATCCTAAACTAGCTCAAGAAGTTAAAAAACTAACACCTGAAAAGAATGTTAATTATATCCGTCAATTTGTAGATACCGATCGATTTCGTCCTATTCCAAGCAAACAAAAACGGAACAAGAAGGAAATAATTATAGGGTGGGCTGGAAATAACACACGAAGCGTGAAGAACCATAAAACATTGTATCAGCCGATTGTTAAATCACTCCAAAAAAATTCTAATATTACTTTTGTCGAAGCCACCCGTGCCTCAAGAGTGCCATTAAAAGATATGCCCGCATTTTATCGCTCGTTGGATTTACTATTAATTACTTCTTCAAATGAAGGCGGACCTGCTCCAGCTTTAGAAGCGAACGCATGCGGTATTCCTGTACTTTCAACTAATGTCGGATATGTACAAAAAATCACAGATCCAGCCGGGAAATTCTTAATTTTGAACAGCGATCGACCCAATGATTTTATCAAAAAAATAAAATTCCTAGAAGAAAATCGCGATGTACTTCAGAAATTAAAAAGAAGAGCTAGAGAAAACATTATGTCGCACTGGACTATTGAAAAAACGATAAGTGATTGGATGCAGACACTATTTCATATAAGTATATAAAGGGAGGAAAATATCATTAGACCATTATGTATTTCTGTCACCGTATTTGGAAGTTACACAAAGTTTATTCCTTATTATATTTACAGTATTTTAAAAAGCTATCCTAACTATTATGTTAAAGTTTTTACGAATACTAACCTATCCCCAGCTGAAAAATCTTGCTTACAAATAATCCAAAATGAGTTATCTGAGAATTTCCATGTGTATGAAAAGTTTATCAATATCCCTTTTAACAACAAGCAGGTCGGTAAAATGCTACGTTTTTTAATCCCTTATAATCAATATAAAAATTTTGAAAATGTGTATATTGGCGATGTTGACTTTTTAATCGTTAAAGAAGAACCCTCTCTTTTAGACTCTCATTTAAATCATTGTTCACAAATTCAATTGCCATATAGTAATCAAATTAGACCCGATTCCAATAGACTGACTGGTTTACACTTTTTTAAGACAAAACCTTATTATCAAAAAATGAACGCCATCATTAACTTTTATCGGGATAACCCAGACAAACTTCAAAAAAAAATAGAAAAGCTGGGAGGTAACGAACAAGTTTTATACGAAATCACAAAACAAATAGGATTTGGAAAAATGAAAAATAATCACTATAGACCACACCATGGCTTTCACTTAGGAATTATTAGAAATGGACCTTCTCGATTCAAAGATTATGTTATTGGTGGGTATGACCATTCATTCCATCAACTTCCAAAGTATCAAACGTTAAAAAAACAACTTTTAAAGTACTATAACGATCCATTATTTGAAAATATGATAAAAATTCATCCTACAAAAGAAATTCTTCTTTTAAAAAAACAATTGCTTATGTATTAGTTTCCGAAGGGCTGGCTTAAAAAGGTTGCATATCTTTTAAGTCAGTCCTTTTCGCAACTTTTCAGATTACACAAATTTTCTATTTCAACCTCTCCATTAAACTAGCAATGACGCCGTTCCTATTCTCCATAAATGACATACACTTTTACTATAATGGCTCTAATATTTTCTATATTTATTCATCAATAAGAAAGGAGAAATAATTGTGGAGAAATTACCGAGAGGATTTTCTAACTTTCAAAAAGGCATTCAGACGAGCCGTAAACGACTGCTTACATCCATTGCATCTGCCCCTGATCTCACTTTCATTATTCCTGGCGGCAACATTGGTGATCACTTAATATGGTCTGGTACACGCCAGCTGTTAGATGGTAAACAGTATAAAGAAATATTAAAAGATGAAATAGACCAAGCGGACGGCCATACTGCAGTTATCGCAGGATCTGGTGGTTGGTGTAAAGCTTATCATTCCATGCCCCGCCAATTAGCAATTATTGAAAAGAATTTTAAAAACGTCATTATATTTCCTTCGTCCTTCGATATATCTGTTCCTGCTGTGAAAGAAGCCCTTACTAAAACCAAAGCCACCGTCTTTGCACGTGAACTTATTTCATATAAACAAATTAAAAACCTATGTGATGCAAATATTGCTTACGATGGTGCATTCTACTTTGATTACACTAACTATAAACAAAAGGGGAAGGGAACCTTGCACGCTTATCGAAACGATAAAGAAAAAGGAAAAAATGATATGAATACAGTAGAATCCAATAACGATATCTCTAAGACTAGTAAAACCCTTGATGAATTCTTGGGAACAGTTTCCAAACACAACACCATTCATACAGATAGAGCTCATGTGATGATTGCAGGAGCAATGTTGAATAAAACTGTTTATTATTCTCCATCTAATTATCACAAAATACCAGGCATAGCTAAATTCTCTCTTCAAGACTTTCCAGTTCGTGAAAAATAAAAAAACGCAACTGCCCTGAATAGTGGAAGTTCGGCTAAAAACGCCACGTCCTGTGGCAACCGGAATTGATCTGCACCCTGCAGGCAGACCCGCGACAGGACGTTATCTAATATAAAAAAGCCGCGAAGATTGTTTTTACAATCTTTACGGCTTTTCTTATATTACTATGATTTTAATTGAGACAACTCTTTTTCCTTCTATACGATAACATTTGATTTTTGGCTTTAATCTAGCTAAAGAAATGATGAAATAAGCTGCTTCAGGGTAATGATGATTTTCTATATCATGCAAAGACGGATAAGGATCCGTAGTTGGATGAGAATGATAAATTCCTGTTAATCTTTGTTGTTTTTCTTTAATGAAGCGGAATGTCCTATCTGTTTCGGCCTGACTCACTTCAAAAGAATCTTTACTTCGCTTCATGTTCCTCATTGGCCAAAGAACGTCACATCTTCGGTCATATCCTGATAGAATGCCACACGCCTCCAACGGAAACTCGTGTTTACAATGATAGATCATCTCTTCCCAAACAGCTCTTTTTATCATAACCGACTTCGCTAAACTAGGCTTTTTTGCCGCAACCGCAGCCTTTGCTTTTTTTTGCATAAATGCTTTTACTGCCAGGGACGGGAGTTCCTCCAGATGCGGACTTTTGACGTCTGTATAATCGACGAACTTGTTCTGGTGTCATCGTTTGCCAGCCTCCTTTTATTCTTTATGATTATTGTATTTATACGGATTAAAAACAGTAGTCTGAGATTTAGATGATGGGAGAGGAATGTTATAGTATTGTTCCATATTAGGTTGACTCATTTGCGTGCTGTTTTTCGAATTTTCCATAGCGGAACTATTTTGCTGATAAGTTTTCATTAATTTATCATTTTCTCCAACTTTTTGTTTGAGTTCCCAGTTCTTTTTTTCATAACTTTTTAATCGATCATAAAGCTTTTTTAGTTTTTGGTCGTATTTTTCTTTCATTTTTTCATAATTACTATCCATTCCACTGTTTTGGATTTCTTCCTCTTCCATTTTTTGTTCTAATACAGAATATTGGTGTTTTAGCGATTGGTATTTATTTTCCATTTCTTTTATTTGATCTTTGTAATCCTGTTCCTTCATTTTTAATTGATTAATATCATCCTCCTTATTAGAATAATCTACTGATTTACGATGACTGGTTAGTTCATGCAAAAGCTCCTCGATTCGTGAGTCATCCTTTTCATTTCTTTGCATATTCTCAATCATATTTTTATAACTGCTTAGTTCATCTTTAAGACCTTGAATATCTTCTCTGATTTTCTCCACATTTTCTTTCGTTTCGGCGTCTCTTTCGTTATTCCAAAAATTCCACATTTCTATCCACCAGCCTTTATCTTTCTCATGAAGTGAAACCAACTCACGATGCACGTTCTTTTCCACTTGTTTTATCTGATCTATCGCCTCCACCATATCGGTTTTTATATAACGAAGATCAATTTTTCGCTCATTCATCTTTTGTCTTATATCCTCACACTCATCTACAACTTTATCCATATACACCTTTTCGTTATCGATTTCTCTTTGCTTTCGTTCATTTTCTTCATGTTTGAAGCTTTGAATGAAAGTGTTCTTATTCTTTATTTTCTTCATTAACTCCTTCTTTGACTGTTCATGGACAGTCATTAAATATTGTTTTGTTTTTAGTTTGCCTTTTAAATGTTTTTCTCTTCGCTTATACGTTTTATTTTCTCGTTGAAACGCTTCTACTTTCTGCTGCAATTCGTTTTGTAACTTTTTATGCTCTTTAATCCTTGCCGTTTTTTGTGCAGCTTCCTGCTCGTTTTTATCACTGTTATCTTTTAATTCGTTCACGATACGTATAATATCTTGAAACACGTCCTCCATTTCCTGCAATCCTGTGTTATTGAATATTGGTCTGTTTTTACTCAACCGCTCTTCTTTGTTCTGATGTATCTTCTCTATTTGTTTATCTAATGCGTCCTTTAGTTGATATTCTTTTTCTTTAAAACCTTTTATCTCCTGTTTTCGTTCCTTCACTTGTTTGTTCTGGTCAAAAAGTTTCTCCTCATACTTCATAAGAATATGAAAGATAAGACTCTGGTCTGTTTTATGGTTCTGTGACTTTTCATTTAACATACAGTCCCCACCTTATATACATTAATTTAAATATATGTACGAACACGTAATTATGTTAAAAAATGGGGAGGAGGCGGTTTTTCCTCCTCGCCCGATTCAACTTTTAACCATTGTTATTGTTAAGAATGTCTGCAAATGTGTCACATTCCTCATATCTAACTAGTGCATCGACAACTCCGCTGTCAAACACTTGTGTTCCAGCGCCGTTACGCAAGATGAGTTGGAAACCTTCAGGGTCGCTGAAAATCCGAAGCTCATAAAACACATGTTCAGGAATGCCATTAAAGAAGCGCTCCCCTTCACCATAAACAGTAACCGATTCTCCGGCTAAATCGCACACTGCCCGCTCTATTGTTGAAGGATCAAACGTAAAGCTGTAGTCGTTTGGTGTTGGTGTTGGAGTAGGACCATTGTCATCATCGTCTGTGTCTGTAAATGAGTAAGAGAAACGGCTATCAGCTAGTGCACATTCTTGACAAATTTCTGCTTCTAAAGTTGATGTCCCGGTAATGATTGTATCAGGACCAAATGTCGCAAGTGTTTCTTCATTTCTAGCTAAAGCTGTTGCTTGACACTCACAGTTGTTTGGAGGGAAAATATCCGGACACTGTGGTGGGAATTCAAAGGAATCTAATGGACATTCAAGCATATCTTTCGGTACAGGTATATTGTTTGGCCGTGGGAAACAGAATTTAGCGAGAACTTCTAGTTTTACTGGAAATTCCACTTGCACATCTTTACACAACAATACCTTCAATGGAATCATCGGACCGAACGGATCTGGTCCCATTAGTGGACGGTTGGTACGGCATAATACGTCTGTTGCACGACAATTAATGTTGTCGTTAGTTATGCCTTCTGGTACACACAACATGATTTCATCGTCAAACTGAGTACGTACAGTAAAGCTGCAAACCTTCGTACCATTTATAAGAATTGTCACTTCCACTGGTACTGTCCAAACGATAGAAACTCTTCCAGGATTACCGTTTTCGATAATCGTTGCATTACAGGTGACATCATCCGAGTCTGGTGGTGTACATTTAACATCTACATCTTCCCCTGCGGCAACTGCTTCACTTACAGCCACACGGCAGTCTTCATCCGGTATGAAATTTTTATTTTCATATCGACTAGAATAAAATACCCAGTCATATACTTTATCAACCAGTATACATTCTGGCGCTAAATCATTCGGATCAAGTGGCACAGGAGTCGGTGTTGGAGTTTGTGAACCTTTAATTGGCCTGTTTTTCTTCAATTATATCCTTCCTTCCACATGAGTATATTCATATCTCACTTATAGAGTATGGATAGAATAATTTTTTGGTATAGGCAATTTTCACGTTTCTTTTTAAATCAGCTGATGCCTTTAAGGATTCATTTTTCTTAAGCCGCGTTCATAATGTATCGTATGACGTTTTGAAAATAGGGGGAGGAATCTGATGAAAATAAATGTAAAATATCATCATTACTTTTTAGGGGAAATAGATTATACTTCTATGATTTCTTTTTCTCGTTTTTGTGAAGAAAAAGGATTTACATTAAAGTGGGACCTTGAAGAGAATACCTTACTTATTATGTCTGGTTTAGCCCACCAGACGATTACATTTTTCACAGAGGAAAGACAACAATCTCTGTTTCTATCTGATTTTATCAAAAGCTTTAAACACATTTTGTTAGACACTGGTATCACCATTGAAGAAGTGAGAGGTACACGGGCCCTGACAGAAAAAAATTTAAATATGAAATGGTTTGACACAATGAATGAACATATCACCATTCCAAAAGTGAACATTTTTTATAATCTCAGCCCGAAGCACAAAAACGTAAAGACTTTTCTTGAAAACCAGTTAGAGAATTTAGAAATAGAATTTGTATCTAAAAAAGAAAAAAATAATTTACCAAGTCCAACGCTTGTTGTACAGTGTGAACTTCCCCCTGATTTTGAAAACTTTCAAACATGGATGAATAAGGTAAGTCTTGGCTTTGGTGCTGGTATATGCCACTACTTATGTGAAAAATTAGATAAAAGCACACTATCATTTTCACCTGCTAGTCTTATCCCGTTTCTTCATCATGTAAAACCAGACACAATAGACGATGAACACTCCCCCATAAAGACCGAAGACAATTCAGATGCAGACGTTGAGGAACATCATATATCTTCTAAAACAGAATTAAATGCCGAAGTGTTTTTTGATTATACTATCTTTCCCTCCACCTCCAAAAATCAATTTATTGCCTCAGGCGATTTATATATTAAAAATACGGGAGATGCGGAATTAATTAACCCTCTCATTTGCATGAAAGTTCAACCAACAGAGTTAATCAATGTAGGAGGACAAATTTTACCACCAGAAGTGGCAGATGTACTCGGCGTACAAAGCTCAACTGGTATGAGGGGATGGAAGTTCATGGATAGTGATTGGTTTGAAAAAGCACAAGATCGAGGGGAATACTGGATAGGACCGATTGAACATCTGCGGATTCCAGTTGGTGAAATCAGTTCTTTACCGCGTTTCCAATTAACCATTGAAAAGCCGGAGGAAAAGGTTGAAGCTATCATTCGAAGTGTTGTTTTTTTTCAAGATAAGAATGTGTCCTTTCCATCCAATAACGACATTAGATTCTCTTTTTAATTATAATTGGGTAAAGAACAGGTCACTTTTGCTTTTGTTTCCATACGATAAAGAAACGAGGAGGTGATTGCTTCATAACAAACACTGCATCATTTCTTGATTATATTCATTGAACCGCTTTGGTTCGATTTTATTATATATGTTTTTATCTTAATTGGCCGCTTTTATATTATTATCCTTTTATTCCGCGTCCGTTAAATCATGAGTATTAGAACGGTGTAAGAAAAGCTTCATGGCTGGCCGGCCCAAAAACCTGTGATTATTCACAGGTTTTTTATTTATGCATATGTATAATTAGTACAAACGCCTATATCTAGTTAAAAAGGGGGTATAATCACATGGAAAATGTACATTCAACGGGTACAGAAATCTATCATGGAGATGAAGTTCAATTGAAACAAAAATTAATCCATTACAAATCTGAACTCGACAAATACAAAGCCATCGTAAAGGATTATGAAAAAGAAGATAAATATCAAAGAATTAAAACGCTGAAATCAGAAAGAGACCACTTAAAAGAAGAACTCGCACATCAAAAAAAAGAATATGAAGAAAGATATCAAACACAACGAGAGGAACAAGAGGAAGTAATGGTAAACATGCAGAATGCCAATAAGAATTTGGCCGAAGACATACAACAATTGAAGACAGATCAGAGGGAGTATCAACATTCATTGCAACAAATAGATAAAGAAAATACACAACTAAAAGAACAGCTGAACCAGATGGACAATAATTATCTGACATTACAAAGCAGCAAAACAGAATTAGAGAGCAGATATTCCACCTTAATGGAAAACATTCAATTATTAAAAAATGAATTAGAAGAAAAGAAATCCTTGAATGACAAATTAGACACAAAAATTCATACCATATCTGAAGAAAAAAAGCAGTATAAAGAAGAAATCATTCACCTAAGATCATTACACCAGGATGTCGTTGCTAGGATTCATGAGTTAAGACAAGAGATTATTCACCTCACAAATGATAATGCTGCCAACACTGATGTGGCAGTTCACTCTGACAATCCTCATGAAATGGAAGAACAAATCAAAAAACTCATTATCCAAGTAAATGATTATGGGGACGATCTTTATAAAAGCAGTGCATTGATTCATGAACTAGAACAAGAAATCAAACAACAAACAAATGATATTAAGCGATTAAAAGAAAACCTATTATCTTCATAAGATTAATACTTTTCTTTTATCTTTGAACCTTTTACATTTTGATAAGATTTAAGAGAGTGATAGATATAATCAAGCGACTCTTCATTCAATAGCGGCACAGAAAATTGAAATCTCGCAACAAAAATCTTTCGATGGATAAACTCTAACAGTTCTTCCTCTGTTACAATTAATTCATTTGAAGCGATTTTTCGAAAACCTGGTGCTATATCAAAAGTAGACTTTTCCTGAAAAGAAACTATCGATATGAAATAGTCCTGGTAACTCGGGGAGTCTAGGAGATGCTGTAAGCCTTCTATATGTTGATTTATTTCTATAAAAGGATTCGGGATTTCCGTATGTTTATCAATGGTCCACGTTTTTTGATTTTCTTCAGCTTTTACAACACCTTTCGTTTCGTTCATTTTTATAGTGAAAATGCCGTAAGGGGAAAGAATAACGTAGTCTAATTTAGAATGTCTTGATCCTTTATCAGGATTGTTCATCATTACACTACGAAAAATCTTAAAGTCATTTGGCAGCCTATCCAACTGAGCTTCAGCAACAGCCCATTTATTTTTCTTAGTAACCACTTTCGGGTGTTTTTGATTCTGCCTAAATTCCTTATCGTCATGTTTTTGTTTAAAAATTCGTTGAAAAAGCACCATTATTCTTCCCCCGATTTCTGTCTCTTTACTTCTTATATCGTAAAAAAGTAACAATACTTAAGACGCAATTAGAGAAAATAAAAAATTTCCTGTTTTAATGGAAGGTATCTAATAATTTCTTTAACTCTAGTACCTCTTCCTTTGTTAAGGTTATTCCCTTCCCCATTTTTTCTTTATTTGGAGCCCAATCTCTCAAATCATATTTCGGTTCACGTCCATTCCAGCTAATACGATTTAGTTCTTTCGTCCACCCTTTTGGTGATTCTGATATAATTCCAACTGTTTCAATAATCTCATATTTAATATCTGCCATGATAAAGACTTCACTCCTAAATGATAGATAAAATATCTTACCAATAATATTTGTTTACACCAAATATTATACCCTCTCTTTTTTAGTTAGGAAAGGAAGACTACTTTTTAGTTATTACTTTCATATGAGTAACATCTACTAGCCAATTTGCGCTTATAGCACAGATAATATCCACATTTTACAAATCTTTGTCTTTCAAGTAAAAGAGCTGCCCTCTATGGACAGCTCTCGAAACATTTATTTAATTTTTATTTCTGCATTTATGGTGCCGCTATTTTTAGATTTAACGGAGAGACCAGATCCACCTTTCATTTGAATAGCCTCGAACACAACTTTTTTATTAACTCCTGACACGTCTATCTTATAAATTTGTTCTCCTCCCGGTTTTAAAGTTGCTGTATGAGTGCGTTTATCATTTAAATAAATAGGAAGAGATTCTTTTTGTTCTGAATCTTTATCATACGCATTCATCTGGAGTTTACGAGTTTCCTTACCAATACTTCCATTAATTATTTTAACCAGCATTTCCGTTTTCCCTTTTTTAACAGGAATAGAACTGCGCGATACATTCTTTTTTGACATATTTTACCTCCCACTCCGGTATTAATTTATTGCTTATCATGAAGGTTATTTACAACGTCCGTAAGAACTTTTTTCGTCTCATTTTCATCTTTTGTTAAAACATTTAATGTCTCAGTGAGGTTAGAAATAACATCGTCAATATTGGTAGTGGAATTATTGCCATGGAAAGCTTTGACCATGGATAACGTTGAGATAGCAGTAACAATAGCTTCGACTCCACTTTTGGACACATTAACTAGCGTATTGTCTCCCGTTCTAAGGGTATTGCCGCCAGCACTGGCTGTTATTTCATTATCATCAAAACTAGCAGAGGATTCGGATTCAGATTCTGCTTCTGCTTCTGCCTCTGCTTCCGCTTCTGCCTCTGCTTCTGCTTCTGCTTCTGCTTCTGCTTCCGCTTCTGCTTCTGCTTCCGCTTCCGCTTCTGCTTCTGCTTCTGCTTCTGCTTCCGCTTCTGCCTCTGCTTCTGCTTCTGCCTCTGCTTCTGCTTCTGCCTCTGCTTCTGCTTCCGCTTCACCATCGATATCAGCGTCTGCATCTGCATCTGCTTCCGCTTCTGCTTCCGCTTCTGCCTCTGCTTCTGCTTCCGCTTCCGCTTCCGCTTCTGCTTCTGCTTCCGCTTCTGCTTCTGCTTCTGCTTCCGCTTCCGCTTCTGCTTCTGCTTCCGCTTCCGCTTCTGCTTCCGCTTCTGCTTCCGCTTCTGCTTCTGCTTCCGCTTCCGCTTCTGCTTCTGCTTCCGCTTCCGCTTCTGCTTCTGCTTCTGCTTCCGCTTCTGCTTCTGCTTCTCCTTTAATATCAGATTCTACTTTTGCATCGGACTCTGCTTCCGATTCAGACTCTGCTTCCGCATCGGATTCTGCCTCTGATTCAGATTTTGATTTCGCATCGGACTCTGCCTCCGATTCAGACTCTGCTTCCGCATCGGACTCTGCCTCTGATTCAGACTCTGCTTCCGCATCGGACTCTGCTTCCGATTCAGACTCTGCTTTTGCATCGGACTCTGCCTCTGATTCAGACTCTGCTTCCGCATCGGACTCTGCCTCCGATTCAGACTCTGCTTTTGCATCGGACTCTGCCTCTGATTCAGACTCTGCTTCCGCTTCGGATTCTGCTTCCGATTCAGACTCTGCTTTTGCATCGGACTCTGCCTCTGATTCAGACTCTGCTTCCGCTTCGGATTCTGCTTCCGATTCAGACTCTGCTTTTGCATCGGATTCTGCCTCCGATTCAGACTCTGCTTTTGCATCGGATTCTGCCTCCGATTCAGATTTTGATTTCGCATCAGACTCTGCTTCTGCTTCCGCTTCAGCAATTGCTTGAATAATTTGCTCCAATTCTATTAAATTCTGTTTCATTTGTTCCTTCCGTTTTTTCATTCTTCTAATATTTTTATGGCGTTTCGATAGATAATTATCCATAAAATCGTCCTTTCTATTTTTAATTTTCATCAGTACCACTTATTAATCAATATCTTACAGTTTGGATTCCTCTTCTTTTATACGTTTTTCCAATCGTTCTAATTTTGAAAGCAATCTCTCGCGTTCCTTTTTCTTTCGAGATAATCTTTTATCACTCATTTAAAGCTCACTCCTTTTCATGAGAGATACTCTATTATAGTGAAGCTCCCTCTAATTGTTGTAGGACTTATCATCATACCAAGAGTGGAATTTCTAACAAGGAAAAAGAAAATTTTACAAAAACATAAAAAAAGACTGCCTTATAAGCGTTCTGCTTACTAGACAGTCCTTTCTATCTTTCTCGTATTTTCAAGTAAATAGGTCGATTCCATCTTCCCTATGGGTTGATTACACCTACACCAGAATATTGAGTAACGATACTTTTTACATCATCTTGGTGATCCAAGCTATAGTTGTAAGGAGGTGTATAACTTGTAGTAGAAGTCGTCGGCATACTTCCAGAACTATTTTCATACTTATTATTAGAAACGTTCCAATATCCTGCATCATCACTATACCAATATCCCAACGGATCATTAGAATCTTCAAAATGGTTATTTTCCACCAAAAGTTCCGCTCCCATGCGAGAATTTATACCTGTATCTACAATATTTTCAAAGTAGTTATTATAGAGATGACCTTCTCCATGTCGAAAACTCGGCACTCTTGAGTTTAAATTATCGAAGTGGTTATGGTGAAATGTGATATTTCTGTCGTCATCATCGCCGTCAGATGACCCCATTAGCATTGCTTTCCATCCGTCATGAACGTAATTCCAAGAGAATGTAATATTATACGCATCTCTTTTCACATCAAATAATCCATCGTAGTAGTCTTTATCAACATTTAAGCTTGCATATAATTCATTATGATCGACCCAAATATTATTAGAAGGTCCTTCTACGCTGATGGCATCTTTATCCCCAGTATCAACTTCATGGATGGTCAAGTTACGCACTATAACATTATCGGCTCTCCAAATCTTTAAACCAATCCCATCAAATTCTCCATTATTTCCTACACCAAGTACGGAAATATCAGAGACATCTTTAATGTTAATCTTACTGTCAGAAGTGTTAGAAGGTGTAATGGTCCCATCAACGTAGATAGTTAATGGCGTGTTTTCATCCTTGTTACTAATTGCATCTGCCAGTTCATCACCAGTACTTACTGTCACTGTGTCTCCACCTTCTCCGCCAGTTGTTCCACCATCTTCTGTGGCAAATCCAGTCATGTCAAAGTTTGGTGTAGAAGCATTGGCTTGGTCTGCTTGAAATGAAAAACTCACCACAAAAAGGGCAGCAATAAAACTAAATGCTAGCAAATAGTTAAATTTTCTTTTCATTTTTTCCCCTTCTTTCTTTATAATATAATAATTTGGATCCGATCATTTGACAACGCTTTCATTATGGTGGACGTAAATTTCTCATTTTTTATGATACCTCCCTTCTCTACAAACTAAGGTAGTGCAGTTAAAATATATCATAATTTTACATTTTAGAATATAAATGGTTTTAATACAAAAGATTATACATAATCATATTATACTTCATAAGACATGCGTATATACTTTTTCTTGCTTCGCTTTTCATAAAGATTCATTTGTTTTCTTGTTCCAACATACAACGATTCTCCTGTTTTTATATGTACAAGCCGTTACATTGTATTAATTTTTAAATATACCAACTTTTTTAAGACTCTATAAGTTTTAGCATAATTATCCACATAAGATATTTGGTTCTTATTCGTATAATGATAAAGCTAGTGAGGGATAGTAATGATTAGATAAGGAGGGGCTACTATGGATGTTTTACGTGCCCAGAAAATATCAGAATCTCCGGTAATGGGGAATATAACCTATGACGGAACTCCAGTTTATATTCAACATGTTGATGTGCAAAATGGAACAGCTAGAATATATGCACTTGAGAATCCTGATAATGAACTAACGGTATCCCTGAATCAACTAGAAGAAAGGTAAAAATAGAATCAGAGCAATAAGCTCTGATTCTATTAACAGTACTATTCATTTGCTTCGAATTTGCGTTTGCCTAGTTCTTCCTCAAGCATAAAGAGAGCATTGCTGTCGCTGTCGATACGCTTCAATTTTTGAATAAGATCATCGAATAACGATTCTTCTTCAATTTGTTCCTCAATAAACCAATTTAAAAATGTCATTGTAGCATGTTCACGTTCATCAAGTGCTATATCTGCTAGCTTATAAATACGTTTGGTTACATCTTTTTCCTGCTCCAACCCTTTTTCAAATACATCAAGAAGTGAGCTAAAAGTATTATTTGGGCTATCAAACCCTTTTACAATTGCACGTTCTCCCATATCATTCAGAAAATGATAGAATTTCATTCCATGAAAACGTTCTTCTTCTGCTTGAACTAAAAAGAAATTTGCAAAACCATCCAAGTTTTCCGCCGAGCAGTATGCTGCTGCAGCCATGTAAGCATGTGCCGAATAAAACTCATAATTCATCTGATCAATGAGTCCATCTCTCAATTTCTCGCTCATCATAAATATCCCACCTATCGAGTTTTTTCATATTTCATCTTATTTTAATCATATCATCTGCTGAGACGCCTGTCACCGCTAACGACTTACGATATTACATATTATTTCTCCAACAAAAAAGTTGTACAAGTTCATTCTCCTGAATATACTTTTGAAGATTATCCTTTAAATATTGAGGGGTTGCTGATATGAGTGTATTCTTTAGCTATATTTTTTTAGGATTGACTCTGGCAGCACCAATTGGACCTATTAATGCGGCTCAATTGGACAGGGGAATAAAAAGCGGTTTTTGGCATGCATGGCTTGTTGGAGTAGGCGCAATGGTTGCTGATGGGTTATATATGCTGCTGGTTTATCTTGGCGTCGTTCATTTTTTAAGTGCCCCATTGGTAAAAACGTTTCTTTGGCTTTTTGGCTTCTTTGTATTAGTTTATATTGGTATCGAAAGTGTGAAAGGGGCAGCCAACACTATTACAGTCCGTAGTCAACGCAAGGAGCAGCCAATTATGAAATCATTTCTTTCGGGGTTTTTTATGTCTTTATGCAACCCGTTAACAATTTTATTTTGGTTAGGAATATACGGATCTATCGTCGCAAAAACAGCTGCTTCCCAAAGTATAGAACAGTTATGGTTATATAGCCTCGCTATTTTTATCGGGGTGTCCTTGTGGGATGTGACCATGGCTGGAATGGCAAGTGGATTTCGAAAATACTTATCCGATCGTATGTTAACGATTATTTCGATTGCGTCCGGTTTTTCCTTAATTATTTTTGGCATCTATTTTGGTTGGGAAGGGATAAAGGCTCTCCTTGCATTCGGTCATCCTTAACTTTCATATGACCGTTGTTGCCATTTTTTTCTCATTTTAAGGACAACAAGACCTACGACAACAACAAAGGCAAGACTGACAAAAAAACCAATGCGGCTTGCTTTTTCCAAAAGGGTTCCGCTTACCGCTAACAGAACAAAAGCCATGCTGCCAAAACGTTTCATATGGTCAAAACCTTTTATTTCAAGCAAACGATTCGAATAGAAAAGTATGAAAAACCAGTTATAAATCAGCATAAGACCTGCTGCTGTGGTAATATACTCAAAAATCTTTTCTGGCAACAACAGAGAAAAGATAATCGAAACAATCATACCAATAACAGTTAAGCCCAATGCCGGGAGATGAAGATTCACCTTTCCTTTTCCTTCTTTTGAAAAAAGTGCAGGTGCATCTCCATCCTTGGCTAGTGTCACAAGCATGCTGGTTACAGCAAATAGAGACGCAACCATAGTAGAAAAGCCTGCTATAATTAACGCTCCATTAAACACATGGGGAAAGAACGGAAACTGATGTTTGTCTAGTGCTGTCACAAAAGGACTTTCATTCGCATCAAAACTGTCAACGGAAACTAACAAGACTGCTAAACCAAGAGAAATGATGTAGATAGAGGTAATAAGCAGTAACATGACTCTTCCTGATTTTGAGGCGTCTTTTTTATCCTTTAAACGAATCGACATCATGCTCATGATTTCAATTCCACCAAAGGCATAGAACGCATAAATCAAGGAAGACCATAAACCTGTAAATCCATTAGGAAAAAATGAAGAGAGTGTCTGCGGAACATGCACCGCCTCCGCATTTTTAGTCACCATGCCAGAAAGAGCAATGCAAGCAACAACAATAAACATGAGAATAGCAGCTATTTTCACAACACCGAAAATATTTTCAATCCGGTCAAAACCTTTCGAACCAGTTAGAACAACGAGAATCCCAAGTACCGAGTAGCCTGTTGCAAATATCCATAGAGGGATATCCGGAAACCAAAATTTCGAAAAAATCGACAAGGCCGTCATCTGACTTCCCATAATCAACATCTCCGAACCCCAATATACCCAGCCCGAACTAAACCCAGCCCAACGTCCGTAAGCCTTTCTAGCATATGTATGAAAAGACCCTTTTTGCGGGTCATCTGTCATTAATTTTGCCAGGAAATGATACACAGAATACGTACCGAAACTTGCTAAAATAAAGGAGATGACAACGGCCGGTCCTGTCATGGAAATCGCAAGGCTTGATGCTAGAAAGAAACCTGTCCCGATAATACAGCCCGTCCCCAGTAGCGACAACTGCCACCACTTAAGATAACTTTCCTCTTGCCCACTATCTGTCGATTTCTTCATCGCCTTTCAACCCCTGTACAAGAAATAATGACACACTCTTCAACGTTCTATAACGTGTGCAAAAGAAGTCTTCATTATTCTCGCCACAGAAAAATATCATTTGAACTAAGAAAACGGACCAGGGAAGTTCACCCAAAATCCGTCTTTTTTTATCCTGGAAGGTTGCTACATGGTCTTAAACTGTGCTATCTACAGGGGGGGGACTTCTAGCGGGCTGGATGTATTAGGCTTGGTTCCGCTCCGCTTGAACTTCTTTTTTTGCCTCTTCATGCAATTCTTTTTCTTCTTCTTCCTTGTACTCCCACAAGGTGTTATACACTTCTATTAAGCTTTCTTCGGGAAGACTGTTGATTAAGGCATGAATGTCATCACGTAAGGAGGACATATCAGATACTCCTTTCTTGTTTGTTCTTGTTGTTTTTTCGTGGTTGTTTTATTCAACAGCTACCTTTTTCCATGTTACCCCACACTTGCTGTATAATACTCATTCCTGTTTATTTCTTATATTAAACATATTACGCCGTTGATTTTGGTCGTACTGTCATTCTATTATGATATAGCTTTCGGATTACAATCAAGCACCCGATTGTAAATAACGCAAGTAACAGGAAACCAAGTGTGTATCCACCTGTGATACCTTTGATCAATCCAAGCGCAACAGGCGGAAAAAATCCACCTACTCCTCCAATCGCACTCACAAAACCAGTAACCGCTCCTGTATTTGTCGGAGAAACTTGAGGAACTAATTTAAATACAGCTCCATTACCTGCCCCTAACAGCAGTGCCATCACCGCACAACTCATACTAAACATAGCAAAATTAGTACTATAAAAAGCCATGACTATAGCAAATATAACGATGCCACTAAATAACAGTTTTAGCACGTGGACAGGACTAAATATATCAGCTAAATATCCTCCTAATGGTCTGATACACGTTGCCAATATAACAAAACCGGCCGCGATCATTCCCGCTCTGACTGCTGAAAACTGAAACGTGTCTTGCAAAATAGCAGGCAAATATAAACTAAAGGCCATAAATCCGCCAAAAGTTAAAAAGTAAAATAAAGACAACACCCATGTTTGTTTATGTTTTACAACAGAAAATGATTGTTTTAAAGTAATAACTTCTTTAGGATTTGACAATTCTTTCGTCCCGAACCAGAAAATTAGAGCCATAAACGCTATAGCAACAGCAAATCCCCAAAACACCCACTCTAAACCGAAACTTGTGTAAATGGTTGGAACCGTGAAGCTTGCGAGCGCCGTCCCCATGTTCCCCATTCCGGTTATTCCAAGAACAATGCCTTGTTTCTCCGGCGGAAACCACTTCGTCACATAACTCACCGCTATTGCAAATGTCGTTCCCGCCATACCAATGAAAAATACAAAAAACAACAGCATACTGTATTGATGAAAAAAACCCGCGCCTACCAACGGAATGATTAGAAACAGCATAGTTATCGTATATACTTTTCTTCCGCCATATTTATCAGTAATAATCCCCATTGGAATTCTCATAATCGATCCTAAAACAACTGGAGTCACGACGAGAAAACTCTTTTCCATTTCACTGAGTCCATACACTATTTGAATATCAGTTGAAATTGGTGCAATCACCGACCATAATGCAAAAGAAACAACCATTGCTAAAGTTGATAAAAATAGAGCTGACGTCTGATCCTTCTTTTTTACATCCATAAAAGTGTGTCACCCTTACATTTATATCTTTCTTTAGAGTGTTGCATAATAAGTATTTTTCATCACGAATTTTGATAGATTAACTAACACACTTTCCATGATGAAAAAGTTCACATAATTTTCACTCCAATATGTGAACTTTTTCACAATCAAATGTTACACTTAATATGTGAAATAATTCACATGAAAAAGGAGGCTTTTATGATGACAAAAGAAGACGTGAATCGCGTTGTTATAATAGGAACAGGAGCAGTTGGCTGCAGCTATGCTTATTCCCTTATTCATCAAGGGACTGTCGGTGAAATTGTGCTTATCGATGTGAATAAAGAAAAAGCGGAAGGCGAAGCGATGGATCTCAATCATAGTATTCCATTCGCTCCTGCTCCTGCTAAAGTGTGGAGCGGTGTTTATGAAGATTGCAAAGACGCAGATTTGGTTGTCATCACTGCCGGCCTTGCCCAAAAACCAGGCGAAACAAGGCTTGATTTATTAGCTAAAAACACAGACATCTTTAAACAAATTGTAAAACAAGTCATGGACAATAAATTTAACGGCATTTTTCTCGTAGCCACTAACCCTGTTGATATTTTGACCCATGTGACATGGCAAGAATCCGGACTTCCGAAAGAAAAAGTAATCGGATCAGGGACTGTCCTTGATTCCGCACGCTTGCGGTATATGCTTGGAGAATATTTCGATGTCGATACGAGAAATATTCACGCAGCTGTCATCGGCGAACATGGTGACACGGAATTACCTGTATGGAGCCATGCTGCAATAGGAATGGAGAGCATTTATAAACGAATGCAAGGACAGGCTGAGTTAGAAGAAAGCACATTAGATAATATTTTTGAAAATGTCCGTGATGCTGCTTATCATATTATTAAACGAAAAGGAGCGACCAATTACGGAATCGGAATGTCGCTGCTTCGCATAACACAAGCAATTTTTAATAATGAACGGTCGGTTTTAACCGTATCTGCTCATCTTGACGGAGAATACGGGGAAAAAGGAATATATATAGGTGTTCCCGCGATTATTAACCGTGGAGGAATTCATGAAATTATTGAGATTGATTTAAACGAAACAGAAAAAAAACAATTCACCCATTCAGCAAAGGTATTAAAGAATTTAATGTCACACACACCATAAAACAACAAGAGGTTGGGACAAAAGAAAAATATGCGGTAGTAAACACGAATGTCTTGCGCTGGTCAAGAACTGCATATTAGCGGAGCCAAAATGCTTCGACTCCTGCGGGAAAAGCACGAAGGAACTTCTACTAAAATCGCACACGTCCTGTGTGCAACGTAGAAGCCACCGCATCCTGCGGAAGTGAGACCCCGCAGGCAGGGGTTTTCTGCCGAGGGCCCGCAGGATGCGGGTCAGATCGGCGTTGGCACAGGACGTGCCGCTTTTAGCCGATCTTTCTCTTTTCGAGCCGTGCCCGCGGCAAAGGAGACACGGTGATCCGCAGGGAGCCGATGTCGCTCTTGTGCTCTGGAGTGAAAGCGAAGTATTTTGGCGCAGCGATTTGTCTTAGGAACGAAAAATGCCGAACGATTTTGTAAAATCGTTCGGCATTTTTCTATCTTATAAAGGTTTAGTCCCAGCCCCTTTTAGATGGAAGCTCTTATGGGTGGTTGAAAAACGATAATAAAGAAATACATAACATGATTAACAAACGGGCAATTTACAAGTAAATAAGGAAACAAAAAGGAGATTAGAAAGCAGATGGAACATGCAAAAGCACTTCTTATAAAAGGTGTCACTACCCTTATTGTCCTATATTTAATACTTGGAATTGGTTTTGGTGTGTCTTTTTTATTTGTCTTTATTTTAACTGCCATCATTGGTATCGTATCTTATCCAGGTGATTTGTTCATCATGCCAAGAATCATGAACATTCCCGCTACCATCGCTGACTTTTTTCTCGCCTTTCTGCTAATATGGATTTTTGGTTCACTGTTTTTCAAGTCCGAGATTCCAATTATTTCAGCTTCAATCCTTGCTGCTACCGTACTAGCTTTTTGCGAATATTATTTCCATTTCTACCTCGCCACTCATGTCCTTCCCGGAAACAACCGCATCAAAGCTTATACCCAGTAATTATAAGCTTGATAATCAATATTTAAATGTGATTTCCACTTTAAACCTTACGAGGAGCCATGTTTCCCCTCTCCATCATCAACAAGGAAAGAGTGATCGTTGTCTCGTACCGACGCATAAAAAATATCATTTACTTTAGTGAAACCAGCAGCTTGTACTTTTTCCATCAGCCAGTCTCTATCTTTATGAATTAATTCTAAATTTCTGTGTTGAATCTCCCCCTCAACAATTACAGCAATAGGGGTTCCTTGGTATTCTAATTGGTAACCTAACATATTAGGTGTCACTGGCATGGCGTTTTCATTCGGCAGCACACTAATATCTCCGCTTGGTTCAAGAATCGCATATTGAATGTTGCTTATATCTGCATAGCCTTTACTTCTAATACTTGCTAAAAGTTCCGACAACGAAAAACGACTCTTTTTTAAGTTAGCCCTGATTAATTTTCCATGTTTAATAAAAATTGTCGGTTCTCCGATCACTAATTTGTTTAACTTATTGTAAAGGCTTAATTTGGAAAGCGAGATATGAACAACAATAACAACTACTATGCCAATGGACGATTGAAAAATTCCTTCTACTTCCAAAACGCTCATCGCAAGGCCTATTATAAAAAATATTGCAATTAAATCGTGTGGGGTAAATTGTGATAATGCAGATTTCCCCATAAACCGCACAACAATAACAGTAACAGCAAATAGTACAAGTAACGTTCCAAGAAATAACAACATAGACTCACCACTGATTGTAAACTTTATAGCACGTAATATGACCGTCTCTTACACACTTTTTATCTTTTCACTCATTTATGTTCTTATTCCCTTGTTTGATGAAAACATTTATAATGCCCGAATCTGCGCACGACTCGGGCATTATAAAGATCGATATCTAGATTGTCCATTGATCATGAACAACCGCAACTAATTTCCATGAATCCTCTGTATCTTGTTCAAACACGAGATTGAGACTTGCCCAATCCATCCCTCCGCTTTCACCTGAAGCTTCAATATGGTATTCCACTACGGTACTATCCGGAAAAACGTCTTTCATGTTACTGCTCATATTCCCACGTTGTTCAATGTCATCAACAGAAATCTCATCCGCGTTTTGAAAATCTCGATCGAAAATAAACTCCTCATAATATTCACTTGGCGTCTGTTCAATCGTATCGCCTCGACCATCATAAACACCCCATTCATACACTTGATCTGTTTCAAAAAATTGTTCTACTTCTTCCTGATCAAATACGCGAGCATCTTCTTCATCAATATTTACATACGGGGAGAAGAGAACTCCTTTTTCGGGGTGAACAAGCGATGACAAGCTTCCCATATCTTGACTTGCTAACATAGTTAGTACTGTTTCAGAAGTATTCATAATATTTTCTTGTTCTTCTGATTCCGGGTTTTCGTTCGTTTGCTCATCTAATACATTTGTTTCAATATCATCCACTATCCATTGTTCCTCTCGATACGTTGCATGATAAATCATTTCGCGGTGCCCGAGTAATTCGTTGTTTCGTTCTTGGACTATTTTGAAATGTTCCTCCGACACTTCTTCCAACTCAAACGATTGATCTTCCTGAAACCACGTTGGTCCATCTTTTGCAATGACGTAAACTCCATCATCTTCTTCTCTGAAATAAGAATCTGTCATCCACGTAGCTAGCTCATCAGACATAACGTTGTTGAAGTGTTGTTTTACTTCATCAATGGATTGATAGGAGTTGATTTTTTGATTATTTTGGTTGGCCTCATCAATAAGAGATACAAATGATTCTTTATAAGCATTCATTACTTGTACTGCACGTTCTTCTGTGAAAGCAGGCACTTCATCATCTTGTTGCGATTCTTCCATTGGTTGTTCATTATTTTCCACGTTATCGCCACCCGGGGCTACACTAGTCTGACTCATAATAAGCAGGGCTGCAATGCCGGCAGCAATTACTCCTCCGCCCGTTGTATATATTCTTTTCCAGCGGGATTTTTTCTTTGTTTTCTCTACGCTTTCAATGATTTTTTCTGGTGAGATGGAATCCGACATATTGTTATATCCTTCCTCTAATTCTTTCATACGCTCTTCAAAAGATTTACTCATGAGAAACACCTCCCTTTTCCATTTGAGCTTTGAGCTGCTGTTTCGCCCTCATCACCTGTGATTTCACACCGGATACAGATGTTCCGGTTACTTCACTGATTTCTGCATGCGTCTGTTGATGAAAATAATGAAGGACAAGCGGTACCCGATATTTTTCATCAAGAGTGCGGATCATCTCGTGTAGTTCCATTGCGTCTTCACTAACGTCCAGTGTAGCGTACGTCTGATTTGACGTTTTCTCTTTCATCTTTTCAATTTTCTGATTCAAGCGTTTTTGTTTTCTCATCATATCTCTTGCGGTGTTCAACGTAATCGAATACAGCCAGGTTGTGAAAGTACCGCCGGAAAAATGATGGAGTGACCGATATACTTTCAAAAAGACTTCCTGGGTGACATCTTCTATATCTTCTGGTTTGACACCGATTTGGTACGCAAATCGCTGAACGGTTTGATAATAGGTATGAACAAGGTCATGAAACTCTTGATTGCCGTAGCGCGCACGTTGAATCGATTCATTGCTGGTCATTGGTGTGTCCCCCCTTTTTGTTATTCTACCTGTGAAACGTAGTAACTGAAAAAATGGTCTCAAATTCTCTCAAAAAAATGCTCTGTTTTATATAATGGCCGGTTCTTGTAAATACTACTTTCTAATAATACATGACAATGGTATGAGGAAAGGGAGGGTATCATGGATTTTAGTTTATTAGGAGTAGGACTTGTTTTGTTTATCGGAATGTTTTCCCAATGGTTATCATGGCGTTGGAGTTTACCTGCAATTGTAGTGATGACGATCGCAGGCGTTATCGTCGGGCCTGGACTGCATGTTGTTCAACCTGAAAACATTTTCGGTCCGATTATGAAATCATTGATTTCCATGGCCGTCGCCATCATTTTATTTGAAGGCAGTCTCAGTTTAGACCGAGACGAAATTCGTCATTTCAGAAGGCCTGTTCGGCGTATGGTAACGTCTGTTCCTTTCCTGTCATGGATACTTACAGCAGTCGCTACCCATTACATCATAGACTTATCATGGGTGGTTTCTTTTGTTATTGGTGGATTATTCGTCGTTACCGGACCAACTGTCATTGGTCCATTGCTACGGCAATCCAAGTTAAAAGAACGTCCAGCCAGTTTATTGCATTGGGAGGGCGTTATTGTTGATCCAGTTGGTCCTCTACTAGCATTACTCGCGTTACAAATCGGTTTGAGTGTTACGGGCATAACGGAATGGACATATTTAGTGTTGTTCTTTCTCGCTGCGGCAACTGCTTTAATCAGTGGGTACTTTATAGGTTATGGGATGGGTTATGTATTCCAAAAAGAGATTATCCCTCACCACATGCAGACTTCTATCATGTTCGTCGTCGTTGTTCTTAGTTTTAGTCTGTCTAATCTGTTGATGCCAGAAAGCGGTCTGTTAGCAGTAACAGCAATGGGATTTGCCATGGCAAATATGGGCTTGGATGACCATATATTAGAAAACATACGGCACTTCAAAGAGGATATAGCCATTCTTTTAGTTTCTGCTGTATTTGTCATTTTAACAGCTACGATTACCAGAGAAGAATTAGCAGGCATGCTTGATTTTCGATTGTTAGGGTTTGTGCTGTTGATGCTTTTTATCGTTCGTCCATTGTCTGTCTGGTTATCTTTAATAGGGACAGACCTCCCCGCCCGCGAGAAAACATTAATAAGTTGGATTGCTCCAAGGGGAATTGTCGCTTTGACAGTCAGTAGCTATTTTGAAAGTATCCTTATAAAAAATGGCTTCGATGATGCTGTCTTACTATTGCCCATGACACTCGCCTTAGTTTTTACCACGGTTACGGCTCATGGATTCACTTTAACTCCTCTTGCCAAACGATTACAGCTAACAAAAAAATCATGACGGTTTTCCACCGTTTGATGAAACCTTCAGGTCCTCGTGTGAGCCCTCGACCTCATGCTTTTCCCGTTGGAATCGCCCGTTCTACTCCTGCTGAAGGTTCATCCCAAAATATAAATCGTGCCAAATCTATACTTACCTTTCTAACCAAATAAGTTTGTTTAAAAAAAGAGAAATAAATGCACAAAAATATGTGCGTTCATTCCTCTTTTTCCAAATTCTTCTTTACACGATGACCTTCCAATCTAGATTAAGTAATCAGTCTACAGGTTAATCTGCAGATGAGTGCTTCGAAAGATTTATTCGGTCCGCTGCTGTAGGGGGCTCCTCAAACCAATTATTTTCGATTGTAAGATTCATTCCTTCATTTGCGTATTTCGCTATATCTGCCGTGAGAAGAGCAATTTTAGCATGTAAATCATGTCTCATTATTTTAGAAACAGCGAATCCATAGTTTGAAACGCCAATCGTATTAGCTAACGATGTATGATAAAGCATTAACTTATCAGAAAATGGCGGGATGATAGAATCACTTATATGAGCATCCATTAAATTTGGCGTCGGTAAATCTTCACTAATTAGAAACTTTCCTAATTCCTCAATTTGTCTATCTGCCACTTTTACTCCGTCTTGAAAATAATTTCGTAATTTGGCGGAAGAAGCAACTTGGCTAAATCCTAACATCAAAGACTTACCTAAAATGTTTGAATTAATGTTTACCTGCAAATGCTTAATTTCAATTGCTGTTAGGGGTCTAAACTTACCAGCTATGACAGAAATAAAGGACTCTTTTTCGACAAAATCAACTTTTGTTGGATATGGTATATTTGGAGTGGAGATTGGTATTCCTTTAGACAATAATAAATGCATCGCCTTTTCTTGAGTCACAATAGAATCATTCAAACACATCTTAAAGTAATCAGCAATATCATGTCTTACTGATGTTGATAACGTATCACCATACGTAATAAGAGCAACTCTCGTCATTTGCTCAATGTAAAAGAGCATGAAAATATCACTAAATAATCGAGGCGCTTCTTGTCTCATATCTTGTTCTCCAAATCCTACAGGTACAGGTATGTTTTCTTTGACAAATATTTCTCTCATCATTCTGAGATGTTTGTTTGAAATGTCTAATGCGAATTCTATACATTCTTTAATCTCATCATCTTCCACTACCTGAAGTTGATGTTCAAAAACACAGGCAAACATCGAATCACCCATGTAATTTGAAAATAAATCTCCGAGTTCTGAAGCGTTTAATTTTTTATTTTGTTGATGTTCTCTATGTTCGTCGCGTGAAAACATGTCCTTGTTTTGTGAATGTCCCTCCACCAATGAACCTCCTTAAAAAAATTGGTTAGGATTATTGTGTCCTAACCAATCAAAAATATGAAGGAACTACATTTTGATAATGTTCTTTTTCACATTACCTTTACCTTTTCTTCATTTCCTTAACGTCCTCCTCCTTCCATAGACACCCCGATTCTTTGTTATTATTAGTTCTTATATTATCTACCTGTGTCATACTACCTACTGTCAACAGAACATAGCGCCCTATCCTCCGTTAACAACGGCGATTATTACATACTTTAGAAGTAATGTTCATTAAAATCTGAATATTTACATAAAATAAACCGTTTTTCAAAACTCTTTTGATAGTTTTGAACTAGACATACTCCCAAGGATAACATCCTATTAAAAGTAAGGAGGAATGCTGACATTGAAAAACACAATGAATCGTAGGGATTTTTTAAAAGCTGGAAGCATGAGTGCCATTGCCTTAACTCTTTCGACGTCAGGGTTGGGGTCACTCGGCAGCGTTAAACATGGGATGGCTGCCACTCGGAATCCAGACAGTAGTTCATTTGGCTATGGACCGCTCGTAAAAGATCCTGGAGGAGTTCTTGATCTGCCTAATGGATTTCAATACCGTATTATTTCTGAAGAGGGGGGAAAGCTGGTTGACGGCCGCCCAACCCCAGCCATGTTTGATGGAATGGCTGCTTTTCCAGGTAAACAAAATTCTACTATTTTAGTGAGAAATCATGAATTAAGCGGAAACCACGAATTTCCTGTAGAAGGAAAAAATCCATACAATAAAGAGGCAACTGGCGGTACAACAGCGCTTATTGTCGGACCAAACCGAAAATTAACTGGAGAATATGTGACGTCTGCCGGAACGGTTCGAAACTGCGCTGGCGGCTCTACTCCTTGGGGCACTTGGCTAACATGTGAGGAAACGTTAAACCGGGGACATGGATACGTGTTCGAAGTCGATCCTCTCGATCCGGAAGGCGACGTGTCTAAAACTCCTATCCGTGACATGGGGGCATTTTCTCATGAAGCCACAGCTACTGATCCTGAGACAGGAATCGTCTATTTAACAGAAGATTCGAGTCCTAGTTTTTTCTATCGTTTTATTCCTAACGATCGTAGCCAGAAGGTGGGGGCATTACAGAAAGGCGGTACACTGCAAGCGGCAGCTTTAGAAGAAAAACCTTCTTCGATGGCCAGTGATTTTGATGATGGCCAAACCTTCGGGATTGTTTGGAAAGATGTTGATCCTGAAAAGCCGAGTGATGAAGCTATAGAAAAAGACTGTATACAATTCAGCCGTTTAGAAGGAGCTTACTTTGCAGGAGGAGTATTTTGGTTCGACGATACGTCTGCTGGCGACGGGAATCTTGGCCGTGTTTACCGCTATATTCCGGCAACTAACACATTAGAACTATTTTATGAATCCACTGACAAAAATGACCTCGAGATGCCGGATAATATTTGCATGACGCCATGGGGAGATTTGTGGATAGCAGAAGATGGAGGCGGAGTAGACCGTATTATCGGAATGACACCCGAAGGAGAAGTATATACCTTTGCCGAAAACCGATTAAATAATTCCGAACTTGCCGGCCCGACTTTTTCCTCTGATGGCAAAACATTTTTTGTAAATATACAAGTTCCCGGCTTAACCTTTGCGATTTGGGGGCCGTTTTCCTGGAGAAACGCCGGTCGGCAACGACTAATGGGACACGCTGAACCACCGGCATCCTACGCTCCTCAAGTTTCAGATAAATTGGCCGCCTTTGCTGAACGAAAAGGAATGTCTAATCTTGAAGCGGCAGCCTTTTCACGTCACGGCATGCCACTACTATGAGGAGGATTAAATGATGCCGCAAAATATAGGAATTCCAGGATTAATTCTAGTGCTCGTTATCGCGTTAATTATTTTTGGACCATCCAAACTTCCGGAAATCGGACGAGCTTTCGGAAATACGTTAAAGGAATTTAAAAAAGCAACGACCGAATTAGTAAACGGAGATAGCGAAGAAAAGAAAACCGTAGAAAAAGACGACAGCAACGTGCAAGCAATGGAAAGAAAACATGATAAAACAGGCAGTTAACGACTGAATAGATGCAGGCAGGTTTTCTCATATCCTGCTTGCATCTTGATTTTACAAGAAAGGTTGATTATCAATGAGTACCGAAATGAATCTTGTCGATCACCTCGGTGAACTCCGCAAAAGAATAATCATTACACTGCTTTCTTTTGTTTTTTCTTTTGCTGTATCATTTGTTTTCGTAAAAAATATTTATCAATTTCTAGTACGAGATTTAGAACATAAGCTAGCATTGCTCGGGCCTGGGGATGTCCTTTGGGTGTACATGGTTATTGCTGGTGTCATTGGGTTAGCCGTCACGCTGCCAATTGCAGCCTTACAAGTATGGAAGTTTGTGCAGCCGGCTTTAACCAACATCGAACAAAAAGCGTCATTGTCATTTATCCCCGTCTTATTTTTCTTATTTTTAGGAGGAATCGCTTTCGGTTATTTTGTATTATTTCCGCTGGTTCTCTCCTTTTTGGAAAATTTAGCTGACGATGATTTTGAAACCTTTTTCACTGTCCATAAATATTTTTCGTTTATGATTAATTTAACGTTGCCTTTTGGATTTTTATTTGAAATGCCTGCCGTTATTATGTTTCTCACACAAATTGGTATTATCAATCCAAGGAAACTGGTGAAAGTAAGAAAAGTAGCCTACTTTGTATTGGTTATTATCTCCGTTCTTATCACCCCGCCAGACTTTATGTCAGACATACTCGTAATCATCCCACTACTTCTATTATACGAGTGCAGCATTATTCTAAGTACATTTATTTATAGAAAGAAACTCCATGCTCAAGAGACCCAGTCATAACTAAACGCAGTAAATTATATTTCGATGGATAGCCCCGGCATTCCTATTGTCCGGGACCCTTCCCCTTTATTTTCCTATTTCTATTTTGCTTACCAATGCTTGAAGTTCTTCTGTTAACATCTTTCGCACGTCCTTCACATTTTCAGCAGGGGCGTCTATTTTCTTTCGGCAGTCTTTTATTTCGCGTAACCAATCGCGGATATCATTTATGTCTCCGAATTGACGCTGATAATTTTTATACTGTTTAGCATAATCGGCATAGTTCTTCCCATAAATCAATCCTAAATATTGATAGATGTATCGAAGTTCTTTTGAAAGAATCCGAATATCATGTAATGCTTTTAACGCAGGCTTCGATGATTCTCCATCCTCAGCCACCACGTTTTTGTATTTTGTCACTTTTTCTGCGAATTGTTCTTCATAGTATTTGACGTTATCTTCAACATCTAATGGAAGTACTAGTTTACGTAATTCGTCATCTCTGAATGCCTCCCAACGTTCTACAAATTTAGCGTTAATCATTTCCGGTAGATTGCTTTGCAATTTTTTCTGTTCTTTTCGACGTTTTTCATCTACTCGTTCGCCTACTTGCCGATAAATGTCAGCATGATCTGCATTTTCTGTTTCTGCTGCTCTTTTTTCAAAAGCATGAACAAGTACATCACGTTCCCTGACATTTCCTAGACGCTTATGAGCGTCTTGGAGTTTTTCCATTAGTTTATGATTTTTATCAATGCCTAAGAAATTCAACAACGTCAGCAAACGCCGGCCTTTTACACGAGCTTGATGTAAATCTTCTGTATCATTAAAAGACAGCGCTTTTTCACAATAATCCATATACTCTTGAACCAACTGATCGAGCACATTTGCCCATCTCTTTGTAATACCTCGATTACCTTCAGCCAAACAATCCTCACAAAGAAACGCCTGATTTATTTTTATTAATGAATGTTTTGATTCGCAAACCGAGCAAGTGGCCAATACACTTTGTAAGAAAATAGAGTCTTCATATATTTCGACCTCAATTTGATCTCCTTTATCCCAATCATATTCGTGTCTGATATCAGCAGGAATCAAAAGGCGACCTTGTTCATCCAATACTTTATATTCTTCAGACGTCTGATTAGCTTTTATCACAACTACCGCCTGACGATTCACTCTTTTGTTTAAAACAAGGGGTTGGTCCGCAAGCTCCAACTGATCTCGGACACTTTTAGGGATAACGATGCGTCCCATCGAATCTATCTGTCTCGTCAATGTTTTTGCCGCCATAGAATAACCACCTTTCACCCTTTTCTTTACTCATTCCCTGTTCTATCCGTTCGAAACTACTAAATGTCATTTCCAGACGCGTACAATCATTTTATTTTGGAACACTAAATAAAATTGATAAAATACGACCAGTCCAAAATTTTTTAAAGTAAAGGAAGATGTAATATGTCTACAGATAAACAATTAAAAGACATTCGTTACTCCGCTCTTGATTTGTCACCCATCGTAGAAAACGGAACAGCCTCTGATTCGTATCAAAATACAGTCGACCTTGCCCAATATGCGGAAAAATGGGGATATCATCGCTATTGGATGGCCGAACATCACAATATGCCTTTCATTGGCAGTTCCGCAACATCTGTATTAATCGGGCACGTGGCAGGCGCTACATCGAAAATTCGTGTCGGTTCAGGCGGTATTATGCTGCCAAACCACTCCCCACTCGTTATCGCCGAACAATTCGGCACGCTCGAAACGCTTTATCCTAATCGTATTGACCTCGGACTTGGACGCGCACCAGGAACCGATCAGCTCACGATGCAGGCGCTTCGCCGTAACAGTAAGAGCGATGGACATGATTTCCCGCAAGATTTAGAAGAATTGCGTGCATATTTTGATTCGTCCCTTGCTTCTGGGAAACAACGTATTCGTGCGATTCCAGGACAAGGTTTAGATATCCCAATCTGGCTGCTTGGTTCCAGCGGGTTCAGTGCACAACTTGCCGGTCAGCTTGGCTTGCCATTCGCCTTTGCCAGCCACTTTTCACCAGACAATACACTGCCGGCACTTGATTTATATCGTCGCTCCTTCCAGCCATCCGATGTACTGGATGAACCTTATGCGATGGTAGGTCTTAATATTATTGCCGCAGATACAGATAATGCAGCTGAGTATCTCAGTACAACCATGAAACAGCAGTTTTTGAATCTAGTTCGGAACACGGAAAACAAGCTCCAACCGCCTGTTGATAACATGGATGATGTTTGGACAGAGCAAGAAAAATTTGCTTTACAAAAACAACTAGGTTCTTCTATTATCGGTTCACAGGACACTGTCAGAAAGCAAATGCAGGATTTCTTAAACGATACACAAGCGGATGAAATGATGATTAATGCTCAAATTTATGATCATAATGCGCGTTTACGTTCTTATGAAATCGTATCTGAAATTATGAACGAAAACTAAACTTTCACGATGTTTTATCTTCTATTGGCTTTACTCCAGGCAGTATGAACTGTCTGGATTTTTTAAAATGTCCTCCTTATGATAAAATTTTAACCAAGTATCTCGTAATGAAAGGACTTAAACGACGATGTTATTAATAAATCCAGAATTATATCCATTGTTAACCAATAAACCTTTACCCGAAAATGAGACCCTTCCAACAAGTAATCTCCTTCTTGGGTCAATTGCTTATGAAGTAGCGGAAAAATTAAATAAAATGCCACGTTTTTTTAGAAGAAACCGACACTTGTTAACATGTCATCAATGTGGACAACGTGAGAAATATAATATCGGGCAGCCGCTTCTAGACTATTCTATCGTGGACCGTTCTAAACTGGTTACACAAGAAATAACCGTAATGGACAAAGTTCAATTCCCGTTTTATTTTCGTTGTGTTCATTGTAATGCAGCAGGAGAATGGACATGGAGCGATCGCCTGGAAAAAGCCGTTTATCTGGGAGCATTAGGCAATACAGAAAATCCCGATAACCCGTCGATTCCGTTAAACGGGGAATCCCGGCTTTTCGACGATTATAAACCAAAATGGGCAGCACAAGGGGAAGAACATATACTGAAGCTGATTAAACAAGACCAGACGAATGCTTTTTTATGGTATACACTCGGTAACCTTTACTACAAAAGCCACCGCGCTGACCTTGCCGCAGCTGCGCTTGAAAAAGCAGTTGAATTAGATCCAACTCACACTGAAGCACTGTATACTCTCGCCCAGATTCTAGATACCGTTAACTTAGATGCTTCCCAGTATTATTTTCACAACGTCTTATTAACAGTTAGCACATACAACGACATGGACGTGCATATGCTGCGCGATGTTGCCGCTCACAGTATCTGGGAATTAGAGAGCATGTATAAAGAATCTGAAGGGAAACTACCTGTCTTTCCGTCAGCAAAAGCAGCTAAACATATAAATGATTCTTCGTTACATGAGTTTCTTTCCCGTACAGAAGAGGAAAAAATGAACTTTTTAAATGATAGTGATATTAATGCCAAAACACTCGATTCGTTTTATCCGTTGGCAGAATTGTTTCTAGGTAAGCAAAAAGAAAAGCTGCCGAAAAAAGAGCAAACATTTCATCATATCGTCCATCCGGAAGTGGCTAAACAAAAACAAGCAAACCTTGAAAAATATAAACAGATTCGAAGCGCTGGTATGCAGCTTCATGCGGACATCTTCTCCTATTTAGTCGAGCAAAATGGTCCTCACACATTACGAGAAGTGAGCCGATTTTTAAATATTTCCTTTGAAAACGAAGAAGCGTTTGATCGTGATGTTATGACCGATTTTGCTATTTATGAATACGATTGGAATGGTGAAAAGGCTGTTCAGAAGTACAAACAGGACCACGAAGAAGCAGACGAACGATTGCAAATACTCGAAGCTGCAGACAATGCCTGGTCGTCATTATTTCAAGTAAAAGATGCTAGCAAAATCGATGGTACGGTGCTTTTAGAGGACCTCATTTATGAAATGGACATTGAAATTATAGATAATCATTTTAGCGCTACTGTCGATTCTGATGAATTACTGTTGTACACAAGAATTCTTCCGTTTTCAACCTTTAACATAACTTCAGGTATTAGTTTCCTCTTTGGTAAAGACGACTCATCTTACTTGTTGAATCAATGGGAGAAACAAAAAGAAAAAACAGAGCCAGAAAATAGGTCACCGTATTGCTTTAAAAAGTTTTATCAGCTATACAAAAGAGCGGATCTCGGCCTTCCACTCGATTTTCAGACAACCAAATAAAAAGGGAGCGACTGCCATGAATGGGCAAAACCGCAGCACTATTCAACCAGGAATAGAAGTAAACATTGTACTTAAACAAAATCAACGATCCGGAAAACTGACTCGCGGTATCGTTAAAGATGTACTGACAAACTCGTCGAATCACCCGCACGGCATTAAAGTGCGACTGGAAGATGGCAGTGTTGGACGGGTGAAAGAAATTATAAAAGGATGATGAACATGTCGATTTATTCCGATGATGAGCTTATTAGATTTGGTTCGCTTGTGAAAGATTGGACAGTAAATTTGAATTTCGCTAGTAAACTTGCTCATTCGGACAGTAATCACTCAAACTCGGCTAGTAAATTATCGAATGGGAACAGTAAATGTTGGATGTGGATCATAAATCCATGCTGACTCCCTCATTTTAATAAAGAACGATAGCCAATCACTACCAAGAAAAACGGAGCTTGGGCGAACTTCCCAAGCTCCGTCCTTTGTTTTAGAATATGCTTCTTTCCGCATCCGCTCCAGACAGGACGCTTTCTGCAGGTCTAGCCTCAGCCTCCTCCGAAAAAACGCCAACATTTTATACTGCCCTATCCCATTAAATAAACATTCAATCAAGATATTGCAACAGCATACTTTCGTTTGGCTCAAGCGTAAGCCTTAATTTCCCGTTTTTTGAAGGAAATATGCGCAAAAGATTCTGTATATCCTGCCAATTCCCTTCCTTTTTAACAGATAGGGTGACTTCTTCACTCTCTCTATGGTCCCGATTGATAAAATAAATCATGTGTTCATTATCAGCTTTTTTGCCAAAGGTATCCTCCCCATTTTCTGTCCATCTTTCAAAACTATACACATGTTGATTTAAAAAGTGGGATTTCCAGTGCCCAGTCCGTAGAGCAGTAAATTTATTTCTCCAGCTACCTAGCTTTTTATACCACGATATTAATTCGCGGTCTTCTTTACCCCACGGGTATGGCTTACGATTGTCTGGATCTTTCCCTCCTGTTAACCCCGCCTCATCTCCGTAATACAACGACGGAATCCCCGGGAAGGAGTATAACCATAGACTTAAGGCTTTCACTTGTGCTTTAACGATTTCTTTTCTTTCTTCCATTGGATGAGCAAGGACATTTTTTTCTAAAACCGTTTTTATGCGTTCCACATCATGGTTCGATAACATATTCATCAACGAATAAAAATAGTGCTTAGGGTAATGTTCACGTAAGGTCATTAATTTTCGGTGAACAACACCGGCGTCTATTTCTCCCTTCATAAAGTCGAGCATAATACGGCGAAGTGGATAGTTCATTACAGAATCCAATACCCCACCCAAAAAATAATCCCTGCGCTTACCATACGCTGTCTTATTCGTTGCATCTTCCCATACTTCACCAAGAAGCACACTCGACTCATCGTCGTTTTTCATTTGTTTATAGATTTTTTTAATAAGATCATCGGGAAGCTCATCCGCAACATCAAGACGCCAATTCTTCATCCCTCGTTGTTGCCAGGTTTTAATCACACTTTCTTTGTCATAGATAAGAAAGTCTTGATAATCTTGGTTTTCTTTATTCAGTGTGGGCAGCGTTCCTACTCCCCACCATGTTTCATAGTCATAAGGGTGATTATGAAACGTGTACCATTCATAATAAGGGGAATCTTTTGACTGATAAGCTCCAAGTGTTGAATACTGTCCTTCGCGATTAAAATATTTACTATTACTACCTGTATGGCTAAAGACGCCATCAAGCATAATTTCGATATTACAATCTGCTGCCTTGTCGATAAGTTCTATAAAATCATTCTTATCTCCAAGGAACGGATCAATTGTATGATAGTCACCTGTATCATAACGGTGATTGCTTTCCGCCTCAAAAATCGGATTCAAATAAAGAACCGTCACTCCTAATGATTGTAGATAATCTAACTTTGCAATCACACCTTGTAGGTCGCCCCCAAAAAAATCCCAACGTGTCACTTCTTTTTTCTCATTAAAAATATAAAGTGGTTCATCATCCCAATGGGTGTGCAATAAGCTTGTTTTAGGTGCATGAGTGACATCAACCGTTCCCGAGCGGTAAAAACGGTCAGGGAATATTTGATACATCGTAGCATGTTTCCACCAATTTGGAGTTTGATAAACCGGATCATAAACGGTAATTTGCCAAGATGGCGGGATATGATCATAAATATGACCAGCACCACTTTCAAACACTTCTTCCCGTCCATAATAAAGAGAATGGTTATCTGTCACCACCTCAAAGAAATACCAGAGTAACTGGGGTTCCTCCGGAGTGGTAATTCTCGATTCATATCTATGATAGGGGCGTACTTTCTTATTCAATTCCATGGCTTGGATGTGATGGTCATCTTTTTTATCGTAAATATAATGCAGGTTCACTTGTGACACCTTATACCATTGGTGAATATCAAGTTTCAACGAAACGTTTGAACCTTTCGGAACAGCCCCAAAAGGCTCCCTGTATTGTAATTGAAAACTATTGTGATACAAATCTCGCTGCCTCACGTTTCGTCCCCCTAACTGCGATCCCTTCATATTGTAGCAGGTTTAATTTTCCAAATGTCATCCGCATACTGCTGTATCGTACGATCACTCGAAAACGTTCCGGAATGAGCAATGTTTATTAAACTTTTTTTACTCCACTTCCTTTTAAATGGATAATCCCGATTTATTTTTTGTTGCGCTGCCACGTAACTAGCAAAATCTTTTAACACAAAGAATTCATCATTATGGGTCAATAAGGCATGATAAATTTCTTCGAATACATTGTCACCTTTGGAGAAGGGACTAAACAGAATGAGTTGATCCAGAAGGAGACGGATGCGGTGATCCGACTCATAGATATCTCTCGATGAATAGGAACCGTTATAGTCGAACCGATGAACTTCCTCGGCACTTAATCCAAACGTATAAATGTTAGCATTACCTACTAACTCATGGATTTCAACATTAGCACCATCCATCGTGCCAAGGGTCACCGCTCCGTTCATCATTAGTTTCATATTACCTGTGCCGGATGCCTCTTTACTGGCTAAAGAAATTTGCTCACTTACATTTGTTGCAGGAATAATACGTTCCGCCGTGGAAACCGAATAATTAGGCAAAAATACAACCTTAAGTTGATCATTCACATCTGAGTCATTATTAACAACCGTTGCAATCCTATCAATTAACTTAATCACTTTTTTTGCAAAGTGATAACTGGGAGCTGCTTTTGCTGCAAAGAAAAAAGTTCTCGGCTTGATCGTATACGATCGATTTAACTTGATTTGATTATATAAATACATAATATGCATAGCATTCAATAACTGCCGCTTATATCCATGAAGGCGTTTTATATGAACATCAAATATAGAAGACGAATCAATCGTAATTCCATCGGTCTTCTTCACCCATGCCGCCAGCTCTTCCTTGTTTTGCTGTTTGATGTCATACAACTGATCCAATAAGGCAGCATCATCTTGTTGGAGAAGCAGTTTCTGTAAACAGTCAGGTTTTTCTATCCATTCTTCCCCGATTGCTTCTGTTATCGTTTTCGATAATCTTTGATTGGAATACATTAGCCAGCGTCTGTGCGTGATTCCATTCGTTTTATTGTTAAATCGATTAGGAAACGTCCTATAAAAATTTTTCATTTCCCGTCTTTTTAATATCTCTGTATGCAGTTGAGCCACTCCATTTACGCTATGACTTCCTACAATCGCCAAATGCGCCATCTTCACCTGGCCATCTGCTACAATAGCAAGCGCTGCAATTCGATCAAAATCGCCGGGGTATATTTTCCATAAAGATTGACAAAATCGCTCATTGATTTCAACAATAATCATAAAAATCCGCGGCAATAACCGACGTACTAAATCTATCGGCCAGGATTCCAAAGCTTCACTTAAGGTTGTATGATTCGTATAAGAAACCGAGCGCTGAGTTAAATCCCAAGCTTCATCCCAGCCAATCCCCTTTTCATCCATGAGAACCCTCATCAATTCAGGGATAACTAACGCAGGATGGGTATCATTAATATGAAGAGCTACTTGGTTTGAAAATGTAGACATAGGTAACTCTAGATCTTCAAAAGAACGAACTACAGACTGAACACCAGACGAGACAAGGAAATATTCTTGTTTCAAACGAAGCTCTTTGCCTTCCTCGTTAGAATCATCTGGGTATAGACATTCTGTGATAGATGTTAACGACCGGCGATGATCGAGAAAATTCCCATAATCATCCTCCAAGGAAGCTTTAACAAGAGTATCATCAACCGACGGCTCAGCGGACCACAATCTTAACGTATTCACCGTTTCATTATTATACCCTACGACAGGAACATCATAAGGCACTGCTTTTAGCTGTTCATAGTCACTATGATCAAAAGAAAGAGCACCTAATGAGTCTTCAACAGGGTACACATGTCCGCCAAAACGGATCTCAATTGTTTCTTCTGGTCGGCGTACTTCCCATACATACCCTTGGGCAAGCCAATCGTCAGGTAATTCCATTTGCTGACCGTCTAATAATTGTTGATGAAACATTCCATATTTATAACGGAGTCCATAACCATGCCCTGCCAAACCTAATGTAGCTAAAGAATCAAGAAAACATGCAGCTAAACGGCCTAAACCACCGTTGCCAAGTCCAGCATCATTCTCTCTTTCTTCTAGCATCGACAACGATAATCCAAGGTCTTGTAAACCTTCCTTTACCGTTTGAAGTACTTGTAAATTAAGAAGATTATTGCCGATCAATCGTCCTATTAAAAATTCCATAGAAAAATAGTAGACTTGTTTTTGTTTATTTTC
This sequence comes from Salibacterium salarium, assembly GCF_030813635.1. Lineage (GTDB taxonomy): Bacteria > Bacillota > Bacilli > Bacillales > Marinococcaceae > Salibacterium > Salibacterium salarium. The sequence continues at coordinate 261,089 of NZ_JAUSUM010000004.1, read as the reverse complement.
CTTATATTTTTGATTGGTGTGCATCCAATTTTTATTTATTTTATCTTTTAACAGCGACCCCAACGCCCTGTAAGCATCATCCTCTGTAGCTGTCTCCATGTTTTTGCCAAGTTTGGTTTCTAATCTTTCGGAAAATGCCTGCTTAAATTCTTCTTTGCCGCTGAAAACGTACATGATAATTTCCTCCCATTACCCTCCGCTATTCCACCATGGATTGATAGTAATCCATATACTGATTAGCGGAGTGTCTCCATGAGAACTGACTTTTCACAGTATTTTTCATTAGTTTCTTCCAGTGATTTGCATCATGATAGATATGAAGAGCCCTTCTAATCGTAAACAACATGTCGTGAGCATTGTAATTAGCAAAAGTAAAACCATTACCTTCACCCGTTTTCTCAGAAAAAGGAATAACCGTGTCCTTTAATCCTCCGGTTTCCCGGACAATCGGCACCGCAAGATATCTAAGCGCAATCAATTGTCCTATACCACACGGTTCAAAACGTGATGGCATTAAAAAGAAGTCACTTGCTGCATAGACTTGGCGTGAAAGCGGTTCAGAGAAGGTTATATTGGCTGACATCTTTTTCGGATGTCTCTCCTGGACCCATTGCAGCATCTGTTCATATTGATATTCTCCTGTACCAAGGAGTACGATTTGTACATCTTCGTGATACAGCAATTCATCAATGACACGTCCAATAAGATCAAACCCTTTTTGTTCTACCAGTCTCGAAACAATGCCAATCATGGGAATGCCTTTTTGAACCGGTAATCCTAATTGCTCCTGAAGCCACATTTTATTTTGTTGTTTCTTTTTTAAAGAACTCCGATATGGAAAAGTAAGTGTGTCGTCCTTCATGGGATTATAATCTTTATCATTTATTCCGTTCACTATACCTGTAAATCTCTCGGAATGTTTTCTTAATACTCCGTCTAAGTTTTCTCCATAATACGGAGTTTGAATTTCATTAGCATACGTTTCACTCACCGTTGTGATAAAATCCGCATAATTCAGCGCACCCTTCATGAAATTAATACCACCAAAGAATTCCAAACCTTCTTCTGTCATCATACCCTCATCTAAATCCATCAAGTCATGTAAAACCGACTGAGGAAACGTTCCTTGATACATTAAATTATGAATGGTAAAGACGGTTTTTATACCTTGGAACTTCTCTACATTTTTGTAATGGGTATGTAAGAAGACAGGAATTAAACCTGACTGCCAATCATGACAATGAAGGATCTCCGGCTTCCAATCCAATTCTTTTATCATCTCCATAACAGCCCGATTAAAAAACACAAATCGTTCCGCTTCATCCTCATATCCATAAAGATTCGAGCGTTTAAAATAGTATTCATTGTCAATGAAATAAACAGGAATACCCTCATACTCTATATATTCAATTCCTGCATATTGGTTACGCCATCCCAATTGAACGTTAAGCTCCTTTATTTGCGTCAATTGTGATTTCCAGGACCCATCCATATTCGCATACTTAGGCAGCACAATCCGCACATCTGCTCCTTGACTACGTAGTTCGCTGGGCAGTGAACCTAATACATCAGCGAGCCCTCCTGTTTTAAAAAAAGGAGTACATTCTGCTCCAATCATTAACACATTCATATCTATCACTCCCTATAAGTATACGAATTTGTAAAAGGACTGTCAGAATCATGTCAGACAGTCCCTTCTTTTAGCTGTTAGATTATTTTTCGCTTTGGAACTACATATGGTTTTTGAGTTGCTCCTACTAATGTCTGTCCTTCCGAGATCCTGCAATCCTTATCTAAAATCACGTTCTCTAGATGTGTGTTCCTTGCAATATCACATCTTTGCATAATAATAGAATCCTTGATGACAGCTCCCTCTCCTATTCTTACTCCGCGGAACAAAATACTGTTTTCGACATGCCCATCGATGATGCAGCCATTAGCTACTAATGTGTTGGAAACATGAGAATCCGGAAGGTACTTGGAGGGGGCCTCATTTTTCACTTTTGTTAAAATAGGGGCGTCCTGCTTGAATAACTGGTCATGTACATCAGCATCCAATAATTTCGCACTGTTTCGATAATAACTTTCAATCGAATTCACAAGCGCGTGCATCCCTTTATATTCATAAGCATGAATGTGAAGGGATGAATGCTTAGCCTTAATCGCGTCTAAGAAAAAATGTGCGTTTCCATGGGCGATGCAATCTTCAATCATGTCACAAATGAGTTCTTTTTTTACAAGAAATATGTCCATATAAACGTTTTTTTCACTACGTTCATTATGAATGGCGGACACTCTTTGTTGATCATCAATTGTCAATTTATGTGACAATTGATGTTCTGGATATAGTTTATCCACTTTTTTATACACAACCGTTACATCTGCTTTTGCTTCTTTATGTTCTGCGAGCACCTCCTGAAAATCAATGTTACAAATATTTTGAGAGCCCGTTACTAAGATATAATCAGCAAGGGCACGATGAACAAAGTCAAGGTTATTGTGGAAATGCTGCAAGTCTCCTCGGGATATATCCGTTGGATCATTCCAATCAGGCGGCAAAATAAACAATCCTCCGCGGGTCCGATCCAAATCCCACGCTTTCCCTTGTTCGAGATGATCCATAAGCGATCGATATTTCCGGCGTGTGAATAAAGCAACCGATACAATTCGTGAATTCGTCATGTTTGATAAGATAAAATCAATCATCCGGTATCGTCCGGCGAACGGGACCGCAGCCCCGCACCGAAAGTATGTTAGTTCCTCTAAAACATCATGTTCATGATCCAAATTAATAATTCCAGCTATTCGATCCATGCCTCTCCTCCTCTTAGCTATTGGCTGCATAATTAGCTGCAAGAGCGCAACTTTCATGGGTAACAAGTGTGATTTCAGCACTTGGCGAAGGGTCACCAATTACAGCACCATCTTCAATAACACTTCCCTCTGTCACGATAGCGCGGTGAATGGCGACATTCTTACCCATCTGCACATTAGGCATGATGACAGAATCCTTGATGTAACATCCTTGTTTCACATGTACTCCATAAAAAATAACCGACCGGTTGACCGTACCGTATATGCGGCAGCCTTCGTTAATCTGTGCATTTTGGACGGTCGCTCCAGGGGCTATATATTGAGGGGGTTGATTCGGATTTTTAGATAATATTTGCCATGAATAATCGTTTAAGTTTAATGCCGGATCTTTTTCTAATAAATCCATGTTAGCTTCCCATAGACTCTCTATCGTTCCGACATCTTTCCAATATCCTTCAAACGTATAAGCCATTAGCTTTTTATAATCATAAAGAAGAGCTGGAATAATGTCTTTTCCAAAATCATGGGACGAATTTTCATTCCGGGCATCTTCTATTAAATATTTTTTTAGAACGTCCCATTTGAAAACGTACACTCCCATAGAAGCTAAATTACTTTTGGGCTCCTTTGGTTTTTCGTCGAATTCCGTAATACGTCCGTTTCCATCCGTATTCATAATGCCAAAACGGTCAGCCTCTTGCCATGGCACTTCAATGACAGATATGGTCGCATCCGCTCCAGATCCTTTATGATAATCAAATATAGCACCGTAATCCATTTTATAAATATGATCTCCTGAAAGAATGAGCACATGTTCAGGCTCGAATTGATTTAAAAATTTTATATTTTGGTAAATCGCATTAGCTGTTCCAGAATACCAACCTCCGCCTTCATACTGCACATATGGAGGAAGAACTGATACACCACCATACTCTCTATCTAAATCCCAAGAAGATCCGATTCCAATATAATCATTTAAAACAAGCGGTTCAAATTGTGTTAATACCCCGACGGTATCAATACCCGAGTTCGTGCAATTACTTAATGGAAAATCAATGATTCGGTATTTTCCGCCAAAATAAACAGCCGGCTTAGCAATTTGTCTCGTTAAGGATTTTAACCTTGTTCCTTGCCCACCTGCTAAAAGCATTGCCACACATTCCTTATTTTTCATGCTCTGCCTCCTTAGTAACTGATGTTCTCTTTAAGAAGCTCACACCGAGTGGAGGAATCGTCATTGTAATTTGTTGATTCTGCCCATGCGAAGGGACAGGATCTGTTTCAAGCAACAAACCATTCGTTTGTCCTGAACCACCAAAGTGTTCCGCATCACTCGTGAATATCTCTTTATAAAACCCTTGTTCAGGCACTCCTATTTTAAAATGATGGTACACTTCTGGGGTGAAATTACACACGACAACTAATTGATCGTTCGATGATCGGCTGTTGCGCGCAAAAGCTATAATACTCTGCTCATTATTATGTGGATCAATCCAGAAAAAACCGTCCTCCTTATGATCTAGTTCCCATAGGGCTGGCATGTCTCTATAAAGTTGATGAAGTTGTTTAATATAGTTAAATATGGATGCATGGGAGTCGTAATCTAGTAATTTCCAATCTAGTTCTTCCATGTCCTTCCATTCATCAAACTGGCCAAATTCACCTCCCATAAATAATAACTTTTTGCCGGGATGTGCATACATATAGGCGAGAAACACCCTAAGATTCGCAAACTTCTGCCAATAGTCTCCGGGCATTTTGTTTAATAATGACTTTTTTCCATGGACAACTTCATCATGAGAGATCGGTAAAACAAAGTTTTCTGAGAAGGCATACATGAGGGAAAATGTCAGTAAATGATGGTGGTGTTTACGATAAATCGGATCCATTTCCATATACTCAAGCATGTCATTCATCCAACCCATGTTCCATTTGTAATTGAAGCCAAGCCCGCCACTATAGGTTGGCGCACTAACTAACGGCCAGGAGGTGGATTCTTCTGCCATCATTAGTGTATTCGGAACTTCTTCAAATATTGCCTCATTCATCTTTTTTATAAATGAAACGGCTTCTACATTCTCACGTCCACCGTACTCATTCAATTCCCATTCCCCGTCGTCTTTGCCGAAATCCAGATGGAGCATGCTTGCTACCGCATCGACTCTTAGTCCGTCTAAATGGTACTCTTTCAACCAGTAAATCGCATTCGATATTAAAAAGCTTTGCACCTCATTTCGAGCAAAGTCAAAGGTGAGTGTTCCCCATTGTGATTTTTCTGCTTTTCTCGGATTAGCATATTCATAGAGTGCTTCTCCGTCGAATTTCCGCAATCCATGCTCGTCTTTGCAAAAGTGGCCCGGAACCCAGTCCAATAACACTCCAATGCCTGATTGATGGCATTGATCTACAAAATAACGAAAATCATCAGGGGTGCCATAACGAGATGTTACCGAATAATATCCAGTGGCTTGATAGCCCCAGGAGCGGTCATAAGGATGTTCTGTTAAAGGAAGCAATTCTATATGGGTGTATCCTAACTCTTTGACATAAGGAATCACTTTGTCTGCATATTCACGATATGTATAAAAAACTTCCGACTCTATATTTTTCCATGATCCTAAATGTAGTTCATAAATAGACATAGGAGATTCGTAGATATTTCGTTGTTTTCGCTGCATCAACCATTCTTGATCATTCCACGTATAGTGATCAAGAGGATATATAATAGAAGCTGTATGAGGTCTCTGTTCACTAGAAAAGGCATAAGGGTCTGATTTTAAACTTAAATGTCCATGTGCGGTTAAGATTTCATACTTATACATCATTCCCGTTTCCAGTCCAGGAATGAACGCATACCAAATTCCTTCTTCGTTCCACTTTTTCATAGGGTGTTGTCTACCGTCCCAATTATTAAACATGCCGACAACACTGACTTGTTTTGCATTAGGCGCCCAAACTGCAAAACGAATACCAGGAATGCCGTGTTGTGTATCTTTATGTGACCCCAAAAGCTGATAACTGTAACGTAGATTCCCTTGGTGATATAAATAAATATCTTGCTCCATGTCTAATTGTTTTATCACTGAAACACTCCTCTATATTAAAAAAGATCATTTTATTGACCATATATCTATCATAGAATCACTACAATATTTTTACAATAATACTTTTTGTAATATTCTGATAAGTTTTGTCACTATTAGTTCCGCTGTTTCTACAGGATTCGTTTGAGTTTTAGTTCATGATAAGAAAATCGCAAGCACCCTTGGATAGTGGACGGATATTTATTCCGTTATCTTGATTAAAAAAGGAACAATGGAGGGGCACGGACATCTGTTCCTCTATTGGCGGTTTCATTTGACAAATCGCAAGGTTTTAGGCAATTAACGGATTAAATGTCCGCGCAGCTTCTCTCCTCTTCGTTTCTGCCAGCGCAAACCACCATCCACTGCCCCAAGCCTCTCTTATTTTTTCATGACGTCAATGAGACGTTTCATTCCTTCTTCAATCATATCCGGCTCGGCGTTTGTGAAATTTAAGCGCATCGTGTGCTGAGCTGGTTGATTCACATAAAACGGTGTACCAGGGACAAACGCCACACCATTCGATACAGCTTCATTCAACAAAGCGGTTGTATTTACTTCTTCGGGCATGGACACCCAGAAAAACATACCACCTTTTGGTTCAGTATACTGGATTTTAAGATCATCGGCTTTATCAAAAATATCTTTCATAACTAGCATTCTTTCTTTATACGCATGGCGCAGCGTACGAATATGCTCATCAAGATCAAATTCCTCCATTAGCGCGATAAGAGCGTGCTGTGATAATGAATTGGTATGGAGATCTGTAGCCTGTTTTGCTTGTGCCATCATGCGGATAATTTGATATGGACCGGTAATCCACCCTGTTCGCATTGCTGGTACTACCGTTTTTGAAAAAGTACTCGTATACACAACATATTTATTATCATCCATTGCGGCAAGCGGCGGGACATTTTCTGATTCGTCAAACTGAATATCCCCATATGGATCATCTTCAAATACAATCGTATGATACTTCTCAGCCAACCTTAACAGCTGTTTTCGTCGTTCTAATGACCACATTTTCCCTTCAGGATTCGAATAGGTAGGAACGATATAAATACATTTGGGTTTTAATTGTTGAATCTTTTTTTCTAAATCGACTTGGGTCATTCCTTCCTCGTCAGAATCTACGGGAACGATATTCACTTCATACGATTGAAACACCTGGAGTGCCGCTAAATAAGTAGGATTTTCCGTTAATATAATGTCTCCTGGGTTAAACATGACACGGGCAAATAAATCTATTGCCTGCTGCGAACCAGAAGTAACCAAAATGTTTTCTGGGTGGCGGGAAATACCCTTTGCCTCCATTCGTTCGCTCAATTTTTCACGAAGTCCGGGAACCCCCTCGGTTTCCCCGTATTGTAAAACTTTAGGTTCTGCGGACAGCGCCTTATCAAACGCACGCCGTACTTCTTGGACTGGAAATAACTTTTCATCGGGCAGCCCGCCGGCAAAGGAAATAACATTTCCCTGGTTTACTACTTTTAAAATGTCTCGAACTGCCGAGGACTTCATATGATTCACACGTTTAGCAAAGCCATATTTCATTCTCTCTCCACCTTTATTATTTGAAAAATCTGAATATACAACGCAAATATTCTTATATTATAACACAAAAGATACGGGTCAGACCTTTTTATAAGAGATTTGACCCGTACATAGGTGTTAGATTTTTATTTGAATCATGTAAAGTCCTCATCACGATGTCGTTGGATAAAGCAAAACCTTGCTGAAGAATTCATTCTGGTTAAGAATACGATCAAATACAGCAGGGCCTTCTTCTAATGGCAAACGGTGGGTAATAATAGGGTTTGTTTGAATACACCCGCTGCGCATCGCTTCTATGGAGGTATGCCATTCTCTTCCTGGAAAAGGGGATGATACGGCATTCCAACCTCCTAAAATTCGCAGTTCATTTCTTACTATTTTTTCAAAATAAAACCGTTCAATCGAAACATCACTGTACGGAATACCCATAAACACAACTTCTCCGCCCTTTTTAGGAAGAGCAAGTACCTCGGCAGATGCGGCCACTGATCCAGCTGATTCAACCGCTACATCTACTCCATCTCCTCCCAACTCTTGAATGATTTCATACGCTGGTTTTTCTTTTGGTTGTATCGTTACATCAGCCCCTACTCTTTCCGCTATTGTCAGTTTATTTGAATCAATATCTATCGCATAGACAGTGGAAGCACCAAACGTCTTGGCCCACTGTATTGCTAGTAATCCAATGTTTCCACAACCTATTACGGCCACTGTATCTCCAGGCTGCATGGAGGTTCTGTAATAAGCATGCGCTACAACAGCGGAAGGCTCTATCATTGCTGCTGTATCATCATCTACTTCATCGGGTATCGGAAGAACGTTTGCAGCGGGAAGTTTTGTTTTATCAGCAAAAGCACCAGCCTGAAACGCTCCGAGAACCGTAAGTTTTTCACAACGAGCAGGATTTCCTTTTTCACACTCATGACAACTTTTGCACGGAAAAGCGGGACACCCCGCTACTCTATCTCCCGGATTCACATGAGTTACTGCTTTTCCGACTTTTTCAACAACCCCTGAAAATTCATGTCCTAATGTCATTCCTTTTACATAAGGTCCGAGCTTTGCAAAACGAGACAAATCTGAACCACAAATGCCGGCAGCTTTTACCTTGATAACAACATCATCTGATTCTGTGACTTCTACTTCTTCTGCCTTTTCAAAGCGAAGATCCTTTCTCCCATATAACTTAAGTGCCTGTATCGTCATGAGGAGTGCTCTCCTGTTCTCTTGTTATCCTTATTGTCATTGTTCCGCTTAAATATACTAACGATGGCACCGAAAACAACGATACTATTAATTATCAGCTGATTTTCTATATACCAGTCACTCACAGGAGTTAAATAAGGACCCAGCATAATCTCTACCATTGTTTCTACCATTCTTTTCACCTCTTTCAGATAAATCCATTACTCTTCTATAGGAGTTAATGAAACTTTAATTGCTTCCCCGCTTTTTATCGCATCATAAGCTTCGTTCCATTGTGTTATGTCAAATTGGTGAGTAATAAGTGCTTTAGCATCAACCTCTCCTTGATTCATCAATGACAGACTTGGTTCCCAATCACTTGATTTTTGACTGCGGCTGCCTGTAAATTGGATCTCCTTTTGAATAATATTACTTACATTTAATTCAATCGTACTCTTCGGGAATATGCCTACTTGTACGTATTGACCTTTTTTCACTAGCAAATCAATTCCCATGTTTGCCGCAGGTACCGCTCCTGTGCATTCAAATACGACGTCCGCACCATAACTATCAGTGTAGTAATTGACAACATCTTTTACATCTTTTTCTTCTATATTGATCACTTTATCTATACCTAATTCTCTCGCCTTCTCTAATCGAATGGTATCATTGGATAATCCCGTAATAATAACAGTAGCTCCTTTTGACTTTACCGTTTGTGCCGTTAATAAACCAATAGGACCTGGACCTAGTATAACGACAACGTCTCCCTTTTTTATTTCCGCTTTTTCTACCGCGTGAAAAGCACAAGCAAGTGGTTCTGCCAGAGAAGCAGCTTTAAAATCAACATGACGAGGAAGAACATGAACACTTTCTTTTTTTGCAATTAAATAATTCGTGTAGCCACCATCTTGTTTTGATCCTAGTCCTATACGGTGGTTACATAAATTATAATCTCCAGATTTACAGTACTTACAGACACCACAGATAAAAAACGTCGTCTCGGATGTAACTCGGTCGCCTATTTTGCAGTGCGTTACATTTTCGCCTACTTCAACTACTTCCCCTGAAAATTCGTGTCCTAATATAACAGGGGTCTTCACCTTATAGTGGCCTTCGTATGCATGAATATCGGAGCCGCAAACACCAGCGTATTTTACTTTGATTTTGACTTGGTCAGCGTCCGGAGAAGGTTCAAAAACCTCTCGGACATTTAAATGACCATACCCTTCTGTTTCTTTGACAAGTGCCTTCATTCAGTTTCCTCCTTTCACCAATCCACTATTAATTGAATAGTCCAAAAAATTTATAAATGACGTAGTTAATCATGTTTCCACCTTGATCAATACTTGAAATTAAATTCGTATCCTCCGGCATTTCAAACTGAGCATCCTGTGCCATTTGTGTATGAAGTTGTGCAATATCTGTAGCCATATAAAGAGATAAAGCAATCATAACCGTACCAACCAGTACAGAGTGAACAATGTTACCACGAGCCGCTCCCACTATAAATGCGACGACAAATGGAATAGTTGCTAAATCGCCAAAAGGAAGCACACTGTTACCAGGTAGTATAATAGCAAGTACAATTGTTATTGGTACTAAAATAAGTGCTGTGGCAATCACAGCTGGGTGTCCGATTGCAACCGCTGCATCCAGTCCAATATATATGTCCTTTGCTCCAAATCGTTTTTGAAGTAATTCTCTGGCAGACTGAGAAATTGGCATTAAACCTTCCATCAATATTTTCACCATTCTCGGCATAAGAACCATAACCGCTGACATCGATATACCGATGTTCACCACTTCTCCGACGGGGTAACCTGCCAATATACCTAACGCAACACCTAGTACTAATCCGATGAATATCGATTCTCCGAAAACTCCAAAACGTTTTTGAATCGTGTCAGGATCTGCATTCCAATTTTTCACTCCCGGAATCCGCTGTACCAGCCATACTAACGGAATTCCTATCGGTGCATAGGAAACGGTACTTCCAGTTGCCACTGACACTCCGGGTAAATCAAATTCCCGCTCTAACATAGGTGCTGTCCAATCAGCAATTTTCAAACAGGCTATCTCAAATAGAATCGCGGCAATCAATCCTTGAATAATACTGCCAGTCATCGCATAAACAATACCGCCCATGAAAGAAAAATGCCAAAAGTTCCAAATATCCACGTTCATCGTTTTCGTCGTTTTTGTCATAAGCATAAGCACGTTGACTAATAAACCTAAAGGAATAATAAACGCAGCTACAGGAGTGCCCCAAGAAATAGTAGAGGCTGCCGGCCAACCAATATCAATAACGTTTAGTTCCACTCCTAATCTCTCTACCATTGCTTGAGCAGCAGGTCCTAAGTTTTCCACAAGCAAATCTACGACAAGAAAAATACCAACGAATGCGACACCAATTGTTAAACCAGAACGAAAAGCTTTACCTACTTTTTGTCTGAAAGCCAATCCTAATATGAAAATAGCAATTGGCAAAATAACAGTTGGTCCTACATCTAAAAACGCTTGAAACCCATCTATAACACTTTGCATAACCTCTCCTCCTTACATTTCATCTTCTATCAAAAACAAGCTTTTTCTGTTTGTATTCAATTCATAAAAACTATATAATGAAATTGGATGTGTTGTTCTCCCGTAATCTAGTCAAGATTCGGGAGGATTTTTTTATCTTTAATGCTACTGTTTCAAAGCTTCTAATATCTCTGCTTTTGTTTCTTCTGTACCTATCCCTGTTAAAAATGAACGGGCATTGATAACCGGAAAAGGGTAGTCTTTTTTTGTCACTGTCGTTGTTATCAATAGATGAGCAGAATCTTCATAAGCTGGAATATCTGAAATCTTGCATTGGATAACTTCCGCCTCGACGTTATTATCTTCACACATTGATTCAACTGCTTCATTTACAACAGTCGATGTAGCAATCCCTGTCCCGCAAGCTACAAGTACACGCTTTTTCATGTTGTTTCACCTCCTTGATAAGATAATGCTAATGCGTCTTTCAAAACACTCACCATTTTTTTCTTATCTTTAGTGTTCTTTAAAAATAGTAATTGTTCTTCGTCTTGAAAGATTTTCATAAGGCGCTGCAACATGGCCAATTGCGAATGTTCGTCATCCATCGCAAGCATAAAAACAATATCAACCGAAGTCGTTTCTTTTTCTTCTCCCATTATTCCAAAATCAACGGGTTCTTTTAATATTCCTATACTGAGCGATTTTTGTATTACATGTTCTTTGTCTGTGTGTGGAATGGCAACGGAAGTGCCTTTCGTTGGCAAACCCGTGGCATATTGTTCTTCACGATCTATAATAGCCTGTATATAAGATTCTTTTACAAACTTTCTTTTATAAAGATTGGTTGCTAATGTACGCAGCACGCTTTCATTTGTAGTGTCATCCAAATCATCTAGTATCAATGTTTCATCGAGGTACAAGTCACTCACTAGTATCACTCCTTTTTCATGTAGGTTCATTGTACGCGTACTGTTGAAGCACAGTTTGAATGTCTTGTTTTGTCGAGGCCTGTTCGATTGCTTTTATATCTTCAGGATGTTGTGATAGTTTCATAATTTGCCGTAGTGCTTGTAAATGGTGATGCTTATCAAGAGCTGCAATGATAAAGATAAACTGCACTTCATGATTGGTGTCAAAATCTATACTTTCTTTTAACCTTAAGAAACTAATACCAAGGTTTTTTACACCTTTCTCTGGATTCGCATGAGGTATAGCTACGTTATTGCCTAACACAATATAAGGATCCGTTTGAGTAAGCATTTCATTCACATAATTTTCTGTAATACTATCATCTAACAACAGAGGCTCAGATGCTTTGCGAAGGGCTTTTTCCCAACTCTTCGCTTCAGATAGTAGCGTCATACGGTCTTGTGTCACAATTTCATATAAATGTGGTTTTCGATCAATGGATGGATCTGGAGCTATTGGTCTTACGTCTTTGTGTAAGTACCTATCTAACTCTTGTGCCAACGCTTCCGATTGAGAAATATCCACGTGCTTTTGAATAATCTCCAAAATATAATCCACACTCAAATGTTCCGGGGTATAACCGTGTAACTCTGACATCACCTGCTGTCTTAATCGTTGCTTTTCTGATGGATTCAATATTTTACTTACTATAAACAACTTTGCTTCGGTGTGGACGAATACCGGTGAAAACACTACATCGTACTCTAAATCATATTTTCTGAAATCTCGTACCGATAAGGCATCAAGAAAGACTAGTTCAGGGAAAAGTTCTTTCAACTCTCCCAGTAATAAACGAGATACCGAAACACCGTGTGGACAAACGACTAATGCTTTTGTTTTATGATGAATACTATCTCCCTGTTTAGTAAGCCAACCTCCTATGAGCATTGTTAAATAGGCTGTTTCACTATCAGGAATCACTTCACCTATCAATTCCCTTAAAGGTCCTGTTGATTGTTTGACTAAGTGGTGAAGTTCTTGAAATTCTTCACTTACTGTATGATGCCATTCGTTCATCTCCGTTAATTTATACTTCACCCGGTAGTAAGCGGGTTTCACATGTAGCAATAACCGATGAAGCAGCTGCTCTTTATTGTGCAAGTAGATACAAGACCTTTTTTCGAATTGGTGAAGGACTTCTTGTAGCGTGTTTAATAGTTCAGGTATCGCTTCTTCGGTTAAGTCTTCTGCCCAATACACGTTCGCCGTCAGCAAATGAAGTGTGATAAAGAGACGCTCCTCCATTGGTACATCCGGCTGATTTTCTAATATTTCTTCCGTCGCTTTCCATTCTTTTGTATCCATTAATTCTTCGTAATGAATATAAAACGGATCGATAAAACGACTTTGCTTCATCCGCCGCAACAAAAGGGATAGAACATACGGCATCGTTTCTATTTTTTCATCAGTAAACTTTAACTGTAATGTTTGTTCAATGTTTTGGATTTTATCGTGAAATGTTTGTATATCTGACTTATCCAGTTCACCCATTTCAAGTATCCGCCACACCCCATTTGCCCGTTCCATTATCCGATGGACAGTGTTAATCAGAAGTTTTCGAACAGAAAACTCCTTACCACTCAACTCATACCCCTCTCGTCTCGTATACGTAATTTTCAATTGATAAGCAGTCAGACGTTCCTGTACTTTTCTAAGATCACTTAAAACTGTATTTTTACTGACATCCAGAGTACTTGTGAAATGTATAAGAGAGAACTCTTCCTGCTTACTTAACAAAAGAAATATTAGAAGATCCTCTCTTTCCCTTTCTGAGAGAATATTGTCATCGCTGTACTCCTGCTGTTCGTCCAACAATGCAGATGACACAATCGGATCTACTATAAACAACCCTTGCTTCGTCCGTTCTATTTTTGGTAAGTTTTTCGTCTTCAACCAGTCATTAATTTTGTCAAAACTGTATTTCAATTGACGTCGGTTCAATACATATTTGCTTTCTAAGTCCTTACTTTTCAAACCGGGTTTTTTAATGATTTCGTTTAATAAATCATTGCTCCGCTGATCAAGCTGCATGGATTCCCCCCTTTCCACAATTTCATTGTAACACCGATAAAACCCGTTATGTATGCGTTTTCATCACAGTCTCTTGCCTTGTGCATTGTCACACGTTGTGATGTATGACAATAAATAACGCATCTTGAGAAGTTCACCCAAAATTCTCCTTTTTTATTTTCGGTGGGGCTCAATGGCCTGCGCTGCAGCAGGTGAATGGTTTCCGTAGGTCTGCTCTCGAGGAGTCTTCGCTCCTGCTGAGGGCTAGCGATGAAACATATACAATCGTGAAACATTCTATTGTTTTAATTTTACAATTTGTTCTTCACCAGATATACTCATCATAATCTTTCAAATCGGGGGTATGGAATGATTAACCGTATTGTTCGAAGGTTTTCGGGCTGAAAAATTGCGTACCGTCCTACAAGGGGCAAGTGTTCCCTTTTTATGAATACTTTTTAAATGAATTCTCCGTAGTAACTTGGGTTTATGTATGAAAGGTGGTAAACAACGTGAATCAACAAGAGTATGAGAGTTTTTATGATAAAGTAGGAAAAATAAACGGTTGGGATTTTAGTACATTGAAGTATATTTCTGAAGGAGTTACATGGGATTTCTACAAAGAAGTAATTAAAAAGTGTGATCACAAAGATATACTTTTGGATCTTGGCACTGGTGGGGGAGAAAGTGTATTAAAGATTTCCTCTTCGTTACTACTTTTAATTGGAATTGATTTATCTAGTGAAATGATTGAAACAGCCCAATCAAATCTAAAAAAATCAAATGTTTCAAATGTGAATTTTTTTCAAATGTCTTCTGAAAACATACAATTTCCTAGTGGTTTTTTCGATGTGATTTCAAGTCGACATGCCCCTTTTTCTTCAAAAGAAGTTTTTAAGGTGTTAAAATATGAGGGGCACTTTTTTACCCAACAAGTAAGTGAAGCAGATAAATTAAATGTAAAAGAAGCTTTTGGTCGAGGGCAAGCTTTTAATCAGAGTGATGGGACGTTAAAAGAACAATATATTCGTGAACTTAGGAACGCGGGATTTTCTGAGGTTAAATCCTACGAATATAATGCTGTTGATTACTATCAGAGACCTGAGGACCTTCTATTTTTACTTAAACACACACCGACAATTCCAAATTTTGGTCAAGATAAGAAGGATTTTGAAATATTAAATGGGTTTATTGAAAAGAATAAAACGGAAAAAGGAATTATGACAAATTCTAAAAGGTTCATTATAATAGCAAAAAAATGAGAATGTTAATACTAGAGGGCGCTGACTAAACGCGTTAAAAGTTAAGTCTTTTTCCACAATAGCGCCCGATTGCATAACTATGGTCTAACTTTTTTCCTGATTTTCCGAAAGTAATTTTATGTTATTTCCAGTTCTGAATCTCTATAATATTTCCTTCGGGATCCTCTGCATAGACTACTGTTAATATTCCCACAGACTCATACTCTCTTTCTTCTAAACTTCCATATTTTTGTCCACCATGTTCAATTACCTTATTCAAAACCTCTTCAACGTTATCCACTACAAATGCAATATGTCCGAAACCTTTAGAACTAATATTTGATTGCTGATTATCAAGATTTTCAGGATAATATTGAAAAATCTCTAAAGTCGGCCCTTCATCAAACCCAGGTAAAGTTAAATGGATGCCTTTAATATTAACATTATCTATATTAGTAAGCCTATCTAGCCATTTGCCTGAGAGATCTCTTTCAGGCAATACAGGCTTACAGTTAAAAACCTTAATATAAAAATCAGATAATTTGCGCCAGTCATTTGCAACTATATTTGTATGAGCATATTTTATTGACATCAAAAACCCTTCCTTTCAAGATAGTAAATTATCTTGCCATTCTTATGCTACAATATGGCCCGCTTCTTGAATAGAAGGGAAGTTTTTAAACAACTATTTTATCATTTAAATGACTTTATTATTCGTGTTCAAGTAGAGCCTCCCTCCAAGACCCGCTACGAATAAATGGCTCGTTTTTGTCCCACGAGGGTTCTCCTTTTTTGTCTTAAGAAAAGGGGCTGGGACTAAACCTTTATAAGATAGAAAAATCGCTGCGCCAAAATACTTCGCTTTCACTCCAGAGCACAAGAGCGACATCGGCTCCCTGCGGATCACCGTGTCTCCTTTGCCGCGGGCACGGCTCGAAAAGAGAAAGATCGGCTAAAAGCGGCACGTCCTGTGCCAACGCCGATCTGACGGGCCCTCGGCAGAAAACCCCTGCCTGCGGGGTCTCACTTCCGCAGGATGCGGTGGCTTCTACGTTGCACACAGGACGTGTGCGGTTTTAGTAGAAGTTCCTTCGTGCTTTTCCCGCAGGAGTCGAAGCATTTTGGCTCCGCTAATATGCAGCTCTTGACCAGCGCAAGACATTCGTGTTTACTACCGCATATTTTTCTTTTGTCCCAACCTCTTTAAATATTTATTATTTGCCGCAAATGGTGCAGCGATGATGAACAAGAAGCATTATAGTTTCACAGCACGTCCTGTTTTCGCTGATTCAAGCGCTGCAGCTGTGACTTTTTGCGTTTTCAGAGCATCGCTGTAATCAGATAAAATTTCAGAAGTATCACCCGTTTTTACCGCATGAATAAAGTTCTCATTTTCTTTTTCATATGGATCATCTCTATCATTATATTCTTCTAATATCGTGCCGCTGTCATGTTCTACACGATCTGGCTGCCAACTGAGGATACCATCGTCTGTGTAAAATGTAATCCCTATATCGTGAACATGAGGAGGTAATACACACGTATTCGTTATGCTTGCAATCACACCATTTTCTAGTGTGAGCGTAACTGTTCCGACATCCGCTATCGTAAAATCTTCTTCCTTCTTGTGAAGCAGAGTGTTCGCAAACACAGCATGGACTTCTTTTATTTCACCAACCGTGTAACGGAGTAAATCAACAATGTGAATCGTTTGTTCATTAAATTGCCCGCCTGACTTATCTTGGTCTTTCCACCATGTCGTTTGAGGCAATCCGCTCATCCATCGACCAGTAACCATCCCTACTTCAAGCTCTTCCAAAAAGTTTTTCATGGTTTGCGTATTCTGTTTATAGCGAAAATGGTAGCCAACCGAAGTAATTAGAGATTTTTCTTCAATCTGCTCAGCAAATTCTGCGGGCATATCTGCCTCATTGCTCAGCGGTTTTTCTATAAAAAACGGAATATCTCTATCGATTAATTCTTTTTCAATCGCCCCATGTGACATAGGCGGCACACAAATATATGCTGCATCCAGATGCTCATTGTCTAACATCTCGGTTAAATCTTCATACCCTTTCGCATTGTCAAATTGTTTCGCCATGTTATCAGCTTTCTCTTTGCTTGTCCCGTAAAAAGCAGCTACTTGCACATCTCGCATTTCTGTTAGAATATCGGCATGTTTTTTACTGAAATTCCCGGTACCCATCATTCCTACTCTTATGGCCATCATGACTCTCCTTTATGACTTTATTTTTATTCTACCATTTCTGCACGCTTCTCTTCATCTCCTTTCCCTTTATATATAATAGTAAATTTTATTTATCTAAAAGGAAGCATATTAAATGAAAGGAATAATGTATTTTCTAGTTAATGTAGTAATTAAGACCTAAAAATAAAAATCTTTTTACCTATTTTTTACTCATTCTCTTTTATCTCTTTATTTTTTTAAGTATTCTTATTGTCGTGTGGAAATTTAATCCTTATAATATCAAATTTTAAAAAATCATCAATATAGTGGGAGGTTTCTATGAAAAAAACTGCATTACTACTTACTTTAACATTTATCATCGCACTAATGGCGGCCTGCAGCTCCGACGATGAGAATACAGAAGCAGCCGACGACGCTAAAACAGATTCTGAAACACAAGAAGAAGAAAATGAAGAAGAATCAGAAGAATCAGAGTCAGAAGATAATGGATCTAATTTAGCAGATGCTTCTTCCGAAGAAGAACAAGATACAGAAGAAGAGGAAGAAGAAGAATACGAGCCTTATGAATACGAAGAAGTATGGGCAGACGTTGGATTAGAGGTTGAATCCTCTAACGATGAAATAAACAGCGATTTAGAGAAATTTCAACCACTTCTCATCTCCGATACAAAGCAAGATTATCGCGGTTACGTTAGTAGCGTTTTAACATCTGTCCAACAAGAAGTTACGGTTGGTTATCATTATAAAAGGTTTATGAATAATGTTCCTGACATGTTAATGGACTTAAAACGAGTGGAATTAGAAACAAATGAAATGGATTATGCCCGACAGCAAATGATTAAAGCTTACGAAAAAGCTATTGATACCATTGAGCCGTTGGAATCAGAAATTGATGACATTCACGATGGTAATTTTGACACCGAGAGTATGAATGAACTTGAAAATAATTTGTTAGAAGTGTATCACTATGAAGCTCTAGCGTGTGTTCAATTACAAAGACTTAACGAAGAAGAAGATATAGAGTTGGAATTGGAAGGAGAAGACGCATTACTCGATTTCATTGATGAGAATTTAATAGAGGACAAATTATAACCCCTCCTTGAATGACGTCGGCAGGTCTAATTCCGACGTACAGGGATTCCCACAACGGGAAGAAATCCAGAGCACTTGGACGTTACAAACATCAAAGGAAAAGCTGACCTGAAGTGATGACAAACACTTATCGGTCAGCTTTTTTCTTTATAAAAAAACATGTTCGACATGAGGTTTTTCTTCTAATGTTATAATCCCGAAGGAACAATATGGAAGTTTCCGCTTATACAAAAGAGAACCGGGATTAAACAACATCGTTTTCCCGGCGTACCGGATGAGTGGAATATGTGAATGGCCGAAAACAATAATATCAAGATGTTCATCAAAAGCTTCTTGTGCCCGCTTTTCCGTTGTTTTTTTGTCTCCATGTCCATGTACAATCCCAATTTTCCATCCATTCTTTTCAATCACCCTTTTTTCTGGAACAAGACGCATTATCTCTTCTCCATCCACATTTCCATATACACCTGTCACATCCCCATATTGTTGCAACGTATGATAAACAGCTGGTATCTGCCAATCTCCAGCATGAATAATATGGTCTGCTGATTGTAATTCTTGTATGACTCTTTCCGGAAGCTCATGTTTTTTGTATCGAATATGAGTATCCGATAAAACGACTATTTTCATCGGTTCATTTACCTTTCTATAAGTTTTTAGCCCCTTTTTCTTACGGATGAAGGCTTCTCTATTCAACATCAAGCGTTCTGACTACTTCTTCTCGAAAACGTTTGTCCGTTGCAAATTTCCCAATAAATAAATTAAACTTATTTTGAATCCATAGAAGATCCATACGGGAAGGATCGTGAATAAAAATTGCCATATCCATCGTGTTCCCGTCTTCATCTTTTGAGTAAAATGCTGTTGTTAGAATAGATATTGATGATCCACCTTTTAAACCTAAATCAATTAAGCTAGAACCTTCATTGGGAATAATGTTCATAATTTCTTGTAAAATATCTTGTGCATTGCTTGTTAAAAACTTTCTTTTTCTAATCGCCTGCATAAGGTTTGCATATTCCTTCGTAGTAGATGTTGGTTGTTTTTGAGATGCAATAACTTGAAAGCGATTATTATATATATCTTTTGTATTTAGCTGATTAATTAAAGCCATTTCTTTGTCATCTTTTAATATCTGGTTGATCTCGATAGCTTTATTTGCATATTTTTCGTAGGTCATCCCTTTTATTTCCTTTAACGCTTCCTTAAATGTCATACCATTTTTTAATTGAATATACGTACAAATAAGGTTAGCAGATGATATTGGAAATAACGGATCATGCCGTTCCAAGGTTAATATTTTAAGAACTTGATTTATTTTTTCTAGTCCTAATTTATTTATTAGAAATTCCATATTTGCATTTGAACTGAATTCAATCATACCTTTTGCCACTTGAAAGAGTGAAACCTGACCTTGATTGATTTGGTTGTTATTTCTTAAGGACTCAACCCAATTCAAATGTGCTCCACCATCAGAGTTTTTGATAAAGTACTTATCCAATTCATTCAAAGGTACTAACTCTTTAATGTCTATTGCTTTTATATCTGCTTGTCTTGCAAATTCAATAGCTATAATTATTTTCAAGGTGCTTGCTAAAGGCATTTTTTTGTCTGCTTGATATTCCAACAAAGGGTAATCATTATAGATTGCAAAGATGGATGCTTTTTCTGGATTATTCTTGATAAACTTCAAGACATCCTGTTCGTTTTTCTTGTCCTCCATTAATTTTATTATTTTTGCTAATATGCCAAATATTGTTGGTATAAGTAAAAGTAAAACAACCACTATAATCCATACATTCATCATTACCATCCTCTCTTTTCAAAACTTACTTCGGATATTTATTTCACTTGTACCATTTCCGGACTTGTTCACCGTACACCGTTGAGCAGTATTTTTTACAGGAAGTTGATTATCATATTATGATAGAGCAGTAACTCATTAAAGGAGGTATTCATAATGGCTAAAAAAGTTCTCATGGTCGTAACAAATCATACTACTATTTCAGAAGATCACAAAACCGGGCTTTGGCTTGAAGAATTCGCAGTACCATACAATGTATTTAAAGAAAATGGCTTTGATGTAAAAGTAACAAGTATTGAAGGTGGTGAAGTTCCACTCGATCCTAACAGCGTGGAAGATCATCCAGAATGGAAAGAAGCAGAAGAAGAATTGAAGCATACCGTTGCTCTAAAGAAAGATGATACAGAAGGCTTTGATGCCATCTTCTTACCTGGCGGACATGGTACAATGTTTGACTTCCCTGATAATAGTACATTACAACATGTTCTCGAGCATTTTGCGGAAAACAGTAAAGTCATTAGTGCAGTTTGTCACGGACCAGCCGGCTTAGTTAACGCAACGTACGCCAATGGTACACCTATCGTGGAAGGAAAAACGATTTCGACCTTTACCGATAAAGAAGAAATTGAAATGCAGCTAGATCAACATATGCCGTTTATGCTTGAATCTAAACTTCGGGAAAAAGGTGCTAACATTGAACACGGTGATAGCTGGAGTGATTTCTCTATCACTGACGGCAATCTCGTTACCGGTCAAAATCCACAATCCAGTAAAAGCACTGCTGAAAAAGTAGTACAAGCCTTGAAATAAATAAAGCTAACGCTGCCCTCCTGTTAAAAAGAGGGCAGCATTTACATGTAAGTGCAACAAATGGCGGTTTTTAATATTAAATTAGCGCTTTCGTTTGATATATCGGCGGAATTTTGATGTGAATCGGCGAAAAATAAGAAATACCGGCGAAAATCTAAATTAATCGGCGAATTAACTTCTAAACTACAGCTTCGACTGTGACTGAATTCTCTGACGCTGTTCTACGACTTCATCAAAATACTTCGTATATTCGGATTCATCAGAATAAGAAATCATTAAATATTCAATAGCACGGGTCATACCAATATAAAGCAAAGCTGCTTCACGCGTTTTATCTTCTTCGAGTGCAAATGGCATGTTGTCTATATTCACGATAAACACAGCTTGAAAATCAAGACCTTTACTGCTATCGATAGTTGAAATTTTCGCTTTTCCATCTTCTTTTTCATACGAGCGTTTGCTTTCCGCATTTTCTGTTATCCACTGAAAAGGAATGTCTGCTTCGTTTAATTCAAATGCAATAGAAGAAACAATTCTTTTGTACGAATTAGCGCGATAAAGAATAACCATTTCTTCAAACGGAACGTGATGGTGTTGATGAAGTTTTTTCATCGTTTGGACAACCTTCTTCATTTCTTCTTTCCAATCTGATGATTGAACAATGGCTGGTTCTGGTCCTTTACGACGTGTGCTTCTCGGAGGGATAATCTCTTGGCCTTCTATTTCTCCGGTAGTCACCCCTTCTGTTCCAGAATGCTTCTGAAAAAAATTCCAGGCAAACGTAATGATTTCGGCAGTATTGCGATAATTAATTTGCAACACTTTCGAACGCCCTCGAAAGTCGAGTCCGGTATCCTGCCTATACGATCTTTTTCTTGGATAAATCGTCTGTGCCCGATCTTCAACAAGCAGCATAGAATATGTTTCTGGATTTAATAAGAAACTAACAAGCCGAAGCCATTCCGGTTCAAAATCTTGCCCTTCATCTATTAATACAGCATCATATGTAGGTAAAATAGCTTCCCCTTTTTCTAACTTTTCGAGATAGTCTGGGATACTTTGTTCCGATATTCTCAGATCTTTTTTTAACCACTCATGAAAATTGCGAACAGTAATTCCTTTCATCGAATCACGATGTTCCTCTGCTGCATCAAATAAATCAACCGGCATCTCCATTTTGGCACGAATCATGGAGTATATAGAACGAGAAAGTGATATATTATAACTTAGAACTAAAACTCTCCAATCCGGGTGTTCTTGCTTCATAATACGTACACGACTTGCTAAAATTAACGTTTTCCCACTTCCAGCTACACCACGAATCAAGCGATTTTTATCACCAATCTGTTTAGCCAACTTCTCTTGATGTAAATCCATCGTTTGCAAATCATGCAAGGACAATAGCAACTGATCGCGGTAAGGCGTCGTTTGCTTATAGTGTCCACCGACTCTGACTTCTGGGAATAGATGATAACGGATAGCATTGATCTCATTATGTGTTAACGGTTCTTTCAAACGAAACGGAACTTTAAACATACTTAACAACTTTTCTATAAGATTTTCTTCAGAAAATCTATCTTTCTCGGAATCAATCTCTTCTCTCGTCAATAGAAACATTGGATCAATCACATCATATAAATTGTGTGTAATGCATTGTTCTTGAGAAAGACGAGTGAATACCGTTCCATATCCACAAGGAAACTTTAACTTAAACTTGTATTTTCCGTCATGATTTATTAAATTCGTGTCTTTTTTTAAAACATTTTGAATCGTATACATATAATCCATCGCCTGTTTAAGGGGCGATTTCACCGTCTGTAGACCATCTGAGGTAGTATGAATCAGCCACTGATCATGATTAAGGCTGTGTAGACTGTTCACTGTATAGTCTTTCACTTCGAGCACAAGCAACCCAAGATAAGGCCCAATAATGACAAAGTCTGCCCGGAACTCCTTAATTTTTGGTTCATAATATACGATATAGTCATCATCTAAATGCTTTTTTAATGTTTGAAAAAGGATTCTTTCGCCTGTCGTTGCCATATTCTGAATCGATTCAGGGATCATGACAGCCATCGTCTTCCACCCCTTTTTATGTTAAACTAACAAATATTTACTACCCATTATACCACGTCATGATGATTTCGTATTTATCGATACAGAAACACTCATGTTATAATAATGGGAATCAATCAAATTTCACAGAAAGAAGGAATTAGTAATGAGTGGAGAGTTAAAGCAGGCTCCTTTCCGAGCAGATCATGTGGGAAGTTTATTGCGTTCGGAAGGCATCAAAAACGCAAGAATTCAATTTGAAAAAGGAGAAATCAATGCGGACCAGTTACGGGAAATAGAAAATGAAGAAATTACCCGCATTGTAGAAAAACAAAAAGAGGCTGGATTAGAAGCCGTCACCGATGGCGAATTTCGTCGTTCATGGTGGCACTTTGATTTTCTCGAACAACTAGACGGAGTAGAAGGTTATGAAACAGACACTGGTATTAAATTCGAAGGTGTGGAAACAAAGGCCCGCGCCATCAAAGTAACAGGCAAGCTTGATTTTTCGGATCACCCTATGATTGATCACTTTAAATTTCTAAAAAGTGTAGCTGGAAATCATACAGCAAAAATGACCATTCCTAGTCCTAGTATGCTTCATTTTCGTACAACGTTTGAAGATGGAACCTATGACGATCAGGAGTCCTTTTTCACTGACTTAGCTCGTACATACAAAAAAGCCATCCAAGCGTTTTATGACGCAGGATGCCGCTATTTACAGCTAGATGATACATCTTGGGCTTATTTCTGCTCTGAAGATCAACCGGAAGAAGTGCTTGGTAAAGGCGTCGATCCAGAAGAAATTAAGAGCTGGTACGCTAAAACAATAAATGATGCGATTGCAGATAAACCATCTGACATGAAAATCACGATGCACATTTGCCGCGGTAACTTCCGCTCTACCTGGATTGCTTCCGGTGGATATGAAGCGGTAGCCGAAACTATTTTTCAAAAATTGAACGTCGACGGGCTCTTCCTAGAATATGATACTGATCGGGCCGGCGGGTTTGAACCACTTCGTTACGTTACCCGTTCCGATCTTCAAATTGTTCTTGGACTTATCACTTCTAAATTTGGGGAGCTGGAAAACGCAGAAGATGTGAAAAAACGAATCGAAGAAGCTTCCAAATACGTAAACCTTGATCAACTTAACCTCAGTCCGCAATGTGGATTTGCTTCTACAGAAGAAGGTAACATTTTAACCGAAGACGAGCAGTGGGACAAGCTTCGTCACGTTGTTAAAATTGCAAATGATGTGTGGACCAACCAATAAATTATCTTTTTGACATCCAAAGGGATCGCGACCTTTTGTAGTAGAAAATTGAAAACAAAAAGGGTGCCATGAACGTAACATGGCGCTCTTTTTGTGTCTTACACCGTAACAAACGGTTGATGATTTACATTAACCCTTGTTCGGAAGATGAACCAGTCAAATGCGTAACTAATGTTTTCACAAAAGGCTTCGTTATGATAGGATATGGTTGTAAAATTTAACCACACAGATAACTTTAACATCAGGAATAAACGATAGGAGAAGTGGTGATGAAAAATACATTGGTCCATGCAGGATATTTCATTATCCTCATTGCGCTTTCTATTTTTTCCTTTTTTTTCATATTTGGCTCAGGATTCGTCGGAGACCTAAATGCTTCCGTATTCGTTTTTCTTTCCATTTTAAGTATGATGTGGGTCAGTAGTTATGCATGGTCTGTTCTTCGAATAGAGTCATCATCAGCTGAAGTTGATCATACTACCCGTATAAAAAACTGGTATTTTGTTAGTATACATCTTGCAGGTACATGTACTGTATTTAACTTATTTTTATCAACCATGTTCCCAACTCCACCATTCCAACTAGGCTATCCATGGATTTTTATTGGGACTCCCCTTGTTATGTTCATCATTTGGCTTTCTCTCTTTTATCGATATGCAAAGAACAAAAATAAACCTTATCATTCTATAATGAGTTTCGTACTCCTTTTCCTTTCTTTGTTATACTCTTATCAAGTTTGCAGTCTTTACATGAACCAGCTCTTTTAGTAATCTTAACCTCCATACATTCTCGCTAGATTGTCGTTTAACTTTTGTTTTAACGTCTCTGGTCGTTCATCCTTTTTGGGAGCAAGAAAATCAATCACTCTATCTATTAATAAGGGTGTCGTTTTTTCTCCTACAAATGGACCTTGAAAAGACCAGGGACCATCCGTTTCTAACAACAATTGATGGTCAGGGACGATTTCTGCCAATTGCTGATCCCGCCCCCGATAACACACTTCAGGCGTAACCGAAATAAAATACCCCGATGCTGTAATATTTCGCACAACATTAGGCGGAGCCTTCAGCCAATGAAAGTGAGCCGATATAGTCGGCGCATGCATCTGCAGCATATCATATACTATTTTTGCTTTATCGTGAACGGCATGAAGCGCAACTGGCAGATGGTGTTTTTCAGCTACCTGAAAGCATTCTATTAGAAACTCTTGATAAGCCTGCAGCGAAAATGGCAGGTCGGTGAGTTCATAGTGTGGCAATCCAATTTCGCCAATACATGTAATATTTTCTCGCTCGATTTTTACTAAACGCAGCCACTCCTGAAAATCCGATGAAGCAGGAAGGGGCATTTCTGGATGAAAACCACAACCTGCCAAAACAAACGCTGGATACCGTTCTTTTAATTCAAGCGTTCGATAGGAAGAAGCTAAGTCGTTAGAAACAGCCACCACTTTTTCTACACCCGCCGCCTGCCATTTTTTGATATGCTCTTCCACATTATCGTATTTTTCCAAATGAATATGCGCATCTATCACTGTCATCATCCCAACTTTGTACTTACTATAATGACCAGCTCATTCTATCTTTTAATATGCTCCGCGTTAATTCACCTGTGTAATTCAGAACCTGTAAATTGAATTCTGGTTCTTTTTTTGTAGAATAGTCTTTCCAGTATTCAGCTACATACTTCAAATCTTCTGCCGAAACTAAAGCAACATCAGTGTCTGTTTCAGAGAATGCTTTTAATTTTTGCGCTTTTGATATAGCATCAGGGGATATCCATGAGGTTATAATTAAGAACAATGTCACTCTATTATCGTTCGCTCTAATATATTTTAAAAATTGATCAAAATGTTCATCGGGGAAATTATACTCCTTCTCCACACTTTTGTTATCCCAAAGAATTGTTTCATTTTTGTCATTAAACTTTATTTTACCGTCCGCATGTTTACTTCCTGGCATGTGGACTAGTTCCAAACCTAACTTAACTTCGAATATATATCTTGTTGCTTCTTCAAAATACTTTTCAGCTTCAAGATCCTTGTCTATCACTTTATTTACACGAAGACGTTTTAAATTCCTTGCTGCCAGGTCTTCAAAATAATCGAAGTATAAAGAACGTTCGTCTTCTGGATCAGAAATGTTTTTACCAGAAAGATTTTCATAGTAATCTATAATATTACTGATCCTTTCATTTTTTGTACCTGTGATTCGTACTCCTTCTAATTCTTTTAAAATTTCTTTCAACTCATCATTTGAAAATGTATCCAGTGCTTTCGAAGGGAGAATATTATGTTTTAATATTCTGCTGACTAATATTTCTTTTACCCCAGAAGAATTTAAATAACATTGTGACAAAATATGTTTTAAATGATTCTTCGTTAAATCGTTTAACAATGATTCATACGTTGCCTTTCTTAATTCTCCTCCTAATTCATATCTTATAATTCGTGCTAACTCAGATGGTATAATATAATAAGCTGCATCTGATTTAAATCTTAATATCAGTCCTCTGGATTGTAAATTGCGAAGTGCTTTTTCAATTTGTCTATGACTATGGGGTTTGTTCCCTTTTTGCGGAAAACGTCCAAGTCTACTTTCTATAATATAATGATCTCGTTTTGTTAACTCTAGTTCCTGTCTTAATACCGTTAACATATTTGTTTCGTGGGCATTTAAAGCTTCATCCTTTTTCCAAGCGGCTGATAAAACAGATGAATAGATTCGACAATAATCTTCCGAAATAGTATTTTTAATAAATTCATCTTCCAAGCTGTCTTTTACAATTTGGTCTTCTAACTGCTCTACATTTTGAAGCAGAATCGATTCCTCTAAAACATAGCCCTCGTTTTCCAAAAGTGACATCAATATCATTTCGTTTAAGAGCGCAATATCCCTGTATTCTTCCAAGAAGTTAAGATTACGGGTAACCCGGTCTTTATTCTGAAACTCTTCAATATTTTTTAAAATAACTTCCCGCATTTCATCTTCATCATTTAATTTCACATCTTTTAAAAAACTGTCCACAATTCTATTTAAATATAATTTGCTCATTTTAGGCAAGACGTCTTGTACATTCATAAAAACACCCTCATTTCAAAATTTAGGATAAACTGATTAGAACTTATTTACTTTTTCTCGTTTTTCTGTCATTTTCCTGCTATTTTTTTATGTTTATTGTCCAATTGGAAATAAAAATTCCTTCCAAATAGCACTACTTGCCAACACAAACTAAAAATCCAGCAAAAATAAACTGGATTGTCACTATTTGTTTCTCATTTAACGAAAAACTCTTTAATGTATTGAAAAAATATAGATTCTGTCGGTAGCAGTTGCCGCTCTTTCGGTGTGATAACTCCTACTGTACGGGTCACACCAGGGTTCTTGATTGTCTTTTTTACCGTAAAACGCGGCGTCGTGTCGACTAAAGTTATCTCAGGAATCAAAGCGATACCAAGACCCGCAGAAACAAGTCCTTTCAACGCGTCAACATCATCCCCTTCAAAAGCAACTTTCGGTTCAAATCCTTGCTCTAAACAAGCATCAATCACCATCTCACGAAAATACATACCTTCTGGTAACAAGATAAACGATTCATATTTTAACTGCTTCAATGTTAGATTTTCTTCATTGGCTAATGCATGGTTGCTTGGCAGTAAGGCAATAATATTTTCTGTAAACAATATATGTCCTTCTACCTTCTCATCATCCATCGGAACTGGGGCTAGAATCCCCATGTTGTATTCTCCGTTTTTCACTTCATCTATCACATCATAGTAAATGTTTTGTTTAAGCTGAAAATTTGCATCCGGATACTGCTCTCGAAACGAAGAAATAACTGTCGGCATCGTATAAGCAGCCATACTTATCGGATAGGTCACCCGAATAGTACCTCGTTCTGGCTCTAGGTACTCTTTCACTTCCTGCGTTGCATTTTCTAACATTTGCATGGCTTGTTTTGAACTGCCCAAAAACATTCTTCCTATCGGAGTTAACCGAACTCGTCGTCCTTGTCGGACAAACAAATCAACACCTAGTTCAGACTCAAGATTCACGATTTGCCGGCTGACTGCTGATTGTGCAACATGCATATTCTCAGCCGCTTCTGTAATATGTTCACGTTTCGCTACTTCCATAAAATATTTTAATTGTCTCAATTCCAAAAGTCATCTCTCCTCGATTCATCTCGATATGATATCATTTCTATCTTTAATCCGTATTGATTAGATTATTTATACACTATAAAATACACCTTATTGGATACATTAACAATCATTCATTCGTTAAACTAGGAAAGGGTGAATTACAATAATGTCTAATGTAAAATGGAAATCATGGCAAAAAAGTGTTGTGCAAGAGGATTATGTAAAGCCTGAAATCTCGCAGGAAAACAGAATAAAAAGAATCCATGAAGTGAATAAAAAGTATAAACCATCTTCTTATTACACTATGTTAGCAAATAAATACAAATAAGACACCTATCTTTAAAACATCCTCTACTACAGATGAAAGGGCGTCTGTAGCCCTTTTCCGCGCGAATCATCTCATACCGGCATGAAACCTATCTATACTTCATATTGTTTCAAATTGCTTAAAAATTATAAAATACTCCATAACACTCATTTTAATATTAGGTAATGATCCCATTTTTACTTGGAGGTTTGGATAAGTATATGACTGTGACAGCTCAACCTACGCAAACCGATAAACAATCAGCGGAACAGTATGTAAATGAAGTATTTGAAGCCGTGAAACATCGAAATCCCCACGAAACAGAGTTTCATCAAGCCGTCAAAGAAATATTTGAATCCCTCGTACCAGTGTTTGCAGCCCATCCTGAATATATGAAAAATGGAATACTGGAAAGATTGTCAGAGCCTGAACGTGTGATATCTTTCAGAGTTCCATGGGTAGACGATCAAGGAAACGTACAAGTGAACCGAGGGTTTCGTGCACAATTTAATAGCAGCATTGGTCCTTATAAAGGCGGACTCCGGTTCCATCCATCAGTTAACGCCAGTATTATCAAGTTTTTAGGCTTCGAACAAATTTTCAAGAATTCTCTGACTGGTCAACCGATTGGAGGCGGAAAGGGTGGATCTGATTTTGATCCAAAAGGGAAATCAGACGCAGAAGTGATGCGTTTCACCCAAAGTTTTATGACGGAACTGTCAAACCACATCGGATCTGATATCGATGTCCCAGCCGGCGATATCGGAGTCGGACCTCGAGAAATCGGCTATATGTTCGGTCAATACAAAAGACTTCGCGGCGGGTACGAAGCCGGTATCTTGACAGGAAAAGGAATAGAATACGGCGGAAGT
This sequence comes from Salibacterium salarium, assembly GCF_030813635.1. GTDB lineage: Bacteria > Bacillota > Bacilli > Bacillales > Marinococcaceae > Salibacterium > Salibacterium salarium. Next base: position 231,135 of record NZ_JAUSUM010000004.1, on the reverse strand, counting down.
CTTGGCAGAACAGAAGCTACAGGATACGGAACGGTATATTTCATGGAGGAAATGCTAAAGGATAAAGGTCAGAACTTCAAAGATAGTACAGTTGTCGTATCGGGATCAGGTAACGTTTCTATCTATGCGATGGAAAAGGCAGCACAATTAGGTGCTAACGTAGTTGCTTGTAGTGATTCGAATGGATATATTTATGATAAAAACGGAATAAATCTAGACACTGTTCGAAGATTAAAAGAAGTTGAAAGAAAAAGAATCTCAGAATACGTGGAAGAACATCCAGAAGCAGAATACCATGAAGGGTGTACCGATATTTGGTTTACTCCTTGTGACATCGCATTACCATGTGCTACACAAAATGAAATCGATGAAGCAGCCGCAAAAATACTCGTTGCCAACGAAGTGAAGGCGGTCGGAGAAGGGGCTAATATGCCTTCGACGTTGAAAGCAATCGACGTCTTCCAAAATAACGGCGTTCTTTTTGGACCAGCTAAAGCTGTTAATGCCGGTGGAGTTGCTGTTTCTGCTTTAGAGATGGCTCAAAACAGCATGAGACTTTCCTGGACATTTGACGAGGTAGATACGAAATTACAAGACATTATGAAAAATATTTATCGCAACAGCATTGATGCTGCAGAAAAATACGGTCACCCTGACAATCTTGTCATGGGCGCCAATATTGCCGGTTTTCTTAAAGTAGCAGACGCTATGCTTGAACAAGGTGTTATTTAAACTTTTGAATAAGATTCTATAAGCGAGGCTTTCCCAAAAAGGGAAGCCTCGCTTTTTCATCGTGGCGACAAAGCATATGGGGGTGTAGAGGCCACAAGGACGGGGATGGAAACGGGGATCCCCCGTCACTGCGGATGCTTCATTTGTAGATTTTCTCTATTCCATCATAGTCATATGTTCTCCTTTTGTCTCATACTTTCTAAAAAAAGGGAGGACAAGTTATGTTTACCACGTTTTCTGCTATCACTATAATTCGTTATCTTACAGCATTTGTTTTTATCGTTTCTGGACTTATGAAAATAATTAATCCTGCTATTTTAAGCGGGCTTGATTTACCTTTTTCTGTGAATATAATGTTTGCTGTTGCTTTATTGGAAATCCTTTGCGGTATTTTTGTTGCTGTCAATAAGCAAGTGAGAAATGCTGTTATCCCACTCATCATTATCATACTAACAGCTATACTCATAACAAAAATGCCTCTTCTGGAAACAAATATTTTAACCTTTTTATTTGAAGCGAGGCTAGACATCGTCATGCTCATCTTACTAGTCACAATTTTTTATAAATATTCTATATCTGACGTGTGAAGAATTTGTCCGGTTTTGTGGCTGCTGTTAGCCTTCACTCTTTAAACACTTTCTACACAGGCCACACTTCCTCGTGGTATGCCATGTCCCAGAACATATATTCAAATCGTGTGGTGGTGAGGAACATTTCTTCCAGGTGACGGAGTTCATGCTCTGGTTTCTCTTCTGCCAATTGATCCAAAAGATTTATTGTCCACTGTGCCAATTCTTGAAATTCGTCATCCGCATACATCGAAATCCATTCTCCATAGAATTCATGCTCACTCGCACCAGGAATCTGCTGAAGAGACTTCCCGATTTCAGCATAGCTCCACATGCATGGAAGCAAGCTTGCGACAAGCTCCGCAAGACCTCCATTTTGACCGACAGCCAGCATATAATGTGTGTAGGAAACCGTAACAGCTGCTGGTTTCGCCTGTTCAAGCTCTTCTTCACTAATATTAAATTTCTTCGCATATTGACGATGAAGGGCCATCTCCGTATTCAAGGTTGTGTCTAACATTTTGGCGAATTCACCCATTGTTTTTACATCTGTTGCTTTCACAGCACCTATAGCAAACAGCTTCGCATATTCGATTAAGTACAAGTAATCTTGAATCATAAAATATCGGAATTTATCCTTATCAAGTGTACCTTTTCCCATTTTTTGTACAAATGGATGGTTATGGTTCTTTTCCCAAATCGGTTTTACCTTTTCATATAATCGTTCGCTGAATGTCATCTACTCATCACCCTTTCTTTTCATTGAACACCATTTATAAATAAAAACAATCATTGCCTTTGTAAATTGGATAAGCTGTTCGGTGGAAACGGATTCGTTGACTGTATGGGCATTCCGCAAATCACCAGGACCATATATTAGTGTCGGAATACCAGCATCTCCAAGCCATCCACCATCGGTGACCGATGGCGACATACTAACAGAAGGCTTCTCCCCAAATATTCTTTGATGAGCTTCCTTTAGAGCCTGTGTCCCTTCCCCTTCTTCATCAATATCAAGGGAAGGAAAAATTTCTCCCCGCTCTTCAATCATCGACGTGCCTCCCCATTCAAACACCGGGGGGTTTTCTCGTAGCCAAATATCCGCTTCTGCTACTCTTCGAACATGATCTTCTACTTCTTGTGCAATCGTATTGTGATCTTCATTCGGATAAAAATGAACGGTAATCCAAAGGTTGCATTCATCAGCGACAAAAGCCGCATGGCGCCCTCCTTCAATAACCGCCGGATTAATGGTGTTCATCCCCACCGGAAAGTTTGGATAAGACTTTGTCACAGCCCAGTGGTTCTCTAAATCCCGCAAGCCACTCATGATCTTCATCATTTTCTCAATCGCACTGGCCCCTTTTACACCGCCGCCAGCATGAATCATATTGCGGCGGGTGGCGTCATGGTATGTATTCGGACTTTTTATAGTAATCCAACCAGTGATCACACCACCCTGTCCTTGAATATTCAGGTCACTTGTATCTACTACTACCGCTAAGTCTGCACTGTAACCACGTTCACAACATGCGAGAGTACCAGCTTCCCCAACTTCCTCTCCAATCACTGATTGAAAAATGAGATTGCCCGGTAGACGAATCCCCTGTTCATGGAGAAGTTTTATTGCAAAAAGCGCCCCTGCCAATCCCCCTTTCATATCCGCAGTACCACGCCCATATATTCTATCTTCTTCGATAACAGGGTCAAACGGCCCGTACTTCCAATCTTCACTCTCCTCTACTTCTGCCACATCCATATGTCCATTAATAATGAGACTTCTATAGGCCTCTGGATTTTCACCTTCCCGTGTTCCAACCACATTTGGATCACCTGAATACACATCCCACAGGTCCGTCTCAAAATCTAGTTCTCTTAAAAATTGCTCAACGAATTGTTGGGCTTCGTTTGTGTTTCTCGCTGGCGGACTTGGTGTTCTAAAGCGGACTAATTTCTCCACAAGAGCCAGCAGCTCCTCTTCTCTTTCCTCTATTAGTTCTTGTAATTGCCTGAGTTTTTCTTCCACAACAGTCCCTCCTCCTAAAAATAAAAACAGCCACTCTAACGAAGAGTGGCTGCACATATCATAAGAAAATTAGGTGCTCACACTTCCCTCCGCTAGTATAAACTAGATCAGGTTGCAGGGTTAGGACAACTTCATCCTTCTCAGCCGTAAACGGCACCCCTAGTGTTCAAGTTACATTTTTTGTTATTTCCCATTACCAACATAGCACAGTTTTCCCTATTATAAAACTGCTTTTTTAAACAGATGCTGACTGTTTTTCTTCCGTTGCTTTTGTTGGCGTTTTTAATACTTTTTGCAGTACAAAAGCCAAGACCGCAAGACCTAAGGCCAGTAAATCAAACCACAAACCACTCTACATAAAGAAAATACCCTGATGAAAGTCCATCAGGGCGTTCCATGCAACGTCAATTAAGCAAGTCGCTGAATCTACCGTTAATCCATGATCTTACACATGTCGTTGGTAAAAGATACAGGGTCCTCCACAGATAATCCTTCAATTAGGAGGGCTTGATTATACAAAAGGTTTGTGTAAAGATTTAATTTGTCTTTATCATTATCATAAGCGTCTTTAAGAGAATTATAGACATCATGGTTGATGTTGATTTCAAGCACTTTATCCGCTTGAATATTTTGATTATCCGGCATCGATTGCAATATCTTTTCCATTTCAATCGATACTTCTCCATCAGCAGTTAAGCAGACCGGATGACTTTTGAGGCGTTTGGATGCGCGGACATCCTTCACTTTGCCGGTTAAGAGATTTTTAAGCTCATCAAACATCTCTTTATTTTCCTGTTGTTCGGATTCCTCTTTTTCCTCATCTTCTTCAGACTCAATGCCAAGATCTCCGCTTGCAACGGACTTAAATTCTTTATCATCGTAGGACATCAACGTTTTAATCGCGAATTCATCAATATCTTCGGTGAAATAAAGAATTTCATAGCCTTTGTCGAGTACCATTTCTGTTTGCGGAAGTTTCTCAATGCGGTCATAAGATTCACCCGTTGCATAATAAATGTACTGTTGATCGTCTTTCATTCTTTCCACATATTCCGCTAAGCTTACCATTTTCTTTTCTTTGGAAGAGTAGAAAAGTAATAGATCTTTTAAGTCATCTTTATTTGCACCATAATCCATTTGTACGCCGAATTTCAACTGACGTCCAAAAGATTGGTAAAACTTCTCATAATTTTCACGTTCATTCTTCAACATGCTTTGTAGTTCTTTTTTAATCTTGCTCTTAATATTTTTCGCAATGAGTCGGAGTTGACGATCATGCTGGAGCATTTCTCTTGAAATGTTCAACGATAGGTCTTCTGAATCCACAATACCTTTAACAAAGCCAAAGTAATCTGGAAGCAGATCAGCACATTTTTCCATAATCAACACACCATTTGAATACAGCTCCAACCCTTTTTCATAGTCCTGGGTATAATAATCAAATGGAGTATTTTCAGGAATGAACAAGATAGCTTGATAGCGGACCTGCCCATCAATGCTAAGATGAACGTGCTTCAATGGTTTATCAAATCCATAGCGACGCTCGGCATAAAAGGCTTCATAATCCTCATCTGTCAGCTCACTTTTGTTCTTTTTCCAAATAGGAATCATGCTGTTGATGGTCTGTTCTTCTGTCACTTCCACCGTTTCTTCTTCATTATCCTCTTGTGGCTGCTGTTCTGTAACATCCATTTTAATAGGATAACGAATATAATCTGAATACTTTTTGATGATAGACTGCAGACGATTTTCCTCTAAGTAATCATCATAATTTTCTTCCTCACTGCTTTCTTTCACTTGAATGAGTATTTGAGTGCCATGTGTCTCTTTTTCTGCAGGCTCGATTGTGTAGCCTTCTGCTCCATTAGACTGCCATTTAAAGGCTTGTCCGCTGTCCGCCGATTTTGTGTAAACCGTCACTGTATCTGCCACCATGAACGCAGAATAAAACCCAACACCAAACTGTCCGATGATATCATGCCCGTCTTCGATTTCGTTTTCATTTTTGAACGCCAAGGAACCACTTTGAGCTATGGTACCTAGGTTTTGTTCCAATTCCTCTTCTGTCATCCCTACTCCTGTATCTTCGATTTTCAGGATACGGTTGTCCTTATCTGCACTCACCTTTATGTAGAAATCGTCCTGATTGAAGGTGATAGAATCATCGGTAAGCGCCTTATAATACATCTTATCAATAGCATCACTCGCGTTTGAAATTAATTCCCGTAGGAAAATTTCTTTCTGCGAATAAATCGAGTTAATCATAATATCCAACAGTCGTTTCGATTCTGCTTCAAACTGTTTTGTAGCTGTCATTATTAATACCCCTTTCAACAAATATTGACATTATTTTAGCACTCTTGATAATCGAGTGCTAATAATCACTAATTTAATTTTAACGATTCATTTTTGCGTGTCAAGAAGTAAAGAGCGGTTTATCTGAAAAATACTCAATAAAAGGGGGATTGGCCTAATAAATCTTACTTCATCAAGAAGAACTGCCCTTTTTTAAGACAGCTCTTTTCAAATTTATCTTTATTCTATTTCTGTTGCTAACAAGGAAACTACTTTTGCTGCCTGAGCACGGGTGCTATTACTTTTTGGTTGAAATCTGCCGTCATCCGTTCCGGTCATAAACCCAAGCTCATGCGCTTTTTCCACATCTGTTTTTGCATAATCACTAATGTTGTCTTCATCCTTATATGTGACTTCAGAAGCTGCTACTTCCTCTTCCGATGCATACTCAAAAGCACGAACTAACATAGCGGCTATTTGTTCTCTCGTAATAGGTTGATTCGGGTCAAATGTGCCATCCGCTCTTCCCGTCGTAATTCCTGCTTCAAACGATGCTTGAATAGCAGAAGCAGCCCATCCTGGAGCATCCTTAAACTCCGTATTATCACTATCAGTTGACAATCCTAGCGTCTCACTTATCATTACTGCAAACTGAGCACGGGTAATATTCGCTGAAGGTTCAAACGTCGTATCTGTTTTTCCTGTTATAATTTCCTTTTCATATAAATCTTTAATATACGGATATGCCCAGTGATTATTATCTGCATCTAAAAATGGATAGTTCTTTGTTTCACCCGGGGAGCCAGTATTTTCATCTATTTCTTCTGTAAATTCATAAACAGCAACGGTCCCTGATACTTCATGTGTAGCCGCAAGCAAGGCCCGTCCCGTAGGACTATCTTCAGCGTTAATAAAAGATAGTCCTTCCGGTGCCACGTCTCCAGCTACATCCTCATTAAAGTCACGGCTTGAAATCATGGTCACAAATTCTGTTTCTTGAGGTGTCGTTATATCATATACCATTACCGCACTAAAACGTTCTAGAGCCGTGAAGGCATAAGTCTTATCGCCGATTTCTCCTGTAACCGTTGTTTCCGGTTCAGGTCCTTTTGCGTCACTTCGTCCGTCAAATTCAATTTCATCATTATTTGTATTGAAATACTCCGGCATCGCTTCTCCAGTAATACGTTCTATCTCTGAACCACTATCATAAACACGTTCCATTGTGTCAGCGTTAAAAATGGTAAAACTTCTTCCACCGTAAGAATATAAGGCTTCATATACACCGGCATCATTTTTCCCGTGTTCTGCTGTGACTTCAGTACCTTCCATGTCTTCTAAAAGACCGTTATTCACCAACTGATCTAACTCCGCTTGTGTATACCCTTCATAAAAATCAGCGTTTAACTGTACTTTTTCCAAATCTTTAATTTCAACTTCCTCGGAATAACCGTCATAATCACGTGCATCTCCTTCGTTTGGAGTAATGATATACGATTGTCCATTAACAGTAAAAGTATCAATCGCATCCGGCATATAAAATCCAAGCAACGGCAAGTTTTCTATTTCCATTTCCCCGTTATCTTTTGCATCTAATTCATTCCCAGGAAGAGAATGATCTTTTAGTCCAAGACCTTTTACCGTTTCTATTGTTTCAGAGTTCAAATCAATGGTGGCAACAGCATTGTTTTCCTGCAGTGCAACATACGCGGTTGTACTATCTTCCGAAACAGAAATATATTCAGGTTCTAATTGTTGAAGTACTGAACCCTTTGAATCCACACGAACGTCTTCATCAAGCATACTTTCTTCAAATGTTAAAGTATGTATCGGAACTTCCTTGTTTTCAGAAACGCCTTCTGAAATATCAATGAGTGAGATTGAACCCTCAGGATCTTCGGTATAGTCTTCATTCGGTTCTCCTTCATTAGCAACTAACACCTTACTGCCATCTGGGGTGAAAGTAACCATATCCGGGAGAGCTCCGACTTGTACATGATTTATGTAATCTCCATCTTTACTAAGGAACACAATATACCCAGGATTTGTCTTGGGATCACTTACTACCGACAATGCAATTAAATCTTCGTTTGGATGAGCGGAAACACTAGTTATGTCATCCACCTGCTCCATCCCAAAATCCTCTACATGAATTCGTTTAGATAATTCCATTTGTTCAAATTTATCAGAAGTTATTTCAGAAAATGATAAAATATCAAGTCCAGATTCTGCGCCATTTGTAACAAAAGCCCGCTCCTTTTCCTCATCATAAGCGAGAATTTCAGTGCCTCCCTCTCCGGCCAAACTATCATACTGGGCAATCTGTGAAACGTTCAAACTTCCCGTACCATGTTGAAAAAACGGCGGCTCTTCTGCCTCTGCATTAAACGATCCATAAACAGATAATAATAAAAATGCTGTTGTTGCGCCTAGTGACTTTTTCAAAATAACCATCATTCCTTTCTATTAATGCTTGTATGTACATTTTATAGCATCCATGTAAAGGATTTATAATGGAAAGATTAATTTTGTATATATTTTACGTGTAAGAGTCATTTTTTGTAGCCGCACCTCATCGCCCAATCTGTCTTTTCTCTACAATTGCTTCCTTCTACCGCTTTCGTCTAAAAGTAAAAGAGACAAACGGGTCGGTCCGTTTGTCTCTTTTTATTCACTTACTTCACCATTCGTTTAACTAATTCCTTATTACGTTGTTTGAATATTTCGTTATGGGAGGAAATCATTCCTTTTTCTTGAGCTTCCGGTTCAACAAATTGTTTTGCTTTGTTCACAGCATTTGCTGCATCTTGAAAAGCTCCAGCAATCAAGTTTAATTTGCCGTCATGTTTTAAAATATCGCCCGCAGCATAAAGCCCATCAACGGAAGATTCACTATTAGCATTACCACTAATAAAGAAATTATCAGCCATCGAAATGTTGAGATTACTGTTTTCGAGTAATTCCGCATCCCTCTCATAGCCATGATTTATAATCACCTCATCCACAGGTAACACAGCTTGCTCTTCGGTATCTTGGTGCGTTAACTCCACACTTTCGATAGCGTCGTGCTGACCATCTGCTATCAGTTTTGTTATCGAAGTATTAAAGTAACATTCAACAGAACTATTAAGAAGTTGCGTTACTTGTGACTCGTGCCCTTTTAAATGGTCTTTCCTATATGTTAAATATACTTTTTCAGCAATGGACTCTAGTTCATTGGCCCAGTCTATGGCTGTATTTCCACCACCTGAAATAATCACTGTTTTACCTTTGAAACGCTTTAAAGATTTCACTGTATAATTCAAATTCGATACTTCGAACCTCTCCGCTCCTTCTACTTCAAGCTTTTGAGGATTCAAAATACCACTTCCTACCGTAACAATAACCGTTTTAGAAATATGTTTTTCACCTGAGGCGGTGTGCAATACAAAATGACCTTCTCGATTTTTTGTGATTTTCTCTACTTTTTCATTCAGAACTGTTTCCGGATTAAACGTTAACCCTTGTTCTACCAATTGATCAATTAATGCAGCACCTGAAGTTGGAGTCAGACCGCCAACATCCCAAATGACCTTCTCCGGATAAACATGTACCTTGCCACCTAAGTATGGTTGATATTCGATTATTTTTGTTTTCATTTCTCGCAGACCACTGTAAAACGCAGAATAAAGCCCGGCTGGACCTCCTCCGATAATTGTTACATCAAACAATTCTTTCTCGTTCATATTTTTCCCTCCGATTCTGCGTCGTTATAGTTACATTCTACCGAAACTGATAATCATTATCAATATAAAATTATATGGTGACTGGTTAAACATGTTAAGAGCCGAATCTCGAACGTAGAGATTCGGCTCTATAACGCTTCTTTATTTTTCGGTTAAAACGTGTAGTAACTCTTCAAAAGAGTCTACTTTCGTATCCGCCGCTTCCAGTTCTTCATCACTTCCATTTCCGAAACGACAGCCGATAGTGGGTAAGTGATTTTCAGTCCCAGCTTCGATATCAGAAGAGCGATCTCCAATCATGATAGCGTCCTTTCCTGCTTTCTCTAGAATCGTCCGCACCAGTTCTACTTTGTTTCCAGATTGATATTGCTGTACCGAATAAATCCCTTCAAACAACGATGTTAACCCTTCTCGTTCCAAAGCCCCCGGTACGTACTCCGCATTGCCATTACTAGCAACGTATAACTGATATCCCTGTTCCGATAAGGCAGAAAGTGTCTCTTTCACTCCCGGAAAAAGATCTCCATTTCCATTATCAACTTCTCTTAAAATAAAACGGTCCAATACGGGTTCCAAATCATCGATGACACTTTCCGAAGCCTCTGGCAGCAATTCCCGAAACGCTTGATGATAAGGCTCGCCGATGACACCGACACGATCTTTTTCCGTCCATCCTTATCAGCATGCATTCCTTGTTCTACCGCGTACCGAAGAGCATTTTCAATCGCCTGACTTAACAACTCTCTACTATCAAATAACGTTCCATCCATATCAAAAATAAGTACGTTCGCTCCCATAACTGCTGCCCCCTATGTGTTTTATAACAAAATTGTATCACAACATTTTATTATAATTCCCCATTTTCCTTTTCAATCAAAAATGCCATAGTACACAAGATAGAAGCTTGTATACTATGACACTTTCTGTTTCCTCGTTATTATTTCAATGCATTGGTTCGGCTTCCCCAAATTGTCATTCCTTGATCAGATACTGCAGTAAACGTCCATACATTCTGTTCTTCCAGCGGGTCCCATTGTTTAACAAAAACTCCACTGTATGTCTCATCATCAACGGTGACTCGAACCTCATTTTCATTTAAGAGCTCCCACGTTCCATCTATTTCACCTGAAACGTCGTTGTTGTCGTGTAACGTTACTTCCGATGATGTTTTTACTTCATCCGTATTATCTTTTTTATGGTTAATAAATTTATAGTCTCCAACTACATTTTCTTCTGATACATCCTCTAAACTTTCTCCAGTATAGCGATACGGCGCAGCAACTGGCCAATCATTTTCATTCATGTACAATGGGTGTACACGTACTTCAAACTCTTCTCCAGAGTCTGGGAAACGTGTATGAAACACGAGAAATTGCTGATTGGTATCGGGGTCAACATAGACAGAATTATGACCAGGTGAAAAATAACCTAGACTAGATTCATCATCTGATGTACTTTCAAATTCATAGTGCCCCATCAACTTATTTCCAAATGGCGCATTGTCTGTGTCCTCAGGAAGAACCGCAGGATTTCCTTCTGCATCAACAAATGGTCCATTCGGATTTTCGGACCGGAACACGCGCATGTTGTACTCTCCGTCCGCTCCAAGCCATCCATATGTTTTGTATAAAAAGTAATAATCACTTTCCTCATCATACACGATATACGGACCTTCGCCTGATTTTCCATATCCCCCTGAAATTTTTGTCCCAAAATAACGGTCTACCATACGTCCATCTTCTGTTTCTCCGTCTTCCTCTGGATAAACGACCTCTCCTGTCTCTTTATCCAGTTCATATAAAAAGATACCGCCAGACCAGGACCCATAACTCATCCAAAGTTTTCCGTTTTTATCATAAAAAACATTGGCATCAATTGCATTTGGATATGCCATGTTGTTATAAGAACCATCGTCATTAAACCAATCGGAATTCATTTCACTAACATGACCCTCATCAACCAAACTAGGAATGTTTGTATTCGTCCATTTTTTGTTAACATCACTGTTCTCATCATAGTCTTCCTGCTCCGTAAACCCGGAGTAAACAACCGTATCCACATATTCATAAGGACCTTCTATATCCTTAGAAACAGCATAACCTATCGCTGAACGAATATAGGTGGACGATGCAGAATAATAAATCATGTACGCACCAGTCGACCCATCATCATTCACATAATCTTTATTCCAAAATATTTCCGGCGCCCATACAGCAAACCCTCCTTGGCTGTCCGCATCGTCTTCACCAGCCCATTCAAAAGATTCAGATAGATTCTCAGACAAATCCCCATATAATGTATTATTAGGCGTTTCATATCCATTCGTGAATGATTCCCAATTCATTAAATCCTTTGATTTTGCCGCTTCAATATGTGTACCGAAGACATAAAACGTGTCCTCTTCTTTTATGATAGACGGATCGTGTACCGCAACTTCTGAAAAGTTTGGTTCTTCATCTTTTTTGTTATCATTTTCAGCAGATTCGTCACTTTCCACATTTGTTTCCTCCTCGTCACTCATAGTACTTATCCAAAAAATAACACCAACGAAAACAACGGCTGCTGCGCTCAATAGCACCTTTTTGAACATTTTCTTATTTTCCATTAACATATCCCCTCCTGTTAAATTAAGCGCTTACAAAAATGTCATGTCCTTACAAGTTAAGCGCTCAATCTTCAGATTACATTAATAACGAAATTTTCTCAATATTTTTGCGAAAATTGTACGTACCTCTTGCGTCGTTTTGTATTAACGTAATATTCGATATAGTACTCCGTTCTTACTATGGCACAAATAATGCATAAACTGTCTCTCCGTTTATTTTTTATGATATTCTAATAGAGTGCTTTTATACAAATATCGAAGAGGTGTTAACAGATATATGATACATAATCCAACAGGAAAAGAGCGTTTTGGCTTAGCTCTTCTACTCGGCATGCTCGGTATATTAGGACCTCTTAATATTGATATGTATTTACCGAGTTTTCCCGATATCGCAAGTGACTTAGGAGCTCGTGCTTCCTTTGTACAACTTAGTTTAACAAGCTGTTTGATTGGGTTGGCTGTCGGTCAGATCATTGTCGGGCCTATCAGTGATGCGCAAGGGAGAAGAAAGCCTTTAATGATATCAATCTCTCTATTTGCGTTATCATCCCTCCTTTGTGCTTTAGCGCCAAATATCGCGACGTTAGTAGGAGCACGATTTTTGCAGGGATTAACTGCTTCAGCAGGTATTGTCCTTTCCCGTGCAGTCGTGCGCGACGTGTTTAGCGGTCGAGATCTTACGAAATTTTTTGCGCTTTTAATGGTCATAAACGCAGTGGCTCCTATGGTTGCGCCAATAATGGGCGGAGGCATTTTGCTTTTACCCTTTGCAAGTTGGAATACCATTTTTTATTTCTTAGGTTTACTCGGACTTATCATCGTTCTAATTGTAGCATTTAGACTAAAAGAAACGTTGCCGCCGGAAAAACGAACGCCAAGCTCGATAGGACATTCTCTTCAAACGATAGGCAGCCTTTTGAAAGATCGATCGTTTATTGGTTATGCCTTAACTATCGGTTTTGTGCACGGAGGAAGTTTTGCCTACGTTTCGGGAACACCGTTTGTTTATCAGGGTATTTATGGGGTGTCCCCACAAGCCTTTAGTATATTGTTTGGTATTAATGGGCTTGCTATTATTTCAGGAAGTTTTATCATCGGACGTTTAGGAGGAATTGTTCACGAGAGAAATTTATTGAAAACCGCTGTTATTACGGCTGTTATTGCAACCTCATTCCTTCTAGTTATGACGATTATCGAAGGCCCGCTGGCAGCACTTGTTATACCAATATTTATTTATATGACTTGTATGGGTATGGTATTAACAAGTACTTTCACACTAGCAATGGAGCACCAGGGGCACAGGGCAGGAAGCGCAAGTGCTTTACTAGGAATGCTGCCGTTATTATTCGGCTCCACCGTCTCCCCACTTGTTGGTATTAATGAGACAACCGCAGTCCCAATGGGAGCCATATTATGTATTACTGCAACTATCGGTTGTACTGCCTTCTTTTCCTTAACTAAAAAAGATTACCCAACAACAAATTAGTCTGTTAAAGAGACTTCCATATGATTGGAAGTCTCTTTGTTACGTATAGTTTTTGCTACATTAGATACTAAAAAAGATAGAATAAATGAGCAATAGCGCTAAAATCACTATGATGGCATCTCTGGAAACGTTTCTAAGCGTTGGGTTTTCAAATGTTTTATTTAATAAATAGAAAAAACCTACCACCCATATCCCATTCTGGAAAAAAGTAGATATAATATCTTTAACCATAGTAAAAAATAAATCCATACGATGCCCTCCTTACTGTCATGAAAATTTTAACATAAACAACAGTAGATGAGTTATTATCATTTAATAAAAGCGCAAGCGCGCCGTGAATAGTGGAAGTTCGGCTAAGAACGCCTCGTCCTGTAGGTCTTCGTGTGGCTCGGATCTGGATCCCGAAAACGTCAACATTTTATACTATCTATTTTTCGAGTAGGAGTATTTTTTACCAAATGTATTTGGACCCGGAAACGAGTCAAATAACGGACTAAATGTCCGCGTAGCTTCTATACTCTTCATTTTTGCTAGCGAACCTCCGTGCCATGCGACATTCAAACCAACGCCCTGCTTTATTTCCTCCACCTCATGGGTTTCCTTTGTTCGTCTATCAGAAGGATTCCTATCAGGGGAGAATATCAACCTTTTTCAGAGGGAGACATCGCCTCCCACTCCGGCTCATCTAATAGCTTTTCAGTATAGAATCTCCCCCACCCGAAGAAATGTCGAAATGGACACTCTATTGGAAAAATCTATATATTTATCCTTGACTTGGCCATAAGGAGATGTATATAATACAAGTCGTAACTATTACGATTTAATTAGAAGGAGTGTTTGGTATGAAAGTTTTTTTTGCAAAAGGTATAAGCACAATAGCTATCAGTTCATTACTAGTAGTAGGGTGTCAGACTTCAGATTCATCATCCGAAAGCGATTCTGCTGATAATGAAGCAACACCAACTTCAGCAGATTCAGAAGACTCTTCTGAATCACAAGAACAAACGTCTGAGAGTCACACACATGAAAATGAACACGATCACGACCATGAGCACGATCATAGCCACGCTGATGATGAAGAAGCACAACAAATCTATGACGGGTATTTTGAAGACAGCCAAGTAGAAGATCGTTCCCTCTCCGATTGGGAAGGAGACTGGCAATCTGTCTATCCATATCTGCAAGATGGTACGCTTGACGAGGTATTTACTCATAAAGCGGAAAATGAAGGTGATATGACAGAGGAAGAATATAAGGAGTATTATCATGAAGGATACCAAACGGACGTTGACCGTATCACAATTCAAGAAGACACAGTAACCTTCTTTAATAACGGTGAAGAAAATTCTGGTGAATATGTCTACGATGGGTATGAAATTCTAACATACGATGCGGGAAATAGAGGAGTAAGATATATATTTGAGCTAGCGGAAGAAGCGGAAGGAGTTCCTTCTTATATTCAATTTAGTGATCATAGTATCTATCCAAATGAAGCTGATCACTACCACTTGTATTGGGGAGACGACCGTGAAGCTTTATTGGATGAAGTCACAAATTGGCCTACCTACTACCCATCAGCAATGGATGGACATGATATTGCCCATGAAATGATCGCGCACTAAATAATAAATCACCATTTTATTTTTTTATTAGGCAGGACATAAGAAAAGAAAAGTCGAATGGCTCTTTTATAAGAACCATTCGACTATACGGACTATAGCTTTTTAGCTCAACTTCCCTTTATTCCATTAACGTGTAAGAAATAGGAAAGATAACCTAATACATTATCAACTATTTTTATTATTATTGCGAGAAAACATTTAAGTCTTTACATTTTATGGTACACTAAAAGCGCTAGTCCTTTTAGCAGAATGAGTGATCCTCTGGTAAGAGGAGGTGATTCACTTGAGTCCGTTTGAAGCACTTAGCCTAATGGTAAGCTTTGGAATGCTGATAGCGGTTCTGCTCACACGAAAAGATTAGTGATTTGTATTACACTCATTCTGCCTTGATTCGAGGTGTGAGGGCACCTCGATCATTTTCTTTATTTTCGCATATTTCAGATTATACCGTGTATTCATTTAAACATCAACTACGTTTTTTCCATTCTTATGAACTCCACGGTAAAATCTCTGCCACCACGTTTTTTTATCTGTAAACGTAGTATGCATTACTTAATTAAATACCCTCCTTTAAACGTTAGAAACATCAACACATCAAACCATGATGTATAACAGCAAAGAAGTGAAGGAGGCCACACATTGAAGATTAAATCGAAGAAAAGATGGTTATTCTTTTTCATTCGCATAGAAGGAACACTTGCACGTATGGAAACAGACCAACCGTAGAGTCAGAAATCGAACGTTTAACTTCCTGCTAATTTCTCCTTATCTGTACCTCTCCTACTGAAAACGATAGTCTCAATGAGTCCCTTAAAACCAACATACAGCATCCTTCATTTATGCGTGTTGTTTAATATAATGATAGAGCTTATTATCCATCTTTTGTTCCATTCTCATATTCATCTTCACAACAGGAAGGTTCTTATCATCCTTTCCTTTCATCCTTGTTTCTTCTACACTATCCTTCTCTGGTACAGCCTTCCCTAGATAATAAAAATCGCTTCCTTCATCGTCATCTTTTTTCACAAAAAGATGAATGTTTATATTGTTCTCTTTTGCATGTATTATTTTTTGCACCTCATTGGATTGTAATGTCCGGTTGCTCCGAGTGTACCATTTTAGTACGTCTTGACTGATAAACTCATCCCCATAATCAACACTAGTCTCTACAGTATCGTCTTTATGATACGTTACGAAAATGGGACATGTCTGGTGCTTAGTCTTATAACCATATACTGTTGAGCTTTCGTCTTGTTTCCAATTTAATAGTTTTACAACATCTTTCCTTGTATATTTATCATATAATTGAAATGGTGTATCACATGGATATTTCTCACTTTTTGCTTCTGCTGTATCCACAATATCCTTCATTAGCTTTTTATAATATGGATTCTCCCGAAGACTTATTTCTATGTCATTATTAAACTCGTAGGTTAAATCATGGTTTAACGTAACCATTGGAATATTTCCATATTTCTTTTTGTTATTTTGGGTGAAAAAAGATAAATCAAAGATATTCTCCACAGATGCAATAGTTGCATCGTCGGTGCGACAACCTTTATTTCTTAGTGAATGAATAAAGTGTTCACGAGATACTTTTTCTTGTTGTAACAACATTTTCAATAGCACGACCTCATGTTTTCGTTTTCCATTTAATACTTCTTGTGAAAGCATTGTTAGTATATTATTTTCATATTCATTTATTTCACAAGTCTGCTGTTTCATTTTCTTTAGAAACTGATAGTAATTTGATTTCCCGACTAAAACAACGGGATCGATCGAATGATTTTGTATAAAATCATATAGATACGGAACCCTTCCGAGACGGTTTTTCAGGTTCTTGTAAGCATCCTTTAAAATTTTCATTGTTGTTAAATTAGTCGTATCAATAGATTTGAAGATCTGTTTTTTCGCGATTTCTTCAAAGTGAATCGTTGATACTCCTTTAATGTAACTAGTATCTTTCATTCGTCTGCGAATGTTGTCCTTATTTTGTGACTTATCCCCGGACAAGGCAACAGGAATTAGATAGTTATTTTTATAGTTACCAATAAAATCAATAACCGTCACATAATCTTTCGTCTCGTTTTTACGGAGTCCTCTTCCTAACTGTTGAATAAAGATGATACTAGATTGTGTTTGTCTAAGCATAACTACTTGATTAATACTTGGGATATCAACACCCTCGTTAAATATGTCGACGGTTAAAATATAATCGAGCTTGCCATTTTCTAACTCATTAATACGTTGTAAACGTAATTCTTGAGAGTCATCACCTGTTAGTGCCACAGTGTTGAAATTCTTTTCATTCATTACTTTTGAAAGATGATGAGCTTCTTCTTTTCGACTGCAAAAAATAAGACCTCTGACTCGTTCTCCTGAATACCCGTAGTAATGAATTTTATTCAAAAGATGATTCACACGTTCCTCTGTGACGAGATTTGCTAATTCCGTTGCGTCATCTACAATACTTCCGTTATATTCAAAATCAGTGACACCAAAATAATGGAACGGGCATAGCATATCTTCTTCTAATGCTTCTTGTAACCTGATTTCATAGGCAATATTATAATCAAATAATTCATAAATATTAAAGTCATCTGTCCGTTCAGGAGTTGCAGTCATTCCCAACATGAATGTTGGAGTAAAATACTCTATCACCTTATGGTAAGAATTTGCTCCCGCCTTATGTACTTCATCAATCACAATATAATCAAACTCCGTTGGGTCAAATTCCTGCAAGTTTTTTTCCTTTGATATTGTTTGTATGGTTGCAAATAAATATTTGGCACCTTTGTCTTTATTAGATCCAGACAAAATACCAAAATCTTTATCAGCACCGCCGAGCACTCTTTGAAAATCATTTATAGCCTTTTGCAATATTTGCTCACGATGAACGATAAATAACATACGTTTTGGTGCAAAGCGCCGCACATCAAAAACTGATAAGTATGTTTTACCTGTACCTGTTGCTGATATGATTAATCCTTTTTCCTTACCATCTTCCCGCACTGCTTCAATGTCTCTTAATGCTGCTTCCTGCATTTTATTCGGTTCGATTTGCATCGACTCTTCTACTGGATTTTTTACGTAGTCAGAAGGAAAGTCTGCAATTTGATTGACCGGTTTCTGTTCCACCAACTCATTATACTTTTTCTCATATTCCAAAACCCATTCAGATGTTAAACATATAGCGTCTTTCCAAACATCATCAAATTGGTTTTTAAAGTGATAAATAATTTCCCCGTTTTCGTAAGACGTTAATTTGACATTCCATTCATAGTTTACTTTCATCGCATGAGACGTTAGGTTTGAACTACCGACGATAAGAGAGTAATGAGTATCTTTCTCAAAAATATAACCTTTTGAGTGAAAACCTTCCACGTTCGTTAATCTCACTTCTACATTTTTTAACTTCAATAGTTCTCGAAAGACCTTTGGTTGATTAAAATTCAAAAATGTAGATGTCAAAATGCGGCCGTGAATACCTTTTTCCCTAAGGTCAAACAAATGAGATTTTAATGAAGCTAACCCACTTTCGGTAATAAAAGCAACAGAAAAAATAAAAGACTGACAATGGTCTAGTTCTTCTGTAATAGATGATAAAACATCTTCACTTTTTTCCTTTTTATTAAGTAAAAGTTGTGGTTGATGATCTCCTTGATAAGGATAAGATTGATCAATAAAACCTTTATGTAAAGAAGCTTCTAGTTTTGAAATAAAGTTTCCCATTAGATAAACCACCGTTTGTTTTTAATGTGAAGTAAATGCTCTTGAAATTTTTTCAATTGCCGGGATGTCTGCTGGAGCCCAATCTAACGTATGCAACTGGCTGGGAGACATCCATTTTATAGCTGCATGTTCTGTCAAAACAGGCTCTCTATCAATAACAGTGCAATAAAACGTCGTTAAATGAACAATTCCAAAATCGTATTCATATACGGTATGATCAATTTGTTCACCAATTTCAATAGTACAATGCATTTCTTCTTCTATTTCTCGTTTTAATGCCTTTTGTGGTGATTCCCCTTCTTCGATTTTCCCACCTGGAAACTCCCATTTAAAAGGTAACGACTTGGAATTTCCCCTTTGAGCACACAATATCTTCTGGTTTTCCACTATCACAGCACCAACAACATGAATGTTCTTTTTCATTTGATCACTTCCTGATTCGTTCGTATTGTAACGCTTGATTTGCTGTTGCCTACGTTATGCTTATAATACCAAATCTAAATCTATCTGACTATTCTTACCATATGATAGACTGGTTGTATCGAATGATACGTTGTTTTCTACTTTTTTGTGTATATTATTTTTATTCGGATTGGTTCTTCTCCTGACAATTCCAGATAAAAGACGAAAGTACAAATATGGGAAACATCGGCATAGGGAAAAAACACAGCAGGAAAAAGACGCTGCATTTGCTGAAACAAAAGAAAAAGGCAGAGGCGGACTGCCAGGAGGGGGATTTGGCGGTGGAGGACATAAATTTCTCAATCATCAAATTTTTGACGCATCCTTAATGGATGACAAAGCTCGCATCATCTACTAGTTCGATATCGGAGTGATGCTTTAGATCCTGCATGATATTAAAAAGGGCTTCATCTTTTCTTTTTGCTTCTATCATACAATCTATTTGCTTCACGCTTCCTTTGACAGTACGAAGAAAGCGGAGAAACATGTCGGGGGCAACGTGATCGGCGTGACTTCGGAACTCTTTTTCATTTTTAGGACTCGAAATGTGCATTTTTAAAGGGAGCGGGGAATACTTCCATGTATCAATGACACGTGACCATTCTGTTTCCCAGTTTACATCACCATGGTTTGCCAAATGATGATGATAGTCAAAAATAAGCGGGACCCCTAATTTTTCACATAAATACAAGACATCGTTTAAATGAAACGATTTGTCGTCATTTTCAAGCATAATCATTTCTTGAACATCTCCCGGGATTTCCTTCCAATTCGAAATAAATCGCTCGAGTGCCGTCTCCTTATTTTGATACATTCCTCCTACATGCAACACACAGCGATGCTTTGGATCTACCCTCATCCCTTTTAATAATTTTTTATGTACCCCTAATATTTTGATCGACATGGCCAGTACTTCTTTTTTTGGTGAATTTAAGATGACAAAATGGTCTGGATGAAAGTCTACACGCATTTGATTTTTTTCAATATAGTGACCTACCTCCTCTAAATATTCTTGTAGCGGCTGTTCGTAATTCCAATCTGACAAATCTTGATGTGTAGCAAGCGGGACCAAGCGGGAACTAAACCTATAAAAGGCAATATCATGAGCCACACAGTGCTTTAAAATCCGGTGAGAATTCTGCAGATTAGATTGAGCAATCCTCTCCAATTTACGAATGGCCGCTTCCCGATTTTCATGTTTTTGAAATTGTGCGTAGGTCATGGTTTGCGAAGGGGATGCATTTTTTAACTCCATACTCATTGCGACAAATCCAAGACGAACATAAGTCATCCGGTATCTTCCTTTCTCTATACCATTTATTATTATTGTGTCCAACCACTGCTTTTCAAAACAGAAAAACCGACATCCTCCAAGGACATCGGTTTTTCATCAGTTGGTTTATCTTTTCTTGATAACTAAAGTGCTTGACATCATATCATGTAAAGCTTCCTTATTTTTTGTAAGACCAGCCATTATGTAGCCAATACCTAAAATTATCCCTGAAAGTAAGTATCCAAAGTACCGACCAAAGCTCTTCCAGAATGATATTTTTCCACCGTTATAATCAATAACCTTGATTCCTACTGCCTTTTTTCCAATCGTAGCCTGCCATTTAGAGCAGTGGAATATAGTAAAATAAAAGAGGCCGATAAGACCACTTAATAAGTTCACAATAAAATTCACTAACATTAGCTTCGCTTCCGCTTCCGCTTCCGCTTCCGCTTCCATATTGTAATCGACATAAAGGGAATCTGGACTCAATGATAATCCTACTATAAAACCGGTGATTGAAAGAATACCTGCTGGCACTGCAAGAATTATACAATCAATAAGTACAGCAGCTACCCGGAGCCAAAATCCAGCATATTCTTCACCGCCACTTGATTGGAGCATTTCTCCACAATTCACGCACATTTCCTGGTGGGCTTTCGTCTCTTCTCCGCAAGATTGACAATAGTTACTGCTTTGATTAGGCCGAAACCCACATGACATGCAATAATTATTGTGTTGATTAACTGTACTTCCACATTCCCTGCAATACATTGCGCTCACTCCTTCCAAAACCTTATAATTTAAAAAAAATATAGAAAGACACAGACCTCATTCATTCTAATGGATTTTCCCTAAAATATCTATAGATTTTACAGAATATGACGCTAATGTCATATTCAAATGAAAAACCTCGAATCACTATATTAATGTGACTCGAGGCTTCTACCATTGTGAATCATATGGCTGTGATATTATAATGCCGCGGCTTTTTGTTGTTCTTTTTCCTCGGCAGCTTGTGCTTCTGTTTCTTTCAAAGGTTCTTCAAGAAAGAATGTGCAGGCAAAACATATCACTGCAGATAAGCCTATAACTAAGAAGAAAATACTAGGACTAACAAAGCTCAATACGGTTAGAAATATAACAGATCCGACATTCCCATATGCTCCAACCATTCCTGATATTTGACCTGTAACTCTCTTTTTGACGAGGGGGACCATGGCATATACTGCTCCTTCTCCAGCTTGTACAAAGAACGAACAAGACATCGTCAGAATGACAGCAAGCCAAACGGGCCATGTTGAACCGATCTGTGACATTCCCATATACCCAACGGCTAGTCCGGCTGTCAGAATGATTAACGTTTTTCTTCGTCCAAACATATCACTGAACCATCCGCCGCTTGGGCGTGACATTAAATTCATAAATGCAAAACTTCCTGCAATCAAGCCTGCCTGGGCAACACCTAACGAAAACGTCTGTTCAAAAAATTGCGGTAACATCGATATGACGGCAAGTTCAGATCCAAACGTACAAAAATATGCAAAGTTCAAGATGGCCACTTGCTTAAAAGAATATTTATCCTTTTCCGGGACTCCTTCTTTCAAATGATCTTTATTGACATTGAATATTTTTGAAATATTATAAATAAACAGAATAATCAAACTAATATATATGATAGTTGCCGTTGTCGAAGTGATAAACTCTAAATGATCCAGACGATACGTTTGAAAAGCTAATATCCCAAACACCGGTAAACTCATTAACATTAACCCTACCATATCTTTATAACTTGTGACCTCCAACGCTCCACTTTTTTTCGGTCGCTTGTAAGTAACACCTTCTGGAGTATCATTCACAGAGCGCATAAAGATAAAACCATATACAAGAGCAATGACACCGGTCAAAGCTGTAGCATAACGCCAACCGTCCTCGCCTCCAAAAATAATAGCAAGAGTCGGTAATGTCATCGAAGCAGCGGCGGAACCAAAATTCCCCCATCCGCCATATATCCCTTCTGCGACACCGACACGATTTGGCGGAAACCATTCCGCTACTAAGCGAATCCCAACAACAAACCCAGCACCAATCATAGCTAAGAACATTCTAGAAATCATTAATTGCGTGAAAGATGTAGATAAGGCAAAAGTGAAACACGGAATACTTAATATAATTAGAAGCCAAGAATAAACGTTTCGAGGACCAAATCGGTCAACTAGCATACCAATGGCGACACGAGCTGGAATCGTTAAGGTAACGTTTGCTACTGCGAGTAGAGCAACTTCATCATTCGTTAGATCAAAAGTGCTTTTCAACGTTGTCATAAACGGCGCCATGTTGAACCAAACTACGAACGATATGAAAAAAGCGAGAGTCGTAAATCCTAACACCTTCACATTTCCCTTATAGGCATTTTTCATTTTATCAACCTCCATTAATATGTAAGTTCGGTACATGTATTATTATAATTTTTCTAAAAGCTATATCAACGAACTCGTTATATAAACTCACACACTATTCAGATAATATTTGTATCTCATGTTTATACACATAAAAAAGAACTACCTCGAATCAGTGTTTTACCACTAACGAGATAGTTCTTCCTATTTCTTTTTTCGCCATAAGGTGTATTCGAGAATGAGAATACAAATCACAAGCCAAGTTAGACCTAAGGCAAATCCAGCCAATACATCCGTAACATAATGTACACTTAAGTAGACACGGCTCATTCCAATTAGTAAAATGAGGAAGCTTAATAAACCACAAAGGGTCCATTTCAACCATTTTTTTAACTGGCTTTTAGCTACTATATATACGAGAAAACCGTAAAACACCATCGGTCCTGTTGAATGGCCGCTCGGAAAACTAAAGCCTGTCCCATCGAATTCCTCTAACAAATCCGGACGTTTCCGCTCAAACGTGACTTTCAATAATTTTGTCAGAACACTGATGCCAATCATGGCAACCGCGAAATAGAACAGACGCCACCGTTTTCTATCATAGGCGAACCAAATAAATATACAAACAAATATAGAAGCAATAACGAGCCATGTAACAGACCCTAACTCTGTTATCCACGCCATCCATTCATTTAACCATAGCGTTTCAATTGAATCTATAAAGGCAGCGCCATGTCTGTCAATCATAAACTTCTCTTCTTCGAGAACTCCTTCCGCCAATTCAGCGAAAAGAAACGACGCTCCTCCCAAAGCAAGAAGTGCTAATACTATATACACGTAAGTTTTTATTGGTATATTACTTAAGTTAAATATAATCAACCGTCGTTGCAATCGTTCTCTCCTCTTTTACCACAGTGTATATATAACTATTCCCGACTTCTGCGCAAAAAAAACGGACTTTACTTATACATGATTCCTTCCATATTCTGCATCCCATTCTTCATCAGTAGGTGGATACGTTTTTTTCAGCTGAAAAGACAGAATTAATGCTATGACTGTAAGAAGAGCAATTAGAAAAAAGGCCACTTGCGCACCAAAGATTTCTGGATGTTCAATAGCAGTACTTCCATTAACAGCTTCCGTCGTTGTTGTCATCGTCGTGACAAGTACAGCTGTTCCGATAGACGCTGCCATCTGCCGCATCGTATTCGTCACTGCCGCCCCATGCGGAATCAGTTTCGGCGGCATCTGATTTAGTCCGGCCGTATTCACCGGCATCATCACCATCGAGAAACCAAACATCCGAATGGCATACATCAATCCTACATAAAAGAGCGTTGTCGTCGCATCAATGAAAAGAAATCCTAATGTTGACAGCGACATGAGAAAAAGACCTGGAATAGCAAGGGAACGTGCTCCAATTCGGTCAAAAATTCGTCCAGTAACAGGAGCCATTAACCCAGCAATAAGAGCCCCAGGAAATAATACAAGACCTGATTCCATTGCCGAAAATCCGCGCATGTTTTGTACATATAATGGAATGATTGTTTCCAACCCAATTAACCCCATAAAACCAACCATACAGATAATCGTTGAAAGGGTGAAAATTCTTTGTTTAAACACCCGAAACTCAAGCATCGGGTGGTTCATGCTAAGCTGACGCAAGATGAAAAAGATAATAGCCGCTGAGCCAAACACAAGCACGCCAAGCGTAATAGGATGTGTCCATCCATTATTACCAGCACTCGTAAACCCATACAAAAGTCCGCCGAACCCAAACGTTGATAATATAATTGATTTTGGGTCGACTTTCGGGTTTTTCAGTTCCGTAACATTTCTCATAATAAAATAAGCAATGACTATCATTATAAGGGCAAGCGGAAGAATCCCCCAAAACAAATAACGCCATTCCAAATTTGATGTTACCCAGCCGGATAACGTCGGTCCGATTGCCGGTGCAAACGAAATAACCAGCCCAATGTACCCCATGGCTGCCCCTCGTTTTTCAACCGGAAATATAAGCAGGAACACCGTCTGCATAAGCGGAAGCATCACACCAGCTCCGGCAGACTGAATGATTCGCCCTGTAATTAATAATGGAAAATTAGTAGCAAGCGCTCCGAACAATGTACCAAACGCAAACACGCCCATCGCTGTCATAAATAACTGTCGTGTTGTGAATTTTTCCATCAAAAACGCTGATATCGGAATCATGATACCGTTTACAAGCATAAAGACGGTAGTTAACCACTGTGCTGTATTTGCTGTAATATTCATTTCTTCCATTATTGGCGGAATCGCCGTAATCATCAGTGTCTGATTTAATACCGCAACAAATGAACCGGCAATCAATAATGATGCTATTAAGACTCTACTATACTCTTGTTGTTGCCCCATACAAATGACTCCTCTTTGTTATATAAAATCTATCGGTATATTTCGTGAGACTAATAGAAAATTATACCCTTTCCTTAGAAATGTGACAAATGAACACAAATAGATTATATTGGTGAGAATAATTCATAAATCGGCAATAATAAAGATTTTTCGCTACTACATCACAAGTTATAATCATAAGATTAGAGGGAAACCTATATGATGGCATTACAAAAATGGATGACAAGGAGAGATGTGGTTTGGATCCACTTACAATAATTATCCTCATCGTTATGATTATTTTCTTATTCCCGCTTATCATGCGTGGTGTTGGCTGTATTTTACGCATCGTCGCTCTCGCTGTTCTCATTATTGGCGCACTCATTCTGTTAAGTTTGCTTTTATAGCAAAAAAGCTCAAGTTAGACTCACTTGAGCTTTTACTATTCTCGTCACCTCGACAAATTTCTATCATATCCATACACTGAAAATTTGTATGCAGTTTCCATGAATTCCCTCCAGAAGACTTTGCCTTGCTTCTTCATGTATCTACTCTTCTTCTTTTGTTTCATTGTTTTCCAACCGGAAGGCAGATATGCTTTCTTGCATCGATTCTGCCACATGACTTAAGTTCTCAGCTGAGGCGCTTATTTCTTCCATCGATGCATTTTGTTCTTCTATACCGCCTGCTACTTGCTCGACCTCTTCTGCTGTTGTATTACTTAACGTTTTCGTGTGCTCCATTTGTTTCATCGAAGCTTCTGTCTTTTCATCAATGGCAGCTAGAGACGTCTCCATCATATTTACGTCGTTTGCAATAGATGATACTGCCTCTTCAATTTGATCAAACGTTTCGTCTGTTTCTTTTGCCCGTAATTCACAGGTTTCTGCTTTTTGATGATTTTCATTCATAGAGGCAGCCGAGCGTTTAACAGTATCCTGAATTTCACTTATTAACTGATTAATA
This sequence comes from Salibacterium salarium, assembly GCF_030813635.1. Taxonomy (GTDB): domain Bacteria; phylum Bacillota; class Bacilli; order Bacillales; family Marinococcaceae; genus Salibacterium; species Salibacterium salarium. The sequence continues at coordinate 204,870 of NZ_JAUSUM010000004.1, read as the reverse complement.
TCAGAAGCTGATGAATTGGATCGTTCTGCCAGTTTTCGAACTTCTTCAGCAACAACCGCAAAACCTTTACCACTTTCCCCTGCTCTTGCGGCTTCTATTGCAGCATTTAATGCGAGTAAATTCGTTTGTTCCGATATATCGGTTATTAAAGATACAATGTCATTAATTTGGTCGGACTTTTGTTCTAATTCTTGAATTTCACCATTCGTCTCCGTCGTCAATTTCTGTAAATTAGTTACTTCATCCGTTAATGTGGAAATCATTTCTTTACCAGAATTAGTCTTTTCTGTAGCGACTTGCGTAGACTCTTTCGTTTGTTCTGTCTTGCGATGAAGTTCCGCGACGGTTGTCTCAATTTCTTTCATAGCTTGACTTGAGTGATCAGAATAACTTGATTGTTGACTCGATTGATGACTAACATCTTGTACCGATTGTGCCATCATCTCAGCAGCTTTTGCATTTTCTCCGGTAGTCGCGTTTAATTCTTCTGACATAGCAGAAACTTGCTGAGAAGACTCACTGACAGAGTGAATAATAGAGCGAAGTGAGGCTTTCATATTATCTACTTCTTTGGATAATGCTCCTATTTCGTCCCCTCTATTAATGTTAAGATTTCGTTCACTTAAATTACCATCAGCAACTAATTTCACTTCATGATTCAATTGTTCTACCGGTTTTGATATACGGTTTGCGAAATAGAAAATAAGGATGCCACCTATAACAACAGCAATTCCCAATGTCAGTAAAAGGACTTCTAAGACATGTGATGCCCCTTCATTAAAGTCGGACATATAAGAACCCGCAACAATAACCCAATCCCAATCTTCATTATATTCTGCGTAAATAATCTTTTCTTCACTTGTTTCTGGATCGTTTGGAAGCGGCCATTCATAGTTAACAAACCCTCCGCCTGCATGTGCTTTTTCAATGACATTTTGTATGAATAAGTCGCCGCCTTCTCCTTCTGAATCCCATATGTTGTCTCCTTCTTGATTCGGGTGGGCGACCAATTCACCTTCGCTATCCAAAATATAAAAATAACCATTTGGTCCTAAATCTATGTCTTCTGTAATAGATCGTTCTTTCTCACCTTCTGATGGTCCAAGTATGCTTTCTTTAATCTGTTCCTTGGCTTCACCTTCATCCATTTCTCCCTCTTCAACAGCCCGCTGCATATGTTCAGTCATATCCATTGCCATACCTACATAGTTTTCTAGGCTGACTTCACTTGCGTCATTCAGCTCTCCTTCTGCCGTTTGATAGCTGATAATACCTAAAATAACCATAGGTACAATTAACAAAGTTAAACAAATAATGAGTAGCCGCGACCGTAACTTCATGTAAACATCCCCTTTTATGTAATCGCATACAAATGGTGTTCTATTAAATAAGTAAAAAGTCCTTGCTACTAGTATAATACGAATGAATGTAATATAAAATAGAAAATTATCATTCGTTATCAAAAATTCAGACTTTTTACTTAAATTTACACTTCATCGCATAATTTTATTGCAGGGGATACATATATTTCCTATAATATATAGAAGTTTTAGTTTAGCTGAGTTAAGTGGAGAAAAGGAGAGACGAGAAGATGAGAAAAACAGAGTTATATGCACAACAAGGTATTGCGATGACTTGCCGCTCTTACACGGAGTACAAAGAAATGTTCATGTTACACAAAAAAGATTTTCGTTCAGACATCGTCCTTGATGTAGGTGCTGGAGCTTCATCGTTTACGGCTGCCTTAATAAAAACAGGGCATGAGGCCATAGCCGTTGACCCTTTATACAACCTTTCAAATGAAGAGATGTATGAACTTGGAAGAAAGGAAATGAAAACAGCCTCAGAAAAGTTATCCGAAAAGGGAAATCTTTTTAATTGGGATTATTACCATACCTTACATGACCACGATGAAATGAGGAATCGTTCGTTTCAGCAGTTTATGGATCAATACCGACAAGATAATACTAAAGAAAAATATGTTCCCGGTACACTGCCTAACTTACCTTTCTATGATAATACGTTTTCATTTATTGTATGCAATCACTTTTTATTTCTATACCAAGAGCAGTTTGATTTTTCATTCCATATAGAAGCAATTAAAGAACTTGTTCGAGTGACGAAAAGCGGGGGATCTATTTTGATTTACCCTTTAGTAGATTTTAAAGATGAACGTTATCCACATTTAGATAAATTAATTTCCCTATTAAAGAAAAAAAGCGCGGACGCTGAATTATATGAAACAGACTTTCGCTTCTTACCTTCAGCTAGTCATTTTCTTAAAGTAACCGTCCGTTAGTTTCATCGTACGAAAGGGAGCGGAGAAGGCGACGAACTAGCAGAGTATGTCCGCGCCTGAATCCGCCTCCTTTTTTTCAATCTAATCTCTACTCCACTTTCAAAGGTTGGAGGTGTATTCCTTCTTCTTTTAAAACCTCTTTTAACTGACGGGTGAAACCGAGGGATTGTGGGTTATCTCCATGCACACAAATCGTATCTGCTTGTAATGGAAAAACGGTACCATCGACCGCTGTACATGTTTTTTCTTTCACCATTTGTTTTACCTGTTCGACAGCTTCCTCTGGTTGATCAATCATAGCATCAGACTGCGATCTTGGAGTTAACGTACCGTCAGGCTGATATGTTCGATCAGCAAACACTTCTTGGGCCACGTTTAATCCAATGTCTTCTCCCGCCTTCACTAATTCACTGCCCGCCAAACCAAACAGTATCAAATCAGGATCTGTGTCATATACGGCTCTTGCAATAGCATCGGCAATTTTTCTGTCTGTCGCAGCCATTTGATATAAAGCTCCATGTGGTTTCACATGCTGCATCTTTATTTGATGAATCTGACAAAACCCTTTTAAAGCACTTATTTGATAAATGATGAGATGATATATATCAGACGGCTCCGATTGAATGGCTCTCCTGCCAAACCCTATTAAATCTAAAAAACCAGGATGAGCACCAACCGCAACTCCATGTTCAACAGCATATTCAACCGTTTTTGCCATCACATTATGATCTCCTGCATGATAACCGCAAGCCACATTTGCTGATGTAATTTCTTTTAACACTTCCTTGTCATTACCAAGTTCATACACACCAAAGCTTTCACCTAAGTCACAATTTAAATCGATAACAGCCAACCTTTTCTTCCTCCTTTAAAAAAACTGTGTAATGTTTGTAAGTAATGTACGAATTCCCAATAATCATGACATAGCTTGTAAACACAATCATTACAATTCCTAAATAACGTACAATCTGATCCATTGCAGCGTTTGCTTCTGATAACAATACAAATAATACCCGTAAGGATTGATCCAACGACAGGGTCCACACCAATTAATGCGTTGGCTCCCAAACCACCGCCGCCGACATTTCCAATATTAAAAGCAAGTCCTCCTAACACAATAAAAAAAGCAACCACATAGCCAACACCGGGAAGAACGTCATTTGCAATATCTTGTCCCCGTTTTTTGGCTACTGCTATAATACGCCATATGTTCATTTGTGCCCCAACGTCCAAAATAATTGATATAATAATAACAAAGGCAAAACTGGCCATAAGCTGTTCGGTAAAAACAGCAGTTTGTGTTAAAAATCCAGGTCCGATGGCAGACGTTGCCATAAGAAAAGTGTAAGCGCCCTGGAAAGCCGCGACAGGTTCTGGACTGGGCGCGCAGGGCAGCCTGCTGCCCGGAGTCGCACAGGAAGAAACCCCGAGCGGCTGGGCGCTAGAGCTGGATCTCAAAACGCCAAAAAGAAAGGTTGCACCGATCATCGCGTTTAACCTTTGTTTCGGAGTCATTTTTCCTTTATCTGATAAATCTGGTTTCATTATGTATCCCTCATTTATACGGTATTTACTTGACACCATAACGTGTCATGAATAGAATTTTTTCGTGAATTGCCATATCATTTAACAGCGCTGTAAAGGGGAATGTTTCGTGCAAGATATGAATAAAACACTTATTAAATCAATGGATATCCTTCACTTATTTCGTGAACATGAATCTTTATCTTTAAACGACATCATGCACCTCTCTGCTACACCTAAAACATCTGCCTACAGAATGGTAAACGCCCTCGTGGAAATGGGTTTTTTAGAAAAAAACAAGGATGGGCAATACAAACTAGGATTAGCTTTTTTAGAGTTTGGACAGTTGGTCACTAATCGACTCGATTTAAGAAAAATAGCCTTCCCGATAATGCAGCGTCTTCGTGATGACGTAAAGGAAGCGGTCAACTTAGTAGTAAAGGACCAAAACGAAGCCATCTACATAGAGAAATTGGATACCAATCAGCCCGTTCGTTTGTTCACCAAAATCGGGAAACGTTCCCCCCTCTATGCCGGAGCTTGTCCGCGAATTCTTTTAGCTTATAGCCCTAAGGATCAAATAGAGGACTATATAAAAAACACGGCATTAACAGCTGTTAGTTCTGGTACGATTACAAATTCAGAAACGCTGCAACAAACCTTGGTACAAACACAATCCGACGGCTATACAATCAGTCATTCTGAACTGGAAGAAAACACAACAGCCGTTGCCGCTCCGATATTTGACTCCTCTCATCGTATTATTGCTGGATTGAGTATCGCGGGTCCGGATCTTCGTTTGTCAGAAGAACAGATGGACGAACTAATAATAAAAGTGAAAGATGCTGCTTTTTCCATCTCAAAAAGATTGGGGTGGAAATCGACTTAATACATTCACACTTGCCTTAATTTTTCGTACGTACTGCTTTTTATAGAATGAACATCTATTTGTCTATCAACGTACAAAGACTCCGCTTCTCCCCAGGTCACTGCCTTGAAATGCAACTGCTCACCAGGTTTTGTTTGAGCTACTACGGATATGTCAACGGATATGACCTGAGCGATGCGGGGATATCCGCCAGTTGTTTGGCGGTCTGCCAATAATATAACTGGATTCCCATCCGCTGGAACTTGAACGGTTCCTAACGTAACAGCTTCAGACAAAATCTCGTCCTTTTGCCTTCTTTCTAAGAGAGGACCGTGAAGCCGATATCCCATCCGGTCGGATTGAGTGTGGACTTGAAACGATTCTTGAAAAAAAGCATCGAGACTTTCGTTTGTAAATTGAGAATAATGCACTCCAGGCAACACTCTCACTGTCTTTGTTTTCTTATTCGCAAAATCATATGGCGGACTGGCCTGCCATGATACCGTAGAGAAATCGGCGTAGTCTTTATCGAAAACAGAAAGCAAGGGATGTTCAGGTTTTTCTTCTATAAAAAGAGTATCCCCCTTTTTTATTCCTCTTCCCTCGAATCCACCAATCCCTGCTCGCAAGTATGTACTTTTACTTCCCAGCACTTTAGGAACACTTAATCCGCCGGCAACAGAAAGATAAGCACGACATCCAGTCTTACAGCCACCCCATTCTATTAGGCTTCCTTTTGGCACAAAAATCGGCCTCCACATAGGAAGAGGATTGTTCTGAATCATCGGTGTTAAATCCCCACCGGTGATTGCTATAACCGTATCTTCTTCAACAGAGAGAGTGGGGCCTTGCAACGTTATTTCAAGTCCTGCTTCCTGTTCGGAATTACCAACTAAAATATTAGCGATTCTTAAAGAGAAAGGATCAATCGCACCACTAACGATAAAACCGTCTTTTTGAAAACCTGTTCTCCCTAAATCCTGTATAGTTGTCAAAAAGCCCGGCTTCCATACTTTAAACATCGACGAAGTCTCCTTTCCCACTTTCATATTCCTCGGCAGAAATCGGATAAAATTGAACATAATCCCCCATTTGAAGCAAACTAGGATTCTCTTCCTTTAACTGAAAAAGCGGCTTCGACGTTCTTCCAATAATTTGCCACCCTCCTGGTGTTGTGAGAGAGTATACCCCCGTTTGCGAACCGGCAATCCCAACAGAACCTGCCGGGACACTCGTTCGGGGTGTTTGTTTGCGTGGAGCGGCAATGTCTTGATCCATCCCTCCTAAATAAGGAAACCCTGGTGCAAAACCAATCATGTAAACAAGATACGTTACATCACTATGCTTTTGAATAACGTCGTTTTCGGTTAAGTGATTATAGTCCGCCACTTCTTTAAGATCCGGACCATATTCCCCACCGTACACGACCGGGATACGCACCAACTTATTTACAGGTAAAGATAACGTTTCCCCTTGTTTCATTTTATCCTCGAGCAGTTCTTTTACCATTTCAAAAGTAGAAATATCCTTATCCTTGTTTTTCCTCAACATAAAAGGATCGTAATATACGGTTAAGCTCGTAAAACCAGGAACATACTCTATCATTCCAACGAAGGGAGATTGATCTAATACGAGCGACAAAGTCCTCACTTTTACGTGCGTCTGCTCACGAGATTCGTTGTAGAACTGAACCATTGCAGCTGTTTCACTAACAGGAAAAATTTGAAATGAATTTCCTTGGAGGGGAGAATCATTCAATTCATTCTACCTCCTTTCTCCTAAGTTCCGTTTTTCGGAACTTCAATTCCGATTTTATTCTTTTGTTTATTATAATCGTCTCGTTTTTCAATAGCAAGAAATTATTAGAATTGATGAAATATTTAATATAGCTAATTCATTAAATAATAAAATAGCGCACCTTCCCCATGAAAAGTAGAGAAAATGCGCTATTTTATATTGGCAAATATCATCTTAATGCCAACCGCTATTTGATCATTGATTTATAAATGAAATACCGTTTTTTAAACATTCACGTCCAGATCCTGTGAAGTATTAAAATGACTAGCATGTGAGCGACGGTTTTCTATTAAATCTCATATCGATATACTTAAAATTACAGAGTACAGGTATGTCAATACCCGCCTCTGTTAGGATAGTTGTCGTACCTACTTTAGTGTTATAGTTTAAGTAAATGACACGGATGTTGTTCGATATGATTAAAAAGAACGCTTACGATATTCGAAGGAACACAAGACGGCCATTATCAAATGTATAATGCCACCACATAATGAACCAGTGGCCCATATCGCAAAAGAAGAAGGGATATCAGAAGTAACGTTGTATAAGTGGTGATAAGAAGATCATACAGACGGCAAGGAAGAATGATTAGCCCTTCAAATCGCGCATTGTCTTAAGAACTTATTCAGGATGCAAATCAAAGCGGCGCGCGGTTAGCGAAAGCTTGTGTGGAACTTCATATTAGGATTCCAACCTATGAGCGCTGGGTGACAGAAGGCAGTATAAAAGTCAATCAACGTCCCCTTGTACAACGATCCGCACCGAAAAATAAGGTAGGAGATGAAGAAAAGGAAGAGGTTTTTATGGTTGTTAAACAAAAGGAATACACGGATTTATCTCCGACACAAATTGTTCCTATATTGGCGGATAATGGACTGTGACCACTGCCTCCAACATACTCGACACGTTCTCGATTATTTCAATCCACGCACTCACATGGAGTGCGACTGATGCAGGTAACAATGGATTAAAATTATGGGTATTTCAATCCACGCACTCACATGGAGTGCGACGACGCGACCGAGCGACGCGGTCGATTTATTCGGCATTTCAATCCACGCACTCACATGGAGTGCGACCTTCTTTTTTAAACCTAATAACTTGATCTTTGCGATTTCAATCCACGCACTCACATGGAGTGCGACTACGGATGGCTGTGGATTTAACCAGGAGTTGTCAATTTCAATCCACGCACTCACATGGAGTGCGACGAGAGCATGCAGGAAGCAGAAAATCAAGCTCAGGAATTTCAATCCACGCACTCACATGGAGTGCGACAACACAAGGGACAGCAGTCGAAGAAAACCAGGAATTTCAATCCACGCACTCACATGGAGTGCGACCTTCTGCTAACGTTTCTAGCTATTACGATTGTAATTTCAATCCACGCACTCACATGGAGTGCGACAGCGAATTTTGGGTTTTCGGGCCTATAAAATAGTAAATAGTACCCATTTATTCACTATTTCCTCTAATATTTAAGAGGACTGATACAGTTAACTTGCTATAATGGAGCATTTTTTTTGGTGCGAAACCTACCATAGAATGATGTGCACTTCACGTTCGCACTAGAAAATCAACGGATCTTCTAAATCAATCGATTCATTTGTACCTATATGCTCCACTTTAGATTTATAATTGTTTCCGAGTCGATAAAATCTGAGGCTGTCTTGTTCATCATCAATAATATTAACTAATTCTATTTTTAGTGTAGCAAATTGTGCGGAGTCTACGATACATTCAAAAACAGAATTTTGCACACGTTGTCCATAAATTTGACAGACCTTTGCGACTTTGCGAAGTCTTTTTTTCCTCCATCACTGATTGTACTCACATCATACGTGATTAATACAAGCAAAACACTCACCTACTTCCACAAAAATGGTGGATATTCATCTAAATCGTCCCGTAAGTAACGAGCCAGCAATAATGCCTGAGCATGTGGAACTAAACCCCAAGCTATTTTTTCTCCTAAAAAAGGATGAGTTATCTTTTCTTGCTTTCGTTTTTGCCACGCATCTAGAAATTTCTTTCTAGCCTCATCTGTCATCATGACAGCACCACTTTCTTTCTTATAAAAATCTTGCTCATCAACAATTTTTTTATTTACAAGAGAAAGTACAAACCGATCGGCATATACTCCTCGTAGTTCTTCCATAGCATCTAGTGCTAGAGAAGCTCTGCCAGGACGGTCTCGATGCAAAAATCCTACATATGCGTCTAATCCAACTCCTTCTAGTGCGGCGGCAGTGTCATTTGCCAGCAAAGTGTAGGCAAATGAAAGCAAGGCATTCATATTGTCTAGCGGTGGCCTGCGTGATCTTGTTTGAAACCAAAAATGCTTTTTTTGCTGTAAAATCATATGATCAAATAATCGATTGTAGCTAATCGCTGCTTGGCCTTACCAGCCACGTAGTGTTTCGAGGTCCTCGCATTGTCTTACTTCTTTTATAATAGAAGTTAATTGTTGGGAAACTTCTTTGAATTTAGTTGTATCTATCCTCATAGAGTAATCTCTCGTAGCACGTTCTAGAATCCATTTGTTATTATAGATTTTACCAACAATGAAATTTCTCGAGATCTTTGCAGCTTGTCTTTCATCATCTGAAAGGCGGTACTGCTTTTTCCGTAAGATAACATTTCCTCTACTTTCCCCTATCACTCTCGCTAAGAATCTTCCAGTCATCGTAAAGAAAACAAGAGAGATATTACGATCCGCGCAATAACCCATGAGAGCGGGACTTGCACCCGTATATCCAAACGACACAATTGATTCGAGATTGTGAAGAGGAAGCCTTCCTAGTTTCTCCTTTTCTTTCAACAGTACAACATTCTCTCCGTCCAATGATAAATAAACGTCTGGTTGTGTAATGAAAAGTGTGTTCAGCAATTTTTTCATTCGTTTAGTTTCCCTTCGATATAGCTTTTCACCGATTGCTTATTCATAAGTCTTGGGAGACATACATGTTGAAGAGAACAACTTTTACAAAAAGAGCCGGTTTTCACGCGCGGTGTGTGTTTACGATCATAATAGTTGTGCATTTCTGTCACAACCGCACGAACTTCCTCCCGTTGTTCTTCTGTGATAGGAACTTCCACACGATTCTTGATTCATCATAATACATGTACCCAACCTTCACGTCACATACAAGCATTTCTTCCAAGCACATCGCTTGTGCTGTCAGCTGTAAAACATCTGCATCATTCATTTTAGGCTTGCCACGTTTATATTCAACGGGGAATGGGACATAAAGCCCTTTTGTCCCATTCAATTCTATTCCATTGTCATCTGCCATAAATTCTATGACGTCACAAATACCGGTAATTTGCAACTCTTGTGACTTAATCGGCATCCCCCGTACGATAAGTTTATTTTTCCTTTTTTCCCTAATAAAAGGTTGATCTGCTTTATGATGCAAGTGTTGTCCTTCTACTGTACGTACATTTTCATCCCATTGTTGTTCAATATGGATAAGCGCCCATTGACGTTTGCAGAATTGAAAATGTTGGATGCCAGACAACATCAGGTAATACTCTTCTTCTTTATAATCCATTCAATTCCTCTGTTTTCAACCCATCTAATTCTTGTACTTCAATCGCGTAATCATTAAGACTCATTGGTTCGTTTACTTTTGGCTCAACAGTTAGTGAACGATGTACTTTCGCAGCTGAATATTGGCCTAGCTTGGAGTTATGTTCCCACCAGAATACTTTATTCACTTCCATACTGCCTTCTGGTCTAGCAGAAGAAGTATCATTTTCAAACAAAGTCACCAGAGCTTGTTTTAATTTTTCTGCATCTTCTGGAGAAAAACCAGTCTTTTCGGCTAGCTGAGTATTGATACTCCCATGAAAAACGTATACACCAAAATCTACGCGGTGCTTCATTCCCATCGTATCCGAACCTCGTTCCTTACCTGACTCGGAATTAACACTTTTAGTAATTTGCATACTTGTAAGATCGATTGGATCGATGCTGGTTGCTGTGTGAATCGATACTGGACCACGTACCCCTACCGATACACCGTTGCCGCTTCCTTTTCCTTTAAATGCAAATACTTGTCCGAATCCACGAACATCAATCCATTTTTCGCAGGCAATACGAGCAAATTCCTCGCTTTGGCTTTCTTTCGACTTTAAGACATCTTCTAATTCTTTCACTGATTCCGCTCGTTCTTTGAGACTTTTATGTGAATCTATTTTTCTATCATCCGACTGCACAAACACAGATTCTCCTAAATCTTGCAGACGGTTTCTAATTTTACGTTTAATCGCTACATCAGAAATTTCCCCATACCCGTCATAATTCTGCCTTGGACGATTTCCGTTAAGCGGATCGCCGTTAGGATTAGCTTTTGTCACCGACAATACAACAGCAAAGTCAATTTTGTGATCTAATGTACTCATATTTTATTCCTCCTCTTGATTAGTAGATACTGCAGAATCTTTTTTCTCCTTCTTTTGATACAATTCATGTCGCTGACTATAAAACCCTAATAGATATCTTTCTGATAAAGACCTGTTTGTAAAATCCTCTATTGATAGTTTTGAACCAACTTCATCAATTAAACTCGATAAATAACCTGCTTTTGCTCCTAAGCGCGCCTGATAAGGTTGCAGACTATCTTGAATTGTTTTCCATGTCCTTGCGGGATGCTTGGAATAAGCACTCATGTAACGAATAGCATTGGTTGCTCGATTTTCTTCATTCCCTAGCGCTCGCCTTTCCAATACATCTGCAATAGCGAGTAATCTACCAAATAAATAATCTCGATCTTGTTCTTCGTGATCTAAAGCCACCGGATACCCCTCCTCTTTTTTAATTAACGCACATGCAATACTTAACGTCTTTTCCCATTCCCATTTTTCCATCGATACTGGGTTGGAAGCTCGTTGAAAGGAACTTTTCACAATATCTCTTGGCGTTTTTCTTCCATCGATAATACAAGGAAGTAGTCGCTCCATCGTTCCTTTCACGACTTCATCACTGACCCTTGGACCATATGCTGCAAAAGCAATGTCTTTTGTTGCTGGCGCCCCCAGAAATTCCACACGATCCCCATCCGTTTTACGATAGGTGTGAAGCCACGAGCACGAACGGTGCCACGCTTCCATTCTATTTAAGTAAAACTCTTTTTCCAGGTGTCGGTAATAAAGCACAGCTAACCGGCCGGTTGTAGCAGAGTCTAGTACAAGAATATTCACATTAGCGTTATAGTCAAAACTATACTTGTACCCATCTATTGCTTTAGAGAGCTGCCTGGCAAATTCCTCATTTGCAAAGCCATGAAGGTTTTCCTTCGCAAGTCTCGAACCAAATAGATCAAAGCTGTCTTCGTGAGGATCTATCGTTTTTTCTTGGTCTTTTTCCCAAACGAGAAAAACACGTTCGTCTATCACCTTTCCTTGGCGATGAATAAGCCATTTCAGAGCATTATGAGCTTTTTGAGAAACGTCATAGCTGATATTTGCCACTTGATAACTTTTTTGAAAACGCCCCCGAAACGTAAATCCACTCGTATCATTCGCAGAAATAAGTTTTGCCTTATCGGCTGCATGACGAATCTTATTTGAATGCCTCTCTGTAGATGGAAGTTCTTGACCAGTAACATAGCAGATGTCATTATCACTTAGCTGGTCCTTATAGAACGTAATGAATGAATTGTAGACTTCGTGATCCTTCCAAACCTTTGTCAATAACTCTTTTGTTGAATAGACATTAAATCGAACGAATGCACTTTCCTGTCCACTGCCAACTGTAGAAAAAATCGCTGGTTTTTCTCCATGAAGAGCTTCATGCTTTGTATCCCATTTACTGATTAACTTTTCTTCTGCATCTAAAAATAATATTTTCTCTTTCACTAAGTCCTCAATGAGACAGCCTTTTTTAACATACTGATAGATACTCTGGATCTTCGGATGAACATAGGAAGACGCCGCCCAATCTTCTAGTTGTTGAATGTAAGAGGAAAAAGGATCTCCATTCTTTACTTGTCGACCGTATTTTACATAATCTCCAGCAGTATAGCTTAGTTTATCGTGAAGGGGATATGGTGCAATCTTTGCTCCCGCACGGTTCGCCGATGCTTCCGTTGTGGGAATAAGCGTACTCCTATCACTTTTATCAATAACGGTCGCAGAATGAAATTCTCCCGATTCGGTAATAGTGACTTCAATATGTGCATTTTGTGTGGTGTGTGAAATCGGGAGTAGTGTATATTCGCTACCGTTATGCTTTTTCTCTACTTTACCTATCTTGTCTTCGTTAGCTTCATAGGTTTCATATAAGTGCAACAACCAACTCATCTATTTACCCCCTAACTTCCCCAGCAGCTCCTCAGCTGTTTCTACATTCGTTGCGTCAAAATGCTTCATGTTCATATCTTGAATTTTACGCACATGCATGCAATCATCTGGACGCATAAATCGAATAACGCCATCTTCCATCACTGGATTCCACAGGCGTACCGCCATTTCATCTCGACCTGTTTCATCGGGATAATTGATACCGTGTACCATCGTCCCAAACGAAAGCTGCCCGTATCCGTCATAATATCCTTCTCCTTCGCCAAACGTGCAAGGCTCCACATAACCCTGACACTCGCGCGTACCTAAAAATATATCTCTTCGTCCGCCTGCTTTTAAAGATCGCTTCATAATATTATGATGCTTATTTTCATTACGATCGTAATCTAAATCGGGCCGATGTGGATTAAAGATGAAGTGAGCCTTCACTTGATATCTTACATCTCGCAAATACGTGTAGTTTGCCAATGTATTTCCACCACCGTATTCGATCGGACGCACTCCTTTTGATTCCATTCTTATTGGATTCATAACCCGGATTTCATCTACCACTATTAAAATAGTGGGCTTCCAGTAAATCGATTCCACTATTCCCTTCAATGCTTGATATGTCGGCACATGATAGGATAGTTTCTCTCCACCCATTTTTGTAAGCGGATCTGTAAACAAAGCATAATCACCCGTTAGTTCAAATTCTATTGCATTTCTCAATGTCACACCTCCATTTTGGAACTATTCTGATATCTTAGTCTACATAAAATATAGTAGAAAGTAAATGTCTTATATAAAATATTATATGAATTTTTTACTCGTTTCCTAATATGTTATAATTACACTGTCGCTTTATTTGAAGTACAGATTGAAAAAAGCGCGGATTGAAAAATATAGTATTTTATATGGGAAAATGTTAGAAACCTATCTTACTTAAACAGATAGGTTTCTAATACATTTGGAGACTAAATGAATCATCTCCTTCAAGATCTAACCCAAACTCATCGCTATATACTCCGTCTGTCAGCGCTAAGACAGAACCGTCCAGGTAAGAAACGAGTGCCCCCTGATTGTCGAGAATTTTTCTTTCATGCCTGTATACATTGATAGAATACTGCTGCGCGTTCTTTAACAACTTTGATAAATCTGTAATCGTTTTTCCTCCATTAAGTTCTGCAATCATTTCTGCTCCTTCTTCACCAAAAGGGACAAGAACAGACATCGTTTGATTATCAATAACGGAGAAGTGGGATGCAGCTGTATTGTAGCTATTTACCAAAAACAATTCAGGTGATTTCCCTTCTTTCCTGTGATAAGCCTCCACGTAACTGTTATTGGTTCGTGTTGCATTCAATAAATCTGTCATGTTTTTGCCGAGTGAAGATACATGATAATGTAAGTAAGCTTCCCGGTCTGAGTAAAACTCATAAAAATAACGTTTCATCGCCTGTCGAGATAATAGATGACCACCAAAACTAGTGGGATCTTTTTTCAAGCTTTTTAGCAGTTTCATCGATATTTCCTTACCAATCCTAATTTCACTCAAGTGCTTTAAGTTTTCTTCCAAATGATCCATAACATACACATATTGTAATTCTTTCTTACCATTGCGATTACATCTACCCGCCGCCTGGGCGATAGAGTCTAAACCGGCCAGCGAACGTATCACACAATCAAAATCGATATCCACTCCCGCTTCAATAAGTTGTGTTGTCACACATATTACCGGTTCCTCATTTTCAAGTTTGGAGTGAATCTCTTTTAGCATATCCTGTCGATGAGCAGCACACATTGATGTACTCAAATGATAAATAGAAGCTCCCATCTCTTTTTCCTTCAAAAGCATGTACAACTGCTTTACAACAGATTTTGTATTTAAAATCACTAACATACTACGCACTTCCGTAGTTTTTGATTGGATAAAAGAAACAATGTCATCATTGGTCATCGATCCCTCTGATGCATGATCAACTATTTTCACTCGTGAAAAGGCCTCGATAACATGGTCTAACTCTTGTATCATTTCAGCTTCTGCACTTAGCTCAAGCTTTTGTTCGACAAAATCTAGTGCTGGCTGCGTCGCTGTACATAGCACGATACTAGAACGACATGTAGTCTGTAGAAAATTAAGTGCCTGATTAAATAAGGAGACACAGGATGTAGGTACCTTTTGCACTTCATCAAAAATAAGGATCGCATCACTCAAATGATGCAGCCTACGAACATTTCGATTCCCCTTCTCGTAAAATACATTCAAAAATTGAACCATCGTCGTAAAAATAACCGGTGCATCCCAGTTGTCTCTGGCAAGCCTGAGCTTCTCCCGTGTGTTCACCATACCGTCGGAGGCCTCATCATCTTCTAAATCATGTTCTACTACGTTCGAGTGATGTTCTAAAATATTCGCATGATCGTTCAAAATATCTCTTACTTCTTTTGCATTTTGTTCAATAATCGTTGTAAATGGCACCACGTAAATGATTCTTTTTTTGTCATGAATCATGGCATGCTTTAATGCATAGCGTAGACTCGCTAACGTTTTCCCACCTCCCGTCGGAATCGACAACGTATAAATTCCTGATGGATTTTCTGCAAACTTATCACACTGTTCAGACATCTTCGTCCGTAATGTATTGATAGGAGAATTCGCATCCTTGTGCTTTTGAAACCCCTGTACCTTCTGCATCAGCTTTTCATAGTAACGGGCCATCAAAATATCGGGAGCTTCTTCCGATTCGCCACCAGTTTTCTCCTCGAATTGTCTCGTGTTGGTTCTGTCAGCATCAATAATCGTACTGAATACAAATTTTGATATAAAATGAAGTTGTTCCGGATAGTTTTCAGTAGCAACCTCTGCTAAACAGACCTTCAACTCTTCTACCGCTTTGTCTACGTAATGATAAAAATCTTCTTCATTCATTACTCGTTCAAAAAACATCTCCTTTATCCGTTCATAACCAGGGATTTCTTTATCACGTACCCTTTTTAGAAATGGTGATGTTAATTCTGGTTCAATAAAGTCTTGTAAGTACGAATGATGAGAAATAATCGCATTTCCTATAACCTCCGTTAAAATGACAGCATACGGCTTCTTGATATCCGAATGGTATAGGTCATACAAAAGCTTTCCACCAGCTGTCGCGTGATCGACACTCCCTCGTTTGGGAGGGTTATCAGGATTTTGTACAGCTTCAGTGATGTATGCATTAAACTCCTCCGTATACTTGCCTACGTCATGTAACATAGCAGTAAGGCCCGCCATGTGCTTCATGCCTGTTCTCTCACCATAACCTTCCGCCAATGCTTTAGCATCTAGTAAATGCTCTTCGACTGTTTGTATATCCCCATCACTTGCGCGAATATGTGCAATAGAGTTCAATGTAAAATCCCACCTTCAGACTTAATATAATTCCTTTATTTGTTATTTTAACACGAAAATAGACAGATTAATTGGTTTTTCAACAATTAATCCGAATTTTCTTAACCTATTTTATATATCAAATAAGAATATTGTAATTTATTTATCTGTATACGTTTCAAAGATATACAAAAAAAGCATGAGGATTTCCTCATGCCTGCTACCATGTATTTTTCCTGCTTTTGTGATGTTAGTTGTTTCCACAGTTATGAATTACCCCTTTAGCATGCGTTTATAATTTTCAGAAAAAAGTGGAGAATTGTTTTTGTCAAATAGATTTAATAATTTATCTCTGCTGAATCCTGATTGGTCATATGTTACTTGATTTAACCCTGCAAAGTTTTGTTTTAAAAGAATAGTTTGGTTAACTAGAGTACTCGTGTTCTACCCCTTTGGCATATTGTTCAAACAACTCAAAAGTATCTTGCTTAGAAGGGGGATGAAAAGAAATCAATTGAGATGTCAGTAGTAAATATGATGTTTCCTTAGAGGAAAGATAGTTCATCCCACCTAATAATTTTGAAGCTTGTGTAGATATTTTTTCTAATACTTTATCGATATGACCGCGTACAAAAAGGGATTCTTGTAACATTAGTTCACTAAATTGATTCCTTTCAAATTTGAAGGCTAGGCCTTCCAACGAACTCATTGCTCCCTCCACTTCCGATACTAATTCAAAAACCTTGTCCATCGGTAAGCGTTCAGATTCAATTACCTTCTCGACAAGTGCAGATGTTACTCCGATATAAGTGGCAATCATAAATAATTCAAACCAGACGAGTCCGTTCATAATAATTGGATCAATATCTTCTTGTCCCCCAGCTCTATAAATTAAATCATCTGAAACGAATACATTTTTCAAAATGACTTCTTCCGTATGAGTACCTTTAAGAATCCAATGACTCCAAAAATCTTTCACTTCTACCCCTTCTGTATCCGCAGGTATAGTAATAACAGCTAGTTCTCCATTCGGAAGCTGAACACTGGCTGTCAGTAGATCCATAGTTCTTGAGTTAGTGCATGGTTTTTTTGAACCGTTAACTATAATTCCCCCAACAGCATTCTCTGCCACGACATTGGGAGTGAAAATATTACTTTCTACACCCTCTGCAAAAGCTGAAGCAAGTAATAAGTTATGTTCTGAAATATTTGTTAAAGCAGATTGTAGATTAGTTTGGTATTTTGCCGCTTCAATTAATGAGGCTATTGAGAATTGGTGCATCATAAAAGAGACAGCAAGGGAAGGCGATCTACTTCCTATCGAACGCTGAATATAAATCGCCTCTAGTGCACTAGCTCCTTTTCCCCCATACTCTTTTGGTATCATAAGAGATGTAATTCCTAAACTCTTTGCCATATCCATATATGTTGTTACGTTTTCCATCTCTCTACTTAATAATGAATCTTGTTTTAATTGATAGTCAAATCCTGAAAAGTATTGATTTAACACCTGTCTTTCTTTTTGTAAAAAAAGGGACATTTTATTTACCTCCAGTAATTTGTTTGTCAAATTAGTTAGATTTTTTTCCTGGTATGAATCCCGTAAGAAGAATAAATGAATTGGCCCACAGCAACCAAGAAGCAAACATTCCATTCATCCGAGCTTCTAAATTTACAAATACATCTGAGAAGTAAATTAACACAACCGCATCAATGAACATACCTGGTAAAGCTATCAAGATAGCCGCTCTAAGTCGTTGCTGCGAGTGTACTTTTTTCCATCGATAAACCGGTAATGTCAGGATCAATATTAAAGGAACTACCAAAATATATGAAGTAACTAGTAGAGTTGGACTTTCAAGAGAGAAAAAGAATTGTCCTGTAAATCTAAAAATGGCTGATGCACCCAACCAAACTAAAAATCCCCAAAATAGAAAAAACATCCTTCATCACACTCCTACATACTTGTTTACATATTATCCATTTTTTTAACCAGTAACAGCTCTATTCCTTCGTACACCTTTTCAATATCTAAATCTTCGACCATAAGCGTTTGAATGGCTAAACCATCAATTAAAGCATTCCATAAGACACTCCAGATTTCTGTTGAAATTCCATAAAGTTCATCGGTCCCAATAAAAGATTGAATTTGTTTTTGAAGAACTTCATTTTCATATTTCAATAAATCTCCCATTTGTCCGCGAACATCATCATTATTTAATCCTGTAGTAATCAACGACAAAAATAAATGATGATAAAAAGAATTTTTGGTGTGTCGCTCATAAGCTGACTGTAGTGCAGTTTTAATCCATTTAAATCCCTGATCTTTTGATTCTTTATTTACATTTTCTAGATGATTCCATGAAGACTCACACATATCATTTACAATCTCAATCATCAGTTTATCCTTGGTTTTAAAATGATAATAAACAGTTCCTTGAGTCACACCAGCGCCTTCTCCCACTGATTTTAACGTAAGCTTATTTATTCCCTTTTCTACGATGCAACGTTTGGCAGATTCAACTAAATCTTCTTTTGTAACAACATTAGGTTCGGCCATTTTAATCTCCTTACTCTTAGTTAGTTATTTAATTAA
The DNA here is from genome assembly GCF_030813635.1 of Salibacterium salarium. Taxonomy (GTDB): domain Bacteria; phylum Bacillota; class Bacilli; order Bacillales; family Marinococcaceae; genus Salibacterium; species Salibacterium salarium. The sequence goes on along the minus strand of NZ_JAUSUM010000004.1, from coordinate 186,131 downwards.
CTAAGAGTTTACATGACCGATGATATGAAGTCAACGCAACTCATCTCAACCATGTTTTTAGTCCTAATTTGGCCGCATTATCTTCATATTATTGTCCATTACCTCCATCGCTACCTTACGTGGCGTACTATTTTTTTCAATACTTTCACTAAGTATCGTTTTAACTACACTTCTGATTCGTGTAGCACATACTTCAAAAACATCGTCAAACTCTGCCTGACCTGTAATCAATAAACCAAATCCGACCGCTGACCCTGCATTTACTACAAAATCAGGTAAAATAAGCTTGTTTTGCTTCATTAAAATTTTTTCAGCGTCCTTTGTAGTTGGTAAATTTGCGCCTTCAACAATAAGTTTAGCTTGTATGGAAGAGGCATTTTCACTATTTATTACATTGGACACGGAAGCAGGAACGAAAATATCAACAGGTAAGGAAAAAATTTTATCTCGATTTAGTTTCTTAAAATTAGTAAGTTGTGAAATGTTAAGGTTTCCTCCGACTCCTTGTAGCGAACGAAGTTCTTCAAAAGAAAAACCTTCATCTCGATAAACGCAATGGTTCACATCACTAATAGCACTTATAGTAGCTCCTTTATTTATTAACAACATAGCAATTCCACTTCCGACAGTACCGAATCCTTGCAGAGCTACTTTTGATTGAGTAAGATCAATATCCGATACAACCGCTGATTCTTCTATCGCCTCTAATAAACCAAATCCAGCAAGATAATCCATAAAATCTTTACTTAGTAAATCATCAACTGTCTTACCAGCAGGTAGTTGAATAGGGATCCCTTTTTTGCTTAAAGTTTCAATAACTAATTCACTTGGGTCAAACTGAATTGATTGATAAACCTTCTTCACGTCACTGCTCGTCAATCCCATGTCTTCTCCAACTAAAATCTTTGTCCTTAATAAGTCTTCAGCCATTTTGGCAAATGCCTGTAATTTGCTGTCCTTATCTTCACTTTCTGGGTCACCCACAATCCCTATTTTCGCTCCACCTAATGGAATTCCCATGATACTATTTTTTTTTGACATAACATGGGCAAGATCACGTATATCATTCATGGTTACACTTTCACTCATTCTTATTCCACCCGTAGCCAAGTTCCCTATGTTGTCAACATAATACGCTAATTATCTTCACTTAAAGTTTTCAGGGAAATTCGCGCTATTACTATCTGCCTTTTTACCTCCGTTCCTATTTTTTCATTATCTTTTACAAATATATATAAATCACACGGAAAACATTAATAAATATGAATGTCTATGTGACATTCGTTGCAAGCTTAACAAGACTACTAAAGGTCCTATCCTTCAACCATCATTTCCTGGCTTCATGAACCTTTAATTGTTTTCCCTTTATTGTCCTATTTTTCATTTCCTGCAATACGATGGTACCTTTCGCATTTAAAATATCAATATAAGTGACATTTTCCTGTATGGTGATAATCCCGATATCATCAGCCGTTATGTCTGGAATGCTTGTGAGGGTCCCAACGAAATCTACAGGTCGCAATTTCTTTTTCTTACCACCATTAAAATAAAGCTTCATTATATTTTCATTTAAAAGATCGCTTTTATCTTTTTTATCCTGCAATGGAGCAATCACTTTTTCTTTGAAGGCTTTGTTTGCTTTCGCAACGTCTGCTTGGTTTGGTACAGATTTAACAGGGATTGAAAAACCTATATATTCTTCAATCGGGGCAACATATTTTTCTTCAACAGAGGTAAAAAAGGTGATTGCTTTTCCTGATTTACCGGCACGTCCAGTTCGTCCGGTTCGATGAACATAGCTTTCTTTTTCAACTGGAATGTCATAATTGATAATTAGGGCAATATTATCTATGTCAATCCCGCGTGCGGCCACATCTGTCGCAATCAGATAGCGAAAGGAACCTCGTTTAAAATCGTTCATGACAGAAAATCTGTCTTCTTGTCTCAGTCCCCCATGAATCTTTTCCGTGGAATAATTTGCTCGTTTTAACTCACTAAATAAGGCATTCACCATTTCTTGTGTCCTGCTAAACACGATGCAGCTATCTGGATTTTCAACAATGGTTACATCTTTAAGAATGGATGATTTCTTTTCTTCGTTTACTTTCAATAAGGAGTGTTCAATCTTATTCGTCGTTATTCCCATACCAGCAACCTCTAGTTTAATCGGATTTTTCATATATTTATTGCAAAGCCGACCTACATCGTCAGGAATCGTAGCGGAATAAATCGAAGTTACTCTTTCTTCTGGAAGTTCTTCTATAATGGATTCGACTTGATCAATGAACCCCATATTAAACATTTCATCGGCTTCATCAATGACGAGGTACTTGATTTTGTCCAAAAGAAGTGTTCCTTTTTTAATATGATCATACACTCTACCCGGTGTACCGACGACTACATGTGTCTTTTGCTTTAACTCTAATTTTTGTTTGTCAAAAGGGTGTTTGCCAAAAACAGCTGCAGCTTTTATTCGCTTAAACCGACCTATATTTATAATATCCTCTTTCACTTGAGCAGCGAGCTCCCGCGTAGGTGTGAGAATTAGTGCCTGCGGTTTATTTTCCTCCCAATCTGCCAATTCACAAATAGGAATCCCAAAGGAAGCAGTTTTACCGCTCCCAGTTTGAGATTTCACAATAAGATCCTGTTTTTTTAATGCAAAAGGAACTACTTTTTCTTGCACTTCCGTTGGATTATCGTATCTTAATTCCGTTAATGCTTGCTTGATACTATCACTTAACTTAAAGTTATTAAAACTTTCCATATTTTTCTCCCTGAGGGCTGTCAGCGCCCGATTTTTGTCGAAAGTAATTTATTGAATTTAGTTTATCTGACCGTTATTAAATTGTCCAATTTTATACTGAACTCCACTCTGCATTATGTATGTGAAGAAAATAAAGCTTTCTGCATCTTTTCGACTAATTTCCCCCGCGTAATATCCCTTATTTTGTCAGTTCATATAGAAAAAACAGGAAAATAGACACATGTTAATATCAGGATGAGTGTTGTATAGTGATTTATTAGAATAAGGAAATAAATAACAAAGGTAGGGAGTTTACATAATGAAAATAATAGTGTCAATTATAGGAGCATTGGGAATAACAGCAATTATTTCTGGTTGTTCTGCTTTCAATGAAGACAACATCTATGAAGAATCAACACAATTAATGGTAGAGGGGTTGGCTGAAGATTCAGAGGATGTGACAGAAGACGACTTGGTAGTAGAAGATGAAGAGTCGGCAAATATTGAAAAAGTAGATGAAGATGGTACGGAATTCAAAATAACTGGTGAGTTGACGGAAAACGATACATATAACTATGATTATATTATTAATGCGTCTATTATTAATGGCGATCAACTTGAAATAAGCTACAGACTTAATGATCAAACAGGTTCATAAAATATCGTTTGAAAATGCCCTCTTATTGTATATGAAAGGGCATTTTCACTTAAGCTAACGGTAAAGTTCCCGTTCACAAAATGTGTGAACCTATCAAACGATCTAGTTTTCGAACATCCACTTTTTTATTCAGATTCAGCTTAAGACGACCAACTTTCGTCCACAACTCCATTTCCGCATTAAGATCAAATGTTCCTCCATTTTCTGAAGAATACATTACAATAGAAGAAAACGGAATCGTATACACTTCCACCTTTTTCCCCGTCATTCCTTGACGATCCGCAATCATGATTCTCTTATTCGTCACTACGGCGACATCTCGTACTGTTTTATAGGCAATCTCTGCTGTTTCTCCTTCCACCAGAACATCCATAATCTCCGCCGGAACTTTCGTTTCTTCATAAAACGTCCACGTCATAATATTGTTTACGTCAGCCATAACTAGAATCCTCCTCCAACAAGATATAACCATTTTACCCTTTTTTTATGAAAGTTCAAAAATAACTGAATTTTCTTGTTAGGTAAACTTACATATATGTAGAAGAAAAGTGTATTTAATGAGAGACTATGGTTAATCAAGAAAACAGGAGGGAACTTCGTGAATAAGTTTAAAAATCCCGGCATTCTGTCATTTTTGAGAATTACTTATGTTGTACTGTTTCGTTAAAAAAAGCTTTTAAACCCGGGAATATTCATCTCCCGGGTTTTTCTTTTTACAGATATCTATAATGCCACCTCCTCCTACAAAACATACCCTTTTCCCTATTTGTATTTTTTTCGGAAAATAACGGAAGATGGACTCTTAAAGATTGAGAAACATGGTAAAATGTAATAAATCAGTCTGGGAGGAATTCTCCATGAGTGAAACAAAGATTAATCAATACGTTGAATTGTTCGAAACATTGAAGAAGGCCATGAAATGGAAGGTATTTGATGACAATATTGTAAAAACAATCGCTTCGGTCTACGTGATGAACGATAAAAAATGGGAAGAGGGCCGTTTTTTTCAGGTGGCCGATGATTTAAAAAAAGAAGCCGGCGCCTTTTCTTCGATGAAATCACATCCCCGGTTCACAATGGCAGCCTTGCTTGACGTAAAGTTTGATCAACCTGCAGAAAAAGTACCTCAGCTTTTTGACGTCTACAACACATTAAAGCAAGAAAAATTCAAAGGTGGGGAGTCCACATACATTGCTGCTGCAAGTCTGTTGACTCAAGACGAGTCCATTCAGGAAACTGCCGAGAAAGCAATGATATTGTATGAAAAAATGAAAAAAGAGCACCCTTTTATAACAGGTGCGAGTGATTATCCTCTTGCAGTTTTACTTGCAATGGAGGAAAAAAACGATATGATTGAGCGAATTGAAAATTATTATGAAGCTTTAGATAAGCAAGGATTTAAAAAAGGTAATGAGTTACAGTTTTTGAGCCATATTCTTTCGCTAGGTAGCGGGGAGAATCCACAACTTTTCATTCAGCGGGCGGTAGAAGTTTCTGATGCTTTCAAAGAGGCTGGAATTAAGTCAAAACCGATGTACTATCCGATGATTGGGATGCTTGCATTGCTTCCTACCGATCTCTTTGACATGCATGACATTCAAACAATGTACGAAAAGCTCACTAACATGAAGCATTTTAAATGGAGTAAAGATATGAATGTACTCATTGCCGGCAGTTTTTTTGTAAATGAAAAACTCGAGCATTCCGGACTCACCGAAACAAGTCTGTATACTACGCTTGAATCCATTCTTCAAGCCCAGCAGGCCGCCATGATTGCAGCCATTACAGGCGCAACAGCCGCTGCATCAAGCAATGGATCGAACTAGTCTCATGGCGTAGTGTCAGCCGAAAACAATGAGGAATCATATGAAAAAGCGGTCCACATCTCACGGTGGACCGACATCGATTCACATTGTGTTTCAATCTCATCCATACCTCACTGACCTTTCTATAAATGGACCTGAATCATTATCTTGATAACGTATTGATCCTCACTGTTCTGTACAACGTTATCATATATAAATTCTTCCAACACATAATCTCCAAGCCTTACATTTAATCGTTCCATTTCTGACAAAAGTCGCTCATATGTACTATGTGAAGTGTTTTCCGCTCCTACATGGTATCCAATTAGAAAGTATCCTTCCCCCATCTTAAAATAGGGACGACCTTTCTTTGGATTTCGCTGAAGCATATACAAATGACTGTAATTAGTGAATTCCCCTTTTAGTATTTGTTCTCGTTTCGTAATACTGCCTATAGGATTTCCTGTATCAAGATAGGATTCGTACAATTCATCAATGAAACCTGCCAATACTTCAAAAAATGTATCATCCGTTATATTTTCTATATTTTCACTTAAATAAAATGTTTGTTCCGGTAATTTTTCGAGTGTAATATTACTAAAATTAAGGTCAGATGCTTTTTGCATCAATTCAATTTTTGTATCGATCATTCTCTCTTTCATTTCAATTTCCTTACGTTGTTTCGCAATCTCTTCTCTCTGTTGATACATCATCGATAAAAATTTTTCTGGCGACTTATTTACTACATAATATCGAATATCACGCAATGACATGCCTAAATCCTTTAACAAATCAATAACAGTGAAAAATTCTAACTGTTGAATGGAGTAATAGCGATATCCTTTTTCATTTTTAAATACAGGGGATAAAAGTCCAATTTGATCGTAATAAAATAATGTCTGTTTGTTTACTTTACAAAGTTTTGCAAATTCCCCTGTGGTGAAATATTTAATATTCTTTTCCTTCATTTTTTCATCACTCCACTCTTGACTATATAGTTACTATATACCATAAGATGATTTTGTAAACAATGGAGTGAAGAGAAGGAGAAAATTTCATGAAACAATCGATCTTTCGTAATAGAACATACATGTTACTTTTAATTGCAGGCATTTTCGCAATTGTTGGCTTTAGTATGTTCCTAACAACTACTACTTGGTATATTATCAATATACTTGGTTCTCCTGGGATCTTAGGACTTGCTTTAATTACAGCTACCGTTCCACGTTTAATTTTGATAACATTTGGTGGCGTTTTGGCTGATAAATACAAAAAAACGACCATTATGTTTAGTACTAACTTGTTGCAGGCCTTTGTTTTATTTAGTATTTATTGGCTTGTGGCAAACGATTCTATGACGCTAGTTTTGTTATTTGTAAGTACAGGTACATTTGGTATGTTAGATGCATTTTTTGGTCCAGCCAGTTCATCTTTGATACCAAAAGTCGTTAAAAAATCACAATTACAACAAGCTAATGCTTACTTTCAAGGCGTTGACCAAATATCTTTTATTATCGGTCCCATCCTAGCGGGGAGTATTATGGAAACAAGTTCTATATCGACAAGTTATTTGGTGGCGACTACTTTAGTACTCGCATCTGCTTTTGTCGTATTTCCACCTTTCATTAAAGAAGTACCAGTTGAGCAAAGTACAAATCAAAATACTATAGAAGACTTCCGTGAAGGTATAGCGTATATGAAATCTTCCCGTTTTTTAGTAATCGGAATTCTTGTATTGATTACATTAAACTTTTTTGTTTTTGGCGGACTAGAGATTGCTATGCCGTTATTAGTTGATCTTCTCGGCGGCACTCCCATTCATTTAAGTTTTATGGAAGTAAGCTTAGGAGTTGGCATGGTTATCGGGACGATGATTATGAGCTTTATTAAAGTGAAACGTAAAGGTTTAACATCTTTAATGGGACTGTTTGCTTCCTTGATATCTCTCATTATCTTTAGCTTTGCGGATAATTTAACAATTTTGACAGCCATATTATTTTTCATTGGATTTTCCATTGCATTCGTGTTTGTTCCATTTTTTACAGCCGTTCAAGAAACTACTGAGAACCGAATCATGGGGCGGGTAATGAGCATTATCTTTTTGGCTATGAATGGGTTTGATCCTATTGCATATGGTGTTGTAAGTGTACTAGCTTCAGCTGGAATGGACATCCAACTAATTTTGTTTGCAGCAGGACTGCTAGGGATGCTGATCGCTATTTGGATATGGTTAAAAGGAAAGGCTTTTGTTAAGGAGTATTGAGAAAAAGTTTATAGGGTTACTTTTTTGTACAATTCGCGGTATAGAATAAAAAAACACCTCAGAAAACAAGAATAACTATATATGACAGATTTCCATCAATTAATTAGTAAATCAAAGAAATAAAGAGAAAATCCTCCTTTTTATACGCTTTCATAATAGATGTTTTCGTTTTCATGATATTTTCATGGATTTGTACATTTGCAATCTTCGTTGTATTATGCGGTAAGAACGTAAGAGATGGAGGAATGCTAAATGAAACACTTCTTCAGCAGTGTACTACATTCAATTTATAAGTCGCAGGAGAAAAAAGCAGAAAAAATTCTTAAAAACAACTTATATATCGACTAACACGCCACAACGAGCTGCCTGTTTTCCGATAAAAGGAAATATGGCAGCCTTTTTTATTTCCTCACACATTGCTTCATTTCATGATTAAGCAGGCCTCCGCCAATCATCTAAGAGTGTATCCTTCAAATCATGTTATATTTTTCAAGTTCATCCACAAACGCTGGGCGACGCTGATATACGTCTATCAATTCGTCCCTCAGCTCATCTGCAGCAGACTGTCCGCACGCTTTCGCCAATTCCTGAATGTGCTTGCAGACGCTGCGATATTTTTTTCGGTCCCTGCTATGTTCGGCCGCTTCTCTAATCACCCCGGCAAACAGGTCCTGCACCGCTTCCGGATAGTCCTCCGCTACATACGGATACAACTTTAAAATACGTCTCGGCTGTTGCCGGCAGTAGTCTAGTATCCGGTCGACCAGACGCTCTTCGGTCAGCACGGTCAGATACGCGGGCATAGGGCGGCCGTTCTGGTCAAAATCATCGAGAATCTTCTGCATCACTTCCTGCCACTCTTCCGGAGCATACAGACGTTTCAAACGCTCATAATGCCGGTCTTCTCCGTCCTGCAGTAATTCCAGCAGTAGCGCTTTCTGTTTTTCCACATTATTGGTCTGTCCATAAACATGTAGCTTGTACTCATTCCACTTCCTGCGCAAATTGGGGCGCGTATCCGTCTGCAGTCCTTTTTCGCATATCTCCAACACTTCTTCATACTCTTTTTTATCCAGCAGACGATCCACCGCTTTTTCACGAAATTCCGGGTACGCCAAGTTCTCAGAAAGATAGGCGTTCACCGCTTCTTCACTGTCGTACATTTCGATAATCTCCAGCTGAATCTTTTTCATTAGCGGCTCGTATACCATAGCCCCCCAGGAATCTTCCGGAAGTTCTTCTAGCAACTGCTTAATTTTCGCTTCGAGCCGGTTGCGCCGTTCCACCGTATCCGACACATATATACATGCCTGCAGGAGACTCGTGCGCCATTCCATCATGTCATCATATCGGGGTTTGACCACTTCGGTGAGCAAAATATGAAATACGCGATCCTTCCCAGTTTCAGAAAGCTTTGTAACCCCAACGGCCGCCGCCTGATGAATCAGAACCAAGCTTTGATGGATGACAAGACCCGGCTCTCCGCCAGAATCATCCGCATAAGCAAGCATATCTACAACTTCGGCGAGTACCACAAGACAGAGCTGCACCGCCTGTTCCGCTTCACCATCTGCCGCTTTCTCTTCGACCTGTTCCAGCACCATATGCGCCCCTTCCAGCGCAGCCGAAACATCATGATATGCGATGAAACCGTCCCGTTCATAAGTTTCGATATAATCCTTCACGAGCTTCCGGGCTGAGGCCACTGGATCCACCGGCGCATCAAAAGCGGCCAGCACCTGCTGCTTAACCTCCGGGTACTCCGTCGCGACCCCGCGCATCAGCTTGGTCAATTCTTCCCGCGACAGAGATGCTAGCGCTGTCTCAAAATCCGGGTGAGCGGCAGCCTCCATTTCCGGATCCTCATCTTTTTTATGTTCCCCTAGCGCTATTAGCGCAGCCGCAGTATGTTCGCAGTAGGACCTCCTAGGAATCTGGCAGTCACAAAACGTCTTCACAATATTTTGTTCATCATCCAAAACAACGTCTACAGTGTAATCCTCTACTCCTTCGACCTCGATGACAAAATGGTTCCGGTTCGGTTCCTGTATTTTTGTCACCAGTTCTTCCACAATATACATCATGCCCCGCGAAAACGTATCCTCATCAATCACGTCTTCGATATCAAAAAGGTGCATTGCCCCTCTTCCTTTCTGGTCCGTTTTCATCTGAATACCTTCATCATAACAGATAAAAAAAGGTTCAATCGGGGTACATCCAGAAATTTTCTTCCTTTTTTTGAAAACTCCTGTTTCATTGGTAGTACATATTATAAAACATATCAGCAGTGAAAAAAGTACACATTACGGAGATTGCCCTTATTTCTGCGTACGAATTATAAACTTGTTTAAAAAATAATAAAATCGTTTAAAATGAGCCTTTTTACTCTGATGTAGAGACGTTTTGAAAGGAATAATCTATGAATCTTGAAATTCTTTTTCATGGTCATATCCGCAAAGCGTTCCGCATCCTGTTCACTGCCATATCCATGGTAATGAAGATCACCAAACTATACAGTAACGGTTGGTTCCTCTGTCATCACTTAAGGTCCTGGAAGGAACATAATTTTTTAAAAAAGATATAAAATTACCAAAGAAGGATAAAAAAATTAACTTAATCTATTATATGTTTATAGTTATCAACATGTAGGAATTTGAGAAATGGAGGATGGTTAAATTGTTCAATACATTTTTACCCTATGTAATAGCAACATCAATATTAGTAACACAACATTACTTATCGATCAGGCCAAAGGGTTTCTGGGGAGCAATCTTACCTTCAGCTTATATTATAACTTTTATATCAGGGGGAATATACGGTTTATATTCATTTTCTAATATTGGTACGGTTTTAGTTATTGGTATGGGAGGAACATCAATGCTGTTGGGAATTTGGTTATCAGGAAGACAAAAAGTAGCTAATAAATATAAGAAAGAATGAAAGAAAGTAGACTTTTGCAAGATTGCCTCGTTATCGTTTTATATTTTATCCTCTATTTCTTATCAAATGTCTAAAACTTAAAACACATTTTACATGTTTTGATAAAAAAGGAAGGTAACAACCAGGGCTTAGGATATCCCTTGGAGGAGGAAATGACAGATCAATGGATTGAAGAGTTTCTCTTTCCGGAAAAAACGATGGAAGGGTCAGGTAGGCAGGCTTGAACTTTGATTATATCCATAAAGAATTAGCTAAGCCAAACGTGGCTCTTTCACTTCTGCACCATGAATATGAAGCTGAATGCCGAGCGAATCAAAAGATACCATATTCATATCGTAGCTTTGCCCGTCACTATAGTAACTATGCAGACAAGTATAAAGCTACGTTACGAATTCGAAGAGAACCAGGTGAAATCATGGAGGTTGATTGGGCAGGTTCAACAACTTTTATCCTTGATAGAGACACTGATCTATATATAACTATGATTCTTAATGAGGCCTTGCTAGATAAACAGCAAAAAGAATGAGAATGATTCCTAGCACTATGAAAAACTTGTATAAAAAATTCCGTTTTCTACGAGAAGCACCAAGAATGGTGAAGAATATGCCAAGGATGAATGACATGATCATTGCATAGAATCCCATTTTATTCATTCCTTTCGAGAGTAATTATTCGTTCATGACGATTGGCTAAATCTAAATCATGAGTCACTGTAATAACAGTAGTATTAAATTCTTTATTCATATCAAAAAGTAGATTGATAATTTTTTCTTTATTTTCTAAGTCTAAAGACGCAGTTGGTTCATCTGATAAAATTCTTTGGGGATTCATAATTACAGCCCTAGCAAAAACAGCTCTAGATCGTTGGCCACCAGAACAAATAAGTGGTTTTTTTCAAAATGGGCTCAATCCCAATTTTATTAATAATTCGTTTAAAGTGATCTTGGACAGTTAGGTCTTTTTCAATGTTAGCATACATAAGCGGCAATTTAATATTATCCTCTATGGTCAAAGAATTAATTAGTGAGGACTCCTGAAGAACAAAACCAATTTTTTGATTACGCCACTCAGCTAGTTTATTTCGTGATAAATCTTTAACAGATGAATCAAAAAGCTTATAGCTCCCTTGATATTGTGTATCAAGTAGACCAATAATATTAAGCAAAGAAGTTTTTCCAACTCCAGACTCCCCTATAATAGAAAGTCTTTCCCCAGGTTCAACTTCCAAATCAAAATCATTTAAGATAGAAAAACCTTTCTATATCCAAAATTATATATTTGAAAAGCAATCCCTTTTTCAATCCTAATTTCTCTATATGTAATATATATTTTACTTTATGTAATTTATAAGTTACAATGAAGAAAATAGTATTAAAGGTGGTTGAATTGAAAAATCGAGTAAAAATGGCTCGGCTCGAAAAGTTAATGACACAACAAAGTTTGGCTGAGCAAGTTAATGTGACAAGACAAACAATAGGTTTAATAGAAAAAGGAGAGTACAATCCTAGTTTAAAGCTATGTTGTAATATAGCCTATGTACTTGAAAAAACATTAGATGATTTGTTTTGGGAGGTTCATTAAAAATGATAAAGTCGTGGTTTTCTGTTTTTTTGCCAGAAGATGAATATAAAAGACAAAAATCTCTTTACTTTTTTGCAGAAGCATCAGTTATTATACCTATTTTCCTGGTAGTGTCTTTATTAATAAATAAATTATTTTTTAGCATTAATTACGAATTTCTAACCATTTTAGCTTTAGGCTTGTTTGGACTTTACATCTTGCTTAGATATTCCATTTCAGGAATAGAATACATTTCCGTGTCAACTAAAGCGGAATTTAATAATAAAAAGAAGAAAACATTTGTACAAAGTATTAATTTCAGTTTTATTTTTGGATTGTTGTACTTAGTATTAGTAGATTTACCAAACTCTAGGGACAATTGGTTTCAGTTCACACTCCTATTAGTTGTAATTTTTATATTGTTTTTTACTATTAATTATATTTCATTGAAGAAATCTTACCAAAAAAATATGGATTTAATGGATTGATAAACAAAAACCCAATAGCATCCATTGAACTGTTCTAGAATTCGTTGAATTCGATAAAAAACACCCCTAAATTCTATCGAAGACAGTGTATATCCGAAGACAAAGCCTTCGTCACAGGTTTTAACACCGATAGAGGGAGCCTCTTATCATTTTGATCATAAACAAGGAAGCCCTGTTTACGGTCACCAATGGGTAGTGACGATGACTGGAACCAAAAATAGACTTTTCCCGTTTGCGATCGATCCTTATGGGAAAGAAGAAGCATCGAATCGTTTCTTCAATAGGGGTATGATAATCCCAGCGGTGATCCTTTTCTTCCCTGCCGAACGGACATAGGGCATGCTATCATAGAGTCATAGGTACTCCAGCCCGTATCATGCAAAAGGAGGGTCATTATTATCATGACAAAAAAACGTTGGATCGTTCTTATCCTGATTACAGTTGCCGCAGCGATTGTGGGGAAAAGCTACTACGATACGAACGTGTTCAAAACAGCACACGTCTCGTTCGCAACCGAGGAACTGCCCTCCAACACATCGATTCGCATGCTTCAGATCAGCGACCTGCATAATAAACAGTTCGGGGAGAGTAACGAGCCGCTCCTTCACGCCGCCGAAGAAGCCGATCCCGACATGATCGTCGTCACAGGTGATCTCATTGATGAAAGTACATCCAGCATGGAGCCGGTGCTGCATCTGATGGAAAAGCTGACCGGAGTGACGGAGAAAATCTATTTTGTCACCGGTAATCACGAATGGGATAACCCGCACAAAGAAACACTTCTCAATGGACTCAAGGAACGCGGTATCACGGTTCTTGGTAATACGCATACACAGGTCGAGATAGACGGGGCCGTCATCAACCTCGTCGGCCTCGATGACCATTATACGAACCACCACAACTTGATTCGGGCATTTCAGGGGATAAATGAAGAGCATTACACCATCCTGCTCTCTCACGCCCCGCTCATCGTAGAAAATAAAACAGCCGCCCGCGCCGATCTTATCCTGAGCGGTCACACCCACGGCGGTCAGATCCGGCTCCCCTTCATCGGCGGAATCGTCTCCCCCGGCGAAGGCTTCTTCCCGCGCTACGACAAAGGAACGTACCGATCCGTCTCCGGCAGCCGGCTCTACATCGACAGCGGCCTCGGCACCAGTGTGATACCGGTGCGATTTCTAAACCAAAGCCAGATGACCGTGGTTACGGTGGAGGCAGAAGAGTGACACTATAAATTGAACTTCTTAACGTTGAAAATGGCAGAAATAATGCATCTCTTTAACGATTTTCATCAATGAGAACCAAAAAGAGGTAAAGCGCTGATTTTTCTTGAATGTATTATACAAGTATTTAAATCTATAATTCTTGGAGGAAGGATTGTGTATGGTTACTTCACATTGGCAAAGACAAGATGTGACGGAGGACTATTTGGAAAATGTTAGAGGAGGAATACCTTTTGGAGCGGAGCAAGCTAAGATCATGCTTCAAGTGATTCATCATTTTAATCCTTATCCTCGTAAAGTTATTGATTTGGGTTGTGGGAATGGATTTTTGGCTAAAATCATACTAAAATCATTTCCTGATGCTTCAGCTATTTTGTTAGATCATTCGAAACCAATGATTGAATCAGCCAAGGAAAATATGAAAATCTATAATAAACGTTGCGATATCATACTAGACGACTTTCATTCTATTGATGAACTGGCGGATTCTCATTCCGTAGACTGCATTGTTTCGGGATTCGCTATACATCACCTTCCCCATTCTCAGAAAAAACAGCTTTATAACAAAATATATCATTTATTGTCCAAAGGCGGCATTTTCATTAATATGGAGCATACCGCTTCAGCCACTGCAGAATTAGAAACATTATATGATGAACTGTTTATAGATCATTTATCAAATTATAATCAGAAAGACAGAGAAACAGTGGCAAAAGAGTATCATAGTCGCCCCGATAAAGAGGATAATATTTTGGAAACAGTAACGGTTCAACTCGATTGGCTTAAAGATATCGGCTTTAAACATACGGACTGTTACTTTAAATGGTTTGAACTTGCTATATTCGGAGGCGTAAAAAGAGAGAAATCTTAGGCTTCGTTTTCCTTTTTGGAATTGCTTAACAGATTTATCTCCGTCGACGCTACTTCCACTCCATTAACATATAGACCAATACGATGTGATCCGGGGTAATGTTTTCGAGTAGAAAGGTCCGCCCAACTGTGTGTCCGTTCCCCTGTCATCGTAGCTCCACCTTGGACTTTTTTATCTGAAAGCAGGAACAATTTTCGAGATGTATGTTGACGGGACTTCACAAAATAAATACCGTATTCCACTCGGACTTTCACAGCGTTTCCCTCTTGTACCCTTATATCATATTGAAGTGTACTGCTTTGTCCAATCGTTATATCGCTTGCATTCATGGTAATTGTTGCATCCTTCACTTCTACAGGAGGATAACCAAAAAGTTCCATGATCTCAGGATCAGCTTTTCTAATTAAGGTACGGCTGCCGTGTCGTAAAATCCAGTCCGTACCGGGACTTCTATTTTTCCACTTTCGCACCATGCCAACGACAACATTTGGGTTATCTTTTGCAATATCATTGAGGTTATTAGCAACGCTTTTTTGTACATAAGAAGAGCTGTCATCCATAAGATTTTCCAAAATAGGGAGGACAGGTTGTGGATTCTGCTTATACAATGGCAGGGATTGTCCCCAAGGTAGCCTTGGCCGGCACCCTTCACTTGCCAATCTTCTCACATGTTCATTCGGATGTTCTGACCATTCCAACATCTGATTCATCATTCTCTCAGGGTCTTTTAAAATAAAAGCCCGTACCGCAAATTCGGCTGATGATTTTGACGTAAATCGTTCTAACGCCGCCATCGAATTCTCCCAGTTCTCTTCCTCCAACCCATAGACTTCTACAAAATCAGGAAAAAATAAATAACGAAGCCCGTTACATTCTTCATCTATTTTATAAAGAACTGCAAGAGCGTCCTTGAAATCGGGAGGCAAATGTTCTCCTAAAACTGTACTAATGCGGCGTATTCTTTTTTTAAACGCGATGGATTCCCAATCGTTTGCCACCACAGCATCCACAAAGTTGTCGACATCCAAAAGGGGATAAACCTTGTGAACCTTTCTGCCAAAGGAATATAAAAATTCGGTGCTAAACCCATCTTTTAATAAATCAGCCACCTTACATAACTCCTTTTTAACGTTTACTAGATGTTAGTTTATCAGCATCAGTTGAGACTTATATTCCAATACGAGAGCTATTATTCATCTAGTTTCGAAAGTTCGATAATCTCGCACTGATACTCTTCTTCCAATTTCCATATTAGTCCATGATTCATCCAAAACGCACCAGTAGCCGTTGTACCCTCAGAGCAGTAATATCGAGCATTTTTATCGAGACCTTTCAACTTCACTCGAACAGGATGAGGACCGAAAGATAAGCCGTTTTCCAAAAGGAATACAACAGAACGACTGCCCTCTTCACTAACATACTGCACAATTTCCGTTTCCTTCTTTGGATGAGAAGCTGTTAAACGGTAAGTAAGCCCATCCTGAATCACCGGCCGGATGTGTTTATAAAAAGTAATCCAGCGAGCTGCCTTTTCCTTTTCTGCCTTCGTCCATTCATGCAGATTCCCCCCAATACCAAGACCGCCCATCATAGCGGAATGAAAGCGGTATTTCAAAGGAACGGTGCGCTTATTCAGCCAGTTAGGGGTATCCGTAACCCAGCACATCATAGTTTTCTGGTGATAAGCATAGGAACATCCGCGCTGAATGGAAAGCCGGTCCCGGGGATCGGTGTTATCGCTTGTCCAGAACTGATCCGTCCGCTGCAGAACACCGAGATCAATACGACCGCCGCCCCCAGAACAGGTTTCCACCAGCACGTGCGGATAAGCATACTTGATGTAGTCAAACACGTCATACAGTCCTTCGACATGTTCATGCCATAACTGCTTCTGCTCTTCCACTCCAGCGCCCATCCGGCCAACTTCAGACAACGAGCGGTTCATGTCCCATTTAATAAAGGAAATATCACTGCTTCCCAAGAGCTGATCGAGCACTTTTTTTACATAAGCACGTACGTCTTCCCTGCCAAACTGAAGCACTAATTGATTCCGGGCTGTCGTCTGATCCTGTGTCGCAAAATGATACACCCACTCCGGGTGCTCTTGAAACAAGCGACTGTCTTCGTTGACCATTTCCGGCTCCAGCCAAATACCAAAATCCATCCCTTTTTCTTTCACATATGAAATCAATGGGTCGAGGCCGTTCGGAAATTTATCATGATTCACTTCCCAGTCTCCAAGGCTTGAATCATCCGAATTTCGTTTTCCAAACCATCCGTCATCCACAACGAAAAGTTCACAGCCGATAGCTGCTGCTTCATCTGCCAATTTTTTTTGGTTTTCCTCAGAAACATCAAAGTACGTTGCTTCCCAGGAATTATATAACACTTTTCGTGTTGCATCCCTGAACTTCTTTGGCAATATATGATTTCTCTGAAAACGGTGAGCTTGATGACTCATACCCGTAAAGCCTTTTGATGTATAACCGAGATAAAACACCGGTGTTTGAAACTTCTCCTCCGGTTGAAGCACCTTCATAAAATCAAAATCATTAATGCCGCCGCACACATGCACAAATCCATGGGAATCTTTTTCTACATGAATATCCCAATTACCGGAATAGGCAAGATGACCGAACCACACTTCTCCACTGTCCTCTCCGGCTCCTTGATCAAGCGCAAACCAAGGATTAGCCTGATGAGAAGTGTTTCCTCGACGACTGTCGATCGTTTTCCGCCCTTCGTGGACCTCTTCATGAATAAGCTGAAACTCTCCAACCCACTTCCCTGCAAGATGGCTAAAATTGTACATTTGTGCAGGTGGAAAAGAGACCTGCATAGAACGGGCCGCTTCTATATGTAGGGCTTCTCCGTTAACATTTGTAATCGTCTGACATCTGGCGATTATGTCATCTTGCTCAAACACTTCATACTTTAACTCCACTTGATATCGGCCAAGGGACTCCTGAAGCTTGAGAGAAACTTGTTGTTTTTCTGAATCTTTGGCGTCTATATGCAGACCAGCGTATTCCCACTTAAACCCTCGTTCTCCAGATTCAGAAGAAGTTTTAAGGGTCGGTTCTGTATAAACCATTTCTCCCCATGGAATATAATCATATCCCATTACTCCACGCGTCGCTTCAAAAGAAGAGTGCGGAATGACAAGTGATTGCAGCGCTTCGTAATCCACTTTTGTCGAAAGTTTTTCGCCCCAATAAACATGCTGCAGATGACCATGTTTATGGACATCAATGACATACGCCGTCTCTTTGGTTTCCAACACAAGGCGCTGTTCTTTCTTTAACTGAAAAATACTCATTTAGCTCCATCTCCTGTTATTCTATTCGATCCTCTGCCGCCAGCATCATCCGCTCCTGAAAATATTCCTTGTGCGATCCTCTTTGCTCTACTCGCGTGTTATTTTTTTAAGATTGCCGGATCTTTAATTCACTACTCAAATACACTTTCTTCGGAACCTTCCGTTCTTCCTGGATGCGCTCCAGTGCAAGATCTACTGCCGTTTCCCCCATGAGCTCGGTATAAATTTTAACGGAGCTGAGCGGAGGAAAGAGATATTTCGAAACCGTGATATCATTCACTCCGATCAGGCTGACGTCATCAGGAACTTTTATACCCGATTCATGCAGGGCACGCAGACAACCGACAGCCATCGGATCATTCGCTACATAAAAGGCACCCGGGAGCTCTTCCCCCAGCGTGCGTATTGCTTTTTTCATCTGCTGGTACCCGGAGTCTACGGAAAAATCGGAGACAAAAATGAACTTCTCTTGGAGCAGGTCGAGTTCAGCCATATAAGATCTGTAATACCGCTCCCTTAAATCTGTCATCGGTTCCGTCGTATCTTTGAATGTTTCATAGCCGCCGATAAACCCAATTTCTATGTATCCCTGTTTCACGTAGTGATCGATAATCATTTTAGAAATACGCTCGAAATCTACCAAAACGGCGTCGGATGCTGTTTCATCGGGATTTGAATCTACAAACACTATCTTTTTCTCCAACTTTTTCAAGGCTCGAACCTGATCTTGATTAAAGTGGCCGACCGCAATGATCCCTTCCACATCTGTTTCAATTTGTTCCAATTCGTCTTCCCTATACTTCACCAATGTCACATTCGACATGTCGGCTCTTTTTTCAATACCAAAGCGGATAGCCATGTAATAAATATCATCGAGCTCTTCCTGATCATTCACCCAATGCAAAAAAGCAATTTTACAAATCTCTGTTTTTTTTCCGCGGACTTTATGGTAAGAAAGTTCTTCTGCAGCTTCAAATATTTTTTTCTTAGTATTATCTGCCACCGATAAAGCTTTATCATAGTTAAGTACCCTTGATACGGTGGAGGGGGATACCCCTGCTCGGTTTGCAATTTCTTTGATCGTAGCCATGTTTTCTCCTTTCCATGCCCCAACATTTATCCGATATCCGGCTCGGGGACGAGGGACAGCGATGGTGTAGAATGTCCTTCCAATTCTAAAACCTGTATTTTATTATCCCCTTCCTGCAGCAATGGACCAGGAAGATACAAGGTTTTTTGAGGGCCTATTTCCCAGTAGCGCCCCAGGTTGAACCCATTAATCAAGACATTTCCCTTTTTCCATCCGTCTAACCGGACAAAGGTGTCAGCAGGTGTCTCCACTGAAAAGCTCCCTTCAAAAAATTTCGGGAATCGTGCATCTTTCTGATGTTGAAAGTCCAGCACGGGATCTTCCAGCTCAATGGAGTACATTTCCCAGTCAAACGTATACCTGTTTCCAATCCATACGTTTTGAATAAGCCCTTTTCTCTCGGATAAATATTTTCCATAGTTGACTCTTCCCATATTCTCTATAAAGATTTCGAGCGTATTGCTCTCCTCTGAAAAAAAGAGGTCCACCACTTTTTTTGTATCATTTCGGTAGTAAGTATATTGATAAACTCCGTTAATATACAGAAAGGCGCGGTCCTGAATGGCATCCAGTTCTACCGAAAATATTCCCTTTCCTTCAAATGTTGTTCGATAAAGCACAAATCCGTAAGACTGGTCTAATTCTTCCATGGATAGCGGAAATACATTTGTTTTCCGTGTTGAAATGGTGTCAATGGTATCAAACAGACTGACGGATTGTGTCAGTTCGACCTTACGCTCCGAAAGCCGCGCAGGCTTTTCTTCCGAAACCTTTTCGACTGCCTGTCCTTCTCCCTCCAAAATATGCTGTACCGTTCTGAACTTTTCAGTAATCTCTCCAGACTCGGTCAGCAGCGCATCATAATCATAGCTCGTAATCGTCGGCTCGTATGTCTCATAGTGATTTGCTCCGTTATAAAACTGAAAATTGGTGCCACCGTGAAACATGTAAAAATTTACGGATGCATCCTGCTTCAACATCCGTTTCAATACGTCGCCGGTGCTTTCCGCGTCGCGGGTATGATGCGGATGCCCCCAAGCATCAAACCAGCCAATCCAGTATTCCATACACATGCGGGCTTCTCCGGGTTTCCACTTCTCCAGCTCCTGAAACGCTTCTTCCGGACGAGAACCGAAATTCAATGTTGTCCACTCATCACGAAGAGAACCCGGTTTTATCATATCCGGCCCGTCTGAAGTAAACAGCAGCTCCCGGATACCATGCTCATGATACATGCAACGGATTGCCTCTAAATATGCTTTGTCATCCCCATACGCTCCGTACTCATTCTCTATTTGAAACGCGATCACCGGTCCGCCCTCGGAGTACTGATATTTCTTCAATACCGGAAGCAAGTGATCATAATACTCCTCTAAATGTAATAAAAATACTGGATCTGAGCAACGGAAGTGAAGCCCGGAGTCTTTCAACAGCCATGCGGGAAGTCCGCCCATCTCCCATTCTGCACAAATATAAGGCGAGGGACGCAAAATAACGTACAAGCCGAGTTCGTCAGCCAGCTGAATGAATCCTTCTATATTGCGCATCCCTCCAAAGGTAATCATTCCTTTTTTCGGCTCGTGAAAGTTCCACGGTATATACGTTTCTACCGTATTGAACCCACCTGCTTTTAATTTTTTCAGACGGTTCCGCCAATGTCCTTCCACGATGCGGAAATAGTGAATGCTTCCGGATATTATCCGGAAGGGCTTCCCATTTAAGTACAAACTTCCTTCTTTTGTTTCAAGCATCGATCAAACTTCCTTTCTACTTCACAGCACTTCCTAACATTCCAGAAATAAAATGCTTCTGCAGTATAAGAAATACAATAATAATTGGTATAGTTGCTAAAGAGATTCCCATCATCATCTGACCATAGTCTGTATAAGAAACCCCGTTCAACGTAGACAGCGCTACCGGGAATGTGTACATTTCTTCCGTACGTATCGCTACAAGCGGCCACATAAAGTTATTCCACTGGTACATAAACAAAAAGATAGAAGTCGCCGCAAGAGCCGGTTTCATGGATGGCAGCACTATTTTTGTAAAAATTTTAAACTCGTGTGCTCCATCCAATCGAGCTGATTCCAATAACGAATCTGGAAAGGCCAAAAAGTTCTGCCTCATAAGAAAAATGGCAAACGGATAACACAACTGCGGCGCAATCAGCGCAAAATACGTATCCAAAAGCCCGTAAGCAGACATCATTTGAAACAAAGGGATGATTGTCGCCTGATATGGAATCATCATAGACAGTATCATGATAATAAAAATCGTGTTCCGCCCTTTAAATTGAAACTTTGCAAAGGCGTAGGCGGCTGCCGTGCTCACTATTAAAGCAATTACCACGTACAAACCGGCAACAAAAAGCGAATTGAACATCACACGCCAGATACCCACCGTGTTATTCAGATTCACCAGATTCTCCATGAACTGACCACCGAACGTGAGTGTAGGCGGACTTGAGATCATTTTATCCGAAGGATTCGTCGAGCCAACAAGCATCCAATAAAACGGAAAAACGGAAATAATCAAAAATATGGTTAACAATGTATACATGCCCAGTTTTCCTAGAAATCGCTTCGTAGTGGACTGTCTCATGATTTATCCCCCGTGAATTTAAATTGGCCATAGGAAAGGATTGCCACCAAAACAACTACAACATAGGCGACAGCACTGCCATAGCTGAAATCAAAATATTCGAAGCCGTTTTCGTAAATATAGAGGCCAAGGGTCATGGTAGAATTCCCAGGACCGCCGCCAGTCAGGTTAAATGGTTCATCAAAAAGCTGCAGCGTTCCGATTGTGGAGAGAATCCCCGCAAATAGAATGATAGGTTTCAAACTTGGAACAGTGATAGAAAAGAACTGTCGGATTTTTCCCGCACCGTCAATGGCAGCAGCCTCATACATCTCTTCAGGAATATTCTGTAACCCGGCCAGGAAAATAATCATGTTGTATCCGACCCAGCGCCATGTCATAGCCATTACAATCGAAAATTTTGCCCAAACGGAATCAGACAGCCACGGTATGCCATCTATACCAATATAACCGAGCAGTTCATTAAACAGTCCGTTATTCTGCATCATAATAGAAAATAATAAAGAGTATGCTACAAGTGACGTCACTGCGGGAAGGAAAAAAGAAACCCGGAACAGCGCTTTAAGCTTCAGCAGCTGACTATTCAATACACTGGCAAGAATTATCGCAAGCATAAGCATAAGCGGCACTTGTAAAATAAATATAATGAACGTATTGGATAAAGCGGTCCAAAAAATACTGTCATTTAAAAGACGAGTATAATTGGATAACCCTGCAAAAGTGTACGCCCCATCTTCTTTCTGGTGAAAACTTAAATAGAGAGAGGCAATAATCGGATAAGCCGTAAAGATCAAAAACAATATCACTGCAGGTGCAATAAAAAAATAGGGAGCTTTTGTCTGTTTCATCATTCACCCAACCTTTTACACTGAATGCGGAATAGGAGAACATAAAGGACGAAAGAACACGCCCTTTATGTTGGTCCCTTAATTATTAATGCGGTTCGAGAGACGGTCTTCTGCATTTTCAAGCGCTTCCTGCACATCATTTCCCTCTGCTACTTCGGACTGCGCTGTTTCCGCTTCATCACGGGCTATACTATAATCACCAGTATAATTGGCGGGTGGAATCTCATCCATCATGCCGGCAAACATATCCCAAATCTGCTGATCGCCGAAATAAGCAACCGACTCGGTAAACGCCTCTTCATCGTAAATCGTATTTAGAGATGGAAACAGACCGCCTTCCATTGCTGTCAGCTGTACGTCTTCAGAGGTGGAAAAGAACTCCATAAATTCATACGCCAGATCTGGATTCTCCGTATCGGCATTAATCATAAAATTACTTCCTCCAAGGTTCGCAGCCCGGTTGCCGCCTTCTTCAAAAGCAGGCAGAGGGAACACGCCCCATTTTCCTTCAAGATCCGGTGCCTGTTCTGTCAACGAACCAGTGAGCCATGCTCCACTTGGTGCCGTAGCAACTTCCCCATCAGCCAGACCGGCAAGCCAGGCATCCCAGCCGACTAGATTCTCATTCAACCCTTCTTCATCAAGCGTCTGAACAACTTCCATCGCCCGAATGGATTCGTCGGATGTTAAATTAATGTTATCTTCCTCATCAAAATAGAAAGTTTCCTGTTGATTCAGCATCATACGGTAGACACCGTCGTCATTATTTATATCAATACCTGTCATCGCCACATCAAGTTCATCGCGAAGAACGTGT
Organism: Salibacterium salarium; assembly: GCF_030813635.1. Lineage (GTDB taxonomy): Bacteria > Bacillota > Bacilli > Bacillales > Marinococcaceae > Salibacterium > Salibacterium salarium. The sequence continues at coordinate 162,902 of NZ_JAUSUM010000004.1, read as the reverse complement.
CCTGCTTCGATAAAATCATCCCATGTTTCGATTTCATCAGCATTAATCCCAGCTTCTTCAAACAAATCCGTCCGGTAGAAAACGCCGCCCGGACCCGCATCAAAAGGCATTCCATAGGTGCTTCCATCTAAACTCAACAGCTCATTTTTAAATTCAGGAAACTTATCACTGTGATCTTCAGCAAATCCATAATCATCTAGAGCAAGAAAGGCATCCGAAAAATTATTTAAGTACCCCTGTACACGATCGTCTTCAATCAGCATAATATCCGGAAGACCATCACCCTGCGCTTGAAGACCTGTGGTTATCTGTTCATAAACATCCGGCGTACCTTGTTCCCTAATATCCAGCTCGAATCCTGGATTTTCTTCAGCGAACCGTTCTGCTGCTTCCTCCATCACTGGGATGTTAATATTCCATGCCCAGGCAGTCAGAGTCTGAGTAGAATCACCACCGCCATCACCTTCTGAACTTGAACTTTCTCCGCCACTGCACGCCGCCAAGACCACCGCCAATGTCGATAAAACCAGTATCAATTTTTTCATATTAAATTCGCCCCCCTCATGATTATGAAAGCCCTTTCAATAATTATAGTAAAATCATTTCGTAAACAAGTCAATGATATTTAGTAAATTATTTAGGAATTGTTTTACCTAATATCATATGATTCGATATACGAGTATTTAACTATCTAAAAAGAATTCCTAGCCCCGGAAACTTTATTTAAAATAATGTTCCATGCAACCTCCGTGGCTAAACGATGGAGTAAATTTTTATCTAGTTTCTCCTGTCTTCGTAATACAGAATGTTTTCGATAGAAGCAGCTTCAGTGGCCTGTTCGTGGAGTCGACCGATTCCCCCGTCTGCTGACTTCTACTTAAGATTTGCCTAGTAGTATAAATTGGTTAAAAAGTAATATAATTCCTCTGACGTACGGCCGGACGGTGTCTGGCACTATTGCATGCGCTCCGAGGACGGAGAAGAATCCTGGAACAAAGCTATCTATCATGAAATTACGGAACCGGAAAAACTGGTATATACGGATGTTTTCTCAGACAAAGAGGGCAACACCCTTGAAAATATGCCCCAGGTGCTCGTGACCCTGCACTTTGAAGAGCTTAACGGGAAGACGAAGCTGATCAGCCGCACCCAATTTCCAACCGAAGAGCAGTTGAAGCAAGTGCTTGACATGGGAGTTATCGACGGCATGATTAGCACCTGGAATTGTCTGGAGGATTACTTGGAGAACACTCAGTAAAAAGTATCCAAAGTACAGTTCTTATAGAAAGGAGAACTGTACTTTTTTCTTTATAAGGGAATTCGTTTCCATGGAGTAAGGCCCAGTAGCTCCTTAGATTCACTAGATATATATACTACGTGATAGTTTCAGCTATCTTTTTTAGTTCTTTTGCACGGGACGTGATAAAATTTGTCATATATTTCTCCAAAAACACGTTGTCAGCCAAAACCCCAATTGGCCCAAAAGGGGACGTATACTCCAATGTATCTATCATCAAGGTCCTTCTACAAAATGATGGGTATGAGTAAAAGAACGGAAGGTCCAATCCATACATTAAATTTTCCTCTACATGCTAAATAACGACCTTCCACGCCTAATGTATTGTTCACCATACGATTGTGTGCATTGAGTTACCAGTGAAAGAGGACGTGAATGCCTTACTCGCTGCCCCACCCTCATCCTCATACATATTGTTCAATATGGTTCTTTAAAAGACTGCGGCTGTCTTTTTTGAGAGATGTTGTTGTTACTATTAAATGATGAATACTGCCGTAAGAAATGGGTAGAGGGGTGAAAGCGATATTTTGGTATTTATCTCTTGAACGCTCAAAGGTTTTCTCCGGAAGAACAGCAATTCCTAAATCAACATTCACACAACTTAAGATGCTTTCTATGGAGCCCATTTTCGTATAAACAGGAGTAGATATAAAATGGTGATAATGGAGCAATTCATCCATTCTCTGTCTATACAAGCAGTCAGGATTTAATAACAATACTTCTTTTTCTATTACGTCCGGCCATTCTCGTATAATGACATTTTCATGATGGACAACCCCAATAAAATCCGTGAATCGGCCGACTTCATACAATCCTTTTTTTTGAATGTCATGGTCTACCATCGCTGCATCCAATGTATGGTTAAGCAATCGCTTTATCAGCTCTTCACTGGAAGCCAATTCTAATGTAAGGTCCAGCTCTCTATTCTTTTCTAACATCGTTGCAGTAAAATCAGGATAAGAAGCATTAAATATATCCGTGCAGCCCACTCTTAACCGTAAAACGTTTTCCTTGCTGTATTTTATGTCTGTTATAACAGCGTTGGTTTTTTCTAAAACCTCAAGGGTATATTTAAAAAATCTTTCTCCATCCTGCGTAAGGGAGATTCCGGTTGAATTCCGGTGAAATAATTGCGTTTCAAGGCCCTCTTCTAAGCGTTTTACCTTTTGTGTAATAGCGGACTGTGAATAGTTTAATTTGTGAGCTGCTTTTGAGAAACTCCCTTCCTTCACAACCCTTTCAAAAATTGTTAATTGTTGAATCTCCAAGAAAACACACCTCCCATTACAAATTCTAATATCCCCTATTCCTATCACAGTGAACGAACATCCATGCTCTTGATTTATAATAAAAAGGACTATGAAAGAGCAGGAGGCGGCAGATATGGATACCTTGCCAGTATTTGCAGTAGCATCGTTTGGATTATTAATTTCCCCTGGAGCAGATATGATTTTGTTAACCAATAACACACTGAATAAAGGAAGAAAGGCAGGGATTATAACCCTTTTTGGAACACTAAGCGGAGCCCTCATTCATATTCTTTTGGTCGTATTGGGAATTTCCACTATCATCCAGGCGTCCCCAATTTTATATGGCGTTTTGAAATGGGGTGGAGCATTATATTTAATTTACGTGGGAGGAACCACGCTAAAGCATGCGATGACTAAACCAGTCAATTTCCTGAATTCCCTTGACCATCATCCTAATAATAACAAAACATCCGCAGTGTATGGTCAAGCATTTCTCATAAATGTTTTAAATCCGAAAGTGGTGATATTTTTTATGGGGTACTTTCCTCAATTTATCTCGAATGAAGAAAATTACACGTTTGAGCTAATTCAATTAGGTGCCTTGTTTTTACTTATTGGATTTCTATGGATGGTGACTTATACTTTTTTTATATCTATCCTGCGTCCTTTGTTACTAATCCCAGTTATTCAAAGAACTATGAATGGTCTAACGGGGTTGTTATTCATTTTCATCGCACTATTTATACTCATCTCTGCCTAGAGAGACATTAGTTTAAAACTAGCATTTACTTTCTCTAGTATAATTACTTTTTCATCCATAAGGATTAATGTAATAACGACTATAATGAGCGTATGTTAAAATAGAAAAATCAATCAGCTTATACGCTAAACAGCTCAGGAGTGAACGAACATGGACAAAAAAGATATAGCCGGGATACGCAGGCAATTAAAAGTGGAGAATGATTTACTGAAGATCTCTGACATCTTCAATGTATATATTATGAAGGAAACAACGGAGATATATCACCACCAGAGTCAGCCGTTTGAAATGCTTACCCAAGATCAACAAGAGCTTTTCATGGACAATTTCAAGAAAGTGCTGACAGGCCAGCTGGATGAAAAATTATTTGAACTAAAATTTAAGCGTGACGTAGAAAATTCCAGTCAACTCATTCTACATAAAGGGCTTTTAAGTAGTGACACAGAAGACTGGAAAGAACAAATGCTGCATATGACGCAAAAAATGATTGAAGACCATCCGTCTGAAAAAGATATTGTCATCACCTTCATTCGAGCAGAGTACTTAAAGCCAACAAAACGTCGAAATGATGAAACGGAAGAAAGTGATCGAGATGCGGTTTACTCCAATCCCTTTATTCTTTGTAGCATTAATAAAACAGAAGATCCAAAAAAAGAAATGCAGTTCGATTACATCGAGAAGGAATTTAAGTACAAAATCGAGACAGATCCAGTCATTGATTTAAAAAATCCAATATCAGGGTTTCTTTTCCCGTCCATTACAGATGGCGCCTCTGATGTAAACCGCGTTCTCTACGCCGCCGGAAAAGCAAATGACCCGGACTATCGATTCATCGAAGAGGTGTTAAACGGAGAAGAAATCATGACGGCCAAAGAGGATAAAGCGGTGTTCGAGGAAGTCATCAAAGATGTCGTGGGAGACCAGGTTACCCCCTCCACTCTCGCAAATGTGTATGGAGAAATTAACCGCGTCGTCGAAGAAAATGAAGAAGAAACGCCGCCAACTCTCGATTACAAAGACGTCGAGCGCGTTCTCACACAGAGCGGGGAACAAGTAGATTCAGAATACGTGAAAACAGCGTTCCAGCGGGCCACCGATAATGAAACCCATGAACTGAAAGCTAGCAGTATCGTCCCTAAATACAAATCAAAGTCGATCAAAATCAACACGAAAATAGCCAACATCTCCATCAGCCCACAAGACCTTGAGTACGTGAGACAGGTCAACTACCAGGGGAAACGCTGTATTATGATTGAAGTCGATGAAGATGCAGAAGTTGATGGTTTTAAAATGCTCCCGGAAGCATTTAATGAATAAATCTTAACCAGGAAGGATGAAGGAACAAATCCTTCCTGTTACCTTTTTTCCTGCATACATCAATAATTAGTCTATTTATTCTTTCTTTTCTCCAATAGTTGAATAAACTTATTTTTCGTTTGAGGGTGATAGGAGATGATTTCGCCGTCAAAAATCACCGTGAACACTCCAAAAGGAGTAGGTGACTTTTGTTGAACCATTTCAAAACTATCTAATTCTATTAAATTGACTTTAATACCAAGTTCTTCAGCTGCCTCTTCTAAGTGGAGCACAGCGTCTAGAATAAAAGGACATTGGTCTGATTTAAAAATAGTTATTCCATTACTATATTCTTTAGCTGTGTCATGCCAGTTATAAAAACTTGGGGTTACTTCATCTTTGAAGTTAAGTACCATTAACTCAAACTCTGACATTTCATCAACAAGTTTAAAACCCTTCTTTTCAAAAAAAGATTTATTTGGCAACCATCCTTTTTCACTCGTCACCAATACAACACCAGATAAATTTAAACGTTTTGCTTCTTCTACACATTCATTTAATAATGTACGACCGAACCCTTTTCCTTTATTTTTTCCAACAATCCAAAAACAATGAATAACCATATATTCTTTAGCATGTACAGCTCTCCAAGTGAATGAACCTGGAATATATTCAATAAAACCTCTTTGTCGCCCATCTTCTTGAATGATTTTTAATCTTAATCCTTCATTAAATCTTTTATTCAACCATCTTAACTTACTTTGATAACCTTGGGATTTAGGTTTGCTTCTCATACAAAAAAAGCCATACTTATGAACATTTTCTGATGTCACGTTAATAATCTCAATCATTCTTCTCCCCTCTCAGTAAAACTGGTTTTTCATTATTTTACAGAAAATATGAAAAAAAATGAAGACAATTAAAGATTAGATCAAAGAGTCCAATTAATAAGTAATCCTGCTTGTGCTAAGCCACCACCAAAACCATATAATAATACTTTATCACCGTGCTTTATTTTCCCATTTCTCACCCCTATATCCAAAGACAATGGAATAGTAGCTGAGGATGTATTTCCGTAATCAACTAGACTGTATAAAGTTCGTTCCATAGGAAAATTGCACTTTTCACAAATAGACTCAATCATTCTTAAATTAGCACTATGAGGAACAAACCAATCAATCTCTTCCAAATTAATGCCTCCGTTTTCCACAACAGATTGCATTCCTGTTGGTACAGTCTTAACAGCCCATTTATAGACCTCCTTACCATTTTGAACGATCAAACCGCTATCAATTAACTTTTCAGTATTCATTCGGTTTGATAGTAATCCATAAGTAAATCCTGCACAAGCAGCGTTTAAATCGATTGCTCCAGTATTTTTTATTCCTAGTTTTGCTTGAAGATTGGAAGTCAGGAGTTAAAGTAGACACAATTATTAAGTCAACCCGCTTGGGCTGATAAATCGGCGGCTGCTACAAAGATATCGGCGATTCCGAGCAAGAAATCGGCGGTTTTGCCAAAAATATCGGCGGAAAATTGATTTTATCAGCGATATCCGTGCATTCTGTTTAACGATAACAGGATGGGATGACATCCATGGGATCGGTCGATTGATTTCTCCCTGGTTGAAAAAATAATCGCATTCAATATATCGAACAAGAGTGCTTTACTTTTTTTGGTGAAATTGGAAAAAGGAAATGATTTGTGTAGTTTAGGAATGTTAAATGATTGGTTTGGAAGTATAGGGAAGGGGTCATTTTGGGTGGCAGGGGTCAAAAGTGATCTTTTCTCGAAATGATGCGTCTTTTTCATGACGCAGCGGAGGCTCGGATAAACGTTCTAGTGTACGAAGCTGCCTTTCCTTTCATTGTTCAAAATATTCCGTTCGGTCCGGAATCCGGTCCAGTACTTTCTCCATTCGTTCCTATCCTTCTTTCAACTCTTTACACATCCGCCTTATTTCAGAATGAACGTCTTCATTTTCTCCCTTTATGCTTACTCCTTTTCAAGGCTATACATCTAAAAATGCACACTAGGAGCGGGTACTTTTTAAAAATTGAATATCAGCTTCATGACGGATAGACCGCTCCGATAACTTTTCCATCGTACGCTGCTGACGGTCGATGAAAACCTCAAGATTCTCATAGTTTTCCGGAATACTCATTAACTTCTTCTCGAGACGCTCGTGCCCTTCTTGTAATTCAGTGTGCACACTACTGATATCTTCTTTTAATTCTGTACGTACACTACTGATATCTTCTTTTAATTCTGTTCGTATACTTCTGATATCTTCTTTTAATTCTGTTCGTACACTTCCAATTTCAGTTTTCAGTCCGGTTTCCATACTGATCATTTCACTGCGGACACTTCCGATTTCATCTTTTAATTCTGTACGCACGCTCCCGATTTCATCTTTCAGCTCCGTGCGTACACTCCCGATATCATTTTTTAATACAGAAAGTTCTTCCAGAATCCTGTTTAGCGTTTTTTCCATCCTTTCCCCTCCCTTCTCCATGTAAGATGATATCATTATACCACATCCCCGGCTGGCGTTTCATTTTCTACTCTATTACGATGAAAAAATGATAAAAAAAGTGCGGAAGAGATAGACGACTTGTGAAAATTCTTGTTAGTATTGAAATGTAAAAAATTCCAGTGCTTTGATAACTGTTTTCGTATATGGAATTACTTTACTGCATGGGATTACTATGCAAAAATAAAGGAACAGAAATATAAAATCTAAAGATACGTTAACTTCTTAGGAGGAGTTTATTGGTGAATCAACTAAATGAGTGGACACAAGGATGGTTTTCCATCGTTATAATGGGTATTCTCGGAGCCTCTATCCTATATTTTACGATTTCCCTGGTTTCTAATAAAAAGTGGCGTTATGCGCCTGATATTCTTACTGTCATAATCGGAATATTTATCATCGTTTGTGTTGCACCTTTTATGAGTGGCTGGGGAACGTTTACAGTTATATCTATAACAACCTGCGGTATCGCAACCAGTTTGATTTTCACTTTCATTAAAGGGAAAAAAGGTAACTTGACTCCCTTCGGCCAAAAGAATTAGCATCCGGAAGCAGCCATACAAGATATTCGTTCGAAGAAGACCAAAACGGATAATGCACGGCAAAAATTGCGATTGTATATATGTTAAAACATGGAAGTTGAACGGTGGCAAAAAAAGAAAAGGTCCTCTTATCAATGTATGCCTCACAAGCAAATACAAAGAGAAAAGAGACCTTCTCATGACAACCTTTATCATCAAATTGAAAAGAGAAAAACAGTATTGTATACTTCAAGCTTCTTTACCTTGTTAATTGATTGGGTATCCTCCAAGGCACTTTCATACGTGTCTAGCCACTCCTGACTTGATCGAGATCGAGTAAATCCTAGAAGAATAATACATAACGGATGCCCGCTCTTAATTGGAATTGGACTGAAAAGCACGTACATTGCTTTTTTCTATCCATTTTTGCAAAAAACGTGTAACCCATTCAGCAAACAGCACAATAGCGAATATTACTATGGTAATACCAAGCATCTCGTTATACGCCATCGTCTGCGAGGCTCTCACCAATTCCCAGCCGATTCCACCAGCACCTACTACTCCCAGCACTGAAGCATAACGAATGTTGATATCAAAACGAAATATGGACCAGGTTATAAAAATAGGTGTAATGAGAGGAAGAATACCCTGCATCACTAGTTGAAACTTTGAAGCGCCAGTTGCGGTGATTGCTTCGATATATCCTTTTTCCACTTCTTCAATAGCCTCTGCATAAACTTTTATCAGCATGCCCGTGCTGTTCACTGCTAGTGCCAGAATCCCTGGTACAGCACCAAGTCCGACCGCCGCAATAAAAAGCAGAGCCCAGATAAGAGCTGGTACGGCTCGTACGAGAACGGCAAATCCTTTTACGATATAACTAATGGTCCAGTGAGGAGCCAGGTTTTTTGCACCGAATACAGCAAGAATAAGAGAAAGAATAACTCCCCAGAATGTCCCCATAATAGCAATTTGCAGTGACTCTATAGCAGCTTCGAGAACACCTGACGGTTCATGAACATCAGGGGGAACCATACTGTTTAGCATCGATTGGATACGCTCTCCGCTATCGAGCAGTTTCCCCGGGGCAACACCAAGTTGTGCCAGACTAATCACAAGAAATAAAAAAAGCGTTATAAATAGAAAGAAGGTAGTTCGTCTTTTTTGTTTCTTCCATTCATCCAGATTCATATAATACGCTCCCTTAGCTTGGCAGTGGCAAATTCGACGATAACAATCAAGAAAAAAATCATAACGATACCGCTGGCCGCTTCTTTATACTGAAATAGACTGATACTGCTTTCCAAGGCGTAACCAATTCCACCGGCCCCGACTACACCAAGCATAGCTGCTTCTCTGATGTTCAGATCCATTTTGTAAAGTGACCATGTCACAAATCCTGACTTGAACTGAGGCCATACTGCCTGCCCAAAAACCTGAAACCAAGAAGCGCCTGCGGCACGCACAGCTTCAAGCTGAGATTCGTCTATTTCTTCCAATAAGTCGGCGTAAGCTTTTCCAAGAATTCCAACTCCTGATAATCCGAGAGCAATCGTTCCGGCCATTGGACCCAATCCAATGGCGGCAACGAGCAAAATACCCCAAACAATCGCCGGGACCGACCGTATAAATGCAATGAAAGACCGTGACAGAAAAGCACACAGCGGATGAAATGACAGGTTCTTGGCAGCTAGAACACCCAGAAAAAATGAAATACCAACAGACAGTGCCACTCCGGCATAACTCATAAAAAGAGTATCCAAAATAGGGCCGGCCATGGAGGCTACAGCACCAGGATCGGGGGGAAGAAAATCATTCACAAGAAAAGCCACGATGTTCGCAAACCCAGTGAATAATTCTGCAATTTGAAAAGAGGTGCCAATCCAGGCCCACAACAGGATAAAAAAGAGAAATACCCCAAGTAGTGCACGGTTCCATAACACAGCCTTTTTTGCCTTTTTATACTTATTGAAGAGCATGGCGTTGTCTGATGGAGAAGTGGCAGCAGAGTAAATAGGATGTATTGGCATGGGTATCCTCCTTACACATAAATTTGTTTTACTTCCTGTTTTTGCAGTTTGTCAGGGGCCCCATCAAAGACAACCTCTCCGTTGTTAATCGCGATGATGCGATCGGCGTAGGCAGCAGCCATATCAAACTGATGGAGGTTAACAATCGTTGTCATGCCTTCTTCACGACTGAAGGTAGAAAGGTATTCCATTACTCTTTCAGAGGAAGAAGGGTCCAGGCTGGCAATCGGTTCATCAGCAAGCAGTAACGAGGGACGCTGGGCAAGCGCGCGGGCCAGCCCTACGCGCTGCTGCTGCCCCCCACTCAGTTCATCCGCCCGCTTCATCAACTCCTGTTCCAGACCCACCCGTTCAAGAATAGCAATGGCTTCTTTTGTATCGCTTTGTGAATACCAGCCGAGCCCTCCTTTGATTGCAGACATATAACCGAGTTTGCCGTGCAATACATTCTGAACGACCGAGACTCGTTTAATCAGGTGAAAATGCTGAAATATCATACCAATTTCCCGCCGTGCCCAGCGCAATTCCTTCTTTTTGAGCTTCAACATATTCTGCCCGCGAAACCATATTTCTCCGCTAGTTGGTTCAACTAGACGGTTAAGGGAACGTAGAAAAGTACTTTTTCCAGCTCCACTGGGCCCAATCACCGCTACGATCTCCCCTTTATTAATAGTCAGCGAGATTCCGTTTAGAGCCGGGGTCCCGTCTTTATAAATTTTTCGCAAACTTTTTATATCCAGTATTGTTTCCGGCATAATGTTCAAACCCCTATTCCAGCAGTTCTTCAGGACTCATATTCAGCGTAGATGCTGTGTTACGGACGATGTCGAAATCTTCATCCGATACTTCATAAAAACCACTGATCCCGCGTTCTTCAAAGAAATTCTCGTCTTCGTAGTTGAGGTAAAATGCTTTGATTTCTTCTTTCAGATCATCTGGCAGTTCTTCCCGGTAAGCATCCGGTCCTCTCGGAATATCGTCTGACGTATCAATGATTTGGTAGTCCTCTTCAGAAATTTCCCCCTGATCCAACATGGCATTCATGACATCTGTGGCGATGGCGGCACCATCGACATCCCCATTTATCACAGACAGAATGGAAGCATCGTGTCCGCCAGAGTAGTTTACGTTTTCAAAAAAGTCGTCCACCTCATCTTGTTCTTCAATTCCCAATTCTTCCATGACAGCAGCGCGCGGAAAAATGTTTCCGGAGGTGGAGGCAGGATCAACGAATAAGAAATCTTTGCCTTCCAGGTCTTCGATCGATTCATCTTCAGAATCTGCAGGAACTATGATGGCACTTTGATAAGTGATGTCGTCTTCTCCTTCTGCCCCGATGGCAAAAACCTCAGCATTGCTGCGTTCCTTAGCCAGGGTGTAGGCAAAGGGTCCGAAAAAAGCGATATCTACATTTTCGTTACGCATTCCTTCTATGACACCGTTATAGTCATCTCCTAAAAAGACCTCCGTGTCGATGTCAAGTTCTGTTCCGAGTTCTTCTGTGAACTCTTCCATGCGGTCGGAAACAGAGGCTTGATCTTCTGAAGGAATAACCCCTATGGTCAATTCTTCCGGACGTTCTCCTGCTTCTCCTCCGGTCGGCTCGTCCTCTCCGCAGGCTGCGAGTATGAGAGCCACACTAAGGACACTCGTTGCAACAACTGGTTTTTTCCACATAAAAAAAGCCCCCTATGTAAAAATTTAATCTACATATTCAGGATATAGGGGGAATATTAAAGCTGTGTTAATGAGGTTTAAATTATTTTAAAAGATAGAGTGAACATTATTAACAAAAACTACGGACGCTTATACGAAAAATACCGCTGCAACATTCTTCCAATTGTTCTTTTCACCTATGATCAAAGGCGGGAGGAGCCAGATTATTTCTCCATTTAATTTCCATTTGATGTGCTGCTTTTTTAATTTCTTATCGTACAATTAAAACAGCAGAGTTGGCGACACTTTATCCGCTCGAACAACCCTTTTAGCGCTGCATTGCTATTTAAAACAGGGTATAATGAGAAGGAGAAAGTAGAAGTAAAAAAAGAATTTTTGCGTATGATGATCCGCATAAATATAGATCCTGCTCCTTTCACATTACTGACCGGTTTTTTCGAAACCTACTTAACACTTACTCCTTCTGAAGAAGAACAATTACGGGAAGAGGTGAAAACAATGGAAAAACAGGAAAGCGACAAAGTGATGGAGCTTATGGTCTCTTACGAAAAGAAAGGGATGGAAAAGACGAAAGAGGAAATTGCTTCAGAGATGCTGAAAAAAGACATGGATGTGGAAACGATAGCCGAAGTGACAGAGCTCACAACCAAGGAAGTGCTTCAATTAAAACAACAATAGCGTTATACCCAGGACGCTGTTTATTGGTCTCGTTGTCTTTGGCATGGCTTTTGCTGAAGGATCGGCCAATGACTGGCTGCCTCTTGCCATGGTGGACGGTTTCAACGTACAGCCTATCACCGGGAGCGCCATGTTCACCCTGTTTTTAACGGCCATGTTCCTGGGCCGCACAGCAGGCAGATTTTTCCTCAACCGATTCGGCCGGGTTCCCGTTCTTCGAACCGCCTCCGGATTAGCGTTCTCAGGACTGGCTCTTGTGATATTCTCAGGATATCTGCCTGTGGCATCAGTTGGTGTCTTTTTATGGGGACTTGGCACATCGCTGGGCTTTCCGGTCGGCATTTCCGCTGCCGGCGAAGAATCAGAAGGAGCCGTCACCAGAGTAAGTATTGTTTCTATTATCGGGTACTCCGCCTTTCTTGCCGGCCCGCCGATGTTGGGGTTATTTGGAGAAATCATGGGGCTCTTACATGCTTTTGTTTTTGTGCTTATCGGAATCTTCCTTGCAGGGTTGGCTTCTTCTTCTGTAAAGAAAACGGCTTGATGAAATCCAGGGCATAAACAGTAAGACAGCTAAAATAAATTCCTGCACATATAGAGGACTTGTTCAAGATCATGCTTATGTAAAACACCTAAACGACGTTTTAATTCAGATCCATGTACCGACATAATTTTTGAAGTACGTGCCACCGATGGTTTTAATAACCCGGCTTCGTTCCAATATTCCAAAACAACATCAAATTGATTTCTAGGATGTTGGCTGGTTACAGGGGTAATAATGACATCCACATCCAATGCCAATTCATTTCCTACAATAATAACAGAACGCTGCTTCGTTTGATGAGTCCCTTTAAAAAGGACATCCGCCAACCAAACATCGCCCTGCTTCATCCTACCGCTCATTGTATATGTCATCCTCCTCATTATCCCACCAGTCATGATTTTTATTTAGTAAAATAACATCCGGAGACATATATTTTTCTTTTATTTTTTCAAGTACTTTTTTCCTTTCTTCCTCACTCAACATGTCAATTTCCTTGATAATTTTTTCTGGAATAGACATATTATGCACCTCCGGTAAACGATACTTTTATTATAACTTATATTCGCATTATCATAAACGTTCAGATAACAAATGTTATAATTTTCTTTAAATTAAATTTCCCTTTAAAACAACTGAATTGGCGACGCTTTGTCCGCACAACAACCATTTAAACGCTCCAATGCTCTCGAAAATGGGGTATAATAAAAAGGAGAAAATACAGGTAAAAAAAAGAATTTCTACATATGATGGCTCGCATGAATATAGATCCTGCTAGATCCGATCTGTTAACCGTTTTTTTCGAAACATTTCTAACTCTTACTTTCTCGGAAGAAAAGAAACTACAGGAAGAGGTGAAAAAGATGGACGGAAGAGAAGGCGAAAAGTGAGGGAGTTTATGGTATCTTACGAAAAAAAGGGCATGGAAAAAGCAAAAACGGAAATTGCTGAAGAAATGTTGAAAAAAGACATGGATATCGAAACGATCTCTGAATTAACAGGACTCACCACCGAAGAAGTCCTTCGACTAAAACAATAATTTTTGGCTCTCTTTTTCCACCACCCTTAAGCATGCTTAAGGGTGGTGGGGACTTGTTGACGCCAAAGGATTTTCTTCTTTAAGCGCTCAAAACTTTTGATACCATAAGAGACACGTTTGATCACTTTGGTCGTATTATTGATGCCTTCGATATAACCATTATTATACGGATACATGAACGAATGCAGGATTTCCTGTTTCCAGGTTTGAAAGGTTTTGACTACCTTCTGAAACGAGGCGATGCCTGATGCTTCAGCCTGTTCCATCCAGGTTTCCAGGCCGGCCTTGGCCGTGGTCTCATCACTCGTTTTAAACCAATAATCTAAGGCATTCTTCAGCTCGTAAGCCTGACGTAAGCGATCACCCCAGGGCAGTAGTTCCTCGACCCGTTCCCGGCCTTCTTCCGATAATCGAAACGGCGATTTCCACAATACCTCTTTGTTTCGCTTCATCTGAATTCGCTCCTGCTTCCAGAGCTCGTGCTGCACCTCCCGCCGGATCTCATCAAACGCCCAGTAAACCTGCCGCATATAATGAAAGCGGTCCGCAATGATAAGAGGATTTCCCAATGCTTCCCGGACAGCTTTTTTAAATCCCTGGGACAAGTCCATCACCACCATCTGAAGCCTCGAGGTATCACAGCTCTTCAAATAAGAGAAAATGGTGTCCCTACGCCGGTCCGGCAGGATATTTAAAATCTCCCGGGACTCCGCATCCACCACGACCGTTTGAAATCGTTCCCCACCGGCATCGCCCTTGAATTCATCAATCGCAATCGCTCGGGGGAGCACGGTACGCCCTTCCACCTGTCGTTGATCCAACAGCCGGATCATACGATGAACACTCAAACCCAGATGCTTGCCTGCCTGAGTAAAAGATAAATCGGCGGTGAAAAGAAGGGCTTCTTCCGTTAACATCGATGTCTGGCGTTGATAACGGGCCACTAGCAGCAGCCGTTCAAAAAAGGCATGGCCACAAGCGGTGCAGCGATAACGGCGTTTTCGTAGCGTTACCTACACCACAACATTCACTATAGAGCCAAAATTAGTGCCGACAACGCAGCAGCCGGCACGAAAATAATAGAGGATAAAGAAAAATGCAGAGCATATGTTTTCGAAATAATAAGCCATAATCCTTGTGGAATCAGCAAATTTATTGAATTCAGCAGACCCTATTTAGCTCGCATTAACATTTAATTGTTCCATGAGTTTATGGCGGAGTACAGTTTCTTCTTCACTACCTGTCGTTTTCATTCTAACAATTGGAATTCCATACTTTTCTAATATTTTATCTTTCATTTTATCACGTTTCAGTTGATCACTATTATCTTCATGAAAACGATGACCATCAACTTCTACTACTAATACTGGCATTTTATCCATTTTATTAAAAATCAAAAAATCAGTATGTGTTAATTCATTACTCACAAATTTAGTCTCATCTTCAGTTAGTTTGGCTGAATCTTTGATTAACAAACGTAATGGATGGTGCAATACGAAATCAAAACTTCTAAACTCTACTTCATTTAAGACTTTTTCTATCACGGCACTCATGAGGTTTTCTGACATATGTTCAGATATCTGTTTGTTATTATTCATAAATTTCAAAAGTTCCTTGGAGTAACTGCTATAAAGTAAATCAAATACTGAACGAATTTCACTTTCAATAATGTCGAAATTATTATATTTTATATATCTGACTAGATCACCAATGTTTGTTCCGTGCCAATTCTCACAATCATCAGCAACCACTACAACTAATTTATCGACAGCTCGAGATACAGCAACATTAATAAGATTAGAAGTGTCAGCGAAGTCATTTACATTAATATCATTAGAAACAGTAGATAGAATGATATTATCCATTTCTCGACCTTGGAATTTATGTACGGTGTCTATTTCCGCATTTTCTAATTCACCAGCTTTTTGTAGTTCTTGTACTTGTGGTCGAAACGGTGAAACAATACCTAGGGAGTGTTCATTATTATAAAATTTTTGTTGAGGTATAACTTCATTAAAAATAACATCAATTTGACGCTGGTTCCATCTTCCTCTAGCGTGATTACCTTTTACTGTTTTATATAAGAGCATTGGATTTTCTGATTCACGCTCATCCGTTAAGAGAATTAGTTCATTGTTATAAAATTTCTGATTACAATAATTAATAATCTTGGGATGACAACGATAATGTTCTCTTAACAGTGTCTTTGGTACCTCTTCATATAAAGTTACCACTGAAGATAATAAACTATGTTCTGCATAATCATACGCTGGATTAAGTTCATATGACTGAAATATCTTTGTAGCTTTTTCTTTTTCTTCCTTCGGTATAACATTAGGGAGCTGCATCAAATCTCCTACAGTAACCACATTTTTAGCACAAGAAAAAGCTAATGCTCCTGTAACTATATCAACTTGTGAAGCCTCATCAATCAACACATAGTCAAAAAGATAATTCTTTGATACACAGTTACGCAAGGAATGGGTAGTGCTTAAGATAACTGGATACTCTTTAATAAATTCCCCAAAGTTTTTCCGCAATGCATCTTCTTTAAATGCTGTTCTTTTATTACCTGGGTAGTATTTTTTAGTTAGGAAAGCTTTAAATATCTTCATAGAATCTTCACTATATTGTTTCATTGCATTATCAAAATCATAGTTTTCCAAGCTATTCTCTAATTGCTCTACTTTGTTAGTTAACTCATTAAACTTTTGATCGTAATACGCTTTTTGTAAAGAAGAAATAATCTCTTCAGGAGGGTGTTTATATAAATTGAAATTATATATTCCAAAGACAATAAGATTATAGATCTTATCACGTAATTTAAAATTATTTCTTTTAATTCTTTGTTCGTATTTAATCAATATCTTTAAGATCTTCTCTGCACTTAATTGAAACACTGAATTAATTTGAACATGCTGAAAAGTTGAATTTGCGTAATAGTCAGCAAAATACTCATATTCTGTTCGAAACGCAGATAACTCTTGCTTTAATAGGGCCTGTTCATTTTTGAATTCTAGCATTTTACTTAATTCCTGTTGCAATTCGTTTAAGCTTTCCAATATTGATTGATACTTGGATTCTTCTAACTCCCAGTCGTTCATGTCCGGATAAGTTGTATTTTGGTGAGCAAAAAAGTTTTCTTTGTTTTCTTTATTACCAAGATAAGCAGCAATAAAATCAAGTTCATACTTTTGTAATTTTTCAAGTACATTAGCTGTTGCTGAATTATTGTTGGAAACAATCGCAACTGTCTTATTATTTAAAAGAGCATTGGCAATTATGTTTAATATGGTTTGTGTCTTTCCTGTCCCCGGTGGTCCTTGAATAACACTTAATTGCTCAATCATGGCATTTTCTGTGGCCGCTTTTTGACTTTCGTTAAATCCAAATGGATAAATAACTTGTGTTTGATTCTCTTTTCTTGTTAAGTCCTTGCGCTGCAGGTAGGTCGATAAAACACTGCGTGGGCTGATAGTGGATATTTTGTTGTACTCTTTACCCAAAAAACTATCTTCCTCATTAGATTCCTCTCCTATATTATTTGCCATCTTTTTTAAGTAATCAAAACAATCGTTAGCTTTTTTATTCGTTAAACATGACTGTTCAATCATAATATCGGAGCTTAAATAAACTTTCGCGTTTCCGTTTCTAAAAACAAGCTTAAAATAGCTTCCGAAGTCGAGTATTTGATTAATATTTAGTATTCGTTCATTGTTACTATATACTATTTGTTTAGTTGAATCCACTATTCTTGGGGTTTTAAGCCACACTACGTTTTTTTCATTAAAAGTATATAACTTACTATTGTTATAATATCGAACCATGCACTTACCATCTTCAAAATTCAAAGATTCAATTTCTTGAGTTTTATCCTTATCTTTTAATAATATTAAATTCTTTTCAGTATCCACCTTTTTCACACCTTATATTCTTTTCAATCATTTGTAAGTTATAAGAAAAATTATTTTAATTTACATTTTATCACATTCCCATTTAAGACGTTATGATAAAGAGAATAAAAAATTCATTTTAAAAAGTTCCCTCTATTCGGGTTACGGGTTACACGCTATAATGCGACTAAACCCAAGGCGTGACAGGTACCATTAAAAAACATCATAAGATACGTTTTACGGGATGAGGACGATCTTCCCGAGTTTCCCTGCATGTTCAAAATAGGTTTGAGCGTCTCGAGCTTCTTCCAGTGGAAACGTGCGGTCAATGACAGGTTTGATTTTGCCCTCTGCTATAGCATCAAGCATTTGTTTGAACTCTTTTCTTGTCCCTAAAACAGAACCATACAAGGTGATGTGCTTTAAGTAAAGGGTTCTGAAATCGAGCTCTGTCTTTTGGCCGCCTGCTGAACCGGAAGTGCAGAATTTCCCTCCCTTTTTGAGGACCTGCAACGAAGTGGTAAACAAGGCATCGCCGACGACATCCAGCACGGAATCCACAGGCCCGCCGTTTACTTCGAGGATCTGTTCAGTAAGCTGGCTGGACTTATACGATAGGACGTGAGCAGCTCCTAATTCTTGTTGTCTTCTAAAAATTTGTTTTCAAATTCCCCTTGTTTTCCAGCACGAAATAACCAAACTGTCATAGTTTCACTTCCCTCATTAATATCTTCATTTCAAAATGGAGTAAAGATATATTTCTAATAAAACTCAAGCGCACTCAATTTAAATAAAAGATTGAAAAATCATTGCAAATTCAAACCACAAACCTCTTCTATTATTCTAAGCGTTCTGTATACGGCTCTAAATCTTCGATCTTTGCTACGATTCGTTTTTGTTCTTCGATTGGAGGTAAAGGGACCAGTTTTGTTTTAATCATTGGGACTGTTAACTGCTTTATACTTGTTCCTACCCCCTTCTCTAATGGTGCTGTTAAAACATATTCAATATAGTGATTTGAAATCCCACTTGGGAAATTTAGCACTATAAGTCTTACAATCGGTGTAAAAGGCTCTGATCTATAACATGTATAACCTATAGTTCCTCTTCCTGAAACTGTTAAACAAGGTACTTCTACAGTAGGTGTAGTCGTATATCCAACTATTCCGTTGTTTTCTTTCCCATTACCAATTACCGGTACGTCGTAATAGCTATTTTTCTGATCAATAATTTCTTTCGGTTTGTCTCCACCTGCTTTAATAAATGACGCAATTTCATTTATTCTAACCCACTTCCAACTCTTAGGTATATCAAACGGGATTTCTTCTTCTGTAATCTCTGGCAATTTCTTTTGTTTCTTGATTTTACCTTCTTCAACTAGTTGCTCTTTCTCTACTTGAATCTGATGGTACAGTTCTTCCGCTGTTCCCTCTTCTTCACGCTGCTCTACAAGTTTTCCTTGAATAGCATATTGTAAAATGGATTTTTGCATATCTTCAGGGAACTTCTCATTTAATTTTCCTAGTTCTATATTAGCTTTGTCATATTCGTCAGCATATGGCATTAACTCTTCGATTTTTGCTACGATCCGTTTTTGTTCTTCAAAAGGCGGGAGGGGCAATAGATAGCCTTTAATTTTTGTCAAACTAGTACGAACTCTTGTAATCCCTTGTACTTGTGAATAAATTTGTTTTCTAAACATTCCACTATTAATTGCATTTAAAAGGTATTTTTTGCTAAGCATTCTATGTGGAACAAACTTAACCGCATCATAAAACGTAGTGAGATTCTATATTAGGAACTATCATTGCACGACCTGCTGGCATCATTTTTGCAATTACTATATCCCCGCTGTATACTTGACTTCTTTTTATAGATTCCAGATGTTTAAATGAAGTGTATTTCACATTATCATTTTTCCAACCATCTGAGCCTATATTACTCAATTGAACTATTCTTACCTCAGGTTCATCTATATAATGAGATTTCTTAAGATTGCTACCAAAAGGCCCATCAGCAAAGGGGCTGTTAATTGCTTCGGCTAAATCATTAATTCTCACCCACTTCCAGCCATCTGGAATATCAAATGGAATCTCTTCTTCTGTAATCTCAGGCATTTTTTTTTGTTTATTTGTCTTTCCTTCATCAATCAAACGTTCCCTTTCTTCCTGAATCTGATGAAACAATTCATCTGCAGTACCTTCCTCTTCCTTTTGTTCTACTAGCTTTCCTTGAACAGCTAGTTGTAAAATACTGTTCTTTAAATCTTCTCCGTTCAATTTAATCATCTCCAAGCTTAGAAGTTATTTGCTCTAATACATGGTCAATTTCAGCATTTAATGATGCTCTTTTTTCTTGATATTCCATGATTAAATCCATCGGTTCCAAGATAACTTCTTCTTCGTTTGGAAATCCACATAAATCAATATTGAAGCTTCTCTCTTCTAACTCATGAACAGTATATTTTTTCGCTTTCGGATAACCATCTAATTCGATTTCCTCTCTGTTATCCCACCATGATAGAGCATCTTCGAAATGTTCAAGCTTCATTGGACGTGTCTTTGAGAAATTTTTATACCCCTCTGGCATATCCAAACGGTAAAACCAAGTTTCCTCAGTCGGTTCAGTATCTTCAAAGAAAATAATATTCGTTCGGATCGATGTATATGGCGCAAACACACTATGAGGCATTCTTACAACCGTATGTATATTATATTCGCTAAACAACTTTTTCTTAATATTGAACTTGGCATTATCTGTCCCAAATAAAAAGCCATCTGGTATAATCACGGCTGCTCGCCCCTGCTTTTTCAAGCGATACATGATTACATTCATGAAAAGGTCTGCTGTTTCAGAACTTCTCAATTCAGCTGGAAAGTTATTTTTTACACTTTCTTTCTCACTTCCACCATACGGTGGGTTCATTAAAATCAAATCAAAATGTTCCATTTTACGAAGATCCTTATAATCTGAGTCTAAGGCATTTCCGTGCATGATCTCCGGGTTATCAATATCATGAATTAGTATATTTGTTGCGCACAACATGTGCGGTAATGATTTCTTTTCTATACCGACAACGGATTTATTATAAAGTTCTCGATTCTCAAGCGAGTTGCCCACCTGTTTATTTAGTACCTCTAATGCAGAAGTTAAGAAGCCACCTGTCCCACATGCAAAGTCTGCAATTCTCTCACCTAACTCGGGATTAGTCACTTGGACCATAAAATCAGTCACAGCACGTGGCGTGTAAAATTCACCCGCATTACCAGCGCTTTGTAAGTCTTTTAAGAATGACTCATAAATAGCTCCAAATTCGTTTCGCTCTCTATATTCAGTGAAATCAATTTCATCAATGATATTGACTACTTGACGTAGAAGGATTCCATCTTTTTGATAGTTATTTACATCCTCAAAAGCGTACTTTACTATAACTTGACTCATAGGAGTGTGTTCATCAATCTCTAGGTTTTTTAAAGCTGGAAATAGCTCGTTGTTTACGAAGTCAAGGAGTGCATCTCCTGTTAATGCTTCTCCATCCTTTTTATCAACAGCCCAATCACGCCATTTCAAACCTTCAGGTATAATCGATTTGTAGTTGTCATCGTATAATTCCCAAGCCTCTTCTTTCGCATCATAAATTTTTAAGAAGAGGATCCATACGATCTGCTCGATACGTTGGGCATCTCCATTTACACCTGAATCATTTCGCATGACATCTTGGATTCGTTTCACAAAGTTGCTTATTGTCATTGTTCATTCCCTCTTTCACGTTATTGTGCGTCATAAATTTCATTCTCGAGTTCTTTGACAGCTTTTTTATAGCCTGATTTACCTCCGAACTCTTTCACAATTTTTAATGGACTTCCTATTTTCGCAAACTCTTTTAATTGAAGAACCTTGGTGTCTTCAATTTCTTTAATACCATCATCAGAATACTTATCCAATAATGCTTCTAGAACATATTGAGCTGTTTCTGAGTACTCATAAATGTAGCCTTTCTTCTTTACATTCTCCGCCCGTTCTTGTTTCGTCAACGGGGGTTGATCGTAAGCCAAATGACAGATTAAATCAAAGTCATCTAAGTCTGGCTGCCCCAGTTCTTCTTTTACCGCATCTAAAAGCACTCCGCCATCTTGAAGTTCATCGATAATAGCCTGTTTTTTGTCAGCATTCGTCCATGAGCGAAGAAAATCATCCAAATTAGCATACTGTTCCAGAATATTTTTCTTTGTATAGTCCACAAGGCTTTCAGTTATAAGTTTACCATCCTTATCAAGATACTGAACCCGTTCAGACAGGACCTCAACCTTAACATCACCGACAAAATATTTCTTAGGTTCTTCATCATCGTCCTCAAAGAAACCAGTGTCTTCTGAATCTCCTTGAAAACCTCCACCTTCATCAGTTGTGTGGTCAGGAGGCGTATCTTCCGATTCATCTTCTTCACTTACGCCTGGCTCATTCATTTCGTCTTCATTTGAAATATCTTGGACAGCTTCTGGAGTACCATCAAATGCGGGATCAGCAAATAATCGACTCGCATTGCGGAAATCCAAAATACTAAAATGAGTTTTCCCATATTCTTCTAATAGCCGTGTCCCACGTCCGATGATTTGTTTGAATTCAGTCATGCTTGTTATGTTGTTATCAAGTGCTATCACACGACACATTTTTGCGTCTACTCCAGTAGTCATTAACTTACTCGTCACTGCAATAACAGGGTAGGTGCTTTCTTCATCAATAAAGTTATCAAGCTGAGATTTCCCTTCGGCATTATCGCCTGTAATTCGCATGATGTATCGAGAGTCTTGTGTATATAAATCTTTATTTTCATTAATGAGAGCCTGCCTCATCCGTTCAGCATGCTCAATGTCTACACAAAAGACAATAGTTTTACTGTATCGATCCGTCTTTTTCAGGAATTCAGTAATTTTTTTAGCAACAACTTTTGTCCGATCCTCTATGACGAGTTGTCTGTCATAGTCTTTTACGTTATATTCACGATCTTCAATTTCGAATCCATATTTATCCTGTTTGCCACTTTCAGGACGATAGCCCTCCAAGTCACGATCAAGTCCAACGCGAATGACTTTATATGGCGCAAGAAACCCGTCATCAATACCTTGTTTTAGTGAATACTCATAAATCGGTTCACCAAAATAAGACACACTAGACGCCTCGTTTGTTTCAACAGGCGTTGCTGTACATCCAATATGCGTGGCATTTGAGAAGTAATCAAGAAGTTTACGCCAATTAGAATCTTCTTTAGCACTGCCTCGGTGGCACTCGTCAATCACTATCAAATCAAAGAAATTAGGCTGGAATTGACGGAACGCTTCTTCCCCGTCGTCACCAGATAATTGTTGGTACAGCCCAAGATAAATCTCATAGGAGCTATCTAATTGTTTATTCGTGATTTTTGTCATCTTATTCTGAAATGGTTTAAAATCCCCAGTCATGGTTTGATCCACAAGTACATTTCGATCTGCCACAAAGAGGATTTTCTTTTTAATTCCTGCTTTCCAAAGCCTGTAGATCATTTGAAAAGTCATATACGTCTTTCCAGTCCCAGTAGCACTAACAAGCAATACACGATCCTGCCCTTGTGCAACTGCATCTACAGTTCGATTAATAGCGACACGTTGATAATAACGTGGCGTTTTATAATTCGGATCATAATAATACGGTTCAAGAAGTGCCTTCTCTTCCGTTTCACTCAACCCTTTATCATACCGATATCGATTATACAATTCATCAGAAGATGGGAACTCATCGAGCATCAACTCCCTTACTTCTCCCGTAATCAAATTCTGTTCCACAAACGCATCACCATTAGAAGAATAAACGTAAGGTACATCGAGTATCCCCGCATAGTCGATACCTTGTTGTAGACCACTACCTACAGAGTGATTGTTATCTTTTGCCTCTATAATCGCAAGCGGGAAATTGTTTTTATAAAAAAGTACATAGTCTGCTCTCTTCGGTTTTCCTCTGGCTGTCAAATTTCCACGAAGAATAATGCGTCCTGCTGTAAACGAATATTCAAAACGAATCTGTTTTTGAAGATTCCACCCTGACTGTGTGACTGCTGGTGTGATATACCTCGCTTTAATGTCCTCTTCAGACAATTGACTCTTCCCCATGAATTCAGCCCCTTTCATTATACTTTAAATAAAGTCATTCACTCTGAAGTTGCATAATCTATAGAAAAAAATTCCACACATATTCATAAAAAGACAGAACCTCCAAATCTGCGGTACGATGAATGTACCACCAAACACGTACACAGAGGGGTTCTGCCATATGTGTCCTGTAGCACAGTCATCATCTATCGACAATTTCTTAGACCAAATAGATGTATCGCTTCATGTACCAAAACCGGCATACCGGCATCTTTCCCATCTTCTGCAGGGCATGATTCAAGAGCGGCGGAATGGAAGTATGACCGTACTACGGAACAGCAGTTTCTGGCACCGGCATCTCACCTCCGTAACGCGATTTTTTCAATGCGGGCAGTGGAACGAGCAAGGCGTACAGCGAAAGCTGCAGAGGTCTATCTATCAACAAGGTCGGGAGCTCTCCTCTTCTGATTGCCATGACGCCTTATGTGAAAGAAAAGTATTCAAAACTTGATATGGCCTGGCACCATATGGATCAAATACTTGACGGCACGCGTGACGTCTATGTCCTGACAGACAGCTGGTATGCTTCCACATCCTTGATTGACGATATTCAAGAACGTGGATGGCATGTCATCGGTGGTCTGAAAAGCAACCGTGTTCTGTTGAATGGCCGTATTCATCAACCCGTCAAGGAATGGGCACAACAAAAGGAAGACCAAACATCCTGCATCGTCACCGTAAGAGACACTTCCTACCGTGTTCATCGCTATGACGGGACACTGAAAGGCGGGCTACAGGGAACGGTGCTGGCGTGCCAGCCTACTAATACAGCAGCTAGCGAATCATCGGTTCGCTATTTCTTCTGTACAGATTCCAGCTTAACCGCCCAAAAGATCCTGCATTTCTACGCCGAACGCTGGAACATCAAAATCTTTTTCAGGAAACGAAAGAAAAACTTCATATGGGGGATTACAGGCTGCGATCCCTTTTTGCTATCAAGCGGTACATGCTGGTACTTCAACTTGCCTATACATTTATTGTGCAGCATTACCAGCAGGGATTCTCTACAGGATATTGGCGGGCTGACAAGGAAAAGCGCCGTTCTCTCCTGTTTTATGTTTACCAGAAAGCCCAAAAGGGCGTGTCCCTGCAGTCTCTTGAAAAAGAGTTGATGATTGCCTAAGGAGATATGTAAGCTCCAAAGTAAAATATTCATTCTATTGGATATCCCTGTTATTTATTATGCAACTTTAGAGTGGCTACATAAACGTTTTCCGTTTTCCGTTTTCCGTTTATGCATTTTTCTCTTGCCAAATAAAGCTACGTTGGTTATATCAGCGTACTTTCAAAGGAAAAGCGATAGAAACGCTGTCTTTCATCTCCTTCACACGCTATTTTCTAGCTCAAAATCTACTGATCGACTGGCTGAGTGAAATGGCTGCTTCTCTAAAAGGTGGAAGCAGTCTCACGGGACGATTATGTTAAATGGTAGATAATCAACAGCTGTGCATTAACACTTTATTTCTCTATGTATAAATACAAATTATAGTTACCCCAAAGGTGAGCTATTTTATTATTTTGCTGACTTTTTTCTATTTCTTCGTCATCGATAAGGATTAAGGAGGTCCCATCATTATGTATTGAGATATGAGTTAACTCAAAATTAATATTATATTTCCCATTGAAATTTAACAAAGCTTCAAAGTTTTGATCCTCTAAATATTTTTTTATATTTTCATCCATTCCGAAAAATAATTGCAAATCATCCCTAACTCTAAATTTAAACCCATTGTTGTTGTAACTGTGGAAAAAAGTACAAAATTTATATTCCCCGATATTTGTAAATATCTCATATCCTGATTCATCTAAATCATTTTTATATTCAATTTCTTTAAGTTCATAATAATCAATTTTTGAATTATTTTTAGTTATTTCATTTATTCTTACATTTAATATACTAGCTAATTGGCTATACCCTGAAAGTTGAGCCACTTTGGTATAATAAATTAATAAAGATAGTATCCTTTCATATCTGCTTATATTATCCATTTCACTAGGTGGATCAACTACTTCAATTTTTGTAGGATTAGCATCTCTCCCAATTATACTGATTGCCCCATATTTCGGTACTGTAGTAGTGTGAGCTGTTTTTTGGTTTGTTATTTCATTAGCAGCTTGGTTTAAATTCCCTTTTCTTCCCTTTGACTCTGCTATTATTTTTTTTCCTTTATAATAAATTTCAAAATCACATCGTTTACCCGTATTAATTATTTCGTTAATACAGTTAAAGTTCACATCAAATAGTTTTTGAAAAAGTGCAATTGCAAACCCTACACCAATCACCTCTGACGATTGGGTTTGTAATTCTGATTTTTCTCCATCGTCAAAATAAAAGTATTTCTTGTCTTTAAGTAAAGAAGGCTCTATAGTTAAATATGTGTACTGAAATCTCTTTGATATATCTGTTTTAAATCTAGATTGATAATGAATCATTGCACAATGAATTAAATTCAAATCAGTTAGCATTAAGCCTCTTGATTTGACTTCTTTATAAACTTTTTTCACAAAGAGAGTGGTATCTGTACTCGAGTTAAAATTAACCATTACTTGCTTTAAACTTAGCTTGATTGCCATTTAACCACCATTTTCTAATTTAGAGATAGCTATTATGAACTTTGCAGTCTTATAATCGGTTGAAAAACTTACATACATCTGTATAAAAAGACAAAACATTAAATTATGCAGCAATACAACGAAGTATTACTAGGCATGCACAGAGAGACGTTCTGCCGTATGTTTCCTGTAGCACAGTCACAAGCATCGATTATTTTTTAATGTCTATTGATGCACCTCTCCATGTATCAAATCCAGAATACCTGCCATTTAAGGAATGGTTCAAGATCGATCGGCACAATGCCAGTATGAAAATACTACGAGGTTGTAGTTTAAAAAATTTTCATCTTATATTAGTAACCCGTTATTTCATTATGGACAATAGAATTCTCTGGGGCTTACATCGGAAATTGCAGATCTCTATTTATCAACAAATTCAGCTGATATTTTTTCCTGGGGAGGTCTGAAAAGCAACCATGTTCTAATGAATGACCGCGTTCCTCTACCCATCAGCGAATCAAGCATTTTTCTTTTTTAGAGATGGCGTTAAATACCCGCCCATTAGTGGAACGGCCGTGTACTCTTCACAATCTTAATATTATTCTTTATCACTAGCTAAACTAATTATCTGTTCAAAATTTTCTTGTGATTGTTTAATTTCATTATTCAAATGATCTATTATATCGCTAGCAACCTCAGAATATAAATTATTCTTTTCGCACCTTAACTGAAATTCAATCAACTTTTTTTCAGAAATAATATACTCAAAAACTCTATCGTAAAATTTTTTGATATCATTAATATTTTCATCACTTAAACTTATCTTTATTTTATCTAAATCTTCAACAATAAAATTCACTTCCTCATTTCTCTGGTCTTCTAATTCTTCGACGTCTACATTCATTGTTACTGTTCCTAATTCCATATTAGGTTCACTAGACTTCATATATATTCCTCCTTTTTCCAAACATTTCTTCGCTGCCTTCTAAATGTACTAAAGCTTTTTCCTTCCAAACCAATTCATCACCTTCTTCTATACCAGTAAGCTTGTTCGTATATAGGTTCCCCAGATAATATATATTAGATGAATTAACTTTATAATCGCAGTATATGGTTTGACTAGGTAATGTGTTTATAGCGATATTAGAATTGTGAGTTGAAACAATGATAATTTTTCCTTTATCCCTTTGCTCTTTAAGTTTAGGAATGATGTAATCTGTTATATATTTTTGACCTAATCCTCGTTCTATTTCATCGAACAAATAACAATCATAATTATCATCTTCTAACAGACTGCTTATTGTAAGGATCGCTTTTTCGCCTTCGGAGGGCTCATAGTTATCATAGTCTTTAATTCTAACTACACTGTTTTTCTTTATGATTTCATTGGAAAAAGACTCTGGAGTAGTCATTTTTTCATCAAAATCAAAGTATTCATTAATGTTTTTAAAATATTGGGTTTTAAAGTCGTAGATTTTCTTTAGTACTTCTCTATTTGGTATGATTTTATTTCTGTCAAATAATTTTCTTTCATTATAGCTTTCATCTGGTTTTAGAACTTCTATACTTGTTACTAAATATGCATCTCCTTTATTCGGTATGTATCCAAGTTTATGATCTTTTTTATCTTTTATTTCTCTTAAATTCTTCTTTATATCATTGTTGACCTCTACTCGCTTTAATCTCTTTGAAATTAGAGTAGCGAAACCGACATTGTTTGGCTTCGACACTTTACCAGTCTTCTTTTGTATCGAATTTTTTAGGGTGGACAAAAATGAATCAATATTGTTATTTACGAATATTTCTTTGTAGTCATCAATTGCAGATTTAATAAGATCATCTTTTAAATTTTTCAGCTGTTTGTCGAGAAAATATTTTCCTTCCTGTTCTTCTCCTCGGACCTGCTCATTAATCTCTCTTACATCTTCAATTTTTGAAAGATTATTTTCCAGGGTTGTTGAAATTGACTCAAAGGTATCAATGTTATTATTGCTAAATTTCGCATTGGCTTTTTTTATTTTTCCCGCTTTTTTATTAGCATTGTCATTGGTATGATATTTTTTCATTTGCGTCACAAAATTTGGAGGGAGCTCCTCGCTATAATTAATTATAAAATTAAAATTACTATTTATATCCTCTAAAATACTTTCGTTTATTACTACAGAACTTTTGAAGTTCTCCAAAATCTTAGCGTATTGATTATTATATTCCTTTCCTTCATGTAAAAAAGCACTTATCCCTTGGTTTTTTAAATGTGGAAATATATAGTCTCTCAATAGAATTGTTTTGCCGGAACCTTTTTCTCCAAAAATAACATTCATATCCTCATAAATTTCAATATCATTATTAAGTGCCTTTTCATTTACTTTTACAGGTATTGAATGTCTTTTTGTTTCTTGTAAATAATTATTAATAAAAACAGGAGTGTCTACGGCTAGTTCATAAAATCTTTTAAATGAACTTATTCTGAATTTAATGTCAGGTATCTGTGAATCGTCGTACTTACTCCAGTCCTTAACATCACTTCCTATTAAAGACAATTCGTTATGTGCATTTATAACTCCCATCGTTTGTAATTTACCTGCTTCCAAAATAATTAAATAATTTTCAAGGTCACTTGATAATTTATCTTTGGCTTTTACATTTAACGATCGTTCCTTGTCTTTATCAAGAAAATGAGGAATTACTATAATGTCTTCTGGATTGAAACTTTGAATTTTTTGTATAAAGTCATTATATTCAATATAGTAGGCTTCATAATTTCTATCGGGATCGTTATCAAACGTTTCATAGAACTTATCCTTTTTTTGTGGTTCACAAATTACGATTATGTGATATTGTTCATCTATATATTTTACATCTAATTCAATACCAGGAAATACTACTAACTCAGGGTCTTCGTCGATAATTTCCTCATAAGCTCTTATATCAAAATGATTATGATTAGTAATTGCACATATCCCTACATCATTTTTTCTCATCTTGTTTATAAAATCACTTGTTCCAATAACCCTTTTAGATCCATCACCTTTTTTACAATTTTTTGTATGTAAATGTAAATCTATTTTCACGTTTATACTCCTTTCTTAAAAATCTGATTGCATTTGTTTTATTCACCCTATATTCCATAAAAGAATTGAGTGCAATAATAGTTTTTTAGGTATCCAGAATTTTCGAGACCAGCACATCCTGGTCCACATGATGCATAAAATCCTTCTTTCTGGCTTCGTAGACGATCATACTTTCCTCTCCAATACCGTGCGGATAAGTCTAAGATCATGGTTATTTATGTTTATATGCATCCATTTTAACACATCCTTCCATAGATGGAAGAGTAATAACGGAGAAATTTATCGAAAATTGGAATATCTCTGACGGTATGTGATATTTTCTTTTATAATGGAAATACAGGAGGGATCAAGCATGAGCATGGATTGTTGCACACGTTTTCAACACATGAACCTATTCGGGAAGGCGGTCTGGGGGATATTTCTTCTTCTAATCACCAGCGTTGTCTGGTACTTTGGACTGCCGCTCCTTCTTCCGGGAAACCTCGGCTATGTGCTAGTTTGGTTCACCCCCTATCTTCTTGGCGGATTGTTATTCGGCCTGCTCTTGTTTGGATTGGCTCTGGGTGTGGTAAAGATGTCGGAGTGGTGGAACAGGTGAAGAACCCGCTGCAATCGAAGTTTCTACCAAAAAAGCAAGAACTTCTGCGAATGCATTATCCCGGAATAATGAACTGTTAATCAACAGCAGATGGCCAGAAAGGCTGTGTACCAGGGATAAGCTGGAGCTTCCATTGCGATTTTTGTCGTAATGATTGTTGTTACGTCGACTCATCGCTTATTTATGGCTGGTTTTTCTGTCATGTGTTTCAATGTTTATAGAAATAAAGTCAGTTTATGAACTGGAATGGATGGTTTGATATGAGATTGCTGGGTACTATTTTAGAGAAAATAGGCTTAGTTTTGTTTATTATTTATAACATCATTTTTTTGGCTCAAGGCACGCCTAATGATTTTCCTACGCACTTTTTATGGGTAATAGCAGGGATTGTTATTTTAGGTTTATTAATTAAGTTTATTGATTATATAACGAAAAAGGTTAAAAATAATTAACACTCATTATTTTTGAAAGTTTTTTGATTGTCCTTCTATAATGGACCCATAGATGAATTCCCTTATAGTGATTCTGAAAACCGAAGCGGAATAAGAAATACTAGTTATTTTTTATTTAATGCCTCGTATACACCCCAAGCGAAAAAAACAATACCAAGCGCAAGAGCAATGATAGTAACCACCATTAAACTGTTTGGGATGAAAGACATTGCTCTAGCAAACTCTTTATCGTTCCAAGATGTTGCACCAATGCCCCCTATCGCTCCAGCAATAAATCGGGTGGCATAGAGTATCGTGGCCATTAGTAAAAAGGAAAGTCCTGTTCTTGTTTTGTTCATGCTATTGTTCTCCTATGATTTTAGTTATTTATAATTCTAGTGCACGGTATTGACGTTCCAGGATGATAATATATTCTCCATCCTGATACGATTTACTTGTGATTCTGTATAAAAATCTACCATTAAACAAAAATATTACTGGTCGAATGGTAACATATTTATTTTCCTTATTATACCTATAAATAGAAAATTCTATCAATGTGGAACATTATAAATTTTGTTTGTTATTTAATAACTTTTCCACTTTCTTTTCTAATTCCTCAATTCTGGATTCCTGTTTCATAAAAACAGTAATAAACACCGACAATACGAATGCAATAAGAGTAACAACAGCCCAAACATTATCTAGAATAAGAGCCGCAAAGAAAAAATTCTTTCAATTTGAATCCTCCACAATTTTTGGTTCTTAAGATTTAATTAACCTTTTCTTACTACGCAATATAGACCTTACATGCCAAAAGGATCCTTATTAGATGAATGCGCCCGTTAGCTTAATAGTACCATCAGCCTCTTTCAAACTTGATATTTCTGCATATAGATATGGCAAAATATAAAGAGAATAAAGTAAAGGTTACATATTTAGAGGCATCATAATAAACTAAATCATCCCCCATGAAAAAACAATAAGAAATAAAACCAACGTGAAGTATTCCAGCTAGAAGATATATCTTTTCCAAAAATTTTAGAATTACCATAGTAGCCCCCAATAGTGGCAGTATACTTAAAAATAATAAAACAAAGGAGAAACGGTCATGGATATTACGATCAGGCAGGAGACCCCTGCAGACTACCGCGCGACGGAGGCGCTTGTGAACCGGGCGTTTGGGGATGAGACCTACAGCGATCCGACGGAGCACGTGCTCGTTGAGAACCTGCGGGACTCCGACGCGTTCATTCCGGAACTGTCGCTGGTGGCATTGGACAGCGGGGAACATATCATCGGCCATATTCTGTTGTCCCGGATCACGATTGAGGATGACAGAGCCGCTGTAGAGTCGCTCGCGCTTGCGCCTGTGTCGGTGGCGCCGGAACACCAGAATCAGGGAATCGGCACGCAGTTGATGCATACCGCGTTACATCGGGCAACCGAACTTGGACATTCCTCCGTTATTGTACTGGGGCATCCGGAGTACTATGCCAAGTTCGGCTTTGAGCCGGCGGACCGCTGGGATATCTCCGCTCCTTTTGACGTGCCGGAAGAATCCTTTATGGCGTTGGAGTTAACTGAGCATGCGCTGCTCGAGGTGCAGGGTATCGTGCAGTATTCCCGGCCATTTTTAGAGGAATGAAAAGAAGCGGGTAGTCGGGCTGATAAATCGGCGATGCGTTGTAGATATCGGCGTTTTTCTCCATATATCGGCGATTTGGCACGAAATATCGGCGAATGTTTCAGGATAGATATTTTAAAGTTCCGGATGCAGCATGACATAGATTCCGAACAGAACGAAAGAAATCCCCATTACCAAAGTGAACCCTTTGAGGAATCCGACCGGGAATTTGTGCAGCACCTTGAAAAGAAGCTCCCATTCCAGAAAACCGCTCACGTTTACGACCCCTTTGTCTTTGCCAACGGCTGCTGTCTTTATCTGAGAGAGCGAAGCGTAAAGGACGGTTAATCCCCATAGTACAAGCAGCGCCCCTATAAATACGTTCACTCGTATCCCACCTTTCTGAGCCTAAAATGAGACAGATTTGTTACAACAACGAACTTATCTAATATATTCCATACCTTGAACTTATTGTAACATTTAAACCGTTTATGTCCATTTAAATCATAACTTTTTTACTCGGTTCCAGGCGTCATACCGCCGTCGACAACAATATCTGTTCCCGGGCAGTAGGAATGAATAAGAACTTTGGACGATGCCTTTCCCCCTGATAGAAGGCAGAGCTTCCTGATAAATGCCGTGCAGTTTAAATCGGCGTTTCCTGCCTGGATATCGGCGTTTTTTCGTATATATCGGCGGTATAAGGGAATATATCAGCGCTTTTGATGCTGATATCGGCGAAACTTTGATTTTATCGGCGACTCCGCTTCCCTTTTTCTCAGCAACACCTCGATCAGAACCTGCACCAAATCAAACACCAGTCCCACAGCAGCGCCGAGTAGTGTTCCCATTCCCACCGGTCCGTGGACTAAAACCATCATATAATATACAACATGGCGGAGGTTGTATGCCTCCACCCTGCTTGTATTCCGGACGATGATACCTGCTATTAAAAACAGATGGGAGGAACATCGAATTTTCCCAAATTTCTTTTTTAATACAGGGCCGGGATATCTTCGACGCCTTCGATCATATCGGTAATCGCCGCATAAATATTAGGAGGATATTCTGCGATACGGTGGACCAGATATAAGTACCATTCCTGCCCATAGGTTAAGTACACGCGGACCGGGACGCCCTTTTCTTTCAGCCGCCGGCACACATCCGGCCGGATCCCGTAAAGCAGTTCCGCTTCGACATACGAGTGCTCGAAACAACCACGCTTCATCAATTGCTGATAGATGGTTTCATCGTGAGAAGCAACAGAAACAGGAAAGTCAGCTTGGATGCATAACTGCACCAATTCCATAAAACGTTCGTCCAATGTTTCAGAACGGGGGATATGCAGCTCTTCCGGCTCCTGATAGGCTCCTTTCACAAGCCGAACAGCACCGGGATATGTAAGCAGCTCTTGAAGATCGTCAAGCGTTCGATGCAGCTGTGCTTGAAGCGTAACACCTATATGTTCATACTGGGTAACGGCTTTTTTATACACCTCTAAAATATCATCTGTTTTTCCTGATTCCTCCATGCTTATCATGAGAGAAAGATCATATCTCTCTGCTTCAGCTGCCATTTCCAGCAGGTGCTCAAGCGCCAGTTCCGGGTCTACCGACAAACCAATGTGAGATAAGTCAAACGAAATTCGGGAGCGCAGATTCTGGTGGCCGCACGCCTGCATCATAGTCACAAACTCGTCCTTCGCCTGTCTGCAGGCTTCCCGCTCCATCGTATTTTCCCCAATGAACTCCAACGAAATATCGTAACCTTTTTCGCTTAGCTGTGCTCCGACAGCAATCCCTTCTTCTCTCGTTTCTCCTGTAACAAAACGCTTCGCCGAGCGTTGAAACAATGGATAGAGATCTTTTGAATTTTGTACATACTCTTTGATGTCTAAATTACGCGCGACAGATTTCAGGGCATTTTCAAATCGTTTTTCCGCATAAGATAGTTCCATGTGTTCACCTCATGTTAAAAAATAACTTTCATTTTCTATTATATCGTTATTTTTCCTGCTATCTATTTTGAAGTCGGAAACAAAAGAGAATGTGACACCCGCCTAGCACCATGGCATTGACCTGCATTTGGTTTATGATACCATAAACGTAAGGAAATTCCGTCGAAATGTATCAGTGCTGTTTACTAAAGGAGGATAACGATGACCGTTACAATGTGGTTTATTTATATCGTGATGGGGTTAACCATATTAGCTGCCCATTGGATTTACCACACCATAGCGAAGGTGAAAAATGAGGAATACGGAAAGGTCGATTCCGGAAAAGCTATCATTTATTACCGGTTGAGTTACCGGAGAAGAATGCACCGGTCATTATGGACCCTGCCGTTTGGAATAGTTATCCTGGTGGGATTATACTTCGTCCCCGGCATGACAATGAACGCCATCCTCTCTCTCACCGCTATTTTTGTCATTTGCTCCATCATCGAAATCGGGTACACCTATATCAAATGGAAAAAGACAAGTACCGCATCAGAGCAGTAGAAAACCAGGAAAACAGGAGGCCGCGCCTTGGAGTATATAGGAAATGCCATTATCGTACTTGGTTCCGTTATCATCATCACCGGTGTCTTGAGGAAACTCGCAGATATCATCGGAAACCATTTGAATTTCTATAGTCTGCTGCAGCGGGTATGGACTTGGTTCCGGGCTCAAAAAAATAATCGTTGAAAAAGAGGATGGCTGCGTGCCGTCTTCTTTTTTTATTTTATATAAGCCGGATCCCTTACCGGTCCACTATTCTTTTTTCTGTATCTTATGGATATTTCTGTTACAATCGAGGGGGATTTCATCGAAGGAGGTGCACAGCAATGAGTCTTATTCCGTTTATAAGTCTCTGGGTCATTATTTTCTTTCTTGTTTTATATGTAGTCATGAAAGCCGCAGTGAGACATGGAATCGACAGTTCTCATACATACCAGCTCATACAAAAGTATATAGAGCCCAACATACCGGAAAAAGCAGAAAGAGGACCTGTTGATCAAGAAACGTTCAACCGGATTTACGAGACTTTAAACGAACAGAATTTTTTGCTGCAGGAAATTATTAAGACACCGTTCGACAACATTTACTTCGTCAAAACCAAAGAGGAGCACTTCTTCGTCCAAGTCGGAGAAGGCGTGACGCTGATCGATCAGGAAGATGTGAAAGACGAATGGAAACAATGGATGGAGCGTCTGTAATGAAAACCGTATGGAAAATAATAATTTGTATCACCGGAATCTATTGCCTCGGACACATTCTTTTTGGATTCGACACAAATCAAACGATTGCCGTATCAGGATATGATACAGGAATAACAATCAGCCTGCTGACCAGGATCACAAGAGCGGTTTTCTTTGGAAGTTTATTTATTTATTTAAGAAAATACACGACCTCTACATCGAAATAATTTTTTCTTCTTCCAAAAAGGACGATCCAGTGAGTCAACAAGTTTTTCTAAAATCCCATTCTCTACCCACATATCCGAGTTGTAAATATTGCATTATAAAGGATTATTCATTTTAAGTGTCATGATGATAATGCTGATAGGTTTGTGCAGCAACTTGAAGAGAAACTCCCATTCAATAAAACCGCTCACGCCTACAATACCTTCATCTTTTTCAGTCGTTGTCTTCCCCTTGTATAAAGAAACGTAGAGCAAGATCACTCCCCACAGCACAAGCAGCAGACCTATCAATAAGCTTATTCCATTTCCTGCCTTTCCACTCCTAAATTACAGGTGTGTATGAACGTTAATTACACGTCCCTGCTTGAATCAACCTTTACATGGATTGCTCCATTACTCATAGACCGATTTTATGGTCTATGATAACATAGAAGTAAATAATTCCCATTTCTCTTTATCACGAAAAAACGAAGTCACTTACGTTTTACACCACGTTGCAGCAGTTGTGGTACCGGATCAAAAAAATATATAAGAGCTGAGAAATCAGCTGCTACATAGATATCGGCGATTTTTCCGTTATATCGGCGGGTCCGAGCAAGAAATCGGCGCTTTTGCTGCGGATATCGGCGGAAAATTGATTTTATCGGCGATATCCGCGGGTCAGACCACCAGCGAACCACGGAAACCTCTGGCCGCATAGTAGGATTCTGCTCCATTGTGATACACGAAGACGTGGCCAAAGCGATAATCACAAAACAGGGCACCACCACGTTCTCTAATATCAGCAGGGGTCTGCACCCAGCTCGATCTTACACAAACTATCTTTCGCTATCGGAATTTATATATAGGGAATTTTTATTAAACGAACGGGCGCCATTCCGGAATAAGAATTGTCTCCTCTTCTTTTGAGGATGGGCAATTTTCGTAATAGGAGATGTTAAAATTTTAATGGTTAAAGGAGACATTGAAAATGCCGTGGTCAGATATAAGCTCATTAATTATAATACTCGTACTTCTAGGTTGGTGTTTTAGTTTAATGCGTAAAAACGATGCTTTAAAAAGAGAAAACATCAAACTATTAGAGGGAAC
This sequence comes from Salibacterium salarium, assembly GCF_030813635.1. Lineage (GTDB taxonomy): Bacteria > Bacillota > Bacilli > Bacillales > Marinococcaceae > Salibacterium > Salibacterium salarium. The sequence goes on along the minus strand of NZ_JAUSUM010000004.1, from coordinate 126,432 downwards.
GGGGAAATATGAAGATATAAAAAGCGAAGCAAAAGAAATATTGAGCACATCAACAGAGGTGAAAACCGTTAAATCAGTAAGAGAGAAGCATGGCTTGTCTTTGTTAGATGCGAAAAAAATCGTGGACTCAGTGAAATAATGTTAATCTTCAGGAAACGCGCGCTAAGGTTGTTGAATATCGTTAGGAGGCTTAAGGTGAGAAGTTGGATTTTTCATTGCCTCAATATAGTCATTTTAGTTATTATTGTTCCGTTTAATCTATTTGCTTAGTTCGGAAATGCAATGAGTGCTGTTTCATACCCTGGCATTAATTTTCGATTATAACTTCTTTTGTTTGGTGGGGAATTTTTTACTTTATTCAGTTTCGAAAGAAAACGAACACTTGGAGATTTATTTGGCTTTTAATTTCTGTAATTGTTTTATGGTATTGGATGTTTGGTGGCGGGGACTCATTCTGGAATCAGATTAAGTTTTAATATAAATTCCTTATAAACTGTACTTAAGAAAGTAGCCACTAACAACAAGACTATTCCATAAAAGGGTGCGATTCTGAAATAGTGAATTGCGCTCTTTCTTTATCTATCGGGCAAACTGTTTAATACTGAAATGTTGGAAATCGCGCTGAAATGATATGATACTGAATAAATTCCAGTTGAAAGGAGCTTTATTATGAAATTCTATATCGTTGATGTTTTTGCAGAAAGCAAATACCAAGGAAACCAATTGGCAGTTTTAATTCCTGAAGGATATATAGGACAAGAGGAAATGCAAAACATTGCAAAGGAAATAAATTTTTCTGAAACTACCTTTATCATGTCAGGGCTACAAACGAATGGAGGATATGATGTAAAGATTTTCACCCCTGATTCAGAAATACCATTTGCAGGCCATCCTACCATTGGCACTGCTTACGTCATTCAACGTTTTATAGAAAAAGATAAGAATAGTGAAATTAAACTGAATCTTAAAGTTGGACAAGTTCCGGTAGATTTTAAAGACCAAAATGTATGGATGACACAGAATCAGCCAACTTTTGGTACAAAAATAGATGTCGATACTATTGCAAAAACACTTCAAATTAATACAGAGGATATCAATGCTGAGTATCCAGTTCAAACAGTTTCGACAGGATTACCGAGTATAATTGTTAATTTAAAAACTTTGGATGCTGTTAATAGGTGTAAAGTGGCACATCAGTTTTATGATGAAATACTGGAGGAAGTAGGAAATGCCAATCTCCTTGTTTACACTGACGAAACCGTGAACAAAAAAAATGATTTACATGCAAGAGTTTTTATGTTCACTTCAGGACATTTAGAAGATCCCGCAACTGGAAGTGCCAATGGTAATTTAGCAGGCTATTTGCTGAAATATAACTTTTTTAATAGTAGTGAAGTAAACTATACTGTTGAACAAGGATATCCAACCGGCAGACAATCGTTACTTAATGTAATTGCTCAAAAGACGAATGACCAATTTCTGATACAAGTAGGAGGAGGTATTTTTGTACCTGCGGAAGGAAATTGGCTATAAACTACTATTCTATGGAATAGCGCCAGATAACGGAATACAAGGTTAAATACTTACAGGGGGGACCATTTTGAAGATAATCGAGACGGACCGATTGTACCTGAGGGAGTTCGTAATGCATGATAAACACGAATTATCGAAGGTTCTTTCCGATCCGGAATCCATGCAATATTATCCTCATCCTTTTAACGAAGAAGAGGTTAAAAATTGGATCAAATGGAATATAGAAAATTATAAGCGAGATAAACATGGACTGTGGGCAGTTATATTAAAAGAAGGGGATACCTTTATTGGCGATTGCGGAATAACAATGCAGAACATCGATGACGAGAAGTTACCGGAAATCGGTTTTCACGTTATTAAAGAATATTGGAATAAAGGATATGCAACAGAAGCTGCCCTTGCTTGTAGGGAATATGCATTGAATGTTTTAGGCTATTCCAAAATATTTTCTTATACGACCTTAAGAAATATCCCCTCACAAAAAGTTGCAGAAAAAATCGGAATGAAGACTTATAAGTTTTTTGAGAAGAATGGTGAACAACAAATTGTTCAAGTTATATATAACAATGAAGGATAATAAAAAGTAGTGCCACAGTTGGCTGTTATTCTAGAAAAGAGCACCTATCCGGAATAAGGATTAACGTCCTATCATGCGAAAATGGGCAATCTAATGGAATAACGCATTGTTCAAATAAAAGAGATAGGTGAGCGACCAAGATAATGATTAAGTATGCTAAGATATGAATATTTACATAAAATGGGGGCATTAAAAGTGAAAAAAATTCTAATACCAATGATGATTTTATTTACAACAGCATTACTGCTTGTGGCGTGCAGTAATGATGATAACCAAAACGGAAGTAGTGATAAAACAAATTCTTCAGAGAACACCTCAGCTTCCCAACCTGAAAAAAATGACGATGCAGAAGAAAGCAGTCAAACAGACAAGAAAGAAAATAAATCGGAGTCCACATCAGAGTCAGAAGATCCAGAGACTGATGATTCGAACGAAACATTTTCAAAAGAAAACAAAGATTCAAAGAATCAATCTAACAGCAAAGAGAATAAAGGATTGTCCGAATATTCTTCTAACGAAATCGAATACGCTCGTGTTTGGTTGGAGCTTGGTCCGAATCAAGATATAGATGAGTTGTATGTTCGACATATTTCCGCAGGCGAACCACTCCATCCTGACGACGAAACGAGTGCTAATTATCCAGAAGACGTTGTCCAGTTATCAGGTCCACGCTTAGTAGATGGATCAGTGACTTATAGTAGTAATGGGGATGGTACGATAAATGTATACAATGTTCCTTTACGTTGGGATGGCAAGAATCCTGCTGGTGAAGACTTCTATAAAGATATTATTAAGAATACAAAGACAGCGTCCATTGATCCAAGTGACGATCAAAAGGTCATAAAGTTAATCAAATTGCTTAATATTGATCATTATGCAATCAGACGCGATTTCCTACAAACCTTTTATAAAAGAACACTTTAATTGAATATATTAAAAGCGTATTTTGATCAACCTTTTTTCAAAATACGCTTTTTCTTTTTATTTGTTTATCAGGGTTAGTAGCATCCATTTGATCAAACTGTTTTACCATCCAACTACACACACATACACATTTATACAAGTCAGAGGTCCGCTATAAGATCGCGAAGCTCGGCAGCATCACAAAGAAACTGCGTCGGGTCGTCGTTCTGGACAAATTCAAGCATGGCAAAGCGAGACTTGTCGTCAGGAATGTGCCGGAGATACGCTTTCCATTCCTCCCTTCCCTCCTGTAGCGGATACCTTGTCGTGCCCCGCCAGAAAAAGACATGGACATGCTTAATCCACGGCTTCACCGTTTCAATCGACGACAATCTCTCTTCCATAGACAGACCGACGGCAGGCTGCCAGTATAGCTGGACGTTGGGGTGATCGATTTCTTCCATCAACTGACGTGCGCTTTCCGCTGTATCGGTAAGCGTGCCCCCGTGATATTCGAGATGGATGCCTACCCCTTTTGACTGCGCGTGAGTAGCGGCATCCTGAATATCTCGGACGACCTGCTTCCGCTCCTCCGGTCCCACATCCTCTGAGCCTTTAACTCCTGCCCATATGCGAATAGACGGGGCGTCCAATTCTTCGGCTGTTTCGAGAACCGCCGGAAATGGGGTGGCGTGATGTTCTGCCCCAGCTTTGTAGTATGATCCGTAAGAGGATACCCCCAGTCCGGCCTCCTTTGTCATTTGCGCAGTATATCTGGCTTGTGCTGTGTCTCCCGGAGGTACGTGTACATCTCCCGCCCATTCAATGCTGTGAAGGTCTGCCTCTGACGCCAATTTTATTATTTCATCTATCGTTTTCCCACGGAATGTTACAGAACACATTCCTATCTTCCACATGACGCTCCCTCCTTAGCTTGGATTGCTTCCTAATATAGATTCCACTCGAACCGTTGTCTGTCCACTATAAACCACGTCATATGATTCATCTGAGGTGCGAATCATCTTCGGTATAGTACTAGGCGTTTGACTACCGGCATACACGGCGGTGCCGTACCACACTGGGCCTTCTTCCGCTGTAATCCGGGAGGTAACGGTGGGCAGAACAGCTGGGCTGGCAAAGAGTAGATTCGTATTTGGATCGGTTTTTCCCAATTCCAGACGGCGGATTCCGCCTAAATCCGCAATTATGCTTATACCCGCAGGCAGTTCAGTGGAAAGCACGTTATCTGCTGGCGTTTCTATGTTCGGCTGAATATCCGGAAGCGGGATAAGGCCGTCCTGTTCGAGCGGCAGGGAAAAGCCACCTTCTCTGGCATCCAGCGTACGCCGGGAATGAACCCGGTGGATCCGCACTTGCCACGGCCATGCCGGCAGCAGCCATGTTTCCACATCGACATCCCGCCACGGTTTCCAGTGCGAATACAGCACACCGTCCTGCCACTCGGTCAACAGAGACCGGCGCCTTCCCCGGTAATAGCCGTCTTCTTCACTGAAGGCTAGCATCGAATCAAAGGCTCCCTGTTCTGGTCCGAACACTCCTTTTGCAACGTGAAAACCGTACGAAGTGGAATACGCAAACTTAGCGTACTTGCTGTCATTATGGGCGTGTTCTGTTGTCGAGTATTGCCCGGAGACGAGGCTGGAAACGTGATTCCCCTCTCTCATAATCGTCATTCGGGGCACAGTCAGCTTCTTCACACGATCCAGCGACGGCATCGGCTTTTCTGGAGCCTGCCAGAACTCGTGCTCCTCTGGCAGCGCAAGAATAAGAAATGTTTTCAGTGCCCAGTAAGGGGACCCCGGAGAATTATAGTTTTCTGCCATGATAAGATTCGGATACGTATACCCTACCGTTAACAGTCCGTCCCCCGAGAAGATCGGCTGCTTCATCCACCAGCGCATATGCCTCAGAATAAGTCCCTTCGCAACGCCGGTATCGATCTCCGGCAGTTCCGCGAATACGCAGGCACTCCAGAACGACACCTGCGCAAAGCGGTACGTCAAGCTGCGCCCGAACGGGAGGGCAGAACCGTCGTCGGAAAACCAGTATATAAAATCCTCCGCAAAACGGGATGCCCTTTGTTTATAAAGCTCCGCCCGTTCAGGATCTTTATCTTTCTGACATGCCGCATATAACAGGCCGTAAAAGTGAAAACCAAACGAAATATAGTAATCCCACTGCTCCACTGGTCCGTCTGCGTACCAGCCGTCCCCTTGATAATAGGACTCTATCAACTCAAACGACTCCTGCTGTTTTTCTTCATTAACTGGAAGATCTACAGTATCAAAGCCTGTATTCACGAGGATGCGGAAAAACTGCCAGTTGTTTTCCACGACATCGTATTGATTGATTTGATCAAGCCATTGATAGAGGTTATGTTGTTCGGTTTCATTGAGCGGTTGCCATATCTTATCCGGAATAAGAGCAAGTGCCAGGCCGAATGCTGCCATTTCCACCATCCGCTGATCAATTCCGTGAATCCATCCCCAAAATTCAGGGTGGTCCGGATTTGTTCCATTTTTTATCCCTTCCAAATGATGCTCCCAGCGCCCGGTAAACTCTCCTCCGGCCACGGCCGGGACGATCCCCCACAGCACGCGAGAGAACGCTTCCATTTCTGCGATACCGGAGCCGAAATGAGCGCTTGTTTGTCCGAGGTTGAGTCTCGCTCTCCCTTCACTGTAGTATGATTCGAGCGGCTGCAATAAGTCCTCCAACAGGAGCGCCATATCCTTTCGTGACTGCAACTTGTTATGCTTCATATCCTTCACCTCACCTGTCTTTGCGATATTGTTTAGGGGAGCACCCGCTAAATTTTTTGAACAGTTTTGTAAAATAGCTCGTGTTGTCATATCCGATGGATAACGCAATGTCATCCACCGTGTGATTGGTATGGAGAAGGTCGTGTGCCGCCTGCTCCATCTTCTTGTTCGTCGTGTACTCGACAAACGTTTCTCCTGTTTCTTGCTTGAACAGGCGGCTGAAGTGGCTTGGATTAAGATGAAGATGATTGGCCGCACCCTCCATCGTGATTTTCTGGTCAAGATGAGTGTCTACATATTTTTTCGCATCCCATATTTCTCGTCGATCCGAGCTTTCACGAATGTTGGCGGCCTGAATTATTTTCTGCCGAATATAATTCCGAAGGTAAGAATCTAGTTCTATCATGTGACGCAATATATAAATTTCACTGTACAGAACAGACGAAGACTTATCGCTGTAGTGCTGCAGAGACTGATACTTTAATTCAATATCCGTAAGAATTTTATGAATCCAACTTTTAATCTGTTCCGGGTGGTAAGCCTGCTGCTTTATATACTCCATCCACGACTGTACCCATTGTTCGGCCGCTTTCTCATCTTCTTGCGCAATCATTTTCTTTACATCGTGTAGGGCTGTGGTGTAATGTATGAAAATATCATTTTCCCCGTCGTTTAAGCGCAACTGATCCGGAGTATAAATTCCAGGTTCGGTGATATAAAACCATGCTTCCTCCCCTCCTTTTATTTGCTGCAGTGAGGACCGCAGGGTTTCCCAATTTCCGACCTGTTTCCCCAGTACAAAAACAAGTGATTCCCCCATCTCCCGTTCCACATACCGCTGTATTCTTGTTAATTCCATGGATATTTGCTCTATCGTGATTTTACGATTACAAGGAAAAAACCAGTACATCTTGTCAGGGGAGCATAAAATGTAATCGGCTGTTTCCCATTCTTTCACGATTGATGTACTGATCGGTTCCAACACGGCTTCTGCTCCTGCGTTTTGATGATTGAGAAATCGGCCAAATACCGGAATATAGCTGGACGTTGTAAACGAAACAGCAAGAAGATCCGTCTTTTCGTCTGCACCGTCCATAAACGAGTGAATCCATTCTTTTTTCAATGATTTCTTCGAATGCTCTACGAAAGATTTCAACTGATGAATATGATGCCGTCCAGCCTTATGTTCTTCCAGCTTCTGCTTCATACGCTGCACCGCTTCAAGCAGCATACTAGGCTCCAGTGTTTCCTTTAAAATGTAATCTCCGACATAGAGCCTTAGTGCTTTTCTTGCATACTCAAAATCGTCATGGCACGTAATAATCAGCGATTCCATATTCGGATTGACGTCACTCAACTTCTCAATTAAATCAAGGCCGTCCATTCCCGGCATGCTGATATCGGTAATAACCATATCAGGCGTTTCCTGCTGCGCGGCAGACCACGCTTCCATCCCCGTCTCACATTTCGCCGTCACCTGCAGGCCGTGATCCTTCCATGGAACACATTGATACATGAATTCAAGCATCTTGTAATTATCTTCAGCCAGTAGTACTTTCATCGTCCGTCATCCCCCTTCGTTCTCGCGGAAAACGCATAAATATCGTCGTACTTTCATCAATCCGGCTGTCCAGATCCATATGAAAATCGTTCCCATATGTTAATTTCATTCGGTCATATACGTTTTTCAGTCCGATTCCAAACATGCTGTTTTTTTGATTCATGTAATCTCTAACGATGTCCTCTTTGTTTATAAACAGCGCCCGTTTGATTCCTGCCAGTTTTTCCGGTTCCAGTCCTTTTCCATTATCTTTCACCTCGATACAGAGCATGGTTCCTTCTGTCCATGCCCGAATCAGAATATGGCCAGGTGTGGTTGGAAGACCATGATAGCACGCATTCTCAATAACAGGCTGTAGAATAAACTGCGGAACTCTTTCTGCTGCCGCTTCTTCTTCCAAGTCATGTTCGAGTTCAACCGGGTGCTTTCTCATCGTGTTAATCAGATTTACATATTCTTCTAATTGATTCGACTCTTCTTCCAGTGTCACCCACTCTGATCCGCGGTAAATTGCGCGCAGCAGTGTTCCGAGCGACGTAATTAATTTTGCGTTTTCGGTATTTCCGTCCTGCAGGATTTGAATGCGGATCGTGTTTAATATATTAAATAGAAAATGAGGCTGAATTTTGGATTGCAGTACTTCCATTTCCGCTTTCCGCTTCATCGCCTGCTCGGTTTTTGTCTGCTGGATGGTTTCCTGGATGCGGTCCAGCATATGGTCAAACGAAGTCGACAGTCTTCCGATTTCATCGTTTCGCTGCAATTCGTTGCGCATGTCCAGATGGCCCTGCTCTACTTTTTCCGCAGTGTATACGAGGTGCTGGATCGGCCGGAAAAAGCGGTGGATCACAAACAGCATAATCAGGATAAACACCAGGAAAGCCCCTGTCTGTATAAAGAAATTCTGCTGATAGGCCCGGTCGAGACTGCTTGCGGCCTGCTGGTACGGCACGTAACTGACAAGACTCCAGTCACGCTGCTCGAGTCCCTGCCTGACGAGCACGTGGTCTTTCCCTTCTTCCATAGATGTGATGAAAGTTTCCTCCCCTTCGTGCTCTTGATCTCTGTAAGGAAATTCCTGACCCGGAACGTAGTCTTCGTTTCCGTACAACACTCTTCCTTCACGGTCCAGCAGTATATTACGACGTCCCACATCTTCATCTGCCAACAGCGCCCGGTCCAGCTCGGTCCGACTGATGCGCGCGAATAAATAAGCCGTGGTCTCGCCGTTGTAGTCCGTCAACCGGCGCGCAAGCAGCAGCGGAGAATTCACAGAGTCTTCGGAAAACGAACTCTCTCCAAGTAGAGCAGCGGGTCCGAGCCAGCGCACCTGAAAGGACGAGAATCCCTCCATCCGGCTTTTAAAGTCTTTATACAGCGGTTTCTCCTCCGTAAAAGCCGGTTTCCAGCCCGATCCCGACATCACCTGCTGTTCATCCGCGCTCACAATCGAGAGCGACATATTATGATTTCTCGCTAACGAACCGAGGCGGTTATTGATTTCAAGAATCTGCCTCGCTCCCAGTTTTTCATTGCGGAGGCTTGAAATCATCGGCTGAATATCATTATTGAACGTGGCATCATTCATCGTCTGAATGACGTTATCCATCAAGTTGGAGACATTCGCTTCTGTCAGTTCCGACGCATTCTCTTCACTCTGAATCAGCCGCTCCCGTAAAATCTGAGAACTGGAAATGTTCAGATTAATAACACTGAATACCATCGGCAGCAGCATACAGATGACAACCCAGATGAACAGTTTCTGCTTAAATGAAAAGCTGTTGCGGAACCAACTCACGACCCTTTTCATACGGATACCCCTCTGCCTCCTGTTCAGTAAAATGAAAACGCTATCTTTATTATACCTGTTTGCGCAGGGTTATGGGCATATAATTTCAATAATTGATAGAATTCTTTCCGTCCGCTGTGATTGATGAAATGTTCCCTCGTCATCACCGGGCGCAGCTGAACGGGATCATAGTGGATCTGCATGCCGTCTGCAGCAATGACTCCCTCTGTCTCTTCTTTCCAGAACAGATCCCCGAGAATAAACTGTTCCATGACACGGTTCGGAGGCTCTTCGAGTTCAAAGGTGTCCAGGAGTTCAAACACAGGTTTCTCTTTTTTGTGCCACGTGAACGTCCGGTGAAAGGAAGCCAAACCGGAAACTGGGTACGTATCTTTCAGCTCGAGACCGTAAACAAGACGTGCTTCATCCTGCACCGTCTTTGTCTGTACGGCCTTTCTATCCCTGCCTTCCGTCTGATAGATTCCGTTTATCACCGGCAGGGAATGGCCGAGAGCGTGATTCGTGATAAACGTGTACCTTTTCTCGTCAAAATATCCTTTTTGGTATAATCCCGCTCCCAGATCTTTCAGAAACATCTTCCCGTTTTTCATCATAATCATGTGGCCGACGTCATTATGGTTGTGCGGTTCATCGTTATGGCCGCCTTTGGCCGCGAACGCATAGTGGTCTTCTCCGGAACGAAAGCGGGATACCACCCACTGGGCAGCATCCATCACTTCGTCTTTTTCCTCCCATTCTCTGCCCTGCAGTGTATCATCCAGCCATATCCACTCGCGCAGAAGCGGCGCCCACCGCGCACAGTGATCGGCCGTATAGGGCTCACGGAGACGCTCATCCGGAACCGTCACATCAGAGAAACAGTGATGCAGGTAATGGCTCAACCCAAGCGGAACCGACTGTTCCGGCACGCAGTCCGAAAAAGGGACCACCTTATTGCGGTATAAAAACACATGCTGTTGAAAGCGCGCGATCTGATGGACCTTCTCGTTTTGAAACAGGTCGATTCGTCCTTCGGATTCCGCCAGCAGCAAATCGGCAAAATAGACAAAAAAGCCGAAGCCGTACTGCCAGTATTGATAGCCTTCCCGGCAAACGCCGTCTTCGCTGAATCCGCTCAGAAAATAGTCCATCGTCCGCACATTCCGCTCAAGGACCGCATCCAGCACGTCTCCGTCCTCCAGCAGATGCATCGCGGCCGCTCCGACCGACCCGGCACACACAGCCGCCCAGTTATGATCCACGGTTTCCCAGTGATGTGTATGCGAAAGAAAAGGGTGCAGTACCCGTTTCTGCACCTCTTCTTCGATTCTCTGGCAGAGCGGTTCTCCCAGGCTCGTCCCAAGGATGCTTTTTATTTCGCTCAGCGCAAACCCTGTCTCCGCTGCGAACAGGTCAATAGTATACGGATCGCCGTCTTTGATGTGAGCGGGAAGGCACCATGAATATTCGGAGCAGACATCTTCCACTTCATCCCGGAGAGCCTGTTCGTACCACTTTTTGTCCGAATGGATGAGTGTCATGAAGGCAAACGTGTTTAAGCGGTGCCTACGGTGAAAATAAACGGCTTCGTATTCCTTACGGGACCCGGTCTCTTCAAACAACCGGAATAAATCATCGGTTAACGGTGGTGTTCCGCGGTTAATGAGTTGTTCGGCTTCGCTTTCCACTTCTGCGGCAGGTGCCTGCCAGGCCGGATGGGACGGACGCTCGTTCCACCATTTTCCGGCCAGTACTTTAGACGGCAGAAGCCGCTCTCCTTTTTTTCGTGAAAACAGCATAGTTCACCCTTCTCTCTAAACAGGAGGAAGGATCAGGGTCGTATGGACCCTCATCCTTCGTTTTGTTATTCTGCGTTATTATCGATAATCTCCTGTGCTGCTTCGTCAGCATTTTGTATCGTCGTCTCCAGATCCTGTTCCCCGAGAAGGAAAGCATCCGTTTCACTCATGTAGGCGTCTTCCACCTCTCCGATATAGGTTGGAGGGATGTTAAGCGGCGCGGCTTCAGATGTTTCCAGCACGTTGATGAGAGATTCAGTGTCGACTTTGTCCGGAGCAGCACCTGCCTGAACAAGGTTATCTACTACTTCTTGCAGATCAGCGTCTTGGTATGCCGGCAGATATTTTCCCTGTTCCTGGATACCTTCGGTCGTGTACCAGCGGATGAATTCAAACGCTGCGTCCTTGTTCTTGGAGCCGGAATAAACGGAAAGGAAATCAGCACCGGCCGGCGTCGTAACCGGATCTCCCTCTTCCGCTTTCGGGTACGGAGCAAAAGAGACATTGAACGGTGACGGACTGCCGTCAATACCGCCTGCTTCACTGATCATCCAGCTTCCCGTCAAGATGCTTGCCGCAGACTCGTTGAAAAACTGATCGCGGTACGACAGCTCCTGGGATATTGTGTTGTCATACGGCACGGCGGATCCATCTTTATGCCCCCGCTGCCTGATTTCAAGCGACTGTCTTATCTTCTCACTATCGATATTGGACGTCGTTCCGTCATCTTTGACAAGGTTGCTGTTTTCCGGCTGGTTGAACGCTGCCAGTTTGACGTAATCGACCCACGTATGGAAGTACGTTCCATACATCTTATTGGCACCTTCGCCTTCAGACAACTGGTCGGCATAATCCATGAAGTCGCTCCACGTCCATTCGGTAGGAAGTTCCAGATTATTTTCGTCCAGTTTATCCTGGTTCATCATGACAAAGTGCATATTATATTTTCCCGGCAACGCGTAACGCTCACCGTCCACGGCTGTATTGACACGGTATTCTTCATCAAAATTGAACCCTGCTTCATCAATATAACTATTCAGCGGTTCAAACATGCCTTGGCTCACCCGCTGGGCGTAGTTGGAGGCATCGTTGACCATGATGACATCGAGCTGGTCCCCTGACGCTGCAGCGAGGTCAATCTGCTGCATCGTTTCGTTAGCATCATTGTTTTCCGGTGTTACCGACTCCACGTTAATGTTCGGATGATCTTCCTCAAATGAGGCAATCACGTCGTCCCAGTTGTCCTGTTCTTCATTGTACCAATGGTGGAGACGGATCGTGACTTCCTCCCCGGAAGATCCGCCGTCCCCGCCGTCTGATGAATCAGAAGCTTCCTGATCTCCGCCTCCGGAACATGCCGCCAGTGTCGCAAGTAGAAATGTCCCCGACAGTGTTAACAGTGATTTTTTCATTATAATTCCCCCTTCATTATAGTTAAAAGGTTACCCTTTTACTCCCCCTCGTGCGATTCCTTCAATAACGTATTTCTGGCCGATGATGAAAATAATGATCAGCGGCAGAATGGCCGACACCGACCCTGCCATAATCAAACTGTATAACTCCCCGCTGCTCGTCGAGAAACGCTCAATCGCCAGCTGGATCGTTGACAAATGGTCCGACCGCAGAAAGATAAGCGGTCCCTGGTAATCGTTCCACGTCCAGATAAACCGGAGAATGGCGTAGGTCGAAATCGCCGGAATCATCATCGGCACAACAACTTTGTAAAAGATCGTAAAATGCGAAGCTCCGTCCATTTTCGCCGCATCAATGTAGTCATCCTGAATACTGGAGAAAAACTGCCTTAATAGAAACGTTCCAAGCACACTGAAACTGTTCAGCAAAATCAACCCAAGGTGCGTGTCAAACAGGTTGAGCACCCGGTACATCATGAACTGCGGCACAAGGATAGCCTGCGCCGGAATCAAAAAGGTGGCAAGCACGATCAGAAACAGCGCATTCCTTCCTTTAAAGTGAATTTTGGAAAATCCGTACGCCGCCAGCGCGGAAACGGTTACAGAAAGCAGCGTTGTCAGCACCGTTACTTTGATGGAGTTCCAGTAGTACAGAATGAAAGGCTGCTCGCCGAACCATACCCGGCTGTAATTGTCCCACTTCCAATCCGACGGTATCCATTCAATCGGATACGAAAACACATTTGTTTCTGCCTTCAGGGACGCGGACAGCATCCAGATAAACGGCATCAGAAATAACAGCCCTATCGCGAACATAATAATGGTAATGATAACTTTTTTCGTGTTCAGCCTGCGCAGACGATTCACTATCTTTCACCCCCTTAATAATTCACCCATTTTTTCTGCCCGATCCATTGAATGGCTGTGATGACAAGCAGCATACCGAGCAGGGTAATCGCAATGGCCGACGCATAACCGGATTTCAGATTTTCAAAGGCCTGCTCATACAGGTAATACACAATCACCGACGTGGAATACCCCGGGCCGCCTTCGGTCAGCACGACAATCAGCTCAAATGATTTGAAACTGTAAATGATTCCTGTGATTAAAAGGAAAAATGTTGTCGGCGACAGCAACGGTACGGTGATGTTTTTGAATTTCACCCAGGCCGAAGCGCCGTCTATATCCGCTGCTTCGTACAGATCCATCGGGATGTTCTGCAGGCCGGCCAGATAGATAATAAGATTGAATCCAATCGACGTCCACACCGTGATAATAATAACCGATACGAGCGCCCAGTCGGAATCTGCCAGCCATTTCGGTGGATTATCAATGCCGATCGACATGAGAAACTCATTGATTGGTCCGTACGCCGGGTGGAACAATAGCTGGAATACAATTGCAATCGCTACGATACTGGAAATATAAGGCATGAAATAAATAACCTTGAAAAATCCCTTAAAGTATACATTTTTATTAATAACGACAGCGAGTACCAGCGACAGCGCCATCGTCAGCGGCACGGCCAGGATCAGCCAGATGTTGTTCACCACTGACTGGATGAACGGTTCATCCTGCACCATCGTTTTAAAATTCTCCAGCCCTACGAAATCCGCGCTCTGAAACCCACTGATAAAGACCCAGTCCGTAAAACTGACAGCCAGCGCGATAAAAATAGGAATAATGATTAAAACAGTTGTTCCGATCAACATCGGCGCCACGAACATATAGCCTGCGAAGTTTTCTTTGAACTTCGTGCTTTTGAAGCGGCCCAACTGCTGTTTCTTCGTATTGCTTTGATATGCTGTGGTAGCTTCATTCTTTGCCACATCCATCACCCCCAATGCTTTAGTAAGCGGTTTCAACTATAGGTATATTGTATGCGTTTTCAACGCTGGATACATGGAACAGATTTGACTGAAATGAAAAGAATTTTGCTTTTTGCGGAAAAGGTGTTTTTCTGAAGATTATTCATTTAGTCGGCACTATCGCATTTTTTCGCGCGGTTAGTGGTTACACATCTGCCCCTGGGAACCACTAATCCTGTTTTTCATATCTTAGTGTCCGATAGACTTTCCTTATTGGACACTATCATTTTCTTTCAAATAACTAGTGTCCATAACCGAAGTGGATTGCATTGTTCTGCACCAACCATAAAAACCGGCCCGGTATGGTGACGCGGATCGGCTTTTTATTTATGGATATCTGGTTCCGTTTCTGCTGTCTGTTTTTTCTTTCCTGGTCCCTTTTTATATAGGGGGCGATGGCGATAATAATCATTAAATAAATACCGCCAGTAGGTAATAGTCAGTCCATGACTGTTCCCCGAAGAAAAACGAAAAAAAGAAAGATGTCCCAACTATGGCAAGGATCACCCAATACATACCGTACGCCTCCCTTTTTTTACCTATAGTAGCATACCATCAGAAAACCTGCGACCGTTCCCGCGCGCTGCTTTTCAAGCAGGATTTTATATTATATCTACGGTTGTTTGTTTGTGGTTTATCGGTGCGAACGCGATCCCTTCCATTTAACACGGTCTTTCTCCGCCGAGGCAGTCAAATTATTTTCAGAATAAGCAAAATAATTATATGAAAGCGCATACAAAACAACGTACAATGAGAACCGTTATGGATACTTACAGAAAGGAGGACCGTACGTCACAGCGGCACTATAATGATAAAAAGGGGTTATGAATACGATGCTTGGAAAAAAACAGCTGGCATCCGCCGCTCTTCTACTGGTTTTACCGGGACTCGTTACCATGACAACAGGTGACAAAGTGCTGGCGGATGAAGAAAGGGAAACTATTACCATCAATGGAAATGATGTAGATGAAGATCACCGGTTCAAAGGTTTCGGCACGGTTTCTGCCAATAACACGACACGATTGATGATGGACTACAAGGAAGAAAATCCGGAAGCATACTGGGAGATTATGCATCAATTGTTTGATCCCGAAACCGGTGCGGGGCTTGCCCACGTGAAAGTTGAACTGGGGGCGGATGTGAACTCTTCGTCCGGAACAGAGCCCGCCACCAAGCGTTATGAGGATGAACCTGCTAATGTCCTGCGCGGAGCTGGATTTCAGTTCGCCGCTGATGCGAAATCGATCAATGAAAATATTACAACCGAAATCCTGCGCTGGGGAGAACCACGGTGGACGTGGGAAGGTGCTGCCAATCAAAATTATGAAAACAGATACCAATGGTACAAAGATACGATGGATGCCGTGGAAGAAGAATACGGCTTCAAACTGGATTATGTCGGTGTGACGCAGAATGAACGGGCCCAAAACGGTAACGGAAGAATCGACGAAGAATGGCTGCAGTATTTCACTACGTCTCTTGAAGATGAACCGAATTACGCTGAAGACTATGAAGATATCAAACTTGTGGCCGCGGACGGGTACCGCGATACATCTTCCATCAGCCAGACCCTTCTCGATCATGAGAACCTGCGGGAAGATATCGATGTGATCAGTACCCACTATGAAATCTCCGGTTCGGATGCATTAACAGAACTTCAGAACACCCTGAAAGATAATGGAAAAGAACCAAAAGAAATCTGGATCTCCGAAGGTGTTGCCCCCATGGTCAACGCGCGTTACAGGGAGAACATGGAACCGCAGTACAACGGGCTCGGCGGACAGTACGGCATCGTGGATGTCACGTCCCGCATTATTTCTGCCTATTCCTGGGAAGGGGCCGGTGATAACCCGCTGAACGCTGTATCTTTTGACTTTCAGCCTTCCATCAGTGCTTTCTACGAAGGTGCGTCGTACAATCCGAAGCATTTAATCAGCGCCAAAGATCCCTGGTCCGGCTTTTATGAAACAGACGGCGGTCTGCAGGGTGTCCGTCATGTTATGAACTTTGTCGAGCATGACGACCGGTCTACAGAGAAAAATGAGCGCTGGCAGTATGTACAGGGCGCAACTTACAGCGACGGGGAATTTTTCGACGGCGGTGTCGAAGTTGATACAAGCACCCGCAACTACATGACGCTGAAAGACCCGGAAACGGATGACTACTCCACTGTATTTGCCAACAATACGGAAGACACCCGTCGTTATACGATTCAGGCGGAACAGTTAAATGGAAAGGAAAACGCCCCGGTTCATATCTGGGAAACAAAAGGTTCGAAGGATGGCGGAGCGATTGATGAAAACTGGTTTCAGCATACCGGGACTGTCACCCCGGAAAATGGGCAGTACAATGTGGAAGTGAGTCCCTACTCGATCGTAACCATTTCAACATTGGACAAGCAGGCCGAGGTGGAGGGTTTTGAATATGAATCGGACCCGGTTGATACGTCCGACAATACGACTCTTTCTCTTCCCTACGAGGATGATTTTAAATATGACGAGTACGGCACCGATGAAGAAGGAAGAGATTACATTGAACGTCGCGGCGGTACACCGCGTTATACCACCGATCAAACCGGCGCATTTGAGGTCGTAAAAGAAGCGACGAAACCAAAAGAACAGGGCAGCGCTGAGCGGGTGGAGCGTACGATCCCGCAGGCGGACGAGCACGGCAGCATGCTGCAGCAGAAAATAACACCTGACATTATCGGTGCAGAATGGGCTGTATGGGGCGGAAATGACGGCGCAGCGACCGACCGCAATCCGACAACCAATATCGGGGACCACCGCTGGGCGAACTACAAAGCATCGTATGATTTTCTGCTCGATACCCACACCCCGAAAGCGGAGAACAGAAGCAATTATGCCTTAATCGGCGTCCGTCAGGTGAAAGCGGACGGCGGTGATTCCCAGGCTCCTTATAATGCGAAAATTTATGAGGATGGAACCTATGAAATACTGAAAATGGGAAGCGTCGTTAAAGAAGGAACGGTCGACGGCTTCGACAGCAGCAAGTGGCACAATATAGCCCTGGAAGCCAAAGAAAATACGTTCACGCTGTATCTCGATGAAAAAGAAATCGCGAGCTACACCGATGAAGAGGAAACAGTCATGGCCGGACGAGTGTCGCTTGGCTCCGGTTATTATGAAACACTTATCGACAACCTGAAAATCGAACCGCTGGACGGCTATTCCTATGAATCAGAAAAGATAGATAATGCCCAGGGGCATGTCTACGATTCGAAAGAGGAAGCCCGGAATAACGATGACGACGTGAATCCAATCGGTTATGTCGGCGATTGGAACTACAGCCGTACCGGTTATGACCATTTCAACCGTACATTGATGAGTACAGAAACCGATGTTCCGGTCTGGAACGGCGTGGACATTGGCCACCAGGATACAACCGACACACAAGGCACGTTAAATAAAGTCTACTATTCCGGAGACTGGTCCTCCAATGGAACGAATGCCTGGGGGTCCGGCGGCGAATCATTTGAAATTACTTTTAAAGGAAATGAAATCCGGTTGTACGGTATCACAAACCCATCCAATGGTACCGCTGATGTCTATCTCGACGGGGAACAGGTTGGTGAAGCAGATTACCTGAACAACAGCGAAATGGAACAGATGGTCTGGTCCGCGGAAAACCTGGAAGAAACCGAGCATACACTGAAGGTGGTGGCAAACGACGGGTACGCGAGCTTCACCCATGTGGAAGTAGAAACATCGGAAGAACGTACCCTTACGACAAAAGATACGCTCGCCCCTGATCAGTTTACAGCCGTATCGCAGGAATCAGAAATCAGCGGGGAGGAAAATACGGTATATGCCTACCGTGAAGGAGAAAACGACTGGGGCGCCAACAGCACCAATGCGTGGGCAAATTTTGACGATAACCCCTACATTCTTGTTCATTTCACCGGAACCGGCATTGACTATTTAGCAGGCGCGGGCGAAGAAACCGCCTATAATGTGGAACTCGATGGCGAAGACATGGGAGATCACACCGTCGACTCCGAGAGCGGCATCCGCTATTCCGTGCGCAACCTCGAAGAAGGACAGCACACATTGAAGGTGTCACTCGGAGACAATGAAGCGAAAGAAACGTACATGGATTATCGTGGTGTCAATATTTACAGCACCCCGGATACCGAGGAAAAAGCAAGCAGCATGGTGTTTGACTTTGAAGGGTCCGGCTTTAACCTGTTTGGAGCCACCCCAGATGCGTTAATTGATGTCTATGTGGATGATACTCTCATTCAAGAGGATTACCGGATTCATACCGCCGGTGACAGACAGACATCCTATGTGCTGCGAGGACTAGAAAACAAAAACCATACCGCAGAAATCGTCGTGAAACGAGGCAGCTTTGTTCTAGACGGAATGGATATCATCACTGGAACAAATGATGGAGAAACAGATAAATCCTCCCTGCAGGAATTATTTGAGAACCATCAAGACAAAAATCATAAAGACTATACGAAAGACAGCTGGAAAACGTTCCATAAAGCCCGGCAGCATGCAAAACAGGTACTGAAAAATCCACAGTCCTCTCAGATAGATGTATATGCTGCACAGACCTCTATGCAACAAGCGGTGGAGGGATTAGTCGAAAAATAAGTGACTGTTGAACTTCGATCCTCATGAAAGGGTCGAAGTTCTTTTTGTTAAAAGATATAAAATGAAGTGTGTTACACAAATTCGATTAAGTCTGTCTGTTTCACTCTCGGGGGAACTGTATAAATCAGCGGTTTTCCCATATATATCGGCGTAATTTTTACTTTATCAATGAAACTAGAAACAGGTCCTTCCCCGTAGATGCGGTAGAATTCCAAGTTTTTTTCGAATAGACCTTGGTGTGCTCTTGTGCCAATATCATTAGCCCTAAGACATTCAACACATACTGCTGGCCGGTATGAATATTTCAATTATTCATACGATCGATTCATCAAAACAACTCTCCAGCCGTCCGGATCTTCTATTGTAATTCCTTGTTCTTTCCAATAGCTGTTTTCAGGTTCTTCTTCTTTATATCCCATGTTTTTCACTCGATCTAAGACCTGATGGATTTCATTTTCATTTGATATATAAAAAACTAAAAGATTATCTTTCGTTGGCGCGGGACAGGGACTTCCATCAACGTGACGGGTGAATTCCAAGTGGTAGTTAACCCCGGGCAGCCCAAATATTACCCCTTCATATTCATTACTCTTAAATTCTTCTATTTGACTGAGTCCTAAGCCCTTCTCATAAAAATCGATGACCTCTTCAAATTTGTCTGTCGGTCTGGCGATTCTGACTTGACTAGCCGTAAAACTATTGAATTCCATTTACATTCGCCTTTCTTTTAACTTATATGCTCTATATACTTAATTGTATTTTTGTTTCTAATATTCTCACCTCCAATTGCTTCGGAAGTAAATTTATTAATTAAGTAATGTTAGTAACAATATAACAAAAAATTAAGAGTCTAGCTTCTTGTTAAAACGAATAAGGTACAATTACAAGATTATAAAACTGCGATGATTGGGAGATGAAATCGGTGCTTCTGCGATCACAGCAACGGACTGCTTCCCTGTATGAGCCTAAACAAAGGTAATACTTAAGTTCTCATGAACGAGCACGGAGGATAACGTTTCACCTTCTATCACATACCGTGAGGATTGTCAGATTTCATAAGATGAGATGTTACCGTTAGTTTATGTTCACGTTGATGGCCAGCTTCATTGTCTTCGGTTTCTTCTGTCTGTTCCCTTCTTCAACATCCCCACTTCAATTTAATCTTTTTACATCCTCCACAATCCGTTCCGTGTCATTTTCCAGTCCGTCATACTTTCTTATTACATTGCCTTCCGGATCAATCAGAAAAAAAGCTGTCGCATGAATAACATTATTTTCTTCCGGAATTTTCTCTACAACACTTTGAAACGTATTCTGTGATAACTGTCGGATGTCTTCATCGGTATACCCCGTTAAAAAATGCCAATTCGAAAAATCTGCGCCATATTTTTCTGCGTATTTTTTTAATTGTTCTGGGTCATCGAAGGAGGGGGCGACTGTGAAAGATACGAATTGAAGATCCAGCCCGGCTTTTTCTGCCTGACCTTGTAAGTTCAACATATTCGGTGTCATTGTATTACAGACAGTTGGACAGCTGGTGAAAATCATATCCGCAATCCAATAGGTGTCTTGGAAATCTTCATTGGACATCGTTTCTCCGTCCTGATTGGTAAATTCAAACGATTGCATTTGTAAATCGGCGTCTGTTAAATCTGTTCCACTTTCTGCAGAAGAGAATCCGGTCTGATGTAACCAGGAACATCCACTTAAAACACATATTAAAATACTAATCATCCAAAAAAGGTGAAACGATTGTCTCATACCAATCCCCTCTTTGTTCAAAGGTTAGGACTTGCGGCTAACAACAAACAACGTGTAAGGGTTGTATCCACGACATACCATGTAAAAAAATTATGATACTTTTTAATAAAATATAACAATATAACACGAATTTTATCGTTATCACTTAAAACATACATTACGATATCAGGAAAAGAGATAAATTGTTATAAATTACACAATCAAACATAAATATGCATTATCAGAAGAGGGGGAATTATATGTTTTATGATGTTTTGCTTGGTGGCCAATTAACTTGGAATACTACGTTATTGACGGTGTTTATTTCTGTTGCTGTTTTTTATATTTTAATAGTAAAGCGTTGGACCAACATAAAAATGAACGAAAAAACACCTCTTCTTTTTTTACTCGGCCTGGGGATCTTATACATAACGACGGGCAGTCCTTTCACAGCAATCAGTCATTTTGCTTTCAGTCTGCATATGCTCCAAATGAGTATTCTATTCTTTATTATTCCGCCGCTTCTTATATTGGGAATTCCCGAACCTCTGTTTCAACAAATAGGCAAGAATCCAATAATCAAATCAGGAAGTAAATTATTTTTTCCCCCTATGATTGCTTTAAGTATTTTTGCTGTTCTGTTTTTGATGTACCATACACCGTTCGTATTAGAAATTCTTTCTCAATCTCCTTTCCTTCGGGATGGATATACATTTTTTCTTTTCATATTATCTCTTCGTATGTGGTGGCCCCTTACAGCGCCTGATCCAAAGCAGCGTTTGGACAGGAAACGAAAAAAACGTTATGCATTGTGGAGTGGCCTTTTCATCATGCCAGCTTGTCTCTTATTTATTTTCAATGCCCTGGTAAACAGCATGAACAATCCTTTTCTTGCTGAAAAAACTGCCCATCTTTGTTTACCACCAGCTTCATCCAATATGTTATTGCCGCCGCTATTCAATTCAACCTTTGATCAATTAACAGCGGGAATACTTATGTTAGCAACCCATAAATTGGGATTACTCCTGGTCTCGCATCTTGACAGTAATGGAGGAGGTCATCGGTTTCCTCGATTCCTTGTTATAAACAAAGGCAGTGATTAATAGAATGTAGATAAAACAATAGAAGTGGTGAGGATCATGAAAGAAACGAACCATTTAGAAATTAGGGGAATGCACTGCGCTGCTTGTGCCACAAGAATTGAAAAGGCCGTTTCAAAAATAGAAGGCGTCACCGATGCTCATGTAAATGTAACAACGGAAAAGGGGTATTTCACGTACGATAAAAAACAAACAGGGATTTCTGACATTATAAATAGAATCAATAATATCGGCTTTCAAGCAAACAAGTCCACCGCGCAGCCGGACAGGACAAAACATAGAGAAGTCAAGGCGCTCCAATGGAATTTTATCGTGTCAGCGCTGCTTACTCTGCCGCTGGCATGGGCCATGTTAACCCATTTCAAATGGAGTTCTTTTCTTTATGTCCCGGATATCTTTCTCCATCCCTTATTTCAACTTGCCATTACCATTCCTATTCAGTTTGTGATTGGGTTTCCGTTTTACGAAAGAGCCTGGAATGCCTTGAAACACGGAAGCGCCAATATGGATAGTTTAGTTGTTTTAAGTACATCCACAGCCTTTTTTTACAGCCACTATTTGACATTCACTTCTTTTCACACGGCTCATGATGCTCACTCCCTCGGATTGTTCTATGAAACAAGTGCCTTCATCATCACCTTTATCCTGCTGGGGAAGGTATTGGAAGCAAGAACGAAAATGAAAACAACGGAAGCGGTACAAAAGCTCAATCAATTGCAGACAAAAACAGCCACCTTATATGAAAATGGTAAAGAATCGAGGGTTTCTGTCGACAATATTCTACCAGGAGATGTCGTGGTTCTTCGGCCGGGAGAAAAAGTTCCGGTCGACGGACAAGTCCTAAAAGGGACATCGACGGTGGATGAATCACTATTAACCGGAGAAAGTATGCCCGTTGAAAAAACTGCAGGAAATGCAATATATGCAGGGACCATGAATAAGAATGGACTATTGAATGTGAAAGTAACGAAAAAAAGGACGGAAACAACGTTATCCCACATTATTCGCATTGTAGAAAAAGCTCAGGTTTCGAAAGCACCGATTCAGCATATAGCGGACAAAATTACGGAGGTTTTCGTACCCATTGTGATTACTACAGCCTTGGTAACGTTCGCCGTATGGTATATGGTTTTTCAACCAGGTTATATATATGGAGCATTGGAAAAAGCGATTGCCGTCTTAATCATTGCCTGTCCTTGCGCCCTCGGATTGGCTACCCCTACATCTGTGATGGTTGGAAGCGGAAGAGCCGCACAGTTAGGTCTTCTTTTTAAAGAAGGAAGATTTCTTGAGTTATTAGGCAAAACCAACGTTGTAGCCCTGGATAAAACGGGAACTATTACAAAAGGGGAACCACAGGTCACCGACATGTACGTGGAACATATGGATACAAATGAATTCATGAAAATCATAGGCGCAGCAGAAAATACGTCCACCCATCCTTTAGCCAAAGCGATCGTAACAGAAGTGAAAAAGCAGGGACATCCTCTTCCACATGCCACGAATGTCCTCTCCTTCCCGGGGTATGGAGTTCAGGCATCGATAAACGGTAAAAAAATACTGATTGCCAATCCAAGGTATTATAAAAATAATTCTATTCTCCTTCCTAGAAAAGCAAAAAAAATGGTGAAAGATTGGGAGCGGCAAGGAAAGACGGTAATGATTGCATCAATTAATTCCCGGTTTTCCGGGATTATTGCCATCGCCGATGAAATAAATAAATCTTCAAAAATAGCCGTTTCCCGTTTAAAAAAAATGGGATTCAAGGTGATGATGCTAACAGGAGATAACAGAAGTAATGCAGCGTCTGTTGCACATAATGTAGGTATAAAAAAACAATATGCAGAGATTACACCACAGGAGAAGGCAGAAATAATACGACAATTACAACAACAAGGAAATAGAGTTATAATGGTAGGAGATGGTATTAATGATGCGCCGGCGTTGACGGTCGCGAAAGTAGGGATTGCGATAGGAACAGGTTCCGATGTGGCTATTGAATCAGGAGATATAACCATCGTAAAAAATGATCTAAATCGTGTCGTGGATGCCATCACCATTAGTAATAAAACAACAAGAAATATAAAACAGAATTTTCTTTGGGCCTTTCTGTACAATGTTCTCATGATTCCCATTGCCATGCTGGGTTTTTTGGCCCCCTGGTTGGCCGGTGCAGCGATGGCCTTCAGCTCCGTGTCGGTGGTGTTAAATTCCCTCCGGCTGAAGAACATGAAAATATAATTCTGTCGTTGAATATGCAAGAAAGTTCAACGAGCTTCCACTAAAAAGAAGTAATTTGGATGGGCTGGTCCTCTAGAATAGTTCCCTAACCATTTTTCAGACTTTTCATAGTTTTAACCTTTTAAGGAATAGGTATTAATAAAAATTAAGCGACATAAGGGGCAATGCCTTATGCCGCTTGAACCATATTTTCATCTAACAAAAACATCGATCGAAACATCGAATGGCATCTTGCACACAGCATTCCAAACAGTAGTCATCGCACGATCTACATTTCATAAGACACTTGTTTAAATTCACGCTGCAATCTATGAGGCATTCCCGTGTCGTTTCACAGTTACAATCATGGGATCTCTTTAATTTTTTTATGCTGTCCTCGCATCCGCATCGATGTTTATGCCTATGATGGTGGCTATGATGTTCTCTCACTATCACTCACCCCCTTCTCTAACAGAATATGCTATAAGAAAGGGAGTGCTTGTATTCTTTCATCATAATACATAAATCTATTAGTCGAACGAAGCTAGTTACTAGATGCCATTTCCTCCAATCTCTGTGGGAGGAATATATCTTCATCTGTTCAGCCAGCTCTAGAAGATACGATTCATCCAGATTGGGGGGGTGAATATCGTATACCAGTTCACTTTCTGACCATGTAAGAAAGCATAAGCCCTCTGTCTATACCGGATACATCTTCCCTTCTTTCCGAAGATTTTAACAGACTATTCTCCTTCTACTACAGCCTATAATTGAAATTCATTTGTTTTATTATGGTAGAGTGAGAAAGGAAGACTATCCATCCATCATGGGAGGGGAAAATTGTGGTAAAGGATAAAACTTTTAAGTTTTTTCAATATGTTGGAGATGTATCACTTTTTCTAGTTTCGGGATTTTATATTGTACCTTTTTGTCTCATATTCCATTTGATGTGGGCTGTAAATGTTATTGCTGTTGATGTGTCATATGAGGAGTATATTACAATGCCTTTTCAAGATTATATTTTTTATTTTTTATTAGGCAGTATCGTTCTATATCTTTATATACGTTATTTATTTGGTAATCCAATCTACAAAATGGTAAAAATCGTAATACTTATGTTTTTACTAGGTTTTTCATTTCTTTCTGGAGCTGTGGAGTTAATCATAATGATACTTTTCTTTAAAGAGATTCCAGCAGAACTCTATATTTCTCAACTTACGATGTTTACCTTTTCTTTATTATTATTAGCTGTTATAACGAAAAGACATCTAAGGTTATTTAAAAATAATGGGTGCTTTAATTGAAGCAGCAATAAAAAAAAACAATTTACAGTGCGGATCTAGGTTTTGTAGTTGGACGCTCTTCAGTCTGTTTAAAGTTTTTAAGCGAAAAAGTTTGACCTTTATTATACTAAAAGATATTATAGATATTATAACTCTTTAATAGAGGTGAATAGTTCATGAAGTATTCGAAAGCGACAAATTATGCGCTGCATACAATGCTTTATCTCGCTGTAACGAGTCCGAATCAGCGTGTTGGCGTGCAGCCAATGGCAGAAAAGCTTAAAGTCTCCCCAACGTATTTATCCAAAATCCTGACGCAGCTCGTCAAAGCGGGGATGATTGAATCTTCCCCCGGTGCGGGCGGTGGATACAAGCTACCTCCACACTGGGAAGAGATTTCGTTTCTAGATATTATTCATGCTATTGAAGGCCCTGTTTCCCTTTTTGATGGCTGCTTGAACGACCATCCAGACTGTTTGATTCAGAATGTTATGGTCTCAGCGGAAGAAAAAATGGAAGAGGAATTAAAGCAGAAGAAAATCGCAGAACTTGCCAAAAAAGCACCTCCCGTTCTTTAAACGGGTGTTACTTTTCGATCAATTATAGATAATTATGATCTATAAAATCTTTCATTAAAATATTGGAGGAACTCACAATGAATGAAGAATTTACGTTCACTTCCGAAGCAGCTCTTGCCTACGAGAAAAACACCCGGATCTCGCTTCCCACCTATGACGCGCTGTTTTCAATGGTGCAGTCGTATTTTCGGGCTCAATTGGGCGAAAAAGAGGCTTCCCTGCTGGTAGTTGGTGCGGGCAGCGGCAATGAACTCGCCGCCTGGGGACCGTCCAATCCGGCATGGACCTTCACCGGCGTTGATCCGTCGGAAGACATGTTGAAAACCGCAGAAGACAAAACCATGCAGCTGGAATTGGAAAACCGCGTCAGACTCATTCAGGGAACGATAGACGATGTTCCGCTACAGAACCCGCCTTTTGATGCGGCGAGCTGTATCCTCGTTCTTCATTTTATTCACGATGAACAGGAGAAACAGAACCTGCTCACATCCATCAAGAATCGTTTGAAACCGGGCGCTCCTTTCGTCCTCGTCAGCGCGAACGGCGACCTCGACAGTGCTGAACTTCATAACAGATTAAACGTCTGGAAAAGCTTCTGGCTGGATGCCGGACATGACACAGCCCACCTAGACGAGATGATCGGCAAACTTAAGAAGCAAGTTTCTTTTCTGACTGATACTCAAATCGAACAGTTCTTGACAGCAGCCGGGTTTACAAATATCAGCCGGTTTTATTCCACTGGGATTATGGCGGGATGGATGTGCCACGCAAAATAATGAATTCACAGATATTAAACACACTGGCATTACCAGCATAAAAAAAGAGAGCCTATCAATAAGAATAAGGCTCTCTTTTGCTACATTTAACGTTGAAGGAATTGCTCTATTTCTTTTTCACTTATATCTTCCGGGTACTTGCTTCATTATTCCGGAATATAAGGGAGTTCTCCTTCTTTTGGAATATTAATCACATGAGGATCCGTATAAGCTAGAAGACCTTCTTTCCCGTACTCACGCCCGATTCCGGACTGTTTCACGCCGCCAAATGGAAATCTTACGTCCAGTCCCTGCACGGCCGCCGTGTTAATCATGGTCGTGCCGGCCTGAATCCGTTCAGCTACTTGAACAGCATGTTCTTCCTCTCCCCACACCGAACTCGTCAGTCCGTAGATACTGTTGTTGGCTAATTCAATGCCGTGTTCATCTCCGTCAAACGGGAGAATCGGAACCGTCGGACCGAACTGCTCTTCTTCCACAATCGGATCGTCATAATCAACACCCAATACCACTGTCGGATGCAGGTAATATCCTTCATTGAACACTTCTTCATCTAAAATAGTTCCAAGCTTTACAACTTCGGCGCCTTTGTTTTCCGCTTCATCCACCAGGCTTTGCACGTAATCGGCTTGTTTCTTATTGTTCATAGGACCAATCGTCACGTTTTCGTTAAACGGATCTCCGACTCTGATCCATTTATTGGCTGCTTCAATATATTTTTCTACAAATTGATCATAAATCGAGCGATCCACATATATTCGTTTTGCAATCATGCAGATCTGTCCAGCGGTTAAGAAATTGGAAATGACCATACGGCGCATCGCTCTTTCATCGTTCACGTCAAAGTCTTTCAAAACGACTGCTGCGTCGTTTCCGCCTAATTCCAGGGTCAAGTTTTTAATCGTGTCTGCCGCTGCTTTCATAATGTGCTTGGCTGTTTCCGTGCCGCCGGTAAATGCAATTTTTGCGACTTTTGGATTTGAGGTTAATTCCTTGCCGACGTCCGCTTCTCCGTGAACGAGGTTCAGCACACCGTCCGGCATTTCTTCTGCGATCATTTCCACAACTTTGCTTACGGCAAGCGGTGCAAGTGGACTTGGCTTTAAAACCATTGTGTTGCCGGCTAACAAGGCCGGCGCCATTTTTATCGTTGAAAGAGATAACGGATAGTTCCAAGGAGAAATAGCAGAAACAACGCCGATGCCGTCCCTGGCAATGATAGTTTTTCCGTTTTCATCTTCGTTCACTTCATCTTTTAGTACTTCCTTCACATTATCACAGGCAAATTCCATCCATGCCAGGGAAACACCAATTTCTCCATCGGAATCATACAGTGGTTTCCCATGTTCTCTGGATAACAATTCTTTTATCTCTGGTGTGGCATCCTTTATCTTTTGAATTGCCTTTCTCATACGCTCTATTCGTTCGTCCATAGCCATGTTTGTCCATGCCGGAAAAGCGTCATGAGCCGCTTCAATCGCACGTATTGCGTCATCCTGGGTGTTGACCGGGAAAAAACCGGCTATTTGGTCAGGATGGGCAGGGTTTTCGCGGGCCTCATGTTTTTCCGATTTTATTGTTTCCCCATTAATAATGGCCTCCACTGTCATTTCCTTTTCATACATTGGATGTCTCCCCCTTCATCTATTTTTCGATAGTATTCCCCTGTTGAAAATGGGTGTATCTAGTTTATACCAGTTTTTCTCTCGTTTCAAAGTTTCTGCATACTGCGTCTTAACGGCTTTTCCATCCAATAGGACACCGAGCAGCGTATTTCGACTTCTATGTAAAATTTTTCATCATGTAATCATTATATTATGAATGTTACAACAATCCCTCAGTATTAAAAAACTATATTTCAATTGATAATGCTGATAACACATTTATTTAGAATAAGTGAAAATATCTTAGGGCATAGTAAGCTAAGACAACAGGAAAAGGAGGTCCCATATAAGGGTTGCTCTAGAGCTTGGCGATAAAAATCCGAGCATAATATTTGGTGATAGTGCATTTGAAACGGCTGTTGACCAAGTTTTAAATGCGGTCTATTTTCATTTTGGACAAGTCTGTTCGGCAGGGCACGTCTTAAAAGCCGGGCGGAACGTATCAAACTGGGAAACGGCTTTGAGGAAGGTACATAGTCCGGACCATTAATCTCAGAAGAGCATAGGGCTAAAGTGGAAAATTACGTGAAATTGCAAAAAATGAAGGAGCAAAGCTTGTCATTGGTGGAAAAGGGCTGGTCATCCGGACTTGCAGAATGGATTTTTCTATTTGCCAACTAACTCATTGCCACTCTAATATGCTGATTATCCAATTCCCCAACCTAACAACTGGTTTAAATAATTCAAGGAGGTTTTATAGATGAATCAAACATATGACATTGTTATCATCGGTGGCGGTAGTGCAGGTTCTGTACTCGGTGACCGTCTAAGCGCAGATGGAGAACGTAGTGTCCTTCTTCTAGAAGCGGGGCGTAGTGACTATCCATGGGACCTGCTGATCCAAATGCCAGCAGCTTTGATGTTCCCCTCTGGAAATCCTCTTTATGACTGGATTTATGAATCTGACCCTGAACCTTACATGAATGGGCGACGTATCCCGCATGCCCGGGGAAAAGTGCTCGGAGGTTCAAGCTCTATCAATGGAATGATTTACCAACGTGGCAATCCGATGGACTATGAACGGTGGGGATCTGTCCAGGGTATGGAGACCTGGGACTATGCACATTGCCTTCCGTACTTTAAACGACTGGAAACTGCCTTTGGAGCGGATCCATCTGATGAGTATCGCGGTCACAACGGTCCGATTAAATTAAGGCGCGGACCAGCAAAGAATCCTTTGTTTCAAGCCTTTTTCGATGCAGCTGTAGAGGCTGGTTATTCGAGAACACCTGATGTGAATGGTTTTCGTCAGGAAGGATTCGGTCCATTCGACGCCCATATACATAACGGAAGACGTGTTTCCGCCTCAGGTGCATATTTACATCCGGCTATGCATCGTAAGAATCTCACGGTGGAAACCCTTGCTTTTGTTACTAGTATCGACTTCAATGGGACCCGAGCCAACGGTGTGACCTATCGACGAGGCAAAAAGAATTACCATGTTACCGCAGGTGAAGTCATACTCTGCGGAGGTGCATTCAACACACCACAGCTACTTCAACTGTCAGGCGTGGGTGATGCCGAGCATCTTCGTTCACTTGACATTAACCCGATTGTTGACTTGCCTGGTGTAGGTGAAAACATGGAAGATCATCTCGAAGTATACATTCAGCACGAATGTCCGCAGCCGGTTTCATTACAGCCTAGCTTAAATAAAGCAAAAATGCCATGGATCGGCTTACAGTGGCTG
This sequence comes from Salibacterium salarium, assembly GCF_030813635.1. Lineage (GTDB taxonomy): Bacteria > Bacillota > Bacilli > Bacillales > Marinococcaceae > Salibacterium > Salibacterium salarium. The sequence goes on along the minus strand of NZ_JAUSUM010000004.1, from coordinate 96,534 downwards.
CTTGGACGTACCGGTCCGGCAGCATCGAGCCATTTTGAAGGCGGCGGGTTCGCCCGTTCGAATGAAGATGTAGAATATCCAAATCTGATGTACCATTTCCTTCCGCTTGCGGTTCGATACGATGGAAAAAAAGCGGACGTAGATCATGGATTCCAGGTGCACATTGGACCGATGTATTCCAACTCTAGAGGGCGTCTGAAGATCCGTTCCCGTGACCCTATTCAACATCCAAGTATCGTATTTAACTATCTGTCTACCGAAGAGGATAGACGTGAGTGGGTTGAAGCAATACGGGTTGCACGGAATATTCTTTCTCAGCCTGCATTAAAACCTTACAATTCGGGAGAAATTTCGCCTGGTCCATCTGTCCAAACGGATGAGGAAATTCTGGATTGGGTAGCGAGTGATGCAGAAACGGCGCTCCATCCATCCAGTACAGCAAAAATGGGGCCCGCTTCCGATCCGATGGCTGTCGTAGATCCGCTGACCATGAAGGTTCATGGCCTGGACAATGTACGGGTAGTTGATGCATCTGCTATGCCACACACGACGAATGGAAACATCCATGCACCGGTGTTGATGTTGGCAGAAAAAGCGGCTGACATCATCAGTGGAAAAAAACCATTGAATCCTGAGTATAAGGACTATTACCGTCATGGCGTACATCCGAAAGACGCAGGCACCGTAGACAAATAAATGAATAAAAGCTTGCTTATCAATGGAACAGAAAAATTAAGATATCACTGTTGGCAGAGCTAAGACAAAACTTAAGGATATTTGCTGATAAGTATAATATAAATTAGAGTTTTGTGTTCATGGCGGTAAACGGAATTACACCGCCGTGAACTTATATATTTTTTTCTTTTTTTCCAAAGAATATTTGGCATGCATTGACGACGATGAACATGTAAATAATAATCAAAACGATCAAGAACAGGGGGGTTGACTATTATTGAAGGAAAGGAAAACAATTCTAACACGTTCAACCACACTAAAAAACAAAAGACAATCAAACCATTAGTTTTCTATGGATCCGCAACCATTATTATTCTCTTAGCGTTTTGGACCATCTTTTATCCTAAAGCTTCGGAAAATCTTATAGGTGTAGTAGAGGGTGGGATTGTCGATAACTTGGGTTGGTATTACATCTTGACCACAACCTTCGTTTTAATATTTGTGATTTCCATCGCGTTTGGAAAAACTGGAAACATAAAGATGGGCTCGGACGATTCGACCCCGCGGTATAATATGTTCTCTTGGGCTGCGATGTTGTTTGCTGCTGGTATCGGAACCGACATCTTATTCTATTCTGCCTCAGCCCCTGTAAGCCATTACTTGTTTCCTCCAGCAGGACAAGGAGAAACGAGTGAAGCTGCAAGACAAGCTGTAATCTGGGCGTTATTTCACTATGGTATTACAGGATGGGCGTTGTATATGCTGATGGGATTGGCACTTGGACTTTTTGCTTTCCGTTATGAACTTCCTTTAAGTATCCGATCTATGTTATATCCTATTTTCGGTAAGCGGGTTAAAGGGGTTACAGGAGATACCATCGAGATTGCTGCTGTTCTTGGTACTATCTTTGGTATCGCGGCATCGTTAGGAATTGGTGTACTTCAGCTTAACTACGGACTAAATATCATATTTGACATACCTATAGGCTTAAGTGCACAAATAGGACTCATTGTTGTTGCCATTCTTATCGCTTGTGCGTCTACTTTTTCAGGTGTAGATGCAGGTATACGCCGACTATCTCAACTAAATGTTTTTATTGCGATTGGTCTCGTATTATATGTTCTGATCGCCGGGCAGACACAGTTTCTGCTAAATGCACTTGTGCAAAATATTGGTGATTACGTAAGCAAATTTCCAAGCATGACGCTCGCCACCTTCGCCTACGGTGAGGCAAGTGAGTGGCTTTCCCAATGGACGTTATTCTTTTGGGCTTGGTGGGTTGCTTGGGCACCCTTCGTTGGTCTATTCCTTGCTCGAATCTCACGTGGACGGACAATCCGCCAGTTTGTTATGGGTACGATTATTATACCGTTTATTTTCACTTTACTTTTATTTTCCGTTTTTGGGAATAGTGCTCTTTCCGTAGTAATGGATGGGAATAGCAGCTTTGGTAATACTGCTGCGAACAACCCGGAATCAGGATTTTACATGTTGCTGGAACAGTTTCCAGGTGCCACAATAACTATAGCAGTCGCCACTTTCCTAGGATTGATGTTTTTTGTAACGAGTGCTGACTCCGCATCTTTGGTCATGAGCAACTTCACTTCCAATGTAGCTAGCACTTATGGTGATGGACCACCGTGGTTGCGCATTTTTTGGGCTGTTGCTATAGGTTTTCTTACGCTTTCCTTGTTAGCGTTAGGAGGTCTAACTGCTCTGCAGTACGCTACTATCATTATTGGCCTACCCTTTTCTGTAGTGCTTTACCTAATCATGTTTAGTCTCCATCGAGTATTGAAACATGATCGACTATAATTTTTGTCTTGAAAAATAAACCAATGTTATGAGATATGCTAATTTAATCTTTTTTTAACAGAACTGGACAAGGTTTTTGTGGATATAGCGTTAAATCGTTAAATAATGAAAAACATGTCAGAAAAAAAGGAGAGTTTTTATGAGAAATAATATGGTAAAAATCGGAGCCCTAACAATTATATTTATTTTGTTGTTTTCTTCTCGTTTTAGAAAAACAATCCGCGAGTCAATGGATGGAGAAGCATTAAACAAAGCATGTGAACTAAAAAATGTTTTGTCAGATTGGAAAAAAAACCAAAAAGGCACCAGTTACGAGTAAACAAATCAAAGAAGTGAGTCTGGACATAAATGATTGAATAAAAAAAGGTTGGTTCCGATTATCAAAACTAGATAATCGGAACCTTTTTTATAAGACGAAGATGCTTCGCTTGATGTAGAAGTAGTGCTAGTGGCGGAGTATTTTTTCAAGTTTCTCCGCCAGCAGCGCAAACCCTATCTCATTTTTCACTTTCTCCGTGCCACGCGGAGAAATGGGTAAAACGCAAACAAGCCTTCAAAAATTCAAAAACTAGGTTCTACATCTACTTTTCGTTTTCCATAGATTTCTCCAGTTTCTGGGTTTGTCCTAGACCCTTTTTTGATAAGGTATTTTTAACCGTAGTATTTCCTCCATTTAAGGGCGCGATTGTTGAAGTTTTTCAAACAAAAAAAGAGAAGGCACTCTTTAAAAGAGGCCTTCCTATAAAAGCATTATTTCACTTAACTGTTTATGGTACCTGCGTCGGCTGAATGTACGCCATGACGATAGAAATCAGCATGAATCGGCTCCAACGGGGGCCGTCCAAGGATGAGGTCAGATGCCTTTTCCGCCAACATCAATACCGGTGCATGGATATTGCCGTTCGTGATGTAAGGCATAGCAGACGCATCGACCACCCGCACATTGTCGAGGCCGTGAACCTTCATGGTATTCGGATCTACAACCGACATAGGGTCTGAAGCAGGTCCTATTTTTGCCGTGCACGATGGATGAAGTGCTGTTTCCGCATCTTCTTTCACCCAGTCCAGAATCTCCTCATCTGTTTGAACGGAAGGTCCGGGTGCAATTTCTCCTGAATTGTAAGGGGCAATGGATGGCTGAGACATAATGTCCCTTGTCACTCGAACTGCTTCCACCCACTCACGCCGGTCCTGCTCTGTTGAAAGATAGTTGTACACCATGCTCGGATACTCTTTAGGGTCCTTGGAACGAATCTTTAATGATCCCCGTGCATCCGAGAACATAGGTCCGACGTGTACCTGGAATCCATGATCTGTATCTGCTTTTTGCCCATCATAACGTACCGCAAGCGGAAGGAAGTGATACATCAAGTTAGGGTAAGGAACGTCCTCGTTTGAACGGACAAAACCTCCACCTTCGAAATGGTTTGTCGCTGCCGGTCCTTTACGTCCGAATATCCACTGCAGACCAATCCACGGCATCCGTGATTTCTTTAAGTTAGGCTGTTCTGAAACCGGTTCTGGACAATTGTATTGAATGTAGGCTTCAAGGTGATCCTGAAGGTTTTCACCTACACCCGGCAGATCAACGACCGGTTCGATACCAAGGGAACGTAGGTGTTCCGCTTCGCCCACACCTGACAGTTGAAGTAACTGCGGCGTATTAATGGCACCGCCGGCAAGAATAACTTCCCCTGCCGAGACTTGATGAGTCTTTCCGTTTCGTCGATAGGTCACACCCTCGGCACGGGTCCCATTAAAGTCGATACTTGAAACGAATGCACGAGTTTTCACCGTGAGATTTTGGCGCTTCATAACCGGACGCAGATAGGCACGTGACACAGACATACGTCTGCCTTTGTACACATGCTTATCAAACGGGGCAAAACCTTCCTGACGAAAACCGTTTACATCAGGTGTCCGCGAGTAGCCGGCATCAACAGCTGCTCCAAAAAAGGCTTGGAACAAAGGATTCTTGGCTGGTCCACGCTCTAATTTAACAGGACCATCATGACCGCGGTACTCATCATCTTTATCCGCTGCCAACGCATTTTCCAGTCGTTTAAAATACGGAAGACAGTGAGCAAAGTCCCACGTTTCCATACCTGGATCGGCTCCCCAGCGTTCATAGTCCAATGGGTTTCCACGTTGGTAAATCATGCCGTTGATAGAGCTCGAACCTCCCAGCACCTTTCCTCGGGCATGCTTCACACGTCGTCCATTCATATAAGGTTCAGGGTCCGATACGTATTTCCAGTCGTAGAATGGTTTACCGGCGGGGAAAGGCAGAGCTGCCGGCATCTGAATCAACAGGTCCCATGGATAGTCACTACGTCCTGCTTCCAGAACAAGGACACTGTGTTTTCCATCTTCACTTAGACGATTGGCAAGTATAGAACCTGCACTACCGCCACCAATAACAATATAATCATATGTTTCACTCATCTTAAAGACCTCCTTGTATGTTTAGAATAGAATGAAGGGATCAAAACGATAGGAGTAATGTCTCTTCATTTCTTTCGGAACAGGCCTCAACCCATTCCTTGTTGAGTTAATATCTCACTTAACTAATTAACTTTATTAAATTTTTATTTAACGTTTTTAACATTATTAATTTAACATAGGCTATTTTTTTTGTAAAGCCAGCAAACAATTATTTTATTAGATTTAATCAAATTATAAGGGCATTAGCGGGGACTGGCACCAATCCAAAAAAAAAGAAACAGGCACCTTTTATTGGTTACCTGTTTCTTCTTTTCGTACTAATTTTGTGACTGCCTCCACATGCACCGTCTGTGGAAACATATCCACCGGCTGAATTCTTTTAACCTCATATCCGTTATTCACCAAATACTTCATATCACGCGCCTGTGTCTCAGGGTTACAGGACACATACACGACCCGTTTCGGCTGCAGTTTAACCACACTAGACAAGAATGCTTCATCGCTCCCACTCCGTGGTGGATCCATAATCACTACATCTGCATTTTCCCCTCTTGCAGCCATCTGCACCATAAACTCACCGGCGTCACCTTGATAGAACCGGGCGTTTTTCACGCCGTTACGCTTTGAATTACGAATGGCATCGCGGACCGCATCTTTATTGAGCTCAACACCAATAACCTTACCAGCTTTTTGACTAGCAACTAGACCAATCGTACCGATCCCACAGTACGCATCCACAACAGTTTCCTCTCCAATCAACTCTGCCATTTCAATAGCTTTTTTATAGAGCTTTTCTGTCTGGACAGGATTAATTTGATAAAAGGATTTCGCCGATATCTCAAATTCCAATCCACAGAGAGTGTCTGTTATGGTTCCCTTACCGAAAAGCACTTTCTCCTGATCGCCAAGCACCATGCTGTCGCTCCGGTTATTAACGTTCAGCAGAATGGTCGTAATTTCTGGATGAGTCTTTCTTAGTGCTTTTATAAAATTATTCTTGCCCTTAAACACAGGTGATGCGGCTACCAGTACCACCATGATCTCGCCGCTGAACTTGCCGACCCTTATTAACACGTGGCGCAAAAAGCCCCGTCCAGTGTCTTCGTTGTACGGCTGCATTTTAAACGACTTCATCATACCCTTAATGGTCTGTATGATTTCATCTGCTTTCGGATCATGAAGGAGAGACCGTTCCATTGGGACGATCCGATGAGTATTTGGGGCATAGAGACCGCTAACGATCTGCCGCTCATTATTCAATCCGAATGTCATAACATTTTTGTTCCGGTAACCATACGGATGTTCCATGGTTATGATCGGATCTGGTTTTCCAAAAGGCTTCATTAGTTCATCGATGGTTTTCTGTTTGAAACGCTTTTGCGCCTGATCGTTCATGTGGTGAATCTGACATCCCGCATCCTCGTGGTAATAAGTGAATGGTGGATTGGCACGATCTTCTGAAGGGTTAATCACCCGCTTCAGCTCCGTGTTGAAGCGTCCTTTTTTGGAAACGACAATTTCAGCTGTTTCACCAGGTAACAGATTCGCTACCTCAAGCTGCTTCCCTTCCCACTGGACAATCCCTTTACCTTCACTTGTCAGGCCTGAACAAGTTGCCTCTATGGTTACATTATTCTGGCCACGCTGTTTTTTATCAGTCGCGCTAGGCTTGCCTTTGGATTTTAAGTTTTTTTGATTTCTCTGCGGTGGGGGTTGTTTGCTATTCTGTTTTTCAGATTGATATTGTTTATCTCTGGATTTCCGATTCTTTTGTTTAGTCATAAAGTACTGCCCAACTTTTCTTTTACTTAGTTTGACATTCCATTATAAACTACCCAAAGCTGGCAGTAAAATATACTAAATGTAAAAGCTAGGCTAAGTTTTCCGATTTAGTTGAGTAGTAATTGCAGATAAGATTCGTAAATAATGATTTTGACGAATGAAAACATTCCATTTTGTAATAATAGGAAGGAACTTTTATTTTGAAAGGAGTAGATTTGATGAAAAAATTGTGGGCTATGGCTTTCATTTCTTTATTTCTGTTAAACACGCTACCTGAGTCAATTAGTGCTAATTCTAATACACAGGAACAAGGTGTTAGTCAATCAGAAGTGCAGTTCGAAAATGAATTCAGGAGACTTTGGATTGACCATGTAATGTGGACAAGTAATTATATTACAAGTGCAACAACAGCAGGAGCTGAGGATCAAGAGCAAGTGCTAGCAAGGCTTCTGAAAAATCAGGAGGAAATCGGTAATGCCGTGAAGCCGGTATACGGAGAGGACGCAGGGAACAAACTTACGGATTTGCTTAAGGAGCATATTGTTATTGCCGGCAAGATCGTTGATGCAGCTAAAAACGAAAAGGAAGACATAGTAAATCAGCTGAACAAAGAATGGTATACAAATGCTGATGATATAGCAGAGTTCCTTAGTGGCGCCAACCCTAACTTAAAAAATGAAAACTTAAAAAAATTGCTGTACACGCATTTGGAATTGGTAACAGATGACTTAATAGCAAGCTTAGAAAAAGAATGGGATGCAAGAATCGTTGCGATAGATGAAGGGATCACACATATAATCTTAATGGCAGATGCTATCTCTGATGGAGTTGTGAAACAATTTCCTGAGAAGTTTAATAAATAATCTATAGAAGCTCCAGCATCGTGCTGAAGCTTCTTTATTTACAATTAGTTGCAATTATCCCTACACCTTAGACCACAATTTCATATGAAAAGAGTAGTTCAATTACCCCAAAACTGAAATACTTACCTTCATAGTGCACCAGCTTCTTATTTTCGAACTAACTGTGAAACACATTCTACATGATTCGTCTGCGGAAACATATCTACGGGCTGTACCTCTTTTGTTTCATATCCGCCGTCTTCGAGAATTTTCAAATCGCGTGCAAGTGTGGCGGGATTACAGGAGACGTATACGATTTTTTCTGGTTTCATATCTATCATGGTCTGCAATAGTGTTTCGTCGCAGCCTTTGCGGGGCGGGTCGACGACGAAGACATCGGGCTCGAGGCCGTTTGTTTTGTGCCACCACGGGACGATGTCTTCAGCTTCTCCGACGGCAAATGTGGTGACGCCTTCCATTTTGTTTAGTTCGGCATTCCGTTTAGCGTCTGAGACGGCTTCGGGAATGACTTCGACGCCGTAGACGTGTTTTGCTTTCTGCGCGAGAAATAAAGAGATGGTTCCGATGCCGCAGTAGGCGTCAATGACGGTTTCGTTTCCTTGTAAGTCGGCGTATTCGAGTGCTTTATCGTATAACACTTTGGTTTGGGACGGATTCACTTGATAAAAGGAGCGTGCGGATATGGCAAATTTGATGTCTCCGATGTAGTCGTAAATATATTCTTCGCCCCAAATCACGTCTGTTTTTTCTCCAAAAATAACATTGGTACGCTTGTTGTTGGCGTTATGCATGATGGATGTGACGTTCGGCATGGCTTCACGGATATCGGCAATAAGGTTCTTTTTATGCGGTAGATCCGGACCGTTTGTCACGAGAATAATCATCAGTTGTTCGGTAGAATTGGCCTGGCGCGTCACGATATGACGAAGAGTGCCGCGGTGTTTTTCTTCCTCATATGCCTTTATATCGTATTTGTCTGCAATTTCTTTTACAATCTGGACGGCTTCATCGTTGGCGCCTTGTTGGATGATACAGCTTTCCATATCGATGATGCGGTGGGATCGTTTTTGAAAGAAACCGGCTTTTAAGTTTCCGTCCTCATTTTCACCGACAGGAACCTGGGCTTTGTTGCGGTAGCGCCACGGGTCTTCCATCCCGATGGTGGGATGAACGGGTACATCTTCGAGACCGCCGATGCGTTTCATGGCGTCTTGGACTTGTTTATGTTTAAAACGGAGCTGCGCATCATAGGTCATATGCTGGAGCTGACAGCCACCGCATAAATAATAAATCGGACACGGGGCATCAGTTCTGTCACTGCTTTCTTCAATGCGCTCGAGCATTTTCCCAAAACCGTACCCTTTTTTTGTTTTCAATACTTTAATTTTTGCGGTTTCCCCAGGAAGGCCGTAGGGAACGAAAAGCGCATAGCCGTCTACTTTCGCTACTCCTGCTCCTTCGTGGGTTAAATCTTCAAATGTTGCGGTGATAATATCATTTTTTTGTACGGGCACATCTGTATTCTGCTTCTTTGTCATGGAGACTGATCCTTTCTATTTCCGTTCTTATTATCTACACGCCATTTTAACACAAGTTTGTGCTGTTTAACCTGGAACAACTCAGTATCGGCGATTTTGGATGAGAAATCGGCTAAAATAGTAGTGGAATCGGCGAATTTCACATGAGAATCGGCTAAAATAACAGAATTATCGGCGATACCTTGGAATAAGATATTTGCGACCTCTGTTTTCACCTTTATGTGTAGTGTTTAGTGATTTGAGCAGGCGTTTGGTCACGTCTTCCGATGATATATGAAGGAATTGCTGGGCTTGGCGATTGGAGATAAAAGAGGAAAACAGTAGAGAATAGTCATCAAGAGCTTCAAGATGTGCGGTTTTGGACAAATGGTTGCAATGAGAACATTTCCATCTGCCGTGTTTGCGTTCCATCGGGCGTGAGAAACAACTAGGACATATTACACCAGATAAAACTTCCAGACGTTTGATATGGTGCCGTTTTAGGATATCTTCATTCGATTCCATGTGGCTGCGTTTTAGTGCATCCGAGATTGTTTTCAATTGAACTTTTGCCACACTATTTGTCTTATATTGATCCATTAGTTGAAATATTTTATTTGGTAGCAGCGGGCTGTGAACGACTTTTTCATGGATAGTATCGTTACGATTTGTTTTTTTTAACACTGAATGGGTATTACCTATAACAACCAGCGTTTCAATCGGTAATGGGGCGTGACCGTAGGATACAAGCCAATTCATCAACTGGGATCGGTGCCTGTTCACTTGAATGAGTGGATGTTGAAAGGCTTCTTCCTTTTCCTCATATTTACGAATAAACTGATTGAAATTCGGATCAAATATAAGAGTGCCCGCCATATTTTTGACTTCCAAAATAAAAAGACAAACAGGGGAAAGGATTATTGTGTCCATTTGAAAAAAATGGGTGCCATCGTAAAGACGAATATCGTGAAGAATGAAACAATCTTTGGCAGGTAGAAATGTGAGGGGATAATCAATCGATTTTTCACCTTTGTATCCAGCTGTCCAGCGGGCAGCATCCCGTTTTATGTCTGAGAATGCTGGGTGATGAGCAGGCAATCTTCGTTCAAGGATTTTTAGTTTTTGCAAAATAAGGGGCATCGTACGGGGTTTTATAATCAATCGACACATTCCTTTCTATTATCGCCGATTGTTGATTGTTTTTAGCCGATTCTTCTACTAAATTCGCCGATTTCTCATCCAAAATCGCCGATTCCCTACTATTCTACATCAGCCCCATCATTAACCTACCACTTCGCTCCGGCGTTCATATAGTTCAACATCCCGCCAAACACCGTTTAACTTCCCTATCCGTTCACGCGTACCGACTTTGCGGAAACCGGCCGCTTCATGAATTTTAATACTTGTCCGATTTTCGGGAAAAATTCCCGCTTGCAGCATCCAGTACCCTTCATTTTCTGTCACCCGGATCATTTCGCTCAATAACGCCGTGCCCACACCTTTCCCGCGAACATCTCCACGTATGTAGATACTGGTCTCCCCTACTCCTTCATACACGTCCCGGTTAGATACAGGTGAAATCGCAGCGAAACCTAAAACTTCCTCTCCTTTTTCATCCATCACAACGAGCCGACAAACCAAATCATGGGTGGCGGACCAAATTTCCCAAGACGGTGCTTCTGTTTCAAACGTAGCATTCTCTGTTTCTATTCCCATTTCATAGATTTCCTTCACTTCAGGCCAATGATATTTATGTAGTCTTTCAATCGGATAGTTCAACCAACCACCTCCCGTTTATGCATTCAGTATAAGAAAAAATTCAAAATTGTTCAAATAAAAACACTTTTTCTGTATGATAGTAAACAAAGAAGGAGGTTTTTCATATATGCAATATCGAAGACTTGGTAACAGTGGTGTAAAAATCAGCGAGATTGGACTTGGCAGTTGGCTGACTTATGGCTCTACTGTCGAAGATAATAATGCCGTAGACATTATTCACAAAGCTTATAATAGTGGCATTAATTTTTTTGATACTGCCAATGTTTACAACCGTGGGGAAGCAGAAAAAGTAGTCGGAAAAGCGTTACAGGACTTCCAACGAGACAGTTATGTGTTAGCCACAAAGGTTTATTTTCCAATGGGTGACGGTCCCAACGATCGCGGTTTATCCCGTAAACATATTATCGAACAGTGTAATGCGAGCCTGAAACGTCTCAATGTGGACTATATTGACTTATACCAATGTCACCGTTTTGATCCAGAAACACCTGTTGAGGAAACATTAATGGCACTCGATGATCTCGTTAAACAAGGAAAAATCCTGTATTACGGCGTCAGTGAATGGTCTGCCGCTCAAATTACAGATGCGGTGCATATTGCCAAGGAACGAAATCTTAATCAAATGGTCTCCAATCAGCCGATTTATAATATGATCAAACGTTACATTGAAAAGGATGTTCTTCCGGTCAGCGAACAAAATGGCATCGGACAAGTTGTCTTTTCCCCGCTCGCCCAAGGTGTCCTTACCGGTAAATACAAACCTGGTCAACAATTTCCAAAAGACAGTCGTGCAGCAAACGAAGACATTAGTAAATTTATTAGCGGATTTTTATCAGAACCTATTTTAGAACAAGTCGCACGTCTTGAAAAACTAGCGCACAACGAATTGAATATCAAACTATCTCAATTAGCGCTCGCCTGGATTCTTCGTCAACCTGGTGTGAGTTCCGCCATCGTTGGGGCCAGTCGCCCATCCCAACTCGAAGAAAATATCCTATCCACCGAAGTAGAGTTAACCACTGACATTCTCAATGAAATAGAAGACATTTTAACAGAACTTGAATAATTATCTCCTTTTACCATGCTGAAATAAATGGTAAAATACTATTGAAAACGCTTACAAATAATATGAGAAGGAGCTGATTTCTTCCCGGCTTGAGGTAACTGCTTTATGAACCTTGTTATATTCTCTACAAAAAGAAAGGGGATACTCTATCATGCGTTATAATGCACCGAATACATCTGAAAGTCTCGTAACTTTTAAAGAACGTTATGATAACTTTATAGGCGGGGAGTATAAGGCTCCTGTGAACGGAGAATATTTTGACAACGTTTCGCCTGTAACGGGGAAGGTATTTTGCCAAATATCCCGATCAACCAGCTCCGATGTGGATGCGGCTGTGTATGCAGGAGAACGGGCGAAAGATGCATGGGGACGAACATCTCCTGCCGAACGCGGCAATATTTTAAATAAAATAGCAGATCGGATAGAAGAAAATAAGGAAATGCTGGCAGTTGCTGAAACATGGGATAACGGCAAAGCCGTACGAGAATGCTTAAATGCTGACATTCCGCTCGCCGTCGATCATTTTCGTTATTTTGCCGGTGTCATCCGTGCCCAAGAAGGAACATTAAGTCAAATTAATGATGATACAGTTGCCTATCATTTTCATGAACCTCTTGGTGTCGTAGGACAAATTATTCCTTGGAATTTTCCGCTGTTAATGGCAACGTGGAAAGTAGCACCAGCCCTTGCAGCAGGGAACTGCATCGTGTTAAAACCAGCTGAACAAACACCTGCATCCATTCATGTTTTGCTGGAATTAATCCAAGATCTTCTTCCTCCCGGTGTGCTTAATGTCGTCAATGGGTTCGGAGTTGAAGCCGGAAAACCCCTTGCCTCTAACAGTCGTATTGCAAAAATTGCTTTCACGGGAGAAACAACGACAGGCCGGCTTATCATGCAGTATGCGTCCGAAAATATTATTCCGGTTACTTTGGAGCTCGGTGGTAAATCACCGAACATTTTCTTCGCTGATGTTATGAACGAAGATGACAAGTTTCTCGACAAAGCAATTGAAGGTTTTGCCATGTTTGCTTTAAACCAAGGTGAAGTCTGCACCTGCCCCTCACGTGCGTTGATTCATGAATCCATTTACGATCGATTTATGGAAAGAGCGTTACAGCGGGTAGAAGCCATACAAGCCGGTCACCCACTCGATACCGAAACAATGATGGGAGCGCAGGCTTCTCAAGAACAAATGGAAAAAATTATGTCTTACCTCGATATCGGAAAGCAAGAAGGCGCTGAGGTCCTCGCCGGCGGTGCTGAAAATAAAATGGATGGCGACCTCTCTAATGGATATTACGTACAGCCGACAATTTTCAAAGGAACCAACGACATGCGCATTTTCCAAGAAGAAATATTCGGGCCTGTATTGTCTGTTACGACGTTTAAAACAAATGAGGAAGCATTGTCAATTGCTAATGACACATTATATGGACTTGGCGCCGGTGTTTGGACACGTGATATGAACACTGCTTATCGTTTTGGTCGAGAAATTCAAGCCGGACGGGTCTGGACGAACTGCTATCATGATTATCCAGCCCATGCGGCATTTGGCGGCTACAAAAAATCAGGGATTGGACGCGAAAATCATAAAATGATGATAGATCATTATCAACAAACGAAAAATCTTTTAGTTAGTTACGGCGACAGCGCACTCGGTTTCTTTTAACCTTTCACCATACAATGAAGAAGGGGAGAAAATCATGAAAGTCGAGAAAGTAACAGCCACCGACGCTGCTCTCACCTTTATTGAACAGTTAAAGGAAAAGCATGGTCCGTTGATGTTTCATCAATCAGGCGGATGCTGTGACGGAAGTTCTCCTATGTGCTTTCAAGATGGAGAATTCCGCGTTGGTGAAAATGATGTCCATCTTGGTGATATTGGCGGCATGCCCTTTTACATGTCAAAAGATCAATATGATTACTGGAAACACACCCAGCTCATCATTGATGTCGTTGATGGACGAGGTGGAATGTTTTCCCTTGAAGGGCCGGAGGGAAAACGATTTCTGACGCGTTCTCGTATGTATACAGAGGAAGAAATGAACAACCTTCAACAATAAAAATAAACAAAAAAGCAGGTGAGCTCTTAGGCGCATCTGCTTTTTTGTAATAACATCATAAATATTGAGAAAAATAAAATGAAATATCCTCTGTTTGTTTATTGATTTTTTTTCTAAATCATACTATTGTTTATAGTAAGTGTATGATTCTTAATACTGCTAGAAAGGAGTTTCGATTATGCATTGGTTTATTATCGGTACCATTGTTGTTTCAGCCATTACAGTTATTTGGTCCCTTTTTAATATAAAAAAAGGATATTAATATGCACTACATAGTAGGAGGGAAAGAAGCATTGAAAAAAGTTACCTTCTTTTTTCTAGGCGCCGGTTTACTAGCCCTCCCTCTTCAAGTCCATGCTTCGCCCAATGATTATTTCTGGAATCCTAACGCAGAGCAAGAATCAGAAGTGGAGACATCTGATGAAAGTTGGGACGAACTTTGGGGAGAAGCTCAAGAGGAAGCCGAACAGGCAAATGAGGACAACCGGACAGAAGAAGAAAGACTCGATGATTTTGATCAGCAATGGGCTGCTTTCGGCTCTGACAATACAAACAATAGTTTCGGGTTACTTTCTGGAGAAATCAACAACTTTGGTGCATTTCAGCCGTTATGGAGCTCTATCTTTAACTCACCAGAAGAAAATGAGGATTCCGAAACCGATAACGGCATGAACGTAGAAAGTCCTGAATCTCCTCAATCATATAGTAACGATGACGTCGAACAGGAATCCTCTTCTTTTGACGATAAGTGGAGTCAATTTGGGGAAAAGTTTGATAGTACATATGACAATGAAGGGGAAGACAGCAATTCCTATGAATGGGAAGAATCTTTTGACGGCAGTACGGGGACTTACGAACGCAGCAACTAAATTAATAGATACTAATCCGTTTATTTGGACTCAGAAAGGCGCTCATATGACAGTGAAACCAACAAATCCTTTTTATCCTTTTCCTGAACTTCAAACAAAGCGCTTACTTCTCAGGAAGCTTCAACAAGATGATTTACATGCTGTATTCGATTATGCATCGAGAACGGAAGTAAGCCGCTTCGTGTTGTGGGACACTCATCAATCTACCCAGGACACGCAGCAATTTCTTAATATATCGTATGAAAAGTATGAGAGAGGCGAGGTTGCTCCTTTTGCGATTGAAGAAAAATCGTCCGGGCGACTTATTGGAACAATTGATTTTGTGTGGTGGGACAAGGAGCACAGTGTGGCAGAGTTAGGTTATGTGTTAACTCCTGATTACTGGGGGCATGGCTTCATTCCAGAGGCGGCGGAAAGATTAGTGCAGTTTGGCTTTGATAAGATGGACTTGTTTCGAATCGAAGCCCGTTGTTATGAAACGAACACTAATTCTACCCGAGTTATGGAAAAAATCGGGATGTCCCATGAAGGAACATTACGAGGGCGGATGCTTGTAAAAGGGGAACGCCAAAATATTTTATTGTATTCCTTATTAAAAAACGAAGCATAAAAGGGCCGAATCTCTCATCAAGAGAATCGGCCTTTTTTTAGGATGGACAGAACATTTGCACATGGTGGTAAAGGTTAACAAACTCTGCCGGTAAATTACCTCCATATTCCCCGTCTAAATTAAGCTCCATATCTTCTTCTACTTCAATCTTTATACGATTGGCCTGCATATACATTATTTTATTATGATGCAGGTGCTCTCCATTTAAGGCTTGACTGCCGATACGAATCAACTCAGGGATATTCGTTTTTTTAATCACAATCATATCGAACATTCCGTCGTCAAAACTAGCATTAGGTAACAGCTTTTCAAATCCTCCGACAGAATTAGTGTTAGAAATCAAAAACATCATAATTTCGCCTTCAAATAATTTGCCGTCATATTCAATTCGTGCATATTTCGGTTTTAGGAAACGAAGCTTTTCAAAGCCTTTCACATAGTAAGCAAACTGACCTAACATCGTTTTTAATTTACTTGGGGTATCATATGTAAGTTCGGTTAACTTTCCTCCCGCTGCAATATTGATAAAATACTGATTATTCACTTTTCCAATATCAACAGGTTGAACATTATTCGAACATATGACATCACAGACTGATTCTATATTACTTCCATCTATCCCAAGCGCTCGTGCCAAGTCGTTTGTCGTGCCAGCTGGAATAAGACCAAGCTTCGGTCTATGTTCTAGTTCCGCCAAGCCATTGACGACTTCAAATATGGTTCCGTCTCCTCCAGCTGCAATGACAACGTCAAAACCAGCTCGTCCGGCTCTTCGTGCTTCCTCTTTAGCATCCTCTTCCCCTTTTGTCATATGAGCTGATGTTTCATATCCTTCTGTTTCCAATCTGTCAAGGACATATGGCAATTGCTTTTTCATGTGCTCTCTGCCAGAAGTAGGATTGTAGATTACTCGTGCTCGTTCCATAAATGTTCTCCCATTTCGAAAATTAATCTTACCTCTATCGTACACCAAAATCGACGAACTGGCGAGGAGTGACTCATCATAATTATCAACTAAACGCCCAAACTTCCAAGCTTGTTCAACCACACAACCTCCTATTACTGAGATGTCGATTTTTTTAGTTTTCACTTGGGACATTATGGGAATGAATACTGATAGATAAACTATGTGAATGAGGTGAGAAGTATCGCACGCGAGATTTTTATTTCAGATATACACGGTCAGTTTGAAGCGTTTACTTCCCTATTAGCAAAGCTGGATTACCAACCAGCAGAGGACGTTTTATATTTGTTGGGAGACTATATTGACCGGGGACCGCAATCAAATGAGGTTATCGAGTATTTATTAGAATTAAAAGAAACGGCCGGTTCTAATATTACTTTTTTAAAAGGAAATCATGAAGCCATGATGCTTGATGCTTTTGAAAATGAAGATAAAAGTAATGTAGGGCTCTGGTTTGAAAACGGGGGAAGGGAAACATTAAAAAGTTATGTTGGCGATGATTTGATTTCAAGTCCATTTGATGAAATCGAACATGCCATCCGGCGGGATTATCCAGATCATTTAGAATTCATCAAAAACCTACAGTTATATGAAGAGACCACAGATCACATCCTCGTTCACGCAGGTATCGATCCTTTTTTAGAAAACTGGAAACAAGCATCTGAACATACTTTTGTGTGGATACGTTCTCCTTTTCTCGAATCAAATCACTCTGTCGATAAAACGGTTGTTTTCGGCCATACCCCGACGCTCACGCTTCATGAGGATGCTAGTGTTTGGTTTCAATCAGACAAAATTGGAATCGACGGAGGAGCTGGATTTCAAAAGCAACTAAATGCGTTGATTTATGAAGACGCAGCGTATAGCACGGTTTCTGTACCAGTAGAAGTAGAATAACGCGGAGCGCGGACGACAAAATTAGCAGGAACATATCCTAACGTCCTTCACCACAAACATTTATCCCTCAGAAAACAAAACAATCCCCTTCAGCTATAGAGGGGACTGTTTTTTTATTTTCTTTATTTCGCTTCAATGCCTTCTAATATCAGTTTATTCACTAGTTGTGGATTCGCTTTTCCTTTTGTCTCTTTCATCACTTGCCCGACAAGGAAACCAAGTGCTTTGTCTTTTCCATTATTATAATCTTCAATGGATTGAGGATTATTTTCAAGAATTGTATCGACAATTTGCTTCAGTTCCCCTTCATCGGAAATCTGAACAAGCCCTTTGTCTTTTACAATCTGTTCAGGGTCGCCGCCTTGTTCAATCAAATCCGTGAATACTGTTTTGGCAATCTTACTGGATATGGTTCCTTTTTCAATGAGACTAATCAATGTCGCTAAACCTTCAGGGGTGAGAGCTGTATCTGCAAGTTCTAGATCGTTCGAATTCAGATATCCGTTCACATCCCCCATTAACCAGTTAGCAGCTTGCTTTGGATCTGCTCCTTGATTAATTGTCTCCTGGAAGAAATCGGCCATATTCTTCGATTGTGTCATAACACCAGCATCATATTCCGGGAGATCGAATTCTTGAATATATCTTGCTTTTCTCTCATCCGGGAGTTCTGGAATATCGGCTTTGATTTTCTGCTCCCAGTCTTTATCAATATAAAGAGAAACAAGGTCCGGTTCTGGGAAGTAACGGTAATCGTCAGATCCTTCTTTGACGCGCATTAATGTTGTTTCTTTTTTCGCATCATCCCAGCGTCTTGTTTCCTGCAGAATTTCTCCACCAGATAACAATTCTTGCTCTTGACGTTTTTCTTCAAACGCTAGACCTTTTTGGACGTTTGTAAAGGAGTTAAGGTTTTTCAACTCGGTTTTTGTTCCAAACTCTTCTTGTCCAGCCGGTTTTAGAGAAATATTTGCATCACAACGGAGTGATCCTTCTTCCATTTTACAATCAGAAACCTCGGTATATTGTAAAATAGCCTTCAATTTCTCTAAATACGCATACGCTTCTTCCGGTGTTTCAATATCCGGTTCGGATACAATTTCAATTAATGGTGTCCCGACTCTGTTAAAATCCACAAGACTGTGATCGTCAAAATCGTCATGTGTTAACTTTCCTGCGTCTTCTTCCATATGAATTCGGGTAATACCGATTTTCTTTTTGTATCCTTCTACTTCAATTTCAAGATATCCGTTTTCCCCGATTGGTTTATCAAACTGGGAAATTTGGTATGCTTTCGGATTATCAGGATAGAAATAGTTTTTCCGATCAAACTTTGTTTCCTCCGCAACCTCACAATTCAACGCAAGTGCTGCTTTCATAGCATATTCCACCGCGCGTTTATTTAAAACAGGCAACACGCCAGGATGACCGAGACACACGGGACAAGTATGCGTATTCGGTGGTGCGCCGAATTCGGTGGAGCAATTACAAAAGATTTTCGTGTTTGTTTTTAATTCAGAGTGAACTTCAAGTCCAATGACTGTATCAAATTTCATCTTCGTTTTCCCCCCTTACAATTCCGGCTTAGTCTTGTTATGATTTGTCGCTTGTTCATATGCATGAGCTGCGCGATACACCGTTCCTTCTTCGAACGGTCTTGAGATAATTTGAAGTCCAACCGGCAATCCGCCTGAAAATCCGCATGGAACTGAAATCGCTGGTACGCCAGCTAAGTTTACAGGAATCGTTAGAATATCGTTCGCATACATCGTTAACGGATCGTTCACTTTTTCTCCTACCTTAAAGGCCGTTGTCGGAGCAGTTGGTCCAACGATGACATCATAGTCTTTCAAAATATTATCGAAGTCTTGTTTAATTAAAGTTCTTACCTTTTGTGCTTTT
Source organism: Salibacterium salarium (assembly GCF_030813635.1). Taxonomy (GTDB): domain Bacteria; phylum Bacillota; class Bacilli; order Bacillales; family Marinococcaceae; genus Salibacterium; species Salibacterium salarium. The sequence continues at coordinate 77,284 of NZ_JAUSUM010000004.1, read as the reverse complement.
TTGTAATAAGCGTCGTAATAACCGGAACTGAGCGCAAAGGTTCCAAGCATAATCCGGCGTTTCACTTCATCCCCAAAGCCTTGACTGCGTGTATGCTTGTACATGTCAATTAAGTTGTCTGCCTGTTCAGCGCGTACACCATAACGGACACCATCAAATCGTGCCAGGTTAGCAGACGCTTCAGAAGAAGCCAATAGATAATAAGCTGCTACCGCGTATTGCGAATGCGGAAGGGATACTTCTTCCCAACTTGCCCCTTGCTCTTCCAATACTTTTAACGCTTCAAGAACACGATTTCTTACGTCTTCACTAACACCTTCTCCGAGATATTCCTTTGGGACAGCTATTTTCATCCCTTTAACATCGCCTGTAAGGGAAGAAAGATAATCTGATACAGGAACGTCAGCGGACGTGGAGTCACTCTTAGAATGACCTGCAATTTGTCCGAGGACAAGTGCATTATCTTCTACTGTTTGTGTGAGCGGTCCAATTTGATCCAAAGAAGAAGCAAAGGCTACCAAACCATAGCGGGAAACTCTTCCGTAGGTTGGCTTCAACCCTACTACTCCACAATAGGAAGCTGGCTGCCGGATTGATCCACCAGTGTCAGAGCCAAGGGAAAAACTAACTTCTCCCGCAGCAACAGCTGCTGCTGCGCCACCACTTGAACCTCCAGGAACATATTCTGTATTCCATGGATTGCGTGTTGTTTGAAATCCTGAATTTTCGTTAGAAGACCCCATCGCAAATTCGTCCATATTGAGTTTTCCGATGGTAACCGATTCAGCTTTTTCAAGGCCGTCCATGACATTTGCGTTATGGACAGGCTCAAAGTTAGCAAGTAATTGGCTTGCACAAGTTGTGCGTAGTCCATTGGTTATAATGTTGTCTTTGATACCGGCGGGTAGTCCGAACAATAATCCTCGTGTGTTTTCGTTGGCGAGGGCTTCGTCTAATTTCTCCGCCTGTTGTCTTGCATTTTCTTCATCCAATGTTAGAAATGCTTGGACTTGATTATCTACTTCTTTAATACGTTTAAAGGATGCATCTACTACTTCTGAAACTTTCAATTCTTTATTGTGCAGCTTTTTATGTATCGATGAAAAGCTTTCTTCAAGTATCGACATTTACTATTTCCCTCCTTTACTCTAAAACAGATGGTACTTTCACTTGTCCGTCTTCTTGGTCTGGTGCGTTCTTCAACGCTTCCTCCCGAGTTAATGATGGACGTTCTTCATCTTCGCGCAAGACATTATGAATATCTAATACGTGTGTCGTCGCTTCTACATTTTCTGTATCTAGTTCATTTAATTGTTCAGCGAAACCAATGATGGCATCCAATTGTTCCGTAAAAGTATCCACTTCGTCTTCTGTTACAGACAAGCGTGCTAGATGCGCAACATGTCTCACTTGATCTTTTGAAATACGTTCCATTCCGAGTCACCTCCAACTATACATTTGCAATACTTAGATGATACCAAATAAGGGGGAATGGGGCAACGCATCAGCGTCTCGGCTCCATCCCATTCTCCAATTTTTAATACACGTGAATGAACGGGTCGTCACCAGGTTCTTTCACAACTAACGCTTCTGCTCCATTAGATGATGTTATCTCTACTTCTACGCTAATATCTGGAAAACGCTGTTCTACTTTGTCTGTTACGTGTTGAGTAAACGCAATAACTTCTGTTTCACTATAAAATGTTATCGGTACCTCTATTGAAAGTTCCCTCATTTCTCCGTTTTGATAATAACCTTTTCCGACAACTCCAACAAAGTTTTCGAAGAAATTATTAACTTCATCCCGAAACTGGTTAAAAGCTTCTGCATCTTCTCTTTGTTCTTCGTTAGCGGTACTTGATGGGAACAAGTAGTGTGTTTCATTCAAGTTATCCCAGTTATTCACATCTTCACCTGGCTGAGCAGTGCCTGTCGCAATAAAGTCACCCGGTAAGCTAGAGTCTCTTGCAGCCTCACGGTAGACCGCAAACATAATAGGAACATTTTCCAACGCTCCATTATCCCGATCTTCACTACGAAGTCTTTCTACGATTTGCGATGCAATGTCTTGCGCTTCTTCTAAACTGGTCTCTTTATCAATTTCTTTATCCTGCCAAGCTTCGTATGTTCCATCTTCATTTTCTTCTCGAAAGTAATAAATGCTATTCATCGACAAACCAATTACGATACCGCCGACTTGGAGATTCCCTTCATTATTTTCCACTACATAGTTGTGTTCAATAATATTAGAAAGCACTCTTGGTTGTGAGCTTTCACGTTCCTCAAAGCTTTCCCCTTCACCTAAAGGCGGGTTAAGTCCGAGTGGATTGTCTTCTTCATTTCTTCTCATAACCCAGCTATTAAGTTCAGAACTGTCGATGAACTGACCTTCCCGGAAAAAATAATCGTCTTGATTAAATTCTTCCGAAGCAAGTTCTTGCATGCCAACCTCAACACGTTCTAAATCCATTCTATTGTACACAACATCTCTATGGAATTCTCTTGCAGCCCCGCTAATGTATTTGCCATCTTGCAAAACACTTCTATAGTAATTATCTAAACTAGGTATCTCAGGACTTACTTCCACTTCTGAGTCTTCCGTTGCATCTTCCTCTTGTTCAATGTCCACTCCATCTTCTTCTCGCTCCATACCTGGAATACAGCCTGCCAACAATATAAAAGAGGACATAGCCAAGACGCCCGTTTTCCTCCGCATTATTCCATCTCCTCGTTTCCCAAGAGAATTTCTATGTTTCATTCTTTTTACTAATAATCCTTGTACCATCATAGAATGTTCATTAGGTATTCACAAGGGCAAAAAGAAGAATTTTACTTTAAAAAGCTAAGTCGCTGTTTTATCTAAAAACTGATCCTCATCCCATATTTCTATGCCGAGTTGTTCTGCTTTGGTTAACTTTGAACCTGCATCAGCCCCTGCTACCAGAACATCTGTATTTTTACTAACACTTCCCGTCACTTTCCCACCGAGAGATTCAATTAATTCTTTTGCTTCATTTCTCGTCACTCTCTCTAATGTCCCGGTTAATACAACGGTTTTATCACTAAGCGCAGTATCAGAGACGGCTTCTTGTTTCTTTGGCCCCTTATACGTCATATTTAATCCGAGCTCTTTTAACTCATCAAGGAGTGCATTTGCTTCAGGTAATTCAAAATAACGGACGATAGCGTCTGCCATTTTATCCCCAATTTCATAAATAGCAAGCAAATCGTCACGACTCGCACGACGCAAGCTTTCCATTGTCTCAAAATGTTCTGCCAATGTGCGTGCTGCCTTTGCTCCTACAAATCGAATACCTAGTCCAAACACAAGTTTTTCCAGTGAGTTAGCTTTTGAAACTTCAATAGCTGACAAGAGGTTTTGTACCGATTTTTCGCCCATTCGTTCCAACTTTAATAATTCGTCTTTTTCTAATTTATACAAGTCTGCGATTCCCGAAACTAATTGATGAGTGAATAATTGTTGAATGACTTTTTCCCCTAATCCATCAATATTCATTGCATTGCGGGACACAAAGTGAATGAGCTCCTCTTGAATTTGAGCGGGACACTGCGGGTTTATACAACGCAGGGCGACTTCTTCTTCCAAATGAACCAGTTCACTCTCACAAGCAGGGCACGTGCTCGGCATGTCAAATTGTTCTTCACTTCCATCCCGAAGTTCCTCCAACACTCTAACTACTTCTGGTATAATGTCCCCTGCTTTTTTTATAACAACTTGGTCACCAATCTTAATATCTTTTTCTCGGATTAAATCTTCATTATGAAGAGAAGCACGCTGCACAACAGTTCCTGCCACTTGTACTGGCTTTAATTTAGCGGTTGGTGTCACCGCCCCTGTCCGGCCGACAGACAGCATAATTCCTTCTAGAGTCGTGATTTTTTCTTCGGCAGGGAACTTGTAAGCAATGGCCCAACGCGGACTTTTGGCAGTGAACCCCAGCTGTTCCTGTTGCTCCAAATGATTTACTTTAACGACAATGCCATCTATTTCATAATTAAGCTCATCACGCCGTTCCACCCAACTGTTCACAAACTCAATGACTGCCTCTATATCTTCACAATGCTTACTTTCTGGGTTTGTTTTAAAACCTAATCGTTTCATGTATTGAATTGCTTCATAATGGGTTTGGGTTTTCATCTCGTAATCATTCCCAATGGCGTAAAGAAAAATATCGAGATTTCTATTAGCTGCTATTTTCGGATCAAGCTGCCTTAACGAACCAGCTGCTGCATTCCTCGGGTTAGCAAACACCGATTCTCCTGCTTTTTCTTTCTGTTCATTCAACCGCTCAAAAGAACGCTTAGGCATAAATACTTCACCGCGCACTTCAAGGTTCACAGGTTCATTTAATCGAAGCGGAATCGATCCGACCGTTTTTAAATTACTAGTAATGTCTTCACCCGTTGTACCATCACCACGTGTTGCCCCTCGAACAAATCGTCCATTTTCATACGTCAAAGAGACCGCCAACCCATCAATTTTCAGTTCACAAACATAATCAATACTTTCGCTTAACCCTTGTCTTACACGTCGATCGAAGTCGCGAAGATCTTGATCATGAAAAGCGTTACCAAGACTCATCATTGGAATCTCATGCTGTACTTTGACAAAAGCATCCAGCGGTGCGCCGCCAATACGTTGTGTCGGAGAATCACTGGTTTGCAGTTCCTCGAAATCTTGTTCTAGCTTGACTAATTCCTGCAGCTTTTCATCATACTCTGAATCCGGCACAATCGGGTCGTCCATAACATAATAATGGTAGCCGTACTTGTCTAAAAGATCACGAAGTTTTTGTGCCCGTTTCTGTGCTTCCGCTTGATCCATCACCTTTTCGTCCCTTCTGCGTCATTCATTGTACTTTCGTAATTGGCGCAAACTTAGCGTACAACCGTTTGATTCCTTCGGTTGGAAAAGCAATATCAAGTTCGATTTCTTCTCCTTCGCCTTTAAGACTTACAACCGTTCCTGTTCCCCACTTCTTATGTTCTGCTTTATCGCCAACTTGCCAGTCAAAATTACTGCCTCCGTGTGAAGTGGAAATCGTCCGTCCTCTCGACGGAGAGACGGCTGCTTGTCGTTTTTGTTCAAATGGAGATATTTTCTGGCTTGTCCCTCCATTATTTTTCATCCAATCCGGTGTTTCATCATCATCCTTATCGATGACCTCTTTTGGCAGTTCTTCAATAAAACGAGACATTGGATTTACCTGGGTTCGACCATATAACTGGCGCATATAAGAGTGTGTAAGGTGCAACTCCTGTTCGGCTCTTGTAATTCCTACGTAAGCCAGACGCCGCTCTTCTTCCATTTCTTCATTTTCAAACAAGGAACGACTATGCGGGAAGATACCTTCTTCCATCCCGGTTAAAAAGACAACCGGAAATTCCAGACCTTTTGCTGAATGCAGTGTCATCATAATAACAGCACTTTCTTCTTCCTCTTCATCAGACTGATTCATATCGGCAACGAGTGCTAAGTCAGTTAAAAATGCGATTAAGGAAACATCGTCATTTTTCTTTTCAAAATCCTGTGTCACCGACATAAATTCATCAATATTTTCAAGCCTGCTTTGAGACTCCAACGATTTATCTTCTTTTAACGCATCACGATACCCCGTCTTTTCCAATAACTCTTCCACAAGCTCGGTAACGGATAGATATTCCTGCATCTGAATCCAATGTCCAAGCTGTTCAGCAAACGAGCGCAGTTTTTTTGTAGGACTTGCGCCAAGGCCGATTTGTTCTGCTTCTTGAAGTGCTGTGAACATGGAAATGTCTTGTGCATTAGCGTAATTCGCTATCTTATCCACCGTAGTCGCACCAATTCCTCGTTTTGGGACATTAATAATCCGGGTTAAACTGATGTCATCATCGGGATTGGCGACCAATCGTAAGTATGCCAGAACGTCTTTAATTTCTTTTCGATCATAGAACTTTGTTCCGCCGATCATATTGTAGTTAATGTTTGATTTTAAAAACATTTCCTCAATGATACGGGATTGTGCATTTGTACGATACAAAATAGCAATATCCGAGTAATCAAACGTTCCACTTTGCACGGCTTCTTTTATCCTTTCAACAATATAAACCGCTTCATCTCGTTCATCCGCTGATCTGAAATAGTGAATATTTTTTCCTTCTTCATTATCTGTCCATAATTTTTTCGGCTTACGCCCGAGATTATTCTGGATGACTTCATTAGCAGCCTTCAAAATCGTCTGGGTGGAACGATAATTTTGTTCTAGTAAAATCGTTTGCGCTTCTTCATAATCTTTTTCAAACGATAAAATATTCTCAATATCTGCTCCGCGCCATTTATAGATAGACTGGTCTGAATCACCTACGACACAAAGGTTACGGTGACTATCAGCCAGCAGTTTAACGAGTGTATATTGAGCCCTGTTTGTATCCTGATATTCATCTACATGAATATATTGAAATTTACGCTGATAAAACGCAAGGACTTCAGGAACCTGACGGAACAAACGGATTGTCATCATAATAAGATCGTCAAAATCCAACGCATGATTTGAACGAAGACGTCGTTGATATTCTTTATATACGTCTGCGGCCGTTTCTTCAAACGGACCTTCCGCTCTCTCTATAAATTTTTCTGGAGGTTCCAGCACATTTTTGGCAGAAGAAATCATACCTAAAATGCCACGCGCGTCGAACTTCTTGGAATCAATATTTTGATCCTTCAAAATCTGTCTGATTACAGATTGCTGATCCGAGCTATCGAGTATCGAAAAATTACGATTATACCCAATCCGGTCGATGTCTCTTCTTAAAATTCTTACACACATAGAGTGAAACGTAGACATCCAAATATCTTGAGCAACCGGACCTACCAATTCTGACACGCGGTCTTTCATTTCTCGGGCAGCCTTATTCGTAAACGTGATCGCAAGAATTGAATAAGGAGGAATCCCCTTTTCTCGTATTAAGTATGCAATTCGGTGCGTCAACACTCTTGTTTTTCCGCTGCCGGCCCCAGCCATTACTAATAACGGGCCTTCTGTATGTTGTACAGCCTCTTTTTGTTCAGGATTCATCCCATTAAGCATTTTTTCAACAATTTGTTTTTGCAATGCTTCCACCACCTAGAAACGTATGTTCGATATTGTCATTATACGTTATTTGTTTTGTCTTGGCTACTGTTTTTAACAGCATTCACCGTCGACAGCGCTGCTTTTAAATCATCATAAACGATGTTTCCGACAATGATTGTGTCCGCTATTTTACTCATTTCGGCTGCCTGCTCTGCATTTTGTATGCCGCCGCCGTAAAACAATCTTGCCTGTTGCAATGTATCTGCTGCAGCTTTTACCATCTCGGGGTCACCGTAAGTTCCACTGTATTCTAAATAAAAAACAGGCAAATGAAACAAGCGGTCAGCAAGTAAAGCACTCGCTTTTACATCTTCCACGTCAAACGACGTATCGGCATCCGTTAACGAAGCGACTTTAGCGTCCTTATTTAATACGCAATAGCCTTCTGTAATTATCTCTTCCCAATCCATCATGGTTCCGTACTCTTTTAATGCTTGTTGGTGCATTCCTGTGATCCAGCGGGAATCCCCTGCATTTAGAACAGTCGGTATGAGAAAATAATCAAACCCTGGTGTAATCGACTCAAGGGTAGAAATTTCAAGTGCACAAGCAACCGAATGCCGGCGCACTCGTGACAATAAGGCAAGCGTATTATCCAAAGTCACACCATCACTACCCCCGATAATAATCGCATCTGTCCCAGAATCACAAATCGTCTCCAATGATTCGTCATCTATGTCTTTTGCGGGATCAAGTTTAAATGCATGCTGCCATTCTGTATATAAAAGCATTTCTGCTCCTCCACTATTCATTCTTCATTACTTTCCGACACCTAATTATAGCAAAAACCCACTTGAGCCTCAAAATTCCATAAAAAAACAGCCCATCTTCTTAAAAACAGTCTTCAGCATGAAAAAAGCTGCCTTTTCAAGCACAATACGCGCCTAAAAAAGACAGTTTTTTCTTTACTCTTGCGTTTCTTGTTTGTTGCTTTCCCTCACGCGATCAAGGGTCATTTGATAACTGTCGTTGCCGTAATTCAGACAACGCTTCACTCTAGAAATAGTGGCAGTACTTGCCCCTGTTTCCGTTTCGATTTTATGGTAAGTATGACCATATTGCAGCATCCGTGCTACATCTAAACGTTGAGCTAGTGATTGAATCTCATTAATAGTGCAAAGATCATCAAAAAATTCATAGCACTCTTCTACATCACGAAGGGACAAAATGGCTTGAAATAACTGGTCCAATTCCTTGCCTCTTAATTTATCAATTTGCAATGCGTTAACACCTCTTTTTTTGCGAAACTTGTACATATAAAAATATTACTAGTCAATCCCCTGCACGCTGCCGTCAATGCCTGAAGAGGAAGGTACTACATTAATCCATGTTTTCCCCGGATGAAATGGAACTTCTTTTCCATCTTTCATCGGCAGCAACCGTCCCCCTTCATTTTTCCATTGTACCTTTAACGCTTCACCATTTTGAAGTAATAAACCTTCACCACCGGATGATAAATTTATTTCCCGGCGTCCTTTGTCGTCAACAACCCGGTGTGAGGCTTCGACAACAAACACATTATTAACTGCTAATTGCTCGCCTGTGCTTTCGTCAATCGTCTCCTCATTATCACTGGAACGCTCATACACATTTTCATTCTCATTATAAGTAAATTGTACAACGTATTTATCACGATACCATATGTCAATCTCGTCTGCTTGTTGAGATGATATGAAAGCCGAGAATCCATCTTCTTCGAAAGAATTTTCGGAGACTTCTCGTTCTACCTCGTATCCTTTACTAGTCAAGCCTTCCATAGCATCATCAAATGATATGTATGAATTGTGCGGAGCTTGTCTCTTTGCAGAACGCTGAAAAAGAGTTCCATCATGAAACAATCCATTTAGGTATGGAGCATAACCGGCTTGTAACATTTGCTTGGCTTCCGGGCTCCAACCATGTGTCACATATAAAGAATCATACCCTTGCGCTAAATCAATAAAATAGTCGCGCGAACTTCTCACCGGGCCAATCTCATCAGGCTGCTCACTTTGATAAATGGCCAAAAATCTTGTCGTATTCCCTTCCGTTAGTACTTCGTAGACAATATCGGCGTCACTAAGTCCTGTCTGCGGTCGAGCTAGCGGATGATTGTTGACCATAACAGCCATTGGACGGTAAGGGGAAATGGTATCTGTCCCCTCTCCCGTCAATGGTTCTGTATATGCATATTCTGGTTCTTCCGACTCATCTTCCTCCAATGATTCATCTTCCTCAGAGGTTTCGGGTTCCGACTGAACCGGTTCATTTTCTTCCTCTGATTCTTCTGTTTCCGTTTGAGTACTCGTATCCTCTCCGCCGCAGGCACTCAAATAAAATACAAATACAAAACAGCCTAACAAAACCAACTTCTTCATACTATTTCCATCCTTTAGCAACGTTATCTTTACCTTTTCCCAGTTTAACGCATAATGGAAGGAAAGAGTACCGTTTTCTTATGGACATCAAAAATTCCCTTTTGTGTAATACGAATATAAGGAAGATGTGTTGACGAAAAAAATAACATACTATAAACCGGATCTTCGTGCGGATAACCTTTGTCCTTAAGAGCTTTCACCATCTTTTCATGTTGTTCAATCACATTTCCCATCGGTTCTAGTGACATAGCCCCAAATAATTTCAAAGGTATGCTTTCGATAAGCTTTTCGTCTTCTACTAAAAACATGCCGCCGTCGTGGCTTTTCAATTCTTGAAATGCTTTTTCCATATCTTTTTTTCTTTTTCCGATAAGAACAATATCACCTGTGTTCGAAAATGTTGTGGCAAATCCTCCAAGCGTGTTTGCGAATCCTTTTATTACTGTATTGATACGCCATTTTCCATGACGATCCAACATAACAAAGAAGCATTCATCATGATCTTCAGATAATTCATCGCTGGTAACGTCAATGCTAACTTGATACGGCTTTAAAATAACAGAGTTCACCAGTTCAATCCCCATTGGCATCGAAAAATGCAAATCATCTTCTTGGAGTCTCCAATCAATCATAAATGGATGAACTCCGTAAGATTCCCATGAAAAATCACGGTTTGGATAATGGTTTTCCCCGTCTTTCAAAATCCATTTCCCTTTCGCAAGAACAGCTTCTGGAACAGGATTCCCCGCATCTTCCAATACGTTCAAATGTGCAATACGTCCAGGTGCAATCATACCGATTTGATCATCTATACCATAATGACGGGCATTGTTATAGCTTCCCATTTCATAGGCATCTATTTCTGGTACACCTTTTTCCAAAGCAATCGCAATCGTTTTATCAATAACACCTTGTTTATAAAAGGATGGAGTGGATCCATCGGTATTTAATGTAAATCGACTGAAGTCATGAACACCCGCTGCTAACAATTCCTCCAACATTTGAGGCAAATCCGGACGTATCGAGGAATAACGCAGCGAAGTTGTCATACCAGCATCAAGTCGGCGCAATGCCTCCTCTCCACTCATAGCTTCATGATCGCCATTAACACCTAAAAGGGACATCTGCGTCAATGTTCTAGAAGATGCACCTGGTAAATGTCCTTCGATTGGTTTGTTCAATTCCTTCGTATATTGCATCCAATGAAGTACCGTGTCGTCTCCTGTCATTACTTTCGGCCATGACGTTAGTTCCCCGCCTTGTAACACAAGTGGGTGTTCTAACCATGCTTTCATATCAGATGGAGAAAATATTGCGTCCTCTTCCTCTAACTCTGTTTGCGCATCATATCTTGCCCACCAATACATTGATGTTGGCAGTTTCTCTAGGTCTTCGATGAGTGTAAGCGCTTTCCCTTTTTCGATATTTAAAAAGAAAAACATGTTGTCATTAATCAGTGTTGTTGTTCCTCGCAACGATGCATATTCTGCAAACGTGTGGGGATTATATAACTGAAACGGATGAGCATGTGGTTCAATGTAACCTGGAACGATTCGCTTACCAGTACAATCTACAATTTCTGTTCCTTCAGTCAATGCCGGCCACTCTTTTCCGGCGTAGACGATTCGATCTTCGTATATCCATATATGTCCATCAAGCCATGCTTTACGTGCACTGCTTAAATATGTTGCATTCTTTAAAATAAGCGTAGGTGCTGCTTCACCGCGGATGACGGAAAGCTGACGTCTTAATGTTTCTTTATTCCATGGAAATAATTGCTGTGCTGCCATGTCTGTTCACCTGCTTTCTGCATAGGTAACTGTTGCTATTTTGTTAATATTATTTCCTATAAATCTTTATTTAACCTGTTTATCTACGTTCATTTTATCACATTTTAATTCGTTACTCTATAAAAGGAAAGTGACAAGATTATAAAGAATTTATTAACGAAAGGAAAATGCAAAAATGAAGTCCAATATTGGAACAATAAACGCTCTCATCCGCATTACTTGCGGGCTGACGGTCCTTAGCTGGACGACGGCCGATTGGAGCAGGTCACGTCATCGAAATACACACTTGATTTGTACAGTTCTCGGGGCAATGAAAGTCGCAGAAGGAATTACACGATTTTGCCCTATAACAAAGTGGGTAACAGAAAGTATGCCAAATAAAAATAATCATTCATCACAAGAATCCCAAAACACACCGGAATATCATAACACGAATGAGCAATGAGTCAAGGATTTACCTGAAATTTCTTGTTTAAGTATAACAGTTGAGATAAACAGTCAAACGATTTTATCAGATAATCTGACAGTCCATTTTCAATAAAAACAATTACGCACACTCTTTTCTATGTATATGAAGGCTCTCTCTTCTTTATGACAATTATAAAAAAATTACAAGCGCCCAAGGCTGCCCGAAGTCCTTTCCACTGAATGTGGCGACTTCTACGCCCGAGAACAGGATGTTCGACAAAGAGCGGCACGTCCTAGAAGAGGTTCTTGAGGCAATACCAAACTACTGTCGGTCCGGTGCTTCCCTTTTCGAGACAGTCCTTTCCCTAAAATGTCTCGCATGATACAGGTTCGGGACATTTCATACCGATTTTCATTACGTTTTGTCCCGGATGGGTCGTATTAGGGACAAAACGTTCTTCATCTACCTTTTATTTGTCCTCCAAACATCATTTCGGACAATTTCAACATTGGTTCGAACGCTTTCCGCGGTCTGGCTACTCCTGCTGAAGGATCGCCCCAAAATATAAATCGCACAAATTTCATCTAAATAAAAAACGCTCTGAGATTTTTGCGCTCAGAGCGTTTTCCTTTTACTACAAAACCATGGCTTTTATTCAAATCGAGTGATCGCTTTATCTCCAATATCCGTTCTGTAGAAAAGATTGGTCGTATCAAGATGCTGTAACTTGTCATAAACAGCTTCCTTCGCGTCCTTCAAACTAGAAGATTTTTCAGCTAAAAGAAGCACTCTTCCACCGGCTGTTTGATAGTTATCAGCTTCTTTTTTCACGCCTGCAAAGAAAAGCAATTCTGCTTCTGGCACAGCTTGAATCAGTTTTCCTTTAGCATATGGGCCTGGGTAGCCTTTTGCGGCTGCAACAACGCCTAAGACCGCTTCTTCTGACCATAATAATTCAGGCTTACCGCGATGTAACAAATCCATTATAACTGTCGCCAAGTCAGATTCTAAACGTGGCAACACAACTTGCGCTTCCGGATCACCAAATCGGGCATTAAATTCAATAACCTGTGGACCTTTCTCCGTCATCATAAGGCCAGCGTAGAGGATACCAGTAAAAGGGCGCCCTTCCTTCATCAGCCCTGTCGCTGCCGGCTGCAATACATCTATGACCGCGCGATCAATATCCGCTTGTGAAAATTGTGGAACCGGACTGTATGCCCCCATTCCACCGGTATTCGGTCCTTCATCCCCATCAAAGGCACGTTTATGATCTTGTGCAGCGACCATCGGAATGACCATCTCTTCGTGAACAAAAGCCATTAAGGAAAGTTCTTCGCCTTCCAAAAATTGCTCAAGTACAACTTCCGCACCGGCTTTTCCAAACTTATCATCTTTTAAAATAGCTTTTATCGCATCTATTGCTTCCGATTTTGTAAACGCAACGGTTACACCTTTACCAGCTGCCAATCCGTCAGCTTTAATTACAATCGGAGCCCCTTCTTTTTCAAGGTGGCTTATCGCCTCGTCATAATCAGACGTAACAAAATAAGAACCAGTCGGAATAGCATGCCGATGCATGAACGATTTTGCGAACGATTTACTTCCTTCAATAAGCGCCGCTTCTTTTGTCGGACCAAAAACGGTCAATCCAACTTCTTGAAAGTCGTTCACTATCCCTTCCAAAAGCGGAGCCTCTGGACCAACAATCGTCAAATCAATCTGGTTTTCTTTCGCAAAAGTAATCAGACCTCTATGATCTGACTCCTTTACATTTATGGATTCTGCTACTTTGCCCATCCCAGCATTTCCAGGCGCGGCATAAATATGTTCGACTGTGGTGCTTTGGGCAAACTTCCACGCTAACGTGTGCTCTCTACCGCCACCGCCAATTATTAGCACTTTCATCGGTCGGGCTCCTCCTTAAAACAATTCCTATATTCTCGTTTAATGCTTAAAATGACGCATTCCTGTAAAGACCATAGCAATTCCTAGTTCATTCGCTTTCTCAATCGATTCTTCATCTCGAATCGAACCACCTGGTTGAATAATAGCAGTTATTCCAGCTTCTCCAGCCGTCTCCACTGTATCTTTCATTGGGAAAAAGGCGTCTGAGGCTAGTGCACTTTCTTCTGCTGTTTCTCCCGCTTGTTCAATCGCGATTTTTGCAGAACCTACCCGGTTCATTTGGCCTGCTCCAACCCCAACTGTTCTATCATTTTTCGCTAGTAAGATAGCATTGGATTTTACGTGTTTTACGACTTTCCAGGCTAGTTTCAAATCCTGCCACTCTCGTTCTGTCGGATCACGATCGGTTACAACTCGGATATCAGCGTCCAAAAATCCTTTTCGGTCTTCCTCTTGAAACAAGGCCCCTCCGTGAATAGACGTTATTTTTGACCGTTCTTGTGGTTTTTCTTCATCAAGTGCAATCGTTAATAAACGAAGGTTTTTCTTTTCCGTCAAAATATCTAACGCTTCTTGAGTAAACGTTGGAGCAATCACAATTTCAAGAAAGATTTCTTTTAACTTATGGGCTGTATCTGCATCCACTTCCTGATTAACAGCGATAATACCGCCGAAAATCGAAACGGGATCTGCTTCGTATGCTTTCTGGTACGCATCATATAGATTGTCTCCTATTCCAACTCCACATGGGTTCATGTGCTTTACAGCTACAGCAGCAGGTTGACTAAATTCTTTCACTATCGAAAGTGCTGCTTCTGCGTCATTAATATTATTGTAAGATAGTTCTTTTCCATGAAGTTGAATGGCGTTTGCGATAGAGCTCATCGGGCCAATTGGTTCCCGATAAAAGGCAGCTTCTTGATGAGGGTTTTCACCGTAACGAAGGTCCTGTTTCTTCTCATACGTCACAGTATATGTTTCTGGGTATCGTTCTCCTGTTTGTTCTGTTAAGTAATTCGCTATAAGTGCGTCATATGACGCGGTGTGCCGAAAAACTTTCGCAGCTAAACGCTGTCTAGTATCCGCTCCGATATCCCCTTTTTCGTTCCATTCATCAAGGACAACGTTATAATCTTCCGGATCTGTAACAACCGTAACGTGTTTATTATTTTTGGCGGCAGCACGAAGCATACTCGGTCCACCGATATCAATGTTTTCGATAGCATCTTCAAATGTTGTGTCTGGTTTTTCGATTGTTTCCTTAAATGGATACAAGTTAACAACCACAAGATCAATCGGTGTAATTTTATGTTCATCGAGTTGTGAAAGGTGTTCGTCTTTGTCACGCATGGCAAGCAATCCACTATGAATATAAGGATGAAGTGTTTTTACTCTCCCATCTAAAATTTCAGGGAAACCAGTTACTTCTGATATTCCTATAACGTTTACGCCGCCTTCGGACAAAATACGGCTTGTCCCACCGGTCGATATAATTTCCACACCTTGGGCTTCGAGTTGTTTTGCAAACGGAAGAATGCCTTCTTTATTTGATACACTAATTAACGCTCGTTTGATGCTCATTTTTCGTTTGGCCCCCTTGAGATATTCGCTTGTTATTTAACCATTGTATCGTATCCGGGTATATTCGATGTTCAATCGATTGGATAGCTTTTGTCAGAGATGACAGGGAATCCGTCTCTTTCACATACACTGCTTCTTGGGCAATAATAGGTCCAGAATCCATTCCTTCATCGACATAATGTACTGTCACACCAGTGACTTTGACTCCAGACTCCCATGCTTGTCCAATCGCGTCTTTCCCAGGAAAGGCGGGCAAAAGAGAGGGGTGTATATTGATGATTCGATCATGATAGGCTTCTAACAATGTTGAACCAATTAATCTCATATATCCAGCCAACACAATAAGGTCAACCTTGTTCTCTTCTAGTTTTGAAATAATATCAATTTCAAACGCCGCTTTATTTTCATAACTTTTCGGGTGAAAAGCAAAAACGGGGATATTTAATGCTTCTGCTTTTGATATGACAGATGCTTCCGGTTTATCACAAACCACTAATGATATTTCAGCCTCCAGCCTATTTTCTTGTATAGCATCCGCTATGGCTTGAAAATTCGACCCGCTCCCAGAAGCAAATACGGCAAGCTTCATGTTGTCTGCCCCCTTTTCACTTCTAATGAACCACTATTTGTGACAGAACCAATGATATGAACGTCTTTCCCTTGTTCTTTTAATGATGCAACAGCTTCTTCTGCTACATCCTTTGAAACGGCAGCTACCAATCCTATTCCCATATTAAATGTACCGAACATATCCTCTTCTGACAGGTTACCATTCTCTTGTACAAAAGAAAATATAGACGGGCATTCCCACGTTGCTGTATGCACTTGGGCTCCTAAGTTTTCCGGAAGCATCCGCGGAATATTTTCATAAAATCCACCACCGGTGACATGTGCCATTCCTTTTACGTTCACTTTTTCTCTTAATGCTTTGATAGCTTGAACGTAAATGCAAGTAGGTTCCAGCAATTCTTCACCGAGCGGACGATCAAACGGTTCGTATATTTTTGTTAAATCCAATCCGGCTTGTTCTAACAGTACTTTTCGCACGAGTGAAAATCCATTGCTGTGTATACCCGATGAAGGAAAGCCTAATAGCACATCACCTGCTTCGATTGTTTCACCAGTAATAATAGAGCTTTTTTCTACTGCCCCAACGGTAAAGCCGGCTAAATCATATTCGTCTTCTGCGTACATCCCCGGCATTTCTGCTGTTTCTCCACCAATCAGCGCACAATCAGCTTCTTCACAACCGTCAGCAACACCTTTAACGATCGCTTCTATTTTTTCAGGGTCTGCTTTTCCACAGGCAAGATAATCGAGAAAATAAAGCGGTTCTGCTCCTTGAACCGCAATATCATTTACGCACATAGCAACCGCATCTTTTCCAATTGTGTCATGTTTATCCATCTGAAAAGCAAGCATTAGCTTCGTACCTACGCCGTCCGTACCGGAAACAAGCACAGGTTCTTTATAGGGAAGCGCAGAAAAATCAAACATCGCTCCGAATCCACCTAATCCGCCCATTACTTCTGGGCGCATCGTTCGATTGGTGTGTTGTTTCATCCGGTCAACTGCTTCGTATCCTGCTTCTACATTTACACCTGCTTTTTTATACGCTTCTGACATGTTTTTATCCTCCTCACCGTGTCTTTCTTATTTATCCGTTGATCACTTTATCGTGAGGATGAAGCGTATCCTCATAGATATCGGTTGGATACTGCCCTGTAAAACAGGCTAAGCATTGACCACAGTTCGAATCCTGATTGCTTCTTCCAATTCCGTTTAACATACCGTCTATACTGATGAAGGACAGAGAGTCAGCTCCCATTTTTTCCCGCATTTTCTCTACCGAATAACTTGCAGCAATGAGTTCTGATTTTGTTGAAATATCAATGCCATAAAAACATGGATGAGTAATGGGGGGAGAACTAATTCTCACATGTACTTCTGTTGCACCTGCTTCTTTTAACATACTTACAATTCTTCTACTCGTCGTTCCGCGTACAATCGAGTCATCTACCATAACAACACGTTTTCCTTCGACCACACCTCGAACGGGAGAAAGTTTCATCTTCACCCCTTGTTCTCGCAGTTCTTGGGATGGTTGTATGAACGTTCTGCCGACGTAGCGGTTTTTTATCATCCCTAGTTCATAAGGGATGCCTGCTTCTTCTGCATAACCAATTGCAGCAGAAATCGATGAATCTGGTACACCTGTCACAACATCTGCTTCAATAGGAGACTCTGAAGCCAGTTTTTTGCCTAGATTCTTGCGTGCTGTATGAATATTTATTTGATCAATATTTGAATCAGGACGGGAGAAATAGACATATTCCATGCTGCACATCCGCCGTGGTTCAGAAGAAGCATATAACGTAGAATGCATGCCATTTTTATCAAACGTTATGATTTCTCCAGGTTGCACTTCTCGTTCATATTGCGCACCGATAACGTCAAACGCACATGTTTCTGAAGCAACAACATAAGCATCACCAAGACGACCGATAGACAAAGGACGTAATCCGTTTGGATCCTGTGCCACTAGCAGTTGTTTTTCCGTCATAACGGCGAGAGCATATGCCCCTTGGACCATAGAAAGGGCATCACTCAACTTGTCTTCCATATTCGGATATACACTACGTTTAATTAAGTGGGCAATCACTTCGGTGTCAGAGGTTGATTGAAAAATGCTTCCTTGATTCTCAAGTTCAAGCTTCAGCCCATTTGCATTAACGAGATTGCCGTTGTGAGCAATCGCAAGACTGTCCGTTTGAGAGCGGAACATTAACGGCTGACAGTTATCCAAACCGCCGCCACCTGCTGTAGCATAACGTACGTGACCCACAGAAGCATGACCTTGTAATTGATCAAGTTCCCCTTCTTTGAAAGCCTCTGTTACAAGTCCAAGACCTTTATGAATTGATAGCTGTTCTTCATCACTTACTACAATTCCCGCACCTTCTTGTCCGCGGTGTTGTAAACTGTGAAGGCCGTAATACGTTATTTGTGCTGCCTCTTTGTGTCCCCACACTGCAAACACACCACATTCTTCATTTAATCCCTTGATTTCACCAAGCATGGAATGGCTCCTTTCCAGGCATCTTCTAGTTCATCTACTTTCGCCTGTAACACTATTTCCCCTGATTGTTCGTACACTTCAAGCTGACTGTCATTCGTAACCGTTCCAAGGTATCTAGCATCAGGTACCATTTTTTGAAATGACTTCTTTTTATGAGCAGGAACAGACACTAGAAAACGAGACTGCGTTTCAGAAAACAAATCTGTTGCCACTTCTTCAGAAATGGTGACCGTTGCTCCAAGCCCTGTATCCATCAAGCTTTCTGCGATGGCAACTCCAAGTCCACCTTCAGCCAAATCATGAGCCGATTGAACAAGACCTGCCCGAATCGCTTCAAGTACTTGATTTTGACGGTGTTTCTCCAATTCGAGATCAAGGGATGGTGCTTTTCCAGAAATGTCACCTTCAAGAAGCTTTTGCAGTTCACTTCCTCCAAAATCCGGTGTCGTCTCCCCGATAACATATACAGCATCTCCTGCCTGTTTAAAGGATTGCGTTGTAATATGCTCTAGATTTTCAATTAACCCAACCATTCCTACAACAGGGGTTGGATAAACAGCGCCAGCCTTTGTTTCATTGTAAAGAGAAACGTTTCCTCCAATAACCGGCGTTTCCAACGTTTCACACGCGGCTGACATGCCATCTGTTGATTTTTCAAGCTGCCAATAAATTTCTGGGTTTTCTGGGTTACCATAATTCAAGCAATCTGTTAAACCGAGCGGAATACCGCCTGAACATACGATATTTCTTGCCGATTCTGCTACTGCGATTTTACCGCCGGTTTCTGGATCAAGATAAATAAAACGAGAGTTACTATCTGTCGTCATTGCAAGAGCTTTATTCTTATCTCTTACCCGCAATACAGCTGCATCTGAACCTGGCTGGACCACCGTGTTGGTTTGGACCATATAATCGTACTGATCATAAATCCATTCTTTACTTGCGATGGTTGGCTGCTGTAGCAAGTCAATTAACGTTTTCTTCGGGTCATCTATATGAAAAACGGTTTCTTTTATTTGTTGATTTTTTGTAAATGCGGCATGTTCTATTGATTCTGGGTGATATACAGGAGCCTCTTCAGCAAGAGCGTCTGCCGGGATTTCCGCTACTACTTCGTTTTGATGAAGCAGGCGCAGAGTTTGTTCTTCGGTAACACGACCCACTTCGGCGGCATATAATCCCCAACGGTCACAAATATTTCTTACTTCTTGTTCATGCCCTTTTTTCACGACAAGAAGCATCCGCTCCTGTGACTCAGAAAGCATCATTTCGTAAGGTGTCATATCTTTTTCGCGTTGCGGTACTTTATCCAAATCCATCTCGATTCCAAACCCAGCTTTGCTTGCCATTTCAGAAGAAGACGAAGCAAGGCCTGCCGCTCCCATATCTTGAATTCCTACGAGAGAATCCAACTGTACAAGTTCAAGACAGGCTTCGAGTAGCAGTTTTTCCATAAATGGATCGCCAACTTGAACGGATGGGCGCTTACTTTCTGATTCTTCGCTCAATTCCTCAGAAGCAAACGTAGCTCCATGAATTCCATCTTTTCCTGTGCTTGCACCTACGTACATAACCGTATTGCCGGTTCCTTCAGCGACACCTTTTTGAATATCTTTATGATCAATCAATCCGACACACATCGCGTTCATTAGCGGATTTCCTTCATAGCATGGGTCAAATTGAACTTCACCGCCAACCGTAGGCACGCCAACACAATTTCCGTAACCTGCTATACCTGCAACAACTTCTTCGAATAAATAACGTCCTCTTGCTGATTGAAGTTCTCCAAATCTTAAGGAGTTCATTAGTGCAATGGGCTTTGCTCCCATCGAAAAGACGTCACGTAATATGCCCCCGACTCCAGTGGCTGCTCCTTGATATGGTTCTATCGCAGACGGGTGATTGTGACTCTCCATCTTAAAAGCTACCGCCTGACCATCACCTATATCGACAATACCTGCACCTTCCCCTGGTCCTTGGAGAACTCTTTCACCTTTACTAGGGAATTTTTTTAATAGTACTTTTGAATGTTTATAGCTGCAATGTTCCGACCACATGACGGAAAAAACGCCCGTTTCTGTATAGTTTGGTGCGCGTCCGAGAATTTTTTCCACCATGGCAAATTCTTCGTCTTTTAAGCCCATCTCTTGATAAATTTTGTCATCTTTTATTTGCTGCGGTGATGGTTCAAGGAGTAAGGACATAAGATTCCCTCCAATGCTTTAACATGGATTTAAATAGCTTTAAGCCGTCTGCACTTCCTAACAGGTCTGATGTTGCTCGTTCAGGATGCGGCATCATTCCGAGTACATTGCCTTGTTCATTTACAATGCCTGCTATATTTGCTGTCGAACCATTAATATCGTTGCGGTACGTGAATACAATTTGCTTATTGCGTTGAAGTTCTTTCAATGTTTGTTCGTCACAATAGTAGTTTCCTTCTCCGTGAGCCACAGGAATCGTCACAGACTCCCCTATTTCATAGGCATTCGTAAATCCGGTTTGATCGTTTTCTACTATTAGTTCAGTCGGTCGGCAAATGAATTTTAAATCTTTATTCCGCTGCATGGCACCTGGTAGAAGACGCGCTTCAAGCAGCACCTGGAATCCATTACAAACACCGAGAACAGGCTTGCCTTTGTCTGCCTCTTCGATAACACTTTCCATAACAGGGGCAAATCTTGCAATCGCACCGGAACGGAGGTAGTCTCCATACGAGAATCCTCCCGGCAATAGAATAGCGTCGTATTTAGATACGTCCGTTTCGGTATACCACACTTTATCGATTTCTTCTTCTAGTCCTTCTTCGATTGCATAATACATATCGTTATCGCAATTAGATCCTGGAAAAACAATAACTGCAAATTTCATTATGAAACAGCCTCCCCAATCGTGTACGTGTAATCTTCAATAACCGGATTGGATAGTAGCTTCTCGCACATTTCTTCTACACGCTGTTCCAAGTTTTTTGTATTTTCTACTTCTAATTCAATGAATTTCCCTGTGCGCACGCTCTGTACTTCATCATAGTTCATCGTGTGAAGAGAATTGGTAATCGCACTCCCTTGCGGATCAAGCACTCCTGCTTTTAATGTCACGTAAACGTGGACTTTAATCATGAACAGAACCTCCCAGTCTTTTTAATATTTCTGTATAACCATCCTGCAGGGAACCAAGGCCATAACGAAAAACATCTTTATCGAATTTTTCTCTTGTTTTTTCATCCCAAAGGCGGCAGGTATCCGGCGAAATTTCATCGGCTAGTATCAATGTACCGTCCGCCGTTGTTCCAAATTCCAACTTGAAATCGACAAGGATAAGGCCACAGCTTTGAAAATGCGCCTTCAATGATTCATTCACCGCTAAAGCTTTTTCTTTCATGCTCTCTACCTGCTCAGGAACAGCTGCTTGAAGGATGCGTATGTGATCATGGTTAATCAGCGGATCACCTAATGCATCGTCTTTATAATAAAACTCAACAATGGGTTGGTGGAGCTCTGTTCCTTCTTCTATCCCTGTTCTTTTGTGAAGACTCCCCGCAACAACATTACGAACCACTACTTCCAAGGGAATAATGTCCGTTTTTGTCACCAATTGTTCTGTGCTGGACAGCTTTTTTTTAAAATGACTAGGAATTCCGTTTTCTGCTAGCTTCTCAAACAGCAAAGAAGATATTTCATTGTTTAATAGACCTTTTCCTGATAAAATTTCTTGTTTTTCTCCATTAAATGCAGTCGCATCATCTTTGTATTCGACCCACAATAATTCAGACTCATTCGTTTGATAAAGTTTTTTTGCTTTGCCTTCATACAACAGTGCTTGTTTTTCCATCCAGGATTGCCTCCCCTTTTCCTTATTCGAGCCCCGTTCTTTTGAAAACCGTATCAATCTGTTTCAAATGGTGATTGTAATCAAAACAGCTATCGATTTCCTGCTCTGTCAACGTTTCTGTAATACGTGGTTCTTGTTCAATAATAGAGCGGAACGATATTCCTTTTTCCCAAGCTTCCATAGCTTTTGGTTGGACAAGATCATAAGCCTGTTCTCGGGCCATTCCTTTATTAATAAGGGTGAGCAGCACTTGTTGAGAATACGTTAAGCCGAAAGTTCGCTCCATGTTCGACTTCATATTTTCAGGAAATACGGTCAACTTATCGACAATGTTGCCAAAACGATTCAGCATGTAATTCAATGCAATCGTTGCATCCGGCAAAATGATTCGTTCAGCAGAAGAGTGAGAAATATCTCTTTCGTGCCAAAGGGCAACATTTTCGTAAGCAGTCATCATGTGGCCTCGAATAACTCTAGCAATTCCGGTCATATTTTCTGATCCGATAGGATTTCGTTTATGTGGCATAGCAGACGATCCTTTTTGACCTTTTGCAAAAAATTCTTCCACTTCCCGTGTTTCACTTTTTTGAAGACTGCGAATTTCTACTGCCATTTTCTCAATCGATGTTGCTATCAAAGAAAGAGTGCTCATATAGTGGGCATGGCGGTCTCGTTGCAACGTTTGTGTAGAAACAGGAGCTGGTTCAAGTCCTAGCTTTTTGCAAACGTGTTCTTCAATAAACGGTGGAATATTAGCAAATGTCCCAACCGCACCGGATAGTTTTCCGACCCGGACTGTTTCAGAAGCTGCCTTGAAACGTTCAATATTACGTTTCATTTCTTCATACCATAATGCGAGTTTCATCCCGAAAGTTGTCGGCTCAGCATGTACTCCATGTGTCCGTCCCATCATGACAGTGTATTTATGCTCTATTGCCTTGTTTTTTAAAATGGCAAGAAAATTTTCAAGATCGTTTAGTAAAATATCATTTGCTTGTTTCAACAAATAGGACAAAGCAGTATCGACCACATCGGTTGAGGTCAACCCGTAATGAACCCACTTTTTTTCCTCTCCTAACGTTTCTGACACCGCCCGAGTAAAAGCGACAACATCGTGACGCGTTTCGGCTTCAATTTCGTTGATGCGATCAACATCAAACCCCGCGTTCTCTCGAATCTTCTGTACATCTTCTTTTGGAATGTCTCCATACTCTGCCCACACTTCACAGGCGGAAATTTCTACTTCTAACCAGGCATTAAAGCGGTTTTCTTCTGTCCAGATGGCTCCCATTTCGGGACGTGTATACCGTTCAATCATTTGATTTCCTCCACTCTTTATCTATCTTTTCTTTAAGACTGCGATGTCTTTATGTTCCAAATATTGTTTGTCTTTTTTATCGCTTCTGATTTCGTTGCAGCTAGAACGGTCCAATGGCCCATCTTTCTACCAGTTTTAGCTTCCTGTTTCCCATAAAAATGAACATGACCTATGCCGAAGTCTTTAAGATTATCCATCACAAACGGCACGTCCTGCCCTAAAATATTAGTCATAACTACTGGTTTTAATAGTTCCGTAGAACCAAGCGGCCAACCGCAGACAGCGCGGATGTGCTGTTCAAACTGCGACGTTTCACACGCTTCTATCGTATAATGACCAGAGTTATGGGGACGAGGCGCCAACTCATTAACATAGACCGTTTCTTCATCAACGACGAACATTTCTACCGCCAGCGTTCCGACAAGTTCGAGTCTTTCTGCTATGTTATAGGCCTTTTCGAGAGCTATTTGCTCTGTAGTAGAAGATATGGCCGCTGGAACAATGGTCTGATGCAGAATATTATTCTTATGTATGTTCTCTCCTACTGGAAAAGTTGAAATATCTCCGGTTGTGCTCCTTGTCACAATAACCGATATTTCTTTTTCAAATGGAATCCATGATTCAAGTACAAAATCGTCCGTGTTACTAGATACCTCACGAAAACAAGCTTCTGCCTCTGCTTCTTCATTAATTACCACTTGGCCTTTTCCGTCGTAGCCACCTTGGCAAGTCTTTAATACAGCAGGATACCCCAAGTCTTGAAGAGCTGTTTTTAACGATTGCAAGGAATGTACAGCACGATACGGCGAAACATCTACGCCAGCATTTTGAATGGCTTGTTTTTCGCGAAGGCGGTGCTGCGTTGTGTAAAGAAGGTTGCTTCCTTGCGGTAAATACATCGTTTCTTCTAAAAACGAAGCGGTATTTGAGTCAATATTTTCGAACTCATAAGTGAGCACATCACAATGTTCAGCAAGTTTCTCGGCAGCTTTTCGATCATCATACGGAGCTTCGACTGTAACATCGGCTATTTGAGCTGTTGGAGAATCGGCTTTTGCTTCAAGCACAGCAATGCGATAACCCATGGCTCTTGCAGCCAAAGCCATCATACGCCCGAGTTGACCGCCTCCTAATATTCCTATCGTTTTTCCTGGTGACAAAAAAGTAGTCATGATAAATCCCCCGTTTCAATGACTTTTTGACGTAAAGCTTCTCTTCTTTGCTCCAATCGACTTGCCAATTCGTCATCGAAAGCTGCTAAAAATTGAGCTGCTAATAATCCAGCATTCACTGCTCCTGCTTTTCCTATAGCAACTGTTGCAACCGGTACTCCTCCCGGCATTTGAGCAATAGATAAGAGAGAATCCATTCCGTTCAAAGCTTTTGATTGAATCGGCACCCCAATGACAGGAAGGGTTGTCTTTGCAGCAACCATACCCGGAAGATGGGCAGCTCCTCCTGCTCCCGCTATAATTGTTTTGAGCCCTCTCTCTTTTGCTGATTCTGCATATTCAAACATAAGATCAGGCGTCCGGTGCGCTGAGACTACTTTTTTCTCATAAGGGACAGATAACTCATCAAGCACTTCCGTCGCATAACTCATCGTATCCCAATCAGACGTACTTCCCATTATGACACCTACTTGAGCTTCCATCTTATCCTTTCTCCTTCCTTTACACATTAAAACACCCCGGCCTTGACAGTTTCCTCCTATAAGAGAAAGCTGCCAATTCGCCGGGGTGGAATGCACATTATACAGTCATGAACAGGCAATAACATTCAATTGCCTTTCCGGCTGGTCTACATATCCGGTTCCTTGCCATACTTCCCCTCATAGTCCGGTGATTTAGGGTCTCCGGGTAGAAACTGTTCAGGCCGTATTCCTGATAATATATGAGGTAAGAACATTTCACTTTTTTCTTTTGATTACATATACAGCTTAACAAGATGTCATGAAATCTGTCAAACAAAAATCGAACATTCTAATTAAACGAACTTATAATGTTCGGTTATTGTAAAGTTGCTTCAAATATGATCCGTTGTTTCAGCGGTATATGCTCTGTTTTTCCGTCTTTGGTTACTTCTTGAAAAACAGGTTCCTCCATTCGCCGCACAGGGATATACCCTTCAGCTGCTATTCTGTTTAAGCAGTCATCAATTGTTTCCTTTTCTTCCACTTCAAATTTTTTCTTTTTTTGTTTTTTTGACAACGATGATCTCCCCTATTTGTCCCTTGTGTTATTTTGTATAAGACTCTAGTGCTTTGGCTTCAATCGGAATCCTGACAAGCAATAGTAGCAATCCATTTAAAATAGTAAAAACAATAGCCGTTACCCATGCACCGAATATAAGTGGCAATATGGCTATTTCCAGTGCAACGACAAGATAATTTGGGTGTGGCATCCATCGAAACGGTCCCTTTTTCACTCGTTTAGAACCTGGAAGAACGATAATCTTTGTATTCCAAAAACGTCCTAAAGAGGCAAGAGTCCACACTCTTAGAAGCTGAACAAAAAGATAGACAGCTAATAAAATACCCCAGCCTGTCCCTAAGAACTCTGGTCGAATCCATACTTCGACTAAAAGGGATAGAAGAAATAACGTATGCAGTATTACAATCCACTTGTAATGAGAAACACCAGCTTCGATCGCCCCGTTTTCCTTCATTCTTTTTTCATTGTAACGAGCGTACGTTATTTCCCCCAACCTCTGTAAAACAATGATAACAAATAAACCGATAAATAAAGTCATGATTTTTCTGCTCCCCATTCAAGCCACAGCATCTCCGAACTGAACCCCGGACCCAAAGCTGTGACGAGCCCTTGTTCTCCAGAACTAGCCTCATGCTCGATAATATCTTTTAACACGTACAATACGGTTGGTGAAGACATATTACCATGACTTTTCAACACGTCTCTAGCAGGCCTTGTTTTATCCTCGGAAAACCCTAATGATTTCTCATAAGCTTGTAATACTTTCCTTCCACCAGGATGAGCGACAAAATGATCAATATCCGACGGTTGTCTTTGAAGTTTAGCTAAAAACTCTTCGACATTCGGCTTCAACCAGCTTTCAATAATGGAGGGGATGTCTCTCGAAAATATGACATGCAGTCCTTCATCCAGCACATCCCACCCCATCACTTCTTCAGAATGCGGCATTAAAGTGGAGTGACAATCGATAACACGAGGGCGGTTATTTTCTGGTTTCACTTCCTCTCCTGTCATCAAGACACAAGCACAACCGTCAGCAAAAAGCGAAGTGCCAATTAGGTTACTTTTTGATATATCTCCTCGTTGAAATGTAAGACTGCAAAGCTCTATACAAAGAACCAACACTTTCGCATGTGGGTAAGCTAACAAAAACTCATAAGCCCGACTTAAACTAGATGCCCCTCCTGCACAACCTAATCCCCACAGTGGCATTCTTTTCACATGAGTCGAAAAATGAAGCTCATTCATAATTCTCACGTCCAAAGTTGGAGTAGCCATTCCAGAGCTTGAAACCATGAAAAAGGCATCAATCTCCTCCGCAGAAGTTTCCGTTTCTTTTAAACATTGTTTCACTGCCTGAACTCCCATACGCACCGATTCTTTTATATATAAATTATTTTTCTCCGCTAAGCCATGTTCGGATTGAAACCAGTCCATAGGTGCAGCAAAATAACGATTCTCAATTTGACCATTTTTAAATATTTTTAATAAACGGTCAATATCAGAAAAATGATGACCAAATAATTCACGAACAACAACCTCCGTTTCCTCTTGTGAAACAGAGTATGGGGCATTTTGCGTTGTGACATGCTGAATATATGGCACACAATTCACCTTCTTTACAAAAATAGTTTCTCCATTTTCCAGAAAAACAAAACCAAGCATGATTTTTGTTTTCGTGTTCTACTTTTGCTAGGATTTAACTATACTCTACTACTTCATGCTCATAAGAAGGCACTCAATGCAAATTTCTGAAAAAGGAGTAATTCACATGGACTCAATCGGACTTGTACTTGAAGGTGGAGGAATGCGCGGTGTATATACTGCTGGCATATTGGAATATTTGCTTGAAAATGATATTTACTTCCCCTACGTACTGGGCGTATCATCTGGTGCTTCAGTGGCGTGTTCCTATTTATCAAGACAAAAAGGGCGTAATAGGAAAGTGAATATTGGTTTAATTGGGGATTCCCGATTTATTAGTCTTCGAAATTTGTGGCGTGAAAAAAGCTTGTTTGGGATGAACTTTTTATATGATGAAGTTCCGCGGCACCTCATTCCACTTGATATGAGTAAAATCAGTAACAGCAATCAAAAGTTTGTGATAGGTACAACAGACATCGAATCCGGCAAACCGTATTACATAAATCATGAACAAGAAGATGTACTAAAAGCCGTAAGAGCATCAAGTAGTCTTCCGATGCTGGCCCCGATTGTTGACTACAAAGGATATCAATTATTGGATGGAGGGGTTGCTGATCCAATCCCTGTTAACAAAGCAATCGCGGATGGCAACAAAAAAAATATCATCGTATTAACTCAAAAAAAGGGATACAGGAAAGAGCCATTTAAATTCAAACGTATTGCCCGTAAATACTACAAAAAGTATCCCAACTTTGTCCAAACTCTTATAGATAGACCTACCGTGTATAATCAAACCCTCGATCAAGTCGAAAACATGGAAGAGCGCGGGGAAATAAAAGTACTGCGTCCAGACCATTCATTAACAATCAACCGAACAGAAAAAGACCCTGCAAAACTGGAAGCGTTGTACAATGCCGGGTTTGAAGATGCCCGTTCTCTCCATTTAGAAGCACCGGAATGGTTTAACGTCAGTTACTCCTCTTCCTTGTCATAATTTGAACATGGTGATAGGCAGGAACTTATCACGATTCTTCCCCTATCGCCAGTAACGTTTCATGCAACATCGCTACTCCGTTAAGGCAATCACTTAATTCTGTAAACTCTTCGGGAGTATGACTTTTTCCATGAATACTAGGAACGAACAGCAACCCAGATGGAATGTACTTTCCAACAATCATCGCGTCGTGACCAGCTCCGCTAGGCATATGCATATAAGGCAGGTCTAATTTTTTCGCTGAGGCTTCCATTTTGTCTTGAATCCATTCTGGAACAGGGACTGGTTTTATACGAATTTGCAAGTGAGATTCAACATTTAGCCCTCTTTTATCAGCTATACGCTGCGTTTCTTTTTCAATAGCTTCCAACATCTTATCTCGATTGTCTTCTTTAATATCCCGTACATCTACAATCATTTCCGCTCGACCGCCTATGACATTTGAACCATTAGGATAGAAATTAACTTTTCCGACCGTCGCAACTGCTGTCGAACTTATTTCCCGGGGAATACTCTCTATAGATGTAATTAATTCAGCGGCACCTGCAACGGCGTCATGACGCATATCCATCGGAGTGTTTCCCGCATGATCTGTTTCTCCATCGATTTTTATTTCCAACCAAGAGGGACCAGCAATACCGTTCACAATGCCGATACTATCCTTATGTTGTTCCAGACGTTTTCCTTGTTCAATATGAACTTCTATAAACGCCTTAATATCTTCTTTATCCAACCAACATTGTTTTAATTTATTCGGTAACAAACCTTGACGTTTCATGGCTTCAGCAGCTGTCGTATCATAATCGTCACGTAGTTGAAATAAGTCCTCTTTTGTCACTTCTCCCATTGCAATACGACTCCCTAACAATCCACTCCCAAAACGCGAGCCTTCTTCATCAGCAAATACGACAATTTCCACCGGATGCGTCAAACGTCCTTGCTCTTGTATGATAGCTTCTACCGCCATCAACGAACTTATACAGCCAAGTGTTCCATCAAAAGCGCCTCCATTTGGAACGGTATCTAGATGAGAACCCGTAAGGATAGCTGGTAAATATGGATCAGTCCCTTCTAATCGTCCATATATATTTCCCGCATAGTCTTCACGGACGGCGAGACCCGCTTTTTCCATCCACGATTGAAACAACCGTTTCGCTTCTTCCTCTTCTTTCGTATAAACATACCTTGTAATACCCCCATCATCGGTTTTTCCGATGTTACTTAATTCAGCTAACCGGTCCGCCAATTTTTCAGAATCTAAATATAGGTATTTTTTACAATTATCCTGACCCTGCATCAGTCTCTCTTTTAACCATTCACTCATTTCTGTTCCCCCATTCTTATACAGAAATAATAAAATTCATCGCAAACGTTGTATCGTTTACCACAGTGTATTAAAAAGTTACCGAAAAGACAAAAGGTTTTTCCCGTTTTTTCCAAAATTCGGGATGGATTCCACAGAATCGTTCTCCCATCAATAAAAGAGGCTGATCTCTATTTGTTGGACCAGCCCCATGTCATATATTACAGTTCTACAATTTTACGGCCCCGAACTTGGCCTTCCAAAATTTGATCAAGCGTCTTTGGAAGTTCTTCGAGCGTCACCGTATCGGCAATGGTTTCAAGTAAATTGTCTACTTTCAAGTCTGAAGCGAGCCTGTCCCATACTTCTTTACGACGAGGAATTGGACAATACACCGAATCAATTCCCGTCAATGTAATACCTCTTAAAATAAACGGAAAAACAGTTGCCGGCACCTTCGTCCCACCAGTTAAACCACTTACAGCAACAGCCCCGTCATAAGCAAGACAACTTAATACATGAGCAAGTGTTTCTCCACCAACCGGATCAACAGCTCCAACCCAACGCTGGTTGTTGACAGGACGAAGTTTTTCCGGTTGTAGTTCTTCTCTGGAAATGATCTCGGTTGCCCCTAGCTGTTTCAAATACTCATGTTCTGATTGTTTGCCTGTACTTGCAGCAACATCATAGCCTAGTTGGGCAAGCATTGCTACAGCCATACTTCCGACACCACCAGTAGCACCGGTAACAAGTACAGTTCCATCTTCTGGTTTTATCCCTTCTTCTTGTAAACGCATAACAGAAAGTCCGGCTGTAAAACCAGCAGTTCCATAAATCATTGCTTCTTTTAAATCTATATTTTCAGGAAGGGGAACAACCCATTCAGCTGGTACCCTTGCGTATTCTGCAAATCCTCCGAAGTGAGAAACTCCAAGCTCATAGCTCGTAACGATTACTTTATCCCCTTTCGAAAAAAGAGAGTCTGATGAATTTTCTACAACTCCAGACAAGTCAATGCCAGGAACCATTGGATACTCGTTGACGATGTTTCCATTAGCCATTGCCGCCATTCCATCTTTAAAGTTCACGCTAGAGTAATGAACTTTCACTAGTACCTCTCCTTCAGGTAAATCAGAAAACGACAAGTTCCGAATTTCTCTTGATACACTATTATTTCCTGTTTCTTCGACCATTAATGCTTGAAATTGGCTCACTATATTCAACCTCCTGCTCATTTTTTTATTACGTTTCATATGTTATTCCCTTTGATTTCCTATTTCAATCAATCAGCCTAAAAGAGAAACAATACGTAAATACTACACTTATATTGTTCAACGGCTGCAAAAATGACCAACAGTCTTATCTTGACTTGACAATGTATTATCCATCCGTAATACTGTCAAAAGTTTCATTTCATATTAAAACAGGAGGTACAACATAATGATCAATTGGTTTCAAGGCATACGTCTCACAAACATCGCGATTATCTGTTTTGGGGCAGTCATTTTCGCATTTGGTATTATCCATTTTAATCTTCAAAATGGACTCGCACATGGTGGATTCACAGGGTTAAGTCTTATCATCTATTACTTACTCTCCATAGAACCTTCGGTGTCTAACTTACTTTTAAACGTCCCTTTATTCGTCATCGGTTACAAATTATTAGGACGAAGAGTATTCATATACAGCTTGTTTGGAACTATTATGGTTTCTGTCGCTCTTCATATTTTTGAAAACTATTGGCATGCAGAGGTCCTTTTGCAAAACGACATGATTCTTGTATCTTTGTTCGCCGGTGTGTTTGCTGGAACAGGTTTAGGAATTATTTTTCGAGCCGGGGGGACGACAGGCGGATCCGACATAATAGCACGGTTGGCTGAAAAATATTTAGGAATGGGTATCGGAACATCTATGTTTTTGTTTGATGCATTTGTCATCACTTTTTCCCTCGTTCACTTATCTCTACCACAAGCCATGTACACTCTTGTTGCAGTATTTATAGCAGCTCGGGTCATAGACTTTATTATCGAAGGTGCCAATGCCGCAAAATCCGCTATGATTATATCCAATCATACATCTTCTATTTCAGATGCCATTATTAAAAGAATGCGAAGGGGATCTACCGTCTTAACAGGAAAAGGAAGCTTCACCAAAGACGAACGTAACGTGTTATATTGTGTTGTCAATCGGAATCAGCTCATTCATTTAAAAACCATTATTTCTGAAGTCGATCCTTACGCATTTGTATCCGTTCATGATGTAAAAGAAGTAGCGGGAGAAGGATTTACATTTGATCCGGAAAAACATAGCACTCAAGAATAAGGCCAAATTTTCAACAATACGACTTTCTTCCAATATACCGAGTCCCATATCGGTCCTACAAGTTTAAATTTGTCGACTTCGCCCGTAGAAATATGTAAATAACTCGGGCGAATGTCGTATAAAAATTTAACGGTTTACATTGTGCGACTTGCCGTTCATTCTGATTGCCTGCTTCCTAGTCGTTTGACTAGGTTTAACACAAGCAGTACTTTCCTTTTTTCTTTGCACGCTATGCCATTTCGCCTCAAACCACAAGCCTATTTCACCAATCAGTGTGAAAAGCACAATCCATGCCCACCACGTCAAAAATTCCTCATGAAAATGATACATCGCGTTCATATAATAAGGATTCTCGTGCATTGTCATCGTAAAAGCATAGAACATGCCAAAAGTGAAATTCCGTGACCATTGACTAATATTATACGTAAATATTCCTTTTCTCCAACCGTACTCACGAATTCTTGTCACAGCTCTCATTATCTCTACAGTCTCCACCACAAGCAGTAAACTAAACACCATTACCCAAAATATCATGATAAACAAACTCGACATTAACTGCGTTGAAACGATAGCCAGTCCAGTAATAGATAAGGCGCCATGAATAATACAGTTCGTATTCGTCCAATCTTCTGTGAGGGTCCATTGTTTTTCCCTTTTATAACGAACCCCAATCAAGTAAACACCGCACAAGTAAAAGAAAAGACCAAAATACAGTACTGAAATGACCACCATGTCAGTTAAAAGAAAAGGCAGTGATTCCGACCAAACAATGACGAGAGACTGAGTAGCAACAGTTGATAGCAAAATAACCCCGTGGATGGAATAGCTTGCCTGCCATTTCCATAATTGTTGAAAATTATACACACAAAACCCTAAGAAAACGAACCAACACAATGTATTAACTACCGCTATCACTTGGACCCATACAATCACTTCAGGAAAATATTTAAGAATAACATTACACAAAACGGAAATACCAGCAATCCAAGCTCCCATCACAAAAGAGTTCACAGGATTACTTAAAAAAGGAAGCAGGAAATCCTTATGTAAAAACTGACGAGTAAGTGATGTATAAATGACCACACCTATTATTCCAAGCAGAATCGTTAATATTTCACCAAGCATTTGATCTAGCAACGGAAATGCTTCAATCCCAGCGTACAGGAAAATTCCAAGCGCCATCACAATAGCACCTGCCGCTGGATTGATAATTTTCACATTCTTCATACCGACTTCACCTGTTTCGAATTATTACACATTTCTACATTATATGACTAATTTCTTAACAGGAAAAGCCCTTAGATATATGAATTCGGGAAGCAAATTCTCGTTTTACTAGTAAGCAGCGTTTATTTTTTCCGATATTTCTATACGCGTACAGATTCAACTAAAAACCGGTTCTTTTTCAGCTAAACCAAGCGTCTCCGATGTGGATCTGTGAATGTCATCAAGAAGTTCTGGATTTTCCATTAGCGATTCGCCATAGGAAGGAATCATTTCTTTGATTTTCGGTTCCCATTCTTCCATATATTCCGGGAAGCACCTATGAAGTACATCAAGCATAACGTGGACGGCTGTAGAAGCTCCTGGAGAAGCGCCTAGTAATGCTGCGAGCGACCCATCCTCAGCTGTGATCACTTCCGTTCCAAATTGAAGTGTTCCTTTTCCTCCTGCCTCTGTATCTTTGATTACTTGCACACGTTGGCCCGCTACCACTAAGTCCCAGTCCTCGCTCTTGGCACTCGGCATGAACTCACGTAACTCTTCCATACGCTGTTCTTTCGATAACATCACTTGCTGAATCAAATATTTTGTTAATGACATTTCTTTGGCACCCGCGGCGAGCATCGTTAATACATTATTCGGTTTTACAGAAGTTAGTAAATCGAACATGGAACCAGTTTTTAAGAAATTTGGGGAAAACCCAGCAAATGGTCCAAACAATAAAGATTTTTTGTTATTAATATATCTAGTATCAAGATGCGGAACAGACATTGGCGGAGCACCTTTCTTCGCTTTCCCGTACACTTTTCCATGATGTTGTTCTATCACTTCTGGATTATTACATGCCATAAAGATTCCGCTTACTGGAAACCCGCCAATATGTTTACTCTCAGGTATGCCGGATTTTTGCAGTAAATGAAGGCTTCCACCCCCACCCCCGATAAATACGAATGTAGCCGAATGGTGTTCAACACTGCCATTGTCATTATTCTTTACTTTCAATTCCCACGAACCATCGCTGGCACGTTTCATATTCTCAACACTACGTTTGTATTGGACATCGACATTTGTAGCCTCTAAGTTGTCAAACAGCATACGTGTTAAAGCACCGAAGTTAACATCCGTTCCGGAATCGACTTTGGTTGCTGCTATTGCTTCATTCAGTGAACGATCCTTCATTATAAGTGGAATCCATTCCATCAGTTTTTCTGGATCATCGGAAAATTCCATTTCCTTGAATAAAGGATTGTTTGACATCGTTTCAAAACGCTTCTTTAAAAAAGCTACATTTTCTTCCCCTTGTACCATACTCATGTGAGGAAATCTTCTGATGAAGTCTTGCGGATTATGTATCAGCTTACTGTTTACGAGATAAGACCAAAACTGCATTGAAACGTGAAACTGTTCATTAATTTTTACAGCTTTATTAATATCTATCGATCCATCCTCTTTTTCGCTTGTGTAGTTCAATTCACATAGTGCCGCATGCCCAGTCCCTGCATTATTCCATTCGTTTGAGCTTTCTTCTCCTGCCTTTGAGAGGTTTTCAAACACTCTAATCTTCCAATCCGGTGCTAACTCTTTCAATAGTGTCCCTAAAGTCGCACTCATAATTCCTGCACCAATTAAGATGATATCTGTTTCCGTTTCTGTGTTGCTCATTTTTACCAACCTTTCCCCTAAAATTTACTAAAAAAACGTAGGTGTCACACCAAGTTAAGATACAACTTGGTCACATATTTTCTATCTCAATTATAAACTTATCATAGTATATTACAATTATTTTTAGATAATAAAATCTATCTCCTGTTCTATAAGATTTTCGAGCATGACATATATATAAGGAAAATTTGCATTGGAAAGGCAAACTTATCATTATTTATTTTCTCATTCATATACATTTTACAAAAATATCCCATATAACTTGCAATACGATGCACATCGTTTTACAATGGTTCCTATGAATACAGTGAAAGGGGTGAAATGATGGATCGAGAAATTATGAAAGGCAGCATCGATATCCTTATGCTCAGCTTAGTTTCTAAAAATGATATGTATGGTTATGAAATCGTCAAACATTTAAAAGAGCAAAGCGAAAATCTTTACAATATGAGTGAAGGAACCCTGTATCCTGCATTGAAGAGATTGGAGAAAAAACAATATTTTATTTCCTATTGGTCGGAAACGACAAATGGACGAAGGAAATACTACAAAATCACCGACGAAGGACGGACGATTCTCAATCAAAAGCTTGACCAATGGAAAAGTGTAAATGAATTGATTATGAGAACATCGGAGGACTTTTTATGAACCGTTTGGAAAAGCACATAAATCAAGTCTTGGATCAAATGCAAAGCCCTCCTGATGAACGGGAGGACATTAAAGAAGAACTAATGAGTCATTTAGAGTCAGCAAAACACCATTATATGAGTCAAGGAATCGCTGAAGAAAAAGCAGAAAA
Organism: Salibacterium salarium; assembly: GCF_030813635.1. Classification (GTDB taxonomy): domain Bacteria; phylum Bacillota; class Bacilli; order Bacillales; family Marinococcaceae; genus Salibacterium; species Salibacterium salarium. The sequence goes on along the minus strand of NZ_JAUSUM010000004.1, from coordinate 41,717 downwards.
ACAAGCGATAGAAGACTTTGGAAATTCCGACATTATCGGTCACGGTCTTCAAGAAACGATGTACCCACATCAGCGCAGCTTATTGTATTTCATTGGGATTGCTTCTTTGCTGTTCGGAGCCCTTTTCTATATAAATATGAGTTTCGTCTCCGGTGAGGACGAACCGATTTGGCTGTTGATTCAAATGATTATCGGGAGTGCCGTCACGTTATCTGCAATCAACATCGCCTTTATGGGACGTTATTACTGGTCATTAAATGTCATTGTACTTATCGCTGCTATGTGGAACGGACTAAATCTTAGTGTAGTAGAACAAACCCCCGGAAAACAAACGATTGTCTTCTGGGTCTATTTGGTAATCATGGTTCTTTTATGTATCTTTTTTGTCATAAGAAATTCTTACTACTCTGCTGGTCAAACACCCATTGCCAAAAAACGTAGGACCATCATGAAAGTGAGTTACACCGTAAACGTCACTTTCGGAATCATGATATGTGCAGCTGCCTTGTTTTTCATATATGCCATGATGATATTCGGTGGCTATGATTGGATCTTATTGATTCCCTTATCTAGTATCATCGCATGGCTGATTTTCTTTAAATTTCAGATGAAACTTATACAAAACCGTCCCTTAACTGCCATTGCCATCGGATTCGGCTTTTTAATCATTGCTGCAGTATCTCCATTTGCGATTGCTTCAGCAATATAATAAGAGGAATTATTTATACCAGAAAAGGTGATGACATGTCCTTGAAAAAGAAAAATACTATTTTTTTATCGATAATAGTCACTGCTTTCGCCTTGTTGTATTGGGCCGGCACATTTGCAGAGGAAAATCCCAATAAGCATACAGGGTTCGGTCGCTCTCCTGCCCTTTCTGCCAACGGGGAAGAAATGGCCTTTTCGTATTATAAAGAGGGAGAGTCCGGTCTCTATACTGCTCCTGCTTCCGGCGGAGAGGCGAAGCAGCTCCTTCCACCACAGACTGTTGGTTCTTATGCTCGACCAGCCTACTCTCCTGACGATACAAAACTATTGTACATCAAAGAATGGGAAGAAGAAGAAAAGCCTTACAATCAACTAATGATATATGATTTTGAAACAGAACAAAGCGAGCCTTTGAAGAGTCCTGATCACTACATTCAAGAAGCTGTATTTGCACCAGACGGGAAACATATTTTCTTAATTAAAGCTGGAAGCTACGTAGAAAATTACTATGGAGACGGTGAAAGCCCCCAGGATTTTGACATTTATAAAATGAATCTTGAAAATAAAGAAACCAAACGCATTACCAAGTTTAATTTTTACAGCCTATCATCCCTGCAAGTCACGGACGACGAAAAGTATTTAACGTACTCATTCTATAATGAAAAAGATGTCATACAACGACTAAATTTAAAAAATAAGAATACAGAGACGATTTCGTCCGAACCGCAATATGAATCAGATACAGGGGATGTCTCCGTTGTCGGTTCTCCTGCCATTTCTCCAGACGGGAATACTATCGCTTTTTCAGAAGTAGCAGATACATCAGACATAGGAACCTTCCAATATGAAGTCTTTACGATGAAAACGAATGGAAAAGATGTGGAACAAATCACGAATTTTCATGAACATGTAACAGAACCTGTATTCTTCCCTAATGGCGAAGAATTACTGGTTACGGTCGACCAGAATTTTGCTGGCCGCCAAACGGATTATGAATACTGGAAAATCAGCGATAATGGGAATGAACAAAAACAAATTATTATCGAGATACCTGACCACAGTCAGCAGGAGTAAATGAAATAATAAAAGCGCAAGCGCCCTGTAATGGAAGTTCGGCTAAGAACGCCATGTCCTGTGGCAACGCCGAACGGACCTGCATCCTGCCAGACCTCATATGGGCTCCGAGCGGCTGACGCTGAAGCTGGATCCCGAAAACGCTAAAATTTTATACCTTCTTATCTTTTAATAAAACACAAACCACGGACCAAACCATGGTTTGTGTTTTGATTTAACCTAAAAACGCAAAATATATAATAAAGACAAAGAATAACACATACATAATCGGATGGATTTCACTTCTTTTTCCTTTCAACAACATCGTAATCGGATAAAAGATAAACCCTAGTGCTATCCCTGTTGCAATACTGTATGTCATTGGCATTGCAACAACAGTTAAAAACGCCGGTAAGGCAATTTCTAGTCGGTCCCATTCAATCAATCGAAGGGAAGATGCCATCAGAACACCTACGATAATAAGAGCCGGAGCAGTAACTTGATCGGTGACGACGACAAGAAGCGGTGAAAAGAAAAGAGCCAATATAAACAACAGTCCTGTTACTACAGACGTAAATCCTGTTCGTCCGCCTGCCGCAACACCAGAGGACGATTCAATGTAAGCTGTTGTAGTCGAAGTTCCAAATATCGCACCAATGGATGTGGCCGAAGAATCAGCCAATAAAGATCTTCCGGCTCTTGGAAGTTTATCATTCTTTATAAAACCAGCCTGATTCGCCACAGCATACAAAGTTCCCGCTGTATCAAAAAAGTCGACAAATAAAAATGTCAGCACAACAATAAACATTTGCCCAAATAACTGTCCGGTCCAATCTACCTCCCCAAGGAACGTAAAGGCCGAGCCAAACGTCGGACTCACACTAGGAATCGAGCCGATAATCCCTTGTGGAAGACCGATAATCCCAACAATAATACCAGCTATTGCTGTAACCACCATACCGTAAAAAATACCACCGCGAAATCCAAGCACCATAAGCACAACAGTAACAACTAAGCCAAAGCAGGCTAATACTGTCGTCGGTTCTGTCATGTTACCTAATGCTACTGCTGTGTCTTCATTTGGAATAACAATACCAGCATTTTGCAACCCTACAAATGCAATAAACAACCCAATCCCGGCGGCCGATGCGTATTTTAACTGAGCGGGAATAGCGTTAATAATTTTTTCTCTAATGCCAAACAACGTAATAATAATAAAGATAATACCTGAGACAAATACACTGAATAAAGCCAGTTGCCACTCAATCCCCATATTCAAAACAACCGTGTACGTGAAAAAGGCATTTAACCCCATGCCCGGCGCCAGTGCGATAGGATACCTTGCTAAAAGTCCCATAATAAGTGTTCCTATCGCAGCAGACACAGCTGTTGCCGTAAAGACAGCACCTTCATCCATCCCCGCATCCGACAAAACACTTGGGTTAACAAATAAAATATACGCCATTGCGAGAAAAGTTGTTAACCCTGCCATACTTTCTTTTTTATAACCTGTGTTCCATTTTTTAAATTCAAAATAACGATGCAACAGTCATTCCCCCATTTTATATAAATAAAATGCTTCAGGTAGTATTATTACCACCTGAAGCATTAACTAAAAAAACAACACATCATCAACATGAAGCCAAGACTGGAAATACACCAGCTTCTTATTGATAGCGTTCCTTTTCGTAGTCAAGCTTTTTACGGTAGCCTGTAGAAACTAGTGGGCCCTATTCCCACTATTATACGAAAAAACATATTCATTTTTTGATTATTAGCGCTGAATAATTATTCCCACTCAATGGTGGAAGGCGGCTTAGATGTAACATCATACACCACTCGGTTCACATGCTGTACTTCATTGACAATTCTAGTAGAAATCTTTTCAAGTACATCATAAGGGATTCTTGCCCAATCTGAAGTCATACCATCAACAGATGTTACAGCACGAATACCGACCGTGTAGTCATACGTTCTTGCGTCACCCATTACTCCCACACTGCGCATATCCGGCAGCGCAGTGAAGTACTGCCAAATTTCACGATCTAAGCCTGCGTTCTTTATTTCTTCACGCAGGATAGCATCAGATTCGCGGACAATTTCTAGTTTTTCATCGGTAATTTCACCAAGTACACGAATACCAAGTCCCGGTCCTGGAAACGGCTGGCGCCATACAATTTCATCAGGAACACCGAGTTCTTTACCGAGTTGACGGACTTCATCTTTAAAAAGGGTATTCAGTGGTTCGATTAAATCTAAGTTCATATCTTCTGGGAGGCCACCAACATTATGGTGAGATTTAATCGTTTGCGCTGTGTCCGTGCCGCTTTCAATTATATCCGTATAAAGCGTTCCTTGTGCCAAGAAGTCCATATCAGTAAGTTTCCCAGCTTCTTCTTCGAACAAATAAATGAACTCATTGCCGATAATCTTACGCTTTTCTTCCGGATCTGATACTCCGTTCAATTTGTTCAAGAACCGATCTTGTGCATCTATCTTTACCATGTTCATGTTAAAGTCACCGGCGAAAGTCTGCATGACGCTTTCTCCTTCTCCTTTACGGAGCAACCCGTGGTCAATGAACATACACGTCAACTGATCCCCAATTGCACGGTGGATAAGAGCTGCGACAACAGAGGAGTCAACACCGCCGCTTAAGGCACAGAGGACATTTTTATCCGCTACTTGCTGTTGAATGAATTCAACCTGTTCATCGACAAAGTTACTCATCGTCCACTGTCCTGCGCATTCACATATAGCAAAAGCGAAGTTTTTCAACACGTCATCGCCATACTCTGTGTGGCGAACTTCCGGGTGAAATTGAACACCGTACATGTTGCGTTGATTATCACTCATGCCAGCTACCGGACAAGAAGGGTTGGTTGCATCGGTTTCGAAGCCTTCGGGCGGTTCTACGATTAAATCACCATGACTCATCCAGACAGATTGTTCCTTAGGCAGTCCTTTATATAACAAAGAGTCATTTCCTATTTGAAGGGTAGCCTTCCCGTACTCTTTTTGATTGGAAGCTTCGACCTTTCCACCAAAGTGTTGTGTTAAAAGCTGCATTCCATAACAAATGCCGAGAATGGGAACGTCTAACTCGTAAATTTTCGGGTCTGCCATTGGAGCTCCTTCGGCATATGCACTGCCGGGTCCACCGGAAAAAATAATTCCTTTTGGCTGTAACTCCTGCAGCTTTTCTGCGCTCGTTGAACCAGGATACAATTCACTGTAAACACCAAGATCCCTAATTCTGCGGGTAATCAGCTGATTGTATTGCCCTCCAAAATCGAGAACAACAATCATTTCATTGTCATTCGCCATGCTCTATTCCACCTTACTCTTCATAATCAAGATTACTTCCACAGGTTGTTCTATCCTTTAACAACTCATTATTTCTTCGTCCATTTGTTTTAAACATGCCTATAATTTTAGCAGTAGGCTATAAGGCGGTCAAGCCTTAATCCTGTTCACCAAGTTAGTCCAAGCCGTCAATGATTCCGACCAATTTGTGGAATCTCTTTGTCCATAATGCAGTCTCTCATATTCTTGAACCAAGTAACTCATGTCCTCTGTTTCAAATAAATAGTCTATTCGTTCCCCATATTCGCGCAACGTTTCTCCATCTTCACGACCAGCCCCTGCATATCGGAGAAACGTTAACAAGGAGTGAAATGCTTTTGTGAAAGAATGAGAATCTTGCAAATGCCTGAATCGATAAATCATGCCTTTTTTAATAAGAGTAAAACGTAGGCCATACAAGGTACCAAGGACAATAAAAACTGCCCCTAGGAAAATCGGCCACATCGGAAAATTAAAGCCCGCTGCATCCGTGTTATCTTCTTCCTCTTCTTCTTGTTCCTCTTCTGATTCTTCTTCCTCTTCTTCCTCTTCTTCTTCTGTTTCTGCTTCCATTTCTTCATCTGTCTCATCATTATTCTCTTCATTATAAGTGTAATCAAATTCAGAACCAAAACCTTTAGTAGGTTCAAAAGGAACCCAACCTACTTCCGGAAAATAGACTTCCACCCAGGAATGGGCATTGGCACTCGTTACCTCATACACTTGTTCCTCTCCATTTCTATCTACTTCTTCCCCCTTGGTAAAACCTTTCACCCATCGTACAGGAATATCAAGGGTGCGAAGCATCACAGCCATAGAGGTCGAGAAATTATCACAATAGCCGCGCTGTGTCTCAAATAAAAACTGTTCAACGTAGTCTTCCCCTTCTTCCGGAACAGCAATATTCGATGTATCATACGTGAAATCAGGTCCATTCAAATAACTTTCTACCGCTCGCACTTTGTCATAGCGGTTGTGTTCACCCTCTGTCAGTCCTTCTGCTAATTCACCAATAGAAGATGGCAAATCATCGGGCAATGATAGATAATGCTCTTCTATTTCCTCTGGGTCCTCTAGAGAGTCATCTTGCATCTTCTCAATAGGAAACTCAGGATTTTCATAAGTTAGGGTGTACGCATTTGCTTCGTAAGCGTCACTTTCTTCAAACATACTCGCTTTGCCGGAATAACGATCCACTTGTAACTCTATATCTTCTTCGGCTTCGAGGCTTTGTAAACTGCCAGGATAAAAAGCAAAAGCAAAATTTCTATCATCTGCTATTTCGACGTCGATATCTATTTCTTCCGTTTGCACGGAATCTTCAAAAAAATCACTTTGATTACTAGATTCTTCCGGGGTGTCGGATTCCCAGCCAAGTCCAGTGTATACATTTTTTGATTCACCGCGCCAATATCCGGCATCTTCCCCTCTTGCCGTCAAAACGGGAGTTTCATCCATCTCAAAGCCGCCACCCAGTCTTTCGTCATTGTCCCCGTAACCAATCTTTCTCACTCGATCTTCTGCATTATTTCCGTCTCTATCTATACCGGTAGCAGATTCTATGAATGGAACTGGGTCCTGCCATTGTGGTTCGGGTTTTGGCATCATCATCCCTATACCTGCAGCAATAACCAAAATAAAGATAGACAAAAAGGTCCACTTTATCCAAGTAAATTTTTGTTTTTTAACACCTGAAAAATGAATGGAAAGTCTATCCCAATGAAGCAGCGCCATCAATATAAAACCTAATAAAAAAACGCGTACCATTGCGAATCCACCATTATACGGAAGAAAAGTATCCATAACGGCTATATAAATAACCGTGAACACAAAGAAAAACGTTATTCGACGGGCATGGATAATCCAAAAAAAGATTAAATAACTCATAATCCCAAGCAATACTAAGAAAAGTAAACTACGAAATAAATCGCTTAATCCATACCACTCACCGTTCAACATATATTGAACATTTTGACTGAGATCCGTAAACAATACGGACCACCATTCTGTTCCCAAAAAAGGCACATCAAAAAATATAGTATGAATTCCAAATAATATCCCGCCTGTGAACAATAAAAGGCAGATCCACCATGAAAATTGCAAAAACATAACCAAAAAAAAGAATGCTGATGCTACCATGAACACAGTAACATAGCCGGTTTGCGTTACTTCAGGTAGAGGTATCAACCATTCCATTAGTATAAGATAACCGAGCATATAAGTTAGAAAGAGACGCGGGGTTTGTTCTTTAGAGCTTGCCATCAGAAACCTCCTTCTAAGAAGTCACGTCAAACACAGACGAATCCGACTGGATAAACACAATGTTTGCACCCTGTTTTTTCAATGTAAGTATCGAATCCTCTAAGCCTCGATTTGTAACGTCTTCATATAAACATAGCGCAATCACTAATTCGTTTCTATATTTTAAAAGAGATTCCAGTTCATTCATTCGTTCAGCCGTTATATCGGACGTAATATATACAATCGAGCGGTTTCGAACAGATTGTTTGATAAAGGAAAAAGTATCAGAATCCATATCAATTCTTTCTAATCTAGCAAGCTCACGATAAATGGTTTGAAAATGATTAAGTTTTGCCCCTTCTTCTACCAATAACGCTTCTCCCGTTGAAACACCAAATCCTACTGGTATGGCCTGTTTATAACAATCATCAATGAGAGATGCAGCAAATTCTATTCTCTCTTCAAACATCTTGTCCAATTCGAACTTGCCAGTGTTATCCAAAATCACTGTGTATCCTTTGCCTGATTGTGACTCAAATTCTTTTGTTACTAGTTTTCCAGCCCGTGCTGTTACCTTCCAATCGATGCTCGTCAGTTTGTCTCCGGGGACATAATCACGTACCCCCGCCACAGAAAAAGTATCTTCCATTAATTTTGCAGTAACGGGTGTTGTCTCCTGATTGTCATTCCACAATGTTTTCCATCGTTTCAAAGGACGCAAACGTGGTAAAACAGTCAGTGAATCTTCTATATCAACTTGGTATTCTTTATGAAAAAAACCAAATAAATCTCCAGTCTTTAACGTAATCGGAGAAAACCAGTACTCTCCACGTTTACCGCCCCGAATATCGTATGCATACGAAAACTGCTTAGCACCAGTAAAGAAAAAAATCGTTCCAGGGGTCTTCCCCATTCCTTCCAAACCTGAAGGTACTGTATCCATAACGCTGATATACAGTAAAGGAAAGGGGATTTTCTTTTTTAACAGTAGGGTAATTTCTATTTTTTCATCGTACGAAAGAAGTTTTTTATCAAACCGGCGCTCCACTTCAATCCAACGTAATGGATAGAGCATAAAAAGCATATTACAGATTATAATGCTTGCGACACTATAAAACAAAAACCAGCTGACAAATCCTCCCTGAAACATAGCATAAGCGTACAACGTCCCTATAACAATAATTAAACTTAGGAGTTTTCCGGCTTTCACGAACAGACGGCCGACACTCATTTATTGCACCGCTTCCTTTTTTGTCAAAGGAACGCGTAACGTCGACAATACGTCACGAATGACATCTTCTCCATCCTTTTCCACAACCTGCATGTCAGAGCGCAGAATCACCCGGTGAGACAAAGTGACAGGGGAAAGATGTTTAACGTCATCTGGAATGACATAATCCCGCCCTTTTAAATAAGCAAATGCTTGGGCAGCTTTCATTAATGAAATCGAACCACGTGGACTTACACCTAGTTGCACGTCACGATGCGTCCTTGTCTCATTTACAATGGAAATAATGTACTGCTTGACCGCATCATCCACATAAACAGACGTGACGTCCTCCTGCATTTTCAAAATTTCTTCTAAAGAGAGAACTTCCTCTAATGCCTCAATTGGATGCTTTTGTTCCACACGTTTTAACACTTCAAGTTCTTGATCGTACGAAGGATATCCCATTTTTAGTTTAAAGAGAAAACGGTCCAGTTGCGCTTCCGGCAAAGGATACGTCCCTCCATATTCAATTGGATTCTGGGTAGCCATCACGAAAAAAGGATCCTCCAACGTTCGAGTCTGTCCGTCTATAGTTACACTTCCTTCTTCCAAGGCTTCTAACAACGCAGATTGTGTTTTAGGTGACGTTCGATTAATTTCATCGGCAAGGACGACATTCGACATTACAGGTCCAGGACGAAAATCAAATGATTGTGTTTTTTGATTATATATAGAAATACCGCTGACATCGGATGGCAATAAATCAGGAGTGAACTGAATCCGTTTAAATTCAGCACCGACAGAACGAGCGATAGCCCGAACCATCATCGTTTTCCCTACTCCTGGCACATCTTCAAGTAAAACGTGACCTTTTGCTAGTAGAGCGGTTAAACTTAATTCTATTTCTTCGCGTTTTCCAACGACGACGCGTTCAATATTTTCAATTACATCATGTAAGGCAGAACGTTCCTTCTCCACTGCTATTCCCCCTATACCTACTCTTTCTGCTACTGTTCCATTCACTCCATTTCATATTATCATATATTGTCTTCGTTTGTGTGAATGGCACGTTCATTCCATAACTTGTCTTTATTTTAAGACAGGAACCTGTTTCATCAGGTACATTTTTATGAATTTTTTTATCTTATAAAAAAAATTAGTGCCCCTAAAGGTCACTAATACATTATCAATATAATCAAGAAACACTCGTTATCGGAGTATTTCTTGATTATATCACTGTTACTATTTCACGTTTTTAATCACCATAAATTTCTTCTTCGGTGAGGTGACCTTCTTCAATAATTGTTTCTTCAATGTTGTCTTCTGTTACAGCAATAGGTTCCAACAAAGTTGTCGGAATGTCACCTTGCCCGTTATCAATAGTTGTCTCTGTCGATATGTCTTCACCAGTAGCAACATCCATGGCAAGTTCCGCTGCTCTGTTTGCAATGAGATTCATTGATTTATAAACCGTCATTGTTTGCGTGCCTTCTACAACACGACGAACACCTTCTAGTTCGGCATCTTGTCCAGAAACTTCGACGTCACCAGCTTGATCACCAAGAGCTTCAATCGCTCCTCCAGCTGTTCCATCGTTGGCGGCCACTACTGCGTCGAGATCTACATCATTTGAATTGATAAACGAACTAAGCTCATCTCTTGCAACCTCTGGATCCCAGCCTGTTGTATAATTGTCATACACAAGATCAATAGCACCCGATTCAATATGCGGTTCTAGTACATTCATAGCGCCTTGACGAAACAAAATAGAGTTATTATCGGACTCTGCGCCCCCGACATAAGCAAACTCGCCTTCGTCCACGTTGTTAAGAATTTCTTCTGCTTGTAATTCCCCAACTTTTTCATTATCAAATGACAAATAATAGTCTACATCAGCGTCAGTGATAAGACGGTCATAGGAAATAACCTTCACGCCTGCTTCATGAGCAAGCTTAACAACCTCTCCTGCTCCACTCGCATCGGTCGGTACGACTACAAGAACATCTACTCCTTCATTTATCAAAAGCTGTGCCTGCTGAATCTGCACATCTTGATTACCATTGGCAGCCAACGTCTTTACCTGTCCACCCTGTTCTTCTACCGCGCCTTCAAAAGCTTCTTTATCACGGTACCAACGCTCTTCTCGCAACGTATCAATCGCAAACCCTATATAAGGATCTTCTTGGTTCGAACGAAGTTTTTCATCCACTGTTTCTTCTGCTTCATCCGATGAATTCGCCGACTCAGACGACGATTCTTCCGAACTGCAAGCCGCTGTAATCATAAGCAGCAGAATTGTCAGTGCTATCGTAAGTCCTGTTTTTGTCGAAACCCTCATTCGTCTTCCTCCTTCCCGTCTTCATCCTTTTCCGACTGTATTGTTTCTATTGTCTTATTTGGTTGATTGGATTCCTCATCAATTTTAAAGTGTTGAATTAGCCCGTTCATTCGTTCTACCATTTGTGTCAGTTCAACTGCTCCACTTGATACTTGATTTATCGACTCTTGCTGGTCGTTGACAGAAGCTGAAATCTCTTCTGATCCAGCTGCGGATTCTTCTGAAATGGAAGCAATATGCTCAACCGACTTACTGATTTCCTGGCTCGTCACATTGAAGGTAGAAAGGGAATTAGAAATTTCTGTAACCCGCTCCACCATGTTCGAAACCTTATCTTTAATTTCAGAGAAATACGCACCAGAAGTCTCGATTTGATCTTTTCCTTTATTAACCTCTTCGTAGCCTTCCGTTAAGTCCGTGACCATTTTTCCTGTTTCACCTTTAATCGTATCCACAATTTCTGTAATACTTTCCACAGATGATGTCACTTGCTCTGCCAGTTTTCGTACTTCATCAGCAACAACAGCGAACCCTTTGCCTGCTTCTCCAGCTCGTGCTGCTTCAATCGAAGCATTGAGAGCTAGTAGATTTGTTTGTTCAGCAATGGAGCGAATAACGCTAACAAATTCAGAAATCGAACTTGTTTGCTCCTCCAATTGATTAATTTTCGTCACAGATTGTTCAACCATATCATTTATTTTCGTCATTTGATTCAGTGATTCTTTCATTTGAGAATCCCCGTCTACCGAAACGCTTAGAACATCCTTAGAGAAAGTCGCCAACTGCTCTCCATTGTCGCTCGCTTCAATGATTTTTTTATTAAGATCTTGCGTGCGCTCGGAAATACTGGTTGCCTCATTCGCTTGATTGGTCGCACCGGTCGCAAGTTCCTCAATCGTAACAGCCACTTGTTCACTACTTTCTTTCACTTCACCTGACGTAGTCCTAAATGTTTGAACTTGGGAATCAACAGAATTTGATAAAGTCGAAACTTCAACAATCATTTCTTTTAGGCTTGCTCCCATTTCATTAATCGATTTAGATAACATACCAATTTCATCTCGGCTGTCATATTCAAGACTGTCCACATTTAAGTTGCCACGCGCAATCTGATCACTTGTTTCTACAACTTTTGTCAAACTCTTTCGTATAGACCGGCTGATAAAGAAAAGAAGCGCGGTAGAAATAATGATAGATATAATCACAGATATAATAAGAATAAGAATTGTCGTATTAATACTACTCTCTGCGTTTTCTATCGAAGACGCATTAGATGTAATAGCTTCTTCCTTAAGAGAGTCCCCTAAAGCCATCGTTTCGTTTTTTAATTCATCGGCATTGTCTTGTAATTCCGTAAAAGTGTCGGTGTTGATTTGTTGTACGTTTGGTACAATTTCACTAAAGTAATACTCGTCCAAGGCATGATTATTAGCGATGATTTGGTTTAATACAGACATCTGTTCTTCCGTAGCTAAATTTCCCCGCAGTCTCTTTGCCGTCTCAACAAACTGCTCACTTAGCGATAAGTAGTTCTCTAACCGCTCATCGTCCTCAATAATTATGTATTCAGGAATATTTAAATACTTTTGTTGATATAAAGACATTAACTCTGATGCATCATTGACGACATCGTTTTTAACACTCGTCTCTTGGACAGAATCGTTGGTATTGGAAAGCAGCCAATACGTAACAATTAATGACAAAACAAAAGTCAAAATAACGACCGCAAAAACACCTGCGTACTTTCCCCCAATCGATCGATTCCGCCATATATCTTTTATCATCACATCGAACCTCCATTCATAACGTCCCTCTTAAATCTTTAGACCCATACTCGTAAAACCACAGTAGTTATATCGTCATATTTCATCACATGTTGATATAAAATGTATAATAGGCTGAATAAATCTTTGGACAGTAAAAATGCAGGTTTGGACAGTAACTACTGGTTTGGCTAGTAAAATAGCAAATTTGGCTAGTAAATAATAGACTTTGGCCAGTAAAAGGTGTCATTCCGCTAGTAAAAAAAAGATTGACCACAAAAATGTGATCAACCTCTTCTTCTATTGTTTTTGCCCGCTTACCATTCTCAAAAATCAGTTTCTTTTCTCTAATTACACGAATGAATTTCGCTGTTTTCCAAGTTAATATTTCGAATATTAATATTTTCTCCGCATGGTGATTCATTGATAGCTGAATTTCGTAAAGTGAAGTTTTCTAAAGTAATGTTTGATGTGTTGGCAAATTCATCGCGAGCCGCTATGCGGATATCTCCGGGACCTTCAACGATACCTCCTTCTTCTCCAATATTAATATTGTGACAATTTTCAATTAACATAGCATTACTTCCAGTTCCAGAAATATTAACGCTTTCAATATTGGCGCCGCCGCTTTCAGAAACACAGAAAATACCACGCCCACCGCCACGAGCTTTCACTTCACCTACGTTAATGTTCGTAGAATAGTTACTGTCTATTTGCCCGTTCCTATTAGCCATACGAAATGCAGCATAACCAGTACCTGTCCCGGCACCTTCGCCGTCAACTAAGTCCACTGTCGCATTAATCGTATCGTTCAGCAGCAAACCCGAATAGCCAGTATCTCGAGCTGTTACGGTTCCGATGTTGATGCCGTCCACGCCATAAGTTTCAACGCCATGGCTACTCGTACCAGAAACGTAAACATTAATGTTTGGAAAAATAAAGGGGATTTATCATCAAACGAATTATATATTAAAAATATTCACGTACCACAAATCACACAATGGTTCAATAACATAATAATACATAAGTAATAAAACCCTTGTCATGGTTGTATTTAAACAGTACACTAACACAATAATACTAAAATGTGCGTAAGGGGGCATTCTGCATGAATGAAAATGAAAAAAAGTTAGCTGAAAAGTATGAAAACATGACTGAAGAAGAAATAGATGAACGAATCGAAGAGTTATTAGAGATTAACAGAAAACAAGAAGAGATATTAAGGAAACAAGGGCAAGGACGTCCAAAACTCGAAATGGAAGACGGAAAAATTGTAATTGATATCAACGATCCAAAGCAGCGAAAAATATGGGATGAATGATGATATATGAGCAAAGCAAATTATCCTGAAATAAGAGATATTCTATTAGTAGATATAACGTTTAAAGATAACAAAACTGGAAACGTCCGTATTAGTCAGAAACGTCCTTGCGTTGTTTTGAAAAAGAATGATGATGAGATAGCTTTGCAAACAATCACATCTCTATATTTTTCTGCTGGATTTATACATTTACTCAGCTTCTACTCATGAACATTTTTAATAATAAATTAATAAACAACAGCGAGAAGAAGCCGATAATTATATACACTATATTATCATTAAAAACTCCTAATGCTATAAAAGTTAATATAACTATATGTTGGGCTACGTCTTTAAATTTAGAAAGGTTATGTTGCTGCATAGAGACAAATAACTCTACAAAGAACAAAAGAGTTATCCCAACGATGAATAATATCATCTTATTCCAAATCAATAATAGTGATAAAATCATCATTATAAGAAAGCTCCTGCCCTTCTGATCTTTTAACACACTAATCATCTCTTCCTCCTTTCTTACTTTACTGGAATTTACATTTCCAAAAAATTACTCCCCATTACTAAAACAGCTCCGATGTATAAGTGTTATGTCGATGAAGATTATCACTCTGGCAGCCTATTAAAATGAAAGCAAATAAAAGCAATAAAGAAACCCATTTCATTTTAACATGGAAGAACTAAATTCTTTCCTTTAGTAGTCGTTATATACTCTTTCTAAGTTTCCTGCGGACCACCAAAACAAAAAGGTACAACATAGTAGTTGCACCTTTATCTTCTTTATATCTTTATTTTAACAAATTTTCGTTTCCCTACTTGCACAATTAAATCATTAGTCAGAATGATTTGCTGGTTTGTGTCCTCTATTCTTTTTTCATCTATTTTGACTCCCTTATTTTCTATCATACGTCGAGCTTCACTTTTGGAAGTTAGTAGCTTTAGATGAACAAGCAAATCTACAATAGACACTTCTTTGTCCCCTTCCCATTTAAATTCTGGGATATCATCCGGCATTTTCCCTTTTTGAAAGACGGAGATAAAGTTCTGTTCCGCTTGTTCAGCCGCTTCCATACCATGGTACATCCGTACAATTGATTTTCCTAATAACATTTTGGCATCTCTTGGATTCTGTTCACCTGATGCTATTTGAACTTGTTCCGGAGATAAATCTGTAACTAATTCCAAGTACTTGCTGATTAACTCATCTGGAATGGACATCGCCTTTCCGTACATTTCATTAGGACTTTCATAAATTCCGATGTAGTTATTCTTTGATTTAGACATCTTTTCCACACCGTCGACACCTTCTAATAAAGGCATTAGCATTGCTACTTGCGGTTCCTTATCATATCTCTCTTGAAAATGCCTCCCCATTAAAATATTAAAGTGTTGATCCGTTCCACCAAGTTCAATATCACTCTCTAACGTAACGGAGTCATATCCCTGCATAACGGGGTAAAAGAATTCGTGTAGGGAGATAGGCTTGCTGAAAGCCATACGTTCTTCAAAATCATCTCGTTCAAGAAGCCTTGCCACGGTAACCTTTCCAGCCAAATTGATCACATCTTCAAAATGTAATGGATCGAGCCATTTCGAGTTGTAGTGAAGCTCTACTTTCTCCATATCTATTACTTTTCCAAATTGATCAAAGTAAGTCTTGGCATTTTGCATAACTTCCTCGTTAGTCAACTGCTTTCTGGCAATGGACTTTCCTGTTGGATCTCCAATTTTTCCAGTAAAATCCCCGATTATTAGTTGAATGGTATGACCGTTCTCTTGAAATTGTCTCATTTTATTCAGTACAACCGTGTGACCTAGATGAACATCTGGGGCAGAAGGGTCTAGTCCTAGCTTAATTTTTAAGGGCCGGCCTTCCACAATAGATTTTGCCACTTTATTTTCTAACTCTTCCGTCGGTATGATCTCTTGAGCTCCTTGGCTGTAAATATCCACTTGTCTTTGTACCTCTTTTATCTGTTCGTCTGATAATTGCTCCATAAATGTGCTCATATAACATTCCTCCAATGAAAAATTTAAAAACCACGCCCCCTTCAAAAAGGGACGTGGTTGTATTTTTTGTACGCGGTACCACCCTTATAGAAGAATACAGTCCATTCTTCCACTCGTTTAGATAACGGCATGCCCGTTCTTTGCTACTGAACGTTCACAAAGACATCTCAAGAAGGTAATTCATAGCTATCTTTATATCGGTTCCCACCACCCACCGACTCTCTCGAAAAGGGAGATAGGCTACTACTGGATTTCTTTCATCGATTTTTATATTCATTTTTACACATGAAATTAGAACTTATTCTCTTTAATTATTCTTCTAAGCAATCCCGAGATTTGTTTTTTTTCTTCTATGCTCAAACCGCTGACAATCTCGACCTCTCCTTGGTGAAATTGTGGATATAAATCCTGCATGACTTCCCTTCCTTTTTCTGTAATGGAAAGATACGTAATTCGCCGGTCACGATTGTCAGTACTCCGCTCGCATAGTTCTTTTCGTTCTAACGTTTTCGTAATATTGCTTACGGTTGCTTTGGTTATTGCTGAGAGCTCCGCTAGTTTTTTAGTTTCTACCGTTTTCCACACCCATAAATCATAAAGGATCGAAAAGGAAGTCCAAGACAAACCATAGTCAGCGAGAACTTCGCGCTCCATTTTATTTCGCAAGCCTTGTGCTATACGGTACATATTGGTGACAACCGCAATAGCATCTAAATTTAAAGAGTCTAAAGGCATTTTCGTCAAAAGGTTTATCGTATCCATTTCTTCTGGAAGTAATTCACTATCATGATTAAACGAATGAACGGAAACCACCTCATTATTTTCAGAATCGTTAGCTATGAAATGAGTTTATCAAAAAAAAGAATATAACACAATATATACTCACTGAATCAAATGTATAACCGCCATATTATACGAGCCCCACGATCTTGGCGCTAGTACTTTTTTTACGATTCATGAAACTTTCTTTTTCAGTACAGATCTCTCTTACTTCCCCAAGCTGTTCGCTTTTTTTAGCGCCTTTATCGTCCCCACATGCAATCCTTCATGATACGTCGTGAAATTCAAAATTTCGCCGACGGTTGATAGTGATTGAAATGGTTTTGCTGCTTTTTCATCCATCTCGCCGATTAAAGCCTCTTTTAGCTTTGTCGGTTGTTCTTCAAGATGTTGTTTCAACTCATCGAGTGACGGCACCTCACCTTGCCACTCATCTGGTCTTGTTCCTGGGACGAACAGTTCAAGATACCGAGAAGGAGTATCGATATTTTTCCCGCCAAAATGTGAAAGCATAACATTTTGAACCGTGTAGATATGGCCTAGATTCCAACGAATCGTGTTCGGGAATATTTCCGGCCTTTGGTCTGCTTGTTCTTCTGATAAATGTTCTATCTCTTTCAATGTATTTTGCCTAATTAAGTTAACTTGCTGGAAAATCATTTCTTCATTCATCTTTGCATCGTGTCCTTTCCTTCATTATATTTTACAATGTGTACCAATTATTTCAAATTCTCACCTAACATACAATGAGTTTTAATTATAAGTGTCTGTTAAATCAGTACTAAACGGATTCCCCTCTTTTCAGAAACACTCTTTTTACATCTATACGTGAAAGCAGTACACCCGTCAATACGAGGGCCGCTCCTATATATGCATTTGCTGTAAATTTCTCGTCGAGGACAAGAAATGCAAAAACCGCAGCAAAAACAGGTTCCAATGAAAAAATAAGGCCAGTATTGGTCGGTGTCGTGTATTTTTGCGAAATGGTTTGTATCGTAAAACCAATAGCGCTACAGAAAATTCCTAGGGAAATAATTGCGAACCATGATCCTGCTGTGTCAGGTAGAACAGTGGTTTCTGGAGCCATGAAGGATGAAATCAGTCCGAACAAGCTAACAAAACCGAGCTGGATAATCCCTAAGCTAAGAGAATCAACATTTTTGGTCAGTGATCCTGTAACTAGAATATATGTGGCATAACTTAAAGCTCCCAACATACACAGTACATCCCCCGGATTCATTTGTAATTGAGGGTTCAAAGTCAATAATCCGATACCAAGCAATGATAAAAAGATGCCGGTAAATACACGCGGCCCAATTTTTTGTTTTAAAAACAGAGCAGACAAAACAGGTACAAAAATGACGGCCAGACTGACAATGAAACCTGCATTGGATGCTGACGTTGTTTTCACACCAAATGTAATAAACGTAAATACAAGATATAAAATAAATCCTAAAATCATCCCGTACTTCACGGTTTTCAAGTCTACCTTTATTAATCGTTTATAAAAAAGCAACCCTGCAAAAAGAAAAGCAATACCAAAGCGTAAAGCAACAAGGTTGAAAGCTTCTATAGAGCCAAGACCCATTTTCATAAACACATAAGAGGTGCCCCAAGAAACCGTAACTAATATCATCATCATATCTGCTCTTAGCTGCATACTCATTGATTCAGATACCTCCATTTCGGTTTGTGTCATTTACATTTTAAAGGTACAATTTATATAAATAAAACGAATGTTTATCATACCTTACATGAATAAAATTAATGTAAATGGAGGTATCCTATGTCACTGGTAAAATACGAGATTTTTAGCAAAGTCGTAGAACGAGGAAGCCTCACAAAAGCTGGCGAGGAAATGAACCTGACCCAGTCTGCTGTCAGCCATGCAATTAACGGTCTCGAAGCAGAATTTGGGTTTTCGTTATTAAACCGGGGACGATCCGGCTTAACGCTAACGGTGAATGGGGAAAGTATATTAGCATACATACACGAGATTTTAAACCTAAATGAAAAGATGAACCAGGAAGCGAATGCTATTCAAGGATTGGAGATTGGCACTATAAGAATAGGTACCTTTACGAGCGTCTCTTCCCACTGGCTACCCAGTATTTTTAAAGAATTTAAATCAGCATATCCGAGGATTACGATAGAAGTTTACGAAGGAGATTATGAAGAAATCGAGGACTGGATTATTAGCGGAAAAATAGATTGCGGCTTTGTGAATCAAGTAAGGTCCGAGCTTTTGGATGTCGTTTTCTTAAAACAGGAAAAGCTGCTCTCTATTGTTCCGAAAAATCACCTTATTTCCCAGCAGGACAACGTGTTATTTGACCAGATTGAACAAGAGCCGTTTATTATGCCAAGGTACGGAAGCTACAAGTATGAAGGCTATCATGATGTAAAGAGATTCTTCAAAGCAAATAAAGTGAAGGCAAACGTTGTATTTGAACTATTGGATGATTATGCAATCATATCGATGGTACAAAACAAATTGGGGATTAGCATTCTTCCACAAATGTTACTGACAAATCTGCCACCAGACGTGAAAAGTCTCGATTTAGAAAAGGACTGCCACCGCACGATAAGTATAGCCGCAAATTTCGATAAGTCACCAGCAACGCGAAAGTTTATTGATCATGTGACTCAGTGGGTGGCGACTAATTATACATCTTAAAAAGTCACTTATATAAAAGTGTCCAGGCAGAATACTAGAATATCCATCCCTTAAATCAGAAAAGGTAGAGAACACCATACTTTCCCGCAAACTGTTTTAGGCGATGGATTGATCTTTTCCTTGTTTCATATAATTTTCAATCACTTCATTTTCTTCTAATTTCGTTACTCTTGATGCAGCCACTTGTCCAGTTAAATGCACTTTTTCTCCCAGTTATTCAGCTATTTTTGCACCTTTTCTCACCCTAAGCATCCTAACAATATTCAACAACCTTAGCGCGCGTTTCCTGAAGATTAACATTATTTCACTGAGTCCACGATTTTTTTCGCATCTAACAAAGACAAGCCATGCTTCTCTCTTAATGATTTAACGGTATTCACCTCTGTTGATGTGCTTAATATTTCTTTTGCTTCGCTTTTTATATCTTCATATTTCCCCGTTTCCTCTAATAGTTTGATGTTTTCTCTTTTTAAAGCATCGTTTTTACGCATTAAACTAAAACACCAACCTAGAAGTACGAGTATTATAATTAATGAGCTTATATCTGACCACGGCATTTTCAATGTCTCCTTTAACCATTAAAATTTTAACATCTCCTATTACGAAAATTGCCCATCCTCAAAGAAAAGGAGACATTTCTTATTCCGGAATGGCGCCCTTTAACGGATAACATGGTTCATGTCCAGACATATTATCTAGCCTTATTAAAAAAAACTCATATAGTTCTTCAACCTTATTAGTTTTAAAAACAAGTTCTTCACTGTTAAAAACAAGAATAACAGGGAATTTTTTAATATTTAATTCTTCTTTATAATCTATAACATAATCTTTTTGATACGGTCTCCACGTCATAACTGTTTCTTGCTCTATCTTCTCCATTAACTGTTCATCCATTTGGGGCGGGGGCGTTTCTCCTTCTTCATACATAACAACTATATTTAATGTATCTTCTAAATGCGATAGAAGCCCTCTATATTTTTCTTCACTCGTCATGTCTAACAGGATGAATTCCTCAGCTACTCCTTTAAACCCATCTTCTTTTGGAGGGTTAATTAATACTTTTTGTCCCTTTTTTATATCATGAAGCGAGGCTTCCGTTGTATCTTCATATTGTAAAATGGTTTCATCTGTTATTTCAGCGGAGATACCATATCCTTCATCTGTTGTGACGTTTCCCCGGTCGCGCTTTTCCCACCGAGAAATATCAACAGTTACCACGCTATTCTCAGTATCGACTTCTCTAACAAGTCCAATCATTTTGTCATCTTCATATTGTTCTTGAGATTTTTCATCAGTATTTTTCGTATCTTGACATGCTGTAATTAACAATGAACTCATTATTAAAATTGTTACTCCGACTATATTTCTTCCCACAGTACCCCACCTTCCAATAGCCATTCTCCTAAAACATAGACGATGTATAGTCTGAATTTCTATCGAGATTTTGAAAAATGTCATTAGGAGTGAAAGGCAAAAGCAGAACTAAAGGCTAGCATGTGAGCCAATATGGCTGCCTTATTAAAATTATCAAGGAATAAATTCATCCCTTAAGTTGTCTAAATCTCTTTCTAATTTAGAATGATGAGATGTTATGTACTTTTACATTGCCATAATCACTAGTGAAGTTCACGAATGACTTCATCATTAATTTTCTTTAAATGATCAATTGCTGAGTCTTGATCGATCACCCATACTTTGTGATTCTGAATTAATCTTTCTGAGAAGTTTCGAGCCCACCTAGCATTTGCTTTTTCATTGCTTGATAGTTTCGTATAAATATCAATCACTTTTGATCTTAATAAAGGAACATTTACTTCCCAATCTTTCGTAACATTCTTTTCTACAATTGTCGCGACTTCATCTGGGCTGTAATCAGGAAAAATGATGTTATTCGGAATACGTGAACGTAAACCTGGATTGACTTTTAAAAATTCATCCATCTCATTAGTATATCCTGCTAGAATGACAATAAACTTATCGCGATGATTTTCAATATAAGTTAATAAAGTTTCAATCGCTTGTTTTCCAAAATCATTATTAGATTTCCCTGCTAGTTGATACGCTTCATCAATAAATAACACACCGCCCATAGCTTGCTCCAAAATTTCCTTCGTTTGCTTCTCTGTATGACCAATATATGAACCTACTAAGTCTGAACGATCTACAACTTTGACATTGGATGTAGGCATAATATCTAAATGGTAAAAAAGCTGAGCTATAATATTAGCTACCGTTGTTTTGCCGGTGCCAGGATTCCCTGAAAAAATCATATGGTAGGAAGGTTTGTTAGATAAATTCCCTGCATCCATTAGCATACGATCGACCTTTACTTCCTTAATTAAACGATGAACATATTTTTTAATATCATCTAATCCGATTAAATCGTCTAATTGATTTAATAGCTCTTTAATCATTTCATCTTTATTAAGATTTTGGTTACCCTTTAATACTGCTAAGTCCTTATCAAGGATCGTTTGAGTATCATCTGTATCACTTTCCACTACTCGGTTGGCATGTGCGACAAGCAGCTTTTCATTCTTATTTCTAACCCATCTTGCATTACTTTTATCCACACTATGATTATATAACCACTTGATAATATCTTTATACTTTTCCTCATTCACAATATATTCTTGTTTAATAATATCTAAATATCCGATTTCTGCAATTTCTTCTGGTGTGTAATCATCGAAGTAAAACTCATTTGGAATTCTTGATTTAAGTCCACTATTCATCTTTAAAAATTGATTCATTTCATCTGTATAACCAGCAAAGATAATCATCATATTATTGCGATTCTCTTCCATAAATGTAATGAGTGTATCAACCACTTCTTTACCATAATCCATTGTTGATTCACTATATAGAGAATATGCTTCATCGATAAATAAAATTCCATCTTTACTTTCTTTAAGAACCTCTTGGGTAATCATGGCTGTTTCACCAATGTTTGGACTAACTAAGTCTTTTCGGGTTACTTCAACAAATGTATCCGTCGAAATGACACCCATTTCATATAAAGTACGACCTAATATACGAGCTACAGTCGTTTTACCTGTTCCTGGATTTCCCATAAATAACGAGTGTAATGTGACTGGTAGCGTAATTCTGCCTTGTTCTTGTCTGCGTTGATTAAATTTCACCGTATTTATAAATTGATAGATTTGTTCTTTCAAATCGTTTAAACCGTAAAGCGAATCCAATTCTTGTAAACCAGATTGCTGTTCTTCACCCCCTTGGTAATTGTTTTCTTCATAAATTTCCTCATCTGTAGAACTATCTGACGTGGCATCGAAATAGAACGTATCATCCATTTCTTCATTCTGATTAGCATACCCGCTTGTTTTTTGCATTTCTCCTTCAATTCCTTCAGTAAATACGTCTACTATCCGTTTTGGCACATCAACAGTAGATTGTTTGTTATGAACAACATTAAAAATAGAAGCATCTTTCCCTTTTACTTCTTTTAACGTTAGTACTGCATGTTTAACCACAAAGGATATAACGCCGTCATCAACATTGATCAAATCGAATCTTGCTCTAGCACCCGACAACACGTTAATTTCATCTCTCTGCATTCCGTCTGTTGTAAAATCTAATACACCGGTTGAATTCACTATAGAATCATTCTCTATAGACATAGCTGTATTAATCTGGTTATTATGCAACTGAACATTTGATTGAAGGATAGCAATAGAACTTATAATCGAAGAACGAATTTGTGCTTCTGATTGTTCGCAAATGTAAAAACCATAGTTCAGTTCTGAAAAATAAACTTCGGTAGCTTCCATTTTTACATTTGATTCTTCACACCAAATCGCTGGATACTCTCCAGTCAATTCTCCGGTTACAACTACCCTATTAAGCTTTAATGTTGCACCTTCTCTAATATTCAATGCATTTTTTTGATTTGGAGCATTGAACGTTAAATTTGATATTGATATTTTTATCGCACCACTTATTCCAAAGAAACCGTTAATGACTACATCACTTGGGTTTTTCCCAATTCCTCTAATCTCCACTTCTTCCCTTTTATTAAAAAGTAGGCCTTTAGGGAAATAGTACTCACCAGGAGGTAGTAAAATGATATCTCCTTTTTCACATATACTTAAAACATCCTCAAGTTTCCTTTTTCTACCTTGTTTAACCTTCCAAATATTCTTCATCTGCCTACACCTACTTGTCCAATGTTCTGGCATTATTAATAGTAATAATCAAACCCGCAATACCTAAAATAAAAGTATATCTCCATAAAACAATGTAAATAAAAAATTTAATGATATTTGTAATAATTAACATTACTTTATTTTGATTATTTGATAAACTATGTTTATATGTCGGATACATTAATCTGTACACTAACGATATGGATAACACAAATTGATTTGCAACAGTGCCTACAATAATTACAGTAAATGGGAACAAGATAAAATTGACAGAATTTATAAGTATTATATGCGAGCTAAAAAACTCAAAAATAATAAATGATACTAGGTATGTAAGCAGCCAAAACTTAACATTTTGTAATGTAAAAAAATTTTTCACTACTGATAAAAATTTAAACTCCGAGTCTACTGCTTTTGTTCCGAATAATTGCTCCTTATTTTCCAAAAATCACACCTTCTTTGTATACTTTTACTATTCTCATCCAGAGTACCATATATTGGATGTGAAGTCGAGTTGACCCCGATTAACGCACCCTATATACACATTATTTTTTCTAAAAATTTCGAATCCTTTTAGCATCTATTTTTGTTACATTTATGTTAATACGTAGTATAGGTCTACTACGTATTACAAAAGTTACTCCACAGTCTATTCCGTTTAGAGAAACTAATCTTATTGAAAATCAGCAAAGGTGGTACTATAATCAAAGGGAAATGGTAAGTAGATTAGCCATTACGGATTTGAATTTAACCAGAAATAGCAATAAGAATAAATCATGGAGTAGATGTTAGATCATTAGGTGATTATTATTAATATGTATCACCTATAACGTCAGCAAAAGAAAGAGGCTTTCTCAATAGTTTAATCAACTAATGAGAAGCCTCTTTTAATAATCCTCAATATTAGCAAAATGTTAGCATTTTGCTAATATTCATCGTTCAAATAAATTAAAACTGAGTTTTCATCAAACCTTGCCATTCAATGAAAATCTCAACCGTGTAAAATCTTTTAAAATTGAAATGAAGAATAGCAAAAAGAATTCTATTCGACAACTTCATTAAAATAGGAATAGCGGTTTTTCCCATTATTTTTTGAGTAATACATAGCATAATCGGAATTTTGTACCAATTGATCAATGTTCTGATGTTTATTTGTCTCTATGCTAATACCAATGCTTACGGACAAAGCTATTTCATCATCTTTTATTATAAAAGGTTTGCCAAATTGATTAATAATCGATTCTGAAAGGGATTGAGAGTATCCGGCATTATCATCACCTTGTAATAATATGACGAATTCATCTCCCCCGTACCGACTGAGTATATCTTGTGATCTAATACACTCTTTTATCCGTTCCGCAGACTGAACCAAGATAGCGTCCCCTTCCTTATGTCCATAACTATCATTAACTGATTTAAAATTATCTAAATCTATAAAAAGAGTGGTAATTTGAGCTTCCTTTGGTAAAGTATTTATATATTGTGTTAGAAACTCCCTATTATTTAATCCTGTTAATTGATCTTGATGTGCTACGATATCTAATTCAATGGAATGCGTTAAAAAAATAGCCATCGTTTGTAAAAATTCGGTTTCCCTTTCTGTAAATGTGTATGGTTCAGTATCCATAGCACATAAATTCCCAAATAATATTCCATTACTTAGAACAATAGGAACGCCTAAAAAACTCTTAATGCCCTTGTTTTTGGTAGGCATTAGGTTGGTTGCTATCGGATGATTACTTGTATCATTTATGATAAGTGGATCACGTCCACTTTGAAGGATAATATTTCAGTAAGAATCTTCGATAAATAAAGTGACTCCTGCATCAAATAAGACTTTATTTCGATTGAATACATGGGTAAGGATAGAATGATACTTGTCGGTTATTTGAGTTACACAAAAGGTATTTGTGCCAATATACTCACTAACTAATTTAAGCATACTTTTAGAAGCCTCATTTAATCTTTCATAACTATTTCCCATTAAAAAATCCATTTACTCACCCCTACATATAGTTCTAAAGAGCTTGTTCAGAAAGTCCGAAAAAATTTACTTAAAATAAAAATGCACCTTGCGGAAAATGGTGAAATGGAAGTAACGAAACGGTCAAAAATACCAATTTGTGAAGTACATTTTTATGGATATGCAGATAATTCTGCTAATTCTGCTACCTTACCACAACGACTTTATCTTTGCAAAAACCGAACGACAATACGGCTATCCGATAATTAGAACCGTTCAACTTAGAATGGCACGGCTATTAGCCAATGCAGGGTGCAGCTCTAAACCCAGACTTAACCCTACATTCTTTGCGACATACACACACGTTGCTTCTGGCAGAAGTTGATGTAGCGCTAGAACAAATGATAGACAGACTTGGCCATTCGGATGATTAATTAACGAAAAATGTGTGTCTCCATGTAACACACAAAAAAAGAAGCCTCCCAAAAGTTCAGTGAACTTATGAGAAGCCTCGATTAATAATCCTCAATGTTAGTTAGCATTTCACTCTCTCATCTTACTAACAAATCCTCTTATATCAGGGGGATTAAGCGGATCTCGGACTAAAACCGCGACGTCACGCGCACAACGTCCGAGTGATCAACATCCTGGATAAAGGAACTTAGGCTAAACCCGCAACGTCCTGTTGCAACGCCTAAGCCACCACATCCATGTGGAAGTTACATCATGCCGCCCATACCACCCATGCCGCCCATGTCAGGCATTCCGCCGCCGGCAGCACCGCCGCCGTCGTCTTCACCTGGCTTATCTGCGATTACGGCTTCTGTTGTTAGGAACATAGCCGATACAGAGGAAGCGTTTTGAAGTGCGGAACGAACTACTTTTGTCGGATCTACAATTCCTGCGTCAATCATGTTAACCCATTCGCTGCTTAGAGCGTCGAAGCCATTACCTACTGGCTCGTTCTTCATACGCTCAACGATAACGGATCCTTCAAGACCTGCGTTATGAGCGATTTGACGGAGCGGCTCTTCTAGGGCACGAAGAACGATGCTTGCACCTGTTGCTTCGTCTCCTTCAGCCGAAATGTTGCTTACAGCCTTGTATACGTTCATAAGAGCTGTTCCACCACCGGATACGATTCCTTCTTCAACACCGGCGCGAGTGGAGTTCAACGCGTCTTCAATGCGTAGTTTACGCTCTTTCATTTCTGTTTCAGAAGCAGCACCGACTTTTACGACAGCTACACCGCCTGCAAGTTTAGCTAGACGCTCTTGCAATTTCTCGCGGTCAAAGTCAGATGTTGTTTCTTCCATTTGTGTTTTAAGCTGGTTCACGCGGCCTGTAATGTCTTCTGGTTTACCGGCACCTTCAACAATCGTTGTATCGTCTTTGTTAATAACAATCTTGCTGGCGCGGCCTAGTTGATCTACTGTCGCAGATTTCAAGTCAAGACCGATGTCTTCGGTAATAACTTCCCCGCCAGTAAGAAGGGCGATATCTTCAAGCATTGCTTTACGACGGTCCCCAAATCCTGGTGCTTTCACAGCTACTGCGTTAAATGTTCCGCGCAGTTTGTTCACAACCAACGTAGCAAGAGCTTCGCCTTCTACGTCTTCTGCGATAATAAGGATTGGTTTATTTTGTTGAACCACTTGTTCAAGCAAAGGCAATACTTCTTGGATGTTCGTGATTTTCTTATCTGTAATAAGAATGTACGGATCATCCAATTCTGCTGTCATTTTATCAGAGTCTGTCACCATGTAAGGAGAAGCATATCCGCGGTCGAATTGCATGCCTTCTACAACTTCAAGCTCTGTATCAAGTCCGCGGGATTCTTCTACGGTAATAACTCCGTCGTTTCCAACACGATTCATAGCTTCAGAAATAATTTGACCTACTTCATCACTTGAAGCAGAAACAGAAGCAACTTGTGCGATGGATTCGCTGCTTTCAATCGGCTTAGAAATTTTCTTCAATTCTTCTACCGCTACTTTTGTAGCTTCTTCAATCCCTTTGCGGATAACCATTGGGTTAGCGCCTGATGTAACGTTTTTCAGACCTTCCTTAATCATAGCCTGAGCAAGAACAGTCGCAGTTGTTGTACCGTCACCAGCGATATCGTTTGTTTTGCTTGCTACCTCAGATACTAATTGAGCACCCATGTTTTCATAGTTGTCTTCCAATTCGATTTCTTTAGCAATCGTTACACCGTCGTTTGTGATAAGCGGGGATCCGAACTTTTTCTCCAATACGACGTTACGACCTTTTGGACCTAGTGTAACTTTTACGGCATTAGCAAGTTCATCTACACCATTCATCATTGCGCGGCGAGCATCCTCGCGGAATCTAATATCTTTAGCCATCGTTTCGACCTCCTATAAAATAGAATATGTAGGGGACTTCCCCTATTTATTAACCAATTACTGCTAGTACATCACTTTCGCGAAGGATGAGATATTCATTTCCTTCAAACTTCACTTCTGTGCCCGCATATTTTGAGAAAATAACCGTTTCTCCTTCATTCACTTCTAGAGCAACACGTTCTCCATTATCTGTTACGCGGCCATTCCCAACAGCAATAACCTTACCTTCTTGTGGTTTTTCCTGCGCAGAATCCGGTAATACGATTCCACTTTTCGTCTTTTCTTCTGTTTGAACCTGTTCAATTATGATTCGATCACCAAGAGGCTTTAACAAGGTAAACACCCTCCTTTAGTTTTAGTACGGTTTCCCATTCTTCTTTTTGAAAGGGAGAACCGACATGATTCGATATTATTAGCACTCGTTTCTGTTGAGTGCTAATACCAATTATTATGATAATCATTCCAGCCCGATTTTGCAAGGGGGATTGCTAAATTTTTTTCATTTCCTTACATGTTGGTTATTTCCCTTGTTTCATTTATCTATCCCCATATAGAAAGTTCCCTATCTAGCGTCTCTTTAAAACTATAAATTTTCTTCACAATAACTTCACATGCGTTTCGTGTCACGTATGAGAATGCATTATGATACAATACGTACATATGATGTGAAAGACAGTATCACTCACGCTATTACCTTTATGCTTACATACTTTTCGTGATTAGGAGATGACACTTTTGAACATACGCTATTGGTTGATTTTAATTGTATATTTACTTATGCAGTTGTCAGGACCTATTGTTATTGAACTCGGATGGATTCAAGAAGAGAGTATATTTGTATGGACGATGGGAAGTTTTTTTGTTGCCCTAATCCTTTTTTCCCTTTTAATTTATCCAGAACGTAGATTGTCAGGACATCCTCGGTTATCAAAAACATCTGCTGGTTATTCAATAAAGTGGACTGTTTTCGGTGTGTTTATGGTGTTTATTGCTCAATATATAGCCATTCTTATCGAAAAATATGCTCTTGGTATTGAACCCGGGTCGCAAAACACGGAAGACATTTTGTCCATTGTGAAAGCTATTCCTTTCTTTGCGTTTATCGTTGCTATCATTGGTCCAATTCTAGAAGAGATTGTCTTTCGTAAAGTAATATTCGGCGCTTTCTATAAGCGATTTAATTTTGTCATTTCGGCGCTTCTTAGCGCATTGATTTTCTCTGTCGTGCATTTTGATTTCACGCACATTTTAATTTACACTGCGGTTGGCTTCACCTTTTCCTACTTATATGTGAAAACAGGTAGAATTATCGTTCCAATCGTTGCCCATGTCGCAATGAACAGCTATGCAGTACTAATTAATGTACTCTTAGGTGACAAACTTCAAGAACTACAAGAGGATCTCGAACAGTTAAACTTTATTCTAGGGGGATTAGTATTATGAGGATTTCCCCAAATGTAATGATGGGTATACTATACTTTGGACTTGCGGCGGTATTCGTTTATTTTGCTGTCGCCAGTGTAAATGCCTCTTCATGGACGTTTTGGACGTATCTTTTTGCAGGGCTCGCCGCTATTGATATTATGGTGGGGATTCGCTTTTTTCGTAGTAAATCAAAAAACAGTACTAAGAAATAAATAAAACTGCCTGGTGAGCTGTATTGATACAGCCTGCCAGGCAGTTTAATATTACTTGTGATTTTCCTTGTTTTTTGCCCATTCTTCCATGTCTTCCTGCTCTGCTTTTAACACTTTTCGATAAGAAAACCTGGAAATAACAATGCTAACCTCATATAACAGTAACAGCGGAACCGTCACCATGAGATGAGATACAATTTCCGGCGGTGTAATAAACCCAGCCAATACAAGCAGACCGAAGTAAGCATATTTGCGTATCTTTCGAAACCAAGCTGGTGTAACCAATCCTAATCGCGTCAGAAACATAACAACAACGGGCAACTGAAATAAAAATCCGAAAGGAATCGTCAACTGAAACAAAAACGAGAAATAATCATTAACACCGTATTGTTCTGTTAAGTTAAGCCTCTCGGATAAATTACTTAAAAACTGAATCACATTTGGAAATAGAATAAAATAAGCGAAAGCCAGTCCTCCCAAAAACAAGAGCGTTGCAATCGGGATATAACCAAGCGTTACCTTCTTTTCTTTTTCCCTAAGACCGGGAGCGATAAAAGCCCAAAGCTGATATAAAAGAACAGGAAAAACGATAATTATTCCAATAAGAAAAGCAGCATTCATATACAGCTTAAGTGAATCAGTTAATTTAAAAACGTTCATCGGAAAGCTTTCTGCTTCCGGTATATTTTGCAAATACGTAATTAAAACGGGAGCAACAAACAACCCGATTATCATGGCAACGAGAAAGTACAGCGCCACAATAATGATTCGTTTTCGCAGTTCTCCAATGTGATCGTATATTGACATTTGATTTTGAGCCATGACTTGTCCCGTCCTACTCTTTACTTGTCAGCGTCGGATGTATTTTTATTCTTTTTCTTTTTATCTTCGTCCTCATCGTCCTCAGCTAATCCTTTCGTCGCGTGTTTAAATTCACGTAACGTATTGCCGGCTGCTCGGCCAAGTTCCGGCAATTTCTTTGGACCAAAAATCAACAACGCTGCAACTACGATAAGACCAATACTCATGGGACCTAAACCACCCATAATGAACACCTCCACTTTCCCTTATAGGGGATAATTTTTTAGAAAGTAAACTAACGTTTGCAATTCTACAGAAAGATCAATGTGATGCACCCTGATATTATCCGGCACGGTTAATCTTGCAGGGGTGAAATTCAATATCCCCGTTATACCAGCTTCGACTAATTTTTCTGATGTTTGTTGAGCTGAAAAAGCCGGAACGGTCAAAATAGCTATAGAAGCATCTATTTTTTCCTTCATTTCAGGAAGTTTGTCCATGTGAAAAATATCCACACCACTTATTTCATTCCCGACAATCGCTTCATTTACATCAAAAGCTGCAATGATCTGGGTGTTATCACTTTTAGAAAAATTATATTTTAATAACGCAGTCCCTAAATTCCCAACACCTACTAAGAACACTTTTGTTACTTCATCTTGATCGAGGGTTTTTCGAAAAAAGGACAACAAGTATTGAACATTATAACCATATCCTTTTTTTCCAAGTGCGCCAAAGTAAGAAAAATCTCTTCGTATCGTTGCGGAATCAACTTTGACTGCTTCACTCAATTCTGTTGATGATACTCTTTGTTTACCAGACCCGTGTAAATTTTCAAGAAAACGGTAGTACAATGGCAAACGTTTTGCCGTGGCTTGTGGTATTTTTTGTTGATCTATGTTCATAGCAGCCTCCAACTATTCCTTCGCGGTTCTATAATCGTCAAAATATAACTTTGATCACGATGAAGTATGCGTTGCCATTCGCCAGGTTGGATCTGCTTCTACTTCTTTTCCTATTGTACACTAATAGTGAATTTTATGTAATAGGAAGATGTATATCTATAACCCGTTCACGATTTTGCCATAAATCGCCGACTTAGGAAAGTCAGCTTATTCTTTCTCATTTATCGCGTTTTTACGCGAAATAAGATACACTTGCAGTTAAGGAAGTTTATAAAAAAGGATGAACGATAGATATGATAGTTCTGCAATGTTCTAATATAACAAAATCATACGGTGTAGAAACTATTTTGGACCAAGTAAAGCTTGATATAAAAGCTAATGAAAGGGTTGCCCTAGTTGGTCGCAATGGTTCCGGGAAATCAACCCTTCTCAAAATTATAGCCGGCCAATTAACGTACGATTCTGGTGAAATCATTACTCCAAAAGGAACCAGACTCGGTTATCTTGATCAGCATACGGGACTTCACTCCGATCGTACAATTTGGAACGAGATGTTAACTGTTTTTGAGGAACTAAGACAAATGGAGAAAAACCTGCAAACGTTGGAAGAAAAAATTGCAGACCCCGACATATACAATGATCAGCGTATGTATGAAAAAGTATTAGCAGAATACGAAAACTTGCAATATGCTTTTCGCGAGCAAGGGGGCTACCAGTACGAAGCAAATATTCGCAGTATATTGTCAGGTTTGAAGTTCGGAAACTTTGACTACAACACTTCCATCTCTTCTTTAAGCGGCGGGCAAAAAACAAGACTCGCTCTCGGTAAGTTACTTTTGTCAAAGCCAGAAGTTTTAATACTCGACGAACCTACTAACCACTTGGATATTGATACGTTAAGATGGCTTGAGAATTATTTATCTAATTATGACGGTGCCGTGTTAATTGTTTCACACGACCGCTACTTTTTGGATAATATCGTATCAAAAGTATATGAAATAGAACGCACAAAGGCATCGCTTTTCTACGGAAACTATAGTGCTTATCTTGAAGAAAAAGCAAATCGGTATGAGCAAGAACTCAGAGAATACGAAAAGCAGCAAAAAGAAGTGGCTGAACTTGAAGATTTTATTGCACGTAATATTGTTCGCGATGCAACGTCTAAAAGAGCCCAAAGCCGTCGCAAAAAGCTGGAAAAAATGGAACTGAAAGATAAGCCAAAAGGATCAGAGAAGTCAGCTAACTTCTCATTTGATATTGAACGCCAAAGCGGTAACGAAGTCTTGAATATCGAGGACCTTAGCGTTTCTTATGACAAGAAACATTCTGTCATCCAAAACATGAGCCTTTCTATCAAAAAACAAGAGAGTGTCGCCCTTATTGGTCCGAACGGGATTGGAAAGTCTACTCTTCTAAAAGCGATTGCCGAAAAGATAGAAGCCGCTTCCGGTACCATTCAATATGGCAGCAAGGTCACTGTCGGCTATTATGATCAGGAACAAGCCGATCTTCATTCTAATAAAGACGTCTTGAATGAACTGTGGGACGACTATCCTTTAACACCAGAAAAAGATATACGTACGGTTCTTGGTAATTTTCTCTTTAGTGGAGAAGATGTGCTCAAACCAGTTTCAAGCTTGAGCGGGGGCGAAAAATCCCGGCTTGCTCTAAGTAAACTGATGATGAAGAAGGCGAATCTGCTTATTTTTGACGAGCCAACGAACCATCTAGACTTAGATAGTAAAGAAGTGCTTGAATCAGCTTTGATTGATTATCCGGGCACATTGTTGTTTGTTTCTCACGACCGTTACTTTTTAAATCGAATGGCAACAAAAATTGTAGAGTTAACAGAAAATGGACTCGAAGAATTCCTCGGAGATTACGATTATTATTTGATGAAAAAAGATGAAGAACGACAACGTGAACTGCTTCGAGCAGAGGAAAATAAACAAACTGGCACACAATCTCCACAAAACGAGAGTGCTGACAAAGAAGCATATATGAACGAGAAGGAAGCTAAAAAGCAAGCGAGAAAAAGACAACGAAAAATTGATGAGACAGAGCAGCACATTAGTGTTTTAGAAGAAGAGATTGAACAACTCGAGCAAGACATGGTTTCTCCCGATGTATACGAAGATCATCAGAAAGCGACAGAGATTCAAAAAAAGATAACGGACGCCAAAGAAAATCTCGACCATTACATGGAGAAATGGGAAGAGCTGCAACTTGAAGAAGTGTAATGTAGATACATGAACCTCCTAGCATCTATTGCCAGGGGGTTCAGCTTCCCTCTTTATGAGACCAGACGTATCGAGCGCATAACAAATAAAACATCGACGTTGAAGCAGCCACCGCTCCAGAATCATTAAATACTAACAAACATATAGAACCAACTGTCCCCGCTTTTAATACAAGCTGTTGCGAAGTTATCATCGTATTATTCTTTTCAAACAATAGATATAATACAGCTAATACATAACTAGTCAGCAGCAACTTCGTCCAATTGGAATGCAAGATGATTTTGGCATTCATTTGTAGTTTACGCGTGATAACATTTCTTATTTCCGCCCACTCGCCATTTATGAGCTCTTGAAAAAAGTGACCAATATGCGATGTTTCCCCCACTTGCTGAATCAACCACAATAATCCAAGTAACCCCAGCAATCCTGCGAATGCACTCCACATCATTTTTAACATATTCCAACGTCTATTTTTTTCTGACCACCATAACAATACAATATACATGCATCCAGAGGCTAATGTGACCCCCGCATTTTGACCGAACATACTACTTCCTAATAGGACAATAAAGAGTAAAATAAAAACAAACACAATCCATTTGTTCTGTTTTATAAAAGGTTCCAAGAAAAGAACAGAAGCTGCTACAAAAAAACCACCTAATTCATTACCTATCCCCTCATAACGTGCTCCAATTAATGGATCATATCCAAGATAAGAACGCTGCATCAATGGCGTACC
This sequence comes from Salibacterium salarium, assembly GCF_030813635.1. Taxonomy (GTDB): domain Bacteria; phylum Bacillota; class Bacilli; order Bacillales; family Marinococcaceae; genus Salibacterium; species Salibacterium salarium. The sequence goes on along the minus strand of NZ_JAUSUM010000004.1, from coordinate 7,460 downwards.
TACCAGAAGATCAGTGCTTAACACGATCAACAATAAACAAGAAATCATCCATACCATTCGTTTGGCGCCAACCCAAACACCTACAGCTCCGATCAATACAGAAAAAATAGTTACAGCAGTACAATACAAAGGTACATCAACCTGGGCTCTTCCAAACAAAACCGGGGCCAGTTCAAAGGATAGTGGGGACGTCATTCCCGCAAGGACCGCTCCATTTATCCAAATGGAGGCCAACCGTCTCGGGTTTCTATTTCTTTTCCAAAAGAAGTATCCAACAATAAGCAAGACGACTAAAATAGATATATATGTCGAAAGAATAGGACCCCTCGTAACATAAACGGCAGCGGCACCGTCGATTTCTTTTTTCATTTTGCCCAGGCTCGCCGGTTCACCTGTAATAAGCGGTTCTCCTTGCCATCGCGAAGGTGGTGATAAATGAAACGCTCTTAAAATAGTAGGAGCTATATCAAGACTGCTGCCTAAAAATGATTGATTCACGGTTGCAGAATCGAGTTTTTTTATAGATGAGGGGGATGACGTATCTTCCCATTTCACAAACGGATTCATGCGATAGCCCTTCTCCATCGTTTCTTCAGGAGGATGAACACCAAGAAGGAATACCGTTTGATTTTGTTCTTTTAGTTGAAATAAAAGTTTTTTCAATGGCTCCACAAGTTCATCTGAAGTAGTGGAATCCGGATCTTGATTGTATCTATAAATATCTCCCCATTCTACAACGGTCCAAGTAGCAATGTTACGATTTTGTAACTTACCTACCGCTTGTATTGTTTTATCAACATTCATTTTGTAGCCACCAGGTTCCTTTTGCTTTTTCTCCACAGGCATTTCCCGCTCAGCTACCGTTTCCCCTGTGTCATCTACCGTTAAGTACGAAGCAAATTGGTATGTCTTTTCCTTCACATCACTGTGTCCAACAAAACTAGGGAATACACCTGCGTTAGAAAGAGTTTCCCCTATTGAGCCTGGACGGGCTTTATATGTCGTTTGTTTGTTTTTCTCCACCATTTCTTCAAAGTTGAAAATTTTATATTTCTGCATCCTTTCGCTTGTGGACGACCTTTCCACGGACAAGCCGTACTCCTCTCCCAACGAAGAAGCTTCAGCTGGCAAACCAGAACTTAACGTCAGCATTTCGTTCACTGGTCCAACAGCACCAGCAGTGATACGGTTAAGAGCAATGACAGAAGATCGGGATTGCATCTGTTCCTTTTCCATCAATAAAAAAAAATTATCCATAGAAAGGCCGGGAACAAGGACAAGGACGACATGTTGATTTTTTGTTTGCGCTTGACTAGAAAAAGGTGTCCCTAGCATACACCCTATAACCATACACACTATCATCAACATTTTAATAATCATCACGCATTTTGTCCTTTCTTCCCACATACTCGTCCACACTATCCACAGATTTATTAACAGTTACATACTATCACTTCAAATATTTATGCACTTATTAACAATATAGCTTACTTATCCACAAATATATTGTTAACATCCTCAAAAGTTGTTTTATAAGTTTTCCATAGTCTTATCCACATTATCCCCAAGATAGGTTGTACACATAAGAAAGACACTCGCATAAAAAAAGACTTGACCTTTAATAAAGAGTCAAGTCCGGTACACCGTTTAAATCCCAGTCAGCGGTTATATTTTTCTTCCATTGCACATGAGCAGCAGCACCTATCATTGCAGCATTATCTGTACAAAATGAAAAAGGTGGAATGGTTAACTCTACTGATGACGACGCAAACATGTTTTCCATCGCGTGTCTTAATCCCTGGTTCGCTGCGACTCCGCCTGCCAGAACGACTTGTTTAACCTGGTACTGTTCTGCGGCACGTTTTGTTTTCTCCGTTAGAACCTCGATGACACTTTGTTGAAAACTCGCTGCTACATTCTCAGGTGGAATGACCTCTCCTCGTTGTTCAGCATTGTGGAGAGTGTTAATAACGGCTGACTTTAATCCACTAAAACTGAAATCATAAGAATCAGGCTCAAGCCAGGCTATCGGTAGTTTCACATCAGGAGTTCCTTCTGCAGCTAACTTATCCACTTGCGGTCCTCCTGGATAAGGAAGCCCCAACGTACGAGCAACTTTGTCATACGCTTCTCCAGCTGCGTCATCTCTTGTTTGTCCAATAACTTCATATTCCCCATCTGCCTGGAGAATAACCAGTTCCGTATGGCCTCCTGACACGACTAATGCTAATGCAGGATAGTCCCATTCCCTTTCCAATCTAGCTGCTTGAATATGTCCCGCAATATGATGAACAGGTAGCAGAGGAAGTTGATGAGAGAATGCAATCGCTTTAGCCGCATTCACCCCTACTAACAAGGCACCAACTAATCCAGGTCCCTCTGTCACCGCAACCGCATCAAGATCAGAAAATGAAACATCAGCCTTTGTCATTGCTTCCTCTAAAATGCCTGTGATTGATTCAGTATGATGACGAGAGGCAATCTCTGGAACGACTCCTCCAAAACGCTTATGGCTTTGAATCTGAGAGGCTATTACATTTGATAAAACCTGGTTGCCTCCTTGAATGACAGCAGCTGCCGTTTCATCACAACTCGTTTCAATAGCTAGTATGATTTCATTATCTTTAATATCTGTTTTTATAGTCATCTATATTCACCCACATTACTAAAGCATCCTCACGATTATCTGTATAATAATTTTTTCTAATACCGCCCGCTTGAAATCCTAGCTTTTTATATAACGACTGTGCAACAAAGTTACTAACCCTTACTTCCAGTGACATTGATTTTGCCCCATAAGCGTGAGACATATCCAAAGCATTCATCATCAAGATTTCTCCAATGTGTTGACCTCTAAATCTCGAATGTACGGCAACATTTGTTATATGAGCTTCATCAATAATAATCCAAACACCACAGTATCCTATAATCTCATAACCCCATTCCGCCACTAAATAATGGGCGAATTGGTTATTGGTTAGCTCATTAAAAAAAGCATACCGTGTCCACGGCATTTGGAAGGAATCATGTTCAACTCTCATAATTCCATCTAAATCTCGTTCTTCCATAAATCGTATAGTTGGAAAACTATTCATACCCTCTTCCCTCTTTTGAAGCAAGCCATTTCTTTTCAGCTTCAGCCATTTGTGCATACTCAGGTACAATCGAATGAGCCGGCTGTGCTTGTTCTTGTTCATATGCAAGTGCCAACAGAGATTCAGGATGGGGTTGGTTCATCGAAAAATCGCCTGTTCTTACTTGATCTCCCAAGGTATCATGAATCATACCTTTATGTTTATTCCATTCTTGACTCAAAAATAACACCGGCTTTTCTTTTTCTTTCACAATCGAAAGCCAGTCTTCTAGTAAAATAATTTGATCCTTCTCTTCTGTTTTTAAATAAGTCCCATCAAATGTGTATAAACCTGTATAGATCCGATCTCTTCTTGCATCCATAAAAGGACAAATCAAACCTTGAAAATTTCTACCGTTTCTCGCGAGCATCTGTAAGCTTGAAATGCCGTACACGGGAATACCGAGGGACCATGCCATCGTTTTTGCAGTCGTAACTCCTATTCTTACTCCTGTGTAAGAACCAGGACCTTTAGCAACAGCAATAGCATCAAGCTGCTTTGGATCTATTTCTAATTCTGTCAGCATTTGATTTATCGCCGGCATCAAACGCAACGAATGATTCTTTTTAAAGTTGGTCGTATACTCTGCTAACAGTTTATCATCTTCGGCAAGAGCAATACCCATTACATGGGTAGACGTATCAATCGCTAATATTCTCATGTCTTTGCAGCTCCTTGCATAACGCATGAAACCTATCACCTATCGATTTAAGGTAAAGGTCCCTATTCGTTTCATTTTCTCTTGTAATCGTTATTTCCAACCTGTCTTCTGGAAGGATGTCTTTTATTTTTTCCGGCCATTCAATCACACATATACCTTCCGATTCTAAGTACTCTTCTATCCCCAATTCTTCTGCTTCTTCTTCATCTAAACGATAAACATCCATATGGTATAGAGGAAGTCTTCCGTCATATTCTTTAATAATCGTGAAAGTGGGGCTGTTCACAATACGTTCAACACCTAAAGCTGCGGCTAATCCCTTAGTAAAGTGTGTTTTGCCGGCGCCAAGGTCACCGGTGAGCGTTAAAGTATCTCCACTCTCCAAGTGACGACCGATTATCCCAGCTATTTTTGCCGTATCTTCAGGAGATGTACTTTTGTAATGAAGCATTTTTTTCACCTTGCCTTCATTCACCTGTATAAACTATTTAAAGTGATTATACCCTTGTTTTTCTAATATGATTTCTTGTTCCCCATCCATCAGTGTAACCGAAGCAGGACCTTCTTTCACACGTCCAATTTGATAAATACTCAATCCTTTTTCTTGTATCTTCTCTTGCAAAACCTGCCAATCCGTTTCCCTAACCGTCCCAATCAACTCAAAATCTTCTCCACCATAAAAAATCCAATCCCAATACTGATTTTCCGAAAACAATGTCAGTTCTTCCGCTATTGGTATTTTAGATTTCACCAACTCTATAGAGATGTTACTCGCTTCCGCCAATTCATTTGCTTCACTTGCCAATCCGTCACTTATGTCATTTAAGGAAGCAGGAAGCTGTAATCCCGATATAATTCGCCCTTCTTCCACACGCGGAACGGGTTTTTGATGGTATGACAATAATTTTTGTTCCTGCTTCGTATAATCTGCCCATCTCCCTTTATCTAATAAGAGATGCAATCCCGCGGCTGATCTTCCTGTTGGATTTGTAAGAAAAACAATGTCTCCAGGTGCGGCATTTCTTCTTACCACATGACATCCTTTTTCCACACGTCCATGAACCGTTACTGATATCATTAACTCATGAGGAGAAGATACCGTATCTCCTCCTATCATATCCATGTCGTATAAATCTGCTAACGTGTTCATCCCTTCATAGATTTCCGATAATTCCTCATCAGACCAGTGCTTTGGTAAAGCTATTGAGACCATGAAATAAACAGGAATACCACCCATTGCTGCAATGTCACTAATATTCACAGCCAACGCTTTATGACCAATATCCTTGGGACTCATCGTCTGTTTTTTAAAATGAACCTCTTCAATCATCATATCTACACAAAGAATGTCATCATAATTCGATTCATAAGTATAGACAGCCGCATCGTCCCCAATGCCTTCCACTAATCCATCTTGATGATGAGTTTTAGGGGTATGTTTATTTATCCATTCGAATTCATTTTCAGGCATGGTATTCATCCTTTTAACAAAACGTATATCATTAGTGTAACGCATTCTTTTAGAAAAAGCATAGAAATAACGAGGGTAAAATAGATATAAAAAAAAAGCCCTGACTAGGCTTTATATTTGCTTTATTATTTTAATTGGTTGCGGGGGAAGGATTCGAACCTACGACCTCCGGGTTATGAGCCCGACGAGCTTCCAGACTGCTCCACCCCGCGATTTGGAGTATTTGCGTTCGTGTCTCTCAACGCCACGTATATAAATATACCACACACTCCGTCCCCTTGCAACCATATAATTAAATAATCTTCTTATTATAATATTACAATTATGTTACATTAATTAAACGCTGCAAACGAGACGCTTTCCACGGGTGTGGTCACATCCCTATTTTCACACAAAAAGCCTTACGCTTTATACATTCTTATCTTGTAAGAAAAACGGATCTTGGGAAAAGGACCCAGGATCCATTTTTTATCGTATGTGATTGCTGAATCGCCTGCGCTGCAGGGGAACGTTTCTGTTCCCGCACACCGAAGGGAAACAGCAACAACATGGCTTGTCTCCATGATTCAAATATCCACTACTAATCGTCTTCTTTCCTATGACTTCTTAGCGTGTTCTAGCGCTTTGGAAAATTGTTCGATAATATCCTCAGAGTCTTCAATTCCTACAGAAATTCTCGCTGTTCCAGGGGTTATGCCCAATTGCTGTCTTATTTCCACTGGAACCGTCCGGTGTGATGTATTCAAAGGATAAGAAACTGTCGTCTCTACTCCCGCAAGCGTTGGTACTATCTTTATCCATCCCAGCGATTCAAAAAAGGAATAAATATCATAATCATCCCCAAGATCAACACTCACCATTGCTCCATTTCCCTTTTCTGAAAGGTTTTCTGGATAATACACAACAGCTGCTCCTGTATTCTTTTTAAACCAACGTGCAAGCTTTTCTGCATTTGCTGATTGCTTTGCCATCCTTAAACTTAATGTTTTTAAGCCTCGACATCCAAGCCACGCTTCAAATGGACTTAAATTAGCACCTATATTTATCATTTTCTTCTTTGCTTTTGCTATCAATTCTTCCGTTCCAACTAAAACCCCAGCACTCACATCACTGTGACCGCCTATGTATTTCGTAGCACTATGAACAACCAAATCAGCACCATCTGTAAATGGTTGAATTAAATAAGGACTTGGAAACGTATTATCAATCATCACATGTAATTCATGGTTTCTAGCAAACTTGGTTAACGCTTCAATGTTTTCTTGACGCAACAACGGGTTTGTCACTGATTCGGCATAGAGTAGTTTTGTATTCGATTGAATAGCTTCCTCTATATTCTTATAATCTTTAAAATCGACAACAGATACTTGTAGTCCCCATTCCTGTATCTCTTGCTGAAACAAGGAATACGTTCCCCCGTAAAGATCTAATGGTACAATCATATGATCCCCCGGTGATGCGATGGAAAGAACGCCAACCAATATTGCCGACATTCCTGATGAAGTGGCGAGTCCTGCCGGTGCTTCCTCAAGCTGAGCTACTCCGTGTCCAAGATCATCCGTATTAGGATTGGAATAACGAGTATACAAATGATCTTTTCCACCTTGAAAGTATTCTTCCATATCGTTTAAATCGTTAAAAGCAAAAGATGATGTTTGATATATAGGCTTCGTTTTACTCTTATTTTTTTCTCCATCATTTTCTTGAAAATGTACGGTTTTTGTATCAAAACGCTTTGTCATTACTTCTCCACTCCTAAACTTTATATTGTCCCCTATCATAGCATGTTCCCCAATTAAAAATCTAAAATTTCTCTCGCTTCATACCAATGTGTGTCGATTAAGAACAGGGAAATCTTAAAAGTAAGAGTATATGTATCTGAGAATAGGATAAGACGAAAGGAAAATGCCCCTAAAATCATTGTTTATGAGAAAATACATACGGAAAGGCTCCTAACTAAATGTAGAGGATGTATCTATGCCATTATAAAATATGAAGGACAAATCTTGTAAAAGCCTTTTAAGATTCGTCCTTCTTACACGTTGAAACCGTTATTCTATCTAATAAAAAAAGGTTGCCAGATGATATATCTGACAACCTTTTTGGTATGGCCTGGCGACGTCCTACTTTCACAAAGGGTTGCCCCTTCATTATCATCGGCGCTAAAGAGCTTAACTTCCGTGTTCGGCATGGG
>NZ_JAUSUM010000003.1 GCF_030813635.1 Salibacterium salarium | reverse complement strand
CTCCACCCGTTCCCATGCCGAACACGGAAGTTAAGCTCTTTAGCGCCGATGATAATGAAGGGGCAACCCTTTGTGAAAGTAGGACGTCGCCAGGCTTTTTTTTATATATAAGCTTCCTTAGCTCAGTTGGTAGAGCGCATCCATGGTAAGGATGAGGTCACCGGTTCGAGTCCGGTAGGAAGCTCCATAGTTACACGGAGACTTATGTGGCGGTGGTTCTAGCGTTCGTTTTTCCGGAAGCAGTAGCGGGAAATGGTCGCAAAAGAATCCGGTCACATAAGAAAAATAGACCGATTAAGCAACGCTCTCTTTATCGTTTTAATAAACGGTAGAGGGGGCGTTTTTTGTTATGTTGAAAAAAGGTAAGCGACCGGCTAAACGGTATCGTACGAAATATGATTCGATTAGCAAGCGCGTCCGTTTCTCGTTTTCAAACCTTTGCGACATTTATCTGAACGCGAAACAAGCCGAGTGGCTTTTCGGAAAATACGATGCAATCGAAACGATGGGTCATTCACTTATTTCTGAACCATTACGCGGAAACAGAGCGACCGAAGAGGCTCGTAACTACGTCAATTACTTACGGAATGAACATGTTAAGCACGCCAATAACAGCTACGTCAAAGACCGGTATAAAACGTCTGGCATGAGTATAGGCGGCGTAAACACGCATTTAAGTGTATTGCGGGCGATGTTCCAGTTTTTATACGAGGAGAAGTATCTCGATCATAACCCGTTTAAACGCGTCAAAATGCTGAAAGAGCCGACCGATCAAGTCGAAGCCTTGACGTTACAACAGGCGCGCCGATTAATAAAAGAGCCGGACAGGCGGTCATACAGCGACTTTCGGGATGCCGTTCTGTTTACGTTAATGCTCGATTGTGGGCTACGGTTAGGTGAGGCGGTACAGTTGCAAATCAACGATATAGATTTCACGGCCAATACGATCTATATTTCGGGAGGCAACGCAAAAGGGAATAAGGGGCGATTCGTGCCGTTTTCTCAACGGACAAGCCGTCTGTTGCGAGAGCTACGCGTCTAGGTAGAGGATTTCGCCACGCCGTACATAAAATATATCCCACTTAAAATTACTCCAACTATACCCATCCAAAAGTTTTTCTCTTTCTTAGAATCGTATTTGGTTAATCCGATAAATGAATTTACTAAATATTGCAATTCATATTTAAATTCACACCGTAAATCACAATGAAATCACATACACTACAATAAATATTTCACTCTTGCGAATTAACTTGTGAATTATTCTGTGAATAGACATTAAAAACTCTTTCCAAACTTGATATAACAACAAGAAAACACACGAGATGATACGTGCCAACCCGCTAATTTAGTGACTATACATTTTAATACTTCGCTTTAATTTTTGGGCTAACTTGTTCATAAGGTCTTTTCCTTTTTCGGTCCAGGAACAATCGACTATGTTAAGGACATGACCGCCATTAATCTTCGCTAGTGTTAACTTGTCCCCTAAATCTCTATTAGTCCACTTCTTCGCGTTATATAAGAATTTTTCACCTATTGCAGTTTGAACGTATAGATTGACCGTACAAGGCTTTTTAAGTTGTTCTAATGCAATTACACTTGCAAGAAGAATTGAACGATTATGCGTTGTCTCAAGGCTTGTGAAGTACGTTTCCTTTGTCCTTCCCTTGTACTCCCATACGACTAACACATTACCGATATTGCGGGGATTATGTACCTTATAATTTGAGTGATTAACCCTTACATAAACATTTACTTCCAACCATTTCTCCTCCTTTATCAATCGTTAAAGTACAGTATAAATCAATTTTCGCTTAACGACCAAATTTCATAGGGAAACGATACTTAACGAAATAAAAGCGGTTAGACCTTGAGGTTACGAAATTTTGTAAGAAATTATCGGACGTTCGGCACCGCGGAAAACTCACGACCGCCCCCGGCCCATAGGAAAATACGGGGGTTAAAAGATGGCTAAATTAACACTACAAGAATTAGAATCACACCTATGGGAATCAGCCAATATTCTACGAGGAAGTATAGATTCTTCGGATTATAAAAATTACATATTCGGTTTACTGTTTTTAAAACGGTTAAGTGATGTATTTATTGAAAGAGCGCAAGAGATTGAACAGGAAGAAAAGGATGACTATGGCTGGTACGATCGCGATGAGCACCAGTTCTTCGTTCCAGATCGGGCGCGCTGGACACATATTCAAGTACAGACCAATGACATCGGTAATGAGATTAATAAAACGCCTTCCATATTACATTTGTCACAGGTGATACTACCTACAGGAAGCCGTACGACAACGCCTTCGAAGTTGTTTAAAATACAATAAAGTTAAAGTCATTTGAAAGATAAAAAAGTTGTTTAAAAGTTTTTTCTTTACTCCAGAAAAAGGCCAAATTGTGGAGTCGCTTATTGTGTAAATAATGAGAGTTTGAAATAACTATGGCAGATTGGATGTCGGAGGTCGAATATGGGCTATATCATACATACATTACTTCATTTTTTGGTAGGTGCAAGTATATCGTACATAATAATCAACGAGGATGATAGAACTACTCTTATTTTAGTCTATTAAAGATGAGCGAATTTTAACGTCACTTTAAACGATCTCTTAAAAACTGTTTTATTAGATAAGCACTAGTTTCTAACTCTTCTTCTAAAGGAAAATGCCCGGTATTTAATAAATGAACCTCGCAATCTTTAAGATCGTTTTGGAAAGCTAACGCTCCTTTAGGTCCAAAGAACATGTCATTTTTCCCCCATGCAACCAATGTAGGGGGTTGATAAGTTCTGAAGAATTCTTGCCAATTTGGATACTGTTTAAGATTATTTCTATAGTCATAATACAAAGCAAGTTGTATTTCGTCATTGCCAGGACGATCCAAAGCTAATTGATCCATATTCCATGCATCGGGGCTAATTCGATCAGGGTTACGACTCCCATCTGTATATTGATACTTTGTAAAGTCCACAGATAAAAGGGATTTTAAATTATTCTTATTTTCCTCATTAGGATTTTCCCAATAAGTGCGTATAGGATCCCAAGCAGACAATAATCCTTCCTCATAAGCATTTCCGTTTTGAGTTATAATGGCTTGAATTCGTTCAGGATGTTTGGTTGCCAATCTGAATCCTACTGGAGCGCCGTAATCATGAACATAGATACTAAATTTCTCTAATTTTAATTTTTCTACAAATTCATTTATCAGTAGAGCTAAGCTATCAAAAGTATATTCAAATTCATCCATTTTTGGTTGATCGCTATTCCCAAAGCCTGGATAATCAGGCGCGATAATGTGATATTCATCCATCAATTTAGGTATTAAATTTCGATACATATGAGAAGAAGAAGGAAAACCATGAAGCAATAAAATTGTAGGATTTCTTCTATTACCAGCTTCTCGATAAAAGATATTAATGTTCTTAATATTTACTTTTTTGTATTTCACTGACATATTATCACCTCATATTATTATTTTAGATCAGTGCAGCAGCCTAACAAAATTTGTATCGCCTAATTCGTATTCCTTTGTGTTCACCTCCTTTTATAACCTCTATTAACCATTTTTAATGGTTATAAAAAGGATGTTACAATACTTATTTTAACTTGTCAATATATTTTTTAACGGTTATAATAATTCTCGAGGTGAAATATTGATGGATAAAATATTATATGTAATAGGTGGAACTGCATGGATAAACCTAGTTAATACGACGTATAACTCCAACAAACAAAAGATTGATATCCTTGCCAATACATCAAATACTTTCCAATGGTTGGAGGAAAATAACCTATTACGGGAGTCTGATGCTCTGGCTTTAGAAAACGAAGAATTGCTAGATTCGTTAATAGTCGAGCTTCATTCGCTTCGTCACCTTAGCGAAACGATTTTGTCTGATTTAGAACAAAAAGGAAAACTCTCTCTAAACACGACGGATCAATTTAAAAGGCTTGTTAAAAAGGTGGAAGTTAACCTGACTATTGATACAAAGAATGAAAAATTTAAATTGGTCTCCGAAGGAATAACAGCTAGAGATCACGTGCTGTACAATATTGTCGACTCCATTATCCATACATTGGATAGCATCTCTATCAACCGTATTAGGAAGTGCGAGCATCAAGAATGCAGTCTCTACTTTGTCGATACATCAAAATCAGGAAAAAGACGCTGGTGTAGCATGGAGTTGTGTGGAAATCGCAAAAAGGCGGCCGAATTTTATGCAAGAAAAAAGAAAAAGTGAACTTCTGACAGTCGAAGTCAGGGGTCTTTTAAATGGCATTGAAAATAAGCTATTATCGACTTATTATAAATAGTTCTGTATGAGTGTTAAGGGGGCGTAATAAAAATGAAAAATAAACAGGCTATTATTTGGGGATTCATGGTGAATTCATGGTCGTTAAATTTTATGACGCTAATTCGGTGATATTCAATTATCGGGGCGCGTTTGTGGAACAACTCGGTTAGAAAATGATCAAACTTTTTTATAAAAAACAAATAAAAGCCTACTGAAGAAGAAACCATATTTGATCAAACTTTTTTCCAAATGGTTTCTTTTTATATGTCGTAAAATAAGGGTTTATGAACTATTTTCGATCAAACTTTATTTCAAAGCTACAAAAAGACCGGTAAAATGTTTTGCTGCTTCGTGCTCGGCTGAGCGGAGTACATAGCTGTAAATGTTCATGGTTGTTTTAATATCAGCATGTCCAAGACGCATGTCAATTGTTCCTGTTTCTAAGTATCCCATTCTAGACCAAGTACTTCTCCTCTATTACTCAAACTATCCCTCTTCCAGCATTCACTTTAGGGCGTTAAGTGTTTCCTCGGCAACCTGCGCAATCAGCTTATCGTCATATTTGGCATCCTCCGTATCATGGCGGGACATAATCGCAATGACGATTGGTTCTCTGTTTGGTGGCCAAACAACTGCAATATCATTTCTCGTTCCATAACTTCCAGCTCCACTCTTATCACCGACATTCCAGCCTTCAGGTGCACCTGCACGGATCAGCGTATCTCCTGTAGCATTGCCTTGCAGCCAATCCGTGAACAGCTCACGCTTTTCATCTGAAAGCAAGTCGCCGACTGCGAATGCCTGGAGATTGTTGGCAAGAGCTATCGGTGTGCTGGTGTCACGGGTATCACCCGGTGTGAATTCATTCAAATATGGTTCGTATCGATCAGCCTGAGTAACGTTATCGTCGATTTGCCTTAGGGCTTGTTCAAATTCATCGGGGCCTCCCAGTTTCTTAAATAAGAAGTTTCCAGCAGTGTTGTCACTGGACCGAACCGCCGCCTCACTTAGTTCTAAAAGTGTCATACCGGTATCCACGTGATTCTTGGTAACCGGAGAGTAGGAGACCAAATCATCCTCAGTGTAAGTGATGACTTCCTTAAGCTCTTCCATAGAGTTCTGCTTCAGGACAATGGCTGCGGCCAAAGCCTTGTAGGTTGATGTGAAAGCAAAACGCTCCTCTGGTCGATATTCGATGGTCTGATTCGAGCCCGTATCGATCGCATAGACACCAATCTGAGCGTCAAAATCATTCTCAAGTTGGGCGAATTTTTCATCTGTATTTGATTTTTGTCCCACTTCGTTCCCCTCTTTAGATGAGGAGTCGGTTGAACTGTCTGCATCCATGCAAGCAGTGAGTGTAATCAATGCTAGTAACGATATAAACAGCGTAAATTTATACATGTTGAATTTGTATTTATGTGTTTTTTTCTTCAAGACTTTAACCTCTTTCTTTATATACTAAATACAATCCGGATCTTTGACCCGACTAATTATTAAAAAAGTGTGTACTTTTGACTTCATCTCTGGAAGAAAAAATATTAATATTCGCTGGACGTTTGCCATGTTTTTTCTTAAAGTATGCTAATTTCTAATACTTCCCTCCTTTCTCGCTTATATCGGAGCGTCTAGGACATGCTGATATTAAAAAAACAGCAAAACATTTTACCGACCTTTTCTCCAATGAGGCCAAAAAAGACAGTTAAAAAACATAACGTTTAGCACAGAGAGTCGGTATAAGGCCGGCTCTCTTTTTTTTTTGACAACAACTATCGTCCTTTTGATGTGTGTTTATTTTGTACCTCGGTTACAACGTTCACCACCCACTATATTTTCACTTCAGAAATTAGCATAACAAACACGCAAATAAAATCCGCCCCCAAAACCCCTGTACTAAGATAGTTTATGTTCACTAATAGTATTATAAAGTTTATAAAAAAATGCACACAAATCCCTTATTAAAATCGAGTAAGTAAATAGAAGGGGGAATTTACTATGAAATACGAATACTTGCAAACTGCGGAAAAACGTTCGGTAAATGGTAGCATTCATTTTGAATTTGAATCAGGATGCCTTGATTTCAAGGGAGGAGAAGTTGCATTTGAAATATGGGCAGAGAGAGCATTAAAAAAAGAAAATGGGAATTTAGTTTTTAAAAGTAGAACAGCAGAAATTTTAATAGACAATGAGTTACTAGAGGATTTAAAACAAAAAATCATTAATCGTTATGTCAACAGAATGAAGCGTTTATATTGGGTAAGCACCTTCTATAGATCATAATCGAAAATCACAAAGTAGCCTAGGAACAACTGTATGACTTCCCTTATGCAATTGGATTTCACGTATCGTCTACCTGCGATCATTGCTAAAAACACAACGCTTTCGTCTGGATAGGATAAAACTCCTCGCAATTTATTTGGACCAAGTCTTGACCTTAACGAAACTGTCCAAGGCAAGTGTAACCTATCCAAAGTCTGAAATTAGACTCGAGGAATTAAAAAAATGGAATACCCTCAAAATAATTGTACTCTAGATAGTTTGCTTGTGATTTTAGTGGTTATATGGTAATTAAAATTTAGTTATAACATTAAAGAATGATCCGCTATAAGCCGATAGAGACTCTATAACCTTAGCAAAATTTTGTCTATCACGAGATCTTACTAATGATGGGTTATTCTGCTTATTATAAAAAATTTATAGGAGCTAGTTAATTGTGAGTATTTTATTTGAGAGATTAACAGGAGACAATGTTGTAATCTTACCAATGGAAAAAACACATTCTAAAGCATTACATGATATAGGGCAAAATAAAATAATTTGGACGTACTTACCGAAAACTATAGAAACTTATTATGAAATGAGTTTTTTTGTTGAAGAAGCTTTAGCTAATAAAGAGAAAGGATTAGAATTACTATTTGTTATTTTAGATAAAAATGGTAAAGTTCTAGGCAGTTCAAGGTTTCTAGATATTTCTAGTGAAAATAAGAGTTTAGAAATAGGTTGGACATGGTTAACTCCGAATGTTTGGGGAACTAAAATTAATACTGAATGTAAATACTTATTATTAAAATATTGTTTCGAAAGTCTAGAATTAATTCGTGTTCAATTTAAAACAGATGAGAAAAATATTCGTTCACAAAAAGCTATAGAACGAATTGGTGGAGTAAAAGAAGGGATTCTTAGAAACCATATGATTTGTAAAGATGGTACTTTTAGAAATTCTGTATTTTATAGTATTATAAAAAGTGATTGGGAATCAGTAAAAAGTAAATTGAAAAAGAATATTTATTATTCCTGAAAAAATTAACCAGATTGTCCCATGATTCCAATGATATTTTTATTGATGGTTAGGTATCCATGCGAGAACGTTTTGGTGTGCAACAAGAAAATAATGAGGAAGAGAGCGACGCTTTCTTGTAGAAAACCCATTTTTCAAGATTGATAAAAGGCATCGCAAGAGGTGGTACATTTATCCGCAAACGGTGGTAAAAAAGATGGCATAAGTGGTAAAAGTCGTCCGCCGTACTCACATGAATACTGCACTTAATTTGTCCCAGCCCTGCAATCTTTGTACCACTCCTTGCGGAGCTTTTTACCACCTTATGCAGAGTCGTTTACCAACCTCCTGTATACTGAATGAGCGTGCCCCTTTTTGGCATGACATTTGTTTACAGGAGGTTTTTTATGTTCCCATACCGCTACATGGATGGATTACACTTAGTTGGACAGATTCGTTAAGGTTATATAGACTTAAATCAAATAAACGCATTATGAAGCTCAAATCCGTGATGACCAGGATGAAGAATTGGCAGCACGGATCGTCGAAATCTTTAAAAACAACCGGAACATTTATGGCCAGAGAAAGATAAAAAAAGAGCTAGAAAAGCTGGGATGGACTGTCTCTCGCCGTCGTATTGGACGAATCATGAAAGTGCAAGATCTTGTGTCAAAATATACGGTTGCTCCATACAAACCGACGAGAACGCCCAGTAACGAATCAGAAGTCGGAAATACATTTAATCGAGAGTTTGATCAAGACCAGGAATGGAAAGTGATTGTGAGCGATTTAACCTATGTTCGAGTGCAGCAGAAGTGGCACTACATCTGCGTCTTAGTGGATTTATATAATCGCGAGATCATCGGCTAAAGCGCAGGTCTTCATAAAAGAGTGCTGCATTAGTTCAACGTTGAGAAGAGCGAAATCTACGCACCATCTCAAAACAAAGGTAGGAGGAGTTTAAGTGACATTGCAACAATTGAGATATGTGATTGAAGTGGCGAAACAACGATCGATTAGTAAAGCTGCGCATCAATTGTTTATTAGTCAGCCGAGTCTGTCGAATGCGATTAGAGAATTGGAGAATGAACTGGGGATTGCGATTTTTTCTCGTACGAATAAGGGGATTGTTATTACGTCAGAGGGTTCGGAGTTTTTAGGTTACGCCAGGCAGGTGATTGAACAGACAGACTTGCTTGAAAACCGCTATGCCAATACGGCTCAACCCCCGCAGCAGCATTTCTCTGTATCTGCCCAGCATTATGCCTTTGCGGTCAGTGCGTTTGTGAAGCTGTTGAAAAATTATAATCGGGATGAATATGAGTTTACGTTACGAGAGACGAAGACGTATGAAATCATTGATGATGTAAAAAACCTTCGTAGTGAAATTGGGATTTTGTATGTAAATGATTTTAACCAACAGGTCATTCGGAAGTTTCTGAGAGAAGGAAATTTAACGTTTCATGAGCTATTTCAGGCCAAGCCGCATGTGTTCATCAGTTCAACTAATCCACTCGCGGCTCAGAAGTATGTTACCTTAGCTGATTTGGATCCTTATCCGTATTTGTCATTTGAACAAGGGGACTATAATTCGTTTCATTTCTCCGAGGAGATATTAAGCACCATCTCAAGGCGCAAAAATATTCGTGTCAGTGACCGGGCCACGTTGTTTAACCTGCTGATAGGATTGAATGGATACACGATTTCCACAGGGGTAATCAGTTATGACATCAACGACGATGATATTGTGGCGGTGCCGCTTAAGGTGGATGAGAGCATTACAGTCGGATATATTCAACATAAGAATGTGGCAAACAGCCCGCTGGCAACGATTTATATCGATTTCTTAAAGGAAACGATTGCCGAAGAACTAACTTTGCTATAGGTTAAAGCTATAACAAAGCATAGAATTTACGTGTTATGCTATACCATTTTTCAATGCTACACTGACCCTAGATTACTAAAGGAGAGGGTTAGCAGTGGGGAAAAGAAGTTTAGAACAAAGATTAAACGAAGGCACAGTCGTTGTAGCCGAAGGATATTTATTTGAAATGGAGCGCAGAGGTTATTTACAGGCAGGATCGTTTGTACCAGAAGTAGCGCTGGAGCACCCGGAGGTTTTAAAGCAAGTATATCGAGATTACATGAATGCCGGTTCAGATGTGGTTTTAGCTTTCACCTATAATGCCCACCGTGAAAAAATGAGAATTATAGGTAAAGAACATTTACATGAGCCGTTAAACCGGAGTGCGATTCGTTTGGCGAAGGAAGTAGCGAAAGAACATCCTACAGAAGAAGCGTTAGTTGCAGGCAACATTTCGAATACGAATATTTTTGATCCGGAAGATGCTGATTCTGCGGAAGAAGTAAGAAGTATATTTGCAGAAATGGCCACGTGGTGCAAAGAAGAAGGCGTCGATTTTATAAATGGGGAAACTTTTTATTACCATGAAGAGGCCGTTATTGCGCTAGAGGAAATTCAAAAACAAGGTCTGCCGGCAGTCGTTACATTAGGGCTGATGGGCGAAAATATACTGCGGGATGGTTATACCGTTGAAGAATCCTGTAAAATTCTTTCTGAAAAAGGTGCGTTAGTGGTTGGGATGAACTGTTTCCGCGGACCAAATACGATGCAGCCATACCTGAAGGGAATTAGAAATGAGGTAGAAGGATATGTCGGTGGATTGCCCATTCCATACCGCACGACAGAAGAACACCCGACGTTCTTCAACTTGCCCGATGGAGGATGCAGTTGTTCCTTGCCAACCGAAACCACGTTCCCGACATCCTTAGACCCGCTTTATCACAATCGGTACGAAATAGCGGGATGGGCGAAAGAAGCAAAAGATATTGGTATTAATTATATTGGTCTTTGCTGCGGGGCCTCACCTGCGATGATCAGAGCAGTAGCAGAAGCGATAGAATACGAAACCATTAATTCCAAATATTCACCGGATATGGAGAAACACTTCTTATTCGGGAAAGATAAAACGCTAAAGGGTCATAATCTAAACTACAGTAAAAAAGCATAAGTCATAAGGTGATCATTGAAAGAGGGTAAGCAGGAAAGCGATAATAAATATGGCTTTACTCGGGCGCTTCTTATTTGAACAAGATGGATGCATTCTTCATTAACTGAAGCTGCATCCATTTTTAAGACTGGTAAGGTCTCCGCAAAAGCTGGTACAAAAGAAGAAGTTATTAACTCCGTTAATGAATATATGAAAGAAGGTAAAGATCTTTCAATTGAAACAATATTTGGTGGAAAATCTACACTGAGGGAAAAAAGTTCAAGCTACTATGAATGAATTAATAAAGGGAAGAACAACCATTATAATTGCACATAGATTATCAAGCCTGGTTAAATTTCCTCTTTAACTATATAAGGGATTATAGAATTTTGAGATGA
Source organism: Salibacterium salarium (assembly GCF_030813635.1). Taxonomy (GTDB): domain Bacteria; phylum Bacillota; class Bacilli; order Bacillales; family Marinococcaceae; genus Salibacterium; species Salibacterium salarium. The sequence continues at coordinate 515,252 of NZ_JAUSUM010000003.1, read as the reverse complement.
CCAAAAAAGAGCTTCCGACAATCCATTTAACAAAGCAATTATTGCAAATCCAGGGGTAACCCAGTATAGGGAACGATTTTAGGATCATCGTTTTTATCTCTTACACAAACTATTCTATGTCATCCTTAAATGGAGGTATATCATTTATAATGTATAATAAACTGTCTTTTTATTTAGCTATAATTTGTTTGTCTATATGTTTATATTCGATTTATTCAATTATGAATAATACTTGGAGGATATCACCACCTGTTTACATTTTACTATGCTTGGCAGTTTTAATAACAATTTTGGGAGCCATCGGATTTAAAGAGAAGAATAAACCGGCAAGATTCAGGAGTTGGTTTACCGTTATTTTATCGTCATCATTAACGATCTTACTTTTTATTTTACTTTCATTCTCCACATTTTTTTCAGTGGAAAAAGAGTTTATTAAGGAAATTCATTCTCCTGATAAAAATTACAAGATTGATTTCTACCAAACAGATGCAGGAGCTGCAGGTTCGTTTGGAATAATAGGAGAATTAAATGGCCCTCTATGGTTTAAAAAGAGAATTTACTTTCAAGATGATACAAAAACCGTCGAAATTGAATGGGAAAACAATCATATAATAATAATTAACGATGACAGACTAAATTTAAAGACGACATAAAATGAATCGAAATGTTATCGGTGCGTTTAATAATTACTTTTACTGTACGACACTGAACCGTAGAATTTTTCTTAAAAACAACGATGAATATTCACAGCCATGTGCTGCGATCCACCGATCAAGAGGTGTTGAAAATTTCACGAATGTTAAAGGTTTATTGAATAATATTGCTGAGAAATTATTAGTTCTACTCATTAAAAAACGCTGCAAGCTTATTTAGGTTTGCAGCGTTTTAGGTTCATTAAAAATGTTGCGAATTGGTTTCCTCATTAGAGCGTTTATTTCCTTTATAGATGAAGTAAAGGGCAATAATCATAAACAGTAGGGCAACAGAACGTTTCCAGTCTAAAGGTATTACTAAACTATTGAACCAGCCGAAATTGTCAATTACAACACCAATTACAAGCTGACCAATGATAACAGTAATATTGGTCGCAATGACCCCAATTCTAGGCACAGCCGTGACAATAAAGAGTAAAAACAACACACCTAAAAATACGGCGCTTAATTGCCATTTAGGTACCTCCAAAATGGCAAGCAAATTACCTTGTCCAAAAAAAAGAATTAAAATAGCTAGAAACATGGACCCTGTTAAAAAGGTTAAAAGTGTCGTTTCAAATGTGCCTGCTTTACGACTAAATGTACCATTAACAGCTGATTGTGCACTTAACGTAATACCACCAAATAAAGTAAATAGAATCATTAATATATCCATTTTCAGACCTCCTAGTTAACTAAGATAAGCGCTATAATCATAGAAATAACGGCAAATATTTTTTCTTTATTGATTCTTGATCTCTTGCTTCCAAGCCAACCATAATGTTCTATAATCATACTCATTACTAATTGTCCAATAATTACGGCAACCATTGTTATTCCGACACCAACAAATGGAACACTAATTACAATAGATGTTAAATAAAGTACTCCTAAGACACCTCCGAGTAGAGTCCATTTAGGCGCTTCTACAGTATATGAAAGTTCACCTTTCCCAAAGAAAAGCCATAATAATCCAATTATTATGGAACCCATAAAGAAGTTATAAAAACTAGTTTCTAACTGTCCTATTGTTTTTCCTAGTTCACCGTAGATTGCTCCTTCCAAGCTAAGCGCTGCCCCTGCTAATAGCGCTAGGATATATGATAAGTAACGCATTAGATAAAAGACCTCCTTTATATTTATATAACTAGATATCTAGAATAATCGATATAATGTGTTAAAAAAAACAGAAATAATTAGCTTAAATTTCTGTTTTAAAATATTCAGCTAACTGAAGAATAAATTCTTCATTCCGCCTGTAATAGGTCCATTGGCCATAACGAACAGATTCGAGCAGACCAGCTTTCTGCATCATATTTAAGTATTGGGATACCGTAGATTGAGAAGCATCAGCTTTTTCTTGAATATCCCCTACACATACTCCCCCTTTAATACTTACCTCCTTTGGTAGATGAGCGCCCTGTTTAGGGAAATGCTTCTCTGGTTCCTTCAACCACTGTAAAATGTTAAGGCGTGTTTCGTTGGATAATGCTTTAAATACATCGATTGGTTCCATATTTAGCATTATATATCGATTTTTTTCGATATGTCAATGTAGAAAATTAAAATTCATGATTATAATTCAGTTTTGTTACTTAAAAGTAACGGAAAGAGTAGCGCATAATCCCTCACAACATCATACATTTCTCTGTTATTGGGATATGTTGGTCTTATTTATTTTGAATCTATTTGCTCCCCAAACTTCTTTCCGAATTCTTCCATTAAATCAATGATTGGAATGAATTCTTCCCCTTTTGAAGTTAATGAATATTCAACACGAGGAGGCACCTCTGGAAAAACTTTACGTTTAATTAAACCATCTGTTTCTAGTTCTCGAAGTTGTTTTGTAAGAGAACCTTGTGAAATATCACCTAAAAAAGCTTTAATTTCACTATAACGCCGCTCTGTGGACTTTAAAAACCAAAGAATAAGATATTTCCAACGACCGGAAAGAATGTTCTGGGTATAGGCAATACCATAAACTTCTCTTTGTTCATTTATACACTCTTGCTCAAACCCATCCTTACATATTCTAGACACTTGTTCACCTGCTTTCTACGGTTAAGTACAAAAAAACGTACTATGTCCATTTTTATTGCCTTCTTCAAGAATAAGAGTAATCACTTTATTCTAGTATAAGTAACAGATATTCAATACACAAATTAATAGTTTAGATTATATGAAGGGAGTTGTCTAACTTGAGCAAAAAAGTACGAGCAGGTATTATAGGTGGATCCATTAATAACGGATGGGCTAGAGGGACACATATACCAGCAATGGAGCACCTGAGTGAGCTTGAACTTACAGCAGTTGGAACCAGCAATATGGAGAGTGCCAAGAAAAGCGCGGATGTCTTTAACGCAACTCATGCTTTTGATAAAGTGGAGGATTTGGCTCAACATTCCGACGTGGATATGACTGTCGTTAGCATCAACGTAAAGGACCATTATGATGCAGTAAAAGCGATTGTTCCTGCTGGAAAACCGATTTATTGTGAATGGCCTCTTGGCTCGAATACAAGTGAAGCGGTCGACATGCAGGAATGGGTGGAGTCTAGACAATTGCAAAATGCGATTGGACTGCAGGCGCGACAGGCCCCAGCTATCAATTATGTGAAAGATTTATTGGCGGAAGGTTATGTTGGAAACGTTTTGTCAGCCAATTTAAAGATCTCTATTGATGCAATGGGAGGCGTGGGTGACAAGGCCACGGCGTACTTATTTGATCGGAAGGTAGGAGGGAACTTGCTCACGATTGTAGGCGGACATAATCTTGATGCATTTACCTACATGCTTGGAGAGTTTAAAGAACTTTCAGCCGTTACAGCGCAACAGTTCCCTAAAGTTGAATTGGTGAATACCGGAGAAGTCATTGAAAAAACGACAGACGATCAATTACTGATTACAGGAAAATTGACCAACGGCGCAGCTGCTAGCGTTCATATACAAGGGGGAGTGAAGCACCAAACAGGACTTACTCTTGAAATTTTCGGAGACAAGGGAACGATCGTCCTCAATGCGCCTGCTTCCATTCAATTTGGATCAAATCAGTTACGGGGAGCAGGTTCTAATGATGAAGAGCTTCAGGAATTAACAATTCCAGATGCGTATTACTGGGTACCAAATTCTCTTAAAAACGATGCAGGGCTTGTTCTGAATGTCGCTCAGGCGCACAGTAAATTTGCTAAGGATATACAAGAAGGAACGTCCGAAACACCAAGTTTTGCAGATGCAGTAAAACTTCATCAGCTTCTTGATACGGTGGAAAGAGCAGCACAAACGGGAGAACGCCAGTATTTATAAAACCTTAGGATCTGTGCGTTGAAACAAACAAAGCGGTCCTACGGAGGTTCTTAACAATACGTAAGTGCTAAATATTGCAATAATTAACAGAGGAGGAAGGGATTCAAATGAATAATACCGTTAAATTGCTTCAAAATCATACATCCGTTCGTTCTTATACAAACAACCCACTGACAGAGGAACAACGAGATGCAATTTTTAAGGCAGCTAATCAAACTTCATCTTTCAGCCTTTTACAGGCTGTTTCTATCATTAGAATTACAGATCAAGAGCTCCGAAAAAAAGTGATGCAACTCTCTGTCAATCAACCTTATATTGAAGAGGCAGCAGAATTTTGGATTTTTTGTGCCGATTTTAACCGGGATCATCAAATTGCTCCCAATGTAGACCTTGAGTATACTGAATACCTTTTAATAGGTTCATTCGATGCTGGGCTAATGGCTCAAAATGCGTTAACCGCAGCAGAATCAATGGGACTCGGTGGTGTATATATCGGTGCAGTAAGAAGTAATATTGAAGAATTAACTGAGGTATTACATTTACCAAAGTATGTGATCCCTTTAGTAGGGTTATGCATCGGCCACCCTGCTGAAGAGAAACCTGGAATAAAGCCACGTTTACCTCAATCGATGGTAATGTTTGATAATCAGTATCAGCCATTAGATGAAGAAAAATTAGCAACTTATGACCAACAGATGCGGGAATATTACCAAGATCGCCCTGTTAAAGCTCCTTTCACTGTAAAGAACGTAAAGGGATGGAAAGATCATATTGAGGATCATCTTGAGAGAAGCAGAATGCCCTTCATGCTCGAGTATTTAAACAAACAAGGATTTGCTAAAAAATAGATAGTTATTTTCCAAGTTGGCACCTATGCGGATTTATGCTGAGTTTCCAAAATCGTTTAGGCACTATATATGCTGATGGCAAAAGCAGCCTTAGTTGATGAACTTATGATTGGCGGATTTTCACCCTAGTCATGAGAGCAGAATAAAAAGGATACCAACTAATTGCGCAAAAGTTGAATAATGGACCGTATAAGTACAGTCTAATAGTTTTTTTGATTGATTCTTTTGTTCCAGGAGTGGCTGTCTAAAACGGAACTACCGGTAATAAACAGATACTTCCTTTCCGGTTTGAAAGCGCTGGTATATCAGGGGGGAACATTAAAACAGGTGAACAGGTAGTGATTGAAAATAAAACATCTAAAAGCAAATAACACTTTAACACATTAACTCAATAACCAAGACTAGAAAGTCAGTAGTGGGATTTATGTTGTTTTAGGTTTTTTCAGCCAAGTTACAGTGGTAATCTAAAAAACATTTACGTTAACCAGGTAAATTGCTTAATACTTTAATAATTAATTATCCCTATCCTTAAGGATAGTTGTAGCTTAAGCAAATGAGTATTGTTAAGGGTAAGAAAACATGTAATTGCTAGTTGAATTTTAAAGTGTACATTTTAGGTAATAGTAACGTGGTGGCGATAAAAGTGCGAATGTTAATTTTTTCGGATATCAAGGGTTAGAATGTAATGTGAACATGTGGAAGTATTGATTTGGGTGGTGAGTTTCAATAATTAAATTGAAATTATGATTTATAGAACTATAAGCTGTTGCGTGAATATTATTTTATGGGGGCGAATTGGGGGAGGATTTGAGCATATGTCACCCAAATAGAAAAAATACAGCAATTGCTTCATATCAAAAACCCTATAAAACAGGGGTTAAACGTATGTGTTCTGTTATAATCCTACGAACATACTTTCTATGGTAAGGATGAGGTCACCAGTTCGAGTCCGGTAGGAAGCTCCATAGTTACACGGAGCCTTATGTGGCAGTAATTCTAGCGTTCGTTTTTTCGGAGCAATAGCGTATGAACAACGTAAAAGAATCCGGTCACGTAAGAAAAATAGACCGATTAAGCCACGCTCTCTTTACCGTTTTAATGAACGGTAGAGAGGGCGTTTTTTGTTATGTCGAAAAAAGGGAGGAGACCGGCTAAACGGTATCGTACGAAATATGATTCGATTAGCCAGGGTGTCCGTTTCTCGTTTTCAAACCTTTGCGGCATTTATTTGAACGCGAAACAAGCCTAGGGGTTATAGTGTGAAGTTTCATTATCATTGTTATCATCAATTCCCAAACTAAATCGAGAAAATGACCTTTTTTCGTAATTTATTGCTGGTTATGTAAAAATGACTCTACATCTTCATCTGGAGGTTTCTTAACATGTACAAAAAATTACCCGATATTAAAGAGGCAAACCATGATGCAAACCATGTTTTTTGCTCAGCTATCTCGTTATAATTTGACAACACTTTCCTTAGAGAGACTAAATCTACTAAGGTGAGAACATTTGTGAATTCGATAATAATACCCTGATAGAAAAGTAATAATATAACCATTGATAAGAAAAAATGTCTTTTAGTCTTAAATAACTTGCATGGTACATGCAACATGTAAGTTTACATCATCGAACGAAACAATGTGCCGGCTCTCTTTTTATTCATCTAATTCAAGGAGAGAAGGGTGGCAGATCAATGAAACTGCTCGGTATTTCAGGAACCATCACCAGCTCAAAAACGGAAATTTCGGTACGACAAACGTTGGATATGGTGAAACGTCATGATCCGAACATCGAGGTGGTATGTATGAACCTGAAAGATGATGATCTTCAGTTCTGCGATGGACGTGATCCCTGGATTTTCAGGGATCGTTTACCGGGGCACTGAAAAATTTGTTTGACCTGGTGCCTATAAGCACACTCCGCCACAAGGTGATAGGATTTATCGCGACAGGGGATCCTCTCACCACTATCTTGTGTTGTCATTGAAAATCAGTTAAAATCAATTCCGGCTATTTTCGGGCGTATGTGGTGCCTGGGTACGTCTTTGTGCATGATTTCCATTTTAATGAAAAAAAGGAGCTAGTAGATGAAGACATTCTAAACCGCTTAAGAGTAGAAAATGTATCTTCGTGTTAAAGGTCGATTCGAAACTAATTTGAAATAAAGGAGGCGGAAACGATGAGCAATAACTTTTGGCAGGATGTCAAAGAACGGATAGACTGGACGGTACTCACGATAAGCGGGGGTCTGTTAACAGTGTTTGTCCTAGTCGCCTTCATTAATGTGGATGCAGTGGCGCAATTTGTATCATCCGGGTTTAATTTTTCTGTTAATTATTTTGGTGCGTACTGGCAGATCTTGTTGTTGGCCACATTTTTCGTTGGAGTGTTTTTGGCAATTTCCAAATACGGCAAAGTGAAACTGGGGAACAGGAATACTCCGGAAATGAGCGGGTTTAAATGGACGTCCATCATTGTCGTATCGGGGTTGGGGGCCGGCGGTGTATTCTGGGCGGCGGCCGAGCCTATGTATTATTTTATGGAAGTTCCGCCGATGTACAGCGGTATTGAGGCGAAGACAGCGGATGCGATTGCGCCGGCGCTTGCCCAGAGTTATATGTCCTGGGGCTTTACGGCATGGGCCTTATACGGTGCGGTCAGTGCATTGATCATTATGTATGCGCATTACAACAAAGGTATGTCCTTGAAACCAAGAACGATGCTGTATCCGATCTTTGGAAGCAAGCTTGAAACGAGCAGGTGGGGATCGGTGATTGATGCGTTCTGTATCATTGCAGCTGCTGCCGGAACCATCGGCCCGATCGGATTTTTGGGACTTCAGGTCAGTTACGGTCTGAATGAGCTCTACGGAATTCCGGATGTTTTTACGACACAGATGGTAGTCATTGGTGCGCTGATTACCATTGTCATTATTTCAGCGGTAACAGGGATTCATAAAGGAATTCAGCGGCTGAGCCGCCTGAATGTATGGACGGCTATAATCGTCGCAGGCTTTCTTCTCGTGTTTGGAGCCGGGGGATTTATCATTAATTCGTTTGTTTCGTCTTACGGCACTTACTTGACCGAATTCATGAATATCCACACTCACCGTCAGGACCAGGGCTGGCTCGGCTTCTGGATGTTGTTTTTCTTTGGTTGGTTTATCGGGTTCGGGCCGCTTGTTGCGATTCTGGTAGCACGAATTTCAAGAGGAAGAACGATCCGTCAGGTGTTTGTAGCCGTATCTATATTGACGGCACTTACATCTAACTTTTGGTTTACAGTTGTCGGCGGATCCGGTATTCATTACGAAATGGAAAGCCCTGGTTCTGTCAGCGGTCCGTTGAATGAAGCCGGACTTCCTGCCGCCATGATTGCTGTTACCCAGCAGATGCCGTTGTCATGGCTGATGCCGACCGTATTTCTGATTATGACGATTCTATTTGTCGTCACCACGGCTGACTCCATGTCTTACTCGATGTCCATAGGGGTAACCGGCGAAGAGAATCCGCCCAAGTCGGTCCGTGTTTTCTGGGCTCTTATTATGGGATTGATAGCGGCCATTCTGATTAATATTGGAGAAGGCGGAATTGATGCTCTGCAGTCCTTTGTGGTGATCGCAGCGATCCCGGTATCCATCATCATGCTGCCCGTGCTGTGGCTTGCTCCCCGCGTGGCGAGACAGATGGCGGTGGAACAGGGAATTGAAGTGCCGGAAGAAAAAAAAGAAAGCGGAACCTGAAGCCGAGGTATCCAAATACCTTAACAGGAGAGGGGAACATGGCTAATCATCATACACTGTGGACAGGCTCCAACTAGTAGTCAATCTGGTAACCGGCTCATCTCCATATAGCTGAAGAATTAATGGGCAACCCCCTTGTTAGAAAAGTAACATTCACCGATTCCACAGAAGTCGGAAAACAACTTATGAAACAAGGGGGAGATCAACTGAAAAAGTTATCCCTCGAACTTGGAGGGGGCATGTCCTCATTCTTGTCATGGATGATGCTGATCTGGATCAGGCGGTCGATGGCGTGATGGCATCGAAGTTCAGGAATGCTGGCCATATAAACTTACGGGGGGTTAGTTTAAATAGAATGGAGCTTATAAATCTTCTGCAATCGGGCGCTTATCCGGAACAAGGAAAGCATCTTTTTCATGAAGTGAAGAATTGAATTAATGGCCCTATTTTGAAATAATTTACTATTGATTGGTTATCAGCAATATTAGTTTATTTCCTGTTTTTCTTGGACCGGTTGCTATTTGTATGGGAATTGTTTGAGGAGAGATTATGAGACTGATAAACAAGGCTTGGTCTTGATTGTGATAGGAATTATTGGTCTTATTGTTGGTGTGGGATTGGGCACTTTTCTACCTATATAATTCTTATACTAGACCAATGCAAACACCATATTGGGTGCGATTGTGGGATCCTTCCCATCATCTTAAACGACTTTATTGTCACGTCTATGGGCTGTTATTCAGCAATTGACCAAAAACATCGTCCATATTTTCGGACGATGTATTTTTCAGCTTCAAAAGTAAACAACTTCATTACCATTACACACCACACGCCCGAAGTCCTACCTTTAGCCCTTGGTAACAGAAGATTACCGTTATATATTTAAAACGGTGAAACGTGTTTTAAATCCATACTTTTTGCTAACATCGGCGTTAAGTCACTCTTAATTCTTCTACAAATTTCGTTTTTTTATTATTTTTTCCTTCCCATTGTTTTGTCGGACGAGAACGCTTATGCTGCCGATATTACTCCCAAACCACAAAGCCTGCAAATAATATAAGAAAGGCTATGGAGAACTTTCAAGAAGCATAAGATCCCTTTTTTTTATCCTTTCTGGGATTGTGAACTAAAGTGGCAGAATTGTTAAATAAGAATAAGTTTCTCTGTTATCCACAAAATATTTAAGATGATTTTAAAAAAGAATCGCTTAGGAGGTCATCTTGTGGAGTACAAAGAGTATTGGATGCAGATATATGAAAAAAGTGAGGAGTTAAATTCCTTAACATCTTCTTACTGGAATGATTATTCAAACATTTGGACTTGGCAGTTCTGGGTAGTTGTTTTCTTACTGGTGTTTCCTCTGATCCTGCTTTACTTTATAGTTGACCGGAAAAGAGTTTTTGAGCTGTTCTTTTTCGGATATACAGTACATGTCCTTTGGACATACACCGATATCATCCTTGAAGGATTTAGGTATTTCGTTCATACATATTTTCTAACTCCTTTATTGCCGTTAGCGTTAAATATGACTGCATCAGCACTTCCAGTAGGTTTCTTGCTTTTATATCAATATTGTACTAATAACGAGAAGAATTTTTATTTGTACACTTTATTGTTAAGTGGTGTATTTGCATTTGGTTTTGCGACTATTGAAGAATATTTAGGGTTATTAGAGTTCGAAAAAGGTATGAATCAATTGTACATTTTTCTCATCGACATAGCGATTGCTTACATTGCTTATTGGGGAACAAAGTTAATCCTAAAATTCAGAGTAAGAGACGAAAAGTATTATTGATAAATTATTGCGTAACAGGTACGTTAGGACAACAAAGGAAACCGACCATTGGCGGCTTCCTTTAACTAAACCAGCTAATAGAAACTTTTCTAATCTTCCATTATAGGGCGCTTTTCTGGAGCAAACCCGTGACCAATTCAGTGTAACTTTAAGCAAGCGGAAATACTGGTGCCGTGCGCAAAACTGGAATAATGATTGCGCCCTTGCTTGGTGTAAAGGGTGATTTTCCTAAGTAAAAAAGATAAAATGAAACTTGCTGGATTCTTTTCCGTATAATGAGTAACCATGAAGGGGGTTAGTTATTGAGCAAACTATTATTACATATTGAAGGGTCTATTGTATTTATGACTTCGCTTTACTTCTATGCTCAAGTGGGAGTTAGCTGGTGGATATTCTTCCTTTTTTTGTTGATACCAGATTTGTCTATGCTTGGCTATATAGTGGATAATAAAATCGGATCAATTATCTATAACATTTTTCACTCATATATCCTACCGTTACTATTAATCATAATAAGTGTGATTATTGGACAAGATGCAATGCTAGCAATAGGCATCATTTGGGTCGCACATATTGGCATGGATCGAACGATTGGTTACGGATTAAAGTACCCAAGTCATTTTAAAGATACTCATCTACAGAAAGTATAGGATTGTATAAGGAGCACTAGAAACAGACCTTGGTGGCAAGGCGATATGAGCTTTCCAAAAATCTCATTTATCGATGGACGAAAGATCTTTTTTATCAGAAATAAATCCAAATATAAAGTATAAAGAGATTAATTTCATATTCTCTATTAGTCACTTTTCTCTTGAAATTCCTTTCAATTAATTTAGAAATAGATTCCAAAAAGAACATACTATATGGAGATGGACCTGGTTTAGAATATAAACCTATAAAACTCAATGTATTTTGGTAATGATTATTTATTTTTACACCACATGAATTATATTCTCTTAATTTAGGACATACATGAAGGCATAATAACTTTTGAGGCTTGATTGGGCGCTGCCTTTATGGGAACAAGCTCAAAAGGAACCATGATAACCAGAACCGATTTTCTACTTCCGGAAAATCAGTTTTTTGCATTTGGTTGCCGTCAACTTACCTATAAAGCTTTTATTCTCATCTTACTGTTGAGTAATACAAAAGAAAGTTAGTATCTTAAAAAAGGGAAGTTTATTAGTTTGCCGAAACCAATACTTTGAAGGAGTTGATGTCTGTATGAACAGAATTAATCTCATTACGTTAGGTGTAAGAGATATTGGAAAATCGCTTAAATTTTATCGCGACATCGGTTTTGAAGCATCCGTCACAGGAGACGAAGAAAACCCTGTCATTGTATTCTTTAAAAATGAAGGATCAAAGTTAGAGTTATTTCCACTTGAAGAATTGGCAAAGGATATCAATGAAGAAAATCCTCCTGAATTGTCAAAAGGAGGGTTCCCGGGTGTCACCCTCGCTTATAATGCAAAGTCTGAAACGGAGGTTGATGATATTCTTCAATCAGTCAAAAATGTCGGTGCCCAAGTAGTTAAAGAGCCACAAATATTATCATGGGGTGGGTATGGAGGTTATTTCATTGACCCTGATGGTTATTACTGGGAAGTTGCGTACGGCTCAAACTGGGAATTTGATGACTCAAACATGTTGATTATTAAAGATTAGATTAAAAAAATACACATTTATTCAACAGCTAATGGAAGGCACCTATCTACAACGGGAATACGAATCTTCAATTATGCCAGCAATATTAGAAAAAACTATTCAGAAACGGTCGCGTTGTTATAACAGGAGTGCCGTCCTAATTATAAGTTCATCTATGTTTACAGAGGCCGACTTGCAAGTAGAGTTGATTGAATATTGTGACGATAAGGGCGATTTTTATTGTAAGGAGGAATGGGATGGAAAAAAAGGTGTGATATTTTGATCAAAGCAATATGATCCCAGAAATCAAGGAGCAGAATTAGTATTTCCTTCCCTTATAGTAGATGCGATCAAATAGGAAAGAGAAATGCTGAGATGAGACGCATAAAGAGGAGAAGAGTTATGATGTGATTTATGAAGGCGGGTATGGGTTTTTAGTTGGTAAGAAAGCCTGTTGAGGGGAGATAACATCTCATGTTTACTATGAAAATAGATAATGAAACATACTTACAATTATTAGAAGAGAGACATGCAGAACAGCTATTTTCATTGATTAACTAATCGAAAGACCTTTAAAGGAATGGTGTGGTACTTTTTATTTTCTCTAACTAAGTGTAAAAATTTGCTGTTATTTGTCGCAAAATTCTTAAAATTTTAAATATACTTTTCTTTTTTACTGTGATAGTATAGAAATAGATTATACTTACAATATTATCTATCACAGTTAGGTTCTGACATAAATTAATTTGATGTACCGCTTTAATAGCTGTGCATAGATAGGTCAAAAATCTAGGAGGTGAATCTGTGATGGAAATTTTTAATAAGGAAGCATTGAAGGCTATTGAGGACATCAGTGATGAGGAACTTATGATGGTTACAGGAGCGGCAGGAAATCAACTAGCTGACGACAGTGGAGGGGTATTTTGTACTGTATCCCATGAATGTCATTATAACTCTGTTTCTCCATCTGGGTGGGCGACTTGCTGCTAATCTTGTAAAAGTTCGGCCAAAATCAGTTGAGCACATAGCTGTTTATCAGTATATGTGCTCAATCTGTAAATATGCCAATATAGGGGTGGAAAAGTAATGAATGTAAATAGTCTCTTGGTTGATAACCGGTGGAGTAATGCGTTATATCTAACAGAGAGGTATGAACAATTTAATCTAAGTAGTAACCAAGAAGGTTTAAATCAAAATGATGATGATATCATTAAGGATTGGTTAAACAATCTGTCTGATGATCGTGACTTACTAAAACGTCGCCTCAACGCCGAAAACATGGAATTTTACAAATTTAAGTCGTTGCTTTTAGAAAAACAATATCAATATAATGTATCTGATTACGAATGGTATCAAGAACTTGTCTCTGTATTTAAAAATAATGGCGGACAGGAAATAGGTGAATATACTCATTTTAATGCGGAAGAGATTCCATTTTTTGAGTTTTACATCCCTTTTTTAAAACGAACAGTTCAAATTATGGAAGAATGGCTGGAGGACACAGGAGCATGGATAGGCAAACGACGAGTTATTGGAGTAGTATTGCAACTAGTAGCAGACAAGATATTTCAGCTTTCCGTAAAAACTTTAATATATGAGTTGAATAAATCTAGAGTAAATGAAGAATTGGAGGGAAATGACCCAAAGCAAAGGTATCAAAGTTTTGTTAATACTAAAATTAAAGATCCAGCAGATATATTAAAGTTATTACTTGATTATCCTGTATTGGCTAGAATGATTGCTGAAAACGTAAAACAGATTAATAAAAACATTTTGGTTGTATTAGATAGACTAATTAACGATAAAAGTAAAATTGAGAAATTTTTTAACGTTAACTTGGAAAACTTGCAAGAAATTGATTTCTTGGGTGACTCTCATAATGATGGTGCCAGCGTACTTCGTTTAAAGTTTAAAGATACGAGCATTATGTATAAACCAAGAGATCTTGAAATTGATATTGCATTTGCAAATCTCTTGAAATGGTTTAATAAAAAAGATATTAATAATCAATTTAAAATTGCAAAAACCTTAAATAAAGGAGAATACGGATGGCAGGAATTTATTCCTTATAAGGAATGTAATCAAATAGGAGGTGTAGAAAAATATTTTGAACGGCAAGGGCAGTATATGGCGATTTTATACGCCATAAATGCAACAGATATGCATATGGAAAATATTATTGCCCATGGGGAGCATCCCTTTTTTGTTGACTTGGAATCCTTGTTTCATAATAGACCATTTACATATTTGGAAGAAAAGGATGGGTATACTGCCCGCGAGAAAGCTTCACTTATTTTGGATGACTCAGTGCTGAAAACAAGTATGTTACCTACTTTAGACCCTAATTCTTTATATCATAGTGATCTTAGCGGATTGGCAGGAGATACTGTACAAGTAATGAACACTTACGAAATATTCCAAAAAAATACAGATGAAATGAAAATTAAACGGAATAAAATTAAAGTAGATAAATATTATCACTTACCTTCATATAAAGAACAGCCCATCACCCCGGAAAATTACCAAGATAAAATTAAAAATGGGTTCTTTCAAAGTTATCAACTAATAATGCAGCATCGTGACGAATTCATTAACTTGTTTTATAAACTGTTTGAGGGTTGTGTTGTTCGTACTATTATCAGGCCTACCATTAGCTATTTTTCATTACTGGAAGCAAGTTCTCACCCGAAGTATTTGAAAGATGGATTAGATAAAATAAAACTAATTGATATTATGTGGTCAATTATTCAGCATGATTCTAGCCGAGAGGAATCAGTGAAATATGAATGCTACGACCTTATCCGTGGAGATGTACCACTGTTCAGAACTGTTATTGGACAAAAGAATTTAATGCATCATAGAGATTCCCCTCCTATAAAAAAAGCCTATTATCAAGATATTATAACTATAACAAAAAGAAAAATATTACAAATGAATGAAGAGGATTTAGAAACACAATGGGAATTCATCGAACGTACAGTTCAAACAAAATATTTATTAGAAAAAACTCATACTATGGAGAAGATTACAGATAGTGTTAATTTAGATATGTTGGAAAAAGAATCGATCAGACCTAACAATAATGACCGTGCTTTAAGGGAAGCTATACGAATTGGTGATTACATTAAAAGTATTGTTGTTCAGGGAGACGACGGTCAGACCGTGTCATGGATTGGTATGGGTATGGATGCGGATGAAAAACTTGTCTATAAGCCTACAGATGTGGGGCTATACAATGGTGTTACAGGGATAGCTTATTTTTTCATGTACCTAGGCAAGGAAACTGGTAATAAGGAATATGTTGAAATTGCCAACCAATGCATCAATACAGCTTGGGAGATGGTAAGAAATAACATTGACCGTAATATTTCTGTATTTACTGGTTATGGTTCATTACTGTATGTGCTACTACATCGATCCAAATTATTTGAACAACATTTGATCAACGATGAGGTTATTGAATTAATGGACATCTTAGAGGAGATGATCGAAGCAGATGATAAGTTAGATATAATTTCCGGTTGTGCCGGAACTCTGATTACATGTTTAGATATATATGACTTATATAAATCCCCTAAAGCACTTGAGATAGCACAAAAGTGCGGAGAACATCTTCTAAAAAAATCACAACCTAGGGATACGGGGATTGCCTGGGTAACATCAACTATTAATAAGGCCCCACTTAGTGGAATTGCACATGGGAATGCTGGTATTTGTCTTAGCCTAGCACGTTTATATGATACAACTGATGATTATCGATATTTAGATGCTTGTTTGGCAGGAATTGAGTATGAGAACAGTTTATATTCTCCAACTGAGAATAACTGGAAGGATCTAAGATTTTCAGATGGTCAAGTACCAGACGATCATTTTGTTATGTACTGGTGTAATGGAGCACCCGGACTCGGCATTGCTCGTATAGGAAAAGCACGTTATATTGAATCAAAGATGTTAGATAGTGATATCGATAAAACATTGGAGAAAACAATGAGGGATGGATTTACAGAGGTTAGTTATTCTCTATGCCATGGCGATATGGGGAATCTTGAATTAATTTTGTTGGGTGCGGATCATCTTAATAGTGACCAATTAAATACCTTTGTTTCACAAATGACTAATCGTATTCTAAATGAGGTAGAAAAAATTGGAAACCATTGGAAGTGCGGCATACCAGGCAGGCAGCAAATTCCTGGATTAATGCTTGGTCTTTCTGGTATTGGTTACCAATTGTTGCGTATATTCAATCGTCATTTACCTTCAGTATTATTATTGGAAGGACCTAATGATATAGCTTCCTTCCAGAAACAGGGTATTAAGGCAGATCGCTATTATGTCTAAATGGGCTGGACTGTTAAATATATTCAAGGTTCGAAAGAAAGTTCCTGTAAAAATTCAGATGAACCAATATGACTGTGGTCCTAGCTGTTTGCATATGTTGCTGGGGTTTTATGGATATGAGGCTGATTTTTCTAATTTAAAAGAACGTTTTGCAACAGTTGGAAACATGCGTGAAGGAATTTCAATGCTAAAGATGAAGGATGTCGCCCAGATTTATCAAATGCAGGCTATCCCCAAGAAAGCCCCATATGATGCTCTTAGTAATGAGATGGTACCATCTATTTTATTTTGGGAAAACAAACATTTTGTTGTGTTAGAAAGCGTCAAACCAAACAAACAGTATGTTGTGATTGATCCAGCGATTGGAAGGCTAGAGTTGGATGAAAATGAATTTGCAAAGAAGTACTCTAATATTTTTTTAATGGCATATCCTGACGAGGGTTTCCAGACTCGCAAAGAGAAAAAGTATAGTAAACTGGCTTTCTTTAAAAATTTAATCTTTAATAATAAAAAGTTTTTCTTTTTAGCTGTATTACTTGCATTTGGTCTACAAATTGTTTCTGTATCGTTTCCGTTGCTAATGCAATTTTCAGTGGACTCTGCGGTACAAGATAGAGGTTATTCATTATTTCCTTTTCTTATCGCAGGTATTATTGTTCTAATCTTGTTACAATTTTGTTTTTCTTATTTTAAGGATATATGTATTGTAAAATTGCAACAACATTTGGATGCTCAACTTACAAATAGTTTTATCTCCCACATGATGTATTTGCCATACCAATATTTTGAGGGTCGTTCACGTGGGGATATGATGTTACGTATTAATAGTAATGTCACTATTCGGGAAATAGTATCCCAAAAATTCATTTCAACCATAATTAATATCTTTTTAGTAATAGTTACTTTTGCCGTTATTTTGATACAGTCAAAAGTCGTTGCTTTCACACTTTTATCATTAGGAACTCTGCAATTCCTTGTATTTTTATATACAAGAAGTAAATTTAAAAAACTAACACAAACTCAAATTGCTGCTCAGAGTTTGGCAGGCTCATTTATGACAGAGATCTTGGAAGGTATATCCACTATCAAGTCTCTGGGAATTGAAGGTGAAGCAGATAAAGGGTGGAAAAGTTTATTTGCTCAGCAATTAAAAGCAATGAAAGATAAAGGCTATTATCAGGCAAAAGTGAACACAGTGAGCAATGGTCTTAACTTCATGACACCGATGATAATTTTATTAGTGGGTCTATTTCAGATGCAACAAGGAAATATCACTATTGGTATGTTAATTTCATTTATGTCATTATCGACACTTTTCCTTAGTCCCTTGAACTCTCTAGCCATGTTAATAGTTGATTTAGTTATGGTAGATTCTCTGTTAGATCGTATATATGATGTTATGAAAGAGGATAAACAATCAGAGAGTGGATCTGATAAGGATAAACTAAATGATAATACCCAAACTTTAAGTTTGAGTGGAAATATATCTATTGATCATGTCAATTTCAAGTATAGTGACTTTGGAGAAAATATATTAAAAGATATCCATATGACGGTTAAGCCAGGTGAAAGGATTGCTTTAGTAGGACGATCAGGGTCGGGAAAGAGTACACTTGCAAATCTACTTGTTGGATTGTACAAGCCTACAGAGGGTTCAATTTATTTCAATGATGTCAGCATGAAAGAGGTTGAGAGGAAAACCTTACGAAGTCAAATAAGTATAGTTCTGCAAGATAATTTTGTGTTTAATCGCACAATATATGAGAATATCACCATTCATACACCTGAAGCGTCCATGGAAGACGTCATTTGGGCGGCACGCCTTGTTGATATTCATTCTGATATTGAAAGTATGCCCATGGGTTATAATACACTGATATCGGAATCTGGTACTAATTTATCGGGAGGTCAGAAACAAAGAATCGCTTTAGCACGGGCGTTGGTCAATCGTCCTAAAATACTGTTGCTAGACGAGGCGACTAGTTCTTTGGACACTGTAACGGAGTCAGTAATAACAGAAAACCTTAAAACATTAAATTGTACTCAGATTGTGATTGCACATCGACTAAGTACAATCATAAGCTCCAATATGATTTATGTATTGGATAAGGGGCAGGTTGTTGATCGTGGAACCCATGAACAATTAATAGAAAACAGTAAATACTATAAGAAACTTGTGTCCGCGCAGATCACAGATCCATGGACTCTGGAGATAAGTAAATAATTGAGCGTATTTTGACATGCTTATTGTATCTATCAAAGTTTCATCCTACTTAACAGTAGGGAAACTAAACAAAACCTCCTATATCCACATGAGTGTTTAAAGTATACTATATCGACTAACGATTTCATGGATGGAAGGTGATAATATGTCAAATACAGAGGGTAATAAATATAAATGGACTGAATTTTTCAGGTTAATTCACTTTACGAATCCGAGATATCTTCTTTTTATAGTTACTTGTATTGTTGGATCTATTGGTGCTGTAATTTCAACATTTATTCCGAACACATTAAGAATTATAGTAGATTCATATACTCAAACGGACAGCCTAGAAACAAGTGCACTAGCAATATTAGCATTATTATTTATTACTGGTGCAATTACTAGAGCCTTTTCCGGTTATTTATTAAGTGTTGTCGGATTAAATATAGTTGCTAATTTAAGGTCATTATTATGGAATAAGGTTGTGACGTTACCAACTGATTTCTTTGATATTAATCAGTCAGGAGACATAGCGAGTAGGATAGTGAATGATACTAATGTTATATATAGTTTAGTGAGTAATTCTTTTTCAAAGTTTATTAACTCCATATTTATCATAATATTTTGTAGTTTCTGGTTATTTTATTACGATTGGCAATTAACATTAGTAATTGCTCTCTCTGTACCAATATTTCTAATTTTTTTTGTACCATTGGGCAAGATTTTATCTAAAATCTCTAAAAGGATGCAAGAATCGACCGCAACTCTTAATGTAAATGCACATGAAATGATTACAGAGAATAAATTAGTTAAATCATTTACGGCTGAAAACTATCAAATAGACAAGGGTAAGAAAAGTATTGCAGCATTAAAAAGTATAGGTATAAAACAATCAAAATGGTCTTCTATTATAGATCCAGTAGTGAATTTAATTATGATGTTTATAATTGTTTCAATCGTTGGATATGGTGGGGTTAAATTATCCACCGGTGATTTGTCAGCGGGAACGTTTATTGCTTTTTTAACATTGTTATTTTATATAATGGGACCTATTTTGAGTTTCGGATCTTTTTTTTCTCAACTACAGAATACTAAAGGAGCTACAGAAAGGATTTCTCAGCTACTCAATGAAGTTAGTGAAGAATTGGATAAAGGGCTGGTCTTAGATATTGGTAATAAGGATATAGAGATAAAAAATTTATCTTTTAAGTACACAACCACAGATAATTCTTCTTTTTGTTTGAATAATATTAACCTAATTATTGAGGGAGGCAAGACATACGCTTTGGTAGGCCCAAGCGGTAGTGGAAAAACTACACTAATATCCTTATTGGAAAGGTATTATAAACCGACTAACGGCTCTATATATTTCGATGGGGTAAATATTGAAAATTACTCTTTATCATCATGGCGTATGCAGATTGGTTATGTGTCACAGGAACATAGCCTAATTACTGGGTCTGTAAAAGATAATATAGTCTTTGGCCTTGATGAAAATACAATTAGTGAGTTAAAAATAATTGAAGCCTGTAAGATGGCTTATGTTTGGGATTTAATAAAAAAATTACCTAACGGAATAAATACACATATTGGAGAGAAAGGATTTAATCTATCTGGGGGGGAAAGACAAAGAATAGCAATTGCCAGAATGTTTTTGAAAGATCCTCAAATAATATTATTGGATGAAGCAACTTCACATTTAGATAGTCAATCGGAAGAAAAAGTTCAAGCTGCTATGAATGAATTAATAAAGGGAAGAACAACCATTATAATTGCACATAGATTATCAAGCATTAAGGATTTAGAAAAAATAATCTTCATTGAAAACGGTAAAATAACTGGGCTGGGTACACATTTAGAATTGCAAAGTAATCACGAATTATATAATCAGTTTTGTGAACATCAATTGATATGAATTAACTAGTGTGAAATGGAAACCTTATTTGATAACGGGCAGGAGCAAGTGTAATCAAATATAGTAAATTTAAAACGCGCCCTCCTAAATCTTTCTATCTCAGGAGGGCGCTTCGAGTTTACAACTTAATTTTATTTTAAAACTGGAAGTTCCATAATGACTATCAAACCTTTTTGATCCACATCGCTTGAAAGAATGAGGCGACCGTGATGCGCCTGTATGATCCTTTCCACCATCGGAAGTCCTAAACCACCGTGCCCTTGTTGAACAGTCTGCTTTCTTTTTGATGAATAAGGCAACTCGGTAATTTTCTTTAATTGCTCCTTAGGAATTCCCCGCCCATTATCTCTTACGATAAAGTAATATTGAGAGGAGTCTTCGGATAGAAAAGTTTCCAAGACGATTTTGCAGCCCTGAGGGTTATGGCGCACACTATTACGGACAAGATTATTGATTGCCCGAAGCAATAATTTTTCGTCCCCATTGATTTTAACTGCTTCGTCAGCTAGGTTCAGCTCAATGTCATACCGGTCATCTAATCCGTTATTTAAAAAATCCGCAACAACCTGTCTTGCCAAAACCGATAATCGGATACTCTTCCATTGCAAAGGCTGCATTTCATATTCTAGCATCGAGACCAGATTCAAGTCGTTTATAAGTGAGCGTAGCTTCTCCCCCTGCCGTCTAATGATACCGGCCTCATACCTCTGTTCCTTCGGCAACTCTGAATTATCCTCCATTTCACTTGCGTAGCCTAGTATCATCGAGAGTGGCGTCCGGATATCATGAGAAATTCCGGCAATCCAGTTGGATCGAGCTTCATCCCTTGACTTTAATGCCGTTGTTTTTTTCTGAAGTATAACCGATGCGGAATTAATGCTGCGGGCCAAATCACCGAATATACCTTTGGAATCCATTTGTACTTCTTCTTCCCTAGCAATACTGTGGATTCCCGCCACAAGAGGTCGTATCCTTTTAATTAGGCGTGAGCCAATTACGACAGAGATTAGTAGTGCAAGTACCACATTAAATAGCAGCAACAATACTAGACGTTGAGGCAGCGATTCTACCCAGTTGGAATGAGAATCAATTTGATACTTCCAGTGACTATTCTTAGGATATCCCAGCACAACAATGCCATTTTTATGCTCCCAAACATAAACCGGGTACTCCTCAAGGTAATAACGGGAAAACTTAGCTACCTCGACTAGATTGTATGATCTCGGAACATCATTAGGCAAATGATAGTCCCATTCCACATGACCATCATCCGTTACAAGCATTGCCCAAGTCTTATTTTGCTGAAGAAGATTGGCGGTATTCTCATCCAAACGATAGTTGTCGCCCTGTTTGTTAAGCCCTTGGGCCACTTGCTTAACTACACCTTCCGGAGACGGGTTCGGGTTATTATTGTTGAACACTAGCACGCCCAGTAGTACGAAATTAAAAATAAGTAAAAATATTGAAATCAAGATAGTTGCGGTGACAAACTGGCGTAATATCCGAGTAATTCCTTCCACTCAGCGTATCTCCTTTACCAGCAGTTTATACCCCAACCCTTTGGCGGTTAGAAGATAGATGGGTTTAGAGGGATTGGGCTCGACTTTTTCGCGCAACCGCCTAATATGGACCATCAACGTATTTTCATACCCGTAGCTGTCATCTCCCCATACAGCCAAGCATAGGGCATCGTTTGTGACAATGCGGTTACGATTCTCGTATAATTTCACAAGGATGGCATGCTCCTTTGCAGTTAATGGCAGTTCTTTATGATTCTTATGCACGACTGCGCTATCTAGATCAATAGTCTGTTCTTCCAGTCGAAAGACATAATGATCGTCCGTCATAGGAGATGAGTAGACACGTTTTAGAATTGCCATAAGTCGTAATGATAGCTCGCGTGGTAGGAAAGGCTTCACAACGTAATCATCTGCCCCCAGACCCAGCCCGAGCAATCGGTCTTCATCTTCGCCGCGGGCAGAGAGAAAAAGAACCGGTGTGTCCGAAAATTGTTTGATGGAAGAAAGAAGCGAGAACCCGTCTCCATCGGGCAACATAATATCAAGAATTGCAATATCTGGTTTGTTTGTGCGGCAGATTGACAAAGCTGAATCACAGTCTGCAGCCGTGTAAATGCGGAAAAAGCCCTCTTTTCTTAAAAACCTTTCTATCATTATTCTGATTTCCGATTCATCGTCTACAACTAATATTTTCTTCTCTTTTAAGTTCTCCATGCTCATCACCTAATTTTATTATACATGAACAAGAGGAATTATTTATCCATAAAAACACCATTTTACTTTTTGGCAGAAAATGTGGTTAGACAACATTTAATAGGGATGGTTATTTTTGTCGATTATATCACGTTCTTAACTTTATATAAGCGGACTTCCTCTTCCTTTGTAAGATCCCTATTGTTGATAATGTTCTTGAACCGCGTCAGGCATTTCCTCAAAGGTAACTTCTTCCCAGTGTGTTATACCCCTAATCAATGCGTGGTACAGCTGGATATAAGCACCTTCTCTCAATTGCTTTCCAGCTGAAAAACTAAGATTTTTTTCTTCCCCTTTCTCATCATAGGCAGTTAATTCATAGTTATAACGTCCGCTCTCACCTTGACTTCCGGCTCCAGTTATCTCTGTATAGTAAATAGTTTTTCCAGCGGGATTTTCAGGTTCAAGCTTATCCGGATTGTAGAAGATCATCGACAAGCATACCCCAGCTACGATGATTAACCCTGGTATCAGTAATATCTTTTTCACCATACATTCCTCCTAAGCATAATCAGGATGAAACAACATCTTTGCTTTTTAATCGACGAATAGATAACGATGCAAAGATAATAACGAAAACCATATTGATTACCCAAAATTGAATGTTCTGTGCGTGTGTTAACTTATCTTGAGACAGCACACCCATCCCAATGGTTAACAGCGAAAACGGGAAAAAGATGCCTAACTTAGCAATATACATGGCAAGACCAACAAACACCCCGCACAGACTAATTCCGATAGGTGTAGCAAAGCTGCGAATCCGAAGCGACAGTCCCAATTGCAAAGCGATAATGGACAGAGATGCATACCATCCCCTTAAAGTCCACCCTATAGTCTCTACAGGGAAAGGACCGGTTAAAGAGAGCAGGGTACCTGCAATCCAGTAGAGTCCCATGAACAATGCTTGAACGAATAAGATTAAAATACTAACAACAATTAATTTGGCCAGATACACACTTGCCACCGAAACAGGAGAGGACATAGTCATATTCCAATTCTGGTTTAGATGTTCTAACCTGCAAATATAGGCACAGCAGATGGCAATCAGTATGGGCAGGAAAAACTCCCCGTAAAATAGGCTGACCTGGCTCCATAGGCTATACCAGCCATTTTGTAGGGCATTTTGATTAAAATAATAATTCGCACATCCAATCAGCAAGCTTAAAATAGGAAGCACGGCGAGTACTAGACCAATTTTGGAATGCCGTAATTTTAGCAATTCTGCGGAAATACTTCGTTTCATTACATTTCCTCCTAGTCAGATTTCCTTTAGGGTAATATGGATTCTTCCAGCAACATAGAATATCACGGTCATAATAAGCGCGGCCACTACGAGACCAGAGCCTACCGTCTGTGTTATATAGGAACTCGAATGCTCGTCGTACAGAAAAGTAACCGGGCTGAGATCCATATAATAAGACCAGATGAAAATATGTCTGACAGCAGCTGGGAATAGCCCAATGGTCATTCCTATGAATCCACCTAACATGCCCAGGCATAGCGCAAAAGCTTGGTTTTTAATGGCTAGAGAAATCCATTGCTGAAGTGCGGTAACAGCGAGAGTAGTCAGAAGGGTGCCTCCAATGAACTGAATCAGTAATTCGAAAGGGGGCGCTCCAGGAAATCCTTTTATCAGCCCGAACACGACCATAAGTAAGGTTTGTGCAAGGATGCTATAAAGCAGCAGGCTATTAGCGCATATATACTTGGCTGAGTAAATTTGACCGCGCCCCACATTGGTGGTAACAAGCATTTTCCAGGTTGACCCCTTATGCTCCATATCGCAAATCCGAGAAACAATGATGGCCGAAAGAATTGGAATAAAAAGTCCATTCATGGAGGCTATAGTGTGAATGACAGATTCCCAGATGGCTTGGTCTGGGTTACTAGCAATAGACCGGTTGATGGATATGAAGGCCCATAGCATCTCGACACCAAGAAATAGCATAATCATGATCCATATTTTTTTGCGGCGAATTTTGAAATATTCCAGGCCTAATGTTTTAATCACAAGCTCCGCTCCTTTCCTGTCAGTTCTAAGAAAATATCCTCCAGACTTTTTTTCTGCTCTTCGATCCGGGTGACAGGAATGTTGTTTTCAACAAGTAATTTATTCATTTCCGCCACATTCGCATCCCCAAGATTGTTGAACCCTAGCCGGCTCTCGCTTTGAGCTGGACTGTAGCCTTGAGTGAGAAGCAATTGTTCCGCTTTGGGATTGTCACCGGTTTTTAGATAGATGGTGGTACTTCCTTTTTCTCGAAGACTTGTCATACTGCCTTGGAATAACAAACTTCCTTCACTGATAATGCCTACTGAGGTAGCTAACTGATCAACTTCAGACAGCAGGTGGCTGGAGAGCAAAACAGTTATTCCATAGCGTGCAGGTAGTGATTTAATGAGCTCCCTGATTTCACCAATACCTGCTGGATCAAGGCCATTTGTCGGCTCATCGAGGATCAACAGTTTGGGGAAGGCGAGAAGTGCCATTGCGATCCCCAACCGTTGCTTCATTCCTAGCGAATATTGGTCAGCTTTTTTGTTTTTCTGGTTTTCTAGCCTTACGATACGAAGCGCCTCATCTACGTTTTTATCTGGCACATTGCGTAGACGCTGCATGATCTTCATATTTTCTAGCCCTGTCAGGTGCCCGTAGTAGGAGGGAGATTCAATGAGTGATCCAGTACGTTGTAGAATAGATAGTCGGTGTTTATTCAGGCTTTCTCCGAATATTTTAACTGTCCCTTCAGAAGGCTTAATGAGTCCGAGCAACATTTTTAGTGTCGTTGTTTTCCCCGCCCCGTTTGGACCCAGAAACCCGTAGATTTCTCCTTCCTGAACACGGAGATCTACTTTATTAACAGGATTAAGACCGCTATATGTTTTGGATAATTTTTGAGTTTGAACTATAGCCGAAGTCGTCATTTGAAACGTCATCTCCATTCATGTCTTTTTTAGAGAATTCTATCTCTATTTCAACTGTAATGAACCCGCCTTTCCCCAGTCTGAAGAGAACCTTACAATAACCTTAAAAAGGTTTGAATCTGTGTTATGAAAATTTGCATATAGGGTCGCGCCAACAAGAAGCACTGATTAAAAAATAAAAAACATGTATGAATAAGAAAATAACTATCCAGAATCTATGTATTTAGCATTTCATTTGTCTACTCATAATGGAAAAGATAAACAGAAACAATGAATGGAACAAGTCTCTTCAAAAAAATATAGAGTATTCAGTCAAACAAATTACTTTCCATTATTGGGATTTTATATTAATATAGTCTGTCGGTGGTTTTAATAGGTCTCCTATATAGAGCTGGTTTAGAGGAATTGGAGGAACGACTGATGTCTGATCGTAATAAAGGAATTTGGTTATTATTGGTTTCTGCATTGGGTTTTTCGCTTATGGGGGCTTTTGTGAAGCTTTCCGGGGATTTGCCGACGATGCAGAAGGCGTTTTTTCGTAATATTATAGCGGCTATTATAACATTAGGCTTTGTACTGCACCATAAAGAGCGGATTTTTGGGAAAAAGGAAAATCAGAAACTACTGTTGTACCGTTCCGCCCTTGGAGCGGTTGGAATCGTCCTGAATTTTTATGCGATTGATCATCTTGTATTGTCAGATGCGGAAATGCTCAACAAACTCAGCCCGTTTATTCTCATTATATTTTCGGCGGTTTTTTTGAAAGAAAGCGCCCGGCGGTATCAGATTTTTGCGGTGCTTATTGCTTTTGCCGGTACTTTATTCATTATTCAGCCGGAATTTTCTGTGGAAGTTTTTCCTTATATAGTCGGGGTGCTTGGGGCTGTGTTCGCAGCAGGGGCCTATACCCTTCTTCGTGTTCTCGGCAGCCGGGAAAAGCATTATACCGTGGTCTTTTATTTTTCGTTCTTTACAACGCTTGTTCTTCTGCCGTTCACGATTATGTTTTATGAACCTATGAGCTGGCAGCAATGGGCATTACTGCTTTTGGCCGGGGTTTGTGCGACGGTCGGTCAATTTGGTATTACGCTTGCTTACAAGTTTGCCCCGGCGAGCGAGATTTCCATTTTCTTTTATTCCACCGTTGTTTACTCGGCGCTGCTGAGCATTATACTGTTCGGCCAGATTCCAACATTACTCAGCGTTGCAGGCTACGTTATCATATTTGGGGCATCCTTCTACATGTTCCTGAAAAATAACGGAATGGATAAGTCAGAAGCAGCAAGAAAGGCGAGTTAAAAAAAAACTATCCTGAATATCATTCATATGATGTTTGGGATAGTTTTTAATTTATGTTGCACCCTGTGCATTTTTTATAGTTCGACGTGGTTAATTTTAAATCATTACAGTATCCTGCCATTTTTGAAATCCATAAATCAAAATTGCGATCACCGTAGTTAATAAATAAACCCCAACAGAATTAATATTTATTAACTTGTAAATACCTAAATGTTCATACCATTTACTTATCCCAAAAGAAAGAAAACCATCGATAATAAGGTTAGTTAACAAATAAAACAGAAAATGGTGATAGGTAAAATACAGGATGATAATGGTACCAACAAAAAACAAGCCATAAACAAAAGGTGTGGTATTTGTAAGCAAGATAATATTTTCTTCTATCTCCCACCAATTAAATTTATCTGCAACTTGGAAAACAAAGGTTAGAATGAGCGCGCCAAACAATGCTGCCGGGATAAACTTTTTAACATCCGTTTTATTTAAGGGGATAAGTGCAAACCAAGGAATAATAAAGGTGGACCATAAAAGCAATTGATTGAACAAAAAAATCTCCGTCCTTTTAACAGTCTTTTCTTTTTTCATTTATTTTTTTATCATGCCCAATAAGTAAACCTACAATCAGCTAAATTGATGAGACATAATGTCTTTAATAACCCAAGATTTGAAGATTCTTATATCGTTTTCGGAGTAGTGGGGGAGAAGAAAACGAGGAACTGCGGAAGTCTTTGACAGGAATCTGTTTGGCTCAAAAAAGGGCGAGTCTGTCCGTTCCAGCGCTGTTTAGATATTACGGGTTGGGGGAGTGTGAAGAAATAAAGTGTGTCTGTAACGAGAATTTGAAATGGAACGAAGAAACCGGGACCAGTACCGAAGGACGCTGGCAATTAGATTTTTATGCGTTTCGTACGCTATATAAATAGATCAAAGAGGCGTGGCAATCGATTTGTAAGGCGTGTTGTCAGGATTTTGAGAAACAAAAAAGGGCAGCAGGTTGCTAAATACCGCTACAGGTTCCTAAAACGCCGGAAAAAACTAACCCAAATCCAATCAAACTTAAAATAGATACATGAAGTATCGACGGAAGTAAACAGTCCACGGAACGATTACAAAGAGCTGGTAAATCCACTTTAATTTTTATAGAACTTGCTTTTTTCGAATTGAACGGTATAGTATTTAAAGAAAACGCAAACATGGGTTAGGAACTCACCCTTATACCACAGGAAAGCTGATGTGATCTGTGTCGGCGAAGAATTAACACGGCAAGCTTATTCTTGCCGTGTTAAAAGAGCGGTCATTGCATTGGAATCAATCGGCTGCAGCAATTGCACTACATCCTCTGGATCTTGGTTAGCCGGATCCATCCATTGTTGATGGTGTTTTTTATGGAGTATGACAGGCATTCGATTATGGATTTCTGACATAAAGTCATTCGCCTGTGTCGTTATGATCGTGCAGCTGAATATATTCTGATCGTTTTCATCTCTCCACTTTTCCCACAGCCCTGCAAATTCAAAAACATCTTGTTCTTTCAAATAAATACGATACGGTTGCTTTTTACCGTCGACCTTTTTCCACTCATAAAAGGAGTCGGCCGGAATAATACAACGGCGTTTTTTCAACGCATGCTTAAAACTTCCTTTTTCAGCAACTGTTTCAGCGCGTGCATTAATCATTTTGTACCCGATGTTTTTGTCATTCGCCCAAAATGGTATTAATCCCCAGCGCAATTTACCCATACGGTTATTTTCTCCATCATTAATTACGGCAAGTATGTTCTGAGAAGGGGCGATGTTGTAGCTTGCTTTATAATCCTCTAAGTTTATCTCCTCCACGTCTAACTGCTCTTGAATTTTCTCCAGATTCACTGTCAAGGTAAAACGGCCGCACATAACGTATCCTCCGATCAAGATTAGTTTCTACCATTATAGTCTATTCTGGATATCAGTAATCTGATCAAATGGGATACAATTCATGTCGTCCTCGCAACTCTTGACGTAAAATTTCTTAGTAGTAAGGAAAAAGATCCGGAACATATTCGCCTGGATCCTTTCTATTGTCCCTTGACAGTCTTTTTAATGATTCCTTGTCACAAGTGTGCCGCGAGGACTCCATTTAAAACAATTTATGTTTGTCTAGATAAAACGAAAAAAGGGCAGACCACTATAACGATCTGCCGTATAAATACTGAGGTTATTATATTTAGTAACCTCCTCCGCCAAAACCACCAAAGCCGCCACTAGTGTAACTAGTGCCAACAATTATTAAAAGGATAAATAGAACAACGAGTAAAGCAAAATTTGATCCATATCCACCTGCGCTCATTAGAAAACCCCCTTTTAGTTAAGTTAAGGTCATTGTATGTAAACAATAAAGTTTTGCGTTAGTCACCGGTCTCGATTACATTGGGAGGAACAAAAGATACGGGTAACGGATTAAGAGAAGCGGGGATTACGGCGATAATCTGGAACGGTTGTGGCAACATGATGAACGTAATTAAAACGCACGTATAAAGGGGAGGAAGGCTTATAAGCTCTTCCTCCTTTTAAAATAGGCGGTAACGCTTGCTTAACAGGTACATAGTCACAGTACTTAACACCAAGGCGATGCCAACGTTAATGGCTGTGACAAGGATATTCCACCAGAGGAAATCTGAGATGACAAACAGATGAAAAGCTGTTCCATAACCTGGTGCAAGAACCGGTGTGAAAATTAAGACTGTTGAGAATTGAAGAACCAAATAGAAGATGCCTGTCAAAACCAAAAAAAACAAAGGTCCCTTTAATGAAAAAACTCGTTTTGATTGATGCTTGGCTTCTTTAATATTCATTTTAGTGACTGCCTGTTCTTCTCGTGTGACAGCTGTATCCATAAAATGTAGTGCAAAGTGTTCTGGTGTACCGAGAATTTCTTTGAAGTCCTCATTGTTCAGTCGTGCTTCATGAATATGTTCAACTAACTGTTCTTTTGCATCTTCCCGGTACGAGGATTTCACTTCACTTGATTTGAGTATGTCCATAATCTCATTAACATATCGTCTTTCGTATGGCAGTAATTCCTCTTTCATTTTTTAATTATCCTCCTTAAGATCCTTAGCATGATAAGTCATTAGGGAGTCTATGTCATGTTGAAGAGCGTACCATTCTTGCATTTCATTTTTTAAAAATGCAATTCCCTTTTCGTTTATCTCATAATAGATACGGGGTCTTTCATCTTCAGCGAACTCTTTTCTTACATTGACAAGTTGTTTTTCTTTAATCCTCGTAAGGATGGGGTAGATGCTGCCTACTCCTTTCAATTTAATATTGAATTTCTCAAGTTCTTTCATAATTTCATAACCGTAACTGCGTTTTTTATAAAGAATACTGAGTACACAAACCTCTAAACTGCCTTTGATTGCTGTCATTCTGTCCATAGCTGTATAGTACCACGAATATATATTTCAATCAAATATATATTTTTTTAAAAAATATAATTGTATTAAGTAATGCCCCTCATGTAAAATGTTTACATTGATTAAAATATTTCTGAAAGAAGGGGAAATATGAATTGGATCAAGGGATTGTTGAGGAGGAAGTTTATTGTCGTCTACGCCACCATTGGAATGATTGTTGTAAGTATGATGTTCATGGACACATTGGAAAATCAGTTTTATCCAGAGGTAACTTATGACACGGTGACGGTCTCAGCTGAAGCTTCCAATGTACCTGCTTCAGATATGGAAGAAAATGTAACATACCCTATTGAAGAGGCGCTTTCAAATGTAGAAGGCATTCAAGGATATGAATCTGTTTCAACTGATGACTTAAGCTCTATTACAGTTACCCTTCAAGAAGAGGTTGGGGATGAAGCTTATGAGCAGCTAAAGAATGCGGTAGGCGAAGTGGAAGGAAGTATCTCGACTGTTCATGATATAGAAATTTCTCGTAATACATCTGCACAGCGCTATGAATTTTATATGGATATACATGATGGAGATATAGGAACCATGACTACTTTTGCAGAAACGACGTTAAAACCGCGATTGGAATCTCTCCAGGAAGTTAAAGAAGTGAGAGTGGTTGGTCAAATGGAAAGGACCGTCATGGTTCAACTAGAGCCTGAACAGATGAATCAGGCGGGTGTAACGTATGATGAAGTAGAGAATGTGTTACAGCAGCAAAATGACAATGTTTCGATTGGTCGGTCCAATGAAGAAGATACCCCTGTATTAACATGGAATTCAAGTTTACAAGATATGGAGGAAATAGAAAATCTTTTTATTCCTGCTGAGAACGGTGTTGTGCTTCTAAGCACCATTGCAGATATTAAGGTGGAAGAAAGCAGAAATAATCAAGAACTATGGCGTGATGGAGATAACAATTATGTGTGGGTGTCTGTAGGTAGAACAAATGAAGCCACGCAAGCGGAGTTGACTCAAGCTGTCAGATCTGAATTAAAAGTAATTGAACAAGAAGGAAATATAGATGGGTTTGTATTGGATGAAACAATCGTTCAATCAGAGTTTGTAGAAAATTCCATTGGCAATTTGCAAACAAATGTCCTGATTGGAGGTTTCCTAGTTGTTCTTGTCCTCTTTTTGTTTCTGAGAAATGTGGCAGCAACGGTCATTATGGCTATCTCTATCCCTGTGACGGTTCTCATGACGTTTTTGCTGATGGCTTTGTTTGATTTTAGTATCAACTTAATCAGCTTGCTTGGTATTGGAATTGGATTAGGTATGGTTGTTGACTCTTCTATCGTCATTATGGAGTCCATCTATAAGAAAAAGGAAAGAGGACTTGATGATAGGGAAGCGACCATACAAGGGACTAAAGAAGTTTTTACTCCAGTCATTGCTTCAACCCTCACAACGATTATGGTTTTTTTACCTATCGGCCTCATCAGCGGACAGGTGGGGGAGTTTGCAAAGGTAATTGCCGCGGTTATTGTCTTTAGTCAGCTCTCTGCACTCATTATGTGCTTTACGTTTATTCCTGTTATGTCTGAAAAATGGTTGAAAGTCAAACAAAAAAAGGAATCTTCTAAGCCATCTGCCTTTTTTGCAAAGATCGATCGCTACATTGACTGGATGGGTCAAAAGACAAGGAGAAAAGTGGGAATCGTGCTGCTGTTTTTTCTGGTATTTCTAGCCTCTCTGTCTTTGACATTTTTTACGCCTGTCACTGTCTTACCTGATTTTTATGACCGTCAAGCCGAATTTTATGTTGGTCTTGAACAACAAACAACCCCTGAAGATCGTGAGAGGGTAGCGGAAAGCATGTCTCAATTCCTTTCGGAAACGGAAGATATTGAAGGGTACAACATCCGTAACTTTGGACAAAACCAAATGTATTTTTATGTCAAGATGACGCCTGAAGAAGAAGCAACGGTTTCACAAAACGAAATAAATTCAGTAATTCATGACGAGTTACAAGAGATGTCTAAAGATCACCCTATTACTGCTTCTGGATCTGTGACATATCCCATTCAAATATCAATTAAGGGTGATGATTTGGATGAACTTCGGGGGTTGGCAGATGGTTTGGATGCTGAATTGGCTGATATTTCTGGGATACAAGGTATTACTAGTACTTTTGAAAACAGTCGTGATGAACAACGGATTGTTGTTGATCGTTCAAATGCCGCTATGGATGGGTTGACTCCTACGGATATTAAAGACGAATTAACCCTTTTGTCCACAATAAGAGAAACGGGCACCATCAAGGCAGAAGGCTTTTCAATACCTGTTATGCTGTCTTATGGAAAAGAAATTCAAGACGCTACTTCCCTTGAAGAAGTCGAAATCAACACAAATAATGGGGAAAAGCCGCTAAGTGATTACATTACATTCGAAGAAGCACTTTCGCCAAATGAGATATCCCATGAAGATGGAGAAAGAGTCATTCAACTACTTGGGGATGTGGATGGTCGAGACCTCAGTGAGGTTAGTGACGATATTTATCAAGTTGTTAACAATTATATGGTTGAACCAGGGTACTCCGTAGAAGTTGGTGGACAAATTGCCGATCAGGAGACAACTTCACACGAAATGTATCTAGTGTTACTATCAGCGATACTCCTTGTCTTTGCGATTATGTCTATCCAGTTTAATAGCTTGATCCACCCGTTCGTTGTCATGAGTGTGATTCCGTTAACACTCACTGGGGTATTAGCTGGTCTATTTATTACTCAAACAGATCTTAACCTGCTCTCAGCAATGGGAATGTTGATCTTGATCGGAATTGTCGTAAATAATGGAATTTTGCTTATCGACCGAATGAAACAGCTTCGCATTGCTGGAATGGAACGATATGATGCGATGAAAAAAGCGTGTAAGGAAAGGTACCGGCCTATCTTTATCACGTTTATTACTACGGTTTCGGCAACGATTCCATTGGCGATTACAACAGGTCACGCTGGACAGTATCAACAGCCGATGGCCATTGCGCTTATTTTTGGTCTTTCATTCTCCATGTTTATTACGTTAATGTTTTTACCTGTTACTTATGTTTTATTTGAAGATATCGCACAAAAAATGAAGGATCGGTTTTACAAAAGATAAAATTAATTTAACTTAAATGCTGTAACGCGCCACCTTGGTTTAAAAAACGAATGTGAATTACATTAATAAATTTATTATCCAAATAAAAATAATACTGAACAAGAAGCCATGTTTATCAATCTTTTGAAAATGGCTTCTTTTTATTTGGAAAAAATATGGTCTTGCAAGTTGTTTTTGATCAAACTTTTTTCAAAGCTATAGGCATAAGCAAAATTTCCTTTCTTTTCAAATAAAATGGTTGCATGATACTTCAGGGGTGTATATAATGTATATAAAGTACATATACATTATACAAAAATGACGAAGAAGGGGTTAGCATGCAAATAATTATCTCCAACAGTTCAAAGGAGCCGATATATGAACAAATTACCAATCAAATTAAATCATCTATCTTAGCAGGTGATCTGCAGGAGGGAACAGCACTACCTTCCATACGTCAGCTGGCAAAGGATTTACAAATTAGTGTTATAACGACGAAACGCGCCTATGAGGAATTGGAGAAGGCGGACTTTATCTATTCCATTGTCGGAAAAGGTTCTTTTGTCGCAGAACAAAATTTGGAGGTCATTAGAGAGAAGAAGCTGAAGGTCATTGAGGAACAGCTGAGTGCGGTTATAACAAATAGCAGAGAAATAGGACTGTCACTTGATGAACTTCAACAATTATTGAAGATTTTATATGAGGAGTGAAATAAATGGAGAATGTGATTGAATTAAAAAATGTAACGAAAAAATTCAAAGGTTTTTCCATTAAAAATATAGATTTACAAGTTAAGCAAGGGTTTATAACAGGATTCATTGGAGCAAATGGTGCCGGCAAGTCGACAATGATAAAAATGATGATGAATCTATTAAAACCAGAGACTGGTGAAGTTAAGATTTTCGGGTTGGACTACAAGACACATGAAAAGGCAATCAAGGAGCGCATTGGTTTTGTATATGATGGCAATGTATTTTTTGAAGGGATGAACTTAAAAGATATAAAGCGCATAGTGGGACCAGCCTATAAACACTGGGATGATGACCTGTTTTATCAATACGTTGAACAATTCGAATTACCACTTAATAAAGCGATGAAAACTTTTTCTAAAGGGATGCAAATGAAGGCTTCCTTAGCTATAGCACTGTCCCATCACGCAGAGCTGATCATTATGGATGAGCCCACAGCAGGTTTAGACCCTATTTTTAGAAGAGAGCTGCTGGATATCTTACAAGAATTAATGATCGATGGTAGTCGCACCATTTTTTTCTCTACCCATGTTACAACCGACTTAAATCGTATCGCAGATTATATTGCTCTTATACAGAGTGGGGAACTAGTATTTAATCAGTCCATTCATGACATAGCTGAAAACTATGCCCTCGTTAAAGGAGGAACGGAACTCCTGGATAGAGACACAGAAAAGGACTTTGTTCATGTTCATCGTGGACCAACAGGTTTTGAGGCATTAACGGATAATGTAAAAGCAGTGAAAGATACTTTCGGAGATACAGTTTTTATTGAACGGGCTTCTCTGGAAGATATTATGTATTATTTGAAAGGAGGCCTCCAGTATGTTTAATTTAATCAGACGTGACGTCATACTACAGAAAAGGTTGTTATTAACCTTTATTCCTTTTATCGCATTCTTTATCATCATGGACGCACATCCAGCTTTGACTTTTCTGGTTGCCAGTATTTTTATGCCCATTAATGCTTTTGCTTACGATGAAAAAGCAGAGACGAATATTTTGTTGAATTCCTTACCTTACACACGTAAGGAAGTTATCGCTTCACGCTATCTTGGTGCCATCGTTTATATGGTCTCAGCCATTGGAGTGACAAGTTTGGCATTTTTTGTTTTCAATAAACCTTTTGCGATTACTGATATTGCAATTGCCAGTGGCTTATTCTTAGTATTTTCCGCGCTTACCTTCCCATTATTTTATATATTTAAACGAGGCTATGTTTCACCAGTTGTTCTCTTTAGCTTTCTCTTTTTAGCATTGATAAGGAAACCTGTGGTATCGTTTATATCTGAACACTTAACAGTAATAAATAATTTTGTTGCCAGTTTATCTATCACGACTTTATATGCGGGAGCGGCAGTTGTTATTATGACATTCTATGCTGTTTCTTGGGGAATAACCACTATCATTTATCAACGAAAAGTATTCTAATTGCTGCTCTTTACAAAAGCTGAAAAATTAAAATGTGGAAAGAAGTCGGTATTAGGTTGACTTTTTTCGACTATATTCCGTGCTATACGTTACGCTTCTGTTAATCTCGGAGAACTGCTTTTTCATTGGCTGAACGTAGAACATGCTATGCATTCGAGTTTCACGCAACTTTGTCTATCTTTTTCATATTATTTGACGAAGGTATTTTTAACTCT
Organism: Salibacterium salarium; assembly: GCF_030813635.1. Lineage (GTDB taxonomy): Bacteria > Bacillota > Bacilli > Bacillales > Marinococcaceae > Salibacterium > Salibacterium salarium. Next base: position 479,353 of record NZ_JAUSUM010000003.1, on the reverse strand, counting down.
TTTAGATACGAAAAAATAAGGTACCCAAATGGCACAACCTATTATTGCTCCTAAAAGGGAAGAATACAAGGCGGTTTTTAGTTCGTTCATTTCATAATAAGGAATAGATGTTAACACGTTATAGGTAGCAAAAGCTAAAATTGTCTCAATAATGAAGTGGCTTAACAGAAATATTATCATTAGTGGGGGAAATATCTTTTTTTTCATAGACAGTAGTATTAATAGAACAATAATGAATACGATCAAAATGATGTTAAAAATCAATTCAAAAATGATAAGAGGTCCATTAAGTGGATGGTATAATAATCCATCAGGCTGTGATATTTCTTGCCACGTTTCAGGAATCAAAATAGTTATCCCATCAGTAATGGCTATAAAGAATGAGTATATTAGACCAATGCCTAAGACTATAATTACTATTATTAACCAACCACCAATTCCTTTCACCTCACTCTTTGTCGCAGCAACTTCTCCATCTTTAGAGGATTCTATTTCATCATCTTTACGTTTCTTTGAAGAATTAATAACCTTAAAAACGATATATCCTATTAATGAAATAAACGGAAAAAGATAAAAAATCTCATGTAACGATGTAAGGTAATCTACTAAGAAATACCCGCCTATAAACGAGACTAGAATGTATACGTAATTCATAATCCCACTCCTTTCAACAAATGTTATAGTACTACACATAAATTATAAAAAAAGAATTTTTTGGATGAAATTATATGTACCTTTTATCATGTAATTTTAAAGTAATAAAGTTTTTGGATAATATAGGTCCATCATCTCGGAACTTTTGTCGGATTTACAAGGTTTGTGTGGAAGGATAGAATCAGTTTTGGATAATTTTTCATGATCGTACCGTTATTTACATAACAAATAAAAACAAAAATGGTACACATATGTTTAGGGGGAATAGTGATGAAAAAGTTAAAGTGGGTTTTAGCAGCATGCGCTTGTACATGGGTATTAGCCGCTTGCGGGGAAGATGAAACAGAAGAGAATGCAGGGGCAGAGCAGGCTGAAGAAACAGAGGAAACAGAGGAATCTGATTCTGAAAATGAAACCAATGAAGAGGAAGAAGAAGCTCCGGAAGAAGAGTTGTCTGTTGATGAGATTATTACGAAGTCGACTGATGCGATGGACGACATGAATAGTTATCACATGGAAGGGAATATGGAACAAACGATCACAGCTGGGGAAGAAGAAATTCCAATGGATTTCGAAGTATCTTCGGATATAAGTGAAGATCCATACAAGATTTATCAAGACGTAAATGCTCCAAATCCAATGGGAGTTGGAAGAATGAGCATGGAACAATATGTAGATGAAGATGGAACATTTTATATGTATATGGCTGAAGAGGATCAATGGTTAAAAGCTGGGGCAGACTATACAGGAATAGACCAATTAACACAAACGACGGAAGTGTCAACGGAAGAACAGTTGGAATTAATGAAACAGAGCGCAGAAAACATTTCAGTGGAAGAGGAAGAAGATCGTTACGTGTTGAGCGTAGACGGTTCTGGAGATGATTTGTTAGAGATAGGAAAAGAGTTTGCAACAATGGGAACAAACACGGAGGCACAAGCAAGCGAAGTCGAGCAAATGATGGATGCCATGAATATTGAAACGTTGGATTATGTATTATCTATAAACAAAGACACTTTCTTTACGGAAGACATGAGCATCGACATTGACATGGATGTGGAAGAAGGAGGAGAGACAATGAGCTTCTCTCAATCTGCTTCCTTTACCCTTTCTCAATTTAATGACATTGATGATATAGAAATTCCTCAAGAGGCGATTGATAATGCTATTGACATGAGTGAATTAGAAGAGGATATGGGAACGCTCGAATAAGCAACTATAATATAGTACTTTGTAAAGATGTGTAGAATGAGTGAGGCGCAATCATGAAGAGATTGCGTCTTTTTTCATGAAATAGGAGGAAGGCCTAGGGAATCTAGATTCATTGTGCGACTATAAAAACGAGAATAGTAAATAGCTATAGGTGGTTTCTGTCGATTGTTTTCACTCATTGTTCTACAAACTCACTTGCGGTGCTTTACTCATAGAAACTTCTTCAAGAGTACTTCTCCCGATCTGTACTTGGAGTGAAACAAAGTGTTGCACTAAACTTTTTACAAATGAAGGTAACGTTTGATATAGTACATATATGTTTAAATTTGCAACGAAGGAGGATGGCATGAAAGTTCTTGCTATAGCTCCATATCCAGGACTAAAAGAGTTGTTATCAGATATAGGTAGCGAACAACCATTTGAATTAAGAGTTGAAACAGGGGATTTGAACGCTGGTTTACAGTATGCCCAAGAGGCTGAAAAGAACGGCACTGATGTGATAGTAAGCCGTGGGGGGACAGCCGAACTTATTCAAGAAAAGGTTTCTATACCTGTCATTGATATAGAAGTATCTGGGTATGATATGCTACGGGTTATAACACTTATTAAAGATTTTCCAGGAAAAGCAGCTATTGTAGGGTTTTCAGCAATAGCGGAAGGAGCTTCTGCTGTATGTTCTTTAGTAGATATTGAGGTAAAGACAATAACGATTACAGAAGCTGATGAGGTCTATTCAAAGTTAGAAAGTTTACAGCGTAGTGGTTATCAGGTAATAGTAGGAGATGTTATTACTGTAAAGATTGCCGAGGAGCTTGGGTTAAACGGCATATTACTTACTTCCGGTAAAGAAAGCGTTATCAAAGCATTTAATGAAGCACGTAAATCTTTTAATATTATAGAAAATATGAGAATACAATACGGAATTAGTGATGCTGTATTGCGCAACATGCAACAATATGTCTTAGTATTGGATCAGGATCAAAAGACAATTTATTGCAATGGCCAACAAGCTAATTACTTAAAAGAAATGATTATGAATTATTTTAAGGATTTTGACAACGCTGTTGAACAAGTGAGCGATACTCCATTATTACACTTTTTTTGTGAAAAAGATGGCTTTATCTGGGGTATACAAGCTGAGGGTATTCTGAATAATCAACTTATTGTTTTCTTTATAAACAAAGAGGATAAGTTAAAAGCTATCAATGGTTTAAATATAAAAATAAATCAGCACAGAGTAACAGGTCCATCCACTGTTTTAAAAGGCAGACTTTCAGAAAACTATAAAATGAATAATATGTATGCAAAGGCTCTTCGTTTTACAAAAACAGATAAAAATATCTTAATTGAAGGAGAACGCGGTACGGGGAAAGAGAGGACCGCTGAGCTTATTCACTTAAGTAGTGAAAGACATCAAGAGCCATTTGTTATGGTAGATTGTGAAATGATTAACGAAGAAGATTTAGAATATATTATGAGTTTGTCTTCTTCAAAACTTTTTCCTTTTGTCAATGGAGGTACTTTTTTTCTAAAAAACATTCATTTGCTACCTATTGCTGCTCAAAAAAATCTAATGACAGGGGTAGAAGCATATTCAAATATGCATATAATATCTTCAGCAAGTAAAGAACTTAGCTCTTTAGTTCAAGATGCATTTTTGAGTTCTTTATATGAAAAAGTAGCTGAATTAAGAATATTTATACCTCCTTTAAGAGAACGCAAAGAAGACATTGAAAGTTTAATAAGCCTATTTATTAATGAGTGTAATATACGGTATGGTAAGCAGATTTCGGGCGTTAGAGAAGAAAGTCTATCAATGTTGCAGCACCCAAATTGGTATGGAAATATATCTGAATTATATAAGGTTATTGAAGAGGCCGTTCTTATTTCCGACAATTCTTATTTGGAAGAAGAAGATATTAACGAGGCTCTATTATATGACTGGGAGAAAAAAGAGATTAATCTATCGGGGACATTGAGTGAAATTGAAACAAGAATTATTGAAGAGGTACTAGAACAAGAAAATTTTAACCACTCGCAAACAGCGAAACGATTAGGAATTAACCGGACTACCTTATGGAGAAAGTTAAAACAAAAAAACAATAATGAATAACCTCCGACTTTTAAGGTCGGGGGTTTTTGTTTGTGTCTTCCCAGAATATATGTTGCAAAATTAAACGTAATTCAAATGTGGTAATAATATTTTTGTTTAATTTTTAGAAAAGGGTTGCAATATAAAACTTTATATCTTATATTGAAGTTACATTGATTTTGAAAGCGGAAACAATGTTTAATTTAGAAACATATTTAAGGGAAGGAGGGAAATAGATGCTTAAAGGAATTGTACCAGCGTTATTAACCCCTATGACTGCTGATGATGAAATCAATGAAAAATCTACTCGTGAACTAGTCAATCATTTAATTGAAGCTGGTGTACATGGGATTTTTGCATTAGGAACCAATGGCGAATTCCATACGTTGACTAAAGAGGAAAAATTAAAGGTTGCGACTATAGTAAAAGAAGAAATTAACGGAAGAGTACCTTTAGCTGTAGGAACAGGTGGTAATAGCACTAGTGAAGTGATTGAATTATCGCAGGAGATGGAAAAGATTGGGGTCGATGTATTATCCATTATTACTCCATATTTTGATCCTATATCTCAAGACGAATTAATAGATCATTATAGAAATATTGCTGGTGCAACGAACTTGCCTATCATTTTATATAATATGCCTTCTCGAACAGGTGTATCTTTGCAACCAGACACAGTTGCTACTCTTTCTAAAATTGACAATATCGTCGGAATAAAAGATAGTAGTGGAAATTTTGACAATATACTTAAATATATTGAAAACACAGATGACAATTTTTCCGTTCTATCTGGCAGCGACTCGTTAATTCTTTGGACTTTGATTGCTGGAGGAAATGGGGCTGTAGCTGCTACTGCTAATGTTTTCCCAGAAATAGGGGTTTCTATTTATAACTCTTGGAAGGAAGGTCACATAAAAAAGGCCCAAACGTTTCAAGAAAAGCTACGAACGATTAGAAATGCATCTCAATTAGCTACCGTGCCAGCTGTATATAAAAAAGCAGTAGAATTAAAAGGGATCGCTATAGGTCCACCTCGTCCGCCGGTCAAAGAAGTATCAGCAGACCTAGCAGAAAAGATTCAGGATATACTTAACCAAGACTCAAATAAATAAATCAGAAAGAAAGGAGTAAAGTCGACTATGCAAAATATTTATCAATTTCAAACGGCAGACCTTATTGTGTCTGGCAAAGACTCAGCGGATAAAATGATGGATTATGTCCCTCGTATTAAAAAAAATGTGAGTTCCGTTCTTGTTTTAACGCAACCCGGGATTAAGGATTTGGGCTTACTAGACGGAATTTATAAGCAATTAGACCATGAAACGATTAGTGTGACGACTATTACAGATGTACTTCCAGAGCCTACAGAAGATAATATAGAGGAAATGTACAGAGATATTAAAGACAAAGCATACGATATCATTATCGGTGTAGGCGGTGGAAGTGTATTAGACGCAGCTAAAGTTTTGTCTGTATTAAAAACGAACGATCAAACGGTTAGAGATATGCTAGGAACTAATTTAATAGAACAGCCGGGAATACCTACCATTTTAGTGCCAACTACCGCTGGAACAGGTTCTGAGGTTACACCGAATGCTATCGTGACTTTCCCGGATGAAGAACTAAAAATTGGTATGGTCAGCCCTTATCTATTGCCTGATTTAGTAATATTAGATCCGATGTTGACATTAGGTCTGCCAAAACCTATCACCGCTTCAACGGGAATGGATGCATTTACTCATTCGCTAGAATCGTTTATCTCAAATAAATCTAATTATTTAAGTGATACATTTGCTTTAGATTCGATACGATTGATAAACGATAGCATTGTAGAATCCTATAAAAATGGTAACAACGTGGACGCTAGAGAAAAAATGATAGTAGGTTCTATGTATGGAGGAATGGCTTTAACAAGTGCAGGTACAGCAGCAGTTCATGCCCTAGCTTATCCATTAGGAGGAAAATTCAAAATAGCTCACGGTGTTGCCAATGCTATGTTGTTACCGCACGTAATGGAATTTAATTTAGATGCTGTAACGGAAAGGTTATCTATCGTCGCAAAAGCAATAAAAATTTCTGACGATAACGAAAAAGAGCAGGACGCATCTGAAAAATTAATTGAAAAAATTAAAGAATGGACAAAAATATTAGATATCCCACAAGATTTAAATGAATACGGAGTCACAGAAGATGACATTGAAGACCTTGCTGTAGCAGCTTCTAAAATCACCAGATTACTAGATAATAATCCGAAAGAATTATCAATTGAGGATATGAAAAATATTTATCGTCGATTACTTGGATAAGGTAGTTAAGCGATGAAAATATCAATCTTAGCAGATGATTTGACAGGAGCGAATGACAGCGGGGTACAAATAGTGAAATATGGGTTGACTCCTATAGTGATTATACAAGATACTTTTCAAAAACAGAAAGAAGATATCTACATTTACAATACAGACAGCCGTACGTTAACGGGTGAGAGGTCATACAATAAAATATTTGAATATTGTAATAAAATTGAAGATTCTGATGATAGGGTGATTTACAAAAAAATAGATTCAACAATGAGAGGGAGTATTGGTCAGGAAGTAAATGCATTATATGATTATTTTTGTCCTGATTTCGTAATTATAGCACCTGGACATCCATCAAATGGACGAAAAATTGTAAATAGAATGCTTTATTTAAATAATACTCTGTTACATGAAACGGAAGTGGCTCAAGATCCTAAAACGCCAGTGTTTTATTCGGATATTAATAAAATAATAATGGAACAATCCCAAAGAAAAGTGGCACATATTTATCTGGAAGATTTAAAAAAAGGCAAAGAGAAAATATGGAACATTCTTAAAGATTGTAAAGAAAAAAATATTAACCATATAACTGTTGATTCCATGGAAGACCATCATTTGAAGGAGATCGTAGAACACATAAAAAGTTCGCCATACTCCGTTATTTGGGCAGGATCTGCAGGATTAATTTATCACATTCCTAAAGCTTATGGCTATAAGGAGAATACAAATACTATATCGCCAATACCAGAAAGTGTGAGATCATCGCTTTTTGTGATTGGAAGTATGAGTAGGAATGGTAGAGAACAGTTACAGCAGCTATTACAAAACCCTAAGGTTATAGGGTTAGAAATGCAGTCTACAAAGATTATTGATACGTCTGACATCCGTGAAAAAGAATTCAACAGATTAATAAGTGAATCAAAGTATGCTGTAGAAAATGGCTATCATCTAGCATTGTTTTCTTCTAGTGACGCAGAAAAAGCAGTCGAGAAAGGAAAAGAAATAGGTCTTTCACGTATTGAGGTTAGCGACTTGATATCTTATTATTTAGGGAAAATTGCTGATGATCTTATTATAAAATTTCAAATAGATCGTTTGTTTCTAACGGGAGGAGACACCGCATTTCAAGTTATGAAGAATCTTGGAGTAGAGACATTTCAATTAATGGATGAAATCGAACCTGGTGTTCCAGTAGGATTACTGCAGACAAACAAAACTATCTATACTGTTACTAAGGCAGGTAATTTCGGAGGGGACACAGTGATGAACAAAGCATTGACTAGTTTGAAAGGAGGATGAAAAAAGAGGTAGATATTGATGAGTTAAAAGATCGAAATCTAAAGGAGTAAATACTATGTTGCTGCAAAATAAGGTAGCGGTAGTAACAGGGGCCACAAGAGGAATTGGCAGGGCTATAGCTATAACATTAGCTAACAATGGAGCGTCCTTAATTATTAATGGAACAAATAAAGATCGTCTACAAAAATTAATGTTGGAAATTGAAGAAACCGGTCAAGAATGTCTCATGATAACAGGAGATGTTGCTGACCCAAAAACGGCCGAAGAAGTTATAGAAACAGCTATTAATTACTTTTATAAAATGGATATCCTTGTAAATAATGCAGGCATTAATATGAGAAGTTCAACATTAGAAATGGACTTAGAGGATTGGCATAAAGTATTGGACATTAATTTAAATGGTAGTTTGTATTTTTGTAAAACCGCTTTGCCCTACATGATAAAAAATCGATATGGAAAAATAGTCAATGTAAGTTCAACAGCTGCAAAGACTGCACATAAGAATGCAGCCCCTTCATATGGGGCGTCTAAAGCAGGTGTGGATTATCTTACAAGGCATTTAGCAATAGAAATGTCAGAGCACAATATTAATGTTAACGGAGTGAATCCCGGGCCCGTGGAGACAGATATGAGTTCTCAATGGACAGATGAATATCGACAACAAGTTTTGTCAAAAATCCCTCTTCAAAAATTGGGAACTCCTCAAAACGTGGCCGATACCGTACTTTTTTTAACGTCAGAAATGTCTGATTTCATTACTGGAGAAACGATTAATGTAAACGGTGGAACGTACATGAATTAATTTAATAATTTAAAATATAAAAGCGCTTACTTTTAGTTGTTTGTAATTTTTATATGTATTAATTTTACGAAAAAGGAGCAGTTGGTAGAAAGTGAGTGTTCAACAAGTAGAAAATAAAATACCCACATTATTTCCTCATAATCATGCATCTAATATTGTCTCTTTACGAAACGGGGATTTGATGTGCGTCTGGTTCGGTGGATCCAGAGAAGGAAAGTCAGATATTTCTATTCTTTGTTCACGCTTAAAAAAAGGAGGAAATACATGGAGTGAACCTGTTATTTTATCCTCTGATTCTACAAGATCGGAACAAAACCCTATACTGTTTGAAAATCCTAACGGGGAGTTGTGGTTAGTATTTACGGCTCAAGATTCTATACACCAGGATTCGGCTGTCGTAAGATATAGAACTTCAAGTGACGGCGGAATGACATGGAGTGACGAAAAAACGTTGTTCGATACACCGGGTTCTTTTGTACGACATCCTCCAATAATCTTGGAAACTGGAGAAATCATTTTACCTGCTTACTATAGTATTAAATCAGATACTGGCTTTTTAGGGAAAGATTACAGTGTTGTAAAAATTTCAAATGATAATGGGGAAAGTTGGAACGAATATCCTGTGAATAATAGTAAATCTCTTGTGCACATGAGCATTGTAGAAGGGTCTAATAACAAGCTCATTGGTTTTTTCAGAAGTAGAAAGGCGGACAATATATACGTAAGTATATCAGAAGATTACGGGAAAAACTGGAGTACACCAGAAAAAACAAGTCTGTTAAACAACAATTCCTCCATTCAATGTAAAAAATTGAATAATGGAAATCTCGCGATGGTGTTTAATAATATTAATGCTGATTTAGCTCCTCCAGAGGTGAATAGTCCGCCGTGGTTTGATGAAAAGGATAGACAATCGATTGAAGTTAATCAGCAGAGCGAACAGGAGTCCATTTGGGGTGTTATTCGCTCTCCTTTAACAATAGCGATATCAGAAGATGAGGGGAAAACTTGGTCTTATGTAAAAAATATTGCTACAGCGGACAAGGATAAAAAATCACCTGAATTTTCCTATCCATCCATTTATCAAACAGAAGAAGGCGCTATTCACATTACGTACACGTATTTGCGTCAATGTATAAAGCACACCGTTATCTCTGAAAATTGCGTGAAGAATGAACAATAGTGATTGATTATTAATAAAAGGGGAGAAAGACACATGAAAAAATATTTCTTGAACAGAAAAAGTATGAAAACCGTAATGTTCACATTGCTGCTGGGTGCAGGGTCCATTTTAGTAGCTGGATGTGGTAATGAGGATGCCAATAGTTCATCAGGTGAAGACGGTGCTGCGGAAACGGAGGAAGATGGTTCGCAGGAAACGACGGAATTAGTAGCAGCAACAATTAATCCAGAAGGTTCTTTACTAGCAGAAACATTACAGGCGCTAGCAGATGAAGTGGAAGAACAAAGCGATGGTGCGATTGAATTTCAAGTCTCGACTGGTGGACAGTTAGGAGACGCATCGAGTCTTTATCAATCAGTTATTTCTGGAGATATAGACATGATTTATTCGGATTCAGGTCGGTTTTCAGAACACCATCCTCAATTTGATGTTTTAGGTACAAACTATTTATTTGAAGGACAAGACCATTTTGAATCTGTGGTTAACTCAGAAGGAGAATTGTCATATTTTGAAGACTTGCTTATGGAAGAGCCTGGATTAAAAACGGTTATGTACGCGGGAGGTTTAGAACGAAACATCATTAGTACGTATCCTATTGAATCTATAGATGACATCGAAGGAAAGACAATGCGAAGCAAAAATGAATCTACCGAGATGGAATGGTGGGAGAATCTAGGTGCTAATCCAACTTCGGTTGCTTTTGATGAAGTATACACAGCATTGCAAACTGGGGTAGTTGAAGGATCCCAAAACAGTATGGATGCTATGATTGAACAGCGTTTTGGAGAGGTTGCCGACTATGTAGCTAGAACGCAACATAACCTTACTCTAGGTTTTGTTGTCATGAACAACGAAGAGTTCGAGGCTTTGGATTCTGAATTACAAGAAGTTATTTTAAACGCAGCAAAAGAGGTACAGCCTGAATATATAGAAAAGGCTTTCTCTGAATCTGAAGAGGACGTTGAAACGCTAAAAGAAGAATTTGGAGTAGAATTTACGGACCCAGAACGTGAAAAAATGATTGAAGCTTCTAGAAAACAAATGGAGGAAATAGCTGAAGAGCACGGCATCGAGGAAGAAATGGACGAAATATTTGAGACAGAGTGAGAAAATCTATCCCCCTATACTGATGTATAGGGGGGATTAAAGAAAGGAGGCTATCATAAAATTGAAGCCAACACTTGATAAGATTCAAAGCTTAATTGAAAGTATAAATGCTTTGTTTTTAATAATGCTTTCCGTCACTTTGTTTACAGGGGTTGTTTCCCGCTATATATTTCAATCGTCGATACCCGAAACAGAAATTTTTCAAAAACTATCGATTTCTTGGCTAGTTTTTATGGGCTCAGCTATAGCCGTTAAAGAAAATGAACATCTTCAAATAGATATTTTCAGTGAATATTTGCCTTCAAAACTGCGTCTCTTAAAAAATATAGTAGTCTATATATTATCCTTATTTGCTATATGCATTTTAATTGCAGTGGGATGGAAAGCGTTAGAAGCAGGTTTAAATAGAACAGAATTGGTTGAGATTAGATTCTTGTCCTCTCCGCCGACGTTGACCTACTATTTTAGTTCTATCTTTGGTGGATCTTTACTTATGTTGATTTTTCATTTGTTAAATGTAAAAAAATTTTTTATTAACAAAGAAGAGCCAGGGGGTGATGAAAAGTGATTTTAATAGGGATTGTCTCTATATTTTTCATATGTCTACTTTTGGGTGTGCCTGTAGTTCTCAGTCTTGTATTAGCGTCTAGCATTCCCATTTTATTAGATCCACTAGTCAGTTTGACACAAATGAGTACCATTATGCTTGAGTCCATTCAAAGTTTCACACTACTTGCTATTCCTCTCTTTATTTTTTGCGGCAGACTCATGAATTTAACAGGGGTCACGGAAGATTTGATTTATATATCAAAAGCTTTAGTAGGCAAGGCTAAAGGAAGTTTGGCACACATTAATATTGTAACAAGTATATTTTTTGCGGCGATTTCTGGTTCTTCTGTAGCGGATGTTGCATCGTTAGGAAGGGTTTTAATACCAGCCATGATTAAAGCAGGTTATAGTAGAGAATTTGCTGCAACCATAACAGCGGCATCTTCCACTATTGGTTCAATCATACCGCCTAGTATATTATTAATTGTCTATGGAGCTTTGGCGCAAACGTCTGTAGCGGCTTTATTTATGGGAGGAATTATACCCGGTATATTAATTGGACTAATGCAAATGGGTTACGCGTACTATTATGCATCCAAAAATGATGTTGGAAATGTTAATTTGGATGACATTAATCTAGGGGAGAATGAAAAACTTTCAAAACTTATTGCTATTAGAAAAAGTATTTTTCCGTTATCTTTATTTCTTATTGTGATCGTAGGAATTATGAGCGGAGTGTTTACGGCAACGGAGGCTGCAAGTATTGCAGTGGTCTACGTAGTTATTGTAGCCGTATTTATCAAAAGAACAGGCAACGCTAAACAATATTTAGAAGCAACAAAACGTGCGGCAATGGAATCCTCCATTATTTACATATTAATAGCGGCAGCTGGATTTCTATCTTGGGTGCTTACCTATTACGAAGTAATGGATCCAATCATACAATTTCTTATTAATAGTAATGTTTCCCCAAGTGTTTTCTTACTATTATTAACATTGCTTTATGTAATTTTGGGGACTTTTATGGAACCTACATCAGCGATGCTCATATTCGTTCCGTTATTAATGCCAATTATGGAGTCATTGCAAATTAATCCTGTGGTGGCTGGTATCGTTACCGTTATGGCAATTCGTCTTGGGACCGTAACACCTCCATACGGTTTATCTACACTTATGGCGTCAAAGATAGCAGAAACGAACGTAATCAAGATGCTCAAGCACATTTTACTCTTTGTTGTTGTGTATCTGCTGTCTATTATTATCATCATTTACTTTCAGGATTTGGTCACATTCTTACCTAATTTATTAATAGATTAGTATTTTCTTAGGAAAGGAGAGAGAAGAAATGAGTATGAAACAGCCTATCATTGCAATAACAATGGGGGATCCTTCAGGCGTTGGACCTGAAATTATAGTGAAGTCTTTAGGTAATAAGGAGATCTATACGTATTGTCAACCTTTTGTGGTAGGCGATGCCAAAATTTTAGAAAAAGCCATCGAAGTAACAAAATCAGACCTTACATTAAATATTATTACGAAACCGTCGGAAGCAAAATTTTCTCCTGGTGTGATAGACATATTGAATATAAATGTAGTTTCTAAAGATTTAGCATGGGGGGAAATATCGGAAGAAGCCGGTCATGCGGCCTATACTTTTTTGGAAAAAGCAATTGCTTTAGCAAATAATGGGGATATAAAGGGTGTTTGCACAGCGCCGTTAAATAAGGAGGCGTTGCATAAAGCAGGCCACATTTATCCTGGGCACACCGAAATTTTAGCAGAATTAACGAATACGAAGAAGTTTGCGATGATGTTGTCTGCTCCGGGATTAAAGGTAATACATGTTACAACTCATATCGGATTAATAGACGCTGTAGATAAAATAAATACTAAACGAGAATATGAAGTGATTAAACTTGCTGATGATACATTAAGAACAGCTGGTTTGTCATCTCCTCGCATAGGCGTTTGCGGCATTAACCCACATGCTGGAGAAAATGGTCTTTTTGGAAACGGGGAAGAAGAAGAGAAAATAACTCCTGCAATAGAAAAAGCTCAAGGAGAAGGAATAGAAGTACAGGGACCACTTCCTGCGGATACCTTGTTTTTTAGAGCAAAACGAGGCGACTTTGATATAGTGGTAGCTCAGTATCACGATCAAGGCCATGGTCCAATTAAAGTTCTTGGTTTAGAAGCAGGGGTTAATATTACTGTAGGTCTTCCAATTATTCGCACGAGTGTAGATCATGGAACAGCTTTTGATATAGCTGGAAAAAATATAGCAGATGAACAATCATTAAAAGAAGCACTTTATATGGCTGGGGAACTAGCCCCAAAAGATTAAGTGTTTTTAACTAACGCAGATGAGATTCGAAACAAAAGGACAAATTTAAAGTGACCAATGGCGCCGGCGGAGTATTCCAAGCCCGACGTCATTTTTAATGTTTAAATCATCAGAAAAGCCGTAGCTGTATTTATACGGATTTCCTTCTATTCCCATTTAAGCTTCTTCAGACTCATTGCTCCGAAATGCACTAAATCGATTTTGTCTTAAAAATATTTACAAGCATTTCGCCTGCCTAATTATGCTCGATTTCTTAAATCTCTTAACACATCTTTTCGCTTTTGCCTCCATACATACTTTATTAAAGCAAAACATAGAGTAAAAAAGAAAGATTACGATTTGAAGATGCTAGCTTCATTGTTTTTTTCTAAAAGGGAGAGGAGATAGGAAAGTATGTATCGAGTATTCCGTACATATTCTATGGACGTTACAAGCATTTTCGTAGTTGGGATTGTTGTCTCTTTTATTTGTATTAATGAATGGATTGGAGAAAAATGGCTCATACAATTACCAAATTCCTTTCAACAGTTAAATACGATTTTTCTAAGTATCTTAATAGAGGCTATTCCTTTTGTACTTATTGGTGTTCTTATTGCGGGCTTTATTCAAATTTTCGTTACAGAAGAACATATACAGCGTTTAATTCCAAAGAATAAAGTGTTGGCGGTAGCCGCGAGTTGTATCGTAGGTGGTTTTTTTCCTGCTTGTGAATGTGGGATTGTCCCTATTGTGCGAAGGTTAGTTGCTAAAGGAGTGCCAATCTATGCAGGAGTAGGATTTCTCTTAACAGGCCCGTTAATAAATCCTATAGTCATAATGTCCACTTACATGGCATTTGGAAATGACATTAAGATGGCTAGCTTACGAATGGGAGTTGGTTTTGTCGCAGCCTTATTGATTGCCTTCATTATTAGTCTGATCTATAAATCAAATCAACTAAAGCATTCGGCTGCAGATAGCGCATCATCGGTAAAACAATTAGAACAGAAGACTTTTTTCCATCGGTTAGAAGAAATGGTAAAGCATTCGATAGATGAATTTTTTGATATGGGGAAGTATCTCTTTATTGGTGCATTTATAGCAGCATTTTTGCAAACTTACGTCGCTACATCATCTCTTTTCCTTTTTGGGGATGGATTTATAGAATCAACTATTGTCATGATGGGACTTGCCTATATATTATCACTCTGTTCTGAGGCCGATGCGTTTATTGGAGCCTCATTTAGAAATTTATTTCCTTCTACTTCGATATTAGCGTTCTTAATATACGGACCAATGATTGACTTAAAAAATACAATTATGTTGTTAAGTGTTTTTAAAGCAAGATTTGTAGTAACGTTATTATTCTTCATCACTATTATTGTCTTTATTTGTATTAACTTAATTACTTTTATATGAGGTGGGGAAACGATGCATTTTTCTTTTCAACATTTTTTGCGGGCCAGTATCCTGGGAGCTTTTGCTGCATTTTTTTTATATCAACATTTAACAGGTGACATAACAAACTATATAAATCCTAAATATGGTTTTATGAGTAAAATGGCCGGAGGGTTTTTGGTTTTTCTGTTCTTAATTCAACTCTCGAGAGTATGGAGGAGTAGCACAGGTGGACACGTACATTGCTCTTCTAGTTGCGACCATAATCATGGATATGATGATTCTTTTCTAAAGAAATTTATAAGTTATAGTATCCTTATATATCCTTTAATTATGGGATTTGCATCGGCACCACAGACTTTGGATTCTTCCTTTGCAGAGAACAAAGGAACGATGTTACCTCAAGCTAAAGATAGTGAGGCAGATTCTATCTCTAGCGACGAGATACATGATCAAGAACCCCTCCCCAATAATAATTTTATTCGGGAAGAGGATTATCAAAAGAGAATGCAATATTTAAAAGAATCAAGTGTTATTAACATGGAAAAAGATATTTTTTCTTCCTATTATAATGCCATTCGTAACAATTCTCGTGATTTTGTGGGAAAGCCGATAAAAGTACAAGGGTTTATTTATAGAGAGGAGGGACTTCATTTTAACCAGGTGGTTATTTCTAGGTTTATTATTACACATTGCATTGCCGATGCAGGGGTTATGGGTTTGTTAACAGAATTTGAGCAAGCAGGCTCTTTTGAAGAAGACACCTGGTTAGAAATAGAGGGGGAACTGGATGTTACAGTTTATAATGGAGTAGAGTTGCCAGTTATAAAAGCTAAACGTGGGAGAATAATAGAAGAACCTTCTAATCCATATATATATCCAGTACTTAGAGAAATGACGAATTAGTAATATCGTTTTGTAAGGATATAGCAGTTGACGTTATTCCTTTAAGAGTCTTAGCAAAATTTTTTGACGGCTTGTGCGTCACGATGGTATTAGCAGCTTGCGGAGAAGATGAAACGGAAGAAATTACAGGAGCAGAACTAGTAGAACAAAAAGATTCCGATTAAAAGCTGGAAAGCAGAAAAATAGACATAGGGTATACAGTTATTTAAGATGGCGATAGAAGTAAATTTTTTACTATAAAAGGAGGACACATAATGGCGGACCATCAAGGAACGATGCGTTCTATCCGATTAGAAAAACAGGGAAGCGTAGAACATTTAAAAATGGTGAAAGAAGATGTTCCATCGGTACAACGAGGGGAAGTGCTCGTGAAAGTGAAGGCTTCTTCTTTAAATTATCGTGATCTTGCAATGCTTAATAATCAGTATCCTGGAGAGGTCCATGATAATCTTATTCCTTTATCTGACGGAGCTGGAGAAATTGTAGCCGTCGGTGAAGGGGTTCGTCGTTTTCGAATTGGAGACCGAGTGGCGGGTAACTTTACCCGGGAATGGTTTGGCGGCAAGCGTCCAACCTATATGGAACCGTATGGGTCTCATAGTGACGGGTGGTTGACCGAGTATAAAGTGCTGAATCCAGAATTGCTTGTGTCCATTCCATCTCATCTTTCTTATGAAGAAGCCGCTACCTTACCATGTGCTGCAGTGACAGCTTGGTCCGCGCTGCATGGTCCAAGCCCATTGTCTGCCGGTGACACGGTACTGACACTTGGGAGCGGCGGTGTATCTGTGTTTGCTCTCCAACTGGCAAAGGTGATGGGAGTGAATGTTATTTCCACAACTTCCAGTGATGAAAAAGCGGAGAAGTTAAAAAAACTTGGAGCCGATGAAGTAATTAATTATAGTAAAACACCAAACTGGGGAGAAGTGGCGAAGGAATTAACAGGCGGACGCGGTGTAAATCGTGTCGTAGAAGTGGTTGGTCCTGCAACCTTTCAGCAGTCTCTTCAAGCGATTGCACCTGGTGATGAAATATCTCTTATAGGGGTGCTCAGTCGAACCGGTGATAAAATTGATTACTTTGATTTATTCGGTAAAGCCTCCACTCGAACCATAGGTGTTGGAAGCCGTAACGATTTTGAATCGATGAACCGTGTTATGGAAGATAAAGGATTAATGCCAATCGTTGACAGTGTATTTCCTTTTGAAAAAGCAGCAGAGGCTTATGAATATCTTGAAAGTCAGAAGTTTTTCGGGAAAATTGCCATTACCCATGAATAACGACATGAAAGGCAGCCCATCTCTATTAGAGAATGGGCTGTTTTTTGTGGCGTGGTACTAGTTAGGTAGAGAAGAGGGCGTTTGGCAAGTAACCGGCGGAAAACCTATCAATTTTTGAAAAAACTTTAAATAAAGAGTGTTATGTGGAGCCTTGGGATGGAAATGGTGAGGAAGATGATGAGGCAGAACAAGAAGAACCGGAATCAATCTACCCTGTAAACATTAATACAGCAGGGGATGAAACCTTGCAAGAAATAACAGGTGTCGGGCCGGCTATCGCCGAAAATATAATTGACTATCGTGAAACAAACGGAAGTTTTCAATCCATCGAAGAAATAATGAATGTGAACGGAATTGCTGAAGGACGTTTCGCTGACATGAACGAAGAAATCACTATTTAAAGCCCTTAATCAAACGTTTGTTTGAAAATAAAAAAGCTAAAAACCGTGAGAATAAAGCACGGTTTTTAGGTATGTTCTGCATGCGCATCTCCTATAGGGTTCAAGTTCCCGAACGTTGAAGGCCGTAAATGAGTGCGTTTACCCGGGAAGATCTAAAATAAATACTATGTCATAATTTATTTAAGAAAATTTTCATCGAATTCCTCATAATTAATCTGATTCAAAAAGTCTTGTATCACTACATCTTTTTTTTGAACAAGGCTATCTAAAATAGGGAAATGACATATTCTGTACACACCGTTGGAGGGGAGTTTTTCTCCGTCATAGACAGGGATAATAGCTTCTAACTTTAGTGTCGTCTGAACGTACACAAAAAATTTGGCTGCTTCCGGGGATACAATGAAGTTATTTCCTTCCACTAGCCATACAAACGAACCTTTAGCTAAGGAGAAAGCGGTGTAAATATTTCCGATAAGACCTTTTCCTTTATAAAATTCCGTTATAATTCGAATGGAGTTTCCGATAAGTGGAAGATATATTTCAGGACGATTTGTTATTAAAATAATCTCCGAGCACACTTGTCTCATCTCTGAAACCCGTCTTTCCAGTTTATCTTTTTCTGCTAATGAAAGAATGCTTCTATAGTTACCACGTTTATCTTCTTCCTCATTCTGTTTATCAATAATTACACCTGATAACCCCAATATACTCACCCCCTTTTTTTCATCTATCATATAACGTGATTCTTCAATTAGCTATAACATTTGTCACAGTTTATATAATAATCTGTGACATAAATCACTTTTTAAAATATGTATTTTAGATACAATGAAAGTAACAATGTTTGGGAGGGATTCGGATGCGGACTTCTTCTGTAAACTATAGCAATATTAATTGCTATCACAACACGGCTGGTTTTTCTGCTTACAACCTAGATGCGATAAAAGACATCATGTATATGTACACGATAAAAAAAGACCATTACCTTTTTTTAGAAGACGATACGGCGGATAAACTATTCTTCATTCGAGAAGGAAATGTTAAATTGACGAAAACGACGGCAGATGGAAAAGAGCATATCCTAAGTTTATTTGGCAAAGGCGATATGTTCGGAGAATTAAGCAGTTTCCAAGACTTAGCCCACAGTTATAGTGCTTATACCCTGGAAAATAGTCAAATTGGGATTATCCAGCAAAGAGATATGGAAATTTTACTATGGCAGCATGGAGATTTGGCAATAGAATTTATGCATTGGAATACGCTTATGGACCGTATTACTAAATCCAAACTACGTGATTTAACGTTTCATGGAAAATCGGGGGCACTTGCTTCCACACTTATACGAATGTGCAATTCTTATGGAAAAACCGATGGAAAAAGTATTTTTATACAGAAAAGAATAAAAAACGGAGAGCTCGGCGATTTTATAGGTGCCACGCGCGAAAGCGTGAATCGCCTGCTATCCGATTTAAAAAAACGAGAAATTATTTCTCAGCAAGACGGGTGTATCGTGGTACATGAAGTATCTGCCTTAAAAGAAATGTGCTATTGTGAAGAATGCTCGGTTGAAGTCTGTCGTATGTGATAATAAATCATATTTATAACAAGACAAACAATAGATAGTAATGATAGAAGGATGAAGCCGAGCATATAGCTGCCTGTTGCGTCTTTTATCGTACCGAGTAGAATAGGAGGGAAAAAACCACCCAAGCCGCCGGAAGCACCAACAATACCAGTTACGGCACCTGTGGAAGCCGGGAATAATTCTGGGACAAGTCGAAACACCGCCCCATTCCCTACACCGGTCATAAGTGCAACAAGCAAACACGGAAATGTTAACAGCCATAACGATGATAAACTGGCGCTAATTCCCAAAGAACCTGCTATTATTCCAAGAAATACCCATGTAAGGACACGGCCAGCTCCCCATTTATCTCCAAGATATCCACCTATAGGACGAACTAACGTTGCTAATACCACGAATCCAGCAGATCTTGCACCCGCATCCACGGGCGATACGTTGTAAAGATCCATTAATAGTGTCGGTAGATACATGGTGAACGCCACAAACGCTCCAAATGTCACAAAATAAAATAAAGATAAAATCCAACTATGCTTAAATTTTAATACGGACAATGATCCAGTTACCGTCTTTTTTTCTCCAGTGCGTGGAGTTTCCGGCGTCCAAAACCATAGGAGGACTGCCATAAGGAGTATCGGAAAAATCAATCCTAAAAACGTTGCTTGAATACCAACCATGGCGACTATGGCTGGAAGACTAAACCCAGCTAAAGCATTTCCTATATTCCCTATCCCGTTTATGCCAAGAGCGGTTCCTTGCTTCTCTTTTGGCGTCCATTGTGATACAAATGTGATTGACACGGCAAAAGAGGCACCAGACATTCCTAAAAAAAACGCCCAAAATAAAAGCATCAGGTACGATGTCGAAAAAGAGACCCCGATAAGCGGAACGACTGTAAATAATAAGAGAAGAGTGAAGACTTTCCGTCCGCCAAAACGATCCGCTAGAATACCTAATGGCACTCTCATTACAGATCCAAGAATAACTGGAACGGCCACTAAAATACTCTTTTCTGTAGCCGATAATCCGTAGATTTCCTCAAATTCAGCGGCTAATGGAGATAATGATGCCCAAACGGTAAACGAGAACATCATAGCAATTGTCGTTAAAATTAAGATTCTTACACTTACTTTTTTGTTCATGCTCATCCCGCCTTTATCCTGTTTATTTACTACTCTCACTGTAAAAGGAACAGGATAATTTGGCTGTTAGATTCATCACATTTCATTCAAAAATAAAAAAAGAAATAAGTTCTTAATCGTTCACGTGTAAAAAGTATGATAATTCCTGAAGCTTCTCTTCGGGAAGGGCACGCTCTATCATTGGAAAAATAATGCGCTCTTCTGTTCGAATGTGGTTTTCTAGTAATGCTCCAAGATGCTGCATCTCTTCTACATCGGGCGCTTTTGCATTTGTAACCTTATCCATCATGGTACGAATACGAACATGGTCTATCAGCATTGTCTTGATTTCTGGAATGTCTACAGAAGCAAATTGCGCAAAAGCGGGTAATAGAATCTCTTCTTCTTCTCGAAAATGCTGAATGCCCCCTGGATTCCAAAAGTTTCTTGTATCCTCTAGAACTTTTTCCGCTGTATAACGGGCCTTCTCTGTGTTTACACGTTTCAAATTTAGAGAAAGAAATAATCCGTGATGGTGGTGATGAGATAACGAATACAACGATTCATGCCTCTTTATACTATTGGTCAAGTGAATCACCCTTTCTTTTGATACTGTGATCTCGAACGGTATTGCTGAGGAGCCCGGATTGGATAGGTAACCGGAGCACTGTAAAAATGAATTAAGTGGGTGAATGGTATTGATGCAAACAGTGCAAAAGCAGCTATAATGTGCGTCTGGAAGATGAAGGGGACTTCGAGCATCATCTGATAGTCTGGCTGAAATGTAAATAAACTCCGAAACCACGGTCCAATCGTCGTTCTATATTCATAAGAAACCACGGTCGTATTATAAATAATCGTCATATATGTTCCCATTCCTGACACAATTAACAATGCAAAAACGGAGAAAAAATCTGAAAAGGTCGCATGCACCCGAATTCGATCAATTGTCATCTTACGTATCAGCAGTATAACAAGTCCGGCAACAACCATCAATCCGGCTAACCCTCCGCCATATATTGCCCCCATGTGGTACAATTCGTCCGTTATACCTATAAATTCGTATACTCCTTTTGGAATTACCATTCCCATTATATGACCGGCAAAAGCGAAAATGATGCCCCAATGAAAAAGAGGAGAACCAATGCGGAGCCACTTTTTTTCAAACATTTCCGTAGAAGGTGCGGACCAACTTTTTTGTCTGTACGCATAGCGGTATAGTAAACCGACAAACATGATTGCCAGTGTCATATATGGGAAAATAACCCACCAAAAAATTCCGGCCATTGCTTATTCGCCCTTTCTATCTTTATTTATAGAAACATATTACTCATACATTATAGGGTAAGGCAGTTCTTCTAAATCAGCTTCTTCTCTTTCAAATTTTATATTTTCTATTTCTTCTTGCGTGGGCTCCGGAAAAACGAGATTATTTAAAAGATGCAGTATTGGAGCGTACGGGTTGTCATCAGCAATATGTTCACACATATATTGAAGAGCAACGGCTAATCGTCGTACAAGCCGCTCGTTATCAAATTTGTCCGGACATACTGCGAGAAATTCAAGTAACATCGGGATATAATCTGCCAACTCTCCTTTCTCTCGTTCAAAACCCGCTTCATTAATATTTTTTTGTAATTTAATTAAGGCGGGTCCCCTTTTTGCACTATCTCCGAATTCATGAGCTGTTAAATACAGCCCCAGCTTTGATTTCAAATCAAACGTAGAAACATAGATTTCTTTTCTACCTTTATCCGATAAGGACCGTAAAGGAGCAAGAATAGACTTTCCTTTTTCACGCCAATCTTGTTTTTCCATATTTTCATCGATACATTCCAGTATTTCTTTTTCCAAATTTGGAAAAGAATCCTCTGGATAGTGCAATAGCCTGGAAGCTATTACAAGCACCGTCCGTTCTTGAATATCCATGGTTATTTCCCCTTTCCAATAGAAAAAGTTAAACCTTCTGGCGGTGCTAAGTCTTCAATACTACAGGCGCCTTGCTGGTAGTATTGATCGTCATCCATCTCGCGGCGGCCCGTTGGAATAACGAAACGTTCATTATATTTTGCTACTCCTAACAGCCGATTCATTTCTTCGAGTTCCTCTGTATCGGTGTTTGCTTCGGCCATAAGCTGACTTTTATTGAACTCCTCAATACCACCAACTGTTTCCGCTCTCCGATGTACCCTCATGGCTGTAAGTTTCATAAGTACGTGGCGAATGACTCTCGTGTCCCCTGCGGACAATAGTGATGCTAAATATTCCATCGGGATTCTCATTTGATCTACAGCCGGAATATAGCCATCTGTCGATAATTCTTCTTCATTTGTAATATGATTCATAATAGGACTGAGAGGCGGCACGTACCACACCATTGGCAGTGTTCGGTACTCAGGGTGTAACGGCAAAGCTATCTTCCATTTAATCGCCATTTTATATACTGGTGATTGCTGTGCTGCTTCAATCCAGGAATCATTGATTCCCGCTTTTTTTGCGGCTTCTATCACTTCAGGGTCGAATGGATCCTGAAAAACAGATAACTGCGATTCATATAATTCTTGCGGATCTTCGACGGAAGCTGCATCTTTTACTTTATCAGCATCATATAACACGACGCCGATATAACGGATACGTCCGACACATGTTTCCGAACAAATAGTAGGGAGTCCCGCTTCAGTCCGTGGATAACAAAAATTACATTTCTCTGCTTTATGAGTGTTCCAATTGTAATACACTTTGTGATAAGGACAGCCATTCATGCAAAAACGCCATCCCCGACAGGCATCCTGGTCAACTAGAACAATACCATCTTCGTCTCGTTTATACAGTGCTCCTGAAGGGCAGGATGCCACACATGATGGGTTCAAGCAGTGTTCACAAATTCTAGGCAAATACATCATAAATGTTTTTTCATATTCCATCGAAATGTGTTCCTGCAGTTTTTGAACGTTGGGATCGAGCGGAACGACCTCGCTACCGCCCGCTAAGTCATCATCCCAGTTCGGCCCCCATTCCGGTTTGTCAATATATTTACCGGTGATCATAGATTGGGGCTGGGCCACCGGTATATTTTCTTTTTTAGGGCTGTGAATCAAATGATCATAATCATACGTCCAGGGTTCATAGTAGTCGTCAAGTTCCGGCATTTCTGGATTATAAAAAATATTTGCAAGCTTTGAAATCGGCCCTCCAGCTTTTAACTGTAGTTTGCCGTTTTTATACACCCACCCGCCTTTAAAACGATCTGTATCTTCCCATGCTTTTGGATACCCGGGACCGGGACGGGTTTCTACATTATTGAACCACATATATTCTGCACCCGGGCGATTGGTCCATGTGTTTTTACACGTCACCGAACACGTATGACAGCCAATACACTTATCCAAGTGCATCACCATCGCTGTTTGTGCCTTAATCCTCAAGCCAATCAACCTCCTTCAATTTTCGGATGACTGCAATGGTATCCCGCTGGTGACCAGTTGGGCCGTAATAATTAAATCCATAGCTTAATTGGGAGTAACCACCAATCATGTGCGTAGGTTTGAGTGATATTCTCGTCACACTGTTATGTGTACCACCACGCTTTTTGTTAATAGCTGTTGCTGGCACGCCCAGCGTACGGTCTTGGGCATGATACATATAGGCAGCCCCTCTTGGCATCCGGTATGTCAACACAACTCGTGCGGATATCACGCCATTGCGGTTATACACTTCAATCCAGTCGTTATCTTTCAAATCAATTGATGCTCCGTCCTCTTCATTCATCCATACCGTCTGCCAACCACGGAATAGTTGCGACATATTGGTCGTATCCGTAAACATCGTATGGATCCCCCATTTTTGGTGAGGGGTTAAATATCTTACTGTGATAGATTTTCCGTTATTTTCTACACCTGTTTCATCACTTAGGAAAGGACCGTGAGATAGCGGCGGGATATATAATGGCAAGGCTTCTCCAAAATCAAGCATCATCTCATGATCAAGATAAAAACTTTGCCGTCCTGTTAATGTTCGCCACGGAATCTTATATTCTGTGTTGACGGTAAATGGAGAATAGCGTCTGTTATCCTTTTCCAAACCGCTCCAAACAGGTGTTGAAATCGCATGTTGGGGTTGAGCTGTTAAATCATCCAGCGTAAAGGACTCTTCTTCACGTCCTTGTGCTATACCACCCAAATCTTGCCCTGTTTTCTCTTCTAAGGACTTCCAACCTGCAACCGCCTGTTTTCCATTAGTAGCACCTGACATCGCTAATATCGATTCAATTACTTGTTTGTCTGAATATAAATCTGGATTCCCTTTTCCAAGGCCTTCTCTTTTAGAGGTTCCTAAGCGCGTCTTTAATTCTTCATATACCGGTTCACCGGGGATATGGACACCCTTGCCGCCATAGCCTTTTTTAATATTCGGGCCAACGGTCGTCATTTGTTGAAAAACGTTCGGGTAATCCCGTGTGACAATTTGAAAGTTAGGCATGGTTTTGCCTGGAATCGCTTCTACTTCCCCTTTACGCCAATCTTTAATTTTTCCATGCACTTGCGCTATTTCTCCCGGAGAATCGTGACCGAGCGGGGTCATAACCAGATCTTCTGATTTTGGCAGATGCTTTTCTGCCAGTTCTGAAAACACTTTACTGATTTCTCGAAACGTATTCCAATCGCTTTTGGCTTCCCAAGGCGGAGAAATCGCTGCATTAAATGGATGGACAAAAGGATGCATATCTGTACTGCTTATATCATATTTCTCATACCATGTTGCTGCCGGCAGAACAATGTCCGAAAACAACCCGGAACTAGTCATTCGAAAATCGACACTAACGAGTAAGTCGACCTTACCGGTTGGAGCCTTTCCATCTGAATTCACATCTTTAGGGCGCCACGAATTTTCAGAGTCTGCTAAGACCTGATCTTCGCCTCCAATTAAATGCTTAGCAAAGTATTCATGCCCTTTGCCGCTGTCACCCAATAAATTCGAACGCCAATTGAAGAAAACTCTTGGGAAGTTTCGCGGATCATCTGGATTTTCAATCGCCCAATCTATTTTTTCCTTCCTTATCTGCTCCACCACATCATCAATTACTTCTTTATCATTTGAAGAACCATTTCTCCTGCTGTCAGCTACAAGATCTAGTGAATTTTGAGAAAACTGAGGAAAAGAGGGGAGCCATCCTAACCTTGCTGCCAGCGCATTTATATCTGCTGGATGCATTTCATTATATTTTCCACTCCACCTGGATTGATCTTTATTAATTTCTGATTCATACCGAAACTGATCGGTTGCAAAGTAGAAAAAAGAGGTACCGTTCTGCTGTCTTGGCGGCTTCACCCAATCGTTTGCAAATCCGATTTGCTGCCAGCCTTCGAGCGGACGTACCTTTTCCTGGCCTACATAGTGAGCCCATCCACCGCCGTTTACACCTTGTGCTCCAGTTAGTAAGACGAGGTTTAAAATAGCTCGATAGATTTGGTCACTGTGGTACCAGTGGTTCGTTCCCCCTCCCATGGCAATCATTGATTTGCCATTTGTTTTCTCAGCGGTATCGGCAAATTCCTTTGCTACTTGAACGACATGCTCTTTATTGACACCGGTTATACTTTCCTGCCAAGCTGGTGTAAAAGGTTTAGGATCATCATAATCAATAGGATAATCGCCCGGGAGGCCACGCGGAACCCCGGTATGCGCCATCATTAAATCGTAAACAGTGGTGACCTTGATTGTATTTCCTGCGTCATCCTTTATTTTTTTAACTGGTACGGCACGTGACACTGTTTTATCTTCTTTTTTAGCGAAATCCGGAAATGTTACAAGAGTATTTTCATCCGCTTGGTGAATGAAGCTTAAAAGCGGGTCAATGGAGGTTCCATCTTCTTTTTCCAAGTGAAGATTCCACTTGTTCCCGCCATCCCACCGATGTCCTTGACTACCATTTGGCACTTCCAATGTATCTGTTGTTGCGTCCCATACCACCAACTTCCATTCACCCATGGAATGATCGTCATTAATATCAGTTGTTCTTAAAAATCGACCGGACCTATAATCTCCTGTTTCATCAGTAAGGATTACAAGAAAAGGTAAATCGGTATAAGTTTTTGTGTAGTGTGTAAAATAAGGAGTGTCTTTTTTTACATAAAATTCTTTTAAAATAACATGAGTCATCGCCATTGCCAGGGCACCATCTGTACCGGCTTTGGCAGGAAGCCAAATATCTGCGAATTTTTCATATTCGGCATAATCTGGACTTACCCCGATTACTTTTGTTCCGTTATATTTGGCTTCAATCATGAAATGTGCATCTGGCGTTCTCGTCTGTGGGAGATTGGTTCCCCAAATGATAAAATATTTGGCATTATACCAATCCGCACTTTCCGGCACATCGGTTTGTTCTCCCCATACTTGCGGGGAAGCTGGCGGCAAATCGGCATACCAATCGTAGAAACTTAATATGTTACCTCCAATAAGCGATAAAAACCGAGAGCCAGCAGAATAGCTGACCATTGACATGGCAGGTATCGGACTGAAACCAGCCACGCGGTCCGGGCCGTATTGTTTGATTGTATGAATGGTTGCACTGGCAATGATTTCACACATATCCTGCCAGCCTGCACGGACAAATCCACCTTTCCCGCGAGCGTTCACGTACTTAGCGCGTTTGTCAGGGTCATGCACGATATTTTCCCAAGCTTCAACTGGATCACACCCTTCGTCTCGTTCCGCTCTCCATAGTTCATATAAATCACCACGAATGTAAGGGTATTTCACTCTGATAGGGCTGTATGTATACCAAGAGAAACTAGCTCCTCTAGGACAGCCGCGCGGTTCATATTCAGGAAAATTTTCCCCTGTACTTGGGTAATCCGTTTGTTGTGTTTCAGAAGTTATAATGCCGTCTTTCACGTATACTTTCCAACTACAAGAACCGGTACAATTTACTCCGTGTGTGGAGCGAACCACTTTATCAAATTGCCAGCGCCTGCGATACACTTCTTCTGCACTTCTTGATTTTGGACTTTCTTCGGTCCATTCTTGATTTATTTTTTCTCCGCGTTTTAAATGTTTCAGAGTATCAAATAATTTATTTTGTTTTTTCTTCATCCCGCTCGCCCCCTTTTTCTACTATCCTTCCATTATTGGATTAAATCGTTCTCCTTCTAACGAAAACTTCTTTATCCCGCTTCAAGCTCTTCTAAGAAAATTTTTAAGGTCGAGGCATTCGAGGCAGCCAATATTAACCGCTCCAATGTATCTAATTCTTGAAGTTCATAAATTTTTTCAATCACACCGGGAGCTACCGTTCCGAATCTCATCTGCAAAACCGCGATTAAATCTTCTCTGTCTTGTACAAGGCCAGCTTCATCTTCAAAACCAAACATTGATCCTCATCCCTCGCTATTTTACATTCTCATCATTTTAAAATAATCAGCTACCATCGTTTGTTTAAGAGTTTGGGCTGTTAATTCAATAAACGTCGATAAATCTGCGGTCCAGTCACTCCATTCCTCAAAGGAAGCGAATTTTTTCTCCAGATGCGGGAACTGTTCCCCGTAATAAAGAATAAGCTGAAGTCCGTCTTTGTATTCGATCGCGTTGGCCTGAATATCATACGGTTGAATGTGATAGGTTTCTAATTCCTGAATCAGTTTATTATATATATCCGGTGCTACAACCCGTAACGACTTTTCCTGACGCGCTCCGTTCTTACTCACTCAAGTTCCCCCTTTATCATCTTCCTAATGATGAGGTAAAATTTTCAATTCCTTTTGATTGTGCAGTTCATCGACTAGAATTAGTGATTGAAAACGTTGCAGTACAGATTCATTCATACCATCGGCACTCAACGTTTCTTTGATTTCTTCTGCAAGCAGCCGAAGCAGTTCATGATCACGAGTTAATGCAATAATGTCTTCTTTTAGATTCGGATCATGTTCTGCTAATTCCTTATATAATCCTTCCTCTTCCTCTTTGGCATGACGTAATGTTCTCGTTTCCCAATGCTCTATCAAGACATAGGCTAGTTCTAGAGCTTGTTCCATCCGCCGATTGCGTAATAAACGTTCAAGCATATCGGTTATTTCTACTGCCTCATGTAAAGCAGCTTCATGTATCGAGGAATGGCTGTCGACATGTTTTAATGCCGGTCCTGACATGTTATCCCTCCCGTTCCTTTCCTTTTAGTAAATTCTTAATTTCCGCTTGATTGTCTTGTATTTTCTGCATATCAGACTCTAGGTTTTTCAACTGTTGAAAAACAGGCAACAATGATTCATCTAACATCTTTTGTAATCGTTCGGATTTTTCATTTTGATCATCCATCGAACATACTCCTTTGCTGTTGCAATTTAAGACTGTTTTTATTGTATCGCCCATACAAAAATAAAGATGTGACTCCTATCACATCTTTTTGCTCAAATCTATTTTTTAATCGATTCCTTGTCGAATGGAGAAACTATTACGCTTACCGATACTTACTGGCTTCAGCTAGGATTACAACTATCACGCTTTACTAACATAATTTTATCGTTTCTCTGTTGGAGCTATTCTTAGTGATTGTTGAACAATGTAGGGAAACCATATCGTTGCTAAAACCCGCATCACCAAAGAAGGGATGCGGGTTTTATAAGGCATCAGGTTTTACGAATCCTCGTTTTCTTTATGGCTGACATACTCGTTTGGTATTTCTCCTCCATGAGCACTATTGTTTTTAAATTGACTTAAACGTCCATTACGATGCTCACCATGATTTGCATTTTCCTTAAATTGATGATCTGGATTCTTTTTTTTGTGGCTCATTTATACACCTCATCATAAAAGGATTACAGATAGTATGTGAACGAGAAAGTGTCTTTATTCCCTTTAGGAGAAAATGTTTACTTTTTATCATGCATGGAACACTATACATACTAAAAATGCATTTCAAGGAGGGATCGCTTGAATCAAGCGGAGATGGAAGACAAACTGTTTCAAATGATAGATGAGAACAAAGTAGGCATATTAGCAACAGTAGAAAATAATAAGCCTTATTCTCGGTATATGACATTTTCTCATGAAGGATTCACTCTTTACACACCGACAAATAAAAACACTCATAAAGCCGAAGAGATTGAAAAAAATCCTAACGTTCACATTTTGCTTGGCTATGAAGGGGAAGGTGTAGGAGATACGTATGTGGAAGTTGACGGAACAGCGTCCATTCAAACTGATAAGCAAGTGAAGGAGGACATGTGGGATGCTGGCATGGAACGGTGGTTCGAGGGTCCGGACGATCCAGAATATGTCGTACTAGAAATCGAACCGGAAAGGATTCGTTTAATGAATAAAAAAGGAGAGCCGCCACAGGAAGTTGATGTTCATTAATAAAATAAAAAAGAAGGTGCATCCATGTCGGAACACCTTCTTTTTATTTAAGAATAAGGAAAAGCTCTCTTTGTATGTTGAACGGAAATCCATTTTTGTGTAGTGAAAGCATCCAGGCTGTTCGAGCCATTTAAACGACCGACACCAGACATTTTTTCCCCGCCGAACGCAACGAGAGGCTCGTCATTGATAGTACCGTCGTTCACGTGAATCATTCCGGTCTCCATTCGTTTGGCAAGCTCTGCTCCACGCTCGACATCTGTCGTGTGGACGGCACCGCTAAGACCATAATCCGACGCGTTTGCAACCTCTACTGCTTCTTCGTCTGTTTTAAATGTAAGCACACTAACAACGGGACCAAACAATTCTTGGTTCGCAACAGTCATTTCTGGCTTAACGTCTGTCAGGATGGTTGGAGAAACTACATTGCCATCGACATCTCCTTTTAAATAAGGGGTAGCCCCTTCTTCAATTCCTTTATTCACGACTTCCATTAAGGTATCCACTTGCTTTTTATTAATAAGCGGCCCGATAATGGTGTCGCCATCGCGAGGATCCCCCGTGGTTAAAGAGGAAACAACTTCTTTGTATTTTGTTAAAAAGGTGTCTTTTATCGATTCATGAACAATAATGCGGTTGGCAGACATGCAGATTTGTCCTTGATGGGTGAAGCGGCTGAATACAGCTGCACTTACCGCGTAATCAATATCAGCGTCATCTAACACAATGAGGGCACTGTTTCCTCCCAGTTCAAGCGATGCCTTTTTTAGATATTTTCCAGCCAATTCACCAATCTTACGCCCTACTGTTGTGGAGCCAGTAAAAGAAACGACCTTATTGAGCGGATGAGAAACGAACCGATCGCCAATTTCACTAATCTCTGTGATGACTGCATTAACAAGCCCTAGTGGGAGACCGGATTCTTCAAACAGGTTAACAATCATAGTTCCACCTGTTACAGGTGTATCTTCGTGTGGTTTTATAACGACGCCATTTCCAGCTCCAATAGCTGTCACAACCGATTTCATTGATAAGTAGAAAGGAAAATTAAAGGGACTAATAACTCCGACGACACCAACTGGCATGCGATATACACGATTTTCTTTGCCATCAACAGGAGATGGGAGGATTTGTCCGTCCATGCGTAGTGGATACGTTGCGGCTTCTTTTATCATATCTTTAACAAGGCCTATTTCAAATGCCGCTTTTAAACGTGTTCCACCTAGCTCATCGATAATTAACTCCGTTATTTCCTCTTCTCGTTTTTCTAATAGCTGAGCGGTATGAAGCAGCATATCCCGGCGTTGGTAAGGGTTGATATGTATCCACTCTTTTTGGGCATTATGCGCACTTTCATATGCTTGATCCAAGTCATCTGCTGAGGCTGATTGAACATCCCCTAAAGCTTGAAGAGAATAGGGATTTGTATTTTTCATTCGATTCTTACCGTTTCCGTCGCGCCATGAACCAGCAATCGCCTGTTTATTCAAATCGTTAAACGTATAACTATTCATGATTAGTCAGCCCCTTTGTTTTCATCTAAACGTGTTGTAGCTAAGCTATTCAGCTTTTGAATATCTTTATAGACGCTTTGTACTGTTTCGGACATTTCCTCAATCGCTTTAGCCTGATCTGTAGACTGCTGATTTACATTACTTACCATTTCTTGGAGGGAGTGAATTTGTTCACTTAAAGCATTGGTAGTTAGTCGAATATCATTTGCAAATTGCTTTGTTTGCGCCCCCATATTTTGCACTTCTTTGGAAACAACAGAAAAACCGCGCCCAAATTCGCCGGCACGTGCTGCTTCTATAGAAGCGTTTAAACCAAGAATATGACTTTTTTCTGAAATGCTGGTCACTTCACCAGAAAATGTTTCTATCTCATGAACTCTCGTACCCATGTCGGTGAAAGCTTCATTCGTGTGGTCCAAGTTGTTAGAAAGCTCATCTATGGATGAGGTGATTTCTTCAATAGTGGCGCCCATATTTTCAAACATGTCTGTCAGGTTGTGACTGACGTCTGCCAGCAATTGGTTCTTTTCGATACTGGTTCCAAGGCCAACCCCGCCGATAACGTTGTTATTTTCATCACGCAATGGAATAGCGTTGGCCACAACAGGGACACCAAATACTTCTTTTGGCACGACCATGCTTTCAAATTGGTTGTCCATAATAGCCTTGGCGATGATATCTCCTTCTTGCAAAGGATCTCCTACTTTTACAGGGAGTTGAAAGGTCTCCCCCGGAATATTCAATACTAATTCCTCTGTATTATATATCCCTACTGTTACGTCCTCTTGGGAAAGTTGATTTAAGTATGGTGCGACTTTTACAAACGCATCTAATAGTGACATTTGGTTAAGTGTTTCATTTGTAGTGCTCAATGTATTTCCTCCTTGTTCTTCAAACTACTTATATTTTTTATATCGGCATTTCCATACGAAATGTAAGGTGAATGCTAAAAAATTCCTTCATTATAAAAAAACACCCAAACGTTGTTGGGTGTTTAAGAGGATTTTTGCCATTTGAATTCAGAAACGGTTTCTAGAAAAAAACGCAAATGGTTCGACGACCGGCTTTGTTATTTTTTTCACTATAGAGGTGGATAAAAAATAAGTAAAGGCTGCGGAACCAATAACCAAGAGTAATACCTCGAAAACGGTGTCCATCCCATCGTAAAAATCGGTTTCGCGCAAATAACGGAATAAAAAACCGTGAAGTAAATAGACGTACATGGTGTTTTTAGCATATTTGGATATAGCTATTTTCTGCTTCGGAATGAGAATTAAAAAGCAAATCGATAATAGGACAGAAATAACATAGGCCAGCAATCTGTAGAAGCTGCCTTCCCACGTTTCAAAACCGATTATCTCATATGCTTCGTCTCCAAAGAAAAGATTCCGTGGAATGTCAAAAGCATAAAGATAAAAAACAGCAAACGTCAGTAAAAAGATGATTGCAGCTGCAACCTTCATTCCACGATAATAAATGAAATCAAGGTGGTGTCGTTGTATGAAATAGCCGGTTAGGAAAAAAGGAAAGAACACAGCCGTTCGCGATAAGCTGATAAATGACCCAGGTTCGGCAAATCCTACCGCTACACCAAGCAGTACGGCAACAATGATTAAATAGGGGCTGAATTTGAACAAGTAAATAATGTAGTAAAAAGAAAAAAGTGTTACTAAAAACCATAAAGACCAATGAGGTTCTAAAAATGAAAATTCTAGATCTCGACCATAGACATCATAATAGAAAAAAGAATAAATAAACTGAAAGAGAAGGTAAGGGACGAGCAGTCGTTGAATCGGCTTCAGCCAATCTTTATACTTCACCGCTTTTTTTGCAAAATAGCCGGAAATAAAAAAGAATAATGGCATGTGAAAGGTAAACATAATTAAATATAAAGCTTTGCTGAACTGGTGGTCATACGTTAAAGGAGTAAGGGCATGCGTTAAAACGACAAGCCCGATTAATATAAACTTAGCATTATCCAAAAAGTAGTCACGTGATGTGGAGGTTGTTCCCATATATTTTCACCTGTCTTTCTCCTTTTCCCCAAGACAGTATAGAAATATAGAGTGGAGAGAACAAGTAAAAAAGTATGTAATTTTATTGTTGAGATGGGCGGTAGCCAGCTTCTTGGGCAGCCTCTTCGGTACAAAACACCTCTTCGGCGTCTGTTTGTTCATAATATTGTCCGTCAGGGGTGTGGTAAATAAGGTCGCCGCTAGAACTGTGATTCCCTTTAATTGCAGGGTCTTCACAATTTGAACGATTTTCGGAATGTTCTACAGCCTCTGGGTTGAAGCCGTTTTCATTGGATAGGAGGAAGGAAACCTTGCTTGTAGCAGGAAAATCGTGAAAGGTTTCCGAATATGTATACTATACAATAATTATTACTGCGACAGAAAGGGTGATACAAGTGTCAATACAATATGAAGATAACCAGATCACTGTGTTTCAAAGTGCGTTGCTTCAAACGACATCAACAGTAGCTGTAACAGAGGATATCATTCTTATTGTCGACCCGACTTGGCTGCCTGCAGAGATCGAAGCTATTCAAAACCATGTAAAAGAAAAGGATAACGGCCAGCGTCAGTATGTCCTGTTTACCCACTCCGACTTTGACCACATTCTAGGAGGGAATGCCTTTCCTGAAGCTGTCACGATTGCTTCTCGTGGTTTTGTGGCAAAGTCAGACAAAAAAGAGACGATTCAAGAGATTCAAGATTTCGATGACTATTATTATATTCAACGTCCTTATATTATTGATTACCCGGATATAGATATTATTATAGATTATGACGAACAGACGATAGAGTGCAACAATACATCCATAATGTTTTATCTAGCTCCCGGTCATCAACCGGATGGTGTTTTTGCGGTAATTCAAGAGACAAACACGTTGATTGCAGGAGATTATTTAAGTGATGTTGAGTTTCCTTTTATCCATCATAACAGTGAAGCTTATGAACGCACGATTGATAAACTAGAAAATGTTATATCGGAGAAAAATATTCATCTTCTGATTCCAGGGCATGGACACAGCACCAATGATGTAAAAGAAATGCAGGATCGGATAGGGGATTCACGTTGGTATATTCAAGCTCTTCGGGATGAAATACGGCAAGGCGTCACCTACGACGTGCTCCAAGTTTTTGTGGACAGTTTTTTGTTTTCGCGATATCTTGGAGAAGAACATGAACATAATAAACAACAAATAGAAGCAGAAGAAAAAGGGTAGAGAGAAAGAGAGAAGGTTGCCCGAATGTTTGAATTGCAAAATGTCATACTCGTTATATTAGCCGTTTTTATGTTGATAGGTGCGTTTGATAAAATTCTTGGAAACCGTTATGGATACGGAGAAGCATTTGAACGAGGATTTTCAGCAATGGGTCCGATTGCCATTGTTATGATAGGTATGATTTCGCTTGCCCCCGTACTGGCTGATGTTCTGCGTCCCATCGTCGTTCCTGTGTATCAATGGTTAGGCGCGGATCCTGCCATGTTTGCAACTTCCTTGTTAGCGTTAGATATGGGCGGTTACGCTCTTGCCGGTGAATTGGCAGAAACAAAAGAATCTGCCAGGTTCGCCGGCATTTTGCTTGGAACGACGTTAGGTCCCACTTTGACCTTCACTATCCCTGTTGCCCTATCAATTTTAAAAAAGGACGACCATCCTATTTTCGCCAAAGGAATTCTTGCTGGTATCACGACAATTCCACTTGGACTGTTAGCCGGGGGGATTGCAGCTGGTTTTTCTATCATACCAATGATAGCGAATCTTATACCAATTCTCTTATTTTCCTGCGTTATCATTCTAGGTTTAGTATGGAAACCAAACGTCATGGTCAAGGGATTTCAACAATTTGGAAAAGGAGTTGTCGTCTTTACTACTATGGCAACGGCTGTCGTCGTTTTTGAAGCGTTAAGTGGATGGACGATAATATCTGGTATGGCTCCATCAGAAGAAGGTATTTTAACTTTAGGCTCGATTGCATTTACACTAGCTGGTGCTTTCCCGCTAGTTCATTTTTTACAAAAGCATTGGACGGGAACTGGTATGGGTAAACGTTTTTTTATGGATAACACCGCTATCTCAGGCTGGCTGGCTTCATTAGCTCATATTATTCCAATGTTTGCTATAAAAGGAATGACAGAAGAAGGGAAATGGATGAATTACGCGTTTGCTGTCAGCGGTGCCTTTATATTAGGAGGACATTTAGCTTTTACCGCTGCAGTGGAGAGGGATATGATTGTTCCCATGCTTATAGGAAAAGGGACAGGTGGTCTTTCGGCAATGGTCATAGCCTATTGGATGATTAAAAAACGTCGTTAGTGCTTTTTTCCTTTTCTAAAAAAGTGATATTATAATAGAAGCGAATGAATGTCAACTTAGAAACGAAAGAGGACAGATATAAGATGAACAAAAATGTACTAGGTATTTCTTTTGCCGTATTCCTTTTGATGACAGGGTGTTCGACATCTACTGAACCAGAGGAGGATTCCGAACAATCGGAAGACGTTGCATCTGATGCTGAACAAACTGACAATGAAGAAGAAACAGAGCCCGTTTTTGAAGAAAATGACTCAGAAGAAGCGGGGTCGGATACATCTGATCAATCAGAAGATGCAGCTGAGCAAGCTCCGCCAAAGACAAATGAAAAAGGGGAACTTGAAAACCCAAGCGCTCTCGACGCACTAGTGAACAGAGACTATCTTTTGCCGGGAGATTATAAACCGGAGGATTTAACTGTCCCGGACGTTCCATTTTCTTTTGAGGAAGAACATCCGAAAAGGCAAATTCGAGAACCGGCTGCGGATGCTTTAGAGACTTTATTTGAAGAAGCTGAAGCAGAGGGCATGCAATTGTATGCGATATCTGGATATCGTTCTTATGATCGACAAGAAGCGATATTTGCAGCGAACGCCGCTGAAGATGGGGAAGAAGAAGCGAATAAATATAGTGCCCAAGCGGGAGAAAGCGAACACCAAAGCGGTCTTGCTATGGATGTGAGTTCTGCATCCAATGATTTTGCTTTAACGAATGATTTCGGTGAAACACCGGAAGGCGAGTGGCTGAAGGAACATGCGCAAGAATATGGGTTTGTGATTCGCTATCCAGACGATAAAACCGATATTACCGGATACCAATATGAACCATGGCACCTTCGTTATGTCGGAGAAGGTCTGGCCGAAACCCTTTATGAAGCAGATGATACACTTGAAGAATATTACGGCGTCCATGAATAAATAAGAACACCGTTATGCTTAGCCATAGCAGTGTTTTTATTATTGAGATAGTGTGGGTGATTTTGTGAAGCAACACAAGCCATTCAGCTACTACTTAGAATCAAAAAAAGACGGGATCTGTGGTTTCCAGGTCCCGCTTTTCTTATATGATAAAGTTTTTACAGATTTATTTGTCTTCAAAGAAATCTTTACGCCGTCCGCACCATAGAAAGACGGCAAGTACAGACGCTCCCAACACGAGATGGGGGGCTATCATAATTAATAGAAAATCAAGATCAAACATTTCTAACACCACCTTTTCTTAACGCTTTCCTCGAACATAATCAGCATCAAATAAAAACAGCCTCATTAAAAACACGAGAGATGGAATTAATAAGAGCAACCCCGCAATAAAAGCAAGAATAAGTGCAATAGCCATCGTCTCATTCACAAAGCCGTCATTCACAGTCAGGTGCGGATATAATAAATACGGCAGGTGGGAAGCGCCATACCCAAACCATGCGCTGAAAAACTGCAGCATGACAAGTACAAACGCAAGACCCAGCTGTTTCTTCGAATAAATCAAATATACAGCGCCTAGAAAAAATAATAACGACAATATGAACATCCAGCTCATATCAACCATATTGCTGAAGTGCTCTGGGTTGTGGCGGCTGATAGAAAAGAAAATCAGTATGCTTGCAAGGATGGTAGGGAATGCCCACCATAACGTATAACGCCTAAACAGGGTGTAAGAAGCGTCATCTCCAGCTTTATAAGCGTAGTAGGTAAGAAACGCGGCTGAGATGAACAATACGCTCACGATAGCAAGTACTACAACACTCCAAGAATACGTGCTTGTTAATAGTTCGCCGAGAAGCAGCGTTACATTACCGTCAGAAACATCCAGATATCCGCCTTCTGAGATAGTTAACACGATGGTAAACGATGCGGGAATAAGCAAACCACTCATCCCATACAGAAATGAATATATTTTGCTATCTTTGGATCCATACGTATTAAAGGCATAATAAGAGCCGCGAATGGCGATTAAAACAATGGAAATGCTACCTGGAATAAGCAAAGCAGTCCCGTAATAATAAGCGGTATCTGGAAAGAAACCGATAATCCCAACGAAAAAGAAGACGAGAAACACATTTGTTACTTCCCAGACCGGTGACAAATAACGTTGAATTAGTTTATTAACCTGATAATCCTGGTGAGAGATTTTGTTATAAAAGTGAAAGAACCCAGCCCCGAAGTCAACGGAGGCGACAATCAAATAGCCGTATAGAAAGAACCAAAGTACGCTGATTCCTAGAATTTCATAGCTCATGACTTATTCCCCCGTTCATCTATTCCGCGCTGCTCCATCTCTTGGGCAGCAGGATTATCTTTAAACATTTTTCTCAATACAATCGAGCTCGAAATACCGAGTAATGCGTATAATCCGATAAACAGATATAACATTGCATCTACATGTTCGGATGTCGTTGCCCCTTCAGGCGTTCTCATAATGTCGTATAGAATCCAAGGCTGGCGTCCGATTTCGGCAAATACCCAGCCGAATTCAATCGCCAGGATGGATAATGGACCACCTGCGACAACCCCCCACAACAACAGCTTATGGTGCATCCAGTTTTTCTTTTTCCAGCTGAATAGTAAATAAAGCATGGACACAAATGCAAGATACATTCCTATGAAGACCATACCGTCAAACAAATAGTGAACAAACAGCGGGGCGGTATCTTCCTCTGCAAATTGATCGAGTCCGATAACTTCTGAGTTCGGATCTCCATGTGCGAGAATACTGAGTGCATAAGGAATCTCTAATGCATAATTCACTTCTTCATCGTCTGATAAAAACCCGCCAACGACAAGTGGTGCCGCGTCTTCTGTTTCAAAATGCCACTCTGCTGCGGCTAGTTTTTCCGGCTGATATTCTGCCAAGTATTTTCCAGAAAAATCACCGATAATAACGGTTCCAATGGAAAAAATAAAGGCCGCTGTCATGGTGAGGCGGAGCGCTTTTTTGTGATAAACGTGGCGGTCCCCCTTCAACATTTTAAAGGCACCAATCATTCCAAGGACAAAAGCCGAGGTTAAGTAACATGTAATAATGACGTGCGCCGTTTTCGTCGGTGTTGCTGGATTAAACATAGCTGCAATTGGATTAATGTCAGTAATAACTCCATCAACCAATTCAAATCCTTGAGGAGCATTCATAAAAGCGTTAACGGTTGTTATGAAAAACGCAGAAAAAGAAGCTCCGATGACAACAGGTATTACCAACAAAAAGTGACGGAGTTTGCTTTTAAAACGATCCCAAGTGTATAAATAAATTCCTAAAAATATCGCTTCGAAGAAAAATGCAAATACTTCCATGAAGAGCGGAAGGGATATCGTTTGTCCTGCTAACTGCATAAAATTCGGCCACAATAAATTCAACTGTAGTCCTATAGCCGTTCCTGTAACTACTCCTACTGCAACTGTTACGACAAAGCCGCGGGCCCAACGACGTGCTAACAGCCGGTAATGTTCATCATTCTTACGTATACCCATCCATTCGGCCAATGCAATCATTAAAGGCACACCAACTCCGATGGTTGCAAATATAATATGAAAGCCTAATGTCAGGCCGGTAAGCATTCGGCTGAACATTGCTGGATCGTATTCCATAAACATGAGGCATTCTCCTCTCCCATTACTCCGTTGTATATATCGTACCCTTTTCTTTCATAAGGTAAAATAAAAGTCCCGTATGTGAAATATATCACAAGGATGTCTGCAACAAAAGCAGTAGAATGTGACAAATCAGAGAAATGGCACAAAAGAGACGATTCTCGTTTTCTTTCAGATATGATAAGATATAGTGGTGTCATTGTGTACCATATAAACATATTCAATAAATGAACGAAATAAAATAAAGAAACGTGAAGTTTAATAGAATAGGAGCGTATTTTTGTGGAGATCGATATAGATGGAATAAAAGTACATTATCACGTCTCCGGTGAAGGAACGGATATTATGCTTCTCCATGGCTGGGGGGTTGACATGCAAGCTTTTGCCCCTGTTCATAAAGCACTGGAAAAGCATTTCAGAGTGTGGTCCATCGATTTTCCAGGATTCGGAAAAAGCGAGGAGCCGCTGGAACCGTGGACAGTGGGGAATTACACAGACTTCTTTGGTTTGTTGTTAGAAAAACTCCAGATTGATCAGCCGATTCTGGTTGGTCATTCTTTTGGAGGTCGTGTATCTATTAAGTATGCTTCCGCTCATCCGGTGCGAAAAGTTATACTCGTTGATAGTGCTGGCATTAAGCCAAAAAGAAAACCAAAATATTACGTGAAAGTATATACGTATAAAGCATTTAAAAACTTGTTAAATATCCCTGTTTTAAACCGGTATAAAGACACCATTTTAACAAAAGTAAAAGGAAAGCTCGGTTCCGCAGATTATAAAAATGTCTCAGGAATTATGCAGCAAACGATGGTGAAAGTAGTGAATGAAGACTTGCGCCACCATCTTCCTCACATTAAAGTACCAACATTGCTTGTGTGGGGAGAAAACGATGAGGCAACCCCAGTGGAAGATGGTCGTTTAATGGAACAAATGATACCTGACGGAGGTCTAGTTGTTCTAAATAATGCTGGACATTATTCCTATCTAGATAAATTGAATCAATTTTTGTTGGTAATCGATTCTTTCCTTCAAAAAGATAAGGAGGAGCAAGGGTCATGATTGGTATACTGATAGTTCTATATTTAGCCGCGTGGGGCTTTTACACTGCCAGACTAATTAAAAAAAGCACCCATATGCTGCAGTTGAATTCTTACCGCACAGAACGTTATTGGAAATGGATAGCTTCTCATAAGGATAAAGTATTCCCCGTTCAAAGCGTTGTATCTTTGCTTGCGCTCCTTCCTTTACTTTTTAATAGTGATTTCTTTGCGCTGCTATTTGGAATTGCCATTTTCGGTCTAAGTGCTTATTTTATGGAAGAAGAGCAGGAAAAGAAGAAGCTTGTATTTACCGCTCGAATCAAACGGTTACTCGTAACAACCAGTGTGTTGTTTGTTTTAACTGCGGTTATTGGATTATGGACGGGGGTAGGAGAAGAACGGACGTTTGTTTGGTTTTTCATATTAACGATTGCTTCAACGATTCTCGTTTATTTCTATACACTAGCTGCAAATGTTATAAATTGGCCGATTGAAATGCAAATCAATCAATATTATTTTCACGACGCTGAAAAGGTTATTAAACAAATGCCGAATCTTGAAGTTATTGGTGTAACAGGCAGTTACGGCAAAACGAGTACCAAACATATACTGGAAACTGTTTTGTCTTCTCAGTTCAATGTGCTGATGACACCAGAGAGTTACAATACAAAAATGGGCGTCACGAAAACGGTTCGGACCATGCTTAAACCGTATCATGATATTTTTATAGCAGAGATGGGTGCGAAGCAAGAAAATGATATTCAAGATATTTGCGAGCTTGTTCATCAGAAATATGGAATCCTGACCGCCATCGGAGAACAACATTTAGAAACGTTTAAAACGTTGGATAATATTAAAAAGACGAAATTTGAATTGATTGAGACGCTCCCTCATGAAGGAACGGCGTTTTTAAATAAAGATGATCAAAACATTATGTCGTATCAGCAGCGTAACCAATGTCGGACGATGTATTACGGAATTGACGCGGTGGATTTACACTACCGTGCGGCTGACATCTCGTATTCATCGAAAGGTTCTCAATTCACGGTATACAAATACGATGGCACCTCTGTTCAGATACAGACGAAACTATTAGGACGGCATAATATCTATAATATTCTTGCTGCCGTTGCTATTGCATCAGAGAAAGGTATTCCTTTTGAAAAAATAGCTCGAGCTGTGAAGCAGGTTGCACCAGTGGAACATCGTCTAGAGCTTAAGAAACCATCTGGTAACATTACAATTGTTGATGACAGTTTTAATTCCAACCCTGTTGGAGCTAATATGGCACTTGAAGTCTTAAACGAGATGCCAGAATACAAAATACTCGTCACACCGGGTATGATTGAACTTGGCGAAAAAGAACACGAGTTAAACAAAGCATTTGCCCAGCATGCTGCGAAAGTCTGTGATTTTGTCATTTTAGTAGGGAGAAAACAAACAGCCCCGCTACAAGAAGGGTTAGCTTCAGAAAATTATGAGCAAGACCGCTATTATGTGGCAGAGGACCTACAAGATGCCTTGGATAAAATGCATCAAGTTGCCACACAAAAATCTGTCGTACTCTTAGAAAATGATTTACCGGATACGTTCAATGAGTAAAAAGTGAAGGAGATTTACAGATGAAAACAAGAGTGGGTGTGTTTTTTGGCGGAGTGTCCGTTGAACATGAAGTATCGGTCATTTCTGCGTTACAGGCAATTCAATCAATGAACAGTGAAAAATATGAAGCGATTCCGATATATATTAGCAAGGACCGTGTATGGTACACCGGTGATGAACTGTTGGATATTGAGGCTTATAAAGACCTTACCGAACTGTTAAATACAGCGCAAAAAGTAACGATGAAAACGTCAGAAGAAGGCAATATCGTATTGCAAAAGGATCCCGTGCCAAGATTCGGTAAAAGAATCGAAGCGGAAATCGATGTCGCTTTTCCTATTGTACACGGCACGTTTGGAGAAGACGGTGTTCTGCAAGGATTCTTTGAGCTTCTCAATCTTCCGTATGTCGGCTGTGATGTTTTATCTTCAGCAAGTGGTATGGATAAAGTGACCATGAAGCAGATACTCAGAGATTCCAGCTTGCCAGTTTTAGATTATGTTTGGTTTTACAGCAGTCATTGGGTGGAAGATAGCGCGAATATCCTCTCCATGGTAGGGGAAAAGTTAGAGTATCCAGTCATTGTGAAACCTGCTAACCTTGGTTCTAGTGTCGGAATCAATAAAGCTGAAAATAAAGAAGAACTGGAAGAAGCTGTGGAAGAAGCGATGGAATTTTCATCGAAAATTTTAGTCGAGCAAATGGTTCAGAACATGAAGGAAGTAAACTGTTCTGTGCTAGGAGATTACGAAGAGGTCGAAGCTTCAGTGATAGAAGAGGTACTTAAATCAGAAGAAATACTAAGTTATGAAGATAAATACCAAGGCGGGGGCGGAAAGAACGGCGATGCAACCAAAGGAATGGAAAGTACGGATCGAGTTATTCCAGCGGAGATTGCAGACCATCAAACGTCTGAAGTGCAGGAACTTGCCAAAGACACATTTCAAATTCTCGGTTGTAGCGGTGTCTCTCGTATTGATTTCCTAATAGACCAGGATACAAATGTTGTATATGTCAATGAAATCAATACAATCCCGGGGTCCTTATCGTTTTATCTTTGGGAACCAGCAGGTAAAGCTTACACAACTCTCACAGATCAGTTGATTCAACTCGCTTTAAAACGTAAACGTGAACGTGACAAACTGGTTTTTTCGATTGATTCCAATTTGTTCTCTATGCAAAGTTCGGAAGGAACAAAAGGTAGCAAAAACGGATCAAAAAGATAGACGTAATATTGTAACCAGAGGTTGTCTCCTTTCAAAACGTTGAGACAATCTCTTCTTTTACATTATTTGTACGTTAGGAGTTTGTTGATGTCTGATTATAGAAAAGCACTTATTTGGATACTAGTCCCACTAGTATATGGCTTTTTGGTTAGTAAATTTATGATCATTACACCGTTGCTTAGTCAAATTGTTTTTGGATTGTTCTGGTTTTGGGTAGGCATGACATTAGCAAATTTAAAAATGTCCAATGTTAAAAGCTTTTTATTCGGGAACAGCATTTGGATAGTGTCTATCCTTTTATTTGTATGGCAGTTTTTGCTATTAGATGATTCAAACAGAAATATGTTAATAGCAGCAATATCACAATATTATATGTCATCATTTATTTGGTTTGGGTCTCAACTAAGTTTAGCTTTTTCTAACGTTTTAAATGGTACGACTATTACACTGTTGGCCTATTTTGGGATGTTTTTAGTGTTTTCTTTTGGCTTTATTACTGGAAAAATAAAGAGTTAACAGAGACAATAATTCAATAAAAATTTTTTATAAAAAACATATTGCGTGGACAGGTTAGATTGAGATATAATGTCATATGTCAGCAAGAGAGGTTACTTTTTTGCCGTCATGTGGCCCGTTGGTCAAGAGGTTAAGACACCGCCCTTTCACGGCGGTAACACGGGTTCGAATCCCGTACGGGTCACCATTTATTATTGTTCCTATGCTAACAAACATTGACAAATGCAATTGTATTTGTTTAAATGGAACGGTAACTCTCAGATATGGAGGGGTAGCGAAGTTGGCCAAACGCGGCAGACTGTAAATCTGCTCCTTCGGGTTCGGCGGTTCGAGTCCGTCCCCCTCCACCATTTGTTTTAAAATTTGTATTCTAGGCTAATATAGAGTATAATGTATTTTAGTGATTTTCAGTTTTACATAGTACCGATATGCTAACGTACACTTTTTTATGAAACAAGAGCCATTAGCTCAGTTGGCAGAGCATCTGACTTTTAATCAGAGGGTCGGAGGTTCGAATCCTCCATGGCTCACCACT
Source organism: Salibacterium salarium (assembly GCF_030813635.1). Taxonomy (GTDB): domain Bacteria; phylum Bacillota; class Bacilli; order Bacillales; family Marinococcaceae; genus Salibacterium; species Salibacterium salarium. Next base: position 435,458 of record NZ_JAUSUM010000003.1, on the reverse strand, counting down.
TTAAGAAAAAGATGGGTTGTGCGGAAGTAGTTCAGTGGTAGAACACCACCTTGCCAAGGTGGGGGTCGCGGGTTCGAATCCCGTCTTCCGCTCCATTTGCGGGTGTAGTTTAGTGGTAAAACCTCAGCCTTCCAAGCTGATGTCGTGGGTTCGATTCCCATCACCCGCTCCATTATATATATCTAGGGGCCTTAGCTCAGCTGGGAGAGCGCCTGCCTTGCACGCAGGAGGTCAGCGGTTCGATCCCGCTAGGCTCCACCAACTTATATTACTAACTTTTCTTAGCTGATAACAGCTAAGGTTTTTTTATGTGTAAAAAAGCTCTTGTTAAAGCAGAATAGAACCAAAAAGATAAGTTCCAAGTTAAAGCTAGAATAATGCGTGTCCTATCAAATAACGCATTCCCTCCCTAAGGTATTCTTTATGCTAATTCCAGAAGTTTGAGAAAACGATAAGATTACATTCAAAAAATTGTCATTTTATCACCTTGATACGGCATAACATGATACAATAATATTTGCTGAAAATGCTATCAATCAATCGTTTGATTAAATAATATTTTTTAAAGATTTATGTAAAAAAGTGAAACCAATCTGGTATAGGAAACGTATTATAGATACCCGTAAAAGGGTGGAGGTTTAAGATATGGATGCGGTAGTAAAACGGCTGATAAAAGAGATAAAAAAAGCAGGGGACCAGGATGCTTTTGCTGACCTAGTAGATTTGTATAAGGATAAAGTCTACCAAATAGCCTACCGCATGACTGGCAACAGTTATGAAGCACAGGACATGGCTCAAGAGGCGTTTTTGAGGGCTTATGCGAATCTAGACAGTTACGATGAAAATAGAAAATTTTCAACCTGGTTATTTAGAATCACAACAAATTTATGCATTGACCGTTTACGTAAAAGAAAGCCAGATTATTCACTCGATGCCGAAGTACAAGGAACGGAAGGACTAACGGGGTACTCTCAAATTGCTGCTTCTGAAAAGCTTCCCGAAGATCAGGTGGTAACGTTTGAAATGCAGGAATGGGTACAAACAGAAATATCATATTTACCGCCAAAATACCGATCTGCTGTTGTTTTGCGCTACATAGAAGATTTATCGATTAGTGAAATCAGTGACATATTGGATTTGCCTGAAAACACTGTAAAGACTCACATACACAGGGGCCGGGAAGCTTTGCGTAAAAGACTGGGTAACGCGTGAGGAGGGAGGAAATAAGATGGCTTGTGAACAAAAGTACGAAGCACTGTTGAATAGATACTTGGATGGGGAAACTAATGAACAAGAACGGGATGATTTGTTTCTCCACATGGAGACGTGTGAGAATTGTACCAATCACTATAAGGAATTGAATAAAGCCTTATTGCTTGTGCAAAGCTCCTCCCATATTAAAGCTCCCGCCGGTTTCACAGCTAATGTAATGAATCAACTTCCTGCAAAAAAGAAACGAACATCTTGGAAAAAATGGTCCAAACAACATCCAGTTTTGGTCGCCGCTTCTTTGTTCGTTATTTTAATGGCATCCAGTTTGTTCTCGGTCTGGAATGAACAAGCTGGAGAAGAAATATCGGTGAGCGGAAGTCAAAAGGTTGAAGTGGATCAGGATAAAGGGATTGTCATTGTACCAGAAGAAGAGGTCATTGAAGGAGATCTTACTGTACGTAACGGTAAGGTCGAAGTGGAGGGAGAGATTACTGGCAATCTAACTGTGATTAATGGAGAACAATATCTTGCTTCTGCTGGAGAAGTGTCTGGAGAAATTGAAGAAGTAGATCAAGTGCTGGAATGGATTTGGTATCATACTAAACGTATAACAGCAGACGTGTTTTCGCTGGGAGAAAACGCCAAAAAAAGCGAAGGCTAGGGAATTCTCATACTTTTACAAAATGTAAGGTGAAACCAGATTGACACCCGAAACGACTAATGTTGCGGGTGTCTATTTTTGCCTGGATCGGTGCTCGAGCTCTAAAAAAAAGGAAAAGTACCGATATAATGAAGAATCCCACAACGAACAGAAGGAGAAAATATGATATAATAAAGGTGCTGTTTTCTTTTTCTGGCCAGACATAATTGGAGGAAGAAAGATGTTTCTTGGAGATGATTTTCAATTTTTAACTGTATTACGTACTGTTGTTGATATCGCACTTGTAGCGTATGTGGTGTATAAATTAATTACCGTAATACGCGGAACCCGAGCCGTACAGCTTTTAAAAGGGATTACCGTGATTTTGGTTGTATGGTTTTTAAGCAGTTTCTTTGGGTTGAGGACATTGCAGTGGATTATGTCACAAGCCGTTACTTATGGGTTATTAGCTATTATTATTATATTTCAGCCTGAATTGCGCAGAGCATTGGAACAATTGGGTAGGGGGCGTATTTTTGGAAGAACGGCGACTCCCGAAGAAGAGAATGATGCAAAGACGGTAGAAGCTATTATGAAATCTGTGAAATACATGGCAAAACGTCGAATTGGGGCTTTGCTCTCCATTGAGAACGAAACAGGAATGAATGACTATGTAGAAACAGGTATTCCTATGAATGCTACGGTCACGTCAGAATTGCTGATTAATACTTTTATACCAAACACCCCCCTACATGATGGTGCGGTGATTATGAGGAGAAATGAAATATCGGCAGCGGCCTGCTATCTTCCTTTATCGGAAAATCCATTCATTTCTAAAGAATTAGGAACGAGACACCGGGCAGCACTTGGTATTAGTGAAGTGACGGATTGTTTAACGATTGCCGTTTCAGAGGAAACCGGCGGCATATCTGTCACAAAAAATGGTGACTTGCACCGCGATTTGGATGAAGATACATTACGGGCTATGTTAGAAAAAGAGCTGATTGCTGACGTGAAAAACTCCTCTAGTTTATGGCAATGGGGAGGCAAAAAGAATGGATAGACTATTTAATAATCATTGGTTTGTCAGATTGGTGTCGCTTCTCATTGCTATTATGCTTTACACGATGGTGAACATGGATAATGTCAGTAATCAACCAGGGGTTTTACCAGATAATGAAGAAAGTTCTTATATGTTAAATAATGTTGACGTACAAGTGTATTATAATGAAGATGAGTATGAAATTGTTGATATGGATGAAACGGTTAACGTAGAGTTGACAGGTCCGCAAACATCCATTATGCTTTTTCAATTGTCTAGACCCTCTTTTGAAGTGTATGCTGATTTAGAGGATCAGGGAGAAGGGAGTCATAATGTTCGCCTGCAGCATCGTGATTTTCCCGCTGATTTAGACGTATCTATCTCTCCGCGAATTTCGAGTATAGAACTGCAGGAGCAAAAAACAATATCCTACCCTGTTGACGTTCAAGTGTTGAATGAAGAGGATATAGAAGAAGGGTATAACTTGGGCGAAGCTGAAGTGAGCCCTGGAGAAGTTGATATTAAAGCTCCTCAAGCAACACACGAGCAAATTGACACAGTGAGAACGAGTGTCGATGTGGCAGGGGCGGACGAACGAGTGGAAGCAGAAGCGGATGTGATAGCTTACGATTCTGCGGGGAATGAAGTAGACATTTCGACTCAACCGGAGTCAGTAAGTGTGGAGATACCAATAGACAGTCCGAATGTACAAGTCCCGATTAGTTTATCAAGAGAAGGGACATTGTCGGATAATCTGAGCATCGTTTCTCTTAATGTAGAAGAAACGGAAGCTTCCATTTATGGTCCATTGGACGTTATTAATGAAATAAACAGTGTAGAAGCTGTACTAGACTTATCTGAGATAGAAGAAAATGGAACGATGGAAATCCCTGTTAACTCTCCGGAAGGAATTGATAGGGTGGAACCAGAAACAATAGAAGTGGAAGTAGAAGTTGGCGAAAGAGAAGAAACGGTGTTTGAAGATGTACCTATTGAAGTAGAAAATATGCCGGATGAATATTCTTATACGATAACAGAGCCGGAAGAGTCGGTGTCGGATGTGACGGTGTATGGTTCATCTGAGGTGCTTGAAGCATTGGATGCAGAAGATATTTCTCTTACGGTAGATTGGGAAGATGCAGAAGAAGATAACAGTCCAGTGACATTGTCTGTGTATTCTTCTGGACCAACAGAAGTAAGAGCAGAGCCTGATATAGATGAAGTTGAGGTAGAATGGTCAGATGAAACATCCTCGGAAGAAGAAGCCGGGGAATCAAACGAATAATAGAGCAATAGGAATTCTGTTCATGATGTAACATAATCATGCTGCAGAATCCCCACATTTTGTGGCAAACGAAGGAGAGATGGAATAATGGGTAAGTTTTTTGGAACGGATGGTGTTCGCGGAATAGCGAATACAGAGTTAACACCAGAGCTTGCTTTTCGTCTTGGACGCGCTGGAGGTTACTATCTTACGAAAGAAGCTGACCATCCGAAAATTCTTATCGGTCGTGATACAAGGATTTCGGGTGAAATGCTTGAAGGAGCACTTGTGTCCGGTCTTTTATCCATTGGAGTGGAAGTCATGCGTCTTGGTGTCATCTCAACTCCAGGTGTTGCGTATTTGACAAAAGCAGTTAGTGCGCAGGCAGGAGTGATGATTTCAGCTTCCCATAATCCAGTGGAGGATAACGGTATTAAGTTTTTTGGAGCAGACGGCTTTAAACTGTCTGAAGAACAAGAAGAAGAAATAGAAGGACTATTGAATGAAGAAGACAACATGCCAAGACCGACAGCTGAGCAGCTTGGTGTAGTGAACGATTATTTTGAAGGTGGCCAAAAGTACTTACAATTCTTGAAACAAACCGTCAGTGAAGATTTTTCAGGATTACATGTAGCACTTGATTGTGCGAACGGCTCCGCGTCATCTTTGGGACCACATCTGTTTGCTGATTTGGATGCGGATATTTCCACGATTGGTAATAATCCCGACGGTGTAAATATTAATGTCGACGTTGGATCCACTCATCCAGAATCACTAGTTTCTTTTGTGAAAGAAAAGGAAGCCGATGTTGGACTGGCTTTTGACGGAGATGCGGATCGTTTAATCGCAGTTGATGAAAAAGGCCAAATTATCGATGGCGATAAAATCATGTATATTTGTGCCAAATACTTAAAAGAAGAAGCAATGCTTGCTGATAATACAGTTGTTACCACAGTTATGAGCAATCTAGGTCTTTACAAGGCGTTAGAAAAACTGGGCATTGAAACGAAAAAAACAACCGTTGGCGATCGGTATGTTATGGAGGAAATGCGAGAAGGCGGCTACAGCCTTGGCGGCGAACAATCTGGGCATATTATCTTCTTGGATCATGTTACAACCGGTGATGGTATGCTGACGGCACTGCAGCTAGTAGATATTATTAAATCTTCTGGTAAGCCACTTTCTGAATTAGCAGGAGAAATGGAGAAATTCCCACAAACGTTGGTTAATGTGCCGGTCGTTAATAAACATGATATACACACAAACACTCATGTAAATGAAGCGATTAAGCAGGTAGAAGAAAAGATGGCCGGTAATGGCCGTATTCTCGTTCGTCCTTCCGGTACAGAATCGCTCGTTCGCGTGATGGCTGAAGCAGAGACAAAAGAGTTATGTGATAAATATGTCCAAGAAGTCACAAGCGTTGTAAAGAAACATATGGGGCAAACAAAAGAAATCTAAAGAAAAATACTGCGTTTCCCGCACAAGTAATACGGGGAACGCATATTTTATAGTGGTCAAGATATTATGAATGGTAGGCTTATTTTTTGTGTCCACAGCACCAGTTTCTTAAAAATGAATTGCTAAAAAGAAACGGGTATAGTAAGATAAATTTGCATTCTAAGAAAAGATAAGGAGGATTGTAACAACTTCATAATTCAAGCGCCCGGACTGCTCATATACGGACGGCAGATGAGAGCAGTTGACGAGGAGGAGGTTCATCGAATAATCGGCGGATGCCTCCCGGTTGCCTGTCACAACCGAAAAGTCCAGTTACAAACCACAGAGGCGACTTTGTGACCAACGGACTGGATGATGACGACCCATAGATAAAACAACGACAAATAAAAAGAGAAGAGCGGGGCGTGGTATGCCCCGTGCATTCCATGGCCCCGCTTTGAGGAGGTCATGACAGTATGTGTGGAATAGTAGGATATATTGGAGACGATCAAGCAAAGGATATATTGATTAAAGGATTGCAAAAGCTTGAGTATCGCGGCTATGACTCAGCCGGTATCGCGCTCGTTAACGATAATGGCGTAGAATTGCATAAAGAAAAAGGACGAATTGCATCGCTCGAAGAAGCCATTGGTAATAAAGGGACTGGTACAACAGGTATTGGGCATACACGTTGGGCGACACATGGTGCGCCGAGTAAGGAGAATGCCCATCCTCATCAAAGCATTAGCAAACGTTTTACTCTTGTGCATAATGGTGTGATAGAGAATTACCAGCAGTTGAAACGCGACTATTTACAAGATGTTAATCTTGCGAGCGAAACAGATACGGAAATTATCGTTCAACTCGTGGAATCTTTCGCTGAAAAAGGAGAAAACATCGACGAGGCATTTCGTCATACTCTTGGCTTGTTACACGGGTCTTATGCTATTGCCCTTATCGATAACGAAGATGATGAAACCATTTATGTCGGCAAAAACAAAAGCCCTTTGCTTATTGGAACAGGGGACGGTGTGAACGTTGTCGCGTCAGATGCAATGGCGATGCTCCATATTACGAAAGAATTCGTTGAGATTATGGACCAAGAAGTAGTCATCGTTAAAAAGGATAACGTACAAATCAGAAAACTAGACGGTACCGAAGTAACTCGTGATTCCTTTACGACAGACATTGATGAAAGTGATACCGAAAAAGGTACGTACAATCACTTTATGCTGAAAGAAATCGATGAGCAGCCCTTTGTTATCCGTAATATTGTGCAGAAATATCAGAACGATGATGGTGACATTAAGTTAGACGACGATATTCGCTCAGCCATAAATGACGCGGACCGCCTTTATATCATTGCGGCTGGAACAAGTTATCATGCTGGTCTTGTCGGCAAAGAGCTGATGGAAAAAGCGGCAGGCAAACCAACCGAAGTCCATATTGCGAGTGAATTTTTATATAATCAGCCTTTGCTATCGAATAACCCGCTCTTTATCTTTATCTCACAAAGCGGCGAAACAGCTGATTGCCGCGGCGTATTAGTGAACGTGAAAGAAAAAGGTTATAAGTCGTTAACCATTACAAATGTTCCGGGATCCACACTTACCCGTGAATCTGATTTCACGTTGCACACCTATGCTGGACCGGAAATAGCGGTGGCTTCGACGAAAGCCTATACCGCGCAAATGGCAGTGTTTTCCATCCTAGCAATGGACGGGGCACGAGCTCAAGGAATCGACACGGATTTTGATGCTATTCGTGAACTCGGCTTAATTGCCAATGCGATGGAAACGTTATGCGACCAAAAAGACATTATGGAACAGATTGCACATGACTTTATGTTTGAAACCCGTAATTGCTTTTTCATTGGCCGTGCTCGAGATTACCATGTTGTCCAAGAAGGAGCATTGAAGCTTAAAGAAATTTCTTATATTCAAGCAGAAGGGTTTGCAGGCGGAGAATTGAAGCACGGAACCATTGCCTTGATTGAAGACGGGACTCCCGTTGTCGCCGTTACAACACAAGAGCATGTGAACCTTAATATTCGTGGGAATATCCAGGAAGTTGTCGCCCGTGGTGCAAAAGCATGCATTATCAGTACAGAGGCAACAAAGGAAGAAGGCGATCAAATTGTTCTTCCTAACATCAACGAACTCCTAACACCACTTCTATCTGTGGTGCCATTACAGCTCATCGCGTATTACGCAGCATTGCACAGAGGATGCGACGTCGATAAACCAAGAAATCTCGCAAAAAGTGTAACTGTAGAATAGTGTGAAGAATAGTAGTCTGCAATTGTGTGAATTTAAAATAAAGTCACGATGTTTATAAAAAAATTGAGAAGTTTTACCCCCTTTGGATGCAATTTGTCTAAAGGGGGTTCTTATGATAAAAGTAATATAAGGCTATACCGCAAACGGGCCAGATAACGGAATAAAAAAGGATTATTTGTAGATAAATTGAAGGTAGTAAGGTGATGTTATTTTGTGCAGTAATCGAAACGACTACTTAAGGTAGATGGTACAGGAGGGAATAGCAACTATGGAAATAAGCCTTGCTATATCACATTTTACTCCAACCTTTAATGTGAAGGAAAACCTACAAAAGATGCTAGGGCTTTTGGCAAAAGCGGATAAGAATGAAATTGTGGTTATGCCTGAAGGATGTTTATCTGGATATTCGCATGACTTAGATTTTTTAAGTTCCTCAACTGCTTATGAAATAAATGAAGCTTTAATAAAACTTGAGGAAGTCGTTAGTGAGAGGAATATTCATTTAATCTTTGGCTCTTGCATAATGGAGAATAATTATTGGTACAATGCTGGTATTTATATATCTCCAAAAGGTGTTGATTTTACTTACAAAAAAGTTAATCTAGCTACTCACGAACGAGATGTTCTAAAAGAAGGAAATGAATTAACTTGTTTTGAAATGAATATTGACCGTACAAATGTTAAAGCTTCTATTCAGTTATGTCGGGAGATAAGGTTTCCCGAGCAATGGAAGTATCTGTCGTTAAACGGTTCGCAAATGCTTTTTTATCTCACCAACGTTCTCGACTCTAACAATCTTTCAGTGTGGAACGCTCATTTAATGAGTCGGGCTGCAGAAAATCAAAGCTATGTTATTTCTTCAAATATTGCTCATTCGGATCAAGGGTGTTCAACGATGGTAATCTCACCAAAGGGAGATATCGTCCATCGTTTAGAAGATAGCATTGAAACAATAAGGAAAGTCCAAATTGATTTATCAAAAAACTCGAATTGGTATTTAAGCCAAAGCAGAACGGACATCGTAGATATAGTGAATACGCAACATACATAATTTCCAAACGATGGTTTGCTTTCAACAAACGGGCGCGATTGCGGAAGATCATAGGATGAAGATGATTAAACTTTTTTATAAAAGATGTATACTAATTTATTAGAGAAGAACCCATTTTGATCAATCTTTTTTTTAATGGATTCTTTTTATTTGCCCCAGAATGAGTTTTTGCGGAATATTTTTGATTAAACTTTATTCCAAAGCTACAAATTGTGTTGAAAAATTAGCTAAAGTCCTAGGTTGGTAATAATATGAATAGCTCGTAACAGTTCGTCTAGTATGATGTTTACCACTGTAACTTTGATAATACTGTTCTGACACGAATAACAGAACCTCCGTTTTTATGAGCTTCTTCTAGCACGTCTTCTCTTTCTTGTCTATGACTTTCTGCATTAATAAGGTCAATTAACGCATCGATAGATAAAGCAGACCCTGCAATGTGTAGTGCTCTAGCTACAGGGTGAGGGATATATTTTCCAAGATGATAAGAAATCTGTGAAATACCAATTCCACTATACATTTCTGCAAAATCACCAAAACTTCCTCCAGTTTCTTCATTAATGTACTCGGCAAATTCTCCATCCAAAGCAAAGTCTTTTGTTTCTTCTCCTGTAGTTGTCCAAGGCACAATTAATTCCTCCTCAAATAGTTTATTTGGTTACACTTCTAATAGTGAAAAATATAATGGAAGAATCAACTGATTTATACAAAGAATAGTTTTGGACCTTTGAAATAATCCATTTATTTGATCGTTTAGCGCTATTGAGTATTGCCATCAGAAAGAGCTGCTTGTGCCATATTCCAGAAGCTCCTCGGACAGATTTGTGAACCACCACCCTCGCATAGAGTAGGAGGAGGTGATTAACCTCCGTCCTCTCACACCCCGGTTCTGTTTAATGGTTGTACTAACTATCTATTTTTAACGATGTCGTCCTAAATAAAATTAATACCCGTGACGATTAGATGTTGAAATTTTAAACCAATAATATACCATTTAGTTAAATAATTTTTATTGAAAGAGGTGTTATGATGAATGAGAAATTGCGTACCCGGTTGATGGGTGTGTATACATTTATTATGGCTACTAGTGCATTGTCATTCGCTTTTTTTGGAAGTTTGTCTTTTTCATTTGATAATATCTATGAGTGGTTAATTGTGGCAGCGCTAGTTGCGCTATCTCTGTTAGGGTTATTACGATTAATCACAGGGCGGCCGTCCCCTTTGAAAAAGAAATAGTTAATTACCTGGATGTTAATTAGATGAAAAAAATATCCTTAATGTCGTATTGAAATAATCCCCGAATAATGGACATTTAAAATAGTATCCCTATTCGGGCTTTTTTGTGTGTCATTATTTCGAGTTAAATAGGGAATCGGTTGCTGTACAGGTTCCCTCATATTATTGCTGTTCATCATTTTCAGTTTTATCCTAAACGTATGGATGATAAGAAAAAAGAAATCTACAAAACAATCAATAAGTAATTAATTTAACGATAACTCAACACCTTCGTATATCGAGGTAGATAAATTTGTTATAAACTCGTTTTTTGATAGTAAAGCCACATCTTTATCATGGTCTAAAAATAGATTTTCGAGTAAAATAGCTGACATTTTGGTATTTTTTAATACGAAATAATTGTTTTCTTTCATCCCTCGGTCGGGAAGTTCATAAGACTGTAAGAAGCTCATAATGGATCTATGAACTATTTCCTGCTTTTCTTTTGTTTCAGTATTTTTATTTCCGGAATAAACATAACTTTCAAATCCATGCCCGCCTCCGGCGTTATGATGTAAAGAAACAAAATAATCCGCCCCCCAATCATTAGCTATTTTTACTCTTTCTTCTAAAGACAAATAATTATCATTGTTTCTCGTCATTTTCACTGAGTGTTTCTTATCTACTTTAAAATGTTCACTTACTTTTCTTGCAATCAATAAAGTCAATTCTTTTTCCTTAGTATCTTGATAAACAGCTCCAGGGTCAGAACCACCGTGCCCAGGATCTAACACGATATATGCCATTATATGTCCTCCTTAAATATTTAAGATGTTTATTGTTTCATGCATTGCTTTTTAAGTTTATAAATTCCCAAAAACCAGGGACATCCGAAAAATCCATAGTTTCTTTTTTCTCAATAATTTTCAAAGCTAGTTCTTGTTCTAAATCGTCCCTGTCTTGAGGTGTAGTGTTGTTTAACGACTTTTTAATTTTAGGTTTAACCGTTTCTAAAACCCTATTAACATCCTCTTCTTCAAGCGTTTTATCATCTCTTTTTATATTATCGCTCATTATTATGGTCCTCCTCTTGGATAACATATTTTTTATAAATAGTTTTTAAAGCCGACAAATGCTGTTTAGATATGTTTTGAGGTGTTTCTTGGAATAACGAAGCGATTTCTTTATTGCTGAAATTTAGTACATAGAAGAGAGATAAAATTTCTTTTTGTTTATTTGGCAGACCAGAGATTATTTCCCACATTTTTTGACTACTAATGTGATCTTCTATATTCGTTGGCAATACTTCTTCCAAATAATCAAAACTGTCAAAAACTAGGGTGTCTAAAAGAGTACCATTATTTTCTGTTTCTTCATTTGTCATAGGTTGATCTACGATTAATTGGTTTTTCTGATAGTGATGTTTCCTTTTTTTATCAAAATCAACAGCAAAAATATGAATTAATGATGTAATGTACTTCATTAGTCTAGATTTTTTGAAAAATTCTTTAAAACATTTGTCTAATTGTTCTTTACTTTCGTCATTAGGATTTTCGAGATAGTTTTCTAAAAGAACTACGTTTTCCCGGTAGCTGTGAAATTTTTGTAAAATCGGTTCATTGAAAGCATTCTGATGGTTTGCTATAAAATCGTTGAGCCTTTTAGTGTAACCACACAAAATATCCCTCCTTTATTCCCTTTACTACAAAAAGTGAAAAAACTATATAAAATATCAACCAAAAAAGAACATATGTTCTTATTAAATGTATCATTTTTTTACATCGGTTACAATTTGTTGTTAAAAGCATTATTGTTTTCACTTTTTTAAAAAAAGGAGGGAGTTACTATGGATATAATTGAGATTTCAAAAGCTATAAGTGAGGTTGGGTTTCCTGCAGTTATAGCACTATTACTGTTATTTAGATTAGAAAAGAAATTAAACGATCTATCTTTAACCATAGAAAAATTAAACCAAAATGTTGAAAAACAATCTAATGATGAAAGGTAGAACGGTAAATAAGAACACGGATTGCTGCTGAGTACTGTTTTTTCTAAAGTATAAACATTGCTTATCTTGCTGTAGAGCTTTTGAAAATGGCAGTGGGAATATGAAACAACTTTATTATTTCTGGTTTTTGATCTACCGTGTTTAAATTGCGATGTTTCAACGACTTTATTATTCCTAAACAGATGATTCAATTCATCTTTTTTTATTATTTACTGGGTATGGTTGATATTTTCTTCGTTCTATCCACTTTCTACAATAAGAGGTCGCTAAGCGATCCAATGATAGAATAGAAAGGAAGATGATGTATGGCAAGAACAAAAGAAGTAGACTTTAGTTATCCCGCTTTTGGTTACACATTCTCAGGTGAACGAGGGTATGCAGATGGCATTGATACGGGAATCGGTGTTGGACTTGATGGTCCTTATATCAATCTTTATAGCGGAGGAAGTATTTCTAATATCTATCATATAAGAGATGACCTTAACTTTAACGCTTCTCAAACTAGACAGTTGTCACGCCTGGATTCTCTTTTAAATGATTATTTTATGGTGGGCGCTGATTCTCCATCGTTAGACTGGGACGAGGCGAGTCTAGTTAATAAGAGTAACGGATTAGATATTGACGTCACTGGTTCTTTTACACTATTCACTCATATAAAAAGACCAGTGAATAGGACTCGAGATTATATGCAGTTCTCAATAACGCGAGGATGGACTTTGAGCATTCCGACAAGTTGGGATGATTTCGTCGCAGGTGTTAAAGCAATAGTTGTTGCTTTACTATTAGTAGCGTTGGGATATTTAATAGTGACTACTACACCTGCTGCTGTTGCAGGGGCTGCTGCAACTGGATTCATTCTGTCTGCTATTAATGGTTTAGCCTAGTAGTTTTGTCTTTTTTAAAGGAGGGCTTCCAAATGACAGATAACGCTAAACAAAAGCCTAATAGCTCAGAACCTAGCGAAGAACTCACAGGTATGGTGAAGGAATTATCCTCAATTGCTGGATTAATTCAAGAAGGAAATCATACTCAAAAGCAATCCAAACGAGAAGAATTAAAAAATGAAATTTCCGATAAACTTAAGAATCTCGGGAACCAAAAACCTCATGCTTAAAGCATGAGGTTTTTCAAACATTCGCTCTATTTTTTAAATATTATTTTGTGGTAAACTTTAAATGTTATGGTAATTACATGCAAAGGAGGTCTCGAAATAATGGAACAGCTTATAACTGACAATGGATTATATGCGGCTCTTATTTATATGCTTGTATTTACATTTCAACAAGTAACACTGTTATGGATTCATAAACGAGGCAATCATATTGAAGGTATCGAGCAATTACATTATAAATTAATACTAACGAAAGACACAAAGCGATTTCTCATTCATCTAGGTCTCGGATCAGTACTTTTATATGCTTTATTTCTTTTTTATGTTACTGATTCTCACCCCTATTATTATAATGCATACGTATATGGGACGTTTATCTTTATATCAATCTTTCTAATTAGTGGAGTCGCTGGTTTATTCACTGGATTTAGTCTCCCTCATAACGTGAATTCTATATTAGATCTTAAGCTAAGAATCGATTTTTATGTTTTGGGAGTGGGAATAGTTCTTCTTCTTTTATATTTTATTATTGGCGGGACTTTCCTGCTCACCGCATCCGTTCTTGGAATAATGATCGGTATCACTAATTATATAAAGCACAAGGATCATGCAAAAACAATGAATAATTCATCGAGTAAAGAGGATAAAGATACATAGGTGAAACGAAATAACTTTATTATCCATATAGAGATATTTTGAAGTATTGTTTATATAGTAAACAATATAGTACATAATTGAATTAACGGAAGAGAAATAAGTAAGAAACTAAAACCAATATAGTTCATTCGTACAATGCCTGTTTAGTACAGGCGTTTTTTGTAGCTGTGAAGATAGGGAAGAAAAGCATCCCAAAGAGGCAGCATCTTCCTTGCTACTTGGGAAACGTCTCGAATAAGTAAGTCAGGTTCCGGAAAGGTTGTGGGGCAGTTGATTTATGGTGGTGAATAGCATTCGATAGTGACCTGCATGGTCTTGCCTTCTTGAAGAAGGGGTAGAATGTGACCACGACCAATTGCAGCAAAAGTGCGGTTTTATGTGTTATTATTAGGGGCAGATTGGTATTTATTAACTTTTTGTTGAAAGGAGAAATATGCTAACTGATAAGCCGTTTATTTTTCGCGTGGTATTGATTGTCCCGTTTATCCTTCTTTTTTTTATTCTAGGTTATGTTGGCCTACACCTGCTCGGCGCAATGAACTTTGAAGACTACATGATAGGTTTGGGCCTGATTGTGATGTTTATTTCTGTGTGTATTTATATTCCTTACGTGTGGCGTAAAAGTCAACGTGTTAATTTGAACAAAGAAGAGCACAAAGGAATGGTATCCAACCAGTTGATGCCATTAATCACATTTCCGTTTGCCTTCATTGCTTTTTTTCTACCTATAAGTTTTTTAGGCAACCTTATCCTGTTTATTACAATGATGGTGTTTGGAGGATATACCGTGTTGGGGTTAATTACAAATCATCAGAATCAACCTGCTCTGCAGGATCTAAAATTGGCCAATGACAACGAAGTTTTTATAGAGGAGGAGCAGTTAAAACGACTGGATAAACCGAGTCGCCTTCAGTACATCCTGCACTATACGGAAGGTGAGGAAATAAAAACGGTCCGTGTTATACCAAAAATTGTTGTGGAGCCGAAATATGACCCGTTTGTGAAAGTGACATATGATAAGAGCGGTGATGTTGAGAGCGCAAAACTCTTTATAAGTTATACCCGACTGAAACAGTTGCTGGCAGCATAACTATATAAAAGATAGGAGAATCTGCGGAAGTGACTCCGGGCCGGCAGGACAAAGGTCCATTCGATGTTGCCACTTTAACAGCTTCAATGATGAAAGTTTATGCTTGTGGTGAGTCCACTTGAAGAGTTACCGTCACACTGCTCCAATGTGGGTGTAAGTTAATATTTCTACAATCTGCCATGTAAGTCGGATTACGATGAAAGAATTGGGTGAGAAAGTCCATTTAACTGGACCAGCTACTTCAGCTAGAGTAGCGAAATTAGAAGAAAATGGGGTTATTCAGGGGTACACCATTAAAGTTAATCAAGAAAAAATGGGTTATTCTATTCACGCAATTATACAAATTTATATAAAGGATACTAATCATAAACCTTATCTATCGTTTTTAAAGAAACAAAAAGATTTTGTGATAAACAACTATATAGTTAGTGGAGAAAGTTGTTACCTTCTTGAAGGTAAATTTCCCTCTAATGAGAAACTTGAAGAATTTTTGGAAGGTTTAAGTAAATATGTGAGCTATAAATTATCAATTGTTATAAATAATAAATAGTGAACAAAATAACAATAAAGGGTGCACTTTTTCAAATTTTTAAGGGATTTTGATTACGGCTTCAGCACAGATCAGCCGGGGGTTATATTTGCAGTCGAAAACATAGTTGGATTATAATTTTCAGGTATGGGAAATTTCAAGTCTATACATAGAGTTTCATCTAGTCTTTGAAGTATTAGAACGATATAATATAAAGTAGAAAGTTATAATATAGAATAGGTGGAGTATCATGAATATTAATCATGATTTTATGGATCATTGGTTAGCTATAGACGCTATACAAAATAAAATAAAAAAAGAGTTGGAAGATGTCCTACAAGCAGAGTACAACTTATCTTTAAAAGAATTCTACGTGCTCTACTATCTTTCTAAAGCACCTGGCAAAAAGCTCAGATTACAGCAATTGCAAGAGATGATAGGTTTAAGTCAGAGTGCGCTTTCTAGGATAGTAGGTAATATGGAAGCGAGTAGCTGTGGTGCACTAGAAAAGCACGATTGTACAGATGACCGCAGGGGTACCTATACTGGCCTAACGGACTTAGGGGAGAAGAAGCTACGAGGAAGTTTAGTCGCTTTCCATGAAATACTACAATCATCTCTCTCTACGGTTAATGTTGAACGATTAATAAAGCAGTTAACAGAAGGGTTATAAAACCTGATCACAAAGTCTCCTATCTATATAAGAGTACTTTGACTTGACATAGGGAAAATACACCTTTAATTTATATGTATGCAGCATGCATGTAACAGGCGAGGACATGTCATACATGTAAATTATAGGAGGCATTGTAGCAATGGATAAGAAGTTTGAACCATTATTTGAAAAAGTAACATTACCCAATAAAGTAGAATTAAGAAATAGATTTGTCTTAGCACCACTCACCCATATATCTTCTAACGATGATGGTACAATTTCTGATGTGGAAATTAATTATGTGGAACAACGTTCTAAGGATGTAGGATTAGCTATTTCTGCAGCTAGTAATGTGACTGATTTAGGAAAAGCATTTCCTGGCCAACCTTCCGTTGCACATGATTCAGACCTTGATGGTTTAAAACGATTAGCTAAAGCTATGAAGAAAAATGGAGCAAAAGCTATTGTACAAATACATCATGGTGGGGCACAGTCACTACCATATTTAACACCAAACGGAGATGTAGCTGCTCCAAGCCCTATAACTTTACAAAGTTTTGATGAAAAAAAGGAACATCATGCTCGAGAAATGACTCACGATGAAATTGAACAAACAATTACAGCATTTGGTGAGGCAACACGTAGAGTTATCGAAGCAGGGTTTGATGGTGTGGAAATCCATGGCGCAAACCATTATTTAATACAACAATTTGTTTCACCATATTATAATCGTCGTGATGATGAGTGGGGAGAAAATAGATTAAAATTCCCAATTAAAGTTGTAGATGAGGTTGTTCATACTGTTAAAGCTTATGCAGATGAGAAATTCATCGTTGGTTATAGATTTTCACCAGAAGAAGCAGAAACTCCAGGTATAAGTATGGAAATCACGGAGGAATTGGTGAAAAATTTAATGGAAAAACCGTTAGATTATTTACATGTTTCACTAATGGATGTACACTCTAAAACTCGTGAAGGTAAGTATCAAGGGGAAGAAAGAATTAAATTACTTCATCAATGGATTGACGGTCGTATGCCATTAGTTGGTATTGGATCAATATTTACTGCTGAACAAGCACTAGAAGCTGTAGAATCAAAGAATGTTGAACTATTAGCCTTAGGTAGGGAGATTCTATTGGATCATAATTTCATTAATAAAATTCAAAATGGTAAAGAGGACGATATCATTTCAAAATTTGATCCTAATAGAGAAGAAAAACATGATTTACCACCTAATTTATGGAAACAATTTAATGATGGTTTCTATCCATTGCCAAGAACTGATGGCAAGTAATCCTTTAAAGCAAACGCGAAAAACACCAAAATATTGACAAAACCCTTTTAAGGTAGCAATGATCTATACCACAATCGGGCGCAATTATCCTGATCACAGCTATATAATGAAGGAGAGTCCATTTTGATCAAACTTTATTTCAAAGCTACACGTAATTGTTAAAGAATAATAAAGTTGTTTATATACTGCCAGCACGGAATGACTACACTTAAAGTTCCCGTGTTGGCAGTTTTTTATTGGGGAATTAAGGAAGAAATACATGGAAACAGACCTGACAGTTAAGGAAAACTTGGTTGGTCTTAAATTTAGTGCGCAGGAGGATGGATATGGTTGTTTCTACTTCCCAAACTAATATCTTAGTTATTGAAGACGAACATCCGATTATATTTCTTAGTAACTGAATTGATAAACATTTTCCAATCTTCCTGTTTGGTGTCCTTTAGTTAGAAAAATCCTTTTTATATCGAACAGCTAGATATATTCCTGAAGCGATGAATGCAAGAGAATACTTGAATAAGAAGAAAATTTCCCACATATATTCTTTTGGGAAAATTATGTCGGACAAAATTACTCCCCATAATACAATATAGGCACTTCTTAAATGTATTTGATTTGTTCTTTCGTCAGGTTTACCTATTTTTTTGTAATATGCATATATCAGAATCAATCCAACTAAAAGCAATACAAAACCAATGCCAAGAAGCATATTCCAATTACCAGGTGATGCTTCTGCCCAGGTTTTTAAAGGATAAAAGATTGTATTTGATATTTCATCAGGGGTTTTCATTTTAATCATTTCCTTTCTCATAAGTGAAAATATCGTTAACATCAACATTAAAAAAATCAGCAATTCGATAGGCCAACAGCAGAGTCGGAACATAATTTCCTTTTTCCATTACGAAGATGGTTTGTTTGGAAACCCCGACTTTCTCTGCTAATTCTTTCTGAGACATTCTGGCAAGTACACGATATTCATAAACCTTATTGGATATCGAATCACCAGACTTTTTTTTCATGACCATCACCTCTTAAAAAAATAATAAACTTTTTTTATACAAAAGTAAAGTAAACTTATATAAAAGAAATAAATACTTTTACTTTAAATCGAATTACTTTGATTTAACAAGAGCCAGAATGCAGAAAGAACCTGACGAAATTATGAACTTCGTCAGGTTCACATATCGATCTGGTTTAATTTATGGTTTTTGATGGCGCATTTTATGATATTCAGTGGGTCAATTGGGTAATAATATTCAGTCATAGGGTGCTTTTATGAAATAACACTAACAAAAAATAATTAAACTTTATTCCAAAGCAACAAATGGTTCTTATCTTAAATAAAAGGGAACAATGTAAAAGTCGCTCCCTCAAAAAGTAGTAGTTTGTGGGTTTTGGTTTTGATTAGTAATCAATCATCGAACTTCTACGAACTTCAAAAACTCTTTAATCGCCGGAGTTATCGCATTTCCTTTCTTGATACCAATATAAATATTCCTTGAAACTAAGGGTCTAAAAGACATTACTCTCGTCTGTGTGACTATTTCGGCTGTTTCTTTTGGAATAAGGGATATGCCTAGTCCTTCTGAAACAAGCCCCATAATTGAGAGAGAATTTTTTAGCTCATATTCAATGTTTGGGGAAACATTGTATTCCTTAAAAAGAGGCAGAATCACTTTTTCACAGCCGTCCAATGGTAGGATGAATGATTGTTGATCCAGCTCTTCTATGGATAGAATATCTTCTTTATTTGTTTGGAAGTTGGAAGGGAGAATTGCAACATATTCATCTTGATAAAAGAGCTGAGTGTTAAATTTTTTGTTCTCGTACGGTAGAAAGCCAAGGTCGATTGAGTTTGTACTGAGCCATTGTTGTACTTCTTCATAGCCTCCGTCATAGATGGAGAAAGTAATGCCAGGATATTGAATGCGAAATGATCCTAGAAGGGGTGCAAGAACAGTCGATGTGATACTTGGGAATGAACCAATCCGAATCGTTCCTTTTTTGATGTTTTGTACTTCATCTATGACTTGAGTGATGTGCTCCTGTTTGGAAACTATTTCATTAATATGTGGTATGAGCGCTTCCCCAATTTCGGTCAGTTCCACTTTACCGTTTCGTTTTAGAAGTTGTATGCCAAGTTCCTTTTCTAGCGCGCGAACTGAGTGGCTAACAGCAGGTTGGGATAATGCTAGTTTTTGAGCCGCTTTAGTGAAACTACCGGATTCTATAACCGCATGAAATACTGTGTAGTGATGAATGGACATATTTCCCTCCTGTTTATTTATTTTGTTTATATTAGGTATAAATTATATTCATTTTACTTATAAAAAGAGCCTGTGTAAAATAAAAGGAGAAATCAAGTTTTAAAAATGGAGAATGATAAAACTAAGTTAGCCGGCAGATGCGGATTAAGATATGAACATCCCCAAGTGTGCTTTAAGAAATACCAACAAAAACAGAGGAATAGTAACGAGATAGGAAGGAAATTGCAATGAGAATTATTGAAAGGAGACATAAAAGTGAAGGATTGGGAGTTGACAAAACAATTTCACTCATCGTTTGGGAGCATTCAATATGATATAGAAGGGGAAGGGCCGGCTATTGTATTGGTCCATGGAACTCCTTGGTCATCTTATAATTGGCGACATCTTATTCCTGCCTTACGTCAATGGTTCACTGTCTACTACTATGATCTTTTAGGGTATGGCCAATCAGAAAAAATAGACGGGGCAGATATTTCGCTAGGTGTTCAAAACAAAGTTCTAGCTGAATTGCTTGACCATTGGGGGCTACAATCTCCAATGGTCATTGGACATGATTTCGGGGGTACGACCGTTTTGCGCACACACTTATTAGACAAGCGTGATTTTCAAAAAATCATTCTGGTTGACCCTGTAGCAATCGGACCATGGGGCTCCCCTTTTTTCGCTCATGTAAACCAACACGAAGAAGCTTTTAAAGGGATTCCTGCTTATATACACGAATCAATCGTATCCACATACGTCCAAGGCGCACAGTTCAAACCAATGAGTGGAGAAACGCTGAAAGGTATAATAAAGCCATGGCTTGGTGGAACCGGTCAAAATGCGTTTTATCGTCAAATGGCACAGGCAAATCAAAAGTACACTGATGAAATCGAGCCTCTTTATGGAAATATTACAACGCCAACATTAATCATATGGGGGGAAGAAGACGAGTGGATTCCGATGAAGAAGGGGCACATTTTGCACGGAAAAATTAAAGGTTCTCTTTTGGAAACAATCCCTAATACAGGTCACTTAGTACAGGAAGATTCACCGACGGTACTATTGGCCTATTTAGTGAATTTTCTTCGCTAATTTTTATTAACAAAAAAACTAAATGTTTGTCCAACATGCCTAACAACTTGGTGGTGAAAGTTCACTACAGGCTTACAGTAGGAACTGTTAACGAAAGGCAAGGGTTTCTACTGTGAAGTTTGAATCTGAAGGAAGCCGGAAGCGAACTTCTTAGGTGACAAACAACCCTTTTAGTAGGGGTAGTGAAATTAGTTGGAAAAATATAAATATGATGGAAACAAAACAAAGCTGGTCCTTCGCAGTAATGCGTGCAGGACCAGCTTTGTTTTAAATAAAAAAGTTAAATGTTGGGATGCAGTTTCGTTGCTAGAGTCTTGGCCAAGAAATACTTGCGGCGGGTTAAATAGCCTGAGCTTTTTGATTAACCATTCAAGACTTTTACTTTTTCACGGCTTAAACTAAGCAGGCTGTAGCGCACGCCCTGCACGCCGAGACCTGAGTTCTTTACACCGAGAAATGGGAAATGGTCCGGGCCGCGGGAGGTTTTCCCGTTCAACTGAACACTTCCGACATCTAGCTGATCGGCTATGCGATGGGCTGCATCAATGTCTTGAGTGAAAACACTGGCCTGCAGGCCGTATTCCGACTCGTTGGCAATTTGAATAGCTTCTTCTTCACTTTTGACACGAAGGACCGGAAGAACAGGACCAAATGGCTCTTCCCATGCTACACGGGCATCTGTGGATACGTGATCCAGTAAGGTGGGCGAGAGCAGATTCTCTTTCTTTTCATCGCCGGTAACGACTTCAGCCTTCTTTTCGATGGCATCGTCAATCAGGCTCTGCACGTTATCTGCCGTTTTATCATTAATAAGCGGTGTAATATCAGCATCATCTTCCGGCAGTCCGACAGAGAGTGCTTCCACTTTTTCTTTCAGCTTGGCTACGAGTTCATCCGCAGCTTCTTCTTTGACAAGCACCCGTTTGATAGCTGTGCAGCGCTGCCCGGAATAAGAAAAAGCTCCGCCCGTAATTTCTTTTGCTGCTTTGTCCAGATCGGCGTCTTCGAGCACAATCGCCGGGTCTTTTCCACCAAGTTCAAGAACGAGCGGTACCATGCCCACTTTTTTCGACATGGAAATCCCGGTTTCAGAACCGCCGGTAAAAGAAATCTGATCGATGCCTTTGTGTGTCACGAGGGCATCGCCAATTTCGGAACCACGGCCGGTTGTGATGTTGACAAGACCTTCCGGGAGTCCGGCTTGCTCGAGAGCCTCTATCATCATAATGCCGCTTAATGACCCTTGTGTCGCAGGTTTAAAAACGACACCGTTACCTGTCATCAATGCCGGAGCAATTTTGGAAGCGGAAAGATTTATAGGATAATTAAACGGAGAAATAGCAAGCACAACGCCGAGCGGCACACGGCTGACCTGGGCTGTCTTGCTTGCTGGTCCCCCGTTATAGCTGTCTCCACTAAGCAGCTCCCCGTTCAGACGCACCCCTTCTTCCGCCGTATGACGAATGAAATCCGCGGTACGAACGACTTCATCTATCGCCGATGACTTTTTCTTGGCAACTTCCTGCATAATCATCGTACCAATTGCTTCTTTATGTTCCACGAGGTTGTCCGCCCAGCGGTGTAATAATTGTTTTCTTTCGTGCAGCGGCGTTTTCGCCCACTCTTTTTGAGCGGCATTAGATGCCTCCACTGCTTCATTTACTTCCTCTTCGGAAAGAGCTGGTACGCTACCGATTTCTTCTCCGTTCGAGGGGGAAGCCAACGTAATACGGTTCCCGTTTTTATTTTCTCTCCATTCTCCTTGTAAGAGAACGTTTTTCTGACTGAATGTTTCGACATTATGCGTTAACATTATGAAAACCTCCTCTTTTCTATCTCTGTATTAATAAATTATATTAACCTGTATCAATCACAAGGTTCTTTTAACTGTAACAAACCTCACCTCAAATGTTAATTATTCTGCTTGAGGAGGAATCATCCTTGATTTAAAAGCAATGTAAACGATTTCTTTAGTTATCAGTTAAGTTTCTTTTTTCAAAAAATTTAAAAATGATAATTTAGTTCTAGGTAAAAAGTTCTTTTATTATTATGTTCTTAAAAGGGTGATTAATTCTAAATTAGTTCTAAATTAGTGATAAAAGATATTGTTTAAGGGATGGATGATACGGTGGAGAACAGGTTTGGAAATACTGTGAAATCGTGTTTCACAGTATTTCTGTAAAAAGTAACTAACATAATAGCAAATTAAACTGTTTTACTTTGGTGAAAGAAAATAGTATAACAGAATAAAAATAAAGTATAACAATATTGAACATTAAAACGGAATATTTCCTGAAGGGGCTATTCCCTATTGAAAATATCAGCAACAATTAAATAAATAAGAGTCTTTCTTTTGGCATAAAAAAGGAATCAAACTAGCTTGCGACCCCTGACGTCTAAATTTTTAGAGGTGATATAATGAAGATCATAAGAGGTATGACTATAAGACGTGTTTCTCTTATTTACTTGAGTTACGATAATACACGTAGTTTAAATATGGGTAATAAAGTAGAGGTACAAATAAACGGTGGAATTGACCAAACTCATCTGCTCAAGCTGAAGCAAGAAGGCTTTATTTTATTCCAAAAAAGCGTGAAATAACGGAGTTGTGACTGTTTTCGTTAAAGGATCATATTTTTGTTGAATAGAATTTTATTTTGAGAAACTCTTTTGAAAATTAAAAGCAAGTCAATAACACTGGGGAGGTTGAAAAGTGAAAAAAAGATTTTCTCAATGGAAGTTTAGTTATATAGCTATATTAGCATTTATTGGAGGAATTATTGGAAATTTGATAGTGAGTCCTGATTTAACTTATATATTGGGAGCATTAAGTGGTTCACTATTATTGGTTGTCATAAACCTTATTTATGTTATTTACACAAATAGGAAATTAAAATCAAAGAAGAATACGAATACCTAAACAAAAACAAATAAGTGAGTTAAAAAAGGAAACCTCAACTTGAATTGCTGAATACGGATCAGTAAGTACATGAGTTCTTCAATAAGGAAGAAGCGGTTTTTTAACGCAATTAAAAGGGAAATTATGTTAAATTAGTATTAGTGAAGTTTGTTGGTCAAGTGCACATTGGTTTGTGGAATGAGGGTCATTATTTTATTGGAGTGATAATATGATTAATGTCTACAATTATGTACTGGATACATTATCAGATTGGGAGATTGGATATGTGACGGCAGAGCTTAATTCGGGTCAATACTTTAAAAAAAAGAGTGGTAAAGTTTCCGTTAAGACTGTGGGCGCTACAAAGGATTCAATTGTAACAAAAGGAGGTATGAAAGTTATACCGGAAATAACCACCGACGAAATTATTTCTGCTCCTTCAACAGTTTTGTTGCTACCGGGTGCAGATACTTGGGATGATCCAAGACACACGCCGGTTATAGAAAAGGCAACGGAATTATTAGAAAGTGGTGCAACTGTTGCTGCAATTTGTGGTGCTACAACTGTACTTGCTGAGGCTGGGGTATTGGATAAACGCATACATACTAGCAACAGCCTTGAGTATCTTCAGATGTTATGTCCAAACTATAACGGAGAATTGTATTATCGAGATGTAAAAGCAGTTACGGATGATAACCTGATTACAGCTAGTTCGGCAGGTGGGTTGCTTTTTGCTCAAAACATATTTGCAAAATTAGATGTTTTTTCTCAGGATACTCTTAAGGCGTGGTATAACTACTTCCATTCGGGTGACCCAAAATATTTCTACGATTTAATGCAGACACTGGCCCCCTAATTCCTTTTTTGTTAAAGAGAATGATATACTTAATATAGAGAAACGAAAAAAGTATATGGAGAATCAGTCTTCCGTACATAAAAGAGCAGTTTTTAAATGACATTATGATTGGATACAGAGTCTAAACAGAGTTATTTTTGATTCTTTTCGGACCTAGTATCATGGCGATTATTCCTATTAGACCATATATGGCAAAAGTCCAAGTGAAACTTAATGTTCCGATTAGCACCCCCGCAATGGATGAACCGAGTACTTGACCAACCGCTAATAGTAAAAAAGGGGTTCCGATTCCTAGTGAAGCGTTGGTGATAAACACCCTAATCCCCCAAACCATCAATACTCCGGTTATAAAGATATAAGATGCTCCAAACAAAGCGGCGGAAAGATAAGCGAGCGGCCATTGGTCTGGAAACAAGGCAATGACTAAGGAAGCCGTACCAATAACAAAACAAGCCCATTTATAGGCAAACGCCAAACCCATTTTTTCAATAAGTGAACCAGAAAACCCGCCTAGTATTCCAAAAGCACCGATAATGATCCAAAAAATTGATAATTCTCCGCTATTATAAACATTCGTAGACGATATGAAATCGACGGAGAATGTCCAGAAAGCTGCTGTAGATATTCCTAACACAATGGAGCAGATAACTAAAGGGACAGCACCGTCCACTCCGCGGAACGAAAATTTTCCTTTTTCAAATCTGACGGAAGGATTTTTTTCAAGAGGAGGGATGGCTTTAGCATTCCATACAAGAGCAATAAGCGCGATGCAAGCATATATAATATAAGTTAACCGCCACTCTGACGCAAGTACAAGAGCCCCTGCTCCTGATAAGGCAAGACCGAGGCTGGTTCCAGAGTTAATCCATGTATTGGCTTTTCCTTGCTGCTTTTCTTTCAACCAAAGCGAAATTGCTGCTCCGTAGGGTGGTGATACAAACCCTGTACTTGCCCCAGCAAGTAACACTCCTGTACCAAGAAGCCAGACATTAGGGCTTACTCCCATGATAAGTAAACCTAGAAACGCAGAAGCACCGGCTGCAAGAATCATACCACGCGGCCCCTTTTCTGTTGTAAACACGGTAGCAAAAACAATGGCAAAGCAATAAGCGAAATAAAAAAGGGAAGAAATAAATCCTGACGTTGAAGGATTCATTTCTAAATCAGTACTAATATTTGGAAGCAGTAATCCGTAACTAAATCTGGCTAATCCGTATGCAACAGCAATCATCGTGATTCCTGGTGGTACCAATGTTGAAAAGCGCACTATACTCCACCTCCTTTAATATATAGAACGACCTTTATAATATAGAGACAAAAAATAATTCAACAAAATGCCTTTTATATAGAACGTTAATTCTATTTGCACTGTATCATTTCTTGTATATATAAGCAATCCATTTAGCTTTTGTTGGAGTTAAACAACCATTGAAAGAACAATTAATGGCTGCTTTAACGTATTAGGTAATAAAAGGTGCGGCAAGGGAAGAAAGGCGAAAAACCGGAGTATGACAGAGTTGGGTTTTCGTAGGAGTGTCCCAAAACGGTGGGGAAGTCCAATTTTTGGCTTATGCAAAAGCGAGCGGACATATGATTCGTTATTTCCTAAAATCTGTCCTTTATAAAGAGGTAGATGGACATCCATTCCGTTATACCCTGTTTTGAAGGCAAATTTTTTTGAGGTGTTGGCACAGCGGAGTATTAGTCAACTGGAAACTACTAGTTGGTCTTCAACTGAAAAATCATTATAAATTCACTAAGGAGGAAACTAGTTTTTCCGCCACTACTGATAGTGTTGCCAACACTACGGCAAGTGTACTGACTCCTAGATTTGTCCAAATGAATACTTGTCTTTTTGAGGCTCCTAGTGACGTCATTGTACCAGCCCCAACCTGGCTGCTAAACAAAATAGATGATGAAAAACATACCCAGGTTGCTCCAAAACGATCGAAGGCTTTTTTTATTCTAGGATTAATTGTTATGGGCGTTCTATCCCTCTTTCGAAGTTTATTATATAATGTGTTAAAGAATCTGTTCATTTGAACGCCAAAAAACACAAAAAGAAGGACACTCATTACATTCCCGAGAATGGCTACAATTAATACTACAAAAGGAGGAAAGTTGAAAACGATAATTGCCGTTGGAATAGTTAAAAATACTTCAAGAAAAGGCACCATACTTACAAAAAAAATAAACATATACTGAGCAAAAACGTTTTCCATAAAAATCTTTCCTCTCCTTTTCGTTTTAAGTCAATTGACTTAAAACTATGGTAATACAAGTGACTTATAAAATCAAGGAGTTTTCATATGCCTAAAAAAGTCAATCACGCTGAAAGAAAAGATCAAATTATAGATGCCATGTTTCGTATTATTTATTATCATGGTTTCGAAAAGACGACATTACGAGAAATTGCCAAAGAAGCAGGATTGTCTTTAGGTTCTGTGCAACACTTTTTTCCAAAACAAAAAGATATATATGTGTTCGCAATGGACGTTATTTATCAAAGATATGAAGAGAGAATGCAAAAGGTAGTACAGGTAGATCGGGAAGCTTTTGAAAATGCCGTTCGAATGATAAAGCAAATTGTTCAAGTTAATACAGAAGAAGAAAGAATTGAAAATGATATATGGGTGAAATTTTCTATAATGGCAACCATGGACTCTGAATATCAGGAGACAAAGAAAGGATTTCGAGAAGTAAACTTTAATTTTGCAGAGAATATATTAAATATGCTTCATCAGAATGGGTATTGTAAAAATCTCAAAAATATGAAAGACAGTGCAAATTCGTTAACTATATTTATCCACGGCTTAGTATTTGAATCTGTTATTTATACAAATTTATACAACGATAAAGTTGTTGAAAAGGAAATCAGAGAATATTTACAAAAAATCTGTAACTAAAAGGATTGAAGGAAAAGTCAATTTTTATTGTCTTCTATCGGTTTGACTGTGAAACAGTAAATTGGTAATCTGAAACTATAAAGGTTGTTCTTTCTAATTAAAAGGAGAAGCTGAGCATATGAGTCGATCTGCAAAAAAAGATACATTACTTCAAGTAGCTGAGAGATTATTTTATGAGCACGGATTTCGTGGAGTCGGTTTGAAACAAATCATTAGTGAGGCGAATATAGCCACGATGACGTTGTATAATCATTTTTCTTCCAAGGATAATTTAGTCGAAGAAGTACTTAAGCAGCGGGAAGAACGCTATTGGTCTTATTTGGATTCTCATGTAGAAATGGATTCAGATTCCCCTTTTATTCTAGCTGTTGAAGCCCATGGTCTTTGGTTAAAAGAACAATCCTACAAAGGTGACATGTTCTTAAGAGCGATAGAAGATTATGCCGGAACGGATAATGAGATTGAAAACATTGCAAGAGGGCACAAATTCAAGCTGCTCAGATATTTTCGGGAATTAGCTCAAAGAAAAGGTAAAAATAACGAACGAGATTTAGCCAATCAATTTACATTACTGCTTGAAGGGACCACTTCCATGACGACATTGATTGGTGCAGAGAAAGCAACTGAACATTCTACTGCGATGGCGAGAACACTACTCGTCCAACATACAATGTAATAGTGAATAGCATCTATCTTTTTTATGATAAGAGAAACCACTCGTTTGTAAAAGTTGTTTACTTTAGCTGTTGCTATGAGATAATCATGGCAACAGCTTTTTCTATATTTTTCTTCTGAAGGGGTATTATGTAAAAATGCTTAAAGCAATGGCCAGAGGATAACATTGGCTGTTATTTGTTCTCTCCTAAAAACATAAATATCTGTGTGAACCTAGAAACATCTCTTTCCTTTTTTAAATAGAAGAGTAGATAAAATGTCAAAACCTTGGGTTATAACTGAAAAAGGAAACGCATGATGACGTCATTTATTGAAATTAATAACAATTTTAAGGGAGGAACAACGATGACAAAAACAAATCAAAACATCGTTCCGCATTTGTGGTATGACAAGGAGGCGAAGGAAGCGGCAGAGTTTTATACTTCCATTTTCCCGGCGTCCAGAATTACGAATGTAACCCCACTTGACGACACACCATCTGGCGATTCTCACTTAGTCTCTTTTGAGTTGTGGGGGCAAAAGTTCTTGTCCATGAGTGCAGGACCTATTTTCAAATTTAATCCAACGGTATCTTTCATGGTGAATTTTGACTTAAAGAGAGATAAAGAAGCGGGTGAAAAAATAAATAAGGTTTGGAACAAACTGTCTGAAGGTGGGACAGTGTTAATGCCGCTTGACAAGTATTCCTTTAGTGATAAGTATGGCTGGATTCAGGATATGTATGGTTTGTCGTGGCAACTAATTTTAACCAATCCTGAAGTTGAAGAACGGCCTACAATCATGCCTTCGTTTATGTTTGTCGGTGATCAATACAACAAAGCCGAAGAGGCGATCCATTATTATTTATCAGTATTCAATAACGCGAAGAAAGGATCAATTGCCCGTTACCCTCAAGGTATGGAACCTGACAAAGAAGGAACCATTATGTTTTCAGATTTCATGCTTGAGAATCAATGGTTAGCCGCAATGGACAGCGCAAGAAATCATTCATTCAGTTTTAACGAGGCAATCTCATTGACGGTATATTGTGACACACAAGAAGAGATTGATAACTACTGGAACAAGCTGTCCGCAGTTCCTGAATCTGAGCAATGTGGCTGGCTGAAAGATAAGTATGGAATGTCCTGGCAGATTGTGCCGAGAGAAAAGGAAGCAATGATGAGCAATGGCACACCAGAACAAGTTGCGCGTGTTATACAAGCAACTTTGAAAATGAAGAAACTTGATTTTGCGGAGTTACGGAGAGCATACAAGGGTTAATGAATACAGCCCGCTAATTGTTTACGTGGAAGCACCGAGTTGGTCGAACAAATTTATAAAAAAGGTGTTTCCACTTAAATTTGTAAATCTAGCGAGCTTTTAATATTTTTTCATTAATGATGAACATGATATCTTCCTTTGGGAACAATTAAAGGAGCGTGCGAGACGGGGTCTTTTATTACGGTGCAATGAAGCCCGAATAAGTCCTTGACCAATTCTTTTGTAATCACCTTGGATGGATTTCCCTCAGCGATAAGCTGTCCTTGACGAAGCGCGAAAATATGATCTGCATAACGTGCGGCCAGGTTTATATCATGAAGAACCATAACAATGGTCGTCCCGTGTTTTCGGTTAAGGTCTGTGAGCATATCCAGAATTTCGACTTGGTACGTGATATCCAGAAATGTTGTTGGTTCATCCAGAAATAAAATGTCGGTTTGCTGCGTAAGGGCCATAGCAATCCAGACGCGCTGTCTTTGCCCGCCGGAAAGCTGGTCTATATTCTGATTGGCAAGATCCGTAATATCCATAATTTCCATCGCTTCGGCAACGGCTTCATAATCTTTTTTTGTCCATCCTTTGAGCATGGATTGATGCGGAAACCTTCCTCGCCCCACTAGATCCGCCACAGAAATCCCTTCCGGAACGATGGGAGATTGCGGGAGGATTCCTAAAACGCGGGCCAATTGTTTGGGCGGAATGTTGCTGATGGCTTTTCCGTCCAAGGTGATATCCCCTGATTCAGGTTTAATCAGCCTTGCCATGGTTTTAAGAAGGGTAGACTTTCCGCAAGCGTTAGCCCCAATAATGACGTTTATTTGATTGCTAGGAATCATAACGTTTATGTCATGGAGAATGGTTTGATTATCATATCCCGCTGTGATTTTATCGGTTTGGAATCTGTGTGTCGATTTCATTATAAACTTCCCTTTCGATTCATGCGGATGAGTAAGTAGAGCAAAAATGGTGCTCCGAGTATACCAGTGATGATGCCGGCTGGAAACCTGACGTCAAAAGCAAACTGCCCGATAAGATCTGCGCCCAGTACCAAATTAATGCCAACAAGACCTGCTGGAATGATGTTTGAATACCCAACTCCCACTAATCGTTTTGCGATCGGTCCCGAAAGGAATGCCACAAACGATATAGGGCCTGTAACAGAGGTAGCAAGAGCAATCATGCAGACCGAACTCAAAATAAGCAGTATTCTGGTTTTGTCCGTATTCAGTCCGAGAGAAAATGCCGACTGTTCCCCAAGCTCCAATATGCTTAGGTTTTTCCCCAGTACGATGAGAATAGGAGTGCAAATCAGTACCGTGATAATCAGTGGGAGCAGATTATTCATTTGAGAACCGTTCAGGCTGCCACTTATCCACTGCAGCGCGGAAGGGAGATCTTCTTGCCCTCCCTCCATGAGAAGATAGGAAATCACAGCACTCAGCATGGCCTGTATCCCAATCCCTACTAAAATTAATCGTCCCACTGAAAACGAGACACCCCTGGATAATACATAAATGAGTGCGACGGTAACAAGCCCCGCAATCACCGAGGCAATGGAAGCGGTTGTGTTGCTTGTTTGAAGGATGAGAATGCAAAAAAGAGCAGCAACGCTAGACCCTGCGGTAATTCCGAGTATATCCGGATTTGCAAGAGGGTTACGTAACATCGTCTGAAAGGTGTTGCCGGCAATACCGAAGGCAAATCCGGCAAAAAGACCGGCCAACATTCTCGGAAGACGGATAGTATTCACCGCAAAAGATACCCCGTCCTGTGATTCTCCTAAAAGGGCGCGCAAGACCTCTGGAACCGGATAAAAGGCACTCCCCAGAAGCAGCATGGCGCAGCTTAAAGCGAAGGCAATAAGTAAAAGCAAAGCGTTAACCAAGATCCACCGGCGCCGTCTCTGCCGTCTTCCTGTTATAATCATGTCGATGGTTTGATTTGTCATAGTGAACGAACCTTCATTCTTGCAGCTAATAAGATCAAGAGGGGCGCCCCTATAAACGCTGTAACAACCCCTACTTCAAGCTCCCCGGGACTGCCGATGAGTCTGCCGCCCACATCGGATATTGTTAATATAATGGCTCCTGCCACAGCGGACATCGGAATAATATAACGCAGATCAGGCCCCAGGACCAGGCGTATAAGGTGAGCGGATAAAAGCCCGATAAAACCAATAGGTCCGGCCAGGGCAGTCGTCGCTCCGCACAAAACGACCCCGGCAAAGGCAGCTACCAGCCTTAGGACGCCCGTCCGCACGCCCTGCCCGGTGGCCACCTCATCCCCTAGTGCCAGCGCGTTTAGCGCCGAAGCCGATAAGACCGCGAGCACAAGGCCGATAAAAAGAAACGGAAGAAACGTTGTAATCGCACTCCAGTTTCCCGCTCCTACGCTTCCCACCTGCCAAAACCTGAATTGATCCATGACATTGGTCCGCGGAATCATAATGGCACTTACCAGGGAGGAAAGGGCGGCGCTGGTGGCTGCACCCGCCAGGACAAGCTTAAGCGGTGTGGCGCCGTTGCGGCCCATTGAGCCGATACCATAGACGAAAACGGCAGTAATCATTGCCCCTGCTATCGCCAGCCATATGTATTCCCCAGCTGTGCTTATGTTCAAAAAAGCAATACCGCTGACGACAAACAGGGAGGCTCCTGTATTTACACCCAGAATGCTCGGGTCGGCAATCGGATTGCGGGTGACCGCCTGCATCAACGCGCCGGAAATGCCAAGAGCTGCCCCGCAGCATAAACTAAATACCGTCCTTGGGATTCGTTCGCGGACCACGGTGGCTCCGTAAGAGTCAATGTTCGGATGAAACAAGCCGGCAATCAGGTCCTCCTGCATTACCAGGCGGGCCCCAAAAACGAGAGAAGCTAACACGCTTGTAGCGAGCATTACAACAGAAAGGACCAGTACTGTCGTTAAATACTTCGGAAAATGTGCGCCCGGGCCAACGTTTTTACTCCTCGATGTTAGAAATGGCATCTCCAATTAACTCCAGGTAATCATCAATGGTATAAGGGATGGATAGCGCGCTCGGAGTGCCGGAAGCTGCCAACACTGTCCCATCGCCGATGAACGCAACCGAACCTCTCTCAATTGCCGGGACCTGGCCAAGGCGGGGATCCGCTTGAACAGCTTCTTGAAGACTTTCATCGCCGTATCCTATGATGAGATCTGCATCGTTTAGAACGTCTGCATTTTCAGCACTTATACTTAAGGAGAAGCTGCTGTCATCTTCAATCAGTTCTTTCACACTTTCAGGATATTCCATGTCCAGTTCTTCCGTTAGAAAAGAACCGCGGGAATCTGCAGGAGTATAAACATGAAACTCGGACAAGTCATCAGCCGAAAAGTTAGCCCAGACAACTTTTTTGCCTTCCATTCCAGGATATTCACTTGCTTTTTCGTTAATCAAGTCTTCCGTCTCCTGAACGAGCTGCTCGCCTTCTTCCTCCATGCCCATTCCTTTCGCATTCATTGTAATCTGGTCCCGCCATGAGGTGGTCCAAGGCGACTCAGGGTAGGCTACAACCGGTGCAATATCGCTTAATATCTCGTAATCTTCCTGGGTTATGCCGGAGTAAGCAGCGAGAATAACATCCGGGTTGGAAGCAGAAATCGCCTCAAAATCAAGACCGTCTGTATCCTGAAAGACATTAGGGTCGTCTTCACCAAGTTCCTCAACTTTTTCAGCTGTCCATGGTAAAAGACCGTTTTCGTCTGTAACACCGTAGTTCGCTGCCGAAAAACCTACAGGTACTACACCAAGAGCAAGGGCCGTGTCATGGTTTCCCCACTGAATGGTGGCCACTCTATCAGGCTTTTCTTCTAAGACCGTTTCGCCAAAAGCGTGTTCGATGACAATTGAATCTTCTTCCTCTGCTTCTTGAGAAGTGGTAGGTTCGTCCTTTTCTGAATCATCCTCCGCTGAAGTGGATGCTGGCGTTGTATCGGAGGACTCGCTTGAACAGCCAACCAGTGCAATCAATAACCCCGCCAAAATAAGTAAAACACTTAATGGAATCTTTCGTTTGGAAAACATTTCCTATCCCGCCCTTTAGCTATAATATGTTGAATATTGCGTTGAATGAATTGTCTTAAGATGTCTTACAGGGGTGTTAATTCGATAACGATAATCATTATCAATTATTGTATAACCACTTTGGTGAATTGTCAATTGAACATAGCGCTTTTTCTTTCGGCAGTTCTCGCTGGGTTTGTGAATGTAATGAGCATGGAGGAAGAATCGGATGAAAGATTAATAGATAAAATAGACAACGAGGAAGTGGAGGGGAAAACAGGAAGATATAAAACATAGTTTATCAGTCTTGAAGTGCCTCCATTGTGCGGACAAGTTTTACATAACCCTTAAACGAATACTTCCTTAGTTAGGATTGAGAACTAGAGTTAGAAAAAGGGAGTAGAAAAGCTTCTCCAATGTTATGAAAAAGAAAGGCTACTTGTTCCAAGTTAATGGATGCAGATAGACAATCGGGAGCTATTTTCTTATAACTATCCAAGTGAAAAATCTGATATAATCATTAAAAAGGAGGGCTGACATTTTGAATGAAGAGGATGTACTAAACCAGATTCTCGGCGTCGTACAAAGTTTAGAACAGCGTTTACAATCTGTTGAAACGAATATGATAACGAAAGAACAGATAGCTTTGCTTCCTACCAGAGACGAGGTAAACCAGTTTATGAAAGAAGAAACAAAGTCTTTGGCGACGAGAAAAGCCTTAGAAGACTTGGCTACCAAGGAAGAGATAGCTTCGTTGCCTACGAAAGATGAAGTATACCAGCTTGTGAAAAAAGAAACGAAGTCTCTCGCGACTAAAGAATCTCTTAAGGAACTAGCCACAAAAGAGATGCTAGAAGAATTAGCCACGAAGGAATCTCTTAAGGAACTGGCCACAAAAGAGATGCTAGAGCAATTAGCTACGAAGGAATCACTTAAAGATCTGGCCACGAAAGAGATGTTGGAGGAATTGGCAACAAAGGAGTCTCTTAAGGACTTGGCGACCAAAGAAATGTTAGAAGGACTAGCGACAAAAGATTCGCTCAAGGACTTAGCTACAAATGAGGCAATAAAAGATGTAGCAACAAAAAATGAGATTGGTGCACTTCAGGAAACAATGAACCGCATGGAAAGCAAGCAGGAATTGGTATATAATCAAACGGGCAAGCTATCCGAATATTATACTGATTTAAAAATGGAATTTTCGGATGTTAAAGACAGAATTTCCTTCCAGACACACAAACTTAGTGAGGCCGAACTAGAATTGTTTAAACTAAAAAAATCTCAATAAAAAGGCGCCAAGGACAGGTTCTCACTACCACAACAATGCATAACTATCCTCTAACTTTGTGTTCTTTTCTAAGCATTTCTCCAAATGCAACGACTTTCATGATTGATAGAAAAGTCCCTCATTTTCCCTTGAGCGTCATGGAACGACAGCCTTCTCGAAAACCAGTCACCCCATACTTCTGACTATGCAGAAAATAACCTAAACTAGAAACAAGGTAAATGATGTCGATGTAATCCCCTGTATTCTCCCCGAATCGTTTAATTGACTGCTACTCCGATTTGTTTTATTTTTCCCGAGCGTCCTGACTTGTTACTCGTTATCAACATCCCTATCTTTCTTCACCATCTATCGAAAAAATCAGCCTCTACCTTCGATATGGTTATCGAAGGTGATTGGAAGAGGTATTTGAGCTGTGATATGATAGAAAAAATGATAAGAAATCATCCTTATCGTAAAATCAGGGGGTGATTTCTTTTTTTAGGTTTAATTATCGTTTTTTACAATTCATAACTTACAATAGGAAGGGAGTATCTAACTTGAAAAATACGATTTATATCATCATAGGAACGCTACTGTTTGCCCTCGCTGTGACACAGTTGGGGATGCCGAACTCCATTGCCGAAGGCGGGATTGTCGGTATTTCTTTGCTTATTTACTATGGTATGGGTTTGTCACCGAGTATTTCCACCCCGATTATTTTTGTGTTGCTGTTAAGTATAGGGATCCGTTACCTGCCGCGGCATATGGTGTACAAAACGATTTTTAATGTTGTGTTATTCTCCTTTTATGTTTGGGTTTTTGAAGGGATGTATGCCCAGCCGCTGGAAGATACACTGCTGGCGGCGATTTTTGCAGGGATTATAACCGGAATCGGCTTTGGTTTTATTTATCAGGCGGGAAGCTCTGTCGGGGGTACATCGATTCTCGCCCGTGTCTTTAATCAGCAGCTGGGCTGGGATCTCACTGGGACAACGCTTGCCCTTGATGCAGTAGTAGTGATTACGGGAATATTCATTATTGGTCCCGTATATACCATGTATACATTAATCACCCTGTATATTGGCAAAGTGGTCACGGATTTTGTACTCGGTGGTTTTGATTCGAAAAAGGCTCTTAACATCGTTTCACCGTACTCCGAGGAGATATCCAAACGGATTACGCATGATTTGGCTTCAAGTGCCACCGTGTTTTACGGAGAAGGAGAATACATGAAAGAACAGCGCCGTGTGTTGTACATTGTTATACACACACATAAGTTGCTGCAGTTGAAACGGGTGATTAAAGAGGTGGACCCGGATGCGTTCATTGTCGTCCATAATGTCAAAGACGTTTCCGGCGGGTTTATCTCCGGAGCATCGTTTTGAACAAAAGAACAAACCACCCGGTCTTACAAGATTCCTGCCGTGAAAAAACTGGGATCTTCAAAAGATGAGAAAAGCATAACTTGGAAAAATGAAGAAGAGCCGGGGATTCGATCCCTGGTTTTTCTTTGTGCTACATGATTTTTTCGAAAATGATTATCATTATCATTTTTAAAATGGTAATATAATAAATGAACAAGACACGGGGTTTGCGGATGAATCGGCTGTGGACAACCATTTATTTATCGTGTATTAGGGGGATTGATCATGCTGCGCCGCTTTTTTGCCTACTATAAACCATATAAAAAATTATTCACGTTGACTTTCGCATGTGCGATTTTTGTTGCGCTTTTGGATTTGGTGTTCCCGCTCGTCGTCAACCAGGTGGTTGATACTTTACTTCCACAAGGGAACATTAGCGTTATCATTTGGGCATGCATTGCTCTTTTTTTCATTTACATATTTAACACGGGTGCTCATTTTGTCGTGACTTACTGGGGCCATCGCCTTGGTATTAATATCGAAACCGATATGCGCGACGAGTTGTTTGACCATGTTCAACGGCTTTCTTTTACGTATTATGACAATAATAAAACCGGGCATCTACTTTCCAATTTAACAAACGATTTGTTTGAAATTGGCGAAGTGGCCCACCACGGTCCGGAAGATGTGTTCATTGCATGTATGACACTTTTCGGTTCTTTCGGCGTTATGTTATATATCAATGTGAAACTCGCCCTGCTCACTTTTCTAATTGTACCGCTGCTCATTCTTATCATTATCTACTGCCATCGTCGTATGACAGCGGCTATGAAATTTATGCTGAAGCGGATGGCCGACTTTAACGCCCGGGTGGAAGATACGATCGGTGGCATTCGTCTCGTCCAAGCCTTCGCGAATGAAAAGCATGAACGCAAGTTATTTCAGCGGGACAACCAGAATTTTAAAGATGCGAAAATTTGGTCTTACCGTGTGATGGGGTTGAACAACTCCCTCAGTTATATGATGATGCGGATCATGACCCTGTTCGTTCTTTTATGCGGTGCTTATTTTATCGTGCAGGGTGAATTATCGATTGGAGATTTTATGGCTTTTATTTTATTGACAAATATATTTTTTCGTCCGATTGAAAAAATAAATGCTATCATTGAAAGTTATCCGAAAGGGTATGCCGGTTTTAAGCGTTACATTGCTTTGCTGGATACAGAACCGGATATTATGGACAGCCCTCATGCAAAACCGTTGGATGACGCGAAAGGAAATATAGTTTACAGCGGCGTTCGTTTTGGATATGATGATGAGCGCCCTGTACTAGACGGCATCGATCTTTTTATTAAGGCTGGGGAAACCGTGGCGTTTGTTGGTCCGTCTGGTGCTGGTAAAACGACACTGTGTAGCATGCTTCCTCGATTTTATGACATTCAGGATGGGGCGATAACAGTGGATGGGGAAGACATCCGTGACGTCCAACTGTCTTCTTTACGACGGCAGATCGGCATTGTCCAACAAGATGTCTTCATGTTTTCCGGTACGTTGCGTGACAATATTCGTTACGGCAAATTAGATGCAGCGGATGATGAAGTGTGGGAAGCTGCCCGACGCGCGGAACTGGAATCATTCGTTAAAGATTTGCCTGAGGGATTGGATACGATCGTTGGAGAACGCGGGGTGAAATTGTCTGGAGGTCAGAAACAACGCCTTTCCATCGCGCGTATGTTCTTGAAAAACCCACCTATTTTGATTTTGGATGAAGCGACATCGGCTCTTGACACAGAGACAGAGGCTTCGATTCAACGTTCCCTTTATGAACTAGCGGAAGGAAGAACAACGTTGATTATCGCCCACCGTCTTGCGACCATCCGCCACGCCGATAGGATTATTGTAGTGACGACTGAAGGGATTGAAGAACAGGGAACCCACGAAGAGTTGCTGCAGCGCGACGGTCATTATGCGAATCTGCACGGAGCGCAACATACGTATATATAACAATCACACTAGCAGAAACGTAGAGAGTAGAGAAGTTGCGCGGATATTTAGTCCGTTATTTGACAGGAATGATAACAAAACGAAACGATTTTCCAAGCTCCGTCCTTTATAAGCAGAATTTATAAATAAAAAAAGAAAAGCAGGTATAATGAAAATGAAAGAGGAGGGATAAGGATGAGTATTTATGATATGTCTGTTACGAAAGCAGATGGAGAAACGTATACGCTGGATGAATATCAAGGTAATGCCATGTTGATCGTTAACACGGCCACAAACTGCGGACTGAAAGGGCAGTTTGATAGTCTCGAATCGTTGTATCAAAAATATAAGGAGAAGGGCTTTGTTGTACTCGGTTTTCCATCGAATCAATTCAAACAGGAACTGGATGATGCCGTGGAGGCGGAACAATCCTGCCGGCTGAATTATGGAGTGACATTTCCGATGCATCAAATTGTCCATGTGAACGGCAGTGAGGCCCACCCGCTGTTTCAATTCATCACGGAACAACAGAAGGGCATGTTCGGAAGCCCTGTAAAATGGAATTTCACCAAATTTTTAGTAGATAAAAGAGGACAAGTGGTAAAACGATTCTCCCCCCAGACGAAACCGGAATCATTGGAAGAAGATATTCAACGTGTCTTATAATCAATCTAGGGGTTGTCTTTTTGAGACAACCCCTGAATTTTTATAAAGATATTTGACTATTTTTTCAAGCCTTTCGGACTGTTTTTTCCTGTTTACTGCCGGGTTGTATTTAATTCTTGTATAATTTTAGGGTACTCTTTATCTAGCTTATAAAATGAAAGAAAGACGGCCATTAGTAGTGCAACGATAATAGGAAAAAAGCTAAACATAAATTCAATAGCGGTAAACGCAGAAGTCGGCTGTTCAGCATTGCTTCCGCTTACATAACCTCCAATAGCGAGTACCCATCCGACCGAAGCCGAACCAAGGCCGCCTCCGACTTTTGTTCCAAAACTTCCTCCGCTGTAAACCATTCCCTCGGTACGGACGCCGGTTTTCCATTCACCGTATTCAATAGTGTCCGCCATCATGGCAAATACCGTTCCCAATAATGGGGCGAAACCGATTCCTCGGATGATGGAAGCAATAATTGCTACAGTGGCACTTGCCGGGTTAATGAATACGAATGCGCTTCCAATAATGATAAAGCAGATACCGACAAGCATGCTGTTTCGTTTTCCAATACGTTTGACAATTGGAGACATTGTCATGATGGTAATCAATGTCGGAAGCGTCAAGCTGATGGTTAAGGTGCCGACCATATTCGCATCACCCAGAATATTTTCTGCATAATAAATTGTAATTCCTGTGACACTCCCTTGAAACAGGAAGGTGGAGACCGCAATAAGCACAATAAGAATCCAGTACTTATTCTTCAGGAGCGACGAAAGAGCTTTTGTAAATGGTACTTCTCCTAGCCCCTGCGTCATCGTTGAAGGTGCAACTCTTTCTGTGGTGGAATGAAAGGTGATGTAAAATAAAAATATGGTAATAACAGAAAATGCACCGAAAGTCAGCTGCCACGACCCAGCTCCGCCTCCGAAAAAATTAACGAGCGGCAGTGTAAAAGTACTTACAAGAAGTGTGGTGATCTGCCCGGCAGACATTCGGAAAATATTTAGATCAGAACGCTGATTTTGGTCCTGGGTAATTAAGGAGTTTAATGTTCCATAGGGTACATTGATGGCTGTATAAACAAAAAACAATAGATTATATGTGACAGCGATGTATATCAGTGTTGCGGTAGTTCCCCAGTTTTCCGGCACACTGAAGACCAATGTTGTTACCACTGCAAATGGAATAGCCATCCATAGGATCCATGGTCTTGCTTTGCCATGTCTGGACTTTGTCTTGTCAATCAAAACGCCCATTCCAAGATCCGTCACCCCGTCTAAAAATCTCGATAAGAGAATAATAGTTCCGATGATTCCAGCGGATACTCCAATCACATCCGTATAGTAATACGTGAGAAACGAACTGACAGCGACCACGACAAGGTTACATGCCAAATCACCGAGGCTGTATCCAGCTTTTTCCTTGACAGAAATCTTTCCGTCCGCAGAAGCAGGATGAAACGATTGATTTTGATCCAATTCGGGTTTCATTTTTGTTTCCATCCTTTCGTTTTAGTTTTTTGAATGTGTTTTCATTGAACCACTCTGTAATAGCGCTTACAATATTCTTATCACATCTTTTATTGTTCGAATTACAGGTCACTTCTTCAAGGAGGAACAAAATGAACACGAAAGAATTGGATAGGTTTTTACGCGAATTTGATGATATCGAAAAACTTCAGTATAAAACCCATGAAAATATAAATGACTTTGACGGGTACGAGATGCAGATGGACACGAGAGAAGGGATATCCCGGATGCAGGATCATTATTTTTTTGATCAGGGGCATGTGTTTATTAGCAAGCATCACCGTTTTGCGCCGATGCCTCGACATGTTCATGCATTTATCGAAATTAACTATATGTATTCCGGAACCTGCACACAGTACGTGGATGGACAAGAAATACAGCTCTTTGAGGGTCAGGTTTGTCTGATGGACAGCGACGTTCCCCACAGCATCGAAGAACTTGGTATGAATGACATTCTTGTCAATGTCATTATGAAAAAGAAAACATTTTTATCTGCTTTTTTAGGAAAATTGAGCAGTCATGGACTGGTTACGGAGTTTCTGGTCAACGCCATTTCGGAAAACCAGAAACATGATCAGTATATTATTTTTCATTCCGAAAAAAACAAAGAACTGCACGATGTTTTTGAAAAAATGATGTGTGAATTTTTTGATCCTGCCGATTATTCGAGCGATATTATTCACGCTTATCTTCCGGTTATGTTTATTGAACTGATGAGAGTATATAAGTATGATATTAATTTTGACAGAAACAACGAAAAAGCAGTAATCGCCGAAATTCTTCAGTACATGGAAGAACATTATCAGGATTGTACGCTTTCGTCGCTTGCGGAAGAATTCAATTTTAATAAAAATTATTTAGGTAATCTTCTGAAGGAAAGAACCGGCAAAACGTTTATTGAATTTATCCAGATGCAGCGGATGATTCAAGCTGCTAATCTGCTCGCAAATACGGATGTGAGTATAGAACAGGCTGGAATAGAGGCAGGGTATGAAAGCACTAGCTTCTTTTACCGGAAATTTAAAAAATATTTTGGCATGACACCGAAAGCTTTCAGGGAAAATAAACGCACCTACCTGTAAATCGAGCAGAATGAACTGTAGAATATTCCTTGTCGGTCTGCGTCTTCTCTTTTATATTTCTATAAAGAGATACTGTTTTTAAGAGGTGTTTACGTGGAGAATCAAACTTTTTTTCAGCAGCACAACGGACAACAGGTGAACAGGGAAAAACAGCTACTCGACAAAGCAGAAGATGCAAGGCCTTCCCTTCACCATAAAGAGATACAGCCTGTATCGACGGTAAAGCTAGTAAGAGACGATTATTACATTCACGGTTGGAAAGCAGAGTTTTCTGAAACATATGAACGAGCTATCGGAAAAACATACCCTAGGGGAAGTGTGTTCACCTTAGACTTTGGTGAACATACTGTTGGGTACTTGAAGTTGCAGTTATCCCCTGTAGGAAGCCCGCCGGATGCTCCTCTCTGCTTAAAATTTAAGTTCGGGGAAATGCCGGTGGAAATTGGTGAATCTTTTTCTGAATACAACGGCTGGTTAAGCAGCTCGTGGCTTCAAGAAGAAACCATATACGTGGATACACTGCCGCAAGAATACCAACTGCCTCGGCGTTATGCGTTTCGTTACGTACAGGTGGAGGTGGTGGAGTCCTCTCCCAAGTACGATGTTTGTTTTGATTTTATATCCTGCACGGCGGTATCTTCGGCAGAAAAAGATAGATATCCGGTATATCTGACGGACGATAAACTGAAGAACATGGATAACCTCAGCGTGAAAACGCTGGCTGATTGTATGCAGGATGTTTTTGAAGATGGTCCTAAACGGGATCGCCGGTTATGGCTGGGAGATCTGAGACTGCAGGCTCTGACGAATTACTGGACATTTCAGCAGAATGATTTGGTGAAACGGTGTCTTTATCTGTTTGCAGGGGTTCCGAATAAAGAAGGACGAGTAGCAGCGAATGTATTTACGGAGCCGGCTGTTATTCCGGATGACACCTATCTGTTTGACTACGCGCTGTTTTTTGTTACATCCTTGGTCGATTATTATGAAGCGACTTCTGATATAGAAACATTACAGGAGCTTTGGCCGGTGGCTCGAAGGCAGATTGAGCTGTCTGAAAAACAAATCGATGAGAACGGTATACTGAAAGATCAAGAAGGCTGGTGGTCTTTCATTGACTGGAAAGAAGGATTGAACAAGCAGGCGGCTTCTCATGCCATTTTTATTTACTCGGTGAAAAAAGCCATTTCACTGACTGAGCTTCTGCACAACGGGGAAACAGAATGGCTGCACCGGCTGTTACACCGGCTGGAGCAAGCTGTATCCTTTTTCTGGGATGCGGAACAGCTGTTTTTTGTTAGCGGAAAAGAACGGCAGGTATCATGGGCTACCCAGATTTGGATGGTACTGGCCGGTGTGTTGAAGCCGGATGACAGCAGGGAGCTGCTAAAACGTTTGAGAAAATGTCAGCCTGCCTATTCGCTATCTACGCCTTATATGTATCATCATTTCGTGGAAGCATTGCTTTGTTCAGATATGAAACAAGAAGCTGTTGAGGTATTGATGGAATACTGGGGCGGGATGATGGATGAAGGAGCCGATACGTTTTGGGAATTGTATAAGCCACAGGATGCATCGTTTTCTCCTTACGGCAGTCATATTATTAATAGTTACTGCCATGCTTGGAGCTGCACCCCTGCCTATTTTATAAGAAAGTACCAGTTATAAAGATTAAAAACCGTATTCAAAGCGCCTTATAATCATAATGGAAAACCGCACCCAAACTGGACGCGGTTTTTCACTGCTTATTTGCTGATTGGAAGCGGAGCCTCCGGTGAAACGATTCCCTGCTCCCGCAGTTCGTGCCAGAATGCATCGGGAATGTTGGCGTGTAAAGCCGCTTTGTTTTCTTGGATCCGTTCCGGACGGGTTGTTCCCGGAATAACGGCAGCGACCGCAGGATGGGAGGCGGAGAACTGAAGGGCTGCTGCAATGAGATCAACGCCATGGCGCGCTGCAATTTCATTCATGTGGTCCACCCTGGATGTCACTTCTGACGGGGCTTTACCGTATTCGTAGTGAGTACCACCGGCAATGATGCCTGAGCCGTACGGGGCACCGACAACGATGTTC
This sequence comes from Salibacterium salarium, assembly GCF_030813635.1. Classification (GTDB taxonomy): domain Bacteria; phylum Bacillota; class Bacilli; order Bacillales; family Marinococcaceae; genus Salibacterium; species Salibacterium salarium. The sequence goes on along the minus strand of NZ_JAUSUM010000003.1, from coordinate 392,052 downwards.
ATCCCTTGCTCTTCTGCAGCCGGCATTAAGCGCTGCAGGGCATGTTCATGGTCGAGCAGGGTGTAGCGGGTGGCCTGCAGGCTGATATCCGGGTTAGCATTCTCCAAATCCAGTGCCAATTCAATCGGCTCCGTCCGGTTGACTCCGATGCCCCAGGACTTAATTACCCCTTCGCTGCGGAGGCGTTCCAGTTCGGGAAATGCACCGTTTCTTGCTTCATCAAATCTGGTGACCCACTCGTCTCCGTGAAAATCTGGTGAAATGTCATGAACGTAGATAAAGTCAAGCCGGTCGGTCTGCAGGCGTTCCAGACTCTGTTCGATGGACCGCCGTGTTCCTTCGGCGCTGTAATCGTCAATGACTTTGTTTGGACGCCCGTACTGGAACAGTCCTTCTTTTTCTTCTGTTTCTTCCGCAATATATCGTCCTACTTTCGTGCTTAACACGTAATCATCACGTTTATGTTTGGACAGAACCTTGCCAAGCCGTAATTCAGCAAGACCTGCTCCGTAAAGCGGCGCGGTGTCAAAGTAACGGATGCCGTTGTCCCAGGCTGCTTCCACGACCGCTTTCGCTTCTTCCTCCGGAATATCCCGGTACATGTTTCCTAATGGAGCGGTACCAAATCCGAGTTTTCCTTCCTGTTTCAAATCTATCATACGTCTACCTCCTTTTTGATTAAGGACAAATTACAATCTAACGAAGAAACTTCCTTTAGACAAATATATTGCTTAAAAGGAGTTCCTTATTTGTAGTAACCGTTTCTTCAAGATTGTAAACATTTGTAAGCGGATACGTCTAAAAATCAGTGCGACGGAGATTTTCTTAGAAGGATAGTCCGACATTTGATTTTCATGTATAAAAACAGCTCTTGAATGACATACAAAAACGAAGTATAGTGAAATTATATCACTTTTATCCAAAATGGATAAAATTAATCGATGCGTTTTTAGAAAAGAGGGAAGAGGAATGCCTAAGCTGCCTGAAGGAGTATTAAATCTTCCAAAGGACTATAATCGTAATTCATTAAAACAGGATATAATGGCGGGGCTAACCGTTATTGTTATGCTGGTTCCGCAAGGGATGGCTTATGCGCTTTTGGCCGGCCTACCACCGGTTATGGGGTTGTATGCTTCCACGGTTCCGCTCATTATATACGCACTATTTGGTTCTTCTAGGAAGCTAGCCGTCGGGCCTGTTGCTATGGCATCCATTCTCATATTCTCGGGTGTGTCCCTGCATGCGGAGCCCCAGAGTTCAGAGTATATTACATTGGTGCTGTTATTAACGCTTATGGTAGGCGTGATGCAGTTCGTATTAGGTGTTATTAATGCAGGGGCGTTCGTCAAATTTATTTCTCAAAATGTTATCAACGGGTTTACCTCGGCTGTTGCGATTACGATTGGGTTCAGTCAGCTGGGAAATTTTTTCGGCATTGAGATGCCGAACCAGAGTCGGATTCTGCCTTTATTAACGGCATTATTTCAAAACATTCCCGATATTCACATACCGACGGCTATGATAGGAACGGTAAGCCTGCTGGTCTTAACAGGCTTGAGAAGACGTACGAAACTACCGCTTGCTTTACTTGTTGTCACCTTGAGTATCGTAACCGTTTTCTTTTTCCGGTTGGATCAAGAAGGGGTGCAGATTGTTGGAGGCGTGCCGAAGGGATTTCCCGGTATCGCGCTTCCTCCTTTGGATTTATCCGCCATGCAGGTATTATTCCCTACTGCTTTAACGATTGCCCTAATCGCGATGATGGAGTCTCTTTCGATTACAAAGACGCTCGCTGGCAAAGACAGTCCGCCGCTGAATGTAAACAAAGAATTACGGGCGATTGGTCTATCCAATATGATAGGAGCTTGTTTCTCGGCTTATGCAGTCACCGGCAGTTTTTCACGAAGTGCGGTGAACCACGGGGCGGGAGCTGTATCGCAAGTGGCGATGATTATTACGGCGGCTGGCGTGGGACTAACTTTATTTTTTTTAACGCCATTGTTTTATTACCTGCCGCAGACTGCGTTGGCCGCCATCATTCTCTCCGCCGTGGCCGGATTGATCAATATCCCGTCTTTACGCTATGCCTTCCGTATCAAACCAGCCGACGGATGGGTCTGGGTTGTTACGTTTGCTGCCACTTTATTGATAGGCATCCAATGGGGACTGTTAATCGGCGTAGGAGTCTCACTCTGTATTCTTATCAACCGTATCTCTCACCCTCATATTGTAGAAGAAGGATGGGATGAAAAAAGCAAAAGCTATCGTGATGTGAAGCGTTTCCCGCAGGCAAAACGCGTGTCGGGAAAAGTGTTGCTACGTATTGATGCTAGAATCCACTTTTCCAACGTCAGTTATTTAGAAAAGGTGGTGGAAACAGCTATTAAAGAAGCAGAAGAAAACATGGATACGCTGCATGATGTTGTCATTGATATGGGTGGGGTAAATGATATTGACACCGCTGGCATTGAGGCGCTGGAACGGTTGATTCGAAAATATAAGTCCCGAGAACATATCAATGTTTGGTTTGTCCAGTTAAAAGGGCCGGTCCGGGACTTATTGTTGCGCGCCGGATGGAAAGAGCGGTTCCCTGATGTCATGAGCTATTTGCCGATGGATGAGTTTTTGAAGAAAAAACAGGAGCCAAATGATTATATGATATGATATTAAAAAAAATGGATGAAGGAGAAAATCCCGTGGTTGAGGAATTATTGCACCGCCATTCCCCTAAATTTTATGGAATGAAAGAAGTCTACCGTTGTATTCATCAAGAGAATTTTATTACGAAAGCGGAACTATTAAAGCGGACCAATATGAAGCAGACGACAGTGGTCCGACATTTAGATGCATTAAAAGAGTACGGCTTAATCCGTATTGCGTCCTATGATGAATCCTCCGGTGGAAGGCCGCCTGCCCTTTATGCCATCCAGCCTGAAGCGGCCTTTATCATTGGTATTGCTCTCTCCCGTGTGGAAACGACAATCACTATCGTAAACATGTCTTTTCAGCCTGTTGCAAGCGAAACCTTTCAAATGACAGAAAAGCATACTCCCTCCCACACGATATCTTTGTTGAAAGAAACCATTGCTTCTCTGTTGGAAGAACATCATATAGATATTAACGCCCTTTTAGGCATCGGTATTGGAACCGTAGGGCCACTGGATCGAAAAAAGGGTATCATGTATCCGGAAGGGTTTGTGGCTCCCGGCTGGCATAAGGTTGCTATTGTGGAAGAGATGAAAAGAACATTTCAGACGGATATTTTTCTCGAAAACGGCGCGAATACAGCAGCTTTATATGAATCTTTGCGTAATAATGGAGGCAATAAAACAATCCTTTATTGTATCAGCGGCTGGGGACTTCGCTGTGGGGTGCTGGCAAATGGCGCCATTATGCAGAGCCGGAAAGGGGACGCGAGTTCTTTCGGAGAAATGATCATTGACGTTACGTCTGGCAGAACCTTGGCTTCTTATATTTCCTATCACCAGATTGTCACAGAAGTAGCACGGATGATAAAAGCGAGTGAACGTAACACTGATTTTTATCCAGACCTGAATGACAATAAAAATGAAATCATGGAATATGTGCTTGATGAGCTGAAAAAAGGCAATTCAGTGATCGAAAATGTCGTGCTGGAGTCTGCCTATTATTATGGTATCGGTTTGGCAAACATGATAAACGTTCTCCACCCGGAAGTCGTTGTATTGAATAGTGAAATTATGAACATATATCCCGCTTATTATAATAAAGTGATTCACACAGCGGAGGCCTTCATTTTGCAAAACCATCAGCAGGAGCCGTCATTTCAGCAGGCCGAGGACGCCGAAAATCCAATCTCAATCGGGGCCTGTACCTTAACCTTCCAATCTAAAATTGGCTGAGTGGGAGATAGAATCGGCGTTTTTTGACAACGTACCAGCGAACCCAACTCCTCAACGCAAAATAGCCCAACATGGCCGGTCCGGAAGAAGTAACAAATTTATTATCTGTACCTGGCTTTGGATGAAATCAGTTATTCTAGTGGTCTGAATTCATTGTAGACGGAGGTATGACAACAGGATAAGAGAGAACTGGAATGGCTCAGGCTGTTCCGGTTTTTTCGTTCAAAAAGCATCGTGAAGGCTGAGTGGTAATGGTGAGGGAAATCATGCCCGGACAGGTGGAAGAACATTCACTAATCATAAATCGTAATTATTATTATTTACAAATCGTAATAGTTACGATATACTAACGAGGTATAAATCGTAATAATTACGAATTGGAGGAGCTACATATGATGAAAAATCGATTTAATTTTCCTCTTGTGGTGATATTATCTGTCCTGATGGTGGCTGCGTGCGTAAGTGATGAGGAACAGAACGCGGTAGAGGAAAATGGTGAAAATCAAACAGAACCTTTACAAATCTATACTACGTTGTTTGCCTGGAAAGATTTTGCGGAAAAAATTGGAGCAGAGGAAGTAGAAGTAGAAAATATTATACCGGCCGGGGCGGATCCTCACAGCTTTGAGCCGACATCTCAAACGATGATAGACATTGCCGAATCAGATTTATTTATACTTAATGGGGCTGGAATGGAAGGGTTTGCAGAGGCTGTGGAAAGAACACTGGAGGAAGAAGGAGTATCCTCGTTAGAAGTGACAAACGGCATCAATCTTATTGGTTTTCATGAGGAGCATAACCATTCTCACGATCATGATGAAGAGCACGATCATGATCATGGGGATGTTGATCCTCATGTATGGCTGGATCCGGTGAAATCTATGGAAGCCGTAGATAATATAAAAGATAAACTTATCGAACTACGCCCGGAGCAGGAGGAATATTTTGAGGAAAATGCGGAGGAGCTTCATAACGAGTTATCCGAATTGGATGAAACTTTTGCAGAGATGGCAGATACGGCAGAGAACAAGCAGTTCGTTGTATCCCACGCAGCTTACGGGTATTGGGAAGAACGTTACGGCTTAGAGCAAATCAGTGTTTCCGGACTATCTCCGTCAGATGAGCCTTCTCAAAAAGAATTAGAAAGTATCATAGAGACGGTGGAAGAAGCTAATATTGGCCATATTATGTTTGAACAGAATGTCGCTTCAAAAGTAACAGAAGTTATACAGGATGAAGTAGGAGCAGAAGCATTAGAGCTTCATAATCTATCGGTACGGACAAAGGAAGAAAGAGAAAACAAGGAAGACTATTTTCAGTTAATGAGACAAAACATAGACAATCTTGAGACTGCATTCAAAGCGGGAGGGCATTCCGAAGAAGATAGTAATGATAGGGAGACACTAGATATAACGGTGGAAGGTGCACAAGAACATTATCACACCGGGGATGAAATAGAACTGACATATAACATCGAAGGGGAGACAGACTCAGAGCATGTCCATTGGTTTGAACAAGGTCCAGAGGCAGAAGAAGCAGAGGTGGTTGGTGGAGAAGAAAGGTATACTGCTGAAGCCGCAGATGAATTGGAAGGCATGGAAGTATCTGTTGCGCTGTATGATGAAAACCATGAGATCATTGCTCAATCCGAACCAGTTGTACTTCACATCGATAATCATAACGAGGAGCATAATCACAGCCATTAAGAAAGGGTGTAAAGAGAATGAAAAAAATTCCTGTGACAGTGTTGAGCGGTTATCTTGGAGCTGGGAAGACAACGGTTCTGAATCATGTCTTAAACAACAGGGAAGGTCTTAAAACGGCAGTAATTGTGAATGACATGAGTGAAGTAAATGTAGATGCCGATATCATTTCTAATGGCGGCTTTAAACGAACGGAAGAAAAAATGGTGGAGATGTCAAATGGATGCATTTGCTGCACACTCCGGGAAGATCTGCTGGTTGAAGTAAAACGATTAGCGGAGCAGGGGGATATTGATTATATTTTGATTGAGTCCTCCGGGATCAGTGAACCTGTTCCTGTTGCCCAGACATTCAGCTATATAGATGATGAAATGGGTATAGATTTAACGAAATACTGTGAGCTCGACACTATGGTTACGGTAGTAGACGCCAATCGGTTTTGGGAAGATTTTTCATCGGGAGAATCATTGCTAGACCGAAAACAGCAGGCGGTGGAAGAAGACGAAAGACAGGTCGTGGATCTGCTAATTGATCAAGTAGAATTCTGTGACGTGATGCTCCTTAACAAAATCGACATGGTTCCACCCAAAGAAAGAGAACAATTGAGGGCTTTCTTACGGAAACTACAGCCGGAAGCGGTACTCATAGAAACGAATTACGGAAACGTTCAAGCGCAGGATATTGTCGGAACAGGACTATTTCACTTTGAGAAAGCAAGCGGGTCTGCAGGATGGCTGAAAGAGCTGGAAACAGAGGAACATACCCCGGAAACCGAAGAATACGGGATTCGTTCCTTTGTATACCGACGCAGAATCCCGTTTCATACGGAACGGTTAAAGCAATGGTTTGAGGATTATCCCAAAGAAATTGCCAGAGCTAAAGGTATTGCCTGGCTTTCTACTCATCATACAATGGCTTTTATGCTATCGCAGGCGGGTTCTTCCATCACGCTGGAATCTATTACGTATTGGGTGTCGGCACTTCCATTAGCTGAAAAAGGTGAAATCCTGAGGGAGCAGCCGGAAGTAAAGGAGGAACTCGAGGCATATGAGTTTGGGGATCGGAAGACGGAGCTGGTTTTTATCGGAGTAGATCTGGATACGGAGGCTATCGAACAGACCCTGGACCAATGCTTGATTCAACCTAATGAAACGGATAAATGGAGAAAAGCATTAGAGGAAGCGCAGGCGAAAATGCCAGGATTGCTTTAAAATATTAAAGGAGGAATTTAAAGACATGGCTAAAAAAGCAAAAATAGCAAAAGAAAAAAAACGGCAGGAAATGGTCCAAAAATACGCGGCCTTGTAAAAAGAATTAAAGAAAAAGGCGATTACGAAGCATTAAAGAAATTACCACGTGATGCCTCCCCTACCCGGCTGCACAACCGTTGTGAAATCACTGGAAGGCCGAGAGGGTATTTGCGGAAGTTTGAGATGTCCCGGATTGCTTTTAGGGAGCTTGCTCATAAAGGGCAGCTCCCCGGGGTGAAAAAATCAAGTTGGTAGATGGAGTCATCTTGAACGGGGCTTGAGAGATAGAAACGGATCGCCCCATACTAAAAAGTGCCGTACTCCGGTTACATTACGGAGTACGGCACTTTGAATGACATCTTCCATTTACGTGATGGAAGCGTCGTAAATGGAATTGACTGCTTTCCCAATTTGGTCGTTGAATTCTTGATCAGACTGCTTTACATTCAAGTCTTGGGTCAAGGCACGGGAGAAGCTGGCGATCAAGCCGTTATTTTCTTTCAGCTTTTTATTAGCTTCTTCGATTTCGTAACCACCGGAAAGGGCAACAACCCGGACAACATTTGGATGCTCAATTAGCTCTTTATACGTATTGGCAACGGTTGGTATAGTAAGTTTCAGCATGACGTGATCATCCGAGCCAAGCTGGTCAAGATGCTTAAGGATCTCCGCTTTAAGTAGTTCTTCGCATTTTTCTTTATCCGTGCTGTTAATGTCTACTTCCGGTTCAATAATTGGTACAAGATCAGCGTTAATAATTTGCTGGCCGATTTCAAACTGTTGATCCACTACGGCCTTAATACCTTCTGGGTTAGGCTCTTTGATTACAGAACGCATTTTTGTTCCAAAAATATTACGCTCATTGGCGCGCTTCAGCTTGTCCTCCAAGTCTCCAATCGGCTTCATCTTCTGAACGCCATCTGACTCTGCGTCAAGTCCGTTATCGACTTTCAAAAATGGGACAACACCTTTTTTCTCCCATAAATAATCAGCGGTATAAAGGCCTTCGATTTCACGGTCCATTGTTTGTTCAAATAAGATGGCGCCAATAATTTTATTGGAATCGAACGCAGGGGCGGTAATAATCCGCGTCCGCATGTCGTGGACAAGCTTAAACATTTCTTCTTCGCCTGAATACTGATCTTCTGTTACGCCGTAGAGAGCTAGTGCTTTAGGCGTGCTGCCGCCACTTTGATCCAATGCGGCAATGAATCCTTTTGCATTTCTCATTTGCTCCAAATGTTTCTCGTTCATGAACATAACACTCCTTTTATAATAGTAAATAACTGATATGCATAACACACACATGTACACTATATCATGATTAGGGGGATGTCCTGTAGTCTTTTGAAAAAAAGAAAACTATCTAATCTTTTTTTACTCATTGGAGAGAAAAAAAGAGTCCGTCAGACAAAGCGTCAGCAAGCATTTGCCAAATGTATCTAGCAACTTCATCAGAAATGCTAAAACAAATATTCTAAAAGAGCATTTGCTAATTTTTCATCAGATAATGGTTCGCGGTGCGTGTTTTCTAGATAAATATATTTTTCCGTTTCCGGCATTAGATATTCTTTGTACCAAATAAAATAATCAGGGTTGTCCCCAAACATTCGAATGTAACTACGTAATGTTTGTATACTATAGATTGTGGCATCTATATTTGTTAACCAATCTGCGCTGTAAAAGTTCTCCCATTTTCCATGTTCGGACTTTTTCATGGCAGTTTTTCCTTCTTCATAATACTGCAATGCGAGGTGAGCTTGGACAAAAGCTAAAGGGTATTGTTTGTTCTGTGCCGAGAAGTAAGCGTCGCACAAGGAGACAAACCCTTTGCATCCGGATTCATGAATTTTTATTTGCACTAGGAGTTGATCATAAAACCTTTGCTGCTCTAGTGCTGACAGTTGCTCCATGGTTGTTTCTGCTTTTGTTAAAAGGGAGGTCCAGCTTTTTAGAGCCTCTGAGCATTTATTGTGAAACCATACCACTTGTTCATAAAACGCTTGTTCACCTGCGGCCCATATTAATTTCTCTTCCGGCTCGTTTCCCTTCCCTGTCATCCAACGACCTATGATTATTCTGGCCGGATGATGATAAAATTCCTCCCCCGCTTTATCGTCCCGGTGTGACCCGTATTGAATCGTACATTCAGAAAAAAACTTGTATATATCAATAATTTCTTGATGGAGGGAGCTATAGGCCCGTTCAACAAACTGTTTTAAATGATTATCAACGTCTACTTCTTTGTTCATCCACATTTTTGAAATGACATCTAAGTAGTAAGTATGCATTCTTATATTACCACTGTTTATTAACCAGTATCTGGTGATATCATGTTTGAAAACGTTATCTAATTCCTCCTGAATCAACCCTGAAGAGGATGGAAACATGGTTAAATGGTTGGATGCCTGTAAATCATGAAATGTTACATGATAATATAATCCATGGACTCCTGGTTCTGAAGGAGATGGAAGAGAAGCAACGCGTTTGTTATCATTTCCGTGACGCCTTGACACCATTCTTCCATATCCATTGTCTGCCCATATTTTTATTACTTTCTCCGGCAGGTTGAGCATTCCCTGCTGATATAATTCTGCGATTTCCCCATACATTGCTGTACAGCAGTAAGGATCCTCTACTTTTTCCTGGATGAGTTCAAATTGTTTCCAAATCACTTCACTAATCAATGCTCCTCTTTTTTCCGGGGTATCAAAAGATGGATCATCTTCCCAAAAAGGTTTGTCCCCTTGTCCGCGAAAAGAAAGAACCCATACTATTTTTTTGTTCTTTTGTTTTTCTATCGCCTCTTTCCACAATTGTTCAAACAACATGGGATTTTCTTGATAACTAGGTTTTTCTCGTGGATATGCTCTTAAAAACATTTCAGCTCCTAGAGGTTCAGCATGGTGATGGGTGACCCACAGCCCCATTTCCGCAGCTAGTTCAGCGTGAATGCCATCTTTAGGGAGATCTGTACCGGGAAGTACCATGTTCCCGCCACATCGTAGTAATGCTTCAAATACTGGAAACCACGTATCTTTTGTTGGGGGATAAACATCGTCCCAGCCTATTAAACAGACTTCATCATTGATAAACCAGCCTCTGAATTCTACTGCCGGTTTGATAGAATCATATGGAACCGTTGGAATGGAAATCGCGGACCGGGGAGTGGGAGGCAAATCCGCCCAATACCAGAATGGATCGATAGAAAAGTAGGTTTCACTTATATGTAATAAACCATAAACAATTCCGAGATCGTCAGCCCCTATTACATACATAATCGTTTGATTGTTAGTACGGGTGAAGCGGATGGAATAGCCCTCAGGATGCTGAGTCGTATCGTCTTCTTTATCGGCGTAGCGGATGATAAACGTAGCGTTTTCTTCGGATGTAGGCTTTGGTCTCCCCTGTAGCACTTTTTCAACATCTTTCAGAAAGATATCAATGCCGTGCTGGACAGACAGTGGAATGTTTTGTGGATAAAAGATGGTCGTATTTTTATCGAATATAAAATCTTTCATTATCTACTCCTCTTCCCATGATTTGTAGTAATCTTTTATTAACGAGAGTTTTCTATCAGCGCAACAAAAATAGAGAGATTAAATATCCTTACAGTTACTACTAAGTTTAATGGAAAAAGGTGTTAGAAACAACGATGAATAACAGACACTAAAAGTAAAAAAAGAAGAGGTTGACGTATCGGCTGCAATAGCGTCATTTTCATGAAAATAAAAAATTAAGTGAATTCTTTTATTTTGAAATAATTGGTATTAACTCTGAAGTTGCATAATTAATGTAAAAAAACCCCATTAATGTTCATAAAAAGACAGACCCTCCAAATCTGAGGTACGATGAATGTACCACCAAACACGTACACAGAGGAGTTCTACCGTATGTCTACTGTATCGACAATTTCTTAAGACAAATGGATGTATCCCTTCATGTACCAAAGCCGGCATCTTTCGTATCTTCTACAGGAAATGATTCAAGAGCGGCGAAATGTTGTTATCTTTTGACGGTGTTGTCCTCATCTCATTTCCACCATTTGAATGTTACAGCACTGTTTGGATCCAATGTATACGTAAAAGATCTGTCTCGAAATACGACTTGAAAAGATTCAGTTTCAGAGCTTGTATTGGCTGCAATTAAAACGATGGAATCATTCGGATTCTTATATCCCACCGTCTCTATACTATCTTTATATTGGGAGGTGCTGATCCGTAATGCTCCAGCTTTCACAAATTTACTTGCGTGCCCCAATGCGTAATATTCACTGTTTTTTGTAACTTTTCCTCCTTCCCCATCAATTGTTACAACCCCTCTGCAATCACTACAACCGCCATTTGTCGGCCCTCCGTTGGTATCAAGCGCAATATTCCAAAGTAATACCGCACGAGACCAATTCCGAGGTCCCCCAATGATAAGATTTGACATATACCAGCTTAAATTATCGCCAAAATCCGGACTCCACTCTCCTCCACTACATTCCGTTAAATAGATATTTTTGTCAGGGAATTGTTTATGTACCTTTGTCATGCTATCAGGCTGCCCCTTATAACAATGAAAAGCAACACCATCTGTGTACTTATCAGCCTCCTTATCATTCAAAACATTGTTCGCATACTCAACTCCATTTTCCCAATTATGATCATACGCCGCGATTTTGGTTGATATTTGATTTTCGGAAAAAGCTGGTCCTAGATAATTCTTAATAAACATTGCCTGTTCGTTGGCATTCATACTCATCGTAGGATATGATTCTGACGTATGTCCCGGCTCATTCTGTATAGTTATTGCATCAACCAGAATACCTTTGTCCGCATAAGCCTTGATATATTTCACAAAGTAATCAGCATATGCTTCATAAGTGCGATGATCTTTATAATTTAAATACGATCCATTTAACTTCCGGTTGTATTTCATCCATGCTGGAGCAGTCCATGGGGTACCAAGTATGCCGATCTCCTTGTTTAGAGAACGAATATCCTGCATCAGATTAATAACATCTTTATCCTTTTCAATAGAAAAATGATCTAAATTATAATCAGTTCCAGTTTCTAAATCATTATATGTGTAGGTGGCCGGACTGCCTTCATGATCCACCGAAAAATCGGATGCTCCAATTGTATGACGGATATAGCTCATATGAATGCCGTCTCTTGAAAACAAATCCTGCAGCAGTTTCTCTCTCTGCTCCGAACTTAATTGTTGATTGATAAGATAAGCAGAAGATCCGGTAACCGCTGCTCCAAATCCCTTCATTGTCTGAAATTCTACATTTGGATCAACTAGAATTGTTGGAGTATCCGTTTCATCTATATCCCCAAACAATAAAGGTTCCTGCTTTGTCAGGAGGTTTTGTTGATCAGGTGTGGTTAACCAAAGGTTTACTTTTTCTTCTTTCATAGTTGCAGATGAGATGAATAGGATCATAGCAATTATTAGGATAGAAAGATTTATGTTTTTATTACGAATGATATTTCCTCCTATCTAAAGGAAACGTAGTTTTTTAGTAAATGATGCTCCCTTTTCAGTATTTGATTTGAAATGAAAGAAGTTGGGGCTTAACACCCCAACCTCTTTCATTACTTAATAGTGACACTTGTTTCCTGTCGAATGTCATTTGAAGAACTTCCCACATAAATGGGAACTTCGCCACTTGGTGTTACCCATTTATCTTTCCCGGCATCCCAGTATGAGAATGCTTTCGGATCAAGTTCAATTTTAAGGTGTTGTTGTTTTCCGGGCTTCAATTCCACTTTTTTAAAACCTGCCAATTGTTTGGAAGGCGTTTCGACATTTGCCGGTAACTTTCCGGCATAAACTTGAACAACTTCAGAGCCGCTCACATCACCAGTATTACGCAAATTGAGTGAAACGGTAGTTTCTAAATCTTTATTTTTTCCTTTTCTCTTGGCCTTTGCTTTTACGTTGTTTCGATAATCAAATGACGTATAGGATAATCCATGCCCAAATGCATAAGCCGGCTCAATTCCTTTTTCTTCGTAGCCTTTATACCCTACAAATACACCCTCAGAATAATCAGAGACACCATCTACCCCAGGGAACTGATTTTCATTTGATACAGGTGTGCTGTCTTCATCAACCGGGAATGTCATTGGCAGTTTACCAGATGGATTAACATCACCAAATAACACATTAGATATGGCATTTCCCTGTTCCTGCCCTGGGAACCAAGCTTGTACAATAGCAGGTACATTGTCCTGCCAAGTATTCATTTGTACTGCTCTACCACTCATTTGTACAACGATCGTGTTCGGGTTTGCTTTCGATACTTCATTGATTAATTGATCTTGGTTATTCGGAAGATCAAGGGTTGAAGTGTCCACATACCCTTCGCTGTCATAAGTGTGAGTGACAACGACTGCAACATCTGATTTTTCAGCTTTTTCAACTGCTTTTTGGATTTTAGGATCCACTGCTTCTTTAGGCGGCTCCCAACCAAAGCGGATCATACCGCCAAAGTCCTGCCGTCCACCAGCCTTACCTGTACTGTATTCAATTCGAATATCATGTTGTTCTCCTTCAACAAAAGAAAGGGCCTTTTTAGAGGTGGCTAATTTCTTACTTTGATTATCAATGACAAGCTTGTCATCAATGTACAATTTGCCTGATCCCCGACTTGAAAGAGAAAGCGTATATTCACCTGATTCAGGTACGGTGAACTGACCTGTCCACCGTGCGGACATTTCACTGTTAAATTTACCAGGTAATTTTTCCAGTTTAGGTGATTGTGCATTTAATCCTTCATAATTATAGAACCCAAGATTCAAGTTTAGTTGATTGTCTGTGCGAACCAGTGAAGGTTCACCTTCACGGTTAATATTCGTCCAATATTCTGCTGTTAATCCGTGCTCATTTTCTCCGCCGTCAACCGGACGTAATAATGTGGATGGCACAGCTGAAGGTCCCGGCAGAACATCGCCTGCACTAATCGGGTCAGTCCCTGGTGCATAGGTTACATCTACATTCTCTCCAACTTCATTTTTAATCCCCTCTAATGGGCTGACAGTATACGTAGGGTTTACTAATGAACTTCCGCCACCGGCAGCTGAAGCATTATCAGCATCCGGCCCGATAACCGCAATGGAATCCATTTTATTTTTATCCAAAGGTAATGCCTTATCTTCATTTTTCATTAGAACCATGCTTTGTTCCGCGATTTTACGAGCAATTTTTCCGTGCTCTTTTGCCGGGATTTTGTTATTAACAGTAGGATTATCGAATAAACCTTTACTAAACATTTCAGTCAGGATTCGATCAGCCATGTCATCGATTCTTGCTTCACTAACTTTGCCTTCTTTCACTGCTGTAAGCAAATCGTCTCCCCAATAACCGTCTGGATCACCAGGAGCTTCGAAATCCAACCCGGCAATGGCAGATTCAACTGTAGTATGATTGGCACCATAATCACTCATTACAAAGCCGTCAAAATCCAATCGATCTTTCAATAAATCTGTAAGTACATCACCATTTTCACAGGCATGCTCACCATTCACTTCATTAAAAGAACACATAACAGAGCTCAAGTCAGCATGTTCGATCGTTTCCGCAAATGGACGTGCATAAACTTCATGAAGTGCGCGCTCACTTGCTTTGGAATTAATGGTGAAGCGATCTGTTTCCTGGTTATTCAATATCCAGTGTTTAGCCGTTGCCATTACTGGATAACTTTGAATACCATTTACGTACGGAACAGCTAATTCTGACTGTAATAATGGGTCTTCACCTAAGGATTCAAAATTACGCTCTCCCCAAGGAAAACGTGCAATATCGAGCCCGGGGGCGAGTGCCACATTATGTGTCGTGTTAAATGCTTCATTTCCCAAAAGTTCCCCATAATTTTTCGCTGCATCAACATCCCAGGTAGCCGCGAGAGCAATCGGTGCAGGAAGAGCAGTTGCCTTTTGATCTTGGATGTTTGGATTCGCAATACGGATTCCCGCAGGACCATCTGCCATTGTTAATGCCGGAATACCAAGATCATCCATTCCTTCATTAAAAAAACCATAATAATTATTAAGGTTTCCTGTGGCTAATTGAACCTTTTGCTCGAGGCTCATTTTTTCAAGCAGTGATTCACTACGTTCTTGTGCGGACAATGGTTCACCACTTGCCGGTGCTGGTAATGATTCAGTACGTTTCTGTGCAGGTTCCGGCAGTGATTTACTGTTTTCTTGTGCTGAAGGAGCCCTGTTCTCCCATGGATGTGCGGTTTCAGCTGATACAGAATGAAAGGGTGTGATGATAATTGCGATGATTAATGCAACTGTCAAAAGTCGAGATTTCGCTGATGTTGTCATCTTGTTAGCTCCTTCTGAAAATAATATGTATTACTATTCTTAAGACTTCTATCCTCCTCTCTTTTTTCTTTTGTCAGTTTAATTCAAGCTGAATACTGACATGAGCTAAATGGTAACCTGCGTTGCATATGCTGTCAAAATGGGCTTTTAACAGGCACGATCTGGATGTCTAACATCCTAATACCTATTAATTACGCAGAATCACCAGCAACATTAGAAAGCACTTTCAAAAATAGTGAAAGGAACTGTTTTATTACATAAAATCAATCTAAACACTCGCATAAAACTTTTTTAGTACAACTACATCATTCGATTAGATTAATTTTTGTAACAGTTCTTTAATACTCACAGTACGTTTCGCCCTATTCATAAAAAATTTTGTGATACAGACTCCATTATTTGACTCAATCATAAGTCATAAGAAAGGTTCGGCGTCAAATATTGGGAGAAGAGTTGCTGCTCCTGCCTTTTTAATCTATTTGAACTACGATGGTTCACAGAAATAAGAACCGGAATTAGAGTTAGTCTTAAAAGTGGACACGTTCTTAAGAGAAATATTTTATAATGAAGATACTATTTAAAGAGGACGTGGAAGCATTGAGGAACCAATATAATCAAGAGTATAAGGATTATGTAGCGAAATTAGTGGTGGACGAAAGGTAGTGAGCTGGCGTATGAATTGGAAATCTCGTATTCGACCATGCGAAAATGGGTGCCCGTGGCCAATTACAAGGAAACCAAAGACAAAAAGCCGGGAGAACAGTATTTAACCCCGAACGAACTGGAAAAAGAAAGGAATAAACACGAAAAAGAAGTATATTAAGAAAAAATGGTAGGATTATTGAACAAGGATTACGTTAACTTTTCTATATAGGGAGAGGAAGTCGATGAAAGTGCATTCAAATTCACAATCAGGGGTCAATAAAATGGATGTTGTTATTCGTCCCATAGAAAAACCTGATTTAAGGTATATTAATGAAATAAGACATCAACCATCCGTTATAGACAATACAATGGCATTACCTTCTGAAAGAATAGAAACAACGGAACATTTCTTTAATAGTCTAAGTAAAGATGACCATGTAATGGTAGCGGAAATAAATGAACGGGTCGTTGGTATAGCTACTCTTGAAGCAAGAAGTGGAAAACTAAGATACAGTGGCAATATTTCATTAATAGTTCATGAAGAATTTCAAGGAAAGAAAATTGGTGCCTTATTAATTGATACTTTGCTTGAAATAGCCGATAAGCACTTGGGCTTAATAAGGTTAGAATTAGATGTTAACATACAAAATGAAAAAGCTATTAGTCTATACAAGAAAAAGGGATTTGAGATAGAAGGGAATTTAAAAAAGCTCATTTTAGTAATGGAAAATTTCATGATGTAATTATAATGGGAAGGGTGCGAGAAATATTCTTGTAAAGTATATCACTTAAATCATCGGGAGCTTATCCGGAACAAGGACATTTGAGAGGACTAGTAAATTAATTTTTTAGGAGGACCAAGAATAACTTATACTCTTACATCGACCTTACAGTATGAAGACGATGAAAAATTGTTTGAAAGTTTTTCCACGGTTTCGAATTAACGTTTTTGTTCTCGCTTTGTCCATGACTACGAATGGACTATTGTTATTTATTCTCTTTTATAGTACTATAATGCAACAATATAGATGGAAGTAATTTACACCATTGCGTCTATCATGTCCATGGAAAGCATAATAAAGGAGCTGATCTTTTCTTGAAAAAGATAGGTATATATATCTTTGACGACGTGGAAGTTTTGGATTTTGCGGGTCCGTATGAAGTGTTTTCAGTAGCCTTTGCTCAGCCGGATCGCCAAGAAGAAAAGTTGTTTGATGTGACGACGATATCAGAATCCGGTGAAATGGTTTCTGCTAGCAATGGACTGCAAGTGATGCCGGACACGAGTCTGGAGGATGCCCCGGAATGCGATGTGATAATTATTCCAGGAGGCAAAGGGGCTCGGGCGAACGAGGCTTATAATGAAAAGCTGCTGGCGTGGATTCGTGCGCGTCAAGTTTCTACAAAGATTATAGCATCAGTGTGCACAGGTGCTCTTGTACTGGCAAACGCGGGACTTCTGGACGGTAAAAAAGCGACAACACATTGGGGGTCGTATGAACGTTTGGCTGCTTTTTCTTCCGTTGAGGTGCAAAGGGATGTAAAATTCGTCGATGAAGGTTCGGTGATAACATCCGGAGGTATTTCGGCTGGCATTAATATGTCGTTTCATTTGATTGAAAAATTGGAAGGAACGATAGCTGTATCTGAAACGGCTAAATGGATGGAGTATGATCTATAAGGACATTAGATTTCCACAAGCTAGAGATAAAGCTTGGTTTGAAGGCGGAACGGACATTTGTTCCTTTATTCAAGTAAATTCATATGAAGTCCACAAAATCTATGAAAACAGAAAAATCGATTAAAATAGCGGATTCTATAGCCGTGCCACACGATGCTAACGTCATAGGAGGAGCCATGTATAATCATATATTGTATATCGAGGATGACGAAGAGGTTGCAGCATTAGTAGAGCAAAACCTGCGAGATAGTGAATATCGGTTTACTTGGTTAACGTCAGGGAAAGATATAGACATTTATATAGATGAAGTAGACCTTGTAATACTAGATATCATGCTGCCTGGATTGGACGGATTCACGGTAGGAAAGCGAATGAAGGAAAAATATCAAAATCTTCCTATTTTATTTTTAACGGCGAGAACGGCTATTGAGGATAAACTGACAGGATTAGAATTTGCAGATGATTACCTGACAAAACCATTCCATCCTAAGGAATTATTGCTTAGAATTGATAAATTATTAAAACGATTTGAAAAAGTAACGTTAGAAACTATTAACATTAAACATGTAAAGTTCGATGTAGAAGCTAATCAAATTATTAATACAGATACCAACGAGGAAATCATACTGACGGAGAAACAATTTAAAATATTTCAACTTTTGGTTCAGAATAGCAATCACATTTTAACGAAAGAACAAATTTATTCAAGTGTTTGGAAGGAACCTTATATTGAAGGGGATAAAACACTAACCGTGCATATTCGATATTTAAGACAGAGAATTGAAAAAGATCCACAACATCCACAAATCATTGAAACCATTCGCGGGCTTGGATATAGGGTGAGACGGTGAAGTTATCAACGAAATATATTATGATTATTTTATTGTCTATCCTGATTTTTCCGATCTCTTTTTTGGGCGTTAATTTTCTTTATTATCTTTTCGTTACACAAATGGCTGATGTTTCGTCGGAAGAATATTATGAGCCTGAAGAGATAGAGGAATATTGGTCTGAGGAAGTCCTGTCATTAGAAGGGATGGCAAGGGAGGACGTGAATGCTCATTTGCACTCATTTGATACATATCCGAAAGCAAAGATATTTTGGGTGGAGGATAACGGGCAATTATTAATGTCCCAAGGTCTGCCGGAGGAATTAAACAAAGATTGGGATATATCAGCATTCATAAGCTATATAAAAGAAGACAACGAACAAGAATTATTTACAACGTCTTCCTATCTAGAAGGAGCGGAAGACAGTGGGCATGTTTTTCTTCAACTTCCTTTGTCTTCTATTGAATCGCAAGTGGGGATGGGGCAATACCAATACAGTACTATTTGGTTCATTGCCATAGGTTCCTTTTGGGTATTATTTGTTTATATTTCTTGGTTATTTTTCAATAAAACAAGGAAACGATTGGTGAAAATCGAGGAGAATATGAAGACAACGAAGAACCAGCTGGTCCCTTCGAAAATGGATATTGAAAAAGATGATGAAATAGGACAGATAGAACACTCTTTTAATCAAATGGTCGACCAATTGAACGAGAGCCACGAAAAAGAGAAAAATGAAGCGTTGATACGGAAACGATTAATTTCGAGTCTGTCTCATGATTTACGTACGCCCCTTTCCATTATTAATGGACATGCACATAAGTTAAACCAGTATCACATAGATGCAAAAATGCGTGAATCCGTCCACGTCATTAATGAAAAAATAGAATTTCTAGCTGAACTCATCGATAATTTAACTTCATTTACAGTGCTCAGTGAAGGGAAGCTTCCCTTCAATTACGAGACAATCGATATAGTAGAGATTGTTCGATCTTCTCTCATTGCTTGGTATCCCATATTTGAAGAAGCGGGATTTGAAATTGAGGTTGATTTAGATGAATCCGCTTATTGGGATATGGATCGCATGTGGTTCCGCAGAATTTTGGATAACCTTTTGCAAAATGTACACCGGCACGCCCAAGAAGGTAAATATCTATCCGTTCGAACGGAAAAAGAAGGGGAAGAGGTTGTTTTGAAAATCGAAGATGGTGGACCTGGAATGTACGCATCTTCTAAAAACAGTGGCTCTGGAGTCGGTTTGTCTATTGTTAATATGATGTTAGAGCAAATGAAATTGAAAAAAACAGTGTCCTCGTCTCAAAAAGGAACAGTAGTCACTATAAAGAAGAAAGAGCACGAAACGATTTATAATTAAGAAACGAAGCATATCAATCGCCCAAGATTCATCTTTCTTTTTAATCTTGGGCACCTGTTGAATGTCCTGCGCTGTAGCCGGACGCTTTCAGCAAGGCTGCTATCAGGTCCCTTGAGCCCTGCTCTCGAGGGGTTTTCACCTCATGCTTTTCTCGCTGGAATCGTCCACCTCGAACTCACCTAGTGGAACCACAAACAACATGGATCTCCTCCAGTACTCAATAATCACCAGAACACCTGTAGCATCAGTACAAGCTTATTCTTTCTGTTACGGATGCTGCTAGTGTCATTTCCACATTTTTAACTTACTTTTAACCTCTCTCTTCCTTTGATTTAATGTCAGTGGTTTAAAATGAATCTTAAATCAATGGAAAAGAGAAGGTGTATTCCAATGAAGCCCTTGTTAAAAACCGAAAATTTAGATGTACAGTTAAATAAAAAAAACATTTTGAAGGATGTCAATCTGACGTTTGATCGAGGAAAGATATACGGATTATTAGGTCCAAACGGAGCGGGAAAGACAACGCTCTTAAAAGTGCTGTTAGGCGTATTTCACCCATCAGCGGGAATAGTCACATTTCAAGACGAAGATCTGTATAACCATTCACGAAGGGGACTCTCGAAACAAATCGGAAGTATTATAGAATACCCCGGTTTTTATTATAATTTGACACTAAAAGAAAACATGACATTGCATATGAGATATTTAAAAATAACACCTTCCTCTGAATATGTTGAATCGTTGTTAAAAGAAGTAGGGCTTTTTAAGCAAAAAGACAAACTATTTTCAGAAACATCTTTAGGAATGAAGCAGCGTCTTGGTGTGGCAAGATCATTGTCTCATCACCCTACGTTATTGTTACTTGATGAACCTACCAACGGTTTGGATCCACAAGGTATTAAAGAGGTAAGAGACATGCTTGTTAAAGAGGTAATCCAGAATAAAACGACGATTATTATTTCTAGTCACTTGTTAAATGAAGTTCATTTAATGGCTGATGAATTAATCTTTATGAATCACGGGGAAATTATTTTTGAAACGATAAATGTAAATGAAGGAGATAGCAGTCTATATAAGGTAACAACCACATCACAAATAAACAAAGAGTTAATGGATAAACTTGAGGCTCAAAGGGTGCTTAGTCAAGAAGATTACACAGAATTTGTGTCAACTCTTTCGTATCAAGAAGTGGAGATGATACTTCTGCAGGAGAATATAGTAATTAACAAATTGGAGGTGTTTGGAATCTCTTTAGAAGACTTATATTTGAAATTATTATCGGGAGGTGGAGCGTATGAATTTACTAATTAAAAATGAGTTACTAAAAGTAAAAAGAGTAAAAATGGTATACGTCATTTTAATTATTAGTTTTGTGCCTTACGTCATTAATACAGGCGGTATGTTATTTACAGGTGACCTAGATGTCAATAATTATTATTTCTTTGTTTTTAACCAGTATGCCATACTATTTCCGGCTCTAGTATTCATCTTCTCCGGTTTCTTTTTTTATCATGAGTTTCAAAACCGGACAACATTAAACTGGATTTCTTATCCTTTTCATCACTTCCGTTTAATCGTGTCTAAAATGATGGCTGCCTTTGTCTTACTATGGGGGACATCGATAGTTAATCACCTTATTCATATATTTACGCTCTGGTTCTTATTCCGGGAAGAGATAGGATTAGTGGAAATGGGATCAAGGTTTCTTACTTCTACTCTTTTCACTATGTTAACTCTTTTAGTCATTCCGATCGCTGCGCTCATGACATTTGTTACAAAAAGTATTTTGAGTGTTGTTGTGGCTGGGCTTGCTTCCATTTTTGTAACGACAGTTTTATTAGGGGCTGATTTTTCTATTGTGTTTCCGTTTTCTTTTATTTATAGAATAACTATACAATTCTATGATTCAGCAATGGGATATGAAGGAACTCAGCTTGAATTATGGGGATCTGTTATCTTGTTTCTATACATTGTTAGTTCATTAATTGGATTATATAAATACTCACAAAAAACAAGGATAACTTAATTATTGATAAAATTTTCAATGAGGGGGAAGTATGGAACAATTCCTTTTTATCGTTGCAATGGTATCACTGGCAGGGGCGGTTATTCTATTCATTGCAGGGATTTTAAATCAAGGGATGAATGGAGTACGAAAGATTGCCAAATGGTTGACGGGATTATTTCTACTATATGTAGTGACCTATCTTATTTATCTTTCTTTTCAATTAATATAATGAGGTAAATGTTATAATGAATGGACATGTATAATAAGTGGGGGATCAACATGGTTAAGTCAGTGGATAGAGCTATGACTATTATTCAATTGGTAAGTACTAAAAAAGATGGCTACAGCGTTACGGAACTAGCGGAAAAATTGGGGCTAAATAAAAGCTCTATTTTTCGTATTGTAACAACATTGATCGAGCATGGATTTATTCAGCAGGATGAAGAAACAAAAAAGTATCGTTTAGGGTATCAATATTTGGAATTAAGTTCAAAACTACTTGACTCTATTGATATCCGTAAGGAAGCAACGCCCTTTTTAAAAGAGCTGGAGGAGTGGACAAATGAAGTTATTCACCTTGTTATTTATTCACAGCAAGAAGCCGTTTATATTGAAAAGTTAGAAGGAAACGAAACACTTCGCATGCACTCGCAAGTTGGGAAACGAGCCCCGATGCATTGTACCAGTGCAGGAAAAACGATTTTAGCTCACTTACCTGAAAAAGAAGTGAAAGAAATCATAGAGCAAAAAGGGTTACCCAAACATACGGAAAAGACAATGACAACCGAAGCGGAATTAATGAAAAACATACGGGACATTCGAACGAATGGTTTTGGTGTGGAACGAGACGAAAATGAAGTCGGCATCACATGTATGGCTGTCCCGATTTTTAATTTCCGAGGAGATATTGCAGGGTCTATCAGTATTTCTGGTCCATCGATTCGAATGAGTGAAGAAAGAATAGAACAGCTTAAAGATCCATTTATGACAATTGGATACAAGGTGTCGAGACGATTAGGATACGCGCGAACGACGAACGGAGAAGAAGTGTAGTTATACTTATTCTCCGTTTTTGTTGTTAAGACAAAAAGTGAATATAGTTTTCTGAACAATTGAAAAAATACATTTTAGATGGTAAAATAAAATTTATAAGAAACGTCGTTTCGTAATAAGCAACAATTTTATGTAGAAAGGAGAATGACGATGACAAGTTATGTGAAAACAGGAAATTTGCAAGTAGATGCGCAGATGTATGAATTTATTAATCAAGAAGTGATCCCAGGAACTGGTTTAAACAGCAGTCAATTTTGGCAAGGTTTTGATGAAATGATTCACGAATTAGCCCCTGAGAATAAATCACTTCTGCAAGAGCGTGAAGAAATGCAAACAAGTATTCACAACTGGCATAAAGAACGTAAAATATTTGATGAGGATCAATATAAACAGTTTTTACAGGAAATTAATTATTTGGAACGAGAAGTAGATAACTTCCATGTAACGACAGAACATGTGGATGATGAGGTCGCGTATAAAGGGGGGCCCCAGTTAGTTGTCCCAATGACCAACGTCAGATATGTGTTAAATGCAGCGAATGCGAGGTGGGGAAGTCTTTATGACGCGCTATATGGAACAGATGCCATTAGTGAAGAGGACGGAGCAGAACAAACAAATGAGTATAATCCGGTCCGCGGACAAAAAGTTATAGCCTACGCAAAATCCTTTCTTGATGATGTGATTCCGTTAGAAAAAGGTTCTCATCAAGAAGTAGTGAAGTATTATATTCGCAACGGTGAACTTCATGCTCAATTTGAAAACGATTACAATATAAAATTGAAAGAGATATCGGCATTTGCGGGATATCAAGGTGATAAAGAGAATCCATCGGCTATTTTGTTGAAGAATAATGAAATACATTTTGAAGTCCAAATTGATCGAGGACATGCAATTGGCAAAATGGATCCGGCGGGAGTGAAAGACATATTTATGGAATCGGCCATCACCTCTATTATGGATTGCGAGGATTCCGTCGCTGCGGTGGATGCTGAAGATAAAATAGTGGTGTACCGTAACTGGCTTGGCTTAATGAAAGGTAATCTTACCGCAACGTTTAAAAAAGGGTCAAAAACGGTAACACGTACGCTGAACCCAGACCGCCTGTATCAATCACCTGAGGGCGTTGACATTACACTACCAGGACGATCTCATATGCTCATTCGAAACGTTGGCCACTTAATGACTAGTGATGCTGTTTTAGATAAAAACGGAGAAGAAGTACCGGAAGGAATGTTAGACGGTGCTGTGACGAGTTTGATTGCGAAACATGATTTATTAGGAAACGGAAAATATAAAAATTCGGAAAAAGGATCTGTTTATATTGTAAAACCAAAAATGCACGGTTCTAAGGAAGTGGCATTTGCTAATAAAATATTCACTAGAATAGAAGACTTGCTTGATTTACAGCGAAATACGCTGAAAATAGGAGTGATGGATGAAGAACGCCGAACATCACTGAACTTAAAAGCTTGTATTCGTGAAGTGAAAGAACGAGTGATATTTATTAATACAGGATTTCTCGATAGAACCGGAGATGAAATTCATACGTCTATGGAAGCCGGACCGATGATTCGAAAAGATGATATGAAAACATCTGCTTGGCTACAAGCTTATGAAAAGTCAAACGTATATAAAGGTCTAGAAGCTGGCCTGCAAGGTCACGCTCAAATTGGTAAAGGGATGTGGGCAATGCCGGAATTAATGGCAAATATGATGGAACAAAAAATTGGGCAATTAAAAGCTGGTGCTAGTACAGCTTGGGTTCCATCGCCGACAGCTGCCACTCTTCACGCTCTTCATTATCACCTAGTTGATGTTAAAGAGGTACAAAATCAGATTATAGAAACCTCCGTGCATCTTGAAGATGATATTCTTCAAATTCCAATTGTTGAAAACTCAAACTGGAGTACAGATGACGTTCAGCAGGAGCTTGACAATAATGCACAAGGAATTCTTGGCTATGTTGTTCGCTGGATTGATAGGGGGATTGGTTGTTCCAAAGTGCCGAATATTAATAATGTAGGTCTGATGGAAGATCGCGCAACCTTGCGTATTGCCAGTCAACATATGGCAAATTGGCTCCATCATGGTATATGTACAAAAGATCAAATTTTAGAAACGATGAAACGGATGGCAATTATTGTAGATAAGCAAAATGCAGAGGACTCAGCGTACCGTCCTATGTCAGAAAACTACGATGAATCTGTTGCATTTCAAGCTGCGTGTGACCTCGTATTTTTAGGCTATGATCAGCCCAATGGTTATACAGAACCAATATTGCATAAGCGCCGCATGGAGGCTAAAAAGAAAACACCAATTCAATAATAATCGGGAAGAAAGGTTGTTTCTGTATAAAGAAGCAACTCTTTGTTTGTCAATTCTGAAAGAATTATAATGTATAATGAAAAAGAGGTTAACGTTTACAGCTCAAGAAAGGAATTGTATTTTATGAAGCTTAGTATTTTGGATCAATCCAAAAACTTCGGCGAAAGCGAGCGAGATAGCAAAAGACGCCTGTCTTTGGTCGTTGCAAAAGGAAAAAGCGGAAACAGATCCATTAAAGAAGGAATTTTTGACGCATGAGGAAAAACAGAAAGTGGAAACGATGCAGGGAAAAATGATAATTGGTCATCCGCAAGAAGTGGCTCAACAGTTGTTGGAAGTGAAAGAAAAGTATCAAGCGGATGAGATTATGATTATTACCACAACGCGTTATCCACTAGAACGCCAGCAGTCTTATACGTTAATTGCAGAGGAAATGCTGGATGGACTATAGAAACTTTACTATGTAAAAAAAGGAGTGTTCCATATGGCATTGATAACATGTGATTTTTTCTCTGAAACTTTGAATCTAAGTACATCCATGACGGTCATTCTTCCGCAAGAAACGACTTCACAAATAGGATTGAAAAACAAATCCACCGGTGGAAAACATCAGACTTTATACCTTTTGCACGGATTTAGCGACGATCATACGATATGGACAAGGCGTACTTCTATCGAGCGTTATGTGGCCCCGCTTGGCTTGGCGGTAATTATACCTCAAGTGCATCATAGTTTTTACACGGACATGGAATATGGCGGCAGGTACTGGACCTTTTTGACTGAAGAACTACCGGCAGTGGCAAGATCTTTTTTTCCGTTATCAGAGAAGCGTGAAGATAATTTTGTAGCTGGTCTCTCAATGGGTGGATACGGCGCATTGAAATGGGCGCTTCGCTACCCAGATCACGTTGCAGCGGCCGCCAGTTTATCTGGTGTTACTGATATCGCGTCGCATGTCAATCAGGCTTCAACAGAAACAGAGAATCCGGTACAACAGGCATTTAAACTTATTTTTGGTGATAAAAATCTGGAAGGGACGGATGATGATTTATTACACTTGTTAGAAAAAACAGATGAAACAACACCATCTTTATATCAATGCTGTGGCACGGAAGATTTTCTGTATGAAGACAATAAGACATTTAAAGCCAAAGCGGAACAAATGAATGTGAATATCACAACTGAATTTAGTTCAGGAGAGCACGAGTGGGGGTATTGGGATAAAAAAATCCAAGATGTTCTGCAGTGGCTCCCTCGCTAAGTTTCATTTAGTCTGCTTATTTGGAAGAAAATCCAGAAACTGTTGCAGAATATTTGTGGGAGCGAAAGGAGAATGAATGATGTATTATGGAGCGGTTGAAGCGGGCGGAACCAAGTTTGTATGTGCCGTTAGTGATGAAAATTTTGATATCGTCCATCGTATTAGTATTCCTACAACATCCCCGTCCGAAACCTTGAGTCACGTGTTTGAATTTTTGAATCAATATTCTTTACAATCTATCGGTATAGGATCGTTCGGGCCAATTGACGTGAACGAAGATTCGGATACATATGGGTACATCACGAGTACTCCTAAGTCGGGATGGGATTATTTTGATTTTATAGGAACGATGAAAGAAAAATATAATATTCCGATGGCATGGACGACAGACGTTAATGCGGCCGCATATGGAGAATTTAGACAGGGAAGTGCTAAGGAGAATGGTAGCTGCTTGTATCTTACAGTAGGAACCGGAATTGGTGGTGGAGCCGTAGTGGACGGCAATGTTATCGAAGGGTTCGGCCATCCAGAAATGGGGCACATTCTCGTTCGAAAATATCCAGATGATTCCTTCGAAGGTGTTTGTCCGTATCACCAAAATTGTTTGGAAGGAGTGGCTTCCGGGCCGGCAATTGAAAAAAGATACAATAAAAAAGCGCAGGAGCTTGCGTCTGATCAAAAAGTGTGGGAATTGGAAGCGTACTATATCGCCCAGGCTTTGGTAAATTATACGCTTATTCTAAGACCGGAGAAATTCATCTTAGGTGGTGGAGTGATGAAACAAGAGCAGCTCTTTCCGCTTATTCGTCAGCAATTTGTGACCCTTTTAAATGACTATGTCGATACACCAGCTTTGGAGAAATCCATTGTGATGCCAGAATTAGAAGATAATGCCGCCATAACAGGATGTCTGTTGTTAGCGGCAGAAGCGAAGAAATAGATTTAGCTGCGTTAAGCAACGCATAAAAAATATAAACACTTTGTTCTTCCAAATAATGCGGAGAACAAAATGAAGAAAAAAGGAGCTGTATCAAAAGTCTACTACTATCCAAAAAAAGCTTCACTAACATTTAGGGCTTGCGCTGCAGGCGGGCGCTTTCACTCCAGAGCACAAGAGCGACATCGGCTCCCTGCGGATCACCGTGTCTCCTTTGCCGCGGGCAGCGCCTCAGCTTCTGCCCGTGGTTAAATTCTCTTTATTATAGAATGGAGCTGTACCTTTTGATACAGCTCCAAATAATGGTTCCAAACGATTATAATGTCTTTCATTCGAATTAATTACTTTCCGATGTCGGCTAAACTGCCGCTTTCATCAAAAAAACGCTCGATATTTTCTTCTACCTCCGGATCAGGAAGTAGCGGTGGGGCATGATGAGGTTTAATACGTGCATCCACAATCATATTGTCACAGCCCCAATGTTTGTTTTTATAAAAACTGTTCACCCCGTGTATATCATGTGATGGATTGCTTCGGGTGAAAGTAGCCCAAAGAAAATTCCTAGTGGAACCACTTAAAAAGTCGCTGTCATCGCAAACGATAATCAACGGACAATTAGCTACTTCCCCGTTAATAACCTGAGCGAAAGCCTCACATTCTTCTGCTGCTGTATCATAATCACGAAACACAGGAGCTTCTACTGCAACGACACCTGGCATGATGAGATGGGGGTTCGTGAAATTACCGGTGTTTTCGAATATTGCCGGGACTTCGGTACATAACTCACGTTTTTTATCTCCGTAAGCGGCAATCACAACCTTGCTTCCGCTATTTAATCCTTCACCTGAGTAATCTAATGTATCTATCGTTGTTTTCGTTTGAAAGTGAAGATCTCGGTGTAAGTCGAGACGTTCTAGTATATGTTTTAAAAAATCGATTTCGTGATGAGTGTTCAACGGTTTGTCCTGTTCGGCTGTAATGAATAGGAATTTAGCCAAACTTAATTGCCCCGTCCCTAAAATTCGATTGGAGATCGTCAGTAATTCTGCTGGTTTTTTTACTTCCTCAAATGGCGTATATCGTTCACTTCCGATAGCAAACAACAAGGGATGAACGCCTGCTGCATCCACAGCATGTACTTCTTTTACCCCTGGAATCTCTTGTTTTACAGCATCTCCGGTAATTTTGTGTATAATTTCCCCAAAAGATGTATCTTCCTGGGGAGGGCGACCTACTACAGTGAATGGCAGGATAGCGTTGTCTTTAGCATAGACTTTATGAATGTGCATGACAGGAAACTCATGAGTCAGGCTATAGTAGCCTAAGTGATCGCCAAATGGTCCTTCTGGCTTCGTATCATCAGGGTAAATCTCTCCTGTAATAACAAAATCGGCATCGTGGCTAATACAGTATCCGTCCATATAACTATATTGGAAGCGGCGTCCGGCAAGTAACCCAGCGAAAGTCATTTCACTAAGCCCTTCTGGTAATGGCATCACAGCAGATAATGTATGTGCCGGTGGACCACCGATGAAAATGCTGACTTTGAGCGGTTTGTTCTGTTTCGTCGCTTTTGATTGATGGATGCCGATGCCGCGATGGATTTGGTAATGCAATCCGACTTCTTTATTCACCTCATACTCATTTCCGTCGAGCTGAATCCGATACATGCCTAGATTTGAATTCATAATCCCAGGTTTCTCTGGATCTTCGGTGTACACTTGAGGCAGGGTGATAAAAGCACCGCCGTCTTTTGGCCAGTGTTGAATAGATGGAAGATCTGTAAGTTGTATTTCTTTAAAAGGAGCCGTATTTGCTTTTTTCTTTGATGGGAGAGCATTCATGGCAGCGAAGCCGTTGCTTATATTTTGGAATGGATGCTTCATAGCTTTGATTGGATCGTTTCGAAGCGCCACCACATTTTGAACACGATCCCATGTCTTTCGAAAGATATATCGACTACGTTCTACTGTTCCAAAGAGGTTTGATACAGCTTGATAGTTGGAACCTTTAATATTTTCAAATAATAAAGCAGGACCACCTGCTTCATAGACCTTTAAATGAATGGATGCCATCTCTAAGTGTGGATCTACTTCTTCTGTTATTCGAATCAAATGTCCATTTTCTTCTAAATCTTTCACGCATTCTTCCAAGTTGCGGTACATTCTGTTAAAGCCCCCATCTCTATTTAGGCGTATTCTCATTTACCATTCTAATGTAATTCATGTAAGAAAAAAATACACTTTTCACTTAGAGAAAAAATATAGGCATGTTATGCAAAAAAGTTGCTAAACGGGCTAGCTGTGCTGTACTAATTATTAAATAGACTATATCGTTTTGCTCGTGACAGGAGATAGAGCATTTGTCATTAAAAAGAATAATTCCTATTTACAAATCGTAATTGTTACGATATACTTTGATTTGTTCAATCGTAATCGTTACGAAAGGGGAAGCTATACATAATGATAAAAAAACGTGTTGTAGTGTTATTTATACTTTTAATAATGGCTGTGTTTGCGGTTGGTTGTGCCTCAGACGAAGAACAAACCGGTGACGCAAGCGAGAATAATGAAGAAGAACCGTTGCAAATCTATACGACAATATTTGCTTGGGAAGATTTCGCAAACAAAATAGGCGGAGAAGAGGTTGAAGTTGAAAATGTGGTACCTGCAGGTGGAGATGCCCATAGCTTTGAGCCAACATCAAAAACGATGGTAGATATTGCTGAAGGCGATGCTTTTATGTACAACGGAGCAGGAATGGAAGGATTTGCGGAAGCGGTGAATGACACAATTCAAAATGAAGGTGCTCTTTCGATTGAAGTAGCGGAAGGTATTGATTTGAACAGTTTATCCGAAGATCACAGTCATGAGGATGAAGAGGAACACAATCATGACAGTGGAGACGTTGATCCGCATTTATGGTTAGATCCAGTACTAGCAAAAGAGGCGGCTGAGAACATTAAAGATGCGTTAATAGAGTTGCGTCCGGAGAAGGAAGAAACCTTTGAGGAAAATTTCGTAGCACTTGAACAAGATTTAGAAGAGTTGGATGAATCGTTTTCTGAAACCGTGACGTCAACGGAAAATAATGAGTTTGTCGTATCTCATGCAGCATACGGCTATTGGGAAGATCGATACGGGTTAAATCAAACTAGTGTATCTGGGGTTTCACCTTCAGATGAACCTTCTCAAAAAGAATTACAAGACATTATTGAAACGGTGGAAGAAGCGGGGATACAACATATCTTATTTGAAGAAAATGTATCATCCAAAGTAACGGAAGTCGTACAAGAAGAAGTAGGGGCTGAAGCGTTGTATTTACACAACTTGTCGACACGGACAGAAGAAGAAATCGATAATGGAAACGACTATTTTGATTTAATGGAACAAAATATAGAAAACATCGATACAGCATTACAGACTTCTAGTGGGGATATAGATTCAGAGGAGAATCATGAAAGTGACGACCATAATCATGATCATGACCATTAATATTTATTCTTTTTTAGCTGTTACTATGAGATAATCGTAGTAACAGTTTTTTATGGATTGTAAACTGCATCGCATAAAATAAAGTGGTATGATATATACACTCATTGTGATGGAGAAACAGGTTTAAATCGTGAATGACGATATAAAGGCAGGTAGGTTATGGCTGAAGAAAATATAACTAGACTAAATGTAGATGGTAAAGAAATTATACTTATTGGAACCGCCCACGTATCAAGACACAGTGCCGAAGAAGTACAAGAGGTTATCGAATCCGAAAATCCAGACACGATATGCGTAGAACTGGACGAACAAAGATATGAGTCTATAAAAAACAAAAACAATTGGAAGGACATGGATATATTTAAGGTTATTAAAGAAAAAAAAGCGACCTTGCTGTTAATGAATTTGGCTATATCTTCTTTTCAAAAGCGCACAGCACAGCAATTCGGCATTCAGTCAGGTCAAGAAATGATTCAAGGGATTGACTCAGCTGAAGAATTAGGCGCAAACCTCGTTTTGGCGGATCGAAATATTCAAATCACTTTTTCGCGTATTTGGCATGGCGTCGGATTATGGGGGAAAGCTAAACTCCTCATGCAAGTGATTTTCAGCATTTTTAATAAAGAAAGCATTACGGAAGAAGAAATGGAAAAAATGAAATCTCAAGACATGCTGCAATCGATGCTGGATGAACTAACAGAGAATTTTCCGAAATTAAAGGTTCCCTTAATTGATGAAAGGGATCAGTATTTATCCCAAAAGATTAAGGATGCCCCAGGTGAAAAAATTGTTGCGGTATTAGGGGCGGCGCATGTTCCTGGTATTAAAAAAGAAATATCACACCATCATGATTTGTCGCGCTTGACGGAAAAGCCGGTTAGTATTGCTCCTAAAATCTTAACGTGGGCCATTCCTATCGTGATTCTTGCTGTGATTGCGTACACGTTTCTTGCAAATCCTTCAGCAGGCATTCAACAAAGCATAAGCTGGCTGCTTTGGAATGGATCTTTTTCTGCACTAGGAACAGCGATAGCGTTAGGTCATCCACTTGCTGTTCTTACAGCTTTTATTGCAGCTCCGTTAACGTCATTAAATCCAGTTATTGCGGCAGGCTGGTTCGCGGGAATTGTGCAAGCTTATATCAGACGACCGCATGTGGAAGATTTTGAGCGTCTATCAGAGGATGTTCACACCGCAAAGGGATTTTGGGGTAATAAAGTAACTCGTATTTTACTTATTGTCGTGTTGGCGAATGTAGGAAGTATACTAGGTACAATCATTGGTGGTGCTGATGTCATTCGTTTGTTTTTAGATAACTTGTGGTATTTGTAAGGTGGGAATGAACGTTGACTTTTGAAGAATTTACATTTGTACTACTCCTATGCGCGATTGCAGGAATTTATATTTTTGTACAACTAATAAAATTTGCTGCAAGAGAGCTCGGGAGGACACTAGAGAACACAACTATTAATATTAACATAGAGAATAAAAATAGCTTTGACACAGACAAAGATAAAATTGACAAAGGTGAATGAATGTAAAAAAACCAGCATACGCGTTATGCTGGTTTTTTATATTTTCTCACATTCCAATAATTGTTACATCTTCATGAATGATAGTAGTGATACATAAAACAACAAAAGCCCTTCCTGCTCTTTCGTCCTTGCGGCTCCGATGACCGCTCCAGCGTGAATTGGTCTAAAACCATATTCATTTTCATTGATGTTCATTCATAGGGTTTGGGATAGTTCCAGCATGTAGGAAATGAATGATGATATGAGGATAATACATTGTGGAAAATAGATAAGAGGGTTACTAACCTTTACAAGTATAATAGCGTTATACTAGAAAGTCAAGTTATTTATTATCCCGATGGATTTCTGATTGATGTAATTTTTTCATTAATCCCCCTAATACAGAGATTCCTGTTCCTATGAAGAAACCTGTTTTCAATCCAAAAAGTAAAGAGCTTATGAACGTTATGGTGACAATCAGATCCGTTATAATGACAGTCCAACGAATGAGCTTATAGGCAGCGAAAATAATAATAATGGCCAGTACAGCATGAGGCAAATAAGCGAGCGGTGTCGTGAAAAAAAGCAGTAATAGGAAGACAAAGCATGCCGTGAAAACGGAAGAAATAATTGTTTTGGCGTTAGCATCTTTGTTAACAGCGGATCGTGAAAAAGCACCAGCTACTGGTACAGCTTGTACGAAACTTCCGCTGAAGTTAGCAAGACCCAAGGCAAACAGTTCTTGATTAGGATCTATATGTGTTCCTTTCTCCATTTGAGTAGCCATCGTGTAAGACTCTAGGAAACTAATCAAAGCGATAAAAAGAGCGAGGGGGAAAAGAGTTTTCCACTCATTTATAAATAGTTCAGGAATGTCCCAAGTCGGTAATCCAGCTTGTATCGTTCCTACCTTTTGAATCCCGATTTCTTCTAGTTGAAATAAATAAACGAAACATCCACTTATCACAACAATGACAAGCGCAGGGGACGGAACTCCTTTCACTCGAAGAAGAATGTAAAATAGAAATAAAGCAGAGCTGAATAAAAGAACCGGAAGTTGCACCATACTTAGTTGATGCAAAAAATCCATCAGAGCTGGAACAAATGGCATTTCTTTTTGAAAAGATATACCAAATAGCGGTTCTAGTTGATTTAAAATAATGGTTAAAGCAAGTGCGTTCATAAAACCCCTTAAGACGGAAGATGGAACGAACTGAAGTAGGATACCAAACCGCAGGACGGAAAATAATATCTGTAACATTCCTACCATTAAAGATAATGACGCAACAACAGACAGATAAATGCCAGCATTAGGGGAGGCTATCGAAGCCAGGCCTGTAAATACCATAATGGAAATCACAGCTACCGGTCCTACCGATAGAAGCGGGGATGATCCAACTAAACTGTAAACAAGCATTGGCAAAATGGACGCATAAAGACCATGAACTGCAGGAACGCCAGCTAACATAGCATAAGCAATGGCTTGAGGCACCAATAGAAATGCAACCATTAAGCCTGCATAACTATCTTGTTTCATCGTTATTAAGTTATATCCTTTAAGTTGTGATTGTATAGGAAACTCCATGGTTCTCCTCCATATGTGAGGGGGTTATTCTACATACGTATGAAAAAGAACAGGGAGTATGAGACAAGTTTAGTTTTTTTGATGTCTCTTTTTCCTTTTTTTTATAAACAAAAAAATGGTTTCTACAAAAAACATTAGAATAAAAAAAGTTAAAATGAATAGTTCAATTAACTCCATTACTTGGAATGGATTAAACACATTTCTCAACGCTGTGTTCATGTTATCCCCCATGCCCATATCTAACCCGAAGGATAAACAAGCTAAAAGTCCAAACATAAGAAGAGTTATCCCTAATGTTTTCACTTCTGTCATCTCCCATTTTTCATTTGTTCATTATTATTAGTTATTTAAAAAAACCTATGTATAAATGAAGATTCTTTGCAAAAAACTAACAATAATATACAAAAGAAAGCACTGATATATTATGTCCTTTAGATTGCGAAAATTTTTCAGGCCAAATCAAAAAGCAGCAGAGAAATCAGGCCATACCACCGAGCCATTAAATTCTTCGCTTCAGAAAAATTTGGATGCACTCAACAACAGAACGGGTTACAGCTCAGATATTATTATTCGAAAGTTAGAAATCGAAGATAATAAAAAGACGAAGGTAGCAATTATTTTTGTCGAAGGTATTGTTGACAGTCGTTCCATTAATGATTTTCTAGTTCACTCTCTTGTCAGTGACGGTGATCTACAGGACAAACAAGCGGATCAAAGCGTGTTAGATACCATTGCTGACAAAGTAGTTTCTGTGGGAATAGTAAACAGAATACACGATTGGAAAAAATTATATGAGTCACTAATGTCAGGACATACCATTATTCTTGTTGACGGTATGGAACAAGGGTTGGCGACTAGCACAAAGGGAGGGGAAAAGCGATCAATCGAAGAACCTCCTACTGAAATATCGATTCGTGGTCCGCGTGAAGGATTTACAGAAAATATTCGCACAAATACTGCATTAGTACGTCGTCGAATCAAAAATCCGGATGTAAGAGTAAAATCCATGACTATCGGTCAAGTGACAAATACAAATGTTGAAATTATGTACATCGAAGGGATCGCAAATAAAAAAATTATACAAGAAGTATGTGACCGATTAGAGCGAATTGATATTGATAGTATTTTGGAATCCGGGTATATCGAAGAATTGATTGAAGATGAACCCGTATCGCCTTTTCCGACGATTCATTTTACAGAACGACCTGATGTGGTATCAGGAAATATTCTGGAAGGAAGAGTTGCCATATTCGTTAATGGCACCCCCTTCGTTTTACACGCCCCTTCTTTATTTGTTCAGTTTTTTCAATCGGTAGATGATTACTACAGCAGAGCGTATATCGGATCTAGTCTACGTTTTTTAAGAATTATGGTTTTTTTAATTTCCTTGTATGCTCCAGCTACTTATGTGGCTGCGACAACATTCCATCAAGAAATGATTCCCACGCAGCTATTAATTGTATTATCTGCTCAAAGGGAAGCCGTTCCGTTTCCAGCGGTTGTTGAAGCATTTATTATGGAAATAACGTTTGAAATTTTACGAGAAGCAGGGATAAGGATGCCAAAAGCCGTTGGGCAAACGGTTTCTATCGTTGGCGCGCTTGTTATCGGCCAAGCAGCTGTTCAAGCTGGTATTGTGTCGCCGGCGATGGTTATTATTGTTGCGATTACTGCAATCGCAAGCTTCACTACTCCTTCCTATTCAATGGCGATTGCTGCTCGCTTAATCCGATTTTTTTTGATGGTTCTGGCAGCTTCTTTCGGATTTTATGGGTTGATCCTTTCATTCATCGTCATTATTGTCCATTTGTGCAGTTTGCGGTCTTTTGGTATTCCTTACATGTCACCGCTTGCTCCATTTATTCCAGCAGATTTTGGAGACTCTATTATTCGTTTACCGTGGTGGAGGGATAAAAAAAGACCTAAATTAATTGGCACTAATAATACGGTTCGTGTAGGGGGAAATCAGGAACCAGGTCCTCCGGATAGTAGAGACATGAAGAAAAAAACGAGAAAAGGTGACTGAGATGAAGGCTAACAGGCTGTGTACCCTTGTCGTATTTATAAGTACAGCCTTTCTGTCTGGTTGTTGGAGTAATCAGGAGCTCCCCGATCTTGCCCTTGTATCGGCTATCGGGATCGACAAGACAGAAGATGGTCAATATATGAATACCGTTCAAGTGATCAACCCTGGAAATGTAGCAGGCGAAAGCAGACAAGGAACGGGAGGGACAGAGAGTCCGCCTGTATCTACTTATATGGAGAAAGGTAACAATATGGTGCAAATACAGCGACAAGTCTCTAAAAAAGTGTCACGTCGACTATATTATGCGCATACAAACTTGCTTGTTATAGGTGAAAAACTTGTGAGAGAAGAGGGATTGAAAAATATTTTTGATGCTTTGGAGCGGGATAATGAATTTCGAACGAACGCAACCGTAGTCATTGCACAAGAATCCACAGCGTCGGAATTAGTTAAAACACTGACTCCTATTGATCAAGTTCCGGCGGAGAAGATTGTTAATACATTGAAAGTTACTGAGAGAATGTGGGGAGAAAATTTAAATGTAGCAATCAGGGATGTATTGCCGGATTTAGTGTCATCAGGAAAAGAGCCGGTTATTAGTTGCTTTAGCATGTACGGAGATGCCGCAACAGGGGAAACGCTTGAAAGTATCCAGGAAACGAAACCGAAAGCTCGTATGATGGCTTCGGGTCTGGGGGTATTTAAGGATGGCAAGTTGGTTGATATTGTTCAAGGAGATATGTCAAAAGGTGTTATATGGGCATTGGATGAAATAAAATCGACGCTTGTGTCCGTGGATTGGAAAGAGAAACAAGAAGCGGTTGTTTATGAAGTGATTCGACAAAAAACAGATGTTGGAGCAGAAGTTAATAAAGATGGAAAAGGGAAAATTACGATAGATATTTCAGTAGAAGGAGATATTGGTGAGACCGCAGTGCCGATAAGTCTTAAAAATCCAAGTATTTTATATGATGTAGAAGATAAAGTAGAGAAAAAAATTAAAGATAATATTCAGTCTTCCGTAAAAAAGGCTCAAGACTTACAAACAGATATTTTTGGATTTGGTGATGCGATTCATCAATCCAATCCAAAAGTGTGGAAAGAATGGGAAAAAGAATGGGATGACGTTTATTTTCCTGAACTCGAGATAAACGTTACCGTGGATGCTTTTATACGTCGAACGGGATTAAGAAACGAACCATTTTTATCAAGTATAGATTAACGAAAGAATAAAAGGGTGTGACGATGGGTGGAGAAGGCGAAAATAAACGCAAGCCAATTGTTTGTTTTAATCTTTCTATTTGAGCTTGGCAGTGCTCTGTTGGTTTCCTTAGGCTTAAGTGCTAAACAAGATGCTTGGATTGCTATATTGTTAGGAATGGTTGCTGGCATGGTTTTATTTTTCGTCTATCTCAGTCTCTACAATTATTACCCGGATATTCTGCCGACAGAGTATATGCAGAAAATCGTTGGGAGATTCTTCGGGAAATTTCTTGCTTGTCTCTATATTGTTTATTTTATGTATATTGCTGCCAGAGTACTTCGGGACTTTGGGGAATTGCTTGTAACTTTTGCGTATAATGAGACGCCGCTGTTTATTATAAACGCAGTGTTATTTTTAGCTATAGTATACACAGTCCGTAAGGGCATCGAAGTGATGGCAAGGACTGGAGAGATTCTTTTTGTTGTTCTGTATTTTTTGGCTATTGTTGGGTTCATATTAGTTGTAGTCTCGGGTTTAATTGAAATTAATAACTTAAAGCCGGTTCTAGAAGAAGGTATGGGAACGGTATTGAAAACGGTGATTACAGAAACATGGTACGTACCGTTCGGGGAAATTATTGTCTTTACCATGATTTTTCCGTATGTGAATAAGCCAAGAAAAATAAAAGTTGCATGCTTGTCAGCCCTTGCATTAAGTGGCATTAACATTACGATTACGACAGCTATCAGTATTTCTGTTTTAGGAGTGGATCTTGTCTCACGTTCACAGTTTCCTCTCCTTAACACGATACAAGCAATTCAAGTGGCGGAATTTCTCGAACGCTTAGATGTGTTTTTTATGGTAGGTTTAATCATGGCAGGGTTTTTTAAAATTAGTATTTATTTTTATGCAGCTGTTACTGGTTTGTCTAATGTATTTAACACGAAAGAAACATCAAAGTTAGTTTACCCCCTTGGGTTTGTTGTGTTGTTTTCATCTATGACTATCGCCAGTAGTTATTCTGAACATATCCGTGAAGGACTCCAATTTGTACCGTTGTACATGCATTTACCTTTTCAAGTTATAATCCCCAGTTTATTATTGTTGATTGCGTTTATAAAAAATAGAAAGAAAAAGAAAGGGGTCCATCAAAAATAAATTTTGTGGAACCCTTTCTTTAATCAAACCTATAACGGACACGCATTTTTCATCCTGTACTAATATTTATCTTTTTTTCTGACTAAATGCTCTTTATCTTTCGTTCCTGGTGGTTGTTCGAGCCAGTGATGCTTAATCATAATGTCGGCGCCGCTTTTTGCGAATTGAGCACTTTCTAAGGATAGTCTTTCATAATTAAGCGTTAAGTCGTTTCGTTGGCTGGCGGCAGCTGCTGTGGCATAATTACCTAAACCAGCAGTGCTTAAAAGCGTCATGTGATACATCATTAATTTATCAGAAAATGTGGGAGTGGTTGAGTCACTTACACTGAGATCAGGTAATCGTGTGGTTGGAACATCCCCTTCCTGCAAGGTGGAAGTGAAGATTTGAATGTGTTTATTGGAAATATCTTTTCCCCGTACCATATAATCTTGAATTTCTTTGGACGGAGAGGTTTGTGCAAAACTGAGGCAAAGTTTGACCCCGACGGAATTTGTTAAAATATTAGAATACAAATGAGATATCTCCACAGCATTTAATGGTCGGTCTTTGCTGAAGGGGTTCAATCCACTATAATACTTCTTACTATCGACGTAATCAGCTTCTTTCGGTACGTCTATATAAGGGTGTGTAGGGTGTATTCCTTTCGATAAAGCAATATCGGTTGTTTGGTTATAAAGCGTTGATGCTTCTGTTAGTGCTTGTGTATAAAAGTCTCTTATGTCTTTTCTTTTACTCATTGTAATAAATCCACCGTATTTAATCATTCCTACTTTTGACATGTGATTAACATAGCTTAAACAAAATAAATCTGAAAAGAGCCAAGGAGCTTCCATGTTCACATCCTCAGCTGAAAAGGCATGAGGAAAAGCGAATTGTTCTTGTTTAAATGTACTTGTGAGCTGGTCTAAGTGATAGCTAGATATATCGTAAGCATATTGGACAGCTGGTTTGATGTCTGTGTCTTGCAAATGTTTCAGCATAAATTCGAGTACGCACATAGACATACTGTCATCGTTAAATGACGTCCATAAGCAACCAATTTCTGCTGATGTTAAAGGTATTTTCTGTTCGCTCAATTTATTCACTCCTACATAACTTTATTCCATATCAAAAGCTGGGCACATGGGAAGGTCAGTATGTTATATATCAAGTATCCTTATAACTTTTTTTTAAAACCAACCATCGAATAATTGTGCCGACTATTAATCCAATAGGTAAAAACATCATCGGGAGCCAAACGGGTCCTATTAAGTATCCAAATATTGAAATGCGTGAAGAAAAAATTAATCCGACTGTTACAAAATAGGCTGAAAAAGCAAGGGGTAAGTAGGCATAAGCCTTTTCCCCTCCCCCTGCTTCTCTATAAGCATCCCAAATAGCGAAAAAATATAAACAAGGGTAGAACATGAGCCATTGGTAGTCGGTCTGTTCAATAGCCTCTTGAATTCTACCGTTGAAACTTAGTACAATAATATGATTAAAATTGCCGAGTACATTAATTAAAATTTCTAAAACAATTAATAATATACCCTTCACGTACTTCCCGATAATTAAATGAGCGAATCCGGGAAGGGCGATGCTCCATAGCAGCATTTCTAATTTATTACTTTTTTTGTTAATATTAGTTTGCATGTTAACGACCTATTCCGCTAAGTTTTTTGATTGCTCTTACGTGATTGTCATTGTTTCTATAGCACAATTTCTTTTACTTATTTCTTACTAACTCATCACGGTTGACCATACGAGGTGGTTCTTCTAACCATTCATTGTCAATCATCAAGGTAGCTCCGTCTTCAGAATACAATGCAATTTCTGCGGTGAGCCGAGTGTAGTGGACCGATAAGTCTCTTCTAATATTTGTAGAAATGCTTAGTCCATAGAATCCAATTCCAAGGGTGGTCATCCCGGTCACGTGATACATTATTAATTTATCGGAAAACGGGGAAACATTGGCAGAATCGGTTACCATAGAGTCTGATCCCATAGGTGTTGGGACATGATTTTCTTCTAAAATAGAACGAAATATATTCACATGCTTTTTGGCTATTTCAATACCTCTTATGATATAATTTTTTACCTCTTTTGATTTTACAACTTGACTGAATCCAGTTAACATTGCGATTCCTAGACTGTTTCGTTCTAAATTAGAGAATAAATAAGCAATTTCTTGGGTCATCAAAGGTCTGCGTTTGCCAAACCAACCGGTGAGAAAATTTCTCTTTTTCACAAAGTCCACTTCGTTTGGTGTTGGAACCGTAGGAGGTCGAAGATACAATCCTTTTTCAAGTGAAACAGAGGCAGCTTTTTGGTGGAGATGATTGTACTTTTGAAACCCTTCAGAAAAAAATGTATATATGTCGTGACGGATAGACAAGTTGATTGCAGCTGAAAAGGAAAACATTCCAGCCATGCCAAGCTGCAAAATATGTTGTAAAAAATAGTTGTCTGAGTATAACCGCGGAGCATTTGTGTTAAGATCTTGATCGTTGAAGCCAATCGGAACCGGTTTGTTTTCTTTTGTGAACATGTGAGTTAATGTTTCTGCGTGAGTTGTTGTTAATGTCAGAGCTTCTTGCAGGACAGATTCTATGTCTGGATCTTCCACTTTTGCCAGAAAGTATTTAACTATTGTAGAGGTTATGCTGGCGTTCATATAGGCGTTCCACAACTGAGCGTGCTCCGCTGACGTTATGTTTGTGTTTTTATCTAATTCCATGAAATACTTGTCTCCTCCGTAAACGCTTGCTTTTGAGATTAGTTTGTCGGAATTTTATAGTCTTATACACAAAAAATATAACAGTAAAGTGTGATAAGATATCAAAAAAGACTATGGAGCATAGAAGTGGCAATGAAACATAGAAGGAGGGGATCAATGTGTTATACGAAAGTATCGAAAATAACTCCTTTACAATTTCATTAGGAGATGATTTGTACCTTAGAGGGGAAGTTCATGCACCTAAAGAACGTGCAAATAAACCGGTTATTTTGGTCTGTCATGGGTTTAAAGGGCATAAAGATTGGAATTTTTTCCCTTATGTTGCAGAAGAATTAGCAAATAACGGGTATTACGCTATTCGCTTTAATTTTTCATGCAATGGTGTAAAAGACAATGATTTTGATGAGTTAGACAAATTTGCAGTTAACACGTACTCCAGAGAGTTGGAAGATATTGCAGTTCTTATGGGGCAAATGAGAGAGCAAAAGCTTCCTTACTCTGATCAGTTTGATATGGAACGTATTGGGATGATTGGTCACAGCCGCGGTGGTGCAACTAGTATTATTTTTGCTTCAGAACGCTCTGAAATAAAAAGTGTGGTTTGTTGGAATGGTGTTTCCGATGTTGATTTCTTAAATGAAGATCTCAAACAAGATATTCGGAAAAACGGTGTAGGATATATTGTAAATAAGCGGACGAATCAAAATATGCCCTTAAAATCGAACATCTTAGAAGATATCGAAAATAATCAAGAAAGATTTAATATCTTGTCTATATTAGAGTCAATACATGTACCGGTTCTTCTCGTACAAGGAGATGCAGATGGAGAATGGCTGAAAGAAGGAGCGGAAAAGATGAATGACGCCTCCGCGAAGCCTTCTCTTGTGAGAATTGAAGATGGAACCCACACCTTCAACGCAGCTCACCCATTAAATGAAGTGCCGGTACAGCTCGAACAGGCATTGCATGAAACCATATATTTCTTCAATCAAAATATATAAATATTTACATCCATTATCAATAAAAAAGCCAGTGTCCTGCATAATGAGGGCACTGGCTTTTTCAAATGTACGATATAATATAGAAAAA
The DNA here is from genome assembly GCF_030813635.1 of Salibacterium salarium. Taxonomy (GTDB): domain Bacteria; phylum Bacillota; class Bacilli; order Bacillales; family Marinococcaceae; genus Salibacterium; species Salibacterium salarium. Next base: position 349,989 of record NZ_JAUSUM010000003.1, on the reverse strand, counting down.
TCCGTTTTGTGGAGAAATACATTCCATGCCATAATAAAACAATCAGGGAGGGGAACATATGCACCAAATAATGATTGTGGAAGATGATCCTAAAATAGCAGAGTTATTGAAATCTTACATAAGTAAATATGGGTATGAAGTCACCAATGTTCAGCATTTTGACAAGGTTATGGAAGCTTTTCATGAGCATAACCCGGACCTTGTTCTGCTGGATATTAATTTACCATCTTATGATGGATTTTACTGGTGTCGGCAAATACGAACGGAATCGATCTGTCCAGTTTTATTCATTTCAGCAAGAACGGGGGAGATGGATCAAGTGATGGCACTTGAAAATGGTGGGGATGATTACATAACAAAACCGTTTTATTCTGAAGTTGTGTTGGCTAAAATTCGCAGTCATCTGCGTAGAGCTTACGGTGAATACGCCTCGGGCAACGATGAAAGAGTACTTCATAAAGAGGGGTTGCGACTATATCCGGAAAGACTAGAGTTAGCTTTCGGAGACAAAATGGTATCCATCACGAAAAAAGAGTCAAATGTTATAGAAAGCTTGCTGGACCGTCATCCTCGTGTGGCGGGAAGGGAAGTTTTGTTGGAAAAACTATGGGATGACCATGCTTACGTCGATGAGAACACATTGAATGTTAATATCACACGTGTGCGCAAAAAACTACTCGAATTAAACATTAAGGATGCAGTGGAAACAGTGCGGGGAGCAGGATATCGCTTGAATGTAACGTGGGTAAGGGAGAATGAAAAATGAAGTTATTTCTAAGAGAACATGTGTTATTAATGGTTATGCAACTAGTGCAATTCGCCTTAATGTTATCTGTGTTTTGGATGGATGGATACCAAAATATCCGTCCCGTTCTTTATTCCGTATTCCTGGGATTCTTTATACTGGGCGCTTATCTTTGTTATCACTACATTAGCAGGCGGCAGTATTACGATAGATTAAGCAGTCCTCTCGAAACGTTGGATGACTCCTTTCAAAAGGCGGAACAAACCCCCATGTCAGAATCACTAAATCAATTGCTAAAAGAACAATACCGCCATTACCATCAAAAATTAAAAACAGCAGAACAGCAGCAACAAGAGTATCAAATGTTTATGGAACAATGGGTTCACCAAATGAAAACCCCTTTATCTGTCATCGAGTTAATAGCGCATGATTTGGATGAACCGGAATCCTCGGACATTTATGCAGAAACGGATCGAATGAAAACAGGGTTGAACACGGTACTTTATATGGCAAGGTTACGAACGTTGGAGCAGGACTTTCACATAAAACCAGTTCAAGTAACGGACATCGTCCATGAAGTGAACAGAGAAAATAAACGGTATTTTATTCGAAATAAAGTGTATCCGAAATTACAAGAGTATGAGGAAGACATAATGGTTGAAACAGATGAGAAATGGTTGTTTTTTATCATATCTCAATTTATCCATAACGCTGTGAAATACTCGGCCGGAAAAGCAGACTATATCTATCTTTCTTTATACATAAGGGATGAAAAAGCAGTACTGGAAGTGAAAGACTATGGTGTTGGCATATCTAAGACAGATGTACGGCGTGTCTTTGATCCGTTTTTCACAGGAGAAAATGGACGGATGTTCAGAGAATCAACTGGGATGGGACTTTACATAACTAATGAAGTAGCCCAATATCTTGGACATATTATAGAGCTCGATTCAGAAGAAGGATCAGGTACGGCGGTCCGAATCATTTTCTCAGAAACGCAAAACCTTACATCATTGTAAGGAAAATGAAAGAAGATTCGATAGGTCTTATATGATGTAAACGATAAACTAATCACAGATCTAAAGAAAAGAAAGGAGATCTAGTGATGCTTGAGGTGAAACAGGCTAGTAAAATTTATGAAGGTAAAGTGGCACATAGAGCTTTGTCGGATATTAATTTATCGCTCGACAAAGGAGAATTTGTCGGAATAATGGGCCCCTCGGGAAGCGGGAAAACGACGTTATTAAACATGATAGCAACGATAGATGCTCCGACCACTGGGAATGTCTTCATAGACGGAAAGAATCCGCACCATTTAAAAAAGAATGAGTTGGCAAAATTCCGCAGGCGGGAACTTGGGTTTGTTTTTCAAGATTTTAATTTAATGCACACGTTAACGGTAGAAGAAAATATGGTATTGCCATTAACCTTAGATGGGAAAAAGGTTCGGGAGATGAAAGATAAAGCAACAGTAATGGCTGAGAAGCTAGGTATTTCAAGTATTATGAATAGTCGGACGCATGAAATATCTGGAGGCCAGGCCCAACGCGCAGCTGTGGCGAGAGCTATGATACACTCCCCGAAGCTGTTGCTTGCCGATGAACCGACTGGAAACCTGGACTCAGCTTCTTCTAAAGCAGTTATGGAATTGTTAGAATCGTTAAACCGTGTAGATGAAACGACGATGATGCTTGTTACTCATGATCCGCAGGCGGCAAGTTATTGTCAACGAGTGGTGTTTATTCAAGATGGGAAATTCTACTCGGAAATAAACAGAGGAGATAATCGGCAGACTTTTTTTCAGCGTATTATTGATACACTCTCTTTAATGGGAGGGGACGGCCATGACTTTTCGTCAATTCGCGGTTAATAATGTTCTCCGTAATATAAGATTGTATGCTGCCTATTTTTTAAGCAGCACGTTTACAGTCATGGTGTTTTTCACCTTCTCCGTATTTATGTTCCATCCAGCTTTAAACGGAACAGACATGAATCAAAACGTAGCAAAAGGTATGATGACCGCAGCTATAATTATTTATGTGTTTTCCTTTTTCTTTGTACTTTATTCCATGGGTTCCTTTCTTCAATCTCGAAAAAAGGAATTCGGGTTACTAATGATGCAGGGTATGTCTACAGGACAAATTCGAACGATGGTGTTTCTAGAAAACATGTTCATTGGATTTTTTGCAACTCTTGGAGGAATTACGGTCGGATTAGTGTTTACTAAGTTCATTTTGTTGATTGCAGAAAACATTCTTATTATTAGTACAGCATTGAACTTTTACATTCCATGGAAAGCTATGATGCTAACGTTCGGATCATTTATCGTTCTGTTTTTTATCATATCGATTTCGGTGTCGATTGTGTTGCGAAGTAAAAAACTTATTCACCTGATTCAAGGAAATAAAAGGTCTAAAGGAGACCCGAAAACATCACGTCTGTTGACAGTTATCGCAGCTGTACTACTTGCAGGCGGGTATGTAACTGCACTGGTTACTAGACAGATGCAAGTGGTCATTGCAATGGTTCCGGTGGTAACGATAGTGGTTATAGGTACGTATTTGTTATTTACGCAATTAAGTGTATATGTCATTCGCAAGTTGAAAAACAGGAAAACTCTTTTCTGGCGAAAAACCAATATGATTTTGTTTTCAGATTTATCATTTCGGATGAAAGATAATGCGAGAACTTTTTTTCTGGTAGCCATAATTTCAACGGTTGCATTTTGTTCCATCGGGGCTTTATATGGTTTTCAGTCTGTCCTTACAAGCATGGCGCAAGGGAATCAATCCCTCCCGTTTTCTTACACAGCCTATGAAGATAACGAAGATGAGCGAGAAGATATAGAAACGATTTCACAAACCTTATCTGAACACGATTTAAATGCCACACAAGAAGAGATATCTCTTCGTTATTATGATGTGTTGGATAGTGAGGATACTTCTATGGTTATTAGTCAATCTGATTATAATCGTTTCGCTGCTATTACAGGGGAAGATTCAATCTCGGTAGGGGATAATGGAGTAATCATTTCTCACTTTGAGGCAAATATAAATCTAGGCGATCAAAAAGAGAAGGAATTAAAAGAGCTTGTTACTATAGACTCGGAGGTATCTGTACATCCTGAGCAAAATATCACCTCGCGAGCATTGCCGGAGGTTGATCCATATTTTATTGTATCGGATGAACAGTTTGAGCGGTTGTCTGAACCCGAAGTTGCGGAAACGTACTACGGATGGCAAACAAAAGATGATAAACAAGCAAAAATTGAGGCTGGGAAGGAGCTTTGGGAAGAGGTCGGACCAAGTTTGATAGCTGCAACGGATTATGAAATGTTCCAACTTAATAAAGGATATGGGCCGGTCTTGTTTGTTGGCTTGTTTATTGGAATTGTCTTTTTTGTAGCAGCGGGAAGCTTTTTGTATTTCAGGTTGTATAGTGATCTGGACGATGATAAAGAAAAATTCCAAGCCATTGCAAAATTAGGTCTATCGGAGAAAGAATTGAAAAAAGTTTTGACAAGACAGGTTGCCATTCTCTTTTTCACACCGATGGCCGTGGCTTTGCTTCATGGTGCTGTTGCGCTCACTGCGTTATCGCATCTATTTATGTACAATCTTTTCATCGAAGCTGTTACGGTTCTAGGGATTTTCTTTGTGATACAAGTCATCTACTTTTTTATCGTCCGCTTTTTCTATATAAAACAAATAAAATCAGGAATATAACAAAAACAGCTTCGTGAGGTTAACTATCCTAACCCGTGAAGCTGTTTTTTCATAATTTAGAGAGCATAGCGTTTAAAAAGCAATATCTGTCTAAAGTTACGGTGAGGCTAGAAAGGAAACATCAATCTTCATTTGAGCTTTCACTATAGATTACCCTGTCGTCATGTGTACCTGTTTGTTCTGAGGATATATTTATCGCTGTAATGACAAGAAGAACAACAATTACTAAGAAACTGATAAAAATTTTTGGTGCGGTTCTCACTATCCATCGCTCCTTTTCGTTTTTGCTGACTTAAGTGTAAAAAAGAGCTATTACATCGTCGATCGATTTCACTTACAGTAATCTTACAAAAATGTAAGTCCGAACCTATAGTATCATTTACAGCGGCATTTGTAAGCAAGGAAATGTAATTCACGATGTAAACCGTAAAGCATAAATGGAACCAATGGATAAGTGAAAGACAATGGCTGAAGCAGCAATCAGTCATTTCTTTCATGTTCTTATTATGAGCGTATATAAAAATCATTTCAGGAATTTCTACCTTGTCCTAAGGATAATTAACGAAGGGAGGGCACATACTACACCCACATATGTAGTGAACTTTTGGAGGATACAGATGGAACAGACGAAGAGATGGGACTTGTTAGCATTAGCATCTATTCCTTTAATGATGACACTTGGAAATTCGATGTTAATTCCTGTGTTGCCGTTAATAGAAAAAGAAATCAATATTACACCGTTTCAATCAAGTTTAATTATATCGATTTATTCATTTATTGCTATAGTACTTATTCCAATTTCAGGATACATTTCGGATAAAATCGGAAGAAAAAAAGTAATCATCCCCAGCCTCCTAATTGTGGCAGTAGGTGGAGCGATATCAGCTATTGCGGCTTGGCAGATGGAAACGCCATATGTGGTTATCATGATTGGACGTTTTTTACAGGGGATTGGAGCGGCGGGTGCCTTTCCCGTAGTATTACCGACGGTAGGAGACATGTTTAAAGAAGAAGAACAGGTCAGCCAGGGTCTCGGAATTATTGAAACGGCGAACACTCTGGGAAAAGTATTGAGTCCAATAGTAGGAGCGTTACTTGCGGTCGTTCTTTGGTACATGCCTTTTATTGCAATACCCATTTTATCAATTTTGTCTGTCTTATTGGTTTTTTTTCTAGTGAAAGTACCTAAAACAAAGGAACAGGACGAGCAGGCTAACAAGAATAACACATCGTTTCGCAGCTTTTTGAAAGGCCTGAAAGAAACATTCCAACAAAACGGGCGCTGGCTTTTTGCGACTTTTTTTATCGGGTGTATTTTGATGTTGATTTTATTCGGATTCCTGTTTCATTTTTCAGCATTATTAGAAGAAAAGTATCAAATAGACGGTTATGTTAAAGGGTTAATACTAGCGATTCCGTTGTTGTTTTTGTGCGGTGCTTCCTTTTCAAGCGGAAAGATTATTGGAAAAGAAAAAGGGCGGATGAAATGGTTTATTTTAATTGGTAATGCAATAGCAGCGGTTTCGTTATTTTTTGTGAATACCGAATTCGGATTATTTATGTTCACCTTCCTTTTAACCATAGCTGGTATTGGCATTGGCTTATCACTCCCGTGTCTGGATGCATTAATAACAGAAGGAATAGCAAAAGAAGAGCGTGGATCTATTACATCTTTCTACAGTAGCATGCGTTTTGTAGGAGTAGCTTTCGGACCACCAATTATCGCACTAATGATGAAACATGCGCCTGGCTTTATTTACTTTAGTCTTGGAGGAATTGCTATCATTGCCGCTTTACTCACCTTTTTTGCCATAAAACCGTCAGATGATGAAGAAAAGAAAGAATACGTAACATAATATAACAAATTCAGAAAGGTAAAAGGTTGAGATTGTTATGAAGAGGACAAATAGGATTTCTCGTTATTTTCACGTACCAATAAAGAAGTTAGAACGTTCATCTATGGAAGATACAAATGATTCTTTACTTTTAAATACAATAAATACGTTCTCCGATTGTGATGATCTTACGCGGTATAGCTTAAAGAACAAACAGCTGCAATTTCTTTATTTTAAAAGTCTTATTGACAAGAAAACATATGAACAAGAAGTATTGTATCCTTTCGAAGCTCTAAAGGATGATAACAAAACGGTCAGCGCTTATTTAGAAAATGAACAATTTGAGAACGTGCGTACAAGTGAAGACATTACGGAAAGAATTTTGAATGGTTATATAGCTATATTTCTGAATCAGAGCGAAGCTTATGTCATTAATGCATTTGGTCCAAAAACGAGGTCTATTGAGGAATCGGAGACAGAAACAACGATAGTAGGAAGCCATGAATCATTTATTGAATCTTTAGCTATGAATCTTTCACTGGTAAGAAGAAGGGTGCGGTCTCCAAAATTAAAGGTTGTCTATGTATCTGTAGGAGAAATCTCGCGGAACACCGTAGCCCTTCTTTATATAGAAGGATTAGTTGATATGGAATTGCTGGATCAAGTAAAACAAAAAATTAATGATGTGGAAGTGGATATCGCAGTTGATACTCCGGTATTTGTCCAAATGATTGATGATTTTCCTTATTCTTTTATGCCTCAATATATTACGACAGAAAGGCCTGATGTTGTAGTCAGCAACTTGGCTAACGGAAAAATAGCTGGAATCATGGATAATAGCCCGACAGCTTTTCTTGCTCCTACGAACTTTTTTGATTTTTTTCACTCCCCAGATGATCGTAACCAACGGTGGGCAGTAGGTTCTGCAACAAGGGTATTGAGAATGCTTGCTTTTTTTATAACGTTAACCTTCACTGCATTTTATGTGGCAGTTACGACGTTTCATTATGAAATGATTCCCGAAGCTTTACTTATGTCATTGGCTGAGTCACGAAACAATGTCCCTTTTTCCCCATTATTTGAAGCATTAATCATGGAGGTAACGATTGAATTACTAAGGGAAGCAGGAGCAAGACTCCCTACTAAAATCGGGCAGACCATTGGTATTGTTGGAGGTATTGTAATTGGGCAGTCAGCTGTTCAGGCAGGTTTAGTGAGCAATACGTTAATTATCGTAGTTGCAATATCTGCGATTGCGTCCTTTGTCATGCCAAGTTATATGATAAGTGCAGCACTACGGATTGCGAGGTTTGGATTAATTTTGCTTTCTGGTTTATTAGGGAATTATGGTTTGTTGATTGGCATTATCCTTTTATTGGCTCACTTGAGTACCTTAAGCAATTTATCGACGCCGTATTTCAACCCAGCTTCTCCCTTCCATCCGAAAGAATTAATTAATGCGGTATTAAGAGTTCCTTATGGAAAGAATAGCAGACGACCTACACAAACGCGTACGCAAAACAAAGAGGACGTCAAATCACTGGGGACGGGTGAATATGAATAATGGATTAGGTGCGATTCATCCTATTCAACTGTTTTTCTTAACGTATATGATGCAAACATCTGTTGCTATTTTTATCTTACCGCGTAGCATATCGGAGGCTTTTGGCACGAATAGCTGGATAATGCTGATTGTTCTTTCAGGAATCGTTATGGTGAACATTTTTTTGTTTCAATTGGTATATAAAAAAGGGGATGGTATGTCTGTATTTGAAATAATGAATGTCACCCTTCCTCGAATGATAACGTTCCCTATCTACATTGTGTTTGCTGTCAGTTGGTCTATTTCAGCTTCGCTCATACTAAAAGAATATATTTATATCATTCAACTTGTCGCTTTTCCGACAACATCTTTCATTTATTTATTGAGTGTACTGATTATTGTGGTGCTATTTTTTATGCAGTATCCTATTTATAAAATGATACGCGCCGCAGGAGTATTATTTGGTTTAGCCTCTGTTACGATCATCTTGACTGTTTTTATCTGGCCTGATTTTTCTATTGATAGGTTAACACCATTTATCTTTAAAGGGACGAATGTCTCCTTTGACTGGTTGACAATAATTGATCAATACCGTCCATTTCTCGGGTTTGAACTATGTCTGTTTTTGTTTCCTTATGTAACCAAAGACTCACATTTGTTTCGATCATTTTATCTAGGAAATGCTTTCACTACGTTTATTTATGTTTACACCGTTGTATTGTGTCTTGGCTTTTACAGTTTTGATCAACTGCAACATATCATATATCCTACCTTACATTTTTTCAGCTTTATTGAATTTCCTTTCTTAATTAGGATAGAAAACCTTGTTTACAGCATCTTTTTAGTAAAAGCATTGGTTACGGCTGTCTTTTATTATTGGATTAGTAAACAAGCCATTCAACAAATAATAAAGAGAGAAAGTAAATTTTGGCTCCCGTTATGTATTATTGCTTTTTCTGTTTTTATTACCTACCCTTTTACGACAAAGCAAGAATTAGAATTATCTTTGCGCTTTGCTGGAAGGTTTCATAGTGTGTTGATATTCATTTTGCCCCTGTTACTGCTCCTGTTGCTGTATATACAAAAGAAGGTGAGAAAATGAAAAAGGGATTGTCGTTTGTATTTATGCTTTTGTTAGTTGGTTGTAATGACAAGTACATTATTGAAGAAGTTGGATTTTTACATTCGCTTGGATTAGATGTAGAAAAAGGTTCGGATATGGATGAATATCTCGTGACGGGTGTTATTCCTCAAATTGCTCCCGATGCTAAAAATAATCGAGAACTTCTTACTTCCGTATCGAGCAGTGATAAAGAAGCGTTGTTAGATCTCGCTCGTCAGTCTAATCGGGATGTGGCCAATGGGCAGCTCAGAAATGTTTTATTTGGAAAAGAACTGGCTGAGGAAGGAATTCAAGAAAATATTAGAACCATGAACCGTGATCCGAAATTTGGAACGAGGGTGCAAGTAGTGGTAGTAAACGGGCAGGCAAATGATTTATTAAGTCAGCCTTACACGCAGCATCCAGAAGCTAGTCAGTATATTGATGCACTACTTGAAAAAGAAGCCCGCTTGAATAATATACCGGAAACGAGAATGCATCAATTTACACGTGACTTATATGATGACGGGATTGATCCGGTGACTCCGATATTGAGAAGGGGGGAAGATACAGTAGTGTTGGATGGAATTGCTTTATTTGATAATGCTAAATATGTAGAAAAAATTGATCCAAAGAGTTCTCGGATTTTCTTTTTCTTATTAGGGAACTATAGTTCTGGATCGTTGCATTTGGAATTAGGAAAAGGCGAAGATGATAAAACGATTCAATTATTATTTGACTCCATCCAAAATACTCGAGAAATGACAATCACAAATGTTGACGAAACAGAAAAAATGAAAATAGATATTCAGGTATCTATTAAAGGTTCACTGGTAGAATATAATGGACCATTAGATATAACAAAGCAAAAAGACCTTCGAACACTGGAAACGGAATTAGAGAATAGGGTAGAAAACAGAGCTCGTCATTTGTTATCTGTGCTGCAGGCACAAGGGGTAGATAGCATTGGTGTTGGGAAAAGAGTGCGTAATAGTTTATCCTATGAGGATTGGGAGAGTTTGAATTGGAAAGAGACCTTTCAAAATATCGAAATTAACCCCCATGTGGAAGCTGAAATAATAAATATTGGCATATTCAGTTAGAGGAGTGTCGTTTGCTAAGACGATGTCCATTGTCCGCCGTTGATATGAAAAGTCTGCCCCGTCACAAAACGGGAGTCGTCGGAGGCAAGGTAAACATACGTTGGAGCTAGTTCAAATGGCTGTCCTTGTCTTTCCATTGGATTCCCTGACAGTGTGACTTCGTCTGCTGAAAAGCTTGCTGGAATAAGTGGTGTCCAAATGCGGCCAGGCGCAACAGCGTTCACCCGAATCCCCTTATCCACCAAATTATTAGCCAATGCTCTTGTGAACCCTACATTGGCACCTTTCGTTGCTGTATAATCAATTAGCTGCTTGTTGCCATCGTACGCCACAACAGAGGAAGTGTTAATAATCGAACTGCCTGCTTCTAAATAAGGAAGGGCAGCACGTGTTGTGTAAAAGTGAGAATATATGTTTACTTTAAATGTGTCATCAAACTGTTCATCGCTAATATCAAGCAGACTTAACTGTTGAAATTGAATACCAACATGATTACAAAGAATATCGAGCTGTCCTAATACTTGAACGGTTTCTTCTACAATTTTAATGCATTGCTGTTTTTCTCTTACATCACCAGGTAGTATAAGACAACGTTGACCTAATTCTTCAATCCTATTTTTGGTACGCTCTGCATCTTCGTGTTCATCTAAATAGGAAATCGCGACATTGGCTCCCTCTTTTGCAAAAGCAATAGCAACAGCAGCACCAATTCCGCTATCACCTCCTGTAATGAGAGCAACTTTGCCCGATAATTTCTCACTGCCTTTAACATTTGAATTTTCAATAATTGGTGGGGGGACCATTAACTGTTCTACACCTGGCTGCCGCAATTGCCGTTGTTCTGGTACGGTAATCGGTACATCTGTGTATTGCGTGACCTTTCCGTAGTTAGGATACATAGGGTACTTTTGATTCGCTGTTTTCTTTTTATCAGACGACATAAAGGAACCTCCCGATAATTGTTTTCCATTACCGTATGTCTTTTGGGCAGATGTCGTGCGAAATATTATCTGCAAGAAGAGGACGTGCTCACTGTATGGAAATGCTGAATAAGGTGAAGGGAAAGGTAGGAGGATTTGTTTATGTCGTATGATTATTATGGTACACTCCGTCCGGAAGTACAGTTACTATTAGTCAACCATTCAAATAAACGAGTTGAGTTGTTATATGATGATAACCGTGACACGTTTAAGCTGCCAAAAATAGGACCACGACCGCCGTATTACTGTTATCCACGGTATGAGCCATATTATCCCGTAATATAAAAAAGAAAAAGGACAGCCGGTGAACTGTCCTTTTTACGAAAGATTTTGTTATCCATCTTGTCTAGCCTGCAGCATGTCAATGGCTGAATCCAAATAAAACAAATAAGATGTTTCTTCTTCTGGTTCCACATTTTCTGGGATGAGGCGTAGAAGCCGTTCAAAATTATCAATAGTAATGTAAGTCTCGACTTGTTGTCGGGAAAGGACGCTGTCTACCCAGTCGGTATAATCGAGGAAAAAGTTTATATCATCCATATCATACGTTGTTTGAAGATGCTCTAAATGCAGAAAATTAAATTCGATTGCTTTTTCATAGCCGGTTTCTTCAAATTGATCCCATAGATCAGGGTGAGCGGTATATATTTCTTCTACGACTTCGCGTACTATAAGTTCTTTTGCTCTATCATTCATTGTGAATATCTCCTTTTTGAACCGTACCGTAATCCTGCTCATTTTAACATATGAACAGAAACCAGTGACAACAGATTACAGATTTGCTCCCATGGCCCAATATTTTTCACATACAGGTGGGTTCTTCATGAAATGGATTTATTGTTGTTCATTGTGTACGATGAAGAAAAGGAGGATGGGGGATGGAACAGTCTTGGAATGCAGAGTTATACGATAAAAAACATGGATTTGTATCTAACTATGGTAATGAAGTTTTAGAATGGTTGGACCCAAATAAAGAAGAGCAAATTCTTGATCTTGGGTGTGGTACGGGGGATATCGTGAAAGAACTGCATGATGCCGGTGTGAAAAAGATAAAGGGAATCGATGCCTCAGAGAATATGATCATGCAAGCTAGAGAGAAATATCCTGACTTATCGTTTGATGTGAAAGATGCAACGATGATGACGTTTGAGGAAGAGTTTGATGCAGTTTTTTCTAATGCAGTTCTTCATTGGGTCAAAGAACCGGATAAAGCTTTAGACAGCATTTATCGTTCGTTAAAATCAGGCGGACGTTTTGTTGCGGAATTTGGGGGAAAGGGCAATGTCCAAACGATAGTAGAGGAGATAAAAAAAGAATTTGTGAAAAATTCCATACCATATGACCAAGCACAATTTCCGTGGTTTTTCCCAAGCATTGGTGAGTATACAACATTAATGGAGAAAGCAGGTTTTCGAGTGATTGCTGCGCTTCATTTTGACCGACCTACCAAACTAGAAGGAGAATCAGGACTCCAAAACTGGCTGGATATGTTCGGGCAGTTCATGTTTCAAAACCTAGATGATGATACCATTACACGTATTATGAATAATGTAGAACAGAATCTGAAGTCTGACCTTTGGATTCAAGGAGAGTGGGTGGCCGATTATAAAAGAATAAGGGTGAAAGGGTTAAAAGAATAAAAATATACGAAATGCTGATATTAATGGAGACAGGAAATCCGTATTTAACTATATAGATAAAAAATGTTATTATATAAGAAATAGTACAATGATTAATTGTGAAATTCGAAAGGGGAACAACGATGGCTATTGAAGTACAAGCGGCACCGACACCAAATCCGAATGCAATGAAATTTACTGCCAATCAAACACTTTTTGAAAAAAGCACTTCTCTTAAACAAGGAGACGAGACGGACAATGCGTTAGCTCAAGCATTGATTCAGCTTGACGGTGTAGATAACATTTTCGGAGTGAATGATTTTGTTACGGTAAATAAAACAATGGATGCCGACTGGGATGAACTTATCCCTAAAGTCGAAAAAGTGTTTGCAGAAGCAGAATAATGATTAATACATGAAAAATTGCCCACTTTACATAAGTTGGGCAATTTTTTATAAGTTCGATGTTCACCTGCAGTGCAGCGCAGGACGTTGCTTAAAATCTATTTACAATTATAACCGCTTGTTTATGTTGAAATTATCTTCTAAAAGCAGCCAATTTTGTGGAAATTCCCACCCTAACACCCAATAAAATAAACCGCGAAGGTCAAACTCTTTTACCAAATCAAACTTAGCTTGGATACTTCTCGCATCTTCAAACCAAACTTCATGCTCTGTCCCTTCTTCGTCGTAATAAGTGAAATAGGGGGACTGAGCTGTTGTATCATATTCAATTGCTGCGTTGTACTGAAGGGCGAGTTCTAACGCCTGTTGTGGATCTATAGCCTCAGCCTGAGTCTCCCCTTCTACATAAGGCAATGTCCAGTCATAACCATAAAGAGGAATACCCATCATGATTTTATCTGCCGGTACAACGGAGACGGCGTATTCGATGACCCGCCTCACTTGATCGATAGGAGCAACAGCTTGCGGAGGACTTCCGGTATACCCCCATTCATAAGTCATGAGAAATAAAAAGTCAGCGATTTCGCCTTGAGTCTCGTAATCGTGCCCTGCGTATAAGTCTCCTTCCATACCAGGTTCAACTTGAGGGGCAAGAGCACTTGAGAGAAAGTATCCCCGTTCGTCTAATCTTTCTTTTGCATTTCTCATCAAATTATTATAAGCTTCCCGGTTTTGCGCGCCTACGTATTCTAAATCAAAATCTATTCCTAGAAAGTCTTTTTCATCCATGATAGCAAGAGCCTCATCAAGCATACGATTTTGCAAGGATTCATCCTGTAACACGGTTGTTGCAAGCTCTGTGCTGAACTGACCGTCTTCAATATTTGTAATCACCATTAAGGGAACAATTTGATTCTCCAGTGCTGTATTAATAATGGCTTGATCGTCAATAGGGGTTAGTGTTCCGTCTGGATTCATTTGATAACTGAAGACTTGCAAGTATGTTAAATATTCACCAACATCGTTTATTATATCTTGGGAGTCTTCTCCGGTTATGTTCAAATCCATATAAGCAGCTACCTCTATAACTGGTTTCATTTGTGGAGATGTTGAAATATATAATGGATAACCAACGGGAAGATAGGCGGACATGGGCAAGTTATTTATTCGTAAAATTTGTTCGAAAGGAATCCCATATTGTTGGCTAACTCCCCAAACGCTTTCTCCTGGCATGAGCCAGTGATAGCGGCCTTCAAAAGGGATAACAAGAGATTGACCGACGATAAGACGTTCGGGATTGGGAAGTTGATTGGCATCACTAATCGTTTGGATCGGAACATTGTACATTTGCCCGATATTCCATAACGATTCGCCTGGCCGGACAACATGAATTTGCATAATGACTGCCTCCTTTCTATTTTCTCCTTATGCTATTTTATTTATCATATAGGAAAAAAATGAATGGCAATTTGCAAAATGCAAAACTATTATTCATGCTGTTCGTTTTGTTTATGTACTTCTCGTGCCATCGTTTCTAAAATATAAACAACTGGAACCTGGGTTGTAATGTTTGATCCTTCTAACTTTTCTTCTGTTACATAATATGGAATATTCACATCAGAAATTTTCGATATGGTAGAGTGCTTTGTATTAGTAATACTGATTATTTGACTGCCTTTTTGCTTTAGTTGATGAATATGAGTAGTCGTGTAATTGTTCTCCCCTGACACTGATAAGGCAATCGTAACGCTGTTTTGCAGAATATTAGTATGAATAGGAAAGTGAGGGTCTTTAATATATACAGAAAACTTCCCTAGGCTTGAGAAGTATCGTGCTCCATATTCAGCTAAAATACCAGAACTGCCGATGCCGATAAATATAACATGATCAGCTTTGGTGACAATGTCGGCGGCTGTTTTTATTTTTTCCTCTACATTTCCCGCCAATGTCCTCTCGAAAAATTCCGTCACCGAATGATGGGAACCTTTCAATACCGTTGTTTTATTATTTTCCAAATGTAGTTTCAACTTCACTTTAAACTCGGAAAAACCTTCACAATTCATTTTTCTACAAAAACGTAATATCGTCGTCGTTGACACGTGGGTTGCTTGCGCCAGCTCACGAATCCGCATATATGCCACTTTTTCAGTGTTTTGAGTAATATAGTCGTACAAAGAGGTCTCCAATTCATTGAAGGAAGCTATTTCTTCATTTGTAAACATCAAGCCTTCCCCTTTCGTATTCCATCTATTTCAAATCATAACATAGCCATTCAGAGAAACACACTGTTACATAAAAGAAACTACTAATTTTGGAAAAACACTTTACTACTCAAACTGTATTATTTAAAATAATACAAGTGATACAAATAATGCAATGGTGGAGGGTATACATGACATATTCTGTAGTGGATGTACGTAACGTTGACAAGGTTTATGGAAAAAAGAATGAAAATAAATATCGAGCATTACAAGATATATCTTTTTCGATTCACGAAGGCGAATTCATTGGAATCATGGGGGCATCAGGCTCTGGGAAAACAACGCTTTTGAATGTTATTTCGACTCTGGATAAGGTGACACAGGGGGATATAGAGATTGCTGGGACCAATATTACAGCTATGAATCAAGATGCTTTGGCCGAATTTCGTGCGCAGAAATTAGGTTTTATTTTTCAGGATTTCAACCTATTGGAGAGTATGACCGTGTACGAAAATATCGCACTACCTCTCTTTCTTCAGAATATAACGGGAAAGAAAGGGAAAGAACGTGTAGAAAACGTAGCAGACATATTGGATATCAAAGATATATTAGATAAATACCCCGCCATTATCTCCGGTGGTCAAAAACAACGAACAGCAGCGGCACGAGCACTTGTTCACGATCCGAATATTATCTTAGCGGATGAACCAACGGGAGCGTTGGATTCGAATAATGCTGCGAGTTTACTAGAAACACTTAAGCAATTAAATGAGGACCATAATGTTTCTATTATGATGGTAACTCATGATGCGCTTAGTGCAAGCTATTGTCAGCGAATTTTGTTTTTAGAGGATGGGGATTTGTATAAAGAAATACAACGAACCGGGACAAGAGAAGAATTTTTTAAAGAAATACTCGATGAGTTGGCGGAAGCAGGGAAGAAAAAACTGTAATGAAAAGGGGGGATTTCTATGTTGGTGAAATTAGCTTGGAATGGGATGAAAAGTAAACGAAAAGATTACATTGTACTTTTGACAGGGTTAGTAATGGCAATTGCGATTTTTTATATGTTTCAAACGCTTGCCTTAAATAAAGGATTCACCAGTGATTATGCGATGATTAATTCGATGCAGCTTATCTTTAATGTAGGATCCGTTTTACTTGCTGCGGTTACATTTTTCTATATTTTGTATACAAATACTTTTTTGCTTTCTTTGCGTCAGAAAGAATATGGAGTGTTTATGCTTTTAGGAGCGAAAAAGCGTTACATTAAGAATCTCATGTTCGTCGAAAATATGCTTATCGGTATTATTGCCCTAATCATTGGAGTCGCAGTGGGGATTGGACTTTCTGCACTTGTGGCGCGCTTAATCATGGGACAGATGAATGTATCACTGGATGGGTATCAATCTTTTTATACTCCTTCTATGTTGGTTACATTTGGCTTCTTTTTGTTCCTATTTTTTGTGACCTCTATTTGGAACCACGTTAGACTTTCGAAAATAGAAGTGCTGGATCTTGTTAACGCCGACGCAAAGGCAGATAAAACAGTTATGAAAGAGAAGGCAAATATTATAACGATTATTGCCGGTATCATTTCCTTAATGATAGGCTATGTTTCTCTCATTTTTATGGAACAGTTGCGGGAAATCGGAGTGTTTTCATCAGCTATTATGACAACACTTGGAACCTATTTGATCTTTTCTTCGTTCATACCGATGATTGTGAAATGTCTTAAGTATAATCGCAAATGGAATGAAAAAGGGATACAGTCTTTTACGTTTTCGCAGTTGATGTTTCGAGTACATAGCTTGAAAAAATTACTGGCTACGGTTGCGATGCTGATTGCTTTAGGTGCTGGAGCAATATCTGGCGGGTTGGCTTTTAAAAACAACGGGGAAATAACTGTCGATAGAACAATGGTGTATGATACAACGATACATACCCCAAGTGCAGAAGAGGAAAATATAATCGATAAGATTCCCTTTATCGAAGAGAGTGAGTATCGCTATAAAGCGGATGGTGAATTCGATTATTTTCTAAAGGAAGACTTGGAAGATCAGCGTCCACTTATTAATACGGAAATGGTCAGAGAAAGTACGGAAGTGAAACGTTTAGAAGCGGCATTGCCGGATGAAAAAGATTCCTTAAGAGATGTTCAAGACAAGGCAAGAAATGGTTCGTTTGAAATGGAACATGAATGGTCGCTTTTTTTGAATACTCTCCAAGACACCTACACGAATCAGCCCTTAATTGTTTCTCAGAATGTATATGAAGACATAGAATCAGAAGAACAGACTGTTTTTGTCGGTAAAACAGATGATTTTATGGCCTATACCGATCAATGGGCAGCACTAGATGAGATTAAACAAGAACAGATGGATACGGAAACAGCCGAGGAATCTTATGGGGTGACAAGTAAATACGCCATGTATAAAAGTTACGACACAGTGGCTACGGGAACTGTTTTTATGGGATTTTTCTTAGGTGTTGCGTTTTTGGCTATGATGGCAAGTTGTCTTATGTTTAAAGTGTTGTCTGGAGCAAATCAAGATATTTCAAGATATGAAATGCTGCGGAAAATCGGAGTGAAAAAGAAGCTTTTGGAACGTTCGGTGTATAAAGAATTATTTCTTGTTTTCTTGTTTCCGGCAATTTTAGGTGTCACACATGTTCTCATCGGAATGAATATGTTTTCGTTTATTATTTATGAACCATATTATCGTATTTGGGTATCTATAGCGTTATTTATCCTAATTTACGCACTTTACTATCTACTTACGGTAAAAATGTATAAAGAAATGGTTCTTCCAGACAAGGATGTCTAGTTAACGAGAATCTTTAGTAGTTTTCTAACCTTATGAACTGGGATATGCAAATTTTCTGGCGAATTATGATATTTTAGTGAATAAAGCTGATGATAATGCATGGCTAGAAGCATGGACACAAGTTACTCTTTTTTATGGGATAATCTTTCTCCCAATATCTTCAGGACTTTTTGCTGCATTTGTCTGTCGAACCGAACATCTAAGTGGAGGATGGAAACTTCAATTCTCCCTCCCAATTCCCAAAAAAACGATCTACTTATCTAAGCTGTTTATAGTACTGGCTTTCATATTAATGATGCAAATAATTCTTATAGCTTTTTTTCTCATAGGAGGATTAATTAATATTGATAGTACGATACCATGGTCTTTTCTCTTATCCGCCGTTATCTTAAGTTGGGTGGGGACATTTACATTGGCTACTGTCCAATTATGGTTATCTTTTAAAATCAAAAGTTTCGGTATTCCATTGGGGATTAATGTAATATTGTCTCTATTGGTATTTGCTGCTTATTCATTTCGTGCTGGAATGTTTTACCCGTGGGCTCAACTAGCGTTTGCTATTTCCTCAACAGATGAAAGTCCCGTAGATTCAATGCCAATCTTTACTCTTGTGATAACGATAACTTTTCTTTTGTCTTTCGTTGTCTCCACTTATACATTTAGTAAGAGTGAATTAAAATGTTAATAAGATTAGAAGGAAAACAATGTGTTACATTTTTGAAACAAATCACTATCTACGTTATATGGCACAAGAAACCAGAAAGTGTATGTATTTTTATCATACATCATTACAATATAAGGTGGAGGTGTTATTAAATTATGGGAATTAAAATTGCGACAATAGGCGGAGGGTCTAGTTACACTCCTGAATTAGTAGAAGGTTTTATTAGAAGATATGAAGAGTTACCAGTGCAAGAGCTGTGGCTCGTAGACGTAGAAGAAGGTAAAGAAAAACTTGAAATCGTTGGCAATCTGGCAAAACGAATGATTGAAAAAGCAGGTCTTCCTATTGAAGTTCACTTAACCTTAGATAGAAAAGAGGCACTGCAAGATGCAGACTTTGTGACAACCCAGTTTCGAGTGGGTTTGCTTGATGCCCGTGCGAAGGATGAAAGTATTCCAATGAAGTATGGGGTATTAGGGCAGGAAACGAATGGCCCGGGCGGACTGTTTAAAGGACTGCGTACCATTCCAGTCATTTTGGATATATGCAAGGACATGGAAGAGTTGTGCCCAAATGCATGGCTCATCAACTTCACAAATCCAGCGGGTATGGTGACAGAGGCAGTATTACGTTATTCCTCTATCCAAAAAGTAATCGGGCTTTGTAATGTCCCTATTGGAATGGAAATGGGCATTGCTGAATTAATGGATGTCGATCATTCTCGCGTTCGTATTGATTTCGCTGGGTTAAATCATATGGTGTATGGTTTGGACGTTTATGTGGATGGAGTGAGTGTGAAGGAAAAAGTAATGGAATTACTGTCTGAGCCAGAACATAGCAGTTTTGTAAAAAATATTGAAGGAATGGGGTGGGATCCGGACTTTTTGAAATCCTTAAATGTGATGACCTGCCCGTATCACATGTATTATTACAAAACGGATGAAATGATTGAAAAAAATAATAAGAGTGCAAAAGAAGAAGGAACACGGGCAGAAGTTGTTCAAAAGTTGGAACAAGAATTGTTCGAGTTATACAAGGATCCAGATCTTACAATAAAGCCACCTCAACTAGAAGAGCGTGGTGGAGCCTATTATTCGGATGCAGCCGTTCGGCTAATTACTTCTATTTATACGGATAAGGGCGATATTCAACCGGTTAATACGGTGAATAATGGAGCTATTGCAAGTATTCCTGACG
Source organism: Salibacterium salarium (assembly GCF_030813635.1). GTDB lineage: Bacteria > Bacillota > Bacilli > Bacillales > Marinococcaceae > Salibacterium > Salibacterium salarium. Next base: position 330,043 of record NZ_JAUSUM010000003.1, on the reverse strand, counting down.
AATCTGCGGTAGAAGTAAGTTGTGTTATTACAAAAGAAGGACCTAAGCCCATTGCTGTTGGAGATTTACCTGTGCAAGTACGAGGACTTGTTCAAGAAATCAAATCGTTTGAAAGAATATCTGCAGAGGCGGCGGTCACAGGTGATTACGGGAAAGCCGTACTTGCTTTAACGATTAACCCGTTGACCCCTTCAGATACGATTGCCAAAGAAATTGTGGACGAGATGCTTGAGGCACATAAACCTTACTTACCGCAATTTTTTCAAAAAACAGAAGCGTAATTCAGTGTTGTCCTAGTGACTAGTGTCGCTAGGACAATTTTTTGTATGTTCGGTAATGAATACTCGAAAAAAGTAGCATAAGAGATATTAGATTTGGTACAGTGAAAAGGTGGAAAATGGGGGAGAAATAGCAAGGTAAGATTTTTAATGTTTAAGTACGAAAGGGCGTTGAAGCCGTGGAGGATTATGTATATTCAGGTTTTTGGATTCGATTATTGGCATTTCTTTTAGATAGCGTTATTTTGACGGTGCCATTTCAATTATTTAGTTATATTATATATGGAACGACTAGTTTACTGGAAAATCAATGGTTATACGTTTTATTCGCGTTAATCGGTACTTTGTATATGGTTGTTTTTCCTGTGACCGGTCTTCAAGCAACACCAGGTAAAGTGATATTAAAGATGAAAATTGTAAATAAAAAGGGGGATAAAATATCGATTTTGGCTGCAACCGGAAGGTACATATTTCAGTTCTTATCTTTTTTTATGCTCGGTATTGGTTTTATTATGATTGCATTTCGTAAAAACTCTACAGGGCTGCATGACTTGTTAGCTCGTACGTATGTTATAAATAGGAGTCAACATTCAAATCGATGATACATGTGTAAGGAAATAAAAGGAGGAGACGCAATTGGAACGATTAGCAGTATTTTGTGGTTCGAGTGAGGGGGCATCATCTGTTTATAAGGAAGGAGCCGTTCTTCTAGGGAAAGAACTAGCTAGACGAAATATCACTCTTGTTTATGGAGGAGCAAGTGTTGGGCTGATGGGAGCTGTAGCAGACGCTGCGATGGAAGAAGGCGGTGACGTTATTGGGGTCATTCCGAAAAAGTTGAAGGACCGAGAAATAGCTCATCCGAATGTGACGGAGTTAATAGTTGTTGAAACGATGCATGAGCGCAAAGCGAAAATGGCAGATTATGCAGATGGGTTTATTGCATTGCCTGGGGGACCTGGTACGTTAGAAGAATTTATTGAAATTTTTACATGGGCACAGCTCGGGTTGCATCAGAAACCATGCGGGCTGTTAAATATTAATCACTATTATGATCCACTTGTTTCGTTATTTTACCATATGACAGATGAACAATTCTTGTCAGAGACGTATCGTAATATGGCGTTGGTCGATGAATCTCCGGTCCGTTTAATAGAGCAGTTTGAAACATATACAGCCCCTGCTGTGAAAACGTATAATAACCGTTAAGCCCGAGCTTAAACAAACGTTTGATTGACCGGCGGGGTTATAAAAAATAAGATATTGAACCAGATTTGGTATCACCCAAAGTCTGGTTCATTTTTTGATAATGTAGTTTCCTTTATTTAAATATAGTAAAATTGTAGGTATTAATAACTATACAATCATGAATTACAGGGGGAATACAGGATAAAATGAGCAGTCAACGGAAGATAGAAACGGTGGAAAGAAAACAACAACTGACGGATGTAGCGTTGAGTCAATTTGCTTTGAATGGTTATCATAAGACGGCTGTTTCTGATGTAGTAAAGGAGGCAGGAGTGTCTCAAGGAACGTTTTATTGGTATTTTAGGAGTAAAGAGGAATCAGCCTTGTACATCATTGAAGAAGGTAAAAAAGAACTGTTGAAAGTATTAGAACAAGGCTATCGAAACGAAGAAGCAACCGTGGAAGAAATGTTGCTGGAGACCAATCGTTTATTTTACGATTTTTTCACTTTTGCCGAGGAAAACCGGAACTTGATGATTCTTCTTTTGATCAAGGGAGTTGGGGCAGATACTCCTATACATAAGGCTGCATCGGAAACGTTTACCGCTATAGAAAAGGCATCTCAACGCAATTTAGTACGAGCGAGAGAGTTAAATCTGCTTCCCCAAAACATGGATGTGTCTATACAATCGACGCTCATTACAAATATGGTTATTGGGACAATTTCAAGCTGGTTATTCGGCCCAAATCTAGATATTAATTATAAACCGGATGTGTCTGCTGAAAAGATGGCAACCAGCGCTGCGATGTTAGGATTTTATGGTATTACAGGGTACTAATTTCTAGTTGTTATCATTTTCATTGGCACGTATAGTAATCGTTTCGTTCAGGGGTTCTCCCTGGTTTGACCCGCCGTTCAAAGACGGAGAGACAGTATAATCGATAACTATTTTATCTTCATGGCGATTCATGGTGTTTTGGGTAATTGTGAACTGTTCTTGATTTTCTTCGAGAGTGATGGTTTTCTCATATCCATTCAATGAAGAGTTTTCTATATAAGTATAAAACATCAACTCCACATCATCGTCGTCTTCCATTTTTTCCATGTTTTCAATCGAAGTTTTCGTTTGTTCTTTTATCCTTTCTGCTTCTTTTGCGAAATGAAATGCCCCCATTTCGGCGAGTTTGTTTAATTGAATATCTTCCTCTGTTTCACTATATTGAGTAGAACTATTCATTATATTAGACATAACTACAGGTACCATAATTCCTATTATTGTTATGGTTAGAAGAACAACTAACATCGCGTAGCCTTTTTGATTTCTTATGTATGAGTTCATTGCTCCACCTCGATATAACCATAGAGTTCGGACTGTGGTTCAGAATCAGGGTTAAAATTTGAATCAGTATAAATTTTTACGTGAACGAGATGAAGTCCTAATTCGTTTGCTTCATTCGTTAATTCGTTATTATCTGTCGAAAGCTCGACACACGAATAATATTGCTTGTCATTTACGTCAAGGACATTTCCGGGACATTCGCTTTCTTCTGGTGGATTGTATTTGATTCTCGTCATTTCTTTTTCTGCCGCATTGACAGCCGTTAGGTTATCTTCGGTTTGTTGAGAAAAGATCATAGACTGAGAAAAGAAACTTAAAAATGTCAGAATGACGATACTTAAAATGGTAATGGAAGCAAGTACTTCAACAAGTGTTAATCCGTTTTGATTTTTCATATATTCACCTTTTTATATATTTTACGTAGTACATGGCGGGGGTTGAAAGATGAAACTATTTTTGCAAAAAGAATCCGGTGTGACATTGATAGAATTATTGCTGACATTAGTTATTTCGTCTATTGTGATAGGAATTGTAACAAATGTGATAGTATCTAGTATAAATTTTAATGAAAAAACCCAGTCTCACGTCGATTTGCGGCAAGAAGCTAATATTATTATTACAGAGTTGAGACAGCAACATCAAGTAGAAGAAGACTATTCTATATGCCCTGAAGAATTAGTTTCGGGTGATCGTTTTCATGCAGAACAACTTAGTATACAAAATAATGAGCAGATGATTACAAATTGTGAAGATACAATCAACCCTCAATATCCGTTGGAAGTCCAGTTCACCTTGGGAGATAATGAGAATAATGAATTTACCATCGATACTATTATTGAAGGGGAAAGAGAAGGAGATATAAACGTAACTATCAATCCGCCAGAAATAGGCGATGATTATCCAGATTATATCATCGAAGAGAATTTGTTTTTATATGGCGGTGAATACAAATTTCAAGGGACTAATCTTAATGGGCCTAATGCGACTATGGTAGTCAAAGGACCGTTGGATATGAGGGAATTCAATGGGGGATCCAACACGAATGTCTCTAATATTTATGTTGATGGATTATTAGATTTTGAAGGCGGGGGACAAAACCTTGGCTCAAAAAATAATCCTGGAGAGATTCACGTAAATGGGGATTTTGACACCGGTGGAGGCAGTCATCATATATACGGCGATGTATATGTGGCAGAAGATTTTAATCTGGAAGGTGCTAATATTCACGGGAATGTCTATGTCGATGGTGATGTGACATTAAGTGACTACTATTCTATGGATGAAGATGCCAATATTTATTATACAGGGTCGTTGTCTTACCCTGATTACTTTGATGAAGCGGATATAGATTCTATTTTTAAAGAAGATTCCGTTGCTGAAGCAAAGATTCCTGAACATGAGATTCCTTCATCAAAATCAAATGGATGGTATGAAGAAAATGGATACACAGAAGAAATCCAAGAAGATGGTATGAGATTGTATGATGATGATGTTTTAATCGAAGACAATATAAACGGGCGTTATCAAGATACATTCACGGATTCGGTTGTTGTAAGCGAAGGCGATATAACCATAAGCGGGGGTAATTTATCAATGACCGGAGTGTTATTTGCTCCTAACGGTAAGGTGACTTTCAAGGGAGCTTCCTTTGATGGAACAGTCATTGCTGAAGAAGGATTTAATGTGGAAAGTGGAGGCACTGATGTTAATTTTGTTTCAGTAGAAGAATATATTAATAATAAAGAGGATTATCCCTTTTAATACATAATTGCTAGAAAAGATGGTGGGAATATGAAAGCATGGAGATATTTTATACATTTTGGCTATCAACAGGCGATGTCGTGTATTTTTCCGGTAGCCATATTTGCCACGCTGGCTGTTTCTAATGTTATAGATATACCATTTTTATATCGGTATGACTTTATTCTGCTCATTTGTCTCATTGTGCAGCTTCTAATGTTTCGTACAGGGATGGAGACTGTAGATGAGTTAAAGGTCATCGGTGTATTTCATATAATCGGATTGACGCTTGAGTTATATAAAGTGCATATGGGGTCGTGGGCCTATCCGGAAGAGGCGTGGACGAAAGTGTTTGGAGTTCCGTTATATAGCGGCTTTATGTATGCCAGTGTGGCGAGTTACATGTGTCAGGCATGGAGACGTCTACATTTGAACTTGCGGGGATGGCCAGTATTTTTAATCACTGTGCCCCTTGGAGCAATGATTTACTTCAATTTTTTCACACATCATTTTATTTTTGATATTAGATGGATATTAATGATTATTTTGGTAATTGTTTTCATACGTACTTATGTCGAATTTCAGGTAGACAATCTCAAGCTGAAGATGCCGCTTGTCTTGTCCTTTTTTCTGATTGGTTTTTTTGTTTGGATTGCTGAAAACATCTCGACGTTATTTGGCGCTTGGCAATATCCAAATCAAGGTGAAGCATGGGAGATTGTACATATTGGTAAAATTAGCTCATGGTTCCTTCTTGTAATTGTCAGTTTTATCATTGTTGCTCAATTGAAACATATAAAGGAACGAAAAGTATAAATTTTTATACCGGTAAACTGAAAGAATATGTTGTTGAGATAATGAATGAAAGGAAGAGAGATTATGCCTTGTGCAGTAGTGACGGGAAGCAATGGTGGATTTGGCCGGATTATGGTACAACAATTATTGGAAATGGAGTATGAAGTCATTGCCGGCGTTCGAAATCTTCAATATGGAAATGCTCTAGTAGAGCGAGCAGAAGCATTGGGCAAAAAAGAATGCTTACACCTTTTTGAGCTTGATATTACCGACACGCAGCAGATTGAAAAACTAGCAGATTTCGTGCAATCAAATATGAAAACATTAGATGTCCTCGTAAATAATGCAGGATACTGTCAAGGAGGCATTGTAGAAGCACTGTCAGAGGAAGAATGGAGGCATCAGTTTGATGTGAATTTTTTTGGGACAGTTAAGTTGACGACGGCAATGCTGCCGATTTTTCGTAAACAGCGTTTTGGCTCCATTATTAATGTTAGTAGTATCAGCGGCTACATGGGTATGCCGGGAATGAGTGCTTACGCTAGCAGTAAGTTTGCATTAGAAGGTTTTAGTGAATCGTTACGTTACGAAATGCTCCCTTTTCACGTTTATGTTTCTTTAATTGAGCCTTCTAGCTATAAAACAGACATTTGGGAAAAAGCACTAACAGATATAAAACTAGCGAGTGTTGATTATAAAACAATGGTGGAAAATCTAGTAGGTGAGGCTCGTCAATCTGTAGAAGGAGCTGGTGATCCTTATGAAATTGCAACATTGTTAAGGGTGATTCTTCAGGCGAAACGTCCAAAGCTGCGTTATCCATTAGGTAAGACAGCAAAATACGCTTATCGTTGGAGGCATTTTCTGCCGAAACAATGGTTGGAAAATATGATTGTAAAACGATTAAACCGTTAGTGAAGTGTTTGATTCAATATATCACGTGGTAAAAACGAATAAGTGTAAAGATAAAAGTTTATAGAAATTGCTTATAGACATTTGGCTGACACATAAGTCCTATAAAGTATGATATAGAAATTAAGTAAGTCTATTACTATTCACATACCAATACTAAAATAGGGAGGAATCCAAATGGATAACTATGAAAATAATCAAAACCACGAAAACCATGTCGAAGAGGAACAAAAGCGTCATAAAAAAGATAGAAAAAGAGCAGGATTTACTGGTTTTATAGGTGCCCTTATAGGAGCTGTCATTGTAGCTGCAGCGATGCCGTTGGTATATAGCGACAATATGTTTTCTACAGATGCCGCAAATGATACAGAAGAAAATCAATCAGCTACCGAAACCGAAAACCAAACATCAGAACCTGTTGCAGAAGAAATGTCGACAGAAAGTGTTAATGTATCGAGTGAAGTAACTTCTGCTGTTGACGAAGTATCAGACGCCGTTGTAGGCATATTCAGTCTGCAGCAGGGAGGGTTTATGCAAGAAGAAGGAGAGGCGCAGGCACAAGGGTCTGGCTCCGGTGTTATTTATAAAACAGAAGGGGATTCTGCCTTTGTGGTTACGAACAATCACGTCATAGATGGAGCCAGCCAAGTTGAAGTTGGATTATCTAACGATAAAAGGGTGGAGGCTGAAATCGTTGGGACTGATGCATTAACGGATTTAGCAGTTCTTCGCATAAGTTCGGAAAATGTTGAAACGGTTGCGGAGTTTGGTGATTCAGACGCCCTTTCAACTGGTGAGCCGGCGATTGCGATAGGAAACCCTCTTGGTGAAAATTTAAACGGTACCGTTACACAAGGCATTATCAGCTCGGTTGATAGAAGTATTCCGGTTGATACGAATGGTGACGGTCAAACAGATTGGACTTCCGATGTGTTGCAAACAGACGCAGCTATTAACCCGGGAAACAGCGGGGGAGCGTTAATCAATATTGAAGGACAATTAATTGGCATAAACTCTATGAAAATTGCACAATCATCGGTGGAGGGGATTGGATTTGCTATCCCGTCTAACACTGTTGTGCCAATTCTTGAAGATCTAGAAGAGAATGGACAGGTCGAACGGCCGCAACTTGGTGTCACTATTGGCTCACTCTCTGAAGTGCCCAGCTATCACTGGCAGGAAACTTTAAACCTTCCTGAGGATGTAGAACAAGGCGTATTTATTAACAGCGTACAAGCAGGATCCGCTGCAGAGAACGCGGGATTACAGCAATATGATGTAATTACAGCAATTAACGGTGAAGAAATAGCGGACGGTCATGCATTGCGTAGTTTTCTTTATAATGATGCTGAAATCGGGGACACTATTACTATTACTTTTTATCGAAATGGTGAACAGCAAACAACAGAGCTAACATTAGATCAAACGGGAACAGAAGCCGGTTAAAAAACAGCACTACCATTTGAAGGGACTGTCCTAAAAAGGGAAGTTCCTTCTTTTTGTATAAAACGAGAAGACGGAATCTCTAGCTGCCAGATTCCGTTTTTCTTATGTTCAAGAGTGAATGAGGTTTTATGTTAAAATAGATGTTTAGAAGCAAGACGGAAGGGCAGGGGGAATATGCTTGATAACAAAATACAACGCATGGTCATTTTATTTAATAGTATTTTGTGTAGGTATATTTTACTATTCGATATATTCTAATATGAATAACACTTGGTTAATAGCACCGCCACATTACATTCTATTTTTGATTAGCATTTTAGCTTTTATATTAGGGGTAAAAGGATGTAAAGATAAAAGAAACAGGTTGGTCAAATTAAGAAGCTGGTTAACAGTGATTGTCTCATCACTTCTGTCTCTTGTAATCCTTTCAGTATTGTTATTATCGTCATTTGCGTCTTCTTTACAAGAAGACGTACATTTTAAAACCATTCATTCCCCCGAAAATAATTATACAATTGATTTTTACCGCTGGGATTCAGGATCTGCGGGTACATTTGGGGTAAGAGGAGAATGGAACGGACCACTTTGGTTTAAAAAAAGAATTTATTATGAAGAAAAAACGAAAAACATTACTGTGGAGTGGACAAATAACGATATGGTATCGATTAACAACCATGCCTTAAATTTAGATGAAGGGGAAACTTATCGGGAGTAGTGTAGTCGTTTCAAACTATTTTCGCAGGCGGCAACTAAGGCGTCACCACTAGCATATTTTATATATATTACCATTATTTATGATACTATATAGTTGTTGGGATATTTAAAGTGGAGGTGAGCACTTTTGTCCAGGCAAACATTCGGTATATTTATGGTTATCGTAGGAGCTATCGCTATGATTATAAATCTATCTTATCTTAAACCTTATGAGTATTATGATGTCATACGTCGACTATCCTATGTCTTATTTATGGTGGGGATATTTATGATTCCTAGTTATTCGAAATCTGAAAAAAACAGATGATAGCTATAGACTTATATGAAATTAGGGCTTTTCAAGTGAGTACATTACCACCTGAGACATGGATTGAGTATGACTTATTACCATGGCAGCGTGAACGCAATATTCCGACCATGGCATATTGTCCGCTTGCCCAAGGCGGAAGTTCGTTGCAAAAACGAATGATGAACAATCCAGATGTTAATAAAATAGCAGAGAGTCATCAAGTAAAACCGATGCAAATAGCTCTAGCCTGGTCGATTAGAAACGGTGATGTTCTCGCCATTCCAAAAGCAGTACAAGAACAGCATATTTATGATAATGCTGCAGCGGCTGCCATTGAGCTTAATGAAGAAGAAATAAAAATATTAGACCGTGAATTTCCTCCTCCTCGTAAGAAAATGCCGTTAGGTATTATTTAATATGTTGAAGACAAGACCTTTTCCTTTTTAGGAAAGGTCTTTTTTATCGTAAAGGCTGCGTGCGATCTGCTCAAAGCGTGTGCTGGGATCGGGGTCATTCAATACCAACCTAGGGCAGTTGAACAGACACAATCATGTGTTACTTTAAAAAAATGTGAAAAAGAATGGGATGACACACTGCTGACACACTTATTTCTCATCATAAAAGTAGCTTGAACAGAGAATAAATAACAGAGATAAAGGTTAATATGATGCAAGTTCTGCTTTTTCATTTGTACGAAGAAAATGTTATGTATCAGGCAGATTTTCATGGATGTTTTGGTACAATCCGTGATGTTTTTAAACGGTTTTAAAAAGGAAATATAGTTATAACATTTTATCGTGTAAGGAGGTCGAAATGATGAAAGGTATCATATTAGCAGGCGGAAGCGGATCGAGACTGTATCCAATGACAAAAAGTATTTCTAAACAATTGTTGCCGGTTTATGATAAACCGATGATATACTATCCGCTATCTGTGTTAATGCTTTCTGGTATTCGGGACATTTTAATTATATCAACACCTCAGGATACGCCAAGATTCCAAGAACTACTTGGAGATGGCAGTCAGTTTGGGATTTCTCTTTCTTATGCAGAACAGTCTTCTCCAGATGGATTGGCTCAAGCTTTTACGATTGGAGAATCGTTTGTTGGTAATGATAATGTAGCTTTAATACTTGGCGATAATATCTTTTATGGACAAGGGTTCACCCCTCTCCTTCAGCAAGCAGCGAATCGTACACAAGGAGCCACTGTTTTCGGATACCGGGTGAGTGAACCGGAACGATTTGGAGTGGTAGAGTTTGATGAAAAACAGCGTGTAAAGTCTATTGAGGAAAAACCGAAAAAGCCGAAATCGGAGTTTGCGGTGACGGGCTTATACTTTTATGACAATAATGTGCTTGATATTGCGAAAAACACCCGCCCTTCGAGTCGAGGGGAATTGGAGATCACTGATATTAACAAAGCATATCTTGAAGCGGGTACATTAAATGTGGAATTACTTGGCCGCGGTTTTGCATGGCTGGATACAGGTACACCGGAATCTCTGTTTGATGCCTCTCAATTTATTGAGACTGTTGAGAAACGTCAAGGCTTTAAAGTGGCCTGCTTAGAGGAAATTGCTTATTATATGAATTATTTAAACAGGGATGAGATGTTGAAAAAAATATCTCAAATGAAAAATAGTGAGTATAAAAAGTACTTGCTGCGAACAGTCGAAAAAAGCCCGTTAACAGAGGGCGTCGGTCAATCAGATAATGAGCATAGAACGGAACTGATGAAATGATGGAACAAAAGACGATATTAATAACAGGAGGGGCAGGGTTTATCGGACTTCACTTTGTCCCTTACTTTGCCGAAAAGTATCCAAATGTGAAAGTTATCAATTTCGATAAATTAACGTATGCCGCCGACTCTGAGGAAATGAACAAATTCAATCACCTTTCGAATCATCACTTTGTCGAAGGAGACATCGGAGATCGGGAGCTATTGGAAACACTGTTTAGAGACCACGATATTCAAGGTGTTATTCATTTTGCGGCAGAATCCCACGTCGATCGTTCGATTGATGATCCTGATGCATTTATCCGTACGAATGTACATGGAACATTTACGTTGCTCGATGTTGCAAAAAATTATTGGATGACCGGAGCTAACCAATTCCGGCCTGGGTATGAACATGCACGTTTTCATCATATTTCGACGGATGAAGTGTATGGAACCCTAGGTCCAGTTGGATTGTTTTCAGAAACATCCCCCTATGCACCGAGCAGTCCTTACAGCGCAAGTAAGGCAAGTTCGGATATGATTGTTCAAAGTTACTATAGAACGTACGGCATGAATACTGTAATTACAAATTGCTCAAATAATTACGGGCCTAAGCAGCATAAAGAAAAGCTAATTCCAACAATTATAAGAAAAGCGTTAAACGCTGAAACAGTCCCGATTTATGGAGATGGTCAGAACATAAGAGACTGGCTCTATGTATTAGATCATTGCAAAGGCGTCGATCACGTATTTCACGATGGGCAAACAGGACAAACCTATAACATTGGAGGAGAAAATGAACGTACCAATCTGTATATTGCCAGAAAAATTTGTGAAGTACTAGATGAATTAGCGCCTGAAACAAAACAAAAGGCTGGTCTAGGAAGTTATAAAGAGCTTATCTCATTTGTCGATGATCGCCCAGGACATGACCGTAGATATGCGGTTGATACTAGTAAAATCAAAGAAGAGCTGGGATGGCAGGCCGACGAAGATTTTGAGTCGGGAATTCTAAAAACGGTGGAGTGGTATGTAAATTATGAAAAATAGTAATCCTCATCTTTCCGTTGTAACTCCGGTGTATGGATGCGGTGAATGCTTGATTCAACTATATAACCGGTTAAAAGAAACATTAGAAAACATCACACGCAATTTTGAAATCATTATGGTAGAAGATTGCAGTCCCGATCAATCTTGGAGTGTGATTCAACAGCTAACAAACAGGGACAGCCGTGTAAAAGGAATGAAACTAGCTAAAAATTTTGGTCAGCATGTAGCTATTACTGCTGGTTTGGATGAAGCAAAAGGTGACTGGGTTGTTGTCATGGACTGCGATCTTCAGGATCAACCAGAAGAGATAGCTAAACTATACGAAAAGACAACAGAAGGTTTTGACGTTGTATTTGCGAGAAGGCAAGTGCGTCATGATACTTTTATAAAAAGATGGGAGTCAAAACTTTACTATAAAGTGTATGACTATTTCACAGAAAATACATCTGATCCTGCTATTGCGAACTTCAGTATATCGTCTAGAAAAGTCATTCAAAACTTTCAACAGCTACGTGAACAAAATCGAAATTTCCCGTTATTTATAAAATGGATGGGATTCGACACGGCTACAGTGAATGTAGAACATCAAGAAAGAGTATCCGGTACATCCTCATACAATTTATCAAAACTAATGAATCTTGCTATAGATGGTATTGTATCGCAATCGAACAAACCGTTGCGATTGTCTATTAAGTTCGGGTTTTTACTTTCACTTGGTGCACTTATATATGGTTTATATTTAATGTACCAGTACTTTTTTATGTTTGAGCCATTGCCGGGGTGGACAAGTTTAATGGTTTCTATCTATTTTGTCGGCGGATTAATTTTTGCCAATCTCGGCGTCTTAGGTTTGTATATAGGCAAAGTGTTTAATGAAGTGAAAGACAGACCTTTATATATTGTGCAAGAATCGGTTGGGTTTCAAGAGGGTAATGTAGAAAAAACAACACCAACCTTACAAACGAAAAATAAACAAGGAGGATTGTGACATGACAGAAGAAATGATTCGTGAAACACCTTGGGATAAAAGAGCATTAGAAATGGATACTTATGAATTACTGGTGCATTCTGAAGAAGCACTGAAAAAAAGTGAAAGCATGGAAGGGCATTTTACAATAAAAGTGGATCCGTTAGACTCGAAAAAACTTCTTCATCAATACGGATTTTATTATACAGATACTTTGGTGACTCCAATTTGTCACAGACAAACGTTCATTCCTTTTGAAGATGAAAAATTAACATTAATGTTTGATGTGAATCGTGAAGATATTATTGCTATTTCAAAAGGAGCTTATGAGCACGGTCGATTCCACCGTGATTTTAAATTAGATCGAAGCGGGGCGGATCAACGGTATGACAACTGGCTGGGTCAGTTATATGATCAAAATAAAGTGTGGGGACTGGCGTATGATGGCGAATTGGCCGGGTTCTTTGCTTTTTCTGAAAATCAGGTACTTCTCCAAGCATTTAAACCTGAATATCAGGGACGTGGCTTATCCAAATATTTTTGGAGTCAGGCTGTCCAAATTTTGTTTGATGAAGGGTATGAAGAGGTAAAGACGTCGATTTCCGCAGCAAACTTGGCGATGATGAATCTAGTGACATCCCTTGGTTTTAAATTCAAGGGTGCAGTCGATATTTATCATAAGCTTAACACGTAGTGCTGGAGAGGATTTTTAGAGTGGGTTATCTTTATATATTTGGAACTATATTTTTCACAGTATACGGGCAGATGATGCTAAAGTGGCGGATTTCAAAATTTGGGAGTCTGCCTGCTGATCTATCGGAGAAAATCGTATTTCTATTGAAACTTTTACTCGACCCGCTTATTTTATCGGGTTTTCTTTCTGCCTTTGTCGCATCACTGTTTTGGATGGCAGCGATGACAAAATTTGATATTAGTTATGCGTATCCCTTTATGAGTTTATCCTTTATGCTTGTCTTTTTCTTATCCATTCTTATATTTAATGAGCCGATAACGTCTTATAAAGTAATAGGACTAATACTAATTGTTGCGGGAATACTTGTGACGAGTCAGTCAGCTTAAAATGTCAGGAGGTGGTTAAGTGATGATTCCTTTTAATAGAGCTCCGGTGACAGGAGAAGAACAATATTACATGACGCAAGCTATCGAGAATAGAAAACTTTCCGGAGACGGCCCTTTTACAAAGAAGTGTCAGGAATGGTTAGAATCCTCTTTTGAATGCCCGAAAACGTATTTGACGCCGTCATGCACTCATGCGCTGGAGATGGCCGCCCTGCTAGCAGATATAAAGCCGGGGGATGAAGTGATTATGCCTTCGTACACTTTTGTATCGACTGCCAATGCTTTTGTACTGCGGGGAGCGGTGATTGTTTTCGTTGATATTCGACCGGATACAATGAATATTGATGAAAATTTGATAGAATATGCGATTACGAGCAAGACAAAAGCTATTGTTCCGGTGCATTATGCAGGGGTAGCTTGTGAAATGGACACTATTTTATCCATTGCAAAAAAACATGAGCTCATGGTGATTGAAGATGCTGCACAAGGTGTGATGAGTACATATAAAGGTGAAGCACTTGGCACGATAGGTGACTACGGCTGTTACAGTTTTCATGATACGAAAAACTATACAAGTGGAGAAGGTGGTGCTCTGCTTGTGAATGATGAAAGGAACAAAGAACAGGCAGAGATTATTCGTGAAAAAGGGACGAACCGATCTAGATTTCTGCGCGGACAAGTTGACAAGTACTCCTGGGTAAACATAGGGTCATCTTATCTTCCAGGAGAGTTGAATGCTGCCTATTTGTATGCGCAGCTTCATCATGCGAATGTTATTAATGAGGACCGTTTAGCCTCTTGGAACATGTATTATGAAGCGTTAGAACCGCTTGCAGAGAAAGGATTAATAGAATTACCGGTGGTTCCAGAGGAGTGTTGTCATAATGCTCACATGTTTTATATAAAAACGAAAGATATTGAGGAACGCACGGCATTAGTGGAATGGTTGAAACAAGATAATATTGTAAGTGTCTTTCATTACGTTCCGCTTCATTCGTCTGAAGCCGGGAAACGGTTCGGACGTTTTCACGGAGAAGACCAGTTCACAACAAAAGAAAGTGAACGGTTGTTGCGATTACCTATGTTTTATGAATTGCAAAAACAAGATATTGAAGCTGTCACGAACAGGATAAGGAGTTTTTACAAGTGTTGAGAGAGAGAACCTGGATTATAATAAGCGTATGTTTAATACTTGCTTATTTATTGCCACTTGTCATTCTCGGGGAAGATGCACATGTGAGAATTCATGATAACTTGGATTCTAATCTAGTTTGGTATAAAACGATGGTGGAAAATGGTGTTATATTTGCTTCGAATGACACAGAAATTCCGACGATAATGAACGGGTTACCGCGCGAATCGTTGAGCGCTGAACTAAGTTTATTTACATTACTGTTTTCTTTGTTTGATCCTTTCACGGTATTTGCTATAAACTTGTTTCTCATGCGATTTGTTGCTTTTTTTGGCATGTACCTTTTATTGAAAAAACATATCCTGACTCATAAAAATGCCAGCCCCTGGATTATCGCTGGAACAGCGCTTGTCTTCTCACTGACAACCTTCTGGCCTTTTGGGGGCTTGAGTTTTGCAGGTATTCCTCTCGTACTATATGCTTTTTTAAACTTGCGAAATCGAACATCAACTTGGAAAGACTGGCTTATCATTGGCCTCGTCCCTTTTTATTCTAGTTTTATCGTATCTTTCATATTCTTCTTAGCGATAATGGGTCTGGTTTGGTTGGTTGATGCTATTAGAACAAAACGCATCAATTGGCTAATGTTCACGGGTGTTGTTGTAATGACGGCTCTTTATCTTATGAAACAATACCGGCTTGTTATTGGCATGTTGTTTGAACAAGGATTCACAACACATCGGGCTGAATTTTCAAGAGGACATAGAGATTTTGAAACGGTCATCAACTTTTTTGGGGATAATTTGCTACACTCTCATTCACATTCGGAATCCTTACATTATCCGTTTGCCTTTTATACAGCGGTTTTTGCACTCTTATTAACATTTGGTGTGAAACTGGTCCGAAAGTGGAGACCATCGATTACGCCATTGAATGCAAGAGAGAAAGCAATACCTTGGCTGTTTCTTTCTATTGTGATTTTTTCCTTCTGGATATCTATTTGGAACTGGGAAGGTATGCGGGTTTTGAAAAATGCGAGTGATCTGATTAATGAATTTAACTTTGGGCGATTCCACTTGTTAAATATCGTTACTTGGTATGTGGTGTTTGCGCTTGCGTTAACGATGATTCAAAAAAGGTTGAAATTCGGAACGACACTTGCTGTGCTACTATTGATCGGTCAAATTGGCGGCGTATTTTCTCAGCATCATGAATTAAAATATAGAGATATTGATTACCCGTCTTACGCTGAGTTTTACTCCGAAGATTTATTCGATGAGGTGCAATCGTATATTGGCGAAGACCCTGCGGATTATCGTGTTGTAAGTGTCGGCATGCACCCTGCTATTGCTCAATATAATGGATTTTACACGCTGGATTTGTATGTGACGATGTATCCTTTAGATTATAAGCACCAATTCAAGGAAATCATTGAAGGAGAGCTTCAGAAAAACGAAACATTAGAAGGATATTTTAATACTTGGGGCGGAAGAGCTTACGTTTTCGCCGATGAACTCGGAAAAAATTATTTATTTACAAAAGATAAAAATAAAACAATCGAAGACTTCGATTTTGGCACGGAAGCTTTTAAAGATATGGGCGGTGAATATGTTTTATCCGCTGTAGAGATTAAGAATGCAGAAGAAAATGGTTTACAGCTAGAAAAAGTGTTTGAAAACGAAGACTCGGTATGGGAAATTTATTTATATAAAGCGGAATAAATATTTCTTTGGAAAAAAGATTGACGGAATTGTTTTCAGTTCTTTTTTCTATTCGTATAATAAAAAGAAGTCGAAAAGGAGCTGAAACAATGAGTACTGCAAACAATTTTGTTCAAAATAGGAAACCGTTAGCGGAAGACATCCCGGAATTAGTAAAGACAGCACGTGGAGATAAACCGGCTTCTTTAGTCATTGAAAATGCGAAAATGGTTAATGTAATCTCTGGAGAAATTCAATCAGACATTGATATTGCCGTGCAGAGTACCCGAATTGCCTATGTAGGAAACGATGCCTCTCATACGATAGGAGAGGATACTGTTCGCATTCATGCGAATGGAAATTATGTTGCTCCTGGATTAATAGATGGGCACTGTCACATAGAAAGCAGTCAGATTACTCCAAAGCAATTTGCGAGAGCGGTATTGCCAAAAGGGACAACAGGTGGTTTTTTTGACGCCCATGAAATTGCCAATGTTTTAGGGTTGAAAGGACTTCGTTTAATGTTGAATGAATTGCGCCAAACCCCGATGGCAGGCTACATGCAAGTGGCCTCTTGTGTTCCTTCTACAAGCACGGACTTTGAGACGAGTGGAGCAAATATTGGCCCCGAAGAAGTAGCAGAAGCTTTCACTTGGGGAGAGGACATGATTGCTCTTGGCGAAGTGATGAATTTTCCGGGTGTCGTGTTTGGCGATGACAAAATGATGGGCGAAATTCAAGAGACGTTAAAAGCAGGCAGAGTGGCGGATGGTCATTACACTTGGCCTAGTAATGATTGGAGAATGTCTGCTTATGCCGCAAGCGGAATCTCAGGAGATCACGAAGTGACAAGTGGGGAAGAAGTAATTGATAGAGTACGCCTAGGTATGTACGCAAAACTTCGTCGCGGATCAGCATGGCATGATGTTGTCCCGACGATTACAGCTTATACAGAGCGGGGGATTGATTCACGCCGTTTGATGTTAGTGACAGATGACAGAAGTCCAGAATCACTCGTGGATGAAGGACATATGGACTTTGTAGTTCGTCATGCGATAGAACAAGGGGTGCCGCCTGTTGTTGCATTTCAAATGGCAACGATTAACTCGGCTGAACGTTTTGGTTTATCTCAAGACATTGGATCTATTGCTCCAGGTAGATTTGCTGACATTATCATGTTAGACGGACCGCTCCCGGAAGTGAACGTTCAAACTACAATTGCTGCGGGTGTTGTTGTTGCAGAAAACGGAGAAATGACAGACGTTTGGGAAAGTGATCCGTACCCAAAAGAAGCGCAGCAATCTGTTCATTTGAATCCGTCTTTTCAAGCTGAAAATTTCAGCATTGAAGCTCCGCATGGAACAATGGATGGAACATATCGTGCACGTGCTATTAAAGTCCGTGAGAATCACGTTGATACGAAAGAAGAACATATTCAAGTGCCTGTTGAGAATGGCGCAGTGGCATTGCCGCAACATGAAGATGTATGCAAAATGTCTGTGATAGAACGTCACGGTAAGGGGGGCAGTCAGTCTAGCGCCCTTTTAACAAACGTAGGATTTACGAAACCGGCGGCATTTGCTTCAACGGTGTCACATGATTCTCATAATCTTATGGTCATCGGAAACGATGATAGCTTAATCGCAAAAGCTGCTAATGAAGTGATTACGATGCAAGGTGGCGTTGCGGTTGTGACAGAGGAAGGTAAGGTCACTCAGCCACTGCCTGTTGCAGGCCTCATGTCTCCAGAACCATTCGAGAAAGTGGCCGAACAGTCGCGGGCCATTAGTCAAGCGCTTGTTTCTGCAGGATGTACGATGAATTACGCATTTATGACGCTTTCTTTACTGGCATTGGTAGTTATTCCGGAATTGAGATTGTCTGATAAAGGTCTTATTCAGCACACCGATGAAGGATTTGTTCACGTTCCGTTAATCATTGATAATTAAATAGTTAATGTAACAGAAGGAGCTGTATCAAAAGTCTACTACTAGCCAAAAAATACTTCACTAACATTTAGGGCTTGCGCTGCAGGCGGACGCTTTCCGCGGGCAGCGCCTCATTCCCGCAGGAGTCGCCGCCTTCCGCTTCTGCCCGTGGTTAAATTCTCTTTATTATAGAATGGAGCTGTACCTTTTGATACAGCTCCTTCTTTGTTTATTAATAATAAAATGAAAAAAAGTTGATAGTATTCTACCATTTTATAAAAAAATACAAGCAGAGAAAGCGCAGGAAAAAAGAAGAAAATAGTCCATAAACCGGTTTATAAGAATGGTAAAGTTTTTATTTTCTATAGTAGGACTATTGATGTGTTTTTGAAAAATCATAGGATTATATATTTTTTTTTAAATAACCTTAAATTGACATCGGTTTTGAATGCGCTTACAATTTTTAATCAATTCAATGGAAAGGAGGAATATTTAAAAAATACTAAAAAAAGGAGAATGATACATGGAAGCTTTGAAACAGGTATTTGCTTTATCAATGTCGACTCTTTTAGTATTTTCCCCTGTCATAACATTAGCTGACAATCATGAGGAAATGATTGATATAACAAGTGATTGGCAGGGAAGTGTGTTTGGAAATAACGGTGGACAAGACGGTATTAATTCTGAAAATTTCGAAATAAAGGAGGACGATAGTACAGTAACTTTGAGAAGTTCTAATGACAAGGGAAAAATTGAAAGTAATGCTGAAGGAATTGCTTATTATTTTAAAAATATACCGAAGGACGCTAATGTTGAAATGACGGCAACAGCTGAAGTGAGCTCCTGGACAGCAAATGATCAAGTCGGTTTTGGCATCATGTTGAGAAGCAATGTTTTGGATAACGAGAACATTGGTGACTTTACAGGTGATTATATTGCGGCAGGTGCTCTAGATCAATCAATGAAAGGTTTTTATAATCAAAATGATTTAGACAGTGTTGTAAAAGAAGGATATGAATTTGATGAGGCAAATACCCCTGCTCCGGATGAAAAATTTAAGTTAAAACTGGAGAAAAATGGTGGTCTATACAGGGTTTCTGTTGGAGACGAAACACAAGTTATAGAGGATTTTGAAGGAGAAGTGGAATACGCTGGACTTTTTACTTCGAGAAATACCGAAGTGACGTATAGCAATGTGTCACTTGAAGTGGAAGAACAAAAAGATATGAAAGAATTGCAGGTAGATTCTAGTGATATGAAAACGGAATATTTAGTGGAAGAGGAGTTGGATACAAAAGGGCTCCGTGTAACGGCAGTGGATGAGAATGGTGAAGAAGAATTAACTTCTAAAGACTATATTGTCACAGGTTTTGACAGTAGCGAGCCTGGAACAAACACCATGTATATTCATTACAATGGGGTTGTAGAAGCTGTAGATTTATCCATTAATGATTTGTCTGTCACAGATATGGAAGTACAGTTTCTTCCGGCTAAAACAACGTATTACCCAGGGGATATGTTTGATTATGAAGGATTAACGATTATGGGCGAATTTAATGATGGATATCAAACTAGGGAGCTTTCCAGTGATGAATACACCATTGTTATTGACGGGGACGAGGTAAAAGAAGGAGATACATTAGAAAAGCCAGGAATGAAAGATGTAACAGTTGTTTCCAAAGAGAATTCAGAGGTTGCTGCCAATTTTCAAATAGAAGTGGTAGATGCTAAAATTACTGGCCTTTATATTAGGCAAGATCCTGAAAAAACGACGTACTTTATTGGCAATGAACTACAGTTAGATGGAATCGTAGTATATGCAGAATATAGTGATGGCAACGAGGTAAGATTGATTAGAGATAGTTATGAAGTTTCTCCGTTAGATACATCCACAGAAGGAGAGAAGCAGATAGAGATTGCTCATAAAGGAGAAAAGGCTCAGGTAAATGTGACCGTAAAGGAAAAGGAAGTGACCGGTCTTGAGGTGACCAACTATCCACAGACAACGTACGACATAGACGAAGAATTGAACATGGATGGTTTGGAAGTTTCCGAGGTGTATGATAATGGGGACAGGCAGGTATTGAACGAAAATAAATACGAAGTCAATGCTGAGCAATATGACGCTTCTTCGCCGGGAGTTACTGAAATTTCAGTGCATCCGAAAACAGAATCGCTTGATCCTGCGTCGTTTAAAGTAACGACCCGAGCGGCAAAAGACCAAGAATGGAACTCAAGGATATTCGGGCAATCTGTCGGCGAAGACACGAATACAGTGAATGTGAACGATGAAGGAACGGTTGACATTCTTGCAGAAGGACCGAGTTCAGGAAAAATAACGGGAGATCATGATGGGATAACGTATTACTATACGGAAATTGATGCAGAACAAGATAACTTTGAATTGTCAGCAGATATTCATGTTAACAACTATGCAAAAGAACCACATGATGGGCAAGAGTCGTTTGGGATTATGGCAAGAGATGCGATTGGTGAACCAAACGAATCCAGTGTTTTTGCCTCTAATGTGGCCGCTGTCGGAGGATACAGCGGTGGAACTACAGCAGAGAATGGCACGCAATTATTTGTGAGAACTGGAGTAGAGTCCTCGGATGGTTCAGGAAGTGAAGGCATTCAAAAAACAATGCTCGACAGTGAAAAGCCTAACTCTGAGAACACGTATCCCGAAACAGATTATAAACTGACGTTGGCTAAAACAAATAGTGGTTATACAGGAAAAATAAATGATGGCGAAGAAGAACTACTGTATGAACCAGAAATTCTTAACGTTCAAGATGACAAAATGTATGTCGGGTTCTATGCTGCTCGTGTGGCGCATATCGAAGTCAGTAATATAGATTTAAATGTGACTGCAGCAGAAACAGATGAACCAAAGGTCGATCCGCCAACGGAACCGACAGAACCAAGTATGGAAGTATTATCTTTAGAAAAGTCATCAAAAACAAATGATTATGAAGTGATGCTTCGTTCTAATGTGGATGGAACTGTGAACCTAAAGCAAGGAACAGAAATAATCGCAAAAGATAACGAATTGGAAGCTGGAGAAATCACTGTGGTAGAAACACCATTGGAAGAAAATGAGAGCACAAACTTCACTTCTGTTTTCCTGCCCGATGATACACAGACACTAACATCCTATGACCAAATAATCACGAATTTTTCAGTAACAAACAGAACGTTTGATGGTGATATATACGTATCTCCTGAAGGGACAGGCAGCGGGCAAGGAACAGAAGAAAATCCAGTTGATTTGGATACAGCTGTCGATTACGTGAGTGAAGGTCAGACCATTATAGTGACAGATGGAGAATATGTCCGCGAATCGAAACTGGAAATGAAAAAGTACAATGATGGCACCGAAGATGCTATGAAAATATTAAAGGCAGCGCCTGATGCAACTCCTGTCATAGATTTTGATAAACAATCTGAAGGTGTAGTGCTAAGCGGGGATTATTGGCATGTGGAGGGTATCGATTTTGCGCGTTCGGCCGGCAATACGAAAGGGTTTGTTATTGGAGGCGACAATAATATCGTTGAAAACAGCCGGTTTTATGAGCATGGTGATACAGGTCTGCAAATCAGCCGGACAGATTCAGAAGAAGATGACAAGTCAGAGTGGCCGTCGAACAATTTGGTATTAAATTCAACCTCATTTGATAATAGAGATCCATCTGAAAATAATGCGGATGGATTTGCAGCGAAGTTAACATCCGGGGAAGGTAATGTTTTCCGGGGAACTATTGCTCACAATAATATTGATGATGGCTGGGATTTATACACCAAGGTCGGAACGGGAGAAATTGGATCAGTACTAATAGAGGACAGCATTGCTTATCATAATGGATTTTTAACGGATGGAACCCAAGGATCTGGTGATAAAAACGGATTTAAACTAGGAGGAGAAGGAGTAAACGTCCCTCATGTCATTCGAAATAGCATTGCTTTTGATAACGGGGCTGTCGGTTTTACTAGCAACAGCAATCCAGGTGTTATTGCCCAAAACAATGTCTCGTTTAACAACGCGGGTGGAAACTTGGACTTCTCTACCTACCCGGATATCGACGAGGCATTTGAACTAGAAAACTTTGTTTCCTATCAGCATGATTATCAAGCAGAGGATGTATATCCAGAATCGTTGGAGTCGGAAACCAACTATTTGTATGATGGAAGCTCGTCGGTAAATTCTTCTGGTGTTGAGCTGACTGAAGAAGATTTCGCCAGTACCAATCCCGACTTTCCATACAAACGAGATGTGGATGGAGATATCGTATGGGGAGATTTTCTTGAATTTAAAAAGTGATAAATAAGGGTGAGAGACAGGTATTTTAGCAAATGCCTGTCTCCGATCACACTGATTACGAAGTTTTATCGGCAAGTAAATATGTGTCTATTTTTTGAACATTGATGTCTGAATTTTTAATTATCACGACAGATTAATTGGTATAAGATTACATTATATATAGAAAGCGCTTTCAAAATTAATGAAGGGGAGAGTGGAAAAGGTGAAAAAACTGTTATTGCTTTTATGTGCTGCTCTTATGGCATCTTTTATGGCGGCCTGTGGTGGTGAAACGGAAGAAGAAGCGGAAGGAACAGAAGAAGAGGCTGGAAATGAGAATGCCGAAGATGGAGAGGATGCCTCCTCAGGAGAGGAAGAGATTACATTACGGATGTCCTGGTGGGGTTCGCAAGGACGTCATGACATGACAAATGAGATTATTGAATTGTATGAAGAAGAAAATCCGAATGTAACAATCCAACCGGATTTCACTGGATTTGATGGATATTTTGAGAAGATGGCAACTCAAGCAGCGGGAGGAAACTTACCGGACATTATGCAACAAAACCACGGTGAGTTTGTAAACCAGTATGCTAATCAAGGTCAACTAGCTGACCTACAGCCATTTGTGGATGATGGAACAATAGATGTAGAAGGTGTTGGAGATACGATTATGCAATCCGGGAAGGTAAATGAAACGTTAGTTGGTATTCCTACTGGTGTGAATGCTCTAGCGGGGTTATATGATCCGGAGATGATCGAAGAAGCCGGTGCCGAAATGCCGCATGAAGATTGGACATGGGAAGAATTCGAAACGATGGCTGAAACCGTTCATGAAGAGACTGGGGAGTATGGCGTACGTTTGATGGAACCAGGTAACATGTTTGAGTATTATGTGAGAGAAAAAGGACAACGTTTATTTAATGATGATGGATCTGGTCTTGGATATGAAGATGACCAATTATTAGTAGATTATTTAACAATGAACAAAGAAATGGTGGACGAAGGTGTAGCACCTGGATATGACACAATTGGAGAAATACAAGGACTTGAAGATGAATTGCTTATTCACCAAGAAGCACCAATTGACTTTAGATGGACGAACCAGTTAGGAACAATGACAGACGCATCCGGACGTACGATTGAAATGACTCCTTTACCTGGAGAGAACAACGACGATGGAATGTACTTGAAGCCTGCGATGTTATGGTCCATAGGAGAAAATTCAGAGCATAAAGAAGAAGCAGCTAAATTTATCAACTTTTATACGAATCAAGTAGAAGTATATGAAATAGCTGGATCCGATCGCGGGGTTCCGATTAGTCCGGAAATCCAAGAGGAAATGTCGGCAGATTTAAGTGAAACAGAACAAAAGGTATACGATTATATTGATCACATCACTGATAATAGCTCACCTATTGATTCAAATTACCCAGCTGAGGCAGCTGAAGTATTGAACTCTCTTGAAGATATAGATGAATTGGTTATGTACGGACAATTAGAACCAGAACAAGGGGCAGAACAGTTTAGAACGGAAGCAGAATCCATTTTAGGTCAATAAAAGTAATGTGGTTCGCGATCCTAAAAGGAATGAAGGATCGCGTTCCCTTTTTAACCATTGATAGCTATTAGAGAGGTGAGTGACATGCAACCGCAAATGGATGAACAAGCCAGATTACAAGAAAACACAGGCATTCCCCCTGGCAAACGCCCAAAGAATTTTTTGGGAATGAAAAAAAGGAAGCCGATAAATGATCGTGAAAATGGAATGGGATATCTTTTCCTTTCTCCTTTTGTTATCGGAACTGTTGGATTTACATTATTTCCCATTTTATATTCACTCTACTTATCTTTTACGGACTATACACTAGGGGGAACTCCTCAGTGGATAGGGTTTCAAAATTATGTAGAGATGTTCAGCAATGATGCAATGTTTCAAAAGTCTATGCAAGTTACATTCCTTTATGCTGGCACAGCAGTTCCTTTAAGATTGGTCTTTGCTTTGTTAATTGCTTTAATTCTTAATAAAGTAGTAGAAATGGTTGGACTATACAGGACATTGCTATATTTACCTTCTGTTGTAGGTGGAAGTGTTGGGGTAGCCATCATGTGGCGCCAATTATTCGGCAATGAAGGTGCAATAAATAGTATTTTAAACACTATCGGATTATCAGGACATTCTTGGTTAGGTGATCCTAATACTGCAATTTGGACACTGGTCATATTGTATGGTTGGCAGTTTGGTTCTTCTATGCTGATTTTTTTAGCGGGTTTGCGGAATATTCCGAGCACATTTTACGAAGCTTCTGCGGTAGACGGAGCAAAGCCTATTCAACAATTTTTTATGATTACACTACCTATGCTTACGCCAGTCATTTTATTTAACACAATTATGCAAACAATCCAAGGATTTATGGCCTTTACTCCTGCTTTTGTTGTTACAGAAGGGGATCCAATAAACAGCACCTTGTTATATATCCTTTATATGTACAGACAGGCTTTTGAATATTTCAATATGGGATATGCAGCGGCACTAGCCTGGGTGATGTTAATTATTATAGCAATATTTACTGCTTTAATTTTCAAAAGCTCGAAGTATTGGGTTCATTACGAAGATAACTAAAGAAAGGAGTAGGGAATAATGGATTATAGAAAAAAGAAACGTCTGAAAAAAATTGTACAACATACGCTTTTGCTGATTTTTACAGCCATTATGCTTTATCCTATCGTTTGGATGGCTGGAAGTTCATTGAAAGAAAGTTCACAAGTGTTTGTAGATTCCCATCTTATCCTCCCTGAAAGCTGGAAGTTTTCTAACTATGTTGAAGGTTGGCAAGGATTTGCAGGCATAACTTTTACGACATTTTTCAAAAACTCCTTGTTCATCACGACGGTATCAACAATTGGCAGCATTATTTTCTCTGCGGTTGTAGCTTATAGTTTTTCCCGCATTAATTTTAAAGGTCGAAAAATGTGGTTTGTAATAATGATGATGACAATGATGCTTCCGTTTGAAATGGTGATGATACCGCAATATATTATGTTTAATTGGGCTGGATGGATCGATACCTATCTACCTCTCATATTACCATCATTTTTTGGGGTACCGTTTTTTATCTTTCTTATTATGCAGTTTATCCGCACGATTCCAAAAGAGTTAGATCAGGCTGCAAGAATAGATGGATGTAATACAATATCGATATTCTTTCGAATTATCGTTCCGCTCATTGTACCGGCTATGATGACGGCTGCCATCTTCTCTTTCTACTGGAGATGGGATGACTTTATGTCTCCACTTATTTACTTGCAGACGCCTGAAAAATATCCAGTTTCTTTGGCACTGAAACTATTTTCTGATCCGAACTCCGTGACAAACTGGGGTGCAATGTTTGCAATGACTACTTTAAGTTTGTTGCCGATTATTATTATTTTCTTCATTTTCCAACGTTATATAGTAGATGGTATTAGTACAAGCGGGCTTAAAGGTTAATATGTAATACTCAGAATGGAGGGTGTCTTGTGAGAAGATATGCTGTTTGCGGAGTCAGCAAGCGTGCCATTGGTATGTTTATCGAACCCATGATTCAGACGTTTTCGAATCAATGTGAATTAGTTGGTATGCTCGATATTGATTCAAAAAGGTTTTCTGTGTGTAAAGAACAGATTCCGGAAACGAGCAATGTGCCTGAATTTGATAGTAATGATTTTGATCGAATGGTTAAAGAAACAAATCCAGATGTCATTATAGTTGCGAGCCGGGATGATACACATGTTGATTATATCTTAAAAAGTCTTCAACACCATCTGGATGTCATTTCTGAGAAACCGATGGCAACAACGGCAGAAGACTGTCAAAAAATTATGGATGCGGAGCGGGAAAGCAAAGGTCAAGTAACAGTTACTTTTAATTATCGATATAATCCGTACCATATGAAGATTAAAGAAATGATTCAAGATGGTAAGCTTGGGCGTATAACGTCTATTGATTTAAATTGGTATATTGATACGTACCACGGCTCTACTTATTTTCAAAGATGGAACCGTTATCGTGAACTTTCGGGTGGATTGTCCATTCATAAAAGTTCCCACCACTTTGACTTAGTTAATTGGTGGCTTGATCAAAAGCCAGAAGAAGTGTTTGCGTTTGGGGATTTAAATTATTATGGCAAAGACAGTGTTCATAATCCTGAAGAGGAAGAAGGACGTCGGTGTTCTACCTGTGATGTACAATTGGACTGTCCTTATTATGCACATTGGAACACTCGCAGCAATAATGCTACGGTTCAAGATGACCACATTGACTCTGACATGAGAAGACGTGAAGGTTACACAAATTATCATACAGATCGGTGTGTGTTTGATTCTGATATTCATATTGAAGATACTTATGCGGCTTCTATCCGGTATGAACAAGGAACGCTACTTAGTTACTCTGTAAATTTTTCATTGCCTTATGAAGGATATCGCCTGGCTATAAACGGAACGAAGGGACGTATAGAAACAATGGAATATCATGCTCCGTCCCGAGTTCCCTTTCCAACACCTGAGCAGACTATTGATTATTTTCCATTGTTCGGGGCAAAAGAAACGATTCATGTGGTAGAACGTGAAGGTGGGCACGGAGGTGGCGATCCGGTCATTCAGGAAGATATTTTCTTAGGGGAAAATCCGAGAAGACCGTATAAAATACTTTCCGGTAGTAAAGATGGCTCTTATGCAGTGACTACGGGAGAAGCAGTCTGGAAGTCTGTGAAAGAAGGAAAACCGCAAACAATAGACGATTTATTGTTAGAAAAGACGGTGAAGTAAAAATAGCGGGAGGGGAATGAAATGGCAGGAGGACGTTTGTTTCAGTTTGTATATTCCCTTTGTCAGTGGATATGTTACTTTTTTTATTTAAATGTGATGTGGATAGCCTGTACTTTGCTTGGAGGTGTGGTACTTGGAATATTTCCAAGTACGGCTGCCTTGTTTAGTGTGGCCAGAAAGACTGCTGTCGGAGAGGATAATATACCGCTTTTTCGAACGTTTTGGAAATCGTTTCGAAAAGAGTTTTGGAAAGTAAATGGATTGGGTTTATCTATATCCTTGTTTGGTCTTCTATGGTATTTTAATTTAAATTTCTTTCGTGCGTTTGATGGGGCTGTTTTTTTTACTTTTAATGTCGTTATGACGATTACCGGCATTATCTTTGTTATGATGTTATTTTATATATTTCCTGTGTATGTTCATTATAATTTAACGTCTCTTCAATATATTAAGTATTCGATTGCGTTAAGCTTTTTAAATATATCTAATGTTTTATTGATGCTTATCACAGCTGTATCTGCATATTATTTCTTTATAACTTTCCCTGGTTTCATCCCGCTTTTTGGGGTTAGTTTCTTTATTCAGTTAAATATGTGGATGTCGTATCAATCTTTTAAAAAAATTGATCGGAAAACATTGTCCGTTCAAGGGAAAGCGGCGTAATAACAAGAGTCACTGCGGGGAGGTTCACATATGTTGCAACGAATGAACTTAATTCTTGAGAAGGCGATGCCATATATGATTCCTGTCATCGTCTTTTTAGGAGTGACGCTATGGAGTGGAGCTCAAAGTTGGGCTCCTTTTGTGAAATGGATATTTGCGTTTATAAGTTTCTCGAGTTGTCTTAGTCTAAACTTACTTCAAGTAAAACAGGCCTTCTCCCGACCACTTCCCATTATAATATGTCTATCTATTTTACAATTCATTATTCCTTTGCTGGCTTATGTGTCCGGCATTGTCTTTTTTTCCGGAAATATAAATATGATTGCAGGGCTTGTGCTTGCATTTACCATTCCTACTGGTGTTGTAACTTTAATGTGGGTAGGACTAAAAGGCGGAAATAAAGGACTTACCTTAGCAATTGTACTTGTCCATACATTATTATCTCCGTTTCTTGTTCCGCTCACTTTACAAGTTTTAGTTGGAGCACAAGTATCTATGGATGTATTCGGATTAATGTCCGGATTATTTTGGATGATTGTATTTCCATCTATTATAGGTATCGTTGTAAATCGTGTGACGAATGGAAAATCGAAAAAACTCGGGACGACACTGGCCCCTTTTTCAAAGGTGGCTATTTTAGTTGTTATCCTTATTAACAGTGCCGTCGTATCTCCTTATTTTCAAACGATTGATGGAACATTGATTTTTCTATTCTTACTCGTGTGGGGAATTGCTTGTGTAGCTTATATAATAGGATTGTTTCTACCGTTTTTATTTAAGTGGGACAAATCAACAGCTATTAGTTTAATGTACAACAGCGGAATGAGAAATACGGGGGTTGGTGCGTCACTTGCGGTAACATACTTTCCGCCAGCTGCAGCGCTTCCGGTCGTTCTTTCGATTGTGTTCCAACAATTTCTTGCTGCAATTGCCGGACGATTCGTTACGTATTATTTTGGTGTTGAACGTCAAGAAAAAAAAGAAGATGAAATGAAAAAAGGACGTAAACTTTCGTCATAGATTTTAATAGCACAGGGGACGTGGTGGACCTTGAACCTGACATACAGAAAATTGGCCTATTTTTTTATTCCTCTAGGAATTTCTTCTAGTTTGACTGCAGTAACTCACGTTATCATAAACGGTACGTTGAGCAGGGGAGATAATGCTGCTTTTATCATCGCATGTTATGCGGTGGCTTTTTCTATGTTTGGAGTTGTAGAAAAACCAATGATTGTATTTCGTCAAACAAGTTCAGCGCTTGTTCGAGATATGAAATCTTTTAAATCGCTTGCTTTCGTCTTTGTATATGTCAGCATTACGATGATTTCAATAAGCATGATTATTAGTTTTACACCTATCGGAAATTGGCTTTTTATTCACTTATTCAATGCGGATCAAAATATGCTTCGTACGATTTCTTTAACGTTTGCAGTGATTTCAACGGTTATTATTTTTTCAGGTATTCGTGGAATTTACCAAGGTATCATAATCAATCATTTAGAGACAAAATGGTTGACGATTGGGGTCATTATAAGGCTTGGAATTATGTTTTTAGCAGCTTTCTGGTTTGTAGCTACTGGGCGTGTGACAAGCATGGCCGGAGCTGCGATTTTTTTGATAGGCATGTTTATAGAATGTGTTATTAGTGTTTGGAAAGGACATAAAATTTTAAAAAATACGGAACTAGATGCTTATACATTAACAAATAAAGATATCATGCCTTTTTACTTGCCGCTTGTCTTGTATTTTTTGTTTCAAACATTGGTGCAGCCGCTCATTTATGTGTTTTTATCCCAAAGTGATAATATTGAAATGAGTATTGCCTCTTTTGCTCTAGCTTTTTCCATCTCCCAATTAATGTTAAGTTTTTTTATGTATACTCATCAAATTGTGCTACAATTTTATCAAGAGGATCGTTCAAGAGTATTTAAGTTTACAATTTTTATTAGTTTAATTCCTGCTCTTCTCTTGATTTTTATGTCTTATACTCCTCTTGGAACATGGTTCATGGAGACAGTGATGGGAGCTGAACGCAATCTTGCAGAGCCTACTATCATAGTTTTACAGTTTTTTATACTGAAAGTTCTTATTTTTCCTTGGGTGGATTTTTTTAACGGATTTATTATGCTCGAGCGGAGAACGAGAAGAATGGTAGCCGCTCAATTGGTGAATCTGTTTATTGTATGTGTGTCTTTAGGTCTGCTCGTGACATTTTATCCTCAATGGAACGGTGTGAATGGAGCCATTGCTGCTTCCGTTGGAGAATTAGCAGGACTTGTTGCGGTCTTAATTATCGTGTACAAAAGTAGAAATCACAATCATGATTCTTCGCAACAAGAACAAGTGCAAGGATGAGAATGAGGGGGTGCTTGTTGCAAGCATGAAGAAAAAATTAACACATCAAAGTGCCATCACTCGTTTTTTGAAAGCGCTTCATCCGACAAATGTTTTTAACCAATTTTCCAAGATACGTAATAAACTATTCTCCCTTACATTTTTATTGATGTTTGCATTTGGAATGATGGGATTGTTAATCTTTCAATTTTTATCAAATATTTACGAAGAAAAGATTTATGAAGAGGCGGCAAATAATTTACATCTTTCATCGACCGTTTTAGATCGTGAGCTTTACAATATAGAAGATTTTTCTTTTAGTATTGTGACAGATCCTAGCGTACAAAACTATTTAGATCAGCTGCGAGCTGACAATATAAGCTACAACACCTATCGAGTACGAACGAATTTAGTGGACAGAATGATTTTATTTGCTAACCAGGAACGATACATTCAATCGGTACAAATTATGGATGCAAGACAAAACATGATGGTGGCAGGATTTACTCCAGATGTGGATATTGATATGGATGAAACAAAAGATATGATCGAGCAAGCTGGGGGTGGGAACGTTTGGCGCAATACAGAACATGGAGAATATTTAGTTGCTGCTAGAGAGATAAAAAAACAAGAAAACTTATCACTGGATCACCTAGGTTACTTAATAATTACACTAAATATTGAAGATCTTATAGATGATACGTTGAATTTTGCGCCAGATAAGAATTTTGTCATTACAAAAGGAGAAGAAGTTGTTTATACGGATAACTTTAAACCGTTTGAAGTTGATTCTTTTTTAAAAACAAAAGAAGCAGAAGATGGATATAGAATAGTAAATGTTGATGACAAAGAATATTTTATTACAGGTCAGCCCTCTCGTTATTTCGATTTAACGTATTATAATGTTCTTCCTTTTGAAGATGTTGATAGTAAAAAGGCAATGATTACTCAAATGATGATTGGTTATCTATTGTTGGTCGTTATTATTACAGTTTTTATTAGCAGGCAGTCAGCAAAAGCTATTTCAAAGCCTATTGAAGAGCTAACACAAAGAATGAAGAAGGTACAAAAGGGTGATTTTGACCAGGTAGAGTATGAAAAAAAGAATTATCTTAAAGATGAAATAGGAGATTTGCAGGAAAATTTTCATATTATGCTTAATAAGATTAATGAGCTAATTAAAGAAAATTATACGAAACAGCTTGTTATTAAGGAAACAGAATACAAAGCCTTACAATCTCAAATTAATCCACATTTTCTATATAATACACTGGATTCTATTCATTGGATGGCGAAAATGAATCAACAGGAGAAAATTTCAACGATGGCAGAGGCATTGGGTAATATGATGAGAAATATAATAAGTAAAAAAGAACCTTTAATTAAAATATCAGAAGAGTTAGAAATAGTAGAAAACTATATAACAATTCAAAAATACAGATATGGAGAACGTCTTCAATTTAAATTAGAAAAGGAACCTGGGGCGGAATATCTCAGTATTCCAAAACTTACGATTCAGCCTATTGTGGAGAATGCTATTCAACACGGTCTGGAAGAAATGATGGAAACATGTACGATTTCTGTACAAATATCCACAGGAGAAGATGATGTACGTATAATAGTTCGGGATAATGGTCCCGGCATAGATAAAGCAACGATTCAAAAAATCCATGAAGGAAAAGTGAAGCCGAAAGGATCAGGTATTGGGTTATACAATATTAATGAAAGGATTCATCTCATGTTTGGAGAAGATGGTGGTGTGAAGATTGATAGGGAAAATGAAGAAGGCACAGCTGTTATTATCACGCTGCCTTTTATGAAGGGGTGAGGGTAGATGTATGAAGTGATGGTAGTCGATGATGAAATAAATATTCTTGAAGGTATTGCGACAATGGTAGATTGGCAAAGTTGTGGTACGTGTTTAGCGAGTAAAGCATATAACGGTCAAATGGCATTTGACATTATACAACAAACCCCCCCTGATATTATTGTGACCGATATTAAAATGCCAGGATTGAATGGAATTGAATTAATCGAAAAAGTCCATTCCTATTTTCCGAATATAAGATTTATTGTTCTTTCTGGTTATGATGAGTTTACATTTGCTAAAACTGCTATGAAATGCGGTGTTAAACATTATCTTTTAAAACCGAGTAATGAGAAAAAAATTGAAGAAGCAATCAAAGAAGTTGTCGCCGATTTAGACATGAATAGTGAAAATGAAGCATTTATCGAAAGCATTCGTACAAAATTGAATAAGGTGATTCCAAAAGCAAAAGAGCAATTTTTGAGAGAATTTATTATAAATAGAAAATATAATATAAAAGAATGGACATATTATCAAGAATTATTCGGGTTGGAGAAGGAATCAGGACCTTTTCGATTAATAGGTTGTGTCATAGATAATGATTTTGAATATGAGCATTTATTTACGTTAAAAGAAATAATGAATAAACAATTAGCAGACTCTCAAAATATTTTGCTTTCTACTATTATTTCTGAACGAATCGTTTTACTTGTGGAAAACAGTGAGGTTGAAGAAGTCATAGAACAAGTGAAGATAGTGAAAAAAGAATGGAAATCATTAACCGGGGACAGCTTTACGACTGCAGTAAGCGGTAAAAGTGATCTTGCCAATCTTCATTTATTATATCAAGAAATTCTCGAAGGGCTGACGTATCGATTTTATTTAGGTAGAGGCGGCATTGTTACTTCAGAAGATATTCAGAATGAGGATAACCGTCCGAAAGGGTTTTCTTTTGACCATGAAAACTTGCTGCTTGCCATACGAAGCGGCAACAAAAAAGAAACAGCAGCATATTTGGAACACTTTTTTGAAGAACTGAAAAAAACCAGACTCGATATTCAAGTTGTACGTACTCATTGTCTGGAATTATTTATGTCGTTTATCCGCCAAACAAGAACAGAAGTTATGGAGGAGATGTTTCAGTATGTCCACCGCTTTCATACGAGTTCGACGTTGCAAGACATTGAAACATTTATAAAACAAATAGCGATAGAAATCGCGGAAGTAAATTATGA
The DNA here is from genome assembly GCF_030813635.1 of Salibacterium salarium. Lineage (GTDB taxonomy): Bacteria > Bacillota > Bacilli > Bacillales > Marinococcaceae > Salibacterium > Salibacterium salarium. The sequence goes on along the minus strand of NZ_JAUSUM010000003.1, from coordinate 296,612 downwards.
TGCAAAACGAGAAACGCAAAATCAACTGGTCAATCAAGTGATCGATTATGCGAAAAAGCACCTTGAAGAAGAATCTTTGTCGTTATCTAGTATCGCCTCGGATGTGTTTTATATGAATTCCGATTACTTAGGAAAGTTATTCAAAAAGGAAACAGGACAAAAATTTTCTACTTATTTAATGGAAGAACGCATGAAAACAGCTATTACACTGATTGAGCAATCGGAAGAAGTAAAGATGTTTGAGGTAGCAGAAAGTGTTGGTTTTGGAAATAACCCCCGCTATTTCAGCCAAGTTTTTAAAAAGCATACAGGCTCTACACCAACAGATTATAAAAAAGCTCTTTACCTTAATTGAGTTCCGAATTTGAGAAGTGTCTTCCAGTTTAATAAGACAAAGATGGGTTTTCCTATTATAATATGGATATAAAACCCTCCATCTCGAACGAAGGAGAAATGATTAATGATGAAATCAAACACTTTACATTATTTCCCTAAACCAAAACCTGAACCAGTGGTTGGTCCAGGTGAGTTTTCGATAGCTGCTATAGGTCTGGACCACGGTCATATTAATGGAATGTGTGATAAATTGATAAAGGCTGGTGCGGAATTAAAATGGGTGTATGATTCCGATTCAGAAAAAATGGAAGCGTTTCAAAAAAAGTTTCCTCAAGCAAAAGCAGCGTCTTCCAAAAATGACATTCTTAAAGATGATGAGATTCAATTAGTAGCAGCGGCACCAATCACAGCTACCCGGGGGGATCTCGGACTGGAAGTGCTTGATTCCGGCAAACACTTTTTTACTGCCAAAGCCCCTTTTACAACCTTGGAACAATTAGAAAAAGCAAAGGCAAAAACAAAAGAAACAGGCTTGAAGTGGGCTGTCAATTATAGTGAAAGAGTGGCCGTAGAGAGTGCTGTTTTTGCTGGTCAGCTGATTGAGGAAGGTGCGATAGGACGTGTTGTTCAAGTTATGGGAACAGGACCGCATCGATTAAATGCTATGGGCCGGCCTGAATGGTTTTTTGAGAAAGAATTATACGGCGGTATTTTATGTGATATTGGAAGTCATCAAATTGAACAGTTTATGACTTTCGCGGGAGCAAAAGATGCGAAAGTAGAGCAAAGTAAAGTTGCAAATTACGCTAATAAAAAATACTCGGAGTTAGAAGATTTTGGGGAAGCATCGCTTGTGGCTGACAACGGAGCTATTAATTATTTCCGTGTTGATTGGCTGACGCCGGATGGCTTAAGCTCATGGGGAGATGGACGTACCATTATTCTTGGAACGGAAGGATACATTGAATTAAGAAAGAATCTTGATGTGACGAGAAGTCAAGAAGGAGATCATTTATTTCTTGTAAACCAGCAGGGAGAAAAGTATTTTTCGCTGCAAGGAGAAGTTGGTTTTCCATATTATCACGATCTTATTCTTGATTGTTTAAATAATACAGAACATGCTATGACACAGAACCATGCGTTTAAAGCAGCTGAATTATGTTTAATTGCTCAAAATATGGCGAAGCGAATCGAGTAAAAGGAGGTCCTTATGGAAAATTATATCCGACTTGTTCTCGTCGGAATCGGCGGTTACGGGAATACTTATCTTAGAGAATTATATGAACACTCGATGTTTGACATGATTCAAGGTGTGGTCGATATTTATCCTGAAAATAGTACTTATTATGAAGAAATTAAAGAGCATAACATACCGATTTTTTCCTCGTTAGAAACATTTTATGAAGAAAATAAGGCAGATTTGGCGATTATTTCAACGCCCATTCATTTTCATACGAAACAAACCATTTGTGCATTAGAAAATGGAAGTAATGTTTTATGTGAAAAGCCGATGAGTCCTGTGATAGAAGATGCTAAACGAATGATTCAATTAAAAGAGGAAAAAAATAAGTTTGTAGCAATTGGTTTTGACTGGTCTTTTAGCGATGTTATTCAGAATCTTAAGCAAGATATCATAGCTGGTAAGTTCGGAAAGGCAAAGCGTATGAAAACACTGGTTTTATGGCCTCGAAATGAAGAATATTATGAACGAGCGTCTTGGGCAGGCAAAAAATACGCGCAAGATGGCACGCCTATATTCGATAGTGTTGCTAACAATGCGACGTCTCACTTTTTGCACAATATGTTTTACGTTCTTGGTAATAAACCAGAAGAGAGTGCGCCACTGAATAAATTAACAGCTGAGTTATATTGTGTGAATGATATCGAAACGTTTGATACATGCGCTTTCAAAGGTGTCACTGATGCAGGGACAGAGATTTATTATTTTGCCTCTCATGCTGTAACCGAAGAACTTGGTCCTGTATTTGAATATGAGTTTGAAGATGCAAGAATTTTGTATAAAAAAAATGAGTCGATTGTCGTTTATTTTAATGATGGTACAGAAAAAATATACGGAGAACCAGAGCAAGAACGTTCTTATAAACTATTTCATTGCATTAAAGCTGTTCAAGAAAATAAAAAAGAAACATTATGCGGACCAAATGCAGCACTATCACATGTTTACTCGATTAATGCGATACATCAATCCGTTCCGCAAGCATACCCTTTTCCGAAAGAATTTATCAATTATGATGCTGCTAACAGGATGACATCGGTTGAGGGGCTTAATACTTTACTAAAGCAATGTTATGAACAGTGGTTGCTTCCAAGTGAAACAAAAGAAGCGTCATGGACAAGACAAGGATCTGTAGTATCTACCTCATAATTCGTTATCCAAAAGTACCCTTTTTAACAAAAATGGGTGCTTTTTTTAATGATAACTATCTGTTCGTGATAAGATGGAGGATGGGTTGATTGTAGTAAAGGAGTTTCTCAGCATGAATAAAGTTTTAATTGTTACAGCAGTAGAAGCAGAGAAAGCAGCAGTAGAGTGCGGACTAGACAATAATTCACGCTTTGAAGTTATTGTTGGAGGTGTCGGTTTAGCGGAAGCAGCAGTTAGTACGGCATTTTCATTAAGCCATTCGACTTTTTCCACAGTGATTAGCGCTGGGATTGGTGGTGGGTTTGAAAACAAGGCTGATGTTGAATCGCTGGTGGTAGCAAGTGATATACGAGCTGTAGATATGGGATCAGAGACACAAACTGGTTTTTTATCGTTAGAAGAATTGGACCTTGGAACATCTAAATATGATTGCGACATTACATATGTAGAAAAATGGAGAAAGCAAATCGAAACATTTGGTGTAGATGTTCAAACGGGATCTATAGTAACGACGACTACGACAACGGGCACTGTTCAGACAGCTCATAAATTATTACAAAGGGTACCGGAAGCTAAAGCAGAAGCAATGGAGGGATTTGGTGTTGCAGCAGCAGCTAGAAGAGTAAGCGTACCTGTGTATGAAATGCGGGCGATATCTAATGTCGTGGGTCCCCGTGAAAGAAATGAATGGAAAATAAAGGAAGCGTTAGCTGTCTTAGAGAAGGCTAGTAGAACAATACAGGAGGTTTTTTAATTGAATATAGCATTTTCTTCATGTCCAAACGATACATTTACTTTTCATGCTTTGGTTCATGGATTGATTCCAGATACACCAGAAGTGAATGTTACTTATGCAGATATAGATCAAACGAATTATTGGGCGGCTAATAAAGAAGGCCCGGAAGTAATGAAGATTTCTTATGCTGCTCTACCATGGGTGCTTGATGATTATCGTCTGTTGTCGTGCGGCGGGGCGCTTGGCAGAGGATGCGGTCCGCTTGTGTTAACGGCTAAAAACGAAAAAAATCCTGCCACTATCACTGGTCGTACTATAGCGGTTCCAAGTGATCGTTCTACCGCTTATATGCTGTTTCGACTTTGGGCATCGCAGAAAGTTCCTGATGGTGTTGGGGAAATAAAAATTATGCCGTTTGATGAGATTATGCCCGCTGTTCAACGTGGAGAAGTGGATGCAGGCCTTGTTATTCATGAAGCGCGCTTTACATATCACACTTATGGATTGCATATGCTTCAGGACCTTGGAGAATGGTGGGAAGAAGATACGGGTCTGCCTATTCCGCTAGGTGCTATTATTGCTAAACGGTCAGTCGACCATGAGAAGATAGAAGAATGGATTCGTTCTTCCGTCGATTATGCATGGGAACATCCAGAAGCATCACGTGATTATGTGATGGCTCATTCACAAGAAATGTCTCCAAAAGTTGCGCAACAGCATATAGATTTATACGTTAATGAATTTACGAGAAATCTTGGGGAAGATGGATATGCAGCTATTCAATCATTGCTTGGCAGAGCGTCTGATGAAGGACTAGTACCTGCTTTTCATATGGAAAAGCTCAAATAGAAAAAGGTGAAACCGTCGGCTGTATCTTTATGAGGTGCAGCCGGTTTTTGTTTTTCTAGAAAGAATAGGCACCTATATATAGCAATGAAAGGGACTCGGGGAAGGTATTAAAAAAGATACAAACTTCTTCCTTTTAACTAGGTTCTTTGATATCCCATAAAAAATGGGCAATCTTTTGATCGACAACAGGGTGTTCGTGTAAGCCGGAGTGGGTTGCGTAAACGTCTTTTATGATTGCTTCATTATAAATCGCAGAAGGGACGATATCTTGTATACCGAGAGCACTTGATACGTGAACAACCCCATCTGAATTCTTGTTGTTTATCACTCCTGCAACAGCAAGAACATCAATGTTTTCGTTAAAATTACCATTATTCTGTATCATGGAACGCAACGACTCGGACTCTGGTTTCAAGTCTTTTGTGGCTTCTCCGTAATTAGTGGAAAAGTAATTCTCATCATCTATCCCTTGAAAAGGGGACCCCATGACAACTAATTTATTTACTTCGGGGTAATTTCCTGTTTGATTGTGTAGTAAAAAATTTGTTGCAGTCAGTCCTCCCATAGAATGACCGACGAGATTAACCTGTTTAATATCATACGTTTCTCTAAGTGTAGTCATTATTTTTTGAACCCATAAGGTTTGATGATCTAAACTGGCACGATTGTTTTCAAAAATAATTTGAATAAATGGATTTTCTCCGTCTGACATGCTGCCTTCCATTTGAAGATTCCCCGAGGCAGATACGTAAAACGTTAATCCTTTCGATCCCCAATCATGATAGTCAAATCGATTCAATAATGAATGGAAAGAGCCGGAACCCCCCTTAAAACCGTGAATAAATAAAGTCGGTGTGATATTTTCTGTGTCCATAGAGTCTGTAGGTTTATCATCTATAAAAAAGATTGCTACAAAAAATCCAACGAAAATGGAAAGAAAGAGCAATAATTTTTTTCGGTGTTGAATAAAGTTTTTCTGCATTCGTTTTCCTCCGTAATGTAGATTTATTGTCATTCTACTATAATAACACAATATGTTACAAAAATATTTCTTTTTTGTTACAAAAATAACAAAAAGATGACATCAGGGAAGCGTTATACTTCAAGCAAGCATTTGTATGTACTATGATAGAGAAAAGATTTTCTAGAAAGGGGAGAATGGTCATGTTTTTTAGTAAAACGTGTGGAATGTGTAAGAAAAAAATTCGAGGATATAAGCCGCGTAAATATATAGCTCCTTCTAGTGGGAAAACAGTTCCTGTTTGTAAGATGTGTATGGAGTATGCTGAGAGACGTGCGTGGCCGCGCGCTTAATCGGGTTGACTTTTATAAGAGAGGGCTGCTTCCAAGGATAACTATCGCTGTGAAACACATTATTTTGTTTATCCCTTAAAACAGCCCCCTCAAGAATATGTGGTGTTATAAGTCTTTGTGTATTTCCCTTGTGACGTGTCCTAATTCTGGTAAAATCAGCCGATTCATCGCTAATCGGACGGCCCCTGAGGACCCAGGCATCGAAAAGATTGCAGTATGATTATAAACACCTGCGGTGGCACGACTTAAAATGGAGGCGGAACCGATATCCTCGACATAACTTAAATAACGAAACAATTCTCCGAAGCCAGGCATTTCTTTATCCAGTATATCTCTTACTGCTTCATACGTTGTGTCACGTTTTGATATTCCTGTTCCTCCGTTCAATAAAATGGCATTCACCCTTTTGTTTTCCGCTAACTGTTGAATAAGTGATTGAATGTCCTCGTATTCATCTTTTATAACATTATAATCTATCACACTATAGTCTGATGTTTGAAGTATGTCTTGTATGAGTTGTCCACTTTTATCGTTTGCCGATGTCCGGGTATCGGTTATTGTAATAATCGCACAATTCACGGTGGATGGAGCATCATTTTTATGTTCATGAACGGTCATCCTACAAACTCCTTTGTTTATTATCTTTAGGATTATTATAACATGGTTTAGATGAAGAAAAGGGAAGAAGAATTTACAAATCATTGTGTGTTAAAAAATATATAGGAAAAAAGTCATTTTGTTGGTAGACTATATGAAGAGATTATAAGAGGGGGAAAGGAGGTCTTTAAAAGTGTGGGTGTCCGTTTTATCTGTTTTTTATTTTTTAGTGTCTGGAGCTATTTTTTATTTATCGGTTGAAACATATGTTAAAAATAAGAAAAGTAACTTTCATCGTATCACTGCCCTTTTACTCCTTTGCGTCTCTTTTTTATTTATTACATATTTTTTAAAACTGACTCTTCCTAATACAGTAACAAAAGGGTTAATAGTCTTTCTTGAATTTCCGTTAAGTATTATTAAATTCTGCTTGATTACTGAATGGTTTCGAATGATGTTGACCAGTAAATCTCTTTACCTGCAAGGGTTTTTAAAAAGATGGGGGATGTATTTACCAGCTGTCTTAATTATCCCTCTATTTCCAATAGATGGATGGCTGGTAGAATCAATCGAGCACTATGCACTTGCGCAATATATAGAATTTGGACCTCTTATGCGTGTGTACAGCTATCTATATATTTTGTATGCCGGGTATATTTTTTGGATGTTCTTTCAAGCTAAAAAACGTAGATCGGTAGAGTCCGTTTCGTACCCATTGCTGCAGTATTTTCAAATCGGTTTTATACTGTACTTTTTTTGGGGATTAATATTTGGAGCTTTATTTATTTATGCAGATTTTTTAAAAAATGTACCGCTCCTTGTCATGTATGGGGACTTGCTTTTAATAGGATCTATACAAATGGTTATGAAAAAGTACGATTTTCTCCCTCATTACGAAAAAAGATATCAAATTTTATTTGAAGAATCTCCAATAGCAATCATTCTTATAGATAAACATTTACAAATAAAAGATGCTAATAAACAAACGGAAGAATTGTTTCAAAGAAAAATGAAAAGTTTAATAGGAACCTCCTTGATAAAGTTCGTACCTAGGGAAACATTCAATTATTTTAGAAAGAAATGGCAAATGGCTGGGGAAGGAAGCACAGGGCTTCGAAATTATGAACTAACATTAAAACACTCTGTTACAAAAAAAGATGTTCATTTAGTTCTTGACTCTCAATTTATTGAGTTGGACAACAAAATGATGAAATATATCATGATTCAAGACGTAACCCAGTCAAGGATAAATGAGCAAGAGGTGATGTATTTAGCCTATCATGATACGTTAACGGGTCTTGCTAATCGCTATTCTTTTAATCAAAAAGCAGAAACGTTGCTTGCCCAAACGAAACAATCTAAAAATAACAATCTTTCCTTACTGCTTGTAGATCTAGACAATTTTAAACAGATTAATGACACATTCGGACATGATACTGGAGATAAAGTCATTCAGCATGTCTCTCAATTAATGAAGGATTTGCTTCCTGAAACAGGGTTTGCTTCCCGCTTGGGTGGTGACGAGTTTGCAATTTTATTTTTAGAAAGTGACCGTACAATATCGACAGAAGCTTTTGTGGAGAAATTTCTAAAAAGAATGAAAGAGCCTTTTTGGGCCGAGTTTATATCGATTCCGATTTCGTGCAGTATCGGAATTAGTTATGCAACAGATGAAGTGTATGATGTGAATCAGTTACAAAAACAGTCAGACCGCGCGATGTACACAGCAAAACGCGATGGTAAATCGACCTTTAAAAAATATGGAACATAAAGGCTCTTTCCAAAAAACAAAAAGTAGTCGTGATGATAAATCATTGCGGCTGCTTTTTTTATAATTTACAAAAAACGAACATTATGAAGATTTATAACCAATAAAGTTAGGGAATAGAATTGACAATGCTTGTTTTACCTTCTACAATCAGTGTGTAAATTAATTAATGACAAAAAAGGGGTATTATCAACATGTCTGCTTGGATAGAAAAAAGATTCGGTCTAAACAAAAATAATACAACGACTCGAACAGAAATGATGGCCGGACTAACAACATTTGTTACCATGGCTTACATTATAGCGATACAGCCAAGTTTGATGAGTGATGCTGGTATGCCGGCAGGCTCTGTCATGGTTACGACCTTACTAGTTTCTGCAATATTTTCGATTATTATGGGTCTATTTACAAACCGTCCATTTGCAATGGCGCCTGCTATGGGTGGAAATGCCTTTTTTGCTTATACGATTGTAGCAAGTGGTGTAGCGACTTATCAGACGGCGCTGGGTATGGTATTTATTTCAGGAATGGCATTCTTTTTGCTTACTATCTTTGGTATAAGGGAAGCTATAGCTAATATGCTTCCTAAAAATATTAAACTAGCAGTTGGGGCAGCGGTGGGAATATTTATTACCGCAACAGGATTGAAAAACGCAGGGTTGATTACGGCTAATGATAGTGGAGACGGTCTCACTTTAGCTAGTCTTCACAATAGTTCTATTATGCTCTCCATCATTGGGTTAGTTATCATTTTAGGATTAATGGGTCGTCAGATTAAAGGAGCTGTACTTTATGGAATTGTTATAACAACTGTTATAGGTATCCCGCTTGGGTTAACGACAATGCCAGAAACATTTTTTCAAGCACCGCCTAACCCAGCCCCTATAATGTTTCAGGTAGACTGGCTGCAAGCTTTGCAATTTGCATTCATTCCGCTTATCTTTACATTTTTTACAGGAGACTTCTTCTCATCAATGGGAACGTTACTAGGTGTGGGAGCAAAAGCGGACTTGTTGGATAAAAATGGGGATTTACCAGGTATAAAAAAGCCGTTTCTTGTAGATTCGCTGGCAACGGTATTTGGTTCGATGGCAGGGTCTACTACTGTAACTACGTATATTGAATCAGCTAGCGGTGTTGATGCAGGAGGTAGAACAGGTCTTACAGCGGTGTCTACGGGAGCATTGTTTTTCGTTTCACTGTTAGTGACACCGCTATTTCTCATGATTCCAGGAGAAGCAACGGCACCGGCTTTGATTGTAATCGGGCTAACAATGCTCTCTTCCTTAAAAGATATTAACTTTGAAAATACGGAAGAATCTTTAGTTGCTTTTTTAACTGTCTTAATAACCGGTTTTACTTTCAGTATTGCGAACGGAATTGTCTTTGGGGTTTTGGCTTATGTTGTTATTAAAATATTAACTGGAAAAATAAAAGAGATACCAATCGGTTTATTTATTCTTTGTATACCGCTTGTTTATTATTTATGGCTTGTTTAGAGAAAAATCCATAAAAAGGAGGGTGTTGGATGGTCCAATATACGACTGCCGCAAGAGGTGGCGTGGAGTTAGATATTGCTATTGAAAATATTCAATTGGTGAACGTTTTTACCGGAGAGATTTATCCTGCGGCTATTGGCATGAAAGGTGAAAAAATTGCTCACGTTACGCAGCCGGGTGTGACGGAGTTAGCTGCTGCTAAACGTGTTGATGGTAAACAGCAATACGCCATTCCAGGGTTGATTGACACCCATGTGCATATGGAGAGCAGTATGTTAACTCCGGAAGCTTATGCAAAAGCAGTACTTCCACAAGGAACAACAACCGTGGTAACGGACCCTCATGAGATTGGTAATGTATTAGGAGAACGCGGCATTCGATATATGATTGAAGCAAGCCGTGAACTTGATTTACGGGTACTGACATTTTTGCCTTCCTGCGTTCCATCTGCCCCAGCTGTAGAAACATCAGGCGATGACTTCACCCCTGAGAAAGTAAGGGAATTATTGAAGATGGATGGCATAGATGGGCTGGCTGAAGTGATGAATTACTACGGGGTTATTCATGAAGATCCTCGTATGACAGGAATTTTAGCAGAATCCCGTCAGGCTGGAATGCTTGCTCAAGGGCATGCTCCCACTGTGAGTGATCGGGAATTGTCTGCTTATCTCATGGCCGGAGTTGATTCCGATCATGAAAGCAGGACAGGAGATGAAGCATTGGAAAAAGTTCGTGCTGGTATGTGGCTTGAAATTAGAGAAAGTTCTTTCGCTCATAATGCGGCGCCAATTGCTGAAAAGATACGTCATCTAGGATATATGCCTAATATTTGCCTCTGCTCAGATGATGTGAAGGCGAATCATCTTCTTACTCCAGGACATATGAATCACGTTGCTCGTACCCTGATTAAGAATGGGATTGATCCTATAACTGCGATTCGATTCGGAACCATTAACGCGGCCAATCGCTTGCGGCGAAGTGATATTGGAGCAATCGCACCTGGCCGGGATGCGGATGTTGCATTAGTGAATGATTTAGAAAACATGACCGTCACTGCAACATGGGCCCGGGGAAAGTTGGTGGGATCAGAAGGGATTTGTGTGAGATCGCAACCTCGCATAAATCCGCCTGAAGATTTTTTTAATACCGTGAAGGTGGAAAAAATAGTTCCCGAAGACTTTCATATTGGAATAGGTGATGGTGCAGAAAAGGCATCGGTTCGTGTCATAGAGTATGATTATGCGCCGGGCATACCGACGAACTTTTTTGAGACAACGTTGCCTGTTGAAAATGGTTTGTTGAAAATAGGTGCTTATGAAGGACGGAAAGCTCCTTTGAATGTGATTGGCGTGTTTCATCGTCATGGCAAAAATACTAATCGTACTTTAGGTGTCTTGGCCGGTTACGGTATTACGGATGGAGCGGTTGCAACAACGGTTGCCCATGATAGCCACCATCTAGCTGTTTTAGGTGTTGATCCGGGTGATATGGCTATTGCCGCGAATCATCTGCGTGACAGGCAAGGCGGAATGGTTGCTGTAAAAAACGGTGAAGTTATCGCTGAACTTGCTCTACCTGTTGCAGGATTAATGAGTCAAAAATCAGCAGATGAACTGGCACCTCTTATAGAAACGTTTGTAGAACGCATCCAAGAAACTATAATGCCTGGCTTAAATCCGATTCATCGATTGATTGCTGTAACGCTGCCGGTCATTCCAAAGGCAAAAATTTCGGATCAAGGATTAGTAGATGTAGATGAACAAAGACTTGTTTCACTTATCACAGAAGTTTATCCATACTAAATCTGACAGATTCCCTTTGTTTATACAGCAAGGGGAATTTTCATTTAGAAGGTATTGTGGTGGTTCACGAACCTTGTGCTTTTCTTGCTGATATTAAATAAGTTTAAAATGTTTAGTAAGAAAGAAGGAGGGGAATATAATACTGATTCTCTAATAGAAAGGTTGATTATTAGTATGTCAGTAAATATAGAAGATAAAGTAGTGATTCTAACGGGAGCTTCGAGTGGTATTGGAGAAGGTACGGCAAAAGAGCTAATCGAAAATGGAGCTAAGCTTGTACTTGCAGCACGTCGGGAAGATCGGTTGAAAGAACTGACAAACGAGATAAAAGAAAACGGAGGAGAAGCTATTTATAAAGTCACGGATGTAACGTCACGTGAACAAATGGAAGATCTCGCTCAAACGGCGTTAGAACATTATGGAAAAATTGATGTTTTGGTTAATAATGCTGGATTAATGCCACTTTCATTTATGAATAAACTAAAAGTAGATGAATGGGATAAAATGATTGATGTGAACATAAAAGGCGTTTTGTATGGTGTTGCAGCAGTACTTCCATCTATGAGGGAGAAACAATCCGGGCAAATTATAAACATTTCTTCTGTTGCTGGTCACACGGTAGGACCTGGCATGTCTGTTTATAGTGGAACGAAGCATGCGGTTCGAGTTATTACAGAAGGGTTGAGACAAGAGGAAGCCCTTGCTGAAAGTAATATACGGACGACAATTATCTCACCGGGAATGGTGGAAACCGAGCTTCCTCAGACAATTACTGACGATGATATTTTGCAAAGCATGAACTCTACAGAATTTACCCCGATTAAGCCCAAAGATATTGCAAGTACTATCCGTTATGCTATAGAGCAACCACAAGAAGTCGCTATTAACGAAATTTTGGTTCGCCCGACTGCTCAACAAGGATAACTGATGAAAATCTGCCTTTAAAGGCAGATTTTTTTTTATGTCTTCTCCATTACTTGGATATGTCGGAGAAGCGACAAACCTAAATCTAATTTCTGCTTCTATCTAACACTCAATAATCAGTTCCGCATGACGTAGTTCTTTTAAATGGTGAGAAATTATGTTCACACCCTTCAACGCTCGTACGCATTTCCTCCTATAGAATGAAAGGAGAATGGGAAGAGCAATAAGGAAATCATCTTTTGCAAATAAGTTGACTGTTAAGTCGAAACGGTCTAATATATACAAGGTGACTATATAATCACTTTAAGTGACTGGTTGGTCAAAAGGGGATTTTTCCATGTCTGACAGAAAGACAGAGATTATGGAGACAGCAATTAACCTGTTTTCAGACAAAGGCTATCATTTTACTTCTGTTCAAGAAATAACCGATGCATGTGGAATATCAAAAGGGGCATTTTATAAACATTTTGCTTCAAAAGAAAGTATGATGTTGGCATTGCTCCAAAGACACCATGATCATTTGCTAGAAGAAGCGAATGCTTACCAATTCGGTTACGGGCTTAACGCTCAAGATCGACTAATTCGAAAGGTCCAAGTGGAGTTAGAAAGATCTGTAGAATACCGTTCCTTTTTCAACGTGCTATTTACCGAATTTTTGCCGAATGAGTATAGTGAGGTCAATGTCAAAATGAAGCAAATTCAATATGCGCTTCGGAGTTGGCATGAACGTTCTTTAGTGGAAGCATTTGGTAATAGAGTGAAACCATATTTAAGTGATTTAACGACAATCATGGAAGGTATTATAAAAGAGTATTTAATGCTTATTTTATGGCAGCAACAAAAGCTCTCGGTAAAAAAACTTGCGGAATTTATCGTTCAGCAGTTAAGCGTGATTGTACAACACGATCAAGAGATTAACCCCGTACTTCCTGCTGATTTCAGCAATACATCGAACCAGTTGGAAGGAAAGGCCGCGGTTCAACATGAGGTGGAATCCATGTTGGTAGAAATAAAAACAAAGACAGCTGATGATGAAACAGTCGCACATGCTTTAAAACAGCAAATAGAAACGACAGAAATGTTGTTAAAGGAATTGCAGAGCGATATCCCAAGAAGTTTTTTAATAGAAGCTTTAACCAAATATTTAAGTCACTATCCTTCCTTAAGAATAGAATCAGAAAAAATATTAGCGCTTTGGAAAGATTGGAAAGGAGATTAGTAAAAATGAATTCACTTACAAACGACTCATGGAGTTTACCACCTGTACAAAAAGGTCTCATGATAGCAGCACTAATGGCTGGGGCTTTTATGGGTATAATCAATGAAACGTTATTAGCGACAGCACTTCCAACCATTATGGACGTTTTTAGTTTAGAAGAAAGTACGGTCCAATGGTTAACGACTGTTTTCTTACTTACAAATGGTATTATGATTCCGATTTCTGCTTTTTTAATCGAACGCTTTACAACAAGAGGATTATTTTTAAGTGCAATCGGACTCTTTGGGATAGGGACATTGGTTGCTTCATTGGCACCAACTTTCTCAGTCCTGTTATTGGCACGGGTGATTCAGGCAGCAGGATCTGGTATTATGCTCCCATTATTAATGACGGTGTTATTGGCTATTGTTCCGATTGAGCGACGTGGTTTAGCGATGGGGTTGGCTGGTGTTGTTATATCTTTCGCACCGGCAATCGGACCGACATTGTCTGGCTGGTTGCTCGAGCATTTTGAATGGCGCGCACTGTTCTATACTGTCCTTCCTATTGTGGCAGTCACGATAACATTAGCTTTCTTATGTATTAGAAATGTTACAGAGTTAAGTAAACCAAAAATTGATATCTTATCGATCATTTTGTCCTCATTTGGTTTCGGTGGTATTCTATATGGATTTAGTACAGTAGCAGAAATGGGATGGAACGGTTCGACTGTGTTATTGAGCATTATTGGAGGTTTTATCGTACTCTTCTTTTTCATCCGTCGTCAATTGCGGATTAAAGTGCCAATGTTAGAGTTTCGTATCTTCCAATTTCCGATTTTCACGATATCCATGCTCATTACGATGGCTGTTCTTATTTCAATGATTGGTGCGGAAACGCTGTTGCCATTATATATGCAAACGGTGATGGGTTTTTCCCCACTGGAATCAGGTCTTATGTTATTGCCAGGTGCGATTGTAATTGGAATTATGTCGCCGATTACCGGGCAATTGTTTGATAAATTTGGAGCAAAATGGTTGGCGATTTTTGGATTAACCATTGTGACTATTACTACGTTTTTATTCACAAATATTACCCTTGATACGTCATTCAATTATTTAACTACCATTTATGCGATACGGATGTTTGGTTTGTCATTTGCTATGATGCCGGTTGTGACATCAGCATTAAACCAATTGCCGAAGAAATGGTATGCTCACGGGTCAGCGATGATGAATACGATGCAACAAGTATCGGCATCGTTAGGTACAGCTATGCTGGTTACATTTGTTGGAATTGGGGCATCTCGATATAGTGAAGGGTCCGCTGTAGATGGTTTACCGCAAGAAGGAGCGGAGACACAAGCGATGTTGCTCGCCCAGTTAAATGGTTATCAGTGGGCCTTTATGGGAAGTACAATTTTAGCACTTGTTGCTTTACTATTATCTTTTCTACTACGTTCAAGAAAAGAAGAAAAAGCAGCGAATTATCAGGAAGATGAAGAACAAGCAACGGCAAATGGATAAAACCGTTGAAGTATAAAATAACCTCTTGCCTATCGTTAGGCAAGAGGTTATTTTATTTATTTTGTCCTCCCGTTCATGATGTACATTAAGAGACCGTATTTACATAAAAGTTAATTCATGTAGTCACATTGTGGTACTTTCGTGTGATAGACTACTAATAAATATGAACTACAACGGTGATGGTGTCTTAATCGAATGAATGTTGCTCTAATAGGGTGGGGGTCAGAATGAAGAATATAATTTATTTTTGGATTCTTTGTATAGGAAGTCTTTTGATCTCTGGATGTGGATTATTGGATAACAGTCAACAGACGCAAGCAGAACAAGGTGTACTTGATTTACAAGATACAACTATGCAACAAGATGATACTTATATTTTAGACGGAGAATGGGAGTTTTATTGGGAACGCTTGATGGAACCGTCAGAGTTGGATGATATTCAACCTAATGTTTTTTTGAACACACCGGGAAATTGGTATGATGATAATGTCCAGTTTTCAAATCATGGCTATGCAACATATCGACTGAAAATTCTGCTTCCGGACGGACAAGATGAAAAAGTACTGGGGATGCATATACCGGATATGAATACGGCCTACACAATTTGGGCAAATGGAAAAGAGTTAACATCTAGTGGGGCGGTTGGAACAAGTCAATCGGAAATGCAGCCTAAACATCACCCAGAAGTCACTTACTTTAAAACAGACAAAACATTAAATTTAGTTGTTCAAGTGTCTGATTTTCACCAAAGAAAATCGGGATGGTCCGATTCCATTCATATAGGACGCCCTGAAGCCATTCAAAACATGAGAGATGCAAATGTAGCAATGGAAGTGTTTCTTGTTGCCAGCTTATTGATGATGGGACTTTATCATATTGGAATATTTATTTTAAGACCTAAAGATAAATCTACTCTCTATTTTGGTGGTGTTTGTCTTGCAATTTCCATGCGGACGCTTTTGTTAGGGGAAGTATTACTGGTTCGTTTTATACCATCGATAAACTGGGAGCTATCATTAAAGTTAGAGTATTTGGGCTCATGTGTGGGAATGATTTTTTTCCTTTTATTTATACATACCCAATATCGAGAAGATATGAATAATCGAGTTAGAAATATATTTCTGTTATTTTTTGCAGGCTTTGCTGCATTTATTTTAATTACGCCAGCACGAATATATACTGAAGCGATGGTAGTATTACAATTTTTCTCAGGGTCTGCCCTTGTCTACTTGATTTTTGTGCTAATAAAAGCGCTGCGAAAGAAAAGAAGAGGTGCTTTGTTGCATATAACGGCTATGATTATTTTATTGTTTTTTGTCCTGAATGATATTTTATATTATAACCATGTGCTGGATACAGGTGAAACCGTCTCTTTAGGATTATTAACTTATTTGTTCGCCCAATCTTTTATTTTATCGAACGTATTTACTCGTGCATTAAACCAATCAGAACAATTGTCAAAGCGGTTAGAAAAAGTTAATCAGACATTGGAAGTGAAAGTAGAACAAAGGACACAAAAACTTTCCGAAACAAATAGGGAGTTGGAACAGGCAAACAGAAGATTAGAAAGTATGTATAAATCCAGACAAGAGATGATGTCAAATATTTCTCATGAATTGGGGACGCCGTTAACGTCCATTCAGGGGTATATAAAAGGGATGATGGATGGAGTGGTAGATCGAAATCATCCAAAATATTTACAACTCGTATATAATAAAACGTTGTTTCTTCGGCAAATCATTCAAGACTTAAGAGAGCTTGCACGACTAGAATCGGATAAAATGAAGTACCGATTTGTGAAGGAAAGCATTGGTACATTTGTTCAAAGTCTTGCGGCAGGCTACCGCCATGAAATAGAAAGAAAAGATATAAGCTTCTATTTTGAGAACCAGCTCGATTCGGATGAAGTAATGGTCTCTTTAGATTACATTCGAATGGAACAAGTCATTACAAACTTATTATTTAATGCACGCAAATTCACGCCGAGTGGCGGACGTATAAAGATGGTTCTAAGTACCATAATACAGAATAATGAATCGATGGTTAAAATAGCTGTACATGATACAGGGAATGGTATACAAGAAGATGATCTTCCAAAAGTATTTGATCGGTTTTATAAAGGGAAATCAAATGAAAATAGAAGCGAAGAAGGGGTTGGCCTGGGTTTAGCCATATGCGCAGAGATTGTTCGTGCACATGGAGGGCGAATGGGAGCAGACAGCCAGGAGAGAAAAGGAAGCACATTTTATTTTACTTTACCAATATTAGAACGGAATGTATAAAAAAGTGCGGGCGAGAAGAAATTTATTTTTTCTTCCTTTACGTATTTTATTTTGTGTCAATCGTGTGGTAAGGTCTTGGTTGATAGTACAAATGGGAGGGTTATGCCAGTGACGGACAAACAGCCGGAAGACATTGAAAACGTTCAAAGACAATTCGTAGAAAAGATTGCTGACAATATGCATTCTTTTGGAGTTTCGACAACAGTAGGACGTATTCTTGGCATTATTTATATGAATCGTGACCCGATGACATTGGATCAACTCTCAGAACAGACAGGCATGAGTAAAACTCGAATGAGCCAAGTGGTTCGTGATATGATTGACTTAAACATTGCAGAACGAGTGTTTCGAGCTGGGGTTCGTAAAGATTTATATCAGGTTGAGCAAGATTATTATCAGACCTTTATTTCACTTTTTACTTCAAATTGGAGAAAAGCTATATATAAAAGCAGGCATTTTGAGCAGAAACTGAAGGGGAAATTGGAAAATATTAGGGAATCAGAAACGTTAGAAGAAGGGATGGAAGAAGAAATTAATTCACTGCTTGCAGAAATTCATGAGTGGATGGATTATTATGACTGGATTCAACGATTAATTGAGTTTTTTGAAAGCGGCGAGGTTTTCGAACATGTGCCAAAGCGTCGATAAAATAATAGAATATTTGGAGGCTCATAGGTTGTTTTTGCAACTTGTGGGTCTCTTTTTATTATTTTAATGATGAAAAATCACCTTATTTATAGGGAATGAAACATCTATATTCTTATAAGAGTCGTTTTTAACAATTCACGTCAACGTATCTCCCTAATGCACTTGAATATCTTCTTAATACGCAAAATTTTCTGATATTTAATTGTGTTCACAAGAACTTGGTGTTATCATGTTCTTTAAATGAACATGTTCATAATAAAATCAAATTTTTTGGAGGTATTTTTTTGAGTATTCCAGTAGAACAAGTGAATCAACGCTTAAAATTATTTCGTGAACGAATGGACAAAAAAGAAGTAGGAGCAACGGTTTTATGGGATCCAGACAATCAATATTATTTAAGCGGATTTAAGGCCATTTCTTACTCTCGTCCTATTGTTTATTGGATTTATCCGGATAAAACGGCATATATAATTCCGGAATTGGAAGATTTACATGCTGAAGAAAACGCACATACAAAAGAGTTTTATGTGTACCACGAACGTTATAACAAAGGCAGTGAGGATACGTCATTTTTAGACCCTTTTAAACGTCTTATAAGAGATCTTCCAACCGGTACAAAGGTGGGGGTTGAACTTGAAATGATACCAGCCTATGTTTATCAGTTAATTATTGATAATGGATGTGATGTGATAGATATCGGGCAGGACTTAATTCAGTTACGCAGTGTGAAGGATGAAGAAGAACAAAAATGGTTGTATGAAGCCGGAAGATTGTCTGATGTAGCGTTGGAAGCTTCTTTTCGTCACCTAAGTACAGGAATGAGCGAATTAGAATTTGATTCATACGGCGATCAAGCTTTATTAAAAGCGGCTTCAGAAAAATATCCCGAGATAGTAGTGGGCTATGAAAACTGGACTTGTTCTGGAGTGAAACGCAGCGCGATGCCGCATCTATATTCTAGTACACGAACATATGAAAAGGGAGACCCAGTTGTTCATAGCAGGCAAGTTTGGATTAATGGATATCGTGCGGAGAATGAACGTACATTTTTATTTAAAGATGGGGCTAGTGATGAACAAAAGAAATTGTTAAGACTAGCTATTGATGCACAACAAGCAGGGATGGATGCGGTGAAACCCGGTGTTAGAGCTTGTGATGTTGACTTAGCAGCATATCGAGTAATACAGGAAGCTGGATATGAAGCGTATATAGACCATCGTATTGGTCATGGTCTGGGTCTTTCTGAACATGAGGAACCTTACCTTCGGTTTGATAATGATCTTATTCTTCAAGAAGGAATGGTATATACCATTGAACCAGGTATATATATTCCTGGTACGGGCGGCTTTCGACATTCGGACACCGTTATTGTTACAAAGCATGGTTCAAGAAGTATTACACATTATCCACGTTCTTATGAAGACATGTTAATAGAATAAAAGGAGGAATTATGAAACATAGTAAAATTGATCATTCGATATTTTGGCCAGCTATTATTCTCACGGTAGTAATTACGATTACATTATCTATATTTCAAAGTAGCGCAGAACCTATTTTAACAAGCATTTTAAATGATCTTACTTTTCGATTGGATTGGGTTTTTGAATTGCTGACGATTGGTCTGTTTATTCTACTCATTTGGCTCATTTTTGGTAGATTCGGTAAAGTACGTATGGGTGACGCGGATGATAGACCAGAATTTTCAAGATTTAGCTGGGGAGGTATGTTATTTTGTGCCAGCATGGGCACTAGTATCATGTTCTGGTCGATTGTAGAACCACTTTATTATTATACAGGTCCTCCGTTCGGTATCGAAGGAGAAACAGAAGAAGCAGCGGAATGGTCCGTTGCCTATGGGCTATTCCATTGGGGAATATCGGCTTGGGCTTTATATGCTTTGCCAGCAGTTGTTATAGCTTATTCCTTTTTTGTGAGAAAAGATCCGTCATTAAAAATTAGCGCAGCTTGTCGTGGCATACTAGGAAACAAAGCAGATGGATGGCTGGGGAAGGTTATAGACATACTTGTTATTTGGAGTATGATAGGAGGGCTTTCCACGTCTCTTGGTCTGGGTGTTCCTATGGTATCTAATGTGATGGCTGATTTATTAGAGATAGAGCCGACGCTACCATTAAATATTATTATCATTGTTATTTGGACAATAATTTTTAGTGCCAGTGCTTACATGGGACTTTATAAAGGAATTCGTAAATTAAGTGATTGGAATATATATTTGGCTATTATGATTGCGTTATTTGTTCTCATTACTGGTCCAACACTGTTTATTCTCACTTATTTCACTGATAGTTTGGGACTTATGATGAACAACTTTTTGCGAATGAGTTTATATACAGATTCGATTAATGAAGGTGGATTTCCTCAAGCATGGACTGTCTTTTATTGGGCTTGGTTTGCAGCCACGGCTCCATTTATAGGACTGTTTATCGCGCGTATTTCAAAAGGACGGACGATGCGGGAAATGATTACAAATATTTTACTATGGGGTTCTTTGGGGAGTTATTTATATTTTGCTGTTTTTGGAGGCTACGCGATTGACTTAGAATTGTCAAGCAAAGGAGCCTTGAGTTCAGTGCTTGCAGAAAGTGAACCTCAAGTTATTGTGGAAGTCTTACATTCCATGCCGCTTTCGACTCTGGTTATGATATTTTTTATGGTACTTGGTTTTATCTTTTTGGCTACATCTTTGGACTCGGCAACCTATATTATCGCAGGGATTGCTACTACGGACATACAAGCTGGCGAAGAACCCGCACGTTGGCATCGCTTATTATGGGGGATTGTACTTTCTGCATTAGCCATTTCTTTAACGATTGTCGGAGGACTTGATGTTGTACAAACATCATCGGTGCTGGTGTCTGTGCCTGTTTTAATTATGTACATTTTGTTGGCAGCATCATTAATTAGATGGCTTCATGAAAGCGAACGCACTGTAAAAGACTAGCCCTTTTCGATATAATCGAGTAAAGAAGGTGAATAGAGAGAAAGAAGGGACTGTCAATGGCCAAGACGAGAAAAGAGATTCAACGAGATCGTATGTGGCATTATTTCATTGATGCAACAGCTGCTTTGATCGAAGAAGAAGGTTTAGAACAAGTGACGATAAGAAAAGTAGCGGAACGCGCTGGTTTCACAAGTTCTACCGCTTATAATTATTTTGGTGAGTTATCACATTTAATATTTTTTGCGTCTATGCGTTTTATGCAAGGATATATTCAAGAACTGCCAAATTACATGAAAAAGGGAAATAATAAGGTAGAGACGTGGCTGCACGCGTGGCGTTGTTTTTCGAGCCATTCTTTTCGCAATCCTCATACGTATGCAGCTGTTTTTATTAATAATCTTGGAGCGTTTCCTGGTGAACTGCTACAAGAATATTATAACCAGTTTAGTAGTGAGTTGGTGGGGGTGCCAGATGAAATTATCCCTTTTTTGATGGAACATAACTTAGAAAAAAGAAGCAGTCTGTATTTGCAGGGAGCCGTAGAAGAAGGACTTATTTCTGCTGAAAATGTTGATATGATTTCTGATGTTACACTTATGATTTGGCGCGGCATGATGACAACCCTCTTAAATAATCGCCTTAGGGTAAGCCCAGAAGAGGCAGAAGAGCGAACGATGTCTTATGTCATTCATGTCACCACTCAGGCACTTAAACCCGGGATGGCACAATATATTGTAGATGAATTTTGATTAATGCCCCCCTTTTTGGTAATGACCGAAGGGGGTTTTTAAATCAAAATAGCGCGTAAAAGGGTATTAATTAAATTTAAATACAGACATAGATGTTTGGATAACTTGACAATCAAAGGATAAAATGTGAAATGATAGAGACGTTATGAACAGCTTCTAAAATGAGAACCATTTAAAAGGATAATCCTAGAAAGGGTAAGAATATGAAATGGAACGCGGGCTGGGATGTAGCATTATTAGTCTTATTTGCCGCTGGTCTGTTTTTTTATTGGCATAAAGAACAAGAACAAATAACGGAACAACTAGCAGAACAGAAGAAGCTGCATCCAAAAGTGGTGGAGATGAAAGAAGAACTTGTAGATCGGGCTGATAGTCAAGATATACAGGTTGTTGTCACAGAAGGTTATAGGTCAGAAAAGAAACAAAACGAACTTTACGAAGAAGGCCGGTCTAAAGAAGGATCGGTTGTTACTCATGCAAAGGGCGGAGAATCGTACCATAACTATGGATTGGCCATAGATTTCGCGCTCGAGCAAAACGATGGTGAGCTAACTTGGGATACAGAGTATGATGGCAATGAAAATGGCCGATCAGATTGGATGGAGACGGTTGATATTGCTAAAAATCTGGGTTTCGAATGGGGAGGGGATTGGAATCATTTTGAAGACCCCGTTCATCTTCAATGGAATCCTGGTGTGAGCATAAGAGAACTTCAACGTGAAAACAATAAATGACAAGTGAACCTGCTATAGGAGCGTTGGATGTATCGTTGATATCTGAAGACTTCAGTATAGTTTAGGAAAGCCCCCTTCAAAGGATAAATCCTTTCTGAAGAGGGCTGTTTTTTTAGCGTTTAAAAGCCGAATCCTCCACCGCCGCCAAATCCCCAAGAAGCGCCGACGATAATAATCAAGATAAACAATACAACAATTAACGCAAAACTACTTCCGTATCCACCACCTGCATAACTCATACCAATCTCTCCTTAATAAATTGTAGTATCCACTGACTCTATATGCATATGTAATAAATGATAATCGGGTAGGGCGAATGTCAGTGAGAAAGAGTAAAGAAATTTCGGAAGATGAAAGAGAATTAATGTTACATATGCTGCAAAGAGTTGCTGATAATGCGGTGGATTATATTCACTCAACGGAGTAATAAGATTTCAAAAACACTTTCGTTTATTGGAAGAAAGATAGTAATGTATGGTATAGTTTTCATTCATGCATATTTAGGGTAAAATGACATGTATCCTTTGTTACTAATTTGTTACGCAGCGAAGGGAAAGCAATGGAAACAATGTGTATGCTATACTCTTATATGTAAGTAAATAATCGGAGAGGTGGGTGTACTTATGAAGTTTGTAACTTTAAATAATGGTCTGGAAATGCCTCAACTTGGATTCGGCGTGTGGCAAGTGGAAGAAGACGCGGCAGTACCAGCTGTGAAAAAAGCTCTCGAAACCGGCTATCGTTCTATTGATACAGCAGCTGTTTATAAAAATGAGAAGGGCGTAGGGCAAGCTATTGCAGAGAGTGACGTACCGCGCGAGGACTTGTTTATTACGACAAAGGTTTGGAATGGAGATCAAGGTTACGACAATACATTGAAAGCTTTTGATGCAAGCCTTGAAAAATTGGGGTTAGAGTACGTTGACTTGTACCTCATTCACTGGCCGAATCCGGCTTATGACGATTATGTCGATACTTATAAAGCGATGGAAAAACTTTATCGCGATGGAAAAGTAAAAGCCATTGGAGTATGTAATTTTGATACAGACCACCTCCAACGCCTGCTTGATGAATGTGAAGTGACACCAGCAGTTAATCAAGTTGAGTGCCATCCTTATTTAGCACAGAATGAATTGAAGAAGTTTTGTGCAGACCACGATATCTATGTGGAAGCATGGAGTCCGCTTATGCAGGGGAAAACGGTTCTAAATGATGAAACCGTTAAGGAAATTGCCGAAAAGCATGCGAAAACCCCAGCACAAGTCATCATTCGCTGGCATCTCCAAAACAACTCGATTGTTATACCAAAATCTGTCACACCTTCTCGGATAGAAGAAAACTTTAATGTACTAGATTTTGAATTGTCGGAATCTGATATCGAAAAAATCAACACACTCGACCGTGGAGACCGTCAAGGTCCAGTTCCAAGTGAAATGAATCATCGATAGTATCCGAAAAATTTTATAAAAAGACAGGTATATTTCCTGTATATGTTGAAAGAATAGTAGGCAGAAAGTATTTTAGGAGGGATATTATGAATAAAACAGAACTTATCAATCAAGTATCAGAACAAGCAGGCCTAAGTAAAAAGGACACAGAAGCTGCAGTTAACGCAACATTAGAAACTATTGAAAATTCTTTAAAATCCGGAGATAAAGTCCAATTGATAGGATTTGGAAACTTTGAAATCCGCGAACGTGCTGCGCGCGAGGGACGCAATCCGCAAACGGGAGAAACGATGAATATTCCTGCAAGCAAAGTACCAGCTTTTAAACCAGGTAAAGGTTTAAAGGATGCTGTAAACAAGTAAAAATGAAAGCTGCTTTCCGACTATATTGGAAAGCAGCTTTTTGTCATTTTGGAATAATGTACATAAGGGTAAACGGGTTTTCGATCGATATCAATGGCAGCAAACTATTATCAATTCTAAATAGTAAATGATTACGATTTTCGTTGCTTTTCGCAGCATTTTATTAAATTTGAACATGTTTTTTCGATAATAATAAGTAGGCAGAACTTTTTTTATGTTACTTGCGATATGGTACTATGTAAGTAATATGAAGCTGAATGTAAGGGTAATTATTATTTTTAAGAAATCACAAATTAAAATTATTATAATTTAGTATTGATTTTTCATTAATAAATGTTATCATAGATTTGTAGAAAATAATGATGAGGTGATCATGTATGAGTGAAGATAACAAAAAGAATCTTACCACAGGCTCAGGTCAACCGGTTGGAGACAACCAACATTCAATAACAGCAGGATCTCGAGGACCAACAGTTATTCAAGACGTACATCTTTTGGAAAAACTAGCTCATTTTAACCGTGAACGTATCCCGGAACGTGTTGTTCATGCGAAAGGTGCTGGCGCACACGGTTACTTTGAAGTAACGAACGACGAGATTTCAAAATACACTAAAGCTGATTTCTTAAGTGAAGCAGGAAAAACAACGCCAATGTTTATCCGCTTTTCTACCGTTGCTGGTGAAGCAGGGTCTGCCGATACAGTACGTGATCCTCGCGGCTTTGCGGTTAAGTTTTATACCGAAGAAGGTAACTATGACCTAGTTGGAAACAATACACCGATTTTCTTTATTCGCGATGCTATTAAGTTTCCTGACTTTATCCACACGCAAAAGCGTAATCCAAGAACGCACTTGAAAGATCCGAACATGGTATGGGACTTCTGGTCTCTATCTCCGGAATCCTTGCACCAAGTTACTTACTTGCATGGCGACCGTGGTCTTCCAGCAACATTACGTCATATGAATGGTTATGGAAGCCATACCTTTAAATGGGTAAATGCGAATAACGAAGCATTCTGGGTGAAATACCACTTTGTAAGTGAACAAGGAGTTAAGTCATTGGATGACGCTACCTTCAATAAAATAGCAGGTGAAAATCCTGACTACCACACAGAGGATCTTTTCAACGCTATTGACGAAGGTGACTTCCCAGCATGGAAACTTTATGTACAAATCATGCCTTACGAAGATTACAAGACTTACAAATGGGATGCATTTGACGTAACAAAAACATGGTCTAAAGAAGACTATCCAAGAATCGAAGTTGGTCGCATGGTTCTAAACAAGAACCCTGAAAACTATTTCGCAGAAGTAGAACAAGCTGCGTTTTCACCAGGTCACTTTGTTCCAGGAATCGAAGCATCTCCTGATAAAATGTTGCAAGGTCGTTTGTTTGCTTACTCTGACGCACATCGTTACCGTCTAGGTGCAAACCACGAACAAATTCCAGTAAACCGTCCAGTTAGTGGTGCAAACAACTATCAACGCGATGGTTTCATGAGAACAGATGGCAATGGCGGTGGTTCTGTGAACTATGAACCTAATAGTTATGATGGACCTACTGAAACAGACAGAGGAAGAATTGACCCATTTGAAGTAGAAGGTCAAACAGATAGTGTGAACTATGACAGTGAAGATCACTACACTCAAGCTGGGGATTTATATCGTCTTATGGATGAGGATGAAAAGTCCCGTCTTATCGACGCTATCGTAGGCGACTTGGGCGCAGTAGAAAAAGACGAAATTAAGCTTCGTCAAATCAAGCACTTCTACAAGGCAGACCCTGATTATGGTCGCCGTGTTGCAGAAGGCGTTGGTCTACACGTTCCAGAAGAACAAGAAGTATAAGCAAGAAAAGATAAAACGTTCTCGATTTATTCTCACAAAAGAACCGGGCACTCGTTATAAAAAGGCGGGTGCTCGGTTTGTTTTATAATATCGCGGTCCCGCACTTTTTTTTAAAATTATTGTAAGGGGAGCATACCAAATGAGTAGGAAACTACCGGTATTTGTTTATGGAACACTAAGAAATGGATTGCATAACTATGAAAATATTTTAAAAGATCAAACGGCTGCAGAAAATAATGCCACCAGTGTTGGAAGTTTATATGCAGTGGACCACGAATCTTTTCCTTGTTTAGTCAGAGAAGGGCGCACTATCGTTCAAGGTGAAGTAATGTATATAAAAGAAGATAGATACGATGATATTTTAAAAAAACTAGATTACTTGGAAGGTTATGATGAAAGCGATATCCAAGAAAGTGATTATGTTCGCGAAGTCACAACGGTCACAGATGATAATGATCAAGATGTAGAAGTATATATTTACTATTGGAATCAGCCGCGCGGTCTTGGTGAATACATAACAAGCGGTTGTTGGAAAACCTATTTAAAAGAGAAGAGAAAAATACCAGACGCATAAAACAATCTGAAGGAATATGGATTCTTACCAAGTACTTTCATTAATAGTGAATATGAAACAGTGGTTGTACGTTGGTATAGCTGCTTTTGCACAGCACTACCACATACATTTACTTGTCTCCCTATGTGGCAATTGAGTTTAGAGAGGGAGTTAAGCGTTTTCCATTAGGGAGCGCTTTTTTTATAAATAAGAAAATATTGTGACTTTTTTGTAACATTTACAATATCATCACGACTCAAGGGTAGAAGATGAAGTTATTTATTTCTATGTTTGAAAGGAAGGAATTATCGTATGATGAAAAAAAGAGTGTATCAGGTGTTAGGTGTGATGTCAGCTGTGGTTGCTGGTGGGTTTCTTTATTCGGCTACATTTGGAGGGGATTCTGTTGATGAAGTTGATTTAGCTGCAGCTCAAGAAACTGTTCAAGAAGGGACATTGATTGTTAGAGGAGAAGGTAATGTCACGGCGGAACCAGATTTAGCACAACTACGGTTAGGAGTAGAAGCGACAGATACATCAGCAGACGCGGCTCAGAGTACAGTTAGTGAGAAAATGCAAACTGTTCGCGAACAACTGAATTCTTATGACATTCCAGAGGAAAATATTGAAACCGCAACCTTTGGGGTTCACCCCTACCGAACTGGTCAGGAAGGAGAGGAACAATTTCGCGCACAACATATCCTGTCTGTGGAATATAGTGAAATTGACAAAATCGGTGAACTGCTTGATGATGTAGCTGCTGCTGGGGCTAACCAAATCCAACAAACTCGGTTCACACTACAGGATAAATCTGAGTTGGAACAGCAAGCTCTCCAGCAAGCGATTGAAAATACGAGTGGAAAAGCGCAGGCCATGGCTGAAAGTGCCGGAAAATCAAGTGGAGATGTAATCCAGATATCTGAAAGCGGAACGCAAGTCGATATACCAATGCAGACGTATGAAACAGAAGAAAGTGCAGCCCAGGATTCTGCTTCTGGTGCTGGAACGTCGATTGAAGCGGGACAAGTTGAAATTACTCAAGAAGTAGATGTCGTTTATCAATTGAATTAAGGAAGAAAGGACTGCCCCCTTGAATGGATATGGGGCAGTCCTTCCTATGGGATAAGGTTTTTTTATTTTGAAGGAAGCAACAGTTGAAGTCCGATAAGTGTAAATAACACTCCTTGAATAATATTCATTTGACGGGAGACATTGGGATTATTTCTGATAAATTGACTAGCCTTATGAGCGAGGATGCTGACCGTTAAAAAAATAATAAGCGCTTGGGTAAGGAAAATAAATCCAAGCAACAGCATCTGCAATGCAATGGGTCCGTCAGAAGCATCGGTGAACTGTGGCAAGAGTGCGAGAAAAAATAAGGATACTTTAGGATTCAACAGGTTCATGATAATTCCTTTTTTATATAAATCTTTATAATGACTGACTGATGTACTCCGTGCAGAAAAAATAGCCTGTTCTTTGTTTCGAAAAGCTTTCCAAGCCAGGTATAAGAGATAAACGGCACCTGCATATTTAACAAACGAGAATGCGGCAGAAGATTGATAGATGACAGCGGAAACACCGATGGCCGCAGCAGTGATATGTACGAGGAGGCCTGTACAAAGACCACAAGCTGTTGTGATACCAGCTTTTATATCTTGAGATATGCTTTGTGCAATCACAAAAATAATATCAGGTCCTGGGGCAAGTGTTAAGGCAATAGATGTAGTAAGAAAGCTGATAATAACAACAAAATCCATGGGGTTATCCTTCCTTTACGTCTATTTTTCTTCTTTGGAGGAACGGGTTTGTAAGAATTGTTGGGAAAAACGACTGAATTGATCAATCGAATCCTTGGCAAATCGGCCATTTCACCAACTGGTCCTTTTTCTTACTTATTTTCAATTGTGAATTCCCTCCTTCCCATTTATAGCACAAAATAGTGTAAAACATAAGGAAGGAGAGGAATCGGAATAACGTATAACAGTTTGAAAGAAGAAAAATTACTTCCTTATTTCAATCTTCTACTTGTTGGTTAAGATGTTAATGTAATTCTTTTGTTAAAGTTTGCAAAATCCCATAATGAAAGTGTTTTAAATGCCTCTTGAACAGGCTCTCTTAACTGTTTAAAAGCAGTTTTAAACGGAATTCTTGAAGGGGGACCTTACCATAACGTGCAGTATGATATGTTATAAAAAGGAGATTGTCATTTTTGTCCTAACTTGAGAATTATGAGAAAGAACAGGAAAAGGACTGAATTTTTATCAGCCCTTTTTCCGTTAATCTTCTATCCATTTTTATTTGATTTCCAGTAATGGTAATCGTGTACCGCCACTCCTCCGTATCCTGGATGCCCTGAAAAATGGTTATCGAGTAAGTTCAATTCATGTTTCATGTATCCAATTGAATTATCATAGAAGGTAGTGTGGCTGCCTTCCTCTGTTTTAATGACATTTACTGCTATGACGACAGATTTACTGCGATTGGCTGCCTGTTCAACGAGGGGGGAAACGATTCCTTTTATTCCATTTTCCCCATCTGTGCGGTCCCGGTAGGCCATAATGGTGAGAGAGTCTAGTGTTGATATCATCCAGTCTCCAACATACCGATTTTTCCCAGGTATCTTCACTTGATTAATCCAAAATGGCACATCACCACTGACATTGAGTTCTGTATCGGCTTTTATTTGGTTTGTTAAATGGTTTATATTGTTCATCCACTGGGTGATAACTTTCTCTTTGTCAGTTTTCCAATCCGGCAACAGGTAGGGCTCAATATCGACATGGACGCCCTGGAACCTCTCCTCTTCTGATGATTGACGATTATAGTTTTTGACGATCGACATAAAATCATCCAAGCTTTTCTGATTTTTCGTCAAAGCCCAGTTGGGATCGCCGCCAAGCGCATAGACGTCAATATCTTTCTTAGATGCCTTTTTGATGAAAGATTGAAAGTCTTTTTTGCTAAATTCCTTTAGGTCAACGTGTAAATAAATTAAGTTAACACCTTGATTACTTGCGAAGGAAACGGCATCCTCATGGTTTTCGTCTAAATTCTCAATATCCCATATCCATGTTGCTTTCACTTGGTTGTTCTGATCCATGAATATTCCAAAGTACAACAAGATCGTCACTATGATGATAATTGTGATGATACTCTTTTTAGTGAAAAATAAAGATAAAACACGTTCTTTAACAGTAAATCCTCCTTCAGCCAGTGATGTGTTTTTTGATATTTAATTAACATAAGGAATGGTATGGGTATCATCGTTTGAAGGAGAATTAGGTATTTTTGTTTGATCAGTAGCCTTAAAGTCTATTAGGTCAACATTAGGACCAACGATACAATACTCTCCAATTTGTGTAGTTCCTCGTAGTTGGGTTCGAGGTTCGATGACGGTGTGTTTGCCTATTGTAACCCCCGCTTCTATCGAAGTAGAAGAGGGGTCGGTAATTGTAACGCCATTTTGTCTATGGTACTCCATGATCCGTGTTTGATAGATTTCTTCGACATGGGCAAGTTGTGAACTATCATTAATGCCGAAACTTTCTTCTACATTCTCCGCGCTGACAGCCGATATTTTTTTTCCTTGCCGTTTCAAAATTTCAATGACATCAGGTAAATAATACTCCTGCTGTTGGTTGTCCGTTGATACTTGGTCAAGAGCATGAAACAGGAGGTTATTATCAAAACAAAAAATACCTGAGTTAACTTCATGGATCGCTGTTTGTTCCTTTGTTGCATCTTTATGTTCGACAATTCGTTCGACTTGTCCATTTTTATCCCGGACGATCCGTCCATATCCCGAGGGATCATCCGGGACCATTGTTAAAATGGTAGCCGCTGAATTTGAGCTGCGATGGTATTCCAGGCATTTCCTGAGAGTTTTCCCTGTAATCAGGGGAGTATCCCCGGTGATGATGAGGGTGGAACCTTGTTGATCAGCAAGCTGTTTCTGGCACATCTTTACAGCATGAGCCGTGCCAAGCTGCTCTTTCTGATAAGCAAATTCAGAAGAGGTATCCAGTTGTTGTTTAATCATCTCCGACTTATGACCGACAACTGTAAAGATTCGATCTGCAGAAATGAACTGCAGCTGATCGATTACGTGCTGTACCATCGGTTTTCCACAAACTTTGTGGAGAACTTTTGGCAAATCTGATTGCATTCGTGTTCCTTTGCCGGCAGCTAATACAACTGCAAATGTCTGAGCCACTTGATGTTCCTCCTGTTCTTAGTTATTGGAGTTTGGGTAGGGTAGCAGCGGTTTAAGTCCATTTCTTACTTCAGTCATCAATTGTTGATCTGTTTCAATAGTTTGATCTTCAACCTTTTGATAGATGTTGAGCATGAGATCTATTAATTCATTTTCGTCCAACTTGGTTTCCTGCTGCTTTATTGTCTTCATTCTCAAGTACCCTCCTATTCCACCGTGACACTTTTGGCAAGATTTCTAGGCTTATCGACATCATTGCCAAGTGCCAGAGAAGTATAGTAAGAAATTAACTGTAATGGAACGACCGTCAATAATGGAGTTACAAGGGATAAAGATTCAGGAATGTAGCAGCCATCATCCACGTACTCCAAGATATCCATGTTTCCTTGCATGGAAACGCCAAGTACCTGGGCACCGCGTGCTTTCACTTCTTTTATATTGCCCATCATTTTCTCGCTAACTTCTTCCTGGGTGATAAGGGCAATGATTGGTGTTCCTTCTTCAATTAAAGCAAGGGTGCCGTGCTTCAATTCTCCTGCTGCATACGCTTCGGAATGAATGTATGATATTTCTTTGAGCTTTAGGGAACCTTCAAGAGCAACTGCATGATCCAAACCTCTCCCAATGAAAAATAGACTCGAGGCGTCCTTAATTGATTCACTGTAGCGGCGAAGGGCAGCTGAGTGTTCCAGTAATTCTTCCATTTGATTTGGAATGTCGAGAATCGATTGAAGCAGCTGTTGGCGATAGTCTTCGGTTATCGTTTGTTTTATTTGAGCAAGGTAAATGCCCAGTAAATAGAAGGACAGTACTTGGGTCGTATAGGCTTTTGTAGAAGCGACCGCAATTTCGGGACCTGCCATTGTTAATATCACTTCATCAGCTTCTCTGGCAATGGAGCTCCCTACCACATTCGTAATAGCAAGAACGTTGGCTCCAAGATGCTGACTTTGACGCAAGGCTGCTAATGTATCAGCCGTTTCCCCGGATTGACTAATAACTATAACCAGTGTTTTCTCATTAACAATCGGTCGACGGTAACGAAACTCAGATGCCACTTCTACATCAACCGGGATGCGGGTTAGTTCTTCAATCACGTGTTTTCCTATTAAACCAGCATGATAGGCTGTCCCGCAGGCAACGATTGTAACTTTATCCCATTGTTCTATACGATCTCGGGACCACTGCAATTCATCAAATTTCACCGTCTTTCTTTCTTGATTCACTCGTCCTGCCGTTGTTTTTTTCAGTGCCTCCGGCTGTTCATGAATCTCCTTTAGCATAAAATGGTCATACCCATTTTTTTCTGCCTGTTCTACATCCCAATCCACGCGGAATATATCACGACTTAACTGTTCGCCCGTACTGGTTTGCAGAAGCGTGATATCATCTTTCGTCAGAATGGCCATTTCTCCGTCCTCTAAAATGTAAATGTCGCGGGTGTGATCAAGAACAGCGGGAATATCTGAGCTGATTAATGCTTCTTCTTCTCCGGTTCCGATAATAAGAGGGCTAGCTTCTCTTACCGCATAAAGACGGTCTGGTTCATGTTCAGAAACTATCCCTAATGCGTAAGCTCCTTTTAATCGTTTGACTACCTGTTGAATGGTTGCAACCATGTCTCCGTCGTATAAGTGATAGAATAGGTGGGAAATGACTTCAGAATCTGTTTCTGAACTAAAGGTGTATCCTTTTTCTATAAGCTCTCGTTTAATTTCTAAATAGTTTTCGATGATGCCATTATGAACAATGGCAAAATCCTTATTTGCATCTGTGTGAGGATGAGAATTTTCATCCGACGGATGGCCATGGGTGGCCCAACGTGTATGGCCGATTCCCAGCATACCAGAAAAGGAGTGTTGATCGAGCTGCTGATGCAGCTCTTCCAGTCTCCCTTTAGATTTGTTTACTTGAACGGAGTCACCATTATGAACTGCGATGCCTACTGAATCATAACCACGATACTCTAATTTCTTTAGTCCTGTCGTTAATACTTTTTGAATATCTTTTTCTCCGATATAGCCAATGATTCCGCACATGTTAAATCTCCACTCCTTTATATTTAATTAATTTACAATGCAACGGATGTATGTTGCTTCTTGTGCACTTTTGAGGCGGTACCTAGTTTGTGAATGTGTGGTTGATCATAGTTTTTGAAAGCATTTCTAGTATCGACAATGGGGATACCAACGTTTGCCAATTCATCGTAATCAAACCCACTATGATTCGTAACCAGAACCATGCAATCATACTGTTTCAACTCTTCTTTACTGTATGATATCGAGTGAACGATATTATCATCTTTATCTATGAAACTATGAGCATGTGGATCGTAATAATTTACATTTGCCCCGTGTTCTTTATAGAGTTCATAAAGGTAAAGACCGGGAGACTCTCGTAAATCACTGATATTTGGTTTATATGCCATGCCTAATATAAGGATTTTAGAGGTGTTAATAGATTTGCCGTAGATGTTTAGTGCTTGAGATGTTTTGCTGACGACAACATCCGGCATGTTATTATTAATGGATTGAGCAAGATCGATAAACCTGCTGTAGAAGCGAAAACCTTTTGCTTTCCAGGAAAGATACATAGGATCTAGTGGTATGCAGTGACCGCCGATACCTGGTCCTGGTTGAAATTTCATAAAGCCGAATGGTTTGGTCGCGGCCGCATCAATGACTTCCCAAACATCGATATCCATACGCTCACTCATCATTGCAATTTCATTTACAAAAGCGATATTAATGCTGCGGAACGTATTTTCCAAAAGCTTGGACATCTCAGCAACTTTTGGGGAAGAGACCGGTACGACATGTTCAATATAATTACTGTAAAGAAGTTCACCGACAGCATTACAATTTTCTGTCATGCCTCCCATTACTTTAGGCATATTATTTGTACGAAATGACTCGTTGCCGGGGTCTACTCGTTCTGGAGAGTAACAAAGGAAAATATCTTTTCCAGCTTCATACCCTATTCGCTTAAATTCTTTTAAGATTAGTTCTTCTGTTGTTCCTGGATACGTCGTGCTTTCCAAGGTGACAAGCATACCTTTCTTCATAAAAGGCTTGATATTCTCTATCACTCGAGTAATAAAGGAAGTATCTGGGTCCTGATTTTCACTAAGCGGTGTTGGAACACAAATACTAAGGGCATCTAGTTCCTTAACAATTTCGTAGTTATTGGTGGGATAGAAATGATCTGTATTTAAGCTCTCTTGCAATTCTTGATTAGAAATATCATTGATATAAGAACGTCCTTTTC
Source organism: Salibacterium salarium (assembly GCF_030813635.1). GTDB lineage: Bacteria > Bacillota > Bacilli > Bacillales > Marinococcaceae > Salibacterium > Salibacterium salarium. The sequence continues at coordinate 262,609 of NZ_JAUSUM010000003.1, read as the reverse complement.
TTAAGGAGTTGATTTTTTCTTCGTTTAAATCTATTCCACATACGGAGAATCCTGATTTTACCATTTCCATCGCAAGCGGGAGGCCGACATAACCCAAACCAATAACACCAATGTGCGCTTCTTTCATTTCAATTCTTTGACTCAGCTGTTCAAAATATCCCATCTTAACATCCCTCTTTTTCATAGAATTTAAGTACGTTTATTCCATAACTTCAACGAGTCGTTTAATCCGTGCTTCTAGTTCAATCAGTGAAAATGGTTTAGTAATATATTCTGCCACTCCATATTCAAAGGTTCGTTTAATATCGTCTTCCAGCTGTTTATTTGTCAACACCATAATTTCTGAATGACCGTTCGACTGTTTATCAATGTTTTTTATTTCATGAATAAATTGATATCCACCGATGCCGGATAAGTTTATTTCTGTGATGACAAGATCGGGGAGCAATTTTTTATATTGTTCCAGCCCTTTTTTGCCATCTGTTGCAACATGAACAATGTAGCCTTTTCGCTGTAAATAATTACCTAAAAGATGAATTATACTAGTATCATGGTCTACAATAAGTACGGAGTTTTTTTCCGTTTTCTTTATTGTTTGGTTATCAAACACTCGAATTTCCTGTTGATTTCTTTGATCAATAACCATTTCGTTAATCATGCGAGAGAGCATCTGCTCTGCCTGATCGCTGTTTTCAGGGAAATTACCCACGATCATCTCACCGATTAGCCGATCTTCGCCATCTAAAAAGTCTTTCACATGTAAGGCATAAAAATGAGTGTAACCGAGGTTACAATCATCCAGTAATAGACCGAGAATGTTGTTTTGGGCATCATAGTTTATTTGAAAGGCTGTAGCAGGTTCTTCTTTCTCTAAGTGTGCTTTCAGGGAGTTGATCGATGGTTGGTCAAGTGTTGCATGAGCAATAATCACACCGCAGGGCAAGTTACTTGCCTGATAATAATGCAGAAATTGTTTAAAAGATTGTCGAATACTGGAACTCGCATGTGTCTCTGTCATTTCTGATTCCTCCTTAGTATTATGCAGCTTCATCTTTTTCCTCATCATTCCAACTGGTTCGGGTCATGGTGCCCCAAGAATTATTTTTCCGCATGAAATCAATGTGACCCAGAAATCTCCACAATATCCCGAGTTGTCGATAACCAAAGAACATTAAAATGGTATAGAATACCATTTTGAAATAGTCTCTGATCCTCGGGAACCGTCGGAATGCCAATTCCTCAATCAATAAAGAGCCCATTCCAAGCAATGTCCCATATAATACGTTTATGAGCATAAAAACAGCTACAATTTTCCATCCAGTCATATCAACCAAACTGTAACCAACAAGGGATAAAAAACCAGTGATTCTAAAATAGGGGCTTAATGTTTCAAAAATGATGTTATAAGGAATTGTCAGCCATCCCATTATTTTATATCTGGGACGCATGAACATGCCTGCTCCTTCTTCCATCATGTTTTTTAAATTTCCTCTGCCCCAACGTTTGCGCTGACTGCCTAGAATCTTAAAAGTGTCAGGTGCTTGCGTCCAACATACGGCATCCGGACAAAAGTCGATTTTGTAAGGAAGTTTATTATCTAGCATGTAGCGGTGCAGTTTGATGATGATGTTCATATCTTCTCCCGGGTATCCTCCTCGATAACCCCCGACTTTGACGACATAGTCTTTTCTAAAAACCCCAAAAGCACCGGATACGATGATTAATCCATTAATGTCACTCCAGCCGATTCTTCCTCCCAAAAATGCTTTCAAATATTCAACCGTCTGGAGCATAGGTAATAGTTTCCTTGGCAATCTAGCTTTTTGTACCATGCCGTTTGAAATCTTGCACCCGTTAGCAATCCGTACATTTCCACCGATGGCTACGTATTCATCTGGATTCTCCATATACTTTCTTGCGATTCGAATCAGAGCATCATTCTCCAGCAACGAATCCGCATCGATAGAAGAAATAAGCGAGTAGTGGGAGAAATTAATTCCTGCGTTCAAGGAGTCTGCTTTTCCTCCATTTTCTTTATCGATAAGATAAAGATTAGGGAATTCAGGATTATAATAGACACCTTTTACCTCTGCCGTAGCCACGGTATTATGTTCAATGGGAGTTGGTTTATAATAACTCAAGCGGAATTCATCAATTAATACTTTGGATGTGTCGTCTCCAGAACCATCATTTACGACAATCACTTCGTGTGTAGGATAATGCAGGGCCAACAACGATTGAACGTTTTCTTTAATAGTCAGCTCTTCATTAAACGCCGGTACAAGAATTGAGATGGGCGGCATATGTTTAGAGCCTGAAAGAAAATCATATTTTGAATAGAATGTTTCCTTCATGATTCGAGTTATTTTTCTGAAGGAAAACAAAATAATTCCAAAATAAATGGTATTAATCACGACTACGTAATACATGGCGAATATCCCATAAGCTAGTAGCAAATCTCTCACTGTCGTTCCTTCTTTCTATAGAGCTTTGGTCAAATCATGACGTTTCCCAAAAAACTTCTGATAGATAAATATTTTTTGATTATATTCCGTAATATCATCTACATGGGAAAAGGTATTTATTGTTTGTTTGAGTTTTTCATCGATATATTCTTTAGCCACTTCTCTTCCTTGCTCTCCATGGATTCCGGCTGCTAGTTCGCAGAGAATCTCAAATCCGTATTCTCCTAATTGTGCCAAGCTTTTTGCACTGGTACGAGAAACAATCCAATTGGACTCCTGAATTGGTACTTTTAATAATCCAGTATATTGGGTTAGTCCTGAATAACCGATCCAATCCGCCAACATGTTGCGAATCTCCCAATCTGGAAATTGAAGATAGTAGTGGACGTCCTTTTCTGTTAGATCCATAGCAAACATAAGTAATTGTACGGCAAGAATTCTTGTTTCCTTGTCATCGGAGTGAACGAATGAGCGAACTGTTTCTGGTATATTCTGGTCTACCTGGTCCTGGAGACCAATCAGCCCGATCTTATTTAATTTTGAGTGATCTTCATAAAGAAAGCTGATGTATACCGACCTTAAATCTAAAGAAGATTCTTTAGAGATATCTGCGATTAAGTGGAGGTGATATTTTGTATTATTAACAAGATATTGAATAAGATTTTTAATTTCATTCGGGTATTCCGATGTTTGGGCAATCGAGCGAGCTATGATACAAATGGAAGAATCAAAATTGCTGCGATGTAACATGGAAATTAATTGAGATGTCACCTCCTTGTCCCGAAGTATTCCGAGGTGGTACGCAGCATCAAGACGAACAATGGACCAGGGACTTTGCAGCCGTTTTTTATTGTATTCATTTAATCCAATGGCTTCACATAAAATAAGAAGTTTTTCCCTGTGCACGCCTTTCAATCGCTCAACCCATGGTAATAATGTTTTTTGTAGTACCTTCTTTTCAAAAGAGCGTAGCGATTTGTTAGGTGGTCTCAACATTGCCTCATTATCCAACTCAACTTGGAGATAATAAAGATAACTATGGAAATTGGCCAGGCAGTCTTTTTCTTTTTTAGCGCTTATTATCTTACTCATTTTGATGCTTAAAGTAAGGGACATAAAGATTATCATTAGAATGAGTAAGATTGCTATCATCCAATAAGCAGCTTGTAAATTAATAAACAAAGATGATCCCTCCCTCCTTTAATCTTCGATGTTTTCGAAGATGTCTTGTACGATATAGTAGCTTTGTTTTAACTGTTCGTCGTATTCTACCTCCTGCCAGTTCTGCCAGTCATAAAGCGGATAGTCTTTTACGGAAATAGGGGAGGATTGATTTTCTAATCCATGCGCCGTATCGGATTCGTTATTAACGATCCATGGAATGAAGCGAATCCCATCAGTATTCTCTACAGGCATTTGTTCTGCCTCTTCTTTTACAGGACTGTAACTCACCACCTCCTTGGTACTGGGATCCGTGAAACCAAGTAACGCCCAAGGAATTTTCATTTCGATGACTTCCCCCTGATGCTCCCAGGCTGCCTGGGAATTTTGAGAGGAAGAAGCTTGATTTATTTGGCCTACAGGGACTTCTTCAAATGGTAAAACGTTATTTGTGTTAGGAAGTTCCATCTCATGATTGACGACAAGCTGCCATGGATGCATGCTTTCGTCCTCATCTATTTCAGCAGCATAGCCATACAGCCGTTGATGAAAATCATAGCTCGGGGCAATGAGAACTTCACTTTCGGTTTCTTCTCCCAGCCGGACTACTGTCTCCATCCCTTCATCAAGGCTTTTACCTTGCAAAAGGTCTGGTTTCTTCGCCCCTCCGGAGGTTGTATTTACACCAAGATAAAATGTATCCTCTGCCAAATCGAAATTTTCAGGAAGTCGAGCTGCTACATAGATGTACCCTTCATCCTTGGTAATTGTTAAATTAGTAAGAGGTGTCGGGAGTTTTTCAATTTCACTCTGCTCTAACGTTTCCCAATCTTCTAATTCTCCATCTATGGTGAGGGTATTATTTTTACTCGGATACATTCCCAGCAAGCCGTAGGACATTTCAGCAGATAATGGATTAAACCAAAAAGGCCGACGATTTGCATTTTCAAATGGCAAAGTGTTCCAAGTGTTTTTAAACCATTCGTCCTGCCATGTGAAAACGAGTGCGCCTGCATAATTTTCTTGATGGATATGCTGCAACATATCTGCGTTGTATTTCCCTTGTTCTGTTTCGGTATGCCCTCCCTGATCCCGTCCGAGCGGTCCGAGATGGGCATTGCCCCGAGAAGAAGGGACTCCGAACTCTGTGATCATAACTGGCATATCTTTGTGATAATTTTTAAGTTCCTGCAAGTAACCTTTGTATGTATCGATTTGCCCCTCCTCGTTTTTGACATCATCATACTTATCAGTAATTCTTAAGAAATCCGGATAATAAGGATAAGCATGGAAGGATGCAAAATAACCGGCTTCTCCGATCTTCCTCTGAATTTTTGTTGCATCTACACTGACAGCATCCTCCAGTGCCAACGGTTCATCGGGGTGACTGAGTGGATCGGTTGTTATCCAATTGGTAAATGTAATCGGATGCTGCCACCCTATTTTTTCTTCTTCCTCCGCAGTATAATTCATAAGTTCAGCCAACCAACTTTCAAATGGGGAAGCATCCGAGGCTGTTTTAAAATAATCACCGTCGAAATCTGTACTGTTGTTGTGCTGCTGATTCGTATTCTCCACTATTTCAGGGTTCCACTCTGTACCAAGGTGCCAGGCAACTAAAAAGGAACTCGCATCTGTCGTATATTCACCACTTGCTTTACCATTTTCAGACGGAATGGTGGTTTCCCCGTTAATGGCTCCGATTGCACGAGATATTTCTTCTTTGAATTGTTTCGTCACTTCAGGCGACCATGCATCTTTTTTCTCTTCCAGCACGTTAACTGGTGACCACACCCCCTGCATAAAAAAGAGAGGGTTCTTTGGGTTGTCCTGATTGTGTTCTACCAACGCCTCGTAAAATTCCGGCTCGTGAATAGTGTATATTCGAATCGTATTAGCTCCCAGCTGTTGAATCATGTCAAACCAACGGAGATAATCTTCTTTTTTAATCGACAGCTGACCAGGAAAGTGTCCGGGTAAAGAGGCTCCTAAGTTAACACCTTTCACAAAAAAAGGGGACCAGCTGTTATTTTTGTAAATTTCGATTTGATTTTCATTGGTACGGAATTTAATATGTGTTCCATTGTCTAATTGTTCGCTTTCAGCCTCTGTCAAGGAATTAGATGAGTCACACCCCCCGAGAATAAGAAACAGAAGGAGCATTAGAGGTACGTTAACTTTCCATTGCATCCTTAAAAAAATACCTCCTTCAGTATTTCAAATTTGTGTCACGAAAATACTTTTTTTGTTGAAAACTTAAGGTTTAAGTGATTAAATAGTTATGTGCTTTGTCCCCCTACGTTTTTCACGCTAACATGAGGGCATTCTGTCTTCATCGAAAACTATATTTCGGAATTACGAATATATCTTTCGGTAACCCCTGGATTTTTCGGCAAGATGTTATATTTATGCTCCCTAATTAATCATCGAAAGTGTGAACCGGAAAGGCTGGCTCACATTTATAAGGGACGTTGTATAAACACGCGAAAAATGGTTGCGCGATACCCTTAAAACACTGGGATGTACCCCGGGGTCAAGTAGTAAAACATAGGGAGGACTAGAAATGAAGAAACAAGTATCGTACTATCTGCTAACTATTACTGCCCTCATACTTCTAATGGGCTTTTCTGATTCTGATGAAGTTCAGAAAGCCATGTGGGTGGAAAACATAGACATTAGTGAAAAGAGGGATTCAATCTTAAATGAAGCGGAAGAAAAGGGTTTCAACGTGTTGTATGTGAGAATGGACCCAGAAACACCTTCCAATGCGTACTCCAGTCTCATCCGTCAGGCAAATGAGAACGATATAGAGATTCATGCCTTAGGAGGGGAGCCTTCATGGGCTCTGGAGAAAAACCAACAGCAAAACCTTGACTTTATTCAGAGGGTGAAGAATTACAATGAAGACGTCTCTAAAGAGGAACGATTTGAAGGAATACACCTGAAAATACAGCCTCAATATCTACCTGAATGGTATGAGGGACAAACCACTGTTATTAAGGAATGGAAACAAAACCTGAACGCTGTTTTAGACACCTTTCCTGAAGATGATTCTCTGGAGCTAAGTAGTTCTATTCCTTTTTGGTTGGACGAAGTGGAAACGCCGGGTGAGCCTGAGACACCATTTAGTACATGGTTGATAAGTCAATTTGATCATACGACAATTCTTGCTTACCGCGATACACTAGAAGGGCCAAATGGCATTGTAAACTTAACAAAAGATGAATTCGAAGCTGCTGATAACCTTAATAAACAAATTTTAATAGGAGTAACAATTTCAGATACAGGGCAGGACTACACTACATTTTTCGAAGAAGGTATTTCGGATATGAATATGCATCTCAATCTTGTTGATAAACATCTGGGAACGCATGACTCCTATAGAGGAAAAGCAATAGATGACTTTTCCAGCCTGGAGGCACAGGAGGAACAGTCTTCCGCGCAACCGGAAGAAGACGAGAACGAGAACTATCGAGGAACGTATATATGGGAAGCGGAAACACTAATCAATGAAAAAGACAGAATTATTGAATTTGCCACTGAAAAAAATATAAATCTATTATATACACGACTGGACCTCACCCAGCCATATAGCGCTTATTCTGATTTTGTGGAAGAGGCAAACGCCAAGGGGATTGAAGTACATGCAATGGGCGGGCACCCTTCCTGGGCTCTCAAGAAAGAAAAATCCCGGATGCTGAACCTCGTAGATTACGTAAAAACGTATAATCAATCTGTCGATAAGGAACAGAGGTTTTTGGGAATTCATCTTGATGTTGAGCCGTATACAGAACCATCATGGGCGGAAGATCAACAGGAGATACTTTCACAATGGATGGACAATATTGAGTTGTTTGTGAACGAAACCAAACGAGAGTCAAATCTGGAAGCCAGTATGGACCTAGCTATGTGGTTTGATGATACGGAAACACCGGGCCATCCTGATACGCCTTTTAACGAATGGGTGATCAACAAAATGGATCATACCTCTGTCATGGCGTTTCGTGATCATGCTGAAGGATCTGGAGGAATTCTGAATGCAGCCCAAAATGAAGTGAATTATGCAGAAAGCATAGACAAAAATATCATTATTTCTGTGGAAATGAAGAAAAACACAGCGAACCCCCATATTTCCTTTTACGATGAAGGAGAAGATGTAATGGAAGAAGAATTGGACATAGTGAATGAAGAACTGGGCTCTTATTCCTCCTACCAGGGCCATGTTGTTCATGCCTATCGCTATTGGAATAACGATTAAATATAAGAAAATAAATCCGTAAAAAAGCCAGTCAGATTTGGTACTCTGACTGGCTTTTTATTTCGCTTCCTCCGGGATAATCCCCCATTGCTTGGATTTCAACACGGCTTCAGCTCTTGTTTTCACCTGAAGCTTTTTAAAAATATCCGTTAAATTATATTCAATGGTGCGGGGACTATTGTAAAAGAGGCTGGCAATTTCTTTATTGCTTTTTCCTTTTGCCACTTCTATGAGAATCTCCTGTTCCTTTGAATTGATTGATATTTCTTGTTGCTCTTCAGTGGAGGACGTTATTTCTGTTTCTTCTATCCGTACTTCCATTTTTCGTAATTGCCGTAGCAAAGAAGCCGGGACCACTGCTTTACCGTCCACTCCATAGCGGATGGCCTGAATCAGTTCCTCCCGGGAAGATGTTTTACTGATGAATCCAGATACCCCTGCTTCCATTAACGTATTAAAATAAGGTCCAACTTCATGGCCTGTGTAGATTAAAACAGGGGCAGTCTGTCCTATAGAACGAACATGTTTCGTCAACTCAATCCCATTCATTCCTTTCATACGTAAATCAAATAACATGAGCGAAAAGTGTTCGTCATGAAGAATATCGATGGCCATGCCCGGACTTTCCACAATGGTCACTTTCATATCTTCTTCCTTCTCAATCATTAATTTAGAACCTTCTCCAACTGCTGGATGATCATCGACTAACAAAATTTTTATCATGTTTGTCCCTCCGTTACATTACTTCAAAGTAATTCATAAATTCTTGATGTGATGGAAGTAGTATAACAACTTCTACCCCGGTCCCTTCCGGTGAAAGAATCTCAATTGATCCATGAACACTGTTGACACGCTGCTGTATCCCCGCCAATCCCATACTTTGAGTGGAGCGGTATTCATCCTTCGGCGGCAATCCTACTCCGTTGTCTTTGTACGTCATAATAAATTGATTTCCTTCACTTCTCATTTCAATGTCAATATGACTGGCCCCGGAATGCTTTGATGCATTATTTAATAATTCCTGAACAATTCTATAAAGGGCCAGAGACTGTTCATCTCCAAGGTTGGAATTGAAATCCCAAGAGTTAAAATAGATGTTAAATTCTTCACGTTCCTGATAGTACTGAATTAAATAGGATAGAGCCTCAACAATTCCGGTGTCTTTTAAAAAAGGAGGTCGTAATAATGTACAAGTTTCCCGAACTTGGTTAACTACTCCTAGCAACCCCTCCCGCAATTCCGATAACTGAACTCTTAATTGAGCAGAATGCTGTTCTTGATCAAGCAGCTCTTCTACTTTGCGATACCAAATTAATTGTTCTTGTAATGCGGAATCATGTAGGTCATAAGACAGCCGGGCCCGCTCTTTTTCGGATAGTTTAAACAGTAATCTTAACATCCACGAAGGCATGGTCTGATTGTTATAAAAGGACTTATTTAATTCTTCTGAAACACCTTCCATTAGTTGAAGATTTTCATAAACAATGCTCGTATAGTGAACAAGAGCTTTTATCCAGTGTTGTTCGTCTTGATTAAATGGCGTGTGGTTCACTTTTTGTTCAATCCAAAGAATATGAATGGTATCATACTCATCACTAATAACGGAGCATAGCCCGTCTTCAATTAAAAATTGGGAGCCAATGGATAACACGGACTGATGATGCATCACATACATTTCAATGAAGTGTCTTGAATACTCTTGATCTCCAGAGGATAAATTCACGACACCTTTATCCTTGGCAAACGTTACGATAGAGGCATTTTCAATCGGCAGTACCTCTTTAATCTCTTGAATCAATCTCTCGTTTAATTCCTCTTTCTTTAATATTTTCGCTATATCATAAGAAAAGCGGTCAAGACTAATTTTGTAATTGTATTGACCTTTAAACAGGCTACGGACATTTAGTTTCTCTTCTAAATAGAAAAATAGAATGAACGAGCCATACGTTAAAATAATCAGTCTGGCCCATTGGATATACGTCAAATTTGTAAAAAACACCACCATCGCGATAACCATCCCGGTTAATATCAACGATTTAAAAGCATAATATCGGAACCGGCTACTGATAAAATCAACATCAAATACTTTATTCGTCAAAACTAAATAAAGAAAGAAGACCGGCAGCACAATAAGGAATGCAGCTGTAACAGGAGCCGGAAGCAATTCTATTTCAAATAAGGTTTTTGGTAAGGCCGTTAGAAAAATAAATGGAAAAAAGGAGACAATTATGCTTAAGATTGTATTCTGAAATATAGGTTTATGGATGGTTTTGCGAAATTTAAAGTAATAGTAAATAAGTATACAAAATCCAAACAAGATTTCAATAGAAAACAGGAGCAGCTGAGAATTTCGAACCCACTCATACATCCTGCCAATATCTTTGAAGTTCGATAATGCATCTAGGAAAACGACAAATATGTTTACTCCATAAAATATCGCGAGCATGATCCAATTTATCAATTGAATCCGGTATTTTAATAAATACTGATAATGCAAATGCAAAAATAAAACAGGGACCATCATGAGAGAAAAACTGTTCACGATTCGAGCAAATGAATCTAGTCGTGCGGAAGCTCCTGCACTTAAATAGCAAAAACCAACTGCTGACAGAAAAGCAATTAAATAGAGAGCAATAGGTTCTCCGCGTTTTTTTGAATAAATATAAAGCGAGAATCCAAACAACACCATAAATACGGTTATAGGCAGTAGCATATGGTACAAAAGAGTGTTGAAGTTTCGTGAAACTTGAACCTTATATTCGAGTTGGTTGCCATTATGAACAACTTTCATTTGTTCCAGCTTGCCAATCACTCCGTAATGTTGGATGGAAGAATAAGAGGTCGGTGATTGTTCATTAACTTCTATGACAATGTCACCCGTTTGAATATTCCTTTGCCCGGCCCATCCAATTGGGTCTACTTTTGTAATTTCCCATTGCCCCTTGTCATTCTTCTTTACGTCCAAACCTATGTAGGTTTCGGTGATCGTTGCGTAAACCATATAGAAAGCAATCAGGGCGATGATGATTAAAAAAAAACCCACTTGCAGCGTTTAATATATTCCATACAGACTCTCATCCCCTCTAAGGAATCTTTACGTAAAAAAACCAGAGTAACTCTGGCTTTTTTACACTGATAGGAAAGCATTATTTTTTTGAATCAGTTTGAGAAAACTTCGGGATTCGCCATAAGACTCGGCGAACAGTTGGTCTTTCTAAAAGAAAGGTTAGGTAAGTTATGTTTTATTTCCAGTAACCATTCTTTACGTCTATACCATGAAATTCCTTATCGGTCAATACATCCAGCACAGCCGCTTTTTCTGTTTCTGAAACGCCGGCTAGATTCAATTTATCCTCTTTCAACTTTTCCAAAAGATGGGGCTGTTTAGCTAATTGTTGCACTGCTTTTTGTAACATTATGATATTCCTCCTTGAATTTGAATAAGTTTTTTTAAACTTGTTCTATATACTCTCGCATACAGTCTTTCCATTCCTGGCTCACATGCAGTTCATTCATTTTATAAATAGCGCTTCTTTGGTATACACGTTTTAGAACGCGTACATATAAAAGGACTGGCGACTGATGTATCCACTGAAACAGAGACTCTTCCTTCTCCATCATAAACGCTTGATCTATGTTGCCTGCATAATAATCCTGAATCCATTGTGCTTGTTCATCATTTTCTTTAGAAAGTAACATGATAGGCAGCGTCCATTGTTTCTGCAGTAAATCATTCTTGGTATCCATACGTAAGAGTCCGTGTATATCATTAGCTAATTGTGCTGTCACTCCAAGACTTTCCGAATACTCCTGAATGATGGCCAGCTGATCCTTCGTTGTTTCACGAAGTGTTGCACCGATGAGGGTTGAGCAAGTCATCAATGATCCTGACTTGTACTTGATCATCCGTAAAAAATCGTCCTCCGTGTCATAGACATGTTTAAGATCTTGATGTTGGCCTTTTACTGCGCGTAAAACTTGGTGGTAGAGGTGGTGAAGAGCTGCTGACTTCAAATCGTCACCATAAGGAGCTTGTTTTAGAACAAGCATACTTAAAGTAAAAAAACCTGTTGATAGATTCATCGAAGTAGAAAAAGGAAAAGTAGACCATGGCTTATCCATGTCATCTTGATCCTGCAGGTCATCCAGCATGTCCAGAGCTAGAATTAAAAACTCCACCGCCGCAGATACATGAAACATTCCATGACTCTTCTCGCTTTCCTCGAGGTGATAATGCAACTGAGTTAATTCCGAAAACAAAAAGCCTTCCTTCATCTTGTACATTATGAACAGGGCAGCATTCTCTCTAAGATCTTCATCATCCAAATGGGTATTGACCATTTGAAGCATAACCTCTGTTATCTCTTGAGATGAATAATATGGAATTTGTTCCATAAACCACTTCCCTTTCAAAAAATTATGTGTGTTTGTATAATTCGGGTTTAGCTTATCATAAAGTAAGGACAGCGTGAAATGGTAATATAGTATTGCGCAGATACTTCAAATACCTTGCTAATTCAAGTATTTAAATCCTTTAGACACACACTTTGAAATGTTACAAAACTGTTCCGTATTTGTTATATTTAAAAAGTATTAAATGTATCATAAATAAGGGAAAAAATGGGATTGTATTTAACGACAAGCAGGCAACATATGTGAAATTTTACTCTGAAGTCTAATTTCTGTTTTTTTACAAGGTTTTTATCAAAATTTAAATAAATTTTTAAATATATGTAATAATACTTTTTATTTTATTAATTATAAATAAGATATCAAGGATGATGTAAACCCGGAAGAAGGTAGCAAAACGTTATATGTATTTTTTCCATAAAACGGGACTTAAGTAATATTTAAAGTATGAAAGATTGGTAAAAAATGAAATATGAATTTTTTATAAATTTTGTTTTTGTTGCTGATAAAAATGTTCAGCTTCTGCTTAATCAGAATAAAAATTTTTAAAAAGCAAATCAGGTATTCACGGTTTTAACTAAAATAAGGGAGGATATTTACTTATAATCAATATATATTGATTCAACAGTGATAAGAACCAGCTGGAAGTCTCAAGCTGGTTCTTTTTTTATAGGATAGGGAAGTATAAAATGTTGGCGTTTTCGGATCCAGCTTCAGCGCCCAGCCGTTCGGAGGCCTACACGGGGCCTGCATGACACAGGTCAGTTCGGCGTTTCCACAGGACGCTAGTGTTATCTTTCTCCAATCACTGTAAAACGTTCATTGATATGTTCTTTGTTTTCTATTTCATCGAGCACGGCGATGGCGTAATCGGCGTAGCTGACGTAACTGTTTCCTTCAGAATTGGTGATAATATGGTCTTTGCCTTTCTGATAAGTACCGGTGCGTTTACCTTCTGAATCAAATTCGACAGCCGGGCTTAGAAAGGTCCAGCTAAGATTCTCCGCATTTTGCAGAGCATTAAGGTTTTTGACCTGGCCCCCTGCCATTGGTTTGATTTCATCGGGAAAATCCGGTGTATCGATAAGCTGTGTTGTTTTGTTATCATCCACATACAGGCTGGCGGCGCCTCCGACTACAAAAAGACGAGTATTTGTCCCTTGCAGTGCATCGCTCAGTATGCGTCCGGATTCGATATGAGGCTGTTCTTCGTCAGGAGCGGACCCAAATGCATTTACTACAACATCGAAGGTTGATAAATCATCACGTGTCAGGTGGAAGATATCCTGCTCTAACACAGGTACATTGTGCTGTAATTTTGAAGGGTTCCGCACAATTGCTGTCACGTTGTGCCCTCGTTCTAATGCTTCCATTAAAATAAGATGTCCCGCTTTTCCAGTTGCTCCTATAATTCCAATATTCATGAAAATAACCCTCCTGTTATAGAATGTAACTGTTTTTGTTACAGGGGAGTGGTAAAAAAACACCTCTTTATATAATAAGGTGTTCTATGACATCCTGCAGCGTTTGATTGGCTAATTCATTTTTCATGGCATTTTCTACTCGTTCGAAACTGTCATCCAAGGTTTGTTGAATTTGTTTCCCTACTGGACATGCAGGATTAGGGTTAGCATGGACAGTAAATAAAACTTCTTCTTGAAAAACTGCATGATAAATATCCAATAAGGTTACATTCTCAGGTTTTTTCATAAGAAAAGCTCCTGAGATACCAGGTTGAGTTTTAATCAGTCCTCCTTTTCGGAGCATTCCTGAAATCCGTCTGATAACAACCGGATTTGTTTGAACGCTAGCGGCCATAAATTCAGATGTAAGTTTGTCGTGAGGATGAGTAGCGAGTAATGATAAAATATGAATTGCCACACTAAGCCGACTGTTAACCATGTTGTCTCCACCTTGTAACCAAATTTGTTACAAATATATAATCACAGATTAATTCCGATTAGTCAACTCATGGATATAAAAAAGCTGCTGTACAGCAGCTTTTTTATACTTAGGTTGTTTGATGAAAATGTTCACCAATCTGATTTAACCGCTCTTCCCAATCATCATTTGTCAACGAATGCTCAACAATATAACGGTTCTCGGGGTCAACACGACATTCTGGTGTGCAGCCGCGTAAATATTTATGCTCGTTCTCTTCAGAGCAGAGAATTTGGTCGTTGCACTCAGGGCTCGCACAGTTGACGTATCGTTCACACGGTTCACCGTCAAAATGGTCACGTCCAACAACAACGTGTTCTTCTTGGTTAATTGGTACACTAATTCGTTCATCGAAGACGTAGCATTGACCGTCCCACAGCTTGCCTTTTACTTCATCATCTTTCCCGTAAGAGACAATCCCGCCATGCAATTGGTTAACATTTTCAAACCCTTTATTCTTCAGCCAGCCGGAGAATTTTTCACAGCGAATACCTCCGGTGCAGTACGTTAAAATTTGCTTTCCATCAAGCTCTTCTTTATTTTCTTCAATCCAGTCCGGAAGTTCTCGGAAGGCATTTATATCGGGGCGGATTGCACCGCGGAAATGGCCTAGGTCGTATTCGTAATCATTGCGGGCATCGATAATTACGGTATCTTCTTCCTGCATCTTTTCAAAGAACTCCTTGGGGCTTAAATGATTGCCAGTCAGTTCGTTTGGGTTAATATCTTCTTCCAGTCGGAACGAAACGATTTCGTCCCGGTGGCGAACATGCATCTTTTTAAAGGCGTGCCCTTCGGCTGGATCGATTTTAAACTCCATGTCAGCAAATCGAGGGTCACTCTTTATGTCTGCCATATACTGATTTGTTTGTTCGATTGTTCCTGAGACGGTACCGTTAAGTCCTTCTGAGGCAACCAAAATACGTCCTCTCAAGCCTAGGTTTTTACAGTAGTCGAGATGTTCCGTTGTGAATGTCTCCGGGTCATCGATTTCCACATACTTGTAGTAAAGCAGTACTTGATAATTATTTTCCATTTTCATCACCTATTTGTGTTATATTTGCAAGATATACACGCGTATAGGCTTATACGGGTTTCTTACAATAGTCTATTGTAAAGAGAAACCCCATGCTTTCGCAACTGTTTTCTCTTAAAAGTAATACAGAGTTTTAAAGTAAAATAAAAAAATGAAAATTTATGAAAATGTTGACAACGCTTTCAAGGTTATTGTAAGGTGTTATTAGGTTAATAAATGTGATGGAGATTCTGAGATCCACGCCAGCTTTTAGACACTAGGGAGAAGTCTATGTCTAAAAGGACAGGTGTGGATTTTTTGCGTTTGAGGCCTCAAACTGTTGCTCCCATCAGAACCACTTTAACCATATGGCTTAACCAATTTGGAGGGATAGTTTATGTCACCATTTCTTGGTGAATTAATCGGTACGATGATACTGGTCATTTTAGGCGGCGGTGTTGTTGCTGGTGTTGTATTAAAAGGTTCAAAAGCAGAAGGAGCAGGTTGGATTGTCATTACAGTAGGATGGGGTCTAGCTGTTGCCATGGGAGTTTATGCCGTTGGTAATTTTAGTGGAGCTCATATCAATCCTGCTGCTACGTTGGGATTGGCAGCAGCGGGTGATTTTCCTTGGTCGGATGTGCCGATGTATATTTTAGCTCAAGTGATTGGGGCTATGTTAGGGGCATGTGTTGTCTATTTTCATTATTTAGCGCAATGGCGCAAAACAGAAGACAAGGCAGCCAAATTGGGAGTATTTGCTACAGATCCGGCGATTCGAAATTATTCTGCAAATCTAGTTAGTGAAATGATTGGAACCTTTATTCTTGTGTTAGGGTTAGCGTTTATTGGTGCAAATGAATTTACGGAAGGATTAAATCCACTTATTGTTGGTCTTTTAATTGTAGCGATTGGTGTATCACTTGGCGGAACAACTGGATATGCAATTAATCCTGCTCGTGATTTAGGACCGAGAATTGCTCATTTTCTGTTACCGATTCCGGGTAAAGGCTCCTCTGATTGGAAGTATGCTTGGGTACCAGTTGTGGGACCGATTATCGGCGGCATATATGGAGGTGTTTTTCACCAAGCTATTTTTCTTGGAGAAGTTACACCGCTATTTTGGATATTCACAGGTATTGTGGCCGCCATTTTTATTTACGCACAAATTCAAAATGCCCGAAAATACAAGCAAGAAATGGCGACCTATCAATATAATCAAATAGAGAAAAAGGAATCTTTGTCTAATTAAACGTAAAATCTAGTATACAATGAAAAAAGAGGTGCTTATATATGGAAAGATTTGTGTTAGCTTTAGATCAAGGAACGACGAGTTCAAGAGCGATTCTTTTTAATCACGCGGGAGAAATTGTAAAAACGGCACAGAAAGAGTTTACCCAGTATTTTCCGAAGCCGGGTTGGGTAGAGCATGATGCTACCGAAATATGGGGAAGTGTCTTAGCGGTAATAGCAACAGTTCTAACAGAAACAGACACTAAGCCTGAACAGATAGCGAGTATTGGGATAACAAACCAACGTGAAACAACGGTCATTTGGGATAAAGAAACAGGTAAACCTATTTATAACGCTGTTGTGTGGCAGTCACGTCAAACAGCGGAAGTGTGTGAAGAGTTAAGAGAAAAAGGATTAAACGATATTTTCCGAGAGAAAACTGGTTTGTTGATTGATGCTTATTTTTCCGGAACAAAAGTAAAATGGATGTTAGATAATGTGGATGGTGCACGCGAAAGAGCGGAACGTGGAGATCTATTATTCGGGACGATAGACACGTGGTTAATTTGGAAATTATCTGGTGGTAAGGCACACGTGACGGATTATTCTAATGCGTCCAGAACTTTAATGTATAATATTCATGAATTAAAATGGGATGAAGAACTATTAAATATTTTGGATGTACCAGAGTCCATGCTTCCAGAAGTTCGTCCATCGTCGGAAGTTTACGCCCATACGGTAGATTATCACTTTTTCGGGGCTAGTGTTCCAATTGCTGGTGCGGCAGGTGATCAGCAATCAGCGTTGTTTGGCCAGGCTTGTTTTGAAAAAGGGATGGCTAAAAACACTTATGGAACAGGCTGTTTTATGTTGATGAATACAGGGCAGGAGGCTATTCAATCAGAGCATGGATTGTTAACAACGCTCGCTTGGGGGCTGGACGGAAAAGTAGATTATGCGCTTGAGGGAAGTATTTTTGTTGCAGGTTCTGCTGTTCAATGGCTTCGAGATGGATTGCGACTTCTAAGCAATGCATCGGAATCTGAAGACTATGCTAAACGGGTAGATTCAACAGATGGAGCTTATGTTGTTCCTGCTTTTGTAGGACTTGGTACGCCTTATTGGGATTCAGATGTTAGAGGTGCCGTTTTTGGTATTACCCGCGGGACTGAAAAAGAACACTTTGTACGTGCTACCCTTGAATCCCTTGCTTATCAAACGAAAGATGTATTAGATGCGATGACAGCAGACTCCAATATTAATTTAAAAACCCTCCGTGTTGATGGAGGTGCGGTAAAAAACGATTTTCTCATGCAATTTCAAGGTGACTTGTTGAATGTACCAGTAGAGCGTCCTGTTGTAAATGAAACAACTGCACTTGGAGCCGCCTATCTTGCAGGGCTTGCTGTCGGGTATTGGGAAAGTCGTGAAGAAATAGCGAAACAATGGAACGTTGAAAAGACATTCACTCCTGCTATGGATGACAAACAAAGAGAAAACCTTTATAATGGATGGAGAAAAGCAGTACACGCAGCAATGGCGTTTAAATAACAAGTTAATACGCATGGTTGGAGAATATGAGAAACCAGAAAACCCTTTTTGATAACTTGAAAAGGGATTTTCTGGTTTCTTTTTTTAAATAAGGAAGGGGTCACATCAATGAATAATTTTTCTGGTAAACAACGCAGTCAAATCAAAGAACAGTTATCACATGAAGCGTTTGACGTGTTAGTGATTGGAGGAGGAATTACAGGATCTGGTATTGCCTTGGATGCAACGACGCGAGGAATGAATACAGCTCTTGTTGAAATGCAGGATTTTGCAGCGGGTACATCAAGCCGTTCGACGAAGCTTGTCCATGGAGGACTTCGTTATTTAAAGCAATTTGAGGTCAAAATGGTAGCGGAAGTAGGGAAAGAGCGGGCGATTGTGTATGAGAACGCTCCTCACGTCACAACCCCTGAATGGATGTTGCTCCCTTTTCATAAAGGAGGGAATTTCGGTCCGTTATCTACGTCGTTTGGTCTGCGTGTGTATGACTTTTTAGCAGGAGTCAAACGGAGTGAACGGAGACAGATGTTTAGTCGCGAAGAAACGTTGAAAAAAGCTCCCCTTATAAAAAAAGATGGTTTGCGCGGCGGCGGATACTATGTTGAATATAAGACGGACGATGCCAGACTGACAATCGAAGTTGCAAAAGAGGCGGTTCAAAACGGAGCAACTCTTATTAATTATACAAAAGTCATTGATTTTCTGTATGAGAATGGCAAAGCTTCCGGAGTTATGGTAGAAGATCAACTAACGGGAGAGACATATTCCATTCGAGCAAGGAAAATTATTAATGCAGCTGGCCCATGGGTGGATCAAGTACGGGAAAAAGATAATGCTAAAAAAGGGAAACACCTTCGCTTAACGAAAGGAACTCATCTTGTTTTTGATAACAGTGTGTTTCCTCTTCATCAAGCGATATATTTTGATACACCGGATGGACGCATGGTGTTTGCCATACCAAGACAAGGGAAAACCTACATCGGAACGACGGATACGGTGTATGAAGGTGATATTGCTAATCCGAAAATGACCGAACAAGATCGGGATTATCTATTAGAAGCCGTGCGTTATATGTTCCCGGACGTTCATGTAACAGCTGAAGATGTGGAGTCTAGTTGGGCAGGCTTACGTCCGCTTATTTCAGAAGTAGGAAAAGACCCTTCTGAAATATCTAGAAAAGATGAAGTGTGGGAGCACGAATCCGGTATTTTGTCCATTGCCGGCGGAAAACTGACGGGTTATCGAAAGATGGCAGAAGATGTAGTTAACAAGGTGGCAAGACTATTTAAAGAAGAAAGGGATGTAGCATTTCAGTCTTGCCAGACCAAACATTGGAAGCTGTCAGGCGGAGATGTTGGCGGATCTAGTCACTTTTCAGCTTTTGTTAAAGAAAAGGTGAGGGAAGGAAAGGAACTTGGTTTAACAGAAGAAGAATCGGCGGATATGGCAGACAAATATGGATCAAATGTAAACCGTTTATTTGAAATATTAACGAACCGTGATGAATCGGTTATGGAAAAATACAACTTATCACCACTTGTTTATGCCCAAGTGAGATATGCTATAGAAGAAGAAATGACAGAAACCCTGTTAGATTTCTTTATACGCCGAACCGGGGCTTTATTTTTCCAAATTCAATGGGTGCACGATTGGAAAGATGCTGTTCAAGATTTTATGGCTGATGAATTGGGTTGGTCCACCGAACAAAAACAGTCCTTTCGTCAAGATTTGGAAAAGGAATTGCGGGATGCCGTAGTGACAGTAAAAGCATAAATGATAGTCAGCAGCTCTCTTTAGTTGCTGACTTTTTGTTTGAAAAAAGGCTTCGTGAGGTATAGTTGTATGGTGGATATGGGAAGTTATACGTAGGAATAAGCTTACTGACATTGGTCATTTTTTGCGAACAATAAATAAACATGTTTAGTGGAAGGTTTTTATACCTAAGATTAACTTTTCTGAGATACACCGTTCATGCAAAATTAGAGAAAAGACAGGTGATAGAATTGAGTAAATATGAAGATACTTTATTCGAGCAAGGTCATATTAGTAATCATATTTTTAAAAATCGATATATGGTTGCACCGATGACAAGAGTGAGCTCTGAAGAGGATGGGACTCCGAATGAAAGAGCACATCAATATTATAAACGTTTTGCGGTCGGCGGTTTTGCTGCCGTTATTACAGAAGGTATCTATCCTGACACCGCGTATAGCCAAGGCTATGAATATCAGGCAGGTTTAGCAACGGAAAATCACAAAGAAGCATGGAAACCAATCGTTGCGGATGTGAAAAAGCATGGCGCAAAAATGATTGCCCAGTTAATGCATGCCGGAGCACAGTCTCAAGGAAATTATTATAAAGATCATTCGGTCGGTCCTTCACCATTCCAGCCGCCAAGTGACAAAGTTTCTGTCTACGGCGGAGAGGGAGCTTTTCCTGTAGCAGAGGAGCTATCTAAAGAAGGCATTGAACAAGTGAAGCAAGGATTTGTACAATCCGCAATTTTTGCTAAAGATGCGGGGTTTGATGGTGTTGAATTACATGGTGCTAATGGTTATTTGCTGGACCAATTTTTATCAGAAACGATAAACGAACGTCAGGATGAATACGGTGGCTCTGTTGAAAATCGTTTACGATTGTTACTTGAATTAATACGTGAAGTAAGGAAAGCGGTTGGAGAGAATATGATTGTTGGGATTCGTATTTCTCAATTGAAAGCAACCAACCCTCACTTCCGTTGGTCTGGTGGGGAAGAAGATGCCAGAGTCATTTTTACGGCGCTGGGCCAATCCAATGTGGATTATATCCATTTGTCTGATGATGATGCGACAACACCAGGTTTTGGAGAAGGAACAATGACTATGACGGAAGCGGCGCAAAGATTTTCCTCCGTTCCGATTATAAGTTGCGGCAGCCTTGCCGATCCTGAAAAAGCGTCCACGTTGATTGAAAATAATGTGGCCGATTTTATCGCAATCGGGCGCCAGGCATTAGCGAATCCTGATACTCCGCTAAGGGTCCAACAAGGACTGCCATTAAGTGAGTTTAATAAAGAAGGCATTATGCTTCCGAAAGCTTATGTGAAAGATTTTGAATTGGAACAAGAACTAATTGAAGATTAATGATGAAGAAAGCACGAGTCCAAGAATGGATTCGTGCTTTTTGTTGTATAGACAAATCATTGATATTTCTCCTACAACCCATAAATTTTCAAGGATTTCATAAAGTCAAATAGAAGATAATGCCGAAAAAAAAAGATATTTCCCAAAAACAAAAGAATATAATAGATGATTACCGCTTTCATATTATATGTTTTCGTTTTCATGCATTTTCCTGCTATTTGAGATAATAATAAAAACATTTAATAATGAAAGTATTAATAAAAGGAAAGCAGGGATTTATCATGAAACAATTCTTTAAAACGGTAAAAGATATTATTATCGAAGCAAGTGAACTACAAAAACAAGCAAATGAAGGTATAGATAAAAATAAGTTATAAGAAAACACGGTTCTTGAAAAAATCGCCCAAGATTCTTGCTTTTTAAAAAATGCTTTGTCCTAAATGAGGGCAAAGCATTTTTTGTTTATATGGCTGTTACACGTATTTGTCCGTCAATAAATAATTGATACAACCTGTAAGGTATTCACAAAATGTCTATCATTCGGACTTTTTTATAATTAAAACACTTTTGTTCCAACCTCTTTCATTTAAAAAAGGAATTTATGAGGATGATGCAGAAAAAGTAAGAAAAATAAAGGATGTGATCACAATGAAAAGCGATGGGTTCATATATGCCGCTGACATGACAAATCAGTTAGCTGAAGAACTGCCAGAACAGTTGTGGGACAAGCCGTTGATTGACGAGTTAGGAACGATAAGGAAGTTGTTTAAGCATATGATACGGGTCAGAGGTGTATATAGAAGTGCGTTAAAAACAGGGAAAGTGGAATTTCCAGGTCATCTTATTCCAGAAGAGGCCAATATCAGTTATGAGTTAAGGAGGAGTACAGAGGAATTAGCACTAGCGTTTGAACAAACAAACCTTACAAAAATATTATTGTATCAGGAGAATATTACGCCTGTTGAATTGCTGCACAAAGTCATTCAACACGAGGGAATACATCAAGGCCAGTATTATATTGCCTTTCAACAAGCAGGCATAAGTGTGCCTGAGCAGTGGAAAATGGATTGGAATATGTAGCGTGCCCGATGTTAGTATCTCCGTTTGTAAACGGTATCAATCTTTGGTAATATAAATATAATATCGTTAGTCATCAGATGACCATATCTGTGAAGTGGTCAAGGAGGTCATAAAACCTATGAAAATATCATTATTTATCACATGTTTAGGAGATGTATTTTATCCTGATGTCGGAAAAGATATGGTCGAACTGTTAGAACGGCATGGTTGCGAAGTAGATTTTCCCGAGAATCAAACCTGTTGTGGACAACCGGCGTATAACAGCGGATACCATAAAGACACAAAAAAAGCAGCCAAGCACATGATTAAAACATTTGAAAATGCAAATGCGGTAGTGACACCTTCTGGTTCATGTGCAGGAATGTTAAAGGAGTATCCATCGTTATTAAAAGATGAACCAAAATGGAAGGCAAGAGCCAAAGACTTGGCAGACAAAACATATGAATTAACGCAATTTTTGTACCGTGTGCTTGGTGTGACAGATACAGGGGCTACATTAAATACAAGTGCAACGTATCATTCCTCCTGTCACATGATGAGACTGCTAGGAGAAAAAGAAGCTCCTTATAAACTACTTGAGAATGTGAGAGGTCTCGAATTAAGAGATTTGCAGAATAAACAAGATTGCTGTGGATTTGGTGGTACGTTTGCTGTGAAAATGACACCAATTTCTGAACAAATGGTTGATGAAAAAGTAGAACATATTGAAGAAACAAACGCGGAAATACTTATTGGTGCAGATAGTGGTTGTCTCATGAACATAGGGGGACGAATACAGCGCCAAAATAAATCAGTAAAAGTGATGCATATTGCACAAGTATTGAACAGTAGAGAAAAAGTATAAGGAAAGGAGGTCGTTTGTATGCCGATGAAAATAGCTCCGGAAAAATCATTTGATGAACGAGTGCAAACAGGACTTGATGACTCTTACATGAGGGAAACTGTGCGCTCTGCGCAGGAGAGGCTTTATACAAACAAGTCGAAAGCAGAAGAGGATCTTGGTCATTGGGAAGACTGGCGTACCTTGTCAGAAGAAATTCGTTCACATACTCTTGAAAATCTCGACTACTATTTAGAACAACTAAGTGAAAATGTAGTGAAAAATGGAGGGCATGTATTTTTCGCCCAAACTCCAGAAGAAGCGAATCAATATGTGAAAGAGGTTGCTGAAAAAAAAGAAGCGAAGAAAATTATAAAATCGAAATCAATGGTGACTGAAGAAACAAGTATGAACGAAGCCCTCGAAGAAATAGGCGTAGAAGTAGTTGAATCAGATTTAGGGGAGTATATCCTGCAAGTAGATGATCATGATCCTCCTTCTCATATCGTAGCGCCGGCTCTTCATAAAAATAAAGAACAAATCCGGGAAACCTTTGAACATCTAAAGGGTTATGATAAGACATCTAAACCGGAGGAATTGACGCAATTTGCCCGCGAACAACTACGGGAAGAGTTTCTCGATGCTGATATAGGTATTACAGGTTGTAATTTTGCCGTAGCAGAATCAGGCAGTGTCTCTCTTGTAACGAATGAAGGGAACGCAAGGTTGGCTACTACTGTTCCGGATACACAAATTTCTGTGATGGGGATGGAACGGATTGTGCCTACTTGGGAAGAGTTAGATGTTATGGTCAGTATGCTTTGCCGCAGCGCAGTTGGTCAAAAACTGACTAGTTACGTGACAGGTCTGACAGGTCCGCGGGAAGAAGGGGATTTAGATGGACCAGAAGAGTTTCATCTCGTCATTTTGGATAATGGGCGTTCTAATATATTAGGAACAGCTTTTCAATCTGCCCTTCATTGCATTCGTTGTGCTGCTTGTATTAATGTATGTCCCGTATATCGCCATGTGGGCGGTCATTCGTATGGATCCATTTATCCTGGACCAATAGGAGCAGTCTTGACACCGTTGTTGGAAGGCTATGAGGAGCACAAAGATTTACCATATGCCTCCAGCCTTTGTGCTGCCTGTACGGATGCTTGTCCGGTGAAAATTCCGCTTCATGAGCATCTTATTGAACACCGTAAGATTATTGCAGAAGAAGAAAAGAAAACGTCCCTTGGGGAAACATACGCTATGAAAGGTTTTGGACTTGCTGCTAGCTCTCCTGGTTTATTTCAAATGGCTACAAAAACAGCACCTTACATGCTTTTCCCACTTACCAAGGACGGAAAGATTGATAAAGGGCCGGGTATGATGAGCGGATGGACAGATATTCGCAGTTTTCCTGCCCCAGAAAAAGAGCGGTTCCGTGATTGGTTTAAAAACCGAAACACAAAGGGGGAATCCTGATGAGTCGAGGAACGATTTACAATCGTGATTCCTTTTTGAACAACATTGCGGAAAAACTAGGGAGAAAAAGGCGTAGTACTGGCGTTGAACGACCGAATTATGAAATACAACCACAGTGGGATGTTATGGCTGATTACTCCACAGATCAACTGATAGAAGTATTAAAACAACAATGTACGGTTATTCATACTGATGTGAAAGAGACGGATAAAGAAGGACTCACTGATGTCATAGAGAGTATTATGAAAGAATATGGAGCAGCTAAAGCAGCAACGTGGGATGATACTCGTTTTTCCGAATTCGGGCTTGATTCATTTCTTCTACGAGACGATGTGAGTGTGTGGGGATCGGCTCCTGAAGAAGACGATGTAAGAATAACAGAGCAAGCTGATATAGGTATAACATTCGCTGACTATACGTTAGCAGAGTCCGGTACTGTTGTGTTAATGAATGGTGGGGGAAAAGGACAGTCTGTCAGTTTACTGCCAACTTATTATATTGCATTGATTCCTATAAGCACCATTGTACCTAGGATGAGTCAAGTAACATCTGTTATTCATGAACAAGTTGCTGCTGGACAGCGCGTGCCTTCTTGTATCAATTTTATTTCTGGCCCTAGTAATAGTGCTGATATCGAAATGAGCTTGGTTGTTGGCGTTCACGGTCCAGTGCGAGCTACTTACATTTTAATCGATGATCGGTAAAGAGTGCCCGGTGCTTTATTGTATTATGTTATAATGAACGCTAATTCGTACAGAAGGAGCACGTTTGTATGACGTTAGAGCAAATTGAATCAAAAAAAATATCCGAGATTGTTCGGGAGCAAATAGAAGAAAGTATTAAAAAAGGGGAGATACAGCCGGGTTCTAAACTTGATTCCGTGGTGCAATTATCTGAACAGTTTCAGGTGAGTCGTTCCGCGGTTAGAGAAGCGTTGAGCGCGCTAAGAGCTGTTGGAATTGTTACGATTAAGCAGGGAGAAGGTACATTTGTAAATAATTATGACTTTTCTAGTGTCCTGGATCCGATGAAACCAAACCGCATTATTTCCAAAAAAGAGATGTTAGAGCTATTTGAAGTTAGAAAAATGATGGAAGTAGGAGCTACAGAATTGGCGGCGGAAAAAAGAACATCGGATTTATTGAAAGCACTGAAAGATGCCTTGTTTGAAATGAAAGAGGCATCGATTGAAAACAATGTGGGAGAAGCCGCAGATGTTGCTTTTCATATTGCGATTGCCGAAGCATCACAAAACGGATTAATGATGGATATGATGAATCAGCTCTCGGATACGTTACGTAAGACGATGTTTGAAAGTCGCCGTGTTTGGATTTTTTCAGAAAAAAGAACTCTAGAACGCTTGTATGAAGAGCACGAACGAATTTATAATGCAATTGAAAAACAAGATGCTTCGCAGGCAAGGAAAGCAATGCTCGAACATTTGTCAAACGTAGAACAAACGTTAATAACAGGCTTGGAAAGTTAAAACGTGGGGATTGAAACTGTAATGAATGAAAAGGATTTGTCTCAAGATAGAAGACAAATCCTTTTTTTATATACTGAGAATCAGACAGGACGAGTTTTGGGATATTTTCCCAAAAACGTCCTCTTTCTTATTGGTTTCTTTTGATAATAACGGGGAGAATCCAGAATAGAATAGTACATATTGCAAGTCCTGTAGTAACAGGTCCCAAGGCTAATGTGATTGCTTGATACGTCCAATGGAAGAACAAGCTTATAAGGTATACAGCTAGTGTCAGCAAAATACTAATAAGACCTGGGATGTAAATACCTATAGGTTTTTTACGGAAATGAAACACGAATAATCCGCCAACCAACACATAAAGTCCAGCACTTGTATAATCATTGGTGAGAGCATTTGCTGCAGCCCCGATGATTTGCTTTTCCGGTTTGGGCATTTGTAAATCAATGGTTGTCGTGTCTTTATTACTCAAATCTATAGATATAAGAGAATAATCCGTCGGTTCTTGCGGCCAATTGTGATCTTCATAATACAGCAGTTCATTTTTGTCGTGATAAAAAGCCGGTGATTCGACATTGCTGTTTACCGTAGTTAAACGTTCACTCTGACCAGATTCATTATCGTAAAGAAAAAGCTCATACTCGTACGTACCGCTAGTGGATAAGTCACTCATCGTACTATATGCCACTTGCTGCCCATCAGGAGATAGAACAGGACCATATATACCTTCAGGAAATTGTTGATAGGCGGACGGAATATCTGCTTCTTGACCTAATGGATGAGTTATTACTTTTTCTTCCCCATCTTCCATAGCATTAAATAGTGCATAGTCCCCTGAAGGTGAGATGGATAGGCTGCTCATCAACATATAATTTTGTTCTGTTAATCTCTCTACTTGTTCTGTCTCACGATCGAATGCATATAGATCGAAGCCTCCGACGTTTTGCTCGTTTGCCATCCAATCTTTTGCATCAATCCCTAGAAAATAGATAGTGGAGTTGTCCTTTGAAAACACAGCATCTCTAATATGTAATTGTTTATCTGTCAATTGCTCAGGCTCAGCGTCTTGATTTGTCCTGTCAACCGTAAACAAAGAATAAATACGATGTTGTGTTTCAGATAGAAATAAAATGTCATCACCATCAGGAGAATAAGTAGGGCTTTCCTCATCTGCATTATTTTGTGTCAATCGTTCGATATTACTGCCGTCTGGGTTTCCAGTATAAATATATGTACTTCCGTTTTCATGATAGGAAAAAGCAATCTCAGAATCATTAGGAGCAATGGATATATTATTGCTTGGTCCGGTATAAAAACTATAAGCATCAAGCGTAAATGAAAGAGTGACTGAGATAGAAAGTATTAGAGCTGTTACACCTGTGAGAATACGAAGCCAAAAGGATGTTTTCATTGTACCGCCTACCCTATTTTTTATATAAATTATCCTTTGGATATCATACCATGTATTGTGTTATATCAATAGATTCAAAAAGGAAATTAATGTTACGGTTACATATGAATCAGAGTAGGAGGAGAGTGGAAATCCACGCTTGAGCTGGATACTACACTTCACATGATAAAAGGAAATGAACATGGAGGGAAGAGATTTCAATGGGTGATATTGAGACGAGGCGATTGACTGTGGAGGATGCAGAAGAATGTGCGGAACTTCGAAAAGAGGCACTGTTAGTCTCGCAAGAACACTTTGCGGTCACGTACGAGGAAGAAGTGGTCGAGGGAGATTTCATAGCAGTGGTGCAACAAAGATTATTATGGAGAAACAGCGTCACGATTGGAGGTTTTTACAACGGAGCATTAGTAGGTACTGCGATGTTGTTAAGAAAACCATTGCAAAAAATGCAACATAAAGCAGACATAGAGGGAATGTATGTGGCAGAAGAATTTCGAGAGAAAGGTATAGGAAAAAGTATAATGAATGCCATTTTGGCCCAAGCAAAGATTTGGGAGGTGGAACAACTTCATCTTTCTGTAGTCAAGAATAACACTGCAGCCAAGTCCTTTTATCAATCAGTTGGGTTTCAACCCTATGGGATTGAAAAAGCTGCTTTAAAATATAGAGGAATGTATTGGGATGAAGAATTTATGGTCTTATTTTTAAAAGAGTAAAGTATGGGTGATTCTAAGAGCGTACCTTAAAAGTTAACATTTTAATGGTACGTTTTTTGTATGAGTTTTAAATGATGTCAACATCATTGTTGCCGTATCCTATTTTTTAAGGTGTTGATACCAGTATTGATAACGCTTTAATATGAAAAGTATAGAGATGTCATCAAGCATCTAAAATTTAGGAATAATATTTTTTAAATCATGTCAACATATTTATTAGGAGGGGTCAACATGAGTACAGAAGAAAGGAAAGCGAAGTCCGGCACTATTAGGTCAAAAGTGCAGCGCTTCGGCAGTTTCTTAAGCGGTATGATTATGCCGAACATTGGGGCTTTTATAGCGTGGGGGCTTATTACAGCATTATTTATTGAAGATGGTTGGACACCAAATGCAGATATCGCCACGTTGGTTGGTCCAATGATTACCTTTTTGCTGCCACTCCTTATTGCTTACACAGGCGGAAAAATGGTCCATGATACTAGAGGCGGCGTTATTGGCGCACTAGCCACGATCGGTGTAATTGTCGGAACGGATATTACGATGTTTTTAGGTGCCATGATAATGGGGCCTTTTGCTGGTTACATCATTAAAAAGTTTGACCAATTGATAGAAGGAAAAATTAAACAAGGGTTTGAAATGCTTGTTAATAACTTTTCTATTGGTATTATAGGCGGCGCATTAGCGATTTTTGGACTATATGCTGTTGGTCCGTTTGTTGCAGGATTTAATAATATCCTCGCAGCAGGAGTGGAAGTGATTGTTAATGCAGGATTGCTTCCGTTAGCCAGTATTTTTATTGAGCCTGCAAAAGTTTTGTTTTTAAATAATGCTATTAACCACGGTATCTTAACACCGCTTGGAACGAATGAAGCGACAGAAACAGGGACGTCTATATTATTCATGCTTGAAACCAATCCTGGTCCCGGACTCGGTGTCCTTTTAGCATACTGGGCTTTTGGAAAAGGAATGTCAAAGAGTTCGGCACCAGGGGCTGCACTTATTCACTTTGTCGGAGGTATTCATGAAATATATTTCCCTTATATTCTTATGAAACCCCAATTGCTGTTAGCTGTTATTGCCGGCGGCATGAGCGGAATATTTACGTTTGTGTTATTTGATGTAGGTTTACGAGCAGCTCCTTCTCCGGGAAGTATTATAGCATTTGGAGCTATGACGAACCCGGGAGATTATGTAGGAATGATACTCGGTGTTATTATTGCAACCGCGATATCCTTTATAGTAGCTTCTGTAATCCTTAGATTAAGCAAAGCGGATGAAGAAGATCTTGGCTCAGCTGCTTCGAAAATGGAAGATATGAAAGGAAAAGAAAGCAGTGTAGCTTCCAACTTGAAAGAGGGACAAGAAGAAGGTCCTCTTCATGCAAAAGATGTTAACAAAGTAGTGTTTGCATGCGACGCAGGTATGGGATCGAGTGCCATGGGCGCTTCTGTTCTGAAAGAAAAAGTGAAAAAAGCAGAATTGGATATGGAAGTAACAAATGCGGCTATTAACCAAATTCCTGATGACGCTGATGTTATTATTACACACAAAGATTTAACAGAACGTGCGGAAGCGAAAAGACCCGATGCAGAACACGTATCGGTAGACAATTTCCTTGGCAGCGAAAAGTACGATGAACTAGTTAATCGTTGGAAGTCAGAACAAGAATAATGATACGCTAGTTTGCAAAAGGGGGAATGCCCTTGTCTATCCAATATATGACTGCCCGCGAGCGGGAATTAATCCATTATTTACTGAGATGTGAAGAAGAAATCCCTGTTTCAACCGTTGCTAAAGAATTGAATGTCAGCTCTAGAACCATTCATAGAGATTTAAAAGCAATAGAAAAAACGTTATCAACTTACAATCTAGAGCTGATTAAAGCAACCGGTAAGGGGGTTAAAATTCAAGGATCACCCGAAAATAGACAAGAACTTGAATTGGCTTTACTGCAGCCCTCTACTGTTGAATATACTGGAGAAGAACGACGAACATTAATTCTGTGCAGTCTGTTGGAGAGTGCAGAGCCTATAAAATTGAACAGTCTTGCGATTGATCTCAAAGTTACGGTAGCAACGATTAGTTATGATCTGGATAAATTAGAGGAATGGTTTTCTACAACTAATTTAGAATTGGTTCGAAGGAGAGGTTATGGTGTAAAAATCGATGGCACAGAATCTGCTAAACGATCGGCAATGAGCCATTTAATAGCGGAAAACTTCATGGAATCAGATTTATTTCGTGTGATGAGGGAAAGTATTAAGAATAAATCCCCCTTATCTTCAGATACAAACACCATTTCCAACCGGCTTCTAGGAATGGTCGAAAAAGACAAATGGGTGACGGTGGAAAAAATATTGGCAGATATGAGTGATGAACTTCCATATACTTTTGCCGACAGCGCCTATATTGGACTTGTCGTCCATCTGACGCTTGCGATGGAAAGAATTTCGAAAGGAGAAAATATCGAGATTAATGAAGCGTATCTGGATTCTTTAAAAGATACGAAAGAATTTGATGTAGCACAGTTAATCATTGAGAAGCTCGAAAAAGTATTTCAATTGACTGTGCCTGAAGCAGAAATTGGATATATTACCATGCACTTACGAGGGGCAAAGCTAAGAGAGGATCAAGATCATCGGCTCGATCTTGATCATTTCTCATCGGCTGTCTATGCCAGAGCTTTAATGAAGTATATTCAAGATGAAACAGGCGAGCCGCTGCAAGAAGATGATTCTCTTTATCAGGGGTTGGTGGCCCATCTAGAGCCGGCACTATATCGGATTCATGAAAATATGACGATTCACAATCCTCTTTTGAAAGAAATAAAAAGAGACTACTTCGATCTTTTTCAAATAGTGAAAAATGCAGCAGATAAGTCTTTTCAGGAAATAGAGTTACCTGATTCCGAGATTGGATTTTTAGTTTTGCATTTTGGATCTGCTTTAGAAAAAATACAAAATGCCCATAAAGTAAACGCACTTGTAGTATGTTCGAGTGGTATCGGCTCATCAAAAATGCTCGTGACTCGTTTACGAAAAGAAGTTCCCGAAATCGATGAACTTAAAAATATTTCAATGATGGAACTAGAGCAAGAACATGAAGGTTATGATTTAATTATATCTACGTTAGAATTAAACAATAAAGAATATCCTAATATTGTAGTTAACCCGTTTTTAACAGAAAAAGATGCAGGTAGAGTCAGACAATACATTAAACAAATGACAGAAGGGCGTCACCCTCGAACAAGGCAAAAAGATAACACTCAAACCTTAGAGGATACCGGGGAATACCGTGGTTATGAAAAAATGGTACAAGAAATAGAAAGTTTTCAGCTGTACAGTAAAACTATTGTTCAGCTGTTAAAAACGTTTCGTGTGTTATCCAGGACCGGATCAACAGAGGTGTATAGTATCTTAAAAGAAGCTTGCACAGCAATAGAAAGTTCTTACTCCTCAAAAGATGAGATAACGGATAAGTTGTGGGCACGATATGAAATAGGAGGGGTGGCTATACCTGATTCCATGTTAGCTTTGTTTCATACAAGAAGTGACGTGGTACGTGAACCATGTTTTCAAATAAAGCCACTATCCACTGCGGTGCCTGTACATGCAATGGATGGTTCTATAACAAATGTCAATTGTTTCTTAATACTGTTGGCGCCGGAAAATGAACCAGTAGAAGTATATGAGGTTCTAAGCGCAATCAGCGAACAGGTTATTGCCAGCGAAGAAGCCCTGACACTGTTTGGATCCGCAGATGAAACTAGAATTAAAGAGCAAATGAGTCAATCCTTTCGTGATTGGCTAAGAAAAAAATTGTAGAAAGAGATAGGAGTGGGGCAACATGAGTAAACCAATACTACAAGAAGAAAATGTAAAAATGAACGCGAACTTTTCAAGTAAAGAAGAAGCCATACGTGAAACGGGTAACATTTTAGCTGAAAAAGGTTATGTGGACGAAGCCTATATTGAAGCAATGATGGAAAGAGAAGAAATGACTTCGACGTATATGGGAAATTATGTTGCGATTCCTCATGGAACAGAGGATTCAAAACATCTTATTAAAGAGTCTGGGTTATCGATTATTCAAGTACCGGATGGTGTTGATTTTGGCGATGGAAAAATGGTCAAAATCCTAATCGGTATTGCGGGTAAAGAGAATGAACATCTGGAAATTTTACAAAAAATTGCGGTCATATGTTCACAAGAAGAAAACATAACAAAAATGCTGGATGCTCCTGATGAACAAACATTGCTGTCTCAGTTTGAAGAGGTGAATTAGAAATGAAAGCATTGCAAATCGGTGCTGGGAATATCGGGAGAGGATTCATCGGTCAACTTTTGTTTGAAGCAGGTTATAAGGTTTGTTTTGCTGATATTAATGATGAACTAATTGGAAAACTGCAAGAGGAAAAACAATATAACGTGGAGCTTGCGGGAGAAGAAAAACAAGTAATAAATGTACAAAATATAGACGCGGTTCACAGCTCTAACCAGGAGGCAGAACTGCTGGATTGGATTGTAGATGCTGATCTTATTACAACAGCGGTTGGTCCTGACGTATTAAAAGGAATAGCCCCCGTTCTTGCCAGAGGGCTACAATATCGCGTGTACGAACATTCAAATCCAGTCAATATTATAGCTTGCGAAAATATGGCTGGAGCAACAGATCAGTTAAAGACGTATATTTTTGAACAGTTATTGGAAGATGATAAAGACCAAGTTGAAGCGGTGGCTGGATTTGCAAATTCCGCCGTTGACCGGATAGTCCCGATACAACCTGAAGAAAATGAACTGACGGTTACGGTGGAACCTTTTTTTGAATGGGCAGTGGAGACTCCTGCACTTAAAGGGGATCGCCCGCCGATTTCGTCCGTTACTTTTGTGGAAGATTTGACTCCTTATATCGAACGTAAGTTGTTTACTGTAAATACAGGTCACGCAGCTCTTGCCTATCAAGGATATGTCAATGGTTGTGAGACGATAAAAGAAGCAATCGAACACGATGAGGTATATGAAAGTTACCAAGGTGTTTTAAACGAAACTAGTGAATTATTAGAAACGAAACACGGATTTTCTACAGAAGAAATGGAGAAATACAAGAGTAAGATAACAAGTCGTTTTCAAAATCCGTATATTTCAGATACAGTAGAAAGAGTCGGAAGAGGTCCTATAAGAAAATTGGGGCCCAAGGACAGACTTGTTCGACCAGCTTTAGAGAGAATGGAACGAAACCAAGAACCAACTTTTCTTGCCCAAACCATTGCTGCGTTATTGGATTTTCAGTCAGATCAAGACTCAGAAGCGGAAGAATTACAAAAACAGATCAACGAATTGGGAAAAAGAGAAACATTATCTAAATATACTGGTCTTTCTGATAATCACTCTTTAATCAATAAAATACTTTCTTATTAATGAGAGAAAACCCTGGCATGGAAGCGAAATGCTGGGGTTTTTTAGTGTCCGAAATGGTTAGCTTTATGGACAAGATATATAATTTGTGTAGTAATAGGGGCAGATGAAAAACAATGTCGTGGGTTTTTATAGTAGGTACACTTTCCTTGACTAGAGTCCTAGTTTACATTAAAGTATTTAATAGTTAAGAACCTTAACAGTTATGTGTTTGAAACTATTACTATATGATAATAACTTGCAAAGGGGATGAGCCTATATTGACCAAGAATGAATTATTGAAATCTATAGATGAATCTCTATATGACTTAACGTTAAAGATTCAAGAAGAGTTTTGCAGTTTTTACGAATACATACCAGAAAAATATTGTTGGGTACTTACTCTTGTGTCAAAATACCAACCTTTATATGTGAAACAATTAGCTGATTTAATGCGTATGTCAGCAAGTTCAGCAAGTCAGTTGCTATCGAAAATGGAAAAAGAGAAGTACATAGTGCGAGAGATGGATAAAGGTCAAAAACGACACATCATTATAAAGGTAGGAGACCAGGGAGAAGCAGTTTTAGAAAAAATAGAGGAAACACGGAAGAATATTTCTTTTAACTATCTAATGAAACTTTCGTATAAAGAGTTAGAGGCATTTCACAATGGTGCGTTAAAAGTGAAACATTTAGTCGATGCGGAAAGAGAATCGATATAGCACGCTTTATTATATACAATTAATAATCAATCTTAGGTCTTATTGATGTATTGGACTGAAGGTTGAAATGGAATATTTTAATAAAATTTTAATATTATTATCTCTTAAAATGTGAGGAAGTATCGTATAATGAATGCGGATATAAAACCTAAGCTATTCTAATTGGATATATAAGGGAAAAAATTAGTGATAACTAGGTCTTTGGTTGTTAAGATGGATTTTTGTGAAGGAATCACTAAAGGCTTTGAATAACAGTAAGGGGGAGAAAAGTGAAAGCAGGCGACGTAGGAGTTTTCAAAGGAATATTTAGTTTAACTGCTCTACTTATAGTTACAGCATGCCAGTCAACGGATGTCAATTCAACAGAAGATGATACAGTACCGGTAGAAATGGCAGAAGTTGAAAGAGGGAATTTAGACGGAACACAAACAATTAGTGCAACGACAGAAGCTTTATCAGAAGTCTCTTTAATGCCGGAAGTAAATGCTGAAATTGATGAAATTTTAATAGAAAAAGGCGATACAGTAGAAGAAGGTGAGGTCCTAGCCAGGCTGGATGATACAGAATTACAAAACACGTTAGAGCAAGAAAGAGCTTCCTATCAAAGTGCTCAAAGCAATGTAGCCATTGCTGAGGCTGGTGAACGTGGAGCTGAAGCAGGCGCAGAGCAATCCAGAATAGCACTAGAAAACGCAGATCATTCTATCGCACAAGCGCAGGAGCAATATGAGCAAGCTCAAACGGACCTTGAACAAGCGCAAGAAAATCAAGGAGATAATGCAGATAGTGCGGAACGTGCGTTAGAAACAGCGGAACGTAATTTAAAGACAGCGGAAAGAGAACGTAATCGAAGTAAAAGTATGCATGAGTCGGGGCTAATTTCTGATCAGGAAATGGAAGAGGCGGAATCAGCAGTCGATGACGCAGAAGATAGTGTTGCTGATGCAGAAGACAATTTGAAAGAGGCAAAGCAAACATATAATATTGAGAAGCTCGAATCACAGGTAGCTTCAGCAAAATCTGCATTAGAAGAAGCGAGAGATTCAAAACAAGAACTGCAGGCAAATATAAATTCATCCGAAGCTTCTGTAGATGAAGCTGGTGGAGGAATAGAAGATGCGAAAGCTAATCTTGAACAGGCACGTGTTGCTGTAGAACAAGCGGAAGAAAATGTAGAGGATGCTGTTGTGAGGGCTCCAAGTTCTGGGAAGGTGTTGAATGTAGCCGGGGATCCGGGAGAATATTATTCTCAGCAGGAAGAATTAATCACCTTAGGAGAACTGACTTCATTAAATGTAACGGCATCAATAACCCCAGATCAGTTATCGCTGTTTGAAGAGGGGGAAGAAATGGAAGTGAATTTTCCTTCAATCGATCAAACGGTGACCGGTAATATTACATATATTGCTTCATCAGCAGACGATAGTGGGATGTTTTCGGTAGAAGTACAAGTAGACAATTCGGATGAAAATCTTCGTTCGGGAATTTATGGTGAACTTCTTATTGACGAAACGTATGTAGAAAATAGTCTCCTCGTACCTACAAAAGCAATTGTGGATATCGAAGGAGAATCATCGGTTTTTGTTGTCGAGGAAGGAACAGCGAACCTTGTACCCGTAGAAGTCATTCGCGAAGAATCTGAATTTAGTGCTGTGGAAGCCGATATGGAAGAAGGAAGTTTAATTGTCACAACTGGTCAATATTTCCTTGAAGAAGGATCGGAAGTAGAAGACGCAACGGAAACAGAGAATGAAGATGATGTTCCGGAAGAAGATGCAGAGGATAGTGAAGAAGAAAATACGAATAGCGAGGAGGATGAGACTGCGTTATTAGACCTAACCTCCTCCAATCCCTATTTAGCTCCCGGGCGTTTATCCACCCGTATAGAACAAGGTGGTGGGGGTGAAGAATCATGAAACTTTCACGTTGGTCTGTAACACGTCCGGTTGGTATTTTTATGGTGGTAGCCATGGTGATTATCCTTGGTGTCACCTCCGTTCGCAACTTAGCCATAGATTTGTACCCTGATATGGAACTACCCGTAGCAGTTGTAACGACGAGTTATCAAGGAACTGCACCCGAGGATATTGAAGAAATAATTACGAGTCCTTTAGAAGAATCACTAGGAACAATAGATGGTGTAGATAGTATTCAATCTCAATCATCATCTGGGTCCTCTTTAGTACTTGTGCAGTTTGAGTTTGGAACTGATCTTGATCAGGCAATGCTGGATATGCGCGAGTCGGTGGATGGAGCTTCTAGTTCGTTGCCCGATGAGGCAGACGAACCTTCCGTTATGCGTTTTGACCCCAACCAGCAAGCGATGATGTCGATTGGGTTTTCGGGGGAAAACACTGATGAAGATATTAAAAGTCTAGCGGAAGATAGAATACAACCACAATTAGAACAAGGAAATGGCGTAGCAAGTGCAGATATCGAAGGGCTACAATCACGAGAGATTCAAGTACAATTGAATGTTGAAGAGCTTAATAGGTATGAACTTACTCCAGGTGATGTAATAGATTCACTTGGTGCAGAAAACCAGCTTGGATCTGCAGGAAATGTGGAAAGCGGAAGCCAAGACTTGCAGCTTCGAGTGGATGGAGAATTTCAAAGTTTAAATGATATAGAAAATACGTTG
Organism: Salibacterium salarium; assembly: GCF_030813635.1. Classification (GTDB taxonomy): domain Bacteria; phylum Bacillota; class Bacilli; order Bacillales; family Marinococcaceae; genus Salibacterium; species Salibacterium salarium. Next base: position 225,714 of record NZ_JAUSUM010000003.1, on the reverse strand, counting down.
ATTCCTCTTGAAGAAGGAGGCAATGTTCACGTTCAAGATGTGGCAGATGTGGTTGATACGGTAGAAGAAGATTCTTCGAAGACATATGTTGACGGTGAATCTTCCTATATGTTCTCTATTATGAAACAGTCTGATGCCAACACGGTTGAAGTTTCTCAGAACGTTAGAGACATTGTAGCAGATCTTAATGAAGAGGTTGGAGACGATGCGGAGTTAGTTGTAGTGAATGATTCTGCGGAGTTTATAGAAAGCTCTATTGACAGCGTGATTGATAACCTTATTTTCGGTGCTTTATTTGCGGTTTTAGTGTTATTAATGTTTTTAAGAAGCGTTAGAGCAACGCTCGTTATAGGAATTTCTATACCAATTGCTATAGTTGCAACATTCGGTTTAATGTATTTCACCGGAGAAACATTAAATATCCTTACTATGGGAGGACTAGCTTTAGGTGTAGGTATGATGGTGGATAGCGCCATTGTGATTTTAGAAAGTATATATAAGCACATAGAGGATGGTAAAACGAGAAAAGAAGCTGCTATAGCCGGTGCAGGGGAAATAGGTGGTGCCGTCATTGCTTCAACGATGACAACTCTTGTTGTATTTCTTCCGTTGGTGTTTGTAGAAGGCATAGCTTCTGAATTATTTGCTCCATTAGCTTTGACGGTGAGTTTCGCTCTCATTGCTTCTTTACTTGCGGCCCTAACCATTGTTCCTATGACTGCTTCACAATTAATTAAAGAAGAGTCTGCAACCCCTAAAGAAAACAGTCGTTTTACACGAATAGGGGAAGCAGTGAATAAACGTTACCGTCGTATGCTTGACTGGTCGATTGGTCGTCGTAAAACGGTTGTATTAATAACAGGTCTCTTAATTGTTGTTTCGTTAGCTCTTACTCCTTTAATAGGTGGTGAACTATTACCTGACTCTGATCAAGGAGAAATTATGGTTGAAGTTGAAACACCAACAGCTTCTAATATAGAAGAAACACAAAAAGCCGTCGATCAAGTCTGGTCTTTATTGGAACCATACGAAGATGATATAAAATCCACATATTCAACTGTCGGAAGTGGTGGAGGTCCGACAGGAGGTGGAAGCGATAATGAAGCAGTAGTTAACATATCATTAACTGACAGTAGTGATCGAACGATAGAAACGAACGAAGTTGTTTCCGAGTTGTCCGAGAAAACGGAGCGAATTGCAGGAGCAGAAATATCTGTATCAGATGTAACGACTGGTGCTACAGGAGGAGGCTCTCCTATTTCTGTCAGTGTAAGTGGTCCAGAGGTCGATGTGTTGGATGAACTTGCGCAAGAAGTTGAATTTGCTGTAGAACAAGTTCCAGGTACAAGCAACGTGGACAGTACATCAGGAGACGGGAATCCTCAGATAGATCTTAATGTAAATCGAGACCAAGCTTCACAGTACGGTCTGAGTTATCAGAGCGTCATGAGTCAAGTCATGACAGCTTTCAATGGACAAGTGGCAACAGAGTATAGAGAAGAAGGACAAGAGGTTGACGTACAAGTTATTTTTCCAGAACACTTGAGAGAACAACTTTCTGATGTTAGAAATATGAGTCTTACAGCAGCTAATGGATCAAGTGTCCCTCTTAGGGCCGTAGCAGAATTAAATGAAACAACTGGTCCTACGCAAATTGATCGTGAAGATCAGCAACGTCAAGTGGATATTACCAGTGATGTGTCAGATCGATCATTGAGTGAAGTAGCAACGGACGTAGAGGCAGAATTAAATCAAATGAATATGCCAGATGGTTATTCTGTTAGTTATGGCGGGGATTCAGAAGATATGCAAGAAGCTTTTGGTGATTTATCTTTAGCTTTAATTGCGTCTATCTTTCTAGTATATGCTGTCATGGCCATTCAGTTTGAATCACTAGTTCAACCTTTTATCATCATGTTTTCGTTACCTGCTACATTAATAGGTGTGTTACTAGGGCTATTTATCACACAAACGCCGTTAAGTCTCACTGCCTTTATTGGCTTAATAATGCTGGCGGGTATAGTTGTGAACAATGCTATTGTATTAGTTGATTACATTAATCAACTTCGAGAAGATGGGTACGCACGAGATGAAGCTATTCTAAAGGCTGGCCCTGCACGTCTTAGACCGATTATGATGACGGTTTTAACGACAATATTGGCTATGCTCCCTATTGCTCTAGGTTTAGGAGAAGGTGCTGAACAGCAAGCTCCTATGGCAATAGTAGTAATCTTCGGTCTAGCCTTCTCGACTTTATTTACACTGATATTAATTCCAGTCGTATATGCGATTGTCGACAATATTGTTTTATGGTTTAAGAAGAAAAAAGGAACGCTAGGGAAGAAAAAAAAGAATAAAGAATCAGTAGAAGAAATGTAATCTTTTAGACTTGTTGGAGTGCCACTCCAACAAGTCTTTTTTTATAAGATAGAAAAGTATAAAATGTTGGCGTTTTTGGGATCCGGCTTCAGCGCCCAGCCGCTCGGGGTTTCTTCCCGTGCGACTCCGGGTGCGCAGGCTACCCTGCGCACCCGATCCAGACCCTGTCGCGACTTTCCAGGGTGCTTGCGCTTTTCATATTGACAAAAAAACCGTCTGGACGGTATGTTATGGAGAGTATATGTTTTCATTTTACTTCCTATATCTCTATTTTAAGAAAGGGAGAAGTGGATATTGTGACTAAAACCAACAATCGAGTAAATATATTAAAGGCAGCTGCTGGAATAGTACGGGAACAAGGGATATTAGCACTTACGCTGGAAGCAGCAGCATCTAAGGCAGGGGTTAGCAAAGGGGGACTGCTTCATTATTTTCCATCAAAAGAAAAACTTATCCAGGGGCTAGTGGAACATTTGAATGACAGCTATGTCCACAACATTAGAGAAAGCGTTAAAAATGATCAAATAAAGACGGGAAGATGGACACGTTCATTTATTCAAGAGACGAATGAACAGTTAATCAATAATCAAGAGCTAAATGCTGGAATGCTGGCTGCGCTAGCTGTCAATCCTGAATTATTACGCCCGTTTCAAGACGCATATCAAGAATGGCAAAAAAGTATGGAAGAAGACGGTCTCAATAAAGTTAATGCTACTATTTTGCGTTTAGCTGCGGATGGACTTTGGCTATCAGAATTGTTCGGGTTGGCTCCTTTGGAAGATGATGAAAGACAAAATGTGTTAGAAAAACTTATAAAACTCTCGAAGGAGGATTTTGGATAATGGCTTATTTCTATTTACTATTAGGTATTATTGCGGAAGTGTTTGGTACTTCAATGTTAAAAGCATCAGAAGGGCTTTCGAGAGTGACACCTATTATTGGTGTTGTTGCAGGTTTTGGTGCTGCTTTATTTTTTTTGGCGATGTCTTTTAGAACCATTCCTTTAAATGTCGCCTATGCAACATGGTCCGGCATTGGGACAGCAGGGGCAGCTTTAATTGGAGTCCTATTTTGGAAAGAAAAAATCAATGTACCAAGTTTTATCGGTATTGCTTTGATCATAGCAGGGATCGTAGTGTTAAACATAGCTGGCACATCTCACAGTAGTACATATAAAATGTAATTCAAGTAGAACATCGACAGTAAGTGTGGTACATCCATTCTTGCTGTTTTTTTATTGATGAAAATTATGAATGGTGAAATAGGTCCTTTTCAATGTTCATTAAAAAGAATGGGAATATAATATTTTTTGTAAAAAAAAGAGAAAACAAAAGAATACCGTCGAAAAATGGAATTTAATGCACTGTTTGTTCGTTATAAAGCATAAATTGATTAGTATTGCTACTTGTACGATTTCTTTTGTTCGTTTTATAATTCTATTAAGTTCTTTTTATAGAACATAAAAAAGGGGGACAATCATGAAGATTCTAGTAACAGGCGGGGCTGGATTTATAGGCTCTCATATAGTAGATGAATTACTGAATAAAAAACATGAAATAATAGTGGTGGATAATTTGTCGACGGGTCACATGAGTAATATTCCGTATAATGTGACCTTTTACAATGTTGATGTGAGACAAGGAAGAGAAGTTTGTGATGTTCTTTGTAAAGAACAACCGGATAGTGTTATACATTTAGCTGCTCAAGTTTCGGTATCTCGTTCGTTATATGAAACACATTTTGATGGAGAAGAAAATATTATGGCCACGATAAATATTTTAGAAGCTTGCGTTAAGGCCAATGTAAGAAAGATTACTTTCTCATCAACGGCAGCTGTATACGGAACGCCTGACTATTTGGCAATTGATGAGGAACACCCAATACAACCGATATCCTTTTATGGGTTATCTAAACGAAATGCTGAATCGTATATTCAGTTATATGCAGAGTTGCATGACTTATCCTATACAATTTTAAGATATGGAAATGTTTATGGAACGAGACAGGATACAAATGGAGAAGCAGGTGTGATTGCCATCTATGTTGATAGGATGTTGCAAGGATTGAATCCATTAGTATTTGGAGACGGAAAACAGACACGGGATTTTGTTTATGTGAAAGATGTGGCCAAAGCTAATATTGCTGCTTTAACGAAAGGCGATAACGAAATTGTGAACGTGAGCTCTGAAACGCAGACGTCGATTTTAGACATCATTGATACTCTTTCCAATGTTAATGGACATCCTTTACAACCTGAATATCATGAGACGAGGCAGGGGGATATTAGAGACAGTTATCTTTCATTTAAAAAAGCAAAGGAAATACTAGAATGGGAGCCCTTGTATTCTTTTGACGAAGGGATGAAAGAAACAGTTGAATACTATAAAGGAGTTATACGAGTAAATCAAACGATTTCATCTTCTTAATACAAAGCCACTCTAGAGAAAATGAACAATAAATATTTTTACAATAAAGGAGTGGTGAAAAATATGGAGTATAAAAATGTCATTAAGAAATGGGGCGAGTTTGTCGCTCTGTTTGGAATACTCGGTCTTTTTGATTACTCTATTGGTTTTGAACCCGATTTTGTGAGACCGGTAATATTATTAGGTGTAATTTTGCTGTTTAGTTTAGCTTATGGATGGAAAATGGGTGCACTTAGTATATGTGCATCTATCCTCTATATGATAGTCAATGCGGTAGTAAGTGGCCATGATATGCTTTTATTATTCTTGGATATGAATGAAGCAAAATGGTTTATTCTGTATATTTTTGTTTGGGGATTCTGTGGTTTTTATAGTACGGCAATGCAAGAAAAAAAAGAGGATCTAAAAGATGAACATGAAGAGTTGTATCGCACGAATAAGGAATTGGAAGAATCGATTAATACTTTAGCAGAATCCCGTCGTGACTTGCGTCAAAAGATACTTGAATTTGAACATAGCCCAAAAGTAATGTATGAACGTCTGAATCAAATAGAAATTTCAGGTCCGGACGTAGTAATAGAAAATGTAATAAATGTCGTATCCCAACACTTTAAAACAAGTGAAGTTGGTTTTTATATAATAGACAATGCGACCAAATCGTTAAAACTTCATATGTCATCCCTTGATAAAGAAGGCTTGAGTGAAAGTATTTTACTAACGGAAAAATCCTGCTTTTATCAACGGGTGATTAACGAAAGAAACGTTTTAATGAAACAAAAACATGATGAAGAAAACGATCCTATGGTGGCAGGACCGCTTATCGAAGATGAAGATGTATTTGGTATTTTAGTCATAAAAAGAATGCATTTTGATTTTCTCCAACCGTTTGAATTAGAAATGCTGCAATGCATATTAGATTGGGCGTCTCATTGTTTAGACATGTACACAGTGATGAGTGAGGAAAATAATAAAAGAATGCTTCATCATTTATAGAAGGGAGGAGTTTTTTTTGCAAGTTCTGTTGTGGTGTTTTTTTCTTCTGCATGCAGCGGGAATAAAGTATTTAGGTAAACGTATAGAAGCATTTGCAAGCGCAGAAACACGCGGGTTTTTACATTGGATGATATGGATTTGTGTATTCCTTCCAATTATTGGAGAATTACTTTCACTGATTATTTGGTGTTACATGCGAGTGTCTTCCCTCCCTTCAACAAACATAGAACGAAAAGAAAAAAGAACAAGCCAGATAAAACAGGTCCGTTTTGATCGGGAGAACGACCGTAAGATACTTCCTGCTACTGTTGTTATAAATGGACAAGACAGTGAATTACAAAAATCATATATATTGAAATTGTTTCAATCAAAAATGAAAGGGAGTTACATGTTACTAAAACAAACGTTACGTAGTGATGACCCGGAAATAGTGCACTACGGAGCAACTATGATTAACGCTTTATCAGATTCGTTTAAAAGAGAGATAGGTAATATAGAAGCTACCGGTGAAAAAAGGACGCTCGAAGAATATCAACGAATCTCGCAACTTTATTTAGATTATTTAGAGAGCGGTTTGTTGAATAAAAGCGATGAAGAAAGTGTATTTGAGAGATATAAAAAACATGTAGAACAGGCTGTCAGTGAATATACAAACGATATAACATTATTAAATCATTATGCTGTATTGCTTTATAAAGAAGGAATGTTGGAAAAAGCCTATACTTATTATAGTAGGATTACAGAAGCATCCCCTTTCCATTACAGCGGTTATATAGGCATGATAAAAATTTCTTATGAGCAGCAGGCATGGAAAAGACTTCGTAAACGTCTAACCGACTTGGATAAATACGTGAATGTAGATGAAATCCCTTGGGACGATTACCGAAAAATTCAACTGCTAGAAGGGATGGCTTTATGAAGAAAGTGTGGTTGAAGTTAGTAGTCATAGTACTGTTTTTTATCATCAGCATTGGTGTTTTCCAATTTTATAACACTGGAAACATACATTCTATTTTTACTCCGATTCATACCAATTCATCTACACTTCAAACGATGTCGGACGATGAAGAAAAAGAATCAACAACCGGTCAACAATTAAAAACGTATATATACAAAGACGATTCAACATTGTCACAAGATGTATCGAAGAATATAAAACAGGCTTTAACGTACGCAAAAATACCATCTGAACGAATTGGGAAAGAAGAAATAACAAGTATAACTCCTTCTCCCTATCACGTTCTCATATTAACAGGAACTCAATCCAGTAATTGGTCCCTTTCTGATATTCAAGAATTTACAGCTGGTGGTGGAAGAGTAATTATAGCCAACAGATTTCTTAATAAACAATGGGATGAATTCGTCGGGATGAAACAAAACAATGGCTATGCGGAGGAATCTGTAACAGGATTAACTGTGAAAGACAGCCTGTTTCCAGGATACCCAGATATTAGCGCGGATAGCGATTTTATTGAAAATAGTTCTCTTGATGTAACGTTACAAGAGGATACCGACGTATATGCGGAGACTGAACAAACCCCAATTTTGTGGAGTCATTCTTATGAAGAGGGAGAGGTTGTTTATTGGAACGCTTCCATGACCGATGAGAAAAATTTTAGAGGGCTGTTATTGCATTCCATTGGTATCTCTGTACCTTCGATGGTTACGTCCCAAGCTGCGACAAAGGTTATGTTTATTGACGACTTTCCTGCTCCTGTACCAGAGGGTTCTAACGAAGCGATTCAACGAGACTATGATATGAGCATAGCTGATTTTTATAAAGACATCTGGTGGGAAGACATGAAAGACTTAGGTGGAGAACTGGACTTAACGTATACTGGAGCATTTATTGGCACTTATCGAGATGATATGACATTGGATGTGGAAGATTTACAAAGAAACGAAGAAGATACTATGGTTTATTTTGGAAGAGAGCTTCTGGAACAAGGGGGAGAAATAGGGTTCCACGGATATAATCATCAATCCTTAGTGACAAAAGAAGAGCCAATAGATCCAACATTGGGATATAAAAACTGGGATAGCCGTGCGGAAATGGAGGAAGGCATAGAGCGGTCATCCTCTTTCTATAAGTATTATTTTCCAAATCAGAAGTTAAATACTTATGTTCCACCCTCTAATGTGTTAAACGAAAAAGGTAAAAAAGCGTTGGAAGAGACAATGCCTTCGTTACAAACTATTGCTTCGCTCTATGTTGGAAATCCAGAGAAAGGGGACTATGTTCAAGAATTTGAATTAGATGAAGAGTTTCCAGACTTATATCACTTACCGCGTATTACGAGTGATTATAGTTTTGGGAAGATGACACAATTTGTCTTAAATGACGCGATTGCTAACTTTGGTATGGTGTCTCATTTCATTCATCCCGATGATGTACTTGACCCAGATCGTTCTCATGGAGAGGGGTGGCCTCAAATGAAAGCAGGATTTGAAGAAATATTTGCAACAGTGGACGATCATTATCCTTACTTGCAAGACCTTACTGCTGCTGAGGCTAGGGAGAAATTACTGCAATACGAAGAATCGAACGTAGAAGTGACATATACGGATCAATCCATCGTTATACAAGGAGATGGTATGGTCAAGCCTTTTTCTTTGCTAGTTCGTTTAAACAAGAATCAATCATTAGAAACAGGGACATTTTCATTTGGAACAATCGATGAAATGGACGGAAAAACAGGATTGTATCAAATCACAATGACAGAACCATACGTAACATTAGAAATGAAGGAGGGGACCAGATGAAAGTAGGAATTGTGGCTGAGGGAAGCTATCCTTATATAAGTGGCGGTGTATCAAGCTGGATTCATATGCTCATTCAAAGTATGCCAAAAACCACATTCGAAATTATCGCGATATCTGATCAGCCTAGAACAAGTGCTGACTACAAGTATTCTCTCCCTTCGAATGTTTCGGGAGTTACAGATATTTGTTTAACGGAACAATTCCAGAAAATGAAAGGGAAAGCTAGTCTATCAACGGATGAAAGAAACAAGCTGCTGGATTGGATGTCGTTAAAGTCATTTAATGCCTCGGCGTTGGAGGTGATAGGAAACGATGGAAAAATAGGCACACCCTCTATGTTTTTTAATAGCCCTATTTTTTGGTCATTTGTAGAAAATGAGTATGAAGTAGAAAAACAGTCATCGTCATTTTTAGATTATTTATCGATGTGGAAATCGATGTTTACTCCTGTGTTTTCATTATTACAACGCAATTATCCAGATGTAGATGTTATTCACGCTGTGTCCACCGGATACGCAGGTATTGTGGCTTCTTATTTAAATAAAAGTAGACAAATTCCATTTATACTGACAGAACACGGTATGTATGCACGAGAGCGGGAAGAAGAGATATTACAGTCTCATTGGGTTCCAGAAGAATTTAAAGAAAGATGGATATCGTTCTTCTATCACATGTCGGCTCAAGCTTATAAACAGGCGGACGATGTCATTACTTTATTTAACCGAAATAGTAGGTTGCAAGAATGGGTTGGTGCTCCCTCAGATAAACTAAAGGTTATACCAAATGGCGTTTCTTATCAAAAACTAGCAGCTTTGCCAAGAAACAATACAAACGAGACCTTGAAAATTGGAGCAATTGTGAGAGTCGTTCCGATTAAAGATATTAAAACAATGATTCAAGCCGCTTCTTATTTAAAAAAAGAACAGATACCATTTCAGCTGTTTATTATGGGGCCAATGGATGAAGATGAAATATATGCGAAAGAATGCAGGCAGCTCATTCACTCATTAGGTCTTGAAGAGGAAGTATTTATGGTAGGGAAAGTAAATATAATGGATTATTTAGAAACTATGGATGTCTGTGTCTTAAGCAGTATTTCGGAGGGACAACCACTCGCTGTACTAGAAGGAATGGCAGCTGCTATTCCTTGGGTGGTAACAGATGTAGGAAGTTGTGCGGAGTTAATCCAAGGAACAGCTGAGGACACGTATGGCGATGCTGGCTTTGTGGTCCCTCCTGTGCATGCAGAACCATTAGGAGAGCGGTTGAAGTGGTTTTATCATTATCCTGAAGAAGGGAGGATAATGGGAGAGAACGGACAACGACGAGTGAAAGCCTATTATCAAATGGAGACGATGATAGATTATTATTATGGTTTATACCGAGAGCGAGGTGAACAAAGTGGCAGGTATCGGTTTTCATTTACAGGGGTTGTTTGAAGAAAAATCCCTGTACTCTAAAGTAAGAGCTTATGGGTTAGCGGGGTTGGTGGCCGCAGGTCCTTGGATAATTATTACGTTAACAATGGCCATCATTCAATGGATGACGTATCAGTTTTCAGCAGTGTCATCGGAAGAAAGGGAATTGTTTATTTTTTCTGTCAGTTATTGTTTTATTTTTTCTCAATTGTTGTTTAGTACACAACAGATGACAGTTACAAGATATGTGTCAGATTTGATGTATAACAATGAGCTGTCAAAAGTTTTTCCGACTTTCTTAGGGACGACAAAAGTTGTGACAGTATTGGCGTTAGGGGTATGGGGAATATTTTTCTTAGTGTCACCTCTTTCGTACTTATATAAATTCGTGTTGCTGGCTTTGTTTTTAACGATTAATTATATGTGGATATTATTATTATTTCTTTCTGCTGCGAAACATTATAAAGCCATTGGATGGTCGTTTTTAACGGGTGGTCTTTGTTCTGTTTTTTTAGCAATAGTTGTTATAGGGAATAACGGGATATGGCTGGCAGGAAAATATGCTGTTCCTCTGCAGCTGACAATCAGTATTATGATAGGGATGCTAGTAACAGTGGCAGGATTAATGATGGTACTTCTACGGACGTTCCCTATATGGAAGTCGAATGGAGAGTTTGCCTATTTTACTTATTATGGACGGTTTCCTTCCCTATTTTGGATTGGATTTTTGTACACATTGGGGATATGGGTGTGTAATTGGGTTATTTGGTTTGGGGAAGGTTCAAAAGTGGTAGCTGGTTCATTTATCGTGCATCCTATCTATGACATGGCAATATTTTGGAGCTACCTCACGATTCTACCTGTAATGATTTTGTTTATTATCTCAGTGGAAACGAGATTTTATAAGTATTATAAGACGTTCTTTTCCTATGTTAATGAAGGTGGAACATTAAACCAAATTAGACGAGCTAAACAAAAAATGAACAAAGTCCTTTTTCAAGAAATCCAGCGATTAGTAAGAAGTCAGATGATTGTAACGGTAATAGTAGTGTTAAACGCAGGATATTTGCTTTCGTTCTTGAATGTAAATGAAAATGTTGTGCAGACTTTTCGATTAACAGCTATTGGAGCATTCGCAAATGGTATTTTATTAGTGATGTTGTTGTTGCTTTTATATTTTGAAGATCGAAAGGGCGCTCTATATAGTGCCATTATATTTTTTGTTATGAATGGTGGTTTGACTGTGAGTTTTCTGTCTTTCGGATATGAAGGCTACGGATTGAGTTTTAGCATAGGTTCTTTAATTGGATTCGTGTTTGCGGCAGTAAGATTGAGTATATACTTACAACGCATTGATTATCATGGATTTTGCGGGCAGGGAACGCAAGTAAATATGTCTGCCAATCGTTTTCAAAAACTTGGAGAATGGCTCGAACACCGTCAGTTATAGTGTGTGTTATGTGTTCAAACCTCCGAATACATAGTATAATTTAACCTATCATACTTACTGTTTACTATCGCAGTTGGAGGTAGTGTAATGAGTAATCATATAAAAAAAACCCCTGTTAATGAAATGGAGCTTTATGAAAGCAAGCACAATGAGAAAGATATCGTGAACAATCATTACCATACAACTCATCAAATCCTTTATGTTTTAGATGGGAAAGGTAAATGTACAATGGATTCAGAGGATTATCTATTAGAGTCTGATAATGTAGCGATTGTTCCTCCTTTTACGAATCACTCCATCGTGTCAGATTCTAAGATGACGGTGTTGGTTTTGGAATTTAATGAGTCGTTTTTAAGCGATGAGGTGAAAAAGGAACTGCTTCCTCTTGTGTTTGACACATCAAGAGTATTGAAAATGAGTTTATTTGACAGCAGTGAACTAAGGCAGTTGTTGCGTAAAATGTTATATGAACAATCGCATGGTGACACTCTCCGTTTTTTAGCGATGAAACTATTTCTAGCGGAACTTTTGTTTGTTTTAATTCGATCCTATCAAACGAACCAAATTTCAGATACGAATATGCTTCGTGTAGAGTGGCTACGAAACTATATTAACACTCATTATTTCGAAATTTCAGGATCAGAGGATATAGCAAAAAAGATGGGAATGAGCACGCGGTATATTCATAGTATTTTTAAAGAGCATTATGGCAAAACACCTATGCAACATTTAACAGAGGTACGTCTTGAACTTGTGAAAAAAATGTTAATTGAGACGGATAATGATATTGCTTCCATTTGTTTTGAAGTAGGATTTGAATCCGTATCTACTTTTTATCGAGTATTTAAAAAATATGTAGGTGTACCGCCAAATCAGTATAGAACGTCTCATATCGAGACCGGATTTTCGGAAGAAGACGAATAATCTTACTTCCTTTCCGGCTCGTTTTTTATTCTAGTTCCGATATTGAGACCGCCCTTCCCTATTTAATAAGACAATATGTATGCGTTTTATTATGATAAGACTACATTGATAAAAGGAGAGGGGATTGTTCATATGTCTACACATAAACTGGGCATTATTATGAATGGTGTAACGGGAAGGATGGGGACAAACCAGCACTTGATTCGTTCCATTGTGGCAATTCGTAAACAAGGCGGTGTAGCATTAGGAGATGGAGAGTACCTTATGCCGGATCCTATTTTAGTAGGCCGTAATGAGAAAAAATTAGAGAATTTGGCGAAAGAGCACAATATAGAACGTTGGAGCACTAATTTGGATGAAGCCCTTGATGATTCATATAATCAGATTTATTTCGATTCTCAAACAACCGTACGTAGACCAGATGGAATAAAAAGGGCGATTGCTGCTGGGAAGCACATTTATTGTGAGAAACCAACCGCCACATCGTTAGAAGAGTCGGTAGAACTTGCTCGTTTGGCAAATGAAGCAGGTGTGAAAAATGGGGTTGTGCAAGACAAGTTATTTTTGCCAGGTTTATTAAAACTAAAGCGTCTTATTGATGCAGGCTTTTTTGGAGAAATGCTTTCGGTGCGAATGGAATTTGGTTATTGGGTTTTTGAAGGGGATTGGCAGGAAGGACAACGCCCTTCTTGGAATTATCGAAAAGAAGATGGCGGTGGCATTATAGTGGATATGTTCGCCCACTGGCGCTATGTCATTGACAACTTATTTGGCAATGTCAAATCTGTATCTTGTCTCGGTGCGACTCACATTCCAGAACGTATAGACGAAAATGGAGAACCTTATAAGGCGACAGCGGATGATGCTGCTTATGGCACATTCGAATTGGATAACGGAGTGATAGTGCAGGCGAATTCTTCGTGGGCTGTGCGCGTAAACCGTGATGACTTGTTGACTATTCAAGTAGATGGTACGGAAGGTAGCGCAGTAGCTGGTCTTAGAAACTGTAAAACACAACACCGAGTTAACACTCCAAAACCAGTATGGAACCCTGATATTGAAAACCCATTTGATTTTGAAGATCAGTGGCAGGACGTACCTGACAATGCAGTGTTCGATAATGGGTTTAAAGTACAATGGGAACAATTTTTAAAACATGTACACAGAGATGATGCTTTCCCATGGGACTTGCTTGAAGGTGCAAAAGGAACACAGCTGTCCGATCTTGGATTGGAATCTTGGGAAAAAAGATGCTGGGTAGATGTACCGGACATTAAATTATAGGAGGGACTCGACTATGGTTCAATCGTTAAATCTTCCGAAAGCGGGAGGAGATTTATATACGTACACACCTTCCCAATCGAAACCATTTGAAGTAGAGACAGGAAAACCATTTGAAAAACGTACGGCGTTTTCGGCAGCACACGTTGTATGTAATCCGTTGGCGGATGTCGATCCGTTACAAAACGCCGAAATTGATTGGGAGAGAACAATGGAGTATCGTCATTATTTGTGGTCTCTAGGGTTTGGTGTAGCCGAAGCGATGGACACTGCGCAACGCGGAATGGGGTTAAGCTGGGAAAGCGCGAAAGAGTTGATTCAACGTTCTATCCAAGAATCACGTTCGGTGAATGGCAGAATTGCTTGCGGTACCGGAACCGATCAACTGCTTCCTGGACCAGGTGTGACACTTGCTGATGTAGAGAACGCATATGCGGAACAATGTGAGTTTGTTGAAGGAGAAGGCGGTCAAATTATATTGATGGCTAGTCGCGCACTTGCTGCTTGTGCTGAAAGCCCAGAAGATTATGAAAAAGTGTATGGAAATATTTTAAGGAAAGTAAAAGAGCCAGTTATTTTACATTGGCTTGGAGACATGTTTGACCCTGCCTTGAAAGGATATTGGGGTCACGACAATTTGGATGAAGCACGTGACGTATGTCTTAAAATCATTCGAGATAATATAGACAAAGTGGACGGAATAAAAATTTCACTTCTTGATAAACAACGGGAAATAGAAATGCGGAATATGCTTCCTGATGGAGTGAAGATGTATACAGGAGATGATTTCAATTATCCTGAATTAATTAAAGGGGACGATCAAGGATACAGTGACGCCTTGTTAGGGATTTTTGATGCCATTGCTCCTGCTGCTTCAGCAGGATTACGGGCACTAGATGAAGGTAATATTAATCGATATCACGAAATTCTTGATAAAACGGTACCTTTGGCACGGCATATTTTTCAAAAACCAACGTTTGCTTATAAAACAGGTGTAGTGTTCATGGCTTACTTAAATGGACATCAATCTCACTTTCGTATGATTGGCGGTGCAGAAGGATCTCGTTCGATTATTCACCTGTCGGATTTATTTGTAATGGCAGATGAAGCCGGCCTGTTAATGGATCCAGATTCCGCAGTTAAAAAAATACGTTTAGTTTTGGAACAAGCAGGTATTGAACAGGGGGTGCAAACGACATGAGTGACGCTCCATCTTTAAAACAGATAAGTTTAAATCAGATTACAACAGAACAGTGGTCATTAGAAGAAGCGGTGCAAGGATGTGTTAGACAGGAAATTCCTTGGATATCTGTCTGGCGGCACAAACTTCAAGAAATCGGAATTACTAAAAGTAAAAAGCTAATAAATGACGCCGGTCTTAAAGTGTCTAGTTTATGCCGGGGCGGTATGTTCCCGGCAGCTACAGCTGCAGAACGTAGAGAAAGAATTGAAGACAATAAAAAAGCAATTGAGGAAGCGGCAGAATTAAATACAGATGTGCTAGTGCTCGTATGCGGACCGGCACCTGATCGTGATATTGAAAGTGCTCGAAAATGGGTAGAAGAAGGTATTGCAGAGCTGATTCCCTACGCAGAACAACATGGAGTAAAACTAGGAATCGAACCACTGCATCCGATGTACGCTGCTGATCGTTCAGTTATTTCAACACTAGGGCAAGCTAATACTATTAGTGAAAATATGAAAACAGATCAGGTTGGTGTTGTAGTTGATGTGTTTCATGTATGGTGGGATCCGGAATTGTATAAAGAAATTTCACGAGCTGGACAAAACATTCTAGGTTTTCACGTATCAGACTGGGCTGTTCCGCTGCCAGATATATTTAAAGGCCGCAGTATGATGGGAGACGGCGTGATTGAAATTCGGAAAATGAGAAAAGCCGTCGAATCAGCTGGTTATCATGGCCCGATTGAAGTAGAAATCATTAATCAAGCGATATGGAATCAACCAGGTGATGAGACACTAGATAAGATGAAAAAAAGTTTTGTAGAACACGTATAGACTTTTATATGGAGTGGAGAACCATAAATAGCACGTTTTATCATACAACCCTATCTCTTAGGATAGGGCTGTATGATATCAGTACGTCATTATTATTCAGAATATTCAAACGAAAAAAGGAGCGAAAAAAATGTCGATGAGGGAAAAAGCTTTATCGTTGCACAAGGAACATTATGGAAAAATAGGAACCTATTCAAAAGTGGAAATAAATAAACAAGAAGATTTAGGATTGGCTTATTCACCAGGGGTGGCAGAACCGTGCAAAGATATTTATGAGGATAGTGATTATATTTATGATTATACGAGCAAGGGGAATATGGTAGCGGTAGTAAGCAATGGTTCGGCCGTACTGGGATTAGGCAATATTGGTGCAGAGGCCTCTCTTCCCGTAATGGAAGGAAAAGCTATTTTATTCAAGGAGTTTGCAGGAATTGATGCTTTTCCGTTATGTATTAATCAAGAAAATGTGCAACACTTTATACAGATTGTAAAAGCGTTAGAACCAACGTTTGGAGGCATTAACCTAGAAGATATAGCGGCGCCGGACTGTTTTGTTATCGAGAATGCATTGCGTAAAGAACTAAATATCCCTGTATTTCATGATGATCAGCATGGTACAGCGATTGTTACGTTAGCAGGGCTAATAAATGCTCTAAAACTCGTCGAGAAATCAGCTGTTGATAGTAAAGTAGTGATAAATGGAGCAGGAGCAGCAGGAATAGCGGTAACGAAACTATTATTATCGTTGGGTGTGAAAGAAGTTATTTTATGCGATTCGATAGGTGCTATTTATGATGGTCGTACAGAACGAATGAATGAGAGGAAGGAAGAATTGGCTGCACGAACGAACCCGCAAAGAATAACGGGTAAGTTGGAGGATGTTATAGAAGATGCTGATGTTGTTATAGGGGTTTCGGTCGCAGGCAGCATTACAAAGGAAATGGTCCAAAAAATGAATAGAGATCCAATTATTTTTGCCATGGCTAATCCTGTACCGGAGATATTACCTCAAGAAGCAAAAGAAGCAGGAGCAAGGGTAGTTGGCACAGGCCGTTCTGATTTTCCAAATCAGGTGAATAATGTTCTCGCTTTTCCTGGTATATTCCGAGGGGCTATGGACGTTAGAGCATCAGAAATTAATGAAGAGATGAAATTGGCGGCAGCAACAGCTATTGCAGACCTAATAGAAGAACATGAACGACACCCAGATTATGTTATTCCAAGTCCTTTGGATGAAAGAGTCGTTAAGGTTGTTTCTGAAGCCGTGAGTCAAGCAGCTATTGATACCAATGTAGTAAAGAAAAAGGAAGACAAACTCTCAATATCTACAAAATAAAGGAAATATATCTTCAAACCGGGGCATTCTTTAAAAAGGATGTCCTTTTTTGTGGAAAAATTGTGGATTTTTTTGGGCTGTATCGTTATCCTTTCCCGAATCGAAAACCAATCACCTTCAGTTCGGCTATTTAGTGACACAAGGACGGAGGTTGGGTAATTTTCTCAAGAGTCACTTTTCTTATGGCGCACTATAAATAGATTGATATTGTTTTTATTTAATTATGTCTGTATTATTTTGTATGTAAAGGTTTTCTCGAAATATTCACACAAAAACAAAATATTATTTCCGATTTTGAGATATAATTTCTTGTTTTAATAAGACCAATATAACATTAATCAATAAAATAAAAGAAAATCAAACATTCAACCTCATGAATTTTTGAAAGGGATTTCAAATCATTTTCGTTAAATCAAGATAATGCTCGGAGGGATAATATGAAGAAAATTGGCTGTTTATTAATTTTAATGACGCTTTTTGTCAGTGCCTGTAATAGTACCGAAACTACTTCTTCGGGCAATGATGAAAGCGATAACACAGAGATTAGCAACAGGGAGCTTACAATGGCTCACATTCATGGTGAGGCGAGTCCAGTTTATGGAAGTCTCGAAGAATTTGGTGCAGAAGTTGAAAATAAATCGAATGATAAAATGCAAGTGGAAACATATGGCGAAGCAACATTAGGCGATGAAACAGTTTTGCTAGAGTTGGTGAAGACAGGCATTATCGATATTGCGAAAGTGAATGGAGGAGCTTTAGAAAGCTTTTCAGAGGAGTTTTCCGTGTTTAGTCTACCATACATTTTCGAAAATGAAACTCATTTTAAAAATGTTATGCAATCAGAAACGGTACAAGATATGTACGCCGATTTAGAAGATGTTGGATTGAGAGGTTTGACTCATTATGAAGCAGGGACACGTAGTTTCTATACGGGCGATACTCCTATTGAACATCCTGATGATTTGAATGGACTAAAAATTCGAGTCATGAATAACTCTACTTCGATAGAAACAATGGAATTACTGGGTGCTTCTCCTACGCCGCTTCCAGCTTCAGAAGTCTATTCTGGCTTACAGCAGGGAATTATTGACGGGGCAGAGAGCAGTCATATTGCATTAACAGATGCTAATCACGGAGAAGTGGCTAAAACCTTTTCCTACGATGAACATACTAGAATTCCTGATTTTTTAATCATGAGTGCGGATACTTGGAATAGTTTTTCAGAAGAAGAAAAACAATTGGTTCAAGAAGCAGCCCGTAATTCGTCGGCTTCTCACGATGAATTGTGGGAGGAACTGATGGTAGAAAGCAAGCAGGAATCTGAGGAAGAATTGGGCGTTGAGTTTTATGAAGATATTGATAAAGAACCGTTTCGAGAAAGAGTAGAACCGCTAATTGAAGAACGCCGTGAAAATGAAGATATTGCAGAGATATTGGATAAATTTGAAGAATTAAAAGAGTGAATAATGAAGGTGAAGGGGGAATCCAAGTGGATAAGACAAGAAAGGTATTAGATAATTTTTTATTAACGTTAGCTAGTGTCTTGATTCTGTTTCTAACAATAGCTACTTTATGGCAAGTATTCACTCGTTTTGTTATTGGTGATCCAAGCGTTATAACAGAAGAAGTGGCTAGATTTTCACTGATTTGGATTGCCATGCTTGGAGCGGCATACGGTTTTGGGAGTGGTGAACATTTATCATTAGATTTTATAAGGGAGAAATTTGAAGGAAACATATATAAATGGGTTCGCATAGGAATTGATGTTGTTGTTTTACTATTTGCATTATTTGTGTTGGTGTTAGGTGGTTTTACTATAGTAAATGCTACATTGACAGAATCATCCCCGATTCTTGGTATTTCGATGGGAGCTATTTACAGCATACTACCGGCGTCTGGTATTTTTATCATCATCTATCAAGTTTTGAATGTATTAGATAGAAAACGGATGGAAGGAAGGGAACAGTCATGAGTACAACATTAATCACCGCTGTAGCTTTATTTGGTGTTTTTTTCATTCTACTATTTGCAGGGGTTCCTATTTCTGTAAGTATCGCGATTGCAACATTTGTGGCAGCGTTGTTCCTTTTACCGGTAGATTCATCATTACTCGTCACTTCACAACAAATTATTACCGGAATCGACAGTTTCGTATTAGTAGCATTGGTCTTTTTTATGATGGCAGGGAGCATTATGAATAACGGAGGTATTGCACAACGGTTAATTAATCTAGCGAAACTTATTGGTGGTAGAATGTCAGGTTCATTGGCTCATACGAATGTATTGGGTAATATGTTATTTGGGTCGATATCTGGATCTGCTATCGCATCAGCCGCTACAATGGGAAAAATAATGGGACCACAACAGAAAAAGGAAGGCTATGACCCAGCTTATTCAGCAGCAGTTAACATTGCATCAGCACCCACAGGTCAGGTGATTCCCCCGAGCGGAATACCAATTATCTATTCATTATTAAGCGGTGGGACTTCTATAGGGGCTTTATTTATTGCTGGATATGTTCCTGGTATGCTGATGGCTTTGTTAGTGTTAATTGTTGCTTACATTTTAGCAAAGAAAAATAATTACCCGGTGAGTGATCCGGTTCAATGGAAAGAAGCTTTTAAAATAATTCTGGAAGCGATACCAAGTTTGTTATTAATAGTAGTCGTTATTGGCGGTATTGCTGCTGGTGTATTTACTGCAACAGAAGGTGCCGCAGTGGCTGTGTTATATGCTCTGTTATTAAGTTTGATTTACAGAAGTCTGTCGATACAAGACATCCCAGTCATTTTAAAAGAGACAGTTGTCTTTTCAGGGATGATTTTATTACTGGTGGGTGCTTCCACTGCCATGTCGTGGGTGATGACTTTTGCAGAGATACCACAGACGATAACAAATGCTTTGTTGTCTATATCTGATAATTACTTTGTTATCATGCTTATGATTGCAGGTTTACTATTGTTGGTAGGGATATTTATGGATGTGGCACCTGCATTATTAGTATTTACTCCAATTCTCTATCCAGTCGCAACAGAACTTGGTGTAGATCCGGTACATTTTGGTATGATTATGACAATGGGACTTGCTATAGGCGTTACTACTCCACCGATTGGAACCGTCTTATTTATAGGAAGCAGTGTGAGTGGTGTAAGTATTGAAAAAATCGTTAAACCATTATTCATTTTTTATATACCACTCGTGGTAGGTTTGCTATTAGTGACATTTATACCGGAAATCAGCTTGTGGCTGCCGCGGCTACTCGGTGTTATGGATTAATAAGTGAATGAGGTTATCCTAAAAGGGGCTAGTTGAAGAATTCTTTGTTTTTGCGAATGTTTCAGGTTCCTCGTAAGAAAAAAGCGTTCCCTACAGGATGATCAGCTATTGTGTATTTCAACTGAATTACTAAAAGTAGAGCTATCTCGACTTGTACGGGATAGCTCCGTTTTTCTTAAACGTTTCATTTAGAATGAAATGGTTTTTATCCAAGTGGAGGCCATGAGCATATCTCCTTTGGAATTCATGTGAACCCCGTCCGTTGTTAGCGGAACATTGCTTTCGACTTCTAAATAGGCGTGAAAAGCTTTATTTGTCGGAATTAGAATAGCATCATAGAGCTTGGCAAGTCGTTGTGTTGCTTCCACATAAGGCTCAAGCCTTCGATTTCCTTCAGATTGAATTGTTTCTTCAATGATAGTAGGTTCCATTAAAATGATTGAAGCTTTTGTTTTTTCTTTGACTTGGCCGAGGATATAGTCATACACTCTCTCGAATCGATCGGGATAGATTTGCTCCATATCAGGACTGTCGAGTTGTCTCCATACATCGTTGATTCCAATCGATATACATACCCAGTCAGGATTATAGTCCAACACATCTTTTTCCCAACGATCTGCCAAGTCAGTAACACGGTTTCCTCCTATTCCCTGATTTATTATTTCAAGTTGAAGAGATGGATGGTGGACAAGTAAAAAGTCATGAATCAGTTTGACGTATCCGTCTCCTATATCGTTAGGGTCTTCAAATCTTCCTTCTTCGGTAATGCTATCCCCAATAAAAACAATTCGATCGTTTTTTTTTCCATTTCATAACATATCACTCCTGTTTTATCACGTAGTATATTTCTCCTGGACTGGTATCAAAAGATAACATTCCATTTTTAAACGTTTTTACTTCCGTTTTATTTTTCGTTGTGATTTTGACAGATTGGTTTGTATAGACTACGCAGCATTGCCCGTTGTGAGAGTAGATAGAAGCTTCTTTTAATTGATTATTCGTCCAAGTAATCGCCAATTCGAATCCCCCGCGTGCCTTAATACCACTAATACTTCCATCTGGAAATTCCTTAGGTAAAGCCGGTAATAAATGTATAAAACGTTGGTGAGATTGCATCAATAATTCTACGATACCGGCTGTATAGCCGAAATTCCCATCAATTTGAAATGGTGGATGAGCGTCAAAGAGATTTCTATAGACGCCTCCTTTTTGTTCAACCGTTTCTTCTTCTGTAGCGAGCTGCAATAAGTTTTCCATCAGGTGATAAGCACGATTTCCCTTTTGAAAGCGGGCCCACAAACAGATTTTCCAGGCCAAGCTCCACCCTGTTCCACCGTCCCCTCGGCGATCTAACGACACTTTCGCTGCTTCAAAAAGTTCTGGAGTTTTCGCTTGGGTCAGCTGTTCTCCTGGAAACACACCGTATAAATGAGAAACATGACGATGTTCTATTTCTTCGTCATCAAAATCTTTGTACCATTCTTGTAGTTGGTTATGCCGCCCGATATGGTACGGAAATAATTTCGATTTTGCTTCCCGTAACGACGCTCGAAGCTCTTCATCTAATGCTAGAATGCTGGCTGCATTTATCGTATTTGTGAAAACATCCCATATTAGCGCCATATCCATCGTGGATGCTTTGCTGACGGATGCCGTTTGGCCATTTGATATAAATTTATGCTCTGGTGAAGTCGAAGGGTTTGTGACGAGATAGCCGTCTATATCTTCCACTAACCAATCCAAATAAAAGAGAGCAGATTCTTTCATCACGGGATAAGCTGTTTCACGAAGATACGTCTTGTTGAGGTTGAAGGTAAAATGTTCCCATAGATGCCTTGTCAACCATGCCCCTCCTAGTGGCCATAAAGCCCATACGGGATCTCCGTGACCAAAATCCCCTACCGGTGCAGAATGTCTCCAAATGTCTGCGTTATGGTGTGCGGTCCATCCTTTACAGCCATAATGAACGGAGGCTGTATACTGACCTGTCTTGGAGATATCTTGGATGTACTTCAAAAACGGTTCGTGGCATTCCGGCAGGTGACAGACCTCGGCAGCCCAATAATTCATTTCAGCATTAATATTCAACGTATAATTGCTGCTCCAAGGAGCCTGAATTTCCTGATTCCAAATTCCCTGCAAAGTTGCGGGTTGAGTACCTTCACGAGAGCTTGAAATCATTAAATAACGTCCATAGTGAAACAACAATTCGATTAATCCTTTATCTTTCGCTCCATAATTGATAATACGTTCGTCTGTTGGGAGTTTTATTTCTTTTTCGGTGGTGTCGAGCTGAAAAGATACACGTTCGAATAATTTTTGGTAATCATAAAGGTGAGCATTTCGTAGTTGGGTGTATGTGTTTGCGACAGCATCAGTTATCGCTTTTTTCGTTAAAACAGAAGGATCTTTCCCTTCTTTTCTCGGTGATTTTTCAAAGCCATTGTAACTTGTAGCAGCACTAAGAAAAACTGTGGCTGTTGTTGCTTCCTTCACTTCCAAGGTATCAGGATTTTGTTGAACTATTCCATTAGTAGTTATAGCTACGCGACTCTCAAATGTCATGGCATCTGTTTCATCGATATCGCCATAGATAATAGGTTGTTCAGTGCTATAATAATTAGGATCTACATGTTCTGGGCAATAGCCGGTAAGAATGAGTTCGTTTTCGGTAATAGTAAGGGAACTTTTCAATAAACTGCTTAATCCAATGTTGAAATGCAAGGAACCCATACTGTCACAATCAAGCTTTAAGATAATTACTTGATGCGGTTGAGAAGCAAAGATTTCACGTGTGTAGTTCACGCCATTTACTTTATACCGGACGTTAGCCAGAGCTTTTTCCAAATCAAGACTTCGTTCAAAAGAAGTATACGGGCCGTCATGGTGAAAAGAAAGAAAAAGATCACACATAGGCAGATAAGCCTGTGTATAGGTTCCGGATAAATATTTAGACAACGAACTGGCCTCGGAAAATTTCTCTTCGTTAATTAATTGACGGACATCTGTCAAAAGATCTTTTGACAGATGATTTGTATTATCTTTGGGAAAACCAGACCAAAGAGTGTCCTCGTTACATTGAAGGCGTTCCTCTGTCACATCTCCAAAAATCATCCCCCCTAATCTTCCATTACCGATTGGTAAGGCATCTGTCCATGTTTTAGCGGGGTGATTATAAAATAGTTTCATTGAAAGAAATATCCCTCCTTTATTTTTGTAATCGCATTCATTATAACAAAAAATAAAAAATAATACTTCTATTCAAACAAAAACAAAAATGTGATAAGCTATTTTAATAACTAAATAGAAAAGGATGTGATCAAAAATGAAAACGGTTTCTGATGTGCTCACAAATATTTCATACGGCGGTGATTACAATCCTGAGCAATGGACGGAAGATGTTTGGCTGAAAGATGCTAAATTAATGAGAAAAGCAGGGGTGAATCTGATATCTGTTGGAATCTTCAGTTGGGCTGTGCTGGAAAAAGAAGAAGGAAATTATGATTTTTCTTGGCTCGATAAAGTAATGGATATGCTGCATGATCATGGAGTTGGTGTGTGTCTAGCAACAGCTACCGCATCCCCTCCTGCCTGGCTATCTATGAAATATCCAGATTCTGTGGCGGTAAACCAATATAATGTACCGTATTCTTTTGGTTCAAGGCAGCATTACTCACCTAATAGTCCAGAATACAGATCAGCTATGGTTCGTTTAGTTAAAAAATTAGCAGATCGTTATAAAGATCATCCAGCTTTAAAAATGTGGCACATAAATAATGAATACGCTTGTCATATGTCAGAATGTTATAGTGACTATTCTTTACAAGCATTTCGCAAATGGCTTTTAAATCGGTATGAGCATATTGATGAGTTAAATGAAAGATGGGGAACGAATTTTTGGAGTCAACGTTATAACAGTTTCGAAGAAATTACTTTTTCAGGGAACAGTCCAACATTAGTGAACCCGGGTCAAGAGCTGGATTACAAACGATTTATGAACGATTCTTTCTTGGAACTTTATAAACTGGAAAAAGACATATTACGCGAAGTGACGCCTAATGTTCCGATTTTTACAAACTTCATGTTTGAATTTAAGCCATTAGATTATTTTCAATGGGCCGAAGAATTAGATGTTATTACGTGGGATTCGTATCCGGATCCGCGTGAAGGTATTCCTGTTGCCCATGCTATGCAGCATGACATTATGAGAAGTTTGAAGAAGGGTCAGCCTTTTTTTCTTATGGAACAAGTAACGAATCAAGTAAACTGGCGTGACATTAATTTACCGAAAAAGCCAGGAGAAATGAGGCTTTGGAGTTATGCTGCTATTGCACACGGCGGAGATGGCATTATGTTTTTCCAATGGCGTCAAAGCCGGGCAGGAGCAGAGAAATTCCACGGTGCGATGATTCCGCACTCGAGTGACGAAACCAGCCGAGTCTACCGAGAAGTGAAGCAATTGGGTGATGAACTCAAAAAATTAGATTCATTAGTAGGCGCAAGAGTACCTGCAAAGGTTGCGATTGTTTTTGACTGGGAAAATTGGTGGGCTGTGGAGTTAGATGGAAAACCTCATAATAAGCTAGATTATTTAGACCATGTCAAAAGCTATTATCAAGTTTTCTTTGCTAATAATATAGCTGTTGATTTTGTTCGCGCTGGAGATGACCTATCTGCTTATGAACTTGTCGTTGCACCCATGCTTTATATGATTAAACTAGGAGACGATAAAAATTTAGAAAATTATGTCGACACTGGTGGAACGTTGGTTGTATCTTATTTTAGTGGTATTGCCGATGAAAATGACCGCATTCATTTAGGACACTATCCAGCCCCGCTCCGACATTTTCTTGGTATGTACGTGGAAGAATTTGTTCCTTACGCGGAAGGGAAAACCAATCAAATTGTTCACAATGCCCAACATTTCTCATGTTCGACGTGGAGCGATATTATTCGATTAGAGGGAGCGCACACGTTAGCAAGCTATAAAGATGAATGGTATAAAGATATGCCGGCAGTAACGAGTCATTCTTTCGGAAAAGGTAAAGCCATTTATGTAGGAACAGAACCAGAATACGACTATGTTAATCAGCTAATCACGACGCTTGCTGCTGAAAAAAATATTGAACCGCCGGCTGAAGGGCCGCCGAATGTAGAAATGGTAGAAAGAAATTCAGACGAAGCAAATCACCTTATTGTTATAAATCATAATGAAGACCCAGCTGTTATCCAACTGAATTCGAATAAGAACTACGTCAACCTACTCACCGGAGGTACAATACAGAAGGAAGTATCAGTAGAAGGAACAGATGTGTTGGTGCTGCGTTGTGAATAAAGTGAGTAACAAAGGAAGATTGGTAAGTAGAAAATAAATCAATGAAGGGGTTGAAACATGGTACGTTCTTTAAAGGATCAATTCATTTCTCCGGCAGATGAGTTCACTCCCATCCCGTTTTGGTTTTGGAATGATAATTTATCAAACAGAGAACTTAAGAGGCAAATCCATGATTTCTACGACAAGGAGGTTAAAGGATTTGTTCTGCACCCGAGAATTGGTCTGCCAAAAGAGATAGAATATTTGTCAGATACGTTTATGAATTACGTGAGAACTGCTGTGGCAGAGGCTTCAAAATTAGGGATGAAAGTGATTTTGTATGACGAAGCTATGTATCCATCAGGATCTGCCCATGGCCAAGTAGTGAAAAGAAACCCGAAGTATAGAAGTCGGGGCTTGAAAATGATGGAGTGGCCGTGTGGTAAATACAAGGAGTTAAAAATAAATCTCCCTTCAACAGAAAAGATAGTGTCTGCTCAAGCGGTTAAAAAGTTATCCCCATCATCTATTGACCCAACAGCGACAATATTGCTTGAAAATGAAGGGGAGATAGTAACATTCTCTCCTCCTGATGAGAAAAATTGGTCAATGTTGTTATTTGTGGAAACTTATTCGGAAGGAACAATCCGGGGCATTCACTTTGGTGAAGATGATGGAGAAGAACATGCACCACCTTCTGCTGACCTGTTAAATGCGGAAGCGGTAGATGCATTTATACAATCAACCCATGATCGTTATTATGAAGTTCTCGATAAATACTTTGGCAACACAATTCTAGCAATGTTTACCGATGAACCAGATATATTAGGAAGAAATTCGCTTCCTGGATTGATTCCTTGGACGACAGAATTTCTGCCGTTCTATTTGAACCAGGGAAATAATGAAACCGATTTGCCAGTATTATGGTTTGAAGGTGGAGAGAAGACGGATGTGGTCCGCTCGGATTATAGAAAAACCGTTCATGCAAAATTAACTTCTGCTTATTACGAGCCAATAAGCGAATGGTGCGAAACTCACGATATATCTCTGACAGGACACCCAGCCGCTAGTAATGATATTGGCCTGTTAGCTCCTTTTCATATTCCCGGACAAGATGTCGTATGGCGCTGGGTTGCTCCAGAAGATGGGAAAGGATTAGAAGGAGAGCATTCAACGGCTGGTAAGTGCTCGGCAGATGCAGCAAGACATAGAGGAAGGAGACGGAATTTAAACGAGTTTTTAGGTGTTTGTGGGAAGGAAAGCGAGTGGGCGCTAAGTCCGGGAGATATGAAATGGTATATCGATTGGCTTGCCATACGAGGAGTGAACTTATTTTGCCCGCACGCTTTTTACTATTCTATCGAGGGAAGAAAAAGAAGTCACGAAAGACCGCCGGATGTTGGACCTAATAACACGTGGTGGCCGTATTTTAAATATTTTGCACAGTATATGAAACGGTTGAGTTGGCTCCAGACCGATAGTGTGAATGATACGAACGTTGCTGTTCTATGTACAGAAGACTATTTACCATGGAAAGTAACGAAGTCGTTGTACGAAAACCAAATAGAGTTTAATTATCTCGAAGAATCCTTACTGCCGTTTTGCAGGCTGGATCATAGACTAAGTATCGAACAGCAGCAATATACAACTATTGTTTTGGGAGATAATATAGATGTGCAAAATGATACCGTGAAAATGTTAGAGAATTTTACAGCCAATGGTGGTATGGTACTAGTTGATGGTTCATTAAACCATGTAGCAGGAGCGCAAACTATGTCACATGAAAAAGAGTTTTTAAGAAAACTCCAATCAAACTACGTATTACAACCATCAACTAAAGATTTGCGAATAAGCAAACTAAAAAAATGCGATCGCACCTATTATTTTATTTCTAATGAAGGTGATGAATATTACCAAGGAGAATTACGTAAAGAAACGAAAGGGAAAGTCGAAAAATGGGACCCATGGACTGGAGAAGTGGTAGATCAACCACAATCAGATTCAACTATTATTCCTTTAACATTAAATAGAAGAGAAACAATCATTTATTGTATTAATTCTAGTCAAAATCCAGTTATGCGTACCTCATCAAGATCTTTTCTAAGAACGCAAATTCTGCCATTCCAACAGCAATGGAAAATAAACGATATACCAATAAAATTAGAAAATAACAATCAATTCAAATCGTGGACCGGTTGGGGTGATTTGGATCGGTATTCAGGTACCATGGTGTACCACAACACATTTGAAATGAAAGAAAACAAAAAATATGAATCTGTTTTTTTGGATTTAGGAGAAGTGTGTCAAATCGCTAAAGTATATATAAACGGAAAAGAAGCAGGGATAAAGTTTTGGGCGCCTTATGTTTTTTCTCTCGATCCTAATTATATATTTATAGGGGAAAATAGGTTAATTGTCGAGGTTACAAATAATATGGCGAATCGTATGGATGATGCGAAGTTGAAATCAGGTTTAATTGGTCCTGTTCAAATAAAAGTAAAGGAACATGAAAACAAAAATAAAACAGGAGCGACAAAAACAAATAAATTGTGTTAGTTTTCAAAATATATTTAACATTTATCATATATATATTGTTAATGAAAGCGCTTATAATATTAATTGTAAGCACTTTCAAGATGAAGTTTAAGGAGGGTCTATTTTGAAGAAATGGAAAAAGTACTTGGGTCTTACGTTTTTAAGTGTCGCTGTTGTCGGCTGTAGTCCAGGTGGTCCAGAAGAGGATGCTTCTGGAGATTCAAGCAGCGAGGCAGAAGACGGACAAACGACAATTCGTTTTGCATGGTGGGGGAACGACGAACGTCATGATATTACCCAAGAAGCAATAGAGTTATTTGAAGAAGAAAACCCGGATATTGTTGTAGAACCGGAGTATACGGGCTGGGATAGTTATTGGGAAAGATTGACGACGCAAGCCGCTGGTGACAATTTACCCGCTATAGTACAAATGGATAATTCCAAATTGACCGAATATATTTCCAGTGACCTAGCGCTTAATTTAAACGATTTAATTGATGAAGGTACTATTAATATGGAAGATGTTAGTGATGTATATCAAGATATGCTCGTAGTAGATGACAGCACTTATGCTATATCAGCCGGGTCGAATGGATTATCGACTATTTATAACCAAGAATTGTTTGAAGATTATGATATTAACTTAGAACCTGGTTATACCTATGACGATTTACATGGTGAAATGGAGAGACTTTCGGAAGAAGAAGGAGAAGATTTCTGGGGATATGATTTTGTTAAAGCCGAATATGAAACATTCTTTCACTATGTGCGGCAGTTTGATCAACATTTTTATAACGAAGATGGAACTGGTGTAGGATTTGAAAATGAGACACTAGAAGATTTTCTTTCGATTTTAACTACTTGGATGGACGAGGGAGTTGCAACGCCGCATGACGTTGCTGTTGAAATCAACGAAAGTGGAGAATCAATGGTAGCTAATGAAGAAGCTGGTATGGCAAGTGCTGCAAGTAATGGCTTAATTGGAGTGCAGACGTTGTCAGAAGCAGACTTAGGGTTAAACGTTATGCCGAATGCAGCGGATGGAGAAAAATCCGGCAACTGGGTACGACCAAGTATGTCTTTTATGATCTCTAATAACGCAAGCGAAGAAAAACAAGAAGCAGCAGCAAAACTTATTGATTTCATAACGAATCATCAAGAAGCTAATGAAATTTTACGAGCAGAACGTGGAGTTCCGATTGCTGGTGAAGTAAGAGAAAGTTTATCATCCGAGGTTGATGAGACAGTACAAGAAACATTTGAGTTTCTCGAGGTGCTGGAAGAAAGAGCTGGTGATTCCGAGCCATTACCGCCTCCAGGTGAAGCGGAAGTCAGAGCAGCGTTTGATCGCATGATTGAGAATGTGAAGTATAAAGAGATGACGATTGAAGAAGGTGTGGAAGGTTTTGTAGAAGAAGCAGAACAAATCTTGGCACAATAATATCGGGGCTTAACAAAGGAAGCCAACCAATAAGAAAAGAGCAGGTAAGGAGTAGAGGGGCGGGCTCAGAAAGCGGGTTCCGCCTTTTCCTTTCGCTTATATAACCATGAATGTTCATCAAGCCCGCAAAATAGGAGAGTTAACCATGAAAAGCAATCAAGTTTTGGAAAATAGGACGGTTTCTCCCGCCTTTGTAGAAAAAGAAAGAAAACGGAGAAGAATGAAGGAATCGTTGACAGGTTATGCCATGATATCTCCATGGTTAATCGGTTTTTTCGGTCTAGTTATTGGGCCGATGATATATTCTTTTATTTTATCATTTACAGACTATGATATGTTAAGTGCTCCGAAGTGGGCAGGGTTTTCCAACTATATTGAACTGTTTACGAATGATCCACGTTTTTTAAAAGCATTAAAGGCAACGTTTACTTTTGTTGCTATTGCTGTTCCGTTAAAATTAGCATTTTCATTATTTTTAGCTTTGCTGTTTAATACGGGAAGAAAAGGCTCTGGACTATTCACAACCATTTATTATGTCCCTTCCATCATCGGAGGAAGTGTTGCCATTTCAGTCGTGTGGCGTCAGCTATTCGGAAGAGACGGGGCGGCCAATACGATACTAGATTCGATGGGACTCGGTACCATCAGTTTCTTTGGAAACGCGGATGCTGCCATGTCTATTCTTATATTGCTGATCGTTTGGCAGTTTGGAGCACCTATGATTATCTTTCTCGCTGGACTGCGTCAAATACCACAAGACTTATATGAGGCAGCAAGTGTAGATGGAGCCGGGACAATTAGGAAATTTATTAAAGTGACGATACCGATGTTAACTCCTATTATCTTTTTTAACTTAGTGATGGAAATGATAGCAGGTTTTATGACATTTACCCAGGCATTTCTCGTTACAGGAGGCGGCCCAAGAGATTCTACATGTTTTATGCGGTGTACTTGTATGAAGTTGCTTTCGAGTTTTTAAATATGGGGTATGCCTCAGCAATGGCGTGGATTCTACTAGTCATTATTGGTGCCTTTACCTTGCTAATATTTAAATCATCTAACCTGTGGGTGCACTATGATTAGGATGGGAGGAGCTAATAATGAATAAAAAAACTAGACTATCGGATGCTATCTATTATATTTTTGTCATTGCGTTCAGTTTTCTGATGCTTTACCCAATTCTTTGGATGTTTGGCTCTTCGTTGAAGCCGGAGACGGAAGTGTTTTCTAATGCGGCTGCTTTAATACCAATCGAGTGGGATTGGTTAAACTATCCAGAAGGCTGGGAGGGGTTTGGAGGAACCGGATTTGACGTATTCTTTCGAAACTCCTTGTTTGTAACAGGAATGGTCGTTATTGGATCGTTAATGTCTTGTAGTATCGTAGCTTATGGATTTGCACGTATTAATTTTAAATTTAAAAAACTATTATTTGTTTGCTTGATATCGACTGTATTATTGCCTATTCAAATCATTTTGGTACCTCAATATTTGTTGTTTCAACAATTAAACTGGGTGAATACGTTTTATCCGCTGATTGTTCCACACTTTCTCGGTGGCACACCGTTTTTCATATTTTTGTTGATTCAATTTATAAGGGGGATACCTAAAGAGTTGGATGAAGCAGCGATTATAGATGGCTGTTCAAGGTTTGGTGTGTTTTGGAGAATTGTTCTTCCTCTGCTTAAACCAGCACTTGTTACTGTAGCTATATTTGCATTCATGTGGTCATGGGATGATTTTTTAACTCCGTTGATTTATTTAAATAGTGTCGAGATCCAAACGGTTTCGCTAGGATTGAGAAATTTTATGGATGCTGAAGCAGGAACATCATGGGGGCCATTGCTGGCAATGTCTTCTTTATCCTTGTTGCCGCAATTCATCCTATTCTTATTTTTCCAAAGGTATTTAGTGGATGGAATTTCAACAACCGGTCTAAAATAATGATGCTGAAAAGGAGATACACATGAATGTTCGAAAGTTGGGAGACGGTGCTTTTTCCATATGCGAATGGCTAGCCAGGCTTGCTACGATTAACCTGTTTTGGGTGATGTTTACTGTATTGGGGCTCGGTATTTTTGGATGGGCCCCCGCCTTGGCAGCAGCATTTACAGTGTTACGACAAGCATTTTTGTCAAAAGGACTTATCGCGGAAGACACGGCTTCTCTGTTCACCTTGTTTAAGGACACGTTTAAAAAAGAATTTGTACCGGCGAATGTTCTTGGGGTTATTATCATTTGGGGTAGTGCTTTGCTTTATTTGAGCGGTCGATCAATGATGGAACTAGATACAAGTATGATTCCGCGATTTATTCTTATCGCTGTCGTTTCTTTATTTGTCCTTATTATTTTGTTAATCTTTCCTGTCCGTTCTCATATGAAAGCAAACGTAAAAGAATCTATTCGTTATTCGTTATTATTAGGAGTTGCAAACTTGCAATATGTGTTTTTTTTAGTTATTACCATGGCTCTCATTACCGCATTATTTATCATGTTTCCGGGAGTTATGGTGTTTTATGGAGCAAGTCTTCCGGCAGCTGTGATTATGAATATATGCTTGAAAGTTTTCAAGAAATCAGGCCTGCAGCCTGATACAATTTGAGATAAATAAAATGAAATCAAAAGGAGAGACAACTTGTCTTCTCCTTTTTTGCCATATAAGGTATGATTAAATTAATATATGATAGCGGTATCATAATAATGAGTGCGGGGACTGGGCGATGGAGATATTTAAGAAATACAAAATCAGAAATATATTTTTTATCAGTTTCTTTCTGTTTGTGACCGTTCTTTTAGTCGTCATTATATATGTCACCTATCATCTGTCAACGAGAGAAAGTATAAATACAACCTTAAAACATCAAGAAGAAAAGTTGAATCTCTTAAGTGAAGATTTGAGCAGTGAATTGGATAATTATCACGAGACATCGATTGGTATGTCACGTCAGAATGCTTTCCAAAATTTACTTCGAGTATCAAACCAAGGTAATTCACAAGAAGACCGTCGTCTTCGTTCATCGGTAAATTTAGATTTTTCTAATATCACTTATAGTGTTCCCGGCCTTCATTCTGTTTCTATTTATATGGAACAACCGCCAAGTAATGGCCCTCATCCAGTTCAATATAAACCGTTATCCATGCTGGAGGAAGGCTGGTCTAAAAAGCTTAATAATACTAGTTCTGGATGGCTTGATGAGAGAGAGATACAGTTATACTTTGATTTTGATACGGAAAACGTAATGAGTTACGGCAGAAACGTTTATTCAGCTCGAGGGGACCGACAGGCTGTATTAGTGTTAAATATCAGTACTTCTTATATTGAAGAATGGATGCAGGAAAGAAGCGATCATTCAAGACTAATCTTGCTTGATGGAGAAACATCCGTTTTGTCACGTACAACGTCGATTTCTATACCGGAGGATACACAAGAATATCTCCAAGAAACCGCTGTGCGTTTTCAAGAAGAGCAAGGGTTCTCTAATCAAGCAAGTAGGGAGGGAAATCATTTAGTCGTATCAACAGCTATTCCGGGTACGGATTGGACATTTATAGAGATTACACCAATGGAGGAGCTTACAGAAGGGGGAAGAGAAATTGCTGGTTGGCTTACTATTATTGGGACGATTTCCATTATTGTTGCGTTACTTGCAACCCTGTATCTCACAAAAAAATTCACCAATCCGATTATGTATTTGACGAAAGTTTTGAATAAATATCCACTACATGATATATCCGGAGAATTGCCTACTGATTATAAAAATGAATTCGGACAGTTGTTTCAAGGGTATCGCCAGCTTATACACCGAAGTGAACTACTTTATCAATCTTTAATTGATAAAAACCGCCGGCAGCGAAAAGCGGAGATTAAAGCATTACAGGCAAATATCAATCCTCATTTTCTGTATAACACGCTCGATCAATTAAATTGGCGTGCTATCGAACGTGGAGATGATGATATGAGCAGAATGATGGAATTGTTGGGGAAAATGCTGCGTATTGGGTTATCCAAAGGGGAAAGTATTATAACAGTCCAAAACGAATTGGACTATTTGCGTCATTATTTGGAACTGCAAAAGATAAAAATGGAAGATACCCTTTCTTATGAAATCAATGAAGGGGAAGGCATGTTTCGTTACCTTATTCCAAAATTAACGTTGCAGCCTTTTGTAGAAAATTCTATTATCCATGGTTTTCCGGATTCCAAGGATAGCTTTATTCAACTGAATGTAATGGAAAATGAACATGACCTCGTTTTTGAACTGATTGATAATGGCAAAGGTATTCAACATATGAATACGAACACGTCTCACTCCGATACGGGTGGGTATGGAATCAAAAATGTAAACGATCGTTTACATGTGTACTTTGGTTATTTAGCTAATGTCTCTTTGTATAGTAATGATACGGGAGGAACAACGGTAAGAATAACTATTCCTAAGATAACGGATAAAGCATTTTTTGAACAAAGCGATGTAGTGCATTTGGAAAGGAGGAAGGACAGAGATGTGGAAGGTCGTGATTATTGATGATGATGACAGTGTACTCAGAGGAATGAAAAAGATTATTCCGTGGGAAACATTGGATTGTGAATGGGGTGGGGAAGCTAAAAACGGAGAGGCCGGGAGCATGTTGGTTCGAGAGACAGAGCCTGATTTAATTATCACGGATATTTATATGCCGGTTAAAAATGGTTTGGATATGATAGAGGAATTAAGGCAAGAGGGTTATGATGGCAAAGTCATTATTTTAAGTGGTTATAGTGATTTTGAATATGCCCGTAAGGCCATGCGCTTGAGTATAGATGATTATTTATCCAAGCCTGCTTCAAGAACTACGATTGAGGAAGTGTTAACAAAAGTAATTGGACGGCTGGAAGAGCGAAAAATGGAGAAATTGGAATTTGCCGGACTTCGAGAAAAAGTACAGCTATATGAACCGGTCATTGAAAAAGAGTGGATAAAGTCCCTTATTACCGGGACGAATGTAGTTAAAGATGTGCCCGAATTAGCTGATGATTATATTAAACAGTGGAATAATAAAGACCATGTCACAGTGCTTATTGCTTATACGAAACAGCTGGAGAGATCAGACCTTTTTCAAAAAGATTGGTACTTATTTCGTTTTGCCTCCAATAATGTTATTAAAGAAGCTGCGCAACAATGGTTCGACGATTTTCATTTTGTTGAGTTTCACACCCATCAGGCTGCGCTGTTCATCCATGTACCAAAAATAGATACTAGAAACAATGAAGATATTCTAGCACTCATACGTGACCTAGAGCAAAGTATAAAAACATATTTACAAGTCGATGTCGTCATTACTTCAGGTCAAGTGAAGCAAAACTGGAAAGAAATCAGTCACTCTACAAAAGAGGCGATTGAAAACCTTCCAGAATCGGCATCAAATGGGATGTCTTTTAATGATAATAATGAAGTATCTATGAGAGAAAAAGAGCAGTCTAAGCGTATAACTTTATTAGCCGATTCGATTGAAATCAATCAAAAACTATCGGATGCTATTCGGTACGCAGATGAAGAGAGAGCATGTGCTGTTATGAATTCTTTGTTTGAAAGGTTGTCCAATCAACCGTTTCATCAGCCCTCAGCTGTACATTTGGGGATAGAAATGTGGACGATGATGACGTATTCTCTTTTTGATATAGGTATTCGCATTAGTGATATGTTTCCGGGTGATTTTGATATCTATGAAGAACTGTCTACAAAGCAATCTTGGGAGGAATTATCTGTACGTTTAAAAGAGATTGTTATGGAAATATGTCACCATCAAAAATGGGATGAAAACCTTAAGCATCGTCAAATTGTTGAACAAATGATTGATTTTGTACAGGAGAGGCTGCATGAAAATATCACACTGCACGACTTAGCAGAAGAACTTTATATATCACGTAATTATCTCGGAAGGATTTTTAAGAGTGTCGTTGGAGAGCCTTTTAAAGATTATTTAACGAGAATCCGAATGGAAAAAGCGAAGAATATGATACAAGAAGGTCATCATTTGATGTATGAAATATCGGAAAATGTAGGCTATGGCAATCCGGCTTATTTTTCGACGATTTTTAAAAAACATACGGGATATACCCCAACGGAGTTAATCCAGAAGAGAACTACGGAAGGAAGTTCTCCCTAATCGTGTGACTGATTAGGGAGATTTATTAAATTCCCAATGACTCCCCTCCGTCTATGGATATATCCGTTCCAGTAATGTGTGAAGCGTGATCAGATGCTAAAAAAAGCACTAACTCAGAGATTTGTTCCGGTTTCGCAGGGTTAGAA
The DNA here is from genome assembly GCF_030813635.1 of Salibacterium salarium. Lineage (GTDB taxonomy): Bacteria > Bacillota > Bacilli > Bacillales > Marinococcaceae > Salibacterium > Salibacterium salarium. The sequence goes on along the minus strand of NZ_JAUSUM010000003.1, from coordinate 189,867 downwards.
AACGACTTTTTAGTGAATCCTTGGTCATTTCTAAATGTCTCAAGTTCTGACGTTCGCTCCAGACTATGTTTAAAATCTGTTTTTACGCCTCCAGGACAAACGGCATTAACTCTAATGTGGTATGAGGAGAGTTCTTGGGCAGCCATCTTCATAAAAGCAACTTGACCTGCTTTTGCAGTACTATAGGCAGTAAATCCAGTTTGAGAAAAAACTCTATTTCCACTCATAGAACTGGTAATAATAATACTCCCTCCTCGTTTCTTTAAGAAGGGAATAGCGTATTTGACAGATAAAAAGGTTCCTCTTAAATCAGTGTTTATAGTTTGATCCCACTCTTCTACTTCCATTGTTTCTATTGGAGCCATTACACCAGCTATACCGCCGTTGGCAAAAAGAATATCAAGTCTGCCGAAATGTTCAATAAGTTGGTCAAAACCTTGTTTTAGCTGGTTTGGATAATTGAAATCTGCTTCAATTGCTATCGCGTTCCCTCCAACTTGTTCTATTTCTTTTTTTGTTTCTGCAGCTTTATGGATATTTTTATCTAAGATACCAACTTGTATTCCTGCTTTTGCAAACAAGTGAGCTGTTGCACGACCGATGCCGGAGCCGCCACCCGTTATTAAAGCAACTTTAGGGTGTAATGAATCTGCAAACATTATACTAACTCCTTTCTTCACTCTATTTATTACCATTTATTGTTCTTACTATAAATCATATCACAATATTATGTTTATCTTTGTTGTCTTTTGATTTTTTAATAGAAAGTGACTTAAATTAATTTGTAAACGTTAACAAAAAATAAAATAAATATATTCAAAAATAAAACCAAATTTGTTATTATAGAAATAGAAAATATAAAAGTGGAGGTTGAAGATGACAAAAAATCTTTGGAATGAAAAAAATGCTGGAACAATGAACTCTACGCTCGATGAATTGGTTTATCGCTCAAATTTGTTAGGATCTGATCGTTCGGTTGCAAATTTTGGTGGAGGGAATACTTCTATTAAAACAACTGAAAAAGATTTCCGCGGTCGTGACGTGGAGGTCATGTGGGTCAAAGGAAGCGGATCGGATCTTGCTACAATGGGGGGTAAACATTTCACTAGTTTACGTATGGATGACATCCGTCCGTTATTGGATAGAGAAGAAATGAGCGACGAAGAAATGGTCGATTACTTATCTCATTGTATGATGGATAGTAAACATCCTCGTTCTTCCATTGAAACGCTTTTACATGCCTTTCTTCCGTTTAAACATGTTGATCATACTCATCCAGATGCTATTATCAGTATTTGTTGCGCAGATAATGGTAAAAATGTCGCTGAAGAAATCTTCGGAGATCGTTTTGTCTGGGTACCATACGTACGTCCTGGATTTTCCCTTTCTAAAATGATTGCCGACGGAGTGAAAAACAATCCAAATGCAGAATTGGTGCTCATGGAAAAACACGGATTAGTGACATGGGGTGAAACGTCGAAAGAAAGTTACGATACAACGATTTCAGTTATTCAAGAGGCTGAATCTTACTTAATGAAAAAAATGGAACAGACGAACACTTTTGGAGGGCAAAAATATCAATCTTTACCAGCGGAAAAACGTAAAGAAGTGCTGGCGCAGATCTTACCTACCATCCGTGGAGAAGTAAGCGATGACAAGAAAATGTTACTGACATATTCAGATGATGAAAATGTGCTGGAATTTGTGAACAGCAATGATGCACTGGAATTATCACAAGTGGGTGCGGCTTGCCCTGACCATTTGGTGCATACAAAACGAACACCGCTGTTTATCGACTGGAACCCCCAAGAAGAAAATGTAACAGCATTGACCGAAAAAATTCAACAAACAGTCGCCTCTTTTAAAGAAGAATACAAGAACTATTTTGAAAGAAACAAAAATGAAGGCGATGAAATGTCTGAAACAGCACCTCGGGTTATTTTAATCCCTGGTATTGGGATGGTTAACTCCGGAAAGAACCTTAAAATGGCGAACGTTAGTGGTGATTTATATCATCGTGCGATTGAGGTTATGAAGGGAAGTACGGCTCTTGGAAACTTTGTATCTTTGAATGAAAATGAATCGTATAATATAGAATACTGGCCTTTGGAGTTGTATAAATTATCACTTGCTCCACCGGAAGCAGAATTCTCTCGTGATGTAGCGTTCATCACCGGCGGCGCTGGTGGTATTGGGAGTGCCGCTGCAAAAGAACTGCTCGACGACGGGGCACACGTTGTTCTTGCTGATTTAAACGAAGAAGGCGCACTAGAAAAAGCCGAGGAATTCAATCAAACATATGGTGAAGGCAGGGCACTGGCAGTCAAAGTGGATGTCACGAAGGAAGAGCTTGTCCAAGAGGCATATGAAAAGACGATTCTGCAGTATGGTGGAGTAGATATTGTTGTGAATAATGCAGGACTTGCAACGTCAAGTCCGATTGAAGAAACAACGCTTGATGAATGGAATTTAAACATGAATGTTCTTGGTACAGGCTACTTCTTGGTAGCACGTGAAGCCTTTAAAAAAATGAAAGAACAAGGCGTTGGTGGCAGTATGGTATTTATTGGTTCGAAAAACTCGGTATACGCCGGGAAAAATGCGTCCGCATACAGCTCAGTAAAAGCAATGGAAGCTCATCTTGCCCGTTGCATTGCAGCAGAAGGTGGGGAGCACGGTATTCGAGTGAATTCCATATTGCCGGATGCTGTCCTGCAAGGATCAAATATTTGGACCTCAGCTTGGAGAAATGAACGGGCAGCGGCTTACGGTATTGATCCAGATGAGTTGGAAGAACACTATCGTAAACGAACCACGTTAAAAGTAAATATTTATCCAAAAGATATTGCCGAAGCTATTGCGTTTTTTGCCTCTTCTAAATCTTTGAAAACGACAGGAGCCATGATTACAGTAGATGGCGGTGTTCCAGCTGCTTTTGCAAGATAATAGGAGGTGAAAAATATGTCCGTAAATAAAACAGGGGAAACTCATTGGGTCATTCCTGATGGGTTTATCCCCCCAAATAGTACAGGTGTTCAAGAAAGTCATGAATCGATTTGTGTGTTGAATTGTAATGCGGAAGAGGCATATCTGAACATTAATATATTTTTTGAAGACAGACCTCCAATTGAAAATATAGAAGTAGGTGTTGAGGGCAAAAGAACAAAGCATATACGTACTAGTTTGCTAGAAAAAGACGGAGAAAAAATACCTGAAAATGTTCCTTATGCTATAGAAGTTCAAAGCAATGAACCTGTTGTCGTGCAATATAGCAGGCTTGATTCGACACAACCAGAGCTGGCACTGATGAGTACCATAGCTTATCCCATTTAGAATCGATAATAGAAAGGCTGTGAGATGATGACTGATAAACATTATGCACTATTTGAAGAACAACAAAAGGATCGGGGCATTGATATAGAAAAAGTTAAATCCAAAATAAAACAGTTAAAAGTGGAAACGCCTTCGTGGGGATTTGGAGATTCGGGTACACGTTTTAAAGTTTTTGAACAAGAAGGAGTGCCAAGAGATCCGTTTGAAAAATTTGAAGATGCTGCCCAAGTTCATAAATTTACAGGAACGAGTCCTTCGGTAGCCATTCATATTCCATGGGATAAAGTAGACGATTACAAAGCGTTAAAATCTCATGCGGAAAGCCTTGATTTATCAATAGGAGCGGTAAACCCGAATTTGTTTCAAGACAATGATTACAAGTTCGGAAGTGTAACAAATGTGGATGCGTCCATTCGTCAAAAAGCAACGGACCATCTGTTGGAATGCGTGGATATTGCTAAAGAAGTCGATTCTAAAATAGTAAGCCTGTGGTTTGCAGATGGAACCAATTATCCAGGTCAAGCTGATTTCAGGCAGAGAAAAAAATGGATGCAGGAATGTTTGCAAACAATGTACGACAAAATGCACTCAGATATGCGGATGTTGATTGAATATAAATTTTTTGAGCCGGCTTTTTACCATACAGACCTCGCAGATTGGGGAATGGCTTTCAATATGGCCAATAAACTTGGCCCAAATGCGGAAGTCCTTGTAGATACCGGTCATCATCCACAAGCTACAAATATTGAACATATTGTTGCTTATTTGTTAGATGAAAAACGTCTTGGCGGTTTTCATTTTAATAGTAGAAAATACGCCGATGATGATTTAATTGTAGCCGCACATAATCCGCATGAAATTTATTTAATTCTTCAACAAATTGTGGCTGCAGAAGAAGATAGTGATGAGGGAGTCGTATCTACAGCTGGTAATATTGCTTACATGCTTGACCAGTGTCACAATGTTGAACCGAAAATTCCGGCTATGATTCGTTCTATTTTAAATGTACAAAATTTGTATGCCAAAGCATGCTTGGTCAACTTAGAAGAATTAAAAGAAGCACAAGAAAAGCAAGACGTGTTACGGGCAGAACAAGCAGTGCGCGAAGCTTATGAATGTGATGTAACCCCTCTTCTTCAAGCGGTGCGTGAAGAGATGGGTGCAGCGGTTGACCCAATGAAAGCTTATCAGGAAAGCGGTTATGCAGAAAAAATACTAACACGCGGTAAAGGCGGTGCCAGCTGGTGAGTGTATTAGCTTTTGATATCGGAGCAGGAAGCGGACGAGCGCTTCTTGCTGATATAAAAGATAATCGATTGGTAATGAAGGAAGTACACCGGTTTGACAATACTCCTGTTCAAATTAGTAAACGGTTACAATGGGACGTGCATCGGTTATATTATGAAGTAAAACAAGGAATTCTAGAGGCTAAAAAAACGGGAGAAACACTAGAGGCGATGGCGATTGATACGTGGGCGGTAGATTTTGGATTACTCGGAAGTGATGGTGAACTGCTTCGCAGTCCCTATCATTATCGAGATTCGCATACAGATGGTGTCATGGAAGATTTTCATCAACATGTTTTAAGTAAACGAAAAATTTTCGATAAAACCGGTATTCAATTTTTGCCTTTTAATACGATTTATCAGTTGTATGCGATGTATCAAACCAAGTCGCCGTTGTTCAACGAAGCAGAAGATCTATTGTTAATGCCGGATTTGTTGCGTTATTTTTTGACCGGAGTGAAAAAAACGGAATTCACCAATGCTACGACAACGCAATTATTTAATCCAGTAACCATGGATTGGGACGAAGAACTTGTGAATGCAGCAGGTATTGATAAAGATTTGTTTCAAGAGATAGCTATGCCGGGAACAGTAATAGGTGAATTGAGTGCATCGGTTTGTGAAGAGTTAGACGTTGAACCGATTCCGGTCATCGCAGCAGGAGAACATGATACAGCTTCTGCGGTTGCAGGAATACCTGCAATGGACCAGGATTTTGCCTATATCAGCTGTGGTACATGGTCTTTAATGGGAACAGAGGTTAAAAATCCGATTATAAATGAAAAATCGTTTAACTGGAATTTTACGAATGAAGGCGGAGTACATGATACTTTCCGTCTGTTGAAAAACATTATGGGTTTATGGATTTTGGAAGAGTGTAAGCGTATTTGGGAATATGAAGAGCCTGTAGATTACAATCAGCTTTTGAAAGAAGCAGAGGACGTTGAATCCTTCCAATGTTTTATCGACCCTGACGACTTCCAATTTCTTCATCCAACTAATATGCCACAACAAATTCAACAGTATTGTAAAGATACAAATCAAGTAGTACCAGAAACAAGAGGTGAAATAATTAAGTGTGTGCTTGAAAGCCTTGCCTTTAAATACCGTTATGTGTTTGAAAGAACACAAAGTTTGGCTGGAACTCCTTTTTATGGCCTGCATATGGTTGGCGGAGGAATAAAAAACGAATTATTATGTCAGTATACTTCGAATGCTCTTGGAAAACCAGTTTGGGCTGGTCCAATTGAAGGCAGTGCCATCGGCAATATTATGGTTCAACTGATGGCCATTGGTAAAGTAGAAAACCTGGCACAGGCAAGACTTATCACACTTAAAACAACAGAGATGCAATATTATTTTCCGGAAGAAGAAAAGATATGGCATCGAGCATATGAAACCTTTTGTGGTACGATAGGAGTAAATAACGGTGAAGACCTCACCGTATAAGCGGAAAGTAGGGAAAAGAGTGTTAGTGGCAGAAAGATATGAACGAATTCTTCAATTGGTGGATGAACAAGGAAGTGCTCGGGTAACTGAATTGAGTGAACAATTTGGTGTAACAGAAGAAACGATTCGTAGGGACTTAGATCACCTTGAAAAACAAAAGAGAATTAAACGTAGTCATGGTGGTGCGGTTTCTGTTAAGCAGGAAAAAACAGAGACGCCCTATTTTGAACGTGAAATAACGAATGTAGAAGAAAAGAACAAAATAGCAAATAAAGCGCTGGAGTTTGTGGAGGAAAATGACCGAATTATATTGGATGCCAGTTCTACAGCATGGTATATGGCTAAAGGTCTTCCTGATATTCCATTAATCGTGTTAACGAATTCGATTAAGGTTTCGGCAGAACTAAGTGATAAATACAATATACAAGTCATTTCCACGGGTGGTATCTTGTCTTCTAGATCCCTGTCATTTGTCGGTCCTCTTGCTGAATACGGGATGGATATATACCATGTAGACAAGGTGTTTTTCTCCTGTCAAGGTGTTCATTTGGGGAAAGGACTAAGTGATTCGAATGAACTTCAGGCTCATTTAAAACAAAAAATGATTGAGGTAGGAGATAAAGTTTTTTTATTAGCAGATCATACAAAGTATGATGTTCAATCTTTTACCCGAGTTGCAGATTGGGATAAAATAGATACGCTTATTACAGATGAACTGACAGAAGATTACCGGGTCTATTTGCAGGAAAAAGAACTAGAAATACACACGTTGAACGAACGATAAAGAGAGACGGTGTCGATAAAGGACACCGTTTTTCATTTAAAGGGGAATATCGCTTTTCTTATCAATATAAAGGGACCCATCTTTTTGTAACTCGGCATAAAACACATCGGATGTCGATGGAATGCCAGCAGATTGCAATTGCTGTTCGACCCATGATTGGTCTAGATTTAATTCTTCAAGGTTTGAAGTAACTATTTTTCCATCGCTGATGATGGTTGTTTCAATGGGATACATAGGTGTTTTAGGCGGGATATTCATATCTGTTTTGGTAACAGGTGATTTGAACTCTTTTTTCATGACAGAAAGATTCCCATCTGTTTCAAATATAGCATAGTTTACATCTGTGATAGAAAATACTTCTTTTTGTCTAAGCAAGGCGTTTAGTGCATCCATGTCTAAGCGAACTTTACGCATTTCATCTTCCATGACGAGGCCGTTTTTTATTAGTATTCTTGGTTCTCCTTCAACCGCTAGTCGGACATTTCTCGAGTTTATATCCATAATGCCTAAAATAATTGTGAACAGACACCATCCTGCTAAAGCAATTACTCCGTTTCGAATACTCAGTGATGTATCCGTTACAAGTGTTGCACTAATGCTTCCAATCGCAATCGCAGACACAAAATTAAAAAAGGTCATTTGTGAAAGTTCTTTTCGTCCCATCATCCTGGTTACCGTGAGTAATACAAAATACGACAGAATCATTCTTATAATTAACTCTACAATTGGCATAACAAAACTCCTACACTATAAGGGAATTGATCATTCTCTTAAATAGGTTTTACAAGTACAAAAATATTATTAAAAGGGACGGATTTTAGGTGATTTTCCCAAGAACCGTCCCTTTTTAGTCTTTTTTTAGCAGAGATACGCCGCTTTCCGTCCCGAATCACTTGGAGGAAGCAACAACATCGATTTTTATGATTCTAATATGGTCAGCGCACTTTCCTATCTTAAAAAGATGAGGGGCGAGAAGCCCTCATCTTTATTGGGAAGAGTACACTATATCTTTGTTATTAAAATGAAGTTGATAAAAGGCTGTCAGTTTTTCATGCCAAAATTGAATAAAGGTTCCGAGTAACAAGGCAACAATAATGGTTCCAATTCCTACAGGTCCGCCGACTAGTAATGCAGTTCCAGCTACTACGACAGCTATAAGAGTTTGAGACGTGCGGATATTCCAATTAAAGCGTTCGCTGAAAGAAAGGAATAACTGATCAACCGGTGCTGTTGGAAACCCAGGCATGATATAAATAGCAACACCTAAACTCACGCATAGTATGCCTGTTGAAAAAACGGCAATTTGAACAAATAATGGAGCGGCAACTAAATGTAAATTTTTAAATACAACCTCCAGCCAAAAATCAAGAATAATTGCTTCCAATACGAGAGGGATGACTGCCCAATGTTCTGGACGTCTGCCGAGAAGATACCCATTTACGAAAATAAACACTAATTGAAAAAAACCGTACCAGATTCCGACGGTTAGACCGATTTGATTAGATAAGCCGGTGAAAAAAGCTGCCCAGAACCCAGCCCCCATGCCGGAATTAACTAGTAGAGATACCCCTAAGAAATTGATAACCATACCTAAAAGGTAAAAGAAACTTTTATAAAAATTTGTCAAGGACATAAGATGTGCCCCCTTTTTTTCTAAGTTTTTAGAAGATATAAATATATACGGTTAGATAAATTTAGTATTCAGCATTTGAATAAATGTATATAGTTTTAATTGTTATATATAAATGTATTTGGCGAAAAATAATTATATATGACTGATTTTAAAAATGGAAGACGTACATAAAAAGTCGCAAAATTTAATTGTAATGTTATTCAGTGGGGTGTATTCAATGGAGATTTGGGATAATAAATGCGATGGTGTGCATGATAACGGTAGAGGTAAAAAACTAATCACAATGGGGGCTTTCGTTATGCCGGAGCGAAATCAACAATATCAATTACCGGAAGTAATGCAGTCTGTTCATCAAGCAAAACAGGCTGTAGAACAAGCGCAATCCAGTGAATCTCAACAAGGAATACAACAAGCGCAACAAGTAGTGGAGCAAGTTCAACAAAACCTGCAAAATATACAAGCTTCTAATCCTGAGGAACAACAACAATTGCAACAAGCACAGCAAGATGTTCGAACGGCTTTTCAGCAGTTACAATCAGAAAATCAACAATTATTCGATGCGCAGCAACAGCTGCAAACAGAAAGCCAACAGCTACAACAGGCACAAGAACGTGTAAGGCAAGAGCAACAAGACGTGAAACAGGCTCAACAAAAATTTCAGCAGGAACAATCCATGTCCAGAACATACGATAACGAACAACAATAGTAAAATGAATTTTAGGAAAAGAGTTTGGGACAAAACCATCCTAAGATAAAAAAGGTTTTTCTCAAATATCGGTTAAAACGGGAAGTAGTCTTATTATTTAAATACGTATAAGAAAACTCTTCATTTTAGATTATTGAAGAGTTTTCTGTTTAATTTTCGTCGTCGCGTGTCCGACATGATGCATTTCTTTATTTTCTGATCCTGAAGTTGAGGCCCCATTCTCGAGGGGGGTCATCTGGATAACAGAAACGGAATAAGTAGAAAGTCAGGGGTTGGCATTCTCTGGCTTTTTAGTATTTTAACTAAATTACTTTTTTCGATAATTATTGAATTACTTATAGAATGTTCTATTAAGGGAAGTTATAGTTACACATACAAGTTTTAACGATAGGGAAAATAATATGGTAGTGACAGAACTACAAATAGAATCAGATTGTAGGGAAATTACAAGCGTAGAACTACTTGATCAAACAAAAACTGAAATGAAGAAGAAAGAACTAATAGTACCGACGAAATTTTCCTTTTAAACAGGGTTATTCCCTGCTTTTACATAAAAAAGCAGACCAATGGAAGGAAGTCTGCCTTTTGTTTAAAAATTAAAGAATTAGGATTAATTTTTCTCATTTTTAATTCTTCTTTGCCAGTTCTTCTCGATCAATTGCCCGTGGTGGTTCCTCCATCCACCCCTTTTTTATCATAAGTTTTGCCCCATCGTCAGCATACTTTGCGATTTCAGCGACTAGCCTGCTGTACATTAATCCGATATCCCTTCTAGGACTCATGGACATGCTTGCCCCGTAATACCCAATGCTGAGGGCATTTAGAGAAGAACAATAAAACATCATTTTCTTGTCTGAATAGACGAAATCGGTTGACCCGGTAACCTCAGAATCCAACATTGAAAGAGAGGATAAGTCATTATCTTTTAAATAAGTGTCAAATATCTCACAGTGCTTTTGGGCAAGATCCTTTCCCCTTATAAAATATTGCATGACTTCATTGTCTTGGGCAATTTGACTGTACCCCATCATTGTGGCAGATCCTAAGGCGTTTCTTTGGAAATTAGCATAAAGATTCGTGATTTCCGTTCCTAGTAATGGCCTTTTTTCTCCGAAGAAACCTGTAAGAAAGCTTTGTTTTTTAACATAATCAAACATTTCTGCCTTTGGAAGATAGGGGGATCTAACATACAATCCTTTTGATTTTAAAACATCATTTGTCATCTTTATAAGTTTATCTGATTCGCCCAGACAAGTACTAAAAAAATGATAAACATCATCCCTAACTGCTAAAGGTAAAGCTACACTATATTGATTCAGCCCAATCTTGCCAAGTTGATTAAGGGAATTTAGAAAATAAGTATTCGAAAATAAGCGTGGTGCCGTAACATCAACATCTTCTTCAAGATTAAACCCGTGTGGAATAGGATAGTTTTCTTTATTGAATATTTGTGTGATTTGTTCAAGATGGGATTGGGATAACTTTAAGGCGTATTCGATAATCTGTTTAATTTCTGGATCTTCTACTATATTAAATTCATATTGTAAATGACATATGGCACCACTATCATTCATATAAGTCGTCCATAAATGACTTATTTCTGCTGCAGTTAACTGTATGTTACCATGTGAAGTTTCCACGATTAATTCCTCCGGTCAAAAGAGTTTTCGTTTTTAATGTTTCCTTTTTCCTCGTATCTATTCCATACAAATTTTGATTTTGAATTAGAAACATGAAGCAGGATCGATTTTGTATTAACTGTTGAATTGTATAGATATAGCAGAGTTAAGTCCCTATTCTTTTTATGTCTGTTATCTGATCGAACGGTATAAAATAAGCTTCTTCGTTGTTTTTGATATGCCAGGGAACCGTTCAAGTAAGTTATGAAAGAAAAATGCTGCGTTTTAGTCAGAGAAATGTGACACTGCATAGAATAAAAGCAAAGCATTTTAGTTTGGTGCCACTTTTTTAATTTAGCGAACTTTTATTTTACGTGACATTTAAGTGATAAAAATGTACACTGATTATTGCAAAGGGTTTAGTGTTTCATATCATTTTTGTTCCATATTTTACAAAATCCAAAAGTACCGGACAATGGCGTTTGTTAATTCAAGCCCTAGTAGCTCAGAGGAAGAGCAACAGCCTCCTAAGCTGTAGGTCACAGGTTCGAATCCTGTCTAGGGCGCCACTTAGAAACATGCACTATCCATATATGGGGCTAATTTGGGGCAGAATTTAATTTTCTGTTCTTTTTTTGTGGAAACTTACTAAAATGGGATCCAGCTGATTGATCTATATCCACTATATGGTGACCATAAATATCCATAGCAGTTCCAATCCTCGAGTGTCTTGTCGCTCACTAATCGACTTCATCGGAATATTTTTTCTATTAGATATGTAATGGACATATGTCTAAGATCATGAAACCGTATCTTTTCTAAATCCCTCTTCTTAATAATTGACTATACGTTTTTCATACCATTTTTGGTAAATATAAATAATGGGAATAAGGCTTATTATCAACAGAAAGAGTTCGAAGTTAGTCATGTTGTTCAGTTCGTAAAGAGCAAACTTTTCAAAGACAAGCGGGCTAATAACAAATGCTTGAAATGCGTCCAGTATGATATTCAACCCAAAAAACAGCCATGGGTTTGGGAAAGTAAAATAAAAAACAAGTATTGTTGTCACAGGTAGAAAACCATATGTAAAAGATGAAATATTGGTAAGAAAAAAGACATTGTTGGTGACAGTCCACCAATTATATACTTCTGCCATTTGAAAATGGATGGTGTTGAGCATCAAAACGAAAAAAGCTACTGATAAAAATCGTCTAATCTTTGTTGAATCTAAGAAAATTAATAAAAACCAGGGACCTATAAGTGAAGCCCAAGATACAATAATTTCACCCATTTGTATTCTCCTCATTTGACTTTTATTCCATGTTCACTTTGGATTTTGACTACACATTAGGTACGACGGTTGACAATACCATGTTCCTATATGACTCCAAATTTTTTAATCATTCATTATAAAGTCCTTCTTATATTTTTTAGATTCACCAAAAAAATAAAAATTATTCTACTACGCATTTCGACGAAAACGATTCAATTTTCTTTTTTATATTCATCTAAATGTTAAATTATAAGAGAATTCATTTTATTTCTGTCCTCGAACGTGACGTTCCTTCCTTTTCCTAATTTCTCGATATCCAACTTATCTAAGTAGCATTTTGCTAGTCTAATGGAGTATGTAAAATATTAAAATGTAAATAAAGGTTCTAGATTTCGTTGAACAATCGTTTATGATAGAAGAGGATTAAAAATAAACATTAGATATGTAAAGGATAGAGGGGATTAGGATGAAAGCGATGAGAGAGAATTTGAAAACCAGCAGACGTTGGCAAGTCAGTGTTGGCTTGTTAGGAATTCTTTTCATCCTTGTTATCGTTAATTCCGTTTATGGTTTTTTAAAACCTCTCCCGGATGGTGTTTCTTATGAAGGGGAAACACATAAAGTAGATGAGGTTGAATTTTTACGAGACGTTACATACCATGAAGACGGAGAAAGTTATCAAGAACAAATGATTTTTGACCGCATGATTGAGTTGATTGATGAAGCAGAGGATTTCGTTGTGTTAGATATGTTTTTGTTTAACAAACAGTATGATCAATCGATGGATTTCCCAGGTTTGTCCGAAAAGATTGTTGATGCGTTGGTGGAGAAAAGGCAAGAAAACGAAAATATAGAGATTATTGTCATAACGGATCGTATTAATACATTTTATGGATCGTACTCGACAGATATTTTGACGACATTAGAGAACCATGACATCTCCGTCTTATTTTCAAATATGAAGCCGTTACGGGATTCTAATCCAGTATACTCCGGTTTCTATAGGACATTTCTACAATGGTTTGGAACAGAGGGAACAGGATGGCTTCCGAACCCATTCAGTCCGGATGCCCCAGATGTAACAGCACGTTCTTACTTAGAATTGATAAATTTTAAAGCAAATCACCGCAAGACGTTAATTACCGAAAATCATGGAATGGTTACCTCTGGCAATGTTCATGATGCGAGCGGTTATCATTCGAATATTGGTTTTGTTTTTGAGGGTGAAATATTAGAGGACATGTTAGAAACAGAACAAACGGTTGCCGAAATGTCAGGTGCAGACGAAGCGTTGTTTTCCTCTTTGGAACCAGAACCTACGTCTCCGGAAGAGGGGGATTATAGCATTCAATTGCTAACAGAAGGTAAAATTGAGAAGCATGTTCTCCAAGAAATCGATCAAGCAAAGGAAGGGGAAACTGTTACATTAGGGGCTTTTTATTTATCGGATCGGGATGTGATTGAATCTTTACTGCAAGCGTCCAACCGAGGAGTCGTGGTGAATGTTTTATTAGATGCTAATAAAGATGCGTTTGGAAGAGAAAAGAATGGTATTCCTAACCGCCCAGTGGCCTATGAACTTGTTTCTAAATCAGAAGGGGATATCAATGTTAGATGGTACCGGACAGATGGGGAACAATTTCACACAAAGATGGTCTACATAGAGAATGAACGGGAAGACGTGTTGATTGGAGGTTCATCCAATTTTACAAAAAGAAATATGGGTGATTTCAATTTGGAAACAGATGTGAAAATCAAAGCTTCCTCTGAAACAGAAGTAATGAACGAGGTAGATCAATATTTTGAGCGGTTGTGGACGAATGAAGACCACAGGTATACAGATGATTATGAGACATATGTTGATGACTCCCGTTTCCGTTATCTTTTATATCGTTTTCAAGAGTGGAGCGGTATTTCTAGTTTTTAATGAAAAAAGGTCGCCCTAATTGCATAGAGGCGACCTTTTGTTATGCGTTTGAACGTCGGAAGCTGAGAGTGGCGAGCAGTACGAGAATGGTTGTAAATCCAAGCATAAACAGGACTTCCTCAAAAACCGTGATGCTGCGTCCGAAAATAGATAAGTTAAGTCCCATAGCTTCACGCACAGCAGGAGTTAGCGATTCTACGTCAATCATAACTTTTTTCATTACGTCGACGCCGTATGTGACGGGATTTATTTTGACTATAATATCCATCCAACTAGGCATGTTACTGACTGGAAAAAGAGCACCGGACAAAAAAACCATCGGCATAACAAGTAACTGTACAATCAATTGAAATCCCTGGGTTGATTTAAGAAAACTAGCAATTAATAGACCGACGGATGAAAGCGCACAAGCTAATAAAAACATAAACGGTAATACTTGCAGTAGTGAAGTGATATCGTAACTTATTCCGAGAAAAGGTATTAAAAGAAACATCATTATTCCTTGCAGGAAAGCGACGGTGGATGCTCCGAGCATTTTCCCGATCGCTATGTTTACTCTAGATACAGGGGAGACCAATATTTCTTTCATATAACCGAAATCTTTATCTTCTATAATAGATAAAGAAGAAAATACGGACGTCATTAATAAAGTCATAGCTACAATGCCGGGAAATACAAATTGGACGTATTGAAAATCCGTTTCTCCTTCCATCCCCCCGCCTATTAGATTTTCCATTGTACCGCTCATACCGCCGCCAAATATTAACAAAAATAAAATAGGCATCGTAAATGAACCAAATAAGCGGGCTCTATCTCTAAAAAACTTTTTTACATCGCGCTGCCATATCCCAATTATTCCTTCCAATGGAAGTCCTCCTATACAAAAGCAGAATCCTCAATTTTCTTCGTGCTGAATCGTTCGTCCAGTGAATGCGAGAAATACATCATTCAGAGTAGGTTTTCGTATATTCAATCGTGTAATTGGTACGTCAAGCTGTTTAATAAAATCAGAAATGAAGTCATCACTATTGGCAACTTTCATTTGAATCGTGTCGTCTTGAATGGTTACATCTGCTTCGGAAATGTTTTCATTTATTTCTTGAAGTGCCTGGTCATTATCTTTAGTGGATAATTCGATGATATCTCCGCCTAGACTCTGTTTTAACTGAGCGGGACTGTTTATGGTAATTATTTCTCCGTGATCCATAATGGCGATGCGGTCGCTAATTTCTGCTTCGTCTAAATAGTGGGTTGTCAGAAACATAGTGATGCCTTCTTTTCTTTTTAATCGTAATATATATTCCCAAATATGGGCTCTTGTTTGTGGATCGAGTCCAACGGTTGGTTCGTCTAAAAATAAAACTTTCGGATAGTGTAGAAGGCCGCGTGCAATTTCGAGCCGACGTTTCATTCCACCGGAAAATGTTTCTACCTTTTTAGATTTATTATCAACGAGATCGACGATTTCTAGAACTTCTTGAATCCGTGCCTCCCTTTTTTCTTTTGGTACCTTGTAAAATTTACAATGAAGCATTAAATTTTCGCCAGCGGTCAATTTTTCATCGAGTGTATTTTCTTGAAAAATAATTCCGATACTTTCGCGGACTTTATTTTTCTGTTTTGTGACATTGAACCCGTTAATGTCTATCGAACCACTGCTTGGAGCGAGCATCGTGCAGATCATATTGATCGTAGTACTCTTTCCTGCTCCATTTGGTCCAAGGAAACCGAAAATTTCCCCTTGCTTCACTTCAAAGTTCACATCCTTGACGGCATGTGTATCCTTATAATGTTTATTTAACTGGCTGACTTCAATGATATTATTCATTCTGTCACCTGCTCATCTAGATTAAAAATTATAATTAGTTATGTTATCATAACTTTATTATCATGATATTTGTTAGTTCTGTCAAACGTCAGATATGGAGGTATCATATGAGCGAATGGAGTCATAAGAACATAGCTAAAAACCTTCTGTCTATATTTCCATTAATTAATAAAAAATTATTTCCAACTTCAAAAGTAACTCAACAAAGTGATTTAAATATTACCCATTTTTTTATTTTAAAAACGTTAGGGGAAAACGGAGATTTAACATTAACGGAAGTGGGAAAAAGGTTAAGTATACTGAAATCAAATTTAACCCCTTTGGTGCAAAAGTTGGAAAAAAAGGAGTTTGTCACTTTAGTTCCTGCTCAAAAAGATAAAAGGTTAAAATATTTACAGTTGACTGATGGTGGGGTGGCATATTTAAAAGAACACCAATCGCTACTGGAAAATGAAATTCAAATACGTCTTGGTGAGTTGGAGGACTACGACTTACAAAAACTAAACGAATCCGTATTTCAGCTACAAGAAGTCATCTCAAAGTTAGATAATGAAGAAAATAAGTGAGGGTAAGAGGAGCGGGGCAGTGTTCATTCACTGTCCCGCCTTTATTAGTGTATGATGAATGGTGATTAATTTTCGTAGCTTACTATTTTTTCGGTAAATTTCTTCATATCTTCCGTTGCTTTATTTAACTTTTCCATTTCTTCCATGAATTCTGTGACAAGCTTTGCTTCTTCTTGAGAAGAGTTGGCGATTTCACTAAAATCTGTGTACATGCTTTCAATCGACCCTTTTATTTGTTGGAGAGCATCTTCAACATTGGCAGTAGCGTCCTTCGTGTCTGTTGACAGCTTACGTACTTCGTCGGCAACAACACCAAAACCAGCTCCGTCTTTTCCTACTCTGGCAGCTTCAATTGCAGCGTTAAGTCCTAATAGATTGGTTTGTTCAGATATTCCTTTGATAACCCCTGTGATGTTTGTAACATTAGATGATTTTTTTACGGCTTCATCTGCATTTTGTGAGATTTGGTTACTGGTTGCAGAAAGTTCTTCAGAATGGGCAGCGATATGTTGAATCTTATCTACAAGCCCGTTGGAGATGCCTTGAATGTCCCCGATAATAGTTGTGAGTGTATCTTGATTTTTCGTACTTATTGCCGCATTTAATCCGCCTACTAATGTCCCGTTTTCATCTTTTATTGGAATAGAGACAGATTCAAACGGAACACCGAATTCTTCTTCTGGAACTTTGACAACGACTGTTTTCGTACTATCAACCATTTGAAAGTTTTGATATTTCGGTGGAAGAGGATCTCCTTTTTTGTGCTTGAAGTCCAAGTCTTTACTTGGGGCATAGAAAACATATTTTTCATGGTCAAATATTGTAATCATTACTTCTTCGCGCATGATTTCTTTTATATATGGGACCGCTGTAATCAGTGAATCAAAAATATTCAATATAAATCCTCCTAAGAATATATCCATAATAATATAACTATTATACTAGTAAATAAGTATATATTTTCAGAGAAAAAAACACAATTATTTTCCGTATATTGAGCAATTAAGGTAATATGGTCCTAATAATAAGGAAGGACATTCAGCTATAAGTTTTTTTTATAGATTTTTCATTTCTTATATAGGATAATAGTTGTGTAGATATAGAAAGGGGTATGAAATATGAGTGATTATAATAATAAAACAGCTATTATTACAGGTGGAGGAAGTGGAATTGGTAGACAAACCGCACTTTCCCTAGCCAGAAAAGGGGCTAACGTCACAATAGCTGATATTTCAGAAGAAGCAGGGGAAGAAAGTGTACGATTAATTGAAGAATTAGGAAGAAAAGCGATTTTTGTTAAAACGGATGTAAGTAATCTAGAAGATGTAAAAGCATATGTGAAGAAGACAAAGGAAACTTTTGGATCGATTGACATGTTCTTTAACAATGCTGGGATTGAAGGAAAAGTGACGCCTCTTGCTGATTATCCAGAAGATATTTTTGAAAAAGTAGTTGATATTAACTTGAAGGGAGCGTTCTATGGACTGAAATATGTCATTCAGGAAATGCTCCAAAATGGAGGCGGGGCTATTGTAAACACTGCTTCTAATGCAGCGCTCGATGGTTCACCAGGTGTCAGTCCGTATTCAGCAACGAAACATAGTATTGTAGGGTTAACAAAAACAGCAGCTGGAGAATATGCGAGTCAAAATATTCGTGTCAACGCTATAGCACCTGGTCCTACTGCAACAAATATGATGGATCGTTTCACGCAAGGATCAGAGGAAGCGGCAGATCAGGTTAAATCAGGAATTCCAGCGAATCGCTATGGAACACCCGAAGAAGTAGCTAACCTTGTAACATTTTTGCTTGGAAGTGATGTGAACTTTACAAACGGAGCTGTTTTTCCAATTGACGGAGGTATTACTTCTGTGTAACATCACCGTTTATGAATGAGGTTGGGACAAAAGAAAAATATGCGGTAGTAAACACGAATGTCTTGCGCTGGTCAAGAGCTGCATATTAGCGGAGCCAAAATGCTTCGACTCCTGCAGGAAAAGCACGTGTCTCGAGACCCCGCAGGCAGGGGTTTTCTGCCGAGGGCCCGCAGGATGCGGGTCAGATCGGCGTTGGTACAGGACGTGCCGCTTTTAGCCGATCTTTCTCTTTTCGAGCCGTGCCCGCGGCAAAGGAGACACGGTGATCCGCAGGGAGCCGATGTCGCTCTTGTGCTCTGGAGTGAAAGCGAAGTATTTTGGCGCAGCGATTTGTCTTAGGAACGAAAAATGCCGAACGATTTTGTAAAATCGTTCGGCATTTTTCTATCTTATAAAGGTTTAGTCCCAGCCCATTATTTATTAGAATATTCGTTTGACATGAAGTGAAATTGACAATTTCTGTTGATGGAAATATACTTAACTTATACGTACAAGTTTTCTTGTTTAGTAGGGGGCTTACATGAAAAATCTTGAGGAAATCAAGGGTGTGTTGATCGATATAGACGGAACAGTGTTTAGAGGAAATCATCTAATAGAGGGCGCAAAAGAAGTTATCGAAGAATTGCGGACGAATGGGAAAAAGATTCTATTTTTCAGTAATCGTGGAAATATTTCGAGAAAAATGGCCACAGATAAATTGATGAAGGCTGGAATTTCTGCTGAAAAGGAAGAAATTATCTTATCGTCATATGTCGCAGCTCAATTTTTACGTACGAATTATCCAACAAAATCAGTCTGGGTGCTTGGGGAAATTGGGCTTATAGAAGAGCTAGAAGAAGCCGAGGTTCAAATAGCTAAAAAACCAACAGAAGCAGACTTGCTAGTTGTTTCACTACATGAACAACTAACGTATGCAGATTTAAACGATGCCTTTAAAGCAGTTCGAGCGGGAGCGCGTATCATAGCTACAAATAGTGATAAATCTTTTCCTGCGGAAACGGGTGAGGCGATAGATGTTGGTGGAATACTGGGGGCGATAGAAAGCGCAACGAATAGACGTGCAGATGTCGTAGTCGGAAAACCTTCACATTTCATGGTAGATGAGGCGATGAAACAATTGCGCTTGGAACCTGAAAAATGTGTGATTATTGGAGATAGTTTAGGTTCTGATATGGCAATGGGTGAGTTATTTGGTTTCACAACTGTTCTCGTATTGACTGGCGGGACGAACAGAGAGCAGGCAGAAAGTTATAGTGGCTGCTTGGACTTTATTCTCCCGTCAATTGCGTCACTCTGCAATGCTGATCTAAAGGAGGAAATGTGATGGTAAAAAACGATTTGATTTATAAGCTTGAAAAAGAATGTTTATCCGGCCGTTCTATACCAATTGATCATATGGAAGTGGAAAAAGAAAGTCTTCGCCGAGTTCCAGCTTTTATTAAAGAAAAAGACTACCAACAATTGATGCTCATTATGGATAAAAATACAAAAGAAGCCGCAGGAAATAAGCTTATGGAGTATTTGAAGGAAGCAAAAATAGATGTGGAGGTTATGGTTCTTCCAGAGGATCGCCACGGGCATGCAATAGCAAATGAAGAAACCATGATGCAAGTGTTTGTACATACTTCCCCATCTGTCGATTGTTTTTTAGCGGTAGGGTCTGGAACAATTCATGACATCACTCGTTTTGTCAGCAGCAAAATGAAAGTGCCGTTTATCTCTATTCCGACTGCAGCTTCTGTTGATGGCTTTACTTCAAGAGGGGCTCCGATTATTTTACAAGGTGTGAAAAAGACGGTTCAAACTAGTAATCCCGTTGCTGTTTTTGCTGATTTGAATGTACTTAAGGAAGCTCCTAGAAAAATGACGGCTGCTGGTTTCGGAGATATGATTGGGAAAGTAACCTCAATCTTAGATTGGAACATTTCTTACCTGGTAGGTGGGGAACCGTACAATGAATTAGCAGCAAACATTACAAGACAGGCTTTGAAAAAATGCGTGGAACATATTGATGAACTGGAAAAGAACGAAGAACATGGAATTGAAGTGTTAATGGAGGCATTAATTCAATCTGGGTTGGTCATGCTTGCCCTTGATTACTCGAGACCGGCATCTGGGGGCGAGCATCACTTGTCTCACTATTGGGAGATGGATTTATTGAAAAAAGATGAAAAACAATTATTACACGGTGCTAAGGTGGGGGTAGCGACTGCCATCATCAGTGACTTATATAAGAGCTACTTACAAGAACCAGCTCTTTTAGCATTAACGGAGCACCCAGAATGGAAAGAACGACTGCTGGAATATGGAACCACTATACAAGAACAAGTTGAGCAAATGCCTGATTCCGATGAAATAAAGGGTTGGTTACAAAAAGCAGGTGGGCCAGTTGATCCGAAAGAAATGGGGATTAGCGGGGAACTGGTTCAAGCAAGTTTAAATGAAGCATATCATTTAAGAGATCGTTGTACGGGTTTAAAATTAATAAATGTTTCAACACAGAAAAATACGGTATATCCTATATAAATAAGGTTGTTTTCGTAAACTTTACTGATTTTTTCAACAAGGTTTTTAACAAACAAGTTTGTATAGTATACTTTGAGTAAAAGAGGTTGAGAAATTATGAAGAAAAATTATACTTCTGCGTTTATATTGTTAGGTGGTGCATTCATTCTTGGTGGACTCGCCTTAAAAAATATCTTTGAATATTCATCGGTTGTAGGCTTTGGTTTAGGAACAGTCTTTCTACTGTTTTCTGCGTTTTTTGCAGGCAAGAACCAAGACAACCCACAGTCACAGTGATTTCAAATACTGTGGCTGTTTTTGTCTCCTCAGCCTTACCCGCTTTCAACAATTCTTATTATCAAAAAAAGAAAGCAGCCGTTATGATTATTCATTGCGGCTGCTGCGATTTATGGTAGTTTTTTGGAGTCTTTGTTAAATCTTAAGTGTATCTGTTTCCGGACGCGAGGTAGAATGTCTTAAAACAAGTTCAGGTTCGTAAACAACTGATTTTGATTTACCATCCGGCTGATTTTCAATAAGATCTACGATGATACTAGCTGCATCTTCTCCCATTTTCATCTTAGGATGTTTCATGGAAGTGAATTTAATTTCGGTAGCTTCTGTAAAGTGTGAATCATCGAAACCTATGATAGAGAGGTCTCCAGGAACAGAAAGGTTTTTTTCTCGTATAACATTTAATATTTGAATAATCAATTCATCGTTGTAGCAGACAATAGCTGTAGGTCGATTTGTATTATAAGAGAGTAATTTTCTTACTTCTTCTATAGGTTTTTCAAATTTCTCTGAAGTAGAATACGTAATAATCCGATTCGGGTCTACAGGCACTTGATGCTGGCGGTGAGCCTTCAAAAAGCCCTTCATTCTGCGGCTTCCTTGAATATCGTCATTTTTAAAAATACCTATAATATCACGGTGCCCTAATTCAATTAAGTGTTCTGACTGGATAAAGCCTCCTCGTTCATCGTCCATTACGAGATAGACAGGCTCTAGCTCTTCATAATAAGCATTCATCATAACATAAGGGATATTTTGATTTTCTAGGTTCAAATAGTAATTAATATTGGGGTTAGTGAACGCACTTCGAGTTGGTTCTACAATAACGCCTTCTACATGTTGACTCAAAATATTTTCGAGTGCTGTTTTTTCTTTTTCCAAATCATTATTTGTACTGAAAAGAATGACATTGTATCCTTTTTCACTTAAATAGCTTTCTGCGCCTCGAATAATATAAGGAAAAATGTAATCAGAGATATAGGTAGTAATAATTGCGATACTTTTTCTGGATGGTTGTTGTAACATTTTGGAGCGGTCGGCACAAAAAGTACCGACACCATGCTCACGGTACAACCATCCTTCACTTACAAGTTCGCCAATTGCTTGTCTTATGGTGTGGCGACTTACATCAAAATATTGGACTAACTCATATTCCGAATTAATTTTTTGATGGGCTTGAAAAGAACCATCTAAAATTTTTGATTGAATGTATTGTTTCACGTTTTTATATTTGGGAGTCATATTCCACCTCACTGAGAGCCTACTTGGATTTATTATAGTATAACATGCTTGAGCGTACAACCTGAAATGTAATTTCAGTAAAAGAATAAAAAGTTTCTACATTATGTTACTTAAGTTGATAATTATTGATAAGATTTTTAAAATCTTTGAGAAAGCGGTTGCAATTATAGTTAGGGTGTGTTTTAATATAAATATCTTATACGTACAAGTTTGCATTTGTTATAACTATTAAATTAGTTGTACGAACAAAACAATTTGTATGTACCGATTATTGTTGAAATTTTCATAATAATATTAAGAGGGGGAAGAAAAATGAAAAAATTTGTTGGTTTAGCTCTCGTGCCAATCCTTTTTATAACAGGTTGTGGCGGAAATGATGGAAGCGGAGGAGAAGAAGCTGGTGGTGACGCCGAAGAAACGGAAGTTATCGGGGGAGATGCTGAAGACGCTACTGAATTGACTTTTTGGACGTTTAACGAACAACATATTGGAATTTATCAACCGGCTGTAGAACGTTGGAATGAAAATAACCCCGATAGGCAAATCGAATTAACTGCAGAAGTTTTTCCTATTGATCAAATGAATAATAATTTGCGCTTGGCATTACAGTCAGGAGAAGGGGCACCAGATATAGCTGATATAGAAGTCAGTCATTTTGGAAGTTTTCTTGAAGGTGAACCACAGTTTGAATCTATGAATGATCAAGTAGAGCCTGTGCTAGATGATATGGTTACTGGAAGACTCGACTTATATTCTAAAGATGATAACTATTATGGGCTACCTTATCACGTCGGGGCATCTGTTATGTATTATAACGAAGAAATTATGGATGAAGCTGGTGTAGATATTGATTCGATAGAAACGTGGGACGATTATATTGAAGCTGGTAAACAAGTCACTGAAAATACAGATGCAATGATGACAACCATTGAAACAACGGACCAATTCACGTTTTGGCCGCTCATTGCTCAACAGGAATCAGATTACTTTAATGAAGATGGAGAAGTTACTTTAGATAACGAAACAAACGTTGAGACATTACAGTTTATGAAGGACTTAATTTACGAACACGAAATTGCAGAAACAGCTCCTGGCGGTGATCACCATGAGGAACAATACTATGGCTATATGAATGATGGAGGGGCTGCTTCACTGTTAATGCCGATGTGGTATATGGGAAGATTTATTGACTACATGGAAGACTTAGAAGGGAAAATGCAAGTTCGACCTCTTCCAAAATGGGAAGAAGATGGAAATAGAACAGCAGGAATGGGCGGTACAGGTACTGTTGTCACAAATCAAACAGAAAATCCTGATCTAGCAAAAGAGTTTTTGGCTGAAGCGAAGCTTACGGAAGAAGGAAATATTGATCTTTGGACAGAGTTAGGGTTCGATCCACCAATGCACTCAGTGTGGGATAGCGAAGAAGTAGGAGAATCAAACCAATATTACGAGTATTTTCATGATGATATTTTTGACATGTTATTGGAATTAAATGATGAAGTAGAAGGATTGAATATCACTCCAGAAACTTCAGATGCAACAAATGAAATTAATACGAACGTGTTAAATAATGCCATAAGACAAGAAAGCAGAACGCCGCAAGAGGCACTTGAAGAGGCGGCAGATTCAGTAAGAAGTGGAATGTCTGATGAATAATGGAAGGTGTGAAGCAAAAGAGGATACGTCCTCTTTTGCTTCCTTCCCTATTACTTTAAGTCAGAAAGAAATGGAAGGAGGACATTTATATGGAACCATCCACCTCTACTGATACACAAAGAGTAAGGAATAAACGTCCCTCAAAACTTACGGCATTTTTAACTTCAAGGAAAATAGCACCTTATGTGTTTGTTACGCCCTTTGTTATTTCTTTTTTACTGTTGTTTTTATATCCAATGATTCAAGCGTTTGTTATGAGTTTTCAACAAGTGCTGCCGGGTCAAACAACATTTATAGGGTTTGACAACTATGAACGTTTACTTAACCCAACGTTTTACAGAGCTCTTCTAAATACAAGCGTGTACGTGTTGTTTACTGTTCTTATTCTCGTTGCCGCACCAGTTGTTTTAGCGGTATTTCTAAATAGTAAACTATTGAAGTTCAAGAACTTTTTTCGAGCGTCATTATTTGTACCGGCTTTGACTTCTGTCATTGTAGCAGGTGTTATTTTTAGAATGATGTTTGGTGAGTCAGATTCAGCTGTGGCAAATGAAGTTTTAGGTTTTTTCGGTATATCACCTATTGATTGGAGATACGGTTCTGTATCTGGGATGTTTTTAATGGTTTTATTGGCTTCATGGCGTTGGATGGGGGTAAATATTCTCTATTTTTTAGCTGGTCTTCAAAATGTTTCTGATGAATTATACGAAGCAGCGGATATTGATGGAGCTAACCCTATTCAAAAATTCTTTTATGTCACGTTACCATCATTAAAACCTGTGGTTATTTTTGTGTCTACTATATCAATAATTAACGGCTTTCGAATGTTCGAAGAAAGTTTTGTATTTTGGCAGGCAAATTCTCCCGGGAATATAGGATTGACTGTAGTAGGTTATATTTACCAGGAAGGAATATCGCAAAATGATATGGGATTCGGGGCAGCAATAGGAGTTGTACTGATGCTTATCATTTTCATCGTGAGCATTATTCAGCTCAAATTTGTCGGAGCATTTAAGGAGGATTGAGAAGGCAATGACTACAGAAAAAAAAGAAAAATGGGTGTCTATACTCATCACAACAATATTTGCCATAATTACCCTAATTGCCTTGTTCCCTATTATATCTTTGCTTATCGCTTCATTACGTCCAGCATCAGACCTAATGCGAGAAGGGTTATCCCTATTTTTTAACCCAGCGGAATTAACTTTTAGTAACTACCTTTCCATATTTTCAGATAATGGACAGCAATATTGGAGATGGTACATCAACAGTATTTTAATTAGCAGTATGTTAATAGTTTTGTCCCTTTTCTTTTCCTCTATGGTTGGTTATGCGCTGGCTATGTACAATTTCAAAGGGAGGAATGTACTCTTTGTTCTTGTATTGTTCATTCTAATGATCCCATTTGAAATATTAATGCTTCCATTGTACCAACTGATGATTACGTTGGGGTTAATAGATTCCTATTTAGCAGTAATGCTACCGCTTATTGTAGCACCTATCGCTGTATTCTTTTTTAGACAATATTGTATTGGACTTCCGAAAGAACTTATGGAGTCAGCTAGAATAGACGGATGTACGGAGTACGGGATATTCTTCAAAATTATGGCTCCGTTAATGGGTCCCTCTTTTGCAGCAATGGCTATATTGCAAGGTTTGACAAGTTGGAATAACTTTTTATGGCCACTATTAGTGTTAAGATCGAGCGATATGTTCACGCTGCCGATAGGACTTGCTACATTGCTTACGCCTTACGGGAATAACTATGAACTACTGTTTTCAGGCTCGGTATTGACCATTGTGCCTATCATTATCTTGTTTTTGTTTTTCCAAAGATTCTTTATTTCAGGACTTACAGTTGGCGGAGTAAAAGGTTAATCATAGATGTAACAAAGATGGAGGTGTTCATATGATAGATGGAGCCGTTGCAAAGATTGATGATGCATTCAAATGGCTTTCCAGATTAGCATTGTTAAATTTGTTATGGTTGCTTTCAAGTTTGGCAGGATTATTTGTACTTGGAGCATTTCCGGCTTTGACAGCTATGCTGGGAGTAACTAGAAAATGGATTCTTGAAAGTGTAGAAATACCAATTGCTAAAACATTTTTTAAACAATTCAAAAATGATTTTTGGAAAGCCAACGCGATTGGGTGGCTATTGATATTAGGAGGTTCCATTTTATATTTTAACTTCGAGTTGCTGTTGAATTTGTCTATGGATTTCTCCGTTGTTGTTATCTTTGCTTTTTACTTCGTGATTATGTTGTTTGCGATTGTAGCTATTAATATATTTCCACTGTATGTACACTACGAGGCTTCCGTTTCTAACCAGTTTAAAAATGCTTTCATTGTTGGAATTGTTCGTATGCCAATTACATTAGCGTTATTTATATTGGTAGGAGGAATGGTTTATTTAGGTGCAATAATGCCGACGGTTGTACTGTTCTTTTCCGGAAGTTTACTGAGCTATACTGCGATGAGACTTACATTATTTTCAGTGAAGAAAGTTGAGTACCAAGC
The DNA here is from genome assembly GCF_030813635.1 of Salibacterium salarium. GTDB lineage: Bacteria > Bacillota > Bacilli > Bacillales > Marinococcaceae > Salibacterium > Salibacterium salarium. The sequence goes on along the minus strand of NZ_JAUSUM010000003.1, from coordinate 163,366 downwards.
AAGGGCCATGGAAGATACTGTTTAATAAGTGTTGGAGAAAGTAAAAACATGTTGTTTGAACCTTTGAAAATTGGTTTAAAACAGTTCAGAAAGTAGGGGGAAAATGGCTAAAGAGTTTACAAATGCAAAAATGGTTGTAGATAAGGATTTTAAGGTATCGGAAATTGACCCACGAATTTACGGATCGTTTATTGAACATCTGGGCCGGGCGGTATACGGCGGTATTTTTGAGCCGGAACACCCTGAAGCAGATGAGCACGGATTCAGGCAGGACGTGTTGGAATTAGTAAAAGAACTTCAAGTTCCAATTGTACGGTATCCAGGAGGGAATATGGTTTCCGCTTATAATTGGGAAGATGGGGTTGGACCGAAGGAAGATCGGCCGAAGCGATTAGAACTTGCGTGGAGAACCATTGAAAATAACCAAGTAGGAACAAATGAATTTGCAGATTGGGCAAACAAAGCAGGAACAGACGTTATGATGGCGGTTAACCTTGGTACAAGAGGAATTGACGCTGCCCGAAATCTTTTAGAATATACGAATCACCCAGGCGGAACATATTATAGTGATTTGCGCAGGAAGCATGGGTATGAACAACCTCATAACATTAAAACTTGGTGTCTAGGTAACGAAATGGATGGTCCTTGGCAAATTGGTGGAAAAACTGCGGAAGAATATGGACGTTTGGCATATGAAACAGCTAAAGCTATGAAGCTAGTGGATCCTTCCATCGAGTTAGTGAGTTGCGGCAGTTCGAGTGCCGATATGCCAACGTTTCCGCAGTGGGAAGCAACAACATTGGATCATACTTATGAATTTGCAGACTACGTATCTCTACACCAATATTATACGAATTACGAGAATGACACCCCTAATTTTCTAGCACGATCAATGGAAATGGATCATTTTATAAAAACAGTTATTTCGACTTGCGATTATATTAAAGCAAAAAAACGTAGTAAAAAGACAATCAACCTAAGTTTTGATGAGTGGAATGTGTGGTTCCATTCGACGGCGGATGATGAAAAAATGGAACCTTGGCAAGTTGCACCACCACAGCTTGAAGATGTGTATACGTTTGAAGATGCTGTATTAGTTGGAAGTTTGCTGCATACGCTGCTTAAGCACTCGGATCGTGTAAAAATGGCTTGTATGGCTCAATTGGTCAATGTGATTGCGCCAATTATGACAGATAATGGTGGAAAGGTTTGGAAACAAACGATTTTCTACCCTTACTATTATACCTCAGTGTACGGTCGTGGTATTGCGTTAGATCCAGTTGTGGATTCCCCAAAATATGATAGTAAAGACTTTACCGATGTGCCGTATTTAGATACTTCTGTTGTGTACAACGAAGAAAAAGAGGAACTTGTCGTATTTGCGACAAATCGTCATATGGAGAACACTTTAAAAGTAGATTGTGATATACGTTCTTTTGAAGGGTTCCGTGTGATAGAACACGTAGTATTGGAAAATGATGATCCAAAGGCTGTGAATACAGCGAATCAAACAAATGTAGCCCCTCATAATAAAGGAGAATCTCATACAGAGGGAAGTATATTGCGCGGCATTTTGCCAAAGATGTCATGGAATATGATTCGTTTACGCAAATAATCAATAAACAAAGAGGAGTGGAGATGGCCATGCTAAAGATAAAATCTTATGACATTTGGTTTGTAACGGGGAGCCAGCATTTGTATGGGGAGGAAACCCTGGCTGAAGTGAAAGCGCATTCGAGTGAGATAGTACAAGGGTTAAATAAAGATGACTCCGTTAATGTAAATATCGTACTAAAAGATGTAGTGACAACTTCAGACGAAATATTACAATTGATGAAAGAGGCAAACAGTGATAATAATTGCGCAGGGGTCATTACATGGATGCACACCTTCTCCCCGGCAAAAATTTGGATAGCTGGTCTGAAGGCTTTACAAAAACCACTATTACATCTTCATACACAATATAACGCAGAAATACCGTGGAATAAAATTGATATGGACTTTATGAATTTGAATCAGTCTGCCCATGGGGACAGAGAATTTGGATTTATGACGGCACGAATGGATATTCCGCGCAAAGTTGTAGCGGGGCATTGGCAGCGCAAAGATGTTAAAGATAGGATTGGCAGATGGTCCAAAGCAGCTGTTACTTTCTCAGAAGGACGTAATATAAAAGTAGCTCGCTTTGGTGATAACATGCGTAATGTAGCCGTGACAGAAGGAGATAAAGTGGAGGCGGAAATAACATTCGGCTGGATTGTACAAGCACATGGCATCGGGGATCTTGTAGAATACATTGATCGTGTAACAGATGAAAAAATAGAACAATTGCTAAAAGAATACAAGGAAGCGTATGAGATTCCATCCGACATAGCTAACGATGAAAATCAATGGAATGCTGTTCGTGAACAAGCCCGGATTGAAGCGGGAATGGAAGCCTTCCTTGAAGACGGCGGGTATACTGCTTTTACTACGAATTTCGAAGACCTTCACGGCATGAAACAGCTACCAGGTCTTGCCGTACAAAGATTGATGGAAAAAGGATACGGTTTTGGCGGCGAGGGAGACTGGAAGACAGCGGCTCTCGTGCGCGCGATGAAAGTAATGGCAGATGGAAAAGATACTTCCTTTATGGAAGATTACACGTACCACTTAGAAGAGGGTAATGAACTCATTCTTGGATCACATATGTTGGAGGTCTGTCCAACGATAAGAAAAACTGATGAAAAACCGAAGATAGAAGTGGAACCATTGTCAATGGGTGGGAAGGATGACCCTTCTCGTATCGTATTCAACAGTAAAACGGGAAGTGCCGTTAATGTTTGTATTATTGATTTAGGTGATCGTTACCGGATGGTGTTGAATGAAGTAGAAGCGGTAGAAGTGAAGGAAGATATGCCTCATTTGCCTGTTGCAAGAGTACTTTGGGATCCTGCTCCTACACTGGAAAAATCAGCGGAATCATGGATTTTAGCTGGTGGGGCTCATCATACTTGTTTGTCTTATGCACTGACGACAGAGGATTTGCAGGATTGGGCTGAAATGCAAGGGATAGAATGTATTGTCATTGATGATTCTTCCCGACCAAGGCAAATTCAACAGGAGATTCGCCAAAACGAAGCATATTGGAGTAAAAATTAATCAATAGCTATTTTGAAACTTGGAAAAGAGGTTCTTTTCATCACAGGAGGAGATAGTAATCCTATGTGGTGAAGGGAACCTCTTTTTTGTTGTAGTAAATAATGAAGGCCGTAACATATTGTAAGGCTTGTTTCATACACATATATATATGCAACTGTATCATCATTCGTCCATGTACTTGTCATTTAATGATGGAAGCGCAAACAATTAGTGGGTAAAAGGAGAGTGAAAGTATATGAAAATGTGTTACGGCCTTATTATGACTGTTTTGTTCCTATGTTTACTGACCGCTTGTGGTAGTGACAGAGCGGGTACAGAAACGGAAACGATAGGTATTTCAATGCCTACTCAATCATCAGAAAGATGGGTGAATGATGGAGATAACATGGTGTCCGAGCTCGAAGAATTAGGATATGAAACGAATTTGCAATATGGGGAAGATGTGGTTGAAGATCAAGTGTCTCAAATCGAAAACATGATTACAGAGGGTGTGGATGCTCTTGTGATTGCCCCTATTGATGGGGAGGCTTTAACCAATGTGTTAGACATGGCCCAAAACTCTGACATTCCAGTCATTGCCTATGACAGGTTAATTATGAATCATGAGCATGTCAGTTATTATGCTACGTTTGATAACTTTGAAGTCGGCGTTTTGCAAGGAGAATATATAGAAGATCACTTAGGACTTGCAGATGGAGAAGGACCGCATCATATTGAATTGTTTGCCGGATCTCCAGATGACAATAATGCTTATTTCTTTTGGGATGGTGCGATGTCTGTATTAGATTCTTATATAGAATCGGGGGACCTCATAGTCGGGAGTGAACAAACAGATTTTGAACAAGCAGCAACACCGCAGTGGAGTGGTTCTGATGCCCAAGAAAGAATGGATAATATACTAAGTGCTCATTATGCCAATGAAGAAGTAGACGCTGTTTATTCCCCATTTGACGGTATAAGTCTTGGAGTTATATCTTCACTAAAATCAGTGGGGTATGGAACGGACAATCAACCTCTGCCGTTAATAACAGGTCAAGATGCAGATACTTCCTCTGTACAATCTATCATTGATGGAGAACAAACTCAGACCATTTTTAAGGATACGCGGGCATTAGCAGACAAAGCCGTAGATATGGTTGATGCGGTAATTAATGATAAAGAAGCTGAGGTGAATGATACCAAAACGTATGATAATGGTGAAAAAGTGGTTCCAGCTAATTTGTTAGAGCCTATTTCTGTAGATCAGTCTAACTATGAAGAAGTGTTAATGGAATCGGGTTATTATTCTGAGGAGGATCTGGATATAGAGTAGAGATTTTTATAGGGAGGGTGACGATGCAAAACCGAATGCTGGAAATGGAAGGGATAACAAAAACGTTTCCTGGTGTAACAGCATTAGAAAATGTAAACATTCAGGTCCAAAAGGGAGCTATACATGCGCTAGTGGGTGAAAACGGAGCAGGCAAATCTACGTTGATGAAAGTGTTAAGCGGCGTTCATCCTTATGGTACTTACAGCGGAAACGTGTACATTCACGGGAAACTGTGTACATTTAAAAATATTAATGAAAGTGAAAAAGAAGGGATTGTTATCATTCACCAAGAGCTTGCTCTTATCCCCGAATTATCGGTTGCCGAAAATATTTTTTTAGGAAACGAGCAAGCAGAAAAAGGGATTATAAATTGGAATAAGACTGTTACGAAAACGATAGATTTGTTAAAAAAAGTAGGGTTGGATGTTTCTCCGTTGGACATTATTAAAAATATAGGAGTTGGTGGTCAGCAATTAGTGGAGATCGCCAAAGCCATTTCGAGAGAAGTTCAGTTATTAATCTTAGATGAACCTACCGCAGCTTTGAACGAAGAAGATAGTGAAAATTTATTAAAATTACTGTTTGAATTTAAAAAACAAGGAATAACGTGTATATTAATTTCTCATAAGTTGAAAGAAGTAATAAAGGTAGCTGATTACGTAACTGTATTAAGAGATGGGCAGACAATCGAGACGTTATCATTACAAAAAAACGAAGTGACAGAAAATCAAATAATAAAACAGATGGTAGGAAGAGATTTAAAAAAAATCTTTCCAGACAGATATGCAAATATAGGGGATAAAGTATTCGAAATAGAAAGTTGGACAGTCTATCATCCTCAACAACCAACTAAAAAAGTATTGGACGACGTTAGTCTATATGTTAGAAAAGGTGAAATAATAGGGATTGCAGGGTTGATGGGGGCAGGTAGAACAGAATTAGCGATGAGTGTGTTTGGAAAATCATATGGTAGAAAAATTAGTGGAAAAATTTATAAAAATGGTAACGAGATTACGATAAAAAATGTAAATGAAGCTATTGAGCATGGGTTAGCCTATGTCTCTGAAAATCGTAAAGAATACGGGTTAATATTAATAAATAGTGTTAAACACAATCTTACACTGTCCAATTTAAAAAAAGTATCAAAGCGTTATAGAGTAAAAGACTATTTAGAAGTGCAAGCAGCGGAACATTTAAAAAAACAGATGAATATTAAAACCTCCAGTGTAGAAAAAAAAGTGGTTCATTTAAGTGGTGGGAATCAGCAGAAAGTAGTGTTAGGTAAATGGCTATTCACTGAACCGGAAGTATTAATGTTGGATGAACCAACAAGAGGAATAGATGTGGGAGCAAAATTTGAGATTTATAAAATAATTAACGGATTGGCGGAGTTAGGGAAAAGCATTATTATTATTTCTTCTGAATTACCGGAATTAATAGGCATTTGTGATCGCATTTACTCGTTAAGTAATGGAAAAATAACTGGTGAAGTAAACCGTGATAACGCCGATCAAGAAAAGTTAATGGAATACATGACGGAAGAATACGGGAGGTCCTGAGTATGGAAACGATTAAAATATCCTTTATTAACAACTTCCGTAGATATGGCATGATTATTGCTTTAATTGGTATCATGCTTTTATTTCAAATATTGACCTCTGGGACATTACTGACTCCTTTAAATATAACTAATATTATTATGCAAAACAGTTACATTATCATACTAGCGATTGGCATGATGCTAATCATTATCACCGGTAATATTGACTTATCCGTAGGTTCTGTGGCTGCGTTTGTCGGGGCAATATCTGCAATTATGATGATATCTTTTGATTTGCCGATTTTGCTCGCTGTGTTTCTTTGCCTCGTACTTGGAGCGGTAATTGGCGCTTGGCAGGGATTTTGGATTGCTTATGTTAATATTCCGTCTTTCATTGTTACGTTAGCAGGCATGTTGTTATTTCGAGGATTGACGTTAGTTGTGTTAGACGGACAAACGATATCGTCTTACCCAAATAATTTTAAAAGCATTAGTACAGGGTTTATTCCGGACATTATTCCGGGATCACCTTTAAATGTTTTGACAATGATAGTGGGTGTTCTTTTTTCCATCTTTTACGTAGGCAGCGAGTGGAAAAGAAGGAAGGATCAAAAAAGTTTCGGGCTGGATACAGGTGTTTTTACTATATTTCTTACGAAAGTAATGCTATTAACTGCTGTTATATTGACGCTCACATATATTCTTGCTTCGTATGCAGGTATTCCATATGTATTAATTACTTTGTTTGTATTGGTAGTTGGTTACACATCAGTGATGAACAATACTATATATGGAAGGCATATTTATACAGTAGGTGGAAACGAATCAGCAGCAAGACTTTCTGGTGTGAAGACAAAGAAGATGACATTCGGCGTATTTGTAAACATGGGAATACTTGCAGCGATTTGTGGATTGGTTTTTTCAGCGCGCTTAAATGCAGCAACTCCGACTGCTGGTAACTTATTTGAATTGGATGCTATTGCTGCAGCCTTTATAGGTGGAGCCTCGATGAAAGGCGGAGTAGGAACGGTCATGGGGGCTGTTATTGGTGCATTAGTAATGGGTGTATTAAATAATGGCATGTCTTTGATGGGGATTGGGACAGATTGGCAGCAAGCAATCAAAGGGTTTGTATTATTGGCTGCTGTTGCGTTTGATATTGTAAGTAAAAATAAGGGGTCGTAAATGATGAAAAAGAGGGAAGGGCTAGGAGATAAAAGCCCTTCCCTTCATGCAAATTCTATTAATCTCTTTAATGATAATCAAAGAGTCATAATCAGTCTTGACCATAATAGGCGTTTTTCCCGTGTTTTCTCTGATAATGTTTGTTCAACACATAATCATCGAGAACTTCTGGTTTTTCTGTGCCGGCAAGCTGTTGTGATAAAAATGTCATTTTGGCAGTTTTCTCTAGAACAACCGCATTGTGGAGCGCGCTTGCAGGTGAATTACCCCAAGCAAAGGGAGCATGCCCGTGGACGACAACACCAGGGACCTCTATCGGATTGATGTCTTTAAATGTTTCAACAATAACATCTCCGGTACATTTTTCATAATCGGTTTCTACTTCTTCTTTTGTCAAACGGCGTGTGCAAGGAATTTCTCCGAAAAAATAATCTGCTTGTGTTGTACCGGCACAAGGTATACCTTTTCCAGCTTGAGCCCAAGCTGTTCCCCAATCAGAATGAGTGTGAACTATACCTTGTACTTCCGGAAAAGCTTTATACAATTCAATGTGAGTTGGTGTGTCTGAAGAAGGTTTCAGTGAGCCTTCAACAACTGTTCCGTCAAGGGAAACGACGACGATATTATCGATGCTTAAGTCTTCGTATGGGACTCCTGAAGGCTTAATTACAAGGTTTCCAGAACTAGGGTCGAATCCGCTTACATTTCCCCAAGTAAAAGTAACAAGGTCATATTTTTCTAACCACTGATTAGCTAATACAACTTCTTTTTTTAGTTGTTCGAGCATTATATTCACCTCTTTAAAAAATGTACGTACATGTTAAGTAAAGGATAAAGCACGATTACCCTGCGGTCAACCATTTTTAAACATTTTACGTCTAATATTTTTTATATAGCACGCTTAAAATGTCTTGCTATTTGTATGAAATTTATTTATAATTTTAAATAGTTGTACGTACATGAGAAAAGGTTTTCATAATACTAGTAAATGCAGGAGGGGTAATCATTGAGTAAATATACTATCGGGGTCGATTTTGGAACATTGTCCGGAAGGGCAGTAGTCGTTGACATTACTAGCGGAGAAGAGTTAGCAAGTGCCGCGAAGGAATATCCACATGGTGTGATAGACAAAGAACTTCCTCAACATATCGCTTTAGATCATGATTGGGCACTGCAGCACCCGGATGACTATATTCATGTTCTTGAAACAGCTGTTCCCCAAGCAGTAGAGAATGCAGGAATTTCTAAAGATAATATTATAGGCATTTCCATTGATTTTACTGCTTGTACGATGTTGCCAGTAAATGAAGAAAATGTTCCGTTATGTCTTACGAAAAAATGGGAGAATGAACCGCATAGCTGGATTAAACTATGGAAACATCACGCAGCTCAACCGCATGCGAATCAATTAAATGACGTACTAGAAGAGAAACGTCCAGATGTATTATCCCGTTATGGAGGGAAGTTGTCGTCTGAATGGATGATTGCAAAAATCATGCAGATTGTCGATGAAGCTCCTGAAGTGTATAGCGAGGCCGATCAATTTCTGGAAGCGACAGACTGGGTGACGTCTCAATTGACTGGAGAAATCAGAAAAAACAGTTGTACTGCTGGTTATAAAGCAATTTGGCATAAGCAGGAAGGTTATTTAGACAAAGAAACTTTGAAAGCGTTATCGCCGAAAATGGAAGATCTATATGAAACGAAACTTAGAGGAGACATATATCCACAAGGTACGAAAGCTGGGGAATTAACAGCAGAAATGGCTCAGAAAATGAGTCTTCCTAAAGGTATAGCTGTTGCTGTCGGTAATGTTGATGCTCACGTTAGTGTGCCGGCAATGGGTGTAACCGAAGAAAAGAAATTAGTAATGGCCATGGGAACATCTATATGTCACGTATTACTTGGTAAAGAAGAAAAAGCGGTAGAAGGAATGTGCGGTGTTGTAGAAGACGGCGTAATCCCAGGTTATTATGGATATGAAGCTGGCCAATCAGCAGTAGGGGATATTTTCTCCTGGTTTGTTGATAACTACATCCCGGAGGAATACGAACAAGAAGCACGGGATAAGGGTGTTTCTATTCACGAATTATTAGAACAAAAGGCAAACAAGTTAGAACCTGGTGAAACAGGTTTACTGGCACTTGATTGGATGAATGGAAATCGTTCTGTTCTTGTTGATACAGATTTAACAGGAATGATTCTTGGGATGACATTGAGCACAAAGCCTGAAGAGATGTATAGAGCACTGATTGAGTCTACAGCTTTTGGGACGTACAAAATTGTTAATAGTTTCATAGACAAAGGGGTTCCAATTGACACATTATATGCATGTGGAGGACTTTCTTATAAAAATAAGATGCTGATGCAAATTTATAGTGACGTGACGAATTTACCTATATATATTGCAGAAAGTGAAGAATTACCTGCTGTTGGGTCCTCCATGTTTGCGGCGGTGGCAGCTGGCTCTGAAAATGGAGGATATGATTCTATAGAGGAAGCTGCCAATTCAATGGCTAGAATTAAACCGGAACCAGTGTTACCGAATCAAGAAAGACATGAAGTGTATCAAAAGCTGTATGAAGAATATAATCGTCTACATGATTATTTTGGCAGAGGAGAAAATGATGTGATGAAACGCTTGAAACAGTATAAGAGCGATGCATCCAACAAAGTCTGAACAAATGTTAAAGACAGAGAGAGGTCACGCAGTAATTGCAGCCTCTCTCATTTTTTAAGTTGAAAGGAGACGTATAAAATGGCATTTAAAGTGGCGTTTATTGGGGCAGGAAGTATTGGCTTCACAAGAAGTTTATTGCAAGATTTATTAGCAGTTCCTGAGTTTCAAGATATTGAGATATCTTTTACGGATATAAGTCAGAATAATTTGAATATGGTAACAGAACTGTGTCAACGAGATATTGATGAAAATGGATTGAATATTACGATTCAATCGACAAAAAATCGGCGTGCTGCATTAAAAAATGCAAAATATGTGTTTGTGGTTGTACGAGTCGGTGGTTTAGAGGCCTTTCAAACGGATATTGATGTTCCTTTAGCATATGGGATTGACCAGTGTGTTGGGGATACATTGAGTGCTGGCGGCATTATGTATGGTCAACGAGGAATTCCCGTGATGCTCGATTTTTGCAAAGATATTCGAGAAGTTGCTCATCCAGATTGTCTCATGTTGAATTATGCGAATCCAATGGCCATGATGACTTGGGCGGCGAATAAGTATGGCGGTGTGAAGACGATTGGGCTTTGTCACGGTGTACAAGGTGGACACCGACAAATTGCGGATGTATTAGGATTAAAGCAAGAGGAAGTGGATATCGTTTGTGCAGGAATTAACCATCAAACATGGTATGTTCAAGTAAAACATAATGGCAATGATATGACAGGGAAGTTATTAGAAGCATTTGAAAACCATCCTGATTATAGTAAAACAGAAAAGGTTCGAATTGATATGTTACGTCGTTTTGGATACTACAGTACAGAATCCAATGGACACTTGAGTGAATATCTTCCTTGGTATCGAAAACGTCCAGAAGAAACGAAAAATTGGATTCACTTGGACTCATGGATTCATGGGGAAACAGGTGGTTATTTAAGAGTCTGTATAGAAGGAAGGAATTGGTTCGAGACGGATTTTCCAAACTGGATGAAGGAACCTCCTCTTCATTATTCCCCGGAATATCGTGGTCAAGAACACGGTTCTTATATTATCGAAGGGCTGGAAACAGGGAGAACATACCGCGGACACTTCAATGTCATCAATCATGGCGTTATTAACAATCTGCCTGATGATGCAGTCATTGAAGCACCTGGATATGTAGATGCAAATGGCATTAATATGCCTATTGTCGGTGATCTCCCATTAGGATGCGCTGCGGTATGTCATACGAGTATCTCCGTTCAGAGATTAGCAGTGGAAGCAGCAGTTCATGGAAATGATCAGTTATTAAGGCAGGCTATGATGATGGATCCATTAACGGGAGCTGTATGTACTCCACCTGAAATTTGGCAGATGACGGATGAATTGCTCACGATACAATCGAAGTGGCTGCCACAATACGAGGACGCTGTTTCTGAAGCACAAGACCGTCTTAAATCGGAACATTTACTTCCAACGAAATCGTTTGAAGGTGCTGCTCGCATAAAGGTGAAGTCGGTCGAAGAGATGAAAAAAGATCGGAAAGAAGCGTCTAAAAATGCAGGGGCTGCCGATAAAGCGTAAGGTGAAGAATACAACGGGGCTAATCAGGTCAGGACAATGAATTGATTTTCAAAAGGAAACGAAAGGAGTATGATTGAAAAAGAAAAATAAACGCCGGGTGAAAACGTATGAAAAATATTTTAGCTATTAGTGCAGGTGCAGCGGTTGGAACATACTTGAGGTATCTTTTTAATTTGCAGACCCAATTTACAGACTATCCCCTTGGAACGTTAATGGAAAATCTTATAGGAAGTTTGTTGTTAGGATTAGTGTCAGGTTATGTTGCAGCAAGAAAGCCGAGAGACTGGGTGAAAGCCGGTTTAGGTGTCGGCGTCTGTGGGAGCTTTACAACATTTTCAACACTTGCAGCCGATACGGTTGGACTTTTTTTGGAACAGAATATGTGGGTCTCTCTTTTTTATATTCTTATAACGCTGGTGGGCGGAATCTCATTAGCAATGGCAGGATTTCTGTTTGGTGAAAAAAGGGGAGGGGGCGTATCGTGACAGCTATTTATTTAACTATAGGTGGTGCAGTCGGGGCTGTATGTCGTTATTTATTAGGTATTTTTATGGCTCGCTTTCAAGCTCAATTTACTATTCCAATAGGGATGTTAACTGTTAATATTATAGGTTCTCTCGGTTTAGGCATTTTTTTTGGAGCTATGTATGGTAATATACCGACAGGATTGTACAATGATGCGTTGTATGTATTGCTTGGCATTGGATTTTTTGGAGCGTTTACAACCTTCTCGACGTTTAGTATGGAGTCTTTTCATTTGTTAGAAAAGCGTCAATATAAACCCTTCTTTATTTATACTGGGATATCTGTTGTAGGAGCTATTTTTTGTTTTGTGATAGGGTTGTTTGTATTTCAAACTTGGATGGGAGGTTAAATGATGGCGAAAGATCAAGTGATCTCTGTTCAATCGGTGGACAGAGCATTACACATTTTGAATATGTTGCAGCAAGAACCTAAAGGTATAGGTATTACGGAATTGTCTAATAAGTTAGATGTGTCAAAAAGTACAGCTCACCGGCTTTTGATGTCATTGTGGAAAAAAGGGTTTGTTCAACAACATAAAGAAACTGAACGTTATGTATTAGGGCTGAAGTGTTTGGAACTAGGTGAAAGCGTGTCAGAAAATCTGGATGTTCGCCAAACAGCTAAATCTTACTTGGAAGAGCTGGCGAAAAAAACATCAGAAACCGTCCATCTTGTTACACTCGAAAGTAATGAAATGGTTTATATTGATAAAATTGAAACAAACGCCACGATTCGGATGTTTTCGCGTGTCGGAAAACGGGCGCCTCTTTATTGTACAGGAGCAGGGAAAGCGATGTTAGCCTTTTTGTCTGAACAGGAAAGAAATCAAATATATGACATCACAACTTTTCGTAGATACACAAGTACAACAATCACCGCTGTTGATGCGTTAGAAAAACATTTGGAGGTAATACGGGAAAATGGGTATGCGCTTGATGAAGAAGAGCATGAAGAAGGGATTCAGTGTGCGGCTGCGCCTATTTTTGATCATACGGGAGACGTGGTGGCAAGTGTGAGTGCAGCAGGGCCTGTTTTCAGAGTGGAAGAGGAAAAATTGACGCTGATGGCTGCTGATGTAAAGAAAACGGCTGATGCTGTTTCTAAAGCGCTGGGCCTGTTTTAAAAGAATGCATCAGTTGTTGGTGTTTTGTCATTCCAAACATAATTGATTGAATAGTTTGACAACAATTGAGATGGATTTTATAATTTTAGTCAATTGAAAGCCTTTTTATTTTATCATTATAAGGAACGATATTCCGTAATAAGGAACAAAAGGAGAGGTAGAATGAAAATTACAGGGTATGAACTATTTCAAGTTCCTCCTAGATGGTTATTTTTGAAAATAGAAACCGATAACGGTATCACTGGATGGGGCGAACCAGTTATTGAAGGACGAGCCCATACAGTAAAAGCAGCTGTGGAAGAGTTAATGGAATACATAGAGGGGAAAAATCCGCTTCGAATTGAAGATCACTGGAACACTCTTTATCGTTCCGGGTTTTATAGAGGCGGTCCAATCTTAATGAGCGCGCTGGCAGGTATCGATCAGGCGTTGTGGGATATTAAAGGGAAGTATTATGACGCGCCGATTTATGATTTGATGGGAGGCGCATGCCGAGACTCCATCAGAGTATACTCATGGATTGGTGGAGACCGTCCGGCAGCCGTTGGAGAAGCTGCGAAAAACGCTGCAGAAACAGGGTTTACTGCTATTAAAATGAATGGAACCGAAGAAATGCAATATATCGATTCCTACGAAAAAATCGATGCGACCATTGAACGGGTAGCGGCCGTAAGGGAAGCCGTTGGAAAAAGGGTTGGCATTGGGATTGATTTTCACGGCCGGGTTCATAAACCGATGGCAAAAGTGTTAGCCAAAGAACTGGAACCGTATCGTCCGATGTTTTTGGAAGAGCCTGTTGTTCCAGAAAATAATGAAGCTCTTCGTGAAATAGCGAATCATACCCATATTCCAATTGCAACAGGAGAGAGAATGTTTTCAAGGTGGGATTTTAAATCATTGCTAGAGGACGGTTATGCCGATATTATTCAACCAGATATTTCACACTCAGGGGGTATCACGGAAACGAAAAAAATTGCCACCATGGCGGAAGCGTACGACGTGGCAGTTGCGCCTCATTGCCCGTTAGGACCGATTGCACTGGCTTCCTGCCTGCATCTAGACGCGACATCCCATAATGCATTTATCCAGGAACAAAGCCTTGGTATTCATTATAATAAAGAGAACGATTTGCTTGATTATATAAAAGACCGCAGCGTGTTTGACTATGAAAACGGACATGTAAAAATACCTCAAGGTGCAGGACTAGGAATAGAAATAGATGAAAACTATGTACGCAAACGCGCGAAAGAAGGACATAATTGGAAAAATCCAGTTTGGCGTCATGCGGATGGTAGTATCGCTGAATGGTAGAAGAAAGCTCAGCGCCGGGAAATATCCCGGCGCTATTTTTATAAGTTCAGAAAGTATAAGGTGGTGCTGGTGTTAGTGGTCTATGAACTATATTTAAAAATAATTGCCATTTTGTCCAGAAAAGCTAGATTCTTCCCCATACATATCGTTCTATCTTTCATACCATTTATAGAAATGGATTAAAGGAGGGTAAGGATATGCAACAAAACCCCAAATTGACTCAAATGCTAGTGAAGCGTCTATTAAAAAAACACGGTATAGATCACTCTAAAATAGAGTTATCAGATGAGGAAAAAGAGGAGCTTAAAGAAGTTGTCAGTAGTATGCAAGACAGTGTAGAACAATTTTTAGCCGGAGAACAATTTAGTGATAAAGAAGATGAAGAAGAGAAAGAATCATAAGGGAAAATCACAAAATATGTGTTTGTATTAGGTGGTTTGTCCAATCTTTTGTATAAATCTCTCATAGAATACTAGCAGAAAGGAGGTAATATGATGGGAAGAAACAATAACAGAGATTGCGACAGAGACAGAAACAGAGACAGAAATAGAAATAGGAATAAGAATAGAAATAGGAATAGAAGATGGAATGCCTTAGATCCTTCTTCTGACATGTCTTGTGGAGGAAATAATAACAATAGTACGCAAAACGCAGACCAAACAAATAAAACGGTACAAATTTCAGAAGACTATATAGAAATCATAGACTGCTGTGATGTTAGTATTTCCAATACAGACATTAAAGGAGCATTAAGCGTTCAAGCAGGAATTCAAGCAGCTATTTTAATTCTCATTACCGTTTCTATTGGAGGAGATTCGGATAGTGCAGAAAGATTCACGCAGGATCTAATGCAGTCAGCTAAAATAAAACAGCACACGCATCAGTACACGTATCTTGAAAATAGTAGAGGTGTGACGATTGATATTAATGATACGCAGTTAGCGCTTAACATTCAAATACTATTACAATTATTGCTTGCGGTAGCTGTCGTTATTGATATTTTGTAATAATCAGGGAGGCGGAGGGAAAAGACCTTCCGCCTTTTTTCCATTGAGAGCGTGGTGATTCATATGGTTGTTACATGTTGTATAATGGAATAGTGGATTTTATTAAGGGAGACAGAAAGGTTCGAAAAATTTATGATAGCTGACATATTAGTTATTTTTGTCGTTGTATTTATCGGAAGTTTTATACAGGGGGCGAGCGGATTTGGGTTTGGATTGTTCTCGATGAGCTTTTTGCCGTTTTTGTTTACGGTGAAAGACAGTACGCTGCTTGTTACCTCCTTAGCGCTTGTCACGTGTATGACTATTTTTATCAAGGTGTATAAACATATTGATATGAAGAAACTTGCTTACTTATTAAGCGCCGCTGTCATAGGACGTGTTGCGGCTTTTTTTGTGCTTCATTATTTTGGTGAGATGGATATGCTAAAAAAAATATTGGGATTTGTTCTTATTGGAATGGTTATATACATATTATCACAAAAAAGAATAGGAACCCGGGATACTCCGGAAAAAAAGATTTTACCACTTTCTTTAGGTTTTATCGGTGGTTTTATCGGAGGCGTTTTTGTTGTTGGTGGTCCATTTTTTGTATTTTATTATTTAATGGTTAGCAATGATAAGTATTCATATAATGCAAATTTACAGGCTACCTTTTTTTTGACAGGAATGATTACAATCCTCATGCATGGGTTCAGCGGGGATATTCATCGAGAATTTATTATTTATTTTGTCATAGGAGTAATTAGTGTGATTGCTGGTTCTCGATTGGGAATGAAATGGTTTGAACATTTGTCCCAAGAGAGGATTAAAAAGATTGCAAGTGTTATTGTAGCGCTTGCTGGGTTAAATTTAATATTTTTTTCATGAGAGAAAAACTGTTTGAAAGGAAGTATTTAGATGGAACAAGAAGCTGGATTCGGGGTTAGACTTATGGCCAATCTACTGGATTCCTTGATTATTGGGCTTATTATGGGATTCATTACATGGTTGATACATGGTGAGTTTTTCATGGATAGTCTTAATCTAACAGATTTCCTCAGCACTATTAAAACCTGAGTCGTCTTCCTGATTAACAGATTGAACTTGAGTATCATAACGTAAGTCCATTCTAGAATCAGCTTCGGCTTCTACCGATAAGATAAAAAAACCACTTTTACTTGAATTTTATAACCTCTATCATTTGCCTTTTTTTAACCCTTCATCCTCTTACCTATACAAAGTTATTTCGATTTACATACCGTATATTCAGGAGGTGAAATTTATGGAGAAATTTGTCGCAAAGTTAAGTGGGATAAACGAAGTACCTCCAGTAAAGACGGATGCTTTTGGAATAGCTAAATTTATCGCTAATAAGGATTGTACAAAAATTGAATTTGAGCTAGAAGTCAACAATATTAGAAATTTCATTCAAGCGCATATTCACTTTGGAGCCCGCGATGAAAATGGACCCGTTCTTGTCTTCCTTTTTGGGGCTGACCTGGCGACTTTAGAAGATCAAAATGGGATAACCACCCGCCGAGGAGTAGTTACGGGAGTTATTACAGATAAGGATGTCGTTCCTAATGACGCAGGTGTAAAAAATGTCAATGACTTACTAATGCTGATGCGAAAAGAATTGACGTATGTAAATGCTCATACCGAACAAAATCCTGGTGGTGAAATTAGAGGGCAAATTATTCCCCGTCGTAAACGATGCTAAGTGTCTATTGTGTCTGTCTGTTCCCCACCTCTTAATGGGTGACAGACAGGCACGGGATTTGATATGTTTTAAAGATTTTGATTTTCCGTAAAAGGGCGCGTTTATCGAATAACGCGTCCCTTTTACACTATTTATTAAACAATTTATAACTATTGAAAAGAGATAAAAATTGTTTAAAGTTAACGTTATTTAAGTCATTTATTTTTGCATGTTTTAAGGCTTTATTAAACTGATTTTTTGTAAATAGTTTTTTGTACTCTTTGTTAACCCATTTCATTACAAAATATTTATATTTCTGTCTATCTCTACATGATATTTTTGATTGTTGTCTTTTTAATATAATTAATGAGCTATTAACTTTAGGCTTTGGGTGGAAGTGATCTCTAGGAATCATATTTAATATGGAAATATCAACTTCTGTCATTAAAAGTAACGCCAATGAGCGATTTGTATTTAACAGCCTTTTAGCAAATCCGTTTTCCACTATTAAATAACTGACTGCAGCTGTGCTTTCAAAAACAACTTTTCGTATTATACCTGTACTTATGTTATAAGGTATATTACCAAATATTTCATATGCTTTATTTTTAGGAAACTTAAACTGCAATATGTCCACGTTTATAACTCGAAAGTTATCGTAATTCACAAGTTTATTTTGCGTTTTCTGACATAATTTATGGTCTATTTCAATAGCTGTCACGTAATTGCATCTTTGAACCAATCCAAGCGTGAAATGACCTTTACCTGAACCAATTTCAAAGATATTATCATTTGCATTTATATTTATATTACTCAATATTTTATTTATATGATGTTTTGAAGTAATAAAGTTTTGACTATCTTTTATATTTTTTTCGTTCATTATAACCCACTCCAATGTGGTTATAATGAATTATTTTTTATATCAACGATTCATTATAACCATTTATTTTTCGTTTGGTTGATAATGAACTGTATTTATTACAAAAATGCTAAAAATACCCATATATTAACTCTCCTTCATTATGATTTATAATTTTAAAATCATGCACAATGGAGACTGTCAATTACAAATGTACAACAATTATTCATTAGAACTCCCTCCTTATAAACATATAATAATTATAGCACAAGCATTGCTAAATAATAACATAATAAAAGCCCATTAGAACAGTAAACTCTGTTCCGCAAACGCACGCTATTGTGCAAGAAGACTTAACTTTTAAACAACTTTATTGTTGTTTATTTTGAGAAAAAGAGGGTTGTATGAAGAAAATTAAACAAAACACCGTTCCATTTTCGAACGGTGTTTTGTTTGTTTGGAGTATTTAAATTAAACGACTTTACTTCATGTATGATACAAAAAAGATTGATTTGTAGACACCATAAATCAATAAAAACATGGAAAACGTGAATATCTCCAATGAAATAATGTAATATGGCCACGGGCCAAACCAGTCAAACAGAGTCGTTTGTGTTGGTTTATTCATGAGATACATATAATTACCATCAATGGCTAAATTAAAGAAAAACACAGCTAGGGCATATATGTTCAAAATCCCCCAAACCCGTAATACAGAACGAAAGGAAATGAACATTTTATCTACAAACAATAGGTAAAACACAACAAGAATAACAAGACCATGTGTAAGGAAAAAGTGGAAGAATCGGTAATGCGGGAATCCAAAAGCAGCAAGGTCCGGTGTGAGTAATGCTAATACTGCACTGCCTAAACCAGCTAAGAAAGTAATTTCAAACCAAATATTATGTTTGGTTAAAAGGGTTAAGACGGAAGTAATCCAAGCGATGCTGCTTAAATGTAGCGGCAATGAATAGGAAATATCCCATATCCCGTTTGTGATGTAGAAAGCTTGAAAACTGAGTTCACTTAGGAGAAAAAGAGAAATAAAGGCAAAAGAGATAAAGTTGCGTGAACCTTTTCTTGAAAGAAAATCGCGTCCAAGTATGATACATCCACTTAAAAAAATGATTATCAACCAAACAGTAATATGAGCTGTGCCAAACCATGAAAAAGTTGATCCTTCATGCATATAATTCCACCACGACATACGATACATCCCTTCTCAACGAAGATCTCCATGCCCATTTTACTATTTTATTTCTCAGAAAACGATATATAACTTCATTGACTCTTATTGTGTCCTAGTGTACTATTTAATTAGTACACTAGGACACAATAACAATTGGAGGTAAAAAAATAATGAAAAGCTGGCTTGCGCTTTTAAAAAAAGAATTTTTGTTAACACGAACGATTTTTCTGTTCGGCATAGGATTGATATTTGCAGTGCTGGGTATATCTTATGCTATGCAGGAAGGGTATGGTCCTCCGGTTACAATTTATGGTATGACAGACAGAGTGATGCTTTATAGTATGACAGCCGGTATTTTAATGCACTTTATTTATTTACCGGTGTATATGATTATAAGTATGCAAAAGGAATTAAAAACCTTTCATCTATGGCTGCATTCCCCTCAACCTATGTATCGTTTAATTTCAGCTAAAATGATAAGTGGTGTTGTATACATGATTGGTTCATTATTACTTAATGGAGCAATTGTTCTTGCTATTGCATATAACTTGATGCCCTCCGAAAATATTCCCGGATACATGGAAACAATAGAGTTTGTAGGATTGGCTGGTTCTTTTATTGTTGCTCAGTCTTTTTATGCAGGCCTATTCGTATTGCTGTTTATTTCTCTGTATTTAACTTTAAGGGATATTTTGCGAGGCTGGTCATGGTTGATTGTTATTGCTTTGTTTGTGGTATTTATTTGGATTAGTGATGACTTAATGGCAGCGGGTTGGCAATGGGCAGAAATATCGATAAATTTTGAGACGGGTATTTTAAGACCAATAAGTGAAATGTTTTTGTATCAATTTTATGTTGGAAATGTGCTTTTCCACTTTATTATTATGGTAGTCATCTTTGTAATATCCGCGGTATTGATAGATAGAAAAGTAGAGGTGTGACACGTGACACATACATTTGATACTTCTAAACCTATTTACCGTCAGCTGGCGGATCAAATATACTGGCGCATCATTAGAGGAGACTTGAAAGCTGGGCAAAAGCTGTCATCGGTCCGCGATGCGGCGATAGAATTCAGTGTGAATCCTAATACAGCGTCAAGAACGTATAATGAAATGGAGAGAGATGGTGTGGTGGAGACAAAACGCGGCCAGGGAACATTTGTGACAGAGGATCAAACAGTACTTCATCAATTGCGGGAAGAAAGAAAACAGGTTCGCATTGAGGAGTTTGTAAGGGAAATGGAAGCAATGGGGTTTTCTGCAACAGACATGATTCATGGTTTAAAATCGTATGTAGACAAGGAGGATCAAAGTCAATGATTACGTTAGAAGATGTAAGCAAACGCTACTTTACCAAATCGGCGTTACACAACATATCACTCGATATACCAAAGGGTGGTATAACTGGACTTGTAGGAGAAAATGGGAGTGGGAAATCAACAATATTGAAGGTATTATCTGGATTGATAAATCCAAGCAGGGGTTCCGTTTATATAGACAAAACGCCAGTCACACGTAGAATTGCGTCAAAGGTCGCCTATTTATCAGAATTAGATGCGTTTTATCGTTTTTATACCGTGCAAAATATGGTGGATTTTCAAGCCTCCCAATTTGATGATTTCAATAAGAATAAAGCAGAAGATATGCTTTCTTTTATGAAGCTTGATCCAAAGAGTAAAATAAAGTCGTTATCTAAAGGGAACCGTGGCAGATTGAAAATCGTATTGACTCTTTCCCGTGAAGCTCCCGTTATTTTAATGGATGAACCATTATCAGGCCTTGATCCGATGGTTAGAGAATCGATTGTAAAAAGTTTGATTTCATTTATAGATATTGAAGAGCAAACGGTTCTAATCACGACACATGAAGTGAACGAAATGGAGTCTATATTTGATCGTGTTATTGCCATTAAGAATGGTGAAATTTTGGGAATAGCACATACCGAAGATATTCGGGAGAAAGAGGGTTTACGTGTCGTGGATTGGATGACCAAGCACTATAACTCATAAAAGAGAAATAATTGACGATGTAGAGCGTATCGAATCGTTTTACTCTTATATGTTATGATGGGAAAAAAAGAAGTAGGCCATTTACATGTTAGAACATATAAAGAAAATACGAATAAAGTTTTTAGGGGCGCGGTTAATTAAAACAGGAATAGCTGTATATCTTGCAGCGTTTCTATGTCATTTAGCAGGCTTACCTCCTGCTTTTGCGGTGATTACGGCTATTGTAACACTAGAACCAACTGCAGCAGCTTCGATCAAAAAAGGTGTAAAGCGTTTTCCAGCTACTCTGATTGGGGCAGCATTGGCTGTGACAGCTGTTTCTTTATTTGGTCAAAATGCAGCGGCTTATGCAGTAGCGGCCGTATTTACGATATATGCTTGTAACCTTTTGCATTTAGAGGTCGGGACTCTTGTTGCAACGTTGACGGCCGTTGCGATGATTCCTGTTACAGAGGGAGCGTATTTCATTTCGTTTGTGGAAAGGGCTGGGACAACAAGTATTGGACTTGTCGTGTCGGCACTCGTCAATTTTTCGATATTGCATCCGCGTTTTTCTGAACTCATTTCCTCTAAGAATACCAAAATTATAGATGAGATCACCACGATTTTAGAAAAACGAGCCCATGAACTTTGTGTTAATAAACCTGCCACAAAAGCAACACGACAACAGTTTCAGCAATTGCAAAAAGACATAGACCGGGCGATGGATCTTGTTTATTATCAAAGAGAAGAATGGAAGTATCATCGCTACAGTACACAGTATATTGATTATTTCACTTATGAAAATAGGCGGCTTGAAGCCTTGGAGCGCATTGTATATCACATTAACAGTTTGTTTATGCTGAAAGAAGTGAATGAAAGTTTTCATGAAGGGGAAAAAGAGTTATGTGAACGAGGATTTCATTCCATTATTAATGTTCTGCATCATCCAGAACACCATATTCCTGAGGATCATTATAAAATGATTGCCGATATTGACCACCATTTTTGGCACATACAGGAAATTCATCCTGATATGATCTCGTACCGGTACCATCATCAATTTTCAAAAGAAATTATTGTGTTTTATGTCATTTTGTCTATTCATGATCGGTTGGAAGATATGGAACAACTACATAAACGACATAAAAAGAAGCACGGTTATTCTTCCTAAGACCGTGCTTCTTTTATGAAAGTTACCAGTTATAATAATTGTCGATGCCATCAAAAATAGCGTCTGCGGCATCCCCTTCATATCCTGCCTCTTTCATCCGTGCTGAATCTTCACTGTTGGTAACAAATCCAAGTTCTGCAAGTGTACTTGGCATCGTTGTGTTTTCAATAACAACAAATTCAGCATCTGTAACTCGTCGATAACTCATATCGGTTTGTGCGACGAGTTCATCTTGGATGTTTTGCGCTAATGCTTGGCTTGCCGCTGCTTTGTGATCATTATTATAAAATGTTTCTGCGCCTTGCGCTGATTCATCGAATGCGTTGGCGTGAATGCTGATGAAAGAATCTGCATCAACTTCTTCTGCTATTTGTACACGTTCTCCTAGTTCTAAAAATGTGTCATCGGATCGTGTCATAACAACATCTACATCTGCTTCTTGCAATCGTTCTTCGACTTCAAGTGCTACATCAAGAACGACTTCTTTTTCAACAAGTCCATTACCAGAAGCTCCGTTGTCATGATCTCCGTGGCCAGCGTCAATGACAATTGTTTTGCCTTTCAATGCATCTTCTCCAGGTTCTTTTTCTTGGAGGTAATAACGATGGACATAGCCTATTTCGTCATCATAACCAATCAAAGCCCAGTCTTCACTAGCATGTTCATAAACGTCAACGGTATCGCCCGTATCAAGTTTGTCGATACTTCTACTGTCAGCATTGTCCTCTGTTCTCACATTTAAATCAGACACTGTCACTTTTGCTTCAGCTATGATATCTTCTTTACTATTATCATCAGAAGAAAGGTCTGAGTTATTGTCTTCTGATTCTGTTTCATTCGAATCATTTATTTGCTCTTCTTCATCATTTTCTGTTGAATCAGATTCATCTGAATCGTTTTGTTCTACAGCGTCATTCTCATCTGCTGATTTAATATAATTTTGATGAACGTAGGCCCATTTTCCTTCGTGTTCGATTTTTAGCCATTCGTCTGATTTTCCATATATATCAACAGATGTCCCATCATTATAAGCAGTGATAGCATTGTAGCTCATTCCTGGTCCGCTTCTTACATTTAGAGGAGTATCCGCACTTACTTCTCCTGTATATATCACGTTTTCTTCAGCTAACTCTTCGTTTGAAGGAGTCTCACTTTTTACTTCCTTTTCTTCGTTGTTTTCCACGTCTTCTTCCATCGCCCTGGCTAAATAAGCGGAAACTTCAGCTCTTGTAGCATTTTCATTTGGACGGAATTCGTCCTCTTCTTCGATAATTTCATTGTCTACGAGAGTTTCTATGTAATTCCCCGCCCAAAAGTCAGATGAAATGTCGTCGAAATTCGTGGAACCTTGATTTTCTTCAGCCTCTTCTTCGAAAAAAGCTCGTCCAATGATTGCGGCGACTTGAGCACGTCTTATATTCCCATTCGGATCAAAACTTCCATCTTCTTTTCCTGTAAAAGCACCAAGTTCCGCTGCTTGTTCAATGTAATTATACGCCCAAAAGGTTTCGTCCACGTCCGAGAAAGAAGTGGCCGAAGGAGTGAAATTATTATTAGAAGTTAACGCGTTGGACATCATTTTGGCAGCTTGCGCTCGAGCTACATCTTCTTCGGGACCAAATCCTCCTGATTCTCTTCCATCAACGACGCCCTCATCTTCTAGAAACGCAATTTCATTCTCTGCCCAATAATTCTCGCTCACATCACTAAAAGAACTAGCGGCTTCTGCATGATGAGAGTTGGAGGGCAATAAGGTAAGTGATAGTGTCGCAGCTAAAATAGAATAAGATATTTTTTTATACAAAACGACAAAATCCTCCTCTCTTTTATAACTTTTTCTAATGTAATACAAGATTCCCCAATATTTTACCTGAGACTAGGATATCACGGTATGACGATATAGACTAGGTATTGTAACCGAATGAATTAAAAATTAATAATCATAGATGAAGTTTCAAAAAAAGACCGACCTCAAAAAGTTATGTTAACAACTTTTAGGTCAGCCTTTTTTAAAAGATACGAAAGTATAAAATGTTGGCGTTTTTGGGATCCAGCTTCAGCGCCCAGCCGCTCGGAGGCCCACACGAGGTGGGTCAGTTCGACGTTGTCACAGGACGTGGCGTTCTTAGCCGAACTTCTACTATCCAGGGCGCTTGCGCTTTTCTTATATATTACTCGTCATCAGAACGTTTTGGTTTTTTCTCCCATGATTCAATGTTATTTAACCCTGGAATACTGTCCTTGTAGAAAACAGGATCATATCCAAGTCGTTTTTGTTTTTGATAATCGTCTAAGGCGGCTGCGGCAATCTTCGTTAACATTGCAACAGCAATTAAGTTGACAAGAGCCATTGAGCCCATAAATAGGTCGGCCAGAGACCAAATTAATTGCAGATCGCTTACTGCTCCAATCATAACCATTGCCAAAAATGCAAGTCGGAAAATTTGTATATAAACAGGATTTTCGGATATAAACTTAATATTATTCGCCCCATAATAGTAATTACCTAACAAAGAACTGAAGGCGAAAAAGAAAATGGCCAAGGAAACAAAAGTTTGTGCCCATCCGCCAAGGTGCGCATCTAACGCAAGTTGGGTCAATTGAATCCCATCAGATTCACTGGAAGTATGAACTCCAGCTAAAATGATAATGAAGGCAGTAGAACTACAAATAATCAAAGTGTCAGTGAACACACCTAGTGTTTGTACTAGACCTTGTTTGACGGGGTGGCTAACGTGAGCTGTAGCCGCTGCGTTAGGAGCACTACCCATACCAGCTTCGTTAGAAAATAATCCACGTTGAACCCCGTTCATTATAGCTGCCCCTAAGCCGCCGCCAGCAATTTCACGAATGCCAAATGCATTAGTGAAAATGAGGGAGAATACTTCAGGTAAAGCACCGATGTTCATAAACATGATCACAAGAGATACTAAAATATAAATAATTGCGAAAATAGGGACAACAAATTCAGTTACAACAGCGATTCTTCGAATACCCCCATAAATGACAATACCAATCATAATCGCAATAGCGCCGCCAATCCAGTATCCTTCGATGTTATAAGCACCTGTGAATGCCTGCGAAATTGTATTAGACTGTACTCCATTGAAAATAAGACCGAAACAAAGCATAATTAAGATGGCAAATAAAATCCCCATCCAACGCATACCTAATGCTTTTTCCATATAGTATGCTGGTCCGCCTTGATAACCATTTTTCACTTTAACTTTATACATTTGTGCAAGTGTACTTTCGACAAAGCCGGTCGCTGCACCAACCAACGCAATAATCCACATCCAAAACACAGCACCAGGTCCTCCAGCTGTTATAGCTAATGCTACACCTGCTAGATTCCCGGTTCCAACACGGGCTGCAGTACTGATAGTAAAGGCTTGGAATGGTGTCGTTCCTTTTTTGTCTTTGAACACCTTTCGATCCGTTCCCTTAAATAAGAGAGAAACCATTTCCTTTAACATCGTGAACTGTACGAAACGCAATCTAACTGTGAAAAACAGACCGAGGAATAATAATAATCCGACGAGCAGATAGGTCCATAAAATGTTATTGCTGGATGATACGATATCGCCTAACCATGTATCCATCGTAAGCCACTCTTCCATATGGGTCACGCCCTTTCTAATAGGTGATGTAGAATATGTATTCTAAAAAAATATTCAGTATTCATTGTACTTTTTTTGTCAAAAGTTGTACATATATTTCACATAAGTTTCCTGTAAGAAGATCATACTAAACATGAATTCATAAGGAGGGATGTTAGGCAATGGAAAAGCCCAAACCAGATGATCGTTCGAATAATCCGGAAAGAATTGAGAACACAATCGGACACACCTTGCAAAACATGGATGAGGCGAGAGATTTTGAAAAGGCACATTCTGAAGAATTGAGTGAAGAAGAAAAACAGCAGATTGAAGCAAAAAATCAACGTCGTGAAGAAAGTATTGATGGTATGCGTCAGGAAATTAAAGACGAAGTAAATGATCAAAAGCAATAACGGTAAAAGCGTGGCATGTTCGAAAGATTACAATGCCACGCTTTTTGTATTTATTTATTAATCTCTATCTCTAATGTTTTGGAAATGATGTGAGCAACTCCGTCTTCCTGATTAGATAAGGTCACGTGAGTGCACTTCTGTTTTATTTCATCTCGTGCATTTCCCATTGCTACACTGTGTCCTGCGGCATCCATCATTGATAAATCATTAAAGCTGTCGCCAATTACCATTGTTTCTTCTAATGGCAGGTTGTATTGAGAGGCGAGATAGGTGAGCATGTTTCCTTTTGAAGCATCGTGATGTTCAAGTTCAAAGTTGTGATCCCCGGAACTTACAAGAGTTAAGCTATTTTCGTCCTTGAATTGATCCCAACCTTTATCACGTTTTTCTTTAAGAAAGGAGAACGCGAGAATATTATATATTTCTGCATCTTTTTTCTTTATATCTTCAAAGGAAGAAAGAAAAGCGTAGCCTGTTTGATTAAATTGTTTGAGAGCAGCTGTTTCCAGCTCATCTCTTTTGATAGAAGGGTTTGCCGATTGTAAACGGTCTAACTCAATCGATAATAAGTTTCTGCCGTGATGAGGAGTATAGATGGCTTGGTTTGTGAAAATCTCATAATAATACTCTTCATCGTGTAACCAGGAGATGATGTCGAAAGCCTTTTCATTGGGAATGGGAACAGATAACTCAAGCTCACCTTGTTGGTTGTGGTAAGTGGCTCCATTGGCACCGATAATGGGAAGCGCCAGCCCCGCTTCTTCTAAAAAGGTTTGAGCGTCAAAATGGGCTCTCCCGGTTGCGATAACTACTTTTATTCCTTGACTTATTGCTGCTTGGATAGCTTCTTTGTTTTGTATACTTATCGTTTGTTGAGAATTCAAAAGGGTACCATCCATGTCTATTGCTATCAGTTTCATTATTTCACCTTTTTCTGTTTTTTGTAATATGTAATCATCTTTAATATTAAGACACTATAAGTATTTTATCAATGAATTGTAAGTTTTATTAAGTAAATATTTTTTCTTTCGTCATGAAATAAAAAAATTGTAAAATACTGAAACGTTATTTGGGGGTTTCTCGTTATGTAGGATGACAAATCAAATAAAGCAGGAGGTGCCTCATAAAATGGGAGCAATTCAGGACATTTTTAGTTTAATTATAACAGGAGTCGTTTTATTCGTTTTACTTATTTTAGCAATTATCGGCTATATTATGTTTAAGCGAAGCTACAAGACGGCAATGTCAAACGAAGCACTTATTATTACAGGGAAAGGACTTGGGAACGGAGACAATGTCTTCACAGACGAAGAGAATGGACGGCAATTAAAAGTCGTCCGCGGTGGTGGTGTGTTTATAAAACCGCTTGTGCAGGTAGCAGAACCTGTTGATTTAACAACTTCCCAGCTTATGGTTCAGACACCAGAAGTGTACACATCCCAAGGTGTTCCAGTTGTTGCAGATGCGGTGGCTATGGTGAAGATAGGAAGTTCTCTTGATCAAATCGCTAATTTTGCTGAACAATTTTTAGGAAAAGGAAAAGAAGACCGTGATAAAGAAATCGTAGAAGTTCTAGAAGGACATCTTCGTTCAGCATTATCTTCATTAACCGTTGAAGAAATATATCAAGATAGAGAACGGTTTAACCGCCAGCTACAGGATGTGGCAGAAAAAGATTTAGCAAAAATGGGATTTGAAATAACATCCTTTGCCCTAAAAGATATACGAGATGATAATGGATATCTTGAAGCATTGGGACGGCCCCGTATTGCAGAAGCGAAGAAAAACGCTGACATTGCGGAAACAAATTCGGAGAGAGAAACAAGAATTCACCAAGCTCAAATGGATAAAGAAGCAGAAGAATCGGAATATAAACATAAGACAGAGATTGCAGAAGCACGCAAAAATAATGAAATCCAAGAAGCTGCGTTTAAGCAAGAAAATGAAAAAGCTAGGGCACAGGCTGATCAAGCATATGCTTTAGAGAAGAGTATTACAGACCGCCAATTGAAAGAGCAGGAAATGGATGTACGAGCGGTTGAATTATCGAAGCAGTCCGAATTAGAAGAAATTGAAATCGAGCGTAAAGAAAGACAATATGAAGGGGAAGTGAAGAAAAAAGCGGAAGCAGAACGCTATGCATCCGGTCAGCAGGCAGATGCAGAAAAGTATCGTACGATTGCTGAAGCTGAGGCACGTGCGGAATCTGAACGTAAACAAGGGGAAGCGGAAGCCCGGATTATCCGTGAAAAAGGTGTGGCAGAAGCAGAAGCGAAAGAACAAATGGCAGAAGCGATGTCGAAATACGGTGAAGCCGCTATTTTAGAAATGATGATCAAAATGATGCCAGATTTTGCAAAAGCCGTTTCAGAACCACTTAATAATATAGACAGTGTAAAAGTTATTGACACAGGAAGTGGTAAAGGCGTATCAAACTTAGCGGGAAGTGTTACGAACAACATGGCTGTCATGCAGGATACTCTTAAAGAATCGACAGGGATTGATATGAAAGAATTGTTAGAGAGTTTTGCCGGTAAGGGGCTGGCCGGGCAGATGACTACCTCGGTGCAGGCGGCAAATGAAAGTGCCGCTGCATCTGATGATAGCGAGCATTATGAAACGGACAAAGAAAGCACCGAGGACACAACCCAAACAACAGCCGTTGAAAAGGAAAACGAATAACCTGTAAAAAAGACCGGAGCGTAAAAAACTCCGGTCTTATATGTTTTTTAATGCTGATTTTAATTCGTTAAGATGGGTGTATATAATAGTTTCTAGACTTCGTTTATAAAGAACAGCTGCCGGATGATATAGCGGAAAAATCGTATAAGTTTCCGGGGTGAAGTCATATGTATTTTTCTCCCAATCATCAAGCCGGCGGATGGGTGAATGAATAAATGTTCCAGTCACTTCTTCCATTTTTGGAGAAAATCCGAGTAATCTCCAGTAAGCAATGCGTCCCATTGGAACAATAATGGGCGGTTTTGTCGTCTCAATTTCAGCATCCAGTATGGGGGCATGGGCTGCGATTTCTTTTTTATTAGGAGTGCGGTTGTATTTTCGAGCAGGTTTATTATGCGGTTTCCCCCATTTATAGGGGCGACTGCGAACGGAACTTGTAATATAAATGTCGTTCCGTGTTATACCGAGATGCTCAAGATAATGATCAAAATATTTCCCGGCCCTGCCACTGAAAGGTATTCCATTGTTGATTTCGGTTTCCCCGGGAGCTTCTCCGACAAACATTAATAGTGGCCGTGTAGGACCAGTCCCATAAACAAATCCTTCGCAGGCGAAAGGCTCCAGCCGGAGTTTACACTGAGTTATTAAATCTTCAGATAGCATTGATTCCCTCCTTTTCCTTTATATAGGTGATTTTTTCAACGTATCGAGCAGCTGATCGACAGCGTCTTTGTTACGACTGCCATTCATAGCTTGGAAGGGACACCCATACTGAATCACTCTTTCTATAACATGTTCCATTGTAAAAAGGGTTCGCTTTACCGAAGAAGAAGATAACTCTTCCCAAAAAAGCGGGCATGCTACTAGAGCATCCTTTTTCCCCCGTAAGGAATAAGGAGCAATAATTGTTTTTCCCTCTGCATGTTGAGGAATATCAAGATAAAGTTTATTGTTCCGTTTATTTCGACGTCTTTCTAGAGTGAATAGATCAGAATATCTATCTGTCATTATACGCCCGACTGCTTTTGTAATTAATTCGGTGTCTTCCCACGAGTAGGTGTTTTCCGGAAGAGGCACATATATTTGAATTCCCTTATTACCCGAAAATTTCACAAACGCTTCTAACTTAAATTCTGTTAACAACTCTTTTATATGCAGTGCTCCTTCTATTGCCATGGGGAAATGGCTGGTGTCTGGAGGATCTAGGTCAAACACGATTTCATCAACGTGTTCAGTATGATGGCGTTGAAAAGGGATGTGCCATTCCAAAGCAAGTTGATTTCCAAGCCACAAAAGTGTCTCTAGTTTATTACATACGATAAAATCATTGTCGTCAAATGCTTTGGTATCGACATAGTCTGGTGCATAGTTGGGACAGTCTTTCTGAAAAAAACCTTCTTCTGTAATGCCATGGGGATAACGTATAACGGTTAGAGCCCGGTCTTTTAATAACGGAAGGATAAACGGAGCTATAAACCTAACGTATTGAAGGTAATTATATTTGTGCACCATTTGATTGGGCCATAGAAGTTTTTCTGGATTCGTAATCTCAACGCCTTTAGGGAGTCTAAGGTCAGCTATATGAAGCTTTTCGATAGTGCAAAGATTTGGCGTATGCTGCAAAAGAAAGGTATGGAATCTGGGCTCTCTCCATTCGTAATCCTTTCGGCTTGTGTAGGAAACTTCTACAACAATGGAAGGTTCTAAACGATAAACCTTCGTAGAAACATCCCATTTTCCATTATTTTTCATTGTTTTGATGAGAGCCGTTTTCTCTTGATCGGACAAACCATGGGCGCATTTTCCTATCGTTATCACTTCGTTTTTTTCAAAAACACCAAGTTCAAAGTAATCATTGGCAGGGTCATATGTTGTAATAAAACATTTTGCTGTAAATGGTGTC
Source organism: Salibacterium salarium (assembly GCF_030813635.1). Lineage (GTDB taxonomy): Bacteria > Bacillota > Bacilli > Bacillales > Marinococcaceae > Salibacterium > Salibacterium salarium. Next base: position 132,492 of record NZ_JAUSUM010000003.1, on the reverse strand, counting down.
TTGTATTTTAACCAATCTTGCGTTCTTTCTTTTTTATAAAGAGAATGGAAGTGTTTAGCAACAATCCCTTCACTTCGAAACAATTGGTTTTCTCTCAAGAGAATATCGAGATTTTCTTTATAAGGGAGAAATTGAATGCGTTCAGCAGCTTGAGGTTCTGGTGATAATGGCAGATTACGGCATTTAATTAGATCTTTTAGTACTTTTTTTCGCTCTTCGTATGTCTTATCTGTTAAGGATTGGTTATGGAATGAGAGACAGTCAAACGCTAGAAAAGCAGCCGGGCGGGTAGAAGCAAAGCTTGCGATTTTACGTGCGGAACGAAGGTGATGCCTGCTTTGCAAAGAATAAAAATCGGCTTTGCCTGCGTTTTCAAGTATAACGAGTTCCCCATCCAATTGAAAGGAATCCTCCGATGAAAAATGAGAATAGACGCTCTCTAAAATTTCGGGGAATTGCTTGTTAAGATTGTGTCCATTTTTACTGGTGACACATGCGTTACATCCGTCCCAATGAAGAGAAGCACGATAGCCGTCATATTTTAATTCATATACCCAATCCTTCTCCTTAGGCAGTGATGCTGTTCTTGAAGGTTTCACCGGCATTCTCTCCTTTTTCTTATCTCCTTGTCGTTAGTATGAATGACAAACGTATAAGTCATGCACAATAAGCAAAAAAGGAGGATGTTCATCTATGCATACGATGTGGAAAGGGAGTATTCAGTTCGGTCTGGTAAGTATTCCAATTAAAATGCATGCGGCAACGGAAGACAAAGACATATCATTTCGTAATCTGCACGAAAAATGCAAAACACCAATAAAGTATGAAAAGGTGTGCCCGGTGTGCGAAGAAAAAGTGGAAAAAGAGGACTTGGTGAAAGGGTACGAAACAACAAATGGTCATTATATTGTAATGAAAAACGACGAGCTTGAAGAACTTCGTCAAGAAGCGGGGGAAAAAGCAGTCGAAATTCTTGATTTTATTAATATAGATGATATCGATCCTATTTATTTTAATCGCAGCTATTTTCTAGGTCCTAACGAAGGAGGCGCAAAAGCATATTCCTTGTTGAGACAAGCCCTGCAGGACTCTCGAAAGGTCGGGATTGCAAAAATCATGATTCGATCGAAAGAGCAGTTGGCGGCACTGCGCATTTATAAAAACACTATTTTGCTGGAAACACTCCATTATTCAGATGAAATAAGAAGTGCTGCAGATGTACCTAATGTTCCGGGAGAAGAGAAGCTTGAAGAAAAAGAGCTTCATACCGCAAAAATGCTGATAGATCAGCTTAGCACAGAATTTGAACCAGAAAAATATGAAGATGAATACCGGAAAAAATTAGTACAATTAATCGAAGCAAAAGAAAATGGAGAAGAAGTTGTTTCAGCCAATCAAGAGACTCCAAAAGATAATGTAGCTGACTTGATGGAGGCTCTCCAAGCATCGGTGGATAAAAATAAAAAGAAGGTAGCCACGAAGAAAAAAGGTACTCCAAAAACAGGCAGTGGTCCCAAAAAGAAAGCAACTTCTTAATTATGATAAAGATTCCGTTCCGTCGATGTATACTTCCGTTCCTGTAATATGAGCGGATTCGTCTGACAGCATGAATAATACCAGATTTGCAATTTTATCGGGGGAGACCGCTTGATCAAGGTTTGCCCCCTCATTATTGTGACCACCTGTTTGAGTTATTTTTTCTAGTTGGCCCTCATCCCGATAGGTTCGATCCAAAATATTTGTTTGCACAGCCCCGGGACAAATGGTGTTTACGCGAATATTATATGGCCGAAGTTCCACAGCTGCCATTTTTGAAAAAGCAACTTGTCCTGCTTTGGAGGAGCTGTAGGCTGACATTCCTAGAGCCGAGAACGTTCTGTTTCCGTTGATAGAGCTTGTAATGATGATACTCCCCCCTGTTTCTTTCATGTAAGGGATTGCATACTTTGTCGATAAAAAACTGCTTTTTAAGTTAACAGCTAATGTATGATCCCAGTCGCTTGGTTCAAAATCTTCGATAGGAGTAACTTTTCCATTCATCCCTGCATTAGAAAAAACACCATCAATCTTCCCCCATTTTTCAGCTGTCTGTGAGAAAGCTTCTTTCATTTGTTGGGCGTCTGTTACATCAGTTTTAAAAGTGATAACGCTGCCATTGTTATTTATGATTTCATCAGCTGTCTGTTTGGAATCTTGTATATCAATCAGTGCGACATTCGCCCCAGCTGCTGCTATTTGTAATGCTGTTGCTTTTCCGATACCAGATGCCGATCCTGTTATAATTACCGTTTTGTTTGAAAGAGAGTACATATGCCTATTCCTCCAGTTTTTAAGACAACCTTTCCCTAATACAGAATAACTAAACCTTTATTTTGTATTCGTTGCATAATCACTCGTTTCCATGTAACGTTGATGGTGACTTTTTGTTTTGAAATCAGACGGAGGAGGAAGTATCGATGGATGATCGTTTATTTAAAACGGCGATGAGCAAGTTTGCGACTGGTGTTACGATTGTAACAACAGAGGTGGATGGAGAAGTACATGGTATGACGGCCAACGCGTTTATGTCTGTTTCCCTTGATCCGAAGCTTGTACTAATCTCGGTCGCAAAACATGCTAATTCCCATGATATGATAGAACAGTCAGGTACGTTTGCGGTAAGTATATTAAAAGAAAACCAAACCGAACTTTCTCAATATTTCGCGAATCAATTGAAAGAAGAAATAGATGTTCCATTTGAACGTTTTGAAAAACAGCCTATTATTGAGGATGCTCTTGTGAATATTGCATGCCGTGTTTATGACAGTCATGAAGCAGGAGATCACACATTGTTTATCGGAAAAGTCGATAATCTCAAGATTCAGGATGAAGAACCGTTACTGTATTTTGAGGGCAACTATAAACAATTTAAATAGTGTCTTTTGAAAAAAGCTTCATAGCTGGTTCACTCCAGCCATGAAGCTTTTCCTATTCAAGCGTTCTGTTATTGCCATCGACATCGAAGGGTCCTTCGGGTTCCGGACTTTCACCAGCTTCCAAAATCCCATCTCCCCCGCATACACTGCAGGAATATTTCCATTGTTCATCATCCATCAACAAACCGGAACCATCACAAGCTTTACATACATTTTCATTCATGATTAATTTGCTCCTTTTAGGAGGAAAATGAATAGGAGGAAATTAAGCTTTATCTTGCTGTCTGTCTTTCACCCAGTTAATTAGTCCTCCTGTTAACATGATGTCCACTTGACGGTCGGATAATGCATGAAGGATTCGGATTTCTTTATTTTTTTCCTTTACGACAGCCGTTAATTCTTTACTGTCTTGTATGGTTTCTCTTACATTTTTCAACTCCAACGTGTCTCCTTGTTCGAGTTGGTCAAAATCGCGTGGATCTGCGAAGGTAAGTGGAAGAATACCAAAATTAATTAAGTTTTGAAGGTGAATCCTAGCAAAGTCTTTAACAATTACGACTTTTAATCCTAAATAACGGGGCGCCAACGCAGCATGTTCGCGACTGGATCCTTGCCCGTAGTTTGTTCCGCCAATGATGGCGTGGCCTGTTTTCTCACGTATGTCCATAGACCTATTATAATAGTCTTCGTCTAAGATTTCGAAAGCGAATTTACTGATTTCGGGGAGGTTACTTCGATAAGGAAGTACACGTGCGCCCCCGGCTAAAATCTCATCAGTGGAGAAATTGTCTCCTACTTTTAGTAAAACGGGAACGTTAATGTTATCTGGTAATGGCTCCATATATGGAATGGATGCAATGTTCGGTCCTTTATGCAACTCGGTTTTTTTGGCATCTTCTAAAGCAAGGGGTTCTTCAAGCAATCGAAAATCTACTGTAGGTTGATCAGGCTCGTTTACATGAGGGTAGGACATATTTAGTGTTCTTGGATCAGTGATTTTCCCGTATAAGGCAGAAGCTGCTGCCACTTCAGGTCCACATAAAAATACGCTGTCTTCTCTAGTGCCGGAACGTCCAGGGAAGTTACGAGGAGTTGTTCTTAGACTATTACGGCCTGAGGCAGGCGCCTGTCCCATACCGATACAGCCATTACAGCCTGCCTGATGCAATCTGGCCCCAGATGATAGTAGACTGGCGATATGCCCGTTCTCAACGAGATCCGTGAGCATTTGTCTAGAGGTCGGGTTAATATCAAAAGACACGCCACTTGCGATTTGCTGTCCTTTCACGATATTAGCAGCAATAGCAAAATCACTATACCCGGGGTTTGCTGAGGAACCAACATAGGATTGATAAATTTCTTCTCCTTCTACTTCTGTGATAGGGACAACGTTACCTGGACTAGAAGGCTTTGCAATCATTGGAACTAATGTAGAAAGATCGATTTCTTCATCGATGTCATATGTTGCTTCTTGGTCTGCAGTGATTTCATGCCAATCCTCTTCACGTCCTTGGCTTTTGAGGAATCGTTTGACTTCTCCATCGGAAGGAAATACAGTTGCGGTTGCACCAAGTTCAGCTCCCATGTTGGCAATAACATGACGATCCATCGCACTTAATTGTTCCAAGCCGGGTCCATAGTATTCAATGATTTTTCCGACCCCGCCCTTCACATCATGGCGGCGCAAGAACTCAAGAATGATATCCTTTGCTCCTACCCAATCAGGCAGTTCACCCGTAAGTTTTACACCCCAAATTTGAGGCATTTTAACGTAGTAAGGTTCACCAGCGATAGCCATTGCAACATCTATACCACCTGCTCCCATAGCAAGCATTCCCATACAACCATTCGCACAGGTATGACTGTCGGAACCAAGTAATGTTCTGCCAGGAACGGCTAGACGCTGCATATGAACGGGATGGCTGACACCATTACCTGGACGGCTGAAATAAAGACCGAATCGTTTTGCCGCACTTTCTAAAAATAAGTGATCATCAGGGTTCTTACTATCTTCTTGAATCACATTGTGGTCAACATATTGCGCAGAAGCCTCGGTTTTTGCACGTTCAATTTCCATTGCTTCAAGCTCAAGCATAACCATCGTACCTGTGGCATCTTGTGTTAACGTTTGATCTATAGATAATGAAATTTCTTTTCCAGGTGCCATTTCACCGGAAACCAAGTGGTTCTTGATAAGTTTTTGTGCCACATTTAAAGCCATAACTAGGTGAACCTCCTTTTAAAACTTAGAACTTAGTATAAATGGTTCTGGTTTATCTATACCTTTGTGATAGAATATCTAAACAAAGAAAGCATAAAACAAGCCAAACATCACGAAAAATGTTACAATCATAAAAGTGAAACGTTTTATATATGTTTTACGTAAACAGCTTTAAACTATATAATAAAATATCAATTGGGAGGAAATTAACTTGGGTAAAAGGATTCTACTGTTTATTATAACCAACGTTCTCATTCTTACTATGGTTACAATCGTCTTTAGTATATTGAGTATGTTTGGTGTGGAGATTCCGAGTATGGGAGCAACAGCCGCGGGTAATATAAATTATGTCTCCCTGCTAATCTTCAGTGCCGTTATAGGTTTTAGCGGAGCCTTCATTTCTCTTGGTTTATCTCGGATTATTGCGAAGAAAATGATGGGTGTAAATGTTATAGATCCAGGAACCAGCACTGGCACAGAGCGTGAGCTAGTAGATAAAGTTCATCGTTTATGTCGTAGTGCCGGTATGGTCCATATGCCGGAAGTCGGTATTTACAATTCTAAAGAAGTCAATGCATTTGCAACGGGTCCAACTAAGAAACGCTCGTTAGTTGCCGTATCGAGTGGTTTGCTCAACTCTATGGATGATAATTCTGTGGAAGGTGTTCTTGCTCATGAAGTGGCGCACGTTGCTAATGGTGATATGATAACGATGACGTTATTGCAAGGAATCATTAACACATTTGTTGTATTCCTTTCTCGAATTGTAGCATCTATCGTTTCTCGTTTTGTACAAAATGATGGTATGCGTATGCTTGTTCACTTTGCAGCTATTATTGTGTTTCAGATTATATTCTCTATTCTTGGCAGCCTTGTCGTTAATGCATACTCGCGGTACCGAGAGTTTCACGCTGACAAAGGCGGGGCAGATCTTGCCGGAAAAGACAAAATGAAACAGGCGCTGCAATCTTTGCAAGCACGGTCGAACATGGTAGATGATAGTCAGACATCATTACAGACGTTGAAAATCAACAACAAGTCAACGATGGCGAGCTTGTTTTCCTCCCATCCTCCGTTAGATGAACGAATTCGCCGCTTAGAAGAAAAGTAATAAACAATAGAGCCAGGCCCGATTGTGGTCTGGCTTTCTGCTGTTCTTTTGGAATAATAATACAATATCTCAGATATGCAATAATAAGAGGTGTGGAGAATGAACGATGAGGTAACGAAAAAAGAAAAACTATTTAATCCAGAGGTTAATAAAAATGCAAAGCTGTCTTTCCTTTTAGTGCTGCTGATTGTTTTCATACTGCTTCAAATAACATCGATACCGTCTGTAATTGTGTTGTCCTATGCTACCCTCATTATTGTTGGTTTTATCGTTTTTCATGTTCTGAAAATCGTATTTTATACAGGAGAGAAGAAAGGAAAAGATATCTTTATGACTGTCATTGCTTTCATTCTGCTTGGTTGGGCGATGACATTGTTTTAACAATTTTACTAGAAAATAGAACAAGTAGGGAGTGTTCTATTGGTGTCGGTTAAGGGAAAGGGAAAAGGCAGTCCCTATGAGTGGGGACTACCTTAACGAGGATGACTATTTTACCATATAAAGAGACAATACTTTGGCTGCTTGGGCACGGGTGGCTGTGTTATTTGGCATGAATTGATTATCATATCCATCGATATAACCGAGTTCGTGCGCAGATTCGGCAGCGATCCTCATTTCTTGGTTCATAGAATGCATGTCTTCAAATGTTGAGGAAGAAGCTTCGAACGTTTCATCATTCTCATACTCATAAGCCCTCATTAGCATGGTTACCATTTGAGCACGAGTAATTGGTTTGTTCGGTTCAAACGTTTTGTCAGACGTTCCTTGGACAATACCGGCATTGTAGGCTGCCGTAATTTCCTCTTGTGATGCATCCGCTAACTCGCCAATGTCTTCAAATGGTGCGTCGCTTGAACTGCTTAAGTCTAATGCATTGGTCATCATGTATGTGAACTGAGCCCGTGTGACGTTTTGGTAAGGAGAATATGTGGTCTCTGATGTTCCATCCGCCACCCCATTGTGAGCAAGATCAAACACGTATGGATTGGCCCAGTTATCAAGCGGGATATCTTCGAATTGATTAGTAACTTGTCTTATCCTGCCTTCTGGTTTCATTGCAAGTGGTTCATCCATCTCTTTTACATAGTCGCGAAGAATATCGGAATCAATATCACCGATTGTTGTTTCGCCTAAAGCATATTCGTCCATGCCATCGGCTAGGTAGCTGTAATCATTTGTTGTTACGGTGTATGACAAATCGTCTTCAATCGGAGTTCCATCTGACAAAAACATATCTTCGACTTGTCCTTGTTCTTTGTCATGGTCGAAAGTGTAGGTATATTCAAATCCGGAAATAGAGTAATCGAGACCATAGCTTGATATTTGATTATTCATTATTTCACGAAGCCCGGCCCCATCGACAGTAAAGGTTTCAAGCATGTTTTGAAATGGTTGAATGGCATATAAATCTCCAAATGTTATTTCTCCGGCATCCAGTCCTTCGCGGATACCGCCGCCATTCATAATACCGATATCAGAATCCATCGACCAAGCCATTGAATCGGCTATTAAATTACCAATTGCGTGATCTGCGTATGCACGATCATTATACGGGTATCCTTCATTATCATAATTATAAGCACTTTCCCCGACGACTTCATTTTGAATAGGTTCAATCAAATCGTTATATTTATTAATGATTTCGCTGATCTCTGCATCCGGGGTTACATCTTGTGTGTTATAAATAATTTCAGCTTCCGTCTCTTCCCCGATAATATCGCCAGATTCAGAATCTATTACAAGGTTTATAGCTCCAAAAGCATATCCATATTCCCATGCTTGGACAACAGCAACGTCGTCGTTCAATGTAGCGTTCACTGTTTGATGATTATGTCCGGCAACGATGACGTCGACTTCATCATGGAGTTCATTTTCCCAATTTGCTACGTCTTCTATCAATGTCCCGCCATCTGCTTTAGCGATAGTTTTGTCGTCTGATTTTTCATTTGTGAAAGTGGCGTCTTCTTGTGCCGCTGGATTATGAGCTAAGACGACAATCGCATCAACTCCTTGGTCATCCACCAACTCTTTGGAGTATGTATTGATTGCCTCCAACTCATCTCGAACCTCAAGGTTTTCATTCCCTTGTTCTTTTACCATACCAGGTGTTTCTGTTGTTGCTACACCGATGAATCCAATTTCTACATCATCTATTTCTTTAATATAATAAGGGTCAAGCAGTAGTTCATTGGTAGAAGAATCATAGACATTGGCAGCGACATTTGGAAAATCTATGCCGTCATAATCTTCGGTTTCTTCTACATCTGGATGTTCCCCACCCTCTATCATTCGGTTGAATTCATCAATCCCTTCATCAAATTCATGATTACCGACGGTTCCAACATCTACATTCATTGCTTCCATAATTTCTACAACCGGTTGATCTTGAAAAGCAGAGGCAATCATCGGAGATCCGCCAATCATGTCTCCAGAGTGCGCAACAATCGTGTTTTCATTTTTTGATTTGTAGTCTTGTAGATGTGCTGCTAAATATTCTGCCCCGCCAACTGTCACTGTCTCATCTCCAACATCAATCGTTGTTTCGGTAGCAATTTGACCGTGCCAATCGTTTAGTGTCAGCAGCTGAATTTCTTTATCATGCGAATCAGCTTTAGCAAAGTTGGGTTGTGATGGAACAATTAATAGTCCCAACGTCAGTACAGTCCCAAGACTAAGCATTTTCTTGTAATAGTTTTTCATTTAAACACCATCCCTTAACGATATAAATTCAGTATTCATTAAGTCTATCAAACTTTTATTTAATTTTTATTAAATTTCTGAAAAGTATTAGTTAAGAAATGTAACAAACTCCCGAACGGAAATCATTTTTTGTTTTAGTACAGGCTTCTTTCTCATAGTTTAAAGGAGTACGAATACAAAGGAGGAGAGGTATTGAACACAAACTGGGAAGGTACAGCAACCGAAGAGCATTTGTTTTGGCTGCAAATATTGGGGGATCATGCACGTTTTATCCATGATACACTTGCTCCTTCTGAAACCGAGTATATCGAAACTGCGCAAGCTTTTATCAAACTTTTTGATCAATTATTAGAAGAAGTAGCAGAAGACCATACAGAACAAACATTGGAAAATTTAACGATGAACGCAAAACAGGCAAGCAAAGATATTCGTTTTTTTAAACTGCAAATTATACAAAGACAATTGACTGGGAAAATCAAAATTGAATTGACCCCCACGTTTATTAATCACATGGTGAATGAGGTGGAAGAATACTTACGTATTTTAAGCTACCTTGTAAATCAAGAAGAACCACCTGTCTGTCACCCGCTTCATCATCATCTTGTGTGGCTGCTGGATGCCGCAGGGCATGCTGATGCAATAACTGGATCGTTGGATAAAATAGAGAATAACTTAAAAGAACAATCGCGAGTGTTTACAGATGAATTTGATCATTTTTACTTAAAAGCAGTAGAAATGGCGGGGTATTTACGTGCAAATGTAGAGACGTTTCCGGCATTGAATCGGCTGAATAGTCAGGTTAAGTTGGAATTTGATATCTTTCGCAGTTTTTTAAATGAGTTGGAAGAAATGGGGATAACAAAAGAGATGTTAGGAACGCTAACGCCGCTAATGGCCGATCACATGTCAAGAGAAGAATGTTACTATCTATGGAAATTGGCTGAATCTGCTTATACTGAAAGTCCTGATTGTAATCCAGCTAAACATAGAGTGGATGCTTAATTAATATGATTGTAATCCCCAGCAGAAGTAAGCTGGGTTATTTTTTTGAAAATATCTTATGATAAAACGAAAAAGTAGCGGGACATAAATAATATGTTTTATACTGTAGTAATCAAAGAATAAATAGAGAGATAGAATCGAGGGAGTGACATGGGAGAGAAACAACAAGGTTGGGGAGTTCTTGCGGCGATGCTGGCTTACGTGAGTTGGGGGTTTTTACCTTTATATTGGAAACTAGTCGGGGATGTTCCGGCGGCAGAGGTTCTCGCTCATCGTATTGTATGGTCTCTAGTCTTTATGATTGTTGCATTATTTTTGATGAGAAAGTTAAAGGGAGTATGGGGGGAAATAAAGCAGACGTTTTCGTCTCGAAAATCGGGAATTGCTATTTCACTAGCTGCAATATTAATTAGTATTAATTGGTTTATCTTTATTTTTGCTGTAAATAGTGACCGTGTCATAGAGGCAAGTCTTGGCTACTATATTAATCCGCTCATTAATGTCGTGCTCGCAACTATCTTTTTGAAAGAAAAGCTGTCCAAATCGGAAGGATTAGCATTTTTGTTAGCCGTTGCCGGTGTTGTCACATTAACGGTGTACTATGGCTATTTGCCATGGGCAGCGCTTGGTCTTGCATTAAGTTTTGGATTTTATGGATTAATTAAAAAAACCGCAGCAGTTGGCGCATGGGCAGGTTTAACAATAGAAACGTTGTTGATGACACCTTTTGCACTGTTGTTTCTATTCTTTATCCGCGAAGGAAATAGCGCTGTGTTTCATTATGGGACGAATACTACATTATTTCTTCTCGGAGCTGGTGCAGCTACCGCTATTCCATTACTGTTGTTTGCAGCAGGTGCGAAACGGATTTCCTTTTCTTTGATGGGTTTTCTTCAATATTTCGCTCCAACCATCATGCTGATTCTAGGGGTATTTTTGTTTCAAGAACCGTTCAGTCAGCAGCAATTCATAGCATTTGTTATTGTATGGACTGGATTGTTGATTTTCACGATATCACGTTCAAATAGTACGATACGAAGTCGAAAAAGAAGAGAAACAAAAGAAAAGGCCGGCTGACTAAATAGATGAATGGCATGGGGACATATAAAAATAATCGAATGAGATAAATCTAATTCTGAATGATGGAACATTTGTCCCTTGGTCCCGACTTAGTTGCTATTAGACCAACCTCCTGCATCTAAACTTATTTTATGAATAAAGTAAAATACCTGCTTATTAACGATAAAAACCCCTGCAAATAGAAAAAGTATGCTATAGTTAAGGGAACAAGAAAAAGCTATATTTATAAACTAATATTGCGGGTGGTACTTAAAAACCTTTCTGCATACGCAGAGGTTTTTTTACAACCTTTATTTACAATTTTTATTTTTTAAGGAAATTAATTGTAAGGAGAGTAATGATGGTTAAAGAATCGGCTATTATTTATTGCGAAGGTAACTTTGGAAAAATGGACGGAAAAACAGCTAATGGATTAGTGAGAAGTTCGCGGCTTTATGATGTAGTAGGAGTCATAGACAGCACAAAGTATGGTATGGATGCTGGAGAGCTAATAGATGGAAAAGAAAATGGGATTCCTGTATTTAAAAGTTTGGAGCATGCATTACAAAACTTGCATGAGCTACCAACCCAATTTATCTATGGACTTGCACCGGCGGAGGCGTTCTTGAAACAAATAGAAAGAGACGTTGTCATGAGTGCTATGGAGTATGGAATAAACATTGTGAATACACTTCATGAATTTTTTACAGAAGACTCTGAGTTTATGGATCATGCAAGGAGATGCGGTGTTGCGATAAAGGATGTGAGAAAACCGCCTCAAAAAAAGGATATGAACCTTTTTTCTGGAAAAGTCTTTCATATTGATGTTCCTGTATTAGCAGTACTTGGAACAGACAGCGCGGTGGGGAAAAGAACGACGTCCGTTTTACTTGAGGAAGCACTCATAGAGAAAGGATTGCGTGTTGTGTTTATCGCTACCGGACAAACTGGTCTCATCCAAGGCGCAAAGTATGGAGTTGCTATTGATGCTATCCCTTCTCAATATGCTATTGGAGAGTTGGAAAGTCAAATATTGAAAGCGTATGAAAGAGAAAGTCCCGATATAATTATTGTAGAGGGCCAAGGGGCATTAAGCCATCCGGCATATATTAGTTCATGCGGCATCTTGAGAGGATCAAGAGCTAGTACAGTCATCGTTCAACACCCTCCTAAAAGAAAATACTTAGGAGATTTTGATTTTATGAAAATGCCTACGGTTGAAAGTGAAATAGAACTTATTGAACACTTCTCAACAGCAAAAGTCATCGCTGTGACCATCAACCATGAAAATATGAACAATCAAGAAATTGAACAAACGGTGAAAGATTATGAAAAACAACTTAAACTGCCTGCCACAGATGCTCTTGAGCATGGTTGTGAGAAATTAGTACAGAGTATCTTCAATGCTTATCCTTCATTGAAGCATAAAATCAAAAAGAAAATCGTTTATTGATACAATCATTCACGCCTCGTATAGAAATAAATCTAGCTAAAATCGCTCATAACGCTAACGTGTTATTACAATTGTTTGACAAAAAAGGGATAGGCATTATGGGAGTTACAAAAGCGGTTTGTGGAGATCCTGCTGTAGCAAAAGTGTTTGTCGAAGCTGGTATTCATACGTTAGCAGATTCAAAGATTAGTAATATTAAAAAGATGCGAGATGCGAAAGTTGAAGCGGAATATGTTCTGTTGAAAATTTCTTCTATTCAGGAAGTGGGGGATGTAACAAGATACGCCGACGTCAGCATTCAGTCTGAATGGGTGGTGATTGAAAAGCTTTCGCAGAGTGCCAAAAGAGCGAATCAAAGGCATAAAATAATTTTAATGATAGAAATGGGAGATGGAAGAGAAGGAATTTTACCCAAAGATATTCACGAAATGGTGCAAAAGATCTTGGGCTTATCTGGGGTGCAGTTGGTTGGTATAGCTGCGAATTTTGCTTGTTTTGGCGGTGTGAAACCGAGCAATGAAAAATTATCAGTTTTGTCTCTACTAGCCTCAGAGTTAGAATCAACATATTCTTTATGTTTTGATTACATTTCAGGTGGAAATTCTGCAAACTATCAATGGTTTACGAAAGTGGAAGACCCAGGAAATATAAATAACGTAAGACTTGGTGAATCAATATTACTGGGAGTGGAGACGCTTGAACAAAAAACAATTCCGGCATTATATACCAATACGTTTACATTCGTTTCTGAAGTGGTAGAGGCAAAAGAGAAGCCTTCTTTACCTGATGGAGAAATTGGAAAGGATGCCTTTGGGAATATTCCTAGTTTTAAGGATAAAGGAATGATGAATCGAGTGATTCTTGGGGTAGGTCATCAAGATATACTAATTCGAGGTCTGACACCTTTAATGGATGTAGAGATACTGGGTGCAAGCAGTGATCATATGGTTATTGATGCGAAGACATCTGGTTTAAGGGTTGGAGATGAAGTAGACTTCAGCTGTACTTATGGAGCCCTTCTACAAGCTATGACATCTCCATATGTTACAAAAAAATATGTTTGTCATTGATGAATATTTTTCATTTTAATATAGAGGTAAAAAGGTGAGCTCTTCGAAATAGAGACTCATCTATTTTTGTTTTCTGAAAAAAAGCGTGAAAACGAAATCATTGAATATTTTATGAATGATTTGTGTTCATTTTGAAACATTTTCGTGAGTTTTATATGACAAATTTAATAACGAATCCGTTGATGACAGTGGATTTGCTATGATGGACAAGGAATATTAGAGAGATTGTTTATTAAAGAAGGGAGTGTAATGAATGAAAGATATATATAGACGAATAAAGCGATGGGCAGTTTTGCCAGCTTTTGCGCTTATATTTTTAGTGACTGGGTGTGCTGACTTGACGGTCTTAGACCCTAAAGGACCGGTTGGGGAAAGTCAGAGTGACCTAATTATATTTTCTATTATTCTTATGCTGTTTGTGGTGGCAGTCGTTTTTGTAGCTTTTACTTATATGATTATTAAATACCGCGAACGTCCTGATCGTGGCGAAAAAGACTATGACCCTGATCATGAGGGGAATACGAAACTTGAAATCATTTGGACTGTCATTCCATTAATTATTGTGACAGCATTATCAATTCCGACCGTTATTACGATTTATGAATTAGAGGAACCTCCAGAAGCTTCTAGTGAAAAGGAGCCTCTTGTTGTCTATGCAACATCTGCGGATTGGAAATGGTTTTTCAGCTATCCGGAACAAGATATTGAAACCGTGAACTACTTACACATTCCAACCGATCGAGCGATAGAATTCCGTTTGTCTTCTGCAGACTCGATGGCATCGCTTTGGATACCAGCACTTGGAGGACAAAAATATAATATGGCCGGCATGGAGAATACGTTATATTTGCAAGCTGATGAAGAAGGAACGTACGAGGGAAGAAACTCTAACTTTACTGGTTCCGGCTTTGCTGAGCAGACGTTTGATGTACATGCAGAATCAGCAGATGAGTTTGAAACTTGGGTAGAAGAAACACAAGAAGACGCATCAGAATTAACACAGGAAAAATATGATTCATTGTTAGCGCCTGGTTTATTAAAAGAAATGGAATTTTCTTCTACACATTTAGACTATGTGGACCATGGAACTCATCAAGGAAGCGATTATTTAATAAAGCGTCATAAAGATGCTTTTGAAGAGCCGCTACACTTAGAAGGTGGTAGAGGTGTCGAAGATGAATAACCGAGGCGGACGGAAAGCAGGTGAAATAAAGTGGAGAATTTCATAAATTTTTTAGTTGATGATTTTTTTGTTACGGGGGAGCCATTAATTTATGGTGCCATGGTATCGATGGCGTTAGTTTCCATTGCGATTGTTTTTGTACTGACGTACTTTAAGAAGTGGGGCTATCTATGGAGAGAATGGCTTACGACAGTAGACCATAAAAAAATCGGGATTATGTATATTATTGCTGCGATAGCCATGTTATTCCGCGGCGGTGTGGACGGTTTAATGATGAGAATTCAGCTGACATTGCCAGGGATGGAATTCCTGGATTCTCAACATTACAATGAAGTATTTACGACTCACGGTACGATTATGATTATTTTTATGGCAATGCCTTTTTTGATTGGATTAATGAACTATATTATTCCATTACAAATTGGTGCGAGGGACGTTGCCTTTCCATTTTTAAACGCAGTTAGTTTTTGGTCCTTTGCGTTTGGTGCATTGCTGTTTAACATCTCCTTTGTTATCGGTGGATCACCAGATGCGGGTTGGACGAACTATGCACCGATGGCTGGTGAAAACTTAAATCCCGGACCGAGCCAAAACTATTATTTAATGGGACTGCAAGTTGCTGGTATTGGGACACTTGCTACAGGAATTAACTTTCTAGTTACTATTTTAAAAATGAGAGCTCCCGGTATGAAAATGATGAGATTGCCAATTTTCACTTGGTCTTCATTGATTACATCGATTATTATCGTGTTTGCATTTCCTATTTTGACAGTGGCTTTAGCTTTAATGACAGTAGACCGTATTTTTGGTTCTCACTTTTTCACGCTGACCGGTGAAGGTATGCCGATGATGTGGGCAAATCTTTTCTGGCTATGGGGTCACCCAGAAGTATATATTGTTATTTTACCAGCGTTTGGAATATTTTCAGAAGTTATTTCTACGTTTGCCCGGAAGCAGTTATTTGGTTACAAAGCGATGGTTATCTCGATGGTAATTATTGCGGGACTTAGCTTTGTTGTGTGGGTACACCACTTCTTCACCATGGGATCAGGAGCAGCGGTGAACTCATTCTTCTCCGTAACAACGATGCTTATTGCGGTGCCAACGGGGGTTAAAATATTTAACTGGCTCGGCACGATGTATAAGGGACGAATACGATTTGATACGCCGATGTTATGGTCACTCGCCTTTATTCCATGTTTTGTAATTGGTGGGGTAACTGGTGTTATGCTAGCGATGGCGGCGGCAGATTATCAGTACCATAATACGTACTTTCTCGTCGCTCACTTTCACTATGTGCTAATTGCCGGAACGGTATTTGGTTGTTTTGCCGGATTAACATTCTGGTATCCAAAGATGTTTGGTCATAAAATGAATGAGAAATTGGGTAAAATCAGTTTCTGGTTCTTTATGATTGGATTTAATGTCTGCTTCTTGCCAATGTATTTCCTTGGATTTGCAGGTATGCCACGTCGGACCTATACAATTGAACCAGAATGGATGCCTTTGAGTGTCACTGCGTCTGTTGGTGCTGCTCTTATGGCAATCGGTTTTGCAGTATTTGTTTATAACATTTACTACAGCTTCCGTTACAGTCCTCGTGAAACACAAGGGGATGCATGGGATGGACGAGCATTAGAATGGGCAACGACAACGCCAGTCCCATATTACAACTTTGCTACCGTTCCGAAAATTGAAGGACCAGAAGCATATTGGATTATGAAAAGTAAAGGAGAAACAACCTACGATAAAGAGAAGGTGGAACCAATTCACATGCCGAGTGATTCTGGAATTCCGTTTATTATGATGGCTTTCATGTTTGTCGGAAGTTTTGGGCTGGTATGGGAATGGATATGGATGGCGATAGCCGGATTGATAGGCGTGCTAGTTTGCATGTTCATTCGTTCTTTTGATTATGATGATGGTTTCCATGTCTCCGTTGAAGAAATAAAAGAAACCGAAGAAAAGGCAAGGGGGGGAGAAAAATGAGTGCAGACACGGATTTAACAACTGGCCCGCTTGAATATCGGTCACATGAAGGAAGAATGAATATTCTTGGGTTTTGGATCTTTATCGGCGCAGAAGTTGCATTATTTTCTACACTGTTTGCGACGTATGCTGTTATGTTTGGCCGCACAGGAGATTCTCCAGTCCCTGCTGAATTGTTTGAGTTGCCGATGGTACTCATCATGACCTTTCTTCTTTTAACTAGTAGTTTTACTTGTGGAATTGCGATTCATGAAATGCGTCGCGGCTCTTTAAAAGGATTGCTTACTTGGCTTGCGATAACCTTAGTACTCGGTTTAGGGTTCTTAGGTTTTGAGATATATGAGTTTGTGCACTACATTCATGAAGGAGCGTCTCTTCAATCAAGTGCATTTTGGTCAGGTTTCTTTTTATTAACAGGGACCCACGGTTTGCACGTCTTGCTCGGAATATCTTGGGCAACTCTTCTGATTGTCCAGCTTCGTCAAAGAGGATTAACACCGGTGACGTCTAGAAAAATGTTCATTGTCGGATTGTATTGGCACTTTTTAGATGTTATCTGGATCTTTATCTTCACCAGTGTTTATTTGATTGGGATGGTGGTATAAATGAGTAGCGAACACAGCGAAGGCTTCCCTAAAAAACACATTGTTGGGTTTATCGCATCGATTGTTCTTACGATAGTAGCCGCCTGGGCAGCACTTAGTTCCGGTCTGCCAACACCGTGGATTATAACTGCGATTATGGTGTTGGCTGTGATTCAAGCATGCATTCAATTATTCATGTTCATGCATATGACGGAAACCGATAGCGGCGGCATACAGGTTGGTAATATGTTGCAAGCATTTTTTGTCGCAGCTGTCGTCGTGGCTGGTTCGATATGGACGATGTCCTTTGGCTACAGTCATAATCATGATGGCGGTGGAAATGATGCAGAAATGGAAAATCATGAGGATATGGATCATTAATAAATAGAAAACACTCCGTTACAGGAAGACTATCCTGAAAACGGAGTGTTTTTTATTATTCTATACAAGAATCAGCGTGCGCTAGAACGAAATCGAGGAACCACTTGTTTTGATGCCATATCCTTAAAGAACGATATAAGGAACATGATAAGGGCAACATCTGCAAGTAAAAGGCTTCCGTAGAAGGCTACGATAGAAGTTGGAGCATTTAATACAGTTATTGAGGTGAAGTGACTAAGGAAATAATCCCACATTCCAAGCATTAAAGCACCTTGTATTAGGGAGAGGCTCCATTTTCCCCGACGAGCAAAAAAGAAAGGAGCTACAGTTGCAAAAGCCATAAATAATAATAGAACATCCATATGAACACCTCTTTAATTTACGGTTATTTACTACAATTCTAAGTAAACGGTTTCAATTTTGTTACTTATATTGTAACAAATAAGTCACAAAAAAGACATAATTAATTCAAAAAAAGTTCAAATTTCATTTGATAATTATTAAAGTTTTATCAAAACAGGAAAATTTAAAAGAAGGACGGATGTTGGGCAGTTATCCCAAGATCTGTCCTATTTAATCTTATTTTTCAGCAGGGTTGCTCTCGAAGGCTTTTCGCTCCCTTTGCCTGTCTTAAGAGTTCACAGAGTTGATGGAGGATGTTTCGACATCGAAAAAAACAATATTATGATTGTAATAACCAATGAGCGGTGTTTTGATCGGTAATTAATATGTTGGCATAGCCGCCTTGTAAAGCTCCTCGCACAGCACGCTGCTTCTTTTGGCCCCCAGCTACAAGAATGGAAGACTTTTTCTTTTTTAATTCATCTAGTTCGATACCAATCGTACGTTCATTTAGTTCTTCATGACATATGTGTCCCTCCTCATTAAAAAAACGGGAACATATTTCACCGGCAGCGTCCGTATCAAGTTTATTCAATTCATCTTCTGTAAAGTAATCCGTTTGCATGAGAACGGAGTCGATCGTTGGGGCACCAACACTAAAGATTGCTTTGTCAGCCGTTTTTCCTTTTTGGAGAATACGCTGAATATGTCTATCTTTTTCAATTGCATTTTTGACAGAAACATGATCAACAATTGCTGGTAAGGGAAGTAGCCAATTATCGGTTTGAAACGCACGTCCAAGTAAATGAATGATTTCTGTTGCATACGTTTGATTTCCGGAATGGCTGGCGCCGCCGTTTAACTGAACAATTTCCACAGTAGGCATTGTTTTTGGTTGCACTCTTTTGGCCGTTTCGTAAAGAGTTGTTCCCCATGAGGCCGCAAGTGTGTCTTGACTTTCGATGTGATGATCGAGAAAGGAAGCAGCGGCTTCCCCTAGTTTTTCTTTTAATGTTGTTTCTTCTTCATCTGAATGAACGATAATGACTTCTTTTAATTCATATGTTTTTTTCAAAGCTAGCGTTTGCTGCTCAATTTCTTCAGAAGGATCATGGATGGTTACTTCTACAATTCCTTCCTGTTTCGCTTTTTTGAGGATTCTGGAGACGGTTGGCCGTGACATCTCCAACTTTTTAGCAATCTCTTGCTGGCTGTAATCATATTCATAATACATCCGAGCAGCGTCAATCATTTTTGAGAGTTGATCCATGGCACGCACCTCCTGCTTCAATTTGTTCTTTTTTTATTTTAATAAAAATATAGCAAAAAAGAAAACCGGAAAAGCCTTATTATCGCTTTTCCGGATTATACTACAGCTTCTTATAATAGTTCTTTTAGTTTGTTAGCAACACATTCTGGTGTAAAACCATACTGAGCAACAACTTCAGGTCCCGCAGCGGAAGCACCAAAGGTATTAATACCAAAAGTATCACCATAATCTCCCGTGTAGCGTTCCCAACCGAAAGGAGAAGCCATTTCTACAGCTAATCGTGCTTTAACATGAGGTGGGATAATCTGTTGGCGATATGTTTTTTCTTGAGCATCAAATAAATCCCAACTTGGCATGCTGACAACTCTTGTGGAGATATTGTCTTGTTCAAGCAGTTGTTGTGCTTCGATGGCTAACGAAACTTCTGATCCACTTGCTAATAGGACAGCATCCGGCTCAGAGTTTTTGGCTTCTTTTACGATATAGGCACCTTTTTTCACACCCTCTTCTGCTTGATTTTCCGTACCAGCAAGAACAGGCAGGTTTTGTCTGGTTAATACGAGTGCAGTTGGGTGATCATTAGATTGTAAAGCTTGCTTCCAAGCAGCACGTGTTTCATTGCCATCGGCCGGGCGAATGACTGATAATCCAGGCATTGCACGTAGAGACGGAAGTTGTTCGATTGGTTCATGTGTTGGTCCGTCTTCCCCTACAGCAATGCTGTCATGTGTGAAGACATAGTTAACCGGAAGTTCCATGATAGCTGCCATTCGAATAGCAGGACGCAAGTAATCAGAGAAAACAAAGAAAGTACCTCCGAAAATTTTCAGACCGCCGTGTAGTGCCATCCCGTTCATAGCAGCAGCCATCGCAAATTCCCGTACGCCAAACCAAATGTTTTTCCCATCATAGGTAGGGGCGCCGAAATCATTTGTATCGTTAATGTGCGTTTTGTTGGAACCGCCAAGATCCGCTGATCCTCCTAAAAATTCAGGAACGGCAGATGCTATCGCTTGAATCATTTCACCAGAAGTAGCTCTAGTTGCTTTAGGTTTGTCATTTTCAGAGTATGTTGGTAAAGAAACATCCCAGTCAGCAGGAAGTTCACCATGAATAGCTTTTTGGAATGACGCGGCTTTGTCCGGATGATTTACTTCGTATTGGCTTAACTCGTTCTGCCAATTTTCAAATTGTTGTTTTCCGGGTTTTGCAATCATATCTTGAAAACGGGAATAAACAGAATCCGGAACAAAAAATGGTTCTTCAAACGGCCATCCATAGGCCTGTTTTGCCAGCTTGACTTCTTCTTCACCAAGAGCAGCACCGTGTGAAGCAGCGCTGCCGGATTTGTTTGGAGCGCCAAAACCTATAATTGTTTTCACTTCAATAAAGGATGGCTTATCGGCATTGGTTTGTGCTTCTTTAATTGCTTTTTCGATGGCTTCCATATCTTCTCCGTCTTCTACGCGCTGCACGTGCCATCCATATGATTCAAAGCGTTTGGCAGGATCTTCGGAAAAAGAACGATTTAAATCGCCGTCTAGGGAGATGTCATTAGAATCATATAATACTATTAATTTTCCTAGTTTTAAATGTCCAGCAAGAGAAGCGGATTCAGCACTTACCCCTTCCATTAAATCACCATCACCACATATCGAGTAGGTATAATGATTAATTAATTCGGCGTCTTGTTCATTGTAAGTGGAGGCCAGTTTGCGTTCTGCCATTGCCATACCAACAGCCATGGCAACTCCTTGACCAAGCGGACCGGTTGTTGCATCCACACCGGGAGTATCTCCAGATTCGGGATGTCCAGGGGTTTTGCTTCCCCAGCTTCGGAATTGTTTTATATCGTCCATTGTCAGATCATATCCGCTTAAATGAAGAAGGCTGTATAAGAGCATGGAACCATGACCCGCAGATAATACAAAACGGTCGCGGTTAATCCAATCAGGCTTCTGCGGATTTGTTTTAAAAAAACGACTCCAGAGTGTATAAGCCATAGGAGCAGCTCCCATAGGCATTCCTGGATGTCCGGATTGTGCATTTTCAACGGCATCCATCGATAACGTCCTAATAGTTTGTACGGCTAGTTTGTCTTCATCTGTGAAATGTGACAAGTTAAATCCTCCTCTGTTGTAATAATAGCTATTTTGATTGTTGCTATGAACTCTGACGTCTTATGAAAAGGGGCGATGTTTGTTTAAGCTGTTACGTGAAACCACTCCACTTGATTAGGAGAAGAAGCTGCCGAATGCACCCATTCATTTGCTTTTTGTGCAGCTCGAACCATCAAAAGTCTATCTTTAGCGGTAAATTTAGGTCCAAGACATTGAGCCCCGTCGACGGTAACGATATTTATATTTATGTCCATTGTTTTAGACAACTGTTCGCTGATTTTAGTGGAATCAAGCGTTTCATCGATGGCAGCTAGTGCATATGTCTGTCCCGATTGATAGTGCTGTATTAAACGTTGTTGAAAAGCATATCTAGTATTTTCATCCACATCTTTTAGTTCCAATCCTCCCGTGGATAGGGCTACATCTTCTGTTAAATGACGGGATGCTCCTTTTGGGAGTTGTAAAAAGAAAAGTCTAGGTTTTCCATATTTCATAGAATCAGCGGTGTCGGCGACGCATAACGCTTGGTTTACTATTTCATTCAAAGCTGTGTCGTACCCGATGGACTCAGATGAATGAATGGTTGGATACAACATGGATACTGGCATGATAAAGACAGGTTGTTTTAGTTGAGAAAGAACTTGTTGAAGTTTTTCTTCGTTTTGAAGCGGGTCTGTTAATAGCAGAACCACGTCTGCCTCATTCAATGTTTCTATGAGCCGATTAGTTTTTGTTTCATCAATAAAAGCAAATGGAGCCGTTTGTGCAAAGAGTTCAAGATCAAATGTCTTTAAAGTGACATTATTATCGACATGGTAGACCATATTCCAAGTCGTACCGGGCACATCTAGTTGTTGTCCAAAAAATCTCAAAAAAGATTGAGGCAATACACTCATGTTAACGACGGCAGGTCTCATAAAACTTCACCACTTTTTGAAATTAATTTCAATTAACAATGAACAATATTTCAAATTTTATTATACGGGATTTTAGAGTAGTTGACAATTGAAGATGAGAAAAAATTCAGAAAGGAGCAAGTTATAAGGGATGGATGAGCGGATAAATTCTTTCACTAGAAAGGTCCTATCGGAGGTATTTTACTAGCGAAAAAGAATGGAATACTAGCCAAGCTGAGGGAGTTACTAGCCAAATATTTAAGTTTACTATCCAAACAATTCGTTACTGTCTAAATGTGATTGATTACTAGCCAAAGAGATTGAATTACTGTCAAAAAGACCACATTTACTATCCAAACAAAAAAATCATGATGTGTATCACACCATGATTTCTTCTTACCAGCTTGCTTTTTTTACACCTGGTAGTTGACCTTTATGAGCTAGTTCCCGGAACGTAATGCGGGACAATCCGAACTTGCGCATATAACCGTGGGGTCTGCCAGTTACCCCGCAACGATTATTTTGACGGGTGGGGGAAGAATCGCGGGGAAGTTTACGAAGTGCTTCATAGTCGCCTTTTTGCTTTAAGTCTTTGCGTAGCTCCGCGTACTTATTTACCGTCTCTTGGCGTTGTTTTTCCTTTGCGACTTTTGCTGCAGTTGCCATTATTGTGCCCTCCTTTCCTATAAAAATATTTATTATATTGTTAATCGTAATGAGTACGATTTGTAATTCTTTTATAATATATCAGAGAATAATGGAGGAGTAAAGAAATACAAACTGTCTGTATTTTGCCCTCATTATTCTAAAAATTGAGCGTTGGAATAGGATATACATATAATTATTTCGAACACCGAAATTGATAGATTCATAGCAGATGTGCTAATCTAAGGTTAAGAAAGATGATGCACGTAGAAAAGAGATGAATGGATATGAAAGAGAAAGGTCGGAGCTTAACACCTTACGGGGAAACCATTCTGATCAGCCTGCTTGCGGGTTTAATTTTTAATGTCCTGAATGTTCCTTTGCCATGGATGCTAGGACCGATGTCAGGACTTATTTTATGGCGTGGTTTTACAAAGCGAAGTCCACAGTGGCCGGTACAAGGGAAAAATCTTGGCTTAATTTTTATAGGATATATGATTGGGGTCTCGGTAACTACAGAAACATTAATACAAATTGGGCAGCAGCTCCATTTCATTGCACTAGCTACTATTTTGATGATTATGATCAGCCTCCTTATTGGAAGTGTCGTTTTTAAGAAGTTGGGAATGAAGTGGGCTGATGTTATTTTTGGCAGTATTCCTGGTGGATTATCGCAAGTAGCAGCACTTAGTGAAGAAGTGAAACAGGTTGACTCAACGAAAGTAATTTTTATGCAAATGATTCGAATTATAACGGTTATTTTTGTTGTTCCTTTTTTGGTCGTTCATCAAGTGGCGTTGAAAGATGACGCAGCTGCCTCTGCTGACTATACCTCATTGTTGCCTTGGCTTTCGTTTTCGCACATTGGTATTCTACTGCTGTGCGGTTTAGTGGCTTTTTCTATAAGCAAAATAGGATTTCCAGTTTCGTATTTGACAGGACCTTTATTGACCGTAGCTCTTATAAATATATTATTTGGTGCGACAGCAGAGCTTCCTTCTTTGCTTACACTTGCCGCTCAAGTACTCTTAGGAACACATTTTGGACTACAAATGGATCCTGATTTAATCAAAAAATCCAAACGAATCGGTGTTCTTACATTTTTGTGCAGTCTTGTTTTGATTGTCGTCTCTCTCAGCCTGTCCTATTTTTTAATGAATGTCACACAGATGAATATGGCAACAGCTTTCTTAAGCACTGCACCAGGTGGATTAGCAGAGATGACAGTGACGGGGACAGGCGTTGGAGCCGATCTTGCGATGATAAGTGGGTATCAACTGTTTCGGATTTTATTTATCTTATTCCTGGCTCTGCCTTTTATTAAATGGTGGTTCGTCAAACATGAGCAGTTGCAGTAATTATTTTTCTTCAAGCTGACTTTTTTCGTTAAAAAATACTTTGTAGCCGTTTTGGACAAACAAAATAACGGTAAGAGAAACGGCACCGGTAACTCCAAGTAAAATAGCGATTTGGTATTCAATTGCGGTGACAGGGTTCACTCCGGCCAATATTTGACCGGTCATCATACCGGGTAAAAATACAATACCTGTGCCGACCATGGAATTAATGGTAGGAAGGATAGCGTTATCGAAAGCTTGGTTGACGATTTTTCTGCTGGCTTCTTTAGGGGCAGCCCCCAACATGAGAGCTGCCTCGACGCGCTGGCGTTGATCTTTCATACCTTCTGTCAATGTTTGTACTCCAAGTGTAACCCCGGTCATGGAGTTCCCAATTATCATTCCCGCAATGGGGATGAAATAACGCGGTTCATACCACGGAGAAAATTGTATGACGATAAAATTAAAATAAATTAAGCTGGACAAGGTACCGGCAGCCATGGAAACAGCGATAATCTGTTTCATTTTTTTATCTAAATCACTGCGGACTCGTTTATAAATATTCCAAATTGCAAACGTAACCATTAATAAAACGACCAATGTTGTCCATAATGGGTGGGGATTTTCAAATAAATACATAAGTATGTAACCTACGAGTAGCAACTGAATTGTCATTCGCAAGGTAGAAATGAATATTTCTTTGTTTCTTGGGATTTTTCTTATCTTCACGATAATAAGTAACATAATGATGAAGACATAGGCGAGAGATAGCTGCCATATCGTAAGGTCGATAATGTTATCATTCAGTTTAATCACGTCCTTTTTTTGAATATGGTGTGATATCAATGATCGTGTCAGAGAATTCTTCTGCTATGGATTGCGAATGCGTCACGAATATAACGGTTTTTTCATTGTCTTGGGCATACGCCATAAATCGTTCCATCACGTCATGTTCTAATTCATCATCCAAAGCAGAAGTTGGTTCGTCCAAAAGGAATACTTCTGGATCTAACAAGGTAATTCGTGCTAAGGCTAATCGCTGCTGCTCCCCGCCGGACAGTTTGTCTGCTTTGTCATCTAGGTTTTTTTCTAAATAATAACGCTGCATGGCGTCTATCATTTCTTTCTCTGAAGGAAGTGTTTTTTCTGAAAAGAGAAGCCCTGCTTCTAAATTCTCCCGCACGGTTTCACCGAACAAAACCGGAGTTTGAGAAAGCATAGCGGCATCACGGCGAAGCTTTACTGCATCCAATTCCTCAACAGGAGTTCCTTTGTAAGAAATAGTTCCGTCTGTACAAGCTATCAAATGATTCATTAGCTTTAATAACGTTGACTTGCCCGTTCCGCTTTCGCCGATTAAAGCGGTTATTGATTTTTCATCAATATGGAGTTCATCAATGTTTAAAATATCTTTATATAAGACCTGTTTAAATGTGAACATGATAACCTCCTTGCGGCTGTACTTTTTCTATCGTATCGCCGTGAAGCGTACTTTACAATATTTGAAACTTTAGTTTATGGAAGATTGTATTTAAAAATACAGACCGAGAGCGTTGAGTTTGAAACTTGTTGAAATCAGTACTAGGTTGATTCACGAAGGCTCTATATCCGTCTATCATAATGGTGGATTTTAGGGGAGATAAAAATGTGGTTGTTTGCTGATTTATTCTGCGGTAACGATTTTTCTTTAAAACTAAATGTAAAAAACGAAAGAAGGTCATTATGGGTTCTCCATAACAACCTTCTGAAATTGTCAAAAAAGATAATATTGGACGTAGACTAATTTATATTGTTTTTGTAAAATGCTGCGGCGCCTTTGACTTCTTCGATGGTTAGTTGGTGTCCGCTGTGTTCCCATTGTACGTGGACATCAGCGCCTGCTTCTTCTAACAATTTAGATAGTTCTTCGGTTTCTTCAGAAGCGCAAATCGGGTCATTAGCCCCTGCGCCAATAAAGACAGATTGCCCGTCCAAGTTTGGTATGTCGACACCTTTACGGGGAACCATTGGATGATGGAGCAAAGCCCCTTTTAAGGAATTTTCATAATGGAATAATAAGCTGGCGGCGATATTGGCCCCGTTAGAATAGCCGACGGCAACGACGTTACTCCGGTCAAATCCATACTGTTCCGCGCTTTCATCGATGAACTCATATAGTTCTTTTGTGCGAAAGATAAGGTCTTCTTCATCGAAAACTCCTTCTGCTAAACGTCGGAAAAAGCGGGGCATTCCATTTTCGGAAACGTTGCCGCGCACGCTTAAAACAGAAGCGTCTTCATCAATCATTTTAGCTACTTCAAGCAAATCTTCTTCAGTGCCTCCGGTTCCGTGTAGTAACAACAGAACAGGTGCGTCTTGTTTACCTTCTTTAAAAATATGCTTCATGACGTAAATCTCCTTTTACACTCCTGGTTTGTAATCAAGTGGTTTTAATTTTGCTTCAATTTCTTCGCGCTGCGGCTCCAAGTACGGCGGGAGAGCGAGTGTTTCTCCTAAGTGTTCTATATCTTCATCGCCGTCAAAGCCAGGTCCATCCGTTGCGATTTCGAACAAGATGCCATTTGGCTCACGGAAGTAGAGAGATCTGAAATAATAACGCTCGACAAATCCGGAATTTGGTAGACCGACATTGCTGATGCGCTCAATCCATTTTTCGAGTTCATCTAAGTCTTCTACACGAAATGCTACATGGTGCACGCCGCCGCGTCCTTGTCTTTCAAAAGGAAGGTTCGGACGTTCTTCAATATGAATTTCAGCACCACTTCCGCCTTCTCCTGTCTCATATACAATAATGTCCGGTTGTCCTTGTTCTGGAGATGGATAACTGTCTATTTTGTGAAATCCCATAACGTCCATTAATACT
This sequence comes from Salibacterium salarium, assembly GCF_030813635.1. Lineage (GTDB taxonomy): Bacteria > Bacillota > Bacilli > Bacillales > Marinococcaceae > Salibacterium > Salibacterium salarium. Next base: position 105,351 of record NZ_JAUSUM010000003.1, on the reverse strand, counting down.
TTTTCTGTTGGTTTAACATCGCGGACGGTAAGTTTGATAGGGCCAAGACCGGTTACTCCATGTTCTTGAGGGACCGGTGCCTTATCCCATGATCTACCACCTGGCACACCTTCGTTCGTTTCATCAGATACGAAAATGAGGCGCTGTCCTTCAAAATCTTTAAATGCTATCGTATGGCGTCCGCCTCGTTCTTTTATTTCTTCGTGCTCTACATTGAATTCCTCTAAACGCTTTTTCCAATAATGTAAAGCTTCATCGTCCGCTACCCGCAAAGATGTGGCAGAAATACTGCTTGTTCCTGGTTGGTTCGGAGCTGCCATTGGGATTTCAAAGAATGTGAGCTCTGTCCCGGGATTTCCACGTTCATCACCATAAAATAGATGGTAAACGGATGTATCATCTTGATTAACCGTTTTTTTTACTAACCGTAAGCCTAAAACATTAGTGTAAAAGTTAAGGTTTTCCTTTGCATTAGCTGTTATAGCAGATAAATGGTGTATTCCTTTTATATTCATTCTAATTCCTCCGCATTGTTATTTTGGTGCTGCAGTTTACGAAGTAAATCGAGAAGCTGCTTTTGTTCTTCTTTGGTAAGTCCTTGAAATTGAGAAGCCTGAAATTGTTCTTGGTGTGGGACAACATCTTCATACATTTCTTTTCCAAGGTTTGTTAAAGATAATACTTTTGTTTTCCACTCTTGTTCTCGTTTAATCCAGCCCAGTTCTTCCATTCGTCCAAGTACCTGGGTCATGTTTCCTTTCGTTACAAACAATTTAGCCGCCAGTTCTTTTTGTGTTAAAGGCTGGTGTGTACCAATTTGCACGAGCACATCAAACTGGGCGACGGTAAGCCCCCATTTTTTTAAATGAAAATTGGAGCGTCGTAGACTTTGATTGTAAAAGCGGGATAAACGAAACCAGAGAAGTAGGGATAAACGTTCTTCCTGTTTAGAGGAAGGGGATGATTTATCGTTATGGAACATATGTCATACTTCCCTTCTAGTGTTATCTTACCCTTATCAGTTTATACCTAAACTGATAAAAAAACAAATCATACGCTTTTAGATTTCAGCGTATGATCCGGTGATTGTTTATACGTTTGTAAAGCGGTCTGTAGATGATTTTAGTTGATTAGCAGAATTTGCTGCTTCCCCAGAAGCTTTGTCGATTTCGTTGACAGAAGATAAGAGTTTTTCCAGCTCTTTTTCAATACTGTCATTTTGATTTTTCGTTTTACGCATAGCTTCTTGAATTTCATCAAAATGTTCATCTGTATTAGAAAGACTGTTTGTCCCATTGTTCACGACTTCTCCAATGCTGTCGACAGCCGAGGTCACTTTTTCACTTTGTTCCTTTGTGTTTTCAATTAATTCAGCAATTCTAGATGTTGATGACTTGGTTTGAGAAGATAACTTACGAATCTCACCAGCAACAACTGCAAAACCTTTCCCGTGTTCACCAGCACGAGTTGCTTCTATTGATGCGTTTAAAGCGAGTAAGTTTGTTTGTTCCGACACTTTATCCACTAACTCTATGACTTCATTCATTTGTGCTGAAATTGTATTTAGTTTACTCACGTGTTCAGAGATATTACTCACGCTAGTATTGACGTCATTCATATTAGCGTGCAGGGATTGTAATTGTTCTTTTCCGGCATCGGAACGTGCTTGAGATTCTTGTGCTAAAGCTGACCCTTCTTTAGCCAATTCCATCGTTCCTGTGGCTTGATCGTTTAGTTTTTTTACAGAATCGCTCGTTTGTCCAGATAAGGAAGCTAATTCATTCGCGGTTACACTGACATGTTGAGTGAGTTCTTTTTCTGTGGCAGCGTGTTTTGCACGAATTCGTTCATGTTCGTTTTCGTATTCTTCTAAAACAATTTGTTGTTCAAAGTTTATAAGTTTACTTGTTACAGTTATTGCTTGTAACATATCTTGTTGATTTTCCAACTGCTCCATATAGGTTTGACAAAGAGATAAATATAATTTCTCAAATGCAGCCATATACCATTTTGTTTGAAGTCCAACTTGCACATGGGCAAAAGCGATTTTTCTACGTTTGTCTATAAAGTTTTCATCAATACGAGCCGAAAACATTTCTTTAATATGTTGTTGAAATGTACTCTTTAGACGTTCTACGCTGCTGTGTTCTTTTATGATATCTAATAAACCAGGTTGAGCGGTGACGGCTTGATAAAATTCATCGGTAATTTCTTTAATATGTTTATGGACGGTTGATTCTAAGTTTTTAATGATGTGAAGATCTTTTTTCGTAAATGAAATGAGATCCAATTGCTTCTGAAGGTCCTCGTGGCCTCTAATATTTAATGTAACATTGTCGTTATCCTTATCTATGTAGGTAGACTCTTCTTGTTTTTTTGTAAATGGTAGTGCAAATTTCATTGGTCCACAGCCCCTTTTTTGTGTAACTATTTAACAAATAACTTCCCCTTTTTATTTCGGCATTTTTCCTTGATATTTAAAGGAGGGGCTTACTCTATTTTTAACAATTAGATACAATGAAGAAGGTTTTTTGAAGGGTGGGGTTGAAATGAAAGCTTATCTCTTTTTAGTCGTAACAGCAATTATTTTTTCAGGTAATATTATAGTAGGCAAAGCTATGAATGAACTTCCACCTTATACGATTGCTTTTTTTCGCGTTTTTATAGCTCTTATCGTTGTGCTTCCTATAGGTTGGAAACAAGTAAATGCTTATCAAGCGACATTTAAACAGGAATGGAAAGCCATTTTAGCGCTTGGTTTAACCGGAGTGGCTTTTTTTAACTCCTTTATTTATGCATCATTGCAGTTTACGAGTTCAACAAACGTCGCCATTATGGAAGCGTCTATTCCGGTATTCACGATTCTTTTCAGTTTATTGTTTTTAGGGGAAAGATTGAAAGGAATGCAGTGGTTTGGGGTTATCTTGTCGATGGGAGGAGCAATCTGGGTAATTACGGAAGGATCGTGGGAGATCATTCGAAAACTCGCTTTTAATCAGGGCGATGTTATTATGCTTGCTGCGGTTGCGACTTGGGTAGCTTATTCGATTTTGGTGAAATCTCATATGACAAAGTTCCCTATATACGGTAGTTTGGTAATCATGCTTGTGATTGCAAATATGGTGTTGCTCCCGATTGCAGCTTTAGAGTGGGGCGCCTATGGATTTCCGAATATTTTTCAAATGAATCATGCCCTAGGTCTTTTGTATTTAGGTATTTTTCCATCTTTAATTGCGCTTGTTTTATGGAATAAAGGAGTGGAAGAAGTCGGTCCTTCACAAGCTTCTATTTTCTTAAATTTATTACCTGTGTTTGTTATTGCCGGCTCCTTACTTTTTCTTGGAGAAGAGATAACGATGACACAAATAATAGGAGCGCTTGTCGTTATTAGCGGGGTGTTATTAACGACAAAAAGAAAAGAACATACCTGCTCTGAAAAATATATCCAAAAGAAACAGTCGTCTTAAAAAGCGACTGTTTTATAATGGTGTTTTAGGAACGACTTACATATAAAAATTCTATTATGAAATATGTTGAAAATAGTTGAAAATTATACCTTAATAACTACACTAACCCCTGATAAAAACTGAATATTATAACTTTTATGCCAGAAAACGCTAACTATGTGTTAGATTATGTCTTTCAATATATAAGAGAATGTAAACAAGAGATTAGATTAAAACTATTGATCTGGGTATAGAGGTGGTGTTCCTGATGAGAAAATGGTTTTTTGGGATAAATCTACTAACAGTATATTTTTAAGGAAACTTTTGTTTTTTTTGGAATTGTGATAAAAAAAGAATGGCGCCAATATCACTTTAAGAGGCAAATTGTTTCTGTATTTAAGAGTATTGCAGATTCATTAAATATTTGATAATTATATTTTCAATAGTTTGGGATGAAGAAATCCCACTCTCTTGAAGAAGGAACCGAAGAGGAAATTCTACAAGACTTAGAACCTTGGATGACAGAGGAATGAATGGATGGTGGGGAAAGCGATGAAACCGGTACATGTAACGAAAAAGCTGACGAAAGCACAAAAGAAGGCGTATAAGCCCCATGCCTTGCCCGAATTTTCAATCCACCGGACGTTTCCGATTGAGTGGGAAAATGAGGACTATTATTTGGTTGGTCAATTTACAGTGGATACGTACGATGATCATTTCATGCATTCGATAGTACTCGATAAAAATGGAAATAAAGTGGACGATGAAGTAGCAAAATCGATTCATCAGGCGTATACCTATTGGATGTGGGTTAAGAAAGCTCTTTCGTTAATACCAATTTTAGAAGCACGACTTAGAATGAATCCAGACGAACAGCGGATGGAGGAGCTTATCCAACGAATAGCAGTTGACGTGGCGAGGGACTACAATCCAGAAAGGGCCCAGGCAATCAATGTAGTTATACCAATGTTGAAAGCGAAACCACTTTATGAAAGCCAAATCCTAAATCGTCTTTATTCTCTTAAGCGAGTAGTGGAAAAGACTGAATCGGAAAAGAGATTGTCCGAACCTAATAGTAATCAAATAATATCGTTATGGGAGACACTTCAAGAAGAGTATAAACCGTGGCTTCAGGACCTATTTGCACTGGAAGAACATGCTAGTTTAAGTCGACACATAGAAAGAGGGAAAAACTTTTCAGCTGAAAGGGATTATGTATTTAATATCATTTTAGAAAGAAATTATCTGCAATCCGTTGTAAGGGTTATTGGACATCTATCTGAGTCCACTTCTGACGACTGGAAGCAACAAAGGGAATGGCATTTTGAGCGAACCATCGCCCAGCCAGAGGACCCGAAGCCAGATGTATCTTTTAAAGGAAAATACAAACCTTACCCGGTGCTGAAATGGATATATAATGCTTTTGTATATGCTCTTATTCCCCTGGAAGCTTTGTTGTTTTTATTCACATGGAATATCGGGATTCTCATAATAATCGGCATTCAGCTACTTGTTTTTGTTCCTATTATAAGAATCTACCGAATGTGGGCTACGTTACATCTTTCATTTCAATGGAAAGAGATTATTGCCGATAAAAGCAAGGTGCTGGACAGTTTTGAAGCGAAAAATCTGAGTGTTGCGCCTTCATACAAATTGGGGGGAGTCTATTTCGCAGGGATTGGAGCGGTGATGTATTTTTTTACCGATGTGCTAGCGGTCCCACTTACCTTTTTTGGGATAGGGGCGCTGTTGTATGGATACGGGCAGTTGGCTCCCAAAACATCCCTAGTCTGGACGACGGTTGAATTTCATGAGGCCTGGATTAAAATAGGGCCGAACGAATTCTGGGGCATGCAGATTCGCGAGCTGGTGTGGGAAGAAGAGAACACGTTAAAGATTGATCTAGGCAAAGGGAAAGTTCCGTGCTGGATTCAATTCAAACTGGAGGACAAACAAACCGCAGAGCAGGCACTAACAGAATGGTGTCAGATAAACGGATGTTCTGTGGCTGGATAAGTCGGAGAAGAACATGGTTTCATCAATTCATCATTCTTGTAGAGTAGAATAAAAATATACAAGAGGTTGGGACAAAAGAAAAATATGCGGTAGTAAACACGAATGTCTTGCGCTGGTCAAAAGCTGCATATTAGCGGAGCCAAAATACTTCGACTCCTGCGGGAAAAGCACGTGTCTCGAGACCCCGCAGGCAGGGGTTTTCTGCCGAGGAGGCTCGAGCCGTGCCCGCGGAAAGCGAAGTATTTTGGCGCAGCGATTTTTCGTTCTTATAAAGGTTTTGTCCCAACTTCTTTTAAAAAAGATGGTAAAGTAAACTTATGAGGAAATAAAGTCTCCCCCATTTATATGAATTGATTGGCCGGTCATATAAGAGGACTCATCGGAGGCGAGGAATACGTAAGCGCTGGCGTGTTCAGATGGTTGGCCGGGACGCCCCATTGGAGTGTTCGTCCCAAAATTCGCTACTTGATTTGCTGGAAAAGTGGAAGGAATTAAAGGTGTCCATACAGGACCTGGAGCTACCATATTAATGCGAATGCCTTTTTGGGCTAATGGCTGGGCCAGACTTCTTGTGAAGGCAACAATTGCTCCTTTTGTCGCGGAATAGTCAATCAGTTCCGGATTGCCACGATATGCATTAATCGATGTTGTACTAATGATGGAACTACCTTGTTTTAAATGGGGAATCGCCGCTTTTGTGACGTGGAAATAAGAAAAGAAATTTGTTTGGAACGTCTCTTCTAACTGTTCAGCGGACACTTCAGATATATCATTACGCACAAATTGGACCGCAGCATTGTTGACGACTATGTCTAATTGTCCGAATGTATTTACGGTTTGTTGAACAACGTCTATACAAAAAGATTCCTCTTTTAAGTCTCCGGCAAGTAAAAGACATTGAACACCTTCTGCTTCGATAAGCTGTTTTGTTTGGTTGGCATCGCTATGTTCATCATAATATACGATGGCGACATGAGCGCCTTCTTTTGCGTAAACCATTGATACGGCTCGTCCTATACCACTGTCGCCACCAGTAATGAGAGCAACGCGTCCTGTTAGTTTATTGCTTCCTTGATATTCTGTTGGTTGAATAGGAAGAGGATTCATATCTGATTCTATACCTGGTTGTTTTGGTTGTGTTTGAGCAGGTTGCCCTTGTATTTGTTGATTTCTAGGATCCATGTTTTCCTCCTTTGTAAAAAATAAGTATGTGATTAGTCTTATGCTTCCACATCCAAAGGAAAAAATGTAATGTCCAGAGAAATTGATGACACGTTACCTTTTATACATAGATAAGACCTGCGGTGATATGTCAATAGAAAAAGTATAGTTAAAGCAGATGTCAAATTTCTGAAACAACCGCCGGCCAACCGTGGACTTACACGTAGACTCCTGTGGGAATGAAGTGTCCAAAAAATGGGGAGCAGTTTACCATACCAGCAAAGCATGGATAAGACTTTTGAAGAAACGAAATATAAGCTTCTTAAAAAAGGGATTAAATATAATATACGAGGAGGGAGAGGGGTGCAATTTTATAGTGTGCTGGCTCTTACGATTTTTATATGCGGATTTCTTATTGCCAGGCTTGTTAATGTATTCACGAATCGCGCTACATCAGTAAAAAGAGACCTTGTTGTAACGTTTTTTCAAGGTCTCGGTTTAGCAGGGGTGATTATGGCGTATGATAAATTATCCAATTTATTTTAGTCAAAAAGCGGAACCTATGGATTAGGAGGTTTCCACTTTTTTTATCGCATCTGACGCTAAAAGCATGATAGTCATGTCGTCCATTGGTGGATTGTGTAGTCCGGCACGGACGTCTCTGTAATAGCGTTGGAGTGGATTTTTGCTAGAGAGGCTGCGAGCGCCAGCAATCCTCATTGCTATGTCAACGATTTTCACAGCATCATTGACGACACTGTACTTTACAGCGCCAAGTTCTGGTTTCATGTCTTGGCGTTCCTCATAACTGGCGTTGTCCCACTTTTGTGCGACGCCATAAAGAAAATGCTTGTTTCGCTGCATGAGAAGTTCCATTTCCCCGATTTTTTGTTTTACATTTGGTAGGTCGGAAATAGTGCCTTCTATACTATTTGGTGAATATTCTTTCGCAAAACCAACAGTATAATCTTTTGCAGCTTCTGCAATGCCCAAGTAACAGGCAGGAATATGAAGTAACCATCCTGCTGCTGGTTTATTACCAGGTGTTAGATAAGCGACGAGGTGATGTTCTGGAACTTTCACATTTTCCAATACAAGGTCATGACTTCCTGTTCCCCGCATAGCAATCGAGTCCCATGTTTCTTCAATCGACAATCCTGGACTTTCGCGTGGAATCAGAAAGTTTGCGACGCTTTCATCTGTTGTGATAGTGGCGCTGACAACAAAGTAATCCAGTACCGGTGCCATTGTTGTAAACGTCTTGCGTCCAGTTACGTGCCACTTCCCGTCTTTAAACACAGCTGTTGTCTCCGGTTTGCCGCCTCGTGTTGGACTTCCTGTGGCAGGCTCTGTTGCGGTATTGTTGAGCAAGGCGCCATTTTCTATAACTTCTTTGCAAAAAGAGGCATAAATATCTTCCGGCCAACTGTTTTCTTCGCCGAGGTTTTGAACAATGCCCATATGCCAGCCGATAGATAATGCCGTGGAACCATCTGCCTTTCCAATTATTTGTTGAGCCTTCACAAATTCCAATAATGAAATATCTTTTCCGCCATAACGCTTTGGAACAGTTAGTGCTGTATATCCGATGTCTTTTAATTCATTTATATTTTCAACGGGAAAAGAAGCTTCCTGGTCATGCTTAAAAGCTCTTTCTTTAAAAGGTTGCACTTTTTCTTCTAAGGCGAGCAGTCTCTCGTTCATCGTTTGTTGATTAAATAAATCCACGTTTCATCACTCCTTCTGCTTTAAGACCATTTTTCATTCTATAACTACACATTCACTTCCCGTTATGCCAAGGAAGCTTCTATCGTTTCTAAAGCTTGATAAAATGTTTTTTTACTGACTATTTGTTCCACGTTGGTTTTGTCTATAATGTAATAAGCAGGACCTTCCTCTGTTTGCTGGACGAAGGCTCCTTGAACAAATCTTTCATTGGAGTGGACATGTTCCGTTTTAGTACATATGGCAACACCGAGTGGATAATGCCGTGCTGGTCGTTTAGGTTCAATGGTTACCCCTCGTTGAAAATAAAAGGACGTATGAGGATAAGCTAAAAACAAATCCCGGAATTCTTCTTCTGTGAGCTGGTGATAATGAAAAGGAGAACGGCTCGGTTTTCCCCTTCCCAGGCCAAAAGGTGTTGATAATAAAAGGATGCCTCCAGGACGTAATAGCTTCATGACATTTTCAAAAAATGATTTATCATCCGGAACATGTTCGATTGTTTCAAAAGAAAGAATGGTATCAAATGTACCAATCTCGTTCATTAAGTTTGGATCTAACGCATCTCCCGTTTGGAACGTAAGGAGAGGATGATAGTAATGCTGTTTTGCATATTGAATAGTAGAAGGATCAATATCAACACCGATCATTTCTGATATATCCTTTTTATTCATTTTAGCAATCATCTGAGCTCCGTATCCGGTACCTGTCGCTATGTCTAGAACTCGTCCTTTGACATAAGAAGCTGCAAAAGTATAACGTGCGAGATGTTCCAATAACATGCCGTTTTCTGGTTTCATTTCTTTAGGAATGATACGTTCTCCCGTATCTTCTAACAACAATAATCACCGCTTTACGTATATTTACACTCTTCATTGTATCAAATAATAGAATGGAGTGAGGAACATCTTAGGATATGATAATATATGCGTGTAAATAGATGAGAGAAAGGGGTTCTTGATGACGGATCATGGACAAAACGAATTTAAACGGGAAAAGCATCATTTGGAGAATACGAAACAATACTTAGAGGATGTGCTGGCGAAAGCCGCCAATGATCAAGATGCTTTTCAAGGTAATATTAAGCACGCGATGGAAGAATTAGATCATCTCGACAGCAGTTTGAGCTATGTTAATATTTTAGCTAATGCTAATTTGCTTGATATGGCGGATAAAAATTTTCGAAATCTAGTTAATGTAAGGGAAAAACCATATTTTTCAAGAATCGATTTCACACCTAAACACACGGGCGTGACAGAACAATTATATATTGGGAAAGCGTCTCTTTATACAGAAGAGAACCATGACCCCGTTATTGTGGATTGGCGTTCTCCTATTGCCAATTTATATTATGAAGGGCAAATCGGCGAAGCTGGTTATGAAGCACATGGACAGATGTATGAAGGGGAGCTTAGTCTCAAGCGTCAATATACGATTGAAAAAGGTCAGCTTGAAGACATGCGTGATATTGACGTCACCGCAAGAGATGAAATGTTGCAAGAAGCATTAACAACAAACGCGGATAAACGGTTGAAAGATATCGTTTCGACAATACAAGCGGAACAAAATCGGATTATCCGTGCAGATATGCACAAGCCGGTAATTGTGCAAGGAGTAGCTGGTAGTGGGAAAACGACTATTGCGATGCATCGTATTGCTTATTTTATTTATACGTATGCCGAAACATTTAATCCAGATGAAATGATGATTCTAGCCCCTAACCATTTGTTTTTAGATTACATTTCAGATGTTTTGCCGGAGCTCGGTGTAGAGGATGTAAAACAAACGACATTTACCGATTTTTTCTTAGAAGCGATAGGCAAAAAGTATACGTTCACTCCTTATGACGAAAAGTTGTTGGTGCTTGTAGAACAAACCGAAGCCGATACAACTGATATGGAATGGATTGCTGGTTGGAAAGGGTCTTTAGAGTTTAAAGACGTCTTAGAACGATACGTAAAAGCGGTTGAAAAGGAATTAGTACCGAGTGAAGATGTCACGTTAGAACGGTTTGTGTTATTTAAAGGGGAACGTTCGCGCGAACTTTTTGAAGAACAGTATGCATATATGCCGGCTTATCAAAGATTGGACAAAATAAAAGAAGTCATTAAAAAAAGTGCGAAGACGAGGCAAAAAGAAATTTTTGAACAAGTTGAAGAAATTTATGATAACAAAATAGAAAAGTATCGGCATGGAGTGAAAGATCCTGAAGAACGCCGTCAAAAGGTAGTAGAGACGTTTGATCGAAAAGAAGCGCATATGGTGGAATTGAAAGAACTATCGAAAACAGCTGTATCGGATTATGTGAAGCAATTTAGTAAGAAAAAAGTTCATGATTACTATAAAGAATTGATGAAAGATACGGACATGCTAGTAAAGTATAGTGATGGATCTTTGGACAAGAAAGACGCAGAGAAACTGGCAGCTTACCACGAGAAACGTTTGAAAGGAAACAAGCTTGAATACGAAGATGCGGCTCCGCTTTTATATTTGAAGCACCTTTTGTATGGTGTCAAACTACCTCAAAAAATTAAAAACGTAGTAATTGATGAAGCACAGGATTATAGTATTTTCCAAATCTATATGTTAAAACACGTACTTGGAACGGATTTATTTACAATGCTAGGCGACCTGTCACAAGGTATTCATAGCTACCGAAGCATCCAGGATTGGCAACAAGTACTTGATCATATTTTCCCTAAGGCAACCTATACGGAACTCGAACAAAGTTATCGTACAACCAAAGAAATTATGGAGGTTGCCAACCAAGTGATTTCTTACAGCAAGAACAAAGACCTTCCTAGAGCAAAACCTGTTGTCCGTCGAGGAGATGTGCCCGCATTTTATCATTTTGTCGATATGAAAGAATTGGGAAAACGGGTGAAAGCTAATATTGCAAAGTGGAAAGAGAAGAATATAGAGTCGATGGCGATTGTAACAAAAACGAATGAAGAAGCGAAAGTCATTGCGGAGGCGGTAAACAGTGAAATAGAGGAGCCGCTGCAAATGTTGAAAGAGGACGAAGTGCTAAACCAGGAGAAAGTGCAAATTTTGCCGTCTTATTTATCCAAAGGCTTGGAGTTTGATGGCGTTATGCTAATTACAACAGAGGAACGATTTCATCCGGAGAATGAATTGGATATTAAATTGTTATATGTTGCGATGACACGAGCTCTTCATCAATTGGATGTATTTACTCAAGGTCGATACCATGATGATTTACTTGAAGAGGTTGGTTGTTGATATAGAGGTGGTGGGTTTAAGAATATGCCCCTAGTGGAAATGTCCTTCAAATTTTTTTGGAGGACATTTCTGTTTTTCAAATTAATTTAGAATACATCGATGTGAAATAATTCCTCATTTAAACTGCACAATAAAATTCATTAAATTTATTTTAAATAGTGTTAATAGAGAGAGTAAACGCTGTCACACATTACCATAATAACATATGACTATTTGCTTATTTATCGATTTTCGTTACAATAGATGTTGTGAACAAATAAGCCTTTTTGCTTATAAAGGTTGGGGGTATTCGTATGAAAGGAAGTATGACGCTGCGAAAAAAGATGTTGGCCATCTTTATTCCGCTTGTATTAATATCGGGTGCTACGATTTCACTAGTCTCTTATTTTATAACAAAGGCTGATTTAGAAACAGCTTTGCAAGATAATATGAAGGCGACTAGTAATGAGTTAACGGAAGCGACAGAGCGAAGATTTGTTGGACATGAGCGCATTGGAGATAGTTTGTCTTCTCTGTTGAGTAGTGAAGGTTCTAGCCTTGAAAAAGAGCAAATTGCAAATGTTTTAGAGAATACAATTTGGAATAATGAAGATACTTTAGGCGGAGGCGTTTGGTATGAACCGTATGCTTATGATGAGGATACGGAGTTTTTCGGACCTTATGTGTATAAAGACGGAGATGAGGCCGTATATACCGAAGCTTATGAAGAACCAGATTATGACTACCCGAGCTGGGAATGGTATAAAGTTGGAATGGAATCAGATGGAGACGCTGTGTGGACCGAACCATATGATGATGAGGAAACAGGTATAACGATGTTGACGACTTCTGTTCCTTTCACTGATGATTCAGGCGAAACAATTGGTGTTGTTACGGCAGACATAGACTTGTCGACGTTACAAGAACATATTGGTGCCTCTGATATGAACGGATCTGGATATGCCTTTATTTCGGATGAAGAAGGGCAGTATATTGCTCACCCGGATCGTGATAAAGTAATGACAGCTAATGTTAGTGATGATGGGGAATTTGGAGAGTCGTTTGTTGATAACGAAGAAGAAATCCACACGATGGGGTACGATGGAGAAGACCATCTTGTGTATCAACAAACATTACCGACAACGGGATGGACCCTGTCATTAGCAGTACCGGAAAGTGAGTTATATGCTCCATTAAATCGATTATTAACGCAACTTATTACCTACACGATAGTCATTGCAGGTCTAGGATCGATCATTATATTTATCTTTTCCGGTCGTTTGACTCGTCATATCAATACATTAAAAGAAAAGATGGGACAAGTGAGCCAAGGGGATCTAAACGTGAATACATCCATTGACACGAATGATGAGATTGGCGTACTTGGCAGTCAATTCAACCAGATGACCAAAGATATGAATGAACTACTTCGTTCGATGAGGAGTACAGTATTTCAGTTAAAAGATTCTTCCGAACAATTAAGTGCGACCTCAGAAGAAACGACAGCGTCGAGCCAGGATATTAACAAAGCGATCCGCGATGTGGCTGAATCCGCAACATCGATGTCCGGGCAAACGGAAGAAACGAATAGTGCGGCAAATGACTTAGCCTCGTCCATTGAAAATATAACCACGAAAGTGGGGACCATGAATGAGATGAGTGACAAGCAAGAAGCTGATCATAAAGACGGGATGACGCAGATGGACAACCTGCAGTCAGCCTCTGAAACAGCGTCGACACAGACAGATAAGGCAAGCTCGACGGTTAATGAACTATCGCATCATGTGCAAAACATTGAGTCTGTCCTCGCTAATATTGAAGATATTTCCGAACAGACGAACCTGCTTGCGTTAAACGCTAGTATAGAAGCGGCAAGAGCAGGGGAACACGGAAAAGGTTTTGCGGTGGTTGCTGGTGAAGTACGGAAACTTTCTGAACAGACAACCGATTTAACGAGCCAGATAAAAGAACGAATTAATTCGGTGAAACAAGAATCCGAAGAAGCGGTTATGTCGATGAAAGATGTAAAGGATTCGAACGAAAATCAACGGACAGCCGTACTCGAGACAAAAGACATTTTCGAACGTCTTACAGGTGTAGCAAATGAAATGTCTGAAGCGATGGAAGCTATTTCCGGAGATGTTACGGTGATGAACAAGAAAAAAGATAACATCGTGGCAAAACTCGATGATATTAACGCAAGCATTCAACAATCCGCATCGGCCAGTGAAGAAATTACAGCGTCCACAGATGAGCAGGTGCAAGCGCTGCAAAGTGTATCAGAAGCAGCCGAGCAGTTGAATCAAATGAGCGAAGAAGCGGACAACAAAGTACGAGCATTTAAGATTAAAGAAAACGATAATCACCACGAAGAGTAAGAATCAGCCAGTGCCTGAATATTCAGGCGCTGGCTTTTTGCATTACGGATACGAACTCTCTAAAATAGGTAGAGATAAATGAACTTAAGTTGGAGGAAGTAATGAAAATAGTAGAAGCGAAACCAGAAGAGGCAGAAACGGTTCGAATTGTGATGCAGAGTGCTTTTGAAGAATATAAAAACGATTCACCGCCTTCCGGAGCAATGGAAGAAACAACGGAATCTATCAAAATTGCTGTACGAAACAAAGAAGAAACAGTAGCTGTTTGTTATATGAATGATAACCCTGCAGGAATAGTTAGGGTGAAAGAAGACGGGGCTGCTTTGTATTTCTTTCGTCTTTCGGTTCTCCCGGATAAAAGAGGGAAGGGCATTGGAAGGGCTCTTGTAAGGTGGGTGGAAGACAAAGCAATTATGTTAGGGAAGCCTACAGTGTATTGTAAAGTAAGGGCGTCCACTCCTCAAAATGTTAAAAGGTATGAAGAAATGGGGTACACTATTTTTGATAGATATACGGTTGAAAAACCGGGTAAACCGGCTTTCAAAGTAATTTCTATGAAAAAGCAAGTTGGAAAAGCCTACTGCGAATAGTTAATGAAATGTAACCATCGGTACGATAAGTTTAGTTGTATAGCGGTTATTCTGCCAACCGAATAAATTATGACTTTAGGGTAAAGTATTCATTTGTATATAGAAAATAGTGATAGAAATGACTAACCTTTTTTTGCGGAGACATGGTAAAAATATAATGATCAAATATGGTCAAAACTATTCCTATATAATATTGTTTTCCTGTAGTATTTCCTGTTCCAAGGTGAGAAGATAGGGAAGTATAAAATGTTGGCGTTTTTGGGATCCAGCTTCAGCGCCCAGCCGCTCGGACGCCCACACGATGAGGGTCAGTTCGACGTTGAAACAGGACGTGGCGTTCTTAGCCTAACTTCCACTGTCCAGGGCGCTTGCGCTTTTCCTATATGACTCTCTAAAGCAAAAGAAGGTGAAAAAGATGCGGTCAACTGCTGCGTATGGTATCACAATTTTTGGAGCTTCGTTCTGGGGATTGACGGGGTTATTTGTGCAAAGTTTGTATAACTTTGGATTCTCTCCTCTTGAAGTGGTTACGATACGAATGACTTTATCAACAATATTGATGTTTGGGATTATTGGTATGATTCGACCGTATTTATTGAACATTCACTTAAGAGATATTCCTTATTTTATAGGTCTTGGTGTCATTAGTATTGCTTTATTTAATTGGTGCTACTTTACGGTAATGGAGCAATCGTCTCTATCCGTTGCGGTCGTCCTTTTGTATACGAGTCCAGTATTTGTTGCGATTATTTCCCGGTTTGTGTTCCAGGAATCGCTGACAGTTAATAAGGTTGCTGCAATTATATTAACATTAGCTGGATGCAGTTTAGTAGCAGGGTTCTTTCCTCTTGGAGCGATGAACTTGACGGTTTCTGTCCTATTATTTGGTTTGGCTTCTGGTTTCTTTTGTGCGTTATACAGTATTATTGGAAAGTTTGTAAGTAAAAAATATCACTCCGTTACAATCACAGCGTATTCGATGCTTTGTGGAGGGCTTTTTTTACTACCGATTAGTGGAATTGAAAAGAATCTTAAACCATTCGCGGAACCGATGGTATGGGTTTATTCGCTGGGAAGTGTGGTTATTTCAACTATTTTAGCTTATGTCCTATATACTGCTGGTCTAAAATATATTGAATCAAGCCATGCTGCTATTCTTGCAACAATTGAGCCTATTGTTGGAATTATGATAGGCGTATGGGTATTCCATGATCAGTTAACGAATTGGCAGGTCGTCGGCATTATTTTCGTTTTTTCTTCCATTCTGTTATCTGTTTTCTCCAGGAAGAAAAAATTTCAACTTTTAAAACGAAACAGGAAACCAAAATATACGGGGTGACGTTATTTCCCGGGAAATTATGTCGAAAGAGCAGACGAGCGGAAAGATTTTCTATTCGTTATGATATGATGAAAGGGTACCAGCCGTAGGTGGTGGTGCTCTTTTTTTATTTTCTTAAGGTAGGTTTTTTTGATGCAAGGACTGCGATTTATCACATATACATCATACGTATTATTGTATATCGTTCATATTTTCATAGAATCAAAGTTATTGTTGTATACTGTGGGAGTTATTGGTGTCTTTTCGATAATAATATCTTTTCGTGAAGCGAATCGTACGTATCAAATACTGGCAACTGTGTTTTTCAGTGTGTCCCTGTTTCTATTTTTCTTCTACGATCTTTCTTTAGCTGAAGTTCCATTTTATTTTACTTCTATGGCATTGCTGTTATCTCTTTTATATATGATTCCTATTATTAATCATTTTATGTTTGTTGGCCGATATGAACGATCTTTGTATCGTCTATTACAGACAAACGCAACGGACTTAGCTCAGTTTTATCGACGAACATCGCTGACTCATTATATTCTAGGATTATTCATTTTTTTATCGGCAATCCCGATTGTATACCGTTTTGTTGAACATAGATTAATTGATTTTAAGGAAAAAGTCTTTCATAGATTTGCGACACAATCGATGCTGCGTTCATTTGCGAGTGTAAATGTATGGAGTCCGATTGAAGTTTACATCGCACTTGTTTTAGGAATAACAAGTGTATCTTACTTACGTATCCTTCCTTGGCTGCTTGTTTTCTCTGGAACGATGCTTTTATTGGATTGGCTGCTTGCGATGAAATATAAAAGAAATTCATTTGAAAATACTGCGACATCGACGTCTTTTACAAAAAAGGAAGTGAGGAAACTTCTAGCGATGGCGGCATTTCTTTTCTTATTTATTGGAACAGCTGCTGTTGTTCATTTGCTCGCTGGACTAAATTTTTTTGAAGCAATTATTGTAATCATTGCACCTTATACTTTGATCTGGGCAGTTGCGATAAAACGTCATAAAATATTTTTGCGTTATCATTTGCTCACCTTGGTCGGCCAGATGAAAACGATGCAGAATTTCATGCTGCTTTTTTTGGCATTAGGTGTTTTTAATGAAGTCGTGGAACGTACTTCTATTTTTAATGAATTAAGAGGACCATTATCTTTTATAGGAGAGATGCCGCTACTTTTATTTATTGTTTTGCAATTAAGTGCACTAGTGTTAGCTTGCGTTGGTGTTCATCCTCTTGTAACAATTAGTATGCAAGGAATGTTTGTCGAACCATTTCTTCAGGATATTAATCCGGTGAGCATTGCGATTGTCATGATTACTGCTACGCTAGCTAACGATGCAGCTGGAACATTTAACGTACCGATAACGATAATGAGCCAATATACAAAACGAAATCCATATCAAATGACATGGTGGAACCTGCCGTTTGCGCTTATGTTTGGTGGCACAGGTGTAGCTTTAGCTTATTTTCTTCTGTAGCAGGAATGATGCCGTTCATGTCGAATGTAATACTTAAAGAGAATGTTCAAAAAGTACTGGAAATCGTTGTTAATTTATTCTTTTTGAACCCACAGTTGTAGTGTTTTCGAATATTGAATGACGAAAGAAGGGAATGTAATGGGATTTTCGATAGAAATGAATTGGGAGATTATCACTCATAAAGATTCAGAACGTCTTGGTGAACGAACATTTCGACTTGTGAAAGAAGGCTATCATTTTTTTCCGCTAGATACAGCGATCTCTATTCAAACAGAAGGAGATAAGCAACCATTTGGAACTGCTATTATTACAAAGGCAGAATGGGGAACAGGCCGCACTACGCTTTATTACGAACTCGTTTCGTTAACTTCTGTTAACTAAGAGGGCTGTCCCAACCCCTATTAAAAAGAGTATAAGATTCGTTATTGCTTGAAAGGAAGCTACGGCGCTGCTGTCGGCTTAATATTTTAATTAAAAGGGACTGCCCTTTTGGACAGCCGTCATGTCTGCTATTATACGTAAATCATCTTACTTGTCTTTCCTTGCATGCTCCGCACAACATCTGGGTCAGCAATTACAGTTGGTTGAAAGTCTATCAGAATGGCGGAGCGTTCCCCGATACCAGCTTGATTCCCTTTTTCTACTTCGCCAACATAGTGTGTGACGAGTGGATCATACACACTATAGGACTCCAAAGGATCTTCCAGATAAAAAGAGGTTGTTATCTCACTATCAGGCACTTCTTCGGGCATTTTTCCGCGATGTTCCGGGGTAGAAATGGCATTCATCGCCCCTTTTATATTATTACGTCGAATGAGATGAGCGAATGTAAAAGGTTCACCGTCTTGATGGAGGTTATTAGGAGACGAAACAGCGACATCCCCTTCGTTTTCTACCAACAACTTTACAAAATGAATCCCCGCATGAAACGGCATTAGTGCATCTTCTCTCATCCAAAATGTTTCCCGAAAATCAAACCGTATAATTTCTTCGAGTAATTTATTTTGCATCGATTCTTTTGTCAGTGCAGGAAAACGACGATATTCTCCCATATACTCTGGATTAAAACTTCCTTGAAAATATTCATAATAATTTTTTCCGTCTATTTTTGTTTCAGGAAGCCATTTTATTTCATGTGTTCCCGGCATAATGACGGCTCTAGCGTATCGGCGGTACCTGTTCAGATCGGGAGCATATTCATCTGCCGGCAAATAATCAAATGCGTTTGTCAGCTTTTTTAAATCATCTTCTATTCCTTCGTACTGTATTTCATTTTTCAATTGATAATATTCGAAGCCTGCTTCTTTTAAATGACTCACAGGTATGACCTCCATCTCTGGTAATTCCTATAAAAGTTTATCATTTTTTTTAATAGAAGATAAGAGAAGTCGTTTGTAAAACAAGAAAAATCATTTATAATAACGAAAGGAACGTTCGTTCTTATTCGGTTAAAGGAGCGAGAAATGATGCCCGTTATATTAGCAGAAAAACCAAGTCAGGCTAAAGCGTATGCTGCAGCTTTTCCCAAAGGAAATAAAAAAGAAGGATACATGACGATACCTGCCTGTTCTACTTTTCCAACAGGAGCTATTCTTACTTGGGGAATAGGCCATTTGGTTGAATTAAAAACCCCGGCGGAATATAGCACGTCTTGGAAACGCTGGAACTTGAATACCTTGCCAATGATTCCAAATCGTTTTGAATTTAAGACGGCTTATAAAACAAAAAAACAATTTCAGATTGTACAAGGGTTGTTGCGTGAGGCAGATGAAATTATTATCGCAACCGATTGTGATCGAGAAGGTGAAAATATAGCGAGGAGTATTATAAAACAAGCAAGGGTGAGTCAAAAGCCTACGCAACGCCTGTGGATTAACAGCCTTGAAAAAGAAGAAGTGAAGAAAGGCTTTGAGCGTCTTCACCCTGGAGAAAAGTTTGTCTCCTTGTATGAGGAAGCGCAGGCCCGCCAAATTTCTGATTGGGTTGTCGGAATGAATGCGAGTCGTTTATATACATTGCTTTTGAAATCAAAAGGATTAAATCACGTTTTCAGCGTTGGAAGAGTCCAAACACCAACGTTAAAACTTATTTACAACCGTCAGAAAGAAATCGAACAGTTTGTACCTGAAGATTATTTTGAATTAAAAGCAGACTTTAAAACAAACAATGGAACCTATCAAGGGAAAGTCAATAAGCGTTACAAAACAAAAGAAGAAGCAAAAAAAGTTATCGAAAAGCATCAAATCAAGGAGATAGACACAGGTACCGTTCAAGATATAAAAGTTAGTCAAAAACGCGTCAAACCGCCATTATTGCATTCTTTATCGAGTCTTCAAACGTTGGCTAATAAAAAATACAAGTACAGTCCGTCCAAAACGCTTGAAATTGTTCAAAGTTTATACGATGAACCGTTGAAGCTTGTTACCTATCCAAGAACGGATACACAGCATATTACAAAGAATGAATTTGCTTACGTACAAAAAAATCTGGACAGCTATCAACGAGTAACAGGTGATATATTTGAACCTTCTTCATTGCAGCCTAATAAACGTTTTGTGAATGATGAAAAAGTGAAGGAGCACCACGCCATTATCCCGACGAAAAAAATTCCAACGGAACAAGCGGTGCAAAAGCTTCGTACGGATCAAAAAAATATATATTTTGAAATAGTAAAAAGCGCGTTGGCCATGTTCCACTATGACTATGAATATGAAGAAACAATTGTAACAACTGCTGTTAAAGGTCTGGGATTTTATAGTAAAGGGAATGTAGAAAAACAAAGAGGATGGAAAGTATTGTTTGGTTCGTCCAAACAAAATTCGAAACAAAACCAACAGCAGATCCAAGCATTACCGCGACTTGAAAAAGGAATGTCGGCTGATGCTTTTGTACATATTCATAAAGATAAAACAAAGCCGCCAAAGCCTTATACAGAAGGGCAACTAATTAATATGATGAAAACGTGCGGTCAGCTGGTCGATGAAGATGAAGAAGCGAAAGCTACGTTAAAAGAAGTCGAGGGACTTGGAACAGAAGCGACGCGAAGTAATATTATAAAGACGCTCATTCGACAGGAATATATTTATGTTCAAAAAAATATTGTTCATGTTGCAAAAAAAGGAGAGATTTTATGCCAGGCGGTCGAAGGTTCTTTATTATCAAAACCAGAAATGACAGCAAAATGGGAGTTGTTTTTAAAAAGAATAGGAGAAGGTAATGCACAAAAACAAACGTTTATCCAGAACACTTCAGCTTTTACTAAAAACTTAGTTGATACTGCAGGAGCAGAGATTGATAAACTAACAATTTCTACGGAAGGCTTGCCGAAGCCAAGAAGGGCAAAAGGAAAAAAAGGAACACAACAGCCCATTGCTCTCTGTCCATCATGCCAAAAAGGAGAAATTGTACAGCGAAAATCGTTTTATGGATGCACGAATTACAAAAATGGATGTAAACAAACCTTTAATCGTACTATTTTAAGTAAAACCATTACCGAGGCGCAAGTTCGTGATCTTTGTGAAAAAGGAAAAACGCGGGTAATAAAAGGTTTTAAAGGGAAACGGACATTTGATGCGATGCTTGTCTTGAAAAACGGAAAAACTGAATTTTCTTTTCCTTCATCGTCGTCATCAACATAACGGTTATCTTTAGAGAGGATCAAAAAAAGCAGGAGTCCTCTTTTTAAAGAGAACTCCCACCCTTTTATTATACAGTAACACTTTGTGGAGTTTCGATATGAAGCGGTGGTAATACAAGCCAGCCTTTGTCCTTATTCAATTGCAAAAGCTTTGCTCCTGCTTGAGCTTTATTAGAATGATATCGCCCAAACATCATCGCAATGTCTTCGCGGGTTGATTGACCTATCACTTGACTGCAGGCGACCAATCCCGTTGCAATGTCTTTTGTAATCATAGCGGATATTTCAGGGTCATTAAAACGTGCTCCAACTGGAATGTTTTCATGATCAGAATAAGCTCTTTCTGGAGGGGATGGAGGCAGACCAACCCCGTTTTCCTTCAGAAGCTGCTCCATTTCCATCTCTTCTCTTTTGGCTTCATCCACCATGTTCTCGATGAATTTAAAAAGATCAGCATCTCCAGTATGGTTCATCATTGTTTGATAACCAGATATGATACCTTTTAAGCTGGTTAAATAAGTCCATGCTCCGAACACTTCCCCATAATGCATCGGTTCTTCTTGTGGATTGCCGCTTAATATACCCATAAATATTCTCCCCCATGGTTTCATTTGTGGGTCTCCTTTTTGTCTCCAAACGTCGTTCGAAGATGTTTGACCGACACTAGTTATCGTGTGAAACATGAACGTATTTATGAATGGGAAAGAACGGAAAATTCTTTAGTCTCCTGATTTAGACAAATCCACCTGCTCTGGTTACAATATAAGATGGAGATTCATGGAAGGGTTTTGGGGAGATGATAAAATGAATATGCAATGGGTGAAAGTCGTCATCGCCGCTATGTTTGAGATAGGATGGGTGATTGGATTAAAACATGCCGCTTCGTGGTGGGAATGGAGTTTGACATTTGTTTGTATATACATCAGTTTTCATTTGTTAGTGATGGCTGGAAAATTTTTACCTGTAGGGACCGTTTATGCGGTCTTTGCCGGACTTGGTACGGTTGGAACAGTACTGTTTGATACATTTCTATTCGGAGAACAGCTGGGCCCTATAAAAATGGTATTAATCGGGGTATTATTAATCGGTATTATCGGATTAAAGCTTGCTGAAGATAAGCCGAGGGAGGAACGGATATAATGGCATGGGTTTATCTGATTGTTGCAGGCTTGTTTGAAATGACGGGAGTAACGATGATTAGTAAATTGCACCATGATAAAACAATTCGTGCTTTCTTCTTTTTGGTGATAAGTTTTTGGTTAAGTTTTGCGTTTTTAGCTCTTGCTATGAATACTCTTCCGATGGGGATTACTTATGCGGTGTGGACAGGCATTGGCACAGCAGGAGGAGCCATTCTTGGTATGATTTGGTACGATGAACCTAAGGATT
Source organism: Salibacterium salarium (assembly GCF_030813635.1). GTDB lineage: Bacteria > Bacillota > Bacilli > Bacillales > Marinococcaceae > Salibacterium > Salibacterium salarium. Next base: position 82,969 of record NZ_JAUSUM010000003.1, on the reverse strand, counting down.
GGTTCAGGTTAAGCTGTATTGGATTAATTATAATTTCTGCCGCCGGTTTAAAGCTTTTCTCATAGCCCCAATAGAAGAACAGCAGCAGTAAAAGCTTGCGGGCATGGAGTTTGTTCTATATATTGGGAAGAGGAAATATTAACTTATTAAAAAGGAGATATGTGGAAAATGTTAAGTATGTTTCAAGGAGCGCATGAAGGTTCATGGTTTCTTCTTGTACTGTTTTTTCTTGTAAGCTATTTCTTGCCTAAACAAAAAATCACGCTAATGTTACAGCGCTTGTTCGCTGTCATCATGATTGTTTCAGGTGTAGGAATGTTAGTTTCATACGGGTTCCCGCTTGAATTTATTTTTAAAGGGGTTCTGGCCGTCATTGTCATTGGTGTCATGGAAATGTTAGTTGGCAAAAAGAAAAGGAACGAGCCTCAAGCAATGTTATGGGTGGCCTGTATTATTTTACTTGTCGTCATTATATTGACTGGATATGGCCTAATATTTTAATGAACAGCCAGCAGACAGGTTGAAAGTCTGCTGGCTATTATTTTTAAGTACGCTCGTAGTCACCGCTTTTTCCACCTGTTTTCTTCAAAACAAAAGTCGGTCCAATGGTCATATCTTTATCAATTGATTTACACATATCATAAATCGTAAGCGCAGCGGTTGATGCTGCGGTGAGTGCTTCCATTTCTACACCTGTGTTCCCCTTTACTTTTACTTCAGCGATTATGATAATAACGTATGATTTTCCTTCAGAAATTTCCCACTCAAACTGAATATCAACCCCGTTTAAGGAAAGCGGATGGCACATCGGAATAATATCGGATGTTTTTTTGGCTCCCATAATTCCGGCAATTTGTGATACACCAAAAACATCACCTTTTTTATTTGTTCCCTGTTGAATCTGGTCATATACATCTTTTGAAACAGTGATACTAGATCTAGCGGAAGCGGTGCGGACGGTTGTTTCTTTGTCGGAAATATCGACCATTTTTGCTCGTCCTTGTTCATTAAAATGAGTAAATTCTGACATAGAAAAATCCCCTTTTATTAGTGCTCTTAATCGTATTTCCCCAATTTTAAAATAACCTATGATATCATAATGGTAACATAACATATAAACATAGTACGTTTTTGTAACCTATTTTGGAGGAGAATGGTGAAGTGGAATATGTTAAACCTATTAAAGATATAGAACTCATTTTTCAGTTAAAACAAACGTTAAAGACACATTCCTCCAGAAATTTTTTATTATTTGTCATGGGTATCAACACAGGATTGAGAATAAGTGAACTGCTTGTTATAAGCGTGAAAGATGTCTTAACTGATGAAGGGGAGCCTCTTGATTTTATACAGTGTGACAGAGAAGACATTGCTTTAAACAGACAAGTGCAGTCGGCACTAAAATGGTACTTCACTAAACACACTACCTTAGACCCTCAAGCCTATCTATTCCAATCTTCAAGAGGAACGACTCCAATAAGCAGGCAGCAGGCGTATCGGGTTATGAACAATGCAGCGGAGAAAATTGGTATGACAGAAAAGATTGGTCCTCATACTTTGAGGAAAACTTTTGGTTACCATGCCTATAAGAAAGGCATTGCTGTTTCTCTCATACAAAAACGATTTTGTCATCACTCACCTGGGGAAACTTTGAGATACATCGGAATTGATAAAAACAAGATGAAACCGCGTTTAGACGTTAACCTTTAAACCGTAAGAAAGGAGAAGACGAGCATGTTTGTTGGGGGGTTTGATATCGATTCATTCGTATTACTTGCCGCTCTGCTTTTAATAGTGGGAGTTATGGTTACTAAGTTTTCATCGCGGTTAGGCATGCCTTCGTTGATTCTCTTTATTCTTGTCGGTATGTTAATCGGAAGTGACGGATTAGGAATTATTTATTTTGATAACGCCAAGCAAGCCCAACTCGTTGGGATTATGGCACTTGTGATTATTTTGTTTGAAGGGGGAACACAAACAAAATGGTCAACGATACGTTCGGTGATTTGGCCGTCTTTAAGTCTTGCTACTATTGGTGTTTTAATTACGTCTATGCTTGTCGGACTAGCGGCAAAATACATAGTGGATCTTACTTGGATGGAATCATTTCTACTCGGAGCTATTGTTGGTTCGACTGATGCAGCGGCGGTATTTGCTTCATTAAAAGAACGAAATATAAAAACAAAAATAGCATCAACGATGGAAGCTGAGTCTGGGACAAATGATCCTATGGCTGTGTTTTTAACCCTCGTATTTATTGAATTAATTACGGTTAATGAACCTAATTATTGGTTAGTGTTTGGCTCCTTCTTTTGGCAGATGGGAGTGGGTCTGATAATTGGGATATTACTGGGGAAAGTTGCTTCCATGTCGATTAATCGCATAAATTTAGATTCAAGTGGTCTTTACCCGATATTTGCACTATCTTTTGCACTTTTGACGTACAGTGTAGCATCGCTATTAAATGCAAGCGGGTTCCTGGCCGTTTACATAGCAGCTTTAATTATTGGTAATTCCGAACTCACTTACCGCCATTCGATTTTTCGTTTTAACGAAGGATTCGCTTGGATGGCTCAAATTTTAATGTTTATCATTCTTGGGCTTTTGGCTTTTCCGGAACAAATATTATCTCCGTCTGTTATTGGAAGTGGATTGTTGCTGTCTGCTGTACTAATACTTATTGCCCGCCCTATTGCCACATACTTGTCGACCCTTGGTATGAAGTATAGTGCGAAAGAGAAGCTTTTCTTATCTTGGGCCGGGTTGCGCGGAGCGGTTCCGATTGTACTTGCTACATTCGCCATTGTCGCCGATGTCGAGAGCGGGCCGATGATATTCAACGTTGTCTTTTTTATTGTTTTAACTTCTGCGTTAATTCAAGGGTCTTCTATTTCATTTCTATCTAATAAATTAGGGTTGTCTGGTCCAAAGAAAGAAACGCCGACACATTCTCTGGAGTTAATATCCATCGGTAAAGCAAATGCAGAAATTATTGAATTTAAAACCGAAGAGAACACCTCTATTGTCGGTAAGTCCCTTCAAGACATTGATTTTCCGGATTCGGTCCTTATCAGTGCGATTGTTCGTGATGATGAGTTAGTAACTCCGTATGGAGAAACAATCATCCAGGAAAATGATTTTTTATATATTTTAGTATCTAGAAAAGAAAAAAATAAATTGCGTAGCATGTTAAAAAAATAGGCTTTGTTTAGAACTGCAATCCAGCCGTATGCCTCGTACTTTTCTTGATCTGACGAAACGAAGGTGATTTTAATATGTCTGTTTTTATAAATGTTTTAGTGCCGATTGTTCTTATTTTCTTAGCTGGTTTTTTATTGCAAAAGAAACATGTGCTACAGGTGGGTTCGGTTTCTGCTGTTGCTCTTTATATCCTGAATCCTGCTTTAGTCTTTCGAACGTTTTACACAACGGAACCCGATGCAGATCTTTTTCGAATTATAGCTTTTTCCGTCTTGTTTTTGCTTGCGATGCTGCTGATTAATAAGGTATTAGGTATGGTGTTAAAATGGGATCCCGAAAAAACGAGTGGTATGACTCTTGCGACGACGTTTATGAATTCCGGAAACTACGGGGCGCCCTTGATTTTATTTGCCTTTGGGGAGAGTGCTTTCGCTTATTCCATCATTTTCATGGTCATTCAAGCATTATTAATGAGTACAATAGGAGTATACATAGCAAATAGAAGCAGCTTGACTGCAGCTGATGCCCTCCGTGTGGTGTTGAAAATGCCTGTTTTCCATGCACTGATTGTCGGTGTGTTTTGCCAGGCTATTCAGCTGGATATAAAGGAATCTTATATGGATGCAGTGAACATGTTGGCAGACGCTGCCATTCCTGTTGTCATGATTGTACTTGGTATGCAATTAGCGAAAATATCCGTTTCGTCCTTGGATTGGAAATCAGTAGGTACGGGAACTGTTCTAAGACTTGTGGTTTCACCGTTGGTGGCGTTTGTTTTCACACTAGTACTTCAAACTGGTGATACGTTAAGTGCAGTATTAATCGTTTCCACAGCTATGCCAACCGCTGCAACGATTGCAATGATAGCTGTGCAGTTTGAATCTAGTCCGGAACTAGTATCAAGTATCACCTTAGTGACAACACTCCTTAGCGTCCCTTCCTTGTGGATACTATTAACGATATTCGGAGTGTAAATAAATTGTCATTGTATAGATAGAAGTGAAAAAAAACGGTGTGTATAATGAAAATAATAGAGGGGGAATTCATAGTGAATGTAACAAAACATACTAGTTATACATTGGTTGCTGCGTCTCTACTTCTTTTAAGTGCGTGTGGTGAGGCGGATGAAGAAGAACAAACAGGTGAATCTTCGCTGGAACCGATTGAAGTAGAAATTGATATGGCGGAGAGCGCTGAAGTAGAAAAGGAAATAGAAATTGGTGCAAAAGTAACTCAAGCAGAAGAGCCGGTGGAAGATGCGGATGAAGTTCTTTTTGAAATATGGAAGGAAGGCGCAAAAGAATCTAGTGAAGAGATACTTGCTGAAGAAAATGAAAACGGTGTTTACAGCATTTCTGAAAGCTTTGGAGATGAAGCTGTTTTTAATGTAACTGCCCATGTCACGGCAAGAGATATGCATCAGATGCCGACAGAACAAATAACTATTGGAAATCCAGACGATGAGGACAATAAAGAAGAGCATGTCGGACATGCGGACACGTCGCCGGTATCCGCTGAACTGCAATCGAAAGCAGAAATAATGGCCGGTGAAGAAAAAGATTTATCTTTTCAAATTAGTAACAACGGTGAACCTTTAACGAATGCACGGGTTCGTTATGAAATATGGAAAACCGGAGAAGATACACGAACGTGGGAAGAAACGGAGGAAGAGGCTGATAGTGTTTACACGGGATTTCATACCTTTGATTCAACTGGAGAATACAAGGTAATCGTTCATGTGGAAGATGACGAAGATTTACATGAACATGTGGAAAAGACGATGTCAGTCGAGGAATAACTCGTTATCTAATAGAGGGGATGTCAGTTGACAAGGACAAGAAAAGTGTTTTAAGATTTAATCAATAAATTCAATACATCAACAACTTTTGGCCGACAATAATTTAATGTAAAATAATAGAAAACCACTAGGGGTGCCTTAAAGAAAGGCTGAGATTAAAGTGAACCTTTAAAACTCTTAGAACCTGAACTGGATGATTCCAGCGGAGGAAAGTGGGAAGCAGGGATAAAAATCCAGCAGACCGCTTTCCGCTCGAAGGAAGCGGTTTTTTTAATACCTAAAAAAATTGACGTTTTTGCATGTTTTGACTGTTCGCCTTTGAGTTGATTCGTTTTGAAAGGAGAACTTTCATGCTGCATGTTATTTCAACCGGAACTCAATCTTTTCAAACATGGCTGAATATTACGACAAAGATTGCTCCTTATGTGGATTATCTCCATATACGAGAAAAAAATTGGAGCGATGAAAAGATATTGGAAGCTTTAGAACAATTAAAAGAACATCATGTTCCTGCTGACAAAATCATTGTAAATAATCGTTACATCATTACGAAGTATCATAGAGTAGCAGGTATTCACTTGCCTGAAGCAATGGATTTGTCCAGCATTCCTACTTTTCATGGTTTGATAGGAAGTTCTGTACACAGCATAGAGGCTGCACGAAAAAAAGCACAAGAGGGTGCTGACTATTTGTTTTTCGGACACATTTTTGAAACAAGCAGTAAGCCTCTTTCTCCGGCTAGGGGAACAGAATACCTGAAACAAATAGTAGAGGCTGTTTCCATTCCTGTCATAGCGATTGGAGGTATCACTCCTGAAAGCGTCAGAGATTGTCTCATACATGGAGCAGAAGGTGTTGCTGTTATGTCAGGTATCTATGAAGCATCAGATCCAGTAGCGGCGGTTCAGTCGTTTCAAACGGTTTTAAAAGAGGAGGCAGGACATGAATAACTTCTATGATGTACTTGTCATTGGTGGTGGGGTCAATGGTTGTTCAATAGCGTACCAGTGTTCGAAACGAAACATGAAGGTAGCAGTGCTGGAAAAAACGAGAGTAGGAGCAGAAGCTTCCAGTGCTGCAGCAGGTATGCTCGGGGCACAGGCAGAGATTAAAGAAAAAAGTCCGTTTTTTGATTTTGCGAGAAAAAGCCGGGACATGTTTCCAGAACTAGTTCCGGAATTAGAAGAAAAGTCAGGAATATCTGTTTCTTTGATTAAGAATGGGATGTTGAAGGTTGCCGACACCGAAACGGAAAAAAATCGACTATTGGAAATGCTTCAGTTTCAACAACAAGAGGGCGAGCAAGTAGAGTGGCTCACTAATCGAGAGATTCAAGCCATCGAACCGAGTTTAACAGGAGAAAATTCCGGCGGATTGTATATTTGTGGAGATGGGCAAGTGAAAGCAGCAGAATTGACAAAAGCTTATGCGAGAGCTGCTGCTTTTGAGGGATGCGATATATATGAAGACACGCCAGTATTAAAGATTTTACGAGAAAACGGGAAAGCAATAGGAGCAGAAACACCGTTTGGTCCAGTATACGCTGATGAAGTTGTGCTTGCCAGTGGAGCTTGGTCTAATACGATTAGCTCCTTCCAAGAGCAGCCTTTGCCCCTTATCCCCGTGAAAGGGGAATGTGTCTCTCTTCGTCCTGCCAAACCTATTATTCAAACGACGATGCATGCTTCAGATTTTTACCTTGTCCCAAAACCCGGCGGTTCTATTATTATCGGAGCAACGGAACGGGAAGGAGAAATGGGGAAAAAGGTGAGTGCAGGTGCGGTACAGACTTTGTTAGCTAAAGCATTCCGGCTTGTACCTGACCTTCAAGAAGCAGAATGGGAAACAGCCTGGACGGGTGTTCGTCCGCAGACTTTTGATGGGAAGCCTTACCTTGGACAAAGTCACGTGAAAGGACTATGGATAGCGGCAGGTCACTATCGAAATGGAATTCTTTTATCCGCATTAACGGGGACATGGATGGCTGATTTAATCGAAGGGAAGGCAAATGTTCCGGAATGGATTTCTGCCTTTTCCCCGCAAAGAACAATGAATAAAAAGGAGGATACTCCCGTTGACATTAACAATTAATGGAGCCCAAAAGGAGATTCCTGAAGAAACGGAAACGATAAATATGCTGTTGAACCATCTACAGCTTGGAAATAAAAAAGCTGTAGTCGAACGCAACGGAGTTATTTTAAAAAAAGAGCAGTATGATGAAGAACCAGTACAACCAGGCGATACGTTGGAAATCGTTCATTTTGTAGGAGGAGGCTGAAATCATGTTAAAAATTGGACCTTATTCATTTCAATCCAGGTTATTTCTAGGAACGGGAAAATATGAAAATGCCGATGTTCAAAAAGAAGCAGTACGTGAATCCGAAACCGAGGTGCTGACGTTTGCGGTACGGCGAATGAATTTGTTTGATGAAAGTCAGCCTGATCCATTTGAAAGAATGGATCTAAGTGGGTTCCGGCTTTTACCGAATACAGCTGGAGCAAAAACAGCGGAAGAGGCTGTTCGGATAGCAAAAATCGCTCAAGCTGCTGATATGTGTGATATGGTAAAAGTAGAGGTCATAGGGTGTGATAAAACGTTATTACCCGATCCAGTAGAAACAATCAAGGCCTCAGAGATTTTATTAGATGAAGGTTTTACTGTACTTCCATATACGTCAGATGATGTGGTACTCGCAAGACGTCTTCAGGAATTAGGTGTTCACGCGATTATGCCTGGTGCTTCGCCAATTGGAACAGGACTAGGAATTATTAATCCATATAACTTATCTCACATTATAGAACAAGCGGAAGTTCCTGTTATTGTAGACGCAGGCATAGGGAGTCCTAAGGATGCAGCACATGCGATGGAACTTGGTGCTGATGGGGTTTTACTAAATACTGCTGTGTCTGGGGCAGATAACCCTGTGAAAATGGCGGAAGCAATGAAATACGCGCTGGAAGCTGGTAAGTTAGGATGTGAAGCTGGCCGTATAGAAAAGAAATACTACGCACAAGCAAGCAGTCCGGTTGAAGGGTTGAGTAAACTGTGATAAATCATCGCTATTCCCGGCAAATTATGTTTCAAGGGATTGGAGAACATGGACAGCGATTATTGTCTGAAAAGCATGTTGTCATTGTCGGAGCCGGTGCATTAGGTAGTGCAGCCTCAGAAACACTTGTCAGAGCTGGTGTCGGGCGTATTACTATTATAGATAGGGATTATGTGGAGCATAGTAATCTAAACAGACAACAACTTTATACAGAGAAAGATGCAGACATGACCCTACCAAAAGCGCAGGCTGCCAAGAACAGATTAACAGCTATAAATACAGAAGTGACGGTTGAAGCAGTCATCGGAGAAGCAGATGTAGCATTATTGGAGAATGTTCTCCCTGCTGATTTAATTATTGATGCGCTTGATAATTTTGACACGAGAATGCTAATTAATGATTTTTCCCAAAGATATAACATTCCATGGATATATGGGGCTTGTGTGAGCAGTTATGGGCTTACTTTCACCGTTATCCCAGGGCAATCGCCATGCTTACATTGCTTAATGGAAGATATTCCACTAGACGGAGAAACGTGTGATACAGTTGGTATTATTGGTCCTGCCGTGCAAATGGTGAGTTCGCATCAGACGACAGAAGCATTGAAAATTTTAACAGGTCAGCAAGAGTCTTTGCGAAAAACGTTATTATCTTTTGATATATGGGAAAATGAAACTTCCTCCATACAGGTTGAGAAGTTAAAAAAAGAAGACTGTCTTTCTTGTGGAGAACAGGCAACTTACCCATTTTTAGAGTATGCTAATCGGACCAAAGCAGAAGTGTTGTGTGGACGTAATGCGGTTCAGGTACGTCCGGCATCCCGGCAATTTTTGTCTCTACCCGATTTGAAAAATCGTTATCATCAAGAAATACAGCAAGAAAATGATTTTTTGTTAGTGTTGGACTTGGAAGATAAACGTTTTGTGATCTTTCGTGATGGAAGAACTATTATTCACGGGGAAAATGATAAAACAAAAGCGCGTACTCTTTACCAAAAATATATCGGAGGTTAACAAAAATTAAATGAAGGGCTCTCTTCCTTGGCAAGGGAGCCTTTTTTTGTAAGGACGGATAATGAATGTGACAATTATTTAAAATCTGTCTGTGCATTTGGGTATAATATGTATTATTATTCATACTAGTATCAATGAAATGTTATAATATCTAAAGTGATAGAGAAATAATAGAATGTAGAATCACACGAGTAGAAAAACATTTGCGAAATGTGCGCGAACATGATACCTTTTCTTTGGTCGTGTAAAAAAATGAAAAAAGATAATTTGTAAGAAGTTTTCGTAACATTTATGAAAAAATATATTAAGATGAGTGGAGGTTATGACGTGAATATTATCATAGCTGGAGGAGATGGCTTCTGTGGTTGGCCAACAGCACTTTATTTATCAAAACAAGGACATGACGTATCTATTATTGATAACATGGCTAGAAGAAAATGGGATGAAGAATTAAAGTCAAATTCTATCACCCCTATTGCTGATTTAGAAGAACGTGTGGAAAAGTGGAAAGAGCTTACTGGAAAGGAAATTCGTACATACGAAGGAGATCTTAATCACTATGATTTCCTTAAGGAAGTGCTTAGACAGGAGAGACCAGATGCTTTTGTCCATTTTGCAGAGCAGCGTTCTGCTCCGTATTCCATGATTGACCGGGAACATGCGATTTTCACCCAAGTTAATAATGTAGTTGGAACGTTAAATGTTCTATATGGTATTAAGGAAATGGTTCCAGATTGTCATTTGATCAAATTGGGTACAATGGGTGAATATGGGACACCAAATATTCCAATCGAAGAAGGATATCTTGAAGTAGAACATAAAGGGCGTAAAGATGTACTTCCGTATCCAAAACAGCCCGGTTCGTTCTATCACCTATCTAAAGTACATGACAGCCATAATATTATGTTCACTTGCAAAATTTGGGGAATACGAGCAACGGACTTGAATCAAGGTGTTGTATACGGCTTGGATACAGAAGAAACGCAAATGGACCCAATTCTTGCGAACCGCTTGGATTATGACGGAGTCTTTGGCACTGCCTTAAATCGTTTCATTATTCAATCCACGGTTGGACATGATTTAACGGTATACGGAAAAGGCGGTCAAACACGCGGATTTTTAAATATTAAAGATACCGTACGCTGCATTGAGATAGCGGCCGAGAATCCAGCAGATAAAGGAGAATTCCGTGTGTTCAATCAGTTTACAGAAGAGTTCTCTGTGTTGGATCTAGCAAATAAGGTTCAAAAAGTCGCGCAAGAGGAAGGCTTTAACACCGATGTTGCTCATTTAGACAATCCAAGAGTAGAACTCGAAGATCATTTCTTCCACGCGGAAAATACAAAATTGAGAGACTTAGGACTTGAACCGCATTTACTGACTGACGAAGTCATCCGTGAAATTCTTAGAACAGTCATGAATCATAAAGACCGGGTCATTGAAGAAAATGTATTGCCGAGTGTAACCTGGAAATAAAAGAAACAGGGAGTGTCCTCCTTGAAAATAGCGATTGTAACGGAAACATTTTTACCCTCTACAGATGGCATTGTAACAAGACTTACAGCGTGCATCCGTTGGCTTCATAAACAAGGTCATAACGTGCGTATTATTGCACCGGACTTGGGCGTTTATGAATACGATGGTGCGATTATTAAGGGCGTTCCAGCTAGAACGCTTCCTTTTTATCGCTCCAAACAGTTTGCGCTTCCGAATCGAGTGGTAAAAAAATATCTTGAAGAATATGATCCGGACGTAGTTCATGTTGTAAACCCTGCCATTCTTGGATACTCCGGGGTTAATTATGCTTATAAATTGGGGTATCCACTAGTTGCTTCTTATCACACCAATGTGGCTCAATACTTGGATTTCTATCATCTTTCCTTGTTAAAAGGAGCCATTTGGTGGTATTTCAGAAAGTTGCATAACCGTGCCGATTTAAATATCTGTACTTCTCAAACAGTACAGAAGGAACTAGTAGAACGAGATTTTAAAAATGTGCACGTGTGGAAACGCGGTGTGGATACCGACATGTTTCACCCGGATTGTTTTACGAATTCAATGAGGGAAAAACTGACAGATGGTCGCACTCAAGATAAATTATTATTGTATGTAGGAAGACTTGCGCCTGAAAAAGAAATTGAGAAATTAAAAGCCGTACTAGAGGAATCAGATGAATTTTCTCTAGCCATTGTGGGAGATGGACCACACAGAGACCAATTGGAAAAACACTTTGAAGGAACAAAAACTGTTTTTACTGGTTTTATGCACGGCGAAGAATTGGCCCAGGCTTTTGCATCTTCAGATGTATTTGTATTTCCATCCACAACGGAAACACTTGGTTTAGTTATATTAGAAGCCATGGCATCCGGCCTTCCGTTGGTTGCGGCTGAAAGTGGTCCAACCTGTGAACAAATTGAAGATGAACGAACTGGTTTGTTGTACAATCCAGAAGAACCGAGAGATTTTATAAAAACGGTTCGCCGTTTCGAAGATGAAACATTACGTAAACGTCTTTCTACAAATGCCCGCAAAGATATAGGGGATTTGGGATGGTCAGAGGCTGCAAGCCAACTTCTCACATTATATGAAGATGTTGTGGGTTTAGAAGAAAAAAATGAAAAAACGCAAGATTCTACGTAACGTCACCCTAAAATAATGCAATAGAAATAGAAGGGGTATCATGGCAAAGAAAAAAATGACAAGAGGACCATTCCAATTTATGCAATTCAGTGTCATAGGATTAGCTAATGCAGGAGTCGACATTGGTACATTAAATCTCTTGTTATTATTGTTTCCGACCGACGATAGAGGAATTCTTGCTCTCTTTAATACAATCGCTTATTCTCTAGCGGTCGCTAATAGCTATTTTTGGAATGTTCTTATCACATTTCGCCATTCCGCTGAGGGCAGCCGCCGGCAAAGATTGACATTTATTCTTCAAGGTATTGTCAGTCTCGGTGTTAATAATATTGTTTTTTTAGGTGCCAATCAGCTTTTTCAGTGGTTTGAAATCCCGAGATGGCTGCGTCATAATATTGCCAAAGGGGTGGCGATGTTTTTGTCATTTACCGCGAGCTTTTTTATGATAAAGTTTTTTGTTTTTAAAGATTCTAATCAGAAATTCCCTCGAAAATAGTGAAGGACTGCCTCAAAAGTTTGATTAAACTTTTAAGGGCAGTCTTTTTTTGAAAGATGAGAATGTATAAAATGTGGAGTTTTTGGTGTGAGAGGAAGAAAGGATAGAATTTGCGCAATGTATATGTTGGGATAAACCTACAGCAGGAGCGGTAGACGGGCGACTTCATCGGGACAGCATGAGTCAATATATATCGTGTTATAGATGTAACGTTACAGTGCTGGCTTGACGTATTTTGCAATCAAGCCATGTTTTGGAGAAAAAACAAAGCTAACTAAAAAGACTAATCCGGTTGCAAAAGCCATAGATCCCGAGATGGAAGTGTTTAACCACACGGCAGTATAGTATCCGGCTATGGCAGATATCACCCCAAAGGAGCTGCTTAGTACAAGCATTATGGAAAGTTTGTCAGTCCAAAGATAAGCAGAAGCAGCGGGTGTGATTAGCATGGCAACTACCATGATAGCACCAACTGAATCAAAGGATGCGACTGTTGTGATCGATACGAGACTCATAAAAACATAATGTAAAAACACAACAGGAATTCCTAAGCTTGCAGCAAGTGCTGGGTCAAATGAAGTGATTTTCCACTCTTTGTAAAAGGCAACGATGAAAGATAAAACAATTACAAAAGCAAGGGCTAATAACGCTGTCGCCTTTGGTACATCACCAATGACAGGGAGAGACATTGTATTCCAGGGAATGAATGTTATTTCTCCCATCAAAGCATGCTGCACGTCTAAATGAGCATTCCCAACAGATGTTGATATTAAAATAACTCCAACCGCAAATAATGTGGTAAAGACAATCCCCATGGAAGCATGTTGTTCAATGTTCAGCGAATGAAGCCACTGTACTAAGAAGGTGGTAAGTAGACCGGCTAATACTGCACCGATGAGCATAGGTGTCCCGCTCACCTCACGAGTAATAATAAACGCGATAACGATTCCTAATAAAACAGTATGGCTTATGGCATCTGCCATCATTGCCATTCTGCGGAGGATTAGAAATACGCCAATGAGCCCACAAGAAAGCCCGACTAAAGAAGCAGTGAGAATGATCCATCCAGTATATGGCATTTATTTCACCCCTTTTGTACGATAATGAGAAAGGTCCTTATTATTATCGATGAGTTGTTTTTGCCGTTTAAACTGTAAAAACGTAATGAGCAGGCCTCTTTCTTTACCAAAAATCAGCGAAAGAATAAACAAACACGATCCCACAATGACTATAAATGGACCAGTTGGCCAACCACTTCCTAATGCGCTTATAGCAGTACCTAAGACACCAGCTAATCCACCAAATATGGCAGAGAGACAAACCATCCACCTAAAGGCATGTGTCCAATAAAGTGCACTGACAGGTGGAATGATGAGTAAGGCAGCAATCAAAATAACTCCTACAGCCTGAATACCAATCACAATAGTTGTGACAAGAATCGCCGTATATAAACCATTCATTCCTTTTATAGACAATCCTGCCCCTTTTGCGAATGATGGATCAAACAGGTAAATTTTCCATTCTTTGAATCCAACTCCTACGATGAAAATAACCAATAAAGCTAAAATAAACATCGTTAGAACATCTGATTGAACCATGGAAGCTGCTTGGCCGAAAATAAAACTATCAAGCCCACTTTGATTTCCTCCTGCTGTACGATTGGCGATAGTGAGAAGCATAATGCCCAACCCATAAAAGATGGATAAAACCATGCCCATTGCAGTATCTTCCGTAATTCTGGTGGAAGAACGCACCCACTCAATAAAGTAAGCACCAATTAAAGCACTGATAGAGGCACCTGTAATTAATACAAAGAGATTTTTTTCTCCGAGCAGTAGAAATGCAATCACAACCCCTGGTAATGCTGCATGAGCTAAAGCATCACTCATAAGACTTTGCCGTTTCCAGTACGCAAGACAACCAACAGTGCCGGCAGCGATACCGAGCACCATCGTACTTGCCAGTACCCATTGTGTGTTACTGCTTAATAGATGGGACCACATCATGATCCTCCTCTCTCATCCAACGCATATTTCCACCATAGGTACGTGAAATATTATCTTTTGTAAAAGTTTGATTTGTTGGCCCGTGTTCAATGACGGTCTGATTTAATAAAAGAACATGATCAAAATATTCGGCGACAGTTTGTAAATCATGATGGACGACCATAACAGTTTTACCTAATGTTTTTAATTCCTTCAATGTCGTCATAATAGCGTGTTCCGTTGCTGCATCGACACCGGCCAATGGTTCATCCATAAAATACAGTTCGGCATCTTGGACCAATGCACGGGCTAGGAAAACACGTTGCTGCTGCCCGCCAGACAACTGACTAATCTGGCGCTTTGCATAATCTTTCATCCCCATTTTTTCCAGTGCTTGATATGCTTTCTCTTTATGAAAACGCGATGGCCGTTTCAACCACCCTATGTGTCCGTATAATCCCATAGTGACAACGTCTAATGCATCGGTGGGAAAATCCCAATCAACGGAACCACGTTGGGGGACGTAACCGATTTTTTTCTTCATTTTCTTAAACGGTTGACCAAAAAATGCAACCGATCCGGTTAAGGAAGGATGTAAATTCAACATCGATTTAAGAAGTGTTGACTTTCCGGCACCATTAGGTCCTACAATTCCTGTCAGAGAGCCCGATTCTACAGCAAGGTTCACATCTGAAAGGACTGTATTTTTGCGATAAGAAGCGAAAAGATTTTCTACTTTGATTGCGACATCTTCCATATTTATTCGACTCCTTTAAGTAATGCTTCGTGTATCGTGTTAATATTGTGTTCATACATTCCTGTATACGTTCCATCCTCAGTTCCTGACTCGCCCATCGCGTCAGAATAGAGTTCACCGCCTAATTCAACATTAACTCCTTCGCTTTTAGCTCCGTCGATCACAGCTTGTATGGAATCTTCATTAATGCTTGATTCCACAAAGATTGCAGGAACTTCATGTTCTTTTATGATTTCAATGGTTTCATTTATATCCGACACACCAAGTTCATCATCTGTGCTGAGTCCTTGAAGTCCAATCACTTTCATGTCATGCATACTTCCGAAATATCCAAATGCATCATGGGCTGTAACAAGCACTCTCTGACTCTCTGGAATATCAGCAATTTTTTCCGCCTCTTGATTTACATCTAATAGACCTTCAAAGTATTCCTGTTTGTTTTCTTCAAAATAATTTGCATGTTCAGGGGAGTATTCTTTTAATTCATCCACCGCTGCATCTAATGCTTGCTTCCAGAGATTTAGGTCAAACCAAATATGTGGATCAATAGCACCTTCTTCATCTTCCAGTAAGGAATCTTCGGAAATTTCTTCTCCCACAGCAAGAACGGGTTTTGACTCAGATATTTCATTAAATATTTCAACCATGTTCGCTTCTAAATCTAAACCGTTGTAAAAAATGATATCCGCTTGGTCGATTGTAGAAATATCACCTTGGGTTGCGTTATATAAGTGGGGGTCGACAGAGGGTCCCATTAAACTTTCAACTTGCACACGATCCCCCCCAATAACGGATAAAGGTTCCCCAATTTGCGCGATAGTCGTTACGATTTTCACTTTTTCATCATCTTGTGTATTCGATGTCTCTTCCTCAGATCCGCATGCTGTTAATAGTACGGAGATACTACCGAGTAACAGCGTACCCATTGTTTTAGTAAGTTTTTTCATGTGCATTCTCCTTTTATATTTATAAATTTTTATCACCGGTAAATTAATTTCTCTAAGTAATGAAAGTTTCTCTAGGGCAAAAAATAATTAAAAAGAAAAACCAGATTTTAGTCTGGTGCCACTAAGTTTCCCTAAGGAAAGATTATAGGAAGGACAAGGTGTAAGTCAATCACTTTTTTCGTAAATTATGATAGTATATCGTTTTATTTATCGGTATGTGCCTATTTGTACAAGAAAACACAAGGAATAATCTTTGTTTCACAAACAGATGATAATTGTAATAAAATAAAAGGAGAAAAAGAAAGTTTTATCGAAATAAAGAAGTAGGATGACACAGTTTTCAATAGAACGAAGAGGGGGATGACATGACAAACCGAGAGCCTGTTCACTTATATCTATCCCGTTATGATGAGCATATTCAATATTTACAAGAAACTGGTCAAGAATCTCCAGGCTGGCGAGAGCTACGGGAAGAAGAATTACCCCATTTCTTAGAAGTGAAGGATTCTCAAGTACAAATCGAAGGAGAAACGATTGTACGAGATTTTGCTGAAGAAGGTTCTTGGAAACCAGGAAGTATTCTTCACATGCACTTGGAATTAACAGATGGAACAAAATATGCGATGCATGGTTATTTTGTCGAAGAAAAAGACGATTGGTATCCAAACGAGAACCCGATTATTCATAAAACGAGTCATTGCGGCTATTGTCAATCGATTATTGGTCTTGGTGGCAATGGTGATGTGAAAGAAGAATTTTGTATGCTGCCTCTTCCGGAAAAGAAATTTTTGTTTGAAGAAGGGCTTAGAAGACATTCCGATGAAGTATATGAACAATAGAAGGGGAGACACTTGGAGAGGAGAACATAATGAAACTAGTGATTGCACCAGATTCATTTAAAGAAAGTATGACTGCGATGCAAGCAGCTAAAAGTATAGAACAAGGATTCAGACAAGTATATAACGATCAATTAACATCGGAGCTTATCCCAATGGCGGATGGTGGAGAAGGAACAACAAGATCAATGGTCGATGCTCTTGATGGTACGTTGCATGAGGAAGTAGTGACAGGACCAAACGGAAGTCGAGTAAAAGCAGTGTACGCTGTACTTGGTGACAAAAAAACAGCAGTAATAGAAATGGCAGAAGCCTCGGGACTTGCGCTAGTACCAAAAGAGGAACGAAATCCTTTATTTGCAACAACCTTCGGGACAGGAGAACTGATAAAAGCAGCGTTGGATAAGGGAGTAAAAAAAATTATTCTCGGCATTGGCGGGAGTGCTACAAATGATGGTGGTGCCGGGATGTTCCAAGCGTTGGGTGGAGAATTACTCGATGAATTGGGAGAAGAACTTCCAGTTGGAGGAGCTTCTCTTGCACGTTTAAACGCAGTAGATTGTTCCAATTTGGATCAACGTCTCTCTCGTACCGACATTATTACTGCCTGTGACGTGAATAATCCGCTAACTGGCGAAAATGGAGCAAGTGTTATTTATGGTCCTCAAAAAGGTGCCGATGACAAGATGGTAAAGCAGCTTGATGATGCTTTATATCAATATGCTGAAGTCATTTGGGATCAACTCCGAATAGATGTGAACAATCTTCCGGGTGCGGGCGCCGCCGGAGGATTGGGAGCTGGCCTTAAAGCATTTTTGGACGCTGAGTTGGAACCGGGTATTGATATTGTCTTAAAAGAAACGGGATTTCATGAAAGAGCTCAAGCCGCAGATCTTGTTATTACCGGAGAAGGTAAAATCGACAAACAAACGGTGTTTGGAAAGACCCCGGTTGGTGTAGCAAAAGCAGTACCAAATAAGGATAATACATCAGTGATTGCTTTATGCGGGCAATTGGGAGACGGATATGAGGCTGTATTTTCACATGGCATAACGGCTGCATTCAGCATTATGCCCGGTCCTGCAAGCGTGGAAACGGCAATGGAAAATGGTCCTGCTTACATAGAACAGTTGGCTAGAAATATTGCAGCATTATGGAAAGTAAAGAAAAAGTAAACAAAAGAAGCCAGCCTTCGTTAACAGACTAGGCTGGCTTCTTTTGGTATGAAAAGATAATTGCATTGCCACTACTTTTGTCAAAAACACTCCTTTATAAAATAGGAGATAATAAGTGAGAAATGGATTCTTTGAATCGAATCCAGAGTGACCGTTCTTTATAGTCTTGTAACGTTAATTCCTTACAATCTTTCATATCTTCTTGAAAAATTAATGCCATTCTTTCTGCGGTAGGTCGATGATATAAAAAGGCATTTATTTCAAAGTTTAAACGAAAGCTGCGGACATCAATATTAGCTGTCCCAACAGACCCTACTTTGCCGTCAACTACTATTGTTTTCGCATGAATGAAGCCATTTTCGTATATAAAGACTTTTGCTCCTGCTTTTAGCAGTTCTCCGATATGCGAATACGTCGCCCAGTACACAAAGGGATGATCTGGTTTGTCGGGAATCATGATGCGAACATCTTTACCGGATAGAGCAGCTATTCGCAAAATATCCATTAAGCTTTGATCCGGAATGAAATAAGGAGTTTGAATATAAATCGAATCTTTGGCAGCCATAATCATTTTAATATAGCCGTTTTTAATTTGTTCCCATTCAGAGTCAGGTCCGCTTGATACAATTTGTGCGGCCATATCACCGGCTGGTTGTAATGCAGGAAACAAACGCTCTTCATAATGAATATAGTGATGATGGGACGCTTGATTCCAGTCTAAAATAAAACGGGTTTGTAAAGCTTTAACCACCTGCCCGCTCATACGAAGATGCGTATCCCGCCAGTAGCCAAATCTAGGATTAAGGCCGAGGTATTCATCTCCGACGTTAAAGCCGCCCAAATATCCAATGTTCCCATCAATAATAACTAACTTGCGGTGATTGCGATAATTTAAACGCAAATTGATAAAAGGGATTCGTTTAGGGAAAAATATTTCTACTTCCCCACCTGCTTTTTTTAAATGATTGAACGCATGCTTGGATAGCTTTCTCGAACCCATTTCGTCATATAACACTCGTACTTTCAAACCTTCTTGCGCTTTTTTAGTCAAAGCATCGAGCAATCGGGATCCCAATTGGTCATGTCGGAAAATGTAATATTGCAAATGGATATGATCCTCGGCATTTTCAATATCTTGTAGTAGCTGATCAAATTTTTCTTTCCCATCGGTGAACATATCAACTTTATTGTCTTCGGTTAACAAAGCGTCATTGTTCACTAAATGCATGTAAATAAGATCTCTATAGTCACGCGCATCTGGATCAGAAAAATGGAAGCGTTGTTCGCGAAGCGTGTTCGTTTGTTCGGCTATTAAGTCTTCAATTCCTATTTTTTTAATATCTTCCCAGTCAAACAATCGCTTTCGACTCATATTTTGGCCGAATATCAAATATAAAATAAACCCAAGAAAAGGAATGAAAAATAAGACCATAAGCCATGCCCATGTGGATGTTGCATCTTTTTGCTCGAGAAAAATGATAATAACTGCAAAGAAAATATTTAATATGAATAAAAGACTGATTAGAATAGAATAGACGTCCATTGGTTTCCTACCTATCTGTCATGAAAAGCACTCGTTAGAAAGCGGACATGACAATGTTTTCTGATGATGAAAGGTAATATACCTATCACAATCCGTTGACTTTCCAGTATAACAAAAAAAAAGAATGTCGTCTTATGATATTCACAAACTAGAGAAATGTCCGATTTTTGTTCTTCTTGAATTATATTCTATCATTTGTATTGCGACATGGTATAAAATAAAACATAGTGTAATCGTTAAAAAAAGATTAAAGAGAGAAAGGGGTTCATCGGTTTCATGTCTCAAGAATATGTTGGCATAGACGCGGGAGGTACTCTCTCAAAAATAGTATATACACATGGCGAAGATTGGGGATACAAAAAAATCGCCACGAATCGAGTTGCTGAAATTAACCGTTGGATTCAAGCAAATTTCACGGATCCACATATACATATAACGGGTGGAAAAGCGGGTGTTTTATTACAGGAATTACCGGTTTCGGCCAAAAATGTAAACGAATTTGAAGCAACATGTGAAGGAGTAAATTGGTTGTTAGAACAAAATGGTATTCTTTCACAAATTGGTTCAACGTTTATGGTGACAAATGTAGGTACAGGGACATCTATCCACTATGTTCAACAAGATTCGTATGAAAGAATTGGAGGAAGTGGTATGGGTGGGGGAACCCTCCTCGGTTTGTCATACTTATTAACAGGAGAAGAACATTATGATAAGATTTTGGAATTAGGAAGAAAAGGAGAAGGTGAAGGACTGAATGTCACCGTATCCGATATTTACTCTCACGAAACGCCTCCTATTTCCGGGGATTTGACTGCTAGTAATTTTGGAAATGCCGCTCAAATGAAGGATAAGGCTTTTTCGAAGGAAGACTATATTTCGGCTATTGTACGCATGATTGGGGAGACCATAACGACAATGAGTGTACAGGCGGCAGAACGCTTGAAGACGAATGCTATCATTTATATAGGAACTACTTTTTCCCGTCATGACACTCTTAAAGAGATTGTGAAGGGATACACGGAGCTAAGGGGAAAACAAGCTTATTTTCTTGAATATGGAGAATACAGTGGAGCAATAGGCGCTCTGCTAAACAACGGATTGAAAAAGGCAGTCTTATAAATGAGTAAGACGGAAGTGAGATGAAACGATATGAGTTTGGATGACTATAAGAAAATATATTTGCAGTCGATTTATTCTCTTGAAAATATCGCTAAGTATTTACAACCAAAAGTACCACTGCTTAGTGAACTGCAGCTGACATCGCGTCAGGAAACAATTATGATATTATTTATGAGACATAATAGTATTACACTTGGAGAAGTATCGGAACGCATCGGTATTTCTAAAAGTGCGATTAGTCAGGCGATGAATAAATTGGAAAAAGAAGATTTGCTTATTCGGTCCATTAATGAGCAGAATAGAAGAGAAGTAACCATAACCTTTGGAGAAAAAGGAAAAGAGTTGAAACGTCAATTTGAGGCATTTGAAACGTCTATTATAGAAGATTATATTTCACAATTGAAATTAGAAGACATGCAGCATGTGCAAAACGTTCTTGTTCAATTGGAGAAAACAATTAGAGAAGGCGAGATAAATGGAAAAGACAAATATGGGAAGGATGATTAAAGCGGAGTATTGCTAAGCAGCTCCGTTTTTCTTATTTTAAAAGTTCTCATTGTTTAAAGATAAATGGATTGTGAAGAATAAATGAAGAAAATAAAAGCGCCTTGACGTGGGAGTTTGTCTTGTATTAGTTTTGTAAATAGTTTAGTATCTTAATGATTGTATTTTTGGAAAAAAAGTAAAGGAATACTATTTATAATAGGAGGCTGTGAGTGAAGCTTACAAATTTATCAATCAGACGCCCGAAGTTAACCATCGTAGCTATGGTTTTATTTATATTGTTAGGATCTGTTTCATTATCGAATTTACCTTTAAAGTTATTTCCGGAAATTAATCCTCCTGTTGGAGCAGTTGTAACGAGTTATCCAGGTGCGAGTCCGGAAGAGGTAAAAGATAAGGTAACGATACCACTTGAAGAAGAATTATCTACATTGTCAGGTCTGGACAGTATGACATCCACGTCAGAAGAGGGGATGACCCTTGTATTGCTTGAATTCTCCTGGGACTCTTCAATCGATGATGTCGAACAAGATATTATTACATCGATGAATCAAGCTACACTCCCTGATGATGCAGGTGATCCGAGCTTCTTAAAGTTTGATCCTTCTATGATGAGTATGAATCAAATGGCCATCACATCTGATAATCAGGATATAGAAGAATTTCAGGGGGACGTCGAATCATTTAGTTCTGATCTTGAAAGAATAGAAGGTATTGCGAATGTAGATTACTCCGGAAGTGTGACGGAACAATTTAACGTTAACCTGAATCAGGAAGATTTGGAAAACAATCAATTAACTCAAGAAGATGTAGTAAGTACAATACAGGCGCATGATATTACGTTACCTGGAGGGACGATTGAAACTGGGGATCGCAGTCTGACGACCCGGGTGATGAATACGATAGATGGGGAAGAGGGTTTATCGGAGCTTGTTGTTGGAGCAGATCCGGAAAATGGAGAAGATTTGCTGCTATCAGACGTTGCAGAAGTGAACTTTACTACGGCAGATCAAACGGCTATTACAAGAGCCAATCAAGAACCAGCTATGCAGCTTTCTGCTATGAAAGAAACGGATGCCAACACAGCCCAGGTGTCTGATGATTTCAATGAAGAGATTGATTCGTTACTAGACGAAGACGAGTACGAAGATTTAGATGCTGTCACTTTGTACGATGAAGGTGAATTTATACAAGACTCGATTAACAGTGTTTCGATGGCTCTTATTTTAGGTGCTGTATTCGCTATGGTCGTTTTATTCTTCTTTTTGAGAAATCTTAAAACACCATTGATTATCGGCATAGCTATACCATTTTCAGTAATTGTCACATTTGGTTTTTTGTACTTTACAAATGTAAGTCTGAATTTGATGACGCTTGGTGGACTGGCATTAGGTATAGGAATGCTAGTTGATAATGCTATTGTTGTGATTGAAAATATATATCGGCATTTGTCAATGGGCAAACATCAAAGAGATGCCGCTTCAGAAGGGACAAAAGAAGTAGGTGGCGCGATTACAGCTTCAACTTTAACGACCGTTTCTGTATTTTTACCAATTGTATTTATCAGCGGTATTGTCGGAAATATTTTTACCGAATTTGCTTTGGCGGTTTCGTTTAGCTTGTTGGCATCTTTACTTGTAGCCTTAACTGTCGTGCCGATGATAGCCAGCAGAGTTTTAACACCTCCAGATGAAAATAAAGAAGAAAAAAGACAGCAATCAACATTCATTAGAGGATTAGAACGTTCGATAAAGTGGGTACTTGGTCATCGTATCCTGACTCTTATTATAACTTTATTATTATTAGGAGCGGGAGGGGCCGGTCTAGCAGTTACTGGTGTGAACTTTTTGCCGGCGACCGATGATGGTTCTTTTACAGTTGATATTGAAATGGACTATGGAACAAACTTAGAGAGCACAACAGAAGTTGTAGAAGAAGCAGAAGAAATCTTGGATGATGAGGCGGTTGTCGCAGATTATATGTCAACGATTGGTTCGTCACAAGATTCAGCAGGCATGGGAGGTCCATCAGGATCTCATGAAGCTCAGATATTTGTAACCATGACTGATTTAGACGAAAGAGATCAAAGCACGATTGGGTTTGTCGAAGAAATAGAAAACGATATAACAGGCGTCGATTCCAGTGCTGATATTTCATTATCCACGCAAGCGGCAGTTGGCGGCGGGGAAGCGAATACAGTTGTCTTTACGCTAAGTGATAGTGAATCGGAAAATCTAGATGAGTCAGTCGAAACGATACGACAAGATTTACAAAATGAAACAGATGTAAGAGAAGTCGAAACATCTGATGAGAAACAGGCTCCTGAAATGCAAGTGCGCATTGATGAAGATGCCGCCAGGGATAACGGACTTGCTCCTGCTCAAATTGCTGAGACTGTAGATAATATTACCCGCGGGCAGACAGCAACTTCTTTACAAACGGACAGTGATGATAATTATGATGTTGTTGTGCAGTATTCAAAAGAATCATTGCAGGACACAGAGGATTTAGAGAATCTTCTTATTCCAAATGAACAAGGAGACTATGTGGCACTTGATGATCTAGCTGTGGTTGAAGAAGGGGATGGTCCAGCTGTTATCAATCGTTTAGATCAAGAAAACAGTGTAGAATTTACGGTAACGTATGGGTCTGAAACGAATCTAAATGACACGTCAATCCTAATAGAAGACATTATTGCAGACGCAAACTTAGCGGACAGCACAAGTTATGCCTTTTCAGGAGAACAAGAATTGTTAAATGATGCTATTAACAGTCTATTGTTTGCATTTGGGCTTGCTATATTGTTCATTTACCTTGTCATGGCCGGCCAGTTTGAATCCTTTAAATATCCATTTGTCGTAATGTTTAGTGTGCCTCTTGTTGTCATTGGAGTTATGCTTGCACTTACTGTCACGCAAACCCCGTTAAGTGTAACAGTATTTATCGGACTGATTGTGTTAGCAGGAATTGTGGTGAATAATGCGATTGTACTGGTTGATTACATCAATCAGTTAAAAGAAAAAGGAACAGCAGCAAGGCTGGCTATTATTGAAGGAGTGAAGCACCGGACACGTCCGATTTTAATGACAGCTATCACAACGATATTGGGAATTCTGCCGCTTGCTCTTGGTATCGGCGAAGGGTCAGAAATTCAACAACCAATGGGTATTGCTGTTATAGGTGGATTGGTAAGTAGTACATTCCTTACATTGTTTGTCGTTCCTGTAATATATAGCTTTTTTGACGGCGAAACGAGAAATATGAACAAGCGGTTTATGACAACGGACGGGAAGATTGTGTACTCCTATGAAATGGAGCAGTTATTACCTGAACAAGAGAACCATAAGAATTCGGTGGAAGAAAAAGAATTAGACAATCCATCTAATGCCTCGATGGATGACAATAGACCACCAAATGACGAAAGAAAAGAAGCAGATGAATCGAAGAAGAATTTGCGAACGTTCGAACAAGAAGAACAGCTGTCAAAGGATGATATTCTTTATTTATTAGAACGTATTCTTCGTCACTCTAAAGAAAAGGAAAACACATCGGAAGAAAAAAATAAACGAGATGATGAACAAGAGTAGGTGTAAAAATAGTTCTCGGTAGATTGAGTTAATTCACTCGAACGTTGTAATCACCCCACGTTTAATTAAGGATGTACTGAATCGTGGGAAAATATAATGCTCAGGAAACTCGAAATAAGAGGGAATGGCAATAAAGCACTGGAAAAGTCAGTCTTTCAGGACCCTGAGAGAAACTTGAAGTATACCGAAAAAGAATAGAAGTTGACATTTTTCCTTTTTGTCGAGTAATATAAAAGTAATTCAATCGATATAACCGATTCCACTAGGGGCGCTATAGAAGCTGAGATGATGCAACCTGAAGCATCGGTCCCTTAGAACCTGATATGGTTAATACCATCGTAGGAAAGTGGAGCGATTACACGTGTATGTAAGCTTTTCACATGTTCCCGCTCTCTTTTCTAGAGAGCGGTTTTTTATGTTTATACGTGATTTGAAGTGGGCTTTGCGAAAGCAAACCACAATTTGCTAAAAACCTATCGTGAAGACAGCTTCATCGGCTAATATTTACGGATGAAGCAACAAGGAGGCTGGAGAAATGAAAGAGGTACCAAGTGTTTTATCCATTGCTGGAACAGATCCTACCGGAGGAGCCGGCATTCATGCGGACTTAAAAACATTCCAGGAATCCAAAGCATACGGTATGGCGGTCGTAACGTCCGTTGTCGCACAAAATACAGAAGGGGTAAGGGACGTATGGCATCTTCCAATAGAAGCTTTGGAGGAGCAAATACGAGCGGTGTTAGAAGACATTCGGCCTCATGTCATAAAAACGGGCATGATAGCTACGCCGGATATGATAAATAAGACAGCTGATCTTTTGGAAGAAGAAAACATTCCTCTTGTCATTGATCCTGTTATGGTAGCAACAAGCGGAGATTCACTGATGGAAGATGAGTCAACTTCATTAATGAAAGAAAGGCTGTTTCCGCTTGCTAAAGTCGTTACACCTAATATAGATGAAGCCAAATTGCTTACAGGCTTGGATATTCAATCACAAGAAGAAGCTAAACAGGCAGCGGAGCAAATAGTAGAGGAAATGGGAGCGGCAGCAGCTGTAGTAAAAGGAGGTCACTTCACTGGAGAAGCGACAGACATACTATACTATAACGGTGAATTTGAATTTCTGACAGCAGAACGTACGGATACAAAACACACCCATGGGACAGGCTGTACGTTTTCGGCCGCAATAGCTGCTCGTCTGGCCCGGGGAATGACAGTAAACGAGGCAGTATCTGAAAGCAAAACGTTCATTTCTGCAGCCATTAAAGAAACACTAGGGATTGGAAAAGGCAATGGGCCGGTCAATCATTGGAGAATTCCAAAAGAAAACATACTGCACCAATAGGGGGTTCATTGGATGAAAGCAAAAGAAGTTAAAGTTCTTTTAGAAAAAGTTAGAGAGCAGAAGCCACTTGTTCATAATATCACCAATGTAGTTGTCGCTAATTTTAATGCGAACGGAATACTTGCTATGGGGGGTTCTCCTGTTATGGCAAATGCTGTGGAAGAAGCGGCAGATATGGCAACAGCAGCTGATGCACTTGTTTTAAATATTGGAACACTTCATTCAGCCCAAGTAGAAGCGATGTTTCTTGCAGGCGAAGCAGCAAATAAAAAAGGTATTCCTGTCGTATTAGATCCGGTTGGAGCTGGCGCGACGTCATATCGAACGAATACGACAAGAGAACTAATAAAACATTTGGATATAACACTTTTGCGTGGAAACACTGGAGAAATTTCAGCCATTGCAGGGATTGAAGGGGAAGTGAAAGGTGTAGATGCAGCTGGTGCTGATAAAGACACCAAAATGATTGCTGAACACGCCTCTTTTGAACTAGGAATACCGGTTGCTGTCACTGGCCCCGTAGATGCTGTAACAAATGGAACAGATGGGTATCAGATTTACAACGGTCATTCCATGATGAGCCGAATCACCGGGACTGGCTGTTTGGCTAGCGCTGTGACGGCTGCGTTTTTAAGTCAGTCTGATCATGTCTTGGATAGTACAGCAGCTGCATTAGGATATTATGGAGTGGCTGCGGAAAGGGCAGAAGGTTTCGCTTCTATGCAGGGCCCCGGCACATTTCAAGCTGAACTATTAAATGCACTATATAACGTTGGGGAAATGGACCTTCGTCAAAAATTGAACATCCAGTTGAATAGCGTAGGTGGAAATAATGACTAAGCATGATATTCTCTTGTATTTTATTATGGGAAGCAATAATACGTTGAATAACCCGGAGGACATATTGGAAGCAGCTATCAAAGGAGGCATTACCTGCTTTCAATTTCGTGAAAAGGGTGAGAATGCTCTCATAGGTAGTGATAAGCATTCTTTAGCATCAACGCTACTTGATATATGTCACTCTCGTGGTGTGCCTTTTATTGTCAATGATGATGTGGACCTGGCATTGGCAGTAAAAGCAGATGGTGTTCATGTTGGTCAGGATGATACCTCGTTAACAGACGTTAAAAGACGCTGTCCAAAGTCAATGTCCATCGGTATTTCAGCTAAGACAATAGCAGAGGCGAAGGATGCACAAGAACATGGGGCTGATTATTTAGGGGTAGGTCCTATGTATTCTACGTCTACAAAGGAGGATGCGGAGTCACCCATTGGTCCACAAGCAATTCGTCAAATGCGTGAGGCGGGTGTAACGATTCCGATAGTTGGTATTGGCGGCATTGATGACACGAATGCAAAAGATGTAATGAATGCAGGAGCAGATGGGATATCTGTAATTTCTGCTATTAGTAAAGCCCCGAATGTAACAGAAGCATCAGCATCACTCAAACGTCGATTAACATAATGTTAGTCGGCTTTTTTTGTGAATAAGCTGTCCAATGGGCATATCGACCTTTTTCTGCCTGGACCATGATGCAGTCATAAATATGTGTGTCATATTTCCTTCCGTACTAGTAGAAAATACTGCCTCTATCGCTGACAATAACAATAACAGTGTAATTTCTTAGTATGTTGGAGGGGAAAGAATGAGAAAGAAACTGATTATTATAGGAAATGGTATGAGTAGCCTGCGGTTCATGGAAACCATTGTATCTCAATCGAATAGTTCTTTCTCTATTCAATCTTTTGGGGAAGAACCGAGTTATCCTTATAATCGGGTAAGACTGTCATCATATCTTCAACAAGAAGCAGATCAGCAGTCCTTATTTCCTCACTCATCGGATTGGTATGAACATAGAGATATTCAAGTACACACAACGGAACAAGTTATTAATATAGATAAAGATAAAAAACAGATACACACAAGCACAGGATTGGTATATTCTTACGATTATTTAATCATAGCGACCGGATCCTCCCCTGTACAATTAGATATTCCGGGTGTAAATAAGAAAGGTGTCCACACGTTTCGAACCTTAAAAGATGCGAATGATCTAATAACAGCTGCAAATGACCGGAAACGAGCTGTTGTCATTGGAGGAGGGTTTCTAGGTTTAGAAGCGGCTTTTGGGTTAGCGAAGGCTGGCTCAGAAGTAGTTGTTGTACAAAGGGGAGATACGTTATTGCCCCCTCAGTTAGACAATACGGCGTCTGAATACCTACAAAAAGAATTAGAAGCGTATGGAATAAAATTTTACTTTGAGCAATCTATTCAATCCGTAGAAGGTGAAAACCAAGTAGAATCCGCTATATTACAGGACGGAACAGTTATTGATACAGATGTAGTCTTATTTGCAACGGGCATACGTCCGAATAAAAATATAGCAATGCAGAGCGGTATCCGTACGAACCGCGGTATTATTGTGGATGATTATATGAAGACGAGTGCCGAAGATGTGTATGCGATAGGTGAGTGTATCGAACATAACGGTCAATCGTACGGACTTGTACCTCCTGTTTACGAGCAAGCACGTGTAGCTGCTATGGCTTTATGCAGCCAAGATCCAGTCCCGTATAAAGGGTCCTTTCCATATAGTCATTTAAAGATTGCTGGAATTGATTTATTTACAGCAGGAAATATAGAAGAATCGGTTCAAATGGATACGATTGTTCAGGCGGACAGCTCCAAGCCGCTTTATCAAAAAATCGTTATGCAAAACGATGTCATACAAGGAGCAATCTTATTCGGAGAAACCGCGGCGGCAGATGATATCGTATTGCGTATGAAGAATCAAAAGCCACTTTCTATTGCGGAAAAGAATCATTTGTTTTCCGGAGAAGGGAAAGAAGAAAAACTGGTGCGCTGCTCACCTGCATCCACTATTTGTAAATGTAACCAAGTAAATAAACAAGACATTTTGCTTCATATTGCTAAAGCAGAAGAGGCTAATGTTCAAACGATTCGTGATGCGACAAAAGCTTCTTCTTCCTGTGGTGGGTGTGCAGGAGACGTTGCAGGGTTACTTTCAGTATTCGAACAATGTAAACACCAAGCACAAACAACGAAGTTCTGTGCTTGTACAACGCTTGAAGAAGAAACCGTACGCGAAAAAATTAACTCAGGCTGGTGGAAACAGTTACATGATGTGTTTTTATCAGATGAGTGGAATACAAAAGGCTGTGATATATGTAAGCCGGCTCTTACGTATTACTTTTCTGTTGTGGGGAAAATGGGTACTATACGTCCGCCTTGGATTCAAAAACATGCTGATAATGATTTTACTATTACATCTTTGCCCATTCGGAGTAAGGATATAACCGGTTCTATGCAATCTTGGATGAGATTGCAGCAAGAAATTCCGGGCACCCATCTGAAAATGGGGCAGGACCAGCGCATTCAATTGACAGGCGTACCTGAAAATGAAATTAATCGGGTTTGTAATGAAACATTTACTCCGATAACTGCTTATCCACATGCTAAAATTCAACCTTTTCATTTTTCTGTCACTGATGGCAATTATGATGTCATCGAACGATTAGAAGCTGATTTGTTTCCTTTATCTTTTCCGGAAGAATTTTCAGTACAAGTAACAAAAGATTTTCCAGCCGTAATCCCAGCAAGTGGTGTGACTCTCGTATGGAATGAAGGTACTTGGGAGATGCATGTTGTCGGAGCGGAAGGTCGTATCATCCTTTATGTCTTTCAGGAAGAAGAACTAGAGGAAGTATTAAAAGTGACCGTTGCCTATTACCGGGAAACCGCCCACTTTGGTGAACCTTTTTCGGAATGGGTGACCCGTCAAACTCCGGTGAAGATTCGTGAAACGATTCTTTCAGATGATGATAGGGACGAACTTCTCTTAAGATTAGACAGTCAAATTGAATCAATCAAGCAAAACAGAGAGCATACAAATCTCGTTTAGATAAGTAGATTTGGTGAAGTAAGGAGGGAGTTTGTTCTATGAATGAAAATATGCTTGCTAGCTTTCGAGAACGACAACAATCAGCAGCTACTGAACAAGTATTTGAAACACAATGTCCGTTTTGTAGTATGCAGTGTAAAAAGAAGGTTATAGAAGAAAAGCGTGCGGGGCGCGCCAAGTACCGAACAATTGGAGTAGATAATCCAACGACAAAGGGCAGGTTGTGTGTGAAGGGGAAAAACGCTTATCAACATGCTGTTCACCATAACCGAATCACCACACCTCTTATCAAATACAACGGCGAATTTCAAAAATCATCTTGGGAAGAAGCGCTTGCTTATATTAAACAAAATATTGAGGGTATACAAGAACAACATGGACGCAATGCCGTTTCTGTTTACGGAGGCGGGTCTTTAACAAATGAGGAAGCTTATTTACTTGGTAAATTCGCACGTGTTGGATTAGGTACAAAGTACATTGATTACAACGGACGTTTTTGTATGTCATCTGCTGCATCAGCTGGGATGAAAGCATTTGGTTTAGATAGAGGATTAACCAATCGCATTGATCAAATCGCTGATTCAAAATGTATCATATTGGCAGGTACGAATATTGCTGAATGTCAGCCTACGTTCGTGCCTTATTTAGAAGAAGCTAAACAAAATGGTTCATTTATTATAGTCATAGATCCTCGCGAAACAGATACTGCAGCTATGGCGGATCTCCATTTAAAAATAAAACCAGGGCATGACAAAACGTTGGCGCGTCTGCTAGAAAAGTTTATCATACAAGAAAACCTTGTTGATGATTCGTTTTGTCGTGAACGGACGAATGGTTATGAAGAATTGTTAGAGGAGCTTGATGCAATAGAGCCGGATAACCTTTGTAAAGAAATAGGCTTATCCGTGCAGGATGTTCATGAAGCAGCGTATCGTTTTGGAAGTGCAACTTCAGGTATGATTTTTACAGCTAGAGGAGTGGAACAACAAACCGATGGTCACGAAACCGTGCGCCATTTTCTCAATCTTTTGCTTCTTAGTGGAAAAATAGGAAAACATGCATCCGGCTATGGAGCAATTACTGGACAGGCGAATGGACAAGGTGGACGGGAACATGGCCAAAAAGCAGACCAGCTGCCAGGTTACCGTTCCATTGAAAATAAAGAACATCGACATTACATAGCAGATGTGTGGGGAGTAAAAGAGTCATCACTGCCTGAAAAAGGAGTATCTGCTTATGAAATGATGGAGCGTATGGAAGAAAAAGAGATTAAAGCGTTGATCCTTATCGGTTCAAACCCCGTCATTTCTAATCCTAATGCTAATCTTGCCCATAAAGCACTCTCTTCTCTATCTTTTATGGTAGCGGCAGAAATGTTTATGACCGAGTCAGCAGCTTATGCGGATGTGATTTTACCAACTACGTCTTATTTAGAAAATGAAGGCACGTTAACAAATATGGAAGGTCGTGTCACATTAAGAGAAGCTTCTCGTCCTCCAGCTGGACAAAGTAAACACGACTGGGAAATTATATCGGCTATCGCAAGAGTGTTGGGCAAAGGTGATTTATTTTCTTATACGGATGCTGAAAGTATTTTTAATGAGCTGCGTTTAGCTTCCCGTGGTGGAAAAGCAGATTATTATGGGATCACGTATGAGCGCATCCGCCGTGAGATTGGAGTGTTTTGGCCCTGTCCATCCGAAGAACATGAAGGGGAAACAACTTTGTTTACGGAAAACTTTGAAACAGAAAATGGGAAAGCCAACTTCTACTATGATGGATTAATATCTATGCACATGCTAAAAGAAGAGACCAGTGAACAGTATCCTTTGTTTATTACAACAGGAAGAACAATGAATCATTACCTAACAGGAGAACAAACGCAGCGAAGTTCACGACTTGTTGCTCGTGAGTTTGAATCCTTTGTATATATTCATCCAGACACAGCAATGTCATACGGCGTTCGTTCAGGGGAGTTGGTGGTGCTCTCTTCCAAACAAGGAGAAACAACGCTGCGTTGTTCGTTGTCAGAACAAATACGTACGGATACGTTGTTTGCACCGATGCATTGGGGAGGATCACAAAACATTAATAGATTGATAGCGGGTGACTTAGATCCGGTGTGCCGTATGCCTGGGTTTAAACGAGCTGCTGTATCGCTTAGACCATACAAATCATAATAGGAAGTACAAAGAAGAAGCTGAGGTGTTCAGCTTCTTCTTTGTATGGAAGTGTGTCGGAGCATAAGAAGGCATATTTTATGGAGGAAGCATGAGGGGCAATCACGTAATGATGTTATGTTGTCTCTAATTGATATATTAAAGGCAAAACATTGTGTTTTCAGGATGAAAAGACCTACCAAAACAATTAAATACTCCCCCTGTCACTTTACAAGGGGAGTCATCCACTATGAACTTTTTTAGTACATAATATAAACTGATCCGTCTTTTATAACGGTTTCGTAAGTGGTAACGCAACCTTCATCAGGGGCTTGGGCTTTTCCGTCAATCACATTTATTTTCCAATCGTGTAAAGGACAGAATACATACTCCCCGCTGACAATGCCTTGAGAGAGAGGCCCTCCTTTATGAGGGCATTTGTTCTCAATGGCATGAACGTCTCCGTCATGAGTGAGAAAAATAGCGATAGATTGATCCCCTATTAGTATTTCACGAGGTACATTAGCACGTAAATCCTTGTAATCTAATATATATATTTCTTTTTTTCCTTGTAATGTGTCCATCGTTTATCCTCCTCTTATACTAGCTCTACAGCTTTACGTTCGAATAGTTCTTTGCGTTTATTTTCGTTATGAGTAAGGGACTCCCAAGGATCTGCTGGTTTGTTTTCCAGCGCCACTTCCATTTGTTCTGCATAGTACTTACGATTATCCATGTTATCAATGATGGTGCTGCGGACATGTTCTAGACCAACGCGATCGACCCAGTGGGACGTTCTTTCAAGATAATGAGCATCTTCACGGTAATACTGCAAGAACGCACTTATAATCTCTAAGACTTCATCGCTAGTTTCTACTTTTGCGAGCAAGTCACCAGGTCTTAAGTCAACCCCGCCATTACCACCTACATACATTTCCCATGCTCCTTCGACTCCGACGATACCGATATCTTTAATGCCGGACTCTGCACAATTTCTTGGACAAGCAGACACGGCCATTTTAACTTTGTGAGGTGTATTTAGACGTTCAAACTTTTTCTCTATTGCGATACCAAGTCCGATAGAGTCTTGCGTTCCAAAGCGGCAAAAGTCTTCCCCTACGCAAGTTTTTACTGTCCGAATAGCTTTACCATAGGCATGACCGGAAGGCATATCTAGGTCAGACCACATATTCGGCAAGTCTTCCTTATTCACGCCGAGCATGTCGATACGCTGTCCGCCTGTCAGCTTTAACATTGGGACGTCATATTTATCGGCTACGTTAGCAATTTTTCTAAGCTGATCCGAATTTGTCACGCCTCCATACATTCTTGGGACAACTGAATACGTACCATCGTTTTGAATGTTTGCGTGCATTCTTTCGTTAACGAAACGGGACAGGTCATCATCTTCATATGTCTCTGGATGAACAACGCCCAAGTAGTAGTTAATAGCAGGACGACATTTAGAGCAGCCTTCTTCGTTTTCCCAACCTAATACATTCATGACTTCACGTGGGTGAGTTAATTGCCGGTTGCGGATATCTTCTTGAACCTGCTCATGGGAAAGGGAAGTACATCCACAAAGTGGTTCCACTTGAGATATGGAGCTTTCATCCCCCAATGTTGCTTGCAATAAATCAGCTACGAGTGGCTTACAGCCGCCGCAGGACCTAGAGGCATTCGTGTGTTTTTTAATTTCTTCGACTGATGATAGACCATCTTGTTCAATCGCCTGAACGATAGCTTCTTTAGACACCCCGTTGCAGCCGCAAATCGTTTCATCAGGAGCCATTGAAAGCACAGGGCTTTCTGTACTATCTGCTTCTTCAGATGGCAGAAGTACAGCTTTACTCATACCGCTTATATCTTCTTGTTTTTTCATCATATCTAGTAATCGAGGAGAATCGGAAGTGTCACCGAATAGAACGGAGCCAACCACTTTATCATCTTTGACCATGACTTTTTTATATACTCCTTCAAATTCATCATGAACTCGAACCGCTTTTTTTCCTTC
The DNA here is from genome assembly GCF_030813635.1 of Salibacterium salarium. Taxonomy (GTDB): domain Bacteria; phylum Bacillota; class Bacilli; order Bacillales; family Marinococcaceae; genus Salibacterium; species Salibacterium salarium. The sequence continues at coordinate 48,877 of NZ_JAUSUM010000003.1, read as the reverse complement.
TCCAGATTGAAAGTCCCCTGCCGAGAATACATCGACTCCAGAAACTTTTAATTGTGTATACATTAAGGAACCAGTGTAGCTTGCTTCTGATTTCTCATTGCAAAGTTGGTCAGCCAAGACTTTTGCTTGTTCATATAGTGGTGCGACGAGACCGTAAGCAATACCATTATGCTCTGCGCATTCGCCGACGGCATAAACATTGGAAGCACTAGCTTCTAGATAATCATTAACAACAATAGCCCGATTCGTTTCTAAACCTGCCGTTTGTGCTAAACCGATATTAGGTTTAATACCTACTGCCATGACAACCAAATCGGCATAAAGCTTCGATCCGTCTTTAAAGTGAACACCTTCCACGCGATCTTTACCGACAATCTGTTCTGTCTGTTTTTTCATATGGAATCTCATACCCTGGCTTTCTAATTCTTCGCGCAACATAGTGCCGGCTGTATCATCAAGCTGACGTTCCATCAAGTATTCCTCAAGATGAATAACATCTGTTTCCATGTTTAAGTTAATTAACCCGCGTGCTGCTTCCAATCCTAATAACCCGCCGCCAATAACGACAGCGCGCTTATATTTTTCAGAAGCATTGATCATTGTTTCACAGTCTTCGATATCTCTAAAGGCAATAACACCTTCTTTATCTGCTCCGGGAAGTGGAAGCATAAACGGGTTAGATCCAGTTGCTATTATTAATTTGTCATATGATATTGTCACGTTCTTTTCGCTAGTTACAGTTTGCTTTGTCGTGTCAATATCTACGACTGGATCAGCAGTGTATAATGTAATATTATTTTCTTCATACCATTCATACGTGTTTAGAACAATGTCATCAATTCCGGTATCTCCTTGTAAAACGGAAGATAAAGAAATGCGGTTATAGTTTGGATGAGGTTCTTTACCGAATATAGTAACGTCGTATTTGTTAGGATCTTTTTTTAAAATTTCCTCTACCGTTCTTACTCCGGCCATTCCATTTCCAATGACGACTAATTTTTCTTGTCTGTTAGACATAAATTTGTTTCCTCCTTGTTCATAGTAAAAATGGTTTATACTGTAGCTTTTTCACTCTGAAGAGAAGGATGTCCCACTTCTTCAGCTAATAAGCATTTAATGGAATCTTCAGGCTTTCCGATTGGAAGGGATGGCAAAAGAGATGAAATGATGGACGTTTCATTCTCTTCTGCCATCCAACAGGTTAAAGGTTTATCTATAGAGGAACGTCTTTGCTGCCATGCCTCATATAGCTGCTTCCCTTTTATTGTCGCCGGAAGAATCAGGTGTCGAATAAATCCTTCTTCTACAAGCCGATCTATAATTTCTAACGTATTATTAAGATTAAAGTCGGAATCTTCAGATAAAGAAGAACTGAGAAAGACTTCGATTCCGCTGTCTTTTAGTTTTTCGTATAGACTTACTTCCTTTGAATGGAGCGGAAAAGCAAGGATACTGCCAGCAGTTGATGGTGCAAACCATTGTAAATCCGTGTGATGGCTAGTTACGTCACCAATTATGATGATGGATGGATTTTTTACACCTTGTTTTAACACAATATCTGAAATGGTATCTAAGGTTCCCGGTATCGTACGTTGTTGTTTGTGGGTGGCCCACTCGACAACGAGTACGTTAGTTTTGGGTTCTTTACCATGTTTCATAAGTTCTGCTGTAATTTGAGGAAGACGTTTCATTCCCATGTACCAAATAAGTGTATCGGTTGTGTGCGCTAAGCTGTGCCAATCGGCGGCTACATCATCCCCTGTGGATGTCTTGCCATGTCCGGTTAAAACGCGATACCCATGGGCATAATCACGATGCGTCAGAGAAACACCAGCGTAGGATGCTGCTGCACTTCCGGCTGTAATACCTGGGATAATTTCATAGGGGATTTGGCGTTCAGATAATTCTTTCATTTCTTCAGCCATTCTTCCAAAAATGCTAGGATCACCGCCTTTTAACCGAACAACATTTTTTCCGCGCTTTGCTTGGACAATCAATTCGTTTTGTATGTCTTCTTGTCGTAACGTGTGAAGACAAGGTTTTTTACCACAGTAAATGAGTTTAGCGTGAGCAGAAACGTGAAACAACAAAGCGGGATGCGCCAAACGATCATAAAGGACGACGTCTGCTTTTTTTAAACATTCAGCACCGCGAAGAGTTATTAATTCGGGTGAGCCGGGCCCTGCTCCGACAATGTGAACTTTTCCATACAGTTTTTTCATAGGTATGGATGTCTCCCTTCATGTATTTCTATGAGTGATTGTACGTTGAGTGTATAGTATTTTTTCGGCCTGTTGTTAGATATAGGAAGGAAATCTGACAAACTATTTACTTATTTAATAGAGGTGAATTTCTTTTAAACTCGGTCATAAAAAGGGTTATTGTGTATAATGCGTACATATTTTATTAACATTCTGTAGATGATGTTTGATAATAATGAGAAATAGGGAAATGAATGTTTGTTGGTTTAACATTTGGAGAGGAGAGACCATATTGAGGATAGATACTGTTTTATTAGGAATTACTTATTTAATTGTACAATTGTTTGCGAATAGAATAATATCTTCTAGCACCGTTGGCAGGTTTAAATGGCTGTCGTTTTCGGGTGGAGTAGCAGTGTCGTATGTTTTTGTGTATGTCATGCCATCATTGCATAAAGAGCAAGAAAACTTCGCAAAATCTGGACTGACGATGGATTCAGAATTATATGTGCTAGGTTTAATTGGCTTATTAACATATTATGGAGTTCATAAAGCAGCGGAACGAGCTTCAAGAAAACACGAAAAAGGGGAAGGGACTTTTTTTTGGATACAAATATCATTTTTTGCTGTCTATAATATGCTTATCTCTTACATAATTTTTGCTTCTGATATTGAAGGGATAGAAGCTGTTTTTTATGGTGTTGCCGTTGGAATGCATTTTATGGCGGTCTCACATGATATGTGGCGGGAAGACAGTGTGAGGTACCAAGAGCTTGGAAGGTACTTACTAGCACTTGGAATTATAATAGGCTGGACAATTGGCGTCTTTGCACCGATGCCGCCCTTCGTACTTGGTGTCGTTTTTGCTTTTATATCTGGTGCGATGATAATGAATGTTTTGAAAAAAGAACTTCCTTCCGAGGAGAACGCTCATTTTCGAACCTTTTTAGGAGGAGCGATTGGCTATACACTACTAACGCTGGCATTAAAATGGTTCTTTGAATGGTGATTTTATGAAAATATTGAAAGAAATAGTGTTATACATCTATTTCTTTTATAATAATTATGATAGCGCATACATTTTTAAGGCAAGGAGTGGAGATTTATTTAAATTCTAGCAAAGAGAGGAAGTGGTCTTAGTGCCAGCTATAGTGCTCGCTATTTTCGGTTTACTTGTTTTTGTATTTGGCTATCGTTATTATTCTAAGTTTATCGCTCAACGCATTTATCGTTTGGATCCTAATTTTAGAACTCCTGCTCATGAATTTAGAGATGGTGTCGATTTTGTTCCGACGAATAAATGGGTATTATGGGGGCATCATTTTACTTCCGTAGCTGGGGCAGCTCCCATCGTTGGACCGGCTGTTGCTGTTTACTGGGGGTGGCTGCCTGCTTTTTTATGGGTTGTATTTGGTACAGTTTTCGCTGCAGGTGTCCATGATTTTGGCACACTCGTATTATCTGTTCGTAATAAAGGGCAATCTATCGGCACATTGGCAGAAAAAATTATAGGTCGTCGCGCGAAACTATTGTTTTTATTTATTATTTTAATTTTAGTATTGATGGTGAATGCAGTATTTGCATGGGTCATATCAAATTTATTTATTTCGTTTCCGGCAAGTGTGTTGGCTGTGTTTATCCAGATTCCACTAGCTATTTGGATTGGATACACCATGAATAAGAAAGGCAAGAAAATGCTTATCCCTTCTTTAATAGCACTTGCCGTGATGTACTTTACTGCCATATTGGCAAGCAGCATACCAGCATTGCAGATTGATCTAATTTCATACTTTGGCGGAGAAGACGCTGGAGGTGCGTTTGGTCTTGATTCTGTATCTCTTGCTTTCTTAGTATGGATTGTTATTCTTATGATTTATGTATATATAGCTTCTATTTTACCTGTATGGAAGTTACTGCAACCACGAGACTATATTAATTCTCACCAGTTAGTCGTCGGTCTTTCTATACTTTATCTAGGGTTATTATTTACATGGCCTATTGCAGAAGTGACAGCGCCAGCAACAAGAGGGGTGTCAGATGTTTCATGGTTTCCGCTTTTGTTTATTACGATAGCTTGTGGTGCTATTTCGGGATTTCATGGTTTAGTGTCGTCTGGAACATCGTCAAAACAGTTGAATCGAGAAACTGATGCCCGTTTTGTTGGTTACTTTGGAGCGGTGGGAGAAGGGGCACTCGCACTCATTACAATTCTGGCTGTTACAACGTTTTTTGCAAGCCAAGGGGACTTTCTGGCAAGTTATGAAAGCTACACTGTAGCAAATTCGGATGGATTAAACCATTTTGTTGGAGGAGCAGGACAGCTGGCCGCATCCCTCGGATTACCAGCTGGCGTAGCAGAAACGATTGTCGCTGTTATCGTTGTTAGTTTTGCTGCTACAACTCTTGATACCTCAGTGCGTTTAATGCGCTATATTATTGCTGAGCTTGGTCAAGAATACAAAGCAAATGTTTTAACAAAAAAACATGTCGCTACTAGTTTAGCTGTTGGTTCAAGTGCGCTGCTTGTTTTACTCCCAGGAGACCGTGGGTTTGGTTCTGGAGGATATTTATTGTGGCCTTTGTTTGGCACAGTAAATCAACTTTTAGCAGCTATCAGCTTGTTGTTGATATCAATATGGTTAAGAAGAAAAGGACGTAATTTTATGGTTACTATTATACCCATGGTATTCTTATTATTCATGACCTTGTGGGCGATGGTAAGTCAAGTGGCGTTTGAATGGTCTGGTCTTGGAGATGAAGATGCCCAAATTTTGTTATTTGTACTAGGGGCTGTCATATTAGGATTTGCGGTTTGGATCTTTTTGGAGGCATTGGCGTTATTCCGGAAAGAACCTCCGAATACAGATCCTGATAATAGATAGAAGAAATTAAAAGGGGCTTGGTGTTTTAAGCATCAAAGCTCCTTCTCCAAATAGGAGGTATAAGTATGGTGGAAAGAAAACTGACCTTAAAAAAACTGATGGAATTTTACGATGAAGTACTAAGTCTACCGCATCAGGCCGAGGTAAAAAGAGAAATCAGGGATGAAGACGATCTTTTTCTTTTATTATGTTTTTCCGAACTGCTTGGTATTCCCAATCCCGTTTCTTACTATACACTTGAGTTATATCCGCAAATGATAGAACGGTTTCATGATTGGCATTTACGGATGGGAATGGATAAGTCCCCGTTAACGGGCATTCGTTGTTGTTAAGGAGAGATCTATAATATGGACAAGTTATTTCACTATAATATTGTGTTTTTTGGCGGAAAAGGAGGAGTAGGGAAGTCTACATCTGCCTCTGCATTTGCGCTTGCTGCTGCGGACCAGGGAATACATACATTGCTTGTATCAACAGATCCTGCTCACAATGTAGGAGATATTTTTAATAAGACAATCGGTGATCATAGAACCAAATTGACTACCCATCTGTGGGGCATCGAAATTAGTTCAGAAAAAGAATCTAAACGATATATTGATGACGTAAAATATAATATTAAAGATTTAGTGAAATCTCACATGGCAGATGAAGTGAATCGACAAATTGACATGGCAGCCGTTTCTCCAGGAGCGGAAGAAGCCGCACTATTTGATCGACTCGTTAGAATCATTTTGAAGGAAAAGCACGATTTTGATTTAATCGTGTTTGATACAGCGCCAACAGGACATACGGTTCGATTATTATCGTTGCCTGAATTAATGGAAGCTTGGATTGAAGGAATGTTGCAGCGCAGGGCGTCGATTAACGAAAATTACTCGCAGTGGTTGCATGATGGTGATCCTGTCGATGATCCGATTTATAGAATTCTAATGGAGCGTAAAGACAGATTTTCTGAAGCCCGAAAAGTATTAATGGACGAAAAGAAAACGGCCTATGTGTATGTGCTCCTACCGGAAAAGTTACCAATTGCTGAAACGGAACGTGCGATAGAGATTTTAGAAAAGACACAGCTACAAGTAAATACATTACTTGTGAATAAATGTATGCCTGATGATGCGATGGAAAGTTCTTTTTTTCAAAAAAGAAGAAGACAAGAAGAGGCCTATTTGCAGGATATAAACAAGCGCTTCCCTAAACAAAAAAAGGTGTATTTACCGTTGTTGGAAGAAGATATATCATCTCTTGATTCTTTAGAAACGGTAAAACAGGTCATGTTAAAATCAATGTAATTTTATTCTGATTCATCATCTTGTTTCACTACTTCGACCCATTTGATTTGCTGTCCTTCTAATTCTCTTGGGATAAAGGTCCAGTTTTCAAACGTAATATGGTCTCCTTTTTTAATATTATATTTTACAGACAAAAGCCAACCAGCAACTGTATCAACAGGACCGTCCTCGATATCTAGAGACAATAAGTTATTCACGTCTTCTATCAGCACTTTGCCATCAAGCAAGTATTTCGACTCGTTTTCATTCAGCTTTTGAATGAGAGGATTCTCATTTGTGTCTAATTCATCACGAATTTCGCCAACAATTTCTTCTAAAATATCTTCAACTGTTACAATACCTGCTGTTCCTCCGTATTCATCCAATAAGACAGCCATATGGGTTTGCTCGGATTGCATTTTAACGAGCAGTTCAGGAATCGGTGTTGATTCAATGATTTGAATAACAGGACGGATATAAGAAGACAGATCAAATGGGTTTTTCGTGGTGGAAAGGGCTACATCGCCTAAAATTTCTTTTGCATGAATAAGACCTATAATATGGTCTTTATCCCCCTTTGTAACGGGATAACGAGTATATCGCTCGGAACGGATAATATCAAGATTATCTTGCTGTTCTTTTTGCAGTGATAGTGTGACAATCTCGGTTCGCGGAATCATAATTTCGTTTGCTAAGCGATTGTCAAACGCAAAAATGCGGTTGACGAAATCAAACTCAGACTGGTTAATTTCTCCCTTTTCATAGCTCTCTGATAAAATAATACGCAATTCTTCTTCCGAATGAGCTACTTCATGTTCAGAAGCAGGCTTTATTCCAAAAAGTCGAGTTAATGCTTGGGCAGAGCCATTTAACAGCCAGATAAACGGAAACATTAATCGGTAAAACCAAATAATCAAGGGTGAAAACCATAGAGTTACAGCCTCTGCTTTTTGGATAGAAATCGTTTTAGGAGCGAGTTCACCCACTACAACATGTAAGTAAGTGACAAGAAAAAAGGCTAAAATAAAACTTAAAATGGATGTTGCAGTATCTGGTATAGGGAAAGTTTCGAAAAGGGGATGTAAAATTCGTTCTACTGTAGGTTCCCCAAGCCACCCTAAACCTAGAGCGGTGATAGTTATCCCGAGTTGACAGGCTGACAAGTATTCGTCAAGCCCCGTGACAACCTTTTTTGCTGATTCCGCTTTTGTGTTCCCTGCTTCTATAAGTTGATTTATTTTTGATGTTCGAACCTTTACTATTGCAAATTCAGTTGCGACAAAAAATGCGGTCAACACTATAAGCAGAACTAATAATAATATATTGACTAACAACAATAAAATTCCCTCATTTCATCCACGAAAAGCTAGCATCCTTTTTATTATTATGTCGCACTTTATCCAATTTTACTCATAAAAAAGCCATCCTTTTAGGGATGACTAAAAAAATTATGAGAGTTCTAAGAGTTCCCGAACATCTTCCTCGGATAGGGATGTTAGATTTGTTTCACCGGATTGAATCACTTGATCAAATAATTCTTTTTTCTTGTCTTGAAGGGCTTGGATTTTTTCTTCAATTGTCCCTTTTGAAATAAGCTTGATCACTTGTACGGTTTGTTTTTGACCAATACGGTGAGCGCGGTCAGCAGCTTGTGTTTCAACGGCGGGGTTCCACCATAAGTCAAAAAGGATTACTGTATCGGCGCCGGTCAAATTCAAACCAGTACCCCCAGCTTTTAAAGAAATAAGAAATGCTTCTTTCTCCCCATCATTAAATTGTTCGGTCATTTGTAAACGTTGTTGACTCGGGGTTTTCCCATCTAAATAGTAATAGGAAAACCCTTTTTGGTTAAACGCATCAGCAATAAATGACAGCATGGTCGTAAATTGGGAGAAAATAAGAACGCGGTTTCCATTTTCTTTGGCATCATTCATGAAGTTCATTAATTCATCAAGCTTGCCGGAACCACCATGATAATCTTCTAAAAACATTCCTGGGTGACAGCATAATTGGCGCAGTCTGGTTAAATTAGCTAGTATATTCATGCGGTTTTGCTGAAAGCTTCCACTTTGCAGTTGATTGGCTGTTTCGTCTTTGATTCGATTGAGATAAGCCACATACGTTTCTCTTTGGTTTTTTGTTAAATCACAATTTAATGTGGTTTCAATTTTGTCCGGCAGTTCTGTGAGTACATCTTTTTTGGTCCGCCTCATAATAAAGGGAGACACACGATAGCGGATAGTTTCTGCCGGCATGTTTTTAAAGGATTGAACATCTGGGAATAATCCCGGCATTAAAACAGCAAACAGAGACCATAATTCGTCAATCTTATTTTCGATAGGGGTTCCACTCAAGGCAAAGGCTTTCTCGGTTTGTATTTGCCGCACGGCACGAAATGTTTTTGAAGTATAGTTTTTCAATGCTTGAGCCTCGTCAAGAATTAAACCGTGGAACGTCTTATCCTCATACAACGCAATATCTCTTCGTAATAGCGGATAAGAAGTGATTAACATATCGATGTCTTCCGATTGCTCTATTTGTTTTTTTCTTTCCGCTTTCGTCCCGTGAATAAGTTGAACCCGAAGTTCAGGGGTGAATGTCCTTGCTTCTTTTTCCCAATTAAAAATGAGAGAGGACGGTGCAACAATTAAAAACGGAGCAGCCTGAGCGCGTTCTTTTCGTTCCGAAAGAATATAGCTTAACGTTTGAAAGGTTTTACCGAGTCCCATATCGTCAGCCAGAATTCCTCCGAAACCATAAGAAGCCAAGGCCTTCAGCCATTGGAAGCCTTTTTCCTGGTAATCACGAGGCTGTCCTTCCAATCCCTCAGGAAGTAATGTTTCAAACTGTTCTGGAGAACGAATGTCTCTTAATAACTTTTTCACACTTTCACTTTTTTGCCACTGTCTTCCGGTATTTAAAAATTTATCAACTTGAAATGCTTTATATGCAGGGAGTCTGAGTGTATTTTCTTCCCAATCCGTAGGGTCCATGTCAGAGTCCTCAAGTAAATCGCGGAATCCTTGCAGCATTTCATCATCTAATGATACATATCGACCATCTGCTGTTTTATGATAGCGCTTTTTCTCTCTTAATGAATACATGAGAGCATACAGTTCATCATCATTTAAATCATCGGTTTGGAAGGAGATATCCAACCACCCCAGTGACTCATCAAGATTGGAATCAATAGAAAACGAAGCTGGGGAAACGAGCATTTTTTCCATGTCTTTACTCATAAAAACATCTGCTTTTTCTTTCAATTCAGGTAAAATAGCAGTAAGGAAGTAGTAAATTGATTCATCATCTGACAATGACAATGCTTGCCCGTTCCAGTGAAATCCGGCAGATTCAATCAATTGAAGAAATTCTTCTTCTTTTTGTGAATCGCGGGCGATAAGCGTTTCATCGCCAGGGGTATTTCTCTCCTCTGTTACCGCATGTAACGAGTGAGCACCATAAGAAAACAGTGGATCAGCTAAAATTGTATTGTTGTCACTGTCTAAATAAATTTTAGCTTGAAGTGGATGATCCTCCACAGCATCTACATTATCGTTGACGGTCAAACGCCCCTGGTCTTTTAAGGAAGACACGACATTTGCATAAACTTGCTCTAAATCTGATTTATCTAGCGGAAGTCTTCCTTTTGGTGTATCCATCAACATGTGAAACAGCAACTTAGTTGAATGATCTTCTTCATCGACTGTTTCATAAAGACGGTCGTTCCAAATATAGTAAGGCGTTAAGCTTACTTTTCGTGGTGGATAATCAAATGAAGAATAAGAGACGTAATATTGACCTTGTTGTTTTGTTAATTCAAATTGTCCAGGCCACTGCTGTTTTACGACTAACGGAACAGGGGAACCGACGGAAGGTCTTACAACGACATTGGAACAATCGAGCAACGCCTGCAACATTTCTTCTGCGGCAACCGGTGGAATTGTAATTTCCGCTCTTCCTTTGTTTTCTGCATACATAAAGCTGGTTTGTCTGTCGGCCCATTTTTGGTTTCGAATAACCTCTTCAAGTTTTCTAATGACATGAAGGTCTGCTTCTTCGAAATAATGATAGGTAGGATCAAATGTAAATTTTTTCGTGAAAGGAAGCAGAGAACGTTGTCTCATTGCGGATAATAATGCTTCAATGTCTTTTACGATATACAATTTGTCTGTTCCTACTTTTATTTGAATAGAAAAATACTGTTCTTGCGGTTGAAAATAGTCAGTGTAAAATGACAGGTTAAATTCGGTTTGTAATGCCTCACCAATAGATTCGACAGATTGCATTCGTCCGGCAAAATAATCAACAAACAATTTCTTTAAGGAGGCGGTTGATTCTATTTCAGTGTCTTTGTTTGAATAAGAATTTCTCCGCACTTCACGTTTTTTCGGAGGAGGAGCTGCTTCTGTTGGATTAGCAACTGACAACAGTACAGCTGTAATGTGCTTGCACACATCGATTCCATCTTCGTGAGCTGGGCAACCACAGGCATATTCTTGAAGTTCACCGTCTTCGTGGAATAATAAGTGCACTTTATAATGGAAAGAACCAGTTACGGTTGCTTTTATTTTTGTGAAAGAACCAGCGGTATTGTGAGTTATTTCTTCAACCCGTCCGTCCTCAAAGTATGACAATCCTCGGGAATACATTGTGGATCCGGCTAGGGTCCGAATTTCTTGTTTTGTTAAGAAACGCACGATTCTTCCTCCTTCTCGTAACAAACCATACCCTTCATTATAACATAATCGATGGGTTGAGACAGGTTGTACAGATAAAAGGCTAGTGATTTCGTCCTTTCTGAATGGAAGTTTGTCCGTGCTAGAAAGAAGGGAATAGGGGGATTAGTGTAGAAATAAAAGAATGAAGGATACATCCTATAGACAAAAACAGGGCAAGGTGGGCTTAATATGGCTGATACCGAAATGATTATCGAAAAAGCGCAAGCAAAAGCTGAAAACTTTTTTTCAACGAAAGATCCTTCTCATGATTATTGGCATACTCATCGGGTTGCAACTTGGGCTGTGAAATTAGCTGAAGACGAAAAGGCTGATGTTTTTATATGTGAATTGGCAGCATGGCTGCACGATTTGATAGATATAAAATTGAATGATTCAGAAGCGGAAGCCCTCACCCAAGTAGAAACTTGGCTTAAGGAACACGTCGAAAACGAAGAACAAGTAAGACATGTGATAGAAATTATAAAGACAATGTCTTATCGAAATGGAGAAAATGCAGCAATGAGAACACTCGAAGGGAAAGTTGTTCAAGATGCTGACCGGCTAGATGCGATAGGAGCAATAGGGATAGCACGAGCTTTTGCTTTTGCCGGGCGTACGGGGGAACCATTGCACAAGCCGGCCTCTCCGGAAAAAGAAAAACGAAGCACTGCTATTGAACATTTCTATGACAAGCTATTACGGTTAAAATCGTTGATGAACACAGAAACAGCAACTAATATTGCAAACAAACGGCAAAAGTTTATGATAAGCTATTTAGAACAATTTTATAGTGAATGGGAAGGGAAGCTGTAGGAAATGTAGTAGAATAAGACCCTATCCCCTGTCCCATGAAAATGTTCTCCATCTCTATTTGGGGGACATTTTTTCATAAGGTCCAGTATTCTCTTTTTTCGAGACACAGCCCCTGTCGTGTAGTTCGAAGAGTCTCGCATTATCAGTTATCGAGACATATCGCCTGCTGCCTCGCACGAAAAATCCTATAAATCTTTTTTCAAGAAACTTCTCCTTCCCATATTCCACAGTTTTTTCAGGTAATTTTCCCAAAAATTTTTTATTTTTCCAATCAAGATGAACATTTCATCATTTCAATTGTCTTTGATTTATCTCCTGTTTTATAAAGCACCTAAATCATCTTCCTTTCCCGTGAAATTATTTATAGTATGTGACAAGTTGATGAATAAAGTAGAAAAGAAGAGAATTTTACATGTATGAAAGAGAAAATATAATATGACTTACGCTTACATACGGTTTGGGGAAACTACTACTCTATGATAGAATCCATTTTGTTCGTAACGGTGGCTTTTGTAGTAGAGGCAAAAGCTGGTTTAGACAAAGGAGCGAGGGACGAAACGACGGAAATATCCCTTGCTTAAAAAATAGTAAAGGAGATTTAGAAGAAGTGACTGTAATAGAAAAACTTAAAAAGACGTGGTTAGGAAATATCCGCGGTGACGTCTTGGCCGGTATAGTTGTAGCGTTGGCTTTGATTCCGGAAGCCATTGCGTTCTCTATTGTGGCTGGAGTGGACCCGATGGTTGGATTGTATGCTTCCTTTAGTATCGCTGTTGTTACTTCCATTGTAGGTGGACGTCCAGGGATGATATCTGGTGCTACAGGTGCCATGGCACTGTTAATGGTAACACTTGTCGCACAACATGGACTGGAATATTTGCTTGCAGCCTCAATTTTGACCGGAATTATACAAATCATATTTGGATGGAGCAAATTGTCTAAGTTAATGAAGTTTATTCCAAGGTCCGTTATGGTTGGATTCGTCAATGCGCTTGCTATTCTTATTTTTATGTCACAAATGGAACATTTTGAAGGACAAGGCTGGACGATGTATGCTTTAGCTGGGGTATCATTGGTTATTATATATTTGTTTCCAAAAATATCGAAAACCATCCCATCGACATTAATTGCGATTATTGCAATAACAGTATTTGCTGTTGTTATGGGAATCAACACCCAAACCGTAGGTGATATGGGGGCATTACCAGATACATTACCAGTGTTTCTTATCCCCGAAATTCCTTTGACAATTGAAACATTAGTGATTATTTTCCCTTATGCTTTAGCCTTATCTGTAGTAGGTCTCCTTGAATCTTTATTAACTGCGACAATTGTTGATGATATGACCGATACAGAAAGTGATAAAGATAAAGAATCACGTGGCCAAGGGTATGCTAATGTCGTAACAGGATTTTTTGGAGGTATGGCTGGCTGTGCTATGCTTGGTCAATCAGTCATCAACGTAAAGTCAGGCGCTAATGGAAGGTTATCTTCTCTCGTTGCCGGTGTATTTTTAATGTTTTTAATCCTTGTGCTAGGTGATCTCGTTGTACAAATACCAATTGCAGCACTTGCCGGCGTCATGATAATGGTTTCTATAAGCACATTTGATTGGAATTCATTAAAAATGTTAACAAAAGTGCCAAAAAGTGATTCCACTGTTATGGTTGTCACTGTAGGTACCGTAATTGTTACCCATGACTTGTCTCAAGGAGTGCTAGCAGGTGTTGTATTGAGTGCGATCTTCTTTGCTGCGAAAATTTCAAAAGTGAATGTAGAAAAATCAACAGGTCATTCGGATTCATATAAAATATACAAAGTCGAAGGGCAGTTGTTTTTCGCTTCAGTTACAGATTTTACGAAGAGCTTCGATTTTGATGAAGCGGTCAACACAGTCGAAATAGATTTAAGTCAAGCTCATTTGTGGGATGATTCTGCTGTGGAGGCATTAGATAAAGTAAAAGCGAAATTCCATCAACGCAATGTGGAAATTGTGTTAAGCGGAGTAAATAAAGAAAGTTCCCAATTGATGAGCAAATTAGATGGCCTTTCATCTGGGCATTAGAAAAAAGTGCGCTTTAGTGGCGCACTTTTTCTAATAAACAGGCAGGTATGTAAAGAGATCCTGTAGAAAAGAGTTTGAAGAAAAGGAGAGTACAAGTAATGTATAATAAGATATTGTTAGCAGCTGATGGATCTGATCATTCTTTACGCTCGGCAAAACATGCGATGGCTTTAGTAAGAGGAGGAGAAAATCCGCATATTGATATTATTTATGTTGTAGATGGAGACAAATCCAAAACGGATGTCCTTCATTATGGAAACACTGATGTGATTCAATCGAAACGAAAAGAAAAGTTGTCTCCGATTGAAGAGATGTTGGAGGAAAAGGAAATTTCTTATGAGATTCATTTAAAACATGGAGAGCCAGGACCAGCTATTGTTAAGTTCGCAAATGACAGTCAATATGATTGTGTTGTTTTAGGAAGCAGGGGGTTAAACCAACTACAGACAATGGTACTTGGCAGTGTCAGCCACAAAGTAGCCAAAAGAGTGGAATGCCCTGTGATGATTATAAAATAATGTATCGAAATCCTTACAATGTCCTATGTCATTCACACAGTTGACCGATATCTAAAAAAAAGAGAGTAGACTTCTAAAGTCACTCTCTCTCTTTTCATTGTCTATCTTCATCTTTAGAATCTAGAGGAATCAAATCAAAAATTTCCCCCGTTTCAATCGTTTCCACTAATTTGTTAAGCCACTGGTAGTACCGTTTAGAGTTCTCCATGACTTGGAAAGTCTCACGTGCATCTTCTTTCACTTCTTCAGAGACATTATCTTCATTAATGATCTGAGTTAAGGTACTTTGAGCATCTTTGATAGAATGAAGATTAACCTTGGCCTCTCTTTCCCATTTCTGGGTGAAAAAATTAGAAAAAAATTGAAAGAAATCTTTTTCTGCAATGTAGGTCTGTTTTCTTTTCCCTTTTCGGAATGTCTTTTTTACTACATTGAATTCTTGAAGTTTTTTTACACCGGTACTCATGCTAGGCTTGCTCATTCCGAGTTTTTCTCTCATTTCATCGAGCGTCATATCTCCTTCTAGATACATCGTTCCATAGAGAGTGCCTGCACTTCGTGTCACACCATACAAATCCATTGTTTCTGCGATAGAATCGATAACGAGTTCTTTCGCATTGTCCAAGGATTCTCGAGCTTCTTGATCAGAAGAGTTTGACATTCAAATCCTCCTTATTAAAAAGATATTTATCGTTAAAAATTTTATTTATTAACTTATCTTAACGTATAAAAGATAGATGTCAAAGATGAAAATTAATTTAATGCTTTGTTCCTATATGGTTATGTTTGGAAAACATTTTAAAAAAACATTAATGTTTGTCTGTTTGACAATAAAAATGAGAAGTGTTAAATTAAACGCATTCGAAACGTTAAAATTATTTTAAACAAATTAAATGTTATTATTCTATATGAGGAGTGATTTACTTGGTACTTAAAAAGATGTTCATTAATGGCACTTGGGTAGAGGCGAAGTCAAATGAAACAAGAGCCATCATTAACCCGTATAATCAGGAAGAGATTTTTCAATCTGCTGAAGGTAATCGTGATGACGCGAAAGCAGCCATTCAAGCAGCGCGCGTTGCTTTTGATAAAGGTGAATGGCCAAACACCCCTGCAAAGGAAAGAGGGGAAATCGTACAAAAAATTGCCGATTATATAAGAAGAGATAATGAAGAACTTGCTGAACTAGAAACACTTGATACTGGTAAAACAATAGAAGAAAGTCGCGTAGATATGGATGACATTGCAGGTGTCTTTCAATATTTTGCCGGCCTTGCAGACAAAGATGGAGGAGAAGTTATTTCATCTCCTATTCCAGACTCTGAGAGTAAAGTTGTTCATGAACCGGTTGGTGTTTGCGGTCAAATAACACCTTGGAACTATCCATTATTGCAAGCAGCATGGAAGATTGCTCCGGCACTAGCTGCAGGAAATACGATAGTAGTCAAGCCAAGTGAGATTACACCACTTACTACTGTAAAGGTATTTGAACTCATTGAAGAAGCAGGCGCACCAAAAGGCGTTGCTAACCTTGTTCTTGGAAAAGGAACAGACGTAGGTGCAGAGTTATCTGAGAACACAGATGTTGATCTTATTTCATTCACAGGCGGTATTGATACAGGGAAGAAAATCATGCAATCCGCAAGTGTTAATGTGAAGAAGATTGCATTAGAGCTTGGCGGTAAAAACCCTAATATTGTATTCGCAGACGCTGACTTTGAAACAGCAGTAGATCAAGCATTAAACGCAGCATTTTTCCACGCTGGTCAAGTATGTTCCGCAGGAGCTAGACTTCTTGTAGAAGACAGCATCCATGACGAGTTTGTAGAAGAGCTTGTAAAACGTGCTGGAAACATTAAATTAGGAAACGGCTTTGACGATGATACTCAATCTGGTCCGCTTATTTCTGCTGAACATCGTGCAAAAGTCGAAAAATATATTGAAGTTGGTCAACAAGAAGGAGCAAAAATTGAAGTTGGAGGTAAGCGTCCTGAGAAAGCTGAACTCCAAGATGGTTTCTTCTACCTACCAACAGTATTTACCAACTGCACATCAGATATGAGAATTGTTCAAGAAGAAGTGTTTGGTCCAGTTTTGACTGTAGAGAAATTCAGCGGTCAAGAAGAAGCTGTTGAAAAAGCTAATGACACTATTTATGGTCTTGCTGGCGCAGTATTTACAACAGACATTGGAAAAGCAGAGGAAGTTGCAGGATCCTTGAGACTTGGAACTGTATGGATTAATGACTTCCACCCATACTTTGCTCAAGCTCCTTGGGGAGGATATAAGCAGTCTGGAATTGGTCGTGAACTAGGAAAGCCTGGTTTAGAAGAATACACAGAAGTGAAACACATTTTCCGCAATAGAAAACCTGAACCAATCCATTGGTTTAAATAAGCAATACAGTCGCAAAACATAGACGAATGGATTTGCATGCGTTGCTTCAAACTTCTTCCAAAATCCGTTTAATATAAATAAAAGACCGTCTTTTTCCGTATGAATGGAGAAGGCGGTCTTTTTAAAAGGTTATAATGTATAAAATGTGGAGCTTTTGGTGCAAAAGTAAGAATGTGGCCATGCTCGCGGAAAGCGTCCCGTCTGTAGCGGATGTGGAAAGAAGCACATTCTAAAAATCGGGGCTCCACAAAGGACGGAACTTGGGCGAACTTTCCGAGCTCCGTTTTTCTTAGTAATGATTGGCTATCGTTCTTTATTAAAATGAGGGAGTCAGCAAGGATTTATGGTCCACATCTAACATTTACTGTCCCCATTCGATAATTTACTAGCCAAGTTTGAGTGATTACTGTCCGAATGAGCAAGTTTACTAGCGAAATTCAAATTTACTGTCCGAACCAGACGATTTACTAGCCGAATTCGCAGATTTACTGTCTAAACAAAGCTTATTACTGTCCAACCTGCCACAAGCAAATAATAAGTGCGTGTGAATCCTTCTTTGTGCTATCTAAAAATCAACGCAGCATATACATTCCACAATTCCATCGTTCATTCGTCTGGAATTCTTGCGGGAATAGGACTTCAACTGTCTCATAAACAATTGAGCGAAGTTCGGATTCTCTGTAATGGCGGATGTTGACCACCCCTACTGTCCGGCATGCAGCTCCCCATTGTCATAAATAAGATTTCTTATTTTATGAACGGGTGAGTTCCTTTATTGATGACGGTTCGGACGAAGTTGAAAATCGATAAAGCTTCCGGCTATCATTCCGAGAAAGAAATCTTTGATGTCCATTTGATTTCCCGCTATCCCGTACAACAACCCGATACCACCAAATATTATGGTATATCGCACTCTCATCAATGAATTGTAGTATGGAAAGGATGCTTGCACACTTTCCAAAAAGAAGGGAGAAAAATAAACAGCAACGATAATAACGACAATGACAACAAATAAAATTTCCACACCGATCGCCTCCTATGCATTAAAAACCCTTATTACATCTTACTTATCATTTTTCCTTTCTTGACCGTTTTTAAACAATATCGGATATTTCCATACCGTTGTGTTCGAGAAAATGGACGAAGGGATGTGTTTGTGTTAAAAAAAGAAGCTGTCTCTTTGTCATGGTGAGAAGTCACTATGACACGGGACAGCTTCTATAAAACGGGAATTAGTTTTCAGGTAATGGGGTTATAACGCTTTTCAAGGAGAAAGCAATACCAACAATGATAAATAAGGTTACTAGAAGCCCAGCTAAGGTACTTCCGGTCATTCCGAGTACAAGAAATCCAATGAATGCTCCAATTGCTGTTAGAATAGCATAGGGAAGCTGTGTGACTACGTGATCGATATGGTGGCTGCCTGCTCCTGTTGAAGATAGGATGGTCGTATCTGAAATAGGAGAACAATGATCCCCTAATATAGAGCCAGCTAAAACCGCTGCTAAAAAAGGCAAAATCATGGACAAATCTAAGACAGACGCAATTTCACCAGCAATAGGAAGTAAGATTGTAAAGGTTCCCCATGATGTGCCGGTAGAAAATGCGATAAGTCCAGCCATTACAAATAGCAGGGCAGGTAAAAATACAGTCGGAAAAGAACCATTATCTATCAAGAATGCTAAGTATTCCCCTGTGCGCAATTGATCGATAATCGTGACAATAATCCATGCTAAAATTAAAATATAAATAGCTGGTAACATGGATTTAATGCCATTCCATGTTGCTCGCAACATTTGAAAAGGAGACGGACGTTTAGAAAGAGTTAATAAAACCGAAGCCCCCAGTCCGATAAGTCCGCCATAAACAAGGGAACGAGCGACATCTGTCTCGGCAAAAATAGTAAGCAATGTGGCATTATCAGCAGCTCTTGCCCCTGTAAAGATCATAAAACTAATAGTACTTATTATAAGAGCAACAATGGGGATAACCAAATCTGAAACAGAACCATGATGAGTGTCTAAATCTTGACTGTGATCCCCTGGAACATTTTTTCGAGTCGGATCTAAAAGCTGCTGATGAACGATCGCTCTTTCCTCATGTTTTCTCATAGATCCAATATCAAGTTTCCACACAATCACAAGAAACACAAAGAGAATAGCAGCCAGTGCATAGAAGTTCATAGGGAGCATGTATATAAATGCTTGTAATCCACTGTATGCAATCCCACTGTAGTCACTTAATATATCATCAATGATAGTAATAATATAAGCGCCCCAACTTGATAAAGGGGCAAGCACACAAATAGGTGCCGCAGCCGAATCCACAATATATGCAAGTTTGGCCCTGGAGACGTTATGTCTATCGGTAAGGGGGCGGCTGACTTGACCCACCGTCAAACTATTGAAATAATCATCAATAAAAACGAGAATACCAAAGATGAGGGTAATGAGTTGAGAACCAACTCGTGTTTTCACCCGCTGCAAGGCCCAATCACCAAATGCTCTACTCCCTCCTGAAAAACTGATTAGAGAAGCCATAATCCCCAATATCAATAAAAACAAAATAATAAAAAGTTCCCAGTCATTGATAGCTCCCTCTGATACAAATATACCGGAAAATGTTTCCCAAATAAGAGTAGAGGAGGGAATAAACGCCCAATCGTTTAATATCAAAGCTCCGACAATAATTCCAACTCCAAGGGAAGGGAGTACTTTACGAGTGACGATAATCATAAGTAAAGCAAGAGCCGGTGGGAGCAAAGATAATATCGTTGTTTCTTCCATATTCTTTTTTCTCCTTTCAATATTTCTACAGAAAAAACCTGGCTGGTTTCCGTTCCAGTCAGGTTAAACGGTGTCTTTACATTGTAATAATTGTACAAAGAAACAATAAAATTATACCAATATCGCTCTTTTGAAGCAATACAAGCATCTTTGGCACGATAAATTATTTAGAATAAGAGGGATCTAATATAAAGGAATCAATGGCGTATGCAACACCATCATCATCGTGAGACAGGGTTTCACGTGTAGAAAGGCGTTTAACGTCCTCCTCGGCATTCCCCATTGCAATACTTGTTGCAGCAACATTAAATAATGGAAGATCATTAAAGTTGTCCCCGATAGCAAAAGTAGATTCCACGTCAAGTTCAGCGTGGTTTAATAAATGAAGAAGCCCTTTTCCTTTTTGAGTTTCTGGATGCATGATTTCAAGGTTATCCCGTCCGGAAGAGGTCACAAGTATATTGTTATAGTCTCCCCAGTATTTGACACAACTTTTGAGCTTAGGTTCAAGCATAGAAATTATAAGAAATTTGTATACAGTAATATTATTCTCTGTAATAAGGGAAGGTGATGTCAGCTCTTTCATTTGAGCTTGACGTCGGTGTCCATCAGCCCGGCGGCGAATGGCTTCTTTCATTTCTTCCCCTTTTTCTTTATCTTGTGTATATATCTCCAAATCATTCATAAAAAACTCGCGTGAACGTGGAGGACTGTACACTCCATCACCTGTATTAATATGGTAGTAGTATTCATTATTATCGAGCCATGTTGCAAGCTGTACAGCATCATTGCTATCCATATACTTCTCTCGTATACGTTCACCCTGCCAAGAAACAATGCTGCCATTTAACGCAACAATTCCGTCGGGCGTAAGGTCTGCGTTTTTTAGCAATCGTTCTACGTCATTTACGCCTCGTCCTGTCGCAATAACAACGTTATGCCCTTCGTTTTGAAGGCGTCTTAACGCGTCTGCGTTTTTTTTAGAAACATATCCATCGGTGTGAAGGAGTGTTCCGTCCATATCTATAGCTACTGTATTCATGTTTGTCACCTCTGGTTAAAATCGGTATTTTGTCGTATCTCTGCTTGTAAAAACAGGAATGTTTTTTCGTATGAAATCGGTTTGAGCGATGTCGATATCGGCAATAATTGTTTCTTCTTGTTCTGTGGAGCCTTCAGTTATAATGTTTCCATTAGGGTCTACTACCATAGATCGACCTGCAAATGTTGTTCCATTATACGAACCGATGCGGTTGCAGGCAACGACATATATTTGATTCTCAATCGCTCTTGCTTGTAATAGACTTCGCCAATGGTTCGCCCTTGCATCCGGCCATTCAGCAGGAATAATGAGCACATTTGCTCCTTCAGCAGCGAGAGGTCGGAATAACTCAGGGAATCTCAAATCATAGCATATGCCTACCACAGCTTTCAGTTCACCGTATTCCGCCGCATAGGGCATTTCTTTTCCAGAAATAAGGTAATCCGGTTCCGCGAGCATCGGCACGAGATGAATTTTATCATATAGTGATAGAACTGCTCCATCATTTGCAATAATCGACGCTCGGTTAACGATTCCGTCCTTCGTTTTTACAGCATGTGATCCGCCGAAAACAGTAAGGTTATAAGTGACCGCGAGTTCTTGTAAGAATGCGAGAGTATGATCTGATGATTCGTCATCTGCTAGTAACGGTAGAGATGATAGAGTATAGGCAGTTGTCCACATCTCTGGCAGCATAACTGCATCGGGATTGTAAGAAGCAACGGTTTTTTTTACCCATGTGGTTACTTTTTTGCGGTTTTCTTCGGGTTTTCCCGGGATAATATTCATTTGATACATTGCTATATTCATATTCAAAAACTCCTTTTGTTTCCTGCCATGAAGGAGAATTAGTTTGTTGTAAGCCGTAAGAAAGTATACATGTTTGACATTTTTAGCAAAAGTACCCAACTTTTAATCCTCAGTCGGAGCGAAAAGCGTCCACCTATAGTACAGGCCATTTTGCAACGAAAAAAAGGACGGTTCTTGGGTATTTTTCCCAATAATCATTTCGCTTATTTTCAATCTATTTAAGGATAACATGAAATAAACTTTCGCAGGTAGGATATTTTTGTGTATTGACGTATTGCTGGGCTTTGCTTATAATATCTTTTGGTATAAATATTAATAATTTGCTCGTATAACCTGAACGAATGGGTTCGGGGTTTCTACAGGGTCCGATAATTTCCCGGCTACGAGTCTCTTACATCCTAAGAGATTCGTAGCTTTTTTATGTTCAAAGGCTCTAGCGTAGATGGGTATGGCGAATGGTTTTCAATTTTGATAGCCGCCATTTGCATTTACCGAAAAGAGTCGTGTCTTAAGAAAAGATATTGGTTAGAAAGAAGGATGATTATGTTTCGAATAGAACAGCATGGCACGTCATTAAAGCAAGAACTCACAGCTGGTGTGACTTCTTTTTTTACCATTGCTTATATTCTTGTCGTTAATCCAGCTATTTTGGCAGATACGGGAATGCCCTACTCGTATGCCCTTTTAGCAACAATTCTTGCCACCGCAGTTGGCTGTTTTTTGATTGGATTATGGGGAAATGCTCCGATCGTACTCACTCCTGGAATGGGTATCAATGCATTTTTTACGTATACCATTGTACAAGGCTTTGGTTTATCTTGGCAGCAAGGGCTGGCAGCTGTACTCATTGCAGGAGCTATATTTTTCATTTCAACTGTGACTCCGGTCGCCGGGAAAATGTCTAGTGCGGTTCCCGAATCATTAAAACACGGTATTACCGTAGGTGTTGGTATTTTTCTTTCTTTTATTGGATTACAGAAGGGTGGGTTAATTGTGGCAGATGATGAAACATTTGTTACGCTTGGAAAATTAGCTTCGCCTGACGTATTGCTGACAATCTTTGGGTTACTGTTAACCCTTTCGTTGTTTGTTAGAAAAATAAAGGGAAGTTTTCTGATTGGTATGGGTATTACCGCTGTCATCGGATTGCTAATCGGTGTTCAAGGAGAAATGGCAGGCGATAAAATTACATTTTATGGATATAGTTCGATGGTAGGTATGGCAGATTTCAGCAATTGGCTTCAGCTTTCGTTCTGGGTTTCTGTATTTTCGTTAACCATTATTATTATGTTTGAAAGTATGGGGCTTTTACATGGAATGCTGCCGGATCGTGCGAAGTTTTCAAAATCATATCAAGCTTCGGCAGTTTCTACGATATCATGTGGATTCCTCGGAACATCTCCAACGATACCAACTGTTGAAAGTGCGTCTGGTATTGCGGAAGGTGGACGGACTGGTTTGACGGCTGTAGTTGTAGGTGTCTTATTCTTGGTTTCTTTGCTATTCGCTCCGCTTTTCACTGCCATTCCTGAGGGAGCGATTGCACCGGTATTAATTATTGTTGGAGGATTGATGGTACAAGAAATAAGGCACATAACATTTGAGGATATGTCAGAATGGTTTCCTGCTTATTTAATCATTGGATTAATTCCATTAACGTATTCGATAGCGGATGGTATTGCGTTTGGATTCATTGCCTACCCGTTATTAAAACTAGCACTTGGTCAGCCAAAAGCCGTATCTCCGATTATGTATATTATTTCAGGACTATTTTTGATGAACTATATTTTACTAATGGGACTTTAAAATAAATGAAAAGCACCCCAAAAGTTAGTTTTTTACTCTAACTTTTGGGGTGCAGTACCAGTTGATGATTTAGTTTAAATAAGAGTTTTCATGGAAATCTAAGTTTGGATACTTATCCTTGCTCATATTCATCTGGAACTCATTTTCAAATAAGGCAACTATTTTGCCATCACGATCGGTAGCAAGGTTTCGCTGCCGTTTTTTAAATTGTTCTAGTTCGTCGGCATCTCCGCTCACCCAGCGGGCAATCGAAAACGGGAGATGTTCGAGTCTGATGTCTGCCTTATATTCATTTTTTAAACGATGTTCAAGTACTTCAAATTGAAGTTCACCGACAACTCCTACAATTTGTTGTTGTGGATACTTATTGTACGTTTCAAATAGTTGAATCGCACCTTCTTCTGTAAGTTGTTGAAGCCCTTTTTCAAATGATTTGTGTTTCATGGCATCTTTTGCAGAAATGGCAGCAAAATGTTCCGGGGAGAAGTGCGGCATTTCTGCAAATTGAAACGACCCCTTTTCAACAAGAGAATCCCCAATTCGAAAAGTTCCGGGATCAAACAGCCCGATAATATCTCCAGCATAAGCCTCTTGTACGATACTGCGGTCTTGTGCAAGAAATTGGGTAGGTTGAGCGAGTTTCATTGTTTTATTCAAACGGACATGATTTACTTGCATCCCTTGTGTATACTTTCCAGATGTGATTCGTAAAAAAGCAATGCGGTCTCTGTGTTTTGGATTCATGTTTGCTTGAACTTTAAAGATAAAGCCGGAAAATGTATCCTGCACTGGTTCAATCATTCCTTGGTCACTATCTCTTCCAACCGGAGAAGGAGCGAAATGTAGAAAATGCTCGAGAAAGTTTTGGACGCCAAAATTAGAAACAGCACTACCAAAAAATACAGGAGTTAAGTCGCCTTCCATGATTTTTGATTCATCATAAGGATCCCCTGCTACATCAAGCAATTCCATTTCTTCACGAAATTGAGCCAAAAAGGCCGAATCAACGAATTCATCGAGAATAGGATCGTCTGGTCCGGTTGTCTCTTTCACTTCGACGTGAGACGGATTTTCAGCGTTGAAAAGCTCTACTTTTTTGGAATGGCGGTCGTAAATACCGTAGAAATTTTGTCCCATACCAATCGGCCAGTTCATCGGGTAAGAACGGATACCTAAGACATTTTCCATTTCTTCCATTAATTCAAAAGGATCTCTTACTTCTCGGTCCATTTTATTGATAAAAGTAAATATGGGAATACCGCGCATGCTGCAGACTTTAAATAGTTTTTCCGTTTGGGCTTCGACCCCTTTGGCAGCATCAATTAACATGGTGGCAGAGTCTGCTGCAGTGAGCGTTCGGTACGTGTCTTCACTAAAGTCTTCGTGTCCTGGTGTGTCAAGAATATTTATATGGTGGTCTTTATAATGAAATTCCATGACAGAGCTTGTAACGGAAATTCCACGTTGCTTTTCAATCTCCATCCAGTCACTGGTTGCTTGTTTTGTGTTTTTTTTCCCTTTCACAGAACCAGCTTCACGGATAGCTCCGCCGAAGTAGAGAAGCTTTTCGGTTAAGGTCGTTTTTCCAGCGTCCGGGTGGGAGATGATTGCAAATGTCTTACGAGCTGTTATTTCTTCGTTTAACTTACTCATCTAATAACCCTTTCTTTTTCATAGAACGTCTAACTACTCTATAATAAACGATTCCACCGTTTGGCACAATATCCCCTTGGAGACTTGAACTTTAAAAAAGAGTTCTCTGTCTATGACAGGGAACTCTGATAGTGTTATGAGTAGACAGTATGTTGCACAAGTGCTTGTTCTAGTGTGAGGAACTTAGATACATGTTTAAATGTAATGCCGAGCTGTACAATCGTTTGAGAAAGCTCAGGGCGCATGCCAGAAATGCTGGTGTCGATTCCAAGCAGTTGTAGTGCATCAATTAGTTGGATTAAATGCTGGGCAAACCATGTGTTGATAGTATTTATACCAGATAAATCAATAATTAAATAAGATAATTCGAGTTCGGTTGCTCGTTCTAATGTACGCTGTTGGAGAAATTCAGAACGATCATCATCCATATCACCAATAATCGGCAGGACGGCTGTTCCCTGTTTAATAGGGACGACAGGTACCGAAATTTCCTGCATTTCTTGTTTTGCACGTTCTAAAGCTTCGATGTGATGATGCAAAAACGTATGACTGAATACATGAGCGGCATTATCAAGCAATGATTCAAAGGTGTTATATATATAAAATGAATCATGCAATGACAAATTAAATTCTAAACATTTTTTTTCAATGGTCGTGATAAGTACTTCTCGGAACTTAGGGATGACCTGTAACGCTGTGGACAAGCTCACATCATTGTGTAAACAGTATTGTGCTACCTTATTCCCCCATTCTTTTATTTGTGTTTTTAAGGTCTCAGATTCAGGATGTTCATTACTAATACCTTCCCCAATCTCAACGAACAACTCTTTTGTTAAATGGAGAAAATAATCATTGTTTTGAGCAAAACTAAATCGGCTGTCTAATTGTTGCAGATTACGCATTCGTTCTTCTAAACTATCGATATTTTCTAAAATATCTTCTCCGATTTTACTGAAAATCTGATGATCGTTTTCCATCTTATCTAACTCCCGTTCTTTCTATAATAATTATATGTATTAGTATAAAGTATCATCTACATCTAAATGGTATTACCCTAATTTTAAATTTTAAAACATGTTTTTAATCAAGAACGCAAATGTGTGAAATTTTATCGTAAGATTATGGGACGTTTCTATAAAAGTGTCAAAGTTCAAAATTTTTTAATTAATTCCTAGAGTACTGTGATATCTTTTAATTAAAGCAAGAGGAGAACAAAAGACGTTCATCCTCTTCCATTACAAAAGGAGGTTTAATAATGAACAAAAAATGGTTGTATGCATTGTTAACTGGAGTAATGGCAGTAGGGGTTCTTAGTGCTTGTGGAGATACAGAAGAAGATCCTACTATGGACGAAGAACCTGCAGTGGACGAAGAGCCAGCAGGTGAGGAAGATCTAGAAGGTTAAAAAAGAGCGGAGCTGCCCCAAAAGTGGATGAAGACACTTTTGAGGGCAGTCTTTTTTTTAGAGAGATTTAAATATTTGCGTGTCTTCGATGTATAACGTAAGTGTCCAGATGGTAGAACGTTTAGCCACCTTGCACTTTTATAATAAGAAATACAGGTAACGAATACCAATGTTGCAAGTGTATTTCATTCACATTACTTTTTAATAATGAGAACTGTGTAAAAAGAAATAGGAGTGAGATGTAATGCCGAAAATTTTATAAGAATTACGTTTCAGAATAACCAATTTGTATATAGAACATAGTACGATAGACATAGAAAACCAGGTAATAAAGTAGTGATAGAAGATTATCTCACTGATTACCAAAAAAATCCCCCTCCCTTTCATAGTTTTTAAGATGTGTCATAATGACAACTGGAGGTGTTCAACATGAAAAAAATCATCATGGCAATGGCTGTAGTACTGGCATTCCCAGCAGCAGTCCACGGACAAGATAGCTATACAATAAATCAAGGAGATACGTTTTCTAATATCTCAGGAAACTTGAACGTATCCTATAGCAATGTTGTCCAATTTGTTCAAGACTGGGAGAACGTTGACTTTTTCTATCCTGGTCAAGACATTCCGGAACAAGAGGAGCAGCAAAATAATGAAGAAGCTCCAAATGAATCCGGTGAAGAAGAAGCATCAGACGAAGCCGATACAGAAAATGGATCAAATCCATCTGATGCACAAGAACCTACTTCAGAGGAACAAAATACAGAAGATGTTCCGAATGAAGAACCTTCGGAAGAAGCGGATGTAGAAGAAACGCCGGCTGAAGGAAATTCAGAAGAAGTATCGGAAGAACCAAATGCTGCGCAAGACAATTCTTCTGATAATGACGTTCAAAGTGAAAGCGAATTTGAACAAGAGGTTATTCAATTAACCAATCAAGAAAGAGAGCAAGCAGGACTTGATCCGCTTCAGTCTTATAGTGAACTTTCCGACGTAGCAAGAGATAAATCGAAAGATATGAGAGACGCAGGGTACTTTGACCACAACAGCCCGAACTATGGCAGTCCATTTGATATGATGGATACTTATGGCATAGAGTATAGTGGCGGCGGTGAAAATATCGCTGCAGGGCAACGGTCACCAGAAGAAGTGGTTGAAGGCTGGATGAACTCACAAGGTCACCGTGAGAATATATTAAACTCAGACTTCACTCATATTGGAGTGGGCCATGCTGAAGGTGGAAGTTATGGAGACTACTGGACACAAATGTTTGTAACAAAATAATGACGCGTACAAAAAGCCTCTTCATTGCGATGCTTATCGCAATGGGAGGCTTTCTTTCTTTTACTGGATATTTTCGCTACAGACGGATGCTTTTCGCAGACTTGGCCTCAGACTTCTCGGTAGGAATCAACCTGCGTGGTCTTTATCTAAAATTTTTCTAGTTACAAGGGAAGGACATAAAAGAATATAGCAAAGAAATGCAATATGGAACCAGCTAATACGAATACATGCCAAACGGCGTGATGATACGGGAAATGCCGCCAGATATAAAAGATGGTACCAACCGTATATAACAATCCTCCCCCAACGAGAAATCCTATTCCGGGTGCGGGCAGATTCTCCATGACCGGTTGCCAGGCAAAAATCATAATCCATCCCATAAGAATATAGAAAATGGTAGATAAGAATAAGAACTTTTTCACAAAAAAAGCTTTAAAACCTATTCCAAAAAATGCAATACCCCATACTACTCCAAATAAGGTCCAACTCAAAGGGCCTTCCACTACGTGAAAAAGAAAAGGGGTGTAAGATCCTGCAATAAATAAGTAAATCGAAGCATGGTCGAAAATTTCAAATAAATCCTTTGTTTTTCCCTTTTTTAAGGTATGGAGGAGAGTGGAGGAAACATAAAGGAGAAGCATAGTAGTGCCATAAATCGAAACACTGACGACATGAAAAGGGGTAGCGTTTAAACTGGTAAAAACTATTAATACAGCGATTGCAACGAGACTTAAGACGATTCCGACAGCATGGGTAGCTGCATTAGCGATTTCTTCTTTACGAGAAAACGTGTGAACTTCTGCCATAAAAATGTTCCTGCCTTCCATTCAAGGTTCTTGTTCATTACATCCATTTGTCTCCCCAGCCTTGAATTGCTTCAATGACAGGAGCAAGGTCCTTTCCTTTATTCGTAAGAGTGTATTCAATGCGGACAGGTTTTTCCGGGAAAACGCTGCGCTCAACGACATCGTGTTCTTCCAATTCTTTGATGCGTTCCGTTAATATTCTATCGCTCATTTCAGGAATTTGTGTCTTTATATCTTTAAATCTTTTAGAACCTCCCAAAAGGACACGAATGATGAGGCCTGTCCATTTCTTACCAAGCAGATCTATTGCTGCTTCGTATTTGGGACACATCTTGTTATAATCCATTATCCTCACCTCTTTATAATTTTATTCTAACATATTTTACATGTTTATCGTAACAAAGCGAAGGGGAACATAATTCAGTAAGTTCATATTGACAAAAGGTAAGATGAACTATAGTATAAATGTATAGTAACTTTAAAAAAATAAGTATATGAGGTGATTACATTGGCTAAAGTTTTAGTTCCATATTACAGTACTTATGGTCATGTGTTTCAAGTGGCTAAAGAAGTAGCAAAAGGCGCTGAAAAAGCGGGAGCAGAAGTGAAGATTGTCAAGATTCCTGAATTCGAAGAGGCTCGTCAAGCGATGTCAGGACAAGATGCTTACGTGCAGGCTCAAGATGCTCAAAAAGACATTCCGGAAGCAACCCATGAGGATTTGAAATGGGCGGATGGTATTATCTGGGGTGTGCCGACTCGTTACGGAAACATGCCTGCTCAAATGAAGCAGTTTCTTGATACAGGAGGAGCGTTGTGGGCGAATGGAGAACTGGAAGGAAAAACAACAGCTGTCTTTACAAGCACAGGCTCTATTCACGGTGGTCAAGAGACAACTATTATAACAACGCTTATCCCATTGCTTCACTTCGGATTAATCTATGTAGGTCTGCCATATGGCCAAAATCCAGAGCAAATGACAACGGATGGTATCGGCGGTACACCGTATGGTGCTTCCACTGTTGCTGGCACAGACGGTTCAAACCAGCCGGATGAAAGAGAATTAACAATGGCTGGTCGTCTTGGTGAACGCGTTGCAAATGTTTCTGCGAAACTAAGTCAATAATTTTAAAAAACCCTCCGCCAATTAGATTAATCTAATTGGCGGAGGGTTTTTTGTATGAAGACAGTCTGATGATAGAAGATAACACAATAAAAAACTGCCTTCATTTAGAAGGCAGTTTTTTAGACTATTCTTCGATTGATTCGTACTCATCAGGATTTTCTGCTGTGACAGGTTCTGTTGCATCCATGTGCCCGAATAAAGAAGATTCTTCTTCTCCTTCAATCAAAATTTTCGTTTCATCATAACCGAATTGTTCCATGATGAGGGCGATTTGTTCTGTGATAGCAAGTTCAGCACTAGAGCCAACATTGGCTTCTAAAAAGGAATCGGAAAAGGATACTTGCGCGACACCGTCCTCTTCCTCGACAGAATCTACTTCAATCTCACTTTGGAAATGTGATGTTAACTCTTCATGTTCCGGTCCTTGAATCCAAGCTTCTAGAGCTGCAACTGGAATTTCTTCTTCTGAATCAGCTGTCACGTCCTGTTCTTCTTTATATGTTTCCAGTACTTCATTATCTGAGAAATACAATGTAACGGTTTCTGTGACTTCATTCGTGGAATCCGTTTCTACTGTGTCTTCTTGCTCAACCCCTGTATTGCTTTCATCGTTTGAAGGCTCTTCTTCTGAATTATTTTCATCTTCTGAAGTCCCTTCATCGGTTTCATCGGAATTGGCTTCGCTTTCGCTTCCTGTATCATTTTCTTCTACCTCTTCTCCCTGGCCACAAGCAGCAAGTACTCCAAGGCTCAAAAGGACGGTAATAAATAAGTACAACGTACGTTTCATATAATACTCCTTTCTTTCCTGCTTTATAATCTGTCTACTTCTTAGTCGTTATGTAGAAAGAAACAGTTACAAAAAGTGTAGAAAAAGAACAAATTAATGTCAAAGGTCTTTTCTCCCTATTAGTCGTATAAAAAATATTCTGAAAAGTGTTCAGCCATATGAAAAAGTAAAGAAAAGTTGCATTTTTTCTATAAAATTTAATATGATTGTTCCTATTAATTTGTATAAAAATGATATAATATGCGTTGTATTAGTTTGGAAGGTGATAGGATGCGTAGATTTTCGAATAAACAGCTGTTAGCTTTTATATCAGCTATTCTTTTATTGTATGGAGTAATATATTGGACATTTGTATTGTTTATATAAAAGCTCAGCGGGGCCTGCAGGACGCAGGTCAGTTCGGCGTTGCCACAGGACGTGGCGTTCTTAGCCGAATTTCCACTACCCAGGGCGCTTGCGCTTTTCTTATAAAAATGAAAAATTGTGGAGTTCATTTGTAACTTCCTAAAAAAACTAACGACTAAAGTATGGGAGTGTTAATCGTGCAAGAGGAATTTGAACGGTTATATGAAACCTATCACCACTCTCTTTTTCAATATTTATTTTATATGATTCGTGATAAAGAAGCTGCAGAGGAATTAGTGCAGGAAGTATATATTAAAGTCTTTCATTCCATTGATTCTTTTGAGGGAAAAAGCAGTGAAAAGACGTGGCTTTATTCTATTGCGAGACACGTAGGAATTGATTGGATACGAAAACAAAATCGTAAAAAACGAAAATGGCTTGGGGTGTTGGGGCCTCTTTCAAAAGAAGAAGTCCGTGATCCAGCACCACTTCCCGAGGAAGTTGTTTCCGCGAAGGACGAAGCCAGAGAAGTGTTTGAGGGGATGGAACATTGTACCCCGGATCAGCGGCAGGTGTTGGTCCTAAGGTATGTTGATTCGATGTCTATTAAAGAAACGGCGGAAATATTAGGCTGGTCTGAAAGTAAAGTGAAAACGACCCAGCACCGCGCCATAAAAAAACTTCAGGACGTGTTGGGAGATTACAATCATACATCAGAAAGGAGGGTGGAACAGTGAGTAAACGGAATGATTCTTCTGAAAAAAAGATTGAGCAAATGCTTACACAAATGCCGCGTGTCAAAGATGAACGGTCAAAAGATGAAATATATCAAAAAATAAAACAACAAAGTCAAAAAAGAATTCCGACGAAGAAAAAGTGGGCAGTACCAGCATTTTCTGTCGTAGCTGCTATGCTGCTATTGCTAGTATTAGTTCCGAATGTATTAAACTTTACAAATCAGACATCTCCGAATGGATCTAACGAAAGTAATGGGGATAACTCGACTGGTATTGGAACAATGGAAGATCAGGATGAGGAAAAGGAAAAAGATACGAACGAGTTAGAATCGTCAGAAGCTGAAAAGAAAGAATCGACAGAAGAATATGCAATGGAACCTACAGAAGACGAGGAAACCGCTAAAGAGCCGTCTGTAAAGTTAGGAGATGACTCTTTTTCCCATGAAAATTACGTTACAGCGTTAAATGAAGGGGATATGGAAGAAAATCAGACCGCTGTCACTGTTCCTTTGCAAGATGCAGAAACCTCAATGATTGTACCGGTAAGTTTTGCCGTAGAAGATGATGAAGATTATATAGAAACGTTTGAACAATGGAACGAAGAATTTAGCGGTGAAGACATTGGTCTTGATCCTTCCCCTCTTCGAGACGTTGATTGGTCTAAGGAGTCAGAGGAATCAACGTTAGAAGCAGATTTTGAGGAAGAAGAATCACTTGTTGGAAGCGCAGAAAGCAATATGGTTGTGCGTAGTTTAGAAGAAAGTTTGCGCTTTCTGGAAGAAACAGAGGTAACACTCTTTGAAGAGGAAGAGCAAGGTGTTGATTTTGGGAATTACGGTGTGATGGAAACTTACACAGCGGAGCAAGACAATCGAGGCTATTATGCGTATACAAGTGATGCAGATATGACATTTCTAGTAAGTCAAAACGCTGCTAATATAAGAAAAACGAATCAAAGTGGTGAACTACTTACATTCGAAGAAACGTTAAATCAAATGAAAACAGAGCATGATGTCAGTGAGGCAACAGCTTCTATACCGGACACTGTGACGATTAATCAAGTCGCAGAAGACGGGGATTTGGCAAGAGTAGTTTTTTCTCAAGATAGTGAATTTCCCGATAGTGAAAACATTCAATTAATGGTGGATGCAATTCTTTTTACTGCTTCAGATTTTAATTTCGAACGTGTCTCCTTTGAAGGAGTTCCTGAAGACATGGAAGCATTTAACGTGGATGAGCCGGTGGAAATCCCGGTTGCACCGAATCAAGTCGCATATTAACTAAAAAACTCGGCCATAGCGCCGAGTTTTTTTAAAATAGTCGTGATAGAATGCCGAGGATGACTAAGATAACGAATGCCCAACCGGCGAAACGAGCGACTCGTCTTCCTGAAAAAATACGACGTTTACGCCAACGGTCTGGATTAAAAGAAATGTTTCTATCGTCAGGTACTGTTCGAGTTTGCACGTAAAAGGGCCGAGCGTTCCAGAGAACGAGGGGGGCCAATGCGGCTCCGCCAATAAGTCCGAATAAATGCCCTAAAATGTTTATGCCAGGGTTTAAAAAGGTCATGACCACCCCTAGTATGAGAATAATAGAAATAAGTTGAGCGTTCATCGCGTCGATAAGGTCTTTTCGATTTAACACCATGTAAAGATACACGCCAAACAAACCAAATATAGCTCCGGAAGCACCGAGGTGTGAATAACCAGGTCCCGTTAAAAAATAAGTTCCGATATTTGCAAGAATCCCTGCTGTTAAATAGGTGGATATAAATTTTGTATGACCGAGCATTTTTTCCAAGGCTGGTCCGAATAAAATAAGGGAGATAGAGTTGAATAGCACGTGACTCATCCCTTGATGCAAAAATATGGGAGTGATGAGTCGCCAATACTGTCCATCAGTGATGAAACCAGTATGTCCGATACCAAGGTAAAAGATAGTCTGCCCAAAAGGTATGAGGCCGTCTGTAAAAATGGTAAGGTTATACCATAAAAAAAGCACAAGATGAATAGCGATAAGCCCTGTTATGATAGGGTAGTTTTTTCGATAAGAATAGAAAGTTTCGTTTCGTATAAACATAAAATGGGTTCTCCTTCCCATAACCTGGTAATTTGTAGATAGACGATTTTGTATTTTATAATTTTAGCATATGAGTGAAGTCGGTGGCTAATACTGGCTTTTACAAAAGTTGGGAGAACAGTAATGATAAAAGGGATTGGAATTGATATCGTTGAACTCGATAGAATCAAACGATTATTGTACAAAAATGATCGCTTTCAAAAAAGAATTTTAACAGACAACGAACAAGATATGATGAAACGATACAGTGAAAAAAGAAAAGTGGAATTTATCGCAGGTCGTTTTGCAGCAAAAGAAGCGTTTGGAAAAGCGATGGGAACAGGGATTTCCGGAAACTATGGATTTCAAGATATTGAAGTAGTGGCTAATTGTTCAGGGAAGCCTAGTATTTTAGCGGTAGGAATAGAAGAGATTATCCATGTTTCCATTTCACACAGCGAGGAATACGCTGTTGCGCAAGTGGTTTTAGAATCCTGAATGCAAATACTTAGCTGGCTTGTTTGCATAACAGTGAAGGTTGTCTCATAGAAATATAATGCGGTTGGGAGGGACCTGTCATGCAAGTGGTAACTGGTGAGGAGATGAGACTCATCGATCGCTGTGCCATAGACGAATTAGGGATGAATGAGGAAATATTGATGGAAAACGCCGGCCGGGCTGCAGCTCAAGAGATAGAAAGGTTATATGTTCCATGGGGAGATCGAAAGGCCGCCGTTCTTATCGGAAAGGGGAATAATGGAGGGGATGGTTTTGTCATAGCTCGAACGTTGTTAGAAACTGGATATGATCTTGACGTTTGGTTGCTTGCGGACGTCGATTATTTCAAAGGTGCTACTCGTTATCACAAAGAATTGTACGAGCAATTCGGTTATACTTGGTCGTATTGGTCAATGGATAACAAAACAGAGATTCGTGAGGGTTATGATATTATCATCGATGCCATGCTGGGAACGGGGGTTTCTGGAGAATTAAGAGAACCTTTTAACAGTGTGTCGCTAAGTTTAGAAACGACAAAGGCGGATGTTGTTTCTATTGATGTTCCGAGCGGCGTTCCTTCCGGAGAAGAGTCGGTTCCAGAATCAGCAGTGAAAGCAAATACGACAATCACGCTTCAGGCCCCAAAATGCAGTGCCTACTTGTATCCGGCAAAACATTATTACGGGAAACTGATTGTGGTTGATATCGGACTCCCTACAAAAGCAATGACTTCTGTCTTAGAAGAAAGAAAACAACTATGGCAGGAAAAAGATGTACGTCTGACGCTTCCGCATAGATCACCGTCTTCACATAAAGGGAGTCATGGCAAGGGCTTGCTTATTGGGGGATCAGCTGCTATGCCTGGAGCTCCAACGATGGCAGTGTCCGCATGTATCTACAGTGGTGCTGGTTTATTAACGGCTGCTGTTCCGGAATCCATTTTGACGAGTGTATCAGTTACGAACCCGGAAGTGATGTTACGGCCTTTGCCGGAAAGAAGCGGGCAAATTGCGTCTGAAATTATAAGTACTGACTTTGCATTTCAGTCTTATGATGCTGTCGCAGCAGGACCTGGGCTTGGGAGACATCAAGGTACAAAGGCAGTTGTGAAAAAATTATTGTCAGACGTAGATACACCGTTATTACTAGATGCTGATGCTCTTTATTATTTACCGGAGTTGGAACAATTAATAAAAGAACGGCGAGCTCCGTTGATTTTGACACCACATCCAGGAGAAATGGCGCGTATGGCCGGTGTTTCTATCAGCGAAGTAAACAAACATCGTTTCACCATCTCTCGAAACTTTGCCAAACAACATGATTGTTATCTCGTTCTAAAAGGACCATTCACTATCGTGACAACGCCAGATGGAACCCAATTTGTAAACACAACAGGAAATGAAGCTTTGGCTAGAGGCGGAACCGGCGATATTCTTACAGGGATGGTTCTAGGACAGCTTCTTCAAAAAGATAATCTCTCGTGTGCTATCAGCAATGCAGTGTATCTTCATGGCTTGACCGCTGATCTAGCGGTGAAAGATGATTTTCATTCCTATTCTATGGCGTCCAGTGATCTCATTTGTTTTTTGCCGCTTGCATTTCGTTCTATAGTTTCTTCTTTGTAAAGGTTCCCTCCTTTGTCGTTATTTTAAGGACAAAGGAGAAATGATATCGTGCGCAAAATAGTATGGCTTAGCAGTTTGTTCTTTTTGCTTCTATTACTCGGAGCCTGCGGTGAAAAATCTCAAGAAGAAGTCGTTCAGGATTTAGATAATAAACTGCAGGATATGACTGGTTACAAAGGTAAAGCTTCTATGACTTTAGAAACAGGGGAAGAACCACGAACGTATGATGTTGATATTTGGCATTTGCAAAACGAAACGAACAAGTATTACAAAGTTGACCTTAAAAATGAAGAGGAAGAACAAAATCAAATGATTATTAGAAATGATGACGGTGTGTTCGTATTGACACCGGCACTCAATAAAAGCTTTCGTTTCCAAAGCGACTGGCCAAACAACAACAGTCAAGTCTATTTGTATGAATCTTTAATTTCGGACATATTAATGGATGCAGAACGAACATTTGCCATTCATGAAGACACTTATGTTTTTGAAACAAAAACGAACTACCAGAATAAAAATCTTCATCATCAGGAAATCGTACTAGATTCCAAGTCATTGCGTCCCGAAACGGTCAAAATTTATGATTCCGATTATAAGTTGTTGGTATCCGTTGAATTCTCTGATTTTGAAGAAGATGCGACATTTGATGAAAATGATTTCGATACAGATAAAAATATGACAGCGGCTAACCTGGGAGAAGTTCCGGCTTCTACAGAAGAAGAGCCTGCCAATTTTGATGTAGTGTACCCGACATTTGAACCACAAGGAACGGAGCTTTCAGACACAGAGGAAACCATGACGGAAACAGGGAAAAAAGTAGTATTATCCTATACAGGTGATAAATCGTTTACTATTATTGAAAAAGCTGAACAAGTCGAGCCGGCAATGGCTAGTGTAGACGTTGGGGCCGGAGAACCTGTGAATTTAGATTTCGCTGTTGGTGCGCAAACTGATGATTCGTTGACATGGACGAATGAAGGAGTAGAGTATTTCCTTGCATCGAATAATTTAACGATGGAAGAAATGGCAGCAGTTGCAAGGTCAATGAATCATTCGACAGAATCTGTAAAATAATTAGGCCAGCCTCAAAAGACATTGATTCTTTTGGGGTTTTGCTTTTTATTATCTCTTCTGGTGAATTGACATTTTTGGTATTCCCTATAATAATCAACATAGACAATAGTGGCATCAAGAAAAATAGGGGAAGATATTATGGCTTATAAACAAACTTCATACAGAGATACGTGGATAGACGTTGACTTAGAAAATATTAAATATAATATAGAAGAAGTAAAAAAACAGTTTTTACAAACGATGCATGTGATGGCTGTAGTGAAAGCAGATGGATATGGACATGGTGCCATACAAACGGCCCAAGCCGCGTTGGAAGCAGGAGCGGCGTTTTTAGGAGTAGCTTTGCTTGAAGAAGCTTTAGAATTACGAGAGGCGGGTATTTCTGCGCCTATTTTAGTGTTGGGGAGAATCAATCCGGAATACGCGGAGATCGCACAAGCGAATAACATCAGCTTAACGGTATTTCAACGGGATTGGCTACAAGAGGCAGCGCCCTTTTTATCGGAGGAGGACACGCTTAAGATTCACATGAAAGTGGATACTGGCATGGGAAGAATCGGGATGAAGACTGACCAAGAAATTCTTACTTTCATCAAAGAATTAGGGGCTTATCCATCGATTCAACCGGAAGGTATTTTCACTCATTTTGCAACTGCTGACGAAATAGATAATTCTTATTTCGACGAACAATATCGACGTTTTTTGCAAATTATCGGTCTGCTGAATAGTAGTCTTGGTCCTTTGCCTTATATTCATTGCGGAAATAGTGCAACGGGCCTTAGATTTCCAGATAAATGTTTTAATATGTTTCGGTTTGGAATATCGATGTATGGATTAACCCCATCTGAAGAAATCATGAAAGAACTTCCATTTTCACTAAAGGAAGCCTTTTCTTTGCACAGTCGAATTGTTCAGGTGAAAAAGTGTGCGCCTGGAGAAAGTATTAGTTACGGTGCGACCTACACGACAACCGAGGAAGAATGGATAGCAACGGTTCCTATCGGTTATGCAGATGGGTGGTATCGATACCACTCCTCCAACAACGGGGAAGTGCTGGTAAACGGAAAAAGAGCTCCGATTGTAGGTCGAATTTGTATGGATCAAATGATGATTAAACTGCCGGAAGATACACCAGTCGGTACAAAAGTAACACTAATCGGAGAACAAGGCCAAGACAGCATTTCGGTTTTGGAGACAGCTCGGCGTCTAGATACGATAACGTATGAAATTCCATGCATGATAAGTGCTCGTGTGCCCCGTCGATATAAAATGTGACAAATATTTCTTCTGTCAAAACGGTCTTTGCAAACTGTAGGACGACATGCTATTATAAGATTAGTTCGATAGAGAAGCAGGCGTAAGCTGGAGGTGTGCGGAGTGTCTCAAAGAAACACTAAGCAAATTGAAGTCAGTCTTCCTGAGGTTCTGTTGCGTGAATTAGATAGAATTGTCGAAAATGATAACATGAACCGGGATGATTTTATTTATCAGGCCACAGAATTGTATCTCAGGGAGCGCCAAAAAAGAAGGAATCGTGAATCTATGCAGCAAGGCTACATGGAGATGGCTAATATTAATTTAAATATAGCTTCCGAATCTTTTCTCGCCGAAGAAGAAGCAGAACACTCTTTGGATAATAGACTTGTCAGTGGAGTTTGACTATTAGAGCAAGTATCACGGTATCTAAGTTTTCCGTGGAATTATATCTTTATTTTTTTAGAAAAAAAGATACGATTAAAAGTTGCTGAACACATTTTTGTGTATAGCAACTTTTTTTATTTTGAATCGGCGTATGCGTTCCTTGAGCAGGCATTGAAAAATATAACGTCGAAAGAAATAATGTTTTGTTTGCGCAGGTCAAAAAGTCATGAAATAATAGAAGAAGTATCTATGTAGTTTTTTATATGGCAAAATATTTAGCATTTTGTCGCCATGTTATGAATAAGGTCATGGAGGAGTTTGAAATATGAAACCGTCTGTCATTGAGATGATATATAGTCAGCATGATGAAATTATAAGACAATGGAAGAACGAAGTAACCGAATTAAATCAGTTTGACAGTACTTTACCCACAAATTGGTTTCATGAAACGAATGAAGAGTTTGTGAATTTGATTATGGGCACATTGGAGTTAGAAGAAAACGAAGCTAAAGAACAATTTCGTTCATTTGCGGAAAGGTTAATGAATGCAGGGTGGCCGTTAAGTTACTTCACAAAGGGCATGCAGTTATTTCGTCGTGTTTTGGTACAAATGCTTACTAGCGATGAAAGTTTTGAATCAGAAAAGGTATTTGAGACGTTAAATGAAGTAGAAAAGTGGGTGGACGGTGTCATAAATCAATTAGTTGATGAGTACACCGGATCCTGGGAGAATACACTTCACCTTCAAAAACTTGCATTAAAAGAACTATCTGCTCCGTTAATCCCTGTTTTTGAAAAAATAAGTGTAATGCCTTTGGTTGGAACGATTGATACTGAACGAGCAAAATTAATTATGGAAAATCTATTAGAAGGTATCATTGAACACCGGTCTCAAGTTGTGTTGATAGATATTACAGGTGTGCCCGTAGTGGACACGATGGTTGCACACCATATCATTCAAGCGTCCGAAGCGGTCCGCTTGGTTGGGGCAGAATGTATCTTAGTTGGAATTCGTCCTGAAATAGCTCAAACGATTATAAATCTCGGAATTGATTTAAGGAAATTCCCAACCAAAAGCACTCTTCGCAAAGGTATAGAAACTGGATTAGAATTAACACAAAGAAAAATTATAAGTACTTCATAACACTTAGTGCTCGAAATGATGAATATAGATCGGAGGGCTGCGAGCATGCGCATTCCAATTTTAAAATTAAAGAATTATTTACTAATATCTGTACAGGTTGATTTGGACGACCAAACTGCTCTTCAATTCCAAGAAGACCTTTTAAACAAAATACATCAAGAAGGCTCATTTGGAGTAGTAATAGACCTGACATCTGTAGAAATGATCGATTCTTTTATAGCGAAAGTTTTGGGCGACGTAGTGGAGATGTCGAATTTAATGGGGGCGAAAGTAGTTCTTACTGGTATCCAGCCTGGAGTGGCTATTACATTGATCGATATGGGTATCGTGCTTGATGAGGTACCAACTGCCCTAGACTTAGAACAGGGGTTAGATAAACTTCAGCAGGAATTGGAGGCGTGATTAATGAGTGTTCAATCCAATGTTGAAGTTCATAGTGAGTGGGGAATTGTGTCAGCGCGACAAGCAGGACGAAATTTAGCGAAAGAGCTGGGGTTTGGCGGAGTCGATCAAGCAAGGTTTACGACAGCTATTTCCGAGCTTGCAAGAAACATATACTTATATGCCGAACAAGGTGAAATTATCATTGAGACTGTAGAAAATTCAAGAATAACAGGTGTCCAGCGCGGATTAAAAATTACCGCGAGGGACCGTGGCCCAGGCATAAAGAGTATTAGGGAAGTGATGGAAGATGGTTACACTACTTCCGGTGGACTTGGAGCAGGACTTCCAGGTGTCAAAAGATTAATGGATGAGTTTGATATTGATTCTGTGACTGGAGAAGGAACAGAAATAACTGCAATTAAATGGCTTCGTTAAGATGGGGGGATTAGGTTGGCTGATTCTTATAGCTTCATGCAAGAACAATACACTAAAATATTAAAAACATATTTGGAAGAAAAAAATGAAATAGGATTGTATCAAGCTCAACAATTCAGCAAAAAAGTATTGGAAAACCAGATATCCCCGGAAGAAGTCGTGAGTCTGCATATTGAGGCACTCGAACATTTTTTTCCGGATTTGCCTCAAGGTGCACGTGACTCTTTTGACTTTTTGATAGAGATTATGATGGGGTATGGCATGGCCTACCGGGAACATCAGATTTTAAGGGACAAACAAAAAGAATTAGAATCGGAAATAAATGTTGCTGCCAGCATGCAGCAAACATTTCTTCCTGATGAGATTCCGGAAATGGATACATTGGATGTAGGAGTTATTAGCGTACCTGCATCCAAAATGAGTGGAGATTATTACCATTTCGTGAAAGATGATAATGACTGTATTGGTGTCGCTATTGCTGATATCATTGGGAAAGGTGTCCCTGCGGCATTATGTATGTCGATGATTAAATACGCCATGGACAGCTTGCCGGAGCAACGATTACAACCGGGAGCTCTGTTGGAGAATTTAAATAGAGTGGTAGAGCAAAACGTAGCATCAAATATGTTTATCACAATGATGTATGGATCCTATGATTCTCGTGTACATCATTTTTATTATTCTGGTGCAGGACACGAACCTGGGTTTTATTATAATAAGGCGGAGGATTCGTTTGAAGAATTATATGCCAAAGGTCTTGTACTTGGGCTTAATAGAGACACGCAATTTAGAGAGTATCACAAAAAAGTAGAACCGGGAGATTTTATCGTCTTGTTATCGGACGGGGTTACTGAATGTAGAACGGATGATGGCTTCATTGAAAGAGAAGAAATCACCCGCCTGATTCGCCAATATAGTGATTTGTCTGCCCAGGAAATCGTTGATAATGTGTTTTACCAACTAGAAAAACTACAAGGATTTCGACTAAGAGATGATTTTTCTTTAATTATTTTAAGAAGAAAGGTTTAAACACAAGAATGTATGGGAAAAAACAAGCCAGAGTAATTATAATTTGTTAGAATAATCGTAAGTCAAAAGTAACGATTAACCATATACTTTGTGTTTATTTTTTAGGAGGTACTATCATGAACTTGGATATTCGTACGGAAGAAAAGGAAGATTACAACCTTCTTCACGTTAGCGGAGAAGTAGATGCATAC
Organism: Salibacterium salarium; assembly: GCF_030813635.1. GTDB lineage: Bacteria > Bacillota > Bacilli > Bacillales > Marinococcaceae > Salibacterium > Salibacterium salarium. The sequence continues at coordinate 7,346 of NZ_JAUSUM010000003.1, read as the reverse complement.
ACAGCGTCGCAGCTGAGAGAGTCTCTACTTCCTTTAACAGAAAAAGAAGGAGCAAGTGTTATCGTAGATTTATCAAATGTTGATTATATTGACAGTACCGGGCTTGGAATTTTTATCGGTGCATTGAAATCATCCAATCACTACAATGGAACGCTTCGGTTAGTTGGTTTGAATGCACGGGTTAAAAGGTTATTCTCTATAACTGGATTAGATGAAGTGATGGACATCGAAGAAGAGGAGGAAGCTCAGTGATGGATAAAGAAGTATTAGATCATGTAGAAATGAAAATTCCTGCAAGAGCGGAGTATGTCGGTGTCGCAAGGTTAACGATATCTGGTATCGCGAGTCGGTCCGGTTATTCTTATGATGATATTGAAGATTTGAAAATTGCTGTTGCAGAAGCATGCACTAATGTTGTGGACCACGCCTATGATGAAGGTGGGTACATGGGTTTGTTTTGTGACCTTTATCAGGACAAGATTGAAATTGTTGTTTCGGATCGAGGACAAAGTTTTCATTTAGAAGATATTAAAAAAGAAGTTGGCCCGATTGACAGCGCGAAGCCGATTGAGGACTTGAAGGAAGGGGGGCTAGGACTCTTTCTAATTGATTCTCTGATGGACAAAGTAGAGATCAACGGGGAAACTGGCGTTGCGATAGTGATGACGAAGTTCCTGCAAAGAGATGGGAGGGAACAAGATGCCAATGGAGTCCCAGCACCAACAAACGCACAAAAATAATCAAGATACTAAGAACGAATACGTTTATGAATGGATAGCTCAATTTCAAGAAAACCCTACGGAAGAAATTCAGACGAAATTAGTTCAACATTATGACCAGCTCGTTCATTCGTTAGCGCGAAAGTTTTCCCGAGGACAAGATCACGATGAGGATTTGTATCAAGTGGGAATGATAGGTTTGCTTGCAGCTCTAAGAAGATTCGATAATTCGTATAATAGAAGTTTTGAATCTTTTGCTGTACCTACCATTGTCGGTGAAATTAAACGTTTCATAAGAGATAAGACATGGAGTGTTCATGTTCCGAGGAGAATTAAAGAACTTGGTCCTCGTATTAAAAAGTCGGTAGAAGATTTAACAAATGATTTGCAGCGCTCTCCACAAGTTAATGAGATTGCCATTTACTTAGGTGTGAGTGAAGAAGAAGTTTTAGAAACGATGGAAATGGGAAAAAGCTACCAATCCCTTTCAGTTGATCGTTCCATAGAAGCGGATCAAGAAGGTAGTGCTGTAACGTTACTTGACTTAGTGGGGTCGACCGAAGAAGGATATGAAAAAACCGATCAACAGATGTTACTAGAGAAAGCCTTTGTTGTATTGACCGACCGGGAAAAAGAAATTCTTCAGTGCACTTACTTTGACAATTTAAGCCAAAAAGAAACGGGCGAACAGCTTGGAATCTCTCAAATGCATGTATCTCGTCTACAGCGACGGGCTTTGCAGAAACTAAGGGATTCGATAAGAGTGGAGCCATCGGAGTGTCTGTAAATGATTAATAACAAAACGCATTCAAAAGTTGAGATATCTGCCTTTCAACAAGTGAAACAAGGAAACAAACGATGTGGGGACGATTATGTTACGATAGAAACGGACTCGTCTTTTATTTGTGCTTTGGCTGATGGTCTTGGAAGTGGTGAAGGTGCCCATTGTTCGGCAAATATCGCGATGGAAGTTGTGAAAGATTATTATGACGAAGATGTTTCGCTTATCTTAGATAAGTGTAACCAAGCACTTATTCATGAGAGAGGCGTTGTCATTACAATATTAAAGTTTTATTTTGACACGAATGAAATTATCTATGGCAATATCGGTAACGTTGAAACCTTTCTTTTTTCAAAGGAAGGGGAAATGAGACGTCCTATCCCTGTTCCCGGCTATTTATGCGGTCGTAAATTTCGATATAGATTGGAACGATTCCCTATGTGTGATGGGAGTTATTTTGTACTGCATTCGGATGGAATGACAATCTCAAGAACCGATCAAGAAAGTATAAGACATTCGGAATGTCCGAATACATCTATCCAACAAATAGCGCAAAAGGCCCAAAAGAAAAATGATGATATTACAGTTGTTGTAGGTCATATGACGTAAGAGCCCTGAAAAGTGGCTCTTTTTTTATTTATAGAATTCGTGCAATTTTTGGGGCGAACCTTCAGCAAGAGCCGATGACGGACGAATCCAATAGGAAAAGCATTAGGCTGAGGCGATGCCCGTGGGGAAAGAAGCATATTCTAAAAATGCGGCTCCACATTGCAATATGTAAAAGTACATATGGTGCGGTTTCCACGTTTAGCGCAAGTGCCCAGCCATTCGGTTTTTCTTATTTAATGGCGTAAACTCTTGTTCGTATTTCCTTTTTATTTCGTGTTATATTATAAGAAGTAATTTTCTCCTGTGCACATTAAGGGAAAGGGGCAACAACTTAAATGAAAACAGCTGATACAAAGACAGAAGAACTTTTAATGGATAACATAACGAAAGATTTGCAGTTACCTAAAACATCCGTTCATAATATTATTCAATTGCTCGATGAAGGAAATACGGTGCCATTTATTGCCCGGTACCGTAAAGAACAAAGTGGTGAAGCGGATGAAATACAAATACGTGCTGTTCAGGAAGCATGGGAATACGGAAAACAATTAACAGAAAGAAAGCAAGAAGTACTTCGGTTGATTAACGAACAAGGCAAATTAACGGAGGAATTACGAGAATCTATTGAGAGTTCCGTTAAGTTGCAAGAGGTGGAAGATCTATACCGTCCGTATCGCCAAAAACGGAGAACACGAGCAACTATGGCAAAGGAAAAAGGACTCGAACCTTTAGCTGAATTTATTTTTGGACAGCCAAGAGAAGCAGATATTGAACAAGAAGCGGATCGTTATGTATCGGAGGAGCATGAGTTACATACAAGGGAAGATGTTTTGCAAGGAGCATTAGATATTATTGCAGAATGGGTATCGGATGATGCTGAAATTCGTAAAAGAATTCGAACGATGACTTTTCAACAAGGGAGCATGGCCTCCAGCAAAAAATCAAAAGCAGAAGATGAACAAGGTATATATGAAATGTATTACGAATACGAAGAACCTATTCGAAAGGTACCGTCTCACAGAATACTTGCGATGAATAGAGGCGAAAAAGAAGGTGTCCTGAAAATATCTGTGGAGACATTGGAAGAACCGATTTTCTCTTTTCTCGAGAAATATGTAATAAAACGTTTTGGTTCACCGGCGGTGCCATTTTTAAAAAAGGCTTATGAAGACGCTTATAAACGTCTCATTGCTCCTGCTATTGAAAGAGAATTACGAAAAGAATTAACGGAGAAAGCAGAAGAACAAGCGATTCATATTTTTTCGGAAAACCTTAAGAATTTATTATTGCAGCCGCCTGTGAAAGGGAAGGTTGTTTTAGGGATGGATCCTGCCTACCGGACGGGTTGTAAACTTGCTGTTGTTGATGAAACAGGAAAAATGATGGATATCGATGTCATTTACCCCGTTCCGCCTAAAAATGAAGTGGAAAAATCGAAAAAGAAAGTGAAGGAACTTATTCAAAAGCATGCAGTTGAAGTAATCGTGGTGGGAAACGGTACAGCATCAAGAGAAACAGAGCAGTTTGTTGCGGACGTTATTCCTGAACTTGATGCCGATGTATCTTATTTAATTGTTAATGAAGCGGGGGCTAGTGTATATTCAGCCTCTCCGCTTGCCCGTGAGGAGTTCCCTGATTTAGAGGTGGAAGAAAGAAGTGCCGTATCGATTGCACGGCGCCTGCAGGACCCATTGGCTGAACTCGTTAAAATTGACCCTAAATCAGTAGGGGTGGGGCAGTATCAGCATGATGTTTCGCAAGCAAAACTGAATGATTCGCTGAAATTTGTTGTAGAAACGGCTGTGAACCAAGTAGGTGTTAATGTTAACAGCGCGTCCTCCAGCCTTCTCCAATATGTAGCTGGTTTATCTAAATCAGTAGCTAATAATATTATTAAAGCAAGAAATGAGAAAGGTTCTTTTCAAACTCGCAAAGAATTACAAAACATTCCTAGATTAGGAGCAAAAACGTTTGAACAGGCAGCAGGTTTTTTGAGAATTCCAGAGGGAGATGAACCATTAGACAGGACAGCTATTCATCCAGAAAGTTATAAAGTGGCATGGGAACTTTTAAAGCAAATAGATGCTAGAACGGAAGAAGCAGGTACTGCCATTATTAATGAAAAATTCGAAAGCATGAATATACAAGAAACAGCAAAAGAACTTGATGTCGGAACTCCAACGTTAAAGGATATAATAGAAGATTTAAAACGTCCGAGCAGAGATCCGCGTGAGAACTTGCCGGCTCCAATCTTGAAAAAGGGTATTATGAGTATGGAGGATTTATCAAAAGGAATGGAACTCCAAGGTACAGTTAGAAATGTCGTTGATTTTGGGGCATTTATCGACATTGGTGTAAAACAAGATGGACTCGTTCATATATCCAAGTTGGCGTCGAGATTTATAAAACATCCGATGGAAGAAGTGTCAGTAGGAGATATTGTAAATGTATGGGTAGATGGTATAGATACGAAAAAAGGACGTATCGCTTTGACAATGATTCAGCCGGATGAACAAGTAGAATAGGTATAAAATGGGCGGGTGATTTCTAACTTTTATCACTCGCCAGGCTTTTTTGTTTAAATTTATAGTCAAACCAACATTGATTTAATACCCGGATTTCCCGGCGGTTTTTTTCAAAAAAAGCTTTTTCCATCTGTTTCATAAACCATCCAGGCATACATATAACCTCCTGTAATCAAGATGTAATGTTGAATATAGGTATCGTTACATTATTATATGATTCAAGGTTTGTCTGAATTGACAAAAAGGATTGGTGACTACAGTGGAAGAGGAAGAACTAAATCAATTGACACAAGATATATCAATAACATTTTTTAGAAAACCCTTTTTACATAAGACTGTATTTAATAACAGGCTGCGAACAACAGGTGGGAGATATATATTATCTACTCACCACATTGAAATAAACCCGAAGCATTATGAAAAATTCGGGAAAGATGAATTAGTGTCAATTTTAAAGCATGAACTTTGCCATTATCATTTACACCTTGAAGGAAAAGGGTACAGACATAAGGATAAAGATTTTAAAATACTGCTTCAAAAAGTGGGAGGGGCCCGCCATTGTCGAAGCATTCCAGAACAACGTAATGCACCTAAAAAGGTTCACTATTATCAATGTGAATCATGCGGAATTTATTATAAAAGGCGGCGTAAAATGGATACCACAAAATACGAGTGCGGAAAATGTAAAGGTAAGATAAAAAAATTATAATAATACCTTGACCAATTTTGAAAGGCTGTGTTACATTATAAAAGTCGCTTCAGACGAGAAGGACAACCAACAAAACAAATAAAAAGTAATTCCATTTAAAAAACTCATTGACATTACATACGATATTAGTTAGAATGAATTTTGTCGCTGAAAAGAAAGCGAACATTTTCAACACATTCCACAGTAGCTCAGTGGTAGAGCTATCGGCTGTTAACCGATCGGTCGCAGGTTCGAATCCTGCCTGTGGAGCCACGGAGAAGTACCCAAGTGGCTGAAGGGACACCCCTGCTAAGGGTGCAGGTCGCGTAAGCGGCGCGAGGGTTCAAATCCCTCCTTCTCCGCCATTGCTTATATCGGCCCGTTGGTCAAGTGGTTAAGACATCGCCCTTTCACGGCGGTATCAGGGGTTCGAATCCCCTACGGGTCACCATGGAGGGTTAGCTCAGCTGGGAGAGCATCTGCCTTACAAGCAGGAGGTCGGCGGTTCGACCCCGTCACCCTCCACCATAATTCTTTAAAATTTAGACTAGACACTACAAACAGGATTATGTTAAAATAGTGTTCGTCTCCTTAAAAAGATTAACGTGAAAATGAAACTTCAACGCTTTTTTGAAAAGAAGAAGCAAGAAGGTCGAGGAAACAAGCGAAGGAAAGAAAGGAGCGTACAGCAGTACGTGACTTGACAGATTCGCATTCGAACTTCAACGCTTTTTTGGAAAGAAGAAGCAAGAAGGTCGAGGAAACAAGTGAAGGAAGAAAGGAGCGTACAATAGTACGTGACTTGACTGACTGAGAGCAGTTGACGAAGAGATTCGCAGCTTATTCTTTACAAAAAAGGGCCTGTGGTGTAGCGGTTAACATGCCTGCCTGTCACGCAGGAGATCGCGGGTTCGATTCCCGTCAGGCCCGCCATTTTATTCAAAACAAACAAATGAACAGAACAATGTTCCCTGAAATTTTGCTAGAAGAAGTAAAAGAATTAAGGGAGCGGAAGAGAGAAGAGCGTACAACGGTACGTGACTTGATTAGATGAATGAAGTGAAACAAAAAATCACTTATTCTTCACAAGAAAATATAGTGGGCCATAGCCAAGCGGTAAGGCATCGGATTTTGATTCCGTGATGCGCTGGTTCGAATCCAGCTGGCCCAGCCATTCTATGCGGGTGTGGCGGAATTGGCAGACGCGCTAGACTTAGGATCTAGTGTCTCTGACGTGAGGGTTCAAGTCCCTCCGCCCGCACCAATAATTATAAAATCAATTGGCCTCGCGGTCGTGGCGGAATGGCAGACGCGCTAGGTTGAGGGCCTAGTGGGAGTTAATCCCGTGGAGGTTCGAGTCCTCTCGACCGCACCATTTCATATGCGCCCGTAGCTCAATTGGATAGAGCGTCTGACTACGGATCAGAAGGCTAGGGGTTCGACTCCTCTCGGGCGCACCAATATAAAAAATATATAGATGCATGGCAAAACATTATTCTATGAAAACGGGAAGTAGCTCAGCTTGGTAGAGCACTTGGTTTGGGACCAAGTGGTCGCAGGTTCAAATCCTGTCTTCCCGACCATTATTTGCGGGTGTAGTTTAGTGGTAAAACCTCAGCCTTCCAAGCTGATGTCGTGGGTTCGATTCCCATCACCCGCTCCATTTTTTATTTCTTTTTAAAAAACAAAGGCGCCATGCCTTTTTTTATGTCTTTTGAAAAGATAAAGAATGGGCCTGTAGCTCAGTTGGTCAGAGCGCACGCCTGATAAGCGTGAGGTCGGTGGTTCAAGTCCACTCAGGCCCACCATAAAAAATTGTTGACATGATATAGTTAACTTGTTAACATTGAATTCCTTGCTTAGAAAAAAGCAAAGTTGTTCTTTGAAAATTGAATGAAAGTCAAGCGTCTGTCAATTCAAGCAACAAATATCGATTCAATATTGATTGAATCAATCAGTTAGAATCAAACATCTTTTTATTGGAGAGTTTGATCCTGGCTCAGGACGAACGCTGGCGGCGTGCC
>NZ_JAUSUM010000002.1 GCF_030813635.1 Salibacterium salarium | reverse complement strand
TTGATAGGTCTGAGGTGGAAGTGTGGCAACACATGGAGCTGACAGATACTAATCGGTCGAGGGCTTATCCAAAGCAAAAGGTAAGGGTGTTTCAACAGGCTCGATCTTCGTTATTCAGTTTTGAGGGAACGATTCCTCATGAAAATAGTCTGGTGATGATGGCAAAGAGGTTCCACCCGTTCCCATGCCGAACACGGAAGTTAAGCTCTTTAGCGCCGATGATAATGAAGGGGCAACCCTTTGTGAAAGTAGGACGTCGCCGGGCTGGACATTTCTTCTAAAACATGTTAAATTAACATAGTGTGTTTAGTTAGTTCAATTTATTAATATTCCACAGTAGCTCAGTGGTAGAGCTATCGGCTGTTAACCGATCGGTCGCAGGTTCGAATCCTGCCTGTGGAGCCATTTTCATGGAGAGCTGTCCGAGCTGGCCGAAGGAGCACGATTGGAAATCGTGTAGGCGGTGTTGAGCCGTCTCGAGGGTTCGAATCCCTCGCTCTCCGCCATACTGTTTACATAAGAAAGGCCCGTTGGTCAAGTGGTTAAGACATCGCCCTTTCACGGCGGTATCAGGGGTTCGAATCCCCTACGGGTCACCATACTTACCGGAGGATTAGCTCAGCCGGGAGAGCACCTGCCTTACAAGCAGGGGGTCGGCAGTTCGATCCTGTCATCCTCCACCATTATATAATATCGCGGGGTGGAGCAGTCTGGAAGCTCGTCGGGCTCATAACCCGGAGGTCGAAGGTTCAAATCCTTCCCCCGCAACCAAATAAACATATAATCTAGAGTTGAAATTCAACTTTCAATCTTTTTGGAAAGAAGCAAGAAGATCGAAAGAACGTACAACAGTAGGTGACTTGATCGACAGAGAACAGTTGACGAAGAGATTCGCAATTCAGCCTTCAACGCTTTTTGGAAAGAAGAAGCAAGAAGGTCGAGGAAACAAGCGAAGGAAGAAAGGAGCGTACAGCAGTACGTGACTTGACTGACAGAGAGCAGTTGACGAAGAGATTCGCAGCTTATTCTTTACAAAAAGGGCCTGTGGTGTAGCGGTTAACATGCCTGCCTGTCACGCAGGAGATCGCGGGTTCGATTCCCGTCAGGCCCGCCATTTTATAAAACACTTTGTATACTGTGTACATGGCTCGATAGCTCAGTCGGTAGAGCAGTGGACTGAAAATCCTCGTGTCGGCGGTTCGATTCCGTCTCGAGCCACCATTTATAGTGCCGGTCTAGCTCAATTGGCAGAGCAACTGACTTGTAATCAGTAGGTTGGGGGTTCAATTCCTCTGGCCGGCACCATTAAATAATCTCTAATTATAAATAGTTGGAGGGGTAGCGAAGTTGGCCAAACGCGGCAGACTGTAAATCTGCTCCTTCGGGTTCGGCGGTTCGAGTCCGTCCCCCTCCACCATTTTTGACACAGGGGTATAGTTCAAAGGCAGAACAGCGGTCTCCAAAACCGCCAATGTGGGTTCGATTCCTACTACCCCTGCCATTTTTATCTCTAAAATGGCGATTGTGGCGAAGTGGTTAACGCACCGGATTGTGGTTCCGGCATGCATGGGTTCGATCCCCATCAATCGCCCCATTTTATTGTTGGGCTATAGCCAAGCGGTAAGGCATCGGATTTTGATTCCGTGATGCGCTGGTTCGAATCCAGCTAGCCCAGCCACTATGCGGAAGTAGTTCAGTGGTAGAACACCACCTTGCCAAGGTGGGGGTCGCGGGTTCGAATCCCGTCTTCCGCTCCAGTTATCACTTTATGTGCATGTGTATCATAGTATATGCACATGGCGGCATAGCCAAGTGGTAAGGCACGGGTCTGCAAAACCCTTATCCCCCGGTTCGAATCCGGGTGCCGCCTCCACATACAGAAACCTTTGCCGGGGTGGTGGAATTGGCAGACACACAGGACTTAAAATCCTGCGGTTGGTGTACAACCGTGCCGGTTCAAGTCCGGCCCTCGGCACCACCATTTATCTTGGTTAAATAGTTTGGCGGTGTGGCGGAACTGGCAGACGCGCGCGACTCAAAATCGCGTTCTTCGGAGTGTGGGTTCGAGTCCCACCACCGCTACCAAGATTACATATTGATAACGACGATCACACCGGAGTATGCAGCGATGCAGACTTCGGTTTTTTTCAATCTAAAAGAACGCAACTAGCCGTCAAGTAGTCGTGTGCGTACCCGGAACCTTTACGCTAAATTAGTTCTATATTATTTATTGAGGTGTTGGGAAATGAAGCAAAAAATACACGCAAACTCCTGTCTCATTACACTTGAAATGATTAGAAACAGAACGGAATTTGCGTGTAGGTTTAAGTTTTTATCTACCTAAACCAAAAAGATTAGAGTGTTATGATTTCCTGCTGATTTTTATGCAACAGATAAGTAACACTATCTCCACTGTGCAGTTGCGTGAACATTTTGGATGCTGCTTTAAGTAATTTATTTGTTTCGTTCAATTCCATAGAAGGTTTTAAATAGAAAATTTGAACGACATCTGTTGTTGGTCTGTCCGTTTTTGACCGTTTTGAATCTACGATGGGACTGCCAAAGGCTCCGTTTTTATCGTAACTTATAGGTTTTTTGTACATATTATTGGTTCTCCCATTTAATCCCTCGAATGAGTCCCCTTCAGTGCCAAGAGATATTTTGATATAATCATCTAAGGTATTCAAGTCATAGATCCCGATGGGAATTTCATATTGAAGAGAAAAGAAATTATTCAAGTCGGCAGCGGAGTGAATAAAAGGAAGATCATTTCCTTTGCCAATTCTGTGAAATAGCGCTTCGTGGGAAGGACGATATCTTTTTGGATCAATGCCTAATTGTTTAAATGTGTCCTGCCATTCAAAAACACCGGAATAATCGAAAATGGTTTGATTCAATAAATCCGTGCGAATTTTTTCTTGGAAGAATTGAAGTCGTCCTTTTAACATTTTAGGAGATTCATCTATGACGATATTCCGATGAAATGTCATACCGATTTTAAAATTGGGAACTTTATGTAATATATTATTTTCTAACGTTATGAGCAATGAAGCCACTCCTTTTCATTATGTTGTTATAAGAAGTGTATCATATTCGTTTTCCATTAGGGAAACGAGGGAACAGGAAGGAGGAAGATGATATGACAGGAGCTGAACTAAAAGAAAAAATTATAGCATATAGCAAAGAAATCGGGATTGATAAGATCGGTTTTGCATCAACCGACCCGTTTCTTACATTGAAAGACCGGCTGATTGAACAACAACGATTGAATTATCAATCGGGCTTTGAAGAGCCGGATATTGATAAGAGAGTGACTCCGACGCGGTTGTTACCTGAAGCCAAAACAATTATAGCGATTGCATTGGCTTATCCTTCGAAGCTTGAAAATGCTCCAAAAAGCGTAAAGGGAGACAGACGAGGTCTTTTTTGCCGCGCATCTTGGGGTGAAGATTATCATCGCGTCCTTCGTGATCGTTTAGACAAATTAGAAGCTTACATTGCCGAAATTGCTCCAGAAGCAAGATGTCAATCTATGGTTGATACCGGGGAACTTTCAGATAGAGCGGTAGCAGAAAGAGCGGGAATTGGTTGGAGCGGCAAAAACTGTGCAATTATTACACCCGAATTTGGATCATATGTGTACCTGGGCGAAATGATTACAACTCTCTCTCTTGAGCCAGATAACGAAATAACGGACCAGTGCGGCACTTGTAATAAATGTGTGGATGCCTGTCCCACAGGTGCTTTAGTTCAAGGCGGTCAGCTTGATTCCAACAAGTGTATCGCGTTTTTAACCCAGACAAAGGATTTTTTGCCAGAACGATACCGTAAAAAAATTGGAAATCGTTTGTATGGATGTGATACGTGTCAGACGGTATGCCCTGAAAATAAAGGGATGGATCATCATAATCACGAGGAATTTGAGCCGGACCCTGAAGTTGTGAAACCGCAGTTGCTTCCATTACTAACTCTGAGCAACAGAGAATTTAAAGAAAAATTTGGACCTATTGCAGGATCATGGCGTGGTAAAAAGCCGATTCAGCGTAACGCTGTCCTCGCTCTTGGAACATACAAAGCCAAAGAGGGTGTGAAGACGCTCATACACTTACTGAAGAATGATCCAAGACCGGTTATTCGTGGTTCTTCGGCTTGGTCTCTCGGACAAATAGGAACCGAAGAGGCCGTCCATGCATTGGAAGAAGCGAATACACATGAAACATCTGAAAAAGTTCTAGAAGAGATTAGTAAAGTTTTAGATCCTATTTCTGTAAAATAAGAGGTGTAAATATGGAAGAAGCTGAAAATGATCTGTTTTATTCACAAATGAACACTAGTATTGGACCTATTACGATAGCTGCGAGCAATCAAGGTGTATGTGCACTGTATTTCGGTGAGTCAGAAGAAGTAATAAACGGTATGAAACCATGGATTCAAAAGTATAAAATAGGAGATGTGTTTCAAGAAGATACAGATATTTTGGAAGTTGCAAAGAAACAATTACACGAGTATTTTGACGGAGACCGAACAGAATTTGATATGCCATTAGATTTATATGGAACTTCTTTTCAGCGTTCCACTTGGAAAGCATTACAACAGATTCCGTACGGTGAAACAAGATCATATAAGCAAATTGCAGATGAGATTGGATCACCCCGAGCCGTCAGAGCGATTGGTTCTGCTAACAACAAAAATCCAATTTCTATCATTGTACCTTGTCACCGAGTTATTGGGAGTAACGGCAAAATGGTAGGGTATGGTAGTGGAATAGATAAAAAAGAATATTTATTAAGATTGGAAGGCGCCTTGCAACCTGTCTCCTCTTAAAACAGTATCCATCATTTTTGAAGATGCTGTTTTTTTTTTCGCTGTGTGAAGTGTAATGACCGACGCTTATGATTAATAAGATAAAACAGTGAGTCGGACGGAGGGGGAATGTTGATGAAAAAATGGAATGATGCCTTGCAGGAACATCTCAAGGATTGGATGAGATTTCAATTAGGGCTTGTGGGGACAAGACCTGATAAAACAACACCTCAAGAGACAGAAATGCTTAGGAGGTTGAAAAGATCGTTACAACACCGAGAAGCAACTTTATTAAAAATAATAGTATCCTTTTATCCATATCGGATTCATCGTTTTGGCAAACAAGAAAATGTAACCTATCAGTTGGTTATCTCACGTTTTATGAAAATAAAGCAGAAATATCATATAGAGGAGCAAGTACTGCATCGTTTGGTAAAAACCCATGATGGTCATCTTCTCATTGATAAATTGATCCAAAAAGAGTCTTTGCCTACTAAAAAGATTTCCACTTCTAATCAACAGGTGGACCGTGGTTTTTCTTATGATAGAAGAAATGCTGTGCAGTATGCAGAACGGTGGTGGGACGATTACAACTCTTCTTATCGTAAATTCACAGATAACTGTACAAATTTTATTTCCCAATGTCTCCGGGCAGGCGGAGCCCCAATGAGAGGAATGCCTGAAAGAGGAAAGGGATGGTGGTACGGGAAAGGAACATGGAGTTACAGTTGGGCTGTGGCACACTCTTTTCGATGGTATTTAAGTAGTTCCACCGAAGGCTTAAGGGCTTCTGAAGTGGAGAATGTCAAGGAATTAGGCCTTGGTGATGTCATTTGTTATGACTTTAACGGAGATGATAGGTGGCAGCATAGTACAATAGTGACAGGGTTTGATGGGAATGAGGAGCCTTTGGTTAATGCCCAGACCACAAACAGTAGAGCGCGATATTGGACGTATGAAGATTCTACAGCATGGACTCCTAATATTAAATATAAATTTTTTCGAATCGGATAAGAAGATAGTTTATAAACATCTATGTTATAATCATATTTGTTTTAAATCGTGTAAATGAGGTGCCAAAAAAGACATGAGTAATCATATTGTTTTATATCAACCAGAAATACCAGCCAATACGGGCAATATAGCGAGGACTTGCGTAGGGACAGGAACACATTTGCATTTAATTCGACCACTTGGTTTTTCGACTGATGACAAAATGTTAAAACGTGCAGGGTGTGATTATTGGCCGAATGTCGACATTCATTATTATGATTCGTTAGAAGAACTTTTCAAAACATGGCCGGAGGGAGAATACTATTTTGTAGAAACGATAGGATCTACTCCTTATAGTGACTTTTCGTACAATGAATTATCGAAAGATTATTTTTTTGTTTTTGGTAGTGAGACTAAAGGGTTACCGGAAGAAATAACTTTCAATAATAAAGATCATTGTTTACGTATCCCCCAAAATGACTACGTTCGTTCACTAAATTTATCGAACACAGCAGCCATTGTCATTTATGAAGTCCTTAGACAACAGCAATTTCCCAAATTATACTAAAAAACAAACAGCTCCATTGTTTTGGTGGTAGCTGTTTGTTTTATAATTAGTATTTATGGGGTTTATCTTCAAACCCTGCTGTAAATATAGAAACCAAGAAAGCAACACATATACCGAGGATTAATACCAGCTTCATTATGTAAAACCTCCTTTGTAGCTTATCCTATCAGTTATTATACCTTATTGAAGTTGCGCTGTATATCATAAATCTTTTCTTTATTCAATAATTGGTAAAGATTAGTATTCACTGGTATAATAAAAGTAGATTGTCCTTAGTGTGAGGAAAATAAACGTTTTGTATACAGGAGGTTATCTTTATGTATGTCGTAATGAACGAATTGCATGTTCCTGATGACGCAAAGGAAGCTATGCAGAATAGATTTGGAAATAGTGTAGAGAACATGAAAAACATACCAGGGTGTCTTGATTTTATGTTCTTGGAAGAAAATAAAGAAAACGGCAAACAGGTTGTCTTTACAAAATGGGAATCTAAACAGCATTATGAAGATTGGGTAAATAGTGATGCCTTTAAGAAGGCGCATCAAGGCCAACAAAATAATCAAAACAGCACGAAAGAAAAAACCCCGGCATCTGGAAGTGAATTAAAGTCATATGAAGTGATTCACCATTTTTGATGCTAAAGCGGATAATCATCCGCTTCGGATAACCGGGTTCATGTGGGAGAATGTAATAAATGATGAGAAATACATATTTAACTAGCCACTTTCCCTTATTTTCAATACTATTATTCAGCATTTCTTTTGCTATTTATACAGAGTTACAACTCACTGAATGGCTTATGAATGTCGGATTATATCAAGGGATGCTTGAATTTTTTAGTGAAACAGGAATTAAATTTACGTTACTTTTTTTCTTAGTTTTATTTTTCTTTATGATATTTTCTGCTTTAAAGTTAATTGTAGATACTGTGATGGAATTATCGTTATTGTTTTTCTCACAAGATGTCGAAGGAAATGAACTTCGAAAAGTTCGGGGAGGAACATGGATCTACTTGATTGCAAGTGTCTGCTCTCTTTTTTTTGTCACAGTCCCGATAGGTATAGTTAGTTGCTTTTTGGCTGCTACTATTATCTATTTCATTTTCTTTGTTTACAAAGTAGGGGAATCGATGTCCGGGGCAGGTTTATTTGGCATGATATTTTTTCATGTCAGTTTTTGGAGTGTGTCCACTGTAGCTATACTGTATGCAGCATTTAGATTGTATAATAGTCTTATAAAAAGTTTGCCTTTGTAAAACGCCCCGTCAAGATCTATTGTGATTGACTAGGGCGTTTTTACTTTTATTTATGATTCGGGAATGTGTGACGTTATTTGTTTCCATAGTGATAAGTGAGGGAGTCTTGAGCTTATAGGTTCAAGAGAAGCAGGATTGTCCTCGCCTACCCACACTCCAGCTGTATATCGGTCACCATAACCTACAAACCACAAATCATGGTATTTATTAGTTGTGCCTGTTTTTCCTCTCCATTCTTCTCCTTTTATATCAGCGAATCCAGCTGTTCCTTCTGTTAACACAGATCGCATCAATTGCCGGAGTTTTTGGTTGGTTTCTTCTTTCCACAATTGTTGTGAGGAGTCTTCCCATTCATATAAAACATTGCCTTCCTCATCTGTTACGCTTTTTATTCCTCTTGATGGTGTATATTCCCCATGATTGGAAAAAACGGTGTAGCTGTCGGTTAATTCTAACGGACTTACCCCATGAGAAAAACCTCCTAATGCTGCCGCATAATGATAATCGTCGGATTGAAGTTTTGAAAATCTAAACTTTTCTAAATAAGAAAAAGAGGTTTTTATTCCGGTATGATCGAACAAACGCAATGCTGATGTATTATATGATTGTGCAAATGCTGTTTCCATTGTTACATTGCCATAAAAGTCTCCGCCAGCATTGGAAGGACAATAATCGTTTCGGCAAAATGGATCGGAACTTACCATGTCGGACGTACTTGCCTCTGTCTCTTCAAAATACGGACCATATACTAGTAAAGGCTTAATAGCTGAACCAGGTTGTCGATAAGCTTGAAAAGCTCGTTGAAAATCGTATTTTTGATATTGCTTTCCGCCGTTCATAGCAACGATACGATTAGTAGCGTGATCAATAACAACCGCAGCACCTTGTACGTTACTTCCATCCAATTCTTCGTTGACTGCGCTGGTTACACTTTCTTGAATCTCGGGATGTAAAGAGGTTTCAATGTGTATTCCGGATTTCCATAGTTCATCGACCCTGTCATTTAGTTTTTGTTCAATTTCTTCTTTCTCGTCGTCTCCCGCATTTTCTAATTGGTTCTTGTATCCTTCTTCAGCGGCGATTAATTGTTTCAGTTCATGTTCAATATAGAATGTATAACTTGGATAAAGGTCTGTCTTTTTTGAAAAAGTAATATGAATAGGTTCGTCCATCGCATCTGCTTTCCTTTCTTCGGAAATAGCTCCTGTTTCCTGCATTTTCGTTAATACCCATTCCTGTCGCAACTTTGTGTTTTCCTTTTTTGTCAATGGGTCGTAATGTTCAGGGTTTGCTGGTATAGATGCAAGAAATGCGACTTCTGCAAGACTTAATTCTTTGCTAGGTTTATTAAAGTAACTTTGACTTGCCGTCTCAAAACCATAAATGCCATTGTTAAAATAGATGGTATTCACATAAAATTCGAGAATCTCTCGTTTAGAATAGTCTTGTTCTAATTGATAAGAATAAAGCACTTCACTTAATTTTCGATTGTACGATTGTTCGTGAGACAAATATAGATTACGAACAACTTGCTGCGTTAGTGTACTAGCTCCTTCTTCGATGCTATTTGCCTTTGCATTAACGATGAGGGCTCTTCCGACAGCAGACATATCCACACCTTTGTGTTCAAAAAACTGTTGATCTTCTGTTGAAAGAAATGCGTCTTTCACTAGTTGGGGTATATCTTTATATTCGACGTATCTGCGGTTTTGCTGGCTTGTCACTTCGGAAATGACGCGACCATTTTTATCATAGATATAACTATTTTTAGGCATAGTCACAGTATCAATCTCAGTCTCTGTTTCCAATACAGCTTCGACTGATTTTATGTCTTCTCCTTCTTGCAATGCACCTAACAAGAAAAACGAAAACAGTGTTAAAAACCCAATAATAAAAAAATAACCTGCTGCTATTCTCAACGGTGTATCCCACTTTCTATATTAATAATCGTTACGTCTATTGTTAATATCGGCAAAAGTCATCGGTTATGTTCCTTTTTTTTTCGCATAGAAATAAAGTAATCAATGGACAAAGCTTGAAAACAGACTTAGCTGTTTTCGTTACACTTTATTTATTGTTAGAAAGGGGAGGCTCGTAAGTTGGAGATTATAAATAAAATCCGTCAATTTCGAGAAGATGAGAAACAGTTGGAATGGAGAGGAACCTTTAAAGAATATTTGGAATTGGTGAAAGAACACCCACATATTGCTCAAACTTCACATTCACGAGTATACAATATGATTAAAGATGCCGGTATTATAGAAAAGGATAACCAAAAAATGTACAATTTTTTTGGAAATGATATTTTTGGTTTAGAAGAATCTTTAGAAAAATTAGTGGAAGAATACTTTCATTCCGCAGCGCGCCGACTAGATGTAAAGAAAAGAATACTATTGTTGATGGGGCCTGTAAGCGGTGGGAAATCAACCATTGTGACGATGTTGAAACGGGGATTAGAACAATATACAAAAACAGATGCTGGTGCGGTTTATGCGATTGAAGGATGCCCAATGCATGAAGACCCGCTACACTTAATCCCGCCTCATCTTCGTGATGATTTTTATGAAGAATATGGCATAAAAATTGAAGGCCATTTGTCACCGTTGAACTTGATGAGACTTGAAAAAGAATATGACGGAAATATTGAAGATGTGATGGTAGAACGGATCTTTTTCTCTGAAGATAGAAGAGTCGGGATTGGAACATTCAGCCCTTCTGATCCAAAATCGCAGGATATTGCTGATCTCACTGGCAGTATTGACTTTTCTACGATAGCTGAATACGGGTCTGAATCTGATCCACGAGCTTATCGTTTTGATGGAGAGTTGAACAAAGCGAATCGAGGCATGATGGAATTTCAGGAAATGTTGAAATGTGATGAAAAATTTCTGTGGCATTTATTATCATTAAGTGAAGAAGGTAATTTTAAAGCAGGACGCTTTGCGTTAATTTCTGCTGATGAGCTGATTGTGGCGCACACAAACGAAGCGGAGTATAAATCTTTTATATCCAATAAGAAAAATGAGGCATTGCATTCACGTATTATTGTTATGAACGTTCCATATAATTTGAAAGTGTCTGAAGAAGAAAGAATATATGAAAAAATGATTCAGGATAGTGATATGGCAAATGTTCACATTGCTCCACATGCGCTAAAAACAGCTGCGATATTTTCAATATTAACGAGATTAAAAGAACCAAAAAACCAGAGTATTGATCTTGTGAAAAAAATGAGATTATATGATGGAGAAGAAATAGAAGGCTTTAAGGAACAAGATGTGGTGGATCTAAAAAAGGAATATCAAGATGAGGGAATGGATGGAATTGATCCGCGTTATGTCATTAACCGCATATCGTCAGCTATTATTCGAAAAGATGTAGCTTCTATTAATGCGCTTGATGTACTTCGTTCCTTGAAAGAAGGGCTCGATCAACATGCATCGATTTCCAATGAGGACAAAGAACGGTACATGGATTTCATATCAGCAGCCAGAAAGCAATATGATGAAGCAGCTAAAAAAGAAGTACAAAAAGCGTTTGTGTACTCCTATGAAGAGTCAGCTAAAACATTGATGGATAATTACTTGGATAATGTAGAAGCGTACTGCAATAAAAATAAGTTGAAGGATCCATTAACTGGTGAAGATATGAGCCCAGATGAAAAACTGATGCGATCAATTGAAGAACAAATCGGTATTTCTGAAAATGCTAAAAGAGCCTTTAGAGAAGAAATTCTGATTCGTATTTCTGCTTACGCTCGAAAAGGCAAAAAATTCGACTACAACTCGCACGAGCGTTTGCGAGAAGCGATTCAACAAAAACTGTTTGCAGATTTAAAAGATGTCGTGAAAATTACGACGTCAACAAAAACTCCAGATGAATCGCAATTAAAGAAAATTAACGAGGTTATTGCACGGCTTATCGATGAGCATGGTTATAATTCCGTATCAGCGAATGAATTGCTGCGTTATGTTGGCAGCTTGTTAAACCGGTAATATTTTAGTGTCAGCCTGGATTCTATTGCAGAATTCAGGCTTTTTGTATTTCATCGAAGGTTGGATAACATGCACTAGTGAAAGTCCCCTTTTTGAGAACGAGTTGAAAAATGTTATCTATCTGCAATTGTAAATTTTTTCTTTTGTCAACCTAAAATGTGAGCTGCTTTTTTACATTATTTTACCGTCTCATGAATTGCTGTTAAAGATGAAGAATGATACATTATAGTAGATAGGACGGTGGAGTCAGAATGAATAATTTAGGTAGAGAGATTTGGGATTGGGTTAAAACGTTCATTGTTGTTATTGTTATTGTTTTTATTGTGCGCACATTTTTCTTTGCTAACTATATGGTTCATGGCGAATCAATGATGCCGACAATTGAAAATGGAGAACGATTAATAATTAACAAAATTGGATATGAGTTTTCCGAACCGGATCGATATGATTTGATTGTATTTCATGCAAATGAAGAAAGCGACTATATAAAAAGGGTTATAGGTCTGCCGGGAGATCAAATAAAATATGAAGATGACACACTTTATGTAAACGGACAGGCTCAAGAAGAGAATTACTTAACTCCGTATAAAAGTCAAGTGAACAACGGTACTTTTACAAATGATTTCACACTTGAAGGAATCACGGATGAATCAACCGTACCGGAAGGCAAAATTTTTGTCCTTGGTGACAATCGAAGAAACAGTATGGACAGCAGGCAACTAGGGTTTATTGATATGGATGAAATTGTAGGACAGGCAAATATAAGATATTGGCCTGTCGACGAATTCACACTAATGAATTAACCAGAGAAACAGTAATGGACATAGAAATGTAAGGAAGTTGGGACTAGTACCCAGCTTCTTTCTTATTAGAAATTGCTTGTTATATTAGTCAGAATAATGTTGCAAGTTTCTTGTCTCCCCCGCATAAGATACTATATCCACCATTATAGATGGGCAGTCAGGAAAGGGGGCCCTATCATGTCTGAAAAAGAAAATCGGAACTTTATCATATCAAAAGAAAACTGGTCCCTTCACCGCAAAGGCTATGAAGATCAAAGAAGGCACCAGGAAAAAGTACAAGAGGCAGTAAAAAAAAATCTCCCTGATCTCATTACAGAAGAAAACATTATTATGTCTAAAGGAAAAGAAGTGGTACGTATTCCTATTCGTTCTGTTGATGAATATAAAATTCGATATAATATGGAGAATAACAAGTATACGGGACAGGGAGACGGTGACAGTCAAGAAGGGGATGTTATCGCGAGGGAACCGGGAGGAAAACCGAAAAAAGGCGGAACCGGTTCAAAACCCGGTGATAAAGCAGGGGAAGATTTTTATGAGGCGGAAGTTTCTATATTAGAACTTGAAAAGCTGCTATTTAATGAAATGGAATTACCGAATCTACAGAAAAAACAGCAAGATGAACTTATTGTCGAAGATATTGAATTTAATGATATTAGAAAAAAAGGATTAATGGGTAATATCGACAAACGCCGCACGATTCTTTCAGCAATAAAACGTAACGCTATCAAAGGAAACCCTAATATTAATCCGATATTTAATGAAGATCTTCGATTTAAGACATGGAATGAAAAAGTGAAACCAGAATCAAAGGCAGTAGTTCTTGCTATGATGGATACTTCGGGATCGATGGGCCGATGGGAAAAATTTATGGCAAGAAGTTTCTTCTTTTGGATGGTTCGATTCCTGCGAACAAAATATGAAACGGTAGAATTAGAGTTTATTGCTCATCATACGGAAGCTAAAAATGTAAGCGAAGAGGATTTTTTTTCAAAAGGAGAAAGCGGGGGAACGATTTGTTCGTCTGCTTATGAAAAAGCTTTAGAAACGATTAAGGATTCTTATTCCCCCGTTCTTTATAATATTTATCCGTTTCATTTTTCAGATGGGGACAATTTAACTTCTGATAATCCCAAGTGTATACGATTAATAAATGAATTGATGGAACTGTCTAGTATGGTAGGTTATGCGGAAGTGAATCAGTATCAACGACACTCTACTTTACTTCAATCGTATAGAAAAATTCACGATAAACGATTCCGGCATTTCATTCTTAAGCAAAAGGGAGACGTATTTGAAGCACTGAAGTGGTTTTTTGCTAAAGAAGAACCCCAATTTGTATAAATGTGAAACGAAAACGTAATATCTCTCGTAAATATATGAGAATACTTTAAATAGAAGCGGGGGATTTTTATGATAATGGTTACTACAGAGTATGTTCCAGGATATGAGATAAATGAAGCGTTGGGCGTGGTCAAAGGAAATACGGTTAGAGCTAAACATCTAGGTAAAGACTTAGTCGGAGGGCTACGAGGAATAGTAGGCGGCAAAATGAAAGAATACGAGGAAATGTTTTTGGAAGCAAGAGATTACGCGGAACAAGAGATGAAGGAAAAGGCGAGAGAGCTTGAAGCTGATGCTGTCATTGGAATTCGTTATTCTTCCTCCTCCATTATGAATGGTACTTCAGAAGTAATGGTATTTGGTACGGCTGTAAAAATAAAGAAATAAAAGAAACACAAAAAGGCTGATCTCTAAAGTTGTTAAGATAAGACTTTTAAGGTCAGCCTTTTTGTGTTTCGGTTTAGAGCTTATATGAAGACTGTTGACGAAAAACAGTAAAAGGTGTAAACTAACAACCGGTCGGTAGTTTTTTGGCTTAGTTACCAAGGGGGTTTTGTTATGACAAGCGACAGTATTAATCGTACAGCGTTGGAACTATTTGCTGAATGTGGATATGACGGCACAAGTATGGCTGATATAGCAAAGCAAGTAGGGATAAAAAAACCTTCATTATACAACTATGTTAATAGTAAAGAATCGTTATTTTTATCTATTATCGATGATGTATTTCGATCATATGTCGATTATGTAAACCAATCTTTGGACGAACGACAGGGAGACACAGTAAAAAATCAATTAAAACAAGTTTTAATATCAATCTCCCAATTTTTAAGTTCCCGTCATTTAGGGATGTTATATATGAGAGTTTTAATGTTTCCGCCTTTAGATTTAAAGGAAACAATCAATCGTCGATTTGAAGCATTTGAGGGAGAAACGGATGAAATTTTTATAGAATTATTTAAATTAGGTGTGCACAATCAGGAAATAAAAGATGGAGATATTGAAACATACGTTCAGGCTTTTTATACATTGCTCGATGGAATTTCCACCGACATGTTTATATATAGTCAACCGAAAGTGAACACGAAACTAGAATCAGGTTGGTACGTGTTTTGGCAGGGGATTTGTGTTTGAAAGTAGGTGGGATAATGTTTGATTTAATAGGATGGTATACAGGTTTATTTTTAATGGCAGCCATACCTTGGGTGGAATTGATTGTGGTCATTCCTATTGGAATTGGCGCAGGACTAAATCCAGTAACAGTAGGAATAATTGCATTTATCGGAAATGCGTTGTCTGTTGTTTTCATTATTTATGGTATGGATGCATTTAAAGAGAAACAATGGGTGAAAAAATGGAAAAATCGCTTGAAAGCAATTCACCTATTTAGGAAAGAACAGAGTGAAATAAAATTGGCAAAAAAGCAAGAACGGAAACAAAAGTTACAAACGATATTTGATAAATACGGAGTTGTGGGATTGGCTCTAACCGGTCCAGGAATTACAGGGATTCATCTAGCTGCAATTGTTGCCCTAACGTTTAAAGCGAACAAACAAAAAGTCGCTGTTTGGATGAATATCAGTCTTTTTATTTGGGCGGTTGCTATGACAGGAATCTCTGTTTACGGAATAGATCGGCTTCTAGGCTGGTTTGGATAGAAAAAGCTGTGTTACAGAGTAAAACTCTTCAACACAGCTTTTATTAATGCATACCAACGCTGAACCGGAGATGATAGAAGAAGGCATGTAATGACTCGTCGAGGTCATGATAACTGCACCGGTTCAGAAATAAGAATAATTCTGTAAAAAAGAATGGATGTTGCCGGTATCGATCCTTTTTTACACTCATAGCAGTGTGTAGATTGAAAAATAACAAATATCCATAAATGGTAGAAATATGTTGAATTGTATTATAAAATGCATATAAGGAAAATAATGGTCTTAATTGGTATTTTGAAAATCGGAACTCTTTTAGCCACTCCCGTAAATGAAGTAGCGCAGAAACAGCGGACTATCCCAATGGAATTACAAACGCGTTTATTGGTGGTAATAATGGAAAATGGACATCGAGTGAGTCCCTTACTTATAGTGGGAGCGGTCCCGCAATAAATAATAATTCAATTGTAAACGGTAGTCACACAGTAAATACCCAATTTAATACTCATCAATTGACAAAGTAACTTAAGATGTACAATTTGCTGCTACTTAAAGAGTTAACATAGACTATCTTACTGGTGAAGGTGACAAAGATGAAGCATTAAATTACACTGTTTTCAAATTGAGATAATGTTCCGGAATATTAGGACAGAGGACAATGGGGACCGAATTAATGGGTTAAATTAACCTAAATTTACAACCCGCATCATGTCAAAAAGATGCGGGTTGATTTTTAATTGTGAGTTACAGTAAGAGGTGTAAAAAAAGATGCATTTACTTAAATTAGAACTAAAACGAGCTTTCTTTTCGGTGAAATTTATTTTGTTACTGATTGTAATAAGTTTACTTTTAATAATCCCTACTATAAACAGGTTAAACAAAGGGGATGTATATCCTGCTACGATGATTCTTGAGGCTGGTTATACCGGTATTATCATCATTATCATTCCCTTGCTGGCTGCGGTTCCCTTTGCTGGTACATATGCTGTGGAAAGAAGCAGCGGTTTGCTTCCTTTCATTTTATATCGAGTCAAAACAACCCATTATCTATGGGCAAAATTTACAGCTAACGTCTTGGCTTCTGCTGCCATTATTGTAATCCCTGTCGGAATCTTCTTTGCTATCCTACTGTTAAATTACGGTGAAGGGTACGGTATCGGAATGTCTAAGTATAATATTACCAGCGTATTTCAGGACATGAAAGTCAATAACTCGACTTTATATGGGTGGTTCTTGGTTTTTCAGTCTGGGTTATTTACGATGACGTACGCTACCGTTGGCATGGCAGCGTCAACGATTTTCCGAAAGCCGATTTTTGCTTATGCTGCACCGTTTGTTTTGTATGTGATTCTTACCTTTTTAACAACGATTCTTTCTAAATTGTGGTGGGCCCCGGGGGTAACCTGGGATCCTACGTCTAATAGTTACACCACGATCTTAAGTGTGTACCCGCAGCTTGCCGTGATTTTGGGGACAAGCGTCTTTATCATTTGGAAAAACTTTGGGAAGGGTGATCATATATGAGAAAGTGGATCAACCCTGCCCTTTTTCGACAGGAAATTACTCTTTTCTGGGGACATCCGGCCGCATGGATTTGGCTCGCCGTTTTAATTGGGTATTTTATTATTAGCGTTCAGTTTTACGCCGGATATGCTGCTGACTATGAGGTGAACGTTAGCGGTTGGGAACTTCTGGTCTTGACTATTGATCCGTATTTAACAACTTTTGGTTTCTCCACCGTATTTTTTGCTTTCGTTTTTATGGCAGAGCGTAAAGATACATTGCGTTCGCTGTATGTCTATCGGCTGCGTAATCGGACCCAGTGGATGACCACAAAAGCAGTATCTCTTTTTTTTAATGCTCTGTTCTTCACTATTTTTTGTTTCATCGTTCTTCTTGGATCGGCTTCCTTATTTAGGGGATTTCACATGGGATGGAGCGCCGATGTTGTGGAAGTTGTCCAGATTATGGATGGCGGCGGGCCGCCGACTCCACCAATTCATTATATCGCTACCAGTATGGACGCTCTCCAGCCCTACTCACCGGAACAGCTGGTGCCGATCGCATTTTTGTTTTGTATTCTTGGCATGATGATCGTTGGTTTATTGTTTCATACAATGCTTCTGATTGTTTCCAAACCCGTGTTTGCTTTGGCAGGTATGATCTTCTATACCACGGGCTCTTTATTAATTGCTTATGGTGTTGTTAATGGATGGTACACAGCACTGTTTCCGCAATTGCACATCATGCCCCAAGAAAAAATGGGAGACGATATGTCCAGTTTGACATCTACCTTTGTTTGTGTTGCCGTGATTGGTATGCTGTATCTGACAAGCTGGCAATTAGTTAAGAGAAGGAAGATAACGATATGATGTGGAGGCAGCTTATCAAGAAACGTTCGTATTGGATGATTCTTTTCGGCTGGAGTGCTGTGCAGCTTGTTGTTGCCTTGATGCTTATTCAGGACCAGAAGGTGGATGCCCTGGTGGTATTTGATCAGATCATTTTCAACCAGGCGCGTCTTTCCAAGCCGTTTTGGTACGGGGTTTTCTTTTTTCCTTTGCTGGTTCATGTGATGTATTTCAGTCCATCGCTTGGAACGATGTATACCGAAGTTCTTCGTTTTCGTTCCTTTCGCGCGTGGATCGTCAATCGATTGATATCTATAATCATCAGTTATTGTCTTTTTTATTTTATCGGCATTGGGACAATTCTCTTATTCTGGAGCGAGCACGCCTTTCTTGATGTCATGCTCGTTTTGATAGTCCCGTTAAGTGTAGGAATTGGTTTCACTTTTTTGTACAGCTGCCTCCTTTTTCATATGTCGATGACCGGCGCGTTTCTTCTGACGGCTGTACTCCCATTAGTTTTGGTATTTCTTGCGGGATCAGACAGGCCGTTGCCCTCCTATTTTCTTCTAGGAGCCTCCGAAGGTTTCGGTGTGAAAATGGGGGTTCTGTGGCTGGTTAATGCATGCCTGTTGTGGTATGCGGCGACTGGTTCTATCACAACGTATTTATTAAAAAGAGGTGATCAAGAATGAGCGAAGCAGTAAACGTACACGATGTAGACTTGATGTTGTCCGGGCAGAAGGTGCTGGAGGATATTCAGTTGACGGTAAATCACGGGGAGGTAATCGGCATTGTCGGCCGGAACGGATCAGGAAAGAGTGTGTTGTTTAAGGCGATTGCGGGATTTTATCAGCCTTCCCGGGGAACCATTGAAGTGAACGGCATCGATTTGTATCAAAAAAAGAACTTTCCTGAAAACTTCGGCTGCCTCATCGAAAACCCCGGATTTCTACCAAGAGATTCGGGCTACAAGAATCTGAAGTTGCTTGCGGATATCCAGAAGAAAATAGGGAAGAAGGAGATTATGCAGACACTCTCCCTTGTCGGTCTGGAAGGGGCGGAAAACAAACCGGTAAAACGTTATTCCTTAGGAATGAAACAACGGCTCGGGATTGCGCAGGCCATCATGGAAAACCCAAGTGTCATCGTTCTGGATGAGCCGACGAACGGCCTGGATAAACAGGGCGTGAAAGATGTACTGGAGATCATATTAAAACTCAAAGAAGAAGGAGCTGCCATCCTTATCTCCAGCCACATCCAGGAAGATATCGACGAAGTCAGCGACGACGTGTTTGAAATGGATGGAGGACATATCAGCCACGTGGAAGATAGGGTAGGTCATCCGAACACATAGAAAAAAAGTGACGGATACAGCAGAGTATCCATCACTTTTTTGCATTCAGAATTATAGCGTCAATTACTTACGGTTGTGAGGTTAGTGGAGGTATTCTCACATTTAGATTTACTATTGCATAATCCTGGTGTGAGCGATGCACTTTCACCGTTCAAGTTTATTTATTTTCACGGTACTCCTGTAGTGTGATTCTAAAGTAGTCCTTGAACTTTTTATATAAATAACTTAAAATATTGTGCTCGTATCAACTACGATATCATAAATAAGGGGTAAAGGTGTTAACCAACAAAAACGAGGCATGGGTTAATTTTTAAATCTGGATAATTTCTTTTAAAGATTTTCCTGTCCCATTCTTGAGTATTGTACCTTAATAATTATAATTGCATGCTTCCGCCGTATCTATGTTTACTACTAAACACTTTCCAGGGTGTAAATCGTTGCATCCTTTGGGAGAGTGGTATGGTCGGGATGACAGGATTTGAACCTGCGACTCCAGACACCCCATGCCTGTGCTCTTCCAAGCTGAGCTACATCCCGATTTATAGGTGCAAACGTTATTTTATTACATGCAACGATTTATTTCAATAACTTGAATCGTGGTGTTTTACTAAATGAGAAAACACCACGCCGATTTACTTCCAATATGTTTCGATAAAACCGTCACGCCCCGACTCTTCTCGATCTGCCTTGTAGGCTTTTTCATTTTTTTTGTAAAAGTCCTGGTGATAATCCTCTGCTGCAAAAAACGGAGAAGCAGGCAATATTTCTGTGACGATAGGATTTTTAAAGCGACCGCTATTTTCTATTTCCTTTTTAGTTGCTTTGGCAGCTCTTTGCTGATCGTTATTATGATAAAAAATAGCTGTTCTGTATTGAGGACCGCGATCATGAAATTGCCCTCCATCATCGGTAGGATCAATTTGCGGCCAATATAAAGAAAGTAGTTTTTCGTACGGAAAAATATCGGCATCAAATACAATTTGAACCGCTTCGAAATGACCAGTCTCTCCGGTTTTTACATCTTCATACGAAGGATTTTCTACATGACCACCTGTATATCCGGAAGTGACTTTAATGATGCCTTCCATTTCGTCAAATGGTTTGACCATACACCAAAAACATCCTCCGGCAAATGTTGCTGTTTGAATATTACTACCTTCACTCAACTGTTCATTCCCCCCTGCTACATCTATCATGCTTTAAAAATTATAGCAAAATTAACGTGAAACGACTAGAAATAAGCTTATTGCAAATAGGAAAGCGTAAACAGAATAAAAAAACATGGTAATATGGCTGTATTTTTTTTAAGATAAAGGAAGAAGATTTATAGCCGATGGAAAGGAAATGAGTATGTTTAATGATGAAACAATTATTCCAGCTGCCCGTACAGAAAAAGAATACGAAAAAATGCTTGATAACAACCATACGTACAATGTCTTATTAAATTCCCATTTAACTCAATTAAAAAGTATGAATCAGCTTGCAAAACAAAAAAATAAAAAACTAATTTTACATGCCGATTTAATTCAAGGATTGGGACATGACCAATCAGCAGCACAGT
The DNA here is from genome assembly GCF_030813635.1 of Salibacterium salarium. Classification (GTDB taxonomy): domain Bacteria; phylum Bacillota; class Bacilli; order Bacillales; family Marinococcaceae; genus Salibacterium; species Salibacterium salarium. The sequence continues at coordinate 1,083,727 of NZ_JAUSUM010000002.1, read as the reverse complement.
TTCTTTGTCAACAAATACGTCCGTATGGTTTGATTTCGACTAGAAAGCAAGTGTTGTTAACAGCAAAAAAACATGGTTTACTTGCTGTACAGCGTTTATTTTTGATTGATTCAAGCGCACTCGAGACAAGTTTTAAAATTATTGAAGAAGTAAAACCAGATCTCATTGAAGTCCTTCCCGGAAGAATGCCGGAAATTATCTCAGAAATATCAGAAAAAACAAATATTCCGTTAATAGCAGGAGGATTTATCCGTAATTTTCACGAAGCAGAAGAAGCGATGAACGCAGGAGCTGTTGCAATTACGACAACTCGACGAGAATTATGGTAACAGTATTAATGGTTATAGTAGTGGTTTAAATGACATGACTCATTTTCAGGAAAGGAAAGATGATGATGGAGTGGAGACATAACTGGAATCGGTGGAACGACGCGATTGGTTTAGATAAAGAATTGAAGGAACAGCTTAAAGAAATATCCGACAATGAAAAAGTTCTAGAAGACAGCTTTTATAAGTATTTAGAATTCGGAACAGGCGGAATGCGTGGTGAAACAGGACCGGGTACGAATCGAATGAATCGATTTACGATTCGAAGAGCTGCAGAAGGGCTTGCACGATATATAGATGAATGTGGAGAATCAGCTAAATCACAAGGTGTTGTGATTGCTTTTGATTCAAGACATTACTCTCATGAGTTTGCAATGGAAACCGCTTTAACTCTTGGTGCTCATGATATTCAGACATACATATTTCAGGAACTCCGGCCTACTCCGGAACTTTCCTATGCTGTTCGGACGTTAAAAGCGTTTGCCGGTGTTGTTATAACAGCTAGTCATAATCCACCAGAGTATAATGGTTTTAAAGTATATGGACAAGATGGCGGCCAGTTTCCGCCCGAACCAGCAGAAGCGCTGATCAATAAAGTAGAAGAAGTGGAAAATGAGCTTGCTATAGAAATAGCAGATGAAAATGAAGTGAAGGCTTCGCGACTGTTAAAAGTGATTGGAGAGGAAATAGATAAAGCCTACAACGATGAATTGCAGTCGATTATTTTAAATCCAGATCTTGTTCAAGAGAAAGGGAATGAGATTTCGATTATTTTCACCCCACTTCATGGCACGGCAAATATTCCAGTTACTCGTTTGCTTGAGACGAGCGGTTTTGAAAACATACATGTTGTGAAGGAACAAGCGCTGCCTGATCCAGAATTTTCAACGGTTAAGAGTCCGAATCCCGAAGATAAAGCAGCCTTTGATTTAGCGATTCAAGAGGGAGAAAGTCAACATGCTGATATATTAATAGCAACCGATCCAGACGGGGATAGAATCGGAATCGCATCCCGCAGTAAAGAGGGTACTTATGAACTTCTCACTGGGAATCAAACTGGCGCTCTCATGTTGGAATATCTTCTCTCACAACGTAAAAAACAAGGAGTGCTCCCGGAAAACGGGGTTGTTATGAAAACAATTGTAACCTCTGAATTAGGGAGAAAAATTGCCGAGAACTATGAGCTTGAAACGATTGATACACTGACAGGATTCAAATTCATTGGCGAAAAAATTAAACAATTTGAAGAGAATGGAAAGTTCCGTTTTCAATTTGGATATGAAGAATCTTATGGTTATTTAATAAGTGATGTCGTTCGTGATAAAGATGCAGTGCAAGCAGCACTGACAGCGTCAGAAATGGCACTTTGGTACAAGCAGCAAGGGAAGACTCTTTTAGATGGATTGCATGATTTATACGAAAAATACGGGTATTATATGGAAACATTAGAATCACTCACTTGGAAGGGATTAGAAGGCGTTAAAAAGATTGAAGCGTTATTGAAAGCATTTCGAAACCATCCTCCAAAAACGATAAGTGGAGAAAAGATTGCGGTGATAGAAGATTACCAAATGCAAGAACGTTTCTATGTCAAGGATGGTAGCAAAGAAACAATCGAATTGCCGGTTTCTAATGTTCTAAAATATATAACAGAAGACGGAGCATGGTTTTGTATACGTCCTTCCGGTACGGAACCTAAAATCAAGTTTTATTTCGGTGTACATGAATCAGAGAACGAAAAGGCAAAAGACAAATTATCGGAATTAAAAACGGCAGTGATGGAAGAAGTGCATAAGTTTTCATAAAGCAATATGCTTATCGAATTTCTAAAAAATACGAAACTCCGGAGATTACGTTTTCCGGAGTTCTTTTTGTAGATTTTTATTGTTAAAATAAGAACTGGAACAAGTCCCCAATGATTAAAGGAGTTTACCTATGACTGGCGACTGGAAAAAACAATACTTAAATACATTGAATCTGCAAGACGAAACTCCTTCTAGAAGATATTTAAAGAAAATAATACGAGCCCATGTCCGGACCTTTCCCTTTGAAAATGTAAGTAAATTGCTCATAGCTGAAACATATGACGGGAGTGCTCCTATAACGAATGTTGAAAAATTTTTGGAAAGTCATTGGGAGTATCACACAGGTGGGACATGCTTTGCGTTAAACTCCTGTTTATACCAATTGTTATGTGCTCTTGGCTTTGAAGGATATTTAATCCGGCCGGGTGAAGAGCATATGGCCGTCATTATTAAAGATCCGGAGTCAGATGGAAATCTACTTTATGTCGATGCAGGTACAACTGCTCCATTATTTGACCCAATCCCTTTTTATGGACGGAGACATTCAATTCCACCATTTGCAGGCGAACGTTTATTATTTCTTCCTGAGAAAGAGAAGGGAGTTTATACATACATACGTATGAGAGGACAGCATATTATAGATAAAAAGTGGACGTTTTCTGTGCATGATGCTATGTCTATAGAGGATTTCAAGCCTTGGGTAACATCGACATTTCAAAGCAATGCTGTCTTTATGAACATGTTGCGTTGTCAAGTTTGGCAGCCAGAGAAAAGAAAGGGGTTGTCTCTCACTAATAAACGGTTTAGTGTTCGAAATGGAAATGGCGCTATTTTGACAAAACATCTTCCTGATAAAGACGCATTGCTTGAAGTGATACATGATGAGTTTCAGATGCCGTCATTGCCTGTAACGAAAGCTATACATATTCTAGAGCAAAAAGGGATAGATTTATTTGAAAAATAATTTTCATTACTTACATTAAAATGTGACAGAAAAAGAACCGTTATGCTCTACTGTGTCTGTATCTGAAATATCGACGTTTTCCACAGAAGAAAAACGATGACCTTGTCTCACGTTTTCGATAAATGTGTTCATCGTCTTTTCTTCTCCTTCTGCTTTTACTTCTACAGTACCATCTGACTTATTTTTCACCCAGCCTTTTATCCCCAGTTTTTCTGCTTCCGTTTGTGTGAATTGTCGAAAGCCGACACCTTGTACTTTTCCATGTAGAATCATATGTTTTTTTAGCATGAAACGTACCTCCCGATTTCATTATAGTTTATTGAAATAAACCCCAAACCAAGGGTCTGCTTCTAAGTCATCTGTCCCTTCAGAAATAATGTGAGCTTCTCCTTCTTCATCGGTTGATAGCCAAGTTCCGTATTCATCTTGAAAAACAGGATAAAAATTGTTTTGTTTAAACAAGACACTGGGCGGGTTTTCTTCTACGAAATCATGGCCTAGTGACTTAATCACATCTTTTTTACATTGCACGAGTTCCATTTTATCACCTAATTATTGATTTCTTAAAAGATAGTTTTATTTTACCTGTTTGTTCCTCCTTCTATCAATAAAGACGCACAAATCTTGCTTCACGGATTCATTGTTGTCATTTCGTTTCATATAGTAGGGATAACAAGAGTGAAAAGGAGGGGGATTTTTGAACAATCAAGAAGAAAAAGAATTACATTACTCTATCGAACAAATCACTGAAGTCGCAGAAAGCTTTGGATTAGATTTCTACCCGATGCGATATGAAGTTTGTCCACCTGATATTATATACACATTTGGCGCATATGGAATGCCGACACGTTACTCACATTGGAGTTTTGGGAAAAACTTCCATAAAATGAAAGTACATTATGATTTAGGTCTAAGTAAAATATATGAACTTGTTATCAATTCCAACCCTTGTTACGCCTTTTTATTAAATAGTAATTCGCTTGTGCAAAATAAATTAATCGTCGCACACGTGCTGGCACATTGTGATTTTTTCAAAAATAATATCCGTTTTTCCAACACGCGCAACGATATGGTAGAAAGTATGGCTGCGGCAGCAGAACGTATTTCTTATTACGAAACGGTATATGGAAAAAAGGAAGTGGAAGTGTTTTTGGATGCTGTTCTTGCTATACAAGAGCATATTGATCCGAGTCTAGTGCGTCCCAATCTTGGCTCAAAGGAGTTTGATAACAACGACACCCCAGATAACAAAGCAAAGGGACCTTATGAAGATTTATGGGAGTTAGATGAAGATAAGAAGGATACAGAACCGAAAAAGAAGAGGGCGTTTCCAGACGGTCCGGAGAAAGATTTGCTTTTGTTTATAGAAGAGCACAGTAAAGAATTAGATCATTGGCAGCGGGATATATTAACGATGATGAGAGAAGAAATGCTGTACTTCTGGCCGCAATTGGAGACAAAAATTATGAATGAAGGTTGGGCATCTTATTGGCATTCCCGGATTCTAAGGGAATTAGAATTGGACGCCGATGAGAGTATTGAATTTGCTAAGTTAAATGCCAGCGTCATCCAACCATCAAAAACAACTGTAAATCCTTATCATTTAGGTCTTAAAATATTTGAGGATATAGAAGAACGATACAACCATCCTGATGAAAAACTTCAGTTATCAGGTGTAGCCCCGGGAAGTGGTCGAGAAAAAATATTTGAAGTGAGAGAGCTCGAATCGGATACTTCCTTTATTAGGAATCACATTACAAAAGAGCTAGTGCAACGAGAAGATATGTACTTGTTTCAAAAGCAAGGCAAAGATTACACCATCATCGATAAAGAATGGCAGAATGTACGTGATCAGCTTATTCGTTCAAGAGTGAATGGAGGATTTCCTTATTTGACAGTAACGGACGGGGATTATGAAAAAAATGGTGAACTTTATATTACCCATCGTTATGAAGAGGAAGAGCTAGATGTTACCTATTTGGAAAAAACGCTTCCGTATTTGTATCAGCTTTGGGGAAGAACGGTGTACATCGAAACAGTGTTAGAAAATAAACCTGTGTTGTTTCAGTATAATGGCGAAAAAGTGCATCGCAAAACACTATAAATGTTATGCAAATGGAATGGAAATGAAAAATCCTGATGGAAATGCCACCAGGATTTTTCATTATACCTGTCATGTTAAATTACCCATTCGCCATTTCTCATAATAGGCTCGGTTGTCCCATTTTGTAAAACACCGTCAATGTCCATTTTACTGCTCCCCACCATGAAATCGACATGGGTGATACTACTATTAAGACCGTTGCTTTCTTGTTCTTCTTTTGACATTTCCGATCCATTCTCTAAACAAAAGGCGTAGGCACTTCCAATCGCAAGATGATTGGATGCATTTTCATCAAAAAGTGTGTTGTAAAATAAATCGCCGGATTGAGATATAGGAGAACTATGAGGAACGAGAGCAACTTCTCCTAAGTAATGCGAACCTTCATCCGTTTCAATCAGATTCCTTAACGTTTCTTCTCCTTCACCTGCTTGATAATCTGTTATCCTTCCATCTTTAAAGTGAATGGTAAAATCATCAATTACAGTACCACTGTAGTTAAGCGGTTTGGTGTTTTTTACATAACCGTTCACACCGGTTTTGTGAGGAACCGTAAACACCTCTTCTGTCGGCATATTTGCAATAAAATGAACACCGTCTTTGTTGGCACTTCCGCCTCCAACCCACATATGTTTTTCAGGAAGTTCAATCGTTAGATCAGTACCTTGGGCCGTATAATGTAATTGTTTGAATTGTTTACTATTGAGGAAGGATGCTTTTTCTTGTAATCTTTTGTCATGCTCTTCCCATTCTGCGACAGGACTCTCTACATCAGCTCGCACGGCTTTAAAGATAGCATCCCATAATTTCGTTTCAGCTTCTTCAGGACTCTCTTCCGGAAAAACTTTTTTGGCCCATCCTGGTGATGGAGTTGCGATAACAAGCCAACTTACCATGTCGGATTGTATATAAGAACGGAACGTATCCATTGCATTTCCGGCTGCTTTGTTGGCGTCTGCCACTTTATTAGGATCGACCCCTTTTAGAAGGTCGGGATCAGTGGATTTCACTGTTATAAAGGCTGCCCCATTCTCAGCCAGTTCTTCACGACCTTTAGCAACCCAACTGGGAAATTCTTTGAACGCCTCGGCTGGAGCCTTGTCATATTTTAATCTTGTTAATTGTTCGTCAACCCAATCGACATGAACATTTTTAGCCCCTGCATCATATGCTTTTTCAGCTAAAGTTCGTACAAATTCTGAAGAAGTAATAGGAGCTGATATAAACAACGTCTGACCGTGTTGGATATTCACTCCCTTTTTTATGGCTAAATCCGCATAGTTGTTAAATTTTTCATGAAAGGTAGTCATTTCTTATTCTCCTTTTTATGCATAATTAGAAATCAATTACATATATCTGAAAATTATTGTAACATATTGAAAAGGGATGAGTGGTATGTAAGACACGAGCTAGTTTAACTAAAACAGAAATCATTATGCACGTAGTTAGTAGCTGAATGAAAAAATCACCGTTCTCAAAGGTAGAGAAGGTGATTTTAATTTATGAAGAAAGCTTTACGTCATTTTTTTCATTTTGAGGAATATCTACGGTGTCTCTTACTTTAAAGCTGTGGATATTAGCAACGAAATTTGCTGGTATGGACTGGATTTTATTATTATACTTTTGTACCGTATTGTTGTAAACTTTAATCGCTTTTTTTAATTTAATATCCGAATCTTTAAGACTTTTTTCCAAAGAAAGAAAATCTTTATCTTGTTCTAACTCATTGTTTTCTTCTTTTAATGCAAAGAGAGAATGTAACGTTTGTGTAAGTTGTTCATTAGTTTCGATTTGTTCGAATTTACTTGTTTGAGGAGAGGTTAATTCACTTCTCAATTCTACAATTCTTTCTAAAGTATGTTGTTCATGTTTTACTCGTTGTTGAGCGATGTCAATTAAATCAGGAATGATATCGATGCGGCGTTTTAGCTGCACTTCTATTTGCGCCCATGCTTCCTCGACCCAACTTAAATATTTGATTAATGCGTTATACCCAATAATCCAACTAACTAAAGCAATAATAATTAATATGCCGAGTATAGCTCCAAAAACGGTCAAGTGATGAATCCTCCTTTACGGTTGATTTCCTTATATCAGTAAATATGTAACAATTTCTTCTTCTAACATATTCTACGTAATATTATACCATGCTTGAAAAGGGAACATCAGTAGGCGAGACCGACTCGTGTTTTTGTGTACTCATCAGTGGATAGAAGCTGTAATAAAAATAAAGCTGTATCCCCCGTTGTAATCTTTTTACCGTCGACAGGAAGCATATTTTTTTCCGTTCGAAAGAACTTTTCAGATATACCATCAGGAAGGTAGGTGGGACAAGCGATGGTCCAGTCAAGGTCTGATTGTTGTAAAAGTAAATATGCTTTGGCATGGTCTTGCGCTGCGGTTGTATGTTTTCTTTTGGATTCATTTGTCTCAAAACGGAAATAATTTGGTTCATAACGCGCATTTAAAATACCAGCTGTTCCTGTAGTAATAAGACGTGTAATATCTTCTTTTTTCATAGCAGAGATAATGTTGGGGATAGCTCTGGACAATACATTGTTTTTATCTGTACCTAGCGTACTTATGACAGTCTGTACTCCTCGTATTGTCTCGAAAACGTTTTTTTCATCTAAAACGTCTCCAACAAGAATCTCTAATCCTTCTTGTTGTTTTACTTTATCAGGATTCCTAACGAGTGCTTTTACTTCATAGCCGTGAGTGAGCAACAAATTTAATAATTGTTGTCCGACGCGTCCCGTTGCTCCAAACAATGCAATTTTCATGTGGATCATCTCTTCTTTCAATATTTCGGATTAGATAAAAGCCTATACATATAAAAACATAAAAATTGCAGCGATACAAACGAAAAATGCCGGCATTATTGCTTGTTAACAGATAAGTTGTACGGCGTTAGTGGATTACCTTAATTTACTATAGTTTTTATAGCATAGTGTTAGAAATTCGATACAAACTATAGATACGAAGAGGAGGTGAGACACAATGGCAAACAACAATAGTTCTAATCAATTGGTAGTACCTGGTGTACAACAAGCACTTGATCAAATGAAATTTGAAATTGCTCAAGAATTTGGAGTTCAGCTTAATGCAGACGCTACTTCCCGTTCTAACGGTTCTGTTGGAGGGGAAATCACAAAACGTCTTGTTCAAATGGCCGAGCAACAAATGGGCGGTCAACAACAATAATTAAATATTATGACTAGAGAGGTTGTCTAAAGGGTGGCGCATCGCGTCATCCGGGCAACCTCCTTATTATGCAACGCAAAAAAACCTGGCTAAAAAACCAGGCTTAAAATATTAGTGGTGTTGCGGAGGTTCTTCTTTTTTTAATTCCCTTGCCTCTTCTATCTGGTTTTTTTTCTCTATAGAATGTGTGTTGCCGCCTGCCATACCTTCATTTATCATTCGATCTACATCCCATTCGTAGTTCATTCGATCCTTTTCTGAGTGTTCCCTCATGGCTAAATCCCCCTCCCATATTTGTATTTTATCCTCATAACGCTAAGCAATAACATGCAAATGTTGGGACGACAATGACTTACATAGGGGGAGTATGATCTTCAAAAACGTGAAAGAGGATAAGGTCATGCACTTGCGTTTCTATGCTGCTAAGATGTTCTTCAGGTGGTTGTTTACCTGACCAAATAATTGTTCCGTCTTTATAATATATGCCTTGGTAATATGCTCCTTGTAATAGGAAAGAAAACGACCATTCTTTATTTATTAAGTTGTTTTTCCTTTCTTGCCATTGGAAATGTGTAAACAATAACGATTCTCCCTTCTTGTTATCGTTTACATTAATTTTAACATAACACAACAGAAAAACGCTGGACTTGCTCTCTGTGATACAACTTGATAAAGTGAAAATGATTGCATAAAGGTCGTAAGTGTCGAGAGGAAAAAAGGAGTTTGAATAATGGACGGACTGTTATTACTTTTACTAATGATTATTATTGGAGCAGTAATTGGTGGAGTGACGAATTCTCTTGCTATAAAAATGCTTTTTAGACCATATCGTCCTGTTTACTTGGGTAAATGGAGGTTGCCTTTCACTCCGGGATTAATTCCGAAACGAAGAGATGAAATGGCTGAGCAGATGGGAAAAATGGTTGTTAACCACTTGTTAACTCCGGAACGAATTCGTGAAAAAATTGGGCAATCCTTATTCCGTGAAAAAATGATTGAATGGATGAGTCACGAAACGGAAAAAATGCTGCACAGCTCGTCAACTATTTCTGACTGGGCCCGTACCATTACAAAACAGGATACAAATATTGATTTATTTACAGAACAGTTTGTAGAACATAAATTAAATCAATTTTTAAAGGATAATTCTAATAAACCTATTAACGCAGTGCTACCTGAAAACCTAATTAAAAAAGGAGATGATCTTGTACCAGTTCTTGCCCATAAAGTAACAGAAAAAGGCGCAGACTATTTTCGTGGAGAAGAAGGACAACGCCAGCTTCACTTGTTGCTTGAAAAGTTTTTGCAAGGAAAAGGGTCTATGCTCAATTTCTTAGGGACGATGTTTGGTAGTGATAAAATTATTGAAAAGCTTCAGCCGGAAATCGTGCGTTTTTTTGAAGATCCATCGTCAGAAGCTTTTATTAAAGATGTTATCTATCAAGAATGGACGAACATTCAAACAAAACACTTAGCGTCATTCCATGCATTTATACAGACTGATAAGGCGGCATCAGAGATAGTAAAACTGCTAAAAAAAGAAATTCCGTTGTATCAAAATTTAGAAACGCCTTTAATAGAATGGGCTCCTCATTATAAAGAAGTGATTATAAATAAATGGATTCCGGGAATGATGGAAGTATTACAACAATTTTTAATCGATCGTCTGCCTACGTTATTTGACCAATTACAGTTAGATGAAATAGTACGTGAACAGGTGGATACCTTTTCGGTTGATCGATTAGAAGAGATGGTATTGTCTATATCACGCCGTGAATTTAAAATGATTACTTATCTGGGCGCTTTTCTTGGTGGAACCGTTGGGTTCATTCAAGGGATTATGGTTGTATTTTTTACGAGTTGAAGAATTTGTGCAATTAAGAATAATAGCGAATGGATGATTTACGGCAGGGATTCATGTTATGCTCGGTTAAGATTGTAAAAAGGAGGACTACCTAATGTCCAATGTATATGACAAAGCAAATGAACTATCCAGTGAATTGAGAGATAGTGATGAGTTTCAAAACCTAAAGAATCTCCACGAAGAAGTGGAAAATGATGAAGTAGCAAAAAGAATGCTTGATAATTTCCGTTCTTTGCAATTAGACCTTCAACAAAAGCAAATGCAAGGAGAACAACCTTCTGAAGAAGAAATTACACAAGCTCAACAACAATTTGAAATGGTGCAGCAGCACGAAGTTATTTCTAAATTGATGGAAGTAGAACAACAAATGAGTACTATCATCAGCGATTTGAATAAAATTATTACAGAGCCGCTTGAAGAGTTATACGGATCTCCTGAAGATCAAGAAGGCGGACAATAAAAATAGTCACCCGGCAGGTTTAAAATCTGCCGGGTTTTTAATGTATCCCTGCCGAAAGCATCCGCCTCTAGCACAGGTCATTCAGCACCATAAGATCATAAAGAGCGGAAATCGATCAACTTTTCCAAAAATCCGTGCTGTTTAATAGATTCCCTCTCGTTCTAAACATGGCTAGGACGACATAAGATAAAACTAGATATGGCCAGACGCCGAGGAGGGAAAAACAACATGAAATATCGATTGCTTGCAATGAGTATTGATGGAGTGCTTTTAAAAACAAATGATAGAATCAGCCGGGAAACAAAAGAAGCTATCGATTTTGTTCGGAACAAGGGGGTATATTCTGTCCTTGTGACGAACAGACATTTTTCGTCAGCAAAAAAAATAGCAAAGCATTTGAAAATGAATCATGAAATGATTTGTCATGGTGGCGGGTTAATGGCAGGTTTGTCAGGAGCCTCCATTTTAGAAACGAGAATGCCTGCAGAAATGGTTTATGATGCTGCAGACTGTATGGAAAGGTATCCTTGCCGTATTCAGTTGGAGAGCCAAGATTATGAATGGGAAAATAAACATCAGCAATCCAAAAATGTACTTGGAAAAATTCAATTCAGCTTAGGAGAAGGACTGCTTCAACCTAAAACATATACGGACCGTATCTCTTCTTCTGTTTATGAAAAGCAGCTGACAGCACTTCGTTTATTTGGAGAATTTGAAGAAGAAAACGATGCATCCAGGTGTCGAAAGGAATTACTAGAACAAATACCAGGAATCATTATTGAACAGAATAGTACACATCTTACCGTAAAAAAAGAAGAGGCTACAAAAGAATATGCGCTATCCTATCTCATGTCTGAACTTGGTATTCAAAGAGAAGAAACGATATATATAGGATCAGGTACCGCAGATGAACCATCTTTAGAAATGGCCGGGATAGGTGTAGCGATGGGGCAATCTCCTGAGAAAGTAAAACAAAAAGCTGATTGGATTACCCGGTCTAATGATCAAAACGGTGTATCTTATATGGTGAAAGAAGTATTTCGCAAACAAATGAAAGTTGAAGTATAATACTCAAAAAGCTGTTCTGTTTAACAGAACAGCTTTTTGTTTTAAAGACACTAGTGAAAAAAGTTATTATTAATAGGGGTTATTAACGATGGAAAAGGACAAGTTCACCATTTCTTGTCATTCTGTAGGTTTGCTTATCACATTGTTCTTTTTTCAGACGATTGATTCCATATTCTACTGCTTCTGCCTCGTTTTCAAATGAAAACACCTCATTAAGTAGTATCTTTCCGTCTTTTGCAAACGCCGTCAAAAAATACTGCACAAAACACTCCTCCTAACAAGCAAGAAAATGAATGATTATTCATTTTTATTTTACGATGAAACGAAACCGGAATCAAGTACGTAAAGAACTACAGTTCACGAAATAGTCGGTGGATTCATTTTCAAGTTTTGTTTATGATGGAGGAGTGGAGGTGGAGACATTGGCAAAAAAGAAAAAGAAAAAGCCGGTGTCAGCTGGAATTATCCTCTTTTTATTCTTGTTTATCAGTGGTGCTCTTTTGTATAAAGGGTTAACACCAGACACGAATCCTGAGCAAGAAGATACAACCCCTCAATACTCGAAGGATGAAATACCAGAACAGTATATTCCAATATATAAAGAGGCAGAAGCGGATTATGGTGTTTCATGGGAAGTTCTAGCAGCCGTACATCGCGTAGAGACGTTGTTTTCAACGATGGAAAGTTTAGAAAGTCCAGCTGGCGCTGTGGGGCATACACAGTTTATGCCGTGTACGTTTGTAGGTTGGAGTTATGAAGAATGTAATGGAAAAGGAAATATAGATATTGCAGATGAAGAATTAACAAGTTTAGATGTTATTGAGGAAAATGGAGGATATGGGGTAGATGGGAACGGTAATGGGAAAGCTGATCCTTATAATCTAAAGGATGCTATCTTTTCAACAGCCAATTACCTTAAAGCTAATGGTGCAGCCGATGGTGACCTAAATTCGGCATTATATCAATATAACCATGCAGATTGGTATGTGGATGAAGTGCTCGAGTTTGCTGAAAGATACGAAAAAAATTACGTTGCGGTAAAACAAGAAGAAAATAATAATTAAGTCTATGAAAGGGGGAGGAATCGATGATTGAAATTTTTATGGACGTTGGTATTTTAGAAATATTTCTCGTTTTATCACTTCTTTATATAACAACCTGGTCTGTCATAGGTTCCTCTGGCCCTAGTTGGACATGTCGTTATTTAATTAACCGTAACACTCATATTGATTTAAGATATAATACAAATCAAATCCCTGATCTTGATTGTTTAATATTTTCGATGAATCGAAGAAAAATACCGTCAGTAAAAGATCAACAGGACGATGACGACGCTTCACTTATTTCTCCCAATATCTAAAGAAAGTATTATTTTTTAGGAGGAACAAGTGTTGTCAATAAAAAAATATAAACAAATTTTTATATATTTAAGTATTTTGGTTGTTTTATCAGGGTGCGGGATGAACCAAGAGCCAATCACCTCGGAAACCGATGGTATTTGGAACCATTTCTTTGTTTATCCGTTATCGTGGTTAATAACTTCTATGGCAGATCTTTTTCAAGGAAGTTACGGCTTAGCGATTATTATGATGACAATAGTCATTCGTCTTATTCTTTTGCCGTTTTTTATTAAGCAGCAGCGTAGTACGTTTGCGATGAGAAAGCTTCAGCCCGAAATGAAAGAGTTACGAGAAAAATACGATACAAAAGATAGAGAACAAGCTCAAAAACTACAGCAGGAAATGATGCAGTTATATTCTAAACACGGAGTAAATCCTGTGGCCGGTTGCCTTCCTATTTTTATTCAAATGCCTATTTTAATGGCCTTTTATTTCGCAATCATGCGAACAGAGGAAATTGCGAATCACAATTTCTTATGGATGGATTTGGGACAAACAGATCCACTGCATATCATGCCTGTTGCAGCAGGTATATCAATGTTTATACAAACAAAAGTGACGATGAGTCAATCTCCTCAGCAAATGAAGGCACTTATGTATATTATGCCTGGTATGATGATTACTGCAGGATTTGCTTTACCATCCGCCCTATCGTTGTATTGGTTTGCCGGCGGGATATTTATGATATTTCAGTCGTTACTTTTTGCTCGTCAACGAAAAAGAATGGAAGAATCGACGGAACAGTAGTAGCTATTAGCTGCACATGCGCCCGCCAACTTGAATAGGATAGCATGGAAAAAGGAGGCGGACGTTTATATGAATCCTATGCAAATGCATCATCTTTGTAAGCAGCATATTGGACATTTGGTTACGGTGCAAATGAATAATAACGAACAACTACAAGGGTTTATTGAAGATGTAGATGATAACAATGTGTATATGATGGTCCCTGAAAATAGCAACAATAACAATAACAATGGGATGGTTCAAGGAGCACAGATGAACAATATGTTAACGAAAGGGTGCGGTTGTCAATCCGGCATGAACAACCGACAGTTTTTTGGAGGATATGGTGGATATGGGGGATACCCAGGCGGAGGATATTATCCTCGTCCGAGACCAAGGTATCGTAGATTAGTATTACCGCTGGCTGCCCTTGTTGCATTGTCCACGCTATTTTAAAAAGTAGAGCTTGCACTCCATGCAGGCTCTGCTTTTTTTAAGATAGGAAACTATTCCGTTTTTGTCGTCTATGTTTAACGCAAACGCCCAAACGCTCGAGGCACATCCTGTCTAGACCCTGTAGCGGAGCACCATGCTTTTCTTGTGAACGATATCTAATGCGAGCATACGTTCACCTTTTTCGTGATATAATGAAAGAAATTCTTTAATATAGAAAGGCTGTTTTATTTATGGAACCATTACGATTTATACACGCAGCCGACCTTCATCTTGGTTCAACTATTCCAGCTGCTGCAGGAGCACCGTCATTATTAAAACAGCAGCTTGAAGATAGTATATACACCGCAGTAGATAATATGGTGAAGGATGCGATTCAACTTGAAGTGGATTTTATCATCATTGCAGGTGATCTATTTGATCAAGATAATCGCAGCTTAAGAAATCAGCTGTACTTAAAAACACAATTTCAAACACTCCAAAAACATGATATTCCGGTTTACGTTATTTTTGGAAATCATGATCCTGTTCATAAAAAGTATGCACCCGCAGGATGGCCTGAAAATGTACATATATTTGATACGACACCGGAAATAAAAATTTTTCATAAAAAAGGAGAGGAAGCAGCATTTATTTATGGTTGCAGTTATGAAAAACGAACGCTCCATCAAAATATAGCGAAACAATATAATAAAAAGGAAGGGACAGAAGCACCACTTCAGATAGGCTTGCTGCATGGACAAGAAAGACGTAATACAGATCATGCTTATGCTCCTTTTGACAAAGAAGATTTGTTGGAGAAAGAGTTTGATTACTGGGCTCTTGGTCACATTCATACGAGACATTCGCTTGCAAATCATATTTGCTATCCAGGCAATATTCAAGCACGTCATCGCAATGAACCTGGTGACAAAGGATATTTATATGTTCACTTAGATGAAGAGAAGGCAGACGTGTCGTTTAGGTCTGCCTCGGTTATCCCTTTTATAAAGATCGAAACGTCTATTGATGGACATGTATCATTTGACAGTCTTACAAATCAAATAGTAGAGGATATTTCAGCTTATCAGATCGTTAATCGAATAGGTGTATGGCTTGATATAACTTTGAAGGGAAAAGGCTCATTAAGTTTACATCTGCAAGAAGAAAAGGAATTACAAGAATGGAAAGAAGCTTTAAATGAAATCGGCGCTGTAGACAGTCCCTTTTTCCATATTCACCGATTAACGAATCAAACAATACCTGATGACATGACCATACATTCTAATGGCGAAAATCATTTTCTTGGGGATATGGCAGAAGCAGCACTCCATTTGAAAGATAACCCAGAACAAGTGGCAAACGTATGGAAGGAGCTTATGCAGCACCCGGCAGCGCGAACTTATTTATCTGCTTCAGAAGTGGAAGATCCAGCGGCAATTATTGATGAAGCACAAAGACTGTTGTGGGAAATGTGGGGGAAGGAGAAGGCCAATGAAGATTGAGAAACTTCATATTTATGGATTTGGGAAATTTCAGGATGAAATCATAGATTTTCAGCTCCCGATTCATTTCATACAAGGGGAGAATGAAGCTGGAAAATCTACTATCAGAGCTTTTATACAAGCGGTTTTATTTGGTTTTCCTTCTAAAAGAGAAAATGCACTTCGTTATGAACCTAAAACCGGTAATCACTACGGCGGTTATATAACAATTCGTTTAGAAAATGGAAAGAAAGCAACAGTCGAACGGCAATCTGGAAAAAAAGCAGCAGGAGATGTAACCGTATATACAGAGGAGGGGGAACGTTTTGGAGAAGAGTGGTTAAAAGCAGCACTCGGTAATATGGATCGCGGCATTTTTCAAGGTATATTTTGCTTTGGATTGGATGGATTGAGTGAGATACAAAATTTGAAAGGAGAGGAATTGAATAAATACATTTACGAAGCCGGTATGACCGGTACTAAACACATCGCCCAAATGGAAAAAAAGCTGGATGAAGAGTTGAGTAACTTATTTAAACCTAAAGGCCAAAAACCAATCATAAACAAAGATATTAAAACCTTGCATGACAAACGTCTTCATTTGAGAGAATGGGAAAAGCAGTTTGAGCAATATGATCGTCTTATGGAAGAAAGAGAAAATGTAATACACCAACTAGAAGAATACAAACGGAAGAAAAAAGAAATAAATCATGTAACGGAACGATTAAATCGAAAAAAGTATTTATTACAATTGTTGACTGAGAATAAAGACACGGAGAAAAACCTGGAAAGCTTGCATTCATTTAAAGACATTCCGCTTGAAAAAGAAGAAAAATGGGGAGAGTATAAGCAAAAGTACGATGAAGCTGTGAAATGGTGGGAGAATGCGAAAATCACCAAAAAGCAGCTGGAATCAGAAAACCAGGGAGCAGCGCTTATGTGGCCTGTTTTTCATCACTTAGAAAGGTTTTCAGCATTAAAGGAACGAATTCCTGTCTATAGCAAGTATGTGGAGGATAATAATCGTATTAGCTATAAGATTGATCAAAAACAAGACATGCTTAAAGAACTGAAAGAAAGGCTAGGAGATTTATATCATGAGGATTTGCACGCTAGTGTTACTACGATTCATGCCCAAGAAGAACTGCAGACAATTATAGATAAAAGTAAAGAAGTAAAAGAACGATTGCGACTGCTGGAGCAACAGTATCAGCAGCAAGACGAGAAAGCAACGTTGATTCAAAAAGATTACCATCAAAACAATGAGAAGCAGCGTTCTAAAGAAGAGCGGGGATATAGTGAAGATGTTGTCGTTCAATTTGAAGAGAAATCCAGTCTATCTCCTTCGTCAAATAAACCAGTGATGATGCTCCAGATTTCTATTGTTATCTTTTTTACACTTGGAATTTGGGAATGGTTAACTGGTCAATGGTTGATGGGCTTCGTTATGGTCGGTGTCGGTGTTGCAGCAAGTATTTTATGGTACATGCTACATCAACAAAACAATAAACATTCGACTAATAGTTTGTATTGGAAACATAAATCATTATTAGAAGAGGATTTGCGTTTAGAAGCTCTAGTTCGAGAGTACGAATGGCAGCTTGGGAGAGAAAACAACGCCAAGCAATCTCTCGAAAATGCATTAGAACAAGAACAAGCTAACTGGCTAACACTACAAACAGAATTTAAAGAATGGTGCAGGACCTACCAGTTTCCTACCATTCCTTCCATACAGTCAGCTGAAACATATTTTCAAACGGTAAAAGAATGGAAAGGGCTTGTCCATGATATAAACAGGTTAGAAATAGAAAGCCAGGATATTTTAGAAAAGATGGAAGAAATCCAAGTGGAAACTAGCTGGCTTGCCGAGCAAGCAAATGTTTCTTTTCGTACTGTAGAAGAAACCTTTGCCGTAATACAGCATATTTTTGAAAAAGAAGAGCAGCGTTATAGAGAATATAAAGAAGAAGAAAAACACTGGTCTACTGTCGTTCACCAAGTCAATCTATATGAAACACTTCGTATGGAAGCGGTAGACATGATAAATCAGTTGTATCGAAATGTAGGAGCGGACGATAAAGAATCATTTTTCCGAGTATTAGAACAGAAGAAAAAGTATGAGGAGTGGAAAAATAAACAGGAATGGGTACATAGTCAACTTATGGCTCAAATGTTTGAAGGAGAAAGTGTGGAAGGGTGGATGAATGAAATAAAGAATGACTCTTACACACCCGAAGAAGAATTAACGATGAAAGCAGAAGAGTTGGCAGAACTGGACGAAACAGAACAAGAGTTGAATAGAAAATTAGCTGAGCTCAACCAACAACGTAAACAAATCGAAGATGGTGGTACCTACGGGGAAGAATTACAATATTTTGAAGAAAATAAGCTTGTATTCCAAGAAAATACACATAAGTGGCTTGTACGAAAAGCAGCAAGGATGATCCTGCGACAGGCAAAATCAGTGTATGAAAAGGAAAGACAGCCAGAAGTTGTACAAACAGCCTCTTCTTATTTTTCTTATATGACACAGCAGGGCTATACACGTTTGTTTGCTCCTGTAGGGGAAGAGAAATTCATTGTAGAAGATAACCGTGGACAGTGGTTTGAACCGGTTGAGCTAAGTCGCGGAACAGCAGAGCAGCTTTATTTATCATTACGTTTGGCTCTTGCTGAAAACTATAATCATAGTCAGACTCTGCCACTAATTATGGATGATCCCTTTGTTAACTTTGATCGTGAACGTCAACAACTAGCTTTTCAACTTCTTCTACAGGCAAGCTCTCATAGACAAATTTTATATTTCACTTGCGATACTCTTCCCAAGTCAGTACAGGATTATGGCAGGATTCATCAGCTCGTCTGACAAAAATAGTGGATTATGTCTGGAAGTTTAGAGAAAAGCCTGCTACCATGAAGCTTGAATAGCTGTAAAATCATTTAGGTTTCAGAAAGGATCCGACATTTTATGAGTAGTTATACAGTATATTTAGTAGAAGATGAAAACAATTTATCAGAAGTATTAAAAGCATACATGGAAAAAGAAGGTTGGTTTGTCAAGGTTTTTGATAATGGCGCTGACGCTCTCGAAGCAGTGAAAGAACCACCTCATTTATGGGTGCTTGATATTATGCTTCCTGGAACGGATGGATACCAAATTTTAAAAGGTATTCGTGAAGAACAAGGAGATGTGCCTGTTATTTTCATTTCTGCGAGAGATCAAGATCTTGATAGAGTACTAGGACTTGAAATGGGCAGTGATGATTACTTGGCGAAGCCATTTTTACCACAGGAACTAATTATTCGGGCAAAAAAACTGATTTCAAGAGTATATGGGGAACAATCAAACGAATCAAAGAAAGTGGAGCTGAACGATTATTTGATTGACCCGCAAGCTCGTATAGTAACAGATGAACAGGCAGATAGCGGTCATGTGGAATTAACGACAAAAGAAATGGATTTAATTTTATTGTTAACAGAAGACATCGGAAAAGCGCTCTCTAGAGAGGCAATTATTGAAAATGTATGGGGGGAAAATTATTTCGGTTCCGAGAGAGCGGTAGATGATGTGGTGCGGAGAGTACGTAAAAAAATGCCTCGAATCCACCTTGAAACGTTGTATGGGTTTGGATACCGAATTCTATCATCATGATGAAAGTTAATTTAACACAACGTATTTGGTTTTCGTTTATCGCTTTAGTTGTTCTTGTTGGGTTGACCATTATTATTATTTATCCGATTTCAATAAAAGGAACACTCAACGATGAAACATACAGAATGATTGAACAAGAACAGGCACGAATGGCTAATCCGTTTAGTGAGCATTTTTCCATTCCCCAATCTGAAATGGATTTTGTTGAAAGACGAGAAGCCGAACGTTCTGTTGGTCACGTTTTTTTATTGGATGGAGAACAAAGGGGAGAGCCAATCCCTCCAGATGAAGTATTAAAAGAAATGGTAATGAATGCAGGTAATCAAACAGCTGAACGTGAAAGATATGAACTGACTTATAATGAAGCAACCTTGTTTTATGTCATAACAAGAATTGAATCAGACGGACAAGAAGCCTATCAAATTTCGTTCATGTGGGATACGTACCGTGATTTAATGGTGAATAGACTTTGGGAGAGACTTGTTTATTTATTACTCATTTCAAGTGTGTTAAGCCTTTTACCTGCAATATGGTTGAAACGTTATCTGCGTCAGCCATTCCGAGTTTTGGGTGATCATTTTGAACAAATTTCAAAGCGAAATTGGAAAGAACCGTTCCATTGGGAAGGAGACGAAGACTTTCAAAAGCTTTCTGATCAATTTGAAGGAATGCGTCAAAATCTTATACGATACGATCGCTCACAAAAAACCTTTATTCAACATGCTTCTCACGAATTAAAGACACCTATTATGGTTGTAAAAACTTACGCACAATCTGTAAAAGACGGTATTCTTCCTAAAGCTGACTTAGAACAAACGATGAATGTCATTATTGATGAGACAGACCGGATGGATAAAAGAGTAAAAGACATGCTGTACTTTACCAAATTGGACACCATGAAAAATGATACAATTAATGTGGAAGAAATAATGTTTGGAACACTGGCTTTTCAAATGGAAGAACGTTTTCGCATGCAGCGGGAGGATGTCCATTTTGAAATACAAGGCGCTGATATGAAAATAAAAGCGGACCCAGAACATTTACAAGTACTTCTTGAAAACCTTGTCGAGAACGCAATGCGATATGCTCGTGACACGGTTTGGATGAAAGCGGAAGAGATAGAAGATAGTAAGGTCATAATTACAGTAAGAAACAATGGTGAGACCATTAATGAAGAAGAGTTACCGACTTTATTTGAGCCTTTTAGAAAAGGGAATAAAGGTCAATTTGGGCTCGGGCTTGCTATTGTAAAACGAATAGCAGAACTTCACGACGGTGATGCTAAGATAAGTAATTGTGAGGACGGGGTTGCTTTTAAAATCACATTACCCAAACCATGAATATATGTAAAATCAGTGCATAAGCATAAGAATAAAGAGGGACAAGGCAGAAAAAGGAGGATTGTATGGATAACCGCTCTAAAAAGTTATTACTGACCTTAATTGTTGTATTCTTAATGCTTGTTATGTGGCAGCGATTTTTTGCACCTGGATCTTCACAAGTTCCTACATGGGTTGTTTTAAGTGGTCTTGGAATTGTTTTTAGTGGCTATATGTGGTGGCAGTCGAGCCGAAAAGAGCAGCAAGAAGACCAACATTGGATTGAACAAGAAGGTAGAGTTTTTATACGAAGAATGGAAGAAGAACGTGAAAAAAAGAGGGTTTCTTCATAAATATCCTATGAAATGAGCCGTCCTTATTCTAATAAGGACGGCTCGCTTTTTAATCTGTATAGTATCGTAATAGACTACGATTGAATCCAATCTTCATACGTTGATTCTTCCACATTAATGTTCGCTTCATCCATTAAATTCTGCATGACTTCTTCTGCAGGTATAGACTGTTCTTCTCTCAACGTATTTTCAATATCGCTTTCAAGCTCTTCAAAGCTTTCTTTTTTGTCAAGAACTTCAATAATATGAAAACCATGCTCTGTTTCTACTGGCTCACTGATTTCTCCAATTTCCAAAGAAAATGCTGTATCTTCAAATTCTTCAACCATTTGTCCTCGGGTGAAAGAGCCTAGTTCTCCACCCTCAGAAGCGGAACCGTCCGTGGAATATTCTTCAGCAAGTTCGGCGAAGTCTTCCCCATCATCTAGTTGGTTTTTCACCTCTTCAGCCGTTTCCGCGTCTTCTACAAGGATATGTCTGGCCGAAACAGATTCTAAGTCTTCTTTATTATTATCATAATACTCTTGTTTATCTTCGTCCGTTATTTCAACATCTGCTTCTGAAATTTCAGAAATGACAAGCTCAGGCTTTAATACATCTTGTTTAAATTCATCAATAGATTCCACCGGCAATTGAAATTGGGTTTGGAGCATAGTGAGCAGTTGTTCATCGTCTTCTACACCATAGTTTTCTTTAAATGACTGAAATTCTTCATCAACCTGCTCACTACTAATATCCAACTCTTCTGCTTTATCATTTAGAATCGTACTTTGAACCATTTCATTTAGCATTTGTTCTCCAAAACCATCTTTTAATTCTCCGATAAATTCCGCTTCTGTTATCGAGGTGTCATTAACTTCAACAATTGTAGATTCACCGTTTTCGTCGTTATTGTTACATGCAGCAACAATAATAATAGTTGTTACCCCTAAAGTGGTCAGAAGTAATTTTTTCATATAATTTTTCACTCCTAAGTCATGTTAAAAAAAAGAAAAAATAAAGACAACCCATATGATACCATAAAAATCTATAAAAAGAAAAAATCTAGGTAAAAAGCCTAAACAATTTTTCACCTATACACATAATATAACCCAGCAAGGCTATTAGGAGGTGATGATGAAATGTCTAAAGGCTACTACGGCGGTTTTACGCTAGTTGTAGTACTTTTCATTCTGCTTGTCATTGTAGGTGCCTCTTGGTATTAAATGTTAATAAAAAGGAGGAATACAAATGGGATATGATAATCGCTCCAATTTTGCGCTTATCGTCGTATTGTTCATTTTGTTAGTGATTGTAGGCGCAGCTTGGCTTTATTAATGAATAGGCACTTGGCAAAAGCCGAGTGCTATGAAAATATGAAGTCGCTAACCTATAAATCAATACTTCTATAATTGTTGTAAAAAGGCTTTCCCAAGCATGATAATGGGAAAGCCTTTTATTTATGAGTAAAGAATGTATATTATTCTGGCAGTTCCGGTATCAAGCTGCAAAGTTAGCCGAACTTCTATTATTGAACCCGCACTGTGGCGGCAAGCCTCGTCAGTTGGCTTTCAGAACTTGTCACCGACAGGCGGTACCTTGCACTTGTTTTGCCATAACGTTAAACAAACCATAATTCCACAAAAGTGGAAGTCAGCAAAATGGTAAGCAAAATATTAATGGTTCTAAATATTTTCGGTTGGCGTTCTGCGGGAATTTCTTTTTGTACGCAGAGGGCATTAGTCATAGAGTTTATAATGAATAAATAGGTCAACGAAAATAATCCGAATAATGCAATAAGCATCTTTTTACCCCCAATATCTTATATCTATTATACCTTAACAAAACTTTTAAAAAAAAGATAGTTTTTTGCTAGCACAAAAAGAGGGAAAATATTATAGTGGTAGAAGCAGTTTGAATGAAAGTGGTGATTATATGGCAGATGGTAAAACCAATATTTGGAAAGTAATGTTTTTTGCAGTGATAGCTGTTATTTTCCTTTCCGTTCTTATTTTATTTTTCTTACTAAGTGATTCTAATGAGAACAGTGATAAGGAAAATATTACAACAGAAGATAATGAAAACTTTAATGAGTATTTCTCTGTACAGTTGACGAGACAACAATTAAATAGGCTATTAAATGAACAAATAGATGAGGAAAATGTAAAAGTTGATTTTGGAGAAAATATTTCTCAAGTCACCACGAGTTTCGAGTTTATGGGGCGATCTATTGAAGCTGTTATGGAATTAGAACCAGAAGCGCTTGATGATGGAAATATTGTTCTCCATCAAAGGAATGTTTCACTCGGGAATTTCTCTCTTCCTGGATCAGAAGTACTTGCTTTAATGGACGCTCAAGCAGACTTACCTGAATACGTGAATGTGCAGCCTGACAATAATCGAATCCTTATAAATTTGGATGAATTGGATATAGGTGACAACGGTTATTATATCCAAGCAGAAACATTTAAGCTAGCCGATGATGACATTGTATTTAACGTAGGGAAATAACGTTTGAATGCCAAGTAACAGAGCTTAAAAGAAGATTCACATTAAAAAGCAGCCGTTATATTGGCTGCTTTAATAATATATCCATCCCGTTTTTGTTTTGTTCAATAAAGCAATGGCGTGGTGCCCCAAGTAATTGTTTAATGTAGATAAAGTCATAAACGGCAAGGCCTGCATTAAAAGAAAACAATAATACAAAATAAAGCATAAATGATGGGAAAGTCAGCGCACTTACAATAGACACAACACTAATAAATAGTGTTGGGAACAGCATAGCGTTTATATAGAAGTTGCGCCCAACAGGTTTAGTGAACCTTAACAAAAGCAAAGGCGCTCTTTTCTTTTTGCTCATTTTCAAATTCCATTGCATTCGAACTCCCACAAATCGCAACGGGATAAGATGGAGTATGGTATGAATAGGGAACAACAATAATAAAAATAGCAACGTATCAATTAAGCCTAATTCAGCATAACTGATATTTTCGTAATAAAGACTGAATACAAGATAACTGATAACAAATGTTGTAATCATCACACTCATTGACAAAAGCATCAGTCTCGAAGGATTATACTCTTTTTTTAGATTAATTGATTTCCAGCAATTCATGGGAGACCCCCCCTTTTCTTATCCTACTTGATAAATGTAAATCCTCTACCAGAAAAAATCAATAGAATTCGGGAGAAAAATTAAAAGAAAAAGGATTTTGACAATTCAAATCTCTCTATATAAAAAGAACTGTCTAAAAATCGTATGAAACGACATTTAGAACAGTTCTTATAAGAAGATATTATTGTCTTACTTATTAAGAGTACTGGCACTTTTTTGTATCTTATTCTCTTGATTTACGGGTGTTAAGGTTCCACTATCTTCCGTGAATTCTTCATCAAACGTATGGAAAGATTCTTCAAAAATACCCATGAAATCTTCTCCATAAATGTGTCTGATAATTGCGATAAGTTCAGTGAATTCAGGAAACTTTCCGTATAATTCCTTGATAGGAAGGGCCCCATTATAAATACTATATGTGTCCGGTTCATACGCTTCTAAGGTTTCTAATAAGAGACGATCTCCATCTGGGGTCAGTTCTATATAAGTGTTGCGTTTGTCTTCGGCGTTCTTGGAAAATGTAATTAAATTTCTTTCCTCGAGTTTTTTGGAGAAGTTAAACGCAGTAGACACATGCATAACACCAAACTTAGCAATGTCTGAAATAGAAGCCCCTGACAAATGATAAGCAATCCACAAAATCTGATGTTCATTAATATTCAAGTTATAAGGTTTTATCCACTGCTGCCAGTCTTTTTCTACAGATTTCCACATTGCTTTGGTTAATTGAGCGAATTTGTGGCTGAACATTATCGATTGTTTCGTAGAAAGAGAAGAATGATCCAATCTTCTCCCTCCTCTCTGATGTATTATTGTAATAAAAAGATTTGTTTATTAAATGTTACATAAAGTATTGCTTATATTGCTGAATTATTCTGACTCTTTACGAATTCGTTCATTTAATTCTGATATGGAATCTGAAATTTCTTTAACCTGTTGCTGGATGGCTTCAACTTCCGGTTCTACTTCATCTTTGTAACGGCTGTATGTTTTTTTCATTTCTTGTGTTAAACCATCGACAGCTTCAAAACCTTCTGTTGCAGCTTCCTGCCATTCTTGTACCGCGGATTTTCCTTTGCGTGATAATTTTTTATTTAACGTTTTTAAATCGTATTGTTTCATCATACTTCTCGTTTCTTGACCGGAAATAGGGGCGGATAATAAAGCAGATCCTCCTCCTAAAACAATTCCCAAAAATAAACCAGAAAATAATGATTTCGAATCCATATTAGCACCTATCCTTTCTCTCCTTGTTTCCTTCTCTAATCTAATATTATTCTCTGATAACAGTATAGAGAAAAAAATGGCGAAAGAAAAGGAGATTCGTGTTAATTTTTTCTTAATTAACTAAAAAAACTGCCTGACAGAAAAACAATCTGAACTGCAGGCAGTTAAACATATTTACTATGTGATGTGTAAATAATTAATTATTTTTTTGAAACTCAATCATAAATTCTTTCAATGCTTGGCAAGACTCTAATGAAACAGCATTATAAATCGAAGCTCGGCATCCTCCGACGGAGCGGTGCCCATTTAAACCAACAAAACCAGCTTCTTTTGCTTCTTTAAGAAATTTCTCATTCAATTCTGCACTAGGCAGATTGAAGGTAACATTCATAAAGGAACGGCTGCTTTTTTCTGCATGTCCTTCATAGAAACCATTGCTTTCATCGATGGTATGATACAACAGATTGGCTTTTTCGGTGTTCCTTTGCCTCATTCCTTCTGCTCCACCGTTTTCTTCAACCCAATTTAATACTTTCTTCAGCATGTAAATCGCGAAAGTCGGAGGTGTGTGGTAAAGAGAATTTTTGTCAGAATGTGTACGGTACCTCATTAATGTTGGAATGTTTTGTGAGGACCGGTTTAATAAGTCTTTTTTTATAATGACGACAGTGACCCCGGAAGGTCCAAGATTTTTTTGGGCGCCGGCATAAATCATGGAGAAACGTTCTATGGGTATCGGTTTACTTAAAATATCACTAGACATATCGGCGATTAAAGGGGACTTCCAATCTAAATCAAAATCCTGCCATTGCGTACCGAAAATCGTATTATTGGAAGTGATATGAACGTAAGCGTCATTCTCATTCAATCCTAATTGACTAGTGTCAGGAATGTATGTGTAATTACTTTCTGCGGACGAAGCACTGCTTCGTGTTTTGCCAATCAGCTCAGCTTCTTTCACTGCTTTTTCTGACCAAGACCCAGTGAGGATATAATTAGCTGTTTCATCTTTAGAAAGAAAATTCATTGGTATCATAGGAAACTGGAGGCTGGCTCCTCCTTGCAGTAAAAGGACTTCATAGTCATCAGGAACAGCAAGCAACCGCTTGATAGATGCAATCGCTTCATTGTGTACGGCTTCGTAATCTGGACTTCTATGACTTAGTTCCATAACAGACATGCCGGTATTATTAAAATCGACTAGTTCATTTTGGGCGCTTTCTAGCACCTCGGTAGGTAATGCGGCGGGGCCGGCATTAAAATTATGGGCTCTGGACAACTCTCTCCACTCCTTTTCAATGTTCTTCATGCTTATATTGATTTCTATCCTAACAGATTGCCTACAAAGATACTATGTTTTATAAATGTCTGTTTATATTTTTCGCCACTGCTTGTAAATCTTCGGCGGAATACTCAGAACCATTATCTTTAAATGTTGGTTCAAAACCGTCATCGGGACCGTAACGTGGAATAAAATGAAGGTGATAATGAAACACGGATTGAGATGCAACTTTGCCGTTATTATTAATGAGGTTTAACCCCTCTGGTTGAAAGGCCTCTTTTATTGCATTGGCAATTTTTGGAGCAGTTTTAAATAAGTAAGCAGCAGTATCTTCTTTAAGTTCGAAAATATTTTCCTGGTGTTCTTTTGGAATTAACAGTGTGTGTCCTTTCGTTGCCTGTCCTAGGTCAGCAAAAGCAATAACGGTGTCGTCTTCATAAACAACAGCAGCAGGAATATCGCCGGAAACAATTTTACAAAAAATACAATTGCTGTCGTGAGTCACGTGAAACACCCCTTTTATAATTTTTTATGTGACACTATTCTACCATTGCGGTGTCAGAAGGGCAAAAGACGAAAGCAGATTCTTACAAATCACATAATACAATGCTATAATTTTCATAGAATGAATGACTAAGGAGGAGTAGTAATGTTTGTCCCCCTCGTGTTAACAGATTTTTTAGATCGGGCAGTTTCCTTGTATGGAAATAAGACTGCCGTCATAGATGGACAACAGCACGTAACATACTCAGAATTAAACCAGCGGGTAAATCAGTTATCACATGGGCTGAACCATCTTCAAGTGAAAAAGGGGGACAAAGTGGCTTATTTAACCCCCAATTCACTTGAAATGTTGGAGGGTTTTTTTGGTGTATTTCAAGTGGGAGGCATCATGACCCCGCTCGATACAAATTTAGAACCGATGGAATATGCATATATATTGAATCATAGTGAGAGCAAAGTGTTATTTGTTGAAGAATCTTTATATTCCCTGATTTCCCCAGCTATACATGAATTTGAAACAGTAGAGACCATTATTGTAATAGGAAGTGTTTCTGAAACAGAGGAATATTATAGTTATAATAAATGGATAGAAACTTTTCCGAAAACAGCTTTTGACAGGATAGAATTAGAGGAAGGAGATATAGCGACTCTTCTTTATACAAGAGGGACAACAGGAACACCAAAAGGAGTTCTTTTGACTCATCGTAGTAATTATTTACACGCAATGTCGGCAATGCATCACTTAAAAGTGACAGATCGTGATTGTTTATTACACATGTTGCCTATGTATCATGTGAATGGGTGGGGTTCGCCATTTTATTATACAGCTAATGGAGCTACTCAAGTCATGCAAAAAGAATCAGATCCGGAAAAGATGTTTGAAAACATACACACGTATGACATTAACGTTATCCATATGACCCCGCCAGTTTTGGGGTCTGTTCTCACATATTACAATAATGATATGGAACAGACAAAGCGAGATGTACGAGTTGTTGTAGCGGGATCTGTTCCGCCACAGGACTATATCGTTCAAGTGGAAGATGAACTTGGCTGGGAATTTATACAAGTTTATGGTATGACAGAAATGTCGCCGCTCGTTACTATTTCTCAAGTTCGATCTCAACATCACTATTTTTCAAAAGAAGAAAAATATGTAACGAAAGCTAAAATAGGTTATCCTATGATAGGGTCAGATGTGCGAGTGGCAGATAAACAAGGACATACTGTACCGTTTGACGGAGTGAGTGTTGGTGAGATTGTTGTAAGATCAAATAATGCGATGGATGGCTATTTGAAGAATCCAGAAGCAACCTCTGAAATGATAAAAAACGGCTGGCTCCATACAGGGGATATGGCTGTTGTAGATACCTATGGATATATTCAAATTGTCGAAAGAAAGCAACTCAATCATGATGTAACCTCTAAAACCGATGCAACCCGGTAACACTTTCCGGGTATTTTTACGTAAAAAGGAGTATTTATAGATGGCGCAACTTCTAGAAATTGAAAATGTAAGTGGTGGTTATAATGTGCATAAACCTGTTCTACATAATTTGAACTTCAGTGTAGGCAAGGGAGAAATGGTAGGATTAATAGGATTGAATGGGGCTGGAAAAAGTACAACCATTAAACATATTCTTGGTTTGATGGAACCAACCGAGGGAGATATTCGTATTAATGGAGAGCGTTGTAAGGAACGTCCTGAAGCTTATCGTCAAACGTTCACCTATATACCGGAAACACCGATCTTATATGATGAATTAACGCTATGGGAACATTTACGACTTACGGCTGCTGCTTATGGAGTGACAAATGAGCAATTTGAGCAACGTGTATATCCACTTTTAAAAGAATATAGAATGGAAAAAATGAAACAATGGTTTCCGAGTCATTTTTCTAAAGGAATGCGTCAAAAGGTGATGATTATGTGTGCTTTTCTTGTGCAGCCAGATTTATATGTCGTCGACGAACCTTTCGTCGGTCTTGATCCAGTTGCGATAAAGTCTCTTCTGGATATGATGGTACAAAAGAAAGAAGAAGGTGCAGGGATTATTATGTCAACGCATATTCTTGCAACAGCAGAGCGTTATTGTGACCGGTTCATCCTCCTTGATGAAGGCAAAATTAAACATCAAGGCTCAATAGAACAGCTTCGTGAGGAAATAGGTATGAAAGACGCCAATTTAGATGATTTATACATAGAAGTGACAAAAGGAGAAGTATAATGGATGTAAACAATTTATGGGGAGACAGGGTCAGAGAGTTTTGGAATGAAGCTATCCGTTATTTACGGCTATTAGGAAACAGCGGCTTCATGTTTAGCTTGTATGCTTTGTTTATAGCAGGAGGTTATTTTTACCCATCCTTTATCGAGTGGCTGCCTGAAGCGATTCCTGTGTCTTTTATACTTGCCGGAGTTTTCACCTACATGTTGACCAAATGCCCGTTAAGAACCTTTCTAAAAGAAGGAGATTTGGTTTTTTTACTCCCGCTAGAGCCGAAATTAAAAAATTATTTTCGAAATTCTGTTTTGTATTCGTTTATTATGCAATCCATTGCAATGGCAATCATATTCTTATTACTGGGTCCTTTATTTCAGGATCGGGTGAATGAGGACAGTGGGTATCTTTACAGTGTACTGTTTTGTATTCTTGTTGCTAATTTGTGGAATTATGCCTCGTTTTGGGCTGAAGCTAGAATACAGACGGAAACAATCCGAAATGTGCATGTCGTTGCCAGAGTAGTAATTAATGCTGGCCTTACTACTTTATTGTTTCATAATGCAGCATTCTGGTATCCGGCAGCTGTATTTCTTATTATGTTATTCGTCTATCTGTTTTATTATTATCCGTTGTTAACTCAACATCTTTTAAAGTGGGAACTGTTGCTTGCCTTAGAACAAAAACGTTTATCGATATTTTATCGTTTTGTTCAATCCTTTACGGATGTTCCTCATGTTAAAGCAGGTGTAAAACGGAGAAAATGGATAACGTCGTTAACGGATTCATTTATTTGGAAAAATAATTCCGTTTATAAAGTGCTCTTTGGAAAAGCTTTTATACGGTCGGGCGAATATTTAGGGATGTACACAAGACTTCTAGTAACAGGAGGTCTTGTTATGTACGCTTTTCCTAATGATTGGTTCCGCTTGGGCGTGGCACTGCTGTTTGTATATATGACAAGTGTGCAATTACGAACGCTTTGGCACCATCTTGATGTAATGATGTGGCCGGATCTTTATCCGGTTTCAATCAGTAACAAACAATTAGCCTTTCGGCATATAGCAAAAAGATTGTTGCTTTTTCAGACGGTCCTGCTTTCGATTGTGTATGGGATTGTGGGATCCGCTGTACTGCCGGGAACACTTGTATTAGTAATCGGATTACTTTTTTGCTATTTTTATCCTATTTTCAAAAAGGATAGAGGAGTAACGTAGAGGAAGGGGAAGGGAATGGCGTGAATAATTATGAACAAGCGGTACGTGAGGACGTTGATGTTTGGCTGCGTAAAATGAAAAAACCTGCTACGATGCCTCAAAATCTGACGAAAAACGTGCAAACAAGAATAAATAAATTCATTCCGCAAAAATTCCAACAAGCCTTGGGGCAGGCGGTGAAACAAATGGTAGAAGGGGTGATAAACGGTTCTGACTATTTGCCTCATGGTAAACATGAAACGGCCCTTTATCTACAAGAAGCGGACGATAAACTTGATGAACTAATCCCGGTTTTTCAAAAAGGTGCAGCTGCGGAGGGAGCAGGAACTGGTGCCGGCGGTATATTTTTAGGGGCTGCTGACTTTCCGTTGTTGCTTGGTTTTAAGATGAGATTTCTGTTCTCGGCGGCAACTATCTATGGTATGGATGTTAGTGATTTTCGAAACAGGTTATACTTGCTTCATATATTTCAGGCTGCCTTTTCAAGTCCAGAGAAAAGGGCGGAGACTGCGTTGAGGTTAGAAAACTGGGAAGAATATATTGAAGATAAACCAAAAGATATATCGGTGGCCAAAGAAATGGACTGGAGTTCTTTTCAACAAGAATACAGAGACCATATTGACTTAGTGAAAATGCTTCAATTAGTACCGGGAGTGGGAGCCATTGTAGGGGCTGCAGCTAATTACCATTTACTTGGACATCTTGGGGAGACAGCTAAACAAGGTTATAGATGGAAGTGGCTCATGGAAGAAAAGAATATATGATACTTAAAAACGCTCGAACCTACTTTTGGTCCGAGCGTTTGCTTTCGTCTTTGTAGTCTAACACGGCTTTTCCCATGATTTTTGCTGCTAAGAGCATAGCTCGTTCGTCGATATCGAATTTAGGATGATGATGGGGATAAGTCTCTTCTGTGTTGGGGGGTTGAGCGCCAGTGAAGAAAAAAGAACCTTTCACATGTTGTAAATAATACGAAAAATCCTCTCCGGTCATCTGCGGTTTCATATATTCGGTTTTTTGGATGCCTGGGACAGATGATGCACATGTAGCAAGGTACTCCGCTTCTTTTTTATGATTGACTACAGGCGGATATCCTTTACTGAAATGAAAATCGGCGTCTGCATTCGCACCTTCACAAGTTGTTCTTGTAATGCGTTCAAGCTCTTCTTCTATTAAATCTCTTACATCGTTATTAAAGGTTCGGACGGTTCCGATAAGTTTAGCCTGATCTGCAATCACATTGAAGGCATTAGCCGCTTCAAACGAACCAATCGACACCACTGCTGATTCTTGGGGATCTATTCGTCTGCTTACAAGTTGTTGAATCGTTGTGACAAGCTGAGAACCAATGACAATTGCATCTTTTGTAAGATGAGGTGTCGCCCCGTGTCCACCTTTTCCGATTATATTTATTTCAAATCGGTCCGCAGCCGCCATCATTGCACCGTCTTTATATTGCATCACACCATACGGAACGGTCGCCCATAAGTGAGTGCCGAATATAACATCAACATCATCTAGACACCCATCCTGAATCATTTCAATAGCACCTCCGGGCGCATATTCCTCCGCATGTTGATGAATAAAAACGATTGTTCCGTTTATATCAGCTTGAATGTTGTTTAGTGCTTTGGCCAATACGAGCAGAGTGGCTGTATGTCCGTCGTGACCACAAGCATGCATGATGCCATCTTTTTTTGATTGAAAAGGGAGCCCTGTCTCTTCCTGGATTGGAAGAGCGTCAAAATCAGCACGTAATGCGACAACAGGACCGGGTTTTCCTCCTTTTAGGCGAGCGGTAATACCACGGTTTCCGACATTTGTTTTCACTTCATGCCCAAGCTTTTTGTGATAGGAAGCGATATAGGCAGGGGTTTCTTTTTCCTCGAAGGAAAGCTCGGGATATTGATGCAGGTACCTCCGTATATCAACCATTTCATTATATGCAGCATCTAACAGTTCAAACAATCTATGTTCCAACATGTTCCCCTCCAATGTTATTGAATATTATAACCCAAATGGAACCAAGCTCGGTAAATAACTAGACAACATTTGGAAATATCCAGTGAATAGCATGATGCCGAGGATAATCATAATACCTCCGCTTATTTTTTGAATACGCGGCATCCATTTATTTAATCGTTTTAGTTTATTCAAGGATTTCGAATAAATTAGCCCGACGAGCAAGAATGGTAAACCTAATCCCATCGAATAAATAAATAACATGAACATGCCTGAAAGCATTGTTCCACTCCCGCTTGCAAGTGCTAGTATCGAACCAAGTACTAACCCAATACACGGGGACCAGCCAGCAGCAAACAACAATCCAAACAGAACGGAGCCGGCAAAGCTGGTTGATTTTTTGGGATTTCGATGTACTTTTTTGTCGGTCAACAAAGCCTTTATAGAAATGATGCCAGTCATTTGCAGACCAAATAAAACGATAATAATCCCACCGAGTTGTTCAATCAATTGACTATTCGAAAAAAACAATTCACCTAAAAATGTTGATGACGCTCCAAGAAGTAAAAAGACAATCGTAAACCCGAGAATGAAACCTAAACTTCTTGATAAGATGATTCGTCGTTCTACTTGAATTTGATTATTTTCAACTGTTGTTCCAGTAAGCTGTGCTAAGTAAGCCGGAACAAGCGGGAAAATACAAGGTGTTAAAAACGAAACAATACCTGCTCCAAAGGCAAGCCAAATGCTTATTTCATTCATGGAGGAACCTCCTGTTTTTATTGCGTTATGTACCTTTTTTTATAAGATAGGAAGAGAAGTATATATAATATATCTTCCAAGTTTAGCACAAGCGCTCAGATTACGTTTTTTTGCCAGATCGCAGATTCCCAAGGCGCTTACGCTTTTCTTATGATAGCTTATAAATATGAAGAAATTGTGAAATCAAGACTCCAACTTGAGACGGAGTCAACATTAACCTTTAGCTGGTCGCATCTTTTTTATTTTCATATTACACTAAATAAACGAATCAATAAAATAATTGATGTTTCAATAAAAGATTAAAGGTCGTGTGAATGATGAAAAGCTCTGGTAATCTTGTGTTAGGTTTTATTATTATTATGGTTGGATTGAATCTATTATTTAGTCAGTTGGGTATACGTATCGACGTAGGCTCTTATATTTGGCCGATTATTGCAGCGTCTATATCGTACCACTTTTATAAAAACAAAAATAAGTGGTTATCTTTATTATTTCTGTCGTTCTGTGTCATTTCATTGGGGGATACTATTCTAAATATTGATTTAGGCGGCTTTATTATTGCGGTAGTCTTGTTATATTTCGGTATTAAATTGTTAAAAGGACAAGATTTTTCCGAGGAAATTGATATAGATAAAGATCTGCCGCCCCAAACTCAAGAACATAACGATATAAAAAAAGATACAGTTGACCAAACACCACACTTACACCAAAAAAAGGTTGAAAAAGACGAGTTACCGGATGAACATATAACAGAAGCCGTTGTATCCAACCGATCCTCTTTTGGACATTCATCACAACCAGATGCAACAATAAGAAATGAACCGATTGTTACTCCATCTCAAAAAAATATATTCATCGGAGATTTCAAACTGATGAAACGAACGTTTGCTTTGCAGGATATGAATCTTAAATATGGTATTGGTGACATTGCCATTGATTTTTCAAAGGCTATCGTTGATGAAGGAGAAACGGTTGTTGTTTTGCACGGTGGAATTGGTGATGTTGATTTATATATTCCAAGTGATCTTAATATATCCATCCAGGCGAGTGCATCCTTGGGAGATATAAACGTGTTCAAACACCGGGAAGAAGGCATAAACAAACAAGCTGTGGTACAAACAGAAAACTATAAAGAATCAAATCGAAAAGTAAAAATTATCATTTCCGTCATCCTTGGAGATATAGATGTGAGGTACGTGTGATGAAAAAGATGGTTAATATTCAATGGGATTATATTCGCCATTCTTTAGGGATTGCTGTTTTAAGCGTATT
Source organism: Salibacterium salarium (assembly GCF_030813635.1). Classification (GTDB taxonomy): domain Bacteria; phylum Bacillota; class Bacilli; order Bacillales; family Marinococcaceae; genus Salibacterium; species Salibacterium salarium. Next base: position 1,049,027 of record NZ_JAUSUM010000002.1, on the reverse strand, counting down.
TTTATTGTTTCTTATATTATTATCGAGTGTAGAAGATATGATGCTTCTGCTTTCTTTTGAAACCTGGTTTCAAATCCCTGTTCTTCTTTTGTGGGCCTTTCTATCCCTGACTTTGGCAGTATTCATTGGTTGGCGTACAGGAAGAAGACAAAAAATACGGATGAACCATCTCATTGCTTCTACGATGGCGCTAGAAAAAGGAGAATTTTCGAAGCGTGCGACACTCGAAGGAGAAGATGAATTAGGGGTGATGAGCACCCATTTAAACGCCGTTGCTAATAGATTACAGGAGCAGGCAGCTTCTATGCAAAAGCTTTCTGATGAAAGGGCAGAATATCAGGCATCTATTAAAAGAGACGCTGTTGCAGATGAGAGGCAGCGGCTTGCCAGAGAGTTACATGACGCAGTTAGTCAGCAATTATTTGCTATATCTATGACAACTGCCGCTCTTCAAAAAACAATGAACATCGACTGTGAGAAGTCTATGGAGCAAGCGGCATTGATTGAAAAAATGGCGGTGAACGCACAAGGGGAGATGCGGGCTTTACTTATGCATTTGCGCCCTGTGAGCTTGGAAGGAAAAGGTTTACAAGAAGGATTGAGTGATTTAATAGCAGAACTCTCTGAAAAAACAAATGTGAAAATAAATTTTGATATTCAAAGAGTAGAAGCATTAGGGAAAGGGATGGAGAATCATTTATTCCGCATAGCCCAAGAAGCCTTATCTAATGTCATTCGCCATGCTGAAGCGGGAAATATCGATTTTCAATTAAAATGGTACAACGGTCAGCTGCGAATGAAAGTAATAGATGATGGGATAGGATTTCACTTAGATAATAACCAAAAACATTCTTCTTATGGATTATCAATGATGAAGGAGAGGGTGAATGAACTCGGTGGCGTTATTCATATTTTGTCTTATCCGGGTAAAGGAACACAAATTGATGTGAAGGTTAATGTGTTAGTGTCAAATGAGGAGGAACACGGCCGTGATTAACGTATTACTAATAGATGATCATGTAATGGTGCGGATTGGAATGTCAGCTTATCTTTCTACGGAAACAGATATCGAAGTAGTTGGGGAAGCAGATAATGGAGAAAGTGGGCTTGAACTCATAAAAAAGCATCAACCTGATGTAGTCTTAATGGACTTGATTATGGAGAAAATGGATGGTGTAGAGACGACCGAAAAAATCAATTCACAATATCCGCAAATCAAAGTAATAGTACTTACGAGTTTTTATGATGATGAACAAGTCTACCCTGCCATTGAAGCCGGGGCATTTAGTTATTTATTAAAAACGTCAAAAGCCCAAACGATTGCTCAAGCAATACGTGCAGCGGTTAAAGGGGAATCGATGGTTGAAGCCGCGGTGACTAAGAAAATGATGCAACGGATGAGAGGTACAGAACAATCGTTACACGAAACATTAACAGATCGTGAGCTCGATGTTGTAACACTTATAGGTAACGGAAAAACAAATCAGGAGATTGCTAATGAATTATTTATTGGTATAAAAACGGTAAAAACACATGTGAGTCATATTTTATCTAAATTAGGTGTCGATGATCGAACGCAAATCGCAATTTATGCCCATCGTCATGGTTTAGCAACCTAATAATTTCTTAAAAATGACAAAGAATATCAAAAGCTGTGAAAAAATAAGCACAAAAAGTTTGTTTCATTTACAATAGAAATTAGTCTAAGTTTTATAGCTTTTGCGCCTTGGAAAAAGCGCAGCAAGAAGGAGCAGCATATCATGAGAAATAAATGGGTGATCTGGGGACTTATATTGCTAGTATTCATGCTAGTAAGTGCCGGGATTTATCTGTCATCTGTCGTTATAGGTGCCGCAGCAATAGACGAAAAACAGTTAGTAATGAATGAAACAACCGTTATTTATGATGAAAACGGAGCAGAACTTGCCCAATTACACAAAGAAGATCGAGATATGGTTGAAATAGAAAATATTCCTGACCATGTACAACAAGCATTTATAGCGGTTGAAGATACACGCTTTTATGAACACCAGGGTATTGACCCACGTGCAATAGCACGAGCTCTTTATCGTGATATTCTCGCAGGTGCAAAAGTGGAAGGCGGAAGCACAATCACACAACAGCTCGCCAAGAATGCATTTTTATCGAATGACAAAACCTTACTCCGTAAAACGAAAGAAGTATTGATTGCGATGGGGCTTGAAAGGAGATTCAGCAAAGATCAAATATTGGAATTTTATATGAACCAAATTTATTTTGGGCATGGGGCTTATGGCATAAAATCAGCGGCTGAACTGTATTATGGAAAGCAGCCAGCAGATTTGACGGAGGATGAAGCAGCGATGCTTGCAGGTATCCCCAAAGCGCCGTCCAACTATTCCCCTGTTGATGATGCTGAACAAGCAAAAGAAAGAAGAAATACAGTTTTGGCACTTATGGAACAGCAAGGTTTTATAAATGCTGAAGAAACGGTCTCATTTCAAGGGAAAACATTACCTGAATCACTGCATCAATCCGAAGAAACGCCTGCTTTTTATACTTATATCGATATGGTGTTGGATGAAGCGGAATCAAAATATCAACTATCGGCTGAAGAAATTTATAGAGGTGGATATGACATTGTTGTACCGATGAACAAAGAAATGCAACAAGCATCATTTGATTTATTTCAGGATGCCTCTTCCTTTCCTTCAGAGGCAGAAGAAACAGAAGCCGCATTTTTTATGATGAACCATAACAGCGGCGGTGTTGCCGCTGTTCAAGGAGGAAGGGAGTATGTAAGACAAGGATTAAATCGTGTGAACGTAAAAAGACAGCCTGGTTCCGTGATGAAACCCCTTGCTGTATATGCTCCAGCACTCGAGACTGGTCAGTACCAACCATACTCTATGTTGAAAGATGAGAAATTAGATTATGATGGTTACACGCCTAAAAACTACAGTGGTGAATACCAAGGGGAAATAACGATGGTTGATGCTGTGAAAGAATCCACCAATACAGCAGCTGTTTGGTTATACGATCAACTTGGTACAGAAACGACATCAGATTGGATGGAATCAGCTGGACTTGATATAGATGATAATGGTTTAGCGGTAGCGCTAGGGGGATTATCTGAAGGATTGACTCCACTTGAAATTGCAAGTTCGTATACTGCTTTCTCTAATAAAGGGGAAACGATAGAGCCTTACTTTATTACAAGCATAACGGATCGTAATGGAGAACTTGTTGGAGAAGCGGATCCAAAAACGACAAAAGTAATGAGCGAGCAAAATGCATGGTATATGACAAGATTGCTTGAAAATGTAGTTCAAGAAGGGACAGGCACAGCCGGATCAACTAACTATTCTTTAGCGGGGAAAACGGGAACAACTTCCTTTTTAGAAGTGGAAGGAGCTACTAGAGACGCCTGGTTTACTGGTTTTACTCCGCAATGGACCGGGTCTTTATGGATGGGCTATGATAAAACGACGTCTGAGCAGTATTTAGACGCAGGAAGCTCTTATCCAACGAAATTGTTTAAAGAAATCCTTAATCGAGTGCCGGCCGATACACAAGCGCAAACAGCGTTCCAAAAACCTGAAGACGTTCAAGATCTTGAAACCCCCGTAGAAATGACGGAAGTCAATGACTTGTCGGCTTCTCTAAGTTTAAAAGGGGGAGGATTGTTCAACGTTCACCTCGATTGGACCCCTGCGGACGATGAAAGGGTCATGTATAGAGTGTATGAAGTGAATGATGATGAAGGTGATGAAATAGCTGAAGTGGAAGAGGGAGGCAGTTACACTATTGAAGGTGTTAATATATTTAATATGAAAGAATATATGGTTGTGCCGTATAATCCTCAAACCCAAGAAGAAGGAGAGCCTTCCAATGTGGCAGACGTATCAGTTGGTTCAATATTTGGGGGATAGCGACTGCAACCAAAAAAATGTTTAAGTTGAAGGGGCTGTCCCAAAGTCGGGATGGCTCTATTTTTTAAGGCGAAGGAAGATATATTTTCGTCTTCCAAGTATAGTGAAGACTCTTAGCCATAGTATTTTTTGCACTCGATGAACTAAAGCATTACCCGAGGAAACCCGAGTGTAGTTCAACTGGATAATGCCTTTTAGAAAATCCTTTTTTCATCTATTTTTTGAACTTTGGTCTTGAGTACTGTACATGACATTTGCCTTAGAGTATGGTAAAAAGGGTATGGAAACGACAAGAAAAGACAACGATGGACTGAAGGAAGTTTTGGGTGTGGGATAGGATAAAGGAGTGTTTGGAGATGGATGGAAAATTACTTAATAATAATTTTTTAAGAGCAGCGAACGGAGAAGCTGTCGATCATATTCCGGTCTGGTATATGAGACAAGCGGGCAGGTCACAACCTGAATACCGCAGACTAAAAGAAAAATATTCTTTATTTGAAATCACAAGACAACCGGAATTATGTGCTTATGTAACAAAATTACCGGTTGATCAATACGATACAGATGCAGCGATTTTATATAAAGATATTATGACCCCGTTGCCTTCTCTTGGAGTAGAGGTGGATATAAAACCCGGAGTAGGTCCGGTGATTAATAATCCGATAAAACACATAGACGATGTAGAAAAGCTGGGGATGATTGAGCCGGAAGAAGAAGTGCCCTATGTTTTAGACACTATAAGTTTGTTAAGAGAACAGCTGCATGTACCATTAATAAGTTTCAGCGGTGCCCCTTTTACTCTGGCAAGCTATATGATTGAGGGAGGACCGTCCAAAAATTACTACAACACAAAAGCATTTATGTATGCACAACCACAAGCGTGGCATGCATTAATGGACAAGCTGGGTGATATGACAATACGTTATGTCAAAGCACAAATAAGAGCAGGGGCTCAAGCTGTTCAGATTTTTGACTCGTGGGTTGGAGCGTTGAACGCTGTAGACTATCGTTTATACGTTAAGCCTGTCATGAAAAAAATCATGGATGAGCTAAAGGAAGAAAAGGTTCCTTTAATTATGTTCGGTGTAGGGAACCGCCATCTTATGCAGGAATGGAATGATCTTTCCCTACAAGTAATAGGTCTTGATTGGAGACTCTCTGTTTCTGAAGCAAGAGATTTAGGGATAAATAAAGCACTACAAGGTAATTTAGATCCCGCTGTTCTGTTAGCACCATGGGATGTCATCAAGGAGAAAGTAAAGCCAATTCTTGATGAAGGAATGCAAAAAGATGGTTTTATCTTTAACTTGGGTCACGGTGTTTTTCCAGAAGTTGATCCTGAAACATTAAAAAGGCTAACAGCATTTGTTCATGAATATACAAAAAAGTAATAGGAGGCATGATGACATATGAAAAAGAAAATCGGTCTTTTAGTTATGGCTTATGGTACACCACGAAGCTTAGATGAGGTAGAATCTTACTATACACATATTCGCAGAGGGAGAAAACCGTCTGAAGAAGCGTTGCAGGACTTAATTTCCCGGTATGAAGCAATTGGAGGAGTCTCTCCACTTGCTAAAATCACGAATGAACAGGGAGAAAACTTGCAAAACCGTCTAAACGAACGGACCGAAGACGTTGAGTTTCATTGGTATTTGGGTTTAAAACATATAGATCCATTTATTGAAGATGCCGTTGCTTCTATGAAGGAAGATGGAATAGAGGAAGCGTATAGTATTGTCCTCGCCCCGCATTTTTCAACATTTAGTATTAAGTCGTATAATGGTCGTGCGAAAGAAGAGTCTGAAAGAATCGGCGGTCCTGAAATTAACAGTGTCGAGTATTGGTACGACGAACCTAAATTTATCGATTATTGGGTAGATCAAGTTCAACAGACCCTTCAAAAAACAGAAGATGGGGATAAAACCTGTGTGATTTTTTCTGCTCACAGTTTACCTGAAAAAATTATTCAAAATGGTGATCCTTATCCAGAACAGTTGGAAGAAACAGCGAGACTTGTTGCAGAAAAAGCTAATATCAAACATTATGCCCTAGGATGGCAAAGTGAAGGGAATACTCCTGATCCGTGGCTTGGTCCAGACGTTCAAGACTTAACGAAAGATTTGAACCGTAAATATGAGTACACTGCTTTTGTTTACTGCCCTGTTGGCTTTGTTGCCGACCATTTAGAAGTTCTTTTTGATAATGATGTAGAGTGTAAACAAGCCTGTGACGAAGTAGGTGCTGCTTATTATCGCCCGGAAATGCCAAATGCAAAACCGGAATTTATTGATGCTTTAGCTGATTCGATTTTGAAAAAGATGAATGTTAGTGTAGAGCAATAAGTGGGGAGTTCGCCATGAAAGTAGCAATTATTGGAGGGGGAATAACAGGATTAACATCTGCTTATTATCTCCAAAAAGAAATGATGACAAATCAATTGGATATAGAATACGATTTGTATGAAAAAACGTCACAATTAGGCGGGAAAATTAAAACAGATCATTATAATGGGTTTGTGATTGAACAAGGTCCTGACTCTTTTTTGGCAAGAAAAGAAAGTGCTTCTAAGCTGGCAAAGGAAGTTGGTTTAGAGGAAGAATTAATCTCTAATAATAAGGGGCAGGCTTATGTCTTGAAAGATCAAACGTTGCACCCCATTCCAATGGGTGCTGTTATGGGAATTCCTACGAAATTAGGTCCTTTTTTAACAACAGGTTTGTTTTCTGTTTTAGGGAAACTAAGAGCTGGTGCTGATCTTGTTTTACCGAAATCGCCAAGCAGGGGAGATCAATCATTAGGTAAGTTTTTTCGGAGGCGTCTTGGAAACGAAGTGGTTGATCATCTCATTGAGCCTTTATTGTCTGGGATATATGCCGGGAATATGGATCGTTTAAGCTTGCAGGCAACTTTCCCTCAATTCTATGATATGGAGCAACAATATCGCAGTCTGATTCTTGGAATGAAAACAACAAGGCCAGCTGAACCTCCAGGTCAAGGCCATAAAAAGGGAGGATTTCTTACCTTAACGAAGGGGCTCCAGTCTTTTGTTGACGGCATTGAAAATCACTTAGATGAAGATTCGGTCCATAAAAATCAATCGCTGCAAAAAATAACGAAAAAAAATCATCAATATCAGCTGCATTTCGCAGAAGGTGAGTCGGAGTTGTATGACAAAGTTATTCTGGCAACTTCTCATCATGTTGCTGCTAGCCTGTTGGAACATAATCAAGTGCAGAAGCAACTGCAGTCTATTCCATCAACGTCTGTTGCTACAGTAGCAATGGCCTTTGATAAAGACCAAATTTCTGGTGATTTTGATGGAACTGGATTTGTTGTATCCAAAAAAAGTGGATATACGATAACTGCATGTACGTGGACACATCGAAAATGGGAACATTCGACGCCAGAAGGAAAGGCATTGCTTCGTTGTTTTGTCGGTAAACCCGGTGGAGAAGATATTGTGGATGAAAATGACGAGTACATTGTGGATAAGGCATTACAAGATTTAAATAATATTATGACGGTTGAAGGTTATCCAGAATATTATAAAGTTACGCGTTGGTATGATGCCATGCCTCAATATGAAGTAGATCACTACAAAAAACTAGAAGAAATAAAAGCACAGTTGGAAGTGGATTTTCCGGGTGTACACGTGGCAGGTGCTGCTTATGGCGGCGTCGGCTTACCGGATTGTATTAAACAGGGAGAAGACATTGTGGAGCAAATTGTTAAATAAGGACATAGAAAAAGGAACCGGCTCAATAGGAGAACCGGTTCCTTTTTCAATAAAATGTCTTACTGTTGACGTTGTTGTGCTTGTTGAAGGTCTTGTTGCGCCTGTTGTAACTCTTGCTGAGCTTTTTGAAATTCTTGCTGATTCTGATTATTTCCTTGCTGTTGTGCTTGCTGTAGTTGCTGTTGGGCCTGCTGTAACTGCTGCTGAGATTGTTGAAGCTGTTGTGGATCATTACCGGCTGATTGCATGCCTTGTTGCGCTTGTTGAATAGCTTGCTGTGCTTGCTGTAACTGTTGACCTTGGTTTTGTTGTGCCATGATGATACCTCCATATTATGATGGTATAGTGTAACGGTATTTATCGTTTCCACACGAAAGAGAAATATACATAATTCTAACTAAATGCCAATTCAGCTTACTTGGGTATGACCGCCTGCAAACGTTGTGATACAATATAATTTATCCTCAAACGTCTTACATGAGGGGTGTAGTGTGAATGGATGACAGAGAACTATTGGATTGTTTAAGACACTCTAGACACGACTGGATGAATACTATTCAGATCATAAAGGGAAATATAGCCCTGGGACATATTGATAGAGTCGATCAAATAATGGATGATGCAATAAGAAAATTAGAACATGAAAGTAGGCTGTCGAGCCTGAATATTCCTTCCACAGCAATGTTTTTATTAACATTCAACTGGCATTCGCATTGGTTTTATTTAGATATTGAGGTGTCTGCAAAAAATGTGGACTGTCAACCGTATGAACATTGCTGGTATGAGATATTATCGTCCTTTACACAAGAATTAGATAAAGCTGTGAAGCCAGGAATAGAAAACCAGTTACTTGTGACAATACATGCTTATGAAGAACCCTATTTAGAAATTGATTTTCAAGGGGAGCTGGAGCAAACAGAAAGGATAGAAAATTGGTTAGCGTTATTTTCTAATTCGGGCAAATGCTGCTTGGAAGATATTGTGTGGAATGAAAAAGAACTTTTATTCGTTGCGTTAAATAATAAATGAGGTGAAAATCATTGTTTGTTGATAAAGTGAAAGTGTATGTGAAAGCAGGAGACGGCGGTGACGGAATGGTGGCTTTTCGTCGTGAAAAATTTGTACCCGATGGTGGACCTGCGGGTGGAGACGGCGGCAAAGGAGGAAATGTTGTTGTTGAAGTAGATGAAGGCCTCCGAACATTAATGGATTTTCGTTATCAAAAGCATTTTAAGGCAAAGCCTGGAGAAAATGGTAGATCAAAAAATCAACACGGTAAAAGCTCAGAAGATTTAGTTGTACAAGTTCCGCCTGGCACAACGATTATCGATGATGATACTAATGAAGTTATTGCCGATCTTACCGAACATAAAGAACGAGCGATTGTTGCAAGGGGTGGGCGAGGTGGAAAAGGAAACACCCGCTTTGCAACCCCGGCAAATCCAGCACCGGAATTGAGTGAAAAAGGAGAACCTGCTCCAGAAAGATATATAAATCTCGAATTAAAAGTGTTGGCTGATGTAGGTCTTGTTGGATTTCCAAGTGTTGGAAAATCCACACTGTTATCTGTAGTATCAGCGGCGCGACCAAAAATCGGTGATTACCACTTCACGACACTCAGTCCTAATCTGGGTGTTGTCGGGATTGAAGATGGAAGAAGCTTTGTTATGGCAGACCTTCCTGGTTTAATTGAAGGAGCACACGAAGGTGTCGGACTGGGTCAGCAATTTTTACGTCACATTGAACGAACCAGGGTGATTGTTCATGTCATTGATATGTCGGGTCTTGAAGGGAGAGATCCGTATGATGACTTTGAAAAAATAAATGAGGAATTGCGACAATACAATATGAGATTACTCGAACGCCCGCAAGTGGTGATGGCGAATAAAATGGATATGCCGGGAGCCGATGAACAGTTAGAAGTATTTAAAAGTAAAATTTCTGAAGATGTAAAAGTATATCCTGTTTCCGCTTTAACAAAACAAGGATTAACTGAAATGTTACGGGAGATTGCCAATCTTGTGGATACTACTCCAGAATTCCCTCTATATGATGAAGAAGAGCAAGAGCAAAGGGTTGTATATCGCTATGAGAAGAAAGAAGATCCTTTTACTATTTCAAGAGATGATGACGGAGTTTTTGTTATTGAAGGTGACGAAATAGAAAAAATGTTTAAGATGACCGATTTTTCACGTGACGAATCTGTTAATCGATTTTCTAGAAAAATGCGCCATATGGGAATAGACGATGCTCTGCGGCAAAAAGGAGCAAATGATGGAGATATTGTTCGACTGCTTGATTTTGAATTTGAATTTATTGAGTAGAAGAACAAGCGTTGTAAAAACACATTCAGCAAATTATAATGTATAATAGTGTGACAATGATGCCATGATTATGGTGGTGTATAAATGACAGAGAAAATTGATAATTTTTATCTTGTCAGGCAAGATATGTTAACAGAAGCAATGCAAAAAACGCTGGAAGCAAAAGCTTTACTTGAAAGCGGCAAGACGCAAAAAGTAGCTGAAGCCGTACAGGCAGTTAATTTAAGCAGAAGTGCTTTTTATAAATACAAAGATGCGATTTTCCCTTTTCATACGGTGATTAAGGAGAAAATAATAACGTTATCTATTCAACTAACTGATAAATCCGGTTCTTTATCCGACCTTCTAAAAGAAGTAGCGAGAGCTGATTCGAATGTCTTAACGATTAATCAAACGATTCCGTTAGAAGGTCGTGCTAATGTTACATTAACTATTGACACTTCTGCATTAAAAATGGAAATTCGAACCTTTGTTCAGAGAATGGAAGCTATGGATGCGGTAGAACATGTAGAAATAGTTGGCTCAGGTTCACTGTGAGCCATTATTTTGTAGAAGGAGTGGAGACAAGAATGACGAAAAAAATCGGCTATCTCGGTCCTATGGGGTCATTTACAGAAATTGCGGCACAATCAATTTTTCCAAGTGATGAACGACACTCCTTTTCAACGATACCCGCTTGTATGTCAGCTGCAGCAGAAGGAGAAATTGATGTCGCGGTAGTTCCTATGGAAAATGCGATTGAAGGATCAGTGAATATGACGCTTGATTATTTAATCCACAAGCATGAACTCCCTATTATTGGGGAAGTCACTGTACCTATTGAACAACATTTACTTGTTCATCCGGAGAGAGCCGATGCATGGAATGAAATAACTGACATTTATTCGCACCCTCAAGCGATTGCCCAGTGCCATGAATTTATTCAAACGAATTTTTCTGAAGCAGTAATACATTATACAAATTCAACCAGTTCGGCTGCCAAAGAGATTGCTGATAATATTGATTATAATGGTGCAGCAATTGCCAATTCCTTAGCAGCTGACGCTTACAAGCTGACCACAGTTAAAGAAAATATTCATGATTATGATAATAATCATACACGATTTGCCCTTTTATCCAACACGGAGAAATCGCTTGTAGTTGAGGAGAATGAGAAAAGTAAAACGACGATGGTTATTACACTGCCTTCGGACTTTTCTGGGGCATTACATCAAGTATTATCAGCTTTTGCCTGGAGAAAATTGAACTTAACCAAAATAGAGTCAAGGCCGATGAAAACAGGTATTGGTAATTATTTTTTCGTTATTGATGTGGAAAAGGAAATGGATGATGTTTTACTGCCTGGAGTTATTGCTGAAGTAGAGGCGCTCGGGTGTGGAGTGCGAATTCTCGGGAGTTATCCCTGTTTACTCTCCACTGAAATGGAAGAAATGAAAAAGAAGCCTGTCCCAAAATAGGGATGAGCTTCTTTTTTATGTTAAAAGGAATTCTTTTTGATTTAAAGCCGATTCAACTTCCTCTATTACGTGGTAGGATGATGCTTCTATTGTATGTAGGTGAGTTCCGTCTGTTAGTTCTGATAACAATGGTGCACTAGTTTGTTGTAACTTTTTAATAAAGTTTTGAATATCACTTCGGCTAGAAAGCATTAATGACGCGGTGATATCACCATATAAAGGATGTTCAATAGAAACGTCAATAACTTGCGCTCCGTGATCGACGATAATATTTAATTCTTCTTCTGTTACGGATAAGTCCGAAGAGTGAAAGCATGCTATTTGTTTTTGGACGGTCTGAGATTTTTGTTCAGGAATCACAATATATCCTTGAGATGTTGCAAGGATGGGGTGATTTTTTGCCTTTAATAGTGAAATATCTTGAACAATAACTTGTCTGCTGACATTTGTTTTAGCAGCAAGATCCTTACCAGTTATAGGTTTATTAGAATGTACCAGCCACTCCAATATCAGCTCTCTTCTTTTTTCACCGGATAATTTATCTGATTTATTTGTCACGATATGCTCCTCCATTAAGAAGTTGTTTATTTTCATTTTACATGAACCATTTCGTTGTGAACAGTTAGAAAGACTATAACTCGTATTATTCTCCAATATGCATATATGTATGTTGGAGCGCATATGCTTGCCATAGACGGTGGGAACGGTGAAAAGAGAAGGAAAGGGATATCATATTCCTCTTCTTTATCCCGGCTTCAAACATCTAGTTGAGGGAGGAAATATTATGAATATTCATATTGTACAAAAAGGGGATACATTGTGGAAATTAGCTCAGCAGTACAATGTTTCCTTTGAAGAAGTGAAGAAAGCGAATGGACACTTGGCAGATCCGGATAAAATAATGCCAGGGATGAAAATAAAAATACCGGCCAAAAGTGTACAAGTGAAAAAAGAACAGCCTAAATCAAACATGCAGCCAGAAAATAGTAATATAAATCAACCACAGATGAAGCCAGAAGCGAAAGAACAGCCCAAAGAACAATCGAAAGCTCAGCAACCAATGGAAAATAAACCAAAACAGCCTAACGTTCCACCGATGTATCAACCGTCGCCAATGCCTCCTAAGCCACCAATGCCAAGTCACTCGGAAGAAAATCATTATAATATGAACGTAAACTTTTATAAACCAACAGCACCAAAAGCTCCGCAAACAGCACCAAAAAAAGAAGAAAAGAAAAAAGAAGAAAAGGCAAAAATGCCGCAACAGAAACCAAAGCCTCAGCCAAAGGAGCAGCCTAAGTCCCCAAAACAGCAAAAGCCACAACAAATGCCAGAACCACCTAAAAAGGCAGAAGTAAAGGGGAAAAATGTTAATGAAATGGTTTCACCGGAAAGTATGAATCAGAATGATTATCCATCTATGCCTTATATGATGCCAGGCCCTTGCCAATGTGTACCAGTTGTTCCTATGATGCCTCCTTGTCCCCCGATGAGTCCATACATGCATCAACCATCACCGCCTCAAATGATGCCTATGCCAAATATGCATCAAGGAGGGCCAATGATGCCGGAAATGAATGGAGCACCGTCTATGCCAATGCAGCAGCAAATGCCAATGCAACAAATGCCAATGCAACAACAAATGTTCCCACCTGGTAAGTTGCATTCAAATCAGATGCCATCCAGTGGTCCATATGCCTCCAATAACTATAATATGGATAACAATAATAATGACAATAACACTAATAATAATAATGATAACCATTTCAATAACAATAATGGGGGTCCTTATTCGCCATGGATGAATAATTTCAATCGTGAGTAACGGCATAGCAATTGCCTTTTTTACCTCTAAATAACAGCTTAAAAAAAGCCTCCTTGAATCAAACTAACGATGAAAGGAGGTTTTTTAATGAAAAAAGCTGCAATGACATTAACAGCTTGCGCAATCATTGCCGGTGGATTAACTGGCTGCGGAGAAGCAAATGACAATAATGAAATGGGTGCTCCTACCCGGACCAATTATAATGATTATGACCAAAATGAGGGACGTTATAACAATGTCCGGGACAATGGGAGAATGAATCAACGTGGTGAAGGTCCTATGACAGACATGATGACCGAAGATGATCGTTCGCAAGGCGGAGGTAATATAACAGGTCGACGTCCTGCTAATGACAATCGAGGTCAAATCGGGGACAGACCAGGTATGGTTGGAGACCGTGGTGGATTAAACGCTGAAAACGTAGATGATGGAACTGGAAATGCAGGCAATGCAGGAAATAATAACGGAAATAACAATGATAACGGGAATGGCAGTGGAACCGCGGGAAATGTCGAAGAAATCGAAAATGAAGTAGAAGGCATGGAGGGCGTTGATGACGCTCGTGCCATTGTTAAAGGAAACGATATTCTAGTTGGAATTGATACGCCAGAAGAAGATGAACAAGCTGAAGAGCTCACATCTAAAATTAAAGAAAAAGTGCAAGAGACTGTGGATAATGATCGACAAGTGTATGTAACTTTCGATGAAGAACAATTTGGAAATATTCAAGAAATTGGCGATAATATTCAAAACGGTGAAGGCTTGGACGAGGCTGGCGACACAATCAACAGCATGATTGAGGATTTAAGTAACGCAGCACAACGACCATTTGAAGACAGTTAACAGAAAAAAGCGTTCCACAAGTGAAAACTTGTTGGAACGCTTTTCAATAGTGCTCTTTCCTTCAATGTTACTTATATATATGCTATATTTAGTAATTGGAAAAGAAAGAGGAGGAATGAACAATGGCAGGACATTCCAAATGGCATAATATAAAACGTAGAAAAGAAAGTCAGGATGCCAAGCGAGCAAAGATTTTCACGAAATTGTCAAAAGAAATCTTCGCCGCAGTGCGGGAAGGTGGAGACGATCCGAACACAAATCTTCGCCTGCGGATGGCTCTAACTAAAGCAAGAGCTGAGAATATTCCGAGTGACAATATCGAAAGAACAGTTAAAAAAGCTTCTGGTGAAGCGGGAGCTGTAAATTATGATGAAATAACATATGAAGGTTATGGGCCTGGCGGTGCAGCTGTTATGGTGAAAGCCTTAACCGAAAATAAAAATCGAACAGCAGCAGATGTACGTCACGCGTTTTCTAAAAATGGAGGAAATCTTGGGGAAAATGGCTGCGTTTCGTTTATGTTTAACCGAAAAGGTCAGCTCATTGCCGATCGGACAGATGAAATCGATGAAGAAGAATTTATGCTTGAGGCGATAGAGGCTGGAGCCGAAGATTTTGAGTCGGACGATCAAAGTTTCTATATTCAAACAGATCCCGACAATTTTGAACAAGTAAAAAAAGATCTTGAAAGCAACAACTATGAATTTTTAAAAGCCGAGATTATTCTGTTTCCGGATACTAATACAACGTTAAAAGATGAGCATGCGGAAAAAATGATAAAAATGATTGACGCATTAGAAGATAATGATGATGTGCAAAGTGTTTATCATAATTTTGAAGCTGATGAAGAACAACTGTCCCGAATTTCATACTAATAAGAATAAATGCCTTTTTTTATGGGGATAATACCGTAAAAAAAGGTCTTTCTTTATTCGCATAACAACCTCGAAAGGCTTTGAAAGGAAGTACAATTATGATATGTGCAACGTTTCGTTACGTATTGTTTCTTTTAACAGCCTTAGTTTTTTTGACAGCTTCATCAAACCAACTGGATTCTCCTTTATTAGATGCGGGAAAACAAGAACAACCAGCCACATATGAATTAATTTTAGAAAAAGAAACTTCAAACGGAGTTGTTGTTACGAAGAAAAAAACAGAAACGGTTTGGGCCGTGGAAGATTTTTGGGCAAAGTATAGAAATTGGGAAGTAATTGATCAAAATCAAGGTCAAATTATTTTAAGAAAACCATATGAAAACCATTAATATGTTTCTATTATGCTTGAATTTTGCTATGATAATAAAAGAAAGCATGTTCGTGTTTGATTGGGGAAAGGAAGAAAGTTGTTTTGATTGAATTTTTAAGAGGAACGATAGTCCATACAGAACGAGAAACTCTCACCCTTGAAGTTGGTAATATAGGATATTTAATATATTGTGCGAATCCGTTTGTTTTCGAAAAAAACGAAAATGACGTTGTTATCTATACGTATCAATACGTAAAAGAAGACGTACTTCGCCTTTATGGCTTTGCTTCAAGAAAAGAAAGAGGTCTGTTTGAACAGCTTCTCCAAGTGTCGGGTATCGGCCCTAAAGGAGCTCTAGCCATCCTAGCTGCAGGCGCGCCCCTTCAAGTAGTTAGTGCGATTGAAGAAGAGAACGAAAACTTTCTCGTCAAGTTTCCAGGTGTAGGGAAAAAAACTGCGAGACAAATCATTCTTGATCTTAAAGGTAAACTAAATGACATAACGAGTGATTCGGTTTCAACCGGCTCTTTATTGCAAGACGAAATAGATAATACAGAAGAAAGCGCACTAGAAGAAGCGTTGGAAGCTTTAAGGGCATTAGGATATGGAGAAAAAGAAATTTCTAAAGTAAAACCTGAATTACAAAAGGAAGAACAAAGTGCTGACGAATATGTAAGAAAAGCATTACAATGGATGCTTTCTTCATAATTTAGCAAAATGGCAGGTGGTACTTAAAATGGAAGAACGTGTGGTTTCACAAGTTGCCTATGGAACCGATGACCAGTTAGAAAGCAGCATTAGACCGGTTGACTTTTCTCAATATATAGGTCAAGGGAAAGTGAAGAAAAACCTTGAAGTGTTTATTGAAGCAGCCAAAATGAGAGAAGAGAGTCTGGACCATGTTCTGTTATATGGTCCACCTGGTCTTGGAAAAACAACTCTTGCAATGATTATAGCTACAGAAATGGGTGTAAATATTCGAACAACGTCGGGACCTGCCATCGAACGCCCTGGTGATTTAGCAGCTGTTTTAACAGCTCTTGAACCGGGAGACGTATTGTTTATTGATGAAATTCATCGTTTACCAAGGTCCGTTGAAGAAGTTCTTTACCCAGCAATGGAAGACTTTTGTATTGATATCATCATTGGCAAAGAGTCGACAGCAAGATCTGTTCAACTAGATCTTCCCCCTTTTACGTTAATAGGCGCAACAACAAGAGCAGGAATGCTGTCAGCTCCACTTAGAGATAGGTTTGGTGTTCATTCGCGACTTGAATATTATAATAAAGAGGAACTTTCCCAAATTGTAACTCGAAGCGGTGATTTATTAGAAGTACCGATAGATGAAGAAGCCTCGGTTGAAATGGCGCGTCGCTCTAGAGGGACCCCAAGAGTCGCCAATCGCTTACTGCGAAGAGTGCGTGATTTTGCGCAAGTACAGGGAAGTGGTGTTATTTCATTAGAAATGGCAGATTCTGCTCTTGAAAAGCTGCAGGTTGACCGACTTGGACTAGATGAAATAGATCATAAATTACTGGCAAGTATTATAGAAAAATTTCGAGGAGGTCCCGTCGGCGTAGAGGCAATTGCTGCCACAATCGGTGAAGAGGCGAATACACTTGAAGATGTATACGAACCTTATTTAATGCAAATCGGCTTTTTAGTTCGTACACCGCGCGGGCGAATGGTTACATCACAGGCTTATGAGCATCTAGGTGTGGAGGTGCCTGATAGTGAGTGATATTCCTAAGCTTCTTATTGGGCTGGGCATTGCACTTGTGTTATTTGGATTGATTTGGCAAGTGGGCGGTAAATTTATATCGCTCGGAAAATTGCCAGGAGATATTGTAATAAAAAAAGAAAATACTACATTTTATTTTCCAATTGTAACGTCTATTGTGATTAGTGTTGTATTGTCTTTGTTGTTTTATATTTTTGGACGTTTTCGTTAAAAAAGTTACATACGTAACGGAGGAAATGGGAGAAACGAGGTTGAACGACTATGAATGTCAATGATTTTGACTTTACACTACCGGAAGAACTTATTGCACAAACCCCATTAAAAGAGCGGGACGCTTCTCGTCTCATGGTGCTCGATCCAGAGGAAGATAACATTCGCCATGATTCTTTCCAATCTATTCTTGATTATTTGGATGAGGGGGACTGTCTTGTTTTAAATGATACGAGGGTGCTCCCGGCCCGTTTATTTGGTGAAAAAGAGACGGGAGGTCAAATAGAAGTACTACTTTTAAAGCAAGAAGATACAGATGAATGGGAAACGTTAATAAAGCCGGCTAAACGTGTCAAACCAGGTACAATATTATCCTTTGGTGAAGGAAAACTCAAAGCCGAATGTACGGACATTTTAGAACACGGCGGACGGATGCTTCGTTTTTCTTATGACGGTGTATTTTTAGAAATACTGGAAGAACTAGGAGAAATGCCGCTACCTCCGTATATAAAAGAAAAGCTTTCGGATCAGGAACGTTACCAGACGGTTTATGCGAAGCAGGACGGTTCTGCTGCTGCTCCAACCGCAGGCCTTCATTTCACAGAATCTCTTCTTCAACAGGCGAAGGAAAAAGGAATCCAAGTGACAACAATAACATTACATGTAGGACTTGGCACATTCCGTCCGGTTTCTGCTGATAACGTTGAAGATCACCATATGCATGAAGAGTTTTATCAAATAAGTGAAGGAACAGCTATGCTGTTGAATGAGACCAAGGCTAAAGGAAATAAGATTGTTGCAGTTGGAACAACGTCAGCAAGAACGCTTGAAACCGCTGCTCAAAATAAAGAGGGTTTCTATAAAGAGTCAGGCTGGACGGATATTTTTATTTATCCGGGCTATCGTTTTCAAGGTATTGACGCAATGCTTACCAATTTCCACCTGCCGAAATCGACCCTTGTCATGCTCGTAAGTGCAATGGCCGGCAGACAGTTTTTACTATCGGCGTACGAGGAAGCAATTCGTGAAAAATATCGATTCTTTAGTTTTGGAGACGCAATGCTCATTATGAAGGGAAGTCGCCACAAATGGCAGCAATAACATATGAATTAATTAAAACATGTAAACAAAGCGGTGCAAGACTTGGTAAAATACATACGCCGCATGGGTCCATTGATACTCCCATCTTTATGCCGGTGGGAACCCTTGCGACAGTGAAGACTTTAAGTCCTGATGAATTAGATGAAATGGCAGCTCAAGTTATCTTGAGTAATACGTACCATTTATGGTTGCGCCCAGGGGAAGATATTGTTCAGGAAGCTGGCGGGCTTCATTCTTTTATGAACTGGGATAAACCAATTTTGACGGATTCCGGTGGTTATCAAGTATTTAGTTTAAGTGACCTTAGAAATATTAAAGAAGAAGGCGTCCACTTCAGAAATCATATTAGTGGGGAAAAGCTTTTCCTATCACCAGAAAAAGCAATGACAATTCAGAATGCGCTGGGGCCTGATATGATGATGGCTTTTGATGAATGCCCTCCATATCCGGCAGAGGAAGAGTATATGAAAGCCTCGGTAGAAAGGACATCAAGGTGGGCCGAAAGGTGTCTTGAAGCCCATCAGAGGCCATCAGATCAAGCATTATTTGGCATAGTGCAAGGTGGAGAATATGAACATTTGCGTAAACAATCTGCACATGATTTGATTTCTTTAGATTTTCCGGGTTATGCTATAGGCGGACTGTCTGTAGGAGAACCAAAGGACGTTATGAATCACGTCTTGGATTTTACTACTCCTCTTTTACCGAAAGATAAACCAAGGTATTTGATGGGAGTTGGATCTGCTGATTCTCTCATTGATGGTGCAATAAGAGGAGTCGACATGTTTGATTGTGTACTACCAACCAGAATTGCTAGAAATGGCGCGTGTATGACTAGTAATGGCCGGTTAGTTGTCCGGAATGCAGCATATGCTCGTGATTTTAAACCGATTGATGAAAACTGTAACTGCTATACGTGTCGAAACTATTCTCGTGCTTACATTAGACATTTAGTGAAATCGAATGAAACATTTGGTTTTCGTCTTACTTCTTACCATAACCTTTATTTCCTGTTAAACTTAATGAAACAGGTTAGAGAGGCCATACTTGAAGATAGACTCCTTGATTTCAGGGAGGCATTTTTTGAACAGTATGGCTTTAACAGTCCAAACGCTAAAAACTTTTAGTTTTTTCGACAAGACAAAAGGACTTGTTTGTAAGTCTAGGATACAGAAAGGAGGGACTTTCATGGGGATTGAACCAATTATTATGCTGGTACTAATGTTCGCGATTTTCTACTTTTTGTTAATTCGTCCACAGCAAAAGCGTCAAAAGCAAGTTAAAGAAATGCATGCTAATTTGCAAAAAGGGGACCGCATCATAACAATTGGCGGATTGCATGGAACAATTGATGCTTTGGATGAAGGAAAAATTGTTCTTGCTGTAGAGAATGATCACAAATTAACATTTGATCGAAATTCTGTTCGCGAAATAGTAAATGAAGACTAATTATGTCTTCTTACATAAGAGTTTTTTTCACCCTGTTTGAAAAAAGAAAAAGCTTCTTATGAATGTGAAAAAGCTGTTCTGGTCTAATGCTGGAACAGCTTTTGTTATTCTTCAACGTTTTTTGGTGGTATTTTATGATGATGTGTTTACCCCAATGGCTCCTCCAATCGCTGACGACGCCACAAAACCAGAGAAATATAATGCTTGTATTCCACTAATGGCGCTGTCATAGCCTAGATACTCTAACAAAACAAAAACCAATAGAACCCCGGCAGCCGTAAACAGCCCCGTCAAAATGCCTTTCTCTTTAGCACGTACGCCGGCTATAATACCGCCGATTCCAAAACTAATGATAGTTACAAGTAAAAGCAACCATTGAATAGAGCCCTCTGAAATAGTAGTGAATCTTAATAACGTAGAAAAAATAATACTACATCCAAGCAAAATACTTATAATGACAACGATTCCCATCCCAACACCATAAAGTTGTCCTGTTCGCTGCATGGTCTTCTGCCCCTCTCTCGTTTGTTTATAGAAAATATATGGACAACAATTAAAAAATAGAAGAAGTTTTTGTTCAAAACTTTGCGTCTGTTACATAAAATTGTACAAACCGTTGTAAAAGGTGGGCGCTTGCGTGGAGGATGTTATACTCGCACTTATCGTTTTTTTTATTAGTTATGGTTTTTTGATTGCAGAAAAAGGAGACAGGGCTTTAGTCGCTTGTTCAGGCGGTCTTATTATGATTGTTCTTGGAATCATGGATCTTAGCCTCGTATTCTTTCGTTATATTGATTGGCATACCATTATATTGCTTTTATCTATGATGATTATCGTATCGATTTGCAATCAAAGTGGAATGTTTGAATTTGCCGCTATTAAAACGGCTCAATTCGTACGTGGCAAGCCGATGCCGCTGTTGTTACTGCTTTCTCTTTTGACAGCCTTTGGTTCCGCATTTCTAAACAATGTAACGACAGTTTTGTTAATCACCCCAATCGTGTTTACATTGACTAATATGCTCAAATTACGACCTATGCCATATTTAATGGCTATTATTGTTTCGTCAAATATAGGTGGAACAGCAACCTTAATTGGAGATCCTCCTAATTTAATGATTGGACAGGCGGCGCCGGATTTAACTTTTAATGACTTTTTAATTCATCTTGGACCGCCTGCCCTTGTTATTTTTTTAATAGTAGTGATAAGTGTTGCGTTTTATTATCGTAAAGAGTGGAAAGATACAGATAGAAAAGAATTAAATAAGGAATTAATGGAGTTCCAAGCACTTGATTATATTAAGAGTAGGTCTTTATTAATGAAGTCCGTTATTGTTCTGGCATTGACTATTTTTGCTTTTTTACTGCAGCCCTATTTAAAGATTGAATTAACAGCAGTAGCTATGGCCGGTGCTCTGCTCTTAATGTTTTTGACACAATCACAAGCTGATCCGGAAAAAGTATTTAAACGTATGGAATGGACAACGATTTTCTTTTTTGCCGGTTTGTTTATGTTAGTAGGTGGGCTTGAAGAAACCGGTTTGTTGGAAGAATTGGCGAAAGGCTTAATGTTTTTTACGGAAGGTCATATGACCCAAACATCTTTATCTATGTTGTGGATATCTGGGTTAGTGTCTGGTTTTGTAGATAATATCCCATTTGTTGCAGCGATGATTCCCGTTATTTTAGAGCTTGAAGGATATGGTATGGGAGACTTGAGTCCTATTTGGTGGTCGTTAGCTTTAGGAGCCTGTCTTGGAGGGAATGCGACGTTAATTGGAGCGACAGCCAATGTTATTGTCGCTGGTATGGCTGCAAAAGAAGGTCATGGCTTCAGTTATATAGATTTTTTCAAAATTGGGTTTCCCGTTGCTTTTCTATCTCTTTTTATTTCTACCATATATATATATTTCCGATATCTGATGTTCTATTAACATACATGAAAGCAAGAAGAGAGGAAACACTATATAGAAAGGTGTGCTGATAAGAAGGTGTAAAATGTGGAGTTATGGACAATTGCTTTTCGTACAGTAATAGTGTACTTTTTTTTGCTTGTAATATTTAGGGTCATGGGAAAAAGGGAAATCGGAGAGTTGTCTGTGCTTGATTTTGTGATATCAATCATGATTGCAGAGATGGCGGTTACTTCGATTGAAGACATTCAAATAACATACAGAGAAGCATTCTTACCAATTATTATATTGTGTGTCCTTCAAATCTTTTTGGCTTACTGGTCTTTAAAAAGTCGAAACATGCGTTATTTATTAGACGGTAAACCAACATACTTAATTAATAATGGGAAAATTGATGAGAAAGCTATGAAAGAACAGCGTTACAATTTTGATGATTTGTTAGTGCAAATCCGTCAAAAGGACGTAAAAGATGTGTCTGATGTGGAGTTTGCGATACTAGAACCATCCGGGGAGTTGTCGGTATTTGAAAAAGAACAGGAGGGAGAAGAAACAGAAGATAAACCGTCATCTCCTGTTCCTTTTATTATTGATGGACACATACAATGGGATAATTTACAGAAATCAGAAAGAGATGAGCTTTGGTTAAGAAGAGAAATACACAAAGCAGGGATTGAGAACGTAAAACAAGTGTCTTATTGTGCTCTTCAGCAGGATGGGGTGTTATTTATTGATGAAAAAGATGATTAATACCGAGCCATAATTTTTTTCCATTGGTCCCATTTTATAATACCTAAAAAAGTTAATAGGCTTGCATATAATGCTGTTGATAAAAGCCCGGCAAACCCTATTTGCAGGAGTATAGGTTGTGTTGATAAAACGTTTTGGATGAAAAGATCTGTGACACAAACAGAAAGAACAGCCGTTACTATAATGAGAATAATTGCCCCGCCTTCCAAAACAAAACCAGTTGCCTTGGCTACAACATGTAAGTGCAGCAATGTTACAAGTACCATATTAATAGCAATTGCTAGTGCTGCTCCTTTAATACCAAGATCAGGTGAAGAAGCGAGTATAAATAGCGCAGAGACTTTAATAACAGCTCCTATAAGTGTGTTAATCATAGCAGACCTGGCGAGATTCAACCCCTGTAAGACTGCTTGTAAAGGTCCTTGTAAATAAAGAAATAGACTAAAGGGAGCCAGTATTTTTAATAAATAAGCCGTTTTGGGAGCATCATACACAACGGTCATTACCGATTCGGCAAAAATATATAAAAATACGGCAGAAAATCCACCAGCAAGAATAGCAGTACGTAACGTTTGACGGAGTCGTTTTTGAACAAGGTCATACCTTTTCTCTGCTGCAGCTTCACTAACCGCAGGAACCAGAGTGACAGAAAAGGAATATGTAATGAATGTAGGTAAAAATAATAAAGGAATAACAAAACCACTTAACTCCCCGTACTGTGCTGTAGCTGCTACTGTGGTTACTCCAGCAAGAGCTAAGCTTTGTGTAATTACAATCGGTTCTAAAAATAAAGAAATTGAACCAATCATACGGCTTCCTGTCGCAGGTAGAGCAATGTCCATCAATTCCTTAAATGTTGTTCTGCCTCCGTGTAAAGCTGCAAAAAATTGTTTTCGTAATCTGAGAGATTTTTTTCTTTGGAAACTCCAGATCATAAACAATAGAGAAGCCAACTCTCCCGCTACAACGGAAAGCATCGCCCCTGCTGCTGCAAATTCCAGTCCAAAAGGTAACAAGGCATTTGTACAAATGGCGACAAGAGAGATACGAACAATTTGTTCAATCACTTGAGAGATAGCGGTAGGTTTCATATTTTGACGACCTTGAAAATAACCCCTTAATACGGCTGACATTGCTACAATAGGGATAACAGGTGTAATCGCAAGCAGTGAAAACAGTGCACGCTCATCAGTCAGTAAATAATTGGTTAAAAACGGAGCTGTAGTAAGCAGAAGGATTGTGAAAAATAAACTTAACAATCCTGTGACAGTCATTGAGACTGTAAGTATTCGCTTCATTTTATACATATCATTTTTCATTTGGGCTTCTGCAATCAATTTTGAAATGGCTACAGGAAGTCCTAATTGTGTTAAGGTAATAAGTAGAAGAAGAGTTGGAAAAGCCATATTATACAGGCCTACTCCTTCAGCTCCAAGGATTTTTGCAGTAATAATTCTATTAACAAATCCTAGAACGCGCGTTATGAGACCTGCAACGATTAGTATTATTGTTCCTTGAATAAAAGATTGTTTACTCATATGCTGCTCCCGCCTTTAGAGACATTTCACCTAGAATGTTTTAAACTATGGAATTGTAAGTGAACGCGCTTTTTTTATATGTATGCAACATAACAGGACGAGCATGACAATTTTTAGAAAGGAAGATAAAGATAATGAATAAACAACAATTTGAAGTGTGGAAATCAGATGTGAAACCAGCCCTGCAAAGTAAGGTGGATGAATTTCATTTACTTGGCTACAAAAGTGCTGACGAAGAAGAAGTGTGGAATTGTGTGATGGAAAAATTAGAGAACAGAGAAGAAGCGGTACGTCTGCATGTGTTGGTACATTATGTTTTGACGTTGAAGCTAAGTGAATATATGAACCGTCTCACAGTTTCCTCCTATAAGGAGAGTGCGAAGCATTATTCCACGAAGGCGAGTCTCGATGATTTACTAGGGGATATAGAAACACATGCTTCAACAAACCGTCATTTGACATGAATTTGAAAGCATCAGTATAATTAACATGTTGCTAAGCCGTACATATTGCGTATATAATGAGAGTCCATTTTTATAGAAAACGACGAACACGTCTGTTTTTAGGGGCATATATCTGCCTTCTTTTTGTTTTATAGAATAACTCCCTTTTTGTGTATGAAAGAGTTACGGCCGGCTGAAGGAGGATGGAAGGTCAATGGTAAAGAAATGGAGAATAGTAACTTTTTTTGTGGTAGTACTCTTGTTGGGTGGCCTTATCTCTCAAACAGTGATGAACACCGCAAAAGGAATTAATCTAGGCTTGGATCTGCAAGGTGGTTTTGAGGTTCTGTATGAAGTTTCTCCAACTGAAGAGGATGAAGAACTAACAGATGAAACGATGCAGGCGACAGTAAGTGCGTTGAATGAAAGAGTGAACGTGCTCGGTGTGTCACAGCCGAATATTACGATTGAAGGAGAAAATCGTATTCGTGTGCAACTTGCGGGCGTAGAAGATCAACAGTCCGCTCGAGAGCTTTTGTCAACGGAAGCAGACTTGAGTTTCCGGGACATAGATGATAATGAAAGAATGTCAGGAGAAGCCCTCGAAGAAAATGGGGCAAGTGTTGGGTTTAATCAGGCAAATGAACCAGTTGTAATGGTAACACTAAAAGATGCCGATCGATTTGGAGAAGTGACAGGGAATATTATCAACGAATATGAACGTGGAAATGATCGACTTGTCATCTGGCTTGATTATGAAGAAGGGGACTCATTTGCTGAAGAGATCGGTAAAGAAGACCCGAAATACTTATCTGCTCCAACGATGCCGCAAAGTGGTGAACCGATTTACAGCAAAGATGTTCAAATTGAAGGCGATTTTGAACTACAAGAAGCAGAATATATAGCAGAAGTCCTTAATGCTGGCTCCCTACCAGTGGAAATGGAGGAAATTTACTCTAATGCTGTTGGAGCTTCCTTGGGTGAAAAAGCAATGGATAATACGATATTTGCCGGACTCATAGGTGTTGCTCTTATTCTAGCTTATATGCTTGTTTATTACCGCTTTATGGGTGTTGTAGCAGCGATTACGTTAAGTGCTTACATTTATATTGTTCTTCTCATCTTTAACTGGATGCAAGGAGTCCTTACTTTGCCTGGTATTGCCGCTTTAATATTAGGTGTAGGTATGGCAGTTGACGCTAATATTATTACCTATGAACGAGTGAAAGAGGAAATACGGTCTGGAAAAACGATTATGTCAGCCTTTAAATCCGGAACAAGGCGTTCTCTTTCTACTATCATGGATGCAAACATAACGACAATTCTTGCGGCCGGTGTTCTATTTTATTATGGTACGAGCTCCGTTCAAGGTTTTGCCGTCATGTTGATTGTAAGTATATTAACCAGTTTTCTAACCGCGGTATACGGATCACGTCTGTTGCTTGGTCTATGGGTTAACAGCAGGATATTCAACAAAAAACCGCGGGTGTTTGGAGTAAAGGAGAATGAAATCAATGAACTTTAATACTGACAAACGTTTCATTCCATTCGTAAAACACCGGAAAAAATTCTTTTCATTCTCCATCATCTTTGCTTTGGTGGGAATTATTCTACTATTTACTGCCGGCTTAAATCTTGGCATAGATTTTCAGAGTGGATCAAAGGTTGAAGTGATGTCCGATGACTCATTCACCGCTGAGCAAGTGAAGGACGATTTTGCAGAGGCAGGAAGTGGATATGAACCAGATGAAATAACCCTTGCCGGCGATTCGAATGAAATGGCGCACGCCAGTTTTGTAGGGATGTTGGGACAAGATGAAATTGCAGAAATACAAACGTATTTTATAGATAAATATGGAGAAGAACCGAGCGTAAATACAGTATCCTCTCTAGTTGGGAAAGAGTTAGCTCAAAATGCGCTGATTTCGGTTTTAATTGCTTCGGTCGGTATTATTCTCTATGTAACGATTCGATTTGAATTTTGGTATGGAGTGGCTTCGATTGCAGCTCTGATGCATGATGCCTTTTTCATTATCGTTGTATTTTCTATTGTTCAATTTGAAGTGAATGTCCCTTTTATAGCTGCTGTATTAACCATAGTTGGGTATTCTATTAATGATACAATTGTGACGTTTGATAGGATACGGGAAAATATGAGAGAACAAGAGGAAATTGAAACGTTTGATGACCTTGCTCATGTGGTCGATGTCAGCTTGAATCAAACGTTAGCGCGTTCTATTAATACGGTGTTAACGGTAGTATTTGCTGCGGGAGCGATATTCTTTCTCGGCGGAGAAGCGATTCGATCCTTTTCCTTTGCGCTCCTAGTTGGTTTAATTGCTGGAACCTATTCTTCCTTGTTCTTAGCATCCCAATTATGGCTTTCGTGGAAGTGGAAGAGTTTACAGCGTGAAAAAAATAAGCCAAAAGAAAAAGATCCAGAAGACCTTGAACCGGAAATTTAAGATTATCTAAGTCAGGCGCGCAAGATACTCAACCGTGAGTGTCTTGCAATATTCTTCAAGCCATGGTACATACCATGGCCTTTTTGTTGGTATAATGAATTTGAGAAAAAGTTTAAAAGTGTTTAACTGGTGGTGGGACCGTGAAACATGAGGAAGAACAGAGATATAAAATGGTGAGAATAGGTGCTTTTGTCGGCATTTTTGGTAATATTCTTCTTGCTATTTTAAAAGGTGTTGTAGGCTGGATGGCTAACAGTCGTGCTCTTATTGCTGACGCAGTCCATTCTGCATCTGATGTTGTTGGGTCTGTCGCTGTTCTTATAGGTGTTCGGGCTGCTAATTTACCGCCGGATAACGATCATCCATATGGACACGGGAAGGCAGAAACAGTTACGGCAATTATTGTAGCCGTATTATTATTTATTGTTGGTTTTGAAATTGGCCTTAATGCAGTGCAGGATATAGGAGAAACGGTCACTGTACCGAAAATAATTGCGCTGTATGCCGTGTTCTTTTCTATTTTAGTGAAAGAAGTGATGTTTCGTTATAAACATCATTTGGGAAAAAAATATAGAAGTGATGCACTTATTACCGATGCCTGGCATCATCGCTCTGATGTGTTTTCATCGGCAGCAGCACTCCTTGGTATTGGTGCGTCGGTTGCAGGAAACTATTGGGGGATATCATGGCTGTTGTATGGAGACTTGGCAGCTGGTTTATTCGTTTCATTACTTATCATGAAGATGGCGTGGAGTTTAGGAAAGTCTTCCATTCATAACGCTCTTGATCATGTTCTACATGCCGAGGACACGGCGAAGATGAGAGATGAAGTGGAAAAAATTGATGGTGTTCTTCATATCGATGAATTTTTGGCAAGAGAACATGGGCATTATGTTATTATTGATATAAAGATTGCTGTTGACCCATTTATTACAGTTATTGAAGGACATAGAATTGGAAAAAACGTGAAAGACTTATTGTTAGAAGAAGAAAGGGTTAAGGACGTATTTGTCCATATTAATCCGCATGATCAAAGTTATTAGTTAGGAGGTCACGTATGAAGGGGCAGTCCGGATTAATATTTGGTTTCATAGCAGCTCTTATCATTGCTGTATTTGCTGTCATGAACGTGGAGAGTGTAGAAGTAAATTACATATTTGGTACGGCAGAATGGCCCTTGATTTTAGTTATCCTTGGCTCTGTTTTAATGGGAGCTGTCGTCGTCGGTTCGTTTGGTATGATAAAAGTATATCGATTACAACAGCAAATCAAGCAGTCAAAAAAATCAACGGTTAAAAAAACAAATACCGAGGCAAACAAAGAATCATCGAATCAACGTACTCAAACAAAAAATAATGAGACGAATAGTCGAAATAAGGACTCAAAATAAGGATTCAAACGTAACATAAAAATTATCATTGTTTTGAATAAAGCAACAACAATTGTATCCCCTGATTCCCTTTAGTATAATAAGTGGGTCAGGGGTGTTATTGTATGTTGAAACCAAAAACACGGTGGGAAATCGAAATAGATGAGTCAAATGAGTATGAACAATTACAAAAGGATTTAAACATATCATCGATAACAGCAAAGTTGTTATGGATGCGTGGGTATAAAGAGGCAGAAGAAGCAAATAAATTTTTGCACGTAGAAGAAGGCCCCGTTCACGATCCATTTCTAATGGATGGCATGCAAACGGCGGTGACTAGAATAAGAGAAGCTATCGAGAATAAAGAAAAGATACTTATTTTTGGGGATTATGATGCGGATGGAGTATCAAGTACGACAATCATGATTACACTTTTAAAAGAATTGCAAGCTGATTTTGGGTGGTACATACCAAATCGTTTCACGGAAGGGTACGGTCCAAACATTCCGGCATTCGAACGTGCTCGAGAAGAAGGGGCTTCATTGGTCATTACAGTTGATACTGGAATTGCTGCCGTGCCGGAAGTGAAAGCTGCTAATGACATGGGATTAGATGTTATAATAACGGATCACCATGAACCGCCACCTGAACTTCCAGATGCGCATTGTATTTTAAATCCGAAAAAACCGGGATGTAGCTATCCATTTAAAGAATTAGCAGGAGCTGGTGTCGCCTTGAAAGTCGCTCATGCGCTTCTTGGCTATTTTCCAAAGCACATGCTTGATATATACACGATCGGCACTGTCAGCGATTTAGTGCCATTGCTTGATGAAAACAGAACAATGGTTGCATATGGTCTTACATCTCTTTCTGTGTCCAAAAAACCTGGAATACAAGCTTTGAAAAATATTTGTGGGATAGAAGGAAATGAAGTAGAAGAGGACCATGTTGGGTTTGCGATGGGACCGCGTATTAATGCGGCCGGGCGTATGGAAGCAGCTGATCCAGCCGTTCATCTGCTCATTTCTAACGACTCTGTTGAAGCCGAAGAATGGGCTGAAATTATTGATGGGCTGAATAAAGAGAGACAAAAAGTTGTAAACGAAATGACAAAAGAAGCGGTAGAGCAAGTAGAAAATGAATTTCCACCTGAGGAAAACAGTGTTCTTATTGTCGGGAAATCCGGGTGGAGCCCAGGAGTTATCGGGATTGTGGCCTCTAGATTAATGGACCGATTTTATCGCCCTGTCATCGTACTTGGAATAGATGAAGCGACTGGGAAAGCAAAAGGATCAGCTAGAAGTATTAAAGGGTTTGATATTTACAAAGAATTATCAAAGAGTAGAGATTTGCTTCCGCACTTTGGCGGTCATCCTATGGCAGCTGGACTTACGATGGCGGCGGACGATATACCAGAATTAAGAAACCGCCTTTTAAAACAAGCGAGCGAAACATTGACAGAAAATGATTTCACACCATCTTTGAAAGTAGACATGAATGTTTCCTTACATCAACTAACTGTTTCCTCACTAGAAGAAGTAAGAAAACTAGCTCCGTTTGGTGTTAGCAATCCTAAGCCTTTGTTTAAGGTAAGTGATGTAAGTATTGCCTCGAAACGAAAAATAGGAAGTGAAAAAAATCATATCAAATTAGAATTTGCTTCCCAAGATAATCGTTTAGATTGCGTTGGTTTTCACCTTGGCGAACTTGCTGACGGAGTAACGGAATACGCTAATGCTTCTGCCGTTGGTGAGTTATCGATTAACGAATGGAACGGTTTCAGGAAACCGCAATTGTTCTTAAAAGATTTAGCAGTGCAAGAATGGCAGCTGTTTGACAAGAGACATGATAAAAATATAGAAGAAACGCTAAATTATTTGTCTAATCATGATACAATAGTGATTACATTTCAAGAACAGACGTACACAAAGCTCCAGTCTTCATTTAATAATACGTCTATTTTCTTTCATAACGATGTAACAGAACAAAGCCTGCAAGCAACAAATGTTGTACTAGCCGATTTGCCTGGTTCCATTCAACAATTAACGGACATTCTATCCAAAGTGGAAAACATAGAGAGAATTTACGCATTCTTTGAGGAAAAAGAGCAGGTTTATTTTCAAACAACGCCTTCTAGAGAAGATTTTAAATGGTATTACAGTTTTCTTAAAAAAAGAGAGACATTTAACTTCACCAAACACGGGGAAGAATTAGCGCGGCGAAAAGGGCAGGCATTTTTTGCTATATCTTTTATGACTGATGTGTTTTTTGAGCTTGGTTTTGTTAAACTGGAAAATGGTATTATTACTGTGAATAAATCTCCGGAAAAAAAAGATTTAACAAATTCTTTAACCTATCAAAGACACCTAAACAAAAAACAAACGGAACAAGAGTTATTGTATTCAACATACAACGAACTGAAAGAAAAAATAGATTCGTTTGTGACAGCAAATAATAAAAATGATGCGAAGGAGAAAGTCGTCAATGGATTTTAAAGAACATATTACAATTATCGAAGATTACCCAAAGGAAGGCGTTCGATTCAAAGATATAACTACATTGATGCAAAATGGTCCGGTTTACAAAAAAGCAATAGATGATATGACCGCTTTTGCAGCAAATCAAGAAATCGATGTTGTCGTTGGACCGGAAGCACGAGGTTTTGTCGTAGGCTGTCCGATTGCTTATTCCCTTGAAAAAGCATTTGTCCCCGTTCGAAAAAAAGGAAAACTCCCGAGAGAAACAGTTGATGCCGATTACGGCTTGGAGTATGGAGAATCAAGTCTGTCTATCCATAAAGACGCTATTCTACCAGGTCAGAATGTACTAATTACCGATGACTTATTAGCTACGGGAGGAACAGTGGAAGCAACCGTGAAGCTAGTAGAAGAACTTGGGGGACATGTTGCTGGTATGGCTTTTATGATTGAACTATTATATTTAGATGGAAGAAAAAATCTGAGTCAATATGACATTTTCTCACTTGTGAATTTTGAATAAGATTATAAAGAGAGCTGTTCCACAAGTCGGGATAGCTCTATTTTATTAAGGACTTCGGTTGAAATGGACATAGGGACTTTTATTTCTGACGGGGAAACTGCAGGACCCTTTTGGGGGAAGAAATACTGGGAATAATGAGGTGAATATCAAACATTAATTGAACAAATATTACGAAAAAACTCGATTTTAATTTGACATATCCCTTTAGACTTTACAGAACCGATAAATTTAAAGATAATATAAAGAAATAATGATTTTAGAAAGGCTTGCAGGGTGATTTCATGACCATCGATGAAGTGTTGGAAAAATCCAGGGAATTTTTGTCGAATGATGACGTTTCATTTTTGGAACGTGCTTATAAATACGCAGAAGAAGCTCACAAAGACCAGTATCGAAAATCCGGAGAACCGTATATCCTGCACCCAATTCAAGTGGTTGGGATATTAGTAGAATTGCAAATGGATTCTGATACGTTAGCTGGAGCTTTTCTACACGACGTCGTGGAAGATACGGATGTGACTGTCGAAGATTTACAAGAGTCGTTTAATGAAGAAGTAGCGATGCTTGTAGATGGTGTAACAAAATTAAAAAAGATTAAATATAAGTCTAAAGAAGAACAACAAGCCGAGAACCATCGAAAAATGGTGGTTGCTATGGCAAAAGATATCCGTGTTATTTTGATTAAATTAGCCGATCGTCTTCATAATATGCGTACGTTAAAACATTTACCACCGGACAAGCAACGCCGCATATCAAATGAAACGCTTGAAATATTTGCTCCGCTTGCTCATCGATTAGGGATATCAACCATTAAATGGGAATTAGAAGATACGGCCCTTCGTTATTTAGACCCACAACAGTATTATCGTATTGTTAATTTGATGAAACAAAAGCGGGCAGAACGAGAACAATACATTGATGAAGTTATTCATAATATAAAAGACAGTATGACAGATATAAATGTCGAACCAAACGAATTATATGGACGGCCGAAACACATTTATAGTATTTACCGCAAAATGGTTAAGCAAAAGAAACAATTCAACGAAATATATGACTTGCTGGCGGTTCGTATTATCGTTAAAAGCATTAAAGATTGTTACGCTGTTCTCGGAATTATACACACCTGTTGGAAACCGATGCCCGGACGTTTCAAAGATTATATTGCGATGCCAAAAGCCAATATGTACCAGTCTTTGCATACGACTGTTATCGGTCCAAAAGGCGAACCGCTTGAAGTTCAGATTAGATCAGAGGATATGCATAGAGTTGCAGAATTCGGTGTTGCTGCACATTGGGCTTATAAAGAAGGTAAATCAGCAGCAGGGAAATCACTAGAAGATAAATTAACATGGTTTCGTGAAATCATCGAATGGCAAAATGAAGCGTCGGATGCTCAGGATTTCATGGAATCACTTAAGATGGATTTGTTTTCTGATATGGTCTTCGTGTTTTCTCCAAAAGGAGATGTGATTGAACTACCAAGAGGATCAGTACCAATAGACTTCGCTTATCGTATTCACACTGAAATCGGTAACCGCACAATCGGAGCTAAAGTGAATGGAAAAATGGTTCCACTGGACTATCAGCTTGACACAGGAGATATAGTGGAAATGCTGACCTCGAAACACTCCTATGGACCGAGCAAGGACTGGTTGAAATTAACGCAAAGTTCTCATGCCAAAAATAAAATTAAACAATTCTATAAAAAAGAACAACGGGAAGAAAATGTTGTGAAAGGCAGAGAAATGATTGAAAAAGAATTGAAGTCGCAAGGTTTTGATTCGAAAACGGTGCTCTCCGATGAAAATTTAAAAGAAACATCAGAAAAGTTTAGTTTTAACGGGGAAGAGGATATGTTTGCTGCTGTTGGCTATAATGGAGTGAGTCCTAAACAAATTGTTACTCGACTAACCGATAAAATTAGACAACAGCAGGAACAGGAAGAAGAACAAAAGTCAGTAGCAGAAGCTGTGAAAGATGTCACGACGCATACAGAAACGAAGAAAACAGACACTGGAGTAAACGTAAAAGGTGTTGATAATCTTCTTATACGTCTCTCTAAATGCTGTACACCAGTACCAGGAGATGACATTGTCGGATTTATAACCAAAGGTCGTGGTGTATCGGTTCACCGTAGTGACTGTCCGAATGTAAATGATGAAAATGCGCAATCCCGACTCCTGCCGGTTGAATGGGAAGGCGCTACGAATAAAAAGAAAAACTATAGTGTCGATATTGAGATTACAGGATATGACCGGCGTGGCTTGTTAAATGAAGTGTTGCATGCTGTAACAGAATCGAAAACGAATATTACTGCTGTTAACGGCAGATCGGATAAAAATAAAGTGGCGATTATAGATATAAAAATAGCGATTCATAACGTTGATCATTTACACCGAGTTGTTGAGAAAATAAAGAAATTGCCTGATATTTATTCCGTTAGAAGAATGATACATTGATAGAATAGTGAAGGGAACGTTAGAGTTATGAGAGTCATTATTCAACGCTCAGATTATGGAGAGTGTCAAGTTAACGATGAAACGACTGGATCCATTGAGGAAGGAATTGTAGCCCTTGTCGGTTTTACTCACGGAGATGGGAAAGAAGATCTTGACTGGATGACCGAAAAAATCGTTAACTTACGAATTTTTGAAGATGAAACAGAGAAAATGAACGTATCACTGTTAGATAAAGGTGGAAAGATATTATCGATTCCGCAATTTACGCTTTACGGTGATTGTACGAAAGGGAGACGCCCGAATTTTATGGAGGCTGCCAAACCAGATGAAGCTTCTACACTATACCACCGTTTTAACGAATTGCTTTTAGAAAAAGGAGCAAAAGTAGAAACGGGGGAATTTGGGGCAATGATGAAAATTAGCTTAACAAATGATGGCCCGGTCACTTTAATTTTGGACAGCCCAAGTAAATAAGACAGGTTGACAATCAAGGTTGAGATTCGTATGATAGTTATCAGTTAACCAACCATGAGATAGCCTACGATGGAGAAAGTAGGCAGGTGACGCATTTGCAGAGAGGAACTGTTATAGCTGAAATCAGTTCTATTTGCTGCCTGCTAAAAGACACTCTTGAGGCTCTGTTTCGAACATGCAATTAGTAGGAATGGACGTTTGACAGGCGTTAACTGTTAAAGAGGAAGTATTGTTATAAAATGCTTCAACCAGGGTGGCACCACGGGTAACAACTCGTCCCTCGTTTATTGCGAGAGGCGGGTTTTTTTATATGTTTGACCTTGTTATGCTTTTAAAATATAGAAAGGAGTAAATAAGATGGACATTCGTATTCCACGGGGAACCCAAGATATATTACCTGGAACATCTGAAAAATGGCAGTATGTAGAATCAATATGGCACGATATTTGCCGTCGATTTAATTATTCTGAAATCCGCACCCCTATTTTTGAACAAACGGAATTATTTCAACGGGGGGTTGGAGATACCACTGATATTGTTCAAAAAGAGATGTACACTTTTTCTGATAGAGGCGGAAGAAGTCTATCATTAAGACCTGAGGGAACGGCTTCTGTTGTACGTTCATACGTAGAAAATAAAAGATATGGCAGTCCGAACCAGCCGGATAAATTGTATTATACAGGTCCGATGTTCCGTTATGAACGCCCTCAATCCGGAAGAATGCGCCAGTTTGTACAATTTGGTGTAGAAGCTATCGGCAGTGATGATCCAGCTATTGATGCGGAAGTAATAGCTCTAGCGATGGATTTTTATAAAGAAACCGGATTAAAAGGACTCAAACTAGTGTTAAATAGTCTCGGAGATAAAGAAAGCAGACAAGCTCACCGTGACGCTTTGATTCAACATTTTAAGCCGAGAATCGATGAATTTTGTGAGGATTGTCAAAACAGACTTGAAAAAAATCCTTTGCGTATTCTCGACTGCAAAGAAGATCAAGATCACCCACTTATGGAGTCGGCCCCTTCTATTATCGATTATTTAAATGAAGAATCTCTACAATATTTTAATACAGTACAAGAGCTACTGGATAAAATGGAGATTCCTTATACTATTGACCCCGGCTTAGTCCGCGGTATTGATTATTACAATAACACTGCTTTTGAAATTATGATTGAAGGAGATGGGTTTGGAGCAATCACTACTTTAACGGGGGGCGGACGCTACAACGGTCTCGTCGAAGAGTTAGGTGGTCCCAAGTCACCTGGTATTGGGTTTGCTTTAAGTGTAGAGCGTCTCCTGATGGCATTAGAAGTGCAAGGGGTAGAACTTCCAGTTGATCAAGGAATTGACTGCTATTTAGTTACTATAGGAGAAGAACCTGCTAAAGCAGGTACTGCTATATTAGCGGAAATGAGACGAGCAGGAATTCAAGCTGATAAAGACTATATGGATAAAAAAATGAAAGCCCAATTTAAAACGGCAGACCGTTTGAAGGCATCATTTACAGCTGTTCTTGGTGAAGAAGAATGGAACGCCGGTAAAATCAATGTTAAACATATGAATAGTGGAGAACAACAGGAAGTAGAACTTAATCAGCTGACAACCTATTTAAAAAAGAAATTGGAGAGTGAAAAATAATGATAGGAAGAACTCATTATTGTGGAGAAGTATCAGAATCCATTATTGGAACCCAAGTCGAATTAAAAGGATGGGCGCAAACAAGACGTGATTTAGGTCAAGTTATTTTTATTGATTTGAGAGATCGTAGCGGTATTGTACAAATTGTTGCTAATCCGGAGATTTCTGAAGAAGCGTTGGAAACGATGGACAAAGTGAGAAATGAATATGTGCTTGATATCAAAGGAACTGTCGTTAAAAGGGATGAAGAAACATATAACGAAAAAATTCCAACCGGCACAGTGGAAGTTCAGGTGGAAGAAGTAAAGATACTTAACGAATCGAAGCCGCTTCCTTTTCAAGTGGATGGGGAGACAGACTTGAACGAAGATGTACGTTTGAAATATCGCTATCTTGATTTAAGACGTCCAGAAATGAGAGAAACGTTCAAGATGCGGCACCGAACAACGAAAGTAATCAGAGACTATTTGGATGAACAAGACTTTTTAGATATGGAAACCCCAATGTTAACAAAAAGTACACCAGAAGGCGCACGGGATTATTTAGTGCCAAGTCGTGTTCACCATGGAGAGTTTTATGCACTACCGCAATCTCCTCAATTGTTTAAACAGTTGCTGATGGTGTCAGGATTTGAAAAATATTATCAAATCGTACGTTGCTTCCGGGATGAAGATTTGAGAGCAGACCGCCAGCCTGAATTTACACAGGTGGATATCGAAGCGTCCTTTATGGATACAGAAGATTTTCTTCCTCTCATAGAAGAAATGATGAAAAAAGTGATGAAAGACATTCACGGTTTGGACGTAAAAACTCCATTTCAACGGATGACCTATGATGAGGCAATGAACCGTTTTGGGTCAGACAAACCAGACACTCGTTTTGGCATGGAACTAGTAGAACTTTCTCATATTGTGGAGAACAGCGGCTTTAAGGTGTTTGCTGATGCTGTTAAAAATGGTGGAATTGTGAAAGGATTGAACGTAAAAGGCGTTGCAGATGAAATGTCTAGAAAAGAAATTGATGATCTAGCTGAATTTGTTGCTATTTATGGAGCAAAAGGCTTAGCTTGGTTAAAAGTGGAAGAAGATAAATTGAAAGGGCCGATTGCAAAATTCTTTAATGATGAGGAAACGGCACAATTGAGAGAAGCACTTGATGCAGAAGCTGGGGACTTACTGTTCTTTGGTGCTGATAAGAAGGACGTTGTATTTGATGCTATGGGTGCTTTGCGCTTAAAGTTTGGGAAAGACCTAGATCTCATTGATCAAAATGCTTTTAACTTTTTATGGGTAACAGAGTTTCCATTGATGGAGTACGACGAAGATGCTGATAAATATACAGCGATGCATCATCCATTCACAAGTCCTATGTGTGAAGATATGGATTCTCTTGAAAATAACCCTGAAAATGTTCGTGCCGAAGCTTATGATTTAGTTCTAAATGGTTATGAACTAGGGGGAGGATCTCAACGTATTTATGAACGTGATGTACAGGAAAAAATGTTTAAAGCACTAGGTTTTAGTGAGGAAGAAGCAAGAGAGCAATTCGGATTCTTACTTGATGCTTTTGATTATGGAACACCACCGCATGGCGGAATTGCACTTGGATTGGATCGTCTAATTATGATTCTTGCCGGTCGCAATAATCTGCGCGATACGATTGCCTTCCCGAAAACAGCAAGTGCAACGGATCCTCTAACAAGAGCGCCTAGTGAAGTTAGCGATAGTCAGTTAGAAGAACTCAATCTTAAAATAGAAGAAGAAGAGGAAAAATAGATTACATCAAATATGATCGGTTTGCTGAAACTGTTGGATGAACGGAGAAGGGTCTGTTTTAATATAAAATGTTCTTACACCTCCTGTTGTATGTAGATATAAAAAACCGATTTGCCCTGGAGTCCAGCGATACGAGATGTCAAATACGTCTCTTATCGAATACTGATGATAGCTAGTTTTTAAAAAATCTTTATATAATGAAAGCGAATCATTATATTCTATTTGTTTCTTTTCTAATCCATCAATCGTTTGCTCAACATGAATGATTTCTTGTTGAGCAAGCGGTATGTCACTCATTTTATGATTGTTCTTCATAGTAATGTCTCTTTCCTTTCTGCTCAAGGGTTTATAAAACACCGAAACATTACTGTTCCCTGATTCGTAATTTTTAAAACTTGAGTGGAGACATCTCATAAGAAAAATTAGTTAATTTATCGCATTTTTATGAAATGAAGAGAAAGGGCTCGTAACTTCTTGACCCCCTGTGGTTTGCGTGCTATGATGTAGTCAATTCATTTGAAGAGTCCTGAGGTGTTCGTGGGACACTATTGTTTTGAGCCAACATTTTTACATTGGGAGCCTGTCGTTTCAATCAGGATGACATGCCTCTTTATGTGGACGTTTGAACGATTGAACAGGGCACCCACCTGCTGAGAGCAGGCTTCAAAACTAAGTCAGTTTGACGGCACATCGGGACTCTTCCTACTAAATTAAATGCACAAGGGCTTCCCCAGCAGATGTTTCAAACATTGTTGAGGGTAGCCCTTTTTACTTGAAATATACAAAAATCGCCTTAAGCCGTTATCATTATAGAAAACGGAGAGGCGATTTTTTTGAATTATAGGGAAGCTCTTGCGAAAGTACTTCTATCTCATTTGAACTTATGAGATAATTTAGATAGTATTTTTAGGCATTGAATGCGATTTTTTCTAAATTCCCATTTCTGTCCATTCGAAAAAAATTAGAAGAAGGGATGGTTTCCTCGGTCATAGCAAGTTCTCTGGCACGATTCATCATTGTAACTATCATGTCATAGTCTTGTTTTATGGTATGATATTCTTGTTTTATTCTAGCAATCTCTTCTCTCATTTCACTGTTTTTAGTTTGTAAATGTAACACATCGTTTTCGATATTTGGAGAAGTAGAATGTATATTATTTTCGAGATCAGCTTGCATTTGGTGCAGTCCAGCAATAATAGAATGTATATTTGAGGAAGAGCGGTGTTTTGAATGGCTAAGTTTAGATGCTACGTGATTAGCGGTTTCTTTCATCCGCTGCTTCCTAATTCGTTTTGCCTGTTTCACTTCTTGTTCGTAATCAAGACGAACGATAGCATTCCAGCGAAATCCGCAGGCTGCTGATGTTCTGTCCAATGCATCTCCAACTTCATCAAATGCTTTTAGTTGTGTACTGCCTTCTTGGATATGTTTTAAAATTGTATTTGCTAAAAATCGATCATCTTTGTCTGACCAGGCATCTTGTCTAATGTTCATGATTCTTCTCTCCTTTATAAACTTAGAAATAGATTGACAGTTACTAGTTTAGACAGGGGAAAATTGTTTTATACATTAGACAAACAGATAAAGATAAAGCTTGTGCTTAAGTGTAGGAATGTAGGTGAGACCATGAAAACTCTTCGATCCAAGTTATTATTTGCGTTTTTGACGATTACATGTATTCCGCTTATTGCAGCTGGAATCATTTCTTATCAAACACAAAAAAAGATCTGACAAACCGAATTGAACAAACGCTGTTCATGTTTTCTGACAATCTAGCTTTTGCCGTAGAGGATATTATTAGTGAACGGTTGACTGATTTGGAACAACTGTCACAAAACCCAGTCTTGATGAATGAAGATGCAGAAGACGAAGAAATTCAGGAGGAGTTCTTGAAATTTATTGATAACCATGACCTTTATTATGGCTTGATTTTTGTGAATCGGGACGGATTAATTACAGTTGATACTGATGGAACAGTGGTTGGAAATAATGTTGAAGAAAGAGAATGGTTTCAAGAAGCAAATGATGGCAGCTTGTTTTTATCGGATATATTTATGTCGTCTGTTGTAGACAATCCAATCCTTGCTATGGCATCTGGTGTGAAAAATGAAGAAGGAGAAGTGATAGGAGTCATCTCTCCATCCTTTGATTTAGAATATTTATGGTCTTTTCTTTGGAAAAGAATTGATCAATATTCAGAGGAACAAGAAAATATAAATGTTGCTGGTGAGACTTTTTTATTAAATGAATCTGGCGATTATATTGCTCATCCGGACAGTGATAATGTTCTCGAACGAAATTTTTTAAATGAAACGAATTCGACATTGACTTCCATGCAGGGATTGGGTGCTGATCCCGGATTGATACATAATGAGAAGGAAGAAACGGTAAACGCTATTGCACCAATTGGACATATGGAAGGTTTCGATAACAATTGGTATGTTGGATTGTCGGTACCGGCGGATGAAATGTATGCGCCTCTTAGAGACTTGTTGTTTAAATATTTATTGTTGTTTAGTATCGTACTTTTAATCACTATAACGGCCGTATTCAAATTATCGCGGTACATTGTAGAACCAGTAGAAAGGCTCGTATCTGCGACGAATGATTTTGCGGTTGGTAAAAAGGTACTTCCTCTTCAGTCCAATGCTTATGAGGAAATTAATAAATTGACGAGAACATTCAATGATATGACGAAAAGACTGGAAGAAAGGGAAAAAGCCCATCGTAAATCAACGTTAATTATAGAAACAACGGATAATGGTGTTATATCGATCAATCGAAATAATGCTCATATAACGACATTTAATCGAACGTGTGAAAAATTATTTCAATTGGATAAAGAAGACGTGATAGGGCGTTCTTTGTTTTCATTAATAGATCATCATTCCGACTTTAAAGCCTTTATGAATAACGTTTATTTTAATCGTGAGAATGAACATACATCCCGAATATATGAATTTGATTGTGATATTCAAGGGGAAAATCACGCCT
This sequence comes from Salibacterium salarium, assembly GCF_030813635.1. Classification (GTDB taxonomy): domain Bacteria; phylum Bacillota; class Bacilli; order Bacillales; family Marinococcaceae; genus Salibacterium; species Salibacterium salarium. The sequence continues at coordinate 1,008,365 of NZ_JAUSUM010000002.1, read as the reverse complement.
TTTTCTTAAGTATGACGCCTCTGCCTACCATTGAGGATGAAGAACAGATTGAAGATATTTTATTAGTTTTTAAAGAAGTAACAGAAAAAAAGGAAATGGAGAAAGAGCTGTTGCGTAGTGAGAAGTTAAAGGTTATTGGAAAGTTAGCTTCTGGATTCGCTCATGAGATACGAAATCCGCTCACCACGATACGGGGATTCATGCAGCTCTACAAAGAAACAGATGACAAGAAAGTAGATAATTACCACTATCATATTATTTTAAGTGAAATTGATCGGGTGAACAGTATTGTTGAGGACCTTTTGACGATAGCTAAGCCGGATAGGGAAAAAGAAAAAACAAATGTTCAGGTGAATGATATTCTTGTTGATACGCTCTATCTATTTCACAGTCAAGCAAAAACAAAAGAAATCACTACAAATTATAAATTAGATCCATCTTTGCCACACATTTATGCCGAAGAGAAAAAATTAAAACAAGTAGTGATGAATTTAATAAAAAATGCGATAGAAGCTATACCCGAAAACGGGCATATTCATGTCTCATCGGAATCAGTAACAGAAAATGAGGTTCAAGGAATTATAGTAAGAATCGAAGATAACGGAGAAGGAATGACACAGGAAACATTAGAGAAATTAGGGTCGCCTTTTTATACAACTAAAAAAGATGGAACAGGACTAGGGTTAATGACATGCTTTCAAATTGTCGAAGAATCAGGCGGGTCTATTCAAGTTGACAGTGAGCAGAGGAAAGGAACAGTATTTAAAATTTGGCTACCCTTACGGTGATTTGTTAGCAAATGTTAAAAGGTAAAGCTGGACGATGAAGAGTCAGCTTTACCTTTTCATGTTATTATAAATATCCGCAAGGGAGCGTTCAAATTTACTAGTTTCTTTTGGAGTGTAATATTGATCGTGTTTTATGGAGTCGGGTAAGTATTGCTGTGGTACCCAGCCACGTGGGTCATTATGAGGATATTGATACGTATTTCCACGTCCCAAAGCGTTTGCACCTTTATAATGAGCATCTTTTAAATGTATTGGAATAGAAGGTGTTCCTCTTTGAAGCATCGCTTCTCTTGCTTTATCAAATGCTGTATAAGCGCTGTTTGATTTAGGAGACAGACATAATTCAACCACAACATCTGCCAATGGAATTCTTGCTTCCGGAAAACCAAGCCTCTCGGCGGCTTCAACCGCTGCAAGGGCTCTTGGTCCAGCTTGAGGACTTGCAAGGCCGATATCCTCATAGGCGGTAACGACAAGACGACGGCCGATGCTAACAAGGTCGCCTGCTTCTACCAATCGTGCTAAATAATGCAAGGCTGCGTTTACGTCACTTCCCCGTATCGATTTTTGAAACGCAGATAACACGTCGTAATGGGCATCTCCATCTTTATCATGCTGAAAGCTTTTTTTCTGTATACATTCCTCTGAAACAGGCAAATCGATAATAATGGTCTGCTCATCGGCTTCTGGAGTGGAAAGCACGGCTAGTTCCAGAGCACCCAATGCTGTCCGCAAATCACCACCGCTTGCGGTTGCAAAATGATAGGCTGCATCTTCTTTAAGATCAACAGAATAGTTTCCTAAACCTCTTTCTTTATCTTGAAGTGTTTGGTATAACATCTTGACTATATTGTCTGTCGATAAGCTCTCCAGTTCAAATATTTGACACCGGCTTCGAATCGCTGGATTAATGGAATGATATGGATTAGCTGTAGTTGCTCCAATAAGTATAATAAGTCCTTTTTCCAGATGGGGAAGCAAAAAATCTTGTTTTGTTTTATCAAGCCGGTGCACTTCGTCCATAATTACAATCAGTTGATTAGAAATCTTAGCTTCTTCAACTGCGATTTCCATATCTTTTTTATTGTGTTCAACCGCATTCATCATTTTAAAAGGAGTATCTGTACTACCTGCAATAGCAGACGCAATGGAAGTCTTTCCTGTGCCGGGCGGTCCGTACAAAATCATAGATGTCAGTTTTCTAGTATAAATCATGCGTTGCAGCAATTTACCGTTGCTTAACAAGTGTTCTTGTCCAATTATTTCATCAATGGTACGTGGACGCATCCGATAAGCCAATGGTTGATGTTTATTCATAATAGTAGGCTCCTTTATCGTAAGAACATCAGTTCCATTTTAACAAAGATGATGTTCTATTAATAGAAATAAAGTGTGCTGTTTTGTTATGTTAGAATGGTTGATTAGCATTCATGCAAATACTACCCTTTTCATGCTATAATGGCAAAGGATTCTTCACAATAAAAGATAAGGCATATGATAATGGTTTAGATAAATAGAGAGCTGGGTTAGGATGGAGAGAAGATTTGCAAGAAATGAGCACCTTTTGCAAAGGTGGCTTATTTTTATGATTGGCCTTGTTATTATGTCATTTGGAATTGCCCTTATGATTAAGGCGGAACTAGGAAGTGCCCCGTGGGATGTTTTGCATATTGGTTTGCAACATCAATTTGGATTAACAGTCGGGTCATGGAGTATAATTATTGGAATTGTTATTATAGGTTCTACTGCCTTGATGCGACGGGAATTTCCTCAAGCCGGTGGCATTGTTAATATGTTTCTCGTTGGCATATTCATTGATATATTTTTACTACTATTATCAACACCTGATTCCTTTATCATGAAACTGATTATGCTAGTAAGTGGCATTTTAGTTATTGGATACGGAATTGGTACCTACATTGCCCCTGAATGTGGAGCGGGACCACGTGATAGTTTAATGTTAGCTTTGCAGGAAAAAACAGGATGGAAAGTGTCGAGAGTCAGAGGAATTATGGAAATAGGTGTATTACTCATTGGTTGGCTGCTTGGAGGTCCTGTTTTCATCGGAACGATTCTTTTCTGTGCAGGAATTGGGCAAGTAGTCGGTTTTGCATTACCACAATGCCAAAAAATTGTTTATCGATTGATTGAAAGAGGTGGAAGACATGAAAATATCAACCAAAGGACGTTACGGTCTAACCATTATGATGGCTCTAGCAAAGAAATCCGGTGAAGGTCCCATTTCGTTAAAATCAATAGCGAAAGACCATCAATTATCCGAACATTATTTAGAACAATTAATTGCACCACTTCGTAATGCGATGTTGGTGAAAAGTGTTCGAGGCGCATATGGCGGTTATATGCTGACAAAAGATGCGGCTGATATAACAGCAGGGGATATTATCCGTGTACTCGAAGGACCAATTAGTCCTGTCGAGGTACTTGATGATGAAGAACCGGCCAAAAGAGATTTGTGGATCAAAATTAGAGATGCCGTTAAACAGGTTCTAGATAATACGTCACTAGAGGCACTTGCTTCGTATAAAGGTGATGAAGATCACGAGTATTACATGTTCTATATTTAAGAATAAGAATAACTAGGATGATGCCAGTATGCAAAAAATCTATGTAGATCATGCCGCGACAACGCCTGTTCATCCAGAAGCTGCTGAAGCGGTGATGGATATACTTCAAAATAACTTTGGTAATCCATCAAGTATTCACCAACATGGCAGACAGGCTCGTAAACAATTAGATGAAGCCCGGGAAAAGCTTGCTTCGTCTATTGGTGCAGTTCCAGATGAAATCATTCTTACAAGTAGCGGTACAGAAGCGGATAATCTCGCTATTGTTGGATATGTCCATGCGAATAAACAAAAAGGAAATCATATTATAACCACAAAAGTTGAACATCACGCTGTACTCCATACGTGTGAGAAGCTTGAAAGAGATGGATTTTCTGTTACGTATCTCCCTGTTGACAAGGATGGCAGAGTGAACCCCGAAGAAGTAGAAGCTTCGATAACAGATGAGACGACTCTTATAACGATAATGCATGGAAATAATGAAGTTGGAACGATTCAACCAGTTACTGCTATCGCTGCTATTGCCCACAACTATGGCATAGCGTTTCATACGGATGCCGTTCAGTCCTATGGGCTTATTGATATTGATGTGAAATCTATTCCAGTCACTATGATGACGGTATCTTCACATAAGATAAACGGCCCAAAAGGGGCAGCTTTATTATATACTGAAAAAGGAACAAAGCTGACTCCAAGTGTAACGGGAGGGGAACAGGAAAGAAAACGAAGAGCCGGAACAGAAAACCTCCCAGCAGTTGCGGGTTTTGCAGTCGCAGCAGTGTTAGCACAAAAAGACATGCAGAATCATTATAAACTGTATGGCCAATTAAGTGAGCATTTTATTACTTCTTTAACCAAAAATGAGGTACCATTTGAAGTGAATGGTTCCAACCAAAATAAACTTCCCCATATATTAAATATATTTTTACCTGGTATCGATGTAGAATCGTCTCTCGTACAATTAGATATGGCAGGTATTTCTGCTTCAAGTGGATCGGCATGTACCGCTGGTTCAGTTGAACCGTCCCATGTCCTGCAGGCTATGTTTCATGATGATCAAAGAGCGTCATCATCGATACGATTCAGTTTTGGTCTTGACAATACGTTTGAAGATGTAGAATATATTGCAAAAGAAATAAAAAGGATAATGAATAGATAAAAGCATATAAGAGTGGAGGTGTAGAAGATGCTGAATACAACCAAGAAGCCGGAAGACACACGAGTTATCGTCGGAATGTCAGGTGGTGTAGATTCATCCGTTACAGCGGCTTTATTAAAAGATGAAGGGTATGAAGTGATCGGTATTTTTATGAAGAATTGGGATGATACGGATGAAAATGGCGTTTGCACGGCCACAGAAGACTATGATGATGTGATTAAAGTGTGCAATCAGCTAGATATCCCGTACTATGCGGTTAATTTTGAACAAAAATATTGGGATCACGTTTTTACGTATTTTCTGGACGAATATAAATCAGGACGGACGCCTAATCCTGATATTGTATGTAATAAGGAGATAAAATTCAAAGCATTTCTCCATCATGCTCTAACGCTCGGAGCGGATTACTTGGCAACCGGCCATTATGCTCAAGTTCGAATGGAAAAAGATGGAACGGTCTCAATGTTAAGAGGAAAAGATGATAATAAAGACCAAACTTACTTTTTAAACCAACTGAATCAAGAGCAGCTTCAAAAAGTTATGTTCCCGCTTGGGGGTCTAATGAAGCAGGAAGTAAGAGATATTGCTCATGAGAAAGGTTTAAGTACAGCTAATAAAAAAGATAGTACTGGAATTTGTTTTATCGGTGAACGTAACTTCAAAGAATTTTTACAGTCATACCTGCCTGCGCAACCTGGACAAATGGTAACAGAAGACGGGGTGGTAAAAGGTCAACATGAAGGCCTTATGTATTATACGCTAGGCCAACGTCAAGGTCTTGGTATCGGTGGTTCTGGAGAGCCATGGTTTGTTTTAGACAAAAATCTTAACGAAAATAAATTAATTGTAGGACAAGGTTTTCATCATCAAGGATTATATTCGGAAGGTTTATATGCCTCTGATTTTAATTGGATAGATGATGTTGTAAGACAAGAACCATTTTCTTGTACCGCGAAGTTTCGTTACCGTCAAATGGATCAAGGAGTTACTGTGCATCCAAAATCGAATGGGGAGGCTTATATTGCCTTTGATGAACCACAACGAGCAATAACTCCCGGTCAAGCTGTTGTGTTTTATGAAGATGATGTTTGCCTTGGCGGAGCAACAATCGAAGAAGCTGTTAAAACGGGGGAAAGCGTGGGATCTTAACCGCGTTTTCTCTCTTTCTTATCTAATCAATGAAACAAATAAAGGAGTACATAACGATGGATGAAAATGAAAAAGCCATAGAAGCGATATCTAATGGTAATTATGAAGAAGCGCTTGAATTTTTAAATACTGCAATAGAAAAAAATCCTCAAGATTCGATTGCTTATATTAATTTTGGGAATATATTGGCTGAAGTTGGGGAAAGTGAAAGAGCTCTTTCGTTTTATCAAAAAGCTATAGAAATCGATAATAAAGCTGCAGCAGCTTACTACGGTGCGGGAAATGTTCTTTTTAATGTTGAAAAATATGAAGAAGCTCTTCAAATGTATCAAAAAGCTCACCATGCTGGACTTGATGACGGAAGTTTACATTATATGATGGGGATGTCGCATTTTCAAATCGAAAAAGTCGGTCACGCTCTAGCTTGCTTTCAACGTGCTGTAGAATGGGATGAAACAGATACAGAAGCAAGGTTTTATTATGGATTATGTTTAGCACAAACTGAACAAATAGACGAAGCAATGTCTCAATTGAAGAAGGTTGTGGAAGAGGATGACAATCACGCAGATGCTTATTATAATTTAGGAGTAGCCAGTATGATGACGGATGGTTTGAAAGATGCTATCTATTATTTTGAACAGGCGATTGTAGCTCAACCGGATCATATGCTAGCTTTAAACGGAAAAGAACAGGCGCAAAAAATGCTTAAAGAGTAATCCGGAGGTTGTAAATGATGACAAGTGTTTCACACACAGAGGATGCTATTTCTGAATCGTTTCTAAGCGGAACGGTGGTACATATTATTTTCAGAAATGAAGACAACGGATATACTGTATTAAGCGTGAAGGTAAAAGATGCTTATCCTGAATGTTCCGACAGCAAAGTAACTGTTGTCGGCCACTTTCCAATGATTGAGACAGATGAACGTTACCGGTTTGAAGGACAATTTAAAGAACACCCACGTTTTGGAAAACAATATCATGTCCAGATGTACAAAAAAGAGATACCTACAGAAAAAGATGCCCTTATTTTATACCTATCAAGTGAGCGTTTCCCTGGTATTGGTGAGAAAACAGCCACCAAAATGGTAGAGTTATTCGGCAAAGATGTTATCTCTATCATTTTGGATGATCAGGAAAAGTTAAAACAAATAAAAGGGCTGAGTGAGAAAAACCGAAAGCAAATATATGAGGCTATGCTTGAAAACCAAGGAATGGAAAAAGCAATGACTACACTTACCCAATATGGTTTTGGGATGGATCTTGCTGTAAAGATATATCATGTTTATCGGGAAAAAACATTTGAGATTATTCAAGAATCTCCTTATCAGCTTGTATGGGATGTGGAAGGCATCGGGTTTTATAAAGCTGACAAATTAGGAAGAAGTGTTGGTATTAATCGCGATAATCCAGAACGAATTAAAGCAGGCATGTTATACACATTATACGAAAAAACAATGCAGGACGGTCACGTGTATTTGCCGGAATCTGTACTGATGGATGAAGCAAAACAATTATTAAACGATGGAAGTTTTCAAGTTTCAAACGGTTTACTGGAACAATCTCTTCTTTATTTAATGGAAGAGGACAAGCTGATTCAAGATGAAAATCGTATTTATATGGCATCCCTCTATTTTGCCGAAAAAGGGTTTGTTTCAAGAGTGAAAAAAATGACAGAAATAGACCAAGACGACATTGAATTTTCTGAATCAGAGTTTTTACAAGCGTTAGGAGAAACCGAAGAGAAACTAGGAATTGAATACGCAGAACAACAAAAAGATGCCATTAGAAAAGCGCTGCATTCTTCTTTAATGGTATTGACCGGAGGACCAGGGACAGGTAAGACAACAGTTATACGTGCGATTGTTGAAATGTTTTCAAAGTTGCATGATTTTTCCCTCGATCGATCTTCGTATAAAAAAGGAGAGCCCTTCCCGATTTTACTAGCCGCGCCGACTGGAAGGGCGGCAAAGCGAGTGAAAGAATCAACCGGATTGGATGCATCAACAATTCACAAGTTGCTTGGGTTTAGTGGAGAAGAAGGCAATGAAGTTTTTGAAAAGGGTGAAGAAGAGCCACTTGAAGGCAAACTCTTAATTGTAGATGAAGTGTCGATGGTTGATATGTGGCTTGCGAATCAACTGTTTCGCTCGGTACCAGAAGGAATGCAGGTTATTTTAGTGGGCGATGAAGATCAGTTACCTTCTGTAGGACCTGGAGAAGTTCTAGGTGATTTAATTCAAACAAACATTCTTCCAGTTGTTGCTCTTTCGGTTGTTTATAGGCAAGCAGAAGGTTCATCGATCATTCAGCTAGCTCATTCTATTAAGCAAGGGTCTTTACCTGAAGATTTGTATACCCCCTATTCGGATCGGCGTTTTTTCCCATGTGGTAAACTGCAAACCGCTGATTTAATAGAGCAAGTATGTGCAGGAGCTATGAATAAAGGTTACACGCCACTGGATATTCAAGTACTTGCTCCTATGTATAAGGGACCTGCCGGTGTACATGAATTAAATAAAAGACTACAGCAATTATTTAATCCACATGAAAACAAAAAAAGAAAAGTAACCTTCGGTGAGTCCGTCTATTCAAAAGGAGACGTTATTCTCCAACTCGTTAATAATCCAGAAGAGCAGGTGTATAACGGGGATAGAGGCGTTGTGGAAGCTATTTTTGAATCAAAAGAAACAGAAGATAAACAAATGCAAATCGTGTTATCTTTTGAAGGAAAAGAAGTTACTTATACCAGACAAGATTTAAGTCAGATTATGCTCGCTTATTGTTCATCTATCCACAAATCACAAGGAAGTGAGTTCCCGATTGTGGTTGTACCAATCCTTATGTCTTATAGACGAATGTTAAAAAGGAACCTGCTTTATACGGCGGTTACGAGAGCAAGAGATTATTTAATTTTAAGTGGAGAACAACAGGCTCTTCAGTTTGCAGTTGATAATAAAAATAAAGAAGAACGGTATACGATGTTGAAAGAAAAACTGTTGGATCAGGACGGTGCTTCGATGGAAGAATAATTTTATAATTTGACGTATATTTTATCAGGAGAAAGGACAGGCTGAATACTATCTTTTTAAATAAAGGAAGATAGGTATATGAATTGTCCTTACTGCAAATCAAAAACGACCGGAAAAATTGGTGTAGAGCATTTTTATTGTTGGGAATGTTTCGTTGAATGGACGATAGAAGATGGAGAATTTACTCTGTATCAAGTTGAGGAAGATGGCACATTGTGTTGTTTAGATGACCTGTTTGGAAAACAGTGGTATCTTGAAGGCTGAAAAAAGTGACGTATCCGTTGCATCTTTGGAACAAAGTAACCAAAGATGCTTTTTGTCGTTAGGTATAAAATAATACGTAAAAATAAAATTCATAAATATGAGCGAGATATCTCATCCTATTCATGGAGGAGGTGGGGTATCTAATGGAAAAAAAACAAGAATCGATCTGGTTGCGCAGAGTTGTTTTTGTTGCTGTTTCTTTACTAATCTTATATTTACTTTACTTACTCCATCCGCTTTGGTCACAAATCTTCCATGTGGCGGCTAAAGTTCTTATTCCTTTTATTATTGCTGGTCTTATTGCCTACTTACTCCATCCCGTCATTGACTTTTTTCAAAACCAAAAAATTCCTCGTTCTATGTCCATTCTACTCGTGTATGTTGTTTTTTTTGGCGGAGGTGTTTGGTTGTGCTGGTATTTCAGTCCAATTGTATACGTTCAAATAGAACGGCTAATCAGTCATATACCGTTGTATTTTGATCAATTATACCGTCTTTTATCAGATTTTCACCATCAAGTTGATCGTTTTCCTCCAATCGTTCACGATAATATTGAAGGCGTGTTTGAACAAGCGGAAGACAAACTGACGAGTATGTTGAATGATTGGATGAGTAAATGGAGAGGCGCCTTTGATATAGCTGTTCTTATCATACTGTTGCCTTTTTTAGTATTTTACTTATTAAAAGATTTTAAAGCATTGGAAAAAGTGGTGAAGCGTTTTACACCCTCCAAATGGAGAGAGGAAGGCCATCTTTTAGCGAAAGCAATAGATGAAGCGCTAGGGAGTTATATACGCGGACAGTTTATCGTTGCTGGTACAGTTGGACTGCTGGCAGTAATATGTTTGTTTCTACTTAACATTCCTAACCCTATCATACTGGGGTTAATTATAGGAGTTACTGATATTATTCCCTATTTTGGTCCAATACTTGGAGCTCTTCCTGCAGTTGTAGTTGCAGGGTCCGTTTCGACAAAAACATTAATTATCACAACAATAGTTATCTTTTTCATTCAACAAGTGGAGGGTAACTTATTGTCCCCTTATATTGTAGGAAGAAATGTACATCTGCATCCATTAATGATTGTCTTTGCTCTTTTGTTAGGGTTTGAAGTTGCCGGGGTTATAGGTTTATTAATAGCTGTGCCGGTGTTTGTAGTGGTGAATAATGTATTTCATACGTTCCAATCTTATCAAAATGCTGAGAAAGATGATAAGTCATTTGACAGATAGATTTTTTTCTTATATAAATAGTAGAGAATAACTGTAAAAGAAAATGTGAGGATGGGAAAAGTAGACTAAAGCCCTTTGAACAGAGACCATTTTACTTGGCTGAAATAAAATGGCGGAGAAGATTAGTTGAAAAGCTAACCCGGAGTGCAAAATAAAAGTTTGCCGTATAGCTGCGTTAAAGCTTTCAAGTTGACAGATGTTATAATCTGTAAACAGGGTGGTAACGCGAGCTAATCTCGTCCCTGCATCCAGGGGCGGGATTTTTTTGTTATTTAAAAGAGGGAGGAATCAGAGAATGAAACATCATACATCTGCTGAAGTGCGAAAAATGTTTTTAGATTTTTTCAAAGAAAAAGGACATGAAATAGAACCAAGTGCTTCGCTTGTACCGCAAGAAGACCCAACGTTGCTTTGGATTAACAGCGGAGTAGCCACGTTAAAAAAATATTTTGACGGTCGTGTTATACCAGATAATCCCCGAATTGTGAATGCACAAAAATCAATTCGTACAAACGATATTGAGAACGTTGGTAAAACAGCGAGACACCACACATTTTTTGAAATGCTCGGTAACTTTTCGATCGGGGATTATTTTAAAAGAGAGGCAATCGAGTTTGCATGGGAATTTTTAACCTCCGAGAAATGGATCGGATTTGAAAAAGAACGTTTGTCTGTCACGGTTCATCCAGAAGATACTGAAGCTTATGATTACTGGAAAAATGACATAGGTGTTCCGGAAGAAAGGATTATTCGACTTGAAGAAAACTTCTGGGACATAGGGGAAGGGCCTAGTGGTCCAAATACAGAAATTTTTTACGATCGAGGACCGGCATATGGTGATGATGCAAAAGATCCTGAAATGTACCCAGGTGGTGAAAATGAACGCTATTTGGAAATCTGGAATCTAGTGTTTTCCCAATTTAACCACAATCCTGATGATACGTACACACCACTTCCTAAAAAGAACATTGATACGGGGATGGGACTTGAACGTATTGTATCAGTCATCCAAGAGGCAAACACAAACTACGACACAGACCTATTTATGCCAATCATCAGAGAAACAGAGAGAATAGCATCTGTTTCGTACAATTCTTCTAACAAAACAGATACCTCATTAAAAGTAATAGCTGATCATATTCGTACGGTTAGCTTCGCCATTGCAGATGGAGCACTACCTTCTAACGAAGGAAGAGGCTATGTTCTTCGCAGGTTGTTAAGAAGAGCTGTTCGTTATGCAAAAATGATAGGTGTGGAACGCGCGTTTATGTATGAGCTCGTGCCTGTGGTTGGTGAAATAATGGCCGATCATTATCCAGAAGTGAAAGGCAAAGAAGCTTTTGTTCAAAAAGTAATCAAAAATGAAGAAGAACGTTTTCATGAAAGACTTAGTGAAGGTCTTGCCATTTTGGCTGACATTATGAAAAAGGAAAAAGAAGAGGGGAATAGTGTCATATCAGGGAAAGATGTTTTTCGGTTATATGATACGTACGGTTTTCCTGCAGATTTAACTGAAGAATATGTAATCGAACAAGGATTTGCCATTAATGAAGAAGAGTTTGAAAAAGAAATGCAGGCTCAACGTGATCGGGCAAGAGCTGCTAGAAAAGATAGCGGTTCGATGCAAACACAAGATGTTGTACTATCTGAGGCCAATGTTGAAAGCAAGTTTGTAGGCTATGACGTGCTGCAATCAGAATCTGTTATCCAGCTTATCGTTCAAGAAAAAGAACTGGTTGATACTGTATCGGAAGGGATGACAGCGAAACTTATTTTAGATCAAACTCCTTTTTATGCTGAAAGCGGCGGTCAAGTTCCTGATAAAGGTACGATTTTCAATAATCAGGCGCAGGCAAAGGTCATTGATGTACAAAAAGCTCCAAACGGCCAAAATTTACACACTATAGAAATGGTTCAAGGTTCATTTCGTGCAGGTGGGAAAGTAGAAGCGGTTGTAGAAGAAAGGGATCGTGTGAGTATTGTTAAAAACCATACAGCAACCCACCTTTTACACCAAGCGTTAAAAGATGTACTTGGGGATCATGTTAATCAATCGGGGTCCCTTGTATCTGAGAATTATTTACGGTTTGACTTTTCTCATTTCGGCCAAGTGACGCAAGAAGAACTAGATACGATTGAAAACACAGTTAATGAGAAAATATCAGGCGCCATTCCCGTCGCCATCGAAGAAATGAAACTAGAAGAAGCTAAGTCGATGGGAGCTATGGCATTGTTTGGTGAAAAATATGGTGAAGACGTGCGTGTAGTACAGGTAGATGATTATAGCATCGAACTCTGTGGGGGATGTCACGTGAACAATACCGCAGAGATAGGGATTTTCAAAATTGTATCAGAAGCGGGAGTTGGTGCTGGTATACGCCGGATTGAGGCAGTAACGGGTAAAAAGGCATATGATTATATTAACGAGCAACTCTCCATGTTAAAGCAAGCAGGAGAACAGCTAAAAGCTAAATCTTTTAAAGATGTACCTCAACGAGTGGAATCGCTTCAACAACAAATACGTGAACTGCAAAAAGAAAATGACTCCCTTACTTCTAAACTTGGTAACATAGAAGCAGGCAACCTGATAAATGAAGTTAAAACAGTAAATGGGGTGCAAGTTATTGCAAAAGAAGTTGCAGCCCCGGATATGGATGGTTTAAGAAACACACTAGATGAACTTAAACAAAAGCTAGGTTCTGGAATTGTCGTATTAGGTATGAAAAATAACGACAAAGTGAATATCGCGGCAGGAGTTACAGAGGACTTAATCGAAAAAGGATATAAAGCAGGATCTATTGTTAAGGAAACGGCATCTATTTGTGGCGGCGGCGGTGGAGGTCGTCCTGATATGGCTCAAGCAGGAGGAAAAAAACCTGAAAAGTTGGGCGAGGCTTTAGCTGCAGTGGAAAATATAGTGAATTCCATTTCCTAAATGAGAATATTTGGTGTACAATAAGGGCAAGATGTGAACAGCCTAGAGCGGTCTCCCGTTTTTCCTATAGCTGATTGCAGTAAGAATGAGGAGGTGTATGGAGTGGATTCAAATGACAACACAATGAAATTCAATGTTCAAGATGACTCCATAGATGTAGATGCGAGTGAAGTATTATTTACGGTATATCGAGCGTTAGAAGAAAAAGGTTATAATCCCATAAATCAAATTGTCGGCTATTTGTTGTCTGGTGATCCCGCATACATTCCCAGATTTAAAGATGCCCGGACCCTCATCCGTAAAATTGAACGGGATGAACTAATAGAAGAATTGGTAAGGTCCTACTTGTATGAGCATGGGAAGGAGAATGAATGAGGGTACTAGGTTTGGATGTAGGAATGAAGAGAATTGGCGTTGCGGTCTCTGATCAATTACGATGGACGGCACAAGGGGTGGAAACCATTCACATTAAAGGGGATGACCCAATCGAGTCCTTTCATCGTATTTCTGAATTAATGAAAGAGAATGAGGCATCTGAAATTGTGGTTGGACTTCCTAAAAATATGAATGGTACGATAGGTCCACGTGGTGAGCAATGCCAAATGTTTGCTGATAAATTAAAGGAAGAATTTAACGTGCCTGTGTCGATGTATGATGAACGTTTAACGACACAAGCTGCTGAACGAACGTTAATCGAGGCGGATATGAGTAGAAAAAAAAGAAAAAAAGTCGTAGATAAAATGGCTGCGGTTATGATTTTGCAAGGGTATCTTGACCAAGAACAATCTAGTTCAATGTAACGGAGGTTTTTAAAATGGCAGAAGAAGAAAAAGAACGTATTGTAATTCCGGATGAAGATGGCAATGAACATTTATTTGATATGCTTTTCACGTTTGATGTAGACGATACCGGCTATTCTTATATGGTGTTGACCGCAGCAGGTGAACAAGAAAGTGAAGATGAAGAAGTAGAGGTCTTTGCTTTTCGATATGAAGAAGAAGAAGGAGAAGAAGACTCAGAGTTGTCTTTATTTCCGATTGAGACGGATGAAGAATGGAATATGGTAGAGGAAATGGTGGAAACGTTCAGCTCTGGAGAAGAAGAGTAAATCCTAAAAGATTTTCGAATCCCCTACACTCACATATAACATAAAAGCTGCCTCATATCTGTGAAAAGTAGCTACATGTGCTTTCTTAAAAATATGAAAACTGTCTTATAGAATATCCTTTCTATAAGACAGTTTTTTCTATACTACCTTCGAATATTGACGTATGCTGTATAATAGAGTCGATAGGAGGGAGTTGGATTTTATGGAAAATGACTCAAATAAAGGCCCTTTTAAGGAAAAGGAAAATCAAGCTAAAGTTGTACGGCGAATCGTTTTTATTACTTTGGCAATCCTTATTGTTGTCATAGCAGCGGTTGGAATAGGCAGCTACGTATACATATCTTCTGCACTTGACCCCGTCGATGAAGAGAGTGACGAAACGAAAAATATTGAAATACCTATTGGCTCCAATGCAGCAGCAATTGGAGAAATACTCGAAGAAGAAGAAGTAATTAAGAATGGAACTATTTTTCAATATTATGTCCGCTATAAGAATGAAAGTGGTTTCCAAGCGGGAGAATATGAACTGTCTCCATCCATGGACATAGATGAGATTATTCAAGAGTTAAAAGAAGGCATTGTAGAGCAGGAATATTCCGTATCGTTTATTATACCAGAGGGTACTTGGTATGAAGATATTATTTCTGTCATTTCCGAAGAAACGACTCATGATTTAAGTGACATTAGCGCAAAACTCGAAGACGAGGAATATTTAGCAGAATTAATTGATCGGCATAACATTTTAACCGAAGATATACTTGATGAGGACATAAGATATCCATTGGAAGGATACTTATTTCCTGCAAAATACGAATTTTTAGAAGAAGACGTAAAAATCAGCACTATT
This sequence comes from Salibacterium salarium, assembly GCF_030813635.1. GTDB lineage: Bacteria > Bacillota > Bacilli > Bacillales > Marinococcaceae > Salibacterium > Salibacterium salarium. Next base: position 993,267 of record NZ_JAUSUM010000002.1, on the reverse strand, counting down.
ATTGAACGTATGATTGAACGTACGCAAGAAAATATGGTAAAATTTTCGGAACAAGTAGAGGAGAATGATTATTCCCCTCATGAACTGTTAACTTTAGCTTCTATTGTGGAAAGAGAAGCTCGAGAACAGGAAGATCGTCCTCGCATTGCTGGTGTCTTGTATAACAGGTTGGATGAAGGAATGCGTTTAGAAGTTGATCCAACGGTATCGTATGCAGTTGGAGAACATAATTATATGACAACGAACGAGGATTTAGAGAGTGAATCTCCTTACAATACGTATCGTTTTGAAGGGTTTCCACCTGGTCCGATAGCAAGTCCCGGCACTCCTGCTGTGGAAGCAGTATTGAATCCAGAAGAAAGCGACAACTTGTATTTTTATGCAAGAAGAAGTGGTGAAGTTATATACAATGAAACGTACGAAGAGCACCGGGAAGTTCAAGAAAAATATCGCAGTGAGTGGATAGAAGCGGAGGACGAATAAGTAACATTTGTTATATTTTAAAAGATAACGGCTTCTCATTTCATAGGAACAAGAGAGAAGCCGCCTTTTGTTAATCTATAAGTGTAGGAGAAACGATGTATGGATGAACAGCAGAACATGCGCCAATATGCAGAATCGTTGTGCAATGATAGCAACGCCTTATTTAAAGAAATGGAGGAGTATGCCCAACAGCAAAAAGTTCCAATTATTGAAAATGAATCCATAAATATTATGCTTCAAATTCTTGATGTGCATCAAAGTAAAAAAATATTAGAAATTGGAACAGCTATTGGATATTCAGCGTTAAGAATGGCTTCTGCCCTTCAAGGAGTACACGTAGTATCGTTGGAAAAGGACCAAAAAAGCTACGAAAAAGCACTCTATTTTAGAGAAAAAAGCAACGTTTCTACACAAACCACGTTTCTTCATACAGATGCATTAGCTGAACCTCCTGTACTTGATACATCGCAACTGTATGATGTATTGTTTATAGATGCAGCAAAAGGTAAGTATATAGATTTTTTTGAACGATACCATCCGTATGTGAAACCAAACGGTTTGATTATATCAGACAATGTGTTTTTTAAAGGATGGACAGCAGTTCCAGAAGAAGCTCCAAAAAGGATTCGCTCAATGGTTCAAAAGATTCGTTATTATAACGACTGGCTTTCTAAACATCCTTCGTTTAAAACACGTTTTTTGACGGTAGGAGACGGACTTGCGGTTAGTATAAAAAAATAAACAGAAGAGTAAAAGCTTCTTTGTATCAGCATTTTTGTTACTTTTAAAAGAAAACTGATTGTAATTTGCGCGTTCAGTGCGTATGATAATGGCAGAAAGTAAGTCAGAAAAAATACTGCCTGTGCAATCAGTATTTATTGTAAGAAGGATACGCTTTTTTTGTTTGTCCAAAATTAATAGGATTGACTGAATGGAAAGAGGAGTGACGGTAAAATGGCAGAAGAAAAACAGCATTACATGACAGAAGAAGGTAAACGTAAACTAGAAGAAGAATTTGAATATCTTAAAACGGAAAAACGTCAAGAAGTTGTGGAACGTATTAAAATAGCAAGAAGTTTTGGGGATCTTTCCGAGAACTCTGAATATGATGCAGCTAAGGATGAACAGGCATTTGTAGAAGGACGGATAAATCAACTAGAACAAATGATAAAGAATGCCGTTATTATAGAAGAAGATTCTTCTAATAACTCCGAGGTAGCTTTAGGTAAATCTGTGAAGTTTAAAGAAATACCTGATGGAGATGAAGAAATCTATACTATCGTTGGAAGTGCTGAATCGGATCCACTCGAAGGGAAAATATCCAACGATTCTCCTATGGCTCAAAGTTTATTAGGGCGAAAAGTAGGAGATTCTGTAACAGTTCAAACTCCAGGCGGAGAATTTAATGTGAAAATAATCGAAGTGAAGTAATAAAGTTATATGAAGAAAGCAGTGTTCTATTAAGGACACTGCTTTCTTGCCATAACAATTATATTTCACAAATCTATGTCTTTGTGTAAAATGCTGAAAAAATTCCAATTTGCTCTCGATTAAATGGACAAAATCTTATATGATATTAGTAATCCTATGTGCTATCACTATCATATTATGAGAGACAAAATGGCAGGTGAGAATAATGAGTGAAAACAACAATCGAGGATTTGGAGAAGACAATCGTTATGAAATGAGAAGACGGAAACGCATGAACCGTATTTTGAATGGATCCATTTTAGTGGTGGGGGCATTAATACTGTTCTTTGCTTTGCAATTATTTCTACCGGGCAGCGAAGAAGCTTCAGACGAGGAACAAAATGATGAAAGCACACCAGATAGTGAAGAAGAAGAGATAGACACGGAAGACTCCACAGATCAAACGGCACCAAAAGATAATCAAGAAACAGATAATCAGTCTGAAACCGTAGATACGGATAATTCTCCAGAAAACACCTCTGATGAAAATACAGAAGAACAAGATCAACAAAATGAGATTAACTCCTCAGATAGAGAAGAGGACAATGAGGACGACCAGCTCTCTGTACCAGAAACAGAAGCAGAAGATGGAGAATGGGAGCCGATTGGAACAGAACAATCCGGATCTTTCAGCCATGATTTTGATGAAGACAGTCAAAATTGGGAAGAGATGGAAGCAGCTTTGCGATATGCAACGGACTTAAGTGAAGAAGAAATGAAAGTGTGGCAAATTGAAAATGGAGGCGACGTTGATAAGGTAATTGGCACGGTAAGTACACTTAGTAACGCGGATCAGCCTTTACAAGTGACGATGCAATTTGTTGAAAATGAGGGATGGAAACCTTTAGAAGTCGAAAGATTGGATTCTAACCCTTATCGACAATAAAAGATTCCGATATAAAAACAACTGTTGCCGCCTATTTAAACGGCAACAGTTTTGTACATATTAGGCAAAGTGAGAAAGGAAAATGATAATGACAATAGCAGTAATTGGTGCAATGGATGAAGAAGTTGAACTATTAAAATCAAAATTAGAGAATAGGGAAGATGATAAGGCAGGTGGAACTTATTTTCATTATGGTTCCATTCATAATGAAGAGGTTGTCCTTATAAAATCAGGCATAGGAAAAGTGAATGCAGCTATAGCGACAACGCTTGTATTACAAAAATACCAACCTGAAATCGTCATAAATACGGGTTCTGCTGGTGGTTTTAATCCTGAATTAGAAGTGGGAGATTTAGTAGTATCGTCAGAAGTAAGGTACAATGATGTCGATGCAACCGTGTTTGGATATGAATATGGACAAGTGCCACAAATGCCTGCAATGTATAGCGCTGATAAGCAGCTTGTGGAACAAACTAAGATGTGTGCGGATCAAGAGAATATTTCGATTGAAGCGGGTCTAATATTATCGGGAGATTCGTTTATGAGTGGAGAGTCCGAGGTGGATTATTTAAAGAAAACATTTATCAATCCTCAATGCTCAGAGATGGAAGCAGGGGCTATAGCTCAAGTTTGTTACCGTTTTGACATTCCATTCGTTGTAATACGAGCGCTAAGTGATATAGCAGGCAAAGATGCAAAACAATCATATGATCAATTTTTGGAAACGGCATCGGTGAATTCGGCAAATCTAGTGCTGTCAATGATTGATCATCATCAGAAAAACAAATAAATTACCAATAATCCCCTCCATTTCAACTTGTTAATCTATGATACGATGAAGCAAACGAAACAAGTGAAAAGAGAGGAGAAGGGGAATGCATCAGGAGACAACCACAAAAGAAAAAAACGCGAAAGATTTACACACATTCAGCAGGATATTAATAACACTCGCTTGTTTTCTGCTAATTGGAGCTTTTCTTCCTGATAATAGTATCCCGACGGATAAGGAAACGACTTCGTTTTTAATTATCGGGGGCTTGGCCTTATTTTCATTAACGTTTCATTTCTTCGCAGAAAAAGAACGCAAAAAGGCAGAACAATAATACAATGCGGGAAAATTACTTGATTGCTTCTTCTATGAAGTGTTTCGTTATTTGGGCTGTCAATCCCCAAATAACGTAATCTTCATAATAATAGAAGTGCTCAGGCAAAGTGATAGTATTCCACTTATAGTTCTTCCCATTAGGAATTCTGTCATAAGGAAAAGAGTCGGGTGCTTCCATTTTTAAATGAATATTATGTTGAATTGGTTCGTTATCTAGAAAGTATGATAAAGGAACGGTGAACAATTCTTCTACTTCCGCCTCATTAGGGGAATAAGCTGCGTTTTCCTCAATATACCCTACATACGGAAAAATAATCTGTTTAAACGGCGATATTATTTTATCCAGGCTTCCTATGATAGTCGCATGATTTTTTTGAATCCCTATTTCCTCACATAACTCTCTTACCGCTGCATCAGCTGGTGTTGAATCTGATGAGTCCACCATGCCACCTGGAAAGCAGACTTCACCAGGCTGACGTTTCATATGTTTAGCCCGTACTTCAAACAGAAGGTGGATATCGTTTTCTAATTCTAGTAATGGAAGAAATATAGCATAATGCCTCATAGCGTTTTCATTGATAATGCCTTGTTTTCTATTTTCGAATTGCTTTACAATCTCTTTTATACGTCCATTCACAAATACATGCCACCTTCAACATTTTCGTCTATATTCTCAATAATAGCAGAGAATTGCTTGAAACTCATCTAAATCCATAAAAGAAATCCAGAAGACTATTCTTCTGGATTTTAATGTTGAATGAAACCTTTTATAAGTATTCTTTAAACCACTGAGTCATATGATTTAACCGCTCGATTCGAAGAGAAGGCGGGCCACTGCGGCTCAATTCGTGGTTTGCGTCTGGAAATCTTAAAAAAGTAACTGTTTTGTCTAAATGTTTCAGCGCAGTGAAAAGTTGTTCGCCTTGTTCAATCGGACAACGATAGTCTTTCTCACCATGCATGATGAGTAAAGGAGTATTTATATTTTTTACGTACTTCAACGGTGAATGATGCCATAGTTTTTCAGGATCATCGAACATACGAGCTCCTAACTCCCAATTGGTAAAGAAAAATCCAATATCACTTACTCCATAAAAACTTGTCCAATTTGAAATAGAACGTTGGGTAATTGCTGCTTTAAACCGATTAGAATGTCCAATTATCCAATTGGTCATAAAACCGCCGTAACTCCCCCCGGTAACGCCGAGACGTTTTTCATCAATAAAGTCGTAGGTGTTTATGACATGGTCGACAGCATTCATTAAATCGCTGTAATCTTTTCCACCATAATCTTCACGGCATGCGTTTACAAAGGTCTGTCCGTACCCGTGACTTCCTCTAGGATTTGTATACAAAATAGCATAACCTTGTGCAGCTAACACTTGCAGTTCATGGAAGAAGGTATTAGCATACATCGCGTGTGGACCCCCGTGTATTTCCAGGACAAGAGGGTAGCGCTGTCCTTCCTCATAATTCGCTGGACGCATCAGCCAACCATGAATTTCCCAACCGTCATTGGCTTTTGTTGTGATCGGCTCAGGGATAGACATGTGAACTTCTTTTAGAAACTCGACATTGACATCTGTCAGTCTCACTTTTCCTTTTTCATTTCTGTTTAATTTATAAAAGTCACCTGGATTGGAGGGATCACTAATACCCATAACGAATAAATCAAGCTGGGAATGATAGGAAAATCCAAATACGTGATTATCTTCTTCATGGACCGCAGAAATCTCGCCATCCATGTCCATTTGGTAAATTCCAGTGATGCCATGATCACTTGCCATAAAAAACAGATGTTTGTGGTCATGAGACCAAACAGGCCCTGGATTGGGATGTCCGGAACGAATGTCACTAATAGCAGCATCTCCAATTTGTACGTCCCACTTTAATGTCATACATGTACGTTGCTTGGATAATGGATCAATAACCCAAACTTGATTAAGTGTGGCTCCTTTATATTCAAGTTCATGTCCGATGCAAGCAATTTTTTTACCGTCATAGGACCAATTGGCATGAGAAAACACACCAGAAGAATCGGTAAGTTTAATGATGTCTTCTGTTTCAATATCAATGATGAATAAATCTAGTGTATTAGAAACGTCCTCGTCAGCATCACGATTCGCACTGAAAACAATGTGTCGGCTGTCTGGAGACCAATCGGCAGAATGATGATCAAAATCACCATCAGTCAGTATATTGATTTCATTTGTTTTTAAATGTAGTAAAGCAAGGTGGGATCGTTTCCCTTTTCGAAATCCTTTATCGTCGGATTTGTACCTAAGCTTGTTCACTACAACCGGTTCTTTTTGTGGGTCACTATCTTCTGTATGATTTTCATCGACTAAAGTCATAGATTCATCAGCTCGTAAAGAAGTAGAGAATAGCAGATATTTTCCGTTTGGAGACCAGATAGGATTAGTGGCTCCATTTTTGATGGAGGTCAATTGACGAGGTTCTCCTCCTGCTGCTGACATCACCCAAATTTGGTCTATTCCCGAACGGTTGGATACAAAAGCAAGTTCTGTGCCATCTTGTGACCAACGTGGAGAATGATCCTTCACTTTCCCAAATGTCCATTGGATAGGAATATCATCGGTATGATAATGGATGAATAGATGGGAATAATAGTTTAAATCATCTCCAATTTTCTTTTGAACGAAAGCATATTTTTCTCCATCTCTAGAAATCTGAGGTTCGCTGACAACGTTTATCTTTTTTAAATCATTTGAGGTAATCGGACGTTTATTATAACTCAAAAATAATTCCCCCTTATGAATAAATAAATGAATTTTTCTATGTGATAAAAAATGCTATAAGAACAGGATATGCAGAGGCAGATGGTGTATTCGTATAAAATACTTAGTGTGAAGTTAGTATAGTAAAAAATGGAGAAAAACTCAAATGATTAACTATTCTTTAAATAAGAAGGAAGGTATATTATCTGACAAAAGTAATGAAAGAACGGCATATGTATCCTAAACTAAGATGTAAGGAAACTCCTTTTCCTTTTGCCGACGTTACATTTCCTTGTTGGCATCTCTCTCTCCACTTGAAGCTGACTGGCTCATATCCAGTCAGCATTTTTTAATTTGTGTTGCTACTTTCACTTACCTATCCATTATTAACGATATTCATATTTTATTTGATCGTCTTTACGACTGAATTTCACGTGAAGGTCATATCCGTCAAAATACCATTTATCCGTTTCCTCAATGAAAAATGTTACGCCGTTTTCTTGCGTTTGCACGGCTATTTCATAGGGTTGTTCGGATTTGGTAATACCTATGGAAAAACCGGGATGAATAGGAGATATCCCACCGTAACGTGCGTAAAATCGTATATAATCTCCTGGTTTGGTATTCATTTCTTTTTGAAACCATTTCACAGCGGGCTGTGTTAATGTAATATTCATCATAGCTTTCACTCCTGAATGTGTGTTTGTGTTATATTTGTATATTCCCGTAGGACGGTTAAAGAAAACAAGGCGATTTTATTTAGAAAAAGGTAGACAGGACAAACAACTTAAAGCTCCCTCTGCATATAATGAAGATAAGTGATTAAAGAAGGAGGGCGGTAACGTTGTCCAGCGTTTTTGTTGCTATGATGTATCTGTTTAAAGAGCTGGCTTTGTTTGTCTCTTATGTCAAAAACAACGCCTTTCCCCAACCTTTAAGCAAGGAAGAAGAAAAGAAATACCTTGAAAAAATGAAGCAAGGCGACGAGTACTCAAGAAATATGTTAATTGAACATAATTTAAGATTAGTGGCACACATTGTTAAAAAATTTGAAAACACAAGAGAAGATACGGAAGATCTAATTTCTATTGGTACCATCGGTTTAATAAAAGGAATTGAAAGCTATTCTCCGGAAAAAGGCACAAAGCTTGCTACCTACGCTGCAAGATGTGTAGAAAATGAAATACTTATGCACCTTAGAGCTTTAAAAAAAGTCAAAAAAGATATTTCTCTGCATGATCCAATCGGAAGTGACAAGGAAGGAAATGAAATTTCTCTTATTGATGTTTTAGAGGAAGAGGGACCTGATGTAGCGGACCTGATTCAACTAAATATGGAGAAAAAACAAGTGCAGGCTTATATGAACATCTTGGATGAAAGAGAAAAAGAGGTCATTGTTTATCGTTTTGGTTTAGAAAAAGAAAAAGAAAAAACACAACGAGAAATCGCAAAAGAACTAGGGATTTCTCGAAGTTATGTGTCAAGAATAGAGAAGCGAGCCCTGCTTAAACTGTTTCAAGAATTTTATAAACAACAAAAGTTCGCTCAAGTCGACCAGACAGCAAGTTCTAATTTTAGAAAACCATCGAAATAAGCGGCTATTGCATAAAATCAAAGGAGCTTTTCCTGTTACTAAGGCAAAAGCTCCTTTTTATGTTCAACAAAAGTTGTTCCTCATCCATTTTGACGATAAAAGTTGTTAAATGTTTTAAATTGTGCACTATATAAAACACTATTTATTGGAATCCATTTTTCTACGAAGCAATTGTTCATATTGATTCAATAATGCGTCGAGCATTTTACTAGTTTCAACTATTTCTGAATCTGTAAGCGACTTTTCATTTGCAAGACTGTTAAGGGTTTTTCTTAAGGTTTCAATTTGTTTATTGAGTTCCTCAAGATTCACGTTGGTCATGACATGTTCCTCCTAATATCATTTTCAATATTGTTTGCATGAAAGAAAACAATATGTACTCATGACTACTTATCAGGGGAACAAACATAGCAAAATTGCTATATATTGAAGCAAACAATCTAAAATATGTATGAAGTTTTATTTCATTAGCAAAGGGATAAAACATGCTATGGATCTTTAAAAAATTATAAAAAAGGAGTTATCGATATGAATTTGTTAGAATCTATAGCATGGATTTCTATCTTAATTGGGATAATGCAAGCTGTTTATATTACTATTGACGTAATCAAAAACCCACAAAAAACGATGCCTATTATGAATATTGTCTGGCCGCTGACTGGTTTATATTTTCCTGTATTGGGATTACTAACATACTTAAAATTGGGAAAAAGTCATACCCGTCATCGGGTAAAACACAATGGCCATCACATGCATCATCATGAAAAGAAACCTTTTTGGCAAAGCGTTTTTGTTTCTACTACTCACTGTAGCAGCGGTTGCTCGCTCGGTGATATGATAGGTGTTCCCATTGTAGCGTTAACAGGATTAACGATTGCAGGAAGTACGTTATTTGCGAATTATATGGTTGAGTTTATACTTGCTTATATTTTTGGTATCGCATTTCAATATTTTGGGATGGGTTTTAGTAAGAAAAGTGAACCAAGAAAAGCTATTAAAGATGCAATCAAAGCTGATACACTGGCTCTTATTGCTTTTGAAATAGGAATGTTCGGTTGGATGGCTATCGTACATTATGTAATTTTCACACAACCTCCTGAACCAACTACCTCAGTATTTTGGTTTATGATGCAGATTGCGATGATGCTAGGTTTTTTTACAAGTTATCCAGCTAATTGGTTGTTGGTACAAAAAGGAGTCAAGCACACTATGTGAATAATAAAAAAGAAGCTTCTCCACAAAAAGGGAAAAGCTTCTTTTTTCCTATTACTTATAATCCATGTTACTGTGTATTCATTTTCACAAAAAATATGTCAGACTCTTTGAACTACAATGCGGCGTTCTTAGTTAACAGCGTCTTTAAGCTGTTTTCCTGGACGAAATGCAGGATTTTTAGTTGCTGGAATTTTGATTTCATCACCAGTTTGAGGATTACGTCCTTTACGTGCTGCACGTTCACGTACCTCAAAGCTTCCAAAGCCAACAAGTTGAATTTTGTCACCTTTTTTCAATGTTTCTGTAATGCTGTCGAATACAGCGTCTACTGCTTTTGAAGCATCTTTCTTGGAGATGTCTGCTTGCTCAGCGACAGCATTAATCAAATCTGTCTTGTTCATAAAAAATACTCCCTTTCATTCCAATAATATAGAGCCTGTACAATACAAATTTACTCATCAATCCTTGATATGTCAAGTGTTCACAAGGAATTCATACAAAAATACAGCATATAAGCGGCCGTTTTTACATTTTCATCCAAAAAAGCGCGGAATATAAAGGTTTATGAAGAATTTTTGTTCCTTATTTTCTTCTTTAATTGATCATGATTACTGCCTTTTGATAAAGAAACGCCTGAATGATAAGCGGCTCTGGCTACTAAATGTCCACCTACAGGTGCTGTAATAAAGACAAATACGATGCCCAGTAAGATACGTGCACTCACCAAGCCTTCTATGAGAGCAAAGAATAAGAAAGTACCTAGAAGAACAGACATAACACCTAACGTTGCGGCTTTTGTGGCAGCGTGGGATCTCGTGTAAATATCGGGCAGTCGAACGAGGCCTAACGCACTTATCAAACTCAAAAGGGCGCCTATTAAAACGACAATTCCAATGATCCAACTGCTAATCTCGTTTGCGTTCAATGACAACACCCTTTTCTATAAATTTGGCAAAAGCGACTGTCCCTATAAAAGCTAGGATTCCAAGAAGAAGTACTACCTCAAGAAAGGCAGTTGTTTCTAATATAAGAGATACTACCGCAACCAGGCTGATTAAATTAATACCTATCATATCCAAGGCGATAACGCGGTCCGGCATAGAAGGGCCTTTGACCACTCGGTACAATCCAACAAAGATAGAAATGGAAATGATAACGGCTGAAGTATTCAGTAATATATTTATCACGTCCGGCTCACCTCCTGAATAGCTTTTTCAAATGAGCCTTTTATGTCCTTTTTCGCTTTCTCCACGTCAGGTAAATCCATGGCGTGAATGTAGAGAGTCTTATTATCCGGCGACACGTCGATTACAAGAGTTCCAGGGGTGAGTGTTATTAAACAAGATAATGCGGTAATTTCCCAATTCTTTTTTAACTCAATATCCATTGCAAAAATGCCAGGTGTAATGTTGAGTTTAGGACGCAAAATTTGTCCAACCACTTCAAACGTTGAAAGCATTAATTCTCTAAGAAAAATGAATAACAGTTTGACGATGGCAATAATCCCTAGAAAGTAAAAACGCTGCGGAAAGAAAGCTCGCAGAAAATAGACTATAACAAGGCCTATCGCAAAACCACTGATGAAGGAACCAAAGGTCCAGGCATCGTTCATAAACATCCAAATGAGTGCCATCAAAAGATTAATTAATAATTGAAAAGACATGTTTATTACTCCTTTAACACGGCGTCAATATAAATTTCAGGGTTTAGTAACGTTTTTGCCGCGGATTCAACAAATGGGTATAGTGATTCTGCTCCAAGCCCCATAAGCGCTGATACAGTTATGAGAAAAGCGCACGGTAACAATAAACCTTTGGAAGATCCATATTGATCTGCTTTTAAAAGCTTAATCTGTCCATAAAAGCCTTTTAAGAATATACGAATCATCGAGTATAAAATCAACAGGCTGGTTACCATCATGACGGCAATAATTCCATATTGTCCAGCTTCTATTCCACCTTGAATCAACATTAATTTACCAACAAAACCGCTGAGAGGAGGAACACCTACAAGGGCCATAGTAGCCGTGAAAAACATCCAGCCCATTCGAGGATGGTGTTTGATTAAACCGCCCATTTCTTTCAAATGGCTTGTGCCAGCTACAATTACCATAGCACCAATGAGTAAAAACAACGCACCTTTAATGACCATGTCATGAAGAACATAATAAATAGCACCGATAAATCCTGCCTCTGTCATCGTTGAAACCCCGAATAAGACGAAACCGACGGCGACAATGACGTTATAGACAAGAATCTTCTTGACATCTTGATGGGCAATCGCTCCAATAATTCCTATTACCATCGTTAGAGCTGCTAAAATGCTTAGCAATTGATGAGTAAAGCCGATATCGTGGGTGAATATCATGGAATAGGTTCTAAAAATGGAGTAAATTCCAACCTTTGTGAGCAAGGCCCCGAAAATAGCAGCGATTGCAAATGGTGGTGCGGTATAGGAGGCTGGCAGCCAAAAATATAATGGAAACAAAGCACCTTTTAGTCCAAAAACAATTAAAAACAAGACTGCGATAACTGTAAGAATGGGAGCTGGCGAGTCTAAACTGTTAATTCTTTCGGATAAGTGAGCTATATTTAATGTACCAGTTACGGCGTACAAATAAGCAACGCCGACAACGAAAAAAGCAGAAGATATAACGTTGACGAGAACATACTTAAACGATTCTCTTAATTGTTTTTTTGTACCTCCATGAACAATTAAGATATAGGAGGAAATAAGCATAACCTCAAAAAATACGAATAAGTTGAACAAGTCGCCAGTCAAAAATGCCCCTATAACCCCTGTAATAAGAAATTGATAAAACGCATAAAAATAAAATTGTTCACGTTCTTTTCCAATCGTATAAATTGAAAAAAGTAGAATAGGCAAACTGACAATAGATGTTGCTGTTATTAATAAAGCGGCAAGCATATCTCCGACAAGTACAATCCCAAATGGAGGATTCCACCCTCCAAGCTCCAACGTCAGGATTCCATCTTGATGAATAGATAATAGAATAAATATATTCAGTACAATCAACGCCACTCCTGCAATCGAGCTTAGTACACGTTGAAATAATACTCGTTTTGGAGCTAAGAGAAGGACAACCCCGGTTAAAAGCGGTATTAAAATAGGCCAAATCATTAAATTAGTCATACGAATCAGTTCCTCTCATTCTTTCGGTGTTGTCCGTTCCGGTTACTTTATAGGTTCGATAACCGAGTACGAGAAAAAACGATGTCACCCCGAAGCTAATGACAATGGCAGTTAGAATCAATGCTTGAGGAAGCGGATCTGTATAGGTTGAAGCATCAAGCCCTAGTAACGGAGGTGCCCCCGTCTTTAATCCAGCCATTGTTAATAAAAGAACATGGGCTCCGTGACTGATAATGGAAGTACCTATAATAATTCGAATCATATTTTTAGACAGAACTAAGTATGTACCACCCATAAATAAAACACCAGCTAAGATAGACATGATAATTTCCATTATTTATCCTCTCCTATTGTCTGAATAATAGTGAGGGTGACTCCAATCACTACTAAATACACACCAATATCAAATAATAGAGCTGTTGCAAGTTCAAGCTCTCCTAAAACAAAAAAAGTGTAATAATCATAAGTTTGGGATAAAAAGGGCTCTCCAAACAAGAAAGAACCCATTCCAGTTCCGATAGCTATTAGTAAACCTATAGCTGCAACAATTTTAAAATCAATAGGGAGTATTCTTTGAACCGTTTCTAAATCATAGGCAAGTAAAAGCAGAACCAATGCAGAGCTGGTCATCAATCCACCGATAAAACCACCGCCAGGTTCATGATGCCCGTTAAAAAAGATGAATATCGAAAAAATGAGAACAATGAACAACACTACGTTTGTCATCGTTTGTAAAATAATATCGTTGGATTTCACAGCTGCTCCTTCCCTTCTAATCGAAGTTTAATCATGGTAAAGATACCAAATGCCGCTATACCTAATACAAGAATTTCGAGCATTGTATCAAAACCACGAAAATCAACTAAAATGACGTTAACCATGTTTTTTCCGCCCGCTTCATTATAACTGTTCTCTATGAAGAATCCTGATATCGATTCAAACAAACGATTGCTATTTGCTGTTAATCCAATTAAGGTAATTGTCGTTCCTACAGCTAAGGAAATAATAAAGTTACCTAATTGGAAACGGATAGTTTCTAGTGATTTCGCAATTTGCGGTAGATGATAAAAACATAGCAAGAACAAAGCAACCGACACGGTTTCAATAATTAACTGAGTTAAGGCAAGGTCAGGTGCCCGGAATATCACGAAAAACAGGGCAATCGTATAACCAACGACGCCAAGCCCGATAATTGCTTTGAGCCGTGACTTAGTAAACATAACGGTTAACACCGAAGCAATGAGTACTACTGCAAGAATGACTTCATATATACTTATTGGTGCCAAGTCTTGGGTTTCAACAACAAAAGCTCCCTTATGGAACAGGGTGAAAACCAGGGCCGCAGTAATAAAGGAGAAAATGTAAAGTAAATAGTCTTTGATGAACCCGGTCATATGGGAACTAATAATTTTTTCTGATAAACGCTCTCCTTTTACAATAGCTTGATCATATAAAGTGTTAAATGAAACATTATCCGGGAATAAACGGTAAATTCCGACCCATTTTTTCATTCCTAAATAAAGGAAGAGACCAACAGAAATAACTCCTATAGTCATGTACAATGCTGGTGTCCAATCGTGCCAAAAATAAATGTCTACATAGAATTGTTCTCCTTCTTGCAACAGTGAAGGAAGTATGGAAGCCATCGCTGGTTCGATAACCGTATAAGACAAAATATTAGGGAAAAAGCCGAATACGATAACCAAACTGACCAAAATGATTGGAGATAAAAGCATGCCAAATGGTGCTTCATGTGGTTTGACATCCAACTTTTCGGGTTTGAATTTTCCATTAAAGGTTTTAAATACTAGCACCATACTATAGATGAAAGTGAAAATACTAGCAACCCAAGCTATCGCAGGGAACATTACGCCATATGTGTCAACGTTAAATAATTGAAATTTTGTAATTTCTACCATAGCTGTGAAAAACATTTCTTTACTTAAAAATCCATTGAAGGGCGGCAATCCGGCCATAGAAAAGCTTCCTATGACTGCTATCGTGAAGGTGATAGGCATGATTGTCATTAAGCCGCCTAATTTTCGAATATCTCTTGTTCCTGTTTCGTGGTCAACAATTCCGACCATCATAAACAAGCTGCCTTTAAACGTGGCGTGGTTTATTAAATGGAAAAGAGCTGCTGTTGTCGCTCCAACGAACACATTATTCTCTAAGTCTAAACTATCAAAGTGGAGAGCCGCCGCCCCTACGCCGAGCATAGATAAAATCATCCCTAGCTGGCTCACAGTTGAAAAGGCTAAAATCCCTTTTAAATCCGTTTGACGTACAGCGGAAAAGGATCCCCAGAATAATGTTGTAATACCGAAGCCGGCAATTAACCAAAACCATTCACCGCTGATGGCGAATACAGGACTTAATCGTGCGACTAAGTAAATGCCGGCTTTTACCATTGTTGCCGAGTGCAAGTAAGCACTTACCGGAGTCGGGGCTTCCATGGCATCAGGAAGCCAAATATGAAATGGGAACTGCGCCGATTTAGTAAGAGCTCCAAGTAGAATTGTTAACATTGCTGGAAGAAACAAATGGTGTGACACGATGTCAGAAGACGCAGCTATGGTTTCTTGAATGCTAAATGTGCCAGTCATCGTGTATAACAACACAAAGCCGACTAACATTGAAAAACCACCCATAACGGTAATGATCATCGATTTTAAAGCTCCATAAATCGATTTTTCTCTTTCGTACCAATAAGAAATCAGTAAAAACGAGGACAAGCTGGTAATTTCCCAAAACATATACAAAACGATTAGATTATCTGATAGCACAACACCGAGCATGGCACCCATAAACATTAATAAAAATGTGTAGAAAGTATGTAACGATTCTCTTTCTTTCGATAAGTAATAAATCGAATAAAGAACAACCAAGATGCCTATACCAGTAATTAAAAGGGCAAACAACAGCCCTAAGCCGTCTATGTAAGCAGTAAAATGAATACCAAGAGAAGGAATCCAATCAAATACGGCTGTTACTGTTTCTTTATTCGCCGTTATAGGTAAGTATTGTAGAAAATAAAGAAACAAAATCGTAGGGACAGTCAGCACGAACCATCCAGTATGTATGCGGGAAAATAATTTATACAAAATAGGAACAAAAATTGCAGCAATAAAAGGCGCAATAATGGCGAAATGAAGTGCTGTAAACATACGTAACCTCCTTTTTGTCGTAGAACGTACAAATTCTTTTCACATTATAACTTATATTAAAAAGCTGTGCATCTTTGAGTTGCTGGTTTTTCAGGAAATACGGCTTATTCTAATATAGGTAGAAACACGATGTTAAAAATTTTGTGAATAATTTACTGACTTTTATTTCACACTAAGAGAAAATACTAAAAAGGGTGCAACAACATGACTAATAAAAACGGATTGAATGGTGTATTGTTCTTCATATTATTGATAACGTTTTTAGCCGGCGGCTGGGCGGCTAATGATTATGTTGAACAAAAAAGAGTAGAAAAATTCTATTCAACAAAAGATTCTTTGTCGTTAACGAACACGCCGATAGAAAAAGATTCGTTTGAACCTAGGGAATACGTAAAAATAAAAAGCCTTTCCGGTTAAATTCGGAAAGGCTTTTCCATGGAAAAAGAATGTGAATGAAATGTAGACGTATTTTATATCTGTTACAGCGCAATTGCTAGTTATTGAAACAGTGGCACTGGTATTAAAGAGTGATAGCTTGCTTGATATATTTTTCTTGCAACGAACGTTTTTTTATTTCTTCTTCCATTAATAAGATAAAGTCATCATTTAGTTGAAGACGAAGAGCTTTTTCGTACGCTTCAATTAATAATTCGTCCGATAATTGTCTCATGAGAAGACAAAACACCTCCTTGATCAGCAAAAAATGTAATAGTGAAACAAATGTGCATGTTTATGTTTGCAATCTCATATAGATGTACGTTTGAAAAAATAGGAACAGGTTGGTTTTTCCAACTGATTGTATAGTCAGTGTATCATGGTGTCAAGAAGAGAACAACCGTTCGTTTTATCCACATTCATCCGTGGATAAGTTGTTCATAAATAACAAAAAATATACTCGAATGATGAATTTAAAAGGATTTTGGAAAATCAAAAAAGTTATCCACATTTGCGTCAATTCCAAAATATGTCGAAAACTTTTCGGTATCTAAATGGTTTGAAAAAAGAAGCCATTAACGATATACTTTCAGTTTAGTGGATGTTTGTACGTAACATATAAAAAGGAAGGAGTTGCGCTGTGTTTAAGTACTTCGTACCTAATGAATATTTACCTTCCGTATATGACTTAAATCTTGAGGATTTAACCAAACGAAACATTAAAGGTATTATTACGGACCTTGATAACACATTGGTAGAGTGGGATAGACCTGAAGCTACTCCCGAGTTGCTTGATTGGATGTATTTTGTTAAACAGCAGGGGTTTCAAGTCACCATTGTTTCCAATAATAATAAAGAACGTGTTAGTACCTTTTCGGAACCTACAGGTATTCAATTTATTCATTCTGCAAAAAAGCCTATGGGGAAAGCCTTTCGTAAGGCTTGCAAAAACATGGGATTAAAAAAAAGCGAAGTCGTTGTCATGGGAGACCAAGTATTAACTGACGTCGTTGGCGGTAATAGAGCTGGTTTTTATACTGTTTTAGTCGTTCCTGTAGGAAAAGGTGACGGTTTTTTTACGAAGTTGAATAGAAAAGTTGAAAGAAGAGTACTTAGCAAGCTAAAACGAAAAGGTCTTATACAGTGGGAGGAATGAAGATGAGTCAAGAAGATTTAATATGTGCAGGCTGTGGTGCAGCTATTCAAACGGATGATCAAACACAAGCTGGTTACACCCCACCATCAGCTTTGGAAAGAGAAGTTGTTATATGCCAGCGTTGTTTTCGTCTGAAACATTACAATGAAGTGCAAGACGTACCTTTAGAGAATACTGATTTTACAAATAAGCTTCATGAGTTAGGGAAACGTAAGGCGTTAGTCGTCAAAATCGTGGACGTTTTTGATTTTGAGGGAAGCTGGATTCCGGGTTTTCAAAGGTATGTCGGTAGTAATGATGTTCTTTTATTAGTTAATAAAATTGATTTACTGCCGAAATCAGTTAATGAAAACAAACTGAAAGACTGGGTCAGAAGAGAAGCGAAAGAACAAGGTTTGAAAGTAAGAGATGTATTGTTAATTAGTGCCGAAAAAAAGCGAAGTGTAGAAGAGTCCGCTTCTAAAATAGATGCATTGCGAGGAGGAAAGGATGTCTACATAACTGGTTGTACGAATGTAGGAAAATCGACTTTTATCAATGTATTAATTCAACAATTTGGTGGCGATGAAGAACAATTAATTACTACTTCTTATTTCCCTGGGACAACGCTTGATATGATTGATATACCACTTGATGATGGTAGTAAGCTTTATGATACACCTGGTATTATTAATAATAAGCAGATGGCTCATTTTGTAAATAATAAAGAATTGAAGCAAATGACACCGGCTAAAGAAATCAAACCAAGAGTTTATCAATTAAATGAACAGCAATCATTGTTTATTGCCGGATTGGCTCGACTGGATTTTACAAAAGGAGAACCGAACTCTTTTGTTGCGTTTTTTGCCAATGATCTACTCATTCACCGCACAAAATTAGAAAAGGCAGATGACCTTTATGCGGCTAAAGCAGGTGACATGCTCGCACCTCCTAGTAAAGAAACATTGCAGCATATGCCGGAATTTGTAGCTCATTCCTTTCACATTAAACAGGAAAAAATAGATGTTGTTATTTCTGGTTTAGGTTGGATTACCGTTGTAAACCCTGGTGCCGACATAACGGTTTATGCTCCAAAAGGAGCAGGAGTTTCAATAAGAGAGGCGATAATATAATGATAGATGAGATGAGAGCAGAAAAGTTATTTGGGCTGCTTGGTTATCCGATTGGACATTCGTTATCACCAGTTATGCAAAACGATCAATTTTCAAATCATGATTTTCCTTTCTTTTACCATGCTTTCAATGTTCTTCCGGAAAATTTGAAAGAGGCGGTAGAAGGATTTAAGGCGCTGGGTATTTCAGGTTTTAACGTGACTGTTCCCCATAAAATTGAAGTGATGAAATACCTTGATGAAGTGGATGAAGAAGCTCAGATCATTGGAGCTGTGAATACTGTGGTCAACCAAAATGATAAATGGATAGGATATAATACTGATGGTCGCGGTTATGTTGAATCATTGTTGAACAAAACCGGAGATACTTTAAAGGATTCGAATATATTAGTGATTGGTGCTGGTGGTGCTGCAAGAGCTGTCGTAACAGCGCTATCCTTCGAGGGAGTGCGTCATTTGGCGATAACCAATCGAACGTATTCTAAAGCAGAATCTTTGAAAGAGCGTGTGCCTCACCATTCAAATATAAGTGTACTAACGACAGAGGAGGCAGAAAAGGAAACTCCTGCTTATGATATTATCATAAATACAACCTCGGTAGGTATGTCACCTGAAACAGATAAAACACCATGGAGGACCGATAATCTGAAAGAAAACTGTTTGTGCAGTGATTTGATTTATAATCCTTTAAAAACAAAGTGGCTTGCTGAAGCAGAGAGTAATGGTGCTGACACTTTAAATGGTGTAGGTATGTTTGTAGGACAAGGTGCTTTTGCTTTTTATAAATGGACTGGTGTATGGCCTGATTTAAATAGAATGAATGATGTTGTAATGCAACATCTTGGAGGGAAATAAACTTGTTAACCGGTAAACAAAAACGTTATTTACGAAGTAGAGCTCACTCGATGAAACCTATCTTTCAAATTGGTAAATCAGGGGTGAGTGAGAATTTAATCAAACAAACGGCAGATGCTTTGGAAGCTAGAGAACTTATAAAATTGAATATTTTACAAAATTGTATGGATGATAAGAAGTCGGTTGCAAATCTTCTTTCATCAGGAGCAAAAGCCGAAGTTGTGCAAATCATCGGCAACACCATTGTATTGTATAAAGAATCTGTTGAAAATAAAACGATTGAACTGCCTTCGTAAAAAAGGGGTATAAATGATGCATACGAAAATCGGCTTATTTGGCGGAACATTTGATCCGCCTCATAATGCCCACTTGATGATAGCTCAGGAAGCTTTAACGGTTCTTCAATTAGATGAAGTCTGGTTTATACCTGTATATTCTCCTCCTCATAAAACGAGAGAACATATGGCGACTCCAGCAGAACGTTTAGAAATGACAGAAAAAGCGATTGAGGGAAACAATCAGTTTCAAGTATCTACAATTGAATTGGAAAGAAAAGGGCCTTCTTACACATTAGAAACGGTAGAGGCGTTAAAAACGGCCCACCCTGAAACGTCATTTTATTTTATCATTGGTGGAGACATGGCGGAGCAGCTTCATTTATGGAAGGACATTGAGAAGCTTAAAAACTTAGTAACATTCGCAGTCATTGATCGTCCCGGTTATTCGATTCAACCAATTGACTTAAAAGAAATGAAATATATAAAAATGCCACAAGTTGATATTTCTTCAACAGTTGTAAGGGAAAGACATCAATCAGGGAAAAATATCCGTTACTATATTCCTGACTCCGTTTGGAAGTTTATTAAGGAGAAAAATATTTATGGATAGAAAAGAAGCATTAGAATTAGTGAAACCACATTTGACAGAACACCGTTATGTTCATACATTAGGGGTAAGGGACAGTGCATTGAAATTAGCGGAAAGAGAAGACGTTGATCATGAAAAAGTGGAATTAGCAGCGATTTTTCATGATTATGCTAAATTTCGTCCTAAACAAGAAATGCGGCAAATTATCACAGATCAAAATTGGGATAATAAGTTCATTACATACGGGGATGAATTGCTTCATGCCCCTGCAGGTTCTTATTTAGTAGAAAAAGAAATCGGAATTAGTGATGAGGAAATACTATCGGCAATCTATTGGCATACTACAGGAAAAGTAAATATGAGTGCCATGGAAAAGGTTATATTTTTGGCTGATTATATTGAACCGAACAGAAAATTTCCGAGTGTTGAAGAAACAAGGGAAGAAGCAAAACGCAGTATAGATGGAGCAATTATTATGGCACTTCGCAATACCATCACATTTTTAATGAAAAAAAATCAACCTGTTTTTCCGGAAACACTCTCCACCTATAATGATATGATTTTAAAAAAGAAAAAAATGGAGGCTGATGAATCGAATGGAAGGTAAAGAACTGTTAGAACTGGCTGCAAATGCAGCGGATGAAAAAAAAGCAGAGCATTTAGTTGCCTTGGATATGAGAGGAATTTCTCTTATTGCAGATTATTTTTTGATAGGGCAAGGTAATTCTCATAAGCAAGTACAGGCTATAGCTCGAGATATAAAAAAGAAAGCACAAGAACAAGAGCAAGAAGTAAAAAGGCTCGAAGGTTTCGATGAGGCAAAGTGGATTCTTATTGATTTAGGCGATGTTATTGTGCATGTTTTCCATAAGGATGAACGTCATTACTATAACTTGGAAAAACTTTGGGGAGATGCATCGCAAGTACAGTTAGATACAGTTTCAACGTAGAGGAGACCCCCCAAAAATGAAAACATATAGCGCGTTTGCTGGTGTATATGATTGTTTGATGGAAGATGCCCCTTATAAGACTTGGGTGGATTGGTTAACGCAAGTTTTTCAAAAGCAATGTGAATCGTCACCAGTTATTTTAGATGTTGGCTGTGGGACTGGAACCATTTTATATTCACTGCTTCAAGCTGGGTATAATGCTCATGGTTTAGATATGTCTGAAGATATGTTGTCGATTGCTAGAGCAAAAACAGAGCAACAAGGGTATAAACCGCTATTATTGCATCAAGATATGAGAAATATTCATGCGGGCGGTGATTATGATAGTATTGTTGTATTGTGTGATTCCTTGAATTATTTACTAGAGGAAGATGATGTACGAACGGCTTTTCAGTCATTTTATACCCATTTAAATAAAGGGGGAACATTGATTTTTGATGTTCACTCTCTTTATTATGTAGAGAATGTCCTTCATGATTTTAGCTTTGCTGATGCAGCAGATGATGTTTCTTATATATGGAATTCCTTTCCTACAGAAGAAAAAGGGGAAGTCGAACATGAATTATCCTTTTTTATAAAACAACAGAAAGGGCATTATGAACGTCATGATGAACTTCATGTCCAAAAAACATTTCCGATTCCCGTTTATCAAACTTTTTTAGAGGAAGCAGGTTTTGAAGTTATTGGAATATACGCCGACTTTTCGTTTGACGAACCGGCAGAAGACAGCGAAAGAATTTTCTTTGTAGCAAAAAAAGATTGTACAAATTCGAGAAAAGAAGTAAACTAGTAACAAAGACGGTAGAAACCGCCTTTGTTACATGTCTGTCTTCCCCTGAAAGAGTGTAGCCATTTCTTTTTTGTCTTCGGCATATTTGTGGTGTGTCTCTTGAATGAGCTCTTCAAACATTCCTTCACTGAATTTTTCTAATACTTTTAGCCCTTTCCCCGTGATACCTCCTGGAACATTTACTTTTTCCCTTAATCCTTGAAAATTAAAATGACCTTCCTCCAACAAATGACCGTATGAGACGATCATTTTCTCGGTTAAGATTTCAGCATCCTCCACAGTAATATTTGTTTCTTTCACTCCAGCAAGTATAAATTGTTCGAGTAAATAACTGATAAAAGCAGGACCGCAACTTATGAAGTCACTCGAAATTCGTAATGTGTCGTCAGTGATAGAGATTGGTTCAGAAAATGTTTGGAGCCACTGCTCAAATAAAGTCTTTTCTTTGTTCGTCCAATGATTTCCAAATGTCAATAATAATGGTGCTTTTCCTGTTCGATTGAGTATAGTCGGGACTGTTCTGACTATTCTTCTTGCCGGAAGTGTTTCTAAGTCTTTTAACGATACAGGACTTGTGATAGTGGCTACAATATGCTCTAAAGTTAAATGTTTTTTTAATTCGTTCACCAACGATTTATATTGATTGGGCCTTACGCATAGGAATACAGTTTCGGTTTTTGAAAGTAATTCCCGTATATCCTGCGTAATATTTAAGCTCGGATATCTTGTCTGTAGTTCGGTGCTCCTCTCTTTCGTTCGATTATAAATGTACATTTGCTGTTGAGGAATACTTTGTTGGTTCATCATTACTTCCGCCAACATTCCTCCCATATTCCCAGTGCCCACGATACCAATATTAGTCACACTAATTCCCTCCTTAAGACATTCTTCTACTTCATGCTTTTCCCTACACTATATGTGACAAATCGACTGAACATTCTACAATCATTTTAAAAGGAGCAAAATAAATGAAATGGAAACAACCCTTTGTCTTGGTAACAGGTATTATCGCACTATCTATTATCGTAGGTTTATCTATTTCATTCTTTTTTCAAACAGATAAAACGGAAAGGGAAGAAGATTTTTTACAAGAATTATCAGCAGAAACAACTGGTGAAACGACAGATAAGGAAGAATCAGTGGAAGAAAATAAAGTTGTTCAACATGTTGTCGTTGATGTGAAAGGGGAAGTGAATTCCCCTGGTGTTTACGATATTAAGGAAGGAGAGAGAGTGATTGATGCGATTGATTTAGCTGGCGGTTTATTAGAAGATGCGGATCCGGTACAAGTAAACTTTGCAGAGCGGGTCTATGATGAAATGATAATCTATGTTCCAAAACAAGGAACGGAAAGTGAAATAAATCCGAATAATTCTGAACAAAACGATAAAGTGCGTATTAATTATGCCGATCGCGAAGAGTTAGAAACGCTGCCTGGTGTTGGACCGGCAAAAGCGGAAGCAATTATAAGTTATCGAGAGGAACATGGTTTATTTCAATCAGAAGAGGATCTTCAGTCTGTGTCAGGTATTGGTGAGAAGTCCCTAGAACAGCTCAATGAATTCATAACTGCTGATTAAAGAAAGATATTTTAAACACGAGTCATAACAGTTAGGACAAACGTTACTGAAAAGTCAGGTGATGTTTTGAGTAAAAATATAATATATTATCCTGTCACTGCGATCGTTGCGTTAATTTTGTCGTTTCAACATGTAACCGTAGCAGCTGTTACTATTGCGACCGCCTTTCTTTTAGGTATCATTTTTTTCAAAAAGATACGAATCATTGTTGCCTTGTTGCTCATTGTGTTTATCTTATTTTTTCTGAGAGCCGAATGGACAGAACATACGAATGTCTCCACATTTAAAGGAGATGAAAGTATCCTGCACGGAATCATACACGATGGTCCGTATAGGGATGGAAATCAAGTGCAACTTGAGTTAAAAAGCAACCGTGACGAAAAAATAGCAGTAACCCTTTTTTTAGATGAATATAAAGACACTTTTTCTCTGGCAAATTTTTCTCCGGGCGTACAGTGTACGTTAGAAGGTAAGATGATTCGTCCTTCCCCTCCTAACAATTTTTATGCTTTTCATTACGCTGATTACTTGAAATATAAATATATTCATTGGACGTTTGAAGTGTCTTCTATGGACGATATTCACTGTAATGAGAATAAAACACGACATATATTTTATATAATAAAAAAGTGGAGACACGATGGCATTCAGTGGATTGATACTACTTTTCCTTCATCGTTAAAAGGTATAGCAGCGGCCCTTATTTTTGGTGAAAGACATTTGCTAGATGCTGACACGGAAAGCCATTATCAAAAGTTGGGTCTTATTCATTTATTAGCTGTATCGGGGCTTCACGTCGGACTGATATCGACGACTATATATTATGGGTTGATCCGGCTTGGTTTAACTAGAGAAGTGAGTGAATGGGTGCTTGTATTCATGCTTCCCGTTTATATTTTAACAGCTGGTGCTGCTCCTTCGGTTATACGCGCATCTTCTGTGTTATTAATATTTTTACTATGGAGAAAAACAGGGCTTGCGAGGTGTGATCCATTTTCAGTACTGGCATTTTTTATAATGTTTCTATTGTTTCTTCATCCGTATTATATTTTTCACGTTGGATTTCAGCTTTCTTTTTTAATCAGCGGTTCTTTGTTATTGTCTTGGCCGTTATTAAAATCTAAAAGGAAACGTGAAGCTTCTCTGTTAGTCACATTTATCGCGCAAATCGCTGCTTTACCCGTTGTCCTTTATCATTTTTATGAATTTTCGTTTCTCAGTTTTATTTTAAACCTTCTTTTTATACCTTTTATTTCCTTTTTTTGTATTACCTTCCATTTTCCTCTTATTTATTGTGTCATTGATTTCTCCCCTTATATTTACAATACTAATTGTACCGTTTGATTTTATAGTAGATAAAGCCCATCACTTATTAAAATGGTCTGCATCTTGGAACGGACTTCAATTTTTGTCTGGAAAACCTTCTTTAATTATTTTATGTTTCCTTTCTATCTTTATTTTTTGTTTATTTTACCGGCTTGAAAAATATGGAGTAGGTAAGAAATTATACGGATCGATTAGTCTTTTAGCCACCGTACTCCTCGCTCAAATGATTCTCCCTTATGTTGATAAAAATGGATACATCACAATATTAGATGTTGGACAAGGGGATAGTATACTGATTGAATTGCCATACAGAAAAGCAGTGTACTTAATTGACGGAGGAGGTACTATCCAGTTTCCAAAAGAACTATGGGAAGAAAAAAATAATCCTTACGATCCGGGAGACCGAGTCATTGTCCCTTATTTGAAGGCGAAAGGGATATCGTCGATAAATAAACTAATTGTCACACATGGAGACGTGGATCATTATGGAGGGCTATATAAAACGGCCGAAGAAATGAAAATACACGAAGTCATTTATGGCAAAGGAGAAGAGTATAAAGAAGAAGAGATACAATTTTTAGAATACCTTCATAATGAGAAGCAAGTACCGATTACATGGGGGAAAGAAGGAGACATTTGGAGGGAAGGCGACTCAATTTTTCACATTTTGCTGCCTGAAGGAGAGGAGGAGCCGGGAAACGGTCGATCTGTTGTTATCAGGGCAGACATCGAAGGATACAAATGGCTATTCACAGGTGATTTAGAGGAAGAGGGAGAAAGAAAGCTTTTGAAAAAATATCCAAATTTAAAAACGGATTTGCTTAAGGTAGGTCATCATGGAAGTAAAACTTCTTCAAGTAAACCGTTTATTGAACATATTCAGCCAAAGGCAGCTTTTATCTCTGCCGGAACGTGTAACAGGTTTGGTCATCCTCATGAAGAGACATTACAAACGCTGAAAGAAAATGGGGTGAAAGTGTTCAGGACAGATATTGGAGGGGCAATAGAAATCCGATTCGATAAAACAAAAGTGAAAAATATCAAGCAAATGCAGCAAAATACAACAAATAGTATATGTTCTTAAGAAAAGTATGCATACAAAAAAGCTGTAACAAATCCAATACTTGTTACAGCCTTTCTACACACCTTTTAGAAGCCGCCAGCAACATCTATGACAGTGGCGATTACCATAATCAGGGTAAAGAAAATGAAAGGAACAACAAAACCGACAACGGAATCGTTGAAATCATTACGTTTGCTTTGTACGTCTTTTTCAAAGTGGTTCACCAATATTCCCCCCTTACGATTACGCTTCTCTTACTAGTATAGGACAACCATTCAAAAAAATCCATATTTCCATTAAAAATCGCACCTGCCAGAGAATAGTGGAGAAAGGATTACTTTGCCCAAGCTGTAAACAGTTGTCACCTATAACCCCCGATAACATAGGATATCCTAAAAGAGAGAAGAAGAATATCGTTGATAAAAAGATATCCTAGGCCTTTTTATCAGCGTTTATTATAAATGGAAAGTGCTTTTACACAGCACTTTCCTTTTCTCTAAATGTTGCGAAATAATAATACCAGGGATAGGATAGAAAGAGGAGATTACAGTATTGGAGTGCGACTTAAATGGAATATACCCAGCTTTTAAAAGAATTAAATCAACATAAAATCTCGTCTTTGTACTTATTATATGGAACAGAAGAGTATATAATAAAAAATGTTATTGAAAAAATCGTTTCGGCATCACTGGCTGAAGAGGAACGCGATTTTAATTACTCCATTTATGATATGAAAGAAACTCCGGTTGAATTACCTGTAGAAGAGGGAGAAACTTTGCCCTTTTTTGGAGGGAAAAGAGTGATTCTTATGAGAAATTGTTATTTTTTAACCGGTGTGAAGGATAAAGAAAAAATAGAGCACAATGTAAGTTATTTTGAACAATATGTAGATAATGCACCGGAAGAGACGGTGATGATTGTAACGGTCTCTCATGAAAAACTCGATGAACGAAAAAAATTAGTAAAGAAGCTCAAAAAACAAGGTATAGTTCTGGATGCGAATCCATTCGATGAAAAAAACATGATGCAATGGCTTCATACGTATGTACACGATTCGAACTTTAATATGACAGATGATGCAAAACAAAAAGTCATACAACTAGCCGGGAAAGATATGATGATGCTTTCTTCTGAAATGGAGAAATTATCGTTATACATAGAGAAAGATGGGGAAATAAACGAAGAGATTGTGGAAAAATTAGTTGCCAGAACCCTTGAGGATAACGTGTTTGAGTTAGTGGATCATGTTGTGAATGGGCGGTCAGAAAAAGCGCTTCGAATATATTATGATTTAATGAAGCAAAACGAAGAACCGATAAAAATCCTTGCTTTACTAGCGAGGCAGTTTCGAATTATTTTACATGTAAGCCATTTAAAGAAAACGGGTTACTCTCGTCAAAAAATTGCTTCACAGCTAAAGTTGCATCCTTATGCTGTAAAAATAGCAGAAGGACAAGCTAGTAAATACAATGAATTAATGTTGAAAAACGTGCTGAAAGAATTAGCGGAAGCAGATTA
The DNA here is from genome assembly GCF_030813635.1 of Salibacterium salarium. GTDB lineage: Bacteria > Bacillota > Bacilli > Bacillales > Marinococcaceae > Salibacterium > Salibacterium salarium. The sequence continues at coordinate 965,805 of NZ_JAUSUM010000002.1, read as the reverse complement.
CAAAGTGAAAACAGGAAAATTCGGAAAATCTCTGCAATTAGAATTGAGTATAGTAAAATTAGCTAATCTATAGAATTTGTAAGAAGAACGGAATCTGGTAACCACAGATTCCGTTCTTTGTGTAGCCGCCCTTTTTTTAAAATGTGCTTCATCCCGCATCCGTTGAAGACGGGACGTTTTCCGCAGGAGTCGCCCGTCTTCCGCTCCTGCTGAAGTCTTCCTTTCGTACCAAAAGCTCCACATTTTATACATTCTTATCTTTTAAAAAAAACGACTCATCAAGAGTCGTTTTGTCTGTTTATTGAGCAATTTTATTAAAACGTTGCTGCATTTTAGCTTTCGTTCTAGCAGCAGTGTTTTTGTGAATCATTTTTTTATCAGCCGCTTTGTCTACTTTTTTCGTAGCAAGCTGAAGAAGTTCTTTCGCTCCCTCAACATCGTTGTTGTCGGCTTTTTTATTAAATTCCTTTACAGTCGAGCGCATCGCAGATTTAAAAGCGTGCTGTTTTGTGCGCTTTTGTTCATTAACGATTACGCGTTTTTTTGCTGATTTAATATTTGGCATATTTGTCACCTCCTTGTTCTGTTCCATCCATAAACCGTTGATAAGAACACAAGAGGATTCTATCAAAAAACAAAATGTCGTGCAAGACGAATAAATAGTAAATCAGGTAACACAATAAGAAGAAACCTTACCAGGAACGCCTTTAAAGGAATAGAAAGTAGGTGCTGTTATGGAGTTAGACCTCTCTAAATATTCTGTCCGTACAGATTTGGCGATTGAAGAAAAAGAACTTTTAGAAGAAAAAGAAATACAGGGTGATGAACAACAGGATAAAAGTACAGGAGTACGTGTCCATGAAAAAAAGGAAAGAGGAGTAAAAATAACAAAGGTTCGTATTGATGAAGCGGGTGCAGAAAAAACAGGTAAAAAAGCAGGAGAATATTTAACCTTTGAAGCCCAAGGTGTTCGTAAACAAGACACAGAACTGCAACAAGCAGTGGAAGATGTTTTTGCTAAAGAGTTTGCCGCCTTTATCAAACAGCTTGGTATAACTAAAGATGCTTCCTGCTTAATAACAGGATTGGGAAATTGGAATGTGACTCCCGATGCACTAGGACCTATGGTAGTAGATAAACTAGTTATTACAAGACATCTTTTTAAAGAAGCGCCAGAACAAGTGGAAGAAGGATTTCGCCCTGTTAGTGCCTTTTCACCAGGTGTGATGGGGTTGACCGGGGTAGAAACGAGCGATATTATTTCGGCAATTATTGACAAAACAAACCCTGATTTCATTATTGCGGTTGATGCGTTAGCATCTCGGTCTGTCGAACGGGTGAACACAACGATTCAAATGTCGGATACGGGGATTCATCCTGGATCAGGGGTTGGAAATGAACGAAAAGAATTAAGTAAAGAAACGCTTGGTATTCCTGTTATTGCTATTGGTATTCCAACTGTAGTTGATGCCGTTTCGATTACTAGCGATACAATTGACTTTATATTAAAACATTTAGGAAAGGAAATGGACACAAAAGACTCTGCGAGTAAAGCCTTAACTCCAGCAGGTATGGTTTTTGGAGAAAAAAAGGAACTAACTGAAGAAGATATGCCTAATGAAGAGAAACGCAAGGCTATGCTCGGCATGGTAGGGGGATTGGAAGAAATGGAAAAAAGACAGCTAATTCAGGAAGTGCTCGCACCAATGGGTCATAATTTAATGGTTACCCCTAAAGAAGTGGATGTATTTATGAGAGACATGGCAAATGTAATTGCAGAAGGACTAAATGCAGCCCTTCATGAAAGCATTTCACAAGAAAGTACAGGGACATATACAAAATAAACCATTAAGCCAGATTAAGTCGTTCTCCATCATTAGAGAACGGCTTTTCTCTTAAATTACTTTCTGCAGTTCTAATCTATTATATTTCGTTCATAGATTAGAGGCAGGAGGGAAAACCATGGTATATAAAAACAAAGGAAGAAGAGGCTTACCCAAAAAACGTACAAGCATTAGGAAGATAATAATGACAGGCATGGCTGGTTATTTACTAGTGATGTTTATTATAGCAGTGTTAACGTCATCTGAAGACGAAAGTATATTTTCGTCTCGTCAATTACATACGTGGAGTTCAGAAGTACAAAAGGAATTGCTGATTTCGTTGTTCACTTATGAAAATCGGTATTTTATAAATGGCTTAGATGTAGAAACCGAATCAATTTCTAACATGTTGTTTGAATTCGCAACAAAATTAGATTTTCATGAACCAAGAACATTACTGGGACGAGAAATCCCGGGTTTTGCATCTTTTGATGGAAAAATAGTAGTAGCTGGTGATGGGGCGGATTTTACAAATATGCCGATAGAATCAGCTCCTCCTTTAGAAGTTTTGCTCGAAGAAAGAGAAGCAACGGCTGATAGATTAGAGATTATGGACGATTCTGACCAAGAAGTGGACAATGAATCGCAAACAAATGAGACAATCGCCCATATTATTCACTCTCATAGTCGGGAATCATATTTACCGGAATTAGAAGAAGGGACAGAAAACGCCTTTCATTCAGATGTGAATATAACGATGGTAGGGCAAAGATTGGGAGAACAGCTAGAAAAACAAGGCATAGGAACGACAGTAGATAAAACAGATATTGAAAAAAGACTCCATGAAAAGGGTTGGGAATTTCCGCAATCCTACGATGTGTCTAGAACAGTACTGCAAGAAGCGATTGAAGAAAACGATCAATTAGAATTATTTTTTGATTTACACAGGGATTCACAGCCACGAGATATCACCACAGCTACAATTAATGGAGAGACGGTTGCAAGAACATATTTTGTTATTGGTGAAAACAATCCTCATTATGAGAAGAATTTAGAAATGGCGACAGATCTACACCATAGATTAAATGACAAATACCCAGGAATAAGCAGAGGGGTGCTTACTAAAGGTGGAGTCGGTGCAAACGGTCGCTACAATCAAGACCTTTCTGAGAAATCGATTCTTATCGAAGTAGGCGGGGTTGAAAACTCATTAAATGAAACATACCGTACGGCAGATAAATTAGCAGAAGTAATTAGTGAACAATATTTCGAATCCAAAGAGGAAGGGGAGTAAAACGATGAAATTTCTGACCGTTATTTGTGTGGCAGGCATTTTATTTATGGGAGGTATGATAACCGGTTTTCAGTATTCTCAAATACATTGGCAGAACATTGATATGGATACTTTAGTTGATTCAAAAACTGAAACCTCTCAGCAGACAGTAAAGTCAGAAAAAGAACAAACTGATTTATCAAAGGATTTGTTAAAGCGTCAGGATCAAATGAAGCAAGAAGACGTCGTTAATATTTTTTCTAATATAGGTGATACATTGGACATCTTCGAATCCACGTCGTGAATTAGTATGCTTGTTATTGAAGTGCCGGCCGCCCGTTGGTATAATTAAAATTAGTGTTTTTAGTACGGGGAAATCATTGAAAGTTTTCGATGGTTTATTCTAATCAGGAGTGATCAAATAATGAATCATGAACAAAGAGACGCAAGACAAAAGAAAATTAGAAACTTCTCTATCATCGCTCATATTGATCACGGTAAGTCGACACTTGCGGATAGAATCTTAGAAACGACAAGGTCTTTACCGGAAAGAGAAATGAAAGATCAAATGTTGGATGCTATGGATTTAGAAAGAGAACGAGGTATTACGATTAAGTTAAACTCTGTTCATTTGAAATATACTCACACGGACGGTGAGGAGTACACATTTCATTTGATTGACACACCGGGGCACGTCGATTTCTCATACGAGGTATCCCGAAGTTTAGCGGCTTGTGAAGGAGCTCTTCTTATTGTAGATGCCTCACAAGGAATTGAAGCACAAACGTTAGCCAATGTTTATCTAGCTGTTGATAACGATTTGGAAATTATTCCTGTCATTAATAAGGTAGACCTGCCAAGTGCTGAGCCAGAAAAAATCAAACAAGAAATTGAAGATGTTATCGGGATAGATGCGTCTGACGCTGTACTTGCTTCAGCCAAGAGTGGACTTGGAACGGATGAAGTTCTCAAACAGATTGTAGAAAAAATCCCAGCACCATCTGGAAATCCGGAAGAGCCGTTGCAAGCTCTTATTTTTGATTCTATTTATGATACATATAGAGGTGTGATTGCTTATATCAGGGTGATAGAAGGAACCATACGTCCTGGTGAAAAAATACAAATGATGCAGACAGGTAAGGAGTTTGAAGTGTCTGAAGTTGGCGTATTTACTCCTAAACCGGTTGTCTGTGATGAATTAACAGTTGGTGATGTCGGATTTATGATAGCCTCCATTAAAAATGTTAGTGATTCTAGAGTCGGTGATACGATAACACATGCTAATAAGCCTGCTGAAAAGCCGCTGCCTGGTTATAAGACAATGAATCCGATGGTCTTTTGTGGTATGCACCCGATTGATTCTAATGATTACAACGCTTTAAGAGATGCTCTGGAAAGGTTGGAATTGAATGACAGTTCGCTTCAATATGAAGCTGAATCCTCTCAAGCACTGGGTTTCGGTTTCCGTTGCGGCTTTTTGGGTCTTTTGCATATGGAAATATTACAGGAACGAATCGAACGAGAGTATGGCATCGGGTTAATAACAACAGCACCTAGCGTTGTTTATAATGTTTATTTAACAGACGGAGAAGTACTTGAAATTGACAATCCATCGAAAATGCCCGATCAGCAGAAAGTTGACTCTGTTGAAGAGCCTTTTGTTAAAGCTACGGTAATGGTTCCTAACGATTTCGTTGGTGCTGTTATGGATATTTGTCAGAAAAAACGCGGGGAATTTATAGATATGCAGTATATGGATGAAAACCGTGTGAACATCGTTTATCACTTACCTTTAACCGAGATTGTTTATGACTTTTTTGATCAATTGAAATCTAATACAAAAGGATATGCTTCGTTTGATTATGAATTCATCGGGTATAGAGAATCGAACCTCGTGAAGATGGATATTTTATTAAATGGAGAAATAGTTGACGCCCTGTCTGTGATTGTGCACAGAGATTTTGCTTACGAGCGTGGAAAATCGATTGTTGATAAATTAAAAGAATTAATCCCGCGTCAGCAATTTGAAGTACCTGTTCAAGCGACAATTGGAAATAATGTTATTGCTCGTTCTAACATAAAGGCGATGCGTAAAAACGTGTTGTCAAAATGTTATGGTGGTGACGTTACTAGAAAAAGAAAACTCCTTGAAAAACAAAAAGAAGGTAAGCGGCGTATGAAAAGTGTAGGAAAAGTAGATGTACCACAAGAAGCATTTATGTCTGTTCTTCGAATGGATGAGGATTAATTCGTCCAACTGGAGGACAAAAAGAAGGTGATTACATGGCGGCTTCCTCGATATATGTCCACATTCCTTTTTGTGAACAAATATGTTTTTATTGTGATTTCAATAAATTTTATATTAAAAATCAACCAGTGGATAAATACGTAGAGGTATTGAATGAAGAAATGAAACGTGTGATATCGATGGATGAAAAACCTTCGATTGAAACAATCTATATAGGCGGAGGTACTCCGACAGCGTTAAATGAGCAGCAATTGAAACAAGTACTTGATGATGTAAATACACTTGTTAGGAATCCAGAACAGGTGCGGGAATTTACCGTTGAAGTTAATCCCGGCGAAGTGGATCGTGACAAACTGAAAATGATGCGCGCTGCTGGTGTTAATCGTTTAAGTATAGGTGTACAAAGTTTTAATGATAAGTTATTAGAAAAGATAGGTAGAGGACATTCAGCCCAAGAAGCTGTCGAAACTATAGATTTAGCAAAGTCTGTTGGCTTTGAAAACATCTCGATTGATTTGATGTTCGGGTTACCTGAACAAACGATGGAAATATGGAAAGATACCATTTCGAAAACACTTGAACTAGATATTCCACACATATCAGCATATTCTTTGAAAATCGAAGAAAAAACTATGTTTTATAATTGGTATCGACAGGGTAAAATTCAACCGTTGCCTGAAGATACGGAAGCAGAGATGTATGAAGTGTTAGTTTCAGGATTACACAATGCCGGGTATACCGCCTACGAAATAAGTAATTTCTCTAAATATGGGATGGATAGTGAACACAATAAAACATATTGGAAAAATAACGAGTATTACGGGTTCGGTGCAGGAGCTCATGGTTATTTAGATGGAACAAGGTATGCAAACATCGGTCCACTTCCACATTATATTAAGGCAATTGAAAACGGTGAATCAGCAGTAAAAGAAAGTCATGAGGTACCAAAGACAGAAATGATGGAAGAAGAAATGTTTATGGGTCTTAGAATGAAAGAAGGTGTGAGAGCAGACAGGTTTGAAAGCAAGTTTCAAACATCGTACTACACTATTTTTCCGGAAGTGATTCATGACTTATTAGAACGAGAGTTGCTTTATGACTCCGGTGACTCTCTTCATCTTACAAAAAACGGAAAACTGTTAGGCAACGAAGTGTTTGAAAAATTTCTGCTTGTATATTAGAAATATGAAATGATTTTAAGTGGATGAATCATAGCATTATTTATTGACAAATATCATCCCTTTTGATAACTTTACAATAGATTTAGCACTCGAAAGCAATGAGTGCTAACAGAGGTGATGATGTCATGCTTACAGACCGTCAATTATTTATTTTACAAGCGATCGTTGATGATTATATTCACTCAGCAGAGCCGGTAGGTTCTCGTAACCTCTCCAAAAGAAGAGGAGTAAGTTACAGCCCGGCCACGTTAAGGAATGAGATGGCGGACTTAGAAGATATGGGCTATTTGGAAAAGCCGCATAGTTCATCAGGGAGAATTCCGTCTGAACAGGGATATCGTCACTATGTGGATCATTTGTTGCTTCCACATCGACTTTCTAAAAAAGAAATTCAAGATATGCAAGCACTGTTTGCTGGAAGGGTCACAGAAGCCGAAGAGGTAGTGAAGCAATCTGCTACTATTTTATCTGAGCTGACTAGTTACGCTTCTATAGTTCTTGGACCAGAAATTTTTCAATCCAAGTTAAAGCAAGTTCAAATTATTCCATTAAATGAAAATGCAGCTGTAGCTATCCTTGTGACAGATACGGGACACGTAGAAAATCACACGGTCTCTCTTCCTAAGTCTTTAAATAGTAGTGACCTTGAAAAAATCGCCAACATTTTAAATGAAAGGCTTGAGGGTGTTCCTCTTTATCAACTTCATAATAAAATTATGAACGAGGTAGCCGGTCTGCTTAAACAACATGTCAACAGTTTTCATGATGCACTGGAATTTACAGAAGAAACGTTGCAAAAGAGCAAACAAGAAAAAGTATTTTACGGCGGTAAAACAAATCTATTATCACAACCAGAGTTTAAAGACGTGGATAAGATTCGAATGATTTTTGAATTGTTGGAAGAAGATCATACGATACATGAACTTCTTAAGCCTAATCAACGCGGATTAACAATTCGTATAGGGCAAGAAAATGCGAATGAAGCTTTTGAAGATTGCAGCATTATTTCTGCGACGTATTCTTTTAATGGAAATCCAGTAGGGACTATTGGAATTGTAGGTCCTACAAGAATGGAATATCCAAGAGTTATAGGTCTAATTGAACATCTATCCAAAGATTTATCCATCGCTCTTACAAACTTGTACACGAAACGCTCTTAATGGTACTATAAGTGATTGGGTTTGAAAAAAGGAACACAGGAAGTTCGGGAGGTGAATGATATGAAAGAAGAACATACTTCTTCTATGGAAGAAGAAAACAACACAACGGAGCAAAACTCCGAAGAAATAATCGATGAAACAAATCAACAAGAAGACGGGGAAGAACAGTCAGATAAGACTCCGGAACAACAAGAAATTGAAAGATTAAAGCAAGAAGCAGGAGATTGGCAGAGTCGTGCTTTACGTGCTCAGGCTGATCTTGATAATGTAAGACGGCGTGCAAAAGAGGAAAAAGAGAAGGACGCCAAATATAGAGCCCAGGATTTGATTGAGTCTCTTCTTCCAGTACTCGATAATTTTGGGAGAGCGATAGATGCTGCTCCGGAAAATGAGGATTCTGATTCTTTATTGCAAGGGGTTAATATGGTTTACTCCCAACTTTTAGATGCTCTGCAAAATGAGGGTCTAGAAGTGATCAAGTCAGAAGGTGAAGTATTTGATCCACATCAACACCAAGCCGTTATGCAAGTTGAAGAAGAAGGGTTTGAATCAAATCAAATCGTGGAAGAATTGCAAACGGGTTATAAATTAAAAGATAAAGTAATTCGACCAGCAATGGTAAAAGTAAATGCATAATAAAAATTTAAAGTAAATGTGTATAGGAGGCTGACGAGACAATGAGTAGAACAATTGGTATTGACTTAGGGACAACAAATTCTTGTGTGGCAGTAATGGAAGGTGGAGAAGCACAAGTTATTCCGAATCCGGAAGGTAATCGTACAACTCCATCAGTAGTTGCTTTTAAAGACGGTGAACGCCAAGTCGGGGAAGTAGCTAAACGTCAGGCAATTACAAACGAAAATACAATCCAATCTATTAAAAGACATATGGGTACGGATCACACTGTTGAAATCGAAGGAAAGAGTTACACTCCACAAGAAATCTCAGCTATTATCCTACAAAAACTAAAAGATGACGCTGAAAGTTATCTTGGTGAAACAGTTACAAATGCTGTTATTACAGTACCGGCTTATTTCAATGATTCTCAACGTCAAGCAACAAAAGATGCTGGAAAAATCGCAGGTCTTGAAGTCGACCGTATCGTAAATGAGCCTACTGCTGCTTCACTAGCTTATGGTTTAGATAAAGAAGAAGATCAAACTATTTTAGTATATGACCTTGGCGGTGGAACATTTGACGTATCTATCCTTGAACTTGGAGAAGGCTTTTTTGAAGTTAAATCAACTTCTGGTGACAATAAATTAGGTGGGGACGATTTTGACCAAGTTATTATTGATCATCTAGTTGCTGAATTCAAAAAGGAACAAGGTGTTGATCTATCTCAAGACAATATGGCCTTGCAACGTTTAAAAGATGCAGCGGAAAAAGCTAAAAAAGATTTGTCTGGCGTTGCTCAAACACAAATTTCCTTACCTTTTATTACAGCAGATTCAACTGGTCCAAAGCACATGGAAATGACTTTGACTCGTGCTAAGTTTGATGAGCTGTCTTCCAAATTGGTAGAAAGAACGATGGGACCTACACGTCAAGCATTGAAAGATGCAGGAATGAGTGCGTCTGATGTTGATAAAGTGATACTAGTAGGAGGTTCTACACGTATTCCTGCAGTACAGGAAGGTATTAAAAAGCTAACTGGCCAAGATCCACACAAAGGTGTAAATCCTGACGAAGTGGTAGCACTAGGTGCTGCTATACAAGCAGGCGTGTTAGCTGGAGATGTTAAAGATGTTGTATTGCTTGACGTTACTCCATTATCACTTGGTATCGAAACAATGGGTGGTGTGACAACTAAACTGATTGAAAGAAACACAACGATTCCGACAAGTCAATCGCAAGTGTTCTCAACAGCTGCGGATAACCAACAATCTGTAGACATTCATGTCCTTCAAGGGGAACGCGAAATGGCTGCGGACAACAAAACACTTGGCCGCTTTCAACTATCAGACATTCCACCAGCACCACGTGGAGTTCCTCAAATCGAGGTAACATTTGATATTGACGCAAACGGTATTGTTAATGTACGTGCAAAAGACTTAGGAACAAATAAAGAACAATCCATTACAATCACTTCTTCCTCTGGTCTTTCCGATGATGAAATTGAACAAATGGTGAAAGATGCAGAAGAAAATGCAGAAGAAGATAGAAAACGTAAAGAAGCGGTTGAGACAAGAAACGAAGCGGATCAGCTTGTATTTACGACAGAGAAAACACTAGAAGACCTTGGAGACAGCGTCGATCAAGAAGAAAAAGATAAAGCTGAAGAAGCGAAAAATAAAGTAAAAGAAGCGCTTGAAGGCGATGATATCGAAGCTATTAGTTCTGCAAAAGATGAATTACAAGAAATTGTTCAACAGCTTTCTACTAAGCTTTACGAGCAAGCAGCTCAACAAGCTCAAGATGCTCAAGAAAACACAGAAGGTAATTCAGACGACGTTGTTGACGCAGATTATGAAGAAGTTGACGACGATAACAAGGAAAAATAATAGCTATGCTTTTTAAGAGACTGTCTCTCCTCCTTTTACTATTAAGGATGAAGAGATAGTCTTCTTCCCTTGAATGGGGAACTTACTTGTAAGGAAAAGCAAAAAATAGTATTTACCTACATGAGGAGTTGTCCCAAAAAAAGGTTAAGCTTCGCTTTACTATGGGTCAGCTCCTTTCTTTTTGAGTGATATAAATGGTATGGAAACTCATTACAAGTTAACCTTGGTTTTCGCCATAGGACTCGGCGATGAGCCGGGTCTTTCTAAAAAGATAAGAATGAATGCAATGTGGAGCTTTCAGCAGAAGCGAAAGATGGCGTCTCCCTGCGGGAAAAACGTGACTCGAAAACCCAACAGAACAAAATTAATTCGTTCGAGGGACAGCTGGGGTCGACTCGGAAAAACTTGAAGAATTTTCGAGTATAATGATATGATTACGTCTATGGAATAGCGAACGGGAGTGAATATATGATGAGTAAACGCGATTACTATGAAGTATTAGGGTTAGATCAAGATGCTTCAACGGATGAAATAAAAAAAGCTTATCGAAAACTGGCTCGAAAATATCATCCTGACGTAAATGGAGAAGAGGGAGCCGAAGAAAAGTTTAAAGAAGTGAAGGAAGCGTACGATACTTTAAGTGATCCTCAAAAGAAATCTAATTACGACCGCTTCGGACACGCTGATCCAAATCAAGGATTCGGTGGTGCCGGTGGAGGCGCAGGTGATTTCGGCGGATTTGGCGATATTTTCGATATGTTCTTTGGTGGTGGAAGACGAGATCCAAATGCTCCAAGACAAGGTGCTGACCTACAGTACACAATGACTCTCACTTTCAAGGAAGCAGTTTTTGGTAAAGAAACAGAAATTGAAATTCCTAGAGAAGAAGAATGCGAAACGTGTGACGGAAGCGGGGCAAAACCGGGAACGAGTCCAGAAACATGTACGAAATGCGGAGGAGCTGGTCAGCTTAATGTTGAACAAAATACTCCATTTGGACGTGTCGTAAACAGACGCGCATGTGATCGGTGTCAAGGAACTGGTAAAACCATTAAAGACAAATGTAATACGTGCGGCGGAAAAGGAAAAGTTCAAAATAACAAGAAAATCAGCATAACAGTACCAGCTGGTGTGGATTATGGTCAACAAATACGTGTCGCTGGAGAAGGAGAAGCAGGAGTTAATAATGGTCCTGCGGGCGATTTATTTGTTGTGTTTAATGTTCAATCTCATGAATTCTTTGACCGTGATGGTGACGATGTATACTGCGAAATGCCATTAACATTTGCTCAAGCTGCATTAGGAGACGAAATTGAAGTGCCGACCCTACGCGGAAAAGTGAAGCTGAAAATCCCAGCCGGAACTCAAACGGGCACTAATTTCCGGTTACGTGGAAAAGGAATTCCAAATGTTCATGGACGGGGTCAAGGTGATCAACACGTAAAAGTTCAGGTTATTACACCGAAAAAATTAGACGAAAAACAAAAAGAACTAATCAGAGAATTTTCGGAATTAAGCGGAGATGAACAAGTAGAAGAGCAACACCAAAATTTCTTTGAAAAAGTAAAGCGAGCTTTTAAGGGAGAATAAGTATATATGGAAGCCAAGTCTGTGCACCCACAGGCTTGGTTTTATCAGATTCCTAAGCGAAATGTATTAAAAGCGACAAGGGATTTTTTAATAGGCTGTTTTTGTAATCCTTGTTGTTTTTTACAATTGTTCACTGATGGCGGACGCTTGCCACTGGCACGACGTTAACTCCTTGAAACTACTTTCGTCGTTTCAAGTGATTTTAGTTCGTGCTGTTTTTCGCAGGTGTTGCCGCCTTTCGTTCATTGACTTCTTATGCTTAAACAGTAAGAATCTTTTAAGAAAGCCTTTTAATATGATGGAGATGGTAAAAGTGAAATGGATAGAATTCAGTATTCATACTGCCCAAGAAGCAGTAGAACCAATATCTAATATACTTCATGAAGCAGGAGCAAGTGGAGTTGTTATTGAAGATTCCAATGACGTTGATAAAAAATGGGACGGGGCAGAAGACGAAATTTTTGATTTATCAAAAGAAGATTACCCGGAAGAAGGTGTGATTGTAAAATCTTACTTCCCAGACAATGATCTTCTAACAGAAACAATTGAAGATATAAAAACTTCTATTGCACATTTACGTCTTCATCATATTGATCTTGGGAATAATAATGTGACCTTAAAGGAAATACAGGAAGAGGATTGGGCTCATGCTTGGAAGCAATATTATAAGCCTGTAAAAATTACTGACTCCTTGACGATTGCACCAACTTGGGAAAACTATATTCCAGAAACGGCACAAGAACAAGTGATAGAATTGGACCCGGGTATGGCTTTTGGTACGGGAACACATCCTTCCACTGTTCTAAGTCTGCAGGCGTTGGAACAAGAAATGGTTGGACAAGAACAGGTTATTGATGTAGGTACTGGATCGGGTGTACTGGCTATTGGTGCGGCCAAGTTAAATGCAGCGAGCGTTCTAGCATTAGACCTTGATCAGAAAGCTGTAGATGTAGCCCGGCAAAATGTATTAGAAAACAATACAGAAAATAAGATAACGGTCAGACAGAATAATTTGTTAGATCAAGAGTCCCACCAGGCGGACATTATTGTTGCTAATATTTTGGCGGATATTATTATTCGAGTAACCCCAAGAGCCTATCAATCGTTAAAATCTGGAGGTCTATTTATTACTTCAGGCATTATTTCGAGTAAAAAGGACGAAGTGAAAGAAGCTTTGACCTATGAAAATTTTGTAATTAAAGATACGATGGAAATGGAAGATTGGGTCGCTTTTGTCGCACAAAAATAAAGGAGTCACTTCTATGCAAAGGTATTTTGTCAATCCAGAACAAATGACAGATACGAATGTGTTCATTACTGGAGATGACGTGAAGCATATTGTAAAAGTTATGCGATTAGAGATTGATGATAAAATCATATGTCTAAATAACGAAGGACGCCAAGTTTATTGTTCAATATCTGCTATTGAAAAAGAACAAGTTAAAGCAGACATTCTTGAAGACGTGGATTATAATCCTGAACTCCCTGTGAAAATTTCAATTGCTCAAGCTCTGATTAAAGGGGACAATTTAGATCTTGTTATTCAAAAAGGTACAGAACTTGGGGCCCATCGCTTTTATGTATTCCATGCTGAAAGATCTGTGGTAAAATGGGACAGTAACAAAGTAGATAAGAAAATAGAACGACTGCGTAAAATTGCAAAAGAAGCTGCAGAACAATCAGGCAGACTTTTTATTCCATCGATTAGCTATTGCCCAGACTATAAAGAATTGCTCAAGACAATGTCCAGTTATGATGCTAGCATTTATTTATACGAAGAGCAGGCAAAGATGAATAATCACAGTGGATTGCCGGCTGTTTTGAAACATGCCTCTTCTTCTCTGTTAGCTATTATTGGTCCGGAGGGCGGAATAAGTGAAAATGAATCAAACGCTTATACGAAACATAACTGTCGTCAAGTCAGTTTAGGACCAAGAATAGTAAGAAGTGAAACGGCTTCTCTATATTTACTATCGGTTCTATCTTATAACTATGAATTATTGAGGTGAAACTAATGGCTTCTGTAGCATTCCACACTCTTGGTTGTAAAGTAAATCATTATGAAACGGAAGCGATTTGGCAGCTTTTCAAGCAAGAAGGGTACGAGAAAACGGATTTTGATAAACAAGCAGATGTTTATGTAATTAATACGTGTACAGTTACTAATACCGGTGATAAAAAAAGCAGACAGGTCATTCGCCGAGCGGTAAGGAAAAATCCTGAAGCTGTCGTTTGTGTTACCGGCTGTTATGCTCAAACCTCTCCAGCAGAGATTATGGATATCCCTGGAGTAGATGTTGTAGTCGGTACTCAAGACCGCTCCAAAATGATTGGATACATTGAACAATTCCAAAAAGAACGTGAACCCATTAATGGTGTAGGGAACATAATGAAAACTAGAGTATATGAAGAGTTAGATGTTCCAGAATTCACTGATAGAACAAGAGCATCTTTAAAGATACAGGAAGGTTGTAATAACTTCTGTACATTTTGTATCATTCCTTGGGCAAGAGGGTTACTTCGTTCTAGAAAACCGGAAGATGTTTTAGCGCAAGCTCATCAACTTGTCGAAGCTGGGTACAAAGAAATAGTACTTACAGGTATTCATACTGGCGGTTATGGTGAAGACATGAAAGAGTATAGTCTTCCTGATTTATTAAAAGAACTCGAGCAAGTAAACGGTTTAAAACGAATAAGAATTTCTTCTATTGAAGCAAGTCAAATAACCGACGAAGTTATTGATGTTATTGATCAGTCAAATAAAATCGTCAACCATTTACATGTTCCTCTTCAATCCGGATCGAATACGGTATTAAAACGAATGAGACGAAAGTATACAACAGAATTCTTTGCTCAAAGAATAGATAAATTAAAAAAAGCTCTTCCGGGGCTGGCTGTTACTTCAGATGTTATTGTTGGTTTTCCTGGAGAGACAGAAGAAGAATTTAACGAAACCTATCGGTTCATTGCAGATAACAAATTCTCAGAATTACATGTATTTCCGTATTCTAAAAGGACTGGAACCCCTGCAGCAAAGATGGATAATCAAGTTGATAATGATGTCAAAACAAAGCGTGTGCGCAGTTTAATCGAGCTTTCTAACCAATTAGCAAAAGAATACGCTTCTGATTATGAAGGTGCAGAAGTGGATGTTATACCAGAAGAACAGGACGAAGAAACTGGATTATACACAGGCTATACGTCGAATTATATGAGAGTTAAATTTGAAGCAACGGAAAATATGATAGGTAAAATTGTTAAAGTAAGAATTACACAAGCCGGCTATCCTTACAATATAGGTGAATTTGTACGTGAAGCTAGCGAAGAGGAAGATATAGTACTCGCGTAACAGAAAGGATGAGTAAGCATGAATTCATTATCTACTATGATTGATCACACTCTTTTAAAACCTGATTCAACCATTGATCAAGTTAAAACCTTGTCTAATGAAGCAAAAGAATACAACTTTGCATCCGTTTGTGTCAATCCGTCTATGGTTCCTGTCGCTTATTCTATTTTAAAAGACACCGAGGTGGAAGTGTGTACGGTAATAGGCTTCCCACTAGGTGCTACGTTGCCAGGTGTCAAAGCGTTTGAAACAAAACAAGCCATAGATAAGGGTGCAACCGAAATTGATATGGTTATCAACATCGGTGCTTTAAAAAGCGGAGAAGAATTAGATGTTCAAAAAGATGTTAAAGCGGTGGTTGAAGCGGCAAAAGACAAAGCCTTAGTTAAGGTTATTATTGAAACAGTTTTATTAACTGATGAAGAAAAAGAAAAGGCATGTGTTTTAGCTGTAGAAGCTGGTGCCGATTTTGTTAAAACTTCGACTGGATTTGCCGGTGGTGGAGCTACCCTAGAAGATGTTAAACTAATGAAGCAAGTTGTAGGAGATAAAGCTGAGGTAAAAGCAAGTGGTGGAGTGAAGGATGAACAGACAGCACTTGCGATGATAGAAGCTGGTGCCCAAAGAATTGGCACTAGTTCTGGAATTGCTATCGTTTCTGGTACTTCAAGTTCTTCTGACTATTAAAATCAAGCATATATTTTTTAATAGATGTGTTGCTTTTTTTATGGTTTTGTTTTATAATTTGTGAAAATAGCTATTGTTTTCAATTAAAAATTATTCATTCATGTATTGGGTTAACATTTGATGTACATGCTTTTTATAGTTTTTGTTGAAATACTATGGCTGTACTGGTTGTTCGGAGGGAGGGAATCATATGGCTGAGACCCGAGTTCGTAAGAACGAGAATATTGATGCCGCTCTTCGCCGTTTTAAGCGCGATCTTTCTAAAGAAGGAACGATGGCTGAAGTTAAAAAACGCAAGCACCACGAAAAGCCAAGCGTGAAACGCAAGAGAAAATCAGAAGCGGCTAGAAAACGTAAGTTCTAAAGAAGGAAGGTGCTTGGCGCTGGATCTCATGGATCGTTTAAATGAAGATTTAAAGATTGCTTTAAAAGCCAAGGACAAAAAAAGGCTTACTGTTATTCGAAGTATAAAATCATCTCTTCAAAATGAATCGATTAAAGTAAACAGGGAACTTGAGGAAGAGGAAGCTCTTCTTGTATTAAACCGTGAATGGAAAAAACGGAATGAATCCCTCCATGAGTTTGAAAGAGCGAATAGAGAAGATTTGACAAAAGAGATAGAGGAAGAACTTAAGATTCTATCTGAATACATGCCAAAGCAGCTTTCGGAAGAAGATCTTGATATTATCGTTAAAGATACCATTCAAAAGGTCGGCGCTTCTTCCAAAAGTGATATAGGAGCAGTAATGTCTGCTGTCATGCCGAAAGTGCAAGGGCAAGCAGACGGTAAAAAGGTCAATCAACTCGTACAAAAGCATTTGACTTAATACAAGAGACTGTCTCAAAATCGTAAGAACGACTTTTGAGGCAGTCTCTTTTTATAGGACAGAAATGTTTAAAACGTGTATGATTTTGTGAAGCAGTGTAAAACCTCCAGCAGAAGCAGAAGACGGACTAAAAAAACGAGCGGATCCCTTGAAAGCAGAGTTTGAGAAGGCTGAGGCCAGCCCTGCAGAAGTCATCTACCCCAGGGCTTCTTGTACTTTTCTTGATAAGTCCTGTATATATATTGTTAATGAGGAGAGTTGATGGAAGGCATACATAATTAATGTTATACTGTCTTTAGCTGAAACGATTTCATTTTTATAACGTATATAATGATTCGCAGGATAGAATAGGTGTACTATATATTTTAATAAATCAACAGGAAGGTAACACGTAGAAACGAGGGGTTCGTAGTGTTCCATAAAACCAAAATATACGTAGGTTTACTGGTACTATCTCTGGTTATTTTAGCTGTGAATGTAGGTTATGCCAACGATTCGTCTGATCGTTTAGTTTATATTGTTCCTGTTGAGCAAACGGTCGAAAGAGGATTGGTATCTTTTTTAGAACGGTCTGTAACTGAAGCAGAAGATGCTGGAGCAGACCGAATCATATTTGAAATCGATACACCTGGTGGAGCCGTAGATGCAGCGGGAGATATTTCGTCTATCATTCAAGACGCACCAATACCTACGACTGCTTTTGTAACAGAGGAAGCAATGTCAGCCGGCGCTTTTATTGCTTTAAGTGCTGATAATATTGCTATGGCACCTGGCACGGAGATGGGAGCTGCCCAAGTAATTGATGGTTCCGGTAATGCAGCAAGTAACAAAGCTCAATCTCATTGGGAAGCTAATATGAAAGGGGCAGCTGAATTAAATAATCGTGACCCTAAGTATGCGGTAGCTATGGCTGATCCATCTGTAAATCTCCCGGAGTTTCGAGCTGGAGAAGGGGAACTATTATCACTGACTGCATCTGAAGCGTTAGAGGTTGAATACACAGAATATGTGGTGGATGACAGAGAAGAACTGCTTGCCGAATTGGATGCCGCTGATGCACAAATTCAGGAATTTGAAGTAAGTCTGGCTGAACAAATCGCACGTTTTGTAACAAATCCAGTATTAATACCGATTCTTCTCAGTGTAGGTAGTATCGGGCTCATTATGGAATTATACTCTCCAGGTTTTGGAATTCCAGGAATATTGGGATCTGCATCATTATTTTTGTTTTTCTTCGGTCACGCTATAGCTGGTTTTGCTGGCTTTGAATCTATCATTTTGTTCATTGTTGGTATTATACTGCTGATCATAGAACTATTGATTCCAGGGTTCGGTATTTTTGGTGTTCTAGGAATTGGATCGGTAATCACCGGCATGGTACTGGCTTCGTTTTCCACGATGAATATTGTTATCTCCATATTAATTGCGGGTATTTTATCCATAATAGCAATTATTGTTTTGTTCACGATGTTTGGGAAAAAAGGTCCGATGGAACGCTTTGTTCTTCATGATGCTGTTACTACAGATGATGGATTTATCTCGAATGAAAGTCGAGATGAACTTGTTGGAGCTACTGGTGTTTCTCTAACATCTCTTCGTCCTGCTGGTTCCATCTTATCAGGCGAAGAGCGGCTTGACGTTATATCGGAAGGAGGATATATTGAAAAAGGAGAAAATGTGAAAATAGTAGAGACAGAGGGCTCAAGGATTGTTGTACGGAAATTAAATAAATAGACACATAAGGAGGAATTATGGATATGCCTATCGATGTAGGATTGATTATTGTATTAGTACTGGCTTTTATTCTGTTGCTTATTTTATTCACCTTTGTGCCAGTCATGTTGTGGATATCTGCGCTTGCTGCCGGGGTGAAAGTCGGTATTTTTCAATTAGTAGGAATGAGGTTACGGCGTGTTATTCCAGCAAGAGTGGTGAATCCCCTCATTAAAGCTGAAAAAGCGGGACTTAATATTGAATTAAACAAATTAGAAGGACATTATCTTGCAGGTGGTAATGTAGATAGAGTAGTCAATGCGCTTATTGCGGCACAACGGGCTAACATTGAATTAACATTTGAACGTTGCGCTGCGATTGATCTTGCTGGCCGTGACGTACTAGAAGCGGTACAAATGAGTGTTAATCCTAAAGTCATTGAAACTCCTTTTATTGCCGGGGTGGCTATGGATGGTATTGAAGTAAAAGCTAAGGCAAGAATAACAGTACGCGCGAACATAGACCGCCTTGTCGGTGGTGCTGGTGAAGATACTGTTATTGCCCGAGTAGGGGAAGGGATTGTTTCTACAATTGGTTCTTCTCAAGACCATAAAGCAGTATTAGAAAATCCTGATATGATATCTCAGACTGTACTTAGTAAAGGACTCGATTCTGGAACGGCATTTGAAATTCTTTCGATTGATATAGCCGATATTGATATCGGTAAAAACATCGGTGCTGGATTGCAGACGGATCAAGCTGAAGCTGACAAGAAGATTGCTCAAGCGAAAGCAGAAGAACGCCGTGCAATGGCAGTGGCACATGAACAAGAAATGAGAGCAAAAGTTGAAGAAATGCGTGCTAAAGTAACAGAGGCCGAAGCAGAAGTTCCAATGGCTATGGCCGATGCGCTTAAATCAGGAAATCTTGGAGTTATGGATTATATGAACATCCAAAATGTTAGTGCCGATACCGATATGAGAACATCCATCGGTAAAGAAACAAAACCAAATGACGATGATGGTTCGGGTAATGATTCCGGAAACCACATTTAGTTTGGCCATGGCACTTAAAGAGAAAGGGTGATCCCTTTGCAAACCATTATTGAGTTGATATTTGGAAACATCTTTTTTGTTGCCTTAATTATTGGCGGTATCATTTCACTCATTAACCGTAACAGAACCAGCCAAGAACAATCATCTGGTCAAGGGCAACAAGGAAAAGAGGAAAAAAAAGAAATTGACTGGAAAAGCATTTTTCAACAAGAAGATGAGGAAACTTCTTCTCCCCAACGACCAACTAAACCAGTTCCTGAAGCGGAAGGGGAATTAGTTAAACCAGATGTTGAAAACAGCGGGCCAGCTCAGCACGAGCAATATAGTAAACAAATGGAAGAATTAAGAAAAAAGCAGGAAGAAGCAAGAGAAAAGGTTGAAAAAGTAGGCCGTTCTACAGTACATGATAATGCATTAGATCAAGCAGCTACTGGAGTTGATTCAAGGCAAACGGGATCTCGTTCTCGGTTTGCCCCTACATCTCGCAGTGACGCGATTCAGGGGGTTGTTTGGTCGGAAATTTTAGGAGAACCAAAAGCGCGACGGCCTTATCCAAACAACGGCATGAAACGTTATCAAAAAAGAACCGGATCGAACTAAAACGGAATAGGTAAAATGCCATAGAGCTTTTGTGAGAGTTATATAATAACTTTCGCAAAAGCTCTTTTTTATGATAAACAGAGCTTGTCCAATAGTCCCTTTATATAGAGCGTGTCTGTGTTTTCTTGTTTTCGAAACGTAAACTAGTGATACATACAAAATACCATCATATGAATAGAAAAGGGGTGCCTGAATGCTGACTCGAATGCAACGCTCTATAAAACAATGGATGACAGAAAGATTAAACCTGCCGGAAGATATATTAATGGATGTGCCTCGTTTAACGATGATTGGTCAGCTTCATTTGCACGTGGAAAATCACCGCGGGGTTCTCCATTTTTCAAAAGACTATATACGTTTAAAGCTTTCCAACGGCGAGCTGCTCATTTACGGTGAAGATTTTGTCATAAAAAAAATATATCCGGAGGAACTGTTGTTGGAAGGAATAATCAGCGAAATTAAATATTCCACGGAGTATGACCAAGGAGGGTAACATGAAAAAGCGGCGTGAACTCGCAGACGTAAAAGTAAGAGTAACGGGAAAACATATAGAAAACATAATAAATTACTGTCTCAGAGACGGGATTATATTGAGTAATGTAACAAGACAAAAAGATGCAGTCGAGTTTTATACGATACAATCAAACGTAAATGAAATACAAGAAGCAGCAAGGTTACATGATTGTGAATGGGAGATAATAGAGGAATCAACCTATCAAAAGTACTACGGTTATTTAAAAACAAGAACAGGATTTTTCCTAGGTATTGGTTTATTTATGTTAATAATAATATTGTTATCGCAAATGATATGGAAAGTAGAAATAGAAGGTGCCGATCCCCGATTAGAATACGAAATGAAGGACTATCTTGACGAACTGGGCGTTAAAGTAGGAGCGTTTCAATTTCTCCTACCTGATTCGGAAGGAATGCAAACACAATTATTAAACAGGATGGACGAGGTAACATGGATAGGTGTAAACAAAAAAGGGACAACCTATCAATTTCAAGTAGTGGAACAATCGCTTCCGGAAAAAAGTGAATCCCAATCTCCACATCACCTCGTTGCCAAAAAAACGGCAGTGATTAATAGCATATATGCTGAAAAAGGACAACCAATGGTGAAACAAAATGATGTGGTTCATAAAGATGATGTTTTAATTTCAGGTTTTATAGGTGAAGGAGAGTACACTAGGACAGTAGCGGCACAAGGCGAAGTGAGAGGAGAAACTTGGTATAAGGTTACGGTGGAGCTACCTGAGAAACTTCTATTACAAACATTGACCGGTGAATCGGAAAAAAGCTATACTATACAACTGTTTGGTTTAAATATACCAATATGGGGCATGAATGCTGGCGAACAGTATGATAACGTTGTAATGACTGAAAAGACGCATGATGCAAAGGTATGGAAATGGAATCTTCCTGCTTCACTTGAGGTTAACAAATATCAGGAAAGCAAGACGGTGCAAGATGTTTCAAAAAAGAATATTATCGAAAAGTCAAAAGAAGCGGCAACAATTAAATTAAAAAACCGTCTTTCTAATAATGCAGAAATAAAAGCCGAAAAAATTTTGCACGAGGACTCACAGAATGGTAAAGTTAGACTAGTTGTTCACTACCAAGTCATTGAAGATATTATGTCGGAAGCACCGATCATCCAAGGAGAATGAGAAGATTGGAAGAAAAGCAATTCATTTCACTTGATGTAAAAGATACAAATGAACTGCAAGTGTTATTTGGTCCTAATGATGTACATTTGCAACGAATAGAAGAAAAGCTTGATGTAACCCTTATAACAAGAGGAGAATCCTTAGTTGTAACGGCGTCTGAAGAGACGGCGTCTTTAATTAAAAATGTTCTGGATTCGCTTATTGGATTATTACGAAACGGAATCCATCTATCTGAACGAGATGTGATATATGCGATTCAGTTAGCCGAAGAGGACAAGTTAGATAAGCTTGAGGATTTATATCAAGAAACAATAGCTGTAAATACAAAAGGAAAACCAATCGTCGTGAAAACGCTTGGTCAAAAAGATTATGTAGATGCTATCCGTCAAAAAGATCTTGTTTTTGGGATAGGTCCTGCAGGAACTGGTAAAACATATTTAGCAGTAGTCATGGCAGTTAATGCATTAAAAGAGGGAAGGGTCAAAAAAATTGTTTTAACTCGTCCAGCGGTGGAAGCTGGGGAAAGCCTCGGTTTTTTACCAGGAGATTTAAAAGAGAAGGTAGATCCTTATTTAAGGCCGTTGTATGATGCGTTGCACGATATTTTTGGAGTCGAGCATACGGCCAGATTGATGGAAAGAGGAACGATTGAAGTGGCTCCTCTTGCTTACATGAGAGGACGTACACTTGAAGATGCCTTCGTGATTCTTGATGAGGCCCAAAATACAACGAGAGAACAAATTAAAATGTTTTTAACACGACTGGGTTTTGGTTCAAAGATGGTAGTGAATGGAGATTTGACCCAAGTTGACCTACCTAAAGGACAGCAGTCCGGATTAAAAATTGCCATAAATATATTGAAGCATATTCAAAACATAGGGTTTATCTATTTACAGTCAACAGATGTTGTCCGCCACACCATCGTTCAACAAATACTAGATGCCTATGAAGAAGCGGAACCCACCCGAACGGGTATGCGCAGCCAAGATAAATCAGGAGATAGCGATTAGGAGGAAAAGCATGAGTGTCATCATTGATCTAATGGATGAAACAGAGACAATGACGGATGATAAGATAACCCTAATAGAGAATATTCTTCAATATGCTTCAAAACAAGAACAGATTCCGGCTGAAACGGAACTATCTGTAACAATCGTTGATAATGATAGTATTCAAACAATTAATAATCAGTATCGCGGTATAGATAAAGCGACGGATGTTATTTCGTTTGCATTAGATGAAAATGAAGAAGTAGTATATGGAGAAGAAGATATGCCCAATTTACTGGGAGATATCATTATTAGTATAAACAAAGCAGAAGAGCAAGCAACGGCATATGGTCATAGTTTGGAAAGGGAGCTTGGGTTTTTGGCGGTACATGGGTTGTTGCACCTGCTAGGCTATACCCATGATGAACAGGAATCGGAAAGAAAAATGTTCAGCCGCCAGGAATCGATCTTAAATGCTTATGGACTTGAAAGATAGAAGAAAAAAAGGGCTGGGTCGGTTTTTTCGATCTTTTAAATATGCATCACACGGACTGCGATATGTATTTTTAGAAGAACAAAATATGAAATTGCATTTGTTAGCTGCGGTAATTGCGATTGTAATGGCGTTTGTGTTTTCTATTCCTCTTGTTCATTGGATGATTTTAATCATAGTGATAGGAGGAATATTTGCGCTTGAAATTGTTAATACAGCGTTAGAAAGACTAGTAGACCTTATTACCGATGAATACCATCCTTTAGCTAAGCTGGCTAAGGACATAGCGGCAGCCTCTGTTTTTGTGTATAGCGTAGCAGCTATTATTATTGGTGTTTTATTGTTTTATCATCCGATTGTTTCTGTATTATTTTCCAATTAAAAAGGGGGAGGACTCATGGACACGAATGAAGAATTGGTAAAAAAAGCGATAGAGGCAAGGTCAAATGCTTATGTTCCTTATTCACGTTTTGCTGTTGGTGCAGCCTTGAAAACTGATGATGGTGAAGTATTTACAGGTAGCAATATTGAAAATGCATCCTATGGGTTGACCAATTGTGCAGAACGCACGGCTGTTTTTAAGGCGGTAAGTGAAGGAAAAAAAACAATCAAATTAATAGCTGTTGCGGCTGACACGGAGGAACCAGTTTCTCCTTGCGGTGCCTGCAGGCAAGTCCTATCTGAATTTCTGCCGACCGACGGGAAAGTTATCCTTAGTAATATAAATGGAATGGTGAAAGAGATGACAATAGCTGAACTGCTTCCAGGAGCTTTTGAAGCAAAGGACTTAAACAATGAGTGATAGCTTTAAATCAGGATTTGTTGCTTTAGTTGGCAGACCTAATGCGGGCAAATCGACACTGTTGAACTTTGTTTTGGAAGAAAAGATAGCAATCATGAGTGATAAACCGCAAACGACACGGAATAAGATACAAGGGATTCATACAACGGACGAGGCGCAAGTTATTTTCATCGATACACCGGGTATTCACAAACCAAAACATAAACTTGGAGACTTTATGGTTCAATCTGCCGTACAGTCTTTACAAGAGGTTGATTTGATTTTATTTTTGATTGATGCCTCTGATAGCTATGGGCCTGGAGAAGAATTCATTGTGAATAAGTTGAAAGAAACTTCAACTCCAACTTTTCTTGTTATTAATAAAATCGATCAAATTCATCCCGACCAATTAATTGAAAAAATAGATGAATATAGAACTCGGGCAGATTTTGCAGAAGTTGTGCCTGTTTCTGCTTTGCAAGGAAACAACGTAGACACACTAATGGATCAGATTATCAATTACATGGAAGAAGGACCGCAGTTTTATCCGGAAGATCAATTAACCGATCATCCAGAACGTTTTGTGGTGAGTGAGTTAGTTCGCGAAAAAGTCCTTCACCTCACACAAGATGAAATACCACATTCGATTGCTGTATATGTAGAGGAAATGAAAGAACGAGAAGAAGGTGCCGTTTATATATCTGCTGTTATCGTAGTGGAACGTTCTTCCCAAAAAGGGATTATTATTGGAAAACAAGGAAGCATGTTAAAGGAAATTGGTAAACGTGCACGTCAAGATATTGAGGCGCTGCTCGCTTCAAGTGTCTATATAGATCTCTTTGTCAAAGTTCAAAAAGACTGGAGAAACAGCCGCTATCAGCTTAATGAATATGGATATAACGAAGAAGAGTATTAATAAATAGGCAAATATTACAGGACATGTTTTAATCTTTATAAGCCACTCTAAATAATACAGCTCTTATTTTGGCTGTTAAAAAGAAAGGGTGGCTTACAATGCTTTATGAAAGTAATTTTTCTTCCTGGGACTTATTTATTCTAACGGGAAATGTGGACGCTTATCTTTTAACAAAAGAATTAGAGCAAGAAAATTCTGGTTACCGTTATGATGGGGAGGAAGATATAGAAAAACAATAGAGTGATGGTAAGGGATGAAAGCCATGCTTGAAAAGGCGGAAGGTATTGTTCTTCGTACGTTTGCATATGGTGAAACGAATAATATATTAAGACTCTTCACGAGAGAAGCAGGGAAAATAGCTGTAATGGCAAGGGGGGCCAAGAAGCCAAAAAGTAGACTGGCCGCCGTATCTCAACCGTTTGTTTACGCAACATTTTTATACTATAAATCTTCAGGAATGAAAACTTTGAATCAAGGGGATACGATTGATTCGTTTCGAATCATACGAAATGATATCGTACGAACAGCTTATGCTTCTTATATAACAGAACTTTTGGACAAATTGACAGAAGAACAAGAGAAAAATCCGTATTTATTTGAATTGATACTGCAATTATTAGAACGAATGAATGATGACGATGACCCAGAAGTGCTGGTGCAGATTTTTGAAACAAAAATGACAGCTCAAGCTGGGATAAAACCGGAGTTAGAACAATGTGTCCACTGCAAAAACAAGGAAGGTACGTTTAGTTTTTCTGTGAAGGAAGCGGGTTTTTTGTGCCATCGTTGTAAAGCAGTGGACGAAAACCGATTAAACATACAACCAAAGACAGTGCAGTTACTGCGTACTTTTTTTCATTTGGACATTGCTCGGTTTGGGAGCATTTCGTTAAAAGAAGAGACAAAAAAAGAATTGCGCACCATTTTAGACACATATTATCAAGAGTATTCAGGCTTGCATCTGAAATCAAAACGTTTTATAGAGCAAATGGAAAAGTGGTAATAAGAAGAGGTGGGACTTGACAGATTAGCATACAGTTAAGTATGATGCTATTACATTGAATATAGTGCAAAGATGGAAAGTAGTAATAATCCTCTGATTACAGAGCGAGCGCAGGGTGGTGAAAGCTGCGTTAATTAAGATAATGAAGGCGTTCCAGAGCATGTTTACGAGAAAGTGGCTTGGTTGAATGAAATCAAGCAAATAGGGTGGAACCGCGGAGAATCCCGTCCCTATACCAGGTAGTGTTTGGTATAGGGGCGGGATTTCATATTTCTTATATTAAAGCCACTCGTGTTTTGAATGTTGAAGGTCACCACAACTTGAGCCAAACAGTGTATTTGTGCTTTTCTTAATAGAAGGAGGAGAGAAATTAATGAATATTCAAGATATGATATTAAAGTTACAAAATTTCTGGGCTGAACAGAATTGTTTAATTATGCAAGCCTATGATGTAGAAAAAGGTGCGGGAACGATGAATCCGATGACCTTCTTAAGAAGTATTGGTCCTGAGCCTTGGAATGTTGCGTATGTGGAACCATCTAGACGGCCGGCAGATGGAAGATATGGTGAAAATCCGAATCGTCTTTACCAACACCATCAATTCCAGGTCATTATGAAACCTTCCCCAATCGATATTCAAGACATTTACTTACAAAGCCTTGAAGAATTGGGCATAAATCCAAAGGAACACGATATTCGTTTTGTGGAGGACAATTGGGAAGCACCTACCTTAAGTGCGTGGGGACTAGGTTGGGAAGTATGGCTCGATGGTATGGAAATCACTCAATTCACATACTTTCAACAAGTCGGAGGTATTGATGCAAACCCTGTAGCTGTTGAAATTACATACGGAATTGAACGTTTGGCTTCTTATATTCAAGATAAAGAGAATGTCTTTGACTTAACATGGGTAGATGGCTTCACATATGGAGATGTCTTTTTTCAACAAGAATATGAGCACTCCAAGTATACATTTGAAATAGCCGATCATCAGATGCTTTTTGAGGAATTTAGTACGTATGAAAAAGAGGCAGAGCGAGCGATTTCCGAAAACCTCGTGTTTCCAGCGTATGATTACGTATTGAAATGCTCTCATGTCTTTAATTTACTTGACGCAGGCGGAGCTATCTCAGTAACAGAGAGAACAGGTTATATCGGAAGAGTTCGGAATTTAGCTCGAAAATGCGCCTCAGCGTATTATCAAGAACGAGAAAGACTTGGCTTTCCGATGGGGAAAGCAAAGGAGGGAAAACTAGATGAGTAAAAGAAATTTTCTACTCGAAATTGGCTTAGAAGAAATGCCGGCACGTTTTGTAACAGATGCGATGCAGCAATTGAAACAAAAAATGAAAGAATGGTTAAATGAGAATCGACTAACACATGATTCTATTGATGCATTTTCCACACCACGCCGTTTAGCGATTCGTGTAAATGGTTTGGCTGATAAACAAGAGGATTTAGTAGAAGAAGCACGGGGTCCAGCTAAAAATATAGCAGTAGATGACGATGGCAATTGGACGAAAGCAGCACTTGGTTTTTCAAAAGGACAAGGGGTAAGCCAAGATGATTTATATTTCAAGGAAGTTAAGGGCACCGACTATGTATTTGCTAATAAAGAAATAAAAGGTAAATATACATCAGAATTGCTGACACATATCGATCGTGAGATTACATCCTTAAGTTTTCCTAAAAATATGCGGTGGGGCGAGTACCAATTAAGATTTGTCCGTCCTATTCATTGGTTGGTAGCCCTTTTTGGAGAGGAAGTTATTCCTTTTACCATCACAAATGTTCAGAGTGACAGATTTACATTTGGACACAGAGTATTAGGGGATAAAGTGGATATTACAAGCACGGATCAGTATGAAGAAGACCTTTTAGAGCAATTTGTTATTGTTGATGCACAAAGAAGGAAAGATGCGATTCGAAATCAGTTAAGAGCAATGGCTGAAGAGCAAAAATGGTCTATTCTTGTAACAGAAGATTTACTGGAAGAAGTAAATAACTTGGTGGAATATCCTACTGCCCTTTATGGTAAATACGATGAGGATTTTCTTAAGCTTCCTGAAGAAGTATTAATTACTTCCATGCGTGAGCACCAGCGCTATTTCCCTGTCGAAGATAAGAAGGGCAAACTGCTCCCTTATTTTGTAACAATTAGAAATGGTAATGACGAATTTTTAGAAAATGTACAAAAGGGAAATGAAAAAGTTCTGCGCGCAAGGTTATCAGATGCAAAATTCTTTTATGAAGAAGATCAGAAATTAAAACCGGAAGAAGCAACGAGAAAACTTGATTATATCGTATTTCAGGAGGAACTAGGAACGATTGGCGATAAACTTCGTCGAGTAGAATCTCTCAGTTTATCATTTGGAAATATGCTCTCACTTGATAAAAGTGTGTTAGAAGATACAAAAAGAGCAGCTTCCATTTCTAAGTTTGATCTCGTTACACTGATGGTTGATGAATTCACAGAGCTTCAAGGTTTAATGGGAGAGAAATATGCTTTACTAGCTGGAGAGAAGCCAGAAGTAGCTAAAGCAATCAAAGAACACTATAAACCAAAACATGCCGGGGATAATGTACCAGATTCAAATATTGGTGCAGTCATTGGTCTTGCTGAAAAAATGGACACTATTGTTGCTTGTTTTGGAATCGGAATGATTCCTACAGGCTCTCAGGATCCATATGGATTAAGAAGACAAGCTGCAGGAGTTTCCCATATTTTATTAGAACATGAATTTGCCATTGACTTGGATGAATTGATTCAAGCGACGATTACCGAAATCGAAAAAACAGGAGTACTGCACAAAACTTCGGCAGAAGTAAAACAAGAAGTCTTGACCTTCTTTGGACTACGTTTGAAGAATGTACTGGCAGAACGTAATATTCGTTATGATATTGCAGATGCTGTTCTTAACAATTTGGGAGGCCAAATTCGAGAGTTGGTAAAGAAAGCTGAATTTCTACAAGCTACTTCAAATGATGCAGGCTTTAAAGATACAGTGGAAGCACTAAGCCGAATTACTAACATTGCCCGAAAAGCAGAAGAAGGCAATGAAAGCGTAAAAGAAGAGCTTTTAAACGAACAGGCGGAAAAAGATTTATATCGCGCATATTGCACAATAAGTACGAAACTCTCAGAAAATCTTGAAGCGGGTTATGTTGAGTCAGCATATCGTTTACTTGAAGAGATGAAACCATCCATTCATGCGTATTTTGATAATGTAATGGTTATGACAGATGATGAGGCACTAAAACAAAACCGCCTCCGCTTAATGTGTTGTATATCTGAAGAAATCAAACGTTTTGCTGACTTTCAACAG
The DNA here is from genome assembly GCF_030813635.1 of Salibacterium salarium. Taxonomy (GTDB): domain Bacteria; phylum Bacillota; class Bacilli; order Bacillales; family Marinococcaceae; genus Salibacterium; species Salibacterium salarium. The sequence goes on along the minus strand of NZ_JAUSUM010000002.1, from coordinate 936,617 downwards.
ATTGTGTTTTCGGCGTAACGATATAGAATTTGTCGTTAGTTATTTTATAAACGCGCATCGGGGTATAATGAAGTTTAGCAAGAGGCCGTCTAGCAAAAGTGTTCCACGTATGTAATAGAATGGTCTTAAGGCGGTGATGATAATCGAATTGACAGAACGGCAGGAATATATCTTGAATATAGTGAAAGAAAATGGTCCGATAACGGGGGAACATATCGCTGATCAATTATCGCTTACACGAGCTACACTTCGGCCTGATCTTGCGATACTTACCATGGCAGGTTTTTTAGATGCACGTCCGAGAGTAGGTTATTTTTTCACTGGCAAAACAGGATCACAGTTATTGACCGAGAAAGTGAAGAAATTAACTGTACAGGACTATCAATCAATTCCTGTTGTTGTGAACGAATCAAACTCTGTGTATGATGCAATCTGTACCATGTTTTTAGAAGATGTAGGGACTTTGTTTGTTGTAAATAAACACTCCTTTTTAGCAGGTGTTTTGTCGCGAAAAGACCTGCTAAGAGCAAGTATAGGCAACCAAGATCTCGAGTCCATGCCTGTCAGTATCATTATGTCAAGAATGCCCAATATTGCTGTCTGTAAAAAAGACGACTTGATTATCGAAGTGGCGAATAAATTAATTGAAAAGCAAATTGATGCGCTCCCGGTTGTCAAGTCAGTACAAGATAATCAATTGGAAGTGACAGGAAGGGTAACGAAGACGAATATAACCCAAGTGCTTGTGGATCTTTCTCACGATCAGATTGACTAATGGAGACAAACAAGGCGAGGAGGATGGAATAGATGAATCAACAACGCCCGATTGTTTATGTTGTGTCCGATTCGGTTGGTGAAACTGCGGAACTAGTAGTCAAAGCGGCAGCGAGCCAATTCGGTGAACAAGGTATGGAAATACGGCGGATACCATATGTAGAAGATGAAGGTACAATAGATGAAGTCATAGATTTGGCAAAAGAAGTGAAGGCTATGATTGCTTATACACTTGTTATTCCGGAAAAGAATGATTATTTACTACAGCGCGCACACGAAGCTGGGGTGGAGACAGTAGATATTATCGGACCCATGTTAGAAAAGATGATGAGTGTATCCGGCCTTGCTCCAAAATATGAACCTGGATTAGTATATCGATTAGATGAAGATTATTTCCGAAAAGTGGAAGCCATCGAATTTGCAGTGAAGTATGATGATGGTAGAGATCCAGGAGGGATTATGAGAGCAGATATTGTTCTTATCGGTGTATCAAGAACTTCAAAAACCCCTTTATCTCAATATTTAGCTCATAAACGATTAAAAGTAGCAAACGTACCGTTGGTTCCGGAAGTAGATCCTCCAGAAGAACTTTTTAAAATATCATCTAAAAAATGTATAGGACTAAGCATTAGTCCAGAAAAACTAAATGACATACGAACAGAACGACTAAAAGCACTGGGTTTAAAGCCTGAAGCAAACTATGCAAAATTAGAGAGAATCGAAGAAGAATTGAAGCATTCCAAGAAAGTAATGGATGAAATCGGCTGTACTGTTATTGACGTATCAAGTAAAGCGGTGGAAGAGACGGCCAACATGATTTCTAATATGTTTCAAAAGGGATAACGTTACATCTGAAAAGCTGCTACTATAAAAGCAGCTTTTTTAATATAACGGGCTACTAATTTGTCGATTTCTATCTCTGGTAATCGATAAAATTATTGTTTAAAATAATACATTGTATGAGAATAATAGAACTTTTTGTTATAAAAAAAGGAATTTGTTTAACACTGTCGAATCTAGAAGGAGACGATGTATTATAATTATTTATACAGATGCCGATGCGTGCCCGGTAAAACAAGAAATAGATAATATTGCCTTGATGCATCAACTACAATCTTATTTTGTATCTACTTATGCACATGTTTCACAAAACAGCTATTATTCGCACAATATTATTTTAGATTCTGAAGCAGAAGCGGTTGATCTTTATATTTTTAATCATGTTAAACCAGATGATATTATTGTTACCCAAGACAATGGGTTAGCTGCTATGGTTCTGGAAAAAGGAGCTATTGCAATAAATCCAAGGGGTAAAACGTATAATAAAAATGATATTGATACCCTTTTGATAGGGCGTTATGAGGGCATCCAGGCAAAAAGAGGAAAAACCAGAATAAAGGGACCACCTTCGCTGAAAAAGGAAGATCGAGAACGATTTGTAGAGTCATTAACAAAATTAATGTAATAAAGGGCAATCAATAATTGATTGCTTTACTGGAAAAGCGCAGGTGATAATATTGGCGGCGGGATTTATACCGGAAGAAACCATTAATGAAATTCAAAAATCTCTTGATATAGTCGATGTCATCAGTGAACATATCCAGTTAAAAAAACAAGGCAAACATTATTTAGGACTTTGTCCGTTTCACGGTGAAAAGACACCCTCTTTTTCTGTTTCGCCAGAAAAACAACTGTATCACTGTTTTGGTTGCGGAGTAGGCGGAAATGCCATCACATTTGTAATGGAAATGGAAAACGTTGTATTTGTTGATGCTGTCAAGAAACTCGCGAATAAGTCTGGAATATCTGTTCCCGATATTGGTTACTCTAATGCGGAACAAGAGAGTGGAGAAAAAGATAAAGCGAAACGAGAAGGTCATGATTTGGCAGCGAAATTTTATCATCATGTGTTAATGAATACAGAACAGGGTAAACAGGCTTATGATTACCTTGTCAATCGAGGTTTTTCGACGGAAACAATGGAACATTTTCAACTTGGATATTCGCCTGATCAACCTGAGGTTTTAAAAGAATTATTAGAAAACAGAGGTTTTGACCTACAAGAAATGGAGGAAGGCGGGCTTTTATTCCGACAGGAATCCAGTTGGGAACTAAGAGATCGTTTTCGTAATCGAATTATGTTTCCTATTCGTGACGTCCAAGGCAGAACGGTAGGATTTGGTGGCAGGACACTGGGCGAAGGAGAACCTAAATATTTGAACAGCTCAGACTCCGCTATTTTTCATAAAAATGAAATGTTATATGGAATCGATTTGGCAAGGCCTGACATTAGAAAACAAAACACAGCTGTTTTGTTTGAAGGGTATGTGGATGTTATTTCTGCAAACAAAGCAGGAGTGACAAATGGGATAGCATCACTTGGAACTTCATTGAGCGATAGACAAGCCCAACTGATACGCCGGAACACGGAACGTATTATAATTTGTTACGATGGCGATAATGCGGGACAAGGAGCAGCAAAGAAATCTGCTGAAATCCTTGAGCGTCAGGGATTAACTGTTCAAGTAGCAGTGTTGCCAAGCGGAATGGACCCTGATGACTATATCCAATCATATGGTACGGAACGTTTCAGAAAGGAAGTCATTGAAGCGTCTGTTCCGATTATGAGTTTCAAATTACAAATGCTGAAAAAGGACAAAAACTTACAAGATGAAGGAGAACGGCTTCAATATATAGAAGAAGTATTAAAAGAAATTACGCATCTTTCTAAAGCAGTAGAAAGAGACTTCTATTTAAGGCAATTGGCTGATGAATTTTCGTTGTCTCTCGATGCATTAAAACAAGAACAATTTCGTCTATACAAACAAGTTTCTAATCATTCGACAGAGAAAACAAAAGAAAATGGATTTAACGACAGAAAAAGACGTTGGGGTACAGACCAATATGCAAGGGCAAAATTATTACCTGCATTTCAAAATGCTGAAAGATTGCTGTTAGCCCATATGATGCACGACAGTCAAGCCTGTATGGAAGTAAAAGAAAGACTTGGGGCAGAGTTTAACATTGAATCGCATATTGCTATAGCTGCTCACCTTTATGCCTATTATGCCGAGGGTAATCCAGCAGACGCGGGAACGTTTATTAATCACCTGCAAGACCCTGATTTAATCAAAGAAGCTTCCGAGATTGCGTTGCTTGACATAACAGAACACATGTCGGAAAATGAATTGGTTGACTATATTGATAAGATTAAAAATTACCCGAAATGGGTAGAAATAGAACAAATTCAACAAAAAATGAAAGAAGCAGAAAGAAATCAAGATGTTTCTCTTGCTGTTAAGCTTGGAAACGAAATAATTGACATGAAAAAAGCCTTGCAAAAATAAACTCGTTAAAGTAAGATGAAAAGTTGTTTTAATTATCTAAGTAAACATTACTGTTTTGGAGAATGTTATGAGAGAGATAAAGCGGTTTGAAGAATGGAAGGAGGGGATCGAGAATGGCTGAAAAACCAACGCGTCCATTGGCGGAAGGTGAAATGTCAATCGATCAAGTCAAAGAACAATTACTCGAAACCGGTAAAAAACGAGGCGTGCTCTCGTACGCTGAAATAACAGAAAAACTTGCCCCATATGATCAGGATTCAGAGCAAATGGACGAGTTTTTCGAATACTTGGGTGAACAGGGAATCGATTTGTTAAATGAAGGCGAAGAAGTTCCGAGTATGGATCAAGTAGCCAAAGAAGAAGAAGAACTCGATTTGAACGATTTAAGTGTTCCGCCTGGTATTAAAATTAATGATCCAGTACGTATGTATTTAAAAGAAATTGGCCGTGTTCCTCTCTTATCAGCACAAGAAGAGATTACGTACGCGAAACAAATCGAAGAAGGCGATGATGAAGCAAAACGTCGCCTTGCTGAAGCAAACTTGCGGTTGGTTGTGTCTATAGCGAAAAGATATGTGGGACGTGGAATGTTGTTTTTGGATCTCATTCAAGAGGGTAATATGGGTCTGATTAAAGCGGTCGAGAAATTTGATTATGATAAAGGCTTTAAGTTTAGTACCTATGCAACATGGTGGATTCGTCAAGCTATTACAAGAGCAATAGCCGATCAGGCAAGAACCATTCGTATCCCTGTGCATATGGTAGAGACTATTAATAAGTTAATACGTGTACAACGTCAACTTCTGCAAGACTTAGGGCGTGAGCCTACACCCGAAGAAGTTTCGAAGGAAATGGATTTGACTCCTGACAAAGTAAGAGAGATTTTGAAAATTGCTCAAGAACCCGTTTCTCTAGAAACACCGATTGGGGAAGAAGACGATTCGCATCTTGGTGATTTCATTGAAGACCAAGAAGCAACTGCTCCATCTGATGCTGCAGCATATGAGTTGTTAAAAGAACAATTAGAAGATGTACTGGATACATTAACCGATAGAGAAGAAAATGTTCTTCGTCTTCGTTTTGGTCTAGATGATGGAAGGACACGCACGCTTGAAGAAGTTGGAAAAGTGTTTGGTGTGACAAGAGAACGGATACGTCAAATTGAAGCAAAAGCTTTACGAAAACTCCGTCATCCTAGTCGCAGTAAACGATTAAAAGATTTCCTCGATTAATGTAGAAGAAATAGGATTGTCTCTAGAATATCCAAGTTGGAGACAATCTTTTACATTATTCTTTAATGAATAGGTGGACCAAAATCAGCACTCAATGTAAACAGCAGCTTTTTTATAGTGAGTTATATATGGCACTCCATTCGATTATTAAAATAGAAAAACTTACGTGCTACCGTATATAATTTGTCCCCCTGTATCTTTGCAGAGGAGAATGTCCATGGATGAGGAAAGAAAAGAAGTTATTATTAATGAAATAAAATATTGGAAAACAAACAAAATGCTTCCGGAGCATTATTGTGATTTTCTCCTAATGCTATATACAGAAGGGGAAGAGGCCGAAAAGGTTGAAAGTGCCGCGACGATAGAGACTCCTTCAAGGGATAAAAAAGGTGTGTTGCTCGGCATGATGCTTTTTGCTTTTATCTCATTAGGCCTCACATGTATTATTATATATTTTACTTCTTTTTCACTTTTGGTGCAAACGCTATCGCATATATTTCTATCGATTCTTGTATTGACGATGGCCTTTTATATAAAAAGAAAAGATCTCATCTTATTTCATATTCTTATTTGTGTTGGCGCCTTAATTCTTTTTTTAGGAAGTACAACTAGTGTAATGAATTTTAAAGAAAATAATCTTTTGCTGAGTTTAACTATTTTACTGAACTGTGCTGTTTGGTTAATGGCTGGCTTTTATTGGAGATTACCATATTTAAAATGGGGCGGAGCAGCAGGTATATTGCTGGCTATATTATTTTACCTACTAACGTGAAAGATTGGTATATTTGAATAAGATGTGACAAAAACTATAAAAGTCTGGCTTTTACCTTTTCTAATTAGTAAGAATAAAGTAAAATGAATACGAATGCGGAATTATAACGCGTCATTATCGGAAGTACATAAGGCAAAGGGGGAATAGGTAGTGAAAGGTAAACCTCTCATTCCATTTTTTCTCATAGCTGTTGTTGGTTTGTTATTGACGTTGGGACTATCCATTGTCGGAGTGAATCAGCAGGCGGATGATGAAAGTGGAGATACAGAAGAACAAGATCCGGTTGAATACGGAGAAGAAGTTGTTATGGAAAGCTGTGTTTCCTGTCACGGAGACAATTTAGAAGGAGCAAGTGGGCCTGCTATTGTTGATGCAGGAGATGATCATTCAGCAGAAGAAATAGCTGACATTGCACAAAATGGTATTGGTGATATGCCATCAGGACAAGCTAATGCGGAAGAAGCACAGGCGATTGCGGAATACTTAATGTCGCTCTCAGAAGAATAAAGTAAAAAGGAGGGGCGTTTGCCTCTCCTTTTTCCGTGGAATGTAGGAAGGCAGTGATTAAATGAAAGGAAGAACCTTTTACTACATTTATGCACGCGGCAATTTATTTAAACATGTAAAACATTTAAAGCGGGTCGGTAAACGCGCTTTTCTTTATAAGAGAGGAATCATGCAAGAAGATGAATAATAAAAGTCTGTCTGACAGGTTACAAACAATAGCTCAAGAGGTACCTTGGGGAGCAAAAATGATTGATATAGGTACAGATCATGGATATCTACCTATTCATTTGGTTAAAGAAAATAAAATTCAAGAAGCGATTGCATCAGATGTAAATCAGGGTCCGCTTCAATCAGCCGCAGCAAAAATAAATCAAGAACAGTTACATCATAAGATAGAAACGCGCTACGGGAATGGATTAAATGTTATAAAAGGGAAGGATAACATTGATACTGTTGTTATTGCAGGAATGGGAGGCCCCTTAATTACTAGTATTTTAGATGAGGGTCAAGCACCTTTACAAACTGTAAAAAAGCTTATTTTACAACCTAATGTAAGAGCAAAAGAAATTCGCATTTGGTTGTGTGAACATGATTGGTTTTTAACAAATGAACATATTTTAGAAGAAGATAATAAATGTTATGAAATATTAGCAGCAGAGCCTGGAAGCGGAGCGCAGCCATATAGCAGCGATCAAGAAAAAAGAGAAAAAGAATTGCTATTTGGACCATACTTAATTCAAAAACAAAACCTTGCTTTTAAAAAGAAATGGGAACGGGAAAAAATACAATGGCAGAAGATTTTAGCAAATTTAGAAAAAGCTGAAATGAGTGAAACTGTATCTGAAAAGAGAGTAGCATTGTCGGAAAAAATACGAAGAGTGGAGGAGGTTATTCACCATGAAACCAGCTAATGGACAAGCAATTATTCAAACATTTGAAGAGTGGTCACCAAAATCGCTTGCTGTTGAAGGTGACAAAGTTGGTTTAATGTTAGGGACATTAAATAAACCAGTTGAGAATGTCTTAATAGCTTTAGATGTGTCAGAAGAAGTAGTGGACGAAGCAATTGAAAAGGAAGCGGGTTTGATTATAGCGCACCATCCCCTCATTTTTAAGCCATTGAAGCAAATAGAAACAACAACAGGACAAGGCCCAATTATTGAAAAGTGTATCAAACATGATATCGCTGTGTATGCAGCCCATACGAACCTTGATATTACGAATGGCGGCGTGAATGACATGATGGCCGAGGCATTGGGACTTGAAGATACTAAAGTCCTTGTTCCAACCGAAGAAATTCCTTTAAAAAAACTCGTTGCTTTTGTACCTGAAAATCATGTAGAAATTGTTAGATCAGCTCTCGGGGATGCAGGAGCAGGACACATCGGTGATTATAGTCATTGCACTTTTGCTACAGACGGTACAGGAACTTTCATTCCAGGAGACAACACGAATCCTTATTTAGGAACACAAGGGGAAATGGAGTTTGCTGCTGAGAAACGAATGGAGACCGTTGTACCTGAAACAATGATTCGTAACGTTATAAAAGCTCTTGAAAAAGCACATCCCTACGAAGAACCAGCTTATGATGTGTACCCATTAGACTTAGAAGGGGAAAAACTTGGTCTTGGGCGAGTCGGCTGTTTAAAAGAACCAGTCTCCTTTGAAACATTTATCACTCAAGTAAAATCGGCTTTTGAAGTTCATCATATTCGAATAGCAGGACCGGAACCTGATATGGTGAAAAAAGTGGCTCTTCTAGGTGGAGATGGAAATAAGTATTGGTCTTATGCTAAACGAAATGGAGCAGACGTGTATATAACCGGCGATCTTTACTACCATGTCGCACAAGATGCAGCACTTGATGGTTTAAGTATGATTGATCCTGGACATAATGTGGAAAAAATAATGAAAGAGGGCGTAAAAAGGAAAATGGAATCACTTATTGATTCTAATAAATACGCGACACAATTTATAGCATCGAGTGTGTCTACCGAACCATTTTCTTTTCGTTAACAACTTTATAGCAGGAGAAGTTATAATAATTTTAAAGGACCAGTTCTTTCTAGCAAAGAGCTGGTCCTTTTAGCATTGTATTATTTGGCTTTACTTTTTACTTTAGGGAGAATCTTTGAAGATTCAACTCTTTTTTCTGTTTGCCAAGTAGAAGGATCATTTTCATCGTACTCTTTTAGAAATTGAATGACTTCTTTTGTTATAGGTGTTGGAGTTGACGCACCAGCTGTAACAGCAATTGTATTTATACCTTGCAACCACTCCAAATTCAATTCGGATATGTCAGCAATTCGATAAGCTGGAGTTCCCGCAATTTGCTCAGACACTTGTGCTAGTCTATTTGAGTTATTACTCTTTGGATCACCTACTACAAGCATCAAATCGGCATCTTTAGCCTGTTCACCGACCGCTTCTTGACGAACTTGTGTCGCCATGCAAATTTCATTATGAATTTCCGCATTCGGAAACCGTTTTAAAGCTGCACTCATAATATCAGAAACATCCCATTGACTCATCGTTGTTTGGTTTGTAATGGTAATTTTGTCGGTGTCAATGTTTAATGCTTCTACATCTTCTATTGTTTCTACTAAGTGAACAATATCTGGTGCTACACCTACAGCACCTTCAGGTTCTGGATGCCCTCTTTTCCCAATATAAATCACGTGATATCCGTCTTCTTTTTTATCACGAATAAGGTCATGTGTACGCGTCACATCAGGGCAAGTAGCATCAACTGTCGTTAATCCTTTTTCTCGTGCAAGTTCACGTACTTCGGGTGACACACCATGAGCAGTGAAAATGACAGTCCCTTTTTCAACCTCTCTTAATATTTCAAGGCGATTAGGCCCGTCTAGTGAAATAATCCCCTCATCGTCAAAAGCGTCTGTGACATGTTTATTATGAACAATCATTCCCAAAATATAGATGGGGCGCGGTAACTCCAAGTTACTAGCAGCCTGCTTAGCTAGTACCATAGCATCGACAACACCATAACAATAGCCCCTTGGGGAAATCTTAATAACTTCCATAACAGCCTCCTCTGAAACTGAATCCATTCATTAATTGTCGTCTATTATGTTAAGACGCGAGCACTACAACACAAAGTTGTTGTAAATGCTAGGGTTATTATACTATCTGTTATGAAAAATGTAAAAGAAGTCGATCCCCAAAGAGACAACTGGCATATTATATATACAATTTAGGCGGAGGAGATTCTGAGTAATAAGCATCTGTTTTAAGTTCACTAGTATCGACATTGACATCGTCATCGTCATTTTTAACGCTTGGAGAGCCTCCATCAAATGAGGACGAGGATGACAATAAACTCCACAAGGCGGGCAATTGTCTAACAAGAGGATAATACTGCTTGACATAGGGGGCTACTGTCTGAGCAATACCAACCATTCTTTGAATTTGAGGCAGTAATGCAGCTACATTTGATGGTTGGGAAATAAATGGCGCAGCAAAACCAAATGACGGATTTCTAACCATTCCTCCAGGATTTGCAAACGTCATAGCGTGATTGTTATATCCATAATTAGCTGGAGGGCGAGGAACAGGAGAAGTGGGCGGTATAGGATGAGATGATGGATACAATGATAACAAAGGGAGTCATCCTTTCTTTTTATTTTATAAAAGCTGTGTTTTCTTTGTGTTTGTGATAAAATATGATAGCATCCTACAGAATGTGACGGAATAACTAATCTGAATATAAACAATGCATGGAAGGCGGTTGAAAATGAAAGCTTTTCAACGTTTTGATTTACCTCCTTTTTTAATAGAGGCTTTGCAGAATCAAAAAATAAATAAACCTACGGAGATTCAAGAACGATTAATCCCGGCAATTTTAAACGGTCGTGATGTTATTGGTCAATCCAATACTGGATCTGGTAAGACGCTAGCGTTTTTACTTCCTATAGTGGCTAGAGTAGACTCAAATAAAAATCATGTACAGGCCGTAATAACAGCTCCTACTAGAGAGCTGGCAAGTCAAATTTACAATGAACTTCAAAAACTCCTAGAAGTGGGAGACGGACAACAAGTTACAGCTAAGAGTGTCACCGGCGGAACAGATCGCCAGCGGTCGATAGAGAAGTTGAGTAACCAGCCACAAATTATTGTTGCTACTTCCGGACGTTTGAAAGATATGGTTGAAAATCAAATTATAGATGTTCATTTGGTTGAAATGTTCGTTGTGGATGAAGCAGATCAAATGTTGGATATGGGCTTTATAGAAGACATTGATCCAGTAGCAGCTTTAATGCCGGACTCCTTGCAGATGATGGTATTTTCCGCTACCGTACCTGAACAACTGCAGCCATTTTTAAGAAAATATATGAAACAACCGCGTCATGTGCATGTTGCACCGGAAGAAGCGACACCGGCTAAAATTCAACATCACTTTATCCCGTTAAAACACAGGGATAGAACAGAAGTAACAGTAGAACTAGCTCAACGATTGCATCCATACTTTGCTATTTTGTTTACATCTACAAAACAAGAAGCGGATGAACTAATGGCGGCTATGATAGATGCCGGCTTAAATGCTGATGTTCTTCACGGTGATATTCCACCACGGCAGCGAAAACAAGTCATGAGAAATGTCGATAAATTGGATATACAATATCTAGTGGCGACAGATCTTGCCGCAAGAGGTGTAGATATTAAAGGGGTTTCTCACATCATTAATCATTCTCTTCCTAAAGAATTAGGGTATTATGTTCACAGAACAGGTCGTACTGGACGAGCAGGTGAATCAGGAGAAACGTATACCTTTGTAGAAACCGATGAATACACGAAAGTAAAAACACTGCAGGATCAAGGTGTATCTCCTATATTTGCTGATTTAAAAAACAATGAGATTGTTCCAATAGAGAATCCAATTACGAAAAAGGAAAAAAAGAAACAAGGAAATAGAAATGATCCTGTCATTAAGGCTCCAAAACCAAAGCAAGTTAAGCCAGGATATAAAAAGAAAGCGAAGCAGGAAGCTTATCATAAACAAAAAAAGCAAAATAAAGCTAAAAAATAAGGGTAGGGAGGACAAAAGTTTATGTTATTAGGGTCTCATGTATCAATGAGCGGAAAAAAAATGCTGCTTGGTTCAAGTGAGGAAGCAGTCTCCTATGGAGCAACAGCATTGATGATTTATACCGGTGCTCCACAAAACACACGGAGAAAAGCGATTGAAGATTTAAATATAGAGAACGGGACGGCGCACATGAAAGAGAACGGCATTGATAGTGTAGTTGTACACGCTCCTTATATTATTAATATAGCAAATACAACTAAACCGGAAACGTTTCGCCTTGGGGTAGATTTTTTACGTTCAGAAGTAGAGCGGACAGAAGCGATAGGAGCAAAACAAATCGTTCTACATCCCGGAGCACATGTTGGAGCTGGACCTGATGTTGGAATCAAGAAAATCATCGAAGGTTTAAATGAAGTTATTGATGCAAATCAAGATGTTCAGATTGCATTAGAGACTATGGCAGGAAAAGGATCAGAGTGTGGTCGTACCTTTGATGAATTGGCTGCTATCATCGATGGTGTTACCCATAATGAAAAGCTGTCGGTTTGTTTTGACACGTGTCACACCCATGATGCTGGATACGACATTATTAATGACTTGGATAATGTGTTGACTGCTTTTGACAAAACGGTAGGCTTAGATCGTTTGAAAGTACTTCATATTAATGATAGTAAAAATGAAAGAGGAGCAGGAAAGGATCGCCATGAAAATATAGGTTTTGGATATATTGGATTTGAAGCACTTCAAACCATTGTACATCATCCATCTTTTGACGATATTCCTAAAATACTAGAAACACCTTATGTTGGAGTCGAAAAGAAAGACAAAAAGCCGCCTTATAAACATGAGATTGACATGTTAAAAACGAAACAATTTAATGACAACATGAAAGAGCAAATCCTCTCATAAAACTTTAATCATACGCATATATTAATCTGAAGGGGCTGTATCAAAAGGTACAGTCCCTTTTCTATGACAGTAAGCAGTCGACCATGGTCAGGAGCGGAAAGCGTCCGCCTGCAGCGCATGTCCTCCTTGTTCACCAAGCCCCTTTTGACTGTATACAGCCCCTTTAAAATGTTGACTAACTGTAATAATTCATGTTACCTGCGTTTCTATCCTTGCCGGATCAAGTACTGTCACCAGTCAGGAAAATGTAATAGCAGAACTTCATACTCAACCAATGTAATGATGAAAAAGTTTGGTAATCACACTGTACGCGTCCTTAGAAACAATGGGTTTAATGTTTGCAAGTAATGCTTGTAAAGAAGATTCATCATCCATACTCCAGTTACTGTGCTGCACCACGTTTAATATTTTTTCAGCCTCGTCTAGTGAAATGGTAACCCCGTACAATTTTCCATAATGGACAAGGTCCGTCGGATGAAGTTCAGATATTTTGTACTTTATCCACTGATCTTTAAAAAGATTCATACATATCTCTCCTTTATCGTAGATGGAACATGTAACATTCTTACGTATCTTATGTTTAAGCGAATGTAAAGGTGACCTATAAAGAAAAAAGGAAAAATGAAAGAAATAATATTTATATGTAGTAATTTTTGAAAATTTTAGTATAATTATTTGTAGAGCGATTAATGAAAATTTTTATAAATGAATGGTGGAGGAATTGGAGGTTTGTTTCGTTAATCAAGGAGGGGTTATATGTACCAATCGCTGCGTACATTAAGCACAACGGATTTCAAAGAAGAGTTTGACAATCTTAAAATAACTACCGGATTAGTTCTTACGAAAGAAGGAAACGTACTGTCCGTGAACGATAAGGGAGAACAATATTTCACAGAAAATAGCTGTTTTTATGATTATCTGCATTGTGCTTATAAGAATCGGGCAAAACGTTTTGTGGAAGAGATATCAAATAAAAATGTCTGCAAAAGTGTAACTCTAGTACACATTTTTGAAAAAGAAGCAATTTACATGCAGTATAAAGGTATGGTGTCACAAGATTATGTATTACTAACAGGCGAAGAAATCACAGATTCCCCTTTTTCAATGGAGACAACAGAATTATTACAGCAATTTGAACATGCCAGTGTCATCGTTAATGACCACTTAGAAATAGAGAAATACAATAAAGCGTTTTATCCGTACTTGGGCATAAAAGATGACAAAGATACAATTAGTCAGATTTACCCTAAACATATCCATGTATTAACGGAAGCAAGTAAGGAACTGGATGTCACTCCAAAATTAGTCGAAGAAGTACTTGAAAAAAAGAAATCATTAGAGTTGGAAATAAAAAATGATTCTGCGGATGAATGGTTTTATCTTAAAGGATTATACTTAAAAGGCTCCCATTGTGTATTATTGATGATTTATAATTTAACCTATGAAAAGAAGTATCATCATCTTCTGACCTTTCAAGATCAAATGGAATCTGTTTCTTATCTATCGGCAGGAGTGGCACATGAATTAAGGAATCCTTTATCTGTTATAAAAGGGTTTTTGCAGCTGTCCTCTTTAACAGATAGCTTTCATAAGTATTCTGGCACCATTTTGTCTGAAACAGAACGTATGAATGAAATTATTGATAATTTTTTGTCCGTTGCAAGAAAAAAAGTCAAGAAAGAATGGAAGACACCTAATCATTTACTAGACAGTGTGATTGATATTATAAGATCGGAATGTCTGATGCAGGGAGTACATTTTCAATATCGCGTAGATCCTGTTGAAGGGAAAATAGAAGTAAATGAGTCTTCTTTTAAACAAATTATACTAAACGCATTACGAAATTCGATTGAAGCTTTTCCTCAAAACAGGAAAAACAATGTATTTTCTCTTGATAGCTATAAGGAAAACAATTATTTAGTTATTTGCTTAAGAGATAATGGAAAAGGTATTCCAGCACACATTTTAAATAATATAGGTAAACCTTTTTTTACAACAAAGGAAAAAGGTACAGGTGTGGGTATTCCATTGTGTAAAAAAATCATGGAAGAACATAATGGGATATTTGATATTGAGAGTAGTGAAGGGAAGGGAACGTTAATAACTCTTTCGTTTCCAATCCAAATACAAGAATAAAAGAAGAACAGGGGTTGTTCTAAAGTGGTTTTTACGACTTTGGAACGCCCCTTTTTTTGTAAGATAAGAAAATGGAAAGCATACGCCTTGTACTTTTTTATAAAATAGGTACACGCAAGTTTTTTGATTGACGATAGTATGTATTTCTGGTAAAACCGTTAATCGTGAGTGACATATGGTGTATATCACACCTCTATGTTTAAACGATTTTTTTGTAGGGTAAAAAATCATTTGGCTCTCATAATACAGTTATCATTGAAAGAACGGAGGGAAGACAATTGAATCTTATTCCGTACACTCGTACCATCTTTTTGCTACCTCTTTTATTTTTGTTGTTGGGGTTTGATAAATCTCATATGGAGGAGTTAGAGGAAAAAAGCGAGGAATTGGAAGAAGCAGAAACAATTGCAAACAACGTAGATTTCTTACAAGAGTCTAGTGGTATAGAATGGGACATTAGTTATCATGAATGGGCAGATGCAAGGCAGGAGGCAAAAACATTTAAAGAAGAGAGCGGTGGCAGATTTTCATTGAATTGGGGCACTTATATGATATATCAATCTAAAAAAAGAGATATCAGCCCTGCTCTTGTATATGAACTGTTAAAGGTAGAGACCGGTGGAACGTTTGATCCGACTTTAACAGGACCACAAACAAAATATGGACATGCATACGGATTGGCGCAATTTATGAAGAATACTGGTCCGTGGATTGCTGATTTAGCTGACTTGCCTTACAGTGATTCTATGCTGTTTGACCCTTATTATTCGATTCAACTGTCGATTGAGTATCTAGATTATTTACATGATAAGTATGACAATTGGGATCAAGCACTTACTGCTTATCATCGAGGTATTAGTGGTTTAAAAACGTATGAAGAAGAAAATGGTGATGCAAAAAGCTGGTATGCCGTAGAAATACAAGAAAAAGCAGAAGATAAACAAGAATTGCTTGCCAAGCAATAAAAACTTACTAAGAAATCTTCATGGTAATGTTGGATTTTACTGCAGATGTCTAAGTTTTAAGGGGAGCACTTCACCTTCTTCAACGACTTTTTTATCAAATAAAGCAGCCGTTATGATATTTCATGACGGCTGCTTTTTATCTTTGTTTTCTTGAGGAAGGGTTTTGGAGAGTTCTTTTCTTGGTTTTATTCATCTTGATGATCAATAAAAAGGGAAGCCTGCTCGAATAGTTGGAGCTGGCTGTTTATAGCAGGTTCATCTGTGTCTGCTGTTACGTAGTAATATTTGCCTGAAGTATCTTGGATTCTTGCTTTTTGGTTATCGTTTAGAGTAATCTCCAAAATGGTTTTTAATCGTTGCTTTAAGAATGAATCAAGTATAGGAAACATAATTTCTATGCGTTTTTCCATATTTCGGGTCATCCAATCTGCTGATGACAAAAACATTTTTTCATTACCATTATTACGAAAAAAGAAAATTCGGCTATGTTCTAGAAAGCGACCGACAATACTCCGAACCGTAATATTTTCACTAATACTTGGAATATTTGGACGTAGGCAACAAATCCCTCGTACTATCAAATCGATGGTGACTCCGGCAATCGAAGCTTCGTATAGTTTTAGAATCAGTGGTTTATCGGTCAACGAGTTCATTTTGGCAGTAATTTGTCCTCGTCCGTGTTTTTTGTGTGCGGCAATTTCTTCATCAATGTAGTGGATGAGATGATTTCTGATTTCAAGCGGTGATGTGGAAATATGGTTCCATACAGGTTTTTTTCGATAACCGCTTAAATAGTTGAAAAAATTTGTAGCATCCTCACCAAATTCTTGTCGAGATGTTAGAATCCCCATATCTGTATATAATTTAGCAGTAGAGTCATTGTAATTACCGGTACCAAGGTGGACAAACCGTTGGATTTTATCGTGGCGTTGTTTTACGACAAGCGTGATTTTGCTGTGCGTTTTTAAGCTAGTAATTCCATAAATGACGTGAACACCAGACTTCTCTAATTTCTTTGCCCACTGTATGTTATTTTCTTCATCAAATCGCGCTTTCAATTCAACGAGTACAGTTACTTGCTTTCCATTCTCAGCGGCTTCAGCTAAAGCGTTGACGATAGGAGAATCGCCGCTGACACGGTACAGTGTTTGTTTAATAGCAAGCACATCGGGATCATTCGCTGCCGCTACCATAAAATCAATGACAGGTTGGAAAGATTCATATGGGTGATGTAGGAGTATATCTTTTCTAGTTATAGCAGAAAAAATGTCTGTTTCCCCAATTAAATCTTGCGGAGGCTGGGGTATGAGAGTTTCATTGACAAGATGTTCACGTTCTTCAGATAACTCGTTGTACAACTTAAATAAAAAAGTTAAATCTAACGGGCATCGCAAACAGTAAACATCATTCTCATGAATTTCAAGTTCTGTCGTTAAATATTCCAAAATCTTGTTGTCCATAAGTCCTTTTTGATACTCTAAACGAACAGCGGCCCCCCATCTTCTTTTTTTAAGTTCTTTTTCGATTTCTACAAGTAAATCTCTGGCCCCTTCTTCATGAATAGTTAGATCAGCATTGCGAGTAATACGAAAAGGGGATACGGATTTAACTTTATATCCGACAAAAAGCTCGCCAATGAACTCACTAATTGCTTGTTCCAGCATTATAAATTGTTTGTTATTTGGAGCAGACGGAGGCAGTTCTATAAAGCGGCTTAAGACAGAAGGCACTTGAACAATCGCAATTTGTTCATTATGTATATCATTTGCTTCCTGTAAAAGGACAGCCAAATTGATCGACTTACTTAAAAGGATAGGAAATGGTCGATAGGCATCCACTGCTAATGGTGTGAGCACAGGGAAAATATATTCCTCAAAATAATTTTTCACATACGTTAACTGGTCCGTACTTAACTCTTCAATTGATAAAAATTCAATTCGTTCTTGATGCAGAAGAGACATAAGTGTTTCTGTAAAAAAATCATCTTGTAAATGAACAAGTTCACGATTTTTGTTTGTTATTTGTTTTAATTGCTGTTTAGGTGTTAAGCCAGCTTTGTTCTCAGGTTTATTGTAACCAGCCTCTACTTGGTCTTTAAGTCCTGCAACCCGAACCATAAAAAATTCGTCCAAATTGGAACTGAAAATAGCTAAAAACTTCAGACGTTCTAATAAAGGATTATTTTCATCAATAGCTTCTTCTAATACTCTTTCATTAAAAGCGAGCCAGCTTAATTCTCTGTTATTATAGTAGCCGGGGTTATTTAGTTCATTATCATCATTAAATCGAGAGGTCATTACACATTTCACCTTTCTTTCATCAATCAAATCTAAACCGATAGTAACATTACAATGTAAATTTTTTGTTAAGTTTGTCTATGGGTTGAAATGTTAAAGAAATGTCTTGTTTTAAAACTTTTTCAATGTGTTTTTTGTATTTTGTACTTTTAACCTCTTCGAAATAACTATATGTGTTTGGTTTACAGGCTATGTAAAGATTAATCGATTTCCCATTTTTTTCAGAAGAAATGGACTCAACAACTTTTCGTTTCGTGCGATCTAAGGCATAGGCCATTTTCAAAATACTACCGAGTAGTTCAAAGCGTTTTAATGAACTTTTTGATAGGTAAGATTTAAAAGGCGGGGATAACTGTTTCATCCATTTTTTAGATTTAAAAGATGCTATGAAAGCCATAGCCAGTCTGTCAGAATGAGAAATTCCATCAATGGAACGGTTAGTTAATACATAAAAGGTGTGTTGACTACTCGTTTCATGGCTAATAAATTCCCCGATGTAAAGAACCCGCGCACTTTTTTTTAATAGATAAATGTTATCGTCCTGTTTAAGAGGCGAAGGGATAAAGGGTTCTAATTCGGTATATAGTTGACGGGCTATTCTGCCAACTTCCTGCACATAATCTTCGTTCATCTCGAACTCCCTACTGAGTTGAAAAAAACTTTCTTCCACGACTTCCGGTAAAAATTCAGTTGAATGTTCACGGAGCATTTCTTCAAAAAATAAACCTTCTCTTAAGCCCTTATTGCTCATCATAAAATAAGCAGCATTAATATAATCTGCCATTTCATAAATAACTTTAACAGCGGGAACAATCACATCAGCACGATCTTTAGACAGTCCATCAATATTTTCTCTTTCTTTTAATGAACAATTTTCAAAAAGCTGCATCATCGATTTCAACTCATCCATTTCCAATTCATATTGATGTAGTCCTGCCAAGGGATAGTGAACCTGCGATTGATGAACTAAGGACATATTCCTAGCACTTCCCCCAATACCGATAATTGGTAAGTGTTTTGCTTCTTTCAACCATGGAATCTGGTTACATTGATCAATAACATAGTCAGATATGTTTTTTAATGCTTGTTTATCTGGTTCTTTGTCCGGAAAAAACTTTTTCTTCAAAGTCAGAGCACCGAAAGAAAAACTATGGGAATGGATTAATTTTTTGTCTTTAAAAAATGTGATTTCTGTACTGCCACCGCCAATATCGATAGACAAGCCATCTGAAATGGATGTCGAATTGACTACAGCAAGGTAGCCATAATAAGCCTCTTCTTGTTCAGACAGCACTCGAACATGAAGTGACGTTTCGTTATGAACAAAATCAATTATTTCTTCTTTATTTACCGCATTTCTAATTGCGGCAGTAGCTACAGCTTTAATATTAGTGACGTGGTGAAAGCTAAGAACTTCTTCGAATTGCTGTAACGATTCTTTCAACACTTGTAACCCGTCTGTTGTTAGTTGATAATCAGAGTTGATATGGTTGCTTAATCTGGCGACTTTTTTTAAGTTATGTAACTCTCTAGTCCCTTTTTTATCATCCAGTTCATGAATGACTAGCCTAATGGAGTTTGAACCGATATCGATAACGGCAACTTTTTCTTTTGGTTGAAACACGCAAGTCATCCTCTCTAAATAGCTTCTACTTTCATCATAAACGGTTGTCCGAGAAAGAACAAGATAGAAGAGTGTATACATTTACAATGATAAAATCATCCTGTATACTCATAAAAGCAGTAAATCGTAATCATTCTTATCGATGTTCAGGAACGAGGTGTACCAATGGGTGAATATATATTAGAAGATCCAATTGTAAAAGTGACGAATGTTTCTCTGAAATATGGGAACCAGACCATTTTAGAAAATATTGATTTAAATATTGAAAAAGGAGAATTCCTAGGTCTAGTTGGACCTAATGGATCAGGGAAATCAACATTAATCAAAACATTACTCGGGTTAATAACTCCTAATCAAGGAGACATCGAGCTTTTTAATAAACCTTTGAACAAATTTCGGCAGTGGGAAAGAATAGGATTTGTTTCTCAAAAAGCAAATACTATTAATACGGGCTTTCCTGCAACCGTATATGAAGTGGTCTCAATGGGACTGTACTCTAAAGTAGGTCTACTTCGCTTTTTAAATCGAAAGCATAAAAGAAAAATTGATGAGACTTTAGAAAGTGTAGGGATGCTTGAATATAAAAACAGAAATATTGGTGAACTGTCTGGAGGACAGCAACAAAGGGTATTCGTTGCAAGAGCGTTAGTAAGTGAACCAGACATTCTTATTCTTGATGAGCCTACGGTTGGTGTAGATACATCCTCTGTCCAACAGTTTTATCAACTATTAACAAAATTAAATCAAGAAAAACATATTACATTGCTATTAGTCACGCATGATGTAGGGGTGATGACAAGCTATGTATCCAATGTGGCTTGTTTAAATAAAACACTTCATTTTCATGGAACTTCTAAAGATTTTCAAGAAAGTGACTTATCGTCTTTATACGGACATGATGTGCAAGTCATTACCCATGATCATGAACACGGGGGCAGGCATTAAAATGATGAATGAGTTTTTTACTTATGAATTTTTACAAAATGCTTTTTTTACCGGTATCATGATCGGTTTTTTGGCACCAATATTAGGGGTTTTTATTGTCGTGAGAAGGTTGGCACTTATTACAGATGCTTTGTCACATGTCACTTTAACCGGCATTGCATTTCATTTGTTATTAGCTCAGACTTTTACATTTATGCAACTAATGAGTCCGTTGTATATGGGAATGACATTTGCGGTTGCTGGGTCGCTTCTGATGGAAAAATTGCGTAATGTTTATACAGCCTTTAAAGAACTTGCCATTCCAATCATTTTATCGATAGGTATCGGGTTGGGTGTCGTATTTATATCCCTTGCTGATGGCTTTAATAATGATTTGTTTAATTACCTATTTGGTAGCATTATTACGGTGACACGAGAAGACTTATCAGTTATTTCGATTGTTACAGTTGTAGTAACTGGTTTGTTGATTTTATTTTATAAAGAGTTATTATTTTTATCTTTTGATGAAGAACAGGCGTCTGTTAGCGGAATTCCTGGAAAATGGATTAATATACTATTCATTATAATGACAGCACTAGTGATTGCATCTTCCATGAGAATTGTCGGTATCTTATTGGTGTCTTCGTTGATGACACTCCCGGCGGCATCTGCTATTCAACTTTCGAAAAGTTTTAAGCAAATGTTTTTATACTCTATCATTATAGGGGAATTTTCTGTGATTACAGGTATTATTTCGGCATTTTATTTAGACATTTCACCAGGTGGTGTCATTGTATTAGTGGCGTTATCAATCTTACTAATTATACTTGGCTGCAAAAAAATACATGTAGGAACGTCTCGTAAAAAAATGTCTTATACAGACAATAACACGTAATCATGGACGTTAAAGTCTAAAAAAATTATAAAAAATTGAGATGATTGAAGATGGAATTAACATTTATTGAAAGAGGGATAATAGCCGCCTTATTTGTTGGATTGATTGCACCTTTAATCGGTACATTATTAGCTGTGAGACGGTCTTCTGTTATTTCAGAGTCCCTTTCTCATGTAACGCTTACAGGTATTTCGGCAGGAGTACTGTTAGGGCAATCGCTGGAAGTACTTCAGGTGAATCCGTTATATTCTGGGTTTATCTTTGCTTTGGCTGGTTCTCTTTTCATTGAAAAATTAAGACAAGTATATTCCCAATTCCAAGAATTAGCGGCCCCAATTATATTATCAGGAGCGATTGGGGCTAGTGCCATTCTTATGAGCATAGATAATTCTGGATACAATGAGTGGTATGATTATTTATTTGGAAGTGTCGTCTCAGTAACTGGAGAAGATCTTATATTTATTATTGTCACTTCTTTTCTTGCCCTTGCATTATTTTTATTATTTTATAAGGAACTTATATCTGTTTCTTTTGACCAGGAATTTGCTAAAGTTTCCGGGATTTCTGTACAGATGATTCAATTTCTTTTTTCATTTTTGGTAGCCCTTGTTATATCCATGTCAATGAAAGTGGTAGGTATACTATTGGTAGGCGCTCTTATTTCTTTACCAGTCGCCGCAGCACTACAATTAGCAAAAAGTTTTAGGAAATTGTTGCTCTGGAGTGTTATGATAGGGGAAATAACAGTTATGTTAGGTGTCTATAGTTCGTACCATTTTGATATTGCAACTGGAGGCGCTATTGTCGTTTTTGCTGCTTTTTTATTACTAACCGTATTAGCAATAAAAAAATTCTTAGTGCGGATGTAAGTAGGAGGAATATAAATGATGAACGTAGAGCAAGCATTGGAAAAATTAAAGAATGAAGGATATAAATTTACAGGAAAAAGGGAACAACTTCTGCATTTATTTGCAGAGGAAAAACGATATTTGTCCGCAAAGGAAGTATTGACAGAGATGCAGTCTGATTTTCCTAATGTGAGCTTTGATACGGTTTATCGAAACTTATCTTTGTTTGAGGATATGGAAATTTTGGAAGTGACTGAACTAGAAGGAGAAAAACGTTTTCGCTTTCGTTGTTCGACAACACATCATCATCACCACTTAATATGCCTTGAATGTGGGAAAACTAAACAAATACATGCTTGTCCTATGGATTGGCTAAATGAAAATGGTGAACAAGAATTTGAAGTGACCGGTCACAAATTCGAAATATACGGGTATTGCTCGGAATGTCAACTTGTTGTTTCTCACACATAAGACACAGCTGTTTTGTTAAATTTGGCAGTGTTAAAGTGTATGCCCCGGGAACAATATAAATGCTCTTACTTTTATGATGCTTTCTATGATGAGCCATTTTAATAAGAGCAGGGGAGGGCAGCAACATGGATGACGATCGCAGAACAAATGATCATTTAACAGAGGAACCAGGGTTTGGAGAAAGAGAAAATGGACCGGATGATGTAGAGCTGTCAGAAGATGATTATACAATGGAAACCGCCTCAGAAATAGCAGCACCTGGAATTGGTAATAAGGCCAATTTATCTGAGCCTGAACGCGAAGAAGAAGAACAAGACGCAACAATGGATTCAAATGTGAATGATGAGTCACTAGGCAAAGGACTGGGTGTAACGGCGCTCATACTAAGTATTTGTGCTTTGTTTTTTTTACCAATTGTAACAGGCGGCGCAGGAATTGTACTAGGCATTTTCGCAGCGAGAAAAGAAGCAAAAGCTTTAGGGTATTGGTCAATAGGGATAGGTGCTTTTGCTATTGTAATGACCGTACTATTTGCACCGTTCTTTTAACGAATAAAAAAAGCTGTTCCGATTATTTTTTCGGAACAGCTTTTTTATTAGGATTGGGAAGCTGCTGCTTTTTCCTCTTCTTCTTTGGCTTTTGCTTCCTTCTCGTAATGTTCTTCAGCGATTTTATCGACTTCTTTTTTCAATTCATCAACCATAGTTTCTTCTGGTACTTTGCGGATAATTTCACCGTGACGGAATAAAAGTCCTTCCCCTTTGGCACCAGCTATCCCAATGTCTGCTTCTCTAGCTTCACCAGGGCCATTAACTGCACAACCGAGTACAGCAACTTTCACAGGTGCCTTTATAGTGGAGATATAGTCTTCTACATCATTGGCAATACTTATCAAGTCGATTTCAATACGTCCACATGTTGGACAAGAAATTAAAGTGGCAGCGTTCGAAGCTAGGCCGAATGTTTTTAAGAGTTCGCGTCCTACTTTCACTTCTTCGACTGGATCAGCACTAAGAGAAATACGAAGTGTATTACCAATTCCTTTACTAAGGATGGCGCCAAGACCAGCTGAACTTTTAACAGTTCCGGCAAATTGTGTGCCTGATTCAGTTATACCGAGATGGAGTGGATAACTGAAGGCTTGCGCTGCTTTTTCGTAAGCTTCGATAGCCAAATGAACATCGGAAGCTTTCATAGATACAATGATGTCATAGAAATCAAGTTCTTCTAGAATTTTAATGTGATGAAGGGCACTTTCTACCATACCATCAGCCGTTGGGTATCCATACTTTTCAAGAATCCCTCTTTCTAAAGAACCTGCATTAACACCAATACGAATAGGGATGCTTTTAGCTTTTGCAGCTTTTACTACTTCCTCAACTTTTTCGCGTTTACCAATATTACCTGGATTAATGCGAATTTTATCCGCACCACCTTCGATTGCTTTCAAGGCTAATCTGTAATCAAAGTGGATGTCCACGACAAGTGGAATATCTATTTGTTTTTTAATTTCTGGAATAGCTTCTGCTGCTTCCATATCAGGGCAAGCGACGCGCACAATTTGGCAGCCTGCTTCCTCTAATCGATGAATTTCATTTACTGTCGCTTCGACATCATCGGTTTTTGTCGTTGTCATACTTTGTACAACAATCTCATCGTTTCCGCCTATAACTAAGTTGCCTACTTTGACTCGTCTTGTTTCTGTACGATGGGTGATTTGGCTCATGAATCCATTCGCCCCTTTTATGTTGATAAATTCTCATTGCATTTCACAGCTAATATTTTTAAATCCTTTAGATTAATCACTCGTAATTGTATCAGCGTTTTGACTGATTTGGCAAGCAAGGACATTTATAAAAATATTTTTACTTTGTTAAGGTTCGTAAACTGGAAAGTTATAAGACTTGTCCACTTCAATTTGATTAGGTTCCATATCATTATTAAGTTGTTGAAAATCTTTTGTTACTCGTTCAATACTAACGGGAATAGGTCCATCATGAAGCTTTTCAACTATAGATAACACGGTTTGTCCAGGTTCTATTGTAACCTTTATGATAGTTTGGTCGTCTAAAGAATCGGAAGTAGCGGAAGGAGGAGATAAAGTTGGAAGTGTTCCTTCTGTAATATCATAATAGATTGAGGTACAGACTAATATAAACAATAATAAGAACAACATTTTTTTCATAATTTTTTACCTCACTTGGACTAAATAACGTTTATAATGTATATATATGTGTTGGACATGGTCATTAGAACTTAATATAGAGAATATGAAATAAAAGGAGTATGTTAAATGAAAACGTTCAAGCAATCTCTGTTAGCAGCTATATCAGCAGTCTTGGTGTTATCCTTGCCAAATGCAGCGTTTGCAAACGCTGAAGAAGGTGATGTTATTGTCACATTAGGTGAAGATTTGAGTGAAGAAGAACAAAATAGTCTGCTCGATGAAATGGAAGCGGGGGAAAGTGCAGAGATTATCACTGTGTCTAATGAAGAAGAATATGAATATTTAGGGGATTATCTGGGTGATGATATCGGAAGTAATGCCATTTCTTCATCTAAAATTACAGTTACAGAGTCTGGTAGTGGACTTAATGTAGAGACAAATAATATTGATAAAGTTTCAGAAGGTATGTATGCTAATGCGCTTATAACCGCTGGTGTTGAAGATGCTGATATATACGTAACAGCACCGTTTACAGTTTCCGGAACGGCAGGTTTGACTGGGTTAATAAAGGCTTATGAAATACAGAATGATATTGATATCTCAGAAGACCAAAAACAAGTAGCTAATGAAGAAATGGTAAAAACTTCTGAATTGGGCGAGCGAATTGGTATGGAAGAAGCAACGGAATTAATTACGAGGGTCAAAGAAGAAATTGGAGACGAACAAATAGAAAATGAAGAAGATCTTCGAGATTTAATTGAACGAATTGCTAATGAACTTGGAATTGAATTAACCGAAGAAGAAATGAATGGTCTTGTGTCATTATTTAATAGAATGCAGGATTTAAACATTGATTGGGATCAAGTACAGAATCAAATTAGCAACGTAAGGGATAATCTGGATGAATTTTTGAACAGAGAAGACACCCAATCATTTATCTCAAGTTTTCTAGACTTTATTAATGAATTAATAGATGCTGTAAGCGGTTGGTTTGGCGGAGAAGAAGAGTCAACTTAAAGCAGTGTAAAGAGCCGTCTTGTATTTATTTATATAAGACGGCTCTTTTTAGAAGATGGGAATCAAAAGGATGAAGATTAGATGTCTTTTTTTTATGAGTGAAATAAACCTTCAAACAAGGTAGAATATACAGTGAAACGATATAATATTTTCATACGTACTATTATATAAAAGAAAACTTTCTTGAACTTATGCTCAAAAGGAGCTGATAAACGTGGATTGGCTTGAATATGCCAGTGTCGGATTTTTGGTCGTGTTTTTTGGTACTCTATTTCTAATGGGTGAAATGTTAGTGAAAGCAAAAGGATTATTTGCTTTGTTGGGAATAGCTTTCATGTCTTTGTTTTTTTCCTTCCATATTGACGCAGGTGGCAATATGTGGATTATTATTTTGTATGTCATTGGAATTGCGCTAATTGTTTTAGATGGCAAAGTAATTAGTGACGGAACCATTGCTTTATTTGGAGCTTTACTGATGGGAATTGGTTTAGCCGTTCCAACTCCAAGTGTTACCTACGGAGTGTTAGTTGTTTTTGGCTATATAACAGGCTTATTTGGATCGGGTTTATTTTTGAAAGTGTTCTCAAGCAGAAATTTATGGTCAAAGATGACATTGAAGGATCAATTGGGAAGTGAACAAGGATACAATTCGATGAATCAAACATACAAAGAGTTAGAAGGAAAAGAAGTAAAAACGTTAACCCCTTTTCGGCCGACGGGCACGATTATTTTTGAAGGCAGACATTATAGTGCTACAAGTGGAGATCAGTGGCTGGAACCAGGTGAAATGGTAAAGGTTATTTCGGTCGATGGAACAAAAATTTTAGTTCGGCGCTCAGAGGAAACGGGTTAGTCGAGATGGTCCAATAAAAAAGGGAAACCGACAATTCAAACGGTTTCCCTTTTTTTATGATGTTTTTTTCTTTGGAATTGGAAGTTTTGTAAAAATAAGGTATAGCCAAATAAATGCGATGAGCCAGTAAATGCTGAAAGACCATGGTATTTGGAATGGCAGTAAATTTAGTAGTGTTATAGCAATGGTCGGCAGTGTTACGGCATGAGCACTTAATATCCATAGCTGACGATACGATAAAGGGATAGGAGATGCCTTCTTTATTAACAAGCCGAATACAGATAATGAAAAGATGCCGATAAACTTTAAGGCTGTAGAAAGTAAATACATAAAGAGTAGAACAACAGGCACAACAAGGAGTAACAACCCATCAACAGCACTAATATAGGAATTTAAATCCTCTTTCGATACATTAAATCCTCCTATTTGTTCATAAGGAAACGTTTGAGTTTCTCCGTTGTTTTTAAAAACGAGTTCTTCTTGTAAAAAAGCCGTTACTTTTTCATTTTGCTGTAACTCATTATTCGTTGTTTGACCTGCTGTGTCAAAAATGATGATTTCTCCCTGTTCTCCTTCTAACGAAAGATGAACATCTTCATTTTCTGATTGTAATCCCTCGTCATTAATTTCAAAATCTGGCATCTTATCGTGGTTCAAAGCTGTTTCTAATTGATTGACTCCGGTCCATATTGTGTTTGTCAAAATAATGGCAGCGGGAATACTTGCAATAAACATTAAAAAAAAGATATAACCAATTGTTTTTCCTATACCTTTAAAACGAAAACGTCCAGTATACCTTGGAGAATAGAGACTTTTGATAAATGATTGAATGATATTCATATGTTGCTCCCTTCTTTCATGTCTAATTCTACCTGAAAAAGTGCAGCCTAAAAAGGAATATTACAATCACATTTACAAATCTTAATAAAATCTTTACAAAAAAACAAATGCTTATTAAAGAAATATGAAGTAGAATATAAGAGGTTTGTCGAAAAAGGGGCTAAATAATTATTAATTGAAGGGATGAACGGTGTTGGATCTTCAAACAATACTTTTTACATTTTTCGGGGGTCTCGGAATCTTTTTGTTTGGTATTAAATTTATGGGGGATGGCCTGCAAAAAGTAGCCGGGGACAGGCTTCGGGAGATACTGGATAAGTTTACAAGCAACCCTGTCATGGGTGTTCTTGCAGGTATTATTGTTACCATACTTATACAAACAAGTTCGGGAACAACTGTATTGACAGTAGGTTTGGTAAATGCAGGATTCATGACACTGCATCAAGCTATTGGTGTTATTATGGGAGCGAACGTTGGAACCACAGCTACTGCGTTCATTATCGGGATAGATATTGAAGAATATGCACTCCCAATTTTATTTATCGGTACGTTTTTGATCTTTTTCTTTAAAAACAAAAAAGCCAATAGTATCGGTCAAATATTCTTTGGCTTTGGCGGTATATTTTATGGTCTTAAACTTATGGGAGATGGGGTAGCCCCATTAGAACAATTGCAATCATTTGAAAACCTGACTATTAGTATGAGTAATAACCCTGTGCTTGGCGTTATTATAGGTGTTTGTTTTACCGTTGCAGTGCAAAGCTCTTCTGCATCGATTGGGTTATTACAAGAACTTTATCAGCAAGGTGCAATTATGCTCGATGCTGTTATGCCAGTGTTGTTCGGCGATAATATTGGGACAACGGTTACGGCAGTACTAGCCGCAATTGGTGCATCTGTAGCAGCAAAGAGAGCAGCATTAACACACGTTATATTTAATTTAATCGGGACAACAATTATTCTAATACTGCTCGTTCCATATACTTCGTTTATAGAGAATGTGCAAGAATGGTTGCAGTTGAACGAACGAATGACGGTAGCTTTTGCTCATGGTATATTTAATATTTCTAATACATTGTTGCAACTTCCTTTTGTTGGATTGCTTGCTGTCATTGTGACAAAATTAATACCTGGTCAAGACACCGAAATTGAATATAAGGCAAAGAATTTAGATACTAGCTTTATTGAGAGATCTCCTTCTATTGCATTAGGACAAGCTAAATCAGAGATCATGCGTATGGGAGAATTTGCTGAAAAAGGCTTACGAGAGTCTCAAAATTATTTAAAGACAACTCATAAGCGGCACTCTGAATTGACAGTACAATTTGAGGAAGCGATAAATAATTTAGACAAAAGCATAACGAATTATCTAGTTCTTATTTCGCAACGCTCCTTGTCTGATGAAAATTCAAAATCGCATTCAATATTGATGGATACGGTGAGGGATATTGAACGAGTTGGAGATCATATGGAAAACTTAGTCGAACTCGTTGATTACCAAATAACCAATAAAGTAGTATTGTCAAAAGAAGCATATTCCGACTTAGAAGAAATGTTTAACTTGACGATTGAAACGTTACACAACGCGGTAACAACATTAGAAAATGATGATATTGATGGTGCCCAGGAAGTTGTGAAACAGGAAGAGCAGATAGATAAACTTGAGCGTAAACTACGCAAGAAGCATATTTTACGTTTGAATGAAGGTAAATGTTCTGGTTCTGCAGGCATTGTTTTTGTCGATATTCTTAGTAACCTAGAAAGAGTAGGGGATCATTCAGTTAATATTGCTGAAGCCGTTTTAGATGAGAATGAGGAATAAAATACGGCCCGGTGTTTAACCGGGCTATATTTTAAACATGTTTATAATATATTCTTTATTATAAATGGTTGACTCGTTTTAAATAGCATGGTATTATCATTATTGTCGTTGAAAAGAGGAAACATTATTTACATATTCCACAGTAGCTCAGTGGTAGAGCTATCGGCTGTTAACCGATCGGTCGCAGGTTCGAATCCTGCCTGTGGAGCCATAAGGCGGCGTAGCTCAGCTGGCTAGAGCGTACGGTTCATACCCGTGAGGTCGTGGGTTCGATTCCCTCCGCCGCTACCACTTTATTCATTTAATGTTTTCAGACGGCGGTTGTGGCGAAGGGGTTAACGCACCGGATTGTGGTTCCGGCACGCATGGGTTCGATTCCCATCAACCGCCCCATTGTTATTATCGCTTCGCTTATGGTTAATGTGCGATGAAACTGAAAAAATTGTACGATAAACTTAGTACAAATAATAATGATTCTTAGCTCAGTTGGTTAGAGCAACGAGCAAAGACATCGTCGAATTTGCTTCGAGTTGTCCCTGACGCATGAAAGCATCACTTGAATAAACATGCAGAGGAGGGGACAAACGATTAAAGCGGGAATTAAGAAATAACTATAAAATATTAAAAAGGACCCTTAGCTCAGTTGGTTAGAGCAAACGGCTCATAACCGTTTGGTCGTAGGTTCGAGTCCTACAGGGTCCACCATTTACTTACATAAAAGCATGAATATTATGCTTTTATTTTGTTTTCACAATGGAGGAATACCCAAGTTCGGCTGAAGGGAGCGGTCTCGAAAACCGCCAGGAGTCCGTCAAGGGCTCGCGAGGGTTCGAATCCCTCTTCCTCCGCCATATATAAAATGATACATACATAACGGCATGTGCCTTCCTTCTAGAATAACTAGAGGGAATTTTTTTATAGTGAGAATGTTTAACTATAGATAAAGGGTGGTATGGTATGGATGGTGCACGAATAGTGCGTGCATATTTGTTGATAACATGAAAATATTTTGGTAATGTTATTGTTGTTAGGCAAAAGATGGTGTTATATGATACCATCCCTTCCTGACGTTTCATGTTAGAGTTGTTCATCAGCAGGAAACAGCACAAAAATACACTTTTCAAGGAGGAGTTTGATTATGGCAAACCATCAACTACCAGAACTACCATACGCATTCAATGCTCTTGAACCTCACATTGATGAAGAAACAATGAAAATTCATCATGGTAAACACCACAACACCTATGTAACAAAGCTAAACGCTGCTTTGGAAGGTCATGATGATCTTGCAAATAAAGATGTTAATGAGTTGATTAGCGATTTGAATTCAGTTCCTGACAGCATTCGTACAGCAGTTAGAAACAATGGGGGAGGTCACTCTAACCATTCCCTATTCTGGCAAATTCTTAGTCCAAATGGTGGCGGTGAACCAAGCGGTGAACTAGCTGATGCTATTAAGAGCAAGTGGGGAAGCTTTGACAAATTTAAAGAAGAATTTAAAAACACTGCTCTTGGACGTTTCGGGTCAGGTTGGGCTTGGCTTGTTGTTAATAATGGAGACCTTGAAGTACAAGATACATTGAACCAAGATTCTCCAATTATGGAAGGGAAAACGCCGATTCTTGGTATTGACGTATGGGAACATGCTTACTACTTAAATTATCAAAATCGTCGTCCAGACTATGTAGAAGCATTCTGGAACTTAGTTAACTGGGATGAAGTTGCTAAACGTTATGCCCAAGCAAAATAATGACTGATGAAGAGGCTGCCTTTGAGGGCAGTCTCTTTTTAGTGTCTCCATTTATTGTCAAACACATGATATTTTAAAATTTAGAACTCTTGCCCGTCCATCTTTATCCAGTTAGTAATTAAGATGATAACGTTAACCCTCGACGATGTTCGATTCGTAACTGCAGCGTTCACCTTCACCAAATTGGTTCAATTTGCGCAGATATTTTAGAGTTTCCATCGCTTTCATGTTGAATAGTTGCATTTCTTTTGCGACACAATAAAAACCAAGGCGGTGGGGAAATGTTACGTTCTGTTGCAAAAATTTTTCTCGGAGATGTTCCAATCACTAAAAATTTATTATTATTACTTGTTATTGGTGGTTTGTATGCGATATCCATCTCTTTATCCAATACATTTGTGAATATATATTTATGGAAGCAATCTGGTGAAATTCGAGATATTGCCTTGTACCAACTGGCTTCTGTTCTCACACAACCGATTGCTTTTTTGTTGGCCGGGTATATTGCAAAAAAAGCTGATCGAATTTATACGCTGAGATTAGGCGTTTTCATATTAACTGCTTTTTATTTAATGGTGCTATTTTCCGGTGAATCTGCGGAAGATGTTATTGTATTGCTAGGTATTTTATTGGGGCTTGGTTTTGGTTTCTATTGGCTTGGATATAATGTTCTAACATTTGAGATAACAGAACCAGAAACGCGTGATTTTTTTAACGGGTTTTCGGGATTATTGACATCCTTTGCTGGCATGATTGGTCCGTTGAGTGCTGGGGTTATTATCACGTGGCTTCCTGATGCAAGAGGCTACCAGTTTATTTTTTTTATTTCTTTCGCTTTGTTCATTTTGGCTGTTTTATTAAGCTTTAGAATGAAGCACCGTCGCACCAATGGACCGTTGTATATAAAAACCTCAACGCGTGAAATAAAAAAGAACCCAGCCTGGCGCAGGATTCTTTTTTCTCATTTTACACAAGGGCTCAGAGAAGGAATTTTTGTATTTATTATTGTACTATGGGTATATATGGCAACTAGTAGTGAACTTGCACTTGGTACTTATGGGTTCATTACATCTAGTGTATCCTTAATTGGATATTTTACAGTAAGCAGATTACTAAAAGCATCACAGCGAAAAAGAGCAATTTTCATTGGAAGTATTCTTTTAACGGCTGCTGTATTTTTGATTGTTTTTCACCCGACTTACCCGCTACTTATCTCATATGGAATTATTGTATCGGCAGCATACCCATTGATGCTCGTTCCGTATGTGTCTTTAACTTATGACATTTTGGGTAAAGCAACAGATGCAGGTGAGTTGCGAATAGAATATCTCATCACAAAGGAATGGTTTGTAAATGGGGGAAGAATTGTATCCATTGTGTTATTGCTCATCGGTATGTCGTTATTTGAAGACAAAATTATTATCCCCATTCTAATGGTCATTTGCGGATCAGGACATTTCATCATTAATTTTTTTATTAAAGATATAGACACCTCCTTTTTGACAACGAAAAAAGAGATAAAAGCCGGCATGCCTGAAAACGGTGGAGGGGACTCATTAACTTGAGTCCTTCTTTTTCGTTTTGGTTCATTTGAAAATATGCTAAAATGGTGGAGTGTAAAGAATTTTGGAAAATGTATAAGGGAAAGGGAGAGGAATACGCTTGGGGAAAACAAAAACAGGGAAAAATCATATTCCTTTTCGCTTGAATGTATTATTCTTCGCAGTGTTTGTGCTTTTTTCGTTGTTGATATTAAGGCTAGGTTATATTCAAATCGTGCAAGGTGATGAATTTGAGAGTGATCTGGAGGAATCTACCAGTGAGACAGCACGAATTGATGCTCCTCGTGGTTTAATGTACGACAGGAACGGAGAATTGTTAGTGGATAATGAGTTGGCTTTATCACTGACCTATACGAACAAGCAAAGTGTTACAACCGAAGAAAGACTGGATATTGCAAGAAGATTAAGTGAATTAGTGACGATTGAGACAGATGAAGATTCTGACCTTGATGACGAAATTAATAGGCGGACCAAACAAGACTTTTGGATTGCAACCCATCCTGAGGATGCAGAAGATTTAATAACACAAGAAGACAGGGATGAGGTAGAAGAAGATGAACTATATGAGCTTCAGCTTAATCGAATTTCTGATGAACAATTAAGTGATGTAGACGATGAACTTGAGGTTGTTTATATATGGGGAGAAATGATGAGTGGGTACTATGATTCTCCGCAGCGGATAAAAAAGAATATTTCCCGAGATGAGGCACATAGCATAAGTGAGCGCCTAGACAATCTTCCGGGTGTTGATATATTGCGTGATGCAAACCGGCAGTATATTTATGATGATGAATTCCCGGATTATTTTGGAAGTATTAATTCTATTCCTCGTGAAAACCTCGATGAATACATTGCTAAAGGATATGCGAGGTCTGATGAGGTTGGCACAAGCTTTTTGGAGGAAGAATACGAAGCTGAACTTCGCGGAAAAAAAGGTGAAATTTCTTCAAATGAAGCCAATAATGGACAAGAAGAAACAAATGGTTCTCGGGGTAATGATTTAATTTTATCGATTGATATGGCATTACAGCAAGAAGTTGATGCTATTATTAATGAAGAAATTGGAGGAGACACGGGCAGTTTCATAAATGATGCCAATGCTTATGTTGTCATGATGGAACCTGATACAGGGGAAATCCTAGCTGCTGATGGATATACCGATCAGCTTGGTGTTACGTCAAGGTCTTATGAAATGGGGTCAACCGTGAAGGCGGCAACGGTAATGCTGGGACTTGAAACAGGAGCAGTGGATGAATACACTGTGATTAACGACCGTCCTTTAGATTTGCCATCGACCCCGGAAATCAGTTCCGTATCGAATTTAGGCCCAGTGAACTATCGCAGTGCGTTAGCAGAGTCTTCGAATATTTATATGTCCTACGTGGCAATGAATATGGCAGGTTACCAACCTGGAATTACGCAGGGATGGAACAGCACTCAGTACATTCAAGCTTACAATACATTTCGTTACTATTACGAGCAATTTGGACTAGGAACAACGACTGGAGTAGATCTTCCTTCAGAATCTACAGGGATTGATGGAGGAATTGGTCGTCCGGGTAGTCTTTTGTATTTAAGTTTTGGGCAATTTGATACTTATACACCGATGCAACTTGCTCAATATGCATCAACTATTGCCAATGACGGCTATCGCTTGAAGCCGCATTTTGTAAGAGAAATCCGAGAGCCTAACCCTGACAAAAGTGAATTAGGATCTGTCTTAAAACAATTTGAACCTGATGTCATGAATAAAGTAGATATCGATAATAACTACATCGATATGGTACAGGAAGGGCTTTGGAGTGCAGTGAATACCCAAAGCGGAACAGCCTATGGGTATTTCCAAGGAACCGACTACGAAGCTGCCGGAAAAACAGGGACAGCTCAAGTGAGTGTGAGACTGGAAAACTCTGATAGTACGGTGGATGGAAACAATCAAGCGTTTATAGGATATGCTCCTTACGATGATCCGGAAGTAACCGTAGCTGTGATTGTGCCAAATGTGTATAAAAGTTCAGATGGAGGTACATCAGGTATTGCCAATACGATAGCAAGAAGGTCATTAGACGCTTATTTTGATATGAAAGAAGAACGTGAAGAAATAGAACCACAAGGGGAAAGCGTAGACGAAGAAGAATAAACAAAAGCTGACTGGTTCTAAGCCAGTCAGCTTTATGTATTATGACGTTATTTGTTCAATAATTTCTACAAAACTCATGTCATCTGTCAACTCGTACATACCAGGTTGAATGGTTGTTGCCGCTTTGTGTTCCGTTAATTTTTGTTCAAATTCAGAAGTATTTTTTACCATTTCAAGATTGTTTAGCAAAGCAGTCACTTCTTTACTAGTCATGCCTTCTTCAATATGTAAAATTGCCTTTATTGATTCATTATTCATTTCGTCTTCATCTGGAACATCTTGCGCACTATTTGCTGCTTGTTCCAAATTAGCCATCTCTTCTTCATTTAATACGGTTAATCCTTCTGTTTCTAAGAAAGAAACAATTTTTTCTTTTTTTATCTCCTCAAGGGTAGGAGCTGTAGTTGTTTGTTCATTACTAGAGTCGTCTGTTTCCGCAGATGTCGGAGAAAAGAAATAAAATAGCGCAAGACAGCAAGTCGCAGTGAACAATCCGAATGAAAATAGTTGGATGTTCTTTCGATTCATCAAAAAGTCTCTCCTTCATTAGTTAAGTTGTGCCAACAAATATTTCACTTCATCCGTTTTTAATTGCATGTGAGAAGCGATTTCCTCCGTACTTTTATTTTGTTGAAATAGTTGATACGCTTCGTTTGCTAATTCTTCCTGCGTAAGAGGACGCTTTGACGCAGTAGGTGGCGTGCCGACAGATAACAATTCTTCCTCAAGTACTTGCAGTCTTTGTTTGACCTGGTACATTTCTCCCATCACGTGTAAAGATAATTGTTCCATATCGTTATCCATTTGTTTAGTACGATCTTTTGCAAAAAAGGATAATCCAAATAGAACGATACTGCTTACAATTAATACAATAATCAGCCATTCCATGTTGTGTTGTCCCCCCCAATAATGATAAAAGACTCATTTCACATTATACATGGTTCTATAAAAAAGGAGAATAATCTTTTTATTTTCTTTACAAATTGCTTGATAGGCGTCATTGGATTTGCTATCATTGTAAAGTATGAGTGAAGTAGAAACGTGAGGAGGGATTAATATGCGTGTACAAGTAACTATGGCCTGCACTGAGACAGGAGATCGTAATTATATTACTACAAAAAATAAACGTAAAAATCCGGAACGCATTGAACTTAAAAAATTTAGTCCGCGTTTAAATAAGCATACGTTGCATCGTGAGACAAAGTAAGCAGCAGGAGAATACCTCCTCTGCTTTTTTTTATTCAATTTTTCGGTCTTCAAATTTCGTTCGTTAAACGGGTAAGGGGATTTTTATGAAAGAAAAAAAAGACATTCGATTACATATAAAACGACAGTTGCAACAACTTCAGCCGACACAGTGGAACGAAAAGACTGAGCATGTGCACGCACAATTGTTCCTCTCTTCTATATGGCAACACGCAACAACGATTGGAATAACTATGTCTATGCCAAATGAAATTAATACGAGACCAATTATTGAAAAAGGTTGGGAACAAGGGAAGCATATAGCTGTTCCTAAGGTTAACCCATCTTCTCATACGTTGCATTTTTATTCCCTTACCGATTTCGCACAGACAAAAGTCGAATACGCAGGTATTTCGGAACCAGATTCCTCACTGACCACAATCATTCCTAAGGAAAAGTTTGATTTAATTATTGTTCCAGGAATAGCCTTCGATAAAGACAAATATCGAATCGGTTATGGAGGGGGATACTACGATCGCTTTTTACAAAATATTGGTGCTTCTACATGCGCTTTGTTATTTGATTTTCAACTGTACGAACGTCTCCCACGTGAAAAACATGATATTCCTTTACAAAGACTTATAACTGAATCATTTATTTTGTAAATGAAAAGCATAAAAATGATCCTTCCCGTAAACTATAACAATAAAAAGAGGGAAATCAATGTTTAAAAACGGATGGAGAACATTAATTATTATTATGCTTTTGTTTGTTTTGTCACGATACAAAGGATTGATTTTTCGATTTATATTGAACAATTCTTCTCTTCGACGAGTTGTGGTGACAATGGCAATGCGAGTTCCTGGTGTTCGAAAGTATTTGCTACAATCATTTTAACCGATTTTATTCAAAAGAGAGCCGTCTTTCACAGACAGGCTCTCTTTTTTAGAAGACAGAACAGTATATATTTTTGCGTCTTCTAGGGTGCCATGTGTTTTCTTGCAAAGGGGTATAAGTTTGTATGAAATGTTAAGAATGATTCCGTGTATGAAATGATTCGATATATGATGGCAGTGTTGCTATAATTGATTGATGGAGGGAATGAAAATGCGCTGGACTACGATTTGTTTTGACCTTGATAATACATTATTTAGTCATGAAGCCGCCTTTGAAAGTGCGATACAGCACACATTTCAAAATAAATACCTTAAACAGACAGAGTTGGCTAATGAAATAGATAAAAAAGCATGGTTTGACACATTTAAAAAGAATAGTGATTACTATTGGGAAGATCTTGAAAAAAATAAATTAACACATGACGAGTATCGTAAAGTTCGTTTTGATGAGACCATGAAAGCATTTGGGCTTCCCTACCATGAATCAGACGCTAAACAATTCCATAATGAGTATGAAAATGTAGTTGTACAATACTGTGCACCTTACCAAGGCATGCATACATTGTTACGTTCTTTGCATCAAGCAGGGATAAAATTAGGTATCATTACGAACGGAAAACAAAATACCCAAGAACGGAAAATCGAACAACTCGAAACAGATAATTACATCCCGCCATCACATATTATTATTTCTGAAGACGTAGGAATAGAAAAACCGGACCGACGAATCTTCGACTATGCCCTGAACAAAATGAATGGGAATAGAGACCATGCATTATTTATCGGAGATTCATGGCAATTAGATGTGATGGGGGCGATACAAGCTGGATGGGATGCAATATTTTTAAATTCACGTATGGAACATAAATCATCGCTTGATATCCCGGTTGCAGAACATTACGATTTTTTGGAGACCACTCAGTTTTTGTTGCAATCCCTTGACCTGAAAGGATGAACCGTTGTGGAGCCTTCTCACCTTTATTGGAAGTTCATTTATAATCTTGTAATAAAAGAAAATGCAAGAGTGCTAGATCTAAGTCCTGACAAAAAACAAATATGGCTGGAACTAGAAAATCAAAAAGCTGTAGTTCGCGTTGCTAAAGTAGAACACGATTGGATGCAACAGCTGAAAGCCGATGCTGAACGTACGAAACAAATGTTTAGCAAAGTTAAAAAAATGATAGCCGGACGAAATATTCTGTTTTTCAACATTTACGTGTCATCTTATCCCCCTGTTGATTTGTATTCAAGCTTAGCGAAACATTGGGAAGATGAAAAGAGGATGCGCCCTTATTTTTTGTCAAAAGATCCTTCCGAACAAATTGCCGATAGACCTGATCAAGTTTTTAAAGACTTAGGGGTCTCCACTGTATGGAAACCAATTACAGAAATGTCTGCTGAAGAACATGAAATGTATGCCGGTTATTACAGGAAAGAAGTACAAACACAGCAAAAAAGTATGGAAAAACAAGACCGTTCTTTATTGTTTTTCAGCAAACAGCGGTTTATTTATGTTTTACTTGCTGCTATTTTGCTTGTTTTCGTTTGGGTGGAACAATCAGGCGGCAGCACAAATATTCTGACGTTAATTGAATTTGGAGCTAAGTATAATCCTGCTATTATGAATGGAGAATGGTGGCGCTTATTTTCCTCGATGTTTTTACATATTGGAATGTTTCACTTGTTCATGAACTCTTTAGCTTTATTTTACTTAGGTGGTGCTGTGGAAAGAATGTATGGTACGTTTCGTTTCATTTTCATCTATTTCACAGCTGGACTCTTTGGGTCACTTGCGAGTTTTGCTTTAAATGAACAAGTGTCTGCCGGTGCCTCTGGCGCTATTTTCGGATGTTTTGGAGCGCTTTTGTACTTTGGAGTCATTCACAAAAAATTATTTTTTAGAACAATGGGGATGAATGTTCTAGTTATTTTGGCAATTAATCTTATGTTTGGTTTTGTCGTTCCTGCTGTGGATAATGGTGCGCATATCGGAGGTCTGATCGGAGGATTTGCAGCTTCTGCAACGGTTCATTTACCAAAACATCGATTTAAAGGCAGCCAGTTTGTTTCATTGCTTGTCCTGCCTGTTCTGGCAGGAGCACTATTGTGGTATGGTTTAGTAAATGAAAACAAAATGGAATCAGCTTCTATGAATGTGCAATTGGCACAAGAATATTTACAACAAGATAATATTCAAGAAGCGCGCACTATTCTTAATGAGACTCTTGAAATGAATGATAATGCGCTGGCTTATTTTGTACTGGGAAATTCTTATCTTCAGGAAAATAAATTCGAAGAAGCCATCTCAAGCTATAAAAATGCAACAAGTCTCGATCAAGAACTAGCTCAAGCTTATTATAACCTTTCAATAGCTTATATGGAGATAGACGAACTCGATGAAGCGGAATCTGCTCTTCAACGAGCAAAGTCATTAAATGAACAACAACAAAATGATGATATGGAAATAGAAAGAATAGAATCACTGCTTGAACAACAAAGAGATTAGACGTGACCATAATGAATATATAAGGATAATTGTCGACTGTTTTTGTTCCAGCTTATAAATGGCATCCCTTTTTTATTATCTGCTTGGAGTTCTTTTCTTTCTTCCATAAGTTTCTGATATATATCGCTCCAGATTTCTTCAACGTGTGTATGTGGAAACGCTGGTGATTTTTCTAGTGATTTCCACGCTGTCGTATCATACAAAGGGAATAGCTTAACATCGGACTTTAAAGACGCTTTGTCCTTTATGATACGACGAATATGATTTTGCTGTTGTTTAATGATTGTATCTAATACTTGTTGCGATTTTTCTTCTTCTTTAGATTTTGGTTTTTTAAAGGAATGAAGTTCTGTCATTGGTGTATCAAAAACATACAACATTGATTCACTCCAGTCGTAAGAGAAGGCTGGAGTTTTTGTCATGAAATGAAAGCTGATAGCATTATATCTGCTGCTATCTTCTGATAGTGTTTGTTTTGTTATCGACACGTGGTCGCTTTCTTCTGACCAACCGGAAGATAAGTCTTTTAAGTAACCATCGTCAAATAAGAAAGTGATGGATTGTTGAGTATCGGTTTCATCGCTTGTTTCAGAGCTTCCGGTCCACTCTATGATATATTCATCCTCATCGGTAATATGAAGAATGTCAACTAAACTTTCTGTCGTAATAAATGCTTCTTCGGATTCCACATAACGATAGGATGGACTTTCTTTTTGCAATGGAGAGGCGTTTGTTTGTTCTATCATAAAGCCTGAACATAAAAAAATAAATAATAGTAACCGTTCTAATCTGACTTTCATTGAACCAAATCTCCTGTCCGTTTTTTCTGTATTGTTTGCAAGGATTATCCCTTCAATACATCATGAATGATTCAGTATGATTTTCAGCAAGAAGGAGAAAATGGGAGAGAGGTGAATGGATATGAATAAAGATATAATACCAGTACAACGTGATATCGAGGAGAATAAAGCATATCTTGCGGAAGAACTAGCTGTTGATAAAAATTTCGATATTATCGAACTACCTTTAGAATATAATGGGACAAAAATGTTGATGTACATGGTCGATGGTTTTGTAAAAGATGCAGCTATGACACAAATACAACGGGAATTGGATCATCTGGGGTCGGTAGGACGCAAAATAGAAAACGTACAGTCATTAATACAGTCGCGTATACCTTATATTGAGTTAGAGACAAGCGATGATCTGAATGAAACAGTAAACCAAATCTTGTCGGGTCCAGCTGCTTTAATTGTTGATGGAGAAGACCAGGTTATTCTTATTGATACAAGAGAGTACCCTGTTCGAAGTTTAGAAGAACCAGAAACGGAACAAGTAGTAAGAGGGGCAAAAGATGGTTTTGTAGAAACAATAGTTTTTAACACTGCTTTAACGCGAAGGCGGATACGGGATAGAAATCTGCGAATGGAACATACGAGAGTTGGCAGAAGATCTCTTACAGACGTTTGCGTCAGCTATATAGATGACATTGCAAGTGATGACATGGTGGAACGTATAAGAGAGGGATTAGATCGTGTTGCAATTGATGGTTTACCGATGGCTGATAAAACAATAGAAGAATATCTTTTCGGTCAATATTTAAATCCTTATCCCCTCGTCCGCTATACAGAAAGACCAGATACAGCGGCTGCACACTTGTTAGAAGGTCATGTATTAATATATGTAGATGGTTCACCTACAGCCATCATTGTCCCTTGCACGTACTGGCATCATATGCAGCATGCCGAAGAATATCGCCAAAAGCCGATTATCGGTACGATGCACAGAATAATAAGGCATATTGCGGTATTATCCTCGTTATTCTTGCTCCCATTGTGGTATGTGTTCGCATCAGACGCGATTACTGTGCCAGAATATCTAAGTTATATAGGAATTGAAGACAAAGGGGAAGTGCCATTATTAACTCAATTTATCATCGCTGAAATTGGAATTGAAATGTTGAGGATGGCAGCAATTCATACGCCTTCTGCCTTAGCAACATCACTTGGTTTGGTTGCAGCAATCTTGATTGGTCAAGTTGCCATTGATGTAGGTCTTTTTTCATCAGAGGTAATTCTTTATTTGGCCGTGGCAGCAATCGGTTCCTTCGCAACGCCAAGCTACGAGTTAAGTTTGGCCAATAGACTTTGGCGGATTATATTTTTATTTGCCGCAGCCTTTGCCGGAGCACCCGGTTTTGTTTTTGCTATGACAATTTGGATATTAATTTTAGTAACATTGCGCCCGGCTGGTGTTCCTTATTGTTGGCCTTTTATTCCTTTCTCCTTTTCTAATCTAGGGGATATATTTAAACGAAAACCGATTCCATTAAAAAATAAAAGACCGACAGCACTTGATGTTAGAGATTTGGACAAGCAGCCATCTTCATAAAACGCTGATGCACATGTATGTATCTTTTCGGACAAACATAGGTTGTAATAACCTATCGACATTCCGAGGAGGTCATCATGTTTGTGTCCATGATTGAAATAATGCTAGCTGGTTTAGTCACCGGAGCTGCCTGTATTTATACGTCTCATAAACAAAAAATGTTAACAATGATGTTTATGTTGTTATTTCTTTGTTTGTTTTATTTTGGTTTTCTTGTGTCAAGCAATCAATTGATTTTTGGACAAGGTATCCCTTGGGTATTTCCTATACTGAGAGTGATAATAGCATTTGCTTTAATCATCGCTGCTTTTATGGCTTATATCCCTTATCACGGTTTTTTTCATACCAAAAGTAATTATACATGGCTTGCTGTTTCAAGTTTGTTTTTTTTCATTGGTTGGCATGCTGGTCACTGGTTTTCTTCTTTATACTCTTTTACTGCCTTGTTTATTGTTTATGTTATTTTTTTTATCGGAGGTAATACGATTCAAGGATTAATTCATTTTAAATGGAGACAAAAGTCAATTATCCCTTTCACCCCTTTTATAATCCTGCTTTTATTTTCCTTCCTCATGTTGCTATAATAAAGATATGATAAATGAAATAAATTCTATTGCAGATGTAAGAAAGTGGCTCATGCAGTTTCGGCTGGTTGTATACACAAAAGATAAAAGTGTTGATTTAGACTTAATGGAAGAAGAAGTCCGAGAGGCACACGAAACTGGACTGATGGAAAAAAAGTTATTCCAGCAAGCGTTGCTAGTTATTAGACGTGAAAAAGGGAAATTGGAGGAACGTTAGGAACAGGGAAGGGGTTATAAATATGGATAGTTCTTATCTTCTAGGGATAGATGTTGGTGGAACATCTGTAAAGATGGCGATATTTTCGCAACAAGGGAAACTGATCGATAAATGGTCAATTGCTACAAATCAAAAAAATAATGGAGAATTTATTTTAGAAGATATCTCTGTTTCTGTTAAAGAAAAGTGGCAGGAGTTAGATATGGCCGCCTCGCAATTTGCAGGTGCCGGGGTCGGGGTTCCAGGCTTTGTTGATATGAATCAAGGGACGATAGATTTTGCTGTTAATATCGGCTGGAAAAACTACCCAATTTCTTCTATTTTGTCTAAACAATTAAGTATTCCGGTTATAGTGGATAATGACGCTAACCTTGCTGCTGCGGGAGAATATTGGCGTGGTGCAGCGGTAGACGCAGATGATTTAATATTATTGACGTTAGGAACCGGAGTTGGTGGCGGTATTATTGTGAAAGGAGACATTTTGCACGGTGTCGCTGGCATGGCAGGAGAAATAGGCCATGTAACGATGATAGATGAAGGTGGGGCTCCTTGTAATTGTGGTAAGTTGGGTTGTTTGGAAACGGTAGCGTCAGCAACTGGGATGGTCCGTATGGCAAAAGAAGCAATAGAAGGTCATACAGATTCGATGCTATATAAGATATGTCACGAAAAAGAAGAATTAACAACGAAAGAAATATTTGAGTGTGCAAAAAACGGGGATAAAGTGGCTAAAAAAGTGATTGATGATGCCATGTATTACTTGGGGCTAGCTACTGCAAATATGGCTAATATACTCAACCCTCAAAAAATTGTTATTGGTGGAGGGGTGTCTGCTGCAGGGGAAGATTTATTACAACCTTTGCGTTATCACTATGATAAATATGCCTTGCCTAAAGTGAAGGAACATTCTACTTTTGCGCTGGCTGACCTTGGCAATGATGCAGGTGTAGCGGGAGCCGCTTGGCTTGCCAAAGCAAAAACATGATAAAGGTATGTGAGCAGAAATCACAAAAACAGAAATCATACATAATTTATAAATCACCGCTCTGAAGGAGAAGATTGCATGACGGAATATCGAAAAGAACGTGATTTTCTAGGGGAGAAAAATGTACCCATAGACGCTTATTACGGAATTCAAACGATTAGAGCTAAAGAAAATTTTCCCATTACAGGTTATCCGCCTCACCCAGAATTAATTGGAGGGTTTGGTTATGTGAAAAAAGCCGCTGCGATGGCTAACCAAAAAGTGGGGATATTAAATCCAAACATAGCGAAAGCAGTTATACAAGCGGCCGATGAAGTAATAGAGGGAAAATTTAATGACCAATTTATTGTTGATGCGATTCAAGGAGGAGCGGGAACCTCCTTTAATATGAATGCAAACGAAGTCATTGCAAATAGAGCGATTGAAATTTTAGGCGGCAAAAAAGGTAATTATATTATGGTTAGTCCAAACACACATGTTAATATGGGTCAATCAACGAATGATTCGTTCCCGACTGCTATTCATATTGCTGCGCTTCATCTGGCCAAGGGACTTACGATGTCGCTTGAACAACTTCTAACTACATTAAAGGGAAAAGAAGAGGAATTTGATGATGTTATAAAAATGGGACGGACCCATTTACAAGATGCTGTTCCTATCAGACTTGGACAAGAGTTTGGAGCATATAGACGTCTTTTGCAAAGAGATTTAACTAGGATTAAACAATCGGTGGATCATTTATATGAAATA
This sequence comes from Salibacterium salarium, assembly GCF_030813635.1. Taxonomy (GTDB): domain Bacteria; phylum Bacillota; class Bacilli; order Bacillales; family Marinococcaceae; genus Salibacterium; species Salibacterium salarium. The sequence continues at coordinate 892,204 of NZ_JAUSUM010000002.1, read as the reverse complement.
AATATGGGAGCAACAGCAGTAGGAACTGGATTAAATGCAAAACCGGAATACATTGATAAAGTTTCCGGATATTTATCGGATTTAACAGGTCTACCGTTTTATAGTGCAGAAAACCTTGTGGATGCTACCCAAAATACAGATGCATATACAGAACTGTCTGCAGCCTTGAAGGTTCATGCCATCAATTTATCGAAAATGTCTAATGACTTACGTTTAATGAGTTCCGGGCCGCGTACCGGTTTGAATGAAATTAATCTTCCATCTAGACAGCCTGGTTCATCTATTATGCCAGGTAAAGTGAATCCGGTTATGTGTGAAGTGATAAATCAAATTTCATTTCAAGTTATCGGAAATGACCACACGATTAGTTTGGCATCTGAAGCAGGGCAGCTTGAACTGAATGTAATGGAGCCGGTTCTGGTATTCAATCTTCTTCAATCACTCTCTATCCTGCAAAATGGCCTGAGTGTGTTTAAAGAACATGCTGTTGCAGGTATTACTGCAAATGTGGAGCATTGTAAAGATCTCGTCGAAAAAAGTGTCGGAATCATTACGGCTATTAACCCTCATGTAGGATATGAAACGGCTTCTAGGATAGCGAAAGAAGCAATTGATACAGGGAGAAGTGTCAGAGAAATATGTCTGGAGCGTAATATACTAACAGCAGAAGAACTAGATGAAATACTTGATACAAAAGAAATGACCAATGCTGGTATAGCTGGTTCTCGGTTTTTATATTGATAGGTGGAAAATATAGCTAGGTCGTTTGAATAAGTGGGACAAGGTATCTATGGGAGAGGAAGACGACGTGTATGTTTAGTGGAAATAAATTAATAGTAATATTACCGCTGTTTTTAATGGCCTTTCTATTTGTGGGAGGAAGTATATATGTAAAACAAGCAGAAGAAGTAACGAATGATAATTTGTCCGAAAAAGTAGAATGGAAAAAAAGTTTTAACGAAGGTGACAACGGCTCGGTTTTAAATGCTTCTTGGAGTTGGGGAGTAATGCCAGATGACGGTTTACAAGGTACCGATTATATTGGTGTAACACTTATGGATGAAAATGGTAATCCACTGCCGGAAGAAGAATTAAAAGACTATAAATTGTCCTTAAAACAAAATGATCAAGCTGATATTGTGAAAGAAGGACAGGTAGTCGAAAATGGCATTTTATTTACTTTTCCTAACAAATTAGAGGAAAATCAAACGATTGGAGATAGTGGTTCGTTACAAGTCTCTTCCAATGGTGAAACTCATACTGAGCAAGCTGTTATTAGTTATTTGCACACATGGGAAGATCATGAGGGGTTAGAATCACAAGATGCAAGGTTCTTTAATAGAAGTTTTAAAGGTAAAGAGGATAATGATGAATCATTTTATTGGGTGATGGAAACGTTTGAAGATTTGGAGTAAATAGAGGCGGTTGAGTGTATAATGAAAGGTTTATCCTATCAAAATGGAGTACTCTTTTTAGGTGAAGAATATATTGGATGGGCTCAATGGAAACACAAGCGTCCGGAAGTGTCTGTGATGCCAATAAACGCAAGATCTATATTAAACATTGGAAAACATGTTTTTAAAGCGATGCCTTTGTGGTATAAGAGTATTAGCGGCATCCTTGTAATGGGTTTGCTTCTCCCAGTATTGATAGGATTTTTCGCTGACCTTTCCTTACCTGGTGTACCTTTTTATATATTTTTTTACTTTCTTTTTGGCACCCATTTTATTTTTCCTAAGGAGCTTCGAAAGTTCCATGGTGCAGAGCATAAAGTATTTAGCTACAAAGGAATGAAGAAAAGAAGAAATATATATCGAATGAAGCGTGCACCGATTACAAATCGATACTGTTCTACTAATGTCGTTGTATTGTACTTCTTATTTATTGTGGCAGGGTGTCCTTTACTCACAATTTGGCAGCCCATTGGCACGGCACTTGCAATAATATCCTATACTGCTGTCCCGTTAGCATTGGTTGTTCATCGCATCATCCAAAGAAAAAATATGCATTGGCTGAGAAAACCTTTACTTGCAGTTTCGTATTATGTGCAACGTCATGTGTCGTGTGCTTCTCCTGACAGGCGCCATGTTTTAACAGCTTTAGAAGCTTATAGAGCCTTGGCGAAGCAAGAATATCCACATTTATTGAAGGATAAGAAAAGGGAACATTCGAAGGAGGTAAACCATATGGCAATTATTGATGTTACGGTTGTGCCAGTAGGAACGGAATCAACTAGTATTAGTAGTGATGTAGCACAAATGCAAAGCGTGTTGGACACGCATGCTGAAAAAATTGAATATAAACTAACTCCGATGGGAACAATCATTGAAGGAGATTTAAACGATTTGCTTATGATTGTTAAAGAACTGCATGAAATTCCATTTGAACGCGGTGCGAAACGTGTGTCGACTAATATACGTGTAGATGACCGCCGTGACAAAGATGGAAGAGGTATGACAGATAAGCTGAAATCTGTCGATGACAAATTAAAATAAACAAAGAGGGGACGTTGTTTAGCGTCTCCTTTTTTGGTTGGGATGGCAGGGTTCGAACCTGCGCATCACGGAATCAAAATCCGATGCCTTACCGCTTGGCTACATCCCATTAACATTGAATAGTGTAAGCAGTCTCCTGTATTTTATTCATTCTCAAAAAAATTTTTTAAAAAAAGAAGGGGATTATAAAATGATGTCGAATAGTTATATAGCATAAGAAAATAAGTGATAAGGAAGGTGGTTTATTGAACAACATGGAATATGAGAGCAGGATGTTAATAGAAAAAGCTCTCGCCTTACACGCTACTGATATTCATCTGAACCCAAAAGAAAAAAATGCGGCAGTAGTCTTCCGTATTCATGGGAAGCTGCAACAAGTGTTTACTGTGAATAGGCAGTATTCTGAACGCCTCATTGCTCATTTTAAATTTCGAGCTGGAATGGATATTGGTGAACAGAGACGTCCACAAAATGGGGCTTTTATGTTAAAAAATACTTCTCCGCCTGTTAATCTCCGTTTTTCTACAATGCCCTCTAACGTGAGGGAAAGCTTATCAATCAGAGTTTTGCCCCAAAACGAATTCCATATGATACCTTCCTTGACTTTTGACCCTAAAGTTATATCGTATTTCTACTCTCTTATCTCTTACACTAATGGAATGATTATTTTAACCGGTCCAACAGGTTCAGGAAAAACGACTTCTCTTTATACATTGATGAACGAATTACAGATTCATTACGACTCACGAATTGTAAGTATGGAAGACCCGGTTGAAATACAAAACGATGCTTTCATACAAACAGAAGTGAATGAAAAAGCCGGCTTAAGCTATATGGAATTGTTAAAATCATCGCTACGTCATGATCCAGATGTATTAATGATAGGTGAAATTAGAGATCACAATACTGCGAGATTAGCGATTAGGGCTGCTTTAAGCGGTCATCTAGTATTAACAACTATGCATGCCAGCTCTCCTTCAGGCGCTATTAACAGAATGCTTGACTTCGGGTGTTCTGTAACAGATTTGCAAGAAACCTTACTCTGTCTAACCTCCCAAGAGTTGTTTCCTCGATATTGCTACTTTTGTAATAATGATTCATGTTCTTTGTATTGTAATAAAAACAAATATACATCCCGGTTGGCTCTTTTCGATATTTTAGCAGGAAGTCAACTGCAGCAGGTATTGTCTTCAAATAATACGAAAAGTTCTACCACACTGACGTTTTCAAAAAATCATCAAATGATAAGGGGTTGGGTGCTTGGTTTATTTTCTAATTTTAAAGTCAAGGAGTCGGTTTTTTAAAAATGAGTAAGAAGTGGCGAAAAGAAGAGAAAGCAGATTTTCTCCTAAAAGCGGGGGAACTGTTAGATCAGGGTTATCCTCTTCATCTTGCTTTACAACTATTGTCTTGGGAACAATCATATTTTGTGAAAGAAAAAATTCTTCACATGATAGAAGTGCTTCGAACGGGGAGTTCTTTTCACGAAGTCCTTGATCGTTACGATTTTCCTCCTGATATTAGCGCCTATGTCTTTTTTGCTGAACAAACTGGTTCACTTCCAGAAGGATTGAAAGGATCAGGAGGATTGTTTAAAAAACGTCTGCAGACATTAACTACGGTTCGTCGCATGTTACGATACCCTCTATTATTGCTATGGGTTTTAGTTATGATAGCTATTCTGATGATCCACTTCTTATTCCCTTCCTTTCAGCAACTATTTCAATCTCTTGATATTGAGTTCCCATTTTTAACAAAACTAATGATTCAGATGTTTCAATATTCACCTTATATCTTAGTAGTTCTATTACTGCCTCTTGCGGCAGGTTTCGTATATTACATGATGACCTTCCGCCATTATACACCTCAAAAACAATGTCGTCTCATAAGTCGTATCCCTTTTGCAGCGACTTATTTACAACTGTTTCTAACTTATTATTTTTCTCTTCAATTTAGCAGTATGTTGAAAGGGGGGATATCTATATATGATGCTTGCCGGGTTTTTGAGAAGCAACAACATTTTCCTTTTTTTCAAGCAGAAGGACATGATTTAAAACGTATGTTAAAAGACGGAAAACCTTTATATGACGCCATTGAAATATCTGGATGGTACCGACATGATATGAAGTATGTGATTAAACACGGGCAGGCAGCTGGTAAGTTAGAAGACGATTTATATTTTTACAGTGACAGAGTAATGAAAATGCTGGAAATGAAAGTAAAAAAAACAGTGATGACACTCCAGCCTATTATGTTTTTATTCATAGGAAGTATAATTTTAGCGATGTTTTTATCAGTATTTTTACCAATGTTTCAACTGATGACTTCTATTCAGTAATCAAAAAAAGGAAAGGATGTATAGTAATGAACGATACCCCTATTACAAGACTTAAAAATTGGCATGAAGAAGCTTCAAAAAAATTAACTGCTTTAGACAGCAGGTTACAAGAATTAGAAAAAACCAAAGAGCAAGATATAGTTACTCTGTTGCATCTTATGGAACAAAAATTAAAATAAAAAGGATGGTCTTAATGAATAAAGCATGGAGGCAATCTGGATTTACAATGATTGAGATAAAAGGGGGCGATAACATATAAATCACCTTATTCGCCCTTCGTATCTTTGTTTATATTCTGCTGTTTTACTGTGGTGCCATTTGTATGGATCAGAATCTATAGGTATTTCCAGTTGTAGAGGGGCACCACCTTCTAATTCTCCGAGTAAAAGTAGTTTATCCTCGAATACTTTGACGTGAGGGAATAGGTTACCAACCATTCTTGCCTGTTCTGCCGGTGATAGCTCTTTGTCAAAGCCCTCTGCTATTTCCATGTACTCATAAAGCGTATCATAGTTCCATTCTTGTTTTTTGAACATATCGACTTTACGCTCTAATCCATCCTTTAGCGATTGTAAATGTTGCACTTCTTGTTGCAATGCTGTTTGTCTTTTAGACAACTGATCTTTAGAAAAAGAACCATCTAAATATAAATCCAAAAGCTTATCTAGTTTTTCTTGATTGCTGTTCAAAGACGATGTCACAGAGTTTAAAGATGATTGTAACTCACGGAACTCTTCATTATCCACTTGTAAATCAACATATTTTTTCGCAAACTCTTCGCTAGTTAAAATATCTTTGACAGCGTTAACTATATTTTGATCTACACGTTTGGTATTAATGGATATATCACAAACAGTCTCGTCATTTAATTTCATGGTACGTCCGTGTTTGAGATAATAACGAGGCTTTTTAGAATTGCCATTTTGATGTAGATTTAATTTTCTTTCACATAAACCGCAAGTAATTAAAGTACGTCGTAACATATGCAAATCTTCGCGTTGTCGGCTAGTTACTTTAAATCTTTTACCGCGCTTCATTCTCTCGTCTTGAATACGGTCATAAGTTACCTTAGAACGGAGAGGGGGATAAATATCTTCAATCGTAATAACTTCACCATTAGAAAAAGTTTTTTCCATAATGCCATGAAAAGCTTTTGATATTAGTCTTCGATGTACAAGGGTTTCATTCCATAATCCCCCTTTAGGTGTTCGAGATATTTCGTTTAGTCTATTGGCAATTGCTTGCATACCTAACTCTTTTTCGAGGTATAGCTTGTCTATCGTTGGTATCACCCATGCCCAGTTATCATCTATGACAAAACGTTCATTGGTTTTATCGTATATATAACCAATCGGAGCCTTGCCCCAAGGTTTCCCTTCACGCATACGCTGACGCTTGCCGCGCATCATACGCTTTACAATGGATTTTTTTTCGCGACGGGCAATGAGATTTTTTATGTCACTAATAAACTCTTGGTCTTCATCTTTTAAATCTGTGACGTTCCCAGGTTCAGCTATTTTAACATTGTTATCTCGTAGTGTAGACTTTAAGTACTCCCAGGCAACAGTATCGAGCCGAGAAAGTCTATCCTGGTCGATACATAGTACCACATCAATATAACCTTCTTCCACTAAATCAAGCATGCTGTTTAAGCCTTTTTTGTTAAGCTTTCCGCCGGATTCCACGTCTTTAAATTCACCAATAATTTGCCACTGTTGTTGTTCGGCATATCGATTTAATTCACCAGTTTGGGCGGCGAGAGAATAGTTAGATTCCTGCATGTCTGACGATACACGAATATATATAGCACACTTCATGTCTATCACTAACTCCTTTAATAATTCAACACTCCATTTTTGCATTGTAGTATTATCATAATGTAGTCGAACACAATAACGAACGTATTGTCACGAAAGTATGGTTCGCTATTATCTGAAAAACGTTAAATCTAGCGACATGACCTCTTCCAGATCGTCACACAACATAATAAAATATTCCACATCATAATAAATATTCTCTGCAGAGAGTCCCTCGCTTTGTAATCGATTCTTGATTAAATCACAGTCAATCCCAACGCTGTAATCTTGGAACGGATCTCTTACTAACTCGCTCATATCGATAGAAAGCGCTTGGAAGTCATCATGAAAATCTTCCTCATGAAAACGACCAAATGGTTGACTGATAGAATAATAGGTGGTGGAACTTTCCTCTGGTAATTCAGCCTTTACGATTACCCATTTTGGATTGAGTTCCCCGTCAATCTCTTCGTAGTAAACCCACATGATTTATTACCTCCTTGCCGATTTGTTCTTGAAGCTGACCCATGACTCGCTTTGTCTCCTTTGACCATTTACTAGGTTCATAGCTTGCGGAATAGGTTGGCAATTGATTAGTAATTTTGTTTATTGTTACTGGTTCTATTACCGTTTGTTTATAAAGCTGTCTTAACCGGCGTTCTACAAAGTCTTCAGGGACAACGAAGTCTTCAGAAAGCTGTTCGATAATGTCTAAGGCATCCCAGTCATAATTTTTCAGCATGTGATAGGGGAGGGAAGCATACAATTCAAAAAGCTTGGAATCCCATTCTAAAAAATCAGCAAATCCTTCTGGTAAAAACAAGCGGTTTCCGTGGTGCCGCAAAACGTGCCCTAATTCATGAAAAAACTGAATGCGGTGTTCCTCTGGAGATAGTCCACGTTGTAATATAATGGCTCGGAATTTTCCAGTCTCTTTATAAGTAGACCCATCATCGTGATACTTTAAAAAGATGTGAAGGCGTCGAGCAATGTTTTTCTCGATGATTTGTTTGGGATGGTAAATATCTAATCTGTCATAAAGTCGTAAAACATAATCTTCTCTGTGTGTGTGAAGCATAGTATCACTCCTTAAGGGAATGTATGTTCGATAAAAGATTAAAAAGAAAAGCCTGAAAAGGCTCTTAGATTATAATAAAGAAAGTAGTTCAAAACCTCTAAACAAAGTCAAGGAACCTCAGGATTTAGAGTCGATAACGTTCAATTGCTACAATGTTAAGTAGATATATTGTAGCAAGTATCACCGACTATCTTTTATTCCTCATCCTCTTCTTCCATTCTCCGGGCTTTCTCCTTCACCCACAACCAATGATTCTTCACTTCTTGGATCTGCTCTCGACTCATCTTTTTCCACTCATTAATGTCGTAGAAATTAAAGCCTGCGTCCTGAAGGTCGTTGTCGATGAAGAACTGTTTGAGGTCTTCCATGGGATCGTAGTCTTCATCGGGTGGGGTAGGGTTATTTGATCTCCCCAAGATATAGTCAGTTGTTGTATCGTATATGTCTGCAAGTTTTAAGATGGAATCATGATCGGGACTTCTTGTACCATATTCCCAATTAGCATAGGTTGATACACCCTTAAAACCTAACTTATCCTTTGCAACATAAGATTTTGTCCAACCGCGGTTTTCTCTTAGTTGTTCTAATCTTTTTGCGGTCGTATTTTCCATTATACTCACCTTCTCATTTGCACTCTGTGTGTAAATTATATCACTCCTTACACAGTTTAAATAAAAAGTTACACAAAAAGAATAAAAATATATTGACTTACACGTTTTGAAAAAGTATTATGTACTTAAGAGTTACACATAAAGTGAAAGTCGAGGTGAAAAAATGCGACATCGTTTAAGAGATCGAAGGATTGAGAAAGGAGTTACACAAACCTTTATTTCATCCAGACTTGGTTATAAAAGCCCTAGTGGCTATGCAAATATTGAAATGGGTAGAAATGAACCAAGTTTAGAAAATGCGCTTATAATAGCAAACATTTTAGACTCTGACGTTAAAGAACTTTTTTTTGATGAAAAGTTACACAATACGAGTAACTAAACCACATCAGCATAGGAGGAGAAACAAGTGACCGATATTAAAATCTTTAACCACAATCTATTTGGAGAACTTAGAGTTACTTCTATTGATGAAAAAGAACATTTTAATTTAATGAATGTAGCATGGTCACTCGGTTATACAAGAGAGTCAAAAGGAACTCATTATCTGAGATACGACAGAATCAATAATGTAATTAAAAAACTTGATATAACAACGGTTGACCACGACGGACAACTTTTTATCGATGAATCAGGACTCTACGATTTCATTTTCGAAGCCGGCACAGAAAAAGCAAGGGATTTTCGAAAATGGGTAACAGCAGAAGTTTTGCCATCTATTAGAAAACACGGAGCTTATATGACGCCGGAAAAGATCGAAGAAACGTTGATGAATCCAGACACAATCATCAAGCTGGCAACCAATTTAAAAGAAGAACAGGAAAAACGACAGGCTGTCGAGCACCAACTTCGACTGGACAAGCCTTACTCTACTTTTGGCAAAGCGATATCCAAGTCGAACGCATCAATCAACGTGGGAGCATTCGCCAAAATGATGTATGACGATCATGGTATCAAGCTTGGTCGCAATAAAATGTTTGCATGGCTTCGTGATAATGGTTACCTGATAAAAAATGGTAGAGAACGTAATAATCCGAAACAAAAATATATTGAGCAAGGTCTATTTGACACAAGCGTTACTTTGGTTAGTCGAACTGAAGGTGATGTAGAAAACGTTACGACGTTAATCACTGGAAAAGGGCAGGTTAAATTTGCAGACATACTGATAAATGAATTTTTGGAGGTGATTTAGATGCCAGATTTACCAATAGATAAAACACTTGTTCAAAAACGTGCCCAAATTCGTAAGATGCTTGTTCAAATTTCTTATAAAGACGAAAAACTTGCTATTAAACTATTAAGACGCTGGGTTGAAGATGAAGTTACTATCAGCGACATGTATGCCGAAGTAGAACAACATTTAAAAGACAAACAAGCTGTTTAACTATTACTATCTTACCTTTAACAAAACAATATATAGGAGGCGAACACAATGAAGAACAAAACGGCAAAAGCAAAACTATATAATCCCTCAGCGATACCAACCATTTTAAAAACGGCGAGAGAAAGAGCGTTGAAACCCGAACGCCGAACCAAACGGTGGCTTGCTGATCAATTAGGGATAACGGAAAGGCGCTTGACTGGAATAGAAGATCGTACTTCTCAAATCCATTTGGAAGAATGTATTGAATGGTGCGAGGCAGTAGAAGATTCGGAAGCGTTGGAGCAAATCATGCACATCTATGGGATCGGCTTACCGCCTACGGATCCTAGATTACTAGAAAGTGTTTCAGATCAGTTAGATAATTTGAAACCGGAGATTGAAGAAGCCTTTCAAGCAGCCAAACAAATTGAAAAATTATCTCAGCGTTGTAGGCCATGGAAAGGATTTAATGAACACGATCAACGTCTCGCGGAGACCACTGCTAAACAGATTTTTGATATTAAGCATGCTGCAGAATGCTTGCTAACAGCAATGGAAAACCAATGGGGGCTTAATAAGGAATATGTAGAAGCCACATGGATTAATGGTGCCATCTCAAACGATGTGGTCATGCGATCAGTCAGCGATTTCGAAAAACTACGAAGAGCGCGAACAGATCAAGAGAGAATGGCTCAGTTAGGAGTAATCAAAGGATGAGAATAAGTCATGAATTGCTAAATTACGTGGCAGATGCAGACGAACATACTAGGTTGCAAAACGTTCCATATTCAACGGATTTGAGGTCAGTAGTAACGGTTGATTACATGGTGAAGCACTACAAAGAAAAAGCACCAGCTGCGGACACAGCTAGCACTTAAGTGAGTTCTTATTAGTTGATTCAAGTGTAACAAAGGTTGATAAGCAAGGCAAGCCGGTTTTTGCGGGCCGGTCTTGCCGTTGAGCTCACAAACTTATTCCCTTCATCCCCCCTTTTAGCTTGTGGGTTCAACGGTGCGACTGCGCCAGATAGGGGTGATATCAATGCCTCCAAATTAAGACATGAAATTATGGACACACACATTTAAAGGGGTCGCTTTTTAGAGCCTGTCGACCCCGACTTTTTAAAAGGAGGATAGATGATGGATACCGATCAAATTCAAAATCAGCTATCTGAGATGAAGCGAGAGCTTATAAAAATGAATAACCGAGTTATGGATTTTATCGAGGAAATTGAGAAAACAGAGCGTTTGATGGAGGAAGAAGAAAAAGACGACCAGCTGGCGGGCTGATCGTCGGTGAATCGCTAGATTAACTATTACCACCATTATATGCGATTTACCCAAAAATAACAATACGGGAGGAATCAACGTGAAACAGATGACGATTCAACGCTTGTCATTACGCAATTTTAAAGGTATTAAAGAATTTACTCTGGAGCCAAAGGGAGAGCACATACAGGTGTTCGGCGACAATGCAACGGGCAAGACTACATTATTCGATGCTTTTATATGGCTCCTGTTCGATAAGGACTCCAATAACAAAAAGGATTTTTCCATCAAGACTGTCAATAAAGATGGAGAAGATATTCACGGGTTGGATCATGAGGTAGAAGCTACTTTTAAAGTAGATGGACAGAAAAAAACGTTGCGTAAGGTTTTCAAAGAAAAGTGGACCAAAAAACGCGGCGATATTAACAAGCAGCTAACTGGAAATACAACGGATTATTATATCGACGGGGTTCCGTCAAAGAGAAAAGAGTTTACAGATTTTGTAGAGTCCATTATCGATGAAGAAATTTTTAAATGGGTTACATCGCCATCTTATTTCAATGAAATTCTTCACTGGCAGAAGCGCCGTGACATCCTCTTAGAAATAGCAGGTGATGTCTCAGATGAGGAAGTCATGCAGAGCAAGATAGGATTAGACAAGCTTGCTGATGCGCTCAACGGAAGAAGCATTGAAGACCACAAGAAAGTGATTGCTGCTAAACGAAAAGAGATTAATAAACAAATCGATGAAATACCATTACGAATCGATGAAGTGCATCGAGCTCTACCGGATACATCCCAACTGGATGAAGAAGAGATTAATAATGAACTGCAGCATCTAAGCTCACAACTGGATGACAAACAGAACGAATTAAACAGGATCCAGTCTGGAGGCGAAGTCACCGAAAAGCAGAAGCAGCTTGCTGAGGTTCAAGGTGAGATGCAGGAAATCAAAAACAATCATCAGTCCGGGCAGTACGAGAAGATTAATGAAAAGCGCTATACATTGAATGAACTGGAACGAGAAAAGAACAGAATCAGGCAATCTATTAATCAATTAAACAATCGTATCACTGCAAACTGCGAGCAAACAGAGCATTTAACCAAAGAAGCAGATGACCTTAGAAAACAGTGGCATGATTTAAATGGCAAAGAATTTGATGGCATTAAGCCTACCAAAGATGAACAACAATGTGCTTGCTCTGCTTGCGGACAAGACTTGCCACCTGATCAGGTAGAAGCTGCCCATGAGAAAGCCATGAAGTCTTATGAAGCCAATCTTGGAGAATTCAATCGACAGAAAGCTCAGCAGTTGGAAGATATTAAGGCATCCGGCACCCAGAAAACTAGCAAAGCCAAAGAACTGGAGAAGGACACAGAAGTTGCACAGCAAGAATTGGAGCAAGCGAAGCAACAACTTGAAGCCAAACAATCCGAAATTGGTGATCTGAATACTGAAATAGAAAGTCTGCAGGCCAATGTCAGCGATATTTCAGAAAATGCTCAGTATCAGACGAAGCAAGAAGAAGCAAAGCAGATCGAGCATGATATCCAGCAACTTAAGGATTCTGTGCAGGAATCTACGCAGAAAGTACGTGCTGAAATGGATGAAATCAAGAGCAAAAAAGCCAGCTTTGAACAAGACCAAGCGAAGTTTGAACAAATCCGGAAAGCTGACCAGCGTATTAAAGAGCTGGAGGATGAACAAAAACAGCTATCTGCCGATTACGAAAAACTTGAACACGAACTGTATCTAACAGAAGAATTTATCCGTGCGAAGGTGGATCTCCTGGAAGATAAAATCAATAGCAAATTCAAACATGCTCATTTTAAATTATTCGACACACAGATAAATGAAGGATTGAAAGAGACTTGTGAGACGTTGTATGAAGGTGTGCCTTACTCAGGAGGATTGAACAACGCGGCAAGGATTAATGTAGGACTCGATATTATAAACACTCTCAGCGAACATTATGGCTTCTCAGCACCAATCTTTGTAGACAATAGTGAGGCTGTTACTAGATTAATAGATACGGAAGCGCAGGTTATCAGCTTGGTTGTTAGCGAGCAGGACAAGCAACTACGGGTAGAAGAAACGGAACGAACAAAGGAGGCGGTTTAATTGGCAGAACAGAAAAATGATATTGCACTAATTAAGAAGGATACAGTCGACGTGGTGGCAGACAAGGTGAAGACCTTTCAGGAGAAAGGAGAGCTGCATTTTCCGGTGAATTATTCCCCGGAGAACGCGATGAAAAGCGCATGGCTCACCCTGCAAAACACGCAGGATCGTAACTACAAGCCAGCCCTAGAAGTTTGTACGCGAGACAGTGTAGCAAACGCTCTTCTCGATATGGTGGTTCAAGGTCTTAACCCTAGCAAAAAACAAGGATACTTCATTGTTTACGGTAATCAACTCACCTTTCAACGCTCGTATTTTGGCACAATGGCAGTCACTCAAAGAGTTACCGGAGCAAAATCCATTGACGCAGCTGTCATTTACGAGGGGGACGAGGTCAATTACGAGATAAAAAATGGCCAGATTAAAAACCTCACTCATAAACAGCAATTTAACAATATCGACAAGGAGAAGGTATCCGGCGCATACTGCACCATTGAAATGGGCGACGGGAGTATATATACCGAATTGATGACGATAGATGAAATTCGCCAATCCTGGAGTCAGTCGAAGATGTGGGGAAAAGATCAGAAGAAAGAAAAGGCCGGATCCACACACGATAACTTCAAGCAGGAAATGGCGAAGAAGACAGTCATCAATCGCACCTGCAAAAAATTTATGAATTCAAGCGATGACGGTAGCCTTGTTATGAATCATTTCCATCATACCGATGACGCCGCGGAAGAAGCGCGGATGCGCGAGGAAGTTAATCAGAATGCTAATCAAGAGATTATTGATATAGAACCAGGACCAGCAACTCCAGAGAAAGAACCGATTCCTGAAGCACAAAAGGAAGAGCAGCCTGAACAGCCACAGTCTAATAATCAGGAAGAACAACTGGACCTGACAGCGTCTTTTGAACAAGCTAACGAAGCGGTAGCAGCAGGAACAGACGAGGATCCATTCTAATGATTGAAATTACAGCTCTTGCCTCATCCAGTAAAGGGAACTGCTATCACGTTACAGATGGGAAGACTTCCCTTCTCCTGGAATGCGGTATCAACTTTAAAGAGATTCAGAAAAAGTTAGACTTCCAAACATCAAGTATTGCTGGTTGCTTAGTTACACACGAACATGCCGATCATTGTAAATCTATTAAAGACGTAGCAAGAGCCGGTATTAATTGCTATATGAGTTCAGGAACAGCAGACGCTATTGCAAATAAGCACCACCGAATTAAAACAGTTGAGGCAAAGAAACAATTTACGGTCGGAACATGGACCATACTGCCCTTTGACGTACAACATGATGTATCAGAACCGTATGGGTTTCTGTTAGCAAATGAAGCAGGAGAGAAGCTGTTATTTGCCACAGACACTTTCTATATTAAATACCGGTTCAATGGTGTTACGCATTTACTTCTGGAATGTAACTACAGCCTAGACATACTGGATGAAAATATTCTGAATGGTAGTGTTCCTCAAGTCATGAGAAAACGACTCATGAGGTCACACATGAGCTTGGAGAACTTCAAAGAATTTATACGAGCTAACGATTTATCGAAGCTTGAAGAGATCTGGATGCTGCATTTATCAGATAGCAACTCAGATGAGGCTAGATTTAAGCGAGAAATACAGGAGCAAACCGGTGTTCCGGTGTATGTACCATGAAATATTACGTGCCAATCCCCGGCTTCTATGTTGGTTTAACAGAAGGATGTGAAGACCGGGGACGGCTCTTTAAACAGTATGTCCAAGGTTATATAAAAAGAACCTATCCCGAAATGAATTTAATAAAAATTGAAGGCATGACAGCGATTTGCGAAAGGAGATAATCCCATGCAACAAGGTAAGAAACCGACACGAGCTCAAAAAGAAAGAATAGCGTACTTTAATCTTAATCCAGACAACTGGCTTGTTACAAAGAACAATGACGGTATGTTGCTACTGAAGCACAGATACACAGAACAGACTCGAGAGATACCGAGTTAGCTAGGGAGGGGGTGGCCATTGCAAGGGTACATCAAGGATTATCGAAAGGAACTGGACAGTGATATTTGGATGATGCCGCCCCTTTACCATCGGGTTTGGCAGTATCTCAAATATAAAGTGAACCACAAAATAGAACGGATACCGATGAAAGACGGCAGCTTTTTAACAGTAAAACCAGGGCAGCATTTAACATCCAAAAGAAAGCTCGCTCAATCGGTTGGTTGGTATGAACGAATGGTTTGGAAAGAACCAAATCCAAAAACCATTAGCGATATTCTGAAGTGGTTAGAGAAACAAAAAATGATCGAACAAGACCTTGGAGCAGGTAACAGGCAATACACACTTATAAGCCTGCTAAATTGGGAGGTTTACCAATCGAAAGAAGATGAAAGTAACACCACTGATTTACACCAAAACCCTGAAAATGGTGTTAATGGTAACACCTTAAACACAGAAAAAAGCCCGTCAAATCAAGATAAATCAGATGGGAAAGGTGTTACAAGTAACAGTCACTACACACCCGATAAACAGTCACTGGAGACAAACAAGAATGAAAAGAATGAGGAAGAAGACGTTGTTGTTGATAGTGCGCAAGCGCGCACGCAAGAACAGCAATTCGAAAAACAACTAGATCAAATAACAGATGCATTCATGGCATATCGCGGGAAGCCGGGCATGCCTCCCAGGGCCTCCGATTATGACCATGCAAGAGCGATTTTAGAAGCTGGGGTTTCTGCCACTGAAGCCATAGCTGGTATTAAACAATCGTTCGACATCTTTAAACCTAAGTACGACGGCGATGAAATCACTTCTTTGGGGTATTGCAAAAAAATTATATTGGCTAATCATTATGCGGATAAACAGCGAAAGGAGGCTACTGAACGTGGACAAACTGCAAGAAGTTATGGAGAACCTGCGAATCAAGGCGGAGGAAGCCAAAAACGGTCAATTACAGGCGGTCAACTCGGATGGATCAGGCCAGGAAAGCAAGCCTGATTACGATTGTCCTAAATGCCAGGACCAAACAGGCTACCTAAAAATACAAGACGGCTTTGAAGTCTGGGTACGCTGTAGTTGTGTTGAATGGCGTAGAGTACAAAAGCTGATGCGTTCCAGCGAGATTACGGACGAGTTTAAAAAGCTGGGCTTCAAAAACTTTCGCATTGAGGGTAAACCTGAGCTGATTCAAGGGGCTTATGAGTGTGCTTATAACTATTTTCAAAGTTTCAGAGATATTCGAGAGCAGCGGCAGAACAGCATAGCTCTCCTTGGCCAGCCAGGTACAGGGAAAACACATTTACTAACGGCTATAGCCAACAATCTCATGCATAAAAAGCATGTTGGCGTACAGTATTTCCCCTACGTTGAGGGCTTTAACGACTTGAAAGATGATTTTGACAAGCTAGAAGAGAAAATGGGCCGGATGAAAGAGGCGGATGTGCTGTTTATCGACGACTTGTTTAAACCGGCAAGAGGTAAGGCGAGGGCTACGGATTGGCAGGTAGAGCAGGCATACGCTGTTATCAATCACCGTTACTTGAATCATAAGCCAATCATGATCTCGTCAGAGCTGCAGATTGATCAGATGGTTGAAATAGACGAGGCGCTTGCTACTCGCATATACGAAATGTGCAAGGATTACTTGGTTTTGATACAGGGGGATAAATTTCAACTTAATCATCGACTGGAGGGCATGACATGACAGTGGAATCAGCAATTCATTTCCGCGGTCAAAAGGTCCCGTGGGAATTGTGGGAGCAACGTAAGGCGCAGCTGATGCAGCTTTATGAGCAGAACAAACAAAAGTTAAAAGAAATGGAGGTAGAAAGCTATGGAACTGAGACGACAGATGCTCATAAAGGAGCTTGAGCAGAAAGGTTTTTTCTTGGCTATGGACGGTCGAACGTTACAAGAATTGACAGTATCCGAACTGGAACGAGAGAAGATCAGGCTTCCGGAAGTTATGCGGCTGTAGTGAGTATGACGGATAATGCGTACCAGGAGGGCACATTACATGCCCCAGCCCTTAAAATATTCAAAGAATCCCATGCCCATTGGGAAGGCCCATATATAAGCGCCTAAAAGTGTAACTCCGGATAGTAGGAAGTTATCAATTGGTCTTGGGATCCTATTAAACAGAACCTTGTAAATTAAACAAAGACCACTAGTTGTGACAATTAAAACCACCAGAGGCCCAATAAACATCATGGTATTGAAATCTACACCTTCAGTGATATCATTATGTACTCCTTTCAATAGGTCGGTGGTTAAATTTTACTATATAAAATTGTTTTTTTCATTCTTTTTCAAATCGCATTACGACAGCTATCAACTAAAAGAGACCCTTACAAAAGGGTCTCAACACAAATAAGGAACAAGCGTTCCCTTCTAAATTTAATTCTATCATGCGGAAGGGAGAAAAGGAATGACTATACAACCAAATACTATTTATAACATGGAATGCATTGAAGGGATGCGGCAAATACCGGATGACTCCATAGACATGATTTTATGCGATCTTCCTTATGGCACAACTCACTGTAAGTGGGATGAAATCATCTCTTTTGATCAATTATGGGAGCAATACAAGAGAATTATCAAAGATCATGGAGCGATAGTATTAACGGCGAGCCAACCATTCACTTCTAAATTAATCACAAGTAATATGAGCTGGTTTAGGTATGAGTGGATATGGAAGAAAGGAAAACACACCACAGGTTTCCAAAATGCAAAGCGAATGCCATTGAAAAATCATGAGAATATCTGTGTTTTCTATAAAAAGTTACCGACTTATCATCCTCAGGGATTGCTACCGTTAGTGAAGGTTAAAAGAAAGAAGAGGAAAAGTACAGGTGGGATTTTTAAAGAAGGAGATAAAAGTCTAATGAAAGAGCACACCACCACTCATACAAACTATCCGAAATCAATCGTGGATTTTCCGCGTGACAAAAACACATTTCATCCTACTCAGAAGCCTTTGATGCTCTTTGAGTATCTAATTAAAACCTATACAAATAGAGGCGACACAGTATTGGATAACTGCATGGGAGCATTTACAACAGCGGTCGCAGCTGATAATACAAGACGTAATTGGATTGGTTTTGAACTTGACGAAGAATTTTGTAAGGAAGGTCTGACGCGTATAAATGGCAACAGGCAGCAATTAGGCATGAAAGATGTCAGCATAAGGTAATAAAAAGAATCGAAAACAAACCTTGAATAGCGCATATATGACGGAAAGTGTGTAAGTAAGAAAGGAGAATAAAATGAAAACTGAAATCATTCAAAAGCAACGAACCGTAGGTGGCTATGAATACCACACCTGTGAAAATTGCTCTCACGAAAACAAAACAGGAACGGTTGCACGAATACCGATGCCATATTGCGGAAGTTGCAACAAAATTGTGCTTGATGCAGACCAGAAATTTTGTTGCTGGTGTGGAACCGAATTTGATTAATTCTCATACCGGCCATCATGAACATCTGACGGATTATGCGAAAGGAGTGAGACTAATGTCTGCACGTTTGGAGCAAATAAAGAAAAGAGACAGAATAATTTTCGAAGGAACAAGATGGAAAGATGATATAGAGTGGCTCATAAAACAGGCTGAAATCCAACAAGAAACAGAATTAACATTCTCTCATTTTGAAGAACTTGAGATAAATCCTGATGAGTTTTACGGAGTGTATCAAGATATTGCTTCAAAACATTATGAAGATTAGTACGCATACCGACCATTATGACCCTTAAAGGAGGCAGTTCATTGGAATATAAAGTTTTATACGAAGTGCCGCCGATGCGTGGTATTTTCGAAACTATTATAAACGCTGACAAGATAGAGGATGCAGAGAGAAAAATTCGAGAGAATCCAGACACTTCGAATTATCGAATAAAGCGATTGGAGGCAAAACATGAGTGAACTTGAGGAACTCCAGGAACGAGTTATTATAGATGAGCAGCATGGAGATGTAACGCTCTCGAATCAAGATTTTTGGATACTGTACGGCAAAGCAGAAGACGCTGAGAAGGACGGCCAGGAGATAGAAAGACTGGAGAACGAGCTGGCTTACGAGTTTAACAGATGGCTAAATGCTTGTGTAGCTGTTGTAGGCAAAGACGCTGCTTATGAGATTATTGCAAATCTATCAGAAGGAGCTGAAGAAGATGCGAGAACGGGTTAAAAATGAACATTATCGCCCTATTGTGACGGTAGATAAGGCAAAGAAAGGCGTTCCAACCGTTGTGGAGATAAGCGGGAAACGGTACACACTGTCGCACCCGGATCATAAACGAGGCAATCAGGAAATAAGGAGGCAGGCGGAGTAATGGAATGTGCAAAGTGCGGAAGGAAGCTGAAAGACCTCAAATCTATCGAACGTGGTTACGGTCCTAAGTGTTGGAAGAAATCAAAAGAGAATCCGGATCTTGTAGACATGCTTAGAGAAGGTGATACCGATGAAGCACGGACAGGGTAAACGTGGGATGGCTTTTGAGAATCTTGTCAATATGGCTAATACTCAGTATAAAAATAAAGGGCTGGCGCTGATTAGCAAGCGTCCTACCCCAGTAAAGGTACTCCAGTCGAAAGGCGTTCACATCTTAAAAGCGGTCTGGGGAACGAAAAGTTCGGTAGATTACTCAGGCGTCTACAATGGGCAAGCGATTGAGTTTGAAGCAAAAAGTGTCGCCGGGAAACGATTTGATTTAAAAAACATTCATGACCATCAAATCCAGTATCTTAAAAATGCAGAGCAACATGGAGCCGCCGCGTTTCTTCTTATTAAGTTTCGAGACACTCGGGAGGTATTCTTCACGCCACTATCTTTAATCACTCTGGCGGCTAAAAATGCGGATCAGGGAGGACGAAAATCTATCCCCATTGATGACTTTCAGATATACGCTGATCAAGTGGAAAGGGCAGAGGGATACCATTGGACTTTTTGGCCATCGTGGACAAACATACTGAGAAAGTTCCAGTTAATTAAATAAAAAAGCCGCCCCTCTCGAGACGACTTAACCCTACAGCAAGTATATCAGGGAGGGGCTACTATGAAAAGATTGCAGAATATTGACATTAACCCTAGTACTGGAGAACTAGATATTGATATAATGGAACAAAATTCCTCATTTGCTATCGTGGTGTGTAATGGACAAGCTCGTTTTACGGAGTTGCCTAATCATGGGGAGACAAAGATAGTCACGCACCAAGGCAAGGTTAAGAGGATTAAGTATGATGAGGGGGAAGAATTTTGAGCAAAGATCAAATTTCAGAAGTTTTTAATAATATTGTTAAATCTGAAAGACTCCCAATTATTTTCGCAGGTTCTGGACTATCTAAAAGGTATACTACTAACAGTTATGATTGGAAGGAATTGCTAATAAAGTGCATTAGCAATTATAGTGATGATCCTCTAAATAAATATAAGGAGTATAAAGAAGAAGTCGAACATGGAATGGAATATAAAAACGTAAACAAATTTTCAGTAAATGAAAGAATTGGATCTTTTGTTGAACGTGATTTTAATAAAGCATATTATCGGAAACAAATAACCGAATTAAGAGTTAAGGAAGAGGATTCACCTTTAAAGGTCTATGTATCGCAACTTCTTAATCAGTATGGACTAAAAGAAGAAATGGAGGATGAGATCAATCTATTTAAGAGTTTAAAAGAAAAAATGCTAACAGTTTTAACTACAAATTACGATACTTTTTTCGAAGATGTAGTGTTCACAAAACATGAAAAAATTGTCGGACAACAGATTTTTAAAAAGTCAGAAATGGGAACGATAATGAAAATCCATGGTTGTTCATCATTACCTAACTCTTTAGTTCTTACGAGTAAAGATTATGACAAATTTCAAAGAAAGAGAAGGATATTATCAGCTAAAATAATTAATTTATTTACTGAAAATCCTGTTATATTTATGGGATATTCTATTTCAGATGAAAATATTAAAGCTATATTATTAGACATCTTTCAATGTCTAGAAGATGATGAGGAATTTAAAAAATTTGAGGAAAGACTAGTTATTGTTATTTTTGATGAAACAGTTAAAAATCCCCTTGTTGGTACATACGGTATGAACATCGAGGGAGTTGAAATTTCAATGACGAAAATAACACTATCAGATTTTACTCCTCTGCTCAAAGAAATGAACAAATTAAAAAGAATCACCACACTTAAGGAAATTCAGCATATCAAAGATTTAGTATACGACATAGTTGAAGATAATGAAGGTGAAAAGAAGAAATTAGTAAATTTAGTAGAAGATGATGAATATGACGGCGATGAAATTGTAGTGGCTATTGGAAAAGAATCAGAAATGTTAGATTCAGTAGGAATAACTGGTATTCAAGCCAGCGATCTTTTTGATGATTTAATTAATGATAATTTAGAATCTACACTAAGGGGTAGATATAATTTGTTAGCCGAAAGACAACTCCCTAATTTGTTACGGGGAAATAATGTTTTACCGGTAAATAAGTACTTGAAAAACGTAGATAGGGATAATATTGTATTAGAGGAAAAAGTTATTAACATGGAAAGAATGATGCCTGAAGATTTTTTAACTAACAGCATTCGTAGAAGGGGCACAAATTATGCTAGATGTAATTATGAATCCTTGGAAGAAATCTTTAATGCAGAAATTCCATACAATAAGAAATTTTCATACTTGGTTTTAAGAACTGTATTTGACGCAAATGTTGAGGAAATACAAAAATTTCTACAAAATTATAACGAAGCTCTAAGACAAATTAATAATGGTAATACAATTTATAGAAAACTAGTTTGCATTTTAGATATAAAAAAACATAAAGAAAGCGCCTAATAGGGGTGGTGTTAGATTGACTAACACTCCATATTAAGCGCTTATGTATGATTATATCCTACAATTATTATTATAATTAGTCAATAGATTTATATTAAAGAAAAAAGTTGAGTTTGCTCAACAATTACCATAGTAATTATAAATAAATCTGCAGTTCATTTATACTGTTTTGGGGGGAAGATTATTGAACGATGTTACTATAGGGGTATTAACTGCTGCTATCACAATTTTTATAACCAATTTATTCAGTTATTGGTTTGCTATAAAAAAAGAAGAAAAGAAAACATCCATAGAATATAAAATAGATATAATAAAAAATGTATATGCACCTATAGCCAAGGTAATCGAAAAGAAGGTTGTTGCTACGGATGGGTATGAAGGTATAACATATGACCAGCTTTTAGAAATTGAAAAAATAATAGAAGAAAATCATGAATATGTTGATGCAGAGCTCTATTCGCTTTTATGGGGTTTGAAAGAAGATTTTATTATACATGAGCAGATAGATGACTATTTCGGAGATGAAGATAGGGAATTTTTAGAATTTGCAATGGGTAGATATAATGATTTAAGAGAAAATGTGGGTTTACCACCTATTTTGAAGAAACGACATCAACCACGATATAAAAAATTTCTTCCAAAAAAGAAAAAATAATTCCACCGGCCTACTGCAGAAGTTTTTATAGATATATCTGTGATGTTGTTGTAATGATTTGTGAAAAAATATTATACATTAGGACAATAAATCAGAGGAGTTTGATGAGGGGGAAAAGCTTTGATTTTTGGTATTAACTTAAGCTCTTTTACTACACCGATATTAACGAGTATTTTAACTACTTTATTTACAGCAACTGTGATTTTTTGGAAAGATAGAATTCAAAAAAATAGGGAGAAAAAAAGGGAGTTAATCGAAAATCGAATGGTGACTCTTTACAATAAATTGTACTTTATATATCTAAGTTATCAAGCAGCGTTTAAAGATTTCCGATTTGTAAATAAATCTGTACAAAAAACTGAAATATATAATAGTTATGCAAACTTTAAGGATTGTGCAAGTGAAGTGGAAAATTTACTTAAAGATAACATGCATCTTTTAACTAATTACGATCTAATAAACTTCAATAATTATATGGTTAATAAATTTAAGAATGGGGATGAAGATGAAAAGTATAGTTTTACAACTTTTATGGTGAAATCAATAGACACGTTTTTAAAACTTCATCGTGAATATAATTTACAAAAAAACCCTTCAAAAGTAAAACATTGGATAAGAAAATTATTTAAATTTATTAATATTCGATGTATTTTAACAAGAAAGGATTTTTGAATTTGGAATTATTAACGAATTATTTTGGTAGGTATAATGAATTAACCATTTTAGATTTTATTCTAATAGGCTTACTTAGTGGATTATTGATTAGCTTAGTTAAATGGATATTAAAAAAAGTCTGGAATTTAATTAGGGATAGGATATATGCTTTCACAAGTTATGTAAATGATGAATTAGAAAGAAGAAAAAGATATAAAAACGGAAATTTAACCGCCACCGACAGGTTAATTCTAGCAGCTAAGAGTAAAGAAAAATTATCCAAAAACGAAAAGCGAGCATTAGAGAATTTAGACTCCGAAAAAAACGATTATCATAATAAACAAACTAAATTTTAGTTATTGAAAAGAGATACATTTAGTTCTACCAGCCCACTGGAGGACGCTTTGATTTACGGTTACGACCGTGGATCTTGGCGTCCTCTTTTTTTATGAGATAGGAGGGTGCTGCATGACCAAGAAAAAGCCGAAAGAGAAGCTCACAGATAAAGATTTGAAGGAACTGATGGGCGTTAACCGTCCGACGTATGCCCGCGGCAATGGTGGAGCTATTAAGCAGAAATAAGGGGGAGTGGCGAATGCCAGCAACTATAAATGATGTGGAAACAACCATCGAAGCTATCCGTAAGGTTAATAAGGACATTAATAACTATTACTGGATGTCTCGTAAAGTTAGTCAAATGGAAGCCGAACAATTCGAGGCTGCTGCTCAGATTTCTCAATACGGCGATGATTCTACAATGCCAAAGCCTGATGAAATTAGCGATCCAACCTACGGAGAAGTTCAAAAGAAAATGCGTGTGGAAGAACGCAACCGGCGCTTCCTAGAGAAAATTAAGCGATTAGAGAATGCGGTATCCCAATTAGACGACGAACGAGAACGCTTGATTATAGAAGGGTGTATGGATAAAGTGACTCTTCGCGCAACCGGTCAAGTTCTCAGTATTAGTAGACAAGCTACGTTCGAAATTAAAGAGAGTGCTGTTCGTAAGTTAGCCGTCATCATGTATTTGAACGATTGACTTGATTGACACGCTTGACAGAGATTGACGGATTATGAAAATGAAAATCCTCTCGTGTAGAATAGGAGGCAGGAACGGAGCGGAAATTCATTACAGGTTTCGCTCATAATTTTCTGTTCTCCTCGGGCATATTAATGAATTGAGGTGATCAATATGTGTTTATATGGTGTATATAAAAAAGTGTATGTAATCAATCCTGATCAGAGCAATACAGAGGTATTTGTAGATGCTTGTATATCCGATGAAATTCAGCAACTAAATGATCAAGGCATTATTACGTTAGGGTGTTGCTGTAATCACGGTACGGCAGGGGAAAATGTGGAGTGGGAAAACGCCTTCGGCATTTGGAAAAGCCGTGCTGATCCGCCAGTTGCTTTGATTCAAAAAAAGAGTGTTCAATTAGCAAGACACTCAGGATACAACCCTTATCCATATTATTACGCAGATGGGATAAGCGGTGGTGTTTGGCAGATGCCTCTTAAAACAGGATGCATAACAAAGCAGGATTGCGAAGAATGGCATCGAATTAATCAACTGCCGCTAGAAAAAAATATAGGGGTTATAAAAAAAGAGAGCCTTGATGGCCCTCTTAAAAAAAATCAATCGGTATGCTGATTACGGTAACAATAGTAACAGCCGTTGTAAGAACCGCGAGGTTTAAGTAGACGATATACTTTATTATAATCGTCCGTTTCTTCTTTGTCTTTAATTTCTCGAATCTGACAATTATCTGTTAAATGATCTCTACGATGAATTTCTTTGCTTGCCGGGTTATGATTTATAACATATGCTTTCATTCTTTCACCTCCCTTCTTATAAGACACACTTCAACACAAAGGGAGGTTTTTCCTTTTCCTGAAACTAAAAAAGCAGGAAAATAGTACCTTTTGTCGAATTGTTATTGTAGAACAGGAGGTGCTATTATGTTAGATTTATCAGAATTTGATACATCAGTGATTGATAATCTTGCTCTTCAGTTCGGAGCATTAGCGTTTACTATGATAGCAGTGGGAATAATAATTGGTTATATTTTAAGAGTTTGCAAGGTCCCCTCTCGAATTTCAGGTAGCTTGAGCTCAGTAGCTGCACTAGTTGCGGGCTTTTACTGGTTCCAAGTATTTATGTAATTGTCGATAATTGACGAAAGAATGATGAAGGAATCATGCCTTTCTCCTTAGAAATTATCAAGAGGAGGGATGATATGACTATTAGTAAAAATGAATATATTAAAAAAATACGGTTATATGCTGATCAAATTATTGAAGCTGCTGATAGGTATGGTGAGTATGGGGAATCGCCCAATTTCAAAACAGAAGAGGATCTACAAGAGTTTAAAAAAGGGTGGTTATTAATAGTTGATGATTTCAGGGTAATTCAAAGTCGTATTAACGATTTGGAGATACCAGAGGGAGCTGAAGAAAAAGGACAAGAACTCCGCGAAGCTTATCAAAAGTATGTCGATTACATAGAGGAGAAGACCATGAAGTTTGGTGTGGATACTATGAAAAGCGGAGAAATCAATTTAATACAACAACTAGAAATACAACAATCTCAAAAAATAAAAGATATAACTAAAGAGTTGGCAAAAAATTTATATCAAGGTAATTAGAGCTACTTAATCTGATTGAAGCATCCTACGGGGTGCTTTTTTATAAAAAAAAGAGCCGCGAAATGCGGCGCTTTATTCAATCGAAGATATAAATAATAGTTCGTTTCGATTTTTCGGTAGGTCGTATTCCTTCAATTTAACAAGGTCTCCATTGAACCATTCGATGAGACCAGAGGCCATTATATCGTCTGGGAAATCTGGATTTGCAACAGCAATAGGAATTTCCAAAGCCCAATGGCGTTCAAATTCCTCATTGGTGTGAATGGAATTACCATGAGGTGTTAATGGATCCATGTTCCTCCTCCTTTATATATGAGTTTCATTAACAGTAGCACATTTTTAATAGAAGCTACAAACGATGCTGATAGGCTTCCGAAGTATGTTTTCCGAAACAAACACAAATAAGTGGAGGTGGCAGGTGATGTGAGGTGCCAGAAAAACATGTCCAAGCAGAGAAGGATTACGTAAAAGGCCTGAAATATAAAGAGATCGCTAAAAAATATGACGTCACGATTAATACCGTGAAGTCATGGAAAAGGCGATATGGGTGGACCAGAGAAAAGGGTGCACCCAAAGAAAAAAGTGTGCACACAAAAAAAGGGGCGCCACCTGGCAATAAAAACGCTGCAGGTAACAGTGGCGGTTCTGCTCCCGAATCAAACAAAAACGCAGTTACGCACGGGCTATATGAAACCATAGTTGTTGATAATCTTTCTGAAGAGGATCAACAGCTTTTTTTATTGTCTGGAGAGATCCAGGGTATAGAACAGGAATTACAACTTGCCCGATATAAAGTGGCTCGATTGGTAAGGGAGCAAGAGAATAAGAGAATGATAGGAATTTCGTCAACTAAGGATGGCGTGGATCATTACCGTCTCCAGGATGATTTTTACGAAGAATCTATTCAAAAAGGTATAGAGTTGGTTTCCAGGCTAGAAGGGCAGGTCAACAAGCTATATATCGAAAAAGAAAAGCTAGACTTATCTAAAGAAAAAATGGAACTTGATAAAGCAAAAGCCAATGTGGATGAAGGGGAGTACGAAGATGATGGATTCATCGATGCCCTAGGAGATACGGTTGAAGAGGTGTGGGACGATGACGACAACGGAGACTAAAAAAAAGCCCGCATTATTCAAATTTGAGCCGTTTTCGAAGAAACAAAAGAAGGTCCTGACGTGGTGGCACTATAAGTCGCCAGTGAAGGATAAAGATGGCATTATCTGCGATGGTTCAGTGCGTGCCGGCAAAACGGTTGTGATGTCACTCTCTTATGTTATGTGGGGGATGGAAAGCTTTAATGACCAGAACTTAGGCATGGCCGGTAAAACAATTGGTTCATTCCGCCGTAACGTTATCCGACCTTTAAAACGAATGCTCAAGTCCAGAGGATATCGTGTCAAAGATCATCGTGCCGACAACTTCATGACCATCAGCTACAAAGGCAAAACCAATTACTTTTACATTTTTGGCGGTAAGGACGAAGGCAGCCAGGACTTGATTCAAGGTATCACACTGGCAGGGATGTTTTTCGATGAAGTAGCACTCATGCCAGATTCTTTTGTTAATCAAGCTGAAGCACGGTGTTCTGTTGGTGGCTCTAAGTTCTGGTACAACTGTAACCCTGAATCGCCTTATCACTGGTTCAAAGAAAATTACTTGGATAATTTAGAAGAAAAACGACTCGTCCACCTTCATTTTCGGATGGAGGATAACCCGTCTTTGGATAAAGGAACCATAGCCAGATATAAACGCATGTTCAGCGGCGTCTTTTATGAACGCTTTATTCTTGGCCTGTGGGTGCTTGCTGAAGGCGTTATTTTCGACATGTTTGATAAGAAGCAACATGCTATGAAAGTGAACTTTAAACGTTTTGATAAATATTATGTATCTGCCGACTACGGCACGCAGAACCCCACAGCTTTTGGCTTGTGGGGTTTACGTTTGGGTGTTTGGTATAAGCTGCGGGAGTATCACTACGATGGTCGTAAAGAAAACAAACAGAAAACGCCACAGGATTATCTGGATGACTTGCTGACTTTCACGTCCGATATTCGAGTAACAGGAGTTGTGGTGGACCCAAGCGCTACACCGTTTATCGCGTTATTAAAGAACAATCGCTTTCGTGTCATTGAAGCTAAGAACGAGGTGCTGGAAGGTATTCAAAACATGGCCAACGCATTAAGAGAAGGCGAAATTTATTATGATGAGTCTTGTAAAGAAACATTTCGTGAGTTCTCCTCCTATATTTGGGATGAAAAAGCAGGCAACCGTGGCGAAGATAAGCCCATCAAAGCCAATGACCATCATATGGACGCTGATAGATACTTTGTAAACACAATAATTTACGGACGCGGTAAAAAATCTCTAAAAGAACGGTACAAAAACTTAGCTTAAGGTGAGTGACTGCGATGACAAAAAGAACCACATTCGACCGCGCAAAAGAATATAAGAACGACTTCATGGCCGGTGGTGGTAAAGCGGGGCATCGTGATCCACTCACTAAACAAAAGCCAAGTGGTCGTCGTTACGTCAGCCAGGAAGAGATAACGCGCATGTACGCGAACAATCAAATCGTGCAGAACATCATTGATATTCCTGCTGAGGATTGCACAAGAGAGTGGATCACAATAGAAATGGAAAATGAAAAGTTGGCGCGGGGATTGGAACAAAAGCTACAGAAATTGAAAGCGCAAGAGGCTTTTGAAAAGATGGTAGGTTTTGACCGCCTGCGTGGGGATGGATTTGTATCTATTGGTTCAGCAGAAACAGGAAACTGGGAGCTGCAGGATCCTTTAAATGTGAATAAGCTTAGAAAAATTGATTATCTGCATGGGTTCAGCAGCAACAAAATCACAAAGTTTGAAGTGTTAGACGACCCGTTCCATCCGAATTACGGCGACGTTGAATTTTATCAAGTCAATTCCTCCGGGATGCTTGCTGAAATGTCGAGACAAGTTCATCGTTCTAGGCTATTACACATGCAGTCCAAAAAGCTGGAAGATGACCACTGGGGCCAACCGATGCTAGAGCCGATGTGGGATATTCTTACGGTGTTTGATACATCGGTTTGGTCCGTCGGGCAGATTTTGTATGACTATACGTTTAAAGTGTTTAGCTCTGATCAGGCAGAAGGGCTCACCAAAGAAGAATTACGTGAAACACAAATGCTAACCGACTTTATGTTTCGAACGGAAGCACTTGCTCTTATTGGTCAGAACGAAACGTTAAGTAAAGAATCGACTCAGGTACAAGGTATTGACCAGCTCCTAAACTTTGTTTGGGAGCTTTTATCTGGTTCAGCTAGAATGCCGAAATCGCATTTGTTAGGTCAACAAGCTGGCACAATTAGCGGTGCTCAGTACGACAGTTTAAACTACTACGCACGGATTGCCGGCATTCAAGAGAATTTTATTCGTCCTAAGATTGAGTACTTGGTTCGTTTACTATTATGGGCTAGCGATGAAGCAGGAGGCCAGATAGACCCGGATAGTTTCGAATGGAATATAAAGTTTAATCCTCTTTGGAAACTGGACGATCAAACAGATGCTGATATCCGCAAAAAGACCGCTGAAACAGATGCTATCTATCTCAAGAATATGGTCATTACGCCAGATGAAGTTAGGGAAAAACGTTATAACATGGACGGGATGATGGGAGAGCTTGGCTATTCAGAGGAAGAAGCAGCAGAGGTGAACGAAATGATACAGCAAGCACAAGGAGCGAATGGCGATGCCGGTTCCTAATTCTCAATTCCCGACCGCTGTTGCTGTTCAGTATGCACGTCGTCTCCAAAAGTTGGTTGATGAAAACAGAAAGCTCACCTGGGAGAAATGGAAGAATGAAATTAAGCCATTAATCCATACCTATCGGGAACGCAATGACTCCTTAACGTTGGATGAGGACGAGCTTTCCGAGATTGAAGCCATACTGGAAGAAATAGAGGATTCAGCCGCTGAGATATTTGGTGCTGCAATCATTGAAAAGTTAGCAGAAGAGTTTGTGGGAGCTCTTAACCGTAGACAGAAAGAGAGATTTCGTGAACAGTTTCAAGCTGTGATTGGCGTGGATCCTATTGAAAACAACAGTTGGCTTGAATCATTCATGAACACTGCTGTTAAAGAGAATGTCAGTTATATCCGGTCTATTGACCGTGAGTACCATAACCGAATTGAAACGATTATCATTCAAGGGGTTCGTCGAGGTAAATCAATGAACGATATGGTTTCTGAAATTAAAAGAACGTCTGGGGTAAGTAAGAGCCGTGCTAAATTCATTGCTAGGGATCAAGTAGGTTCAATTTATGGCGACTTGACTAAGAAACGACAGGAAGAAATGGGATTGAAACGTTTTAGATGGCGAACAGCAAATGATAAGCGTGTACGTGACTCCCATGAAAAACTACACGATAAAGTGTTCACTTGGAAGAAAGGCGCTGATGGTCTTTATCCCGGCACCGATTTTAATTGCAGATGTGTAGCAGAACCGTTGGAAGAAGAGCTCTTTGACTTTGATTAGAAAGGTGGTGATGACTGTGGCAGAACGAGAAACGAACAAGCATTTAAAGCAAATAGGGGAATCGCTCAAGAAAATAGAAAAGCACTTGCGACCGACAGAAGAAGGCGAAAGTTTTCAATCCCCTGCTGCTGGTAAGAAAGTGGATACGAAAGGGGGTGGTGATTAGTGAGACACCTACGCTATGATCGATCGTTTGTCTTAGATTATGAAGAATCAACTGAAGGATATTTAACCGTTCGTGCGGTCGTAACAAAACCAGGTGTATACCCATACCAACGTTCGGATGGATCCGTTCAGTACGAATTGAAACATCCAGAGGATATATTTTCTGACCAGACGATAATGAGTTGTAATGCAAAGCCGGTCACTGATGACCACCCACGTGAACCCGTTACAGTACAGAACGTAAAGGCTTACGGGAAAGGATTCTCGCACAATGATGCTGCCGTAGGTAATGGTGGTGTCAAAGTCGCATTTACGGTCTTTGATGAAGATCTTATAAGAAAGATCAGAGAAGAAGGAAAACGTGAAATAAGTCTTGGTTTTGAAACAGAACTTGTAGCAGAAGACGGGGACTACAACGGGGAACGGTACCAGTACAGGCAAACACAGGTTGACGTGAATCATATTGCTATCGTTGATAAGGGGAGAGTTGGACCAGAAGCAGCAATAAGGGGCGACTCGGATGCCTGGCAAGTCGATAGCAATAAAAATAACAATGGAGGTGGCGGGACAATGCCTAAACTTAAAATTGACGAAAAAGAATTTGAAGTGCCAAGTGAAGTGAAATCAAAGGTGGACGGTTTACAAGCGAAAGCTGACAGCTACGACCAGCTTAAGAAAGATCATGACACAACAGTAGCGAATTACGACGCTCAGAAAACAGAATTGGATAAAAAGAAAAAAGAGTTGGAAGACGCTAAGAAGGCGGAGCCGAAACAGGACGCGATTGATAGCGCTGTGGAAGCCCGTCTTTCTTTAATTGACGAAGCCCGGAATTTTCTGGCTGATGATTTCGAATATAAAGGCAAAACCGATACTGATATCAAGGTAGCTGTCATTCAAGGACAAGATGAGAGGTTTGATGCCAAAGAGAAATCAGAGGAGTACGTTAATGCTCGGTATGATGCAACAATGACGTTTCTCAAAGACACAGCACAACCGGCTACTGGTCAAAATAACATGAAGTTCACTAAAACCAGTACAAATGACAAGCTTGATGAGAAGCGCCAACAACGGTTGAACCTACGAGATTCTAAGTAATAGAAGGAGGATGATGAAACATGGCAATTACAGAATATAACAAGTACATGGAACCAGCAGCGTCTAAAGGTAAGCTAGCTGAATATCAAGATTACCGCGCTGACACTAAGGCGGCTGATGCGAATATTGATTATGGAATGGCAGTTGAACTGACGGGGGCAGAAGGGACAAGGGTTACTACCTTTGCAGGCGGTACTCCTTTCGGGGTTACGCTGGCGCGCGAGTATTCTGACTACACAGAAGACAATTCGGATGATAAAAAATATGAAGAAAACGAACCGACAGCAGTAATCCGGCAAGGTACGGTTTGGGTAGAGGTTGTTGAAGATGTAGTTGCTGGCGACTCGGTGTATGTGGATAACGACACAGGTAACTTCCGTGCTTCTGAGCAAGAGGACAGTTCTACCGTAGGCACCCGTCTAAACGGTGCAGCCTTTAAGTCCTCTGCAAACAGCGGGGAACTCGTCAAACTAGAAATGAACTTGCCGGCATAATTAAAAGAAGGAGTGGATGAGAAATGACGATGAAATATGATGCTATGATGCGTCCAGAAGACCTGGAAGCTGT
This sequence comes from Salibacterium salarium, assembly GCF_030813635.1. Lineage (GTDB taxonomy): Bacteria > Bacillota > Bacilli > Bacillales > Marinococcaceae > Salibacterium > Salibacterium salarium. The sequence goes on along the minus strand of NZ_JAUSUM010000002.1, from coordinate 860,015 downwards.
AGACAACACCATTTATGAACCGAAACGTGAGGAACTGATTGCCCGAACGCTTGTTAATGTAAAAAGTGATGTCCCAGACGGAGCAGAGACCTATAGCTATGACGTAATGACTCGTACTGGTGTTGCTAAGATTCTTGCTTCTGGTGCAGATGACGTTCCATTGGTAGATGCTGATATGCGTCGCCACACTGTACACATTTATTCGATTGCAGCTGCTTTTCGTGTATCCATGCAAGAATTACGTCAAGCACGTATGGCCAATCAACCTATTGAAGCTACAAAAGCGGCAACGGCTCGCCGTGCTGTGGCAGAAAAAGAAAATCGTTTGGCATGGTCCGGGGATGAAACCTATAACATTCTTGGTTTTACGAATGCAGAAGGGATTCAAACATCAGCACTAGATCAGAATGAAGCAGGTGATTCAACACAATGGGCTGATAAAAGCGGTAAGGAAATTGTTGCAGATCTGCGACAAGCTCGATCCAAAGTAAATCGACTACCAGGACATAATGCAGATACACTAGTTGTAACTCCAGATGCACTTGAAGAACTGGAAAAAGAGTACAACCAATACACCGGTCAAACCGTTCGTCAGTACATTCAAAATCAGGGCTGGTTCTCAACTATTCAGAGTACATCTGACTTAGAAGAACAAGGCGACAGTGACGAGGATTGCTTTCTTGTTTTTGACAGCTCTACAGAAGTAGTCCAATTGCTTGTTCCGATGGATCTTACTAGACACGAACAAGAATATAAATATCCAAATTACAAGGTCCCTGTTGAAGAACGTTGCGGCGGTGTTGTCATTCGCTATCCTATGGCTATCGTGAGAGGAGATGGTGTTTAATGTTAGTACACAATAAAGGCAAATATGTTCGTCATGCAGCAGGGGCTACCCTGTTGCCTGGTGTTAATGATGTTAAAGAATCAGACTATAAAAGGTTTTCCTCCCATCCCATTGCAAAGAAGTGGATCGAAAAGGGTGAAATTAAAACCTTCGAAAAAGAAGAAACCGATGGTGAGGACACTACGGTCCAAAGTACAAAGGATTTAAATGCTGAAGGAGCTATTGATTTGGTCGAAGACACATTCACCGTGTCTATGCTTGAAGACTGGGAAGAAAAAGAGGATCGTAAGACAGTCCTTGAAGCTATCGACAAGCAATTGGCCGAACTTGAAGGAAAGGAAGACGAAAACACGGACGGTGAGGCATAATGGCTGAAACTAGTGTTGAAAGAGTGAAAGCTATTGCGCAGCACCTTAAATCATTAGAATTCGAAACGATTGAAATGTATATCGAGGACGCTGCCCTGGAAGTGGAAGCATATTCGGTTTCTAAAAAGCATGTGGAAAAACTAGAGCGCTATTTAGCGGCGCACTTTGCCACGATTGATTACAGGCGTCCTGAAACAGAGACGATTGGAGACTTGTCTACGTCGTATAAAGCGCCACGTGAGCAATCATCAGGTGCAGGACTGGGTATAACAGAGTACGGGCAGGAATTTAAACGAATCTTACAAAAATCCAAAGGTTTTCGTCTGGCGGTGTTATAAATGGGAGTATCGATTAAGGACAATAACGATATCCCTCAAATTCTGCGTGTTATTAAGGAATTGTCGTCTAAGCGGGTAGAAGTTGGCGTGTTTGGTGATGATGATTCTCACCTGCTTATGATTGCACGCGTGCATGAGTACGGAACGGATATTGAAGTGACAGATAAAATGCGAGGGTGGTTCGCCTATCAAGGTTATCCTCTGAAGGAAGAGACAACAGAGATCAATATCCCGGAACGTTCCTTTGTTCGAAGCACGTTTGACCAGGAAGTAACAAAGCTGGAGCGAAATGTAGAGAACCTGCTCTATCAAGCCTTAAATTTAAAGATAAGCCCACAAGCTTGTTTTGAAAGAATCGGGGAATGGATGGCAAGCCGCATCCAACGCACAATCGAAGAGATAGATGATCCTCCAAAGTCTCAAATGACTTTAGAGAGGGACGATCCGATGAAGGATAATCCTCTTATCAGCAGCGGCCGGCTTTATCAGTCCATCACGTGGAGGGTTGTATAATGCAACTACCGATGCGCTATTTGGTGGATTTTACGGTTCTTCAGGAGGGCGAACAAGTTTTTAATCAAGAAACCGGTTTGTATGAATCCTCCGATCCGGTAGAAGAACCGGTGCAAGGTATCATTCTCCCCCTGAATAACGATGAAATGAAATATGGAGAGGTGGGAACCTACACGGTTCAGGATCGCAAAGTTTACGTTTCTTTCCCTCTCAAAGTTGGCCAACAAATCAAATATAAGGATGACCGATACACGATCCGCGCCGAAAAAGACTACGGCGACCTAGCGGACGTGTATATTTATTTTGCCAAGCGAGTGGGTGAAAGCAGTGCTTGATTTATTAGAAATTCGAAAAGCTGTCGTATCAGAATTAAGCTCTCACGTTAATACAAGAGTCGAAATGAATAACCAGAAGGCTTCGAAGAAAGAGTATCCGTTTTTGGGCTACCAATTTACCTCTCCTTATATTGAGGGTGATGGATACGGGATTTATACGAAAGAGACATCTGGGGATGATGTAGAAGTTACACGAACAACATTCCCAAGGCTTACTTTGTCTATGACTGCTTATGACATGGATCCGAACGAAAGCTTTACATTGGCTAAAAAAGCTCATGCTTGGTTTTCTTTTCAAGGCTATGACTATTTGAAGAGAAATGGCCTGGTTGTGACCGAAACAGGAAGTATTGAGAATCGTGACACGTTAATTGCTGATGACTACGAAAGACGGAATGGATTTGATGTGCAACTTAGAACGACAGAGCAATTGAGTATGATGCTACCTGCTATTGAAACCGTGCAAATTGGAAGGAGTGAAGAATAAATGGCATATAGTGACGTTGATGTACAAATAACTGAAGAATCGTCCTCGGTGTCCGAACAAGGTTTTGGTATGCCACTAATCTTATCTACGGCCGGCGATCACGAATATACAGAATACAGTGAGATTAGCGAAGTAGAAAGTGACTTTGATACCAGCAGCGAAACGTATAAGCAGGCAGAAGCCTACTTTTACCAAGACGAGCCGCCAGAGCGCATAGCTATATATGGCATCGAATATAACCCTGATGCAGATACAGAACCAGATGAACCTACCGAACTTACATCTGCACTAAATGAACTGATAGAGCGTGATGATGATTGGTATTTTCTTTTAAGTGTCGAACAGGGCGATGAGGAGATAAAAGAGCTCTCAAGCTGGATTGATAACCATGATAAACTCTATTTTGCTGTCACAGACAGCCAAGAACTTCCCACGGAAATTGAAAATGAAAATGCTATTGTCTTCTATCATAGCGAACCAAGTACGTATCCCGATGCAGCATGGATTGGAGAGTGTGCGGGAAGAAACCCTGGTTCTCAAACATGGAAGTTCAAAAACTTAAATGGCATTGAGCCCGTTGACTTGTCGCTCACGGAGATCAGAGATTTGCATGATAATTATGCTAATACGTATCTTCGGGTGAAAGGCAATAATCAAACTAGTAATGGACAAACAGCTGATGGTTCTTATATTGACATTAAACGGGCCATTCACTGGCTGAAAGCTCGTATGGGAGAGGCCGTTCAAGAAGTGCTTGTAAGCAACGATAAGGTAGCTTTTGATAACGATGGTATTTCTCTTATTGAGTCCACAGTAAGAAGTATCTTAAAACAGGCTGTGTCGGACGATTATCGCATTATCGCTCGTGACAACGACGGTAATGGATTATTCACGCTTTCGGCACCTAACAGAAGCGATATCAACGAAAGCGATCTTGAAGATCGTCTTCTGCCAGACATAGAATGGGAAGCCACTATCGCCGGCGCTGTCCACAACGTGGAAATCCGAGGCGTTTTGAGCTACTAAATTGGAGGTAGATAAACAATGGAAACGTATGATCCAAGACAAGTGAAGTTGGTGGTGGCCGGTCGAATTTTAACCGGATTTGCCAGTAATACGTTTGTTACTTCAGAAAAAGAGAGCAATAATTATTCTTCACACGTCGGGGCTCAGGGGGTAGTTTCTCGTACCCGTAGTGCCGACCCAAGAGGAACTATCTCCGTAACTATAAAACAAACAAGCCCTGACGTTGGTTTCTTGAATGGATTGGCGAAATCGACTGATCTTTTTCAGGCTGAAGTGATTGATCGAAACACTAATAAAGTCAATGCAGGTGGCAATGAATGCTGGATTGAGAAGCCTGCATCGATTGAACGTGGAAACGAAGAACAAGAACAGCAATGGAATATACGGGTTGCAGATTATGATCAAGAGATTAACTAATTAAGGGGCCTTACCGCCCCTATTTTAATCAAGGAGGAAATATAAATGGCAAAACAAACACAGGTAACTATCGGTAACACAGAATATACACTGCAGCACCCAGGCGCTAGGTGGTATGTATCACTGCAGGACCGAATCAGAGATCCACGGACTGGATTGAAAATGAACGAAAAATATTACGATGAAATGCTAGAAAATGTAGTTGCTGATCCAGTTGTTAAAATCGATGATTTTGACGATAACACGAAGGACTTAGGCGAGTTGATCAGCGAATGCGAATCCTTTCTTAACGCCGGATAGTTACGAATATATTGCAGAAAAGGTTAAAAAGGACTGGGTATTTTGGCGCCCGATTGCCGCTGGAATTGTCTCACTAGAACGAGCTGAAAGCATGGATATGAATGAATTATTTGAAGTTAATGCCGCGTTAGATGCGTATTCTGGCGAAAATAATATGTAAAGATAACCTCACCAATTGTAGAAATGCATGTAAAGATGTAAAATTATAGTCATAATACAAAAGGTGGGGTTATTATGTTTATATTTGCTTTAATTGGAATTATCGGATTTTTAGGAGTCCCTGTCTTCTTGATTTGGGCATTAGTCAGGAAATTTCAAAAGAAGCCCGCTAAACAATTTATGTCTTATGCAGGGGTATCCTTGGCAGTATTTATTATTGCCATGATTTTCGATCCAGGTACTGAACAAACAAGTTCGGATTCTGAACCAGAAGAAGAACAATCAGAAGAAGTACAAGCAACAGAATCTTCTGAAGATAATAAGTCAAATGAGAATGAATCAGAAGAGAAAAAAACAGAAGAACCAAAAGAAGAATTGCATTTATCAACTGAAACATTGGAATATGACGAAGAAAGCGATGCTGTAACTATAGCAGGAGAAACAAATGTAGTCGATGGTGCTGAAATAACATTCGCTTTATTGGGAAATGGCGATGAGAATTATGCATTGGTGCCTGAATCGACAACTGTTGAAAACGGTGAGTTTGAAGTTACATTAGGAAATTTTGAGGATAATAGTGGACAGGAGTACGTGGAAAACGGAGAATATCCAGTGGTAGCAAGTTTTGGTACTCAACATGATGAGGCATTATCATCAGAATATGAAAGTTATGAAAACTTTAATGCGAATTATACCATGCAAAATGACGCGAATGTTGAGGAAACCGATAGCGGATTCCTGGTAGAATCGATAGATTTAGGCGACTTGACGATTGAAAATGCTTATACTGCAGAAGAAATTGAAAACTTGAAGTTAGAAGATAAAAAACAAAGTGCTGAACAATTAGACTTTGCTAGGTTGCAAAAAAATCCAGATAAGCATGCTGGCACTTATGTAACCTATACTGGTCAAATTATTGAAATACAAGAAAGTGACAATATGACCTATATGAGGTTGGCAGTGACAAAAAACGATTATGGTTACAATTATGATGATGTAATTTATGTAGAATACGATGACTATACTGAATTTGTTGAAGAAGATGAGGTCACAATTTACGGGAATGTTTACGGCACATTTGATTACACTTCTCAAGCAGGATGGGATATGTCTATCCCTGCTGTTGTAGCAGATATTGTAGAATAAATGAAAGACGTCCGTACTGGGCGTCTTTTTTTTAAGGAAGGAGGGAGACCATTGCCTAGAATCAGGGACCTATCTATTGGGATAACATGGGATATTAATGACAGGGCCATGAGGGATGCTAACGATCAGACAGATCGGTTTGTAGATAAAGTCAGTAATATTGAACGTGATATCCAGAATATGGGCCGCCAATTTGACCGTACTGGTTCAGATATGGACCGAACTCTTAATCAATCTGGATCTGCAGTAGATCGATTTGGTGAGAGAATAGATAGTGCGAGCACTGGCGCCCGGAACGCGATGGACCGAGTGAGCAGTTCTATCGTCGATGTTCGAGGGAATATATTAAGCATTCCTGATCCGAATATTAACGCTGGTCAGCCTGTACGACAGCTACAGGATATAAACGATACAGCCGAGGGTACGCAATCTACTATAAGAGGTATGCCAGATCCTGAAATCAATGGTTCACAGGCAAAGAAAGAATTGGAAGATGTAGAGAAAGAAGCTTTAAATCTCAAAGATGTTTTGTCTGGTATTGGCGGTTTTGGAGCAGGCTCTGTGGTTGGTGGTGACATTGCCTCCTTTCAACAAATGCCACGTGATTTTATGGCTTCCCTTAACCTTGATGATGAAGTGGCAAATAGGCTCACCGAAGAAACAAAAGATGTGTGGGAAAGCATACCGAATATCCACCGAGAAGAAGCGCAAAATGCTGTTGAACAGTCGTATCGCAGATTTGGTTCGGGTCAGTATGGCGGTGATATTGCTAATTTGGCAGATGTGAGAAATGCGGATGTAGATGAAGTAGGTAAAGCAACATCTCTTATGACAGACCGTTTTGATGTATCGCCAGAAGAGTCCTTAGATCTGTTTTCAGAAGCCGCAACGAAATTAAGTGATAATGCTTTCGAAGAATTAACAGATCAGTTTAGTGAATTCTCTGGAGGCATGGCAGAAATAGGACTAGATGCAGATCAGGCTATTGCCCCAATGATACAAGCTGGAGAAATTGATCACAGAGTTATGGATAGGTTTAGTGACTCAATCAATAGTGAGTTTTTGCCATCTATTAGATCTGGCGAGGACGACGTCATGGAATCTCTTTCTGAACTTGGAGGTTCAAGGAAACAAGCGGAGCAATGGGCAAACAATATCCGTGAAGGTGGCGAGAAAGGAAGCAGCGCCTTTGCAGATATTAATGAAGCTATTTCTGAGATTGAGGATACGCAAAAAAAATCGAGCATATTCGGGAGCATATATGGTGAAATGTCTGAAGAACAAGAAAGTAGCATTTTACCCATAGTAGAAGCAATCGATACTTCATATCAAGATATGTCTTCTACAATTGAAGATGTAGAGCAAAAGAACGAAGGCATGTGGAATAGCTTCATAGAGAAGACCAGAGAAGCCCGTACCACTTTGGACGAAGCAACAGAGGGTACGTTTGGCCCTTTTGCGGAAGTTATCGGAAATACGTTGCCAACCCTTGGTGCCATTGGTGGATATAGTCTTGGAAAACGGTCTACCGGAGGATTTGGAAGAGGCGGCAAAGGGGGAAGTTCTGGCCAACCTGGGAAAACTGGTAAAGGTGGTGGACTTGGAAAAGGCATCATGAACGGTGTTCGAGGTGCCGCAAAGTGGGGCGGTCGTGCGTTAGCCCCCGTAGGTATAGGAATGGATGTGTATGATATAGCCACATCCTCCCCTGGAGAGGACCGCGAAGAAGCCGTTGGTTCGGCAGCCGGCGGATGGAGTGGTGCTGCAGCTGGTGCAACTGGCGGAGCGGCTCTCGGTTCCGTTGTTCCAGGTGTAGGTTCTGCTATTGGTGGAGCTGTCGGAGGTATCGGCGGTTATTTTGGAGGCAGTAAGCTAGGTGAATTTATTACCGACAAAGTTGATTTCTCTGCAATACCAGATAAAGTGGGAGAAGCTAAGGACCAAGCCGTTGATTTCTTATCTGATTTACCGAGTGATGCCGCAACGGAAGCAGGTAAAATAGCAGGGAGTGTTGCTTCTGAACTTGTTGCATTTCCTGGTGAATTTGGTGATTGGTTTGAGTCGGCTTACGATAATGCTATTGATTGGATGAAAGGTTTGCCGGAAGATATAGGTAATTTTGTGGCCAATATACCTAGTCGCGTTTCTGAAGGAATAGGTGCTATAAAGTCATCATTTTCTAATCTTGGTTCTTCTGCCATTGATGGAATCGTATCCGGATTCAATTCAGCTAAGGAAGGATTAGGAAAAGCAGGAAATTGGATTGTTGATCGTGTTTCTGGTGGAGTCGATTTTGTTCAAAATAGAGCTGAGGATTTTACGGGTGGTTTTAATGAAACGTTTGAAATGCCAGGGCATGCTGAAGGTGGTATTTTTGACCAACCACATATAGCATCCTTTGCAGAAAACGGACGGGAAGCTGCTATTCCTATTGATGAGAACAGGGAAAGAGCACTAGGTATTTGGCAAGAAACAGGACGTCTTTTAGGTGTTGGTCAAGGGTCAACTAGTCAGTCATCCTCGACTCCTGCTACAAAAAGTAGTAGCAATTATAATTTCTCCCCTGTAATAAACATCACCGTAACGGGCAATATGTCAGAAAATCAAGAACGTGACGTTGAAAGAAACTGGAAGCGAAAAATGAAAAAATGGCATGAGGAGTTTCATAGAGAAATTACGGCAAGGGAGGTCTAGGTGATGGCCAGGATAGGAAACGTTGAATTTAACGCAATTAGTGAAGAAAGAAATTTCGTTAATGAAATTACCGATCATCCCGTCGAAGACGAGGGGGCTATAAATGACCACGTAAATAACAAACCAACAACGTATACAATAGAAGGAATAGTCGTCAATCCTGGTGCTGCTCAGGCCCACCGCGATTTAATAAGTATTCGCTATCATGGCGATCCGGTGTCATACGATGGGCGTGCAACAATGAAAAACGCTGTTATTGAAAATTTAACAACAGACACTGACGTCAATATTAGTAATGGCTTTAACTTTAATATGACAATTAAAGGTATACGAGTTGCCCGTCCATCTACGGTTGGACTACTCCCTGCTGACTTAAAGGCTGACACCAGTGAAGTAGGAAACGCAGGAAGGGTGCAACCTCAATGATTTTACCAATCGAAAAGGAACGCATCCCATATGAGTTTGAAATTCGCCTTAACGATACCTTGTACACATTCGAGATTCATTACAACGGAGAGAACGACTTCTTTACTGTAGACCTTCACCATAATGGGGAGGTCATTATTTATGGCGCAAAGCTCGTATATGGGCAGCCATTGTTTGAAGGTGTAACGGACACAAGGCTCCCTTCCGACCAAATAACTCCTTTAGATCCTTCAGAGGAGGAAAACAGTGTGACATACGATAACTTTGCAGAAAGTGTCTTGCTTTACATTGGCGCGGAAGAAGAAGGCGATATCGATGAATAGTTTCATGCGTAAAGGCAATATCATCATGGGGCGTGCATCGTTATCCTCTGAATTGTATGACTATGAATTTGAAGTGGAGTTTGATGATAATCCGGAAAAGAATCACGCAGAAGTCACCTTTTATAACTTATCTCATGACCGCATTAACCGAATTTCTCGGGGTAATCCTCTCATTACCAATGCAGGATATGAAGAAGATGTCGGTACGGTCTTTGTCGGGGTAGTCTATGAAAGTAATTCAGAAAAAAACGGCGTCGATAGAGAGACGACCGTGAAAGCTGTGGATGGAACAGACCAACGAGACAAGCTAAGGGTCAACAAGACGTATAAAGAAGGCACACGAGCATCCCAAATCATCACAGACCTATGCTCTATTGTCGGATTGAGTATCGGAGCGTTGAAGCTTCCCGAAGACAAACAATATCGTCAAGGTAAGAACGAGGCAGGAACGATATTGTATAGGTTAAGCTTGCTTGCTAAAGATTGTGGGGCTAAATTTCATATCAATAAAGGGTTGGCGTACTTTCGGCCCCCTGGCGAGGGAGACGATGTACGTTTTATTTTTAGTCCGGAACGTGGTTTGATTGGTAGCCCGGAACCGTTTGTTGAGGAAGATGACGACGGAAACGAAATAAAGGGTTACAACGTCAAGGCGCTCTTGAATCACCGCATACAAGCGGATAGCATTATTGAGATTAAGTCCAAGAACGTAAACGGGCGCTATCGCGTGCGCAAAGGTACGCACACGTGGAATCAAGAGGAAGCCATAACAAAAATGGAAGTGGTAGAATGATACACACCAATATGATTTGTAAGGTGGAGCGCTATGATACAGAAACTGGCATTGGTGATATAGTACCTTTGTTTACAGACGAAGATGGAGAACAACTGCCGATGATTGTAAATGCGCGTGCTCAGCGGCAACGATTGAAGTTACCGAAAGAACGGACACTCGAAAGCGGGAATGTTGAACACTCGCCGATACCGGATGGTGGCACCTCACACACCATTGATAGCGGTAGTGAGACAGTCTCCTATGATCCAGACGGGGATACGCAGGATGTGTTGTTAATTCCGTCATATAAAAAGGGAGATATCGTCATGGCATGTATTACTGAACGCGACTTTGCCGATGCGATCAAGGGGCGCAAAGGTAACGGTGACAGCAGAGAGCCTCATGATTCCATGTCCGCCATCATTACAGGATTGGTAGGTGATGAAGGATGAAGGCCTTAAAAATAAACAAAGATACCGGCGACATTGAAATGGAAAACGGTGTGCCTGGTTGGGTTGAAAATAATGAAGAATTGGTACAAGAAGTACGGAGTGTAGTGAAAACAAATATTGGAGAATGGTTTTTAGATCCTGTTTTTGGTACAGACCACAACGTCATGGTGGGTAAAAATGTGACAGAAGATAATGTGAGTCAAGCGCTTGAAGAAGCGATGGAACAGGTCGATAGAGTAGAAGGTATAAGAGATATAACGATTAATATGGATTACAGCGACCGAGAATTATCGGTCTTTTTTTATATTTTGGTTAATGGGGAAGAGGTTCAGGTTGAGGAGGTGATAGAAAATGCTTGATGGCAACGGATTCAAACGCAAAAGATACGCAGATATTGTAGCATCTTTAGAAGATAGAGCCAGGGAGGCATTTGGTGAAACGGTTAATCTATCCCCCAGCCAATTTTTAGGTATTCTCATCCGCGTGATAGCCAGAGTTCTTTCGATTTTTACTCAAGATCTCGAAGATACCTACAACGCTGCATTTTTCGAAACATCTTCTGGTGTCGCTCTGGACCGTAACGCACGAAGGCAGAGTGCCCGAAGAATGCGTCCCCTTCGGTCAACAGGAGCCATTGAAATAACAGGGGAAGAAGACACGTCGATAGACTCGGGATTTGTGGTTGAAACAAACCAAAGTGTGCGGTTCCGGACGACCGAGAGCGTAACCGTTCCCTCGGATGGCACTGTGAAAGCAGATATCGAAGCTGTCGAACGAGGGCAGCAGGGCAACGTAAATGCTGACGATATCACAGAGATTGTCAATCCATCCCCTGGCATTGATAGTGTAACCAACCCGGAAGCCACGTCCGGCGGGCGCGATCGGGAGAGTGATGAGGAACTCCGGGAACGTTTGGACCGAACCCAATCGGAAGAAAACCGCCTTGTGTTCAATCTGCTTGATGTGGAGGGCGTCCGGGACGTGTATCTCGATTCAAATGAAGAGAATACCGAGGTTGATGGAATTCCCCCAAAAAGCATAGAACCGGTCGTCTGGGGCGGTGATGAAGAGGATATCGTCGAGACGATCATGAGATACAAGTCGGGCGGCATTCAGTCGTTTGGTGACACCCAAGTGACTGTGCAGGACAGCAAAGGCCGCGACCAAGAGATTGGTTACTCAAGACCGAACGTCGTTGATGTCTATGTAAATGTCACGTTAAGCGGAAGTGCAGACGAGGACGCCATCCGGACTAATATCATCGAGTATATCGGCGGGCAGGACGAAGGCGGCACGGAATATGACGGCCTTGGCATCAAAGAAGATGTAATTGCCTTTCAGGCCCTCATGGCAGCCGGCGAAGACAGTGGTGCTGATGATATCAGTATTGAACTTTCGACCGATGACGAATCATTTTCTTATGAAAACATTGAAATCAACCAGCGCGAGTACGCGCGCACGGACGCGGACAAGGTGGTGTTTCAATGACACTAGCTGAAAAAATGTTGTCATGGATCACGGACCGGTACAGTAAGCGACGGGATTCCAACATCGCCAAGCTGATGGCGGTAGTGGGAGAAGAAATACAAGAGACGCTTTTTGATACTCGAGACGCCATTGTCTACTATCAGGACATTGATAATGCAGAGGGTAAGGTGCTGAACCGATATGGTCAAGATGTAGGGCAGCAACGGAACGGCATGGATGATCAATCCTATCGGTACATGATCAAGACAAAAGATAGCGCCAATTTTAGCAACGGCGATATTGAGACGATTAACGAGATCATGGATAATCTGCTCGGTGACGCCTATCACGGATTAGCTGAATGCTGGCGGTACGAGAAATACGACAATGAACCGGCCTCCCTTGTTTTGTTGTACGAGACCGATATCTTCTCACCACAAATAACATTCGATGGTACCGACAAGTTCGATGGAACGTACCTGTTTTCCGGAAACAAAGAAGGAGAGTTTGCGACAGCTGCTATAGATAATGTACGAACATCAATCCGGCGCATCGTACAGGATGGGATCCGGATTTATTTCGGCATACCAATAGAGGCAGCATACCAGGACATTATCGCTTACAACTCCCTAATCGTTCCGAGAATATCCAAGACATATACGCTGCCGATTAATTATGATGCTGGTTTTCAAGTGCAAAGGGATACGCAAGTTACAAAAGCGCTCAAATTCGATGGTAGCGCTTCTTTTAATGGCGTGCACAAGTTTGATGGCGAGCGTGATCCTACAGAGTATGGAATCCAGATGAAGATTAATGGAGAGGAGGTTGAAGCATGAGAGTGGTATCCAAGCCAACCTACAATGTCGAGATCAAAGAAAGGAAGGTGAAGTAGCATGGCGGTAAAGAAAGCCGTAGCAACAACTCGAAGAACGAAAAGCGCTGAAGCCTCGGTCGGCATAGATACGTTGACTGCTATTGCTCAAGTCGGATGGGGAGATGGTGGCCACGATACAAGCACGGGAGATGTAAATAATCCGGATCCAGATGCAACACAGGCAGCAGGTGAATTCCTTGTCAAAGATATTGAGAATGCGAGCGTTGATGGAACGAATGCAGTCATTGAAGTGGTGCTATCTGCAGATGAAGGAATCGGCAAGAATATATCTTCCCTTGCTCTTTACGACGAAGATGCGGATCCTGTTGTATTTGTGAATTTTTCGCCGAAGGGTAAGGATCAAGACACGATCATCGAAATTGATTTAATTGAAGAACATTAAGGAGGGATACGATGGCAGACCATGAAATCAAAAGTCCGAGGGAATTTGACGACGAACTACGAGAAATTGAAACAAGCGACCCGGTACACCCAGACACCACGAACCCTATACACGAAAAGCTCATCAACAATGACGCATATCTGAAGGAAAAGGTGGATGAGATACCGGAACGCCATACTGAAAATATAGGATACGGCGTACACGGCGGGCTAGACGTACTCGAATCCGAGACACCGGATATGGATGTCCACGTGCAGAGTGGCGTGGTGTATATGCCGGACGGCACACGGTATCAATTCGAATCCACGGAAACCATCACTGTCAACGACGCAGACTATACCAACGACCGGATAGACATTATTTATGTCTCAGAAGCCAGGGACATTGAGTACGAATACGGGGAATTGAGTTCTGATCCGGAAAAACCAGATTTGCCAAGCGGTGCGGTGGAGTTGGCTGAAATTTACGTAGCTGCGGAAGATACAGAAATCGAGCAAGGAGACATCACAGATAGCCGTAAAATGAAAGGGAATTTGGCTGATTTAGAAGAAAAAACTAATGCGCATATTTCCGACAATGCTTCAGATGATGTACACGGTCTATTAGAGTTATATAACGAGCGTGTTGTCGACCACAACTTAGATGTGTCGGCCCCTCCGTATGGCTACTATATTCGATGGGAAAATGGACTGCAAATATGTTTTAGAGAAGCAGTTCCTAATCTTAGTGAAAACACATCTGCGTTTCCTTATCCGTCTAACTTTTCAGGTTTGCCTAATGGGTCGTCTTGGGGGATAAAAGGATCCTTGGCTACAAGTGAACATATTGATACTTTTGCAGATGGTTTTATTTACGTAAGAGGTGATAATTGGCAGTTTAGAAGTAATACTAACACAACCAACGACCCAGAGGGTTCGACTATTACCTTGTTTGCAGTAGGAGAGTGGTAGCATGAAATATAAGTATATCCCAAAGCCTCAGCCTCACTATAAAGGGGAAGAATTGACGTATGAATTTACAAAAGACACGGTTGAAGTAACTTATAAAGATGAAGGCGGTAAAATCACAGATACATTTGATTTTACCGATTTAGAAGATGGCATCCTTGAAATATATGATGAAAACGGTGATTCTGCGATTGACACCGATTTACCAATCCAACCGATTTGCTATGCAGAAAAAAACGACGGAGAGTTGTTAGTGGCAGTTATAAAGCTACATGAAAAAATGAGAGGTAAAACGGAATATCCATTTACTTTAGATTGGCAGGTGCTTTCTGATGGCTAATATGAAAAGATGGAAAGGTAAAAAGGACATTGATGCAGAAAGACAAGAGCGAGAAAAAAAACGTCAACAAAAACAACGATTTAAAGAGAAAGACTTTAAGTCGTTATCATCGAAGGAAAAGGATGAACTGCTTGAACAAATAGCAACAGATTTAAGATATATTAATGAAGATTAATAAATTTTTGAGGACGAAATTATTAATTATTAATGGTGAAAAAGGGGGTGAGAACAAAAATTGACAGTTATTTTATGTAATATTACAATTAGAAGAATTGGACGGTTGATGGGAGTACGGTTATGAATAGAAAAGACATAATACCATCTCTTAATGGTATTCGGGGGTTAGCTTTTTTAATAGTATTTTTGGGGCATATGTCAATATATTTCCCTGGGCTGTCAAACCACAATATTACAGGTGTTCCTAAAACAGGTGTATGGTTATTTTTTGTGTTAAGCTCATTCTTACTAACTTATTATTTTTTGAGCAAACCAGAAAGGGCTAGAATTTTAAAAGAGTGGGTAAATTATTTTTTTAGAAGATTTATGAGAATTATGATTTTATATTTTATTGTAGTAACAATATATTTCTTGTTTAAAATCCGCATCACTGATACAGAAGTTTATCTAAAGCACTTAATTTTACAGGGTGGAGAAGCTCATTTTTGGACGATGCCTGTCGAAATGGGTTTTTATGCCCTTTTACCATTGGTTACATTGATACTCATTGGTTTATTGAAACTGAAGCCTATATATATCCTCCTAACTTTATCTCTTATCATCGTTGTTCATCAGATGATATTTCCTTACACAGATGCGGTTTATAGTTCAATAAATGTGTTTCAGTATTTACCTGTTTTTGTTTGTGGTTGTTTTACTGCTGCTTTCCACATATTATTAAAGAAAGTGGATATATCTCGAAATGTAAAAATTTTATTTGATATTTTATGTATCTTATTGATTATTGGCATTGTATTGCTAATACCAGGCGTTAGAGAATATGTTTTTGGAATTCCGACATCTGGATATCTTATTAATTGGTTTATTCATTTCGGGTTAATATGGTCAGTGTTTATCTTATTAATGCTAAACGGGTATGGCATAGTTAGAAAATTCTTTGAGTCAAAAGTTTTTATTTTTTTAGGTCATATTAGTTTTTCAGGGTATCTAATTCATTGGTTCTTTAGAGAAACTACAATAGATTTTTCTAATGGTGTATTCATTTATATTATTGGAACACTGACATTGTCATATTTGATGTATCGTTATATTGAAAAACCTTTATCTAAGCTAACTCTAATTAAGAATAAGGGAATCGTATATGAAGATTCAAAAATAAGAAAAGCAAATTAATCTATATTAAAAAGTATAAATATCAGGACTGCCTCATCGAGAATGAGGCTTTTTTGCATATGGCAGTTGTATAAAGTATGGAATTAGCAGTACTTTATATATATTATGCGAAACCCATGAGGCAACACATTCCGTAGGAAACGAACCTAAGGCATGTAGTTTACTCAAAAGACAAGATAAAATAGCACTAAAAAAGACGCTTGGTGCAATAAATGAAGGAGTCTCCAATTTTGGAGGCTCTTTTTTAATTATAAAAAGGAGTGATTTACATGATTCAATTTTTAAAAGGACTAGACGCTGGTGCAGTAACACGGACAATCTTTATGGTGACAGCTTTTATCAATCAGGGACTAGCTATTTTTGGTTACTCTCCACTTCCGATCGATGAGGAGAATGTAGAGTTGTTCGTTTCCTTTATTTTCTCAGCCATTACAGCTGTTATTGCCTGGTGGAAGAATAACAACTTTTCCCAAGCAGCTAAACACGCTCAAAACTACTTGGAATCCATTAAGTCTAACAAATAACTGATGCCTAAAAATAGAGAGAAGGGGGCCAAGTATGGGCGATGAGGAAAAAGAATGGTATTCAAACAAGCAGCTGTTCGAGCAATTAGATCAATTCAAGGATAATTTTAGGGATTTGAGAGTTGAGATGGAGCAGACCCGGTCAACGATCAATAAATATAATGGCCTCTATGAAGAAGTGGGGAAAGCGAGAGAAGAAATTGATGCTGTAAAAGGGCAAGTCAATAAACTACAGGAGAGAGCAAAGGGACGGTCAGCTGCATGGAATGGAATTAAAAGCTGGGGCGGCTGGATTGTAGCAATACTTACTATGGTAGCAGGCTATTTAAAATTAATAATGTAAGGGTAGGTGGAATACATGGGATATGATATAACAAAAAACTATATCCAACACGGAAACGCGCGGTCTGGCCAAAAAATGGTTGGGCCGTTATTTATTACGGCGCACGATACTGGCAACCCAGGTTCAACGGCGCATGGAAACCGTAATTATTTCAACTCTCAACAACCGTCTGCATCAGCACACACGTTTATTGATGATAAGTATATCCTTGAAATTATCCCTTTAGACGAAAAGGCCTGGCATGTTCAACGCGAGAAACCAAAGGACAATCAAATGTATGGTGACGATGCAAACGATGCAGCCATAGGTGTTGAGCTGTGCTATGGAGGAAGTATTGATTTTGATCAAGCGTATTCGCGATATGTATGGTATTTTGCTTATCTCTGTGACAAGTACGGGCTGGACCCGGGCGAAAAAATAACAGGCCACTTTATCCTTGACCCAGCACGTAAGACAGATCCAGAAAACGCGCTGAATCAAAATGGAGTATCCTTTAACCAATTTATCAATGATGTAAAACGCGAGTTAAAAGGAAAAGGGATAGCTTCATCTACTGACGATGGACTGTTAGAAAAAGGAGATAAAGGCGACAAGGTGAAGCAGCTGCAAGAAGATTTGATGGAAGCTGGAGAGAAGTTACCCCGATACGAATCGGATGGCGATTTCGGAAAAGAGACTGAAGACGGACTCAAAGCATTTCAATCCCGTCACGATTTGACGGTAGATGGCATTGCAGGCCCGAATACACTCGAAAAACTTAAGGAGGTTATCAAGGATATGGCACAACAACAGCCAAATGAAAGTCACAAAGAAGCATGGGAATGGGCACAAGAGAAAGGGTTGCTCAATGGAAAAGACCCGCGTAAGCCGATTACGCGGGAACAGATGTCGACTGTTATGAAGCGACTATACGATGAGTTGAAAAAATAGCAGGGGCTTTTGCCCTTGTTGCATACATAAAAGCAGACCGCCAAACGGCGGCCTGCTCTATATTAATCCCCTGTGCTTACACTTTTATTATATCCGATGTACATAAATAAGCAAGCGTTATTTTCCAGGTATATTAGAACCTGCTCTTTTTATGTCTATTATCTGGTCAAACGATATAAAATTAACTTCATCTTCATCGTTTTTGATATGGAACTGCTTTTGTTTTGTATTAATGTAATGGCAATAGCCTATCACATCATAAAAATATCCATCTTCCCAGTACGTAAATTTAAGCTCCTCTTTCTCCTGTATAGCTTCACTAAGTAACCACTCAAACTCTTCCCACTGCTGTTCATCCAGTACAGGCTTTTTAGACTTCTTAGCTTTCTCCTGATGTTTTAACCATTGTTCGCGATGCTCCGGTAGTATCATTCGCATCGACTCCCAACGCATGTTTGATCCTGGTGTCAGTTTATTAGCCATAAAATAACCTCCTTAAAAGAACGTATGTTCTATTATAAACAATAGATAACAAAAAGATACAGGAAATTACTTCCGAAACGTCAACTAAAACTAAAGATGTGATAGAATAGTAGCATAATTTGTAAACGGAGGGATTCTATGAAAATAGGAAAGTACATACTTTCTTCGGTGCTTGCTTTTTCATTAACAGCGCCTGTTACGTTTGCTGATTCTCATGATTTTAACGATGTTTCTGATGACTTTTGGGCTGGGGGAGAAATTGAATATCTTGCAGAAGAAGGAATTATTTCAGGTTACGATGACGGAACATTTAAGCCAAATGAACCGGTAAAACGCAGTCAAGCAGCTTCCATGATTGTCGAAGCATTCGATTTGCAAACTGAAGATCGACCTGCTGCTGATTTTACGGACATTGACCAAGATTACTTTGCTTATGATGTTGCAGCAACTGTACAAGATGAGAATATCATTGGAGGAAACGATGGGCGGTTCATGCCTAATGATGCACTCACTAGAGGACAAATGGCTGCAGTATTAAACCGCGCTTCCAGTGACATTACAAATGACGGGGAGCACATCTCTTTTGGAGACATGTCGCAGGGAGATTCATTTTACGGTGACGTTCAAGCCATTGCAACGAGTGATATTACAACCGGATATTCGGATGGAACGTTTGGACCTAATGATGAAACAACACGCGCTCAGTTTTCTGTATTTCTGGCCAGGGCGTTAGATCCAGGAACTTTTGTTAACGACGATGAAGAGACGGAAGAGGGAGACGATGATGTAGCGTATCCAGCTGTTAACCTGGATCTCCATTTCTTAGATGTTGGCCAAGGGGATAGCATCTTGGCTGAACCAAATGGAGGTGGTGGAAACATTCTCATTGATGGAGGAAGACAAGGATCCGGAGAAGAAATCGTTGACTACTTAGAGGAAGAAAACATAGACAGCTTAGAATGGGTGGTTGCTACACATCCGGATGCAGATCATATCGGCGGATTGATTGAGGTATTGGAAGAAGTGGAAGTGGAAAATGTCTTAGATAGTGGAAAAGAGCATACGACAGAAACTTATCAGGATTACCTGGAAGTCATTGATGAAAAAGACATTAACTTTGTAGAAGCAGAAGAAGGCGAATATTTAGAGACAAAAGCTGCGGAAGTACAAATTTTGAACGGTTATAATGAAAGCAGCGATCTAAATGAATCTTCCATTGTCCTGCATTTCACTTATGGCGAAACCACAGCGTTATTTACGGGGGACGCAACTGTAGAAAATGAAGCAGAAGTGATGGAAGAATACGATGTGGAAGCTGATGTTTTGAAAGTCGGTCACCATGGGGCCGATACGTCAACAAGTGCTGAATTTGTGGAAGCTGTAGATCCGGAAATGGCTATCCTTTCTTATGGAGATAATAGCTATGGCCATCCAGATGCAGATGTTGTGGAGACACTCAGAAATGCGGGTGTTGATCTATACAGCACATATCAATCAGGAAACATTGAAGTTTCGTTAAGTCATCAAGGTCCCAATGTACCAGCAGCAGAACCATGGATTGGGGATGGAGAAGGCGACACAGATGACAATGGTTCCGATGAATCGGATGGTTCTTCTGAAGATGATGAATCTGAAGAAGTAAGTTACCCGATTAATGTTAATACAGCAGATTATGAGACCCTCCAAGAAATCACTGGTGTTGGTCCGACTATAGCCGAAAACATAATTGACTATCGTGAAGCAAACGGGTCATTTGAAAGCATTGAAGAACTCGACAATGTTAGTTATATCGGTCCAGCAACAATAGAAGAAATGCGTCCGGACATCACACTTGGTTAGGGAGTGATAGCTTGAAAAAATACACTGTTGATCGGTTTGAAGGGGAACTTGCTGTTCTCCTTCTTTCTGATGATGAAACTATTCAGAAAGATGTTCCAAGAGATCAGTTGCCGGGTGGCTTGAAGGAAGGCGACGTATTGGAAATTCAATTTAAAGAAGATAATAAGGTTGAAAAAGCTGTAGTGAAAGAAATAGAAACTGAATCAAAGAAAGAAATAGCTAAGTTACTTCTTGAAAAACTGAAGAACAAAAAATAAGAGCAGGTAACTTTGCTGTTTTCTATTTAAAGGTTGATCGAATTTTATGTACATAATGATTTTCCTTAAAAGCTTATTCAAGAAAAGGGCCATTTAATGGAGGAACACCTTTAAAGAAAACTGGATATTCATATTAAATATAAGCGAGATTGTGAGGGATTGTACCTAAGTTAAAAAGATAGTTTTTTGTTTCAGAAATATAATCATTTTCTATATATATGTTTTTATTTGGGAGCATACTTCTGAGGACATGATAGAATGTATATAATACTTATTTAATAAAAATTGGGCGGTGTTTATATGCAACATGAACGGTTAAGTGATTTTTCCGGAAAAGGTTTTTATCTTTTATTTAGCTTTCCTTTGTATACAAAAATAAAAATCGATACAAATGTTGATACAACTGAGGACACAGAAATTCTAGACTACAACGAAGATGATATACCTAATATTCTTCACCACATACATCTTTTAGAAAACAAGGACGTTAGATATCTAAAAACGTTAGTCCAAGAGGAAAAGAATTTCTTTCATTATTGTCCCTTTTGTAAAAGAGAACTTCCAATCACCTATAAGGGTTGTGAATTAGATAATGAACCTTCAGATTCAACACTCACAACCTATTCACATATGTTCGGCATGTCAGAAGATTTTGAGGAATATCATGAATATGCCATAAATGATTCTGCTAAGAGATACGAAGGACTTATAGAGAAAATATTTGACGAAAATAGAGTTCTGCAAATGAATTTAGAATGTACTTCAAAAGATAAACACAAATTTTATGTAATTTTCCAGTTAACTGACGATAATTATTTAATGAAGACGGGACAATATCCGTCAATTCTAGATTTTGATAATTCTTTAAAAGAATATAGAAAAGTTCTGAAAGACATGGATGTAACTAAAGAATTAACCAATGCAGAAATTTTAAAAACACATAATATGGGTGTGGGAGCTTTTCTTTATTTGCGTAGAATTTTCGAGAAATTGATTTTTGAAAAGTTTGAACAAGCCAAACTTGAAAATAATGTAGATGAACACAAATTCAATGAAGCTGATACTAAAGATAAAGTGAAAATATTACATGAAAAGGGTTATGTCCCTAATTACCTGGCTGAAATAAACTCTTTTGTTTACGATATTTTAAGTAAAGGTGTTCATGAGTTAAGTGAAAAAGAATGTAAATTGCATTATGATACGCTTAGAAAAGCTATATTACTGATCCTAGAAGAAAAAATGAAGATGGAGCAAAGTGAAAAATCGAAGAAAGAAACAAAAAATGAGTTAAATAAAATACATACAAAAATGTAAAATTAGGATATGCAATAATACTTGTTTTTTATACTCAGAATGGGCTATGCGTGTGTGTTGAGGTTTGAAAATTAAATAACTATTGTCATTTTACACATTGTTTGCGGTGCTCCGGTAATATCACTTACAAGAAACTCAGGTAGCTATTAGAGATGTGCTAAAAATGAATTTTTCAGTAAAAGGATCAATTCGAAATTTATGTTCAATAAAAAGCAAAGTCACTGCTTAGAAAAAATTGAAGAAAGGTGAAGTTAAGAAGATGGACTTGCAATGGATTATCGGAACACTAACTAGTCTTATTATTACAGGTTTTCTTGGAATGAAAATTTATACAAAATTCACTTCATCATTAGCCGAGCAAAATCTAATGTCAAAAGAATGGAGATTAATAATTAAAGTATTTAATTTTTTATTACTTTTAATATTAATTGGTTTCAGCTCTTATATGTTAGTTGTTACGGTTCCATTTCTAAAAGAATCCAATTTAAAAGAACTTAAGGTTTACCCTATGGTATTAAACAGTTTACATATCATAATTTTGTCGATGTTTATCACAGCACTCATAAGTTTAATAAGGGTGATTTTTACTGTCTCTAACTCTAAAAAGCTTATGTCATTGCGAAGAAAGAAAAAATTTAAATATGTTAAATTGTACCACAATATCCTAGAAATCATATGGAGAATTAGTAATAATGGTTTTTTTAAATTAATTTATGTCATAGTAGTATTTGCTTTTATTGTTTTAATGCTTCCATTTTTTCTTTCATATCAAAATGGTATGTATTCAGATGTTAATATTAATTCAATAAATGAATTTATAAACTTTGCTTTTAATCATCTTATTATATTCTTATTTATTGGAATTGCATTTTGTATATTATTATTTCCTATACTACCAAACAATGCTTACATAGATAGTTCAGTATTAAAAGTGGATTTAGGTGAACATAAAGAAAAAAAAGATGCATGGTACGTTTTACATCCGTTAAATAAAACTGAAATAATTTTAGGTGATAAACCTAAATCTATACGGTCGAAAAAGTTTAAAGTAATTGAAAAGTCAGCACTACACAATAAAGAATTAACGCAAGTGAATAAAATTACTGAAATGGAATAAAGTAAGCGATAGTATACAATGCCAAATAGGAATAATACTATAATGAAGAAACTAATGCCAGGGTTAGATGAATACTCTGGCTATTTTTAATATGTGTTCGCCCCTGTTTATTGAAATGATGATTGTATTACTTATCATTACAGTATTACTATTAATAGCAGTGCCAAATTTAATGAAAAATAATGAGGTAGCCCAATCCAAAGGATGTGAAGCAACAGTGAAACTTTTAGAATCTCAGATTGGGGCATATGAAGTAGAACATCTTGAAAAACCAGGGTCACTTGAAGATCTAAAAGAGCAAGGATATGTGGACAGAATCGTGTGCCCTGATAATTCACAACTAACCATAGGAGACGATGGTAAAGTAGTGAATACGAGCGAGTGATGAAGTATATGAACAAAGAAAGCGGTCACACTCTTATTGAAATGGTGATTATACTACTTATTATCACCGTTACCATATCCATTCCTATTCTCTCCTTCCAATCACTTCAGGAAAAGAAATCCATTGATTATTTTATTAACGTTTTAGAGGAAGATTTGCGATATGCTCAACAGCTAGCATACGCGAATGAAGAATTAATATATTTTAGAGCGGTGAAAAATCAATATTATATTAAAACATCAATTAGACCGAATGATTCGTTGAAACAAAGAACCATTCCAGAGGGGGTTTCTATTCAAAAAGCTACGTTGGCTTTTAATGAGATTATGTTTAAAAATAACGGTAACGCCATAAAGGCAGGAACGGTATATATTAGTACCCCAATAGCCGACTATAAGCTAGTGGTATTGGTAGGCAAAGGGAGAGTATATATTGAAAAATTTTGAAAAAGGAATGACATTAATCGAAGCGGTTGTGGCGTTAAGTTTACTTTCTTTACTTTGTGTTTTGTTCATTCCGATGTACTCAGTCGTTATAAATGAACAAAAATCAATTTTTCAAGAAAGGAGAGCCATGTATCTACTTGAAAAAGAGGCATTGTTGTTACAACAACATGTTTCTAGTATCGAAACCGGCCAAACGGAGGGGAAATATACCTGGACAATCAGTAATAATAAAAATGGTGTCGACCTTTGTTTAAACTGGAAAGGAGATAATAATAGACCATATGAAAAGTGTTTGTTCGTGTTGCCAAAATAAAAAAGGGATGACACTGATTGAAACGCTTATATCTTTAAGCATATTAGTGATTTGTGCATCGATAATCACGTTATATATACCTTTTCTCAGGAACGATACGGTCACATCGCGGCAGGAAATTCAATTATTTTTTCAGCAAATAAAAGATGATATGGATCAAGCTTATACAATCGAAGAAAGTAAAAACGAAATAATAATCAACGAAACAAACGATTATATACAATACGTTAAGTCTGGGAATAACATTGTTAGAAAAAAGAATGGGAGAGGTCATGAAATAGTACTGCAAAATATAGATAGCTTTACTGTCCAACCCATGATATATGGTGCAGATATACACATAACAGACAATAGGAATGTGAAATGGTCAGGTGTTCTGGGTGTTAGACCTATATTTGAGGGAGGAAATGTTCAGTGGGAGAAAAAGGAGCAATAATGCCCGTAATGTTAATGGTATGTTTTCTGTTTTCGGCGTTACTTCTTTTTCAAATAACCGTATATATAAATGAAAAGCACAACGTAACAAAAGAGGAACAAGTATTAACTTTAGAATGGTTACTGCGAAATGCCGAGCAGGAATGGGTAAAGCAAATAGAAGTAACAGGCATTGATGAAACAACGATTACCCTTCCAAACGGAACCGTTCGGTTTGAACTATTATCAAGTAATAATAACCATGTTAGTGTGAAAATTATCGCAAAGGATAATAATGGTAAAAAGAGACATGATTATTTGGATATGGAAGTGAACAATGATACAAAAGAATAATGCGAAGAAATAATGGTTATGATAAAAGAAGATTAAAAAAAGGAGGAAGCGCTGTGAAACCAAATCCATTTGTTAAATATGTAACAAAAGAGATAGTTGAAGCATTGGATGAACGAGTACAGCATAGGCCTAAAACCAAAAAATCTCTTTCATTTAGAAAAATACATTTAAATCAATTTGGATTTCGGTGGTTCGGTATGCTTCCTTCATCTTTAAAAATAGCTTGGGAAAAAAGGAAAAAGTTTAGATAATAATAAAAGTATGTCTTATTAAAACATTTACAATGGTTGACTACCTCATATATAATAAATGTAGCTCTTTTAATCGATTATATGATTTTGTATAGGGACAGGGGGGAAGTTTAAATGGATCGCATGTTTCGAATGATGGGATTTTGGACAGCTATATTCGCTGTTTTGTTTTTCGTAGGAGATATGTTCAGTATGGCCATTTTATTCTTTGCGCAGACCGCTGGTTTTTTGACGCTAGGATATATGAAGTTAACAGAACGTATGTATATTTATGTGTTTGGAGCATATTTGACAGTATTCTTCGTAGGTTTCACATTTTATACAACGTTTATTATGGAACCAGGTTGGCATTAAAAGTGTAGACAAAAGATACATACAACTTATCTCATAAAAAGAGGCTGTCTCAAATATGGAAAATTTGAGATCAGCCTCTTTTTGTATGGTCGAATGCTTGTGTCCTGCATCTTATATCTTAAAATCCATTAAGAAAGGGGTTCGTGTCCATTTCGTTTTCTATTGTTGTATACGGACCGTGACCGCATGCGACATACGTATTCTCAGGAAGCTCAAGAAGTTTATCGTGAATGACGTTTAATAACTGATCTTGGTTTCCTCCAGGGAGGTCGGTTCGGCCGATACCACCAGCAAAGAGGACATCACCTGAGAAGACTGTCCCGCTTTCGGCATGAAAAAAGGACACACTACCCGGGGAATGACCGGGTGTTTCATAGACGTGGAATGTAAAAGGACCGACTCGAATTTCTCCTTCTTGATCAATGTGATGATCAGCTTCTTTCTTAGCCGAGATTGTTGAATCACCTAAAAAAAGCGCAGCGCCATTTTTTTCAGGATCAACTAGCCAATCCCTTTCTTTTTCATGAAGAAAAACTTCAATTTTATACGTTTGCCGAATATGTTCGACGGCCCCAATATGATCAAAATGAGCGTGTGTAAGTAATACACCTACAGGATTTAAATGCCGGTTCTCGAGCCATTCATTTAAATATTTTGCGTCTCCGCCGGGATCAAAAATGACAGCCTGTTTTTCGTTATTGTATAAAACATAACAGTTTGTTTGAAGCGGGCCTAGCGGAATGGATTCCCATTTCATTTTTACATCCTCCATTTTTACTGCATTATGTTGCCATTTTAACATAAACAGAAGGGATTTATGCTAAAATAATGGATGCACATAAGAAAAAAAAAAGGTATAATGTAAAAGAAATAATTAAATAGTTATGATGTACATAAAAATGGATATGCTACATAAAAGGAGGGAATTTTTATGGCTCTTGGTATTACGTTGCTCTTTGTCGCTATTCTATGTGGAATTGCCACCATTCGGGAAGTGAAAAGAAGAAACTTTTTCGCTGTTGGATTTGCCGGCATTTCTTTCCTTATCTTTGGTTGGTTCTCCATTATGACGATTTTTGTAAGCGGAGCCCCTGATATTTAAAACGTTTTAAAACGAGGTTTCTTCATGAGGAAGAAGCCTCGTTTTTTGTGTAGATATAGGTACGGTCCCCCTCTTACATAGCAGACTCGGTTAAATAAATTAATCCGCTATTAATTATTTTTACTTCAATTTGAGGGTGGTATCTATGGATGATTGCTTTTTTTTCTAATTCATATTCTTCCGGGGATTGAGAAGAAGAGTGATAGTATCGATCAAGAATATCTATTTCACCATTCATACGTTTGACGGCTTGAGCGGCCCACTCGTGTGTTTCTTCTTGTAAAGATTGCTCAATCTTATGTTGCACCCGACGCAATCCACTGTTTGCTTGAATCAAAGAAGCCATAGGAAAGGAATGGTTTGGTATTACAGTGTTCATCGTTTTTTGATTCAAGCGGTTCATCATATTTTCTACTAACTGCCCATGAATGAGTTGAAGACCATAAGATATAATATGGTCTTTTCGTTGATGAGACACATAAGAAATTTTCACGTTTACCATTAACCAAGGAAAAAGAGGGGAAGCTGTACTAGTTTGACGACTGTTTTCATATAAAAGCGTCCATCTGCCTCTTTGTTGAGCAGAACGAAAGATTTGATGAAGACGAGGAGATCCAAAATGCAGCAGTTCCCCTTTTTCTTGTTCCTTACGTTTTCCATCTATAATAAAATGAAGAGTCATCGGTTGGGGGATTCCGCCTGTTTTTTTAATATACTGCCAATAAAACGGGCGATTGATAAGTTCTTGATCTAGTTCTTCGGTTAATTGAACTTCCAATTTTCTGTTATCTTCATAGGTAATGGCTGCATGGTTGGCTGTGAAATATCTATAAAGATACCGTAGTAAACTGTTATTTTCCATTTAGTTTGAGCCTTCTTTCTCCATTGGTTGATCGATTATTGCGGAAAGGTGATTCAGTTTCACTTCTATTTCTTTTTGTGACTCTGACGTGTGAAGTGTTTCTGTAATATATTGTTCCACAGTGTCCGTTGATTCTAATATTGTATCTAGAGAACCGATCACGTTTTTAAATAACTCAATTTTGTCGTACAACAATGATAAAATATGTTCTTCTATCGTTTCTTTAACGGCAAAGTTATAAATTTGAACATCGCTTTTTTGTCCAAGTCGATGAAGTCTGCCAATTCTCTGTTCTAACCGCATTGGATTCCAAGGTAAATCGTAATTAATGATGGTGCTGCTGAATTGGAGATTTATTCCTTCGCCGCCAGCTTCTGTTGCGATCAATACTTTGGCACGATCTTTAAAAAGTTGTTGCATCCATTCTTTTTTGCTGCGTTTAAACCCGCCGCGAAAAGGAACGGAAATGATGCCATGTTGTTGAAAAAACCATTGTAAGTAAAGTTGTGTGGCTCGATATTCGGTAAATATAACTACTTTATCTTCTGTATTCTGAATAATGGAGAGAGCTTTTTCTGCTTTGCTGTTTGTAGAAATATCTTGTATGTGCTGTATGAGAGACGTCAGCATGTCATCGGTCAGTTCGCTGCGGTCGTGTAAGCTTTTCAATGTCATATAAGCCGCTTCTTTACTGCTGCATACTTCTCTTAATAATGTTGTTGCGGTGAAACCATGAAGAGATGATGCTGGCGCTTCTTTTAATTGATAGATTTTTTGATAAAAATTTCTTTCTTCTGTTGTAAAAGGTATATAAATGGAATGTACTTTTCGTTTCGTCCATTGAATGCCAGTATGTTCTCTTCGGTTTCTAACCATTACTCGTTGAACGATATGCTTGACAGCTTCTTCACCCTCTTCTTTAAAAAGGCGGCTAAATTCTTTTTGACTTCCTAGCAACCCAGGTTTTAATAAATTAATTAAGTGATAGAGCTCATCTGGTTTGTTTTGAACCGGAGTAGCCGTTAACATAAGACAGAATTTTTTATTTAATAACCGGGCAAACTCGTAGTTTTTCGTTTTAGGATTTTTTAACTTATGTGCTTCATCAAAAATAATCATGTCATACTCTTGGTCTAGCACGATTTCTCGATGGGGTGGGCGTTTGGCAGTGTCGATCGAAGCTACTACAATGTCAGCTTCTTTCCACACATACGTTTTGCGTTGAGCAACAGCAGGAATGAAAAATTTGTCATACATTTCTTTTGCCCACTGTCCGGTAAGAGAAGCAGGAACTAATATTAATGCTTTTTTTACTAATCCACGAATCATATACTCTTTTAAAATTAAACCGGCTTCAATGGTTTTTCCTAAACCAACTTCATCGGCGAGAATTGCTTTTCCATCCATTTCTTCCATCACCCGTTTGGCTGTTTTTTCTTGATGAGGAAATAGTTCAAGATGATGAAGGTGTTTATACGACAATAGACCATTAAAGGAAAAGCTTGATGTCCATTGCTCCGATTCATAAGCTAGCTTAAATTGTTCCCATGTAGCGACCGACGAACCTTGGATAGGGTCAAGTGAAGTTTCCCATTCTGGTTGAAATGTAATATCAACTTTCATTTGTATGCCCCCTTAATCAAAACCCATTTGTTTCTCTATTTAACGAAAAAATAATACGATTGAATCTCTTTATAAAACCTACACAGACACTTGGAATTTGACTGTGTACGTTTTGAATCAAATTGTCTGTACCTTGTTTTTAACGGATGCCACGTGGTAAACTTAAATAGAAAACTAATACTAGTATGCTTCGAAACGTACTTCATTTATGCATGAGATTGTGCAGAACCCGTCTATGAAAAGAGTCAGCTGAAAATCCCCAAACACAATAGCATTATTACAGCAAAAAACTTCATTATTTCCCTTGTAAAACTGATATAGTTAGTGAGATTTTCACCATCAAACGACAAAAATACAGATTTTTTTGAATAAGGAGGCGTTTTTTTATCTCCGTGTTAAAAAGAACTTCTTTATATCCTCTGTATAAAGAGTACGGTGCTAAAAAAGTTGCGTTTAGTGGTTGGGAAATGCCTGTTTACTTTTCCGGTATTAAAAAGGAGCATCATGCCGTTCGACAACAAGCTGGTCTGTTTGATGTGTCCCACATGGGGGAGGCGATTGTAAAGGGCAGTGAATCCTATACATTTTTGCAGTATGTGATCACAAACGACCTAGAAAGATTAGAGCCTGGGAGGGTAATGTATACTTTCTTGTGTAATGAAAACGGAGGAGTAGTGGATGATCTTTTAATTTATCAACTGGACGAGAACTGTTATATGCTCGTATTAAATGCCGTTAACATTAAAAAAGATCTAAACTGGCTAATAAAACATTCTTATGAAAATGTGGAAATTACAGATATGTCAGACTACTATTCGCTCCTAGCCATACAAGGGCCTAAAGCAGAAAAAATATTGCAATGCCTTACGGATGAAGATTTATCGAAGATTCAACCTTTTCGTTTCAAAAAGGGTATTTTTTTTAATTATGTGAATTGTATAGTGTCAAGGACAGGATACACGGGAGAAGATGGATTCGAAATCTATTGTAAACCAGGCGAGGCCCCTTCTCTTTGGCAGTCTATAATGACAGAGGGAGAGAATGAAGGTTTGCTGCCATGTGGACTTGGTGCTCGAGATACACTACGATTTGAAGCAGGACTCCCGTTGTATGGGCATGAAATTAGTGAAACAATTAGCCCTTTAGAAGCTGGGTTTAAGTTTGCAGTCAAGCTTCAAAAGCATCCAAACTTTATTGGAAAGAATGCTTTGTTACAAGAAAAACAAGCAGGTATAGGGCGTCAATTAATTGGGATAGAATTGACAGTAAAGGGAGTTCCGAGGTCTGGCTATAATGTATTGGATGAATCAGGATATTTAATTGGAAAAATAACGAGCGGCACACATTCTCCAACACTTGGTTTGAACGTGGGAATGGCGTTAGTGGAAAAATCAAACACGAAAGCAACGACGACGTTTTATGTTCAGGTGAGAAAAAAGACGTTAGAAGCAAAGGATAAGCCTCTTCCGTTTTATAAAAGGAGGACAATCAGTTGAACTTTCGTTATCTACCTGTAACAGACGAGGACAAGGACGCAATGCTCAAAACAATCGGAGTGGACGATATAAAAGATTTATTTGAAGATATCCCCGAATCGATTCGATTTAATGAAGATTTAAAACTTCCTGAACCGTTGTCAGAGCCTAAACTTGTAGATGAACTACAGCGATGGAGTGAACGCAATATTCACTTGAAAAAAAATATATCTTTTCTAGGAGCTGGTGTATATAATCACTATATTCCTTCCGTTGTTGATCACGTAATTAGACGTTCGGAATTTTATACGGCATATACACCGTACCAACCAGAAATTTCTCAAGGTGAATTACAAGCTATTTTTGAATTTCAAACAATGATATGTGAATTAACGGGCATGGAGGTAGCTAATTCATCGATGTATGACGGACATACTGCACTTTCTGAAGCAGCGATCATGGCTGTTAATCAAAGCAAAATGAAAAGAATGAAAATTGTTGTATCTGAAGGTGTTCATCCAGAATCAATGGCTGTCCTGAATACGTATGCGAAAGGACTGAATCTAACTGTTAGGAGCGTTCCACTTCTTCATGGTACAACCGGTCTTAGAAGGTTAGCAGATGAAATCGATGAAAATACCGCTGGAGTGATTGTTCAATATCCGAATTTTTACGGGTCTATAGAATACTTGCATGATATCAAAAAGATGATTCATCAACAAAATGCACTGTTTATAGTGTCCAGCAATCCATTATCACTTGGAATACTGACTCCTCCTGGTGAATGTGGAGCTGATGTAGTAGTTGGTGACGTTCAGTCTTTAGGAATTCCTATGCAATTTGGAGGACCTCATTGCGGCTATTTTGCGACGACAAAACAACTAATGAGAAAAGTACCAGGTAGACTAGTTGGTCAAACAAAAGACGCTGATGGAAGACGAGGATTTGTTCTTACCCTGCAGACGAGAGAACAGCATATACGCCGAGCGAAAGCGACATCTAATATTTGTTCCAATCAAGCATTGAATGCTTTAGCTGCAACTGTCACTATGAGTGCTTTAGGTAAACAAGGCATTCGTGAAATGGCGTTCCAAAATGTAAAAAGAGCTAATTATTTGAAAAATAAACTGGAGAAAAAAGGTATCGAAATTGTTAATACTACTCCAATATTCAATGAATTTGTAATACAATTAAACCAATCGATAGATAAAATAAATTGTAACTTGTATAAAAAGGGGATTATTGGAGGGTACGATCTTTCGAATATACATGATCGTTTTTATGGCCAAATGCTTATTTGTGTGACAGAGCTAATAACACGTTCTGAAATGGATCGTTTTGTAAAGGAATTGGAGGTCTTATTGTGTCGAAAGAACAGCCTTTAATTTTTGAATTAAGCAAACCTGGCAGAACCAGTTATTCTCTTCCAAAAGACGATGTCCCTGATATTAATATAGAGGATGTACTGCCTTCTAATTATATAAGAACAAAGCATCCTAACCTTCCAGAAGTGTCGGAACTGCAGTTGATTCGACATTTTACAGCATTATCACTTCGCAATTTCGGAGTAGATACAGGATTTTACCCATTAGGGTCATGCACGATGAAATATAACCCAAAAGTTCATGAAGATATTGCGAGAATGCCAGGATTTACTTATATTCATCCTTATCAAAAGGAAGAACAGATACAAGGTTCATTGGAACTTATGTATGACATGCAACAATATCTGTGTGAAATAACTGGAATGGACGAGGTAACCTTGCAGCCGGCTGCAGGGGCACAAGGAGAATGGACGGGTCTCATGATGATTCGAGCATATCATGAGGCTAATGGTGACCTATCTCGCACCAAAGTCATTATACCTGATTCTGCTCATGGAACTAATCCAGCTTCTGCTAGTGTAGTAGGCTTTGAAGCAGTTACGGTACGAACCAATGACGAAGGTTTGGTTGATATCGAGCATTTAAAGGAAGTGACAGGAAGCGACACGGCAGCTCTTATGCTTACTAACCCGAATACACTTGGATTGTTTGAAGAAAATATTATAGAAATAGCGGATATTGTCCACCGCGCTGGTGGAAAATTATATTATGACGGAGCAAATTCGAATGCCATCCTTGGTGTGTCTAGACCTGGTGATATGGGGTTTGATGTTGTTCATTTAAACTTACACAAAACATTTACTGGTCCTCACGGCGGTGGAGGTCCGGGAAGTGGTCCGGTAGGTGTTAAACAAGATCTTTGGCGGTTTCTTCCAACACCGCTGGTTGTTAAAAAAGGAAGTACGTTTATATGGAATCAAGACCATACTGATTCCATAGGCAAAGTGAAACCGTATTATGGAAACTTTAGTATTATTGTACGTGCCTATGCTTACATTCGGACAATGGGGGCAACTGGATTAAAGAAAGTTTCAGAAGATGCTGTGTTAAATGCCAATTATTTGATGCGCAGACTCGAAGCTTACTTTGATGTCCCATATGATAGACATTGTAAGCATGAATTCGTATTATCGGGAAAACGTCAGAAATTAGTTGGTGTGAAAACAATAGATATCGCAAAGAGACTGCTCGATTTTAATTATCATCCTCCAACGATTTACTTTCCGACAAATGTGGAGGAATGTTTGATGATTGAACCGACAGAAACGGAAGATAAAGAAACACTCGATGAATTTGCCGAAGCAATGATTCACATAGCCCATGAAGCAAAAGAGAATCCTGATTTGGTCCAAGGGGCTCCTTATACTACTGTTTTAAAGAGGCTTGATGAAACGTTGGCTGCAAGAAATCCAATATTAAAACACAATGTGGAAAAACAAGAGCATAGTGAGTGAGAATAAATATTTTAAATCGAAAACGTGAGGCAACTAGGAAAGAGAATAGTATAAAAACACTCACAGCATTTGGCTTTGAGTGTTTTTGTACGAAAATAATATTATTTCTTAACCTTACCTGTCCACTTTTTAAATCCTTTTTTCAGCTGATAGATATCATTTGTGCCAACCTTTTTTTTAATCATTCTTGCGGCTTGTTTGCTGCGCGCTCCGGACTGACAATACAAATAAATCGGCTGATCATCCCTAATTTCATTAATACGTTGTTTTAATTGGGATAAGGGAAGGTTTCTAGCACCTAAAATGTGTCCGCCATTGTATTCTCGAGGCTCGCGCACATCGATTAACTGTGCTTTTCGATACCCCTTAATAAATTCTTCTTGTGTTAATTCTGTTAAAAAACCAGGTTTTTTAAGACGACGAAAAAGTAACACAATAAGAACGACAAGTAAAACGCCCCATAAAATCCAAGTCAATGTCATTTCGTTTCTCACTCCTTTACATATGAAAAAGGCTACAAAGTGTATTATAATAAGGATTGCCGTTTGAAGCAAAGTTTTTATTTTTGTTTTGTCCTTTTTTGGAATTCAAAACATAGGTAAGAATAACATCAAACAGGTTCAAAAAAGTCACATTTAAATGAACTCCTTTCTGTGTAACTCTGTACAATAACCTTTCAATATAGTAAGAAGGTTGATAAAGCAAGAAGCTTTTGTTTTTTTTATAGGTCTGATAAACTGTTTTTGCTAACTAGATAAGAAGAGCGGGTGAATAAAATGAATAAAGAAACGTGGTATTTCATCGATTCAGGTAATTGTTCTCCAGCTTACAATATGGCAATGGATGAGATGTTGCTGCAATGGCATAGTGATCATCAAATTCCACCTGTCGTCCGCTTTTATGGTTGGAATCCAGCTACCTTATCGATAGGATATTTTCAAAAGGTACATAAAGAAATAGATCTGACAGCAGTTGAAAGTCATCATTTAGGATTTGTGAGAAGGCCAACAGGCGGTCGCGGTGTTCTCCACGACAAAGAGCTAACGTACAGTGTTATAGTGTCTGAAGATCATCCGCAAATGCCGGCTACTGTAACAGAAGCTTACCGAGTTATATCCGAAGGCATTTTGCAAGGTTTTCGTCATCTGGGGTTAAATGCTGATTTTTCGGTACCACGGACAAAAGATGAAGAAAACGAATTAAAAAAACCTCGCTCCGCTGTCTGTTTTGATGCCCCTTCTTGGTACGAGCTTGTTGTTGAAGGCAGAAAGATTGCAGGAAGTGCACAAACGAGACAAAAAGGTGTGATTTTGCAGCACGGTTCTATCATTTTGGACATGGAAGAAGATAAGCTATTCGATCTTTTTCAATATCCGAGTGAAAGAGTAAGGGAACGCATGCAAAAAGGTTTTAAAAATAAAGCAGTAGCTATCAATGAGTTAACTAGTTCTCCTGTATCGATGAGAGAAGTGTCGGATGCCTTTCATAAAGGATTTGCAGATGGACTAGATGTAGATTGGCAACCATATACATTAACAGAGGAAGAAGATCAACTGGTTAGACAATTAGCTCAGCAAAAATATGAGTCTGATGAATGGAACTATCGTCGATAAGAGACTTGTGATAAAAAACAGAGTTGTCCGATAAGTTGGGACAACTCTGTTTTATTAGAACGGTATGGGAACAGGAATAGCTGAAGAACCTTCATTGAATGATCTTTGCTCACGAGGAAGCTGATTCATTATCATTCCCGGTGAAAAGCGAAGTGTATTTCAACTGATAACTACATTTGTGAGACCCTTTTTTCATGGATTAAACTTCCTTTGTCTGCTTGAATGCTTGTTGTAACTGGCGAGTAACAGGGCCTATTGAAAAATCTGTTTCGATAGAGCCTTGTATTTTTGTGACGGGAACGATTTCAAGGGTTGTACTTGTTACAAACATTTCATCAGCCTGTTTGACATCTTCTAACGTAAACGCCTCTTTTTGAAGTGAAAATTGTTCTTTATCGGCTAATTGTTCAACAAAAAGTCTTGTAATGCCGTTTAAAATGTAGTGATTAGCTGGGTGTGTGTAAAGAACACCGTTTTTCACCATAAAAACATTTGTGGAAGAACCTTCTGTTACGATATGGCCTCTATGCAAGAGAGCTTCTTGATATCCTTGGTCTTCTGCTTTTCGTTTAGACATAACGTTTCCGAGCAAATTAATCGTCTTGATATCACAGCGCAACCAACGAATGTCTTCAAGCGCCCACAATCCAATTCCGTTTTCCTGCTGTGAGATTGGTACATTTCCTTCTTTTGTGAAAGCTGTAAGAATAGGGGTGAGATTGCGCCTGTATAAGTGATTGCGTTCTTGCTCTCCTCTTGTCATTTGCAGGTAAACTGTACCATTTCTAACATCATTCTTACTAAGTAACGTCAGTATGTTGTCTTTGATTTCACCCAATGATTGAGGCAAATCAATATCAAGTTCTTTTGCACTTCGTAGGAAACGATTGAAATGTTCCTCCCATAAAAAAGGTGTTCCGTTGTAAATTCGGATAACCTCATAAATACCGTCACCAAAATGGTAACCACGGTCATGAAAGGATATGTAAGCTTCTTCACGATGTATAATTTGATTCTTTATTAAAACGTATTCCAAAATAGAAAACCTCCTTATGTCGTTCATTTCTTATTAAAACTTTAACATAGGATGAAAAAAAGAAAAGAATTGTCTTGAAAA
The DNA here is from genome assembly GCF_030813635.1 of Salibacterium salarium. GTDB lineage: Bacteria > Bacillota > Bacilli > Bacillales > Marinococcaceae > Salibacterium > Salibacterium salarium. The sequence continues at coordinate 824,073 of NZ_JAUSUM010000002.1, read as the reverse complement.
AATCTGATGTACCGGACTTTTGATTTACTTGAATGGCAAGCAGGAAATTCTATTATTATTGAAAATCAGGTTGATTTATATTATATTTACTTCTTCATCCTTTTATATTCTTTATATTTCTCAGTTGACAAAGAAGAAGGTTTTCTGGTTCAAATCATATATATAGTATAGAATCTATACATAGAAGTACTATATATTGAATTTGAGATAATGGATATGATAAGCTAATACGTACCATATTATAAATGGGGAGGACGAAAAATGAGCACCGCTATGCAAGAGTCACTTACAATTAATAAGAAAAAGTTAAATCAGGATATTGAGCAATTTCCTCAAGTATATCCAGTAACAGATGATATGCACATAACAAAAGATGGTGTGTCTCGTTTAGTTATGCTGGACAGATATACATTTAAAGACACGGAAAAAAGAACGCTAGATATAGGAGATTTTGTCGTATTAACGGTCAAGCCAGACCCTAAATTCCCGGCTCGTGGATTTGGATTTGTTAAAGAATTGGACTGGAATGCAGGAAAAGCAGATGTCGTAGTAGATGAAAGTTTTCGGCAGGTCCTTGATTCTGAAGAAGGAGAGACCGGAATTGTAACCCGTACATTGGATGTTATCGAAAAACCTTTAGAAATATACTATGAGCAAATCGCCAAACGTAATGCTTCTGGTTTAGCAGAGGTAGAGACAACAAAAGAAAATCAGGATAAAACATTTCAATCATTTTATAATGAGTTAGTTCATATGAATTTTGTACCTGCTGGTCGTGTTTTATATGGGGCTGGTGCAAAAACAGACGTTACGTATTTTAATTGCTATGTTATGCCTTTTATTGAAGATTCAAGAGAAGGTATATCCGAGCATCGCAAGCAGGTGATGGAAATTATGAGCCGCGGTGGTGGAGTTGGAACAAACGGTTCAACACTTCGACCGCGTAACACATTGGCTAGAGGTGTTAATGGAAAATCATCTGGTTCTGTTTCCTGGCTTGATGATATAGCTAAACTTACTCACCTTGTTGAACAAGGCGGTTCACGCCGGGGAGCACAAATGATTATGCTTTCTGATTGGCACCCAGATATTTTGGAATTTATTATTTCTAAAATGCAAAATCCTAGAATTCTCCGCTATTTACTGGAGAATTCAGAAGATGAACAAATACAAATGCTCGTTGGAGAAAAACTTAAATTTACCCCGCTTTCACCTACAGAGGAAGCATTGTACCAAGGAGTTCTTAATTATAAAGAAATTCCAGGACAAGGCGGGTTCGATTCAAAAGTGATGCAGGATGCCGAAGAGAAATTAAATACTGGTGGAACGTATTCTGTTCATTCTCCTGAATTTTTGACTGGTGCTAACATTTCAGTTTGTTTAACGAATGACTTCATGAAAGCAGTTGAAAATGACGAAGAGTATGAATTGCGTTTTCCAGACGTGGAGAATTACTCACCAGAAGAAATGAAGCAATATAATGAAGAATGGCAGGACTGCGGCGATGTTCGTGAGTGGGAAGCTAGAGGATTTGCTGCCAAAACCTATCGCACGATCAAAGCGAAAGAACTGTGGAAGTTGATTAATATTTGCGCTACTTATTCTGCGGAACCAGGCATTTTCTTTATAGACAATGCGAATGAATTGACAAATGCGCAAAGTTACGGACAAAAAGTAGTAGCAACTAATCCGTGTGGGGAACAACCACTTGCTCCTTATTCAGTCTGTAATTTGGCAGCAGTAAACCTTGCTGAAATGGCTAATAAAGATGAGAATAAAGTCGACTTTGAGAAATTGCAGCAAACGGTAGAGACCGGAGTGCGAATGCAGGATAATGTTATAGATGCGACACCGTATTTTCTTGAAGAAAATACAAAACAAGCTAAAGGAGAGCGCCGCATAGGACTTGGAGTTATGGGGCTTCATGACTTGTTAATCTATGCAGAAACGGAATATGGATCGGCAGAAGGTAATCAGCTCATTGATGATATTTTTAAAACCATTGCCACAACAGCGTATAGGACAAGCATTCAATTAGCGAAAGAAAAAGGAAGTTTTCCATTTTTAATTGGAAATACTAATGAAGAAACTAGACAATTACGAGAAGCGTTTATAAGTACCGGTTATATGAAAAAGATGCCGGAGGATATTCGTGAAGGTGTACTAGAATATGGTATCCGTAATTCACATTTATTAACAGTGGCACCGACTGGAAGTACCGGAACGATGGTGGGAGTAAGTACCGGATTAGAACCTTATTTCTCCTTTAAGTACTATCGCAGTGGACGACTCGGTAAATTTATTGAAGTAAATGCGGATATTGTTCAAGAATATTTAGATCGTCATCCACAAGCGGAATCCGACAACTTACCTAATTTCTTTGTTTCTTCTATGGATCTATCTCCAGAAGCGCATGCTGATGTTCAATGCGTCATTCAAAAATGGGTGGATAGCTCCTTGTCTAAAACAGTTAACGCACCACGTGGTTATACCGTAGAACAAGTTCAAAAAGTGTATGAACGCTTGTATAACGGAGGAGCAAAAGGCGGAACTGTTTATGTAGATGGAAGTCGTGAAGCTCAAGTTTTAACACTAAAAGCGGAGGAAAATGACACTCCGGATGCGTTAGAAACCGATAATGACAATCACCAAGACAAAAAAGTAGTATGGACCGATACAATTAAAGATGTTCGTTCTACAACTGTTAACTTTGGAAATGAAATTGGAGATACATGTCCGGTTTGTCGTGAAGGTACGATAGAAGATATAGGTGGATGCAATTCGTGCACAAATTGCGGTGCACAACTTAAATGTGGCTTATAAAATAACAGGTCAAATGTTAAAGAGAGAACAGAAATGTTCTCTCTTTTTAATAATCTCTCCGCTTTTCTTAGTAAGCTGCAATGTCTGGTGAAAGACGGTATGTTACACTTCATTAAAAATGTTTCATCTGTGCAATTCTGATAAAGCGGATAGCTACAATGAATGTGTGTTTGTGGTCTTGTTTGAATTATTGTATAATATATCAAAGTCAATTTTTTTGCACTAAATATTTTACGTTGGATTGTATTGGAGGAACACTCATGCCTACTCCTAGTATGGAAGATTATTTAGAAAGAATATATAAACTAATAGAAGAAAAAGGATATGCTAGGGTTTCAGATATTGCAGAAGCATTAGAAGTTCATCCATCGTCTGTCACTAAGATGGTCCAAAAGCTGGATAAAAAAGAATATCTAGTATATGAAAAATATAGAGGACTCGTCTTAACGACGAAAGGAAAAAAAGTAGGAAAACGTCTCGTGTACCGGCATGAACTGTTAGAAGACTTTCTGGATTTAATTGGGGTCGATCATACTTATATTTATAATGATGTAGAAGGAATCGAACATCATTTAAGCTGGGATGCCATTGATCGTATTGGTGATGTCGTCCAATACTTTCAAGAAAATCGGGATAGAGTGGATACTTTAAAAGAAATTCAAAAAAATAATGAGTAAGTGATTTGAATTCCTGAACTCGGTGAAAACCGAGTTTTTTTACAAAGCAGAAACCTTCACAAATAGTTCTGTTCCTCACATTCTTGCTATTTGCCCATATGATGGGAAAGAAATAACAGGAACAAGGGTGGAGTATCTATGAAGATAGATGGTGTTTTTGCAGGCGGTGGAGTCAAAGCATTTTCATTTATTGGGGCGTTAGATGCTGTTGAAAAAAAAGGTTATGATTTTGAGAGAACCGCAGGCACAAGTGCAGGTGCCCTAATGGCTGCTCTTATACAAGCAGGTTATAAGTCGGAAGAATTGAAATCAATATTTATGCCGTTAACCGGTGATGATGTTTTGGATGAAACGTGGTTTACCGAACGTTTTCCTTGGCTCTCTTGGATATCAGTTTATTGGAGATTGGGATTGTACAAGGGAGATAAGCTTGAAAAATGGATACACCATTTATTGGCTGATAAAAACATTTATACGTTTCGAGACCTACCTAAAGGTTCTTTGAAAATCATTGCGTCAGATTTGACGGCAGGTCGATTATTAATTTTACCGGATGATTTACCGAAATATGGTGTAGACCCTGATAGGTTTCCGGTAGCATTGGCTGTAAAAATGAGTTGTACGCTGCCATATATTTTTCAACCAGTGAAGTGGAGGACAGTGAATAAAAAGTATAGTCTTATTGTAGACGGAGGGATTTTAAGCAATTTTCCCTTATGGTTGTTTAGGGATGCGGAAACGGGGATGTGTAGAAGACCGGTTATTGGATTTCAGTTGTCCCCGGCACTACAAGACAGCCCACCACCAAAAATAAAGAATGCCGTTAAATTGTACCAATCTTTGTTTGATACAATGCGAAGAGCTCATGACCTCCGATATGTTTCTAAAAACGAAGCCAAGAATATCGTATTTATACCAGTCGAGAAAATAAAAAGTACCCAGTTTGATTTAAATGTTGAACAAAAGGAAGAATTGATTAAAATGGGGCACCACGAAACAGAATCATTTCTCAAAAGTTCTTTTGGAATTGGTAAAGCAGGTCAATAAACAATTATTTTACAGGCAAATTGCCTTCTCGGTGAGTTAATCTTAATTTAATGGAAAGCAATGGATTGATGTAAGTAATCCAACAACCAATCAAAGCAGCATGTAAAAACTCGATTAACGTTGTGGAAGGCATCCATGTTCGTGCATACGCAATAATGACAAGGCCAAAAAGACCAAGAATCGCCATGATGATTTTGTTTTGTGTGTGATGAGGAGGAACGATGCGGCCTTTCATTTTTTCAAAACTGAATCCGATACCGCTTCCTAATAGAAATCCTGCGTATGGAGCACCCTCAGGAAAGAGTAGTAACAGCGATGAGGGTAGAACGAGTGAAATGGATAAAATAATCGGCTCAGGAACACTTCCCATCCATTCCATGGAACGGTATACAGCGTAAACGATAAATATACCAATTAAAATGCCCATTATGACATCCTGCAAGGAACGGTCCCCATATAATAGAGTGATTATTGAAATAACCAGGAGAAACAGACTTGATAAAACAGTGAACCCCCTTTTTGATATTTCGGGAATTAAATAACCAAAAAACGAAGTTGCTGCCTGTACCTCACGAGCAGGGAATGAAAATGTAAAAGATGACTCTGCTGGAATTGGTGAAAAAGTATTTTTAATTAGACCATGAATATAAACAGTCAAGGTGACCACAATGAATAACTTTACACCAATATGTTTATCGACGTTCCAGTAAATAAGCGCAATAACAGTTAAAAAAAACCAATCTAAAACGGTGCCAGAGGCCCAATCCATATCCATCCTCTCCTTTGGAGTAAATTGGATGCATGCTTGTTTCAACACAAGAAAAACAGGCTCAGGTTAGAATAGAGCCCGATTTTTCTTTCGATTCTTTTTTCCTTCTATTACGGTCAGATTATGGTCTTTTCGACGCTTACTTGCTACTTTAGCAGGGCGTTTTTTTTGTGTCTTATTTTTAGACTGCTGTTGTTTGGCGGCTCTTTGGTATTTTTTTTGAGGGGAGTCAGCCTTTGAGTTAGTAGGTCTTGGGCCTGCAGAGCCTTGAAATTGATTCATTGATAAACGCTTTAATATAACTCGGGTAAATAAAAAATAAACACCAACAGCGACTGCCGTTCCGACAAATAGATATGTGAGCAGTCCAAGTGGATTTGTTAAAATTTGAAATCCTAAACCTAATATAGCCAGACCAACTATGATGATCATGAAAGGGTTAACGGGAAAGCGGGACAATAGAATCACCTCCGAAGTAGATAGCTGTTCATAAAACAGTATGATAAATCACAATGCTCAATAAACTTAATTTCCACTGCCTTATCCTTATTATTAATGGTAGTTGTAATTAGAAACTATTGATTGTAAATAACTATTATTTTTATTTTACATGATTGCGGGGTTTTTCTCTATAGATGATGATAAATGAAATACAGAAAGACTTATACATACCTATCCATTCCCTATTTTAAAGAAATTACACTTCAGTAGATCTTACGTATGAAGATGAGATCATTTATTCATAATAAGAATTACGGAGGTGTCAAAATGAATAAAGTATCGGTGTATAATCAAAAAGTAGCTATCATTGGTTTTTTCGGAGGTTTGATTTGGAGCTGTGTAGGTTATGCGGCATTTTCTTTAAATTTCACGAAAATGGGGCCGGCTATGGCTATGTTACCTTGGGCGCTTCCGCAATGGAAAGAGACCTACCTCGGCCATTTGGTTGGCATTTTCTTTTTGTCCCTTTTGTCTGTTGTTGTAGCGTTTATCTACCGGTTACTATTGCAAAAATGGGAATCCATATGGATTGGTATTGGGTTTGGAGTTTTTTTATGGTTTGTTGTATATTATTTATTACACCCGTTGTTTCCAGGAAAAGAACCGATTACGTCCATGAATTTTTCTAATTTAAGCACAACAATTTGTTTATTTGTTATATACGGGGTTTTTATCGGTTATTCGATTGCATACGAATATAGTGAAATGCAGCGTAATGAAGCGTAAACTATTCAAAGAGATTCCCTTATGATATATTTTAAAAAGAAGAGGAGAAATCGGGGAGGAATAGAAGCATGAAAAAACTGGAACAATTGCGCAGTATGCTGAAAGAAAAAAATGCAGACGCGATATTTATTAACAGCCCCGCTAACCGTCAATATCTTACAGGATTTACAGGAACAGCAGGGGCTGTTTTAATTACACAGGAGCAAGCTTTTTTCATCACGGATTTCCGTTACATAGAACAAGCGAAATCACAATGTGAAGGTTTTGAAATAATTGAACAGACATCGTCTGTTTTGAAAAGTTTGCAGAAAAAAAGCGAAGAGTTAAAATGGAATAGATTGGCTTTTGAAAAAAACCATTTAACTTATGCTTCATTTGAACAACTACGAGCTCATACAGAAGCAGAACTTTTACCTGTAGAAGGTTTAGTTGAGGAGATTCGATTATATAAAAATAAGGATGAATTAGCGGTCATACAACAAGCGGTTGATATTGCAGATCGTGCTTTTGAACATATTACAACCTATATAGAACCAGGGCGAAAAGAAATCGAAGTTAGTAATGAACTTGAATTTTTCATGCGTGAACAAGGTGCGGTATCCTCTTCTTTTGACATTATAGTCGCTTCTGGTACGAGAAGTGCACTGCCTCATGGAGTAGCCACTGAAAAAGAAATAGAAAGTGGAGATCTTGTGACACTGGATTTTGGAGCGTATTTTCAAGGATATTGTTCTGATATTACAAGAACGGTTGCTGTTGGAGAACCATCTAATGAGTTAAAGCGAATATATCAAACTGTTTATGAAGCACAGTGGAAGGCAGTAGAAGAAATAAAACCTGGAATGACAGGTGTAGAAGCTGATGCGATAGCAAGAGAGCATATTACAAAAGCAGGGTTTGGCCGTTCATTCGGCCATGGTCTTGGTCATGGTTTGGGGATGGAAGTTCATGAAGGACCGCGTTTATCTCCAAAAGGAGAACATACGTTAGAACCAGGGATGGTTGTAACAGTTGAACCCGGTATTTATGTTCCTGGTGTAGGAGGAACCCGGATTGAAGATGATATTGTAATAACAGATAAGGGGAACGAAAGATTATCTCAATCTCCAAAAGAATTAATGATTATCGGAAAATAAAAATATACGTATGTTATAGTAGAATGGAATAATGATTTGGTAGAGATGGAGGAAATGCAATGATTTCAGTAAACGATTTAAAAACAGGATTAACGGTTGAGGTTGAAGATGGTATTTGGTCAGTAGTTGATTTTCAACATGTGAAACCGGGCAAAGGAGCGGCATTCGTCCGTACAAAACTTCGGAGTTTACGTACAGGCGCAATTCAGGAAAAAACCTTTCGTGCTGGTGAGAAAATTAATCGTGCCCACATCGAGAACCGAAAGATGCAATATTTATATTCTAGTGGGGAAACTCATACATTCATGGATAACGAAACTTTTGATCAGCTGGAATTAACAAGCGATCAAATTGAATATGAATTAAACTTTCTGAAAGAAAACATGGAAATTAAAATTATGTCCTATGGGTCGGAAACATTAGGATTAGAATTACCGAATAACGTCGAATTGGAAGTATCTGAAACAGAACCAGGAATCAAAGGGGATACTGCTTCTGGTGGAACAAAACCCGCAATACTTGAAACAGGCTATAAAGTACAGGTTCCATTCTTTGTGAATGAAGGAGATGTACTCGTTGTTGATACAAGAAAAGGCGAATATGTTTCCAGAGCTTAATAGCTAAAAAAGACTGTCCCAAAAGTTGTTGAATGAAAACGACTTTTGAGGACAGTCTTTTTTTTGTCTTTGAATATACGGTAAAAGCCCCCTTCTGTAGATTTAATATGTTTACTGTGCCAATTGAGTATTTTTTCAGTTGCTTCGAGTTCTAGGTAGAACTTAAATGAATATGATTTATAAACAGATTGTGGAGGGGAAAAATGGACAATGTTCTGGCACTTCTTCCAAAAAAGATTCAAGCACTTTTTCTTGCATTACCTAAAAAATATAGAATAGAAGAAATCAGACTACGAATTTATAAGCCAATAGAAGTGGTAACCGCAAATCATTTCTTTTTTCTAGAAGGGCAGGATGAACAATCGTATGTCATGACCGAAGAAGATATGGAATATATATTAAACCAGCTGAGTGAATTTTCCATCTATGCTTTTCAGGAAGAGATGAAACAAGGTTATATAACAACAAGAGGCGGTCATCGTGTAGGTATTGGAGGACAAGTTGTACATGAGCAAGGAAAAGTGGTGAGCATTAAGCATATCCGTTTCTTTAACATCAGAATTGCAAATGATTTTCAGGGAACGGCTGCTCCGTATTTAGACAAGCTTCTAGACACACGTTACGGGCATACTCTCATCATTGGTTCGCCACAGTCCGGTAAAACAACATTTCTTCGTGATCTTGCCCGATCCGCTAGTGAAGGGGTAGCTGCATTAAACATTCCTTCTAGAAAAGTGGGTATCGTCGATGAACGTTCTGAACTAGCAGCGTGTTACCAAGGAATACCGTCGTTTGAAGTAGGGACAAGAACGGATGTGTTGGATGCTTGTCCAAAAGCAGAAGGAATGATGATGATGATCCGTTCGATGAGTCCAGAAGTTATTGTTGCTGATGAAGTAGGTAGAAAAGAAGATGTAGAGGCAATAATGGAAGCTGTTCATGCGGGTGTAACTATATTTTGTACTGTTCATGGTGTTTCGTATGAAGATGTAATGAAGCGACCGATGATTGGTGAACTGTTAAGATACCCGATATTTAAAAATATAATTTTGCTAGAACGTCAACATGACTATATAAATGTGAAACTAGAAAATATTCGTTCTGTTTCCTAAGGGGGGAGAAAATGAGCTGGCTCGGGGCGATATGTATCATAACAGCATGTACATGGGCTGGTTTTGAAATAGCTAAAAAACTGACGGAACGCCCGAAGCAATTACGTCAATTAAAAATCGCACTGCAAAGTTTTGAAGCGGAAATTATGTATGGAATGAGCCCGCTGCCAGAAGCCAGCAGAAAAATAAGTAAACAAATACCTGCCCCTCTTTCTTATTTATTTCATTTTTTTGCTGAGTATTTAAGAAAAGGGGAGAGTACAGTACCAAACGCTTGGAGTAAAAGTTTAGAAGAAACCTGGCCTTATACAGCACTGCAACTAGAAGAAAAAGAGGTTATGTATCAGTTTGGAACAACTCTTGGGCAACATGAAAAAGTACAGCAGCAAAAACATATCAGGCTAGCCATGATTCATCTTGAAAAAGAAGAAAAGGAAGCAAAAGAAACAGAACTTCGTTACGAAAAAATGGCAAAATCACTTGGATTTCTGGCAGGGTTACTGCTCATTGTAATTTTTATATAATGGCAAACCCTCCTGTCCTATTGTTGAACAGGAGTTAAAGGAGGTAACAACGTGGCCTATGATGTAAATACGATATTTCAAATCGCCGGCATAGGGATCATTGTAGCTATGATTCATACTGTTCTGAAACAAATGGGAAAAGAAGATTGGGCACATTGGGTCACCTTGATAGGATTTGTCGTTGTCTTGTATATGGTTGCATCCATCATTGATGAACTTTTTCAAAAGATAAAAAGTGTTTTTTTATTTCAGGGATAGGAGGCGATGGTTATTGAAATCGTTCAAGTAGTCGGTTTCGGTCTCATCGCCACTTTTTTAGTCCTTGTTGTGAAAGAAAATAAGCCGGTTATTGCTTTAGCCATCGCATTAGTTGCCGGAAGTATGATTTTTTTATTTATCATGGCTCCTTTGCAGTCGGCCATAGAATTAATTATTACTTTGTCTGGACAAGCCGGCATTAACAACATGTACATCCAAACCCTTTTAAAGATTATAGGCATAGCCTACTTGTCAGAGTTTGGAGCTCACATAGCAAGAGACGCCGATCAAGAATCCATCGCCGCAAAAATTGAACTAGCTGGAAAAATGTTAATTATTATGCTCGCAATTCCTATTTTTGAAGTGCTTATCGAAACTGTAATGGCTCTGTTACCAGGAGGAGCATAAGGAAGTGAAAAGATTGAAAAAGTATTTGATGATTCTACTCATTGTCTTCATATGGCACTTCTCAGCAGATAGTTATGCAGCTTCTGATGACGAACAAGAAAACCAATCTGCACTTGAAAATTTTAAAGACGAGCAGCTTGAAAATATTAACATGTCCGAAATCACACGTTATTGGGAAAATATTCGTACAGAATATGGTGTGTTTTTACCAGAATCTCAAAAAGGTTCTATAAAAGATTTTATTGATGGGGAAAAAACGTTTTCTCCGAAGGAATGGGGCATAGCATTTTTAAAATATGTTTTCCATGAAGTTACGGCAAATGGGAAATTAATGGGTACTTTATTAGTTTTGGCGGTATTTAGCGCTATATTAAAAGCTTTACAAAATGCTTTTGAAACAAAAATGATAAGTAAGGCGGCGTATGCTGTAGTTTTTATTGTGTTGATGGTAATCGCATTAAATAGTTTTTACATTGCTATGAATTACGTACAGGACACTGTGGCTAACATGGTTCATTTTATGATCGCTTTATTACCTTTGATGCTGGCACTTTTAGCATCAAGCGGTTCCCTTGCTTCTGCAGGGTTATTCCATCCGCTTGTCATTTTACTTGTTCAAACGAGTGGTCTGTTGATTGACTACTTTATATTACCGTTACTGTTTTTTTCGGCCATTATAAGCATTGTCAGTAGTTTGAACGATCATATTAAAATAACAAAACTGGCAGAATTATTACGTAATGTAGCGATGGGAGTATTAGCTATTTTTTTTACTATTTTCTTAGGTGTTATTTCCGTTCAAGGAGCAACGGCAGCAGTAACTGATGGGATTGCCGTGCGTACAACAAAATTTATTGCAGGGAATTTTGTACCAGTTATCGGAAGAATGTTTACAGATGCTGCTGATACTGCACTCGGAGCGTCTGTTCTTCTTAAAAACACCGTTGGAATAGCTGGTCTTGCAGTATTATTTCTTATATGCGCTTTTCCAGCAATAAAAATATTGGTTATCGGATTTATCTTTCATTTTACGGCTGCTCTCATTCAACCTTTAGGAGAAGGTCCGCTTCTGGATGCCTTATCCATGCTTGGGAAAACTGTTTTGTCCATGTTTGCAGCTCTTGCTGCTGTTTCTTTTATGTTCTTTTTAGCATTAACGTTAATTATTGCTTCCGGCAACATTTCTTTAATGGTGAGGTGAGAAAGGGTGGAGTGGTTAAGTCAGTGGATGAGTAATTTAATAATTTTTTTACTTGCTGCGTTTCTATTAGAGTTATTACTTCCGTCATCGTCATTTCAAAAATATGCAAGACTTGTTCTCTCCTTTATATTAATGCTTTTAATCATTGAGCCAATTCTATCGTTAACGAATAGTGCCTCGGAAGAAAAATTAAAAGAACGAATAGATACGTTGAGTGACAGTAATTTTGAAAATCAATCTGTTGAATTGCAAGTAAATAATCAAAAAAACGAAATAGAAGCAGGACAAGATGCATATATTTCTAAACAAGTATCAATCCAGCTCAAAGATCAAGTGAGTGACCACTTAAAAGAACAATGGGGATGGGAGGTAGAAAACATTTCGTTTGAGCCGGGTGAGGAGAATGAAACTGATATGGATAAAGCATCCGTTCACGTTTCTCTTACTTCACACAAGGAAGAAGACAACTCCTCGTCAGATATAGAGACCGTCCGAATTGATGTGGAGCAACAATCTGACGAAATAGAAAATACTGAAGAAACCAATGAATCACAACAGCCTGCACGAGCAGATATTAAAACGTATTTAGCTGAAACATGGGAAATCTCGGAGGAACAAATTAGCATTTCTATGCTGGAGGAGGGAGGATAATGGCGGAAGAAAAAGATGATTCTTTAAAACAATGGTTTAAGCAATGGTTCAACAAAGGAGAGAATAAAAAGCCGCAAAAAAAGAAAACCCTCTCCCTGTATTTAGTTGTTATTCTCGTTTTTGGTATTGTGCTAATGATTGTTGGAACGATGGGCAATGACGAAGAAGACTCCAGTGAACAAGACTGGCTTCAAGATTCATCTACAGAAATAGAAACACTTCAAACAGGTTCGGACACAGAATCTGAATCAACGATAAATCAGTTGGAAAAAGCAATGCAATCAAGATTAAAAGATATGCTGGATAATATATCAAACGTGTCGGATGTAACGGTCATGATTAATCTAGAAGGATCTGAAAAAAAAGTGTACGAGAAAGATAAGACATTGAGGCAGCAGACAACTACTGAAGAAGATCAAGAAGGTGGAACAAGAGAACTTGAAGATGGTTCAACAGAGGAGCAAATAGTAATTGTACGACAGGGGGAACAAGAAGAGCCGCTTCTTCTTCATACAAAAAAACCAGAGGCAAAGGGGGTACTCGTTGTTGCAAGAGGAGTTGAAGATATAAAAGTTGAAGAATGGGTTGTAGAAGCGGTCACAAGAGTGCTGGATATTGCCCCGCATAAAGTATCAGTATTACCAAGGAATCAACAGGAAGGAGAATGAAAATGGTGTTAAAAAAACAAACGGTTTGGTTAATGACAATGCTGAGTTTGACAATTGTACTTGCAGTTTATTATATTACGTCTCCAGATGACGTAGCTGAAGAAGATCCTGAAGCCCTGGAGGATTCTGATGAAGTGACAGCCATGACAGAAGATGAAGAGTTAGTGGAATGGTTATCGGACGAGGAAATGGAGACCACTATTGACGAAACAGAGCCGTCCTCTGAAGAAGGTGCCATTGAAGAAGATGAAGGCACTGACGAAGAAGCAGTAATGGAGGGAGAAACAGAAACGGATAGCAACTTATTTAGTGAACTTCGTCTAGAACGAGAAGAATCCCGAAGCCGTTTAAGAGAAGAGTACACGGAGACACTTGCTTCAGAAGACTTCTCAGCAGCAGAAAAAAGTGAGGCATACGAAAAGCGGGAAACTTTACAAGAACGACAACAACTAGAAAGTACATTAGAAAGTCTTATCCAATCGGAAGGTTATGAAGAAGCTGTTGTACTTTCCAATGAGGATAATACCCGGATAATTGTGCAGGCTGAGGATTTAACAACAGAAGATGCAGTAGCGTTAAACAGAATAGCTGCTGACCAGTTAGGAGAGGAAGAAATCGTTATTGGTCATCAGCCAACAGCATCAAAATAATCTTATTATGAGACGAAGAGTGTCCTAAACTTACTAAGAGTAGAAAGAAATCTTTATGGTAACGGTATTCGTAGCAAATAGAGACTAACCGTAAAAATTTAAGCCAGATGTTTTTCCTTTTTTAACAATATTTGTTATCAAACAGCTGTGATGTTGGTGTAGCTCCCATCATCACGGCTGTTTTTATTTTTTTGGAGAAAGGTTTTAACCTTACATTTGTGGGTGGTTTATTTAGGTATAAATATACTTATTCTATCTAAAAAGCAACGTCACATAGTCTTCAAAGTCAAGGGACATAATGAAAAATACAACGGAGCATGATATAATTTAACACATGGAAATTATTTTGCGGCAAGATATAAAATGAGGAGAGATTTTTGATGGAGTGGACCGATTTAACAGAAGGCTCAAAAGCTGTTTTAGAACAAACAAGAAATATGAAAAATGATCAAATACAAATCGTTGAATTTGAAATAGGATTTGAACAAGAATATGGAGAAGGAGACAACTCCTATATTGTTTCTATTCAAGAGAATGATTATGAAAATTTAAAACGTTTCACGAAAGAAAATGAATATGGGGATAAGTACCATATGGCTCGTAACAAAAACATAGTAAAAATTATCTTATTAGAAAACGGGAAAATTCCTGATAATCTCTCGGAGTTTCCTGTATTTCGACAATATAAATTCGATTATTTAAAAAAGAATAGAGAAACGGAGTCAGCTGAAGAGACAGCAGAGCAAGAAGACTGACTTTTTCACTAAGAACAAACGTAAAGGATAATAACCTTGGAGGTGAAAAGCTTGAGTGAATATCGAATGATTGATCTAGAAGAAGAAAAAAATGAATTAGGGAAAATTGAGATTTCTCCTGAAGTGATAGAAGTGATAACGGGACTCGCTGCTTCTGAGGTCGAAGGTGTTTTTTCTATGCGGGGAAATTTTGCTGCCGGTGTCGTTGAACGTTTAGGAAAAAAAAATCACGGAAAAGGTGTCAAAGTAGAATTACGCGAGGACGGGGTCAAAATTGATATTTCTCTTGTTTTAAACTACGGCGTATCTGTACCAGAAGTGGCGAGGGAAGTTCAGACCAATATTCAACAAGCACTTCAAACAATGACTTCCATCACGTTAGATTCCATCAATGTACATGTTCTTAGTATTCACTTGGATGTGCAGGAAGAAGCAAATGAAGCATACAAATGAATCGGGCGTCGGCTTTAGCCAAATAACTCGGCAAAAAGCCGAGTTTTTCTAATATGATAGGAAATGGTTTTTAGTGTCTTCCGTATTTTTAAGGCAGCTTTTTTTTGTATGGTAGTCAGTATGCATTATGATGGTTAAAAAAGAAGGAGAAAAAGGTATGAATCGACGTATAGCAAGACTAAGAGCGGTACAAGCATTATATCAAATCGACTTAACAGAGGCGACTTGGAACGAAGCTCTTACGAACACATTAGAAGATGATGAAACAGCAGATGAGTTTTTAGAAGAAGCAGTTCGAGGAACTTTAGATTATGCAGAAATAATTAACCCCATCATAAAAAAACATTTACAGCATTGGACACTGGAAAGGGTAGGAAACGTGGACCGAGCTATACTTCGTGAAGCTGTCCATGAAATGTTATATATGGATGACATACCTTTGCATGTGAGTGTAAATGAAGCGATTGAAATTGCTAAGGCTTTTGGTGGTGAAGAGTCTGGTAAATTTGTTAATGGTGTTTTATCAAGTATTTTAAAAGAACATGAAAGATAAAGGAGAGAAATGAAAATGACAGCGTCCATTATTAGTGGTAAAGAAGTAGCTGCTAGCTTAAGAAATGAAATAAAACTAGAAGTCCAGGAATGGAAAGATAATGTTACTCCTGGTTTAGCGGTTATTTTGGTTGGCGATAATCCTGCTTCAAGATCTTATGTAAAAGGAAAAGAAAAGGCATCTAGTGAAGTTGGCATTTATTCTGAATTAACGGAAATGCCGGAAGATATTTCGGAAAAGAATTTGTTAGATAAAGTGGAAGAATATAATCAAAACCCAGCTATACATGGAATTTTAGTACAGTTGCCGTTACCTGATCATATTTCGGAGAAAAAAGTTATTGAAAGCATTTCGCCAGAAAAAGATGTTGATGGCTTTCATCCTATAACTATAGGAAGGATGATGACTGGTCAAGATACGTTTTTGCCTTGTACTCCGTTTGGAATTTTAAAAATGCTTAAATACAAAGATATTGAGATAGAAGGGAAACATGCTGTAGTTATTGGAAGAAGTAATATTGTAGGTAAACCTGTTGGGCAACTGTTGTTAAATGAAAATGCTACAGTTACATATTGTCACTCAAGAACTGCGGATCTTCCATCTTACACGGGACAAGCTGACATTGTCATTGCTGCCACTGGAATAGCAGAGTTTATTACAAAGGAACATGTGAAAGATGGAGCTGTTGTCATAGATGTGGGAATGAATCGTAAGGAAGACGGAAAACTATGTGGAGATGTCGCCTTTGAAGAAGTAAAAGAAAAAGCATCTTATCTCACTCCAGTTCCAGGAGGAGTCGGTCCAATGACAATTACAATGTTACTATATAACACGTTACAATCGGCGAAGAAATTTGTGAATAAGGACAAGCGATAATGAAACAGTATCAAGGCAGTTGGCTTAGTGTCTCTCAGTTAACTACACAAATTAAGAAGACAATTGAACTTGATGATGAGTTACAGCAAGTTTGGCTGAGAGCCGAGATATCTAATTTTAAAAAGCATAGCCGCGGACATATGTACTTTACTTTAAAAGATGATAAATCAAAAATATCGGCCGTAATGTTTGCCGGGAACAATCGCCGTTTAACATTTGAACCAGAGAATGGTATGAAAGTGCTAATAAAGGGACATATTTCCGTTTACGAACCTTTTGGGCAATATCAATTATATGTGAGGGAGATGGAACCTGACGGAATTGGTCAGTTATATATTAAATATGAGCAATTAAAGAAAAAATTAGAGCAGGAAGGTTTATTTGACAAAGAAAGAAAAAAGGATATTCCTTCCTTTCCAAGAGAAATAGCTATTATTACTTCTCCTACTGGTGCCGCTATAAGAGATATGGTCACAACGTTAAAGAGACGGTTTCCTGTAACGAGAATTACGCTGTTTCCAGTGTTGGTGCAAGGGAAAGAAGCTCCTTCATCTATTGTTACAGCAATGAATCAAATGGAATCAATGGGATCGTTTGATTTGTTGCTGTTTGGAAGAGGTGGCGGCTCCATTGAGGAATTGTGGGCATTTAATGAAGAAGCAGTAGCTAGAAAAATTGCTGCTCTATCTACTCCCTCCATCTCAGCCGTTGGCCACGAAACCGACTTCACGATTGCAGATTTTATAGCAGATATAAGGGCGGCAACACCTACGGCTGCGGCTGAACTTGCGGTTCCTGATGTGAACGAATTAGAGCGTCAACACAATCAATTGAAAGCAAGGCTACAACGTGCTGTACAAGGACGTTTGAGTAGTGAAAGAGAACGGTTGAATCGCATGAAAAGATCCTATGCCTTTCGCTATCCTACACATCTATTAAAGCAAAAAGAACAAGAGTTGGACCGTTTAATATCTAGGTTGGAAAAAGCTCTAACCGCCAAAAAAGTCAGTCAAAAAGAACGTCTACAATCAATCTATAAGCGCCTTTACCGTCAGCATCCTTACAGACTTTTAGATATTGAGAAAAACAACTTAAATCAAATGAATAAAAGAATGGATATTGCAATGAAACGTTTTATCTCGGGTAAAGAAGACCGATTTAATCATGTGTTGCAAAAACTGCAAATACTTAATCCGTTGGATATTATGAAACGCGGCTATAATGTGGCCTATTCAGAAAAAGGAACTATCATAAAATCAATTAAGCATGTTGACGCGGGTGAACGGATAACGATGTACTTACAAGATGGAGCTGTACAAACTAAAGCAGAATCATTTTCTGACGTATCTCTGTGGCAAACTGATGAGCATAGCAACGAAGGAGAGGATTGAAATGAGCGATAATTCCGAAGAAACAAAAGAAACACTAGAAGAAAATGTATCGTTTGAAGCAGCGATGGAAAAATTGGAAAATATCGTTGAAAAGCTTGAAGAAGGAGAAGTTCCCCTTGAAAAAGCAATTACCATGTACCAAGAAGGGATGAATTTATCTAATACATGTCATGAAAAACTGCGTCGTGTTGAAGAACAGATGGACAGAGTGGTTGAAGAAGATGGGGAAATTAAGCCACTTCTATCGGAGGAGGACGAAGGTTGATGAACTCAGAACTAAAATCGTTCATTGATACCCATAAAGATGAAATAGATCAACGTCTTGTCCAGCTCTTTGAGACGATGGAGTGCCCTTCCAAACTGAAAGAGGCAATGCTCTATTCTATTAACGCAGGTGGGAAGAGGATTAGACCTTTATTGATGCTCGCTGCCATTCAGTCTTATAGAAATATTAACGAAACGGATTATGATGCAGTATGTGCAGTAGAAATGGTTCATACATATTCATTAATACATGATGATTTACCAGCTATGGATGATGATGATTATCGACGTGGTAAATTAACAAATCATAAAGTATATGGCGAAGCATTTGCTGTTTTATCTGGAGATGCTTTATTGACAAAAGCATTTGAAACCTTGAGCAATTTATCTAACGTTAATGACCTGAACAAAGTAAAGTTAATACAAGAATTTGCTAAAGATTCAGGGGCAGAAGGAATGGTAGGAGGTCAAGCAGCTGACTTAGAAGGAGAGGGAAAAGACCTATCACTTGAAGAGTTAGAATACATTCATCACCACAAGACCGGAGCTTTATTGAATTTTTCTATAGTTGCTGGTGGTATTCTTGGAGGGGCACCAAGCGACGACATTCAACAGCTACGAATATTTTCCCAAGAACTTGGGTTAGTTTTTCAAATAAAGGATGACATTTTGGACGTAGAAGGTAATGAAGTAGAAATGGGAAAAGCGACAGGCGCTGATCAGAATAAAAACAAAAGCACTTACCCACGGTTGTTAACACTTGAAGGTGCCAAAGAAAAACTTGTTTATCATGCTGATATAGCAAAAAGCTCTTTACAAACGACGTCTGCTTCGTCTACACTGCTAGAAAACTTTGTCGATTATGTGATGATGCGTTTAAATTAAAAAATTGACGCATATGAAACGTTTGTATAGAATATTACATTCGTGATATAATGTAATCACATGAAAATCGGATGGTGCAGTATTCTAGTCGGTTCTCCATTTTCGAGGGCGGGCCTAAAAATCCGCTGAAGGGCACATCGATGAAGTTCCTGATGTCGGCTCGAGGCGCCCAGCCTTGGGTCAATGTTGGGAGTAAAGGCGTAAGGGCGATCCACAAAGGCATGTGGGCGCGAACCCTTTCGCCGCGGAGGCCTTTTCTATGGAAAAGGTAAGACCTGCAACGTAAGCCAAGGGAAGGTTTACGTGCAGCGTAGCCTGCCTTGAGTGGAGCAGTGGGGAAGATCGCATGTAGGAAGATATCACCGCCGGCCAGCGACTATCTTTCTATTATCTGAAACCTGCTCTGCAAAAGAGGCTAAGAAAGTGGCACGGAATTGTCGAGGAAAACTCCTAGACTGTTATTTAGTACGGTTGAAGCGGATTGCAGTGTGTACTAAGTGGTAATCCAGTCTGATGAACGGCAACGTCATCAACTCGTTTTTAAAGGGAAACCGCCAGGACGGCGACGTTCCGGTAAACGAGTGGGAAAACCTACTGGACCTAAGACACAATGTTTACGTTTCATACCGACCATCCGATTTTTAAGTGCTACATAACTTTAGTTTAACCAAAGTCACGAGAAATATTAGGTGATAATGAAAAAAATGAAGAACATTTGGAAAGAATCTATAAGATGGAGTATTTTTATTGCCGTTATCACTCTAGTGTTAGCGGCTATTTTTTCAATAATTTCAACAGCATTTCTATCTGGAGTATCGTGGGCTGTAGGAATGGTCGTTGTGTTTGTGATTGTTTTAATAGGAGTCAGTTTTGATATGGTAGGTGTTGCCGCAACGGCTGCCTCAGAGAAACCATTTCATGCGATGGCAGCAAAAAAAATAACTGGCTCTTTCCAAGCGATGTTAATTACGCGTAATGCTGACAAAGTGGCAAACTTTTGTGCAGATGTGATAGGGGATATAGCCGGCGTTGTTAGCGGAACGGCAGCTTCAGCAGTTGTTTTACAATTGACATTTAGTGCAGGATCCAGTGACGGTAGTACGTTGCAATTCGTATTAAATGTAATATTCACAGCAGTTGTAGCTTCGCTTACTGTAGGTGGCAAAGCCTTAGGCAAAGCATTGGCTATGAATCATTCGACAACCATTATATTTCAGGTAGGTCGCTTTTTATATATTTTAGAAAAAAAATTAAAAATTACGTTTTTTAAAAAGAAACAAAATAAAAAATCAAACAAAGTATAATTAACTCTGAAAGTGAGGGTTCGCACTATGGACTTAAAATCAATTAAGGACCCGGAATTCATTCAAGCTTGCAGCCGAAAAGAAATGTTGGAACTAGCGAGTGATATACGAGAGTTTCTCATTCAGCAATTATCGGTAACGGGAGGTCATTTAGGGCCTAATTTGGGTGTAGTTGAATTAACTCTTGCCCTACATTCTTTATATCAAACTCCAAAAGATAAATTAGTTTGGGATGTTGGTCACCAAACATATGTCCATAAAATACTAACGGGACGGGCAGATCAGTTTGATACCCTCCGTAAATACAGAGGGTTATGCGGCTTTCCTAAACGAAATGAAAGTGAACATGATGTGTGGGAAACGGGACATAGTTCGACCTCACTTTCAGCAGCGATGGGAATGGCTGTTGCTAGAGATATCAAGGGGACAGATGACCAAGTTGCTGCTATTATTGGTGATGGAGCCTTAACTGGTGGAATGGCGCTTGAAGCGTTAAATAACATTGGTCATCAAGAGACCGATTTAACCATTATTCTCAATGATAATGAAATGTCTATTGCACCTAACGTGGGTGCCCTTCATAGTATTTTGGGCCGTCTAAGGACAATGGGAAGATATCAAAAAGTAAAAGATGATCTGGAGTTTCTTATAAAGAAAATTCCTGCTTTTGGAGGACGATTGGCCTCTACAGCAGAACGGGTTAAAGATAGTCTGAAGTACTTGCTCGTGTCAGGTATGTTTTTTGAAGAACTAGGTTTTACTTATTTAGGACCGGTAGATGGTCATGATCTCGATGACTTGATGTCCAATCTTAAATACGCAAGAGACACAAAAGGTCCGGTAATTGTTCATGTGCTAACCAAAAAAGGAAAGGGATATGCCCCGGCTGAAAATGATGCAAGCGGTACGTGGCACGGACTTGGACCGTATAAAATTGAATCCGGTGAAGTAGTAAAAAAACCAGGCCCTCCTGCTTACAGTGCAGTATTTAGTAATACGTTACAAAAAATCGCCTCCAATGATAAAAGAGTTGTTGCCTTAACAGCAGCGATGCCTGGTGGTACGAAGCTTGATCAATTTGGGGCCGAGTTTCCAGATCGAATGTTTGATGTTGGGATTGCTGAGCAGCATGCAACAACCATGGCAGGAGGCTTGGCGACGCAAGGAATGAAGCCTGTTTTTGCTGTTTATTCTACATTTTTACAACGTGGGTATGATCAATTAGTACATGATATATGCAGACAGAATCTTAATGTGTTTTTTGCAATCGATCGTGCAGGGCTTGTTGGTGCTGATGGAGAAACTCATCAAGGTGTGTTTGACATCGCGTACTTACGTAGTCTGCCAAACATGAAAATACTAATGCCAAAAGACGAGAATGAATTACAGCATATGACTTACACAGCTATTCAATACGATGATGGTCCTGTAGCGGTGCGCTATCCACGTGGAAATGGATACGGTGTTCTAATGGATGCGGAATTAAAAGAACTTGAAATAGGCAAATGGGAAATCGTAAGAGATGGTACAGACGTGACAATTTTATCTTTTGGTACGATGCTTCCGATAGCTCATGAAGCTGCAGATAACCTAGCAGCGGAACAAAATATTAATGTACGTATTGTTAACGCTCGTTCGGCTAAACCACTTGATGAAGAGATGTTAAAGGAACTTCATGAAGAAAATCATCCTATTTTGACTCTAGAAGAAGCCGCTTTAAAAGGAAGCTTTGGGAGTGCAGTACTCGAACATTTTCACGATAATGGTTGGCACCACACGATTATAGAACGTATGGGCGTGCCGGATTGGTATATCGAACATGGTAGTGTTCCTGAATTATATGAAGAAATTGGCTTGACCTCAGATGAAGTTTCTAAGAGAATAAAAGCTCTTATTCCAAGAAAACAAAAAAGGGCGTAGCGAATGAAAAAAGAAAGAATTGATGTATTATTGGTTGAACAAGGTTTTTTTGATTCAAGAGAACAAGCAAAACGTTCCATTATGGCAGGTGTTGTATTAGCAGATAATGAACGAATCGATAAACCTGGAACAAAAGTTAATCAAAATGTCTCTCTGCGTATAAAAGGAGAGACACTACCCTATGTAAGCCGGGGCGGACTTAAATTAGAAAAAGCATTGAATATTTTTCCACTTAATCTTGAAAATAAAGTGGTTATTGATATAGGAGCTTCTACCGGCGGTTTTACTGATTGCGCCCTACAGAATGGGGCGGCATATGTATATTCTGTTGATGTTGGAACCAACCAATTAGCTTGGAAATTACGTAATCACGAAAAAGTAGAAGTAATGGAACGTTTTAATTTCCGCTACGCAGAACCGCATCGTTTTGAAAAACAGAAACCTGAAGTAGCAGTAGCGGATGTATCGTTTATATCATTAAAATTGTTACTCGAACCTTTAAGTCGACTTTTGCCGGAAAGCGGACAAGCATGCTTGTTAGTGAAACCGCAATTTGAAGCTGGCCGTGAAAAGGTAGGCAAAAAGGGAATTGTTCGGGATCGTGAAACACATATAGAAGTACTTCAGGATATTGTCGACTTCTCCAACCAATTAGGATTTTGTGCGAACGCGCTTTCCTACTCTCCTGTTACTGGAGGAGATGGAAATATAGAATTTTTACTATATCTTGTTTGGACTCCAGAGAACCAATTGCATAACTTATCATACAACGAGATTAGCGAGATAGTAGCAAAAGCACATACTCATTTTGTTGTCGGTTGATAAGGCGTTTATTTCTTCATCCATATGTTCACACAGAATTATTATTTTTTCGGAAAACCTTCTTCTCCCCCTCATAGGTTACGTTCTAAAGGAGTTCCTGCACAAATGCAACCTCCATAACATGTAACCTCTTCTTCTCTTCTTTCATATGTTTGTTTTACTCATTCCATTGTATAAATATAAAAAATTGGTTATGATATATTCAGACTGTTTATATTTGTCGGATTTTATTGGAGGGTGAAGGATGAATAAGGGACAACGTCACATAAAAATTCGAGAGTTTATCTCGGATTTTGATATTGAGACACAAGATGATTTAGTCGATCGGTTGAAAAGAGGAGGCTATAATGTAACCCAGGCAACGGTCTCACGAGATATTAAGGAATTACATTTAGTGAAAGTACCGACGGCTGATGGTCGTTATAAATATAGTCTGCCAGCAGACCAACGTTTCAATCCATTACAAAAGTTGAAAAGGGCACTGATTGACAGTTTCATCGGTATCGATCAAACGGAGAACTTAATTGTAATGAAAACATTGCCGGGGAATGCGAACGCAGTTGCGGCGTTAATAGACAATTTGGATTGGGAAGAAATTGTAGGAACAATATGTGGAGATGACACAATCTTAATTATTTGTCGGGAAAAAGAACAAACAACGGCGACAATTGATCGATTTTTGGATATGCTTTAATTTTATTGAAATCGAGGTGCTGTCATGCTCGAAGAAATCACAATAAAAAACTTCGCTATTATAGAAGAACTTACGGTTCCTTTCGGAGAAGGATTAACAGTATTAACTGGTGAAACAGGAGCGGGTAAATCGATTATTATAGACGCCATAGGCTTATTGATTGGCGGAAGAGGATCTGTCGATTATGTTCGACATGGAGAGAAACGAGCTGAAATAGAGGGCTTGTTTCGAATAAGTGGGTCGCACCCTGCTCGTGCAATTTTAGAAAATACAGGTATTGAAGTCGAAGAAGATATGGTCGTTATGAGAAGAGACATAACCAATCATGGAAAAAGTGTCTGTCGAATTAATGGCAAATTGGTCACGTTAGCTGTATTAAGAGAAGCTGGTCAATCGCTTGTTGATATTCATGGTCAACACGAGCATCAAGATTTAATGCAGCAGGAAAAACATATATCGATGTTGGATCGGTTTGCGGGACAAAAAATACAAGAATCATACAAAGACTACATAGCGAGATATCGAACCTTTTCCAGTCTTCAGTCAGATTTAGAAAAATGGAAAGCAAACGACCAGGAAACTGCGAATCGGCTTGATTTTATTCAATATCAATTAAAAGAAATTGAAGATGCTGAACTGACACCGGGAGAAGATGAGGATCTAGAAAAAGAAAAACATATATTAGCCAATAGTGAAAAGTTGTATAATCAATTAAGTTATGCGTACGACAGTTTGTATGGTGAAGGGAAAGGGTTGGATTGGGCAGGACTGGCCATGAACCATTCCGAGGAAGCTGCCGGCATAGATGGTGATTTACAAAAACTGAAGGAATCCATACATTCTGCTTACTATATGTTAGAAGAGGCAACTTTTTCACTCCGTGAGAATATCGATTCTTTATCGTTTGATTCGGAACGGCTCGAAGAAATTGAAACGCGCTTAGAAGAAATAAAGAAATTAAAACGAAAATACGGTGATTCTGTTACAGAAATTCTTGAATTGTCATCCAAGTTAGAAGAAGAAATGGAATCTCTAACGAACAAAGATGAAAAAATTCATGAACTTGAAGAACAGTTGAAACATGCAGCCCTGGATCTCCAAGCAGAAGCCGATACATTAACAGATCTCCGAGTTCAAGCAGGAGAAAAATTGGCAGTAGATGTAAAAAATGAATTGCAAGGATTATACATGGAAAATGCAGACATGCAAGTACGAATCACGCAAACATCAAAAGGGAAAACATATGAATGGGAACAATCTAAATCGTCTTTTAATGAAAATGGACAAGATAATGTAGAATTTTTAATGGCGACAAATGCTGGAGAACCGCTCAAGCCGCTTGCTAAAGTAGCGTCTGGAGGGGAAATATCACGAATTATGTTGGCATTAAAAACAATTTTATCAGGATTTCAACATGTAACAACGCTTGTGTTTGATGAAGTTGACACAGGGGTAAGTGGTCGGGTTGCGCAAGCTATTGCCGAAAGAATTTACCAAGTGTCCAGAGGTTCGCAAGTGCTATGTATTTCTCATCTCCCCCAAGTGGCTGCCATGGCTGATACGAACTTATATATTGAAAAGTTCGAAAAAGAAAATCGTGTCATTACTTCCGTACGCTCTTTAGAAGAGAAGCATAAGACGGATGAAATTGCCAGAATGATATCAGGTGTAGAAGTGACAGATTTAACGAAGGATCATGCACATGAATTATTAACGATGGCAGAAAAAATCAAAACCAAATCATGAAAAGCTGACCAAAAAAGGTCAGCTTTTTTATGATTGAACGCTTATAAATCGGCTTTCGGGAGGCAACATTAGAAGTACTAAAGAAAATATTAATGGGGATGAGGAGGACGCAATGAATGAAATGGGGGAGAAGATTAACCGGCATTTTAGTAATCGCACTATTTACATGTGTTTTATCAAATGATGGTTTACAGTCTTATATTCAAATACCAGAACAAATTACTATGTTTGAGTCAGATACAACAAATGTAGCAGAAAAAATGGATATAAAGAATAAGGAAAATATAAACGTCTTAGAAAACAACGAGGATTCAAATATTAGCCTTGAAGTCACAGGGTTTCCGAAAAAACAAACGAAAATTGAAAAAATTCCAGATTTAAAAGTTATACCTGGAGGAGATTCGATTGGTGTGAAGTTACAGTCTGATGGAGTGATGGTGGTTGGATTTCATCAAGTTCTCTCCAATGAAGAACGTTTTTCACCGGCGGAAAAAGCAGGATTGAAAGTTGGTGATCGGATCATTGAAATGAATGGAAAGAAAATGAATAAGCTTGAAGATGTTGTGGATGAGTTGAAAAATAAAGATATTCAAGACAACTTATCTCTAAAGTATATGAGAAAATCGACATTGCATGAAACACAATTAACACCACACGAAAAGAAAGATAGCTATGTGTTAGGGGCTTATATAAGAAATGCTGCTTCAGGAGTAGGGACGTTAACTTTTTATGAACCAGAGGATGGGAAATTCGGTGCGTTAGGCCATGTTATTGCTGATTCGGATACTAAAAAGCCGGTGGTTGTTGAAAATGGAACTATAATGCGTTCATCTGTTGGATCTATCCAAAGAGGGGTCAATGGAAATCCGGGGGAAAAACAAGCTACATTGGACTCCGATGAACAAAAATTAGGGAATGTTACAAAAAATAGTTCGTTTGGTGTTTTTGGTCATCTGAAAGAGAATAAATTGAACGAGTCAAATAATGATTATAATAAACCTATGTCGGTTGGATTTGCTCAAGAAGTAGAAACAGGACCTGCAAAAATGCTGACGGTGATAGAAGATGAAAAAGTCGAGTCATTTGATATAGAAATCGTCCAGACGATGCCACAATTACATGCTGCATCAAAGGGTATGGTTATTAAAGTGAAAGACGAGGAGTTATTAGAAAAAACAGGAGGAATAATACAGGGAATGAGTGGCAGTCCTATTATCCAAAAAGGGAAAATCGTCGGTGCTGTAACACACGTATTTGTTAATGATGCTACATCTGGATATGCTTGTCATATTGAATGGATGCTTGAAGAGGCAGGAATTAATACGTTTTTAGAGAAAAGAACACAAACAGCGAGTTAAACATGTGAGAGGGAAACTGCGCTTCGGCAGTTTCCTTCAATATGTTTACAAAATTATGTTATGATAAAAATACAAATATTTTTCGACAAATACATACAATGAACAAAATGTCAAACGTCGAAATAAGTCATATATTATAGAATAATTAAGTTTTCGGGAGTTAATCCATATTTTTTAAAAAAATTGATAAAATTAAAGGTAATTTGAATTTGTTGTTGAATGGATATAAAGAGACGCAATTGTAAACATAAAATGAGGAGGTTCAATCAGTGAATAATATTAAAGTTTGTGTAGCTGATGATAACAGAGAATTGGTTGGTTTATTAAATGAGTACATAGGTGCTCAAGAGGACATGGAGGTTTCTGGGATTGCCTACAACGGACAAGAATGTTTAAACGTTGTAAATGAAACGCAGCCGGATGTTTTAGTACTTGATATCATTATGCCCCATCTTGATGGATTGGCAGTTCTTGAGAAGGTGTATTCAAGCGATTTAGAGGTTAAACCAAAAATTATTATGCTTACAGCTTTTGGTCAAGAGGATGTAACAAAAAAAGCTGTGAATTTAGGTGCTTCTTATTATGTATTAAAACCGTTTGATATGGAAACGTTGATCTCAAACATAAGAGAAGTAAGCGGTGAACAAATGTCTTCTTCATTTATTCCTAATACTATACTAAAAAACGATTCGAAGGAAGAAGAACCGGAAATTAATCTCAGTCAGAGTATCACAAATATTATTCATGAAATTGGTGTACCTGCTCACATTAAAGGTTATATGTATTTAAGAGAAGCGATTTCTATGGTTTACAATGATATAGATTTATTAGGATCGATAACGAAAGTGTTATATCCGGATATTGCTAAACAATATAATACAACGTCCAGCCGAGTAGAAAGAGCGATTCGCCATGCTATTGAAGTAGCTTGGAGCAGAGGCAACTTTGAGTCCATTTCACGTATGTTTGGTTATACCATTAATGTTACAAAAGCAAAACCGACAAACAGTGAATTTATCGCAATGGTTGCTGATAAACTTCGCCTTGAACATAAAGTAAGTTGAGAAAAAAGAGGCCTTTTAAGGAAAAGGCCTCTTTTTTTCATCATTATTCTTTTCTTCTATATAGGAGTGAAATAAATGGGATAATGTGTAGTTGATCGGACGCATTTGCTCTATTCGTTCTAAATCTGGGTTATATTGAATGGTATATAGTTCACCGTTGTAAGAAGAGACATACATATCAAAACCATGGCGTGATTCCATATATCTAAACATATTGAATTCCTCCATCAACCGATAAGATACTCTTATGATTATCTTCTTCTTCATTTCTATGCATGTAAAGCGTCTCTTTTGGACCATACTAAAAAAAGGAGGCGGTTTTTTATGGGAAAAATAAAAGGGACGGCTCAGTTTCATACGAAAACAAAACAACTTGTTCAATATTTAGAGCCACACCAAATAGCTGTTGTCGCCCATGAAGATATAGATGCAGCAGCCGCAGAAAGTTTAATTGCTAAAAAAGTACAAGCGGTTATTAATATAAAATGCTCGATGACAGGATCTTTCCAAAACGACGGTGTTCTTCGGTTGTTAGATAAAAATATTAAAGTATTCGATATGGAGGATACTGCCGGAATCGGATCTTGGATAAATTATCGTTTTATTGAAATTGTTCATAACAAAGTGGTTCTTCCTTATGGTAATTATCGAATCGACATCGGTTCTTTACGAGAATATGATGAAAAAATAGTACAAACATTAAAGAACAAAGCGGTGGACAACAACTTAAAAAACTTCGAACAATTTTGTGAGAATAGCATTGATTTTGCTAAAGATGAGTTATCGTCATTATTACATTGCTGGGATACGTGGGAAAAAGGTGAAAGTTTAGCGGGACAAGATGTTGTTATTGTTATTCGTGGTGCTGATTATAAAAAAGACTTATATTACGCCAATAAATTTTTTTTGAGGAAAGATATGCGGACGATTGCAGTGGATGGTTCGGCTGATGAAATGATTCATTTAGGTATCACACCAGATTATATTATAGGTGACATGGACTCTGTTAGTAAAGATTCTTTGAAAAGTGGTTCTCAATTAATAGTACATCAAGGTGTAAAAGGGGACGCTCCAGGGATGCAAAGGATACAAAAATACGATCTTGCTGCGAATACATTAAAGTTTTTAGGGTTAAGTGAGGATGCAGCGATTGCTTTTGCATTAAAGGAAGGGGCAGAAAAAATTTATTTAATCGGCGGGCATAGAGATATGTCGGAATATCTCAGCAAAGGTCGTAAAGGGATGGGGTCATCCCTTTTAATGAAGATGCTTGCTGGAAGCAAAATAGTAGATCTAAAAGGTATTCATTCCGTGTTTGAAAGGCAGAGGCGATTAAATCGATCGCAATGGTTAAACAAAACCATTCATTCATTCCGTTCTGTTTTTAATCATCATAAAACACCGAAAAAGGTTAGAGGGGTGAAAATATGAGTATCAGTGTTATTATACCAGCTTTTAATGAAGAAAAGCATCTTTGTACGACGCTTAAGGCCATTCGAAAATCGGGATGGGCCGATGAAGTAATAGGAATTAACGATGGGAGCAGGGATGGAACAGGAAGGATGATGGAAAAATATTGTGATGTAGCTATTTCCTTTATTAAAAATCATGGAAAAGCAACTGCTGCAAAGTCAGGTTGGCTGGCCAGTAAAGGAGAGTATATTGTTACATTGGATGCAGATTTAAAAGAAAGCGCCAAGTATGGAAGACAGTTACTAACCCCTTTATATAGGAACGAAGCTGATTTGGTTATAGGGACGGTAAAAGGAGAAGGAAAAAATGGCTTTGGTTTAGTTAAAAGACGAGTACAGCATGTAATAAAGCAACAGAGTGGTCTGTTATTACAAACACCTTTATCTGGTCAAAGGGCGTTTCACCGTAAACATCTAAAAAGTTTTCAGTTGTTGGAAGCAAAAGGTTTTGCTCTTGAGACAATGATGACTTTAAAAGCGTTGCAACAAGGGCTATATATAGAAGAGGTAAAAGTACCGTTTGTTCACGAAGGCAAGGGATGGGGGTTACAAGGATTATACCACCGTGGGAAGCAATGGTTGGAAGTGGAACAGTGTTTGTGGAAGTATGGAAAGTCGCTCTCCTCCTCGCGTTAATTATTCTTATTTGGAAGCTGTCGACTTCTTATTTTAAACGGTTGGAGTGGACCGCTGAAAATTATCAAAAAAGACGGGTGCCTTATTCGCTAGGTGTTATTCTTTTAGCTGCTGCTATTATGTCTCTTTTTTTGGGAGCTTCAACTACCTTTGTTCTTTATATTATTACGATATGGCTTGCTGGTTGGATTGATGATTTTTTTGGAAGTTCTTTTCCTAAAGGGATACGGGGTCATATGATGTATTTTGTACAAAGAGGAGAATGGACGACGGGTTTAATGAAGATAATTTTCACCAGCGCCGCAGCTCTTTTTGTGGTAGTAAGTGAAGTAGATTTGATTCTGGGGTGGGAAAGTATTATTTCGTTATTTATTTTCGTGTTGTCTCCTCATGTGACTAATATATTGGATACACGGCCACTTCGAGTGTGGAAATGGACTTCTTGTCATTTTTTGATTTACTTCATAATGATTCCTTCTTTACATGGAGGAGAAGTGATAGTGTTTGTGCTGGCTATGATGACCATTTGGTGGTATATTGAAAAAACAAAACAGGCAATGCTTGGAGATAATGGAGCGGCGTTAGTTGGAGGCATTATTGCGTGGTTTGGGTTTTCAACTCTTCCATTTATCGTTAAAATCGTCATGGTTCTATTGTACACCGTACTAACGTTGATGGCTGAGAGAATATCTTTTCATGAAAAGATTCAACAAAGCCGTTTATTAAAGTGGATTGATCAGTGGGGCTGGAAAGAAATATGACTCGTTATTCGGAATGGCGTACTCCGGGCTTATTGTTTTTACGATCGCGATATAAGACGAAACCAGAAATAAACCAAACACCGAAAATCAGCAATAATAACCCAATAACAAATTGCAGCCAAAGAAAAGGGAACGGATTCTGTAAAATTTGAAACAAAGTGTCTCTCATTAGTTTTATTCCGAGCGCTGATAGTAATCCGGGTATAACAAGAACAAATAAAGCAATAATCCGCATGGTATGTAATCTCTCCTAAAGTTTAACTATCTATCGTTACTTTTGTATTGTACTCTATTCAAAGAATGGTGTTCAAGTTTTTACTTGTGTTAAATTTTGAATATATTTTTAATATAATGTGTGAGAAGTGAAAAAGGAACATAAAACATGCTAAAATAAATAGATGTTTAGTTTGTAACTGGATAATGAGAAATAAATTGCTAAAGTTGCAGGAGGAAAAAGGAGGAAGGACATTGCCGGAAGAATATGACGTTGTAATACTAGGTGCTGGAACTGGCGGGTATGTCACAGCGATTAAAGCAGCACAAGAAGGATTAAAAACCGCAATTGTCGAAAAGGATAAAGTCGGAGGCACTTGTCTACATAAAGGATGTATCCCTAGCAAATCCCTGCTAAGAAGTGCAGAAGTATACTCTGAATTAAAAAACAGTGAACAATATGGTATTACAGCAAACGATGTATCTATTCAATTTGATAAAGTACAAGCAAGAAAAGATATGATTGTTCAACAATTACATCATGGTGTAGAACAGCTTATGCAAAAAGGGAAAATTGACATTTATCAAGGTCATGGGCGTATTCTTGGCTCTTCTATATTTTCCCCAATTTCGGGAACGATATCAGTGGAAATGGAAGACGGCTCAGAAAATATTATGTTACTACCGAAAAATGTTATTGTAGCAACCGGTTCAAGGCCAAAAACTTTTTCTGATTTGAAACCAGATGGAGATCAAGTGATGACTTCTGATGAGGCATTGAATTTGGATGAATTACCAAAATCTATTATTATAGTTGGTGGTGGGGTTATAGGCATTGAGTTTGCATCTATGATGTCAGATTTTGAGGTAGATGTAACTATTGTCGAATACGCCTCTTCGATTTTACCAGGAGAAGATGAAGCTATATCTGAGCATATGAAAAAAACACTTGAAAACCGTGGTGTGAAGGTGTTGACTAATGCTAATATTAGACCAGAGAAGACACAAAAGTCAGATGTTGTTACGTTGACTTTGGATGATGAGGGAAAAGAACTAGAGATTTCGGCAGAAAAAGTATTATTAAGTATCGGAAGAAAAGCAAACATAGAAGATATCGGTTTAGAAAATACAGAAATAGAGACAAATAATGAATGTATTGTTACGAATCAACATTATCAATCAAAAGAATCACACATATACGCCATTGGAGATGTCATAGGCGGAATGCAATTAGCTCATGTTGCTTCTCATGAAGGTTTAATCGCTATCAATCATATTATAAATAACTCTCCGTCACCGATTGATTCAACGATGATACCAAGATGTACATACAGCAGACCAGAAGTGGCGAGTATCGGTTTAACGGAAACCCAAGCACGTCAACAAGGATATTCGGTTAAAACGGGAAGCGTTTCCTTTCGTTCCAATGGCAAGGCTCTTGTTTTTGGTGACACAGAAGGGTTTACAAAGTTTATTATCAATGAACAAAATGATGATTTGCTTGGTGTCCATATGATTGGAGCTCATGTGACAGAACTTATCTCTGAGGCGTCTCTCGCTAAGCTGATAGATGCTTCTAATCTAGAAATAAGTGAAACGATTCATCCGCATCCGTCCCTTTCAGAACTAATAGGAGAAGCAGCTTTAGCAGTTGAAGGGAAAGCAATCCACTCGTAATTTTTTACTTTTAAAAAGGGGAGGTACCTTAAATGACCTCGAAAAGACATGAAGAACTTGGTCTATCTGATGAACAAGTTTTATCGATGTACGAAATGATGCTTTTAGCTAGAAAAATTGATGAAAGAATGTGGCTTTTAAATAGAGCTGGGAAAATACCCTTTGTCGTATCCTGCCAAGGTCAAGAAGCGGCACAGGTAGGAGCAGCGATGGCATTAAATACTAAAGAAGATTATCTCCTTCCTTATTATCGTGACATAGGTCTTGTTTTAGGCTTTGGTATGTCTGCGACGGATTTAATGATGCAAGGTTTTGCAAGGGCAGAAGACCCAAACTCTGGCGGTAGACAGATGCCCGGTCACTTTGGTCAAAAGAAAAATCGAATTGTTTCTGGATCTTCTCCGGTTACGACACAACTTCCGCATGCTGCAGGCATTGCTTTAGCAGCCAAAATGGAAAAGAAAAATTTTGTTACGCTCGTTTCATTTGGAGAAGGATCTTCTAATCAAGGTGATTTCCATGAAGGAGCGAACTTTGCTGGAGTGCACAATTTACCCGTAATATTTTTATGCGAAAACAACAAGTATGCTATTTCTGTACCGATTGAAAAACAGTTAGCTTGTGACAAAGTTTCAGATAGAGCTATAGGGTATGGAATGCCAGGTTATACAGTAGATGGTAATGATCCGCTCGCTGTATATGAAGCCGTGAAAAATGCGTCAGATCGTTGTAAAAATGGAGAGGGGCCTACCTTGATAGAAACGGTCTCATATCGTCTAACTCCGCATTCAAGTGATGACGATGACAGTTCTTATCGCTCAAAAGAAGAAGTGGAAGAAGAAAAGAAAAAAGATTCTATTCATACGTTTTCTAAGTATTTAAAAGAAATGAATGTATTGACGGAAGAAAAAGAAAACGAAATGCTGGATAAAATACGACAAATCGTAGATGAAGCGACAGAAGCGGCGGAGAACGCACCTTATGCTGATCCTGAATCATCATTAAAGTACGTATACGCCGACAAGGATGGTGAGGTGTAATGGCAGTAATTTCATATATTCAGGCTGTAAATGCTGCAATGCGTGAAGAAATGGAAAAAGATGAAAAGGTATTTATTCTCGGTGAAGATGTCGGAGAAAAAGGAGGCGTTTTTAAAGCAACAGAAGGGCTCTATCAAGAATTTGGTGAAGAAAGGGTTTTAGATACCCCGCTTGCTGAATCAGCTATAGCTGGAGTTGGTATTGGTGCTGCTATGTATGGGATGAAACCGGTAGCGGAAATGCAGTTTGCTGATTTTATCATGCCGGCTGTAAACCAAATTATTTCTGAGGCTGCAAAAACGAGATACCGCTCTAACAATGATTGGACATGCCCAATTACGATTCGCGCTCCTTACGGTGGAGGCATTCACGGTGCGTTATATCATTCTCAATCGGTAGAGTCATTATTTTCACATGTGCCTGGCTTAAAAATCGTTATGCCTTCCACACCCTATGATGTTAAAGGGTTATTAAAATCGGCTATTCAAGATGAGGACCCTGTTTTGTTTTTTGAACATAAACGAGCGTACCGGTTAGTTAAAGGTGAGGTACCGGATGAAGAATATACTTTGCCAATCGGTAAAGCAGACATAAAAAAAGAAGGAGAAGATATAACTGTCATTAGTTATGGTCTTTGTCTTCACTTTGCCATGGAAGCTGCAGAAAAGCTGGAAGATGAAGGGATTTCCACACATATTTTAGACTTAAGAACGGTATATCCATTGGATCAAGAAGCAATTATAGAGGCAGCATCTAAAACAGGTAAAGTTTTATTAGTAACCGAAGATAACAAAGAAGGTAGTCTTATGGGGGAAGTTTCCGCGATTATCGCTGAACACTGTCTTTTTGATTTAGATGCTCCAGTTCAACGGTTAGCGGGGCCTGAAGTTCCAGCTATGCCCTATGCCCCGACAATGGAAAAGTATTTCATGATGAACCCAGAGAAAATCGAGAAAGCAATCCGCGAATTAGCGCAGTTCTAGGAGGTGATTATGTTGTCTGAACAAATAAAAATGCCGCAATTAGGAGAAAGTGTGACAGAAGGAACCATTACTAAATGGCTGGTGAAATCCGGAGATAAAGTAAATAAATATGATCCAATTGCT
Source organism: Salibacterium salarium (assembly GCF_030813635.1). Lineage (GTDB taxonomy): Bacteria > Bacillota > Bacilli > Bacillales > Marinococcaceae > Salibacterium > Salibacterium salarium. Next base: position 789,315 of record NZ_JAUSUM010000002.1, on the reverse strand, counting down.
GACGTGATGACCGATAAAGTAAATGCTGAGGTGCCATCTTCTTATACTGGTATCATTAAAGAAATTGTAGTAGAGGAAGATGAAACGGTACAGGTAGGAGAGCTTATTTGCTATATTGAAACGGAAGAAACCATGTCAAATGAGCCAACAGATGACGCTCAGTCTGGAGTTGTAAATTCCTCCGCTCAAAAAGAGACGAAGTTGAGCGAAAACGATACATCGATGAAAACACGATATTCTCCAGCTGTGATGAGGTTAGCACAAGAGCATAACCTTGATTTAACTAGTGTAGAAGGTACAGGGAAAAGTGGCAGAATTACTCGTAAAGATATGAAACGCCATATAGAATCGTTGTCATCATCTACAGCAGCAGTACAAAAGACGGAAAAGGAAACGCAGGAAGATCCAGCTGTATTTCCTACTTATAAGAAAAAACCAGCTGAAAAAATTGAAGTTCTTTCTGAGGACAAGGAAGTACCATTAAGTCCAATGAGAAAAGCGATTGCTTCAAATATGGTACAGAGCAAAGAAGAAATTCCTCATGCTTGGACGATGGTAGAAGCAGATGTAACCAATATTGTAAAATACCGTGACCGGATTAAAGAAGATTTTAAACAAAAAGAGGGATTCTCTTTGACCTTCTTACCATTCTTTATTAAGGCAATCGTTGAAACATTAAAAGAATTCCCTGAAGTCAATGCCGTTTGGGGCGGTGATAAGATTGTCCAAAAGAAGGATATTCATATTTCTATCGCTATTGCAGCAGAAGAATCGTTATATGTCCCTGTGATCAAGAACGCAGACGAGAAAAGTATTAAAGGAATCGGTAAGGAAGTTTACAACCTTGCTAAAAAAGCGCGCTTGGGGCAATTAAGTAATGAAGATATGAAGGATGGCACGTTTACCGTTAATAATACGGGGTCCTTTGGTTCAGTACAATCTATGCCGATTGTAAACTATCCGCAATCAGCCATCATTTCGATCGAATCCATTATAAAAAAACCTGTTGTTGTGCAAGACGATATGGTTGCAATCAGAAGCATGGTAAATCTATGTTTGTCACTTGATCATAGAGTGTTGGATGGGCTCATATGCGGACGTTTTCTAGCGAGGATAAAACAGAAATTGGAAGAATTCAATGAAGAAAAAGAACATGTTTACTAATACTGATGATACTCCGGAATGTTTCCGGAGTTTTTACTCTTTTTGTTACTTGAGTGTCAGTTACTTGTGCTTCTTTCCGGTTTTCGGATACAATAAGAATTGAAACGATATCTATAAAGAAAGGATGAGTTATATGGATTTTAACTTTTATGTTAATGATGTAGTTAATCCAGCCCGACAGGAAATGGATGAAGCAGGATATACACAGTTATCTACACCAGAAGAGGTGGAAGATACATTATCACAAGAAGGTACAACCCTTGTTATGGTAAATTCAGTATGTGGTTGTGCCGGAGGTATTGCACGTCCAGCAGCTGCTTACATGAAAAATTATGAAAAGAAGCCGGACCGTTTTGTAACTGTATTTGCCGGTCAAGATAAAGAAGCAACAGATAAAGCGCGTTCTTATTTCACAGGATATGCTCCTTCTTCTCCTTCTTTTGCTTTAATTAAAGATGGTGAGATTCAAAGAATGGTGGAGCGTCATGAAATAGAAGGACACGAACCGATTGAAGTGGTACAAGAGTTAGAAAAAGCATTTGACGAATACTGTGATTAAACGTACAAGGGGCTGTCCCAAAGTGGTTAGATACCACGTTTGAGGTCAGCCTCTCTTCATGTAGACTTCTTCCTAGTAACATGGGAGTCTTTCCCGCTCATAATTTACATTCTCTTGACTATGACAATTTATAATATGGTATAATGAATGTCACTTCAATACATAAAGGACGGAAAAATGTTATGGATAAGTATTATGATAAAATACAAGAATATTTGAATATGGACACAGAAATAGATTTCGAAGAGTTTAGAGACTATTATCAAGATGTTTTGTCTTGTCTTGAAGGTCAAAATCAGGAGTTAGATGAAGACGAGATTTGGAAGTCATTATTTGTTGTTGAAAGCATTATGTCTAACGCAGAAAATAGGGCTCAAACGTCGAAAAAGGTAGCAGAACGAAAAAAATATAAAAAAATGGCAGAACGAACCAAACTTTATGCTCAACATTTTACTAAAAAATTAAATCAGATGGGTTACAACCAAGATCAAATAGAAGAACGTTTTGAAAAAATGTTAGAAGAAGGACAACCAGAGTCTTAAATTCATAAGAGCGAAAGGGGGGCAATAACCCCCATTTCTTTTATACATTGACAGCTTTGATAATTTTAGGTACAATCGTGATTGTCTTGTTTGACATTGCGCCTATGGTGAAAGGGATATCACGCGAGATTCCGGTTCTCGTATTCCAGGTTCGAATCCTGGTAGGCGCGCCATCATTTAAAAAGTGGATTACATAACATATCGTTTACATTGCTGCACATGAATAAATGTGTAGTTTTTTGCTCTGACAAAAAAGTGAACATGAAAAGGAGCTTCCCATGCCAAAGTGGAGAATAGGTTATCGTACGTTAAAAACAGCAATAGGGGCAGCACTGTCCATTTTCATCGCTCAGTTGTTGCAGCTGGATTTTTATGTTTCGGCAGGTATTATTACTGTTCTATGTATATCTGTTACAAAAAAAGAATCAGTTCGTGCTTCATGGGAACGAATTGTTGCCTGTCTCGTTGGTTTAATTTACGGAAGTATTGTTTATGAACTTATTGGTTATCATCCTATTTCTATTGCTTTATTGTTTCTGTTGTTTATTCCAACGGCCGTTGGAATAGGAGCTAAACGTGGAGTCGTAACAAGCGTGGTTATTATGCTACATCTTTATACGACAGAAGGAGTAAGCGTTGAAGTTCTTCTAAACGAAGTTTTATTAATTTTCATCGGTGTTGGTGTGGCCCTTGTTATGAACATGTATATGCCAAGTAATGAAAAAGATTTAACGTGGAAACAGGTAAGGCTTGAGGATTGTTTTAGGTCGATTTGGAAGGAATTTGCTTCATACTTACGATTTGGAGATAATACCTGGGATGGCAAAGAAATTGCAGATGCCGCAGCATTTATTGAAGAAGGAAAAGAAATGGCATTAAAAAATGTTGATAACCATTTTTTACGTAATGATGATTATTTTTATCATTATTTTAAAATGCGAGAAAAACAGTTTGCTGTTATAAAAAGTATCTTACCTTTTATCTCAACATTAGACAGGACCCTTATTCAAGGAGAAAAAATGGCTTCTTTTATGGAAGAATTAAGTCAAGCGGTTTCTCCAGGGAACACATCTGCCTATTTTCTTGTCCGTTTAAATGAGTTAAGAAATGAACTTAAACAAATGGAGCTACCACAAACAAGAGAGGAATTTGAAGTTCGTTCTTCATTATTTTACATTCTTCACGAGTTAGAGGAGTATTTATTAACAAAGAAAAAGTTTAAACCAGATCCAAAACGTACAAAAACAGTTTCAGCCAAACGTTTGAATAGAGACCACAAACAAAGGGACACTAAATAGAAAGAATATCAACAACCACCATAAAGGGGCGGTGCGAATGTGAAAATTTTAACGGTTGTCGTAGGTGTGTTTTCTATTTTGTGGCCATTAAATACATCACCAGAAGCGGGTGATCCTTACGTTATTATTAATAAACAAACAAATGAGCTTGCGTTTATAAATGAAGGAAAAATAGAAGCTCGCTATCCAGTTGCAACAGGTAAGACGGAGAAATTAACACCGGAAGGAGAATTTACAATTATTGTGCAAGCGATACGCCCTTACTATCGTAAGCTTGATATAAAAGGCGGTGATCCTAAAAATCCTTTGGGGACAAGGTGGATAGGATTTGATGCTCATAATACAAATGGGCGTATATACGGGATTCATGGAACGAATCGACCAGAGTCAATTGGTCGTTATGTTTCCAATGGATGCATCCGCATGAGGAACGAAGATGTAAATCAACTGTTTGAGAAAATGGAGAACGGAGTGAAAGTCTGGATCGAGCAAAGTCCTAAAACAATAGAACAAATTGCCAAAGAAAGAGGCGTTATGAAGGTTCCAAAACCCCTTTATATAGAGGAAGATTTAAAAAGACTTTCATAGCATAGCATAAAGAAAACTACTATTGTCTTCATCGACAGCCAAAGAGTATAGACGAGGACGAAGAGATTCTTTTGGCACGAATCACAGCGGTTAGAACAATTATCTCCTTTAGTAACACCGGCTCAATAATAAATGACAACTTCCGCGTGGAGCTTAAAGATACGAAGAGCGTTTATATATTTCTATTTCCCCCGAAAAGGCCCATTATTTAGGGCCTTTAAAAGTGAGGACAGCTTATTGACTACGTTACCCGTTTAATAATGCCGATGCTCCGGTAAGCACGCTACCTACAACTAATGTTATAATCATAATGTAAATGATTGTCTTTTGGAATTTTTTAGGCACTGGTTTTCCCTCCAACCTTTATATTCTTTACTTGTATTGTACGGGTATCACGCGTGTGACTCAACCTTTAATTATTTCCTTAACACTTCAATGAGGAGTGAAATGTATGAAAGCACCAGAGGGTATAGATCATGTGGGGATTGCTGTTTATTCTATTGATGAACACTATTCCTTTTATAAAGATATATTGGGTCTGCGATTGTTAAAAATAGAGTCGGTTCCTTCCCAAAAAGTAAAGGTAGCTTTTTTTCAAATTGGTTTATCTAAAATTGAATTAGTAGAACCCCAGGGTCCGGATAGTCCGGTTGCAACATTTTTAGATGAAAAAGGGGAGGGGCTTCATCATATAGGTTTAACCGTCTCAACGATTGATGAAAGGCTGAAAGAAATACGCAAAGCTGGTATTAAAACGATACACGATCATTACATAAAAGGATCAGATAACGCAAAAACAGCCTTTCTACACCCTTCTAGCACAGGCAAAGTTCTTTATGAATTTATCGAAAAAACCAACAAAAATAATTACTATGAGGAGAATGGGCATGATTAATGAGAAACGACTCGTCAATGAAATGATGGAGTTAGTACAAGTTGATTCTGAAACGAAAAACGAAAAAGAAATATCCGAAATGTTAAAAGAGAAGTTTGAAAGTTTAGGGGTTACCGTGGAAGAAGATGAAGCAGCACAATCGACCGAACATGAAGCCGGAAATCTTATTTGTACGTGGGAAGCTAACGTAAAAAACAGTGAAACCATTTATTTCACGAGTCATATGGACACTGTTACACCAGGCAATGGAATTAAACCGTTTATTAAAGACGGATATATGCAGACAGATGGAACGACTATTTTAGGAGCTGATGATAAAGCTGGTATTGCCGTAATGCTAGAAAGCATTCGTTCGATTCAAGAAGACGAACAACCGCATGGAACCATTCAATTTGTTATAACAGTTGGTGAAGAATCTGGCTTGGTAGGTGCGAAAGCTCTCGATTCTTCGTTGTTACAAGCAGATTTTGGTTATGCGTTAGATAGTGACGGCAAAGTTGGTAATATCATCGTTGCTGCTCCGACACAGGCAAAGTTGCATATTAAAGTAAATGGAAAAACGGCTCATGCTGGGGTTGCTCCTGAAAAAGGAATATCTGCAATAACTGTTGCTGCTAAAGCTTTATCTAACATGCCACTTGGTCGCATCGATAGCGAAACGACAGCTAATATAGGTCGTTTTGAAGGAGGATCACAGACGAATGTTGTCTGCGATGAAGTTCATATTTCAGCAGAAGCACGTTCGCTTGTTAGGGAAAAACTAGATGTTCAAGTAGAAAAAATGAAAAAAGCAATAGAGCAAACAGCGGAAAAAATGGGCACGACAGCTGAATTGGACATTACAATAGTTTATCCAGGATATAAATTGAACGAACAAGACCAAGTCGTTCAAACAGCCATGCGTGCAGCAAAAAAGATAGGAAGAAATCCTGAGCTGCTACAAAGTGGCGGCGGAAGTGATGCAAATATTATAAGTGGATATGGAATTCCTACTGTAAACTTGGCGGTAGGATATGAAGAAATTCATACAACAAACGAAAGGATTCCTGTCACTGAACTAATGAAGTTGGCAGAAATGGTGACATCTATTGTTGCAGAAACAGTCACAAGCGCTCAATAAAAGTAAATTTCTTTCATAATAAAACTACTACTGATACAATAGAGTGATATTGAAAGGAGAAAGATGATATGGAAAAGTATCAATGGAATTATCACTCTTATTTGAACTTGCTTCGTGGGATATTGAAAGTGATGGAAGAAGATTGGCAAAAATCAGCTCAAGATTTAGGAATCACACAAGCTGAACAGCATATCCTCTGGATTTTATATATGGAAAGCCAAGCTACAATGACAAAAATCGCCGATATTGGTTTGTGGGATTTGTCCACGGTTATGCAGATTATAAAAAGATTAAGAGAAAAGAAGCTTGTCAAGATTGAAAAAAATGAGAACGATTTACGCGTCTCTTACGTTTCATTGACTAATAAAGGCGAAGAAATTAGAAGAGTAACGGCTGAACAGCCTCATCAATTATTAAACTTCATAGAACAATACGGTAATAATAGTGATGAACATATGCAAGAACTAGAGGATTTCCATCGATTTTTAGAAGAAATTAATCTACAATTTCATGGCAAAGAATTTGTAGATTGGGTTAAAAAAACAAAATAGCCTTTTATGGTAGGATACTTAAAATCAACGTTTTTTTCTCATAATGATTCAGCTTGTTTCTGCGGAAAGGAGCAGACAGAGGATGAATGGGCATGATTGGAACGGAAAAATAATCTTTCACGTCGATATGAATAGCTTTTATGCAAGTGTAGAGAGTAACCATGATCCATCTTTGGCCGGAAAACCTCTTGCTATAGCAGGGAATCCAAAACAACGCAAAGGCATTGTGGTCACAGCGAGCTACGAAGCGAGAGAATATGGTGTGAAAACAACGATGCCCGTATGGCAAGCGTTAAAAAAATGCCCGAACCTCATTATTCGTCCGCCTGATTTTACTAAATACAGGGCTGCGTCTGCTGAATTATTTCATTTTCTTGAGGAGTACACAGACTTAGTTGAACCGGTTTCTATTGATGAAGGGTACATGGATGTAACGAGTAATTTTAAAAAAAGAAACGTGTTGCACATGGCCGAAGAAATACAGAATAGGCTGTATAAAGAACTAGGGTTACCGTCCAGCATTGGTATAGCACCCGGCAAGTTTTTAGCAAAAATGGCAAGTGATATGAAAAAACCACTTGGTATCACAGTGTTAAGAAAACGGGAGCTATCTCAAAAGTTATGGCCTCTTCCAGTTGAAGATATGCATGGAATAGGGATGAAGACCGCAGATAAATTAAAGCAGTGGGATATTTATACAATAGGTGACTTAGCAGCTTATTCTGTAGATTCTCTAAAAGGCCGGTTTGGAGTAATGGGGAAAAAACTTTATGAAAGAGCAAATGGAATCGATTATCGGATAGTAGATCCTGAGGCTGCAAAAGAAGTGAAAAGTGTAGGAAGTTCGACAACCATGTCTGCTGATGTAAATCAAAAACAAGAGTTGCTAAATGTCATTTCCATGCTTTCTGAAAAAGTCGAAGCGAGATTGAAGCACAAACAAGTTTGTTCTGACAATTTTCAAATTACAATAAGGTATAGTGACAGAAAAACAATAACAAGAAGTAGAAAGCTTCTTAACCCGATTTTTACTAAAGAAGAAATAAAAACACAGGCTGTTGAACTATTAGAGCGCTATTGGAACGGTGAAAGTGTCCGCTTGCTTGGAATTACTGGTTTAGAAGTGATACCAATTGCCGATGCATATAAGCAGTTGGATTTATTTTCTTATAAAAAGGACATAAAAGAAGCAAAGTTATCGGCTACTATGTCACAATTAACGAATAAATATGGGAACCATATATTAAAAAAAGGTCATAATCATACGGATTCATAGTTAATCCAATGTAAAAAAGTGCTCGCAAGGACTGTTTATAACTCCTTACGAGCACTTTTTTGGTACCTAAGTACGATAAATAAAAATGAATAGCAGCCGATATAAGGGAAAGAGAGATTGAACGGGGTGACAATATGCAAGTTAGTACGTATTTACCTTCTAAACAAACACAAGAATCCTCTTTTCGATTACAAGAAGGAGGAGTGTACCGTGCGCGGGTACTAGAAAGAAGAAATAGCAATGAAGCAGTATTAGGAATGCGAAGCGGTAAAATGAAAGCTGTATTTGAAGGGAGTATGCCTAAGCAGAACCAAGTTGATTTTCAGGTAATGGGTAAAAAAGAAGGAATTGCTCAAGTTAGAGCGATGAGTTCTTCTGCTACCAATAATGGTTCAGGTAAAGCTGTTAATACAAATTCTATTTTAAAAAATTTAGGTATACAACAACCTTCTGCAACGATGACAAATGCCGCAAAAGTTATGTTGGATACGGGTTCACCGCTAACTAAATTTTCAGCCGAATCTATGCAACGTTTTATCGACAGTTCAAACGGTACCAATGAGCAAAAATTAAATACGATAAAAACGGCAGCTACAAAGGGTGTCGATATAAATGACAGTAATTTGAAAAATATACACGAAGGGCTAAATAGTAAAAGCTCTGTTGATTTCATAAATGACCTTTCTTCTAAATCTGAATCGTCGAGTAAAACAGGGAATGCCGCTTTAGATGGTGCTGTAAAAAAAGCAATCAAAGCAGCAGAAGCAGATTCAAGTCAAAGTTTAAAAGAGGCGGTACAAGATGTTCGAAAACGTTTAAACGATGGTGGTTCGGTTGAAGAAGCAACAAAAGCTATAAAAAACCGTGTCATGAACCATCCTGATTTATCAAAAGAAGACGCTGCAAAAATCGAAAAAGCCGTTAAAGAGGCAGAGCATCTTACTAGCACGGGCAAGGAAAGGTTAGATCGTGCATTGCAATCTGTGGTGAGTAAAGAAAAAGCAAATCATTCTCGAGCAGATGTTGAGAAAGCTCTTCAACAATTACGAAGTCAATTGAACAGCGGTGGGGCAGCAGAAAAGTCTGTACAACAAGTACGCGAAGCGTTAACGTCAGCAAATGTTGATAAAGAATCTGCTAAAGCTATAGAGAACCAATTAAAAGAAGTAGAGCAGCTTCTAAAACAGGGGGATAGATCTGCAGCCAGAAATCAACTGGATAGAATGCTGACTCAGTCTTCATCGTCATCCAGCTCTTCCTCGAAGCCTTCTGATTTGGTTCAAATCATTAACCAGATACGAAACAATGGAGGATCAACGGAAGCGATACAACAGCAAATTAAGCAACTGCTTCATGCAAGTGGTGTGAACGGTGAGGATGAACAACGTATTTTAAAACTGGTCAAACAGCTCGACCAACTGGACCAAGCTGGAAAACAGAGGTTGATGAACACATTAACTCAAGCAATGAACGAAAAAGCGGCTGTTGCTAATCAAGGTTCTCAGGCAAGTAATGTACAAAATATGATTTCTTCTCTTCAAAATCAATTACACACAGAGCCTAATGTAGAAACGTTAATTAATCAAATACAAAAGCAACTTCCTGCATCTTTGCCGGAAAATGTTCAAAAATCAGCTGCTGAACAGATGGAAAAAGCAAACACTCTTTTAAATGAAGGTAAAGAAATGGCGGCTAGACAAACAGTCCAGCAATCGCTACAGGAATTGTCTGATGTTCTTTCAAAAAACGGCGCCGTATCTGCTTCAGCGGCTCAGTATAATGCGAATGAACAAATTCAAACGTCTCCCCCTTTTGAAACGAAACAAATGCTCGAAACAAGGATTACAGACAGAATCTTAAAAGTTACGGATGAGTTTAAGCAGGTAAGGCAAAATACTGTAAAACAACTACAGCAAGCAGAAAAAATAATCAATCAACAATCCGCCCCACAAGCAAAGCAAGTACTCGAAGCAACAATTAAACAAATGGATCGAGCCATTCTAAGAAGTGACTTTATGTTATTTACTGATATGAAGACAGAAAGAAAAATGATGCAGGCAAGCAGTCAGCTTGCAGAAGCAAAACAACTGCTCTCTAAAGGTCAAACCTCAGCTGCTTTAAACATTGTAAAAGAAGTGCAACGTTCAATGGAACAACTGGATTTCAAACCTTCCGAGGAAAAAGTGAAAAATGTAATAACAAGGGAAGCAACATCCAGCGCAGATAAAGGGGTGAAAGCTGCTTCTCAACAAGTAACCGATCAGGCTAGAACTGTCACGCAAGATCCTTCTTCAAGGCAAGTATTTGAGCTGGTTCGATCTTTAGGATTAAATAGGGAAAGTGAAATAGGCCAGATGTTTGCGTCTTCTGGAAAAGAGCAGCAAGGACAATCAGGTTCACAACAGCAAAATATGAAAGAGGCGCTACTTCAACTTCTTAAAACTGAAGATGAGGGAAGTCGAATGCAACAAAAAGCAAATCAAAGTGTTTCCAACCTAACTGGGCAGCAGTTAATGAGTAAGTCAGAACAAGGAAACAATATGCAGCATCTATTATTTAATCTACCTGTTCCTATGAAGGATAAGCATGAGCAATTGCAGGTATATGTGCAGTCGAGACAGGAAGTTGACCAGTTGGATTGGGAAAATTGTAACTTATATTTTCTAATTGATACTCCTACTTTAGGAGAAACCGGGATTATGGTTCAATCTACAGAAAGACAGCTCTCGATCACGTTAAAAAATGATGACCCAGATTTTAAAGAAATGATGGAACCATTAGTTGATCAGACGACAGAAGCTATTAGTGAGATCGGATACAACATTAATGATATAAACTATCAGCCTATGAGTGCCAACGCTGAAACGGTAGAAGAAATTGATGAAATCCAAGAGGAAACAGAACAAGGTTTTTTGCCTTTTTATACAGAGAAAGGATTTGACTACAAAATATGATGGCAACAAATTACTATAATCAAAAACAACGAAGAGTACAAAACGGTCCTACTGCAGCTGTTGTTAAGTATGATGAGGGGGAAGCTCCTCGTGTGACAGCACAGGGAACCGGAGAAGTTGCCAAACAGATTTTAGAGATGGCTGAAGAAAACGATATTTATTTACAAGAAGACCCAGGTTTATTGGAAAGTTTGCTAGACATGGATTTAGGGGAAAACGTACCACCTCAATTATATTCTGTTATCGCAGAGGTGCTTCTATTGATTGAAGAAATGGAAAAAAAATATTAATAAATATTTCTATACAACCGATATAAAAACTACCAGCGCATGCTGGGAGGAGAAGGATGGACGATGGTTTTAACGGAAGAAATTTTGAAGAAAAAGACACCTCAACAACTAACTGCTTTATTATATGAAGCTTGTATTCGTAATCTTGAAGAAGCAATTTATTACATGGAAAATAAAAAATATATGGAGTCCAATCAGAAGGTCCAAAAGTCCATTGATATCGTAGAACGGCTCGGTGCTGGCATAAATTACGAAGCAGGAATTATTGCAGATGAATTAGATGCATTATATAACTACATAAATAATCAATTGCTCAGAGCGAATATCGAAAAAAATGTTGAAATAACCCAGGAAATATTAACATTGGTAAATAACCTAGCCGTTTCTTGGAATCTAGCGCTGCAATCACAAACAGATAAGCAATCGCAATTGACAAAAGCAAGAACAAACGCATATGAGCAGCATATAAAATACGGGAAGTAGAAGGTGAATAATCATGAAAATTAATAGCAATATTCAAGCATTGAACGCTTATAGGAACTTGAACCAAAACCAAACAGAACTGTCGAAGAATCTAGAAAAATTATCTTCCGGTTTACGGATTAATAAAGCTTCTGATGACGCAGCAGGACTTGCTATTTCTGAAAAAATGCGGTCACAAATTAGAGGACTTGATCAAGCAGAACGGAATGCAATGGATGGTGTATCTTTAATACAAACTGCAGAAGGTGCGATGCAAGAAGTCAACTCAATGTTACAAAGAATGCGGGAATTATCGGTTCAATCTGCGAATGATTCTAACTCTGAATCTGACCGGGAACAAATTCAAAAGGAAATCGATGCATTAACAGATGAAGTCGATAATATATCTGAAAACACAGAGTTTAACACGAAAAGTCTTTTAAATCCTGACTCATCTGGAGCAGGAGGATCAGGGCAATTAAGTCTTAGTTTTCAGATAGGACCAAACTCTGATCAAACCATTGAATTAAATATATCAGGGATGGATTCCGAAACTCTTAATATTGATAATGTTGATGTTGGAACGCAAAGTGGTGCTTCCGCAGCAATTAGTACGTTTGATGAGGCTATTAACACTGTCACGTCCGCCCGTTCAGAGCTAGGAGCGGTACAAAATCGGATAGAACATACCGTTAACAATTTACAAATAACACATGAAAATCTCTCTTCAGCAGAGTCGAGAATTCGGGATGCGGACATGGCAGAAGAAATGACAGAGTTCACCCGCAACAATATTATTAATCAATCAGCTACAGCGATGCTTGCTCAGGCCAATCAAATGCCTCAAGGAGTTCTGCAGCTGTTGCAATAAGAATAAATTCAGTCTTCACGCTGGACAGGATTATGATAAAATGGGAAAAGAACAAACCGCAAAGGTCGTGAAGGAATGGATATTCAAAAAGTGATGCAAACTGGAGTAACGCCTCCTTCTAAAAAAACAAAAGAGACTTCACAGACGGGTGTTAACTTTACTGAAATCATGAATCAACGCCGTAATGACAAGGCCTATGAGCGTTTTTCGAAAATGATGGAGCAAATTGATGATCAAGGCAAAGTCTTATCTGAAACACGATCTGTTGAAGAACTACGTAAATATAAGCAACTTGTTAAAGATTTTATGAAAGAAGCTGTTGATAACGGATTGAATTTAGAAGAAAAACGTGGATTTAATCGCCGAGGTCGCACGAAAATGTATAAAGTTGTCGAAGAAGTGGACCAGAAGCTTATGGATTTAACGAATGCAATTGTGGAAGATCAAAAAAGCAGTTTGGAAATCCTTGATCAAGTCGGGGAAATTAGAGGCATGTTAGTCAATGTTTATACGTAACAAAAAGAACTATTCATCGAATGGTTCTTTTTGTCTTTTTGAAAGAAATTTCACGTGATTACGAAGTAATAATATATCAGTTTACGGGTCATTATGATGGATTCATAGTGACTTTTCTTGTCATTATGATTCTTTTATGAGTGAAACGTGAATTTTGTCTAAAAAGAACTCATCTTGTAAGATATTTTAAATCCGTTATAATATAATACATAGATAGGAGTGCTGTAGTATGAGTATAAAAGTTTTATTTGTATGTTTAGGCAATATTTGTCGTTCGCCGATGGCTGAAGCTATATTCCGTAATAAAGTGGAAAAAGCGGGATTGAGTGACCAAATAGAAATAGATTCAGCTGGTATAGGTCATTGGCATATTGGTAAATTACCACATGAAGGAACAAAAAATATTTTAAGAAAAAATAATATTTCATATGAAAATATAACTGCAAGACAATTAGGAAAAGACGATAATGGCTTTTATTCTTATATTATTGCAATGGATAATGCAAACATGAAAGAACTAGAAACGTCCATGTCGAATAATGATGGGTTCACTGGTAAACTTTTGGATTTTCATCCAGATTTAAAAGGAAAAGACGTGCCTGATCCTTATTTTACTGGTAATTTTGATGAAGTATATGACATGATTCAAACGAGCTGTACATATTTCTTAAATTGGCTTCAGAAGCGGGAAAATGTATGGAAATAGATATTAATAAGGCACTAAGGCATGCAGGTATTAACGAAGAAGCGTTGAATATTAAAGAAATCTCTGGAGGCAGCATCAGTAAGGCTTATACTGTGGAAACAAAAACCAACAAGTATTTTGTAAAGTGGCACGAAGAAGCTCCTACTGATTTTTTTCGTCAAGAATCGTTAGGATTGCAATTTTTAGAAGAAGCAGAAGCACTTAATGTACCAACAGTATATGGTTGGGACAAAAAATTTATAGTGATGGAATTTATAAATGGTCAAAAAACGGCAACAACTGAAGAAGAACTGGGTCATGGAATAGCAGCTCTTCATTCTTGTAAGGGCTCTGTATTTGGTCTTGAGGAAGATAATTTTATAGGGGAACTGCCTCAAATTAATGCATGGGATGAGTCTTGGATTCCATTTTTACGTGATAAACGGTTGCTTCCGCAAATAGAGCTGGCACGTTCTCTTGGCCGTCTTTCCAAATCACGTGCGAAATACGCATATTATATTTTAGATCATTTAGAAAAATGGGTACCAGATCACGATAATGCTGTAAAACTTCACGGTGACCTATGGAATGGAAATTGGCTCGCTGATAGCAGTGGTCATCCTTACTTCATTGATCCTGCTGTCTGGTACGGGGACTTTGAATTTGAATTAGCTTTCACTTATTTGTTCGGTGGATTTTCTGACACTATCTATGCTGCATATAATGAGTGCAATCCAATAGACAAGCTGTTCGAGGAGAGAAAACCTTTGTACCAACTATATTATTTGTTTGTTCACCTGAATATTTTTGGGGAAAGTTACGGTTCTGCCGTTGATAAGATTTTATCGAGATATGCAAAATAAAAAAGTGTCACATTCCCCCTTCTTTTTGAATAAGATGTATGTGTGTCTTGTTCAGAAAGGGGTTTTTATGTATGTGCGGAATCACCGGATGGCTTCACTATGACAGAAACGGGAAAGATAATGGGAATCAAATAGAAACAATGATGAACACCCTTCAATATAGAGGTCCAGACGACAAAAGGATATACACTGATCAGCATATCAGTTTTGGGCATACGCGTTTGATTGTCATTGACCCAGCAGGCGGTCAACAGCCGATGCAAAAAGAGTACGATGGGAATCGGTATGTTTTAGTTTATAACGGTGAATTGTACAATACAGAACGTTTGCGGCTTCAATTGAAGAAGTGTGGGCATATTTTCAGATCTCATTCAGACACAGAGGTTGTATTAACCGCCTATATAGAATGGGGAAGCCGTTGTGTGGAAAAAATGAATGGAATATTTGCTTTTGCGGTATGGGCTGAAAATGATCAAACCCTTTACTTAGCTCGGGATAGACTAGGGGTTAAACCATTATTTTATACAGAATCGAAAGAAGGTTTTATTTTTGGTTCTGAAATAAAAGCGCTACTTGCTCACAAAAGTGTATCCCCGATTGTAAAAGAAGAAGGACTGCATGAATTGTTTAGCTTGGGACCTTCTAGAACACCAGGTTGTGGAATATATGAGGGCATACATGAGGTGAAACCAGCTCATACGATGAAAATTACACGAATGGGTATAAAAACAACACATTATTGGAACGTCAAAAGCCAGCCGCATCTTGATTCACTAGAAGATACAACAAACCAAGTGAAATCCCTCCTTTATAATGCAACTCAGAGACAACTAATTTCTGATAAACCAGTTAGCGCATTTCTATCGGGCGGTCTCGACTCGAGTGCTTTGACCGCTATTGCGGCGGAAAAATATAAAGAAAAACTTCATACCTTTTCCATTGATTATGAAGAAAATGACATATATTTCAAAACAAATGATTTTCAGCCGGATACGGATAAAAAGTATATTGATAAAATGAGAGATACTTTTAATACGGAACATCATTATGAAACAATTACAATAGATGAATTGATTCATATGCTGCAAGAATCGGTTTTAGCTCGTGATCTACCAGGAATGGCCGACATTGATTCATCTTTACTATGGTTTTGCCGAAAAATTAAGCAACAGGCTGTTGTTGCTTTGTCAGGAGAATGTGCCGATGAAATATTCGGGGGATACCCTTGGTTTTATAAAAAAGAATTGATGGAAAAAAAGGGGTTTCCATGGATTAATTCCTTGCAGCAGCGTCACTCCCTTTTGAATGAAAAATGGAGAAATCGTCTAAATATAGATGAATACGCGTATATGCGGTATTTGAATACAATTAAAGACACACCTTTATCTGGGAATGAAACAAAACAAGAAAAAAGTCATAAAGAAATGGCTTACCTAAATATGAACTGGTTTATGCAAACACTGTTAGAAAGAAAAGATCGTATGAGTATGCGTGCTAGTTTAGAAGTAAGAGTACCGTTTGCAGATCACGAGCTTGTCCAATATGTATGGAATATACCATCTGAATGGAAGCGGTTAGAAGATAAAGAAAAAGGGATTTTGCGTAAAGCATTAGAAGACGTGTTACCGAGTGAAGTGTTATATCGCAAAAAAAACCCCTATCCCAAAACGCATCATCCTGATTATACAAACAAGATGACAGCAAAACTATCTGAAGTTATTGATAAGAAAGATGCGCCATTATATGAATTAATTGACCCGAAACAATTAAAACAGCTAGTCCAGAGCAAAGGGGCTTCTTTTCCTTATCCTTGGTATGGACAATTAATGTCTGGACCGCAACTGCTTGCATATTTTTGGCAAGTGAACTATTGGTTGGAGGCGTATAACGTCAAGATTAGCTAAACGATTATTAAACGTAAGTACAATAAAGATAAATAGCGCTGAATATAACGGAATCTGTTTGAGAGATACGGAGGTTGGAATTATCAGCCTCCTTTTTTTGTTCTGTATATGAAAACAAAATATTGGACGTCGTCTCTTAATCATGTATAAAATAAATATGTGTCTGCCTAAGAAGGCAACAGTTAATAAGGTTAATAGAAATGATAATGCAATGTAAACGTTACGTTCTAACAATCATGTACACTATTATTCTCCTTTTTCACTGATGCTTATGCGTATTTTTATATCACTTGCTTTACTAATTAATAGTACCATTAAAAAGAATGTGAAAGAGGTGAACACTTATGTTAAAAAGGCTGTTTGGTAATACTGCAGTGTCAAAAGAAGTTATTATTAAGTCTCCTGTATCAGGAAAGTATGTTGATTTGGCGGATATTCCCGATCCTACTTTTTCTGAAAAAAGAATGGGGGACGGTTTTGCTGTAGAACCGGACGAGGGAAAAATTGTTTCGCCCATAAATGGAAAAATTGTACAGATATTTCCGAGTAAGCACGCTATAGGTATTAAATCCGAAGAGGGATTAGATATTCTTATTCATATAGGACTTGAGAACGTATCGTTAAAGGGGATAGGATTTGAGGTACATGTGAATGAAGGAGATAGAATTAAAACGGGAGATATTTTAATAGAGTTTAACCTTGAAGAAGTTGTTCAAGATTCCATTTGTGCTGTAACGCCAGTTGTTTTTACAGAGGGTTCTCAAGTTGTTAAAATGATGCGCGAAGAAGTCAGTAACTTAATTGCTGGTGATACTGAAATAATGACGATAAAGGTTAAATCGTAATTAGATTATCTCTTTTAATACATTAAGTATTTTCGTACAATAAAATCGTCAGCTAGTTTAAAGATGGAGAGATCAACATGATCATTCAAAAAGTATTAAATCACAATGCGGCTATTATAACGGATAATGAAGAGGAAAAAGTTGCTATAGGATCAGGCATTGCTTTTCATAAGAAAAAAAATGAAAAAATTAACCCCGATAAGGTGGAAAAACTTTTCGTCCTGCACAATGAACAATCGGACCCTTTTGCTGACCTATTAGCTTCTGCAAATCATGAAGATACAAATACCGTTCAAGAGGTTATGTCATGGTTGGAAACAGAGCAAAACATGTCTTTCAATAACCAATCTTATGCTTTACTATTTGACCATTTGATTCATTTGATGAAAAGGCTTCATCAAGGTAAAAAAATTGAGAATCATTTACTTCAGGAAATAAGAACATTATATTATGATTCCTTTCAAGCAGCAGAAAAAATCGGCGAAAAGTTATCGGATAATACGGGGTTTGTTATTTCTCAAGATGAAATAGGTTTCTTAGCGATGCATCTGTATGCCGCTGGAAAAAAGAAAACTACACCATCTTCCATTCAACAACATACGGAAATATTAAACTTTATGATAACAACGATGGAGGAAGAATTAAATACAATATTTCCACGTCACACTATTGCTTATGAAGGATTAGTGAGTCACTTACATGTAACGGTTAAAGCAGCGGAACATGGTGAAGATTTAACAAAGGCTCCACCGGAGATGATTGAAATGATGAAAAGCAGATACCCGGATTCTTATAAAGCAGCAGAAAAAGCTGTGTCTTTACTTAAAAGCCGCTATGGTTTCACGATTCTTCAGGATGAAAGCATTTATATAGCAATGCATCTCCAACGTTTAATGAGCAGGGGATTCACCAACCAAAACTAGCATTTCTCTGTTTTTATGCAATGGTCAAATGTCTTTTCATGTGCTATACTTTATGTCAACATTCTAGCTAGGACTACTATATGAATAAAGAGAAATTAGGACGTAAAGTGAGGGATTAAATTGGCTTCTCATGTAAAAATGTATGATACAACTTTACGTGATGGAACGCAAGGAGAGGGGATTAGCCTGTCCGTTGATGATAAATTAAAAATCACTAAAAAACTTGATCAATTAGGTGTGCATTACATTGAAGGCGGTTGGCCAGGCAGCAACCCAAAAGATATGAGTTATTTTGAAGAAGTGAAACATTTGTCATTGCAGTCTGCAGTTATTACCGCTTTTGGAAGCACTAGACGTCCAGGAGTTACTGCTGAAAAAGATCCTAATTTAGAAAGAATTATTGAGAGCGGAGTGGAAGCAGCTGCTATTTTCGGTAAAACATGGGATTTTCATGTTACGGAAGCTTTGCAAACGACTTTAGACGAAAACATTCAGATGATTTATGATTCTGTTCGGTATTTAAAGGAGAAAGGTCTCGAAGTTATCTTTGATGCGGAGCATTTTTTTGATGGATATAAGCATAACAAGACCTACGCTTTACATGCAATATCAGCTGCTGAAGAAGCAGGAGCTGACTGTATCGTGTTGTGTGATACAAATGGTGGTTCACTGCCGTCAGAAATATCAGAAATAATAAATACAGTGCAGCAGCAGGTAACCGTTGCAATTGGTATTCACTGTCACAACGACGGAGAACTGGCAGTAGCCAATACATTAGAAGCTGTCAAAACAGGAGCTGTTCATATACAAGGAACGGTAAACGGTTACGGAGAAAGATGTGGAAATGCTAATTTAATCTCCATTATTCCAAATTTACAAATGAAAATGGGAATTTCCTGTATGGAAGATGAGCAATTAAAACAATTGACAGAAGTATCTGTATACGTGCATGAGCTTGCCAATCAGACTCCTCCAAACAGCCAACCGTTCACTGGTAAAAGTGCGTTTGCTCATAAAGGGGGAATGCATGTAAGCGCTGTGTTAAAGCATCCGGAAACATATGAACATATAGACCCTGAAGATATTGGGAATGAAAGAAGGGTTCTTGTTTCAGAATTGTCGGGTCAAAGCAACCTTTTATTTAAAGCGAAAGAACTAGGTATTCCGCTTGATAAAGATAACCCCGCTGTGAAAGAAACAATTGAAAAAATGAAAAAAATGGAGCATATTGGCTACCAATACGAAGCAGCCGAAGCGTCTTTTGAGCTTCTGATTAGGAATGGAATTGGAGAAAAACATGAATATTTCCATTTGGATCATTTCAAGATCATTACTGATAAAGAAAAACAAGGAAACTTTACGACAGAAGCTGTTGTTAAAATGGATATACAAGACCAAAGCATTATGACGGCTGCCGAAGGAAATGGTCCGGTGAATGCGCTTGATTATGCGTTACGTAAAGCAATCGGTGAATACTATCCATTAGTTCACGAAATGTACTTGTCAGATTACAAAGTCCGCGTTCTAGACGAAGCAGAGGCAACTGCTTCTACTGTTCGAGTATTAATTGAATCGTCAGATGGCAAGGAAACATGGAGTACAGTTGGCGTGTCTGGGAATATAGTTGAAGCAAGTTGGCACGCATTAGTAGACAGCATTCGATATTACTTCATGAAGCATGAGGACCGATTGATAAAAAATAAAACAACGCCAATTACACGAGATATAGGTGTAAGTAACCATTAGAAAAGTAAACGGTGTGAGTGATGAATGTTCATACCCTTGATAATGTCTAGTTACTTCATTGTTGAAAAAGGCTTGGAAACACAGTAATACTAACTGTTTCCAAGCCTTTTTCGTAAGATAGGAAAAAATATTTTATTCGTCTTCGGTGTCTAGCAGAAGCGCCTAGCCGCTTGGCGTTTCTCATCTATTAGTTTACGGAAGTGACGGTACCATTGTTTAGCATGGTTACTACAATGATTGCTAATAGAAAGCAATAAAGTGCGAAGTAAATTAATCTGCCTTTGTTTAAAAACTGAATTAACCAGACAATACCTATCCAAGAAGAAATAAGAGAAGCAAGAAAAGCCACGATAAGCGGTAAAGTCCCAAAAGTACCAAGATTCCCAGCATTTAAGTCATCAAAGGCAAGGACAGATGATCCTAGAATAACAGGGATGGACAATAAAAAAGAATAACGTACGGCCGTTTCTCTATTAAGTCCGGAAAGCAAGGCGGCGATTAAAGTACTTCCAGAACGAGAGATACCAGGGAATACAGCTAAAGTTTGCGCTAGCCCAACAACAACCGAATCGAGAAAGGTCATTTCTTTTTCGGTTCGATTCCCTATTTGGTGGAATTTCTCTATGATGATTAAAAATATACCGGTGATTGCTAACGCAGATGCAATAAAAACTGGTGTTTTCATCGTTTCGGCAAAGAAATCTTCTAAAAAAATCCCAAGAACTCCCGTAATTATTGTCGCAATAATAATGTATATACCGAAGAAAAAGTCCGGTCGATCCTGGGGAGAACGATTTGATAAATAGCGGAAAAATGTATTGACTAAACGGATACAATCTCGTCGAAAATATAGAACAACAGCAACAATGGATCCTAGGTGCAATATGACCTCAAAAGATAACCCTGAAAACGTTGTCCCGAAGATGAATTGTGCAATAATAATATGTGCTGTACTTGAAATGGGCAAAAACTCTGAAATGCCCTGTACAATCCCGAATATTAGTGCTTCTATAACGCTCATGTATTCCACTCCTTTTTTAAGACCCTCTGTTAGTTTAGCAAAACAATAATAGACAGGGAAGATAAATTTTACGACTGAAATATGTCAAAACTCAGTCACATTCGTATGATAGGATTCTTGTGAGAATGCTAGTAAAATGATATATGGAGTTAAAATAATGGAAACAGGGGGACAGTGACATTGAATCGTAAATCTGTAACTATCATCGTTTTAGTGACAGCGGTAGCAGCTATCGCTTATGTCTTTTTTGCAAACGTATCTGTTCAGAGAGTAGGAACGGATATCGGTGATGCTGCTCCTAACTACGAGCTTCCCATGTATAGTGGAGGAACTGGATCATTAACTGATTATGAAGGAGATGTCATTGTAATGAATATGTGGGCATCCTGGTGCGAACCTTGTGAAGAAGAAATTCCTGCTTTAATGGATTTTTCTCAATCTTATAAACAAAAAGGTGTGACTGTGTTAACAGTGAATATGGATTTAAAGGGTAGTAAAGATGCAGCAGAAGAATTCGTGAAAAATTATAATATGACGAACACACCTGCAATGAGAGATGCGGATGGAGAAGTAGATGAACTTTATAATATCAATCATTTACCGACAACTTATATAATCAATAGAGATCGAACTATTGTTGAAAAACATGCAGGACCATTAACTTTTGAACAACTCGAAGAAATGGTAGAAGAAAATCTGTAATTTTATAAATAAACGATAAAAAAGTGCGTATAGTGACAAAGAGGTGATAAAATGTGTATCAGGCGTTAACCGTTCAAGTAACAAAAGTCATTCAAAAAACGAAAGATTTTCTCAAATTAGAAACAAATGGAGGCGCAAGGCGTGCTGTATTATATTTATGCTGCTGTGAACCAGTGAATGTCGGAGATTACATAAAAGTTAATACAACGGCAAATTTGCTTGATTTAGGTACAGGTGGTTGGGATATTGCCATTACAACATTTCACAATAAAGAAAAGGTTTCTGGTGAAGGGCATATAATGAAAGCTCGTTACACACCTTTACAGCACAGTGTATTTGCGATTGATTCTCCGGAACATCCTGATCATTCCATTTTTCAATCTTCATTTTCGCTTCAAGGGAAACCTGTCTTGTTAGCAGAATTGCACAGTATGCTTCCTATAATACTTCTTTTATTTGTTCATAGTCATCCATATAAAAACATAGGGGTTATCCTTTCTGATGAGGCTTCTTTGGCTGCAGGTTTGAGCGATCATATGACCGAATGGAAACAGCATGATCGCATACATATCGTTACAACTGGTCAGGCATTTGGCGGGACAGAAGAAGCGGTGACTATCGTAAATGCGATTCAGTGGCTCGTAGTTAAACAAAATGTCGATAATATCATTATATCAATGGGGCCTGGGACAGCAGGTACTGCAACTCCTTTTGGATATAGCGGTATGGCATTAGCTAATTGGTCCAATATTGTCGGCTCGTTGGCAGGGCGTCCGATTTGGGTACCCAGAATATCTTTTAAAGATAAACGAGAACGTCATGTTGGATTAAGTCATCATACAGTCACACCGTTGCATCAATTCACCCATGTATCATCGGAATTAGTTTTACCACAATTAAAAACAGAACAACAAAAAATAATAGAATCTCAACTAACATCTCTTCGACAACAGGAACACATTAAGTTACATTATCAAAATGTTAACGAACTGTTAGAATACTGGATTGCTTGGTATGAGAATTATGCATTGGAGATTCATTCAATGGGAACGGTTGTTGATGATAATGTCGAATTTCTAAAAGGGGTACTAGCTCCGGTGAAACATATACTTGATTTATAGGAGGAAGAGCCATGGATTTTAACGAAAAGACGTTACACAAGGAATCAATCTATGAGGGAAAAATTGTAGATGTGAGTGTTCACGATGTAGAGTTACCGGATGGAAAAACGAGTAAACGGGAAATTATCAATCATCCTGGAGCTGTTGCGATTATTGCTGTCACAAATGAAAATAAAATGGTAATGGTGAGACAATTTAGAAAAGCACTTGAAAAAGAATTACTGGAAATACCAGCAGGGAAGCTAGAAGATAATGAAGATCCGTTAAGTTCTGCAGCGAGGGAACTAGAAGAAGAAACAGGTTATAAAACGAATAAATTGACGAAAGTGATGTCTTTTTACACTTCCCCTGGTTTTGCGGATGAAATCATACATATATATGAAACGGAACATTTATATGAAGGAGTAACTTACACCGATGATGATGAATTTGTTGAATTAGTAGAAGTGACACTTGAAGAAGCAGAGCGGTTGATGAAAGAGGAAAAAATTCACGACGCTAAAACGGTATTTGCTGTTCAATATGTTAAACAGAAGTTCGGATAAAGAAAGCATTTTCTAAAACAATTGATAGAATCAGTAATAGAATCTCCTCCCTCTTCATAAGGTGAAACATGTCCTAAATGCAGGGAGGTAGTCCGACGTGATAGAATCTATACCTTTTCTTATTCGAAAACATTGGATAGAATATCGCTCATTTTATTGGTTTTCAATCGTACTGTTGTTTATGGGGATTATATTCGGAGCAGTATTAGTTAATAGCTTATCCCTTCCCTTAAAAAATGATTTGTATGGGTTTGTTCAACAGTTTCTTACTCAGTTTGGGGAAGGCACGGATATTACCTCAAAACAAATTTTTGTAGAAAGCTTATCTCAACATGTCAGCTATATTGCACTTATGTGGGTATTGGGATTATCTGTAGCAGGTGTTCCTTTTATTCTTATATTGCTATTTTTAAAAGGAGTGGTTTCGGGATTTACAATCGGGTTTCTCGTCCAACAGATGGGGAGTGATGGTTTCTTTCTCGCTTTCACATCTATTTTGCCTCAAAATGTAATCATTGTCCCTGCCTATCTTATTATGGCTGTAGTTTCCATCAGTATTTCTTTAAGTATTATCAAGCATTTGTTTAAACAAAGCCGTAAGACTCCTGTCCCTGCGGTTATAGGGAAATCTTTTGTTATTGCAGGTTGTATGTTGATATGCCTTGCTGGGGCAGCTGCTATTGAAGGCTTTTTATCACCCCTTATGATGAGAAACGTCATGGATTGGACACTATCATTCGTTTATACATTATAATTATTATAAAGTGATTTTTATTATCATTATCATTTGACACCTTTCTCAATGATACACTATAATTAATTATAGTCGCTCAGCAGGGGGAGGTTAATCAATGGAGCAACGTATTGATCGGATAAAAAAGCAACTTCATTCTCAAAGCTATAAACTCACACCCCAAAGGGAAGCAACCGTACGCGTTCTTCTTGAAAACGAAAAAGATCACTTAAGTGCTGAAGATGTTTATTTATTAGTGAAAGAAAAAGCACCAGAAATCGGTCTTGCAACGGTTTATCGTACGCTTGAATTACTTAATGAATTAGAGGTCGTAGATAAGATTAATTTTGGGGATGGTGTTTCTAGATATGATCTTCGCAAAGAAGGAGCCGATCACTTCCACCATCATTTAGTTTGTATCGAATGTGGATCCGTCGACGAAATTCAAGAAGATTTACTTGGTGAGGTAGAAAAGATTGTCGAAAACGATTGGCGTTTCAAAATAAAAGATCATCGTTTAACGTTTCACGGTATTTGCTATCGATGTCATGAGAAACAGGATACAGGAGAAGAGTCCGGTAGTGAAGTCAAAGAATTGAACTGATTGAGATTGCCAAGCTCCCTGAAATTCGCAAGAGTAACGCAGTCTAACTCTATTAAAAAACTATCACTCATTAAATAACACCTTTATGTTGAATAAGACATTGAAGGTGTTTTTTTGTAAGATTGTAATAAGAATGGGATGTATAAAATAAGAGTTTTGTGTGAAAGTAAAGCTGAGGCTATGCCTGCGGCAAGCGTCCCGTCTATGGCAGATCGGAAATTAAAAAAAGCAGCTCTATTTAGTTGTGAAAAAGTTTTTTATTTTAATATAATGAGAATGTGTAGAAAACGTTTCCCATTTTTACGTTTATCGTTCCTATGTATATTTTTCAGTGATATTGTCATAGCTGATTAATAGTTTTAAATGAAAGGAATGATGATTGTGAAACAGTGGTTGTCTTATAGTTTGGAAACGATTAAAATTTTTATGGTTTTCTGCGTATGTCTCGGTGCATTTTATTATGGTATTATATGGTTAAGTGAGAATTACAAAGGGGATGAACGCCTGCGTTTTTCTGATACAGATGCTGAGAAGGTTCAACATTCTGTTCACTCCCATATTTATTAATGTAACAAAGGGGATTTGATTTCGATTGAATACGGATATATCTGATTTTATTCATTACTGCCAGGTTGAAAAAGGTCTTTCCGAAAATACCATCCGTTCTTATCAACGAGATCTTCATCACTATGCGGCCCATTTGCAATCTAATGATATTAAGAGCGTTCAGCAGATTGAACGTTCTCATATTGTTGATTTTCTTTATTCGTTGAAAGATAACGGCCGTTCTTCCTCGACTATTGCTAGAACCATTTCTTCTATCCGTGCTTTTCATCAATTTTTGCTTCGCAATCAACGTTCTATCAAGGATCCGTCTGAATTGATAGAGATTCCTAAAGGGGAACAGAAATTACCAGATGTTCTCTCAACTGGTGAGATAGAAGCATTGTTAACTGCAAGTGATGGGACAACCGCTTTTGCGAGGCGAAATAAAGCTATGCTTGAGCTAATGTATGCGACTGGACTTCGCGTAAGTGAACTCTGCAGTTTAAAAACCGGTGATATTCATTTGCAAATGGGGTTTGTTCACTGTATGGGAAAGGGTAATAAAGAAAGAATTATTCCTCTTGGAAAAGTAGCAGCAGACGCTGTAGAAAGTTATGTAAATAAAGGTCGTTCCCATTTGTTGAAAAAGAAAAAGCACGACACTTTATTCGTAAATCATCATGGTAATAGCCTATCGAGACAAGGTTTTTGGAAAATACTAAAAGAAACATCGCAACGGGCCAATATTAATAAAAAGCTAACACCTCACACGCTGCGGCATTCTTTTGCTACACATTTGCTTGAAAACGGAGCGGATTTAAGAGCAGTTCAGGAAATGCTGGGACATGCCGATATTTCGACAACTCAAGTATATACCCATGTCTCAAACCACAAATTAAAGGATGTTTATTTAAACTATCATCCGAGAGCGTAATACTTAATAAAGAAAGGGGACATACATCTTGTTAGATAATAGTTTTAAGAGAATATTTGTGATTGTAATGGATTCTGTTGGTATTGGTGAAGCGCCTGATGCGAAAGAGTATGGTGACCTTGGTGCCGATACCTTTGGACATATCGCTGAAAAAATGGATGGACTGCATATGCCAAATATGGAAAAAATGGGGATGGGAAATATAAAGAAAGCTAAAGGAGTAGAACCAGTTGAATCACCTTCTGCTCATTTCGGAGTTATGCAGGAATCATCACATAGTAAAGATACAATGACAGGTCATTGGGAGATTATGGGCCTTCATATTACCGAACCATTTCGAACATTTCCAGATGGCTTTCCAGATGAGTTAATTAATAAATTAGAGCAGACAACAGGTCGTAACATTATCGGTAATAAAGTTGCCTCCGGAACGGAAGTTATAAAGGAACTAGGTGCTGAACATGTGAATACAGGCGATTTAATTGTCTACACATCTGCGGATTCTGTACTGCAGATTGCGGCGCATGAAGATGTGGTACCTATTGATGAACTATACGATATTTGTGAAAAAGCAAGAGAAATGACATATGAAGCCCCTTATATGATAGGAAGAGTGATTGCCCGTCCTTTTGTCGGAGAACCTGGAGCTTTTGAAAGGACGCCGAATCGTCATGATTATGCTCTTAAACCATTCGGCCGGACTGTCATGAATGAGTTGCAAGAGGAGGGATTCGATAGTATTGCGATTGGAAAGATTAGCGATATTTATGACGGGGAAGGGATTACAAAAACAATCCGTACCGAGTCGAACAATGATGGAATGGACAAAGTGATTAACTCCGCAAAAGAATCATTCACTGGTATCAGTTTTTTGAACCTGGTAGACTTTGATGCGAAGTTCGGGCATCGCCGTGATCCAGAAGGGTACGGGAAAGCATTGGAAGAGTTTGATAAACGATTGCCTGAGTTGGTTCAGGAACTTGATGAAAACGATATGTTAATGATTACAGCTGACCATGGAAACGACCCGGTACATCACGGCACAGATCATACAAGAGAGTTAGTGCCGTTGCTTGTCTATGCTAAAAAATTCTCACCTGGACAAAACTTAGGGCGTCTCCGTACATTTGCCGACATCGGGGCAACCATTGCGGATAATTTTAACGTAAATATGCCAAAAAACGGGACGAGTTTTTTAAATAATATCATACGCAAAGGGTGATGGTTATGACAACGAATAGACTGTTAGAAGAAGCTGCACAAAAAGTAAGGAATACGGTAAGGATAACTCCAAAAATAGGTCTTATATTAGGTTCTGGATTGGGTGTGCTGGCTGAAGATCTAGAAGATGCGGTGAAAGTACCCTATGAAGATGTGCCTGGATTCCCAGTTTCTACCGTTGCAGGTCACGCTGGTCAATTAGTTGCCGGTACTCTAGAAGGGACACCTGTAATAGCGATGCAGGGGCGGTTTCATTATTATGAAGGATATTCATTACAAGAAGTGACTTTTCCTGTTGGCGTTATGCGTGCACTTGGAGTAGAACATTTGTTAGTGACTAACGCTGCAGGCAGTGTTAATACATCATTTTCACCTGGTAATTTAATGCTTATTAAAGATCATTTAAATTTACTTGGTGACAATCCGCTAATCGGAAAAAACGATGAGGCAGTAGGCCCTCGTTTTCCTGATATGTCTACAGCCTATTCACCGAAGTTAATGAAAATTGCTAAACAAGCTGCAGATTCATTAAATATACCACTACAAGAAGGAGTTTATGCAGCAAATACTGGTCCATGTTACGAAACACCTGCAGAAGTGAGAATGATTAGAACATTAGGGGCCGATGCTGTTGGTATGTCGACTGTTCCTGAAGTGATAAAGGCTGTTCACACTGGCATGAATGTACTTGGTGTCTCTTGTATATCTAATATGGCAGCCGGTATATTAGATCAACCGCTAAGTCATAGTGAAGTAATAGAAACCACTGAAAAAGTAAAAGAAGATTTTCTACGTTTGATGAAAGAAATTGTTTATCAAATTGGGAAGGGTGATTCTTAAAATGGAAAATCTAGGGCAAAAAGTAATCGAAGCTGCTAATTATTTAAAAGAAAAGTCGCAAACACAACCAGTAATCGGATTGATTCTTGGTTCTGGACTCGGTGACCTAGCTGAAGAAATTGAAAACGAGGTGAAGGTGGACTATGAATCCATTCCTCATTTTCCCGTATCGACTGTAGAAGGTCATGCCGGCCGCCTCGTTATGGGAACACTTCAAGGTCAAACCGTTATTGCTATGCAAGGCCGGTTTCACTATTACGAAGGATACTCTATGCAGGAAGTAACGTTCCCTGTACGTGTAATGAAAGAGCTGGGAGCAAAAAAGCTTATTGTTACAAATGCATGCGGAGGTATGAATCCATCGTTTAATCCCGGAGATCTGATGGTTATTGAAGATCACATAAATCAAACAGGTGCGAATCCATTAATTGGGCCTAATGATGAAAAGATGGGACCTCGTTTTCCTGATATGAGCCAGGCTTATAATAGCGAACTAAAAGAAATAGCAGTACGAGCAGCTGAAAATCTCGGTTTTTCGTTACAAAAAGGTGTGTATACCGGTATATCTGGTCCCACTTTTATGACAGCATCTGAGCTTATTATGCTTCGTCGTTTAGGCGGCGATGTGGTTGGAATGTCAACTGTTCCAGAAGTAATTGTAGCTAACCACGCAGGAATCGAAGTACTCGGAATTTCTTGTATTACAGATATGGCAGTCGGCGAAGAAATAGAAGGTGTTTCTCATGAAGAAGTAATGGAAACGGCTTCCAAAACTAAGCCTCGTTTTATCTCGTTGGTTAAGGAAGTATTATCAACTATGTCACATAGTTAAGAAATAAAAGGAGCGTGCCGTGAATGAGAATGGTTGATATCATTACAAAAAAACGTGATGGGGAATCATTAAGTGAAGAAGAAATCCGTTGGTTCGTAAATGCTTATAGTGATGGCGACGTTCCAGATTATCAAGCTTCGGCTTTTGCGATGGCTATTTACTTTCAAGGTATGAGTCAAGCAGAAGCAGCAGCTCTGACTTATGCTATGGCTGAGTCAGGAGATCAATTAGATTTGTCCGCTATCGAGGGTGTTAAAGTTGATAAACATTCTACGGGCGGTGTAGGAGATAAGACTACATTAATTTTAGGACCTTTAGTAGCGGCTTTGGATATTCCGGTAGCAAAAATGTCAGGACGAGGATTGGGCCATACCGGAGGAACGATTGATAAACTTGAAGCATTTGAAGGATTTCGGACGGAAATTGATGAAGATGAATTCGTCCAGTTAGTAAATACAAATAAAATGGCGCTGGCAGGTCAGAGTGGGAATCTAACGCCTGCTGATAAAAAATTGTATGCTTTACGGGATGTAACAGCTACAGTGAATTCGATTCCTCTAATTGCCAGTTCTGTTATGAGCAAAAAAATAGCATCGGGGTCTGATGCTATTGTGTTAGACGTGAAAACAGGTTCAGGGGCATTTATGGAAAATATAGAGGAAGCTAAAAAATTGGCTGAGGCTATGGTTGAAATTGGTAATTCTCTCGGTAGAAAAACAATGGCTCTTATTTCCAACATGGATCAGCCATTAGGGAGATTTGTCGGTAATGCACTTGAAGTGAAAGAAGCGATTGAAACCTTACAAGGGAACGGACCGGATGACCTTCATGAATTGAGTATTGCTCTTGCTTCTCATATGGCTGTGTTAGGTGGTAAAGCATCCAATGAAGCGGAAGGTCGCCGTTTAGTTGAAAAAGTGATGTCTGATGGAACGGCTTTAGAAAAGATGAAGCTCTTTATAAAAGGTCAAGGCGGCAATCCTGAAGCCGTTGATCACCCAGCAATGTTAGCCAATGCCAACCACATTGTAAGTGTCACATCTGAACATTCAGGGTATGTAAGTGGTATGGATGCCGCTCAAATAGGCAAGGCTGCTATGATGCTTGGAGCAGGCAGAGCAACTAAAGATGATGATATCGATCATGCGGTAGGTCTTGAACTCGTGAAGAAAATTGGAGATTATGTTAAAAAAGGAGAGCCAATAGCTGTCCTCCATGCAAATCAACATGATACAGAACATGTTGTTGAGATGGTAATGAACGCTTATTCTTTTTCTGAGGAAAAAG
This sequence comes from Salibacterium salarium, assembly GCF_030813635.1. Lineage (GTDB taxonomy): Bacteria > Bacillota > Bacilli > Bacillales > Marinococcaceae > Salibacterium > Salibacterium salarium. Next base: position 758,877 of record NZ_JAUSUM010000002.1, on the reverse strand, counting down.
TGAAAAAACAAACGTTAATTTTTGATACTATATATTAAATATCACAATGTATTCTTTTACCCGTCTTTGGAATTTTTATTCCAAAGACGGGTTTTATTTTTATAGTATAACTGATGAAAATAATGGAAAAAATATATTTATACTTAATTGGGAGGTGTCTGTCATTGAGAAGTAAAGTCTTAAATAAAAGTGTCTTTTTGTGTATTGGATTGCTTTTGATGTTTATACACGTTGACAATTTGTTAGCAAAAGAAGAAACCGAAGAATTAGCTAATGAAGCAACATCTGCTTTTATTATGGAAGCAGATACAGGACAAATCCTTTATAACAAAAACGCAGAAGAAAAACTTCCACCTGCAAGCATGACCAAAATTATGACGTTATTATTAATCATGGAGAGCTTGGAGGAAGGAAGCATCGAGCTTGATGACAAAGTGACAACCAGTAAAAGGGCTGCGTCAATGGGAGGGTCTCAGATATTCCTAGAAGAAGGAGAAGAGATGACTGTCGATGAAATGTTGAAAGGTATTGCTGTTGCATCTGGTAATGATGCGTCTGTTGCTATGGCCGAATATGTAGCCGGAACAGAGGAGAAGTTCATTGACAAAATGAATGAGAAAGCAAAAGAACTAGGGTTAGAAAATACAACATTTCAAAACACGACAGGCCTTCCGAGTGATGATCATTATACAACAGCTCAAGATTTAGCTGTTATTAGCCAAGCCCTGCTTCGGTATGAGAATGTGTTGGAGTACACAAGTTTATATGAAGATTATTTAAGAGAAGGTAAAGAGAATGAGTTTTGGTTAGTTAATACGAATCCTTTGGTAAGACACTATGACGGGGTGGACGGATTAAAAACTGGATTTACAAAAGAAGCGAAATATAACCTTACTGCGACAGCTGAAAAGAATGGGATGCGTATTATTACTGTTTTAATGGGTGCTGAGTCTCCTAAAGAACGTAATCGTTTATCAGCGGAACTGCTTGATTTTGCTTTTCAAAATCACGACTACCATGTACTTGCTGAAAAAGGGGAAGACATTACGGAAGTAACGGTCGAAAAGGGAAAGCAATCAGTGGTGCCTATAACTTTAAGACAAAATGCTGCTGTTGTGCTGCCAAAAGGCAAGCAGTTGAATGACATTAAAAGAAAAGTAATTGTTTCTGATACTGTTACAGCTCCAGCTAAACAGCACGATGAAGTAGGAACGTTGCAATTTTATGAAAATGGAGAGTTGTTAACCGAAAAAAGCTTAGTGTTAAAAGACGAGGCTCCTTCTGCCAACTGGGCGGTTTTATTTAAACGAACTCTTTCGACGATGACTGGTAAACTGTCGTAAAAAAACGAAAGATTGTAAGATGTCAGTATTTTTACCGAACAGCCACTAGTTTTGTCACCAGGACAGGAAAGTCCGGTTGAAAAAAAGAAAGCTATAGCACCGCGTATTAATTTAACGATGGGGGAGTGTGCTAATGAGTTTATCAATGGACCTTGAACAAATGGGTGACGTTCTTTGTGTTCGATTAAAAGGTGAATTAGATCATCATTCGTCACTGGAATTGAGGACAGAAGTTGAACGTTATTTGGAACAAAATCGAACGATGCATATTGTATTGAATTTAGAAGAACTTGTTTTCATGGATAGTTCAGGGATAGGTGTCATTCTAGGAAGGTACAAGCAAATTAGCAAAAACGGTGGAGAAATGGTGGTTTGCTCCATATCAGCTCCTGTAAAACGTTTATTTGAGCTGTCAGGTCTGTTTAAAATATTGCGTTTAGAAAACCGAGAGACAGACGCACTACGAAAGTTGGGGGTGGCCTGATTATGAAAAACGAAATGAAACTGGAGTTTTCCGCGGTAAGTGAAAATGAAGCTTTTGCAAGGGTCAGCGTTGGGGCTTTCACAGCTCAGCTCGATCCAGATATGAATGAATTGACTGAATTAAAGACAGTTGTATCAGAGGCTGTAACGAATTCAATTATTCATGGATACAATGAAAATCCTGCTGCAACTATTACAATTTTAGTGAAGATCGATACAGATACAGTAGAGGTAACAATAAAAGATGAGGGAGTCGGGATTGAAAATATTGATAAAGCAAAAGAACCTTTATATACAACAAAACCTGAATTAGAAAGATCCGGAATGGGCTTTACAATTATGGAAAACTTCATGGATGAAGTAGAAGTGATATCTGAGCAAAACACTGGAACTACTGTTTATTTGAGAAAACGTCTGGCTAGAAGTCAAACACTTTGTAATTAAGGGGATTCTGTATGGACGTTAAATTAAAAAAACAACAGCCTCTTCAAGACGACAAAGTAAGAGAACTGATTAAGGATAGTCAAAATGGTAATAAAACAGCTCGGGATGAGATTGTCAATAAAAATACGAGGCTTGTTTGGTCCGTTGTTCAGCGCTTTATTAATAGGGGTTATGAAGCAGAGGATTTGTTCCAAATCGGTGTAATTGGGTTAATCAAGTCGATAGATAAATTTGATTTATCCTATGAGGTGAAATTTTCCACCTATGCTGTCCCGATGATAATTGGTGAAATACAACGATTTATTAGAGATGACGGCACGGTGAAAGTAAGCCGTTCATTGAAGGAACTAAACAATAAAATACGTAAGAAGAAAGAAGAATTGACGAAAAAGTTAGCCAGAGTTCCGAACCTTCAGGAAATATCGGAAGCGCTAGAAATACCGATGGAGGAAATCGTGTTTGCTACAGAAGCGACCAGAAGCTTATCGTCTCTTCATGAAACGATTTATGAGAATGACGGGGACCCCATAACTTTAATAGATCAAATAGCGGATCAAGGAGACTCTAAATGGTTTGAACAAATTGCAATAAAAGAAGTGGTAGAGCAGTTAGAAGAAAGAGAACGAATAATCGTTTACTTACGTTATTACAAGGATCAAACTCAATCAGAGGTGGCAAAACGATTGGATATATCACAAGTCCAAGTATCAAGATTGGAAAAACGTATCTTGGATAAAATGAAAAGTCAGTTGTCAGAATAGACAGCTGGCTTTTTTACATACTAAGAAGGAGGAGGTTGGATAATGGAACAACACATTTATTTACAATTTTTTTCAAAAGGTTCAGTCGTTTCGAATCAAACAATATATGTGAAAGATATTGCCAGATTAGAAGGAAAAAGCGATATTCTGCCATCCATTATGGAACTTCCGATATATAAAATTAATGCAAAAGACAAAAGTCACGTCGTAATAGATGCTTTAACGGTTCTCCAACAAATACATTCTTTCTTTCCACAAATAACTGTACACGTGATTGGAAGAGAACAAACGGTATTGGAAATAAAAATACAACGAAAAATTGTTACTCCTGTTATGTTGGTTCTCGTTTGGTTTTTGTTATTTATCGGAGCTGCACTTGCAATTATGAATTTTCATGAAGATGTCAGTATGCTGTCTGTACATCAAAAATTATATAGTCTGATTACTGGTAAAAATTTAACTCAACCCTTGCTTTTGCAGATTCCTTATTCCTTTGGACTAGGACTAGGCATGATATTGTTCTTTAATCATCTGTTTAAAAAGCGAATTAATGAAGAACCGAGCCCGCTTGAAATTGAAATGTTTCAGTATAGGCAGGAGATTGAAAATTATTTAGCTGAAACAAACACAGATCGGAGATCAAAACCTTGGCAATCGAAGTCTTATTCGCCATTTTCGTCGGATTAAGCGGAGGGCTTGCTGTCGGTAGCGGGCTGGTTGCTTTCATTACAGTACTTGGTATTATTCCGAGATTAGTGCAATTAACAAAAACATACAAAGCAGTGCAAGCTTATGAACTCGCTGTAGTTATTGGGGCGTTAGTTGGGACGATTTCTGGTTTACACGGTTTACGTTTATCATTGCCGGATTTATTTACCGTTCCGGTGGGGCTTGCTGCAGGTATCTTTGTTGGAATGCTCGCAGCAGCTCTAACAGAAGTACTAAACGTATTTCCGATACTTGCTAAACGTATTGGCATGGAAGAGAATTTAATGAGTCTCGTCATGGCTATTGTGTTTGGGAAAATTATCGGATCGCTGTTTCATTGGGTGTTTTATGTCACGTTTTAAACTTTATAGGAATAAGGAGTATTCATATGAGAAGAAGAAAATCTACCTTCCGCAAATTTCAACATAATAATACAAATGATGGAAATGGTATTGAAAATAGTGATAAAACATATATTTCTAAAGATATTGAGGTTAACAAAGAAATAATAGAAAAACGTGTAGGATTAGGAGTAAGTTTTGATACCGGTGTTCGTACGTTAGAAATATTAGGAAAACAGGTTCAAATTTATTTTGTCAATGGTCTTTGTGACATGACAGCCATTACAGAACTTTTGAAAGAATTAATGAAATTAGATGCAAGAGATAGAGAAACGCCTTATGTACGAGATGCGATCGAAAATCATCTTACTCATGTACAAGTAGAATATAAAGAGACTCTTGAAGACTGTATTACCGATATGCTTTCCGGCCTTGTATTCATTCTTGTCGAAGGGGAAGAGAAAGCGTTTGTTCTTGATGTTCGTAATTATCCGGGAAGAAGTCCGCAAGAACCTGACAATGAAAAAGTTGTTCGAGGAGCAAGAGATGGTTATACAGAAAATATAATTGAAAACACTGGTCTAACAAGAAGAAGAGTTCGTGACGAAAGACTCCGCCATGAAATACTACAAGTAGGAGTTCGTTCTAAAACGGATATATGTATATCTTATATTGAAGATATAGCAGATCCAAATTTAGTTGATATTGTTCGCAAAGAATTAGAAGCGATAGAATTAGATGGGTTACCAATGGCAGATAAAGTTGTTGAAGAATATATTGTTAATCAAGCCGGAAATCCTTTTCCGCTCGTTAGATATACAGAACGTCCGGATGTCGCAGCCGTTCACTTATATGAAGGCCATGTTATCGTTATGGTGGATGCCTCTCCAAGTATAATTATTACACCAACGACTTTTTTTCACCATGTACAGCATGCAGAGGAATACCGGCAGGCTCCTTTTATTGGAACGTATTTACGCTGGACTCGCTTCTTGGGTATGTTTGCTTCCTTATTTATTTTACCTTTGTGGCTTTTAATGGTATTAGAACCACAGCTACTTCCTGATGCTCTTGAATATATTGGTCCAAGTGAGGATACTAATGTTTCAGAGTTTATGCAGATTGCCATAGCAGAATTCGGGATAGAGCTGATGCGCATGGCAGCTATTCACGCTCCATCGCCACTTACGACAGCTTTGGGTTTAGTAGCTGCCTTACTAATAGGTGAAATTGCTATAGAAGTTGGGCTTTTTACTTCAGAAGTTATTTTATACGTTGCGCTTAGTGCAATAGGTACATTTGCCACACCAAGTTACGAACTTGGTATAGCGATAAAAATACTCAGATTTATATTGTTGATTGCTGTTGTCAGTTTTCAACTTAGCGGATTCGTGATTGCCGCGACTATTTTATTATTACTATTAGTTGGTATTCGCTCACTAGATAAACCATATATGTGGCCGTTTTTACCGTTTGATGGTGCGGCTTTATGGCAGATACTAATAAGAACAACGGTGCCAAGTTTACGACGACGTCCAAGTATTGTGGATCCGCAAGATCCAATAAGACAATCCCCAGAATAATTTAATCAAATGTAACTCCCTTTTTCTACTGAGGAAATGATGCTAAAATGTAATCATTCATTTGACGGTGTTAAGGAGAGAACAGATTATGTATTTACACGGAACGAGTACGATAAATAACAAAAATCACCTGGAAATAGGTGGGGTTGATACGGTTCATATAACACGTGAATTTGGAACTCCTGTTTACGTATATGACGTAGCTTTGATACGTGAACGAGCAATTGGGTTTAAAAAAGCATTTGAAGAAGCCGGAATTAATCATCAGGTTGCATATGCCAGCAAAGCATTCAGTTGCATCGCTATGTTCCAATTGGCTGACGAGCTGGGACTTAGTTTAGATGTTGTGTCAAGCGGAGAATTGATGACTGCCAAAAAAGCAAATTTCCCGATGGAGCGTGTGCATTTTCACGGCAACAATAAAAGTCCGGAAGAAATTGACTTTGCTTTAGATTTGGGAATAGGATGTATAGTGCTTGACAATTTTTATGAACTATCGTTGTTGCAGGAAAAAATAGCATTCAGACAACAAACAATGGATGTATTAATAAGAACAACTCCTGGCGTCGAAGCACACACCCATGAATATATTTCAACAGGTCAAGAAGATTCAAAATTTGGTTTTGATTTATCGAGTGGACAAGCTGATCAGGCGATTGAAATTATTCAAGCGGATCGTTACCTTTATCTTCGCGGAGTTCATAGTCATATAGGATCACAAATTTTTGATACAGATGGATTTGTTCTTACAGTAGAGAAGTTGTTCAAAGAGTTTCAGCGCTGGAAAGAACTATATGACTTTGTTCCGGAAGTATTTAATGCAGGCGGAGGTTTTGGTATTCGTTATGTAGAAGGAGATGAACCACTTCCACCTGAGCAATATGTGAAAGACTTAATTGCAGCTATAAAAAGGGAAGCGGAAAACACAGGAATGAATGTGCCGGAAATATGGATTGAACCTGGACGTTCTATCACAGGGGATGCAGGTACAACTTTATATACTGTAGGTTCAAAAAAGGATATTCCTGGTGTCCGCAGGTATCTTTCTGTTGATGGAGGGATGACGGATAACATAAGACCTGCATTATATCAAGCAGAATATGAAGGTATTCTCGCAAATCGAGCTAACGATGAAACAAATGAAACTTTTTCAGTTGCTGGAAAGTGCTGTGAAAGCGGCGATATGTTAATATGGAATTTAGCTCTTCCGGAAGTGGAATTTCAAGATGTATTGGCCGTATTCTGTACAGGGGCATATGGCTATTCGATGGCTAATAATTATAATAGAGTGGCACGGCCGCCTGTTGTTTTTGTTGAAAACGGGGAAAGTAGCCTTGTTGTGCAAGCGGAGACACTTGAAGATTTGTTGAAAAATGATTTACCACTTCATACGAACGAAAAAGTATAAGAAAAGAGGAATGAATATGAAAACAGGTGCCATTGAATTTGAAAATGGAGAAAAGATACAGCTTGAGTTTTTTCCGGATGCTGCGCCAAAAACAGTAGAAAACTTTGAACATCTGGCTAATCAAGGTTTTTACGATGGGCTTAATTTTCATCGTGTTATACCAGGATTTGTTGCACAAGGAGGATGTCCGAATGGCATAGGATCAGGTGGTCCCGGATATACCATAAAATGTGAAACAGAAGGTAATCCTTATAAGAATGAACGTGGTTATTTATCTATGGCGCATGCAGGAAAAGATACAGGTGGAAGTCAATTTTTTATTTTGTTCCAAAATCAGCCGCATTTGGATGGAGTTCATACTGTCTTTGGAAAAGTGATAGATGGAATGGAGTCGGTAGATCGCATCCAGCAAGGGGATATTATGAAAAAAGTGAAGGTATGGGATGAATAAGTGTTACCGGCAGTGATGATAGCTGCCGGTTTTTTCAACTTTTTGCCGCCTTCGTGTGAGCTATCGAGCTCATGTTTCGTTCTCCAGGGTCTTCGACTCATGCTTTTTTTAGCAGCAGCCTCGATTCTTCGCACTTGGAGTGTTGGATGCAAGTATTACCGTGTAAGAGCTTAAGGAGGAGAATTAATGAAAGAGGTAGTCGGGGAGTGCAGTGTTTGTGGAAAAGAAATTTTGTGTATGGATGGATTTTTAAATGGAGTAATAAGTAAACACGAAAGATTATATTGTTTTGATTGTGCGAACCCTATTGAACATGAAAATTCAAATAGTTGACGTTTTACTAACAAGAAGGATAAAATCTATATATATCAAGTATCAAAATACAATAAAACGGTTCAGTCATGAGTCACTAATACGGCTTGTGCAAACTTCGGGGTAGGGTGAAATTCCCAATCGGCGGTGATAAAGTCAAATCACTTTTTAGTCCGCGACCCGTAAAAGGAATTATTTATCTTTTGCGGTGGATCTGGTGAAATTCCAGAGCCGACAGTGAAAGTCTGGATGGGAGAAGGAGAACCGTGTTCAATAAATGAGACATAGACTTATAACGCTCACGTTGCACCTTTGTCCTTATAAACATGAAGGTGATGGTCTAATCTTTTCATTATATTTTTATATAATGGCTTATTTGAGCACGCTGTTTACACCCTGGAGAAGTATATCTTTCTTCAGGGTGTTTATTATGGTATAAGATTGCGATTTTAGTGTGTGTTTAGCCACAGGCGGACATTACGCTTTTCTTGAGTAATTTAAGAAACGAAAAGAGGAAGAATAAGAATGACAGACACGGACTACATGAGACTTGCTTTACAAATGGCTGAAAGTACACAAGGTCAAACATCACCGAATCCGGTGGTTGGAGCGGTAGTGGTGAAGAATGGAAAAGTTATAGGAATGGGAGCACATTTACAGGCAGGTCATGAACACGCTGAAGTTCATGCATTGTCAATGGCAGGTGCTCAAGCTGATGGTGCAACAATTTATATTACATTAGAGCCCTGCAGTCATTTTGGACTAACGCCGCCATGTGCCAATTTGATTATTGAAAAAAATATTAAGCGGGCAGTTATCGCAACGTATGATCCTAATCCGGATGTTGCAGGGCAAGGTGTGAAACGTTTAGAGCAGGCAGGTATCGAGGTTACAACAGGGGTGGGAAAAGAACAAGCAGACTGGCTCAATCGACACTTTTTTCACTATATTGAAACAAGAAAGCCATATGTAACCCTCAAAACAGCTGCTTCCTTAGATGGCAAAACGTCTACGTATAGTGGTGAAAGTCAATGGATTACGGGGGAAAAAGCTAGAGAAGATAGTCATGTTTTGCGGCACCAACATGATGCTATCCTAGTTGGTATTGGCACTGTCCTGCAAGATGATCCAACTTTAACCGCACGATTGAAAAATGGAGCAAGCCAGCCGACTAGAATTGTACTTGACCATCATTTAAAGATTCCTTTAACGGCTAACATGTTACAAGATGATGAAGCTCCAGTCTGGATTTTTTGTGCCAAAAATGCGGACAAAGAAAAGTTGAAGTCCTTGGAAGAGTCAGGCGCTTCTGTATTTCCTTCGTCCTCTCCCTATGTGAACATAAACGAAGTGTTACAAATTTTAGGTGATAAAAAAGTGTTATCTGTTTACGTTGAAGGAGGCGCTGAGATTCATGGAAGTTTTCTCGAAAATCAAGCTTTTCAGGAAATGATTTGTTATATAGCACCAAAGCTTATTGGTGGAAAAGCAGCGCCTTCTGTTATTGGTGGCCAAGGTATTGCATCTATAATGGAAGTTCCGAATTTAAATATTCATTCAGTAGAAAACATTGGAGATGACATAAAAATTACTGCTACGGTTAAAAGGGGTGAAAATGCATAGTGTTTACAGGAATAATTGAAGAAAAAGCAAACGTTTTGAAAATAAATAAAACATCCGATACGATGGTCCTTACATTAAAAGCAAAGGATATTATTTCAGGTATCGCATTGGGAGATAGCATATCTGTTAATGGAGTGTGCTTGACGGTGACATCGTTTGACGAAGAATCTTTTACAGTGGATGTCATGCCGGAAACAATGACTGCTACCAGTTTAAAGAAACTAAAAGAAGGCACAGCTGTTAATGTAGAAAGAGCTATGCCTGCTGATGGAAGATTTGGCGGACACTTTGTCAGTGGTCACGTGGATGCACTTGGAACAATCTCTACGATGGTTCCTTATGAAAATGCGTATTATGTAGACATTACTGTTCCAGAAAATCTAATGCCTTATATGATGCTAAAAGGATCGGTTGCGGTCGATGGCATTAGTCTTACCATTTTTGGAGTGGATGATAACAGTCATTCATTTACTATATCGCTAATTCCACATACTTGGGAGGAAACAATCATAGGTGAAAAAGCGCCAGGTGATCCCGTAAATATCGAAACGGATATGCTGATGAAGTATACGGATAGGTTATTAAATACGCGTTATCATTCTTCAGCTGAGAGGATAAATGAGCAAACGCTAAAAGAGAATGGTTTTATGTAATAGTTATTATTTGGAGGGGAAAGAAGGGATTATAGTGGCAAATGAACATATTTTTGACCCTATTGAGGAAGCAATATATGAGTTAATGCAAGGGAAAACAGTTATTGTATGTGATGATGAAGATAGAGAAAATGAAGGTGATTTTGTCGCATTGGCTGATCAGATTAAGCCAGAGACGATTAATTTTATGATTACCCACGGAAGAGGACTGGTTTGTACCCCTATTACAGAACAGAAAGCTGAAGAACTAGAACTGGTTCCGATGGTTGATCATAACACAGATCCACATGGCACAGCTTTTACTGTTAGTATTGATCATGAATCTGCTAAAACCGGTATTTCAGCAACAGAGCGAGCAGAAACGATTCAAGCCTTGCTTAAACCAGATAGCAAAAGTTATCATTTCAAGCGTCCTGGTCATGTTTTCCCTCTAATTGCAAAAAATGGTGGCGTCCTCCGCAGAGCAGGACATACAGAAGCAGCTATTGATTTAGCAAGGCTGTCTGGTTCTGAACCAGCTGGTGTCATCTGTGAAGTGATAAAGGACGATGGTGAAATGGCACGTGTTCCTGATTTAAGAGAAATAGCAGATACGCACGAACTGAAAATGATTACGATTAAGGATTTAATACAATACCGTCATAAAAAAGATAAACTAGTGAAAAAAGAAGCAGAAATCAACCTTCCGACAGATTTCGGTGACTTTCGAGCAGTTGGATATACGTCTGTTGTTGATGATAAGGAAAGTATTGCTTTAATAAAAGGACAGTTGGTTCCAGATGAACCGACTCTCGTACGAGTTCATTCGGAGTGTCTTACTGGTGATGTTTTCGGGTCGCATCGTTGCGATTGTGGTCCTCAACTTCAAGCTGCTCTCCAGCAGATTGAAAAAGAAGGACGGGGAATACTGCTTTACATGAGACAAGAAGGCCGAGGTATTGGATTAATTAATAAAATGAAAGCATATCAACTTCAAGAACAAGGGTACGACACAGTGGAAGCAAACGAAAAATTAGGATTTAAACCGGATTTACGTGACTATGGAATTGGAGCACAAGTTCTAAGGGATTTAGGTGTGACAAAGATGAGACTTTTAACGAATAATCCGCGTAAAATAACTGGTTTGAAAGGATATGGACTTGAAGTAACAGAAAGAGTAGCGTTGCAACTTCCTTATAATAAAGATAATGAAAAATATATGCGAACAAAGTACTCTAAACTTGGACATATGCTGCATTTTTAATAAAAAGGAGATGAAAGATAGTGACAAATGTATTTGAAGGTAATCTAGTCGGAACAAATTTAAAAATTGGGATTGTTGCCGGTAGGTTCAATCATTTTATAACCGAAAAACTTCTTGAAGGAGCAGAAGACTCTTTAAAAAGACACGGTGTAGAGGAAACAAACATTGATATTGCTTGGGTTCCCGGTGCTTTTGAAATTCCATATGCTGCGAAGAAAATGGCAGAAACTAACAAATATGATGCGATTATAACATTAGGAACGGTTATTAAAGGTTCAACTCCTCACTTTGATTATGTTTGTGGAGAAGCAGCAAAAGGAGTAGGAAATATATCTCTTGAAAAAGGATTGCCGGTTATTTTCGGTGTATTAACGACGAATACAATTGAACAAGCCATTGAAAGAGCTGGAACGAAAGCAGGTAACAAAGGAGCGGATGCAGCCCTTGCTGCAATTGAAATGGCCAACCTTGATAAAAGCTTACAAAAAGGGTAAACTAATATAGGACGACATGGACATGGCGGAAACCCGTCATGTTTCTCTTTGCCCTTATAGCCAGTTACAAATTTCAAGTTAAATTAGGCGAAAGTTACAATGAAATTTGTATATGATGTGGGTGAGTAAGCGAACGATGGAAAGAAACTCATTTTCGCACATTCCCCAATTGGAACGCTTTTCATGAAGTATAGTGAGAGAAAAATTTTTTCTCTCAAAAATAAGGGATGGTTAAGATGTTTATAAAGTTTAAATCCGCCTACAAAAAAATTGCTATGGGTCTACTTTCATATATGCCGGAAGAAAAGGAAGTCAAAAAACTCCAGGAAACAGTCAACACTTATGAAAATGACAATCAATGGCAGCTATATCTATGGAAAGAAAAAGAGGATATTATCGGAGTGATGGGTCTATATTTCTTTGATGAAGGATCCGCCGAATTAAAGCATATATGTGTCAATCCATCATATAGAGATGAAGGTATAGGACGAAAAATGGTACTAACAATGAAAGAACGTCTGGATGGAGAACTTATTGGTTGCGATGAAACAACCGATTTTCTTGGAACTTGTATGAAGGAAGATAAACCTACAAATGGAGAAACAGGGGAAGCAAGTGGCTAATAAATGAAGCTGTTCCGGAATGTTGCCGGGACAGCTTCTATTACTTTCGTGGAGTAGTCTTTCTTTTCATTTGTTTTTGATGAAGTCTTTCTTCATCTATTTCCGTGCGGTCACGAAGAATGTGGCGGTGTATTAAGTGTTTATTTGTCATGTCGCTTGCAGCAATCCAAGGGACATTTTGCTTTATGGATTCTTTTTTACATTGATCGATTAAATCATGGTCCGTTAATGGTAAATTGATGTCAACATAGTCTTTGTCTGCTTGAATAGCAGCAATACGGTCGTTCACTAAAGTTAGGAACTCCGAATAATTAATACCTAATTGCTGTATGTGTTCAGAATTTTTTTCTAGTATGGAATAGGCGCTTTTCAAAATCTTTTCTGCTCCGCGAAAGTTCTCTCTTCTATGGTGATAAAGACCGACTGCTACTTGAATTAATCCTACCCAAGGGCTGTTACGATTTGTTATATCGTTTTCTTTCCAATGTTCTTCTAAAATTTCATGACACTCAAAGAAGTCCCGATAAGAATGAAATTGTATTAAATATTCAATATATGAATCTGGATACACTTTGGTCCCTCCTTTTCGTCATGTTTTATAAACATAAACATTATAGTAAAGGTGAGAAAATCGTAACATACATATTATTTACTTTTCTATATAATGAAATAATAAAAGATATGACCTGCAAAGAAGGCGATATGATATAATTTGTTTTATCCTTACGAATGAAGTTTTGCAGTGGAGGATTGAAATGGAAAAATATAATGTACAACTTGACAGTTTCGAAGGGCCATTGGATTTATTACTTCACTTAATTCATCAAGCCGAAGTAGATATTTATAATATACCGGTTGCGACTATTACAGAGCAGTATTTACAATATGTACAAGCTATGCAAGAACTTGAACTAGATGCAGCCAGCGAATATTTAGTGATGGCTGCAACATTACTTGAAATAAAAAGTAAGATGCTGCTTCCTGGAGATACGAATACGGATGAAGAGGTTTACATAGAAGAGGAAGATCCACGAGAAGAGTTACTATCAAGATTAGTCGAGTATAAGAAATATAAAGAGGCCGCTCAGCATCTGAAAGAAAAAGAAGAGCAAGGATCTGCTCAATTTGCAAAAGCACCAACTGTGCCGGATGAATCAAGTGGAAAAGAAAAAGAGAGCAATCTTCCAGATAATATATCATTATTTGACATGCTCGATGCCTATGAAAAATTAAAGAAAAGAGTTCGTTACAAATCTCCTAAAATGACAAAAATCAAGGGAGATGACATTTCTATGGAAGATAGAATGTCGGAAGTTTTAACCTATCTTCATCAACATCAAGGGAAAAGTGGCTTTTTTGAATTATTCCCTTTGCATGAAAGACAGCATATTGTCGTAACGTTTTTAGCCATATTAGAATTAATGAAGAATCGACAAGTCACCTGTGTTCAATCAGAGAACTTTGAAGAAATTGTCGTTCATCAGACGGAGGAGGATCTTGTAAGTGAGTGAAGAAGAACTTCAAGGTGCATTGCAGGGACTTCTTTATGTTTGCGGAGACGAGGGATTAGTTGTTCATGACGCAGCAAGAGTTCTTGGAATCTCCGAAGAAGAAACAACGCAGTACTTAAATCAATTAAAAGACTGGATGCAGTTAAATATGCCAGGACTGCAACTTAAGAATTATGGAAGTAAATTTCAGATGGTAACAAGTGAAGAAGCGGCACCTTATATTGAAAAACTTGCCGAGGTGCCCGAAAAAAATAACCTATCACAGGCAGCCCTAGAAACTTTAGCAATTATTGCTTATAATCAACCGGTAACAAAAGCAGAAATTGATGATATACGAGGCGTTAAATCTGAAAAAGCGGTACAGTCGTTGGTTAATAAAGCATTGGTGATTGATGCTGGCCGTGCTCAGACACCGGGACGCCCGATAATATATCAAACAACAGAACGGTTTCTTGAGTATTTTAATATTCCTTCTATCCAGGAATTACCGGATTTACATGAATCCATAGAGGAGGAAACCGAAGAAGCTGATTTGTTTTTTAACCAATTGGATGAGGAGTAGTCTTGAGCACTGTTATTTTTAATTATACGTATTAATGTAGAGGGGGAATTCTCCATTCCATTCTGCGTACAAAACACGGTCAATATCAGGAATATCTTTAGAATAAAGGTGCCGCAAAATCTTATTTTTTGAGATATTGGCTTCTTTAATATTATCCTCCACCCATTCTCCATCCAAAATTACAGCTAGAGGAAGGGGGGAGGGGGCAGGAAGATTGCTTAATACATCAGGCTTCATAGCAGCGGAAGACTGTGGTGTTTTTAAAACATTCACACTTCCGTTTGCTTCTAATATGGCATAATGAACATCTTTTATAGAAAATACATCTTTATCCCGCAGCAAATGCTGCAGTTGATTTAAATCTAAACGATTCTTCTTTAAGGCTTTATAATCTAATTGTCCTTCTCTAATAACAATGGAAGGCTGTCCCTCTAACATACTTCGAGTTCGTTTAAATTTCTGCGTAATCACTTCTACAACACTTATCAAAACCGTCCATAGTGAAATAGCGTAAAGAATATAATTTAACGTAATTTGCTCATCAAATATAGCGTTACCTACCAATTCCCCCATAACAATCGATGATATAAAGTCAAACGGGGTCAGTTGATTCATCTGGGTTTTTCCAAGAATTTTTGTAATAACAAACAAAGCGAAAAAACCAACAGTTAATTCGATTGTAAGCTGAAAAAAATTCTCTGTCATATCAAGTCTCCCTACCGAATGTAGTTTTTTATCTACATTCATTATTTCCATGATCTAAAAATATCGAGTGGTTTATTCAAAATCCTCAAGACCTTTGTCTAATTCATATAACAATTGAAAAGATGCCTGTTTAATGGTGTCATATTCGTTATCAGGTTCACTCGATTTTCCTCTAAATACTTTTCTTATGTTTCCTCTTGATGTCTTCCAATATGTATTTATGTAGGAGTTATATATCTTGAAGAAGTTTTCCATTTTTAACGATTTTTCGGGTCCAAACATGTTTCTTAATGTAGAAGAGTGATAGCCAATTTCTGTTGAAGTCTCTTCAATTGCTCTCGGATGCGGTGCTTTCGTTTGCTTGTAGACAGTATCTCTTATTTGTAGGGCTCGCATATGTAAATGATGACGAATTTCTTCCTTTTCAGCCTCCTTCCCCTCTTTTTCAAGACCACTTTTTAATAATAGTAGTGCATTCTTCCATTCGTATAGCTCCGAAGACAAATCGTGTACTTTTCGATATAAAAATAGTAAGCCCATAAAAAGACAAATGAATAGAAAAATAAACAATAATACAATACTTTGAGTCATCACGCCAAATCTCCTTTTGTATAAAAATTTACATAAAAAACTTTCCTTTATTTCATACTATAAACGCAGGTTTTATTAGGAGGAAGGGTAAAATGAAAAAATCTTCATGGAAACAATACTTTTTACTGTTGGTGAGCACGATAATTTTACTCTTGTCGAGTTGTGGTGAAGAAGAAACAGAGGGAGTTACCCCTACAAAAATGAATAACAATAATGTTAATCAAGCCGAACAATTGTTGGAAAAAAAAGTAGATTCGATTACAGATGCTGTTGCGATAAAAGAAGGGGAGAACTTGTATGCTGCAGCTGATGTGAAGCATACATCCAGGTTTAACTTAGAAAAAATTAGAAAGGAGGCTCACTCATTATTAAAAAAAAGGTGGCCTAATGATACTGTTCGTTTTTCTACTGATAAAAAAGTAGTTCTGGAATTAAAGAACCTGAAAGAAGACATGGCTCAAACGAAAATAAAAAAAAAGGAAAAGATAAAACGATTAAATAATATTGAAGATCTTATGAAAGGATAGCTGGTGTAACGATGAGTTCAAATAATCAGGATACATTGAATCAGACGTATCAAGCTATGGCTGCGAAAGATGAACCTAAACGCCCTGTCTTAAAAAATTGTGTGAAAGCATTTTTTATAGGTGGATTTATTTGTTTTATTGGACAGGCGTTAAAATCTTTTTTTCTACACACTTTCAATTTCAATGAGGTGACGTCCGGGGACCCAACTTTAGCTGTACTTATATTAATAGCTGTATTATTAACTGGATTTGGTGTCTATGACAAAATAGCTCAGTTTTCAGGTGCTGGCACGGCTGTACCTATAACAGGTTTTGCTAATGCAATGGCAAGTGCTGCAATAGAATATCGAACAGAAGGCAAAGTATTGGGTATAGGTGGAAATATGTTTAAAATTGCAGGTCCTGTCATTGTTTTTGGAACGGTAGCAGCGTTTATAGTTGCTATTATCAAGACACTTTGGCTGCAATGGACGGGAGGATAATATGCAACAAGGTAAACAATCATGGACGTATAAAAATAATCCAGTCATTCAATCAACAGGAGTAGTGGGAGGTCCATTTGAAGGTAAAGGAATGTTAAGTAGAGATTTTGATCATCTTTTTTCGGATATTTGGATGTCTGAGTCATCATTTGAAAATGCTCAAACACGTTTAATGGAAGAAGCCTCTACTATTGCTCTGTCAAAAATAAACAAGAAGGCTGAAGATATTCAATTCGTATTTGCCGGTGATTTGATTAATCAAATAACAGCAACTAGCCTTGCCTGCCGTACACTTGGAATACCGTATATAGGATTATTTGGAGCTTGTTCAACCTCGATGGAAGGTTTGGCGCTTGGCGGATTAGTGATTGATAATAACGGCGCAGATTATATATTAACGGGCTCGGCTAGTCACAATGCTGCTGTAGAAAAGCAATTTCGTTATCCGACGGAATATGGCGCACAAAAGCCCCCGACCTCGCAATGGACGGTAACAGCGGCGGGTGTTGCTGTTGTCGGAAAAGATGGAGAAGGCCCTGTTTTGACTGCTGCCACCATCGGAAAAGTGATAGATAGGGGACTGACTGACCCTTTTAATATGGGGGGGGCGATGGCTCCTGCTGCAGCTGATACAGTGGAAGCTCACTTTACGGATCTTGACAGGGATCCCTCTTATTACGATTTTATAGTGACAGGTGATTTAGGGAAAGTAGGACTCCCTCTTATGAAAGAATTACTAAGAGAGCGTGGGATAATGGTGACAGATGAACAATGCATAGATTGTGGAATGCTCATATATAAAGAAAATCAAAAAGTACAATCAGGTGCGAGCGGCTCAGGCTGTTCAGCAGCTGTTGTATATGGTCATATGTTAAACCGAATGAAAAAAAATCAAATGAAAAAAATATTAGTAGTTGCGACAGGTGCACTATTGAGTCCCCTTACCTATCAACAAAAAGAATCAATCCCATGTATTGCTCATGCTGTTGCTATTGAACAAAAAGGAGTTGAGCAATCATGATATATTTTTGGGCATTTGTTGTTGGAGGAGGTATTTGTGTACTTGGTCAGCTGATGATGGATGCTTTTAAATTAACTCCAGCTCATACGATGAGTACACTCGTCGTTTTAGGAGCGATTTTCGATGGATTGGGGCTCTATGAACCACTCATTGATTTCTCCGGAGCAGGAGCTACTGTTCCTATTACAAGCTTTGGAAATGCTTTAGTTCATGGGGCAATGGCAGAAGCGGAACAAAATGGCTTTATTGGCGTTATTACTGGTATTTTCGAAGTAACAAGTGCCGGGATTTCAGCTGCGATTATTTTTTCTTTTTTGGCGGCCCTTTGTTTCAAGCCAAAAGGATAAAGGTTAGCATTCTCTTTATCTCTCTACGGTTAAAAAAGTAAGTCCTTCCTTCTATACAAGGTTTTGTGTTCTAAAAAGCATATTTCATACGCATGGACATACAATGTAAAACAAATGGACAAGTCGATAAGGAAGATGAGGTCGCTTATGAAAACTTCATTAAAAATAGTTCTAAGTTTTATTATTTTATTTGCAAGTGCACCAGTTCCAATGTTTGCTGACCATGGGGAGGGTGTACCCGTTTCTGGTAAGTCTGCGGTATTATTAGAACAAGAAAGTGGACGGGTTCTGTTTGAAAAAAATGCTCACGAACCGCGGAAAATCGCAAGTATAACAAAAATTATGACTGCTATTTTAGCGGTTGAATCAGAAAAAATGGAAGAAATGGTTGAAGTGAGTGCAGAAGCCTCTGGAGTAGAAGGGTCATCTTTGTTTCTTAAGCCCGGAGAACACATAAAATTAAAGGATTTAACGACCGGCCTGATGTTGCGATCAGGTAATGATGCTGCTGTAGCAATTGCGGAGAATGTTGGTGGGAGTCTAGATGGATTTATCTATATGATGAATGAAAAAGCGAACGAAATTGGTATGGAAAACACTCAATTTACTAACCCTCACGGACTTGATGACGAAAACAATCATTATTCAACAGCGTATGATATGGGACTTTTAATGAAATACGCAATGAAAAATGAAACATTTCGAGATATAACCGCAACTGAACGCTACAAGGCTCCTCAGGAAGGAGAAAAATGGGAAAGAGTTTGGCGAAATAAAAACAAATTATTAACCTCCTTATATGATTATTCTACGGGTGGAAAGACGGGTTACACAAAAGCTGCTGGAAGGACGCTTGTATCGACAGCAGAAAAAAATAATATGTCATTAATTGCTGTTACGTTGGATGCTCCTTCCGATTGGAAAGATCATATTGAAATGTTTGAATGGGGATTCGATCGTTTTGAATTCATACAATTAGCTGAAAAAAAAGAACAATTAAAAGTTGAACAAGCACATAACGGCAGGTTTTTCTATCCTCACTCCTATCATTACCCTTTAGCAGATGAAGAAAAGGATCAACTGAAAAAACATGTAACGCTTAAAGAAGATTACTTACAGCATAATCACATGATATCACCTGCTGGGAAAGTAACGTGGTCCTTGGATAACAAAGATATATATAGTATTCCAATTATGTATGAAAAGGAGAGAACAGAAAAGGAAGGTTGGTTTAGAAAAATTTTACGTTTCTTTATAAGGGGGGAGTAATGATTGGTCCATATCATTTGGATGTTCTTGTTAGCAGTTGGAATTATCACAGCCATGTTTAACGGAAGAATGGAAAATGTATCGGAGGCCATTTTTACCGGAGCAGAAGAAGCAGTAACACTTTGTTTTGGCTTGATAAGTGTCATGGTTTTCTGGTTGGGAATGATGAATTTAGCAAAAAGCAGTGGTCTATTAAATATTTTCACAAAGTGGATGAGGCCGCTTGCGATTCGTTTGTTTCCAGAAGTGCCACCAGAACATCCAGCGATGGGATACATTTTATCTAACATTACAGCTAATTTGATGGGTCTTGGAAATGCTGCAACTCCTATGGGAATAAAAGCGGTGAAAGAATTACGTGTACTAAATGATGATAAAGAGGAAGCAAGCCGTTCTATGGTCACATTAATGGCACTAAACACAGCAAGTTTAACACTTATTCCAACAACGGTTATTGCCATACGGATGAATTACGAGTCGGCCGCCCCGGCAGAAATTGTAGGTACAACTATAATGGCCACTGCTTGTTCGACAATAGCTGCTTTATGTATTGACCGTTATTTTTATTATCGGAGGTTAAGGAAAAGGAAAGGATTCACATGAGTTGGATGAATACAGTATCATTATGGATTATCCCCGCTTTCCTGTTAGTGATCATTGCTCACGCAGCGATAAAAAGGGTGCCGGCCTATGATAGTTTCGTAGAAGGTGGTAAAGATGGATTTCAGCTTGCTGTTTCATTGATTCCTTATTTAGTAGGAATGATGGTTGCTATATCTGTTTTTAGAGAGTCTGGTGCTATGGATTTAATCTTAAACCTCATAAAACCGCTGCTTGTTCTGCTAGGGATTCCAGCTGATATTGTTCCCCTTGCCTTAATTCGTCCAATTTCGGGGACGGGGGCACTTGGAATGATGAGTGATCTTGTCAGTCAACATGGTCCTGATTCATTTATAGGAAGGCTGGCATCCACAATGCAAGGTAGTACAGATACAACGTTATATGTACTTACTATCTATTTTGGGGCTGCCGGTATTAAAAACATAGGAGATGCACTTAAGGTAGGATTACTCGCAGATGCAGTAGGGGTTGTGGCATCTATTATTATTGTTACTATGGTATTTATATAAATAATGGAAGTCATTTCACCTACAAACAAAATATTAAAAAATTGCCACCTTACGATTATAAGGCGGCAATTTTTTGTTGTGATTTACAGATTTTCTATCTTTTGTTCAGGTTGATTTAACATCTGCTGTGAGAGAATGTTCAGTTTTTCTATAGGAGATCCTTCCTTAATTATTATTAACTGATTTTTCTTTAAATATTTATTAACTACACTTAAGCTTGTGAAAACAACTATAGATGGTTAAGATGGGGAATGAGGTGAAAAGTGAATGGAACGATTGCAAAAAGTTATTGCTAATGCAGGTATTACTTCAAGACGAAAAGCTGAAAATTTTATAGAAGATGGCAGAGTGAAAGTAAATGGGAAAGTCGTCCGCGAATTAGGAACTAAAGTTTCCCATAGGGATGCGGTACAAGTCGATGATATTCTTATTGATAAAGAAGAACCCGTATATTACTTGCTTTATAAGCCAAAACAAGTTATCTCGGCTGTCAGTGATGATAAAAATCGTAAAGTAGTCACTGATTATTTCGAGGATGTCAATGCGCGGATATTTCCCATCGGCAGGCTGGATTATGATACATCAGGTCTACTTCTGTTAACGAATGACGGAGAGTTTGCCAACATGATGATGCATCCTAAAAACAAAATATATAAAACGTATATCGCCAAGGTAGAAGGAAAACCGACAAAAGAAGAAATTGAATCGTTAAAAAGAGGCATAGAACTAGAAGGTATAAAAACAGCCCCGGCCAAAGCGAGAGTTAAGTCAACAACGAAAAAAACAAATTCATCGATTATTGAAATCAGCATTCACGAAGGAAGAAATCATCAAGTTAGAAAAATGTTTGAAGCAATTGGCCATCCAGTTATTAAATTAAAGCGTGAAAAATATGATCAGTTAACATTAGGTAACTTGAAGCCTGGAGAAAAACGAGAGTTGAAACCAATTGAAGTTAAAAAATTAAAAGAAAGTGCTGTCACATAAGTTTCAAAAAATCCAACTTATAATAACATACCTTCAAGCGTTATAATAGAAAATAGGTATTTGTGTATATGATACGGATGATAATTGAGGTGTGCTCATGGAAAAACAGAAATGTGAATGTGGGCATCTAAATCCATATGGTACTCATCTTTGTGAATCATGTGGGAAACCGCTTGAAGAAAAAGACAAGAATGCAACCATGGTGGATATGCGCTATGATGGTGTAGCTAGGCGCTCACAAACGTATAATAAGAAAATAGTGGATAGAATTTGGAATTTCTTTTCGTCTGTTAAAATCGGAATAAGTATAATTATATTAATATTAGTTACATCTTCTATTGGCACCATTTTCCCGCAAGAGATGTACATACCAAGTAATGTAAGTGCAGCGCAACACTATGAAAATGAGTATGGAATAGCGGGACAAGTATATTATACTCTAGGCTTTCACAATTTGTACGGCTCGTGGTGGTATATGGCCTTAATTGCAAGTTTAGGAATTTCCCTAATTATTGCAAGTTTAGATAGAGTAGTCCCACTTTATCGAGTCTTAAAGCATCAACGTGTATCAAGAAATGAAGGTTTTTTAAGCAGACAGCGTATGTTTGGTGTTAGTCATTCGGAGGATCCGGAACAGACAATGACGGATGCGAAACAGTTTTTTGCAAGAAAAAAATACAATGTCAGAGAAGAAAACGGAAGTTTGTTAGCTGAAAAAAACCGTTTTACAAGGTGGGGCCCGTATATTAATCACATTGGTCTGATTGTATTTTTAACCGGCTGTATGCTTCGTTTTTTTCCTGGGATGTATGTAGATGATCTGGTTTGGGTGAGAGAAGGAGAAACCGAAGTTATTCCTGGTACAGATGGAGAATATTTTATAGAAAACGATGAGTTTTTTGTGGATCTTTATGACGAAAACGATGAAGTGTTCGGTCCTGCTATGCAGAGAGCAAGCGGGCAAACTGTCGAAACATATCAAACAAATGCAATCCTGTATCAACGGGAAGAAGGGGGAACTGTTGGAGCAGAACCGGATTTGAATGAGGTGAAATCGAAAGAAATTGAAGTCAATCACCCGTTACGCTTTAACAATTTTTCCCTTTATCAATCTGACTATAAGGTTAATGAATTTAATAAAATGTCATTGTCGATGACCGATAGAGAAACAGATGAGAGCATAGGAACGATTGAAATTGACTTATTTGATCCCCAAGCAGAGTATGATTTAGGGGATGGTTACCGTGTTGTTATTGATTCTTATTTCCCTAATTTTGAATTTGATGATGAAGGAGAACCATCTACGGTTTCGGATATTCCTGATAACCCTGCTTTTATATTTCAAATGTTTTCTCCAGAGCATGATGAAGATGGAGAATACAGCTTTGTTGGAATACAGCGTAATGAAGATATCTTTAACGAAAATGACTACCAGATGAGCTTTGAAGGGGTAGAAACAAAAGATGTAACAGGACTGACTGTTAGAAAAGACCTAACTCTTCCGTTTTTGATAGTGGGAGGGAGTATTTTTATGATTGGTCTTGTTCAAGGTTCGTATTGGTCGCATCGAAGAGTTTGGATACGCAGGTTCGACAATGAAGTCTGGATTGCAGGTCATACGAACAAGCATTGGGAATCGTTGAAAAAGGAATTCAGGGCTCTATCAAAGGAAACGAAACTGGATGTTCCAGAGGATAAACAGCAGTTGAAGGAAGAGGAAGATGAACAATCAAATGGAAGGGATGACGGCAATGGCCGAAATTAGTGCTAATTTATTGTTAATTGCATTCTTCCTGTATTTAATCGCGACGATTTGTTTTGCTGTTTCAGTAACAGGAAGAAAATGGCGTGATAAACAAGGAGATGTAATCGGAAATCGATGGGGAACAGTTGGTTATGTGTTTTCGATTTTGGGATTTTGCTTTTCTGTGGGCTACTTCATAACAAGGTGGATTGCTGCGGGGCACGTTCCTGTTAGTAACATGTTTGAATATACCACGTTTCTGGGTACAACTTTGTGCTTAGCTTTTATCATTTTATATGGTATTTATAGGACGAATGTACTCGGTATGTTTACGATGCCGATTGTTTTACTAGTTATAGCTTTTGCTTCTGTCTTTCCAACAGAACTTGAGCCTCTCATACCAGCATTGCAAAGCAACTGGTTAAAAATTCATGTTACAACTACAGCATTAGGTCAAGGAATTCTTTCCATTGGTTTTGCGGCAGGACTGATATATCTTATCAGGACTTTAGATTTTACAAAACGGAATAAAAAAGTGTTCTGGCTCGAATTTATCATGTACAGTTTAGTCAGTCTTGTTAGTTTTATTATTATTCGGTATGCCTTTGAATTATTACAATATCAAGCAACATTTGAGTATGTAAACGAAGCAGGTGAGTCAGCCGAAATGACATATAATATGCCTGCGTTATTGGGTCCAAACGAAGGAACTCTTTTGACAAATGGTATGATGGAACCATTAATATCAATGCCCGCTTGGCTTCGCAGTGATGATGCTAATACGGTCATTTGGTCGCTAGGAGCAGGGTTGATTTTTTACTTCTTATTAAGGTTGGTTTTACGCAAACCACTGGGTGGAGCTATTCAACCCCTTTTAAGAGGCATTAGTCCTGATACCGTAGATGAAGTAAGTTATCGTGCGATTGCGATAGGATTTCCTGTGTTTACTTTGGGTGGACTCATATTCGCAATGATATGGGCTCAAATAGCCTGGACCAGGTTCTGGGGATGGGATCCTAAGGAAGTTTGGGCTTTAATTACGTTTTTATTTTATGCGGCTTATTTACACTTGCGATTATCACGCGGCTGGCACGGAGAGCGTTCAGCTTGGCTTTGTGTAATCGGGTTTGTTATTATTATGTTTAACTTAGTATTCGTGAATCTTGTAATTGCAGGGTTACATTCATATGCGTAAAAGGATACGATGTATGACTTTGATGCGATCTCTTTTCTTCAAATAAGCTATAATAAACGTTACAGGAGGTAACGCGTGATGGAAAATGAAGCAAAAGTTCTTGTTGTGGATGATGAGGAACGAATTCGTCGTTTGTTGAAAATGTATTTAGAACGAGAAGATTTTCAAGTGGAAGAAGCAGAAAACGGGGAAGAGGCGCTAGACCTTTCATTAAATAGAGATTATGATGTTATTCTACTTGATTTAATGATGCCTGGTATAGATGGAATAGAAGTATGTCAAGAATTGCGCAAAACAAAAGCAACCCCGGTAATTATGTTGACTGCTAAAGGAGAAGAGAATAACCGAGTACAAGGTTTTGAAGTAGGTACAGATGACTACATCGTCAAACCTTTTAGTCCGAGAGAAGTTGTTTTAAGAGTGAAAGCGATATTAAGAAGATCTTCGACTACAAAGTTTCTTCAAACAGAAACTCAGACGAAGGATATATTAGTGTATCCTCATTTAACCATAGATAACGATGCTCATAGAGTTACGGTAAATGAAAACATTATTAGTTTGACGCCTAAAGAATATGAGCTGCTTTTATATTTGGCGCAAGCTCCGGATAAAGTGTTTTCACGGGAACAACTGTTAAAAGATGTATGGGACTATGATTTCTTTGGAGATTTACGTACGGTAGATACCCATGTAAAAAGGCTGCGCGAGAAACTAAGTAATGTTTCTGAAGAAGCAGCGGATATGATTTCCACAGTTTGGGGAATAGGATATAAGTTTGAGGCAGCGAACGAATAATGCTATGGAGAAGTGTTGTTGGCAAGGTTTGGGGGACGATTCTGCTTCTTGTTTCAGTTGTTTTAGTCATTTTAACAATTCTTTTGCTGCAATTTTTTGAGCAATTTCATATTACCGAGGCAGAAGAACAATTAACCAATCACGCCAATGCGATCGTGTCAGTACTAGAAGAGTACGAACGACCGCCTGAATCACTTGATACTGTTGAGAAAATAGCAGGTTCGTATAATACATCAGTTGTTATTATGCAAAATGATGAAAAGTGGGAATCTGAAAAGAATGACGAGGCAGATGTGCATTTACCACTATCTCTTTTTGAAGAGGATGAACGATTAACTTCTGTACAGGAAGAACGAGCTGAGGTTATTACACATGGTGACTTTCCTACAGAAGAAAATGGAGAAGAAATCCATAATGAAATATTTGTTGTAGGAATGCCGTTTGAGTCCATTAACGGTGAAGAAGGATCGCTTTATCTTTATCAATCATTAGAAATTATAGAAGATACAACAGGCGAAACAAAACAAATAATTTTATTATCTGCTGGTATTGCAATTATATTGACAACGGTTTTCGCTTTTTTTCTGTCAACCAGAATAACAGCACCACTTCGAAAGATGAGACAATTGGCTCTTAATGTATCCAAAGGTGATTTTGAAACGAGAGTGCCTATTTTGACAAATGATGAAATAGGGCAGCTTGGAAATGCATTTAACAAAATGAGACGTGAACTGAACCGCAGTATTATGGCATTAAACCAGGAAAAAGAACAACTAAGCCGCATTTTAAGCAGTATGGCAGATGGTGTTATTACGATTGATAGAAAAGGTGCTATTGTAGTAACAAACCCGCCGGCACACCGCTTTTTACAAGCTTATTATTATGATAGTGGTATCCCTGATGCTAATGATCGTCTTCCTAAAGAAGTGAAAAAATTATTTCAAAAAGTCGTTGCGATTGAAGAAGAACAATTTACAGAAATGGATGTTCAAGGAAGAAGTTACGTTGTACTCATGACTCCATTATACGATGGTGAATTTGTGAGAGGCGTAGTAGCAGTTATTCGCGACATGACCGAAGAACGTCAGCATGACAAGTTACGCAAAGATTTTATTGCTAACGTATCTCATGAACTGCGCACTCCAATATCTATGCTTCAAGGATATAGTGAAGCCATTATTGATGATATTGCTGGCAGCGAAGAAGAAAAGAAAGAAATAGGGCAAATTATATATGACGAATCACTACGTATGGGACGTCTTGTCAATGAATTATTAGATATTGCTCGTATGGAAGCAGGCCATATTCAACTGGAAAAAGATTGGATTGATTTCCACGCATTTTCAGACAAAATTTATAAAAAGTTTCAAGGGTTAGCAAGAGATGCAGAAGTTATCATGACTCTTGATAAACAAGGAACACAAAGACTTGTCTATATCGATCCTGACCGCATTGAACAAGTGATGACAAACTTAGTACACAACGCTATTCGACATACAAGTGAACATGGGACTGTGAAAATAATCGTTATTACTAATCAATCAGGAATAACAGTAGAAATAAAAGATACAGGTTCTGGAATTCCAGAGGAAGATTTACCTAACGTATTTGAAAGGTTCTATAAAGCAGATAAGGCGCGTACAAGAGAAAACGGAGGAACGGGTCTCGGTCTTGCAATCGCCAAAAATATAGTAGAGGCACACGATGGAGAAATCTCTGCTCATAGTAAGTGGCAGGAAGGGACAACATTCCGTTTCTACTTACCCAAAAGTGACGATGATAAACAATAACCGATGTGAAAGGTGGTATATATGAAAGCTTGGTTTGAAGAACATTTTCAAGAAGACTATTTAAGAGTCTATGATCACAGGGATGAAGAAAAGGCTGCGGATGAGCTTTCGTATATTATGCAATATATACCTTTGCAAAGGGGCATGAATGCAGTTGACTTATGCTGTGGTAATGGCAGGCATTCCCGTTGGCTGGCTCGACTCGGCATTCATGTGACTGCTGTTGATTTATCACCGGCTCTTTTGAAGAAAGCAATTGATTTAACATCAGATCTTCCTGTTCAATATATGCGCGGGGATGTTAGAAATATATCTTTTAAAGCTGAGCATGATGCCGTGTTTAATTTATTTACAAGTTTTGGATACTTTTCAGATGATGCGGAAAATGAACTTGTGTTTGTGAGAGCATTTGAAGCGTTGAAAGAAGATGGTTGGTTCTTTTTTGATTATTTAAATCCTAATTATGTGAAGCAGAATCTTGTCCCAAAAGATTATTCTGAGAAAGATGGACTTAAGATTACGCAGGAGCGCCGTATTTCTTCAGGTTTTGTTAACAAACGTATTACGATTCAAGAACAAGAGTCAAAACGGGAATATAGAGAACGTGTGAAATTATATGAACAGTTCGAGTTACAAAGAATGCTGTCCCGTAATGGTTTTGTAATTGAACATATGTTTGGCGACTATGACGCGACACCTTTTCGTGAAGATGAATCACCTCGACAAATATTTATTTGTCGAAAACGGTCACCTTAAATGGATAGCTTTCTATTTTATACGTTATCTTATATAATAAGGAACGTTTTGTTAAAACTGAATGAATGGGATAGAAAGGTCACGTGTGGTGAAAGATACGTGTTAAAAGGGAAATCGGTTTAAATCCGGTACGGTCCCGCCACTGTAAGCATGGTAAGTGAGCAATAGACCACTGTCTAGTAAATCTAGATGGGAAGGTGCTCTTTGTTACTGTTAAATAAATGTTTTAACAGTTTCACAATGCGAGTCAGGAAACCTGCCTTTCTAAACGGTGGTTATCCTTCGAGGAAAGGAACAGCCGGAGTTTTTTGTTATTAAAAAGTGTTTTTCTTTTTTTAATGGATAATTCCGCTCTCCTTCATAATAAGGAGAGCTTTTTTATTCTTCGTTTTTCTAGCAAATATGGGTCATTTATTTTACATAGGAGGGAATTTTAAATGAAAAAATGGTTGTATAGCGGACTATTGTCGATTAGTTTAGTGGTGATTTCAGGCTGTGGTGATGGTCAAGAGGATCAAAGTTCAGACGAAGAAAACGTAAATGAAACGGAAGAAAACCAAAACAATGACCAACAGGAAAATTCTGCATTTCCTGTGGAAATAACAGATGCTGTTGATGATTCTCTAACCATTGAGGAGAAACCGGAACGCATTGTCAGCACTGTTCCAAGTAATACAGAAATAGCATTTGCTCTTGGACTGGGGGATGAAATAGTTGGTGTGTCAGATCATGCTAATTATCCAGAAGAGGCAACAGAAAAAGAAAGAGTCGGGGGACTGGATTTTGATGTGGAAACCATTATTTCCTTAGAACCTGATTTAGTATTATCAGATGCTTCCTCTCTACAACAAGCAGAAAGTGGACTCAATCAACTTGAAGAAGCTGGTATTGATGTACTCATTGTTAATAATGCCTCATCATTTGACGATGCATATGAATCAATGGAAATGATAGGACAAGCTACTGGAACCGAGGAACAAGCTACCTCCATCGTTTCAGACATGAAAGATGACATGGAAGAATTGGAAGAAACAGCTCAAGAAATACCAGAAGACGAACAAAAGAAAGTATGGATGGAAGTCCAGCCTGCTCCTGAAATCTTTACTACTGGTCAAGGAACATTTGTACATGAGATGTTAGAAACTATTAACGCTGAAAATGCTGCTGCGGAGGAAGAGGGATGGGTTCCATATAGTGAAGAAGAAGCTGTTGACTTGAATCCAGATGTTATTATTACAACTTATGGCAGTTATTCAGAGGGAAATCCAGCTGAAAAAATAAAAGAAAGATCAGGGTGGTCAAACGTACCGGCGGTTGAAAATAATGAAATTTATGACGTAAATAATGATACTGTCAGCCGACCTGGTCCTCGTCTTGTAGAAGGGGTACAAGAATTAGCTGAACTGGTGTATCCAGATGTTTTTGCGGAATAATATTTATCTTGCCTATTTAAGCGGATTTGCATTTGTTTGTATTTGCGTTTTAATAGGGGTATCTGTTGGAAGTGTATCGATTCCGTTATCAACAAGTGCTGACATTTTGTGGCGTTCACTATGGAACTTAAATATGCCGGCTGCTGTGAATGAAACGGACGTATCGATAATTTTGAATATTAGGCTGCCACGAGTGATGTTAGCCGTACTTGTTGGTGCTGCCTTAGCAATAGCTGGTGCTGCATTTCAGGGGTTGTTAAAGAATCCATTAGCGGATCCTTATACGATAGGGGTATCATCAGGTTCTGCCCTAGGTGCGGTTATTGTGCTGTATTCAGGATTATCACTTCCGTTATTGGGCAGCTTTACTTTACCAGTGATAAGTATTATCACTGGTTTTCTAACTTTGCTGTTTATATTGGGTTTTGTCCGAATGATTGAAAAAACGTTACGAACAGAAACAATTATTCTAGCAGGAATTATTGTAAGTTCATTCTTAGGTGCTTTTATTTCTCTACTTATCGCATTGACCGGAGAAGAACTTCGACAAATCATCAATTGGTTAATGGGAAGTGTGTCGATGAGAGGATGGGAGTATTTCGGATTAATGTTTCCTTTTTTTATCATTGGTGTTTTATTGTTGTTACTAAATGGTAAAGAATTGAATGCTTTAGTGTTCGGGGAGGAAACAGCTAAAACATTAGGAGTCGATACGGATAAACGCAGAATTGTAATTCTTGCAGGTGCGTCTCTTTTGACAGGTTCGGCAGTTGCTGTTTCTGGAACCATTGGATTTGTAGGACTTGTAGTCCCTCATGTAGTTCGTTTGTTATATGGTCCAGATCACCGTTTATTACTGCCTCTTTCAATATTTGCTGGAGCGGGGTTTCTTGTTCTAACGGACTTAGGAGCCCGCACCATCATAGCTCCAACGGAATTACCGATTGGGGTAATTACAGCTATCTTAGGAGCGCCTGTATTTGGGATACTTCTATACCATCAAAGACGCCATCGAAGAAAAGGGTGATGATATGTTAAACGTAGAACATGTGAGTGGGGGATATGACTCCATTTTAGCCGTTGAGGACGTCAGTTTCCAGGTTGAACCGGGAGAAACGTTAGGAATTATCGGTCCCAACGGAAGTGGAAAATCCACATTGTTAAAAATGATTTATGGAGGCATAAAACTTGATTCTGGTAACATCTCTATACATCAAAAACCGCTACACTCTTTTTCTCAAAAAAAGTTAGCTAAAAAAATTGCTGTTCTGCCTCAGCATATGGAGGAAACTTTTTCGTATACAGTTCGTGATGTTGTTGAACTTGGCAGGTATCCTCATCAACAAGGGTGGTTCAGCCGCCATACGATGGAAGACGAAAAGATAATGGAGAACGCGATGAAGGAAACGAACGTCCATTCTTTTGCTAATCATTCTTTAGACAGCTTGAGCGGTGGTGAAAAGCAACGGGTATTTTTGGCTAGAGCACTTACACAAGAACCAGAAATTTTACTTTTAGATGAGCCGACAAACCATCTTGATATATCTTTCCAATTAAGTTTATTGGATACGTTAAAACAATGGACCAAATCTAAAAACTTGACTGTCATTGCGGTTCTCCATGATTTAAACATGGCAGGGCTTTATAGTGACCGATTGTTATTATTAGAGAATGGAAAACAAAAAGCGTTAGATAAACCAGGGTATGTATTGGAAAAAGAACAGTTGGAAAATGTATATAAGGCATCTTTGCAAAGGGAAGAACATGCATCGGTTCCACGACCGTTAATTTCACTTGAACCTGCTTATTCTAACCTTTCGGAGATGAATTTGTCTTTAGACCAGCTAACAGTTAATGAAACGGAAAAACTAGTGTGCATAGAATCTCCTTTTTATTGGAAAACATTCTCTTCAGCGGTGATAGGAGCTGGTTTTGGATGGCATCGTTATTTTGTGAATCGACACGTCGAAAAAAATTATCATGTTGATGATGTACGAGCAGAATTTGAATATTACTTACAAAAAGAAAAATATGATGTGGCAGACACAGCTGCTATGATGACTGCAGCTGTACTTTATGATGGATCTTTTGTTAGAGTGCATGGTTACCCAGATATTTTTGTATATGTGACCGCAGGTATATCAAATGCCGTAGATGCTTCACTAGCTAATCAAAAAGAAACAACATTAAATCAAAATGGTACAATAAATGGATGGATATTCATAGATGGCACATTAACAGAAGCAGCTTATGCTCAAGTGATGATGACGGCGACAGAAGCAAAGTCAAAAGCGTTATTTGATAAAAATATTTTTGATAAAGAAACAGGGACCATGGCGACAGGGACATCGACGGATAGTTTATTAGTAGCTGCCTCACAAACCGGTCCGACTTTTGAATACGGGGGTACAATATCCCCATTGGGAAAAAAGTGGCAAAATCTATATATGAAGCAGTCTGCCATGCATTAGATAACTATCATGTTCGTCAAAACGAGGATAAAAAATGATAATCTTTTTACATTTAGGAGCCGTAACGTTGGCTTATTTTTTTGATCGATTGCTTGGGGACCCACGAATTCCGTGGCATCTTGTGTCCATTATGGGGAAAATCGTTTCTATTTTCGATAATGTTTTTAATAAGGGAAAACATATAAAACAAAAAGGTCTTTTAGTCGTCATTTTAGGAACTGTTTTTTTTCTTGGGATTAGTTTGTCAACAACTTTAGTGTTGTATCGTCTTCACATCGCAGCAGGATTTGTATTTGAAACGTGTCTGATTTGGTTTAGTATTGGCGGTAAGAGCATGATTCAATCCGTAAATCGCATACACCTTTGTTTAAAAAATAATGATATAGAAAACGCTAGAAAACAGACTGCCATGATAGTATCAAGGAATACTACACATATGAATGATCAAGAAATTACGAGATCGGTGCTTGAAAGTACGGGGGAAAATATTTCTGATAGTATGGCGGCTCCAATGTTTTATGCTCTGCTTGGAGGGGCCCCACTTGCTGTTTGGTATCGATTTGTTAATACGGCGGACGCGATGGTAGGTTATAAAACAGAAAAATATATCGATTTTGGTTGGGCTGCTGCTCGCCTTGATGATGTGTTAAATTATATCCCTGCACGATTGACAGCATTTCTGATGATATTTACTGCATGGAAGATAAAAAAAGCGACGTGGCAAGAAGCGTTTTTGATAATGAAAAAATATTCGTCTTTTCATGACAGTCCCAACAGTGGATACGGAGAAGCTGCAATGGCGGCAGTATTAAATGTGACATTAGGTGGTCCCACTAGTTATCACGGAAAAACTGTATCCCGTCCTTATCTTGGAAACGGAAAACGCGTGTTAAATCACCAGTGCATAAATGACGGTATAATTATATGGAATTGGAGCGGAGTAATGGTTCTTGTTTTTTTATGGATGATAGGAGGAATTTATTTTGTCCTGGCCTGAACATGGCGCGATGCCACATGCACTTATGAAACAGTTGAATCAAGTAAGACAAGATCAACCTATGGACTTTAGTGTAAATACTAATCCATTGGGACCTCCGGATGAACTATATCATAATATGCCTAAATGGGTATTGCTATCAACGCAATATTCTGAACCTTCGTTACAGACAATAAAGCAAGCTATTTCCGAAGCACTAAATGTGAAGCCAGGTCAAGTTCTTCCTGGAAACGGTGGAGCGGAACTTATTTACGCAGCAGCAAGACTTTTTCAACAAAAAAAAGTAATTCTCATAGAGCCGACTTTCACCGAATACCGAAAAGCACTTGAAGCGAACCAAGCTTTTATTGTGCCTATCTATGTTTCAGAGTCATCTGAATGGAAATGGTCGTTTGAACATATAAAGATTTATTTGGAAAACGCTGACGGTGTGTGGATTTGTAATCCTAATAACCCTACCGGTAAAGCGGCTGATCAATCGGAATTAATGAAGCTATTAGAATATTGTAAGAAGAAGCAAAAAACGTTAGTTGTTGATGAAGCCTTTTACGATTTTCAACAAGAACCTTTCCCCTTTTTGGCGTACACAAAAAATGAGTATCCAGTAGTGCAACTCCGTTCCTTAACTAAAATGTTTACTATTCCCGGGTTACGTGCGGGTTACATGGTAGCTTCAGAAAATGTTATACATCAACTAAACCGATTTTTTCCACCTTGGAATGTCAATATCGTTGCAGAAAAAGCAATGTCTTCTGTTTTACATCAAAAACAATTTGTTGAGCATACGGTTTCTTTTATCTCACAAGAACGAGATCGAATAAAAAAGGAACTTGATCATCATACGTCATTTTATATATTTACAGCGGATGTCAATTTCTTTTTACTCTGTCATAGAGATTTTCGGGATACAAAAGAATTGCTCGTATTTCTAGCTGAAAATAATATTCACGCAAGACACACTTATCATTTTCCTAAGTTAGAAGGAAAATACATTCGACTTGCTGTAAGGACAAAGCCTGAAAACGATTATTTGATTGATACTTTATTAAGGTGGAACGACAAATGCTAACGTTTATCTGTGGTGGAGTTCGAAGCGGAAAAAGCAGAATAGGGGAAAACATAGCGGAAAAGAACAGAATAACGAATGAAAGCCGTCTTATTTATTTAGCAACCTGCCGTTATACAGATGAAGAAATGATTAAAAGAATTCAACATCATAAGTTAGATAGAAGAAATAGAAATGGATATTGGATAACGATAGAGCAACCTACCAACATAGATACAATAGTAGGAAGACTTAAAAAAAAGGATATTGTATTTCTCGATTGTTTAACGACATGGCTTAGTAATGAAATGTTTTACGATTATTCGGATATCTGTTCTAATCATATCAAACATTATATGAAAGAAACGGTGGAGCAACTAGAGGCATCGTGTGCTCATTTAATCATTATTAGTAATGATATTTTTCATGAACCTGTACCAGTACATAAAGAAACGTATCTATACATGCAAATACTTGGGGAACTACATCAATATTTCGTGCAACAAGCAAAAAATGTTATTGAAATGGAAGCAGGAAAACCTTTGCTGAGAAAAGGAGAATACTTATGATTAAAGGTTTGATGATATGGGGGACGACATCAGATGCTGGTAAAAGTTACTTAGTAACTGGTCTATGCCGCGCATTGTCTAACAGAGGATATAAAGTAGCTCCATTCAAAGGACAAAACATGTCTAATAACTCTTTTGTCACGGATTCGGGTCATGAAATTGGCAGAGCACAAGGATTACAGGCAAAAGCGGCTAGAGTTGAGGCTACAGTACATATGAATCCTGTTTTACTAAAGCCTCGCGGAGATTCTACTGCAGAAGTAATCATTCATGGAGAATCTTTAGGAAGTCCGCAAGCAATGGAATACCGTCAAGATTTTTTTGGGAAAGCATCCTCTGCAGTGGAGAAATCACTGTCAATATTAGAACAGTCATATGATTTAGTCATTATGGAAGGGGCAGGAAGCCCAGTAGAAGTGAACTTAATGGACAAAGATATTGCTAATTTAGTCACGGCGTCCATGACAAATGTACCAGCTCTTTTAATAGCAGATATTGAAAAAGGTGGACTATTCGCCAGTGTCATAGGAACTTTGAATCTTCTTCCGCACCCCCATCGAGATAGAGTTAAGGGATTGATTGTAAATCAATTTAGAGGGGATCGCCGCTTATTTAAAGACGGGGAGCTATGGCTTAAGAAACGTACCGGACTTCCCGTTCATGGCATACTGCCGAAACTTGATATACGTATCGAAGGGGAAGATTCGTTGTCGTTTTCAGCTATAGAATTCTCTTCTGTTTCAACTGAGCCCAGTATTGATATAGCAGTCATTGCACTTCCATACGTTTCAAATTATACGGATATAGAACCATTTTCTGCTGAACCTGATGTCTCTGTTCGTATTGTTAGAAATAGTAATGAATTTGGCTTTCCAGATGCCGTTATCTTGCCTGGATCTAGAAGCACGATTCATGATTATTTGTATCTTTTAGAAAAGGGGCTTATAAGCAAAATTATTTCATTTTATGAAATGGAAAAAGGCTACGTAGTTGGGATTTGTGGTGGATTTCAAATGTTAGGGGAAGAATTAAAGGATAACGAAGGGCATGATAGTAAAAAGAGCGGAACGGTCGTTAAGGGAGCGTCCTTGTTTCCGGCACGAACGTATTTCATGGACAATAAAAAAACTACGCAATGGAATGGATATTTTATAACGGAAGATAGTTCGCGTTACCCTATTTCTGGTTTCGAAATTCATACAGGTCAGACTGATTGCAACAATCAAACAGCTTGTATACCATTATTTTATGATGAATATGGGGAGCCGGAAGGGTTGCGGTCCAGTGACTATCGTTTAATAGGAACGTACATCCATCATCATTTTTATAATGACAAATGGAGATCGCACTGGTTAAATCAGATACGTCTTAGTAAAAAACTAAAAAGGAAAGACCCTATCCCCTTTAAGGATTCTAAAAATGAACAATTAGATAAGTTAGCGGATACTTTTGAAACTTATTTAGATTTGGACGAAATTATACGCGTGATGGAGCGTGCAAAGAAATGAAAAGACGGCTGATTTTATACATACAAGGATTACAAATGGCTTTTGCTTTTTTAACTATTTTGC
Organism: Salibacterium salarium; assembly: GCF_030813635.1. Lineage (GTDB taxonomy): Bacteria > Bacillota > Bacilli > Bacillales > Marinococcaceae > Salibacterium > Salibacterium salarium. The sequence continues at coordinate 722,909 of NZ_JAUSUM010000002.1, read as the reverse complement.
CCTGTGGGTCTGTTTCTTGGGATCAAAAAACAGCTCGACATTCTATTTTCTTTTTTCCCGTTTGCGGGGTAGTGATCGGTCTCATTACAGCAATCACGATATCTGTATTAATGATGTCTTCGTTGCCGGTTTATATTATTGCTTTTTTTGCAATCATTATTGTGATCGGTCTACACGGCGGATTGCACCTTGACGGCTGGATGGATGTTTCAGACGCTGCTGGATCTTGGCAGGATAAAGAGAAAAAAATTAAAATAATGAAAGATAGTTATACTGGAGCAGTTGCGGTATGGTCCACCATGTTATTACTTGGGGGACGATTTTTATTTATCTTATATGTCATTGACATACAGTATGTGTCTCATTGGTTTTTGTTTGTGATTATTCCCGTTTTTTCAAGAACAGCGATGGCCCATCTACTAATAACTGCTCCGCTATTAAAACAAGAGGGGTTGGCAGCCTGGTTTCGTGAAAAAACAAAACCTTTGGATAAATGGATGGTTTTAACCGTAAGTGTTATGATAACAGGAATGATGATGTATAGTACGATGACACCCCTTTTCTTTTTTGTATTTATTCTAGTTGTTGCTATTCTTTTTTACTGGATAGGACGCTTATTCTTTTATACGATGTTTGGTGGGATAAACGGGGATACTGCAGGGGCAATGTGTGAAGGGATGGAAACTATTTTATGGCTGAGCAGTGCGTTATTTATTTCATTCGTCATGGGATGACGGAAGGGAATCGTTTAAAACAATACACAGGCTGGTCAGATCCTTGTATTTTGCCAAGTGAACGTTTTCGTTTAAAACATGCGTCAGCACCAGTTGTTGACGAGGTATGGTGTAGTGACTTAAAACGAGCGGTGGAAACTTCTAACGTATTGTTCCCGGGCCATACGTTAAGACAAACGTGGATGATAAGAGAAATGTATTTTGGGGATTTCGAGGGAAAGGATTATAATGAATTAAAAAAGCAGTCTGAATATAGATATTGGTTGAATGATATGAAAGAAAGAGCTCCGGTTAATGGAGAGACAATGGATGATTTTCATAATCGTATACACCAGGCCTGGAAAAAAATAAAACAAACCAAAAGTAAACGTATTGCAGTTGTAACACACAGTGGGTGGATAAGAGAGTGGTGTCAGCTGTATGTGAAAGATCATCCATTGAATAATTTATGGCATATTCCATATGCAGCAGGAATAAAGGCATCGTTTCAAAGAAAGGGAGGGAAGTGGCATTGTACGTTGTTACAGGAGGCGCCTTTAATGGAAAAAAAGACTGGGTATTAGCAGAGTTTGTTCTTACATCGAATAGATATGAATGGTTTGATCTTTATAAATACACTGCATACGAGTGGCTTCCTGTTACAGAACTAGAAAATAATATAATAGTGATCCAGGGAATTGAACAAGGTTTAAAACAAACGTTAGCAAACGATAAAAAAGATGCCTCACACTTTTTTAATCAGTATTTGCTGCCCTTGTTAAAATGGGAAGAGGTTAATGTTGATAGAAAGGTTATTATAATAGGAACGGATATAACCAAAGGTGTCGTTCCTTTAAACCAAGAAACGAGAGAATGGCGTGATGAAACAGGCCGTCTATATCAACAACTTTATCAAAATGCGGAAGAAGTTCACCGTATATGGTTTGGTATATCACAACAATTAAAGTCAGGGAGGTCGTAACGTGAAATTGTACACACGTAGTGGAGATAAAGGAAAAACGAGTGTTATTGGTGGCAAAAGGGATAAAGATGATATTCGAATCGAGGCGTATGGAACATGTGATGAGTTGAACGCCTTTGTTGGGAGAGCCGCAGCACTATTAGATTATGAACGGTTTCCTGACATTAAAATGGAATTAGCCCAAATTCAACACGAATTATTTGATTGCGGTAGCGATCTTTCTTCTATAAAAAAAGATACAACGTTTAAGGTAGACGAATCAATGATTACTTTCCTAGAAGAGAGAATGGATGATTATACAGAAGAAGCTCCGTCATTACAGCGTTTTATTCTACCTGGTGGAACAAGTGCAGCAGCGGAACTTCATGTATGCCGTACTGTTACTAGAAGAGCAGAGAGGCTGACAGCAAAACTAATGAGAGAAGAAGAAATGAATGAGGATGTTTTTAAGTACCTTAACCGGCTATCCGATTATTTTTTTGCTGCAGCAAGGGTAGTTAATTATCGTTTAGAAATAGCGGACGTTGAATATGAACGCAGCGCTATCGTCTTTCATACATCGAATAAAGAAAAATAAAACAATATACCCCATTAATGTTTTGGATACTACTATAAAATAAGTATTGGACAAAAATATATCATAAAATGAGACAAGCCTTCATATCATTATAGTAAATACAGAAAATATATCTGGAGGTTTGTCTCATGGATTATATGAAGCGGTTTTTAGTAGTTGGATTATTTACTGCCATTCTCATTTGTCTGATGCTTTTTATTGGTGCTTCTTCTACATATGCAGTTGATGATGATTATATGTGGCCGACAGATGGAGAAATCACGGACACTTTTGGGACAAGAGGAGGAAATCATGATGGTATTGACATTGCAGCAAAAAAAGGGGCAAATGTCGTCGCTTCAGGTTCCGGGGAAATAATACGTTCTGATTATTCCGCTTCTTATGGACATGTCATTTTCATTTCTCATGAAAATAATGATGAAACCGTATATGCTCACTTGTCAGAAAGATTAGTAGAGGACGGAGACATAGTATCAAAAGGGGAAGTCATCGGTAAAGTAGGAAATACGGGGCATTCCAGAGGAGCGCATTTGCATTTTGAACTCCATGAAGGAAAGTGGAATCCATCTAAATCTTATGCTGTTAATCCATTGTCCTTTTTAAAAAAGGGAATTGAGTCTGTAGATACTACAAATAAAAATAATCGTACCGATGAAGTATTGTCCTTGGTTAGAAGTGAAATGCAGGAAACAAATGAACATAAAGAACAAACTACTTATACGGTGGAAGAAGGAGATACATTATGGGGAATAGCGCAAACATATGATGTAACGGTGGAAACATTACAAGAAACAAATGATATTGCAGGCTCTTTAATATATCCAGATCAAGAATTGACGATTAATTAAGACCTCCCCATGAATAACAAAAAAAGTTGTGATAGAATAGGGGTACTCTAAAGAGTAAAGGAAGCTTATGATATGGAACCATATTTATACGATGATATTAATCTTGATGCCTCTTTTTTGCTATGGCTTAATAAGCAGACGGATTATCTTGAAAATGAAGAATGGATGCTTGATGCCTTTTTATTTTCATTGCGAAAAATTTCGAGACATAACTTTATCCGGCTGGACAAAGACTTCTATTTACACCGTCGTTTTTGGAAAGGAATGGAGTTTCCATTTCGTTATAAGTTATTAACAAAAAGAAAAAAACCAGGTGATTTTGTTTTATATCACTTTATCGAAACGGTATTAATAACAGAAGAATGGATAATAAAAGACTCTTATTATGCTTCTATCACTGATAAGGGAGAAGCTTTTTTGCGTTTACCAAGAAAAGCACAGTGGAATCAAATATTAGGATACATATGGCCTCAACAATAACGAACTTGATATTTTTTAAAAAGGTTGGGACAAAAGTGTTTTATTCATAAGGAAAGTCCGAATGATTCTCTTGAATCCATTCGGACTTTTTCATTTCTGATTGTAATACATCGCTTCGTCAAAATACTTTGTTTAACCTTATTCAGCAGCCTCGCTTCTCTGATGAGCTGGAGCATTCCTATGGGTGGGGAGTCTCCGCTTCCACTCCTGCCCATAGTCGACTTCTCCCTGTCATAGAAAAGGAGCTGCACCTTTTGATACAGCTCCTACTAGCATTACACTTCAATTTTTTCAGAAGATGTTATTTCTTCAATAGATGTCAAATCAGTTAATACTTCTTCTGTAGCCTCTTTATCCACAGCAAGCATCATTATAGCATCTCCACCTTCTTCTTTACGACCAACTTGCATCGTTGCAATATTCAACTCATGTTTTCCAAGTAGTTGTCCCATTTTTCCAATGACACCAGGTTTATCGGAATGTTGGATATAAATTAAGTGCCCCGTTGGATAAAAGTCTACGTTGAAATCGTTAATACGTACAATTCTTGGTCCATATTCTTTTACATATGTTCCGTGAATAGTAAAGCTACGGTTTTCCCCTTTTACGGTAGCCTGCATAAGATTAGAATATCCGAGAGCGTTTGTATGGTGTTTTTCTCCGTACGTAATTCCGCGTTCTTTTGCGATGATTGATGCGTTTACGTCATTAACAGGTGCGTCGATTCTAGTACTTAAGAAACCTGCTACCAATGAACGGGTAAGGACAGAAGTCTCCAATTCTGTCACTTCTCCACTGTAATGAACATCAACGTCTTGAACTGGGCTTTTCATACTTTGTGACAAAATGTATCCCATTTTCTTCGATAGCTCATAGTAAGGTTGCAGTCTTTCGAATTTTTCTTTAGACATAGTAGGTAAATTAATCGAATTCAAGGCAGGCATTCCATTTAAAAATTGAAGAACTTCGTCTGACACCTGTGCTGCCACATTCAACTGTGCTTCTTTAGTAGAAGCGGCTATATGCGGAGTAGCAATAACATTTTTAAACGTTAATAGTTTATTGTGTTGTGCTGGTTCTTCCTCAAATACATCAAGTGCTGCACCGCCAACTTGTCCTGTTTCAAGGTGATGATAAAGAGCTTCTTCATCAATGATACCACCACGTGCGCAATTAATAAGGAATACACCAGGTTTTGTTTTCGCGATACTTTCTTTATTTAATAATCCTTTTGTATCTTTAGTTAATGGAGTATGAACAGTGATAATATCAGCTGCACCCAATACTTCCTCCAATTCTCCTATATCAATACCAAGTTTTTCCGCTCTTTCTTGTGTTAAGAAAGGATCGTACACAATAATAGACATATCAAAACTGCGGGCTCGTTTCGCTAGTTCCGAACCGATACGTCCAAAGCCAACAATACCAAGCGTTTTTCCGCGAAGTTCCACACCTTGAAATGCTTTTCTATCCCATTTTTTTCCTTTTATCGATGCATTAGCCTGCGGCACATTTCTAGCAAGAGACATAATCATTGCGAATGTGTGCTCTGCAGTCGAAATGGTGTTACCATCAGGAGCATTAATTACAACAATACCTCGTTTCGTTGCTGCATCAACATCTATATTGTCAACTCCAACCCCTGCACGTGCAATAATTTTCAGGCTGGTCATTTTGTCCATGATTTCTGGAGTAACTGTTGTTCCACTTCTTACTAGAAGGGCCTCATAACTATCAAGATCATTCACATCATGAACATTTTCTTGGACACACTCTACACCTTCATTTCCTAAAAGTGGGGCAAGTCCTTCTTTACTCATTGAATCAGACACTAAAATTCTGGAAATTTGATTGTTTGCCTCTTTTTTTGTTTCCTCAGCTGGTTGTTGAATCATGATCTCTCCACTCCTTTTTAGAATTATATTTCCTTTTTATGTTTCAAAAGATTGTTCCTAATGGCAAGGTCCATGTATTGAATGACTAGCACTCAGTCATTTATGGTACAAAAAAAACTCCCTGCCCACACGAATAAGATTCGCAAGGGGCGGAAGTTTCCGCGGTGCCACCCTCATTTTTAAGCAAATGAATACTTTCTTAGGGAGCTAAAGCTCCAAGGTAACGGATTAGCCGTTCGCTTCTACTGTTATTGTTTCAAAGCGAATGCTCAGAAGTGCTATCAGAAATGTGTTATACCGGTTCTCAGCTTTCCCGGCTCTCTGAGATAAACATTCATTTCGTCATTCTTCATCTACGCATTAATAATTAAATTTTTTGTGAATTCTAAGAACACTCTAACCGAGGAGTGTTCATGAAAGTGATTACAGTAGCTTTCACTTGTTACTAGTAATCATTTAATAAAGTATGTATACTCTATTCATTGCTTGTAAATGTATCATAGGTGACATAAAAAGTCAATATACTAAAACAGGAACAAATGAATGAAAAAGGGGAGGATGCTAATTAGGTGGTATGAGGTTAAAAAAGGGGACACACAGGCAAAAATTGCATTTAATCATAAAGTCAGGCTGGAAGCATTAACGTATGAAAATCAAAGTAATCCTGCTTTTCATTCGTATTTGAAACCTGGTACTTTTCTTCGAATTCCAACAGATAATTCATACAATCTTTCTGAGAAAGATAACGGATGTTTGTACGAATATGGGTGGAGAGAGTTGGAAAATGACCGCTTGAAAGTCGGTCCGTCCATACATTGTGAAAAAATCGGATTATCAGTTCTTGGTAAACCTATTTGGCTATTTCGCACTGGAACAGGGAAGAAAAAAATATTTATTTCTGCTGCATGGCACGGAAATGAGTGGCTTAACACGTGGTTGCTAATGAAGTTTTTGCAAGAATGGGAAACAAGACTTAATAAAAGAAAAAGCTGGTTCGGGTTAAATATAGAAGAACTGTATCAAAATGTTACGTTATTTGTAGTACCATTGGTGAATCCTGATGGGGTTGAATTAGTTCAAGAAGGTATTTATGGGTTAAACAATTATCAGCAAGATATTTTGCAAATAAATGAAGGTTACAAAGATTTTAGACATTGGTCGGCTAATGCATCGGGTGTAGATTTAAATCACCAATGGCCAGCAGACTGGTACGAAGAAGCGAGATCGAGTCCGGGACGACCTTTTTTCAGGCATTTTGGAGGGTACTCCCCTTTATCTGAACCAGAAACGAAAGCAATTCATGAATTATCAACGAAAGAAGAATTTTCCCATGTCATTGCCCTACACTCTCAAGGTGAAGAAATTTATTGGGGCTATCAGAATCAAGAACCTGATGAAAGTAAGGAGCTCGCGAATCGTCTCGCTAGAGCTAGTTCGTATAGGGCTGTTAAAACAGCGGATAGTAAAGCAGGGTATAAAGATTGGTTCATCAAAGAATTTAAACGTCCTGGATTTACTGTCGAAACTGGAACAGGTCAGAATCCATTACCGTTAGAAGCGTCTAAAAGAATTTGGATAACTTGTCTGCCCTTGTTGTTGGAGAGTATTACTTTTCCAGATTTCTCATGATTTGAGAGATGTGCATGTCTAATGAAATCCCAGAAATAGGGATATATTTTTTTCTCTAAAAAAAGCATTAGGATAGAGACATCCCAATGCTTTTTTTAGTTTTATTTTTTATAGCGTTCAATGCAATCGTCAACCAGCTTAGCAGCAGCGGCTGCATCTTCCCATTTACCAACTTCGGTTTTTTTGTTTTCCAAGTCTTTATATGTTTTAAAGAAATGGGAGATTTCATCGAGTTTATGTTGAGGTACGTCTTTAATGGATTGGATATTATCGAATCTTGGGTCTTCTGTAGGGACAGCCAAAAGCTTTTGGTCCTCTTCTCCATCATCAACCATTTCCAAGTATCCAATGACACGTGAATCAATAGCGCATCCTGGGAAAGTTGGATTTGTAACGAGTACAAGGATGTCCAAAGGATCATCGTCAAGTGCAAGTGTGTTGTCGATATATCCATATTCTGCTGGATAAAACATGGAGGAAAAAAGAACGCGGTCTAATTTGTAGTGGCCCTTATCCTTGTCAAATTCGTATTTGTTTTGACTACCGGTTGGAATTTCAATAATTGCTTCTACTTCTCTGTTTTCTGCTGACATCATACAGCCTCCTTAATATGTAAACAATTTCACTAAGAATTATAGCAGGAATGGCAATAAAATAAAAACAAGAAAAAAATAAAAGTTTATTCTTTATTCAATTTTGTACGGATCACCTTCAAAAGGCGTATTAGAGACTTGAATAGAATTAGTAGGACATCCCTCGTAAGCGTCTAACATATCTTCTTCCAACGCGTCAGAGATAGGAGAAGTTCCTGTATTATCGTCGATGATTACTTCGGCAAGCCCTTCGTCATCGTAATCATAAATGTCCGGAGCAGCAACTCCGCATGCTCCGCATGCTATACAGGTATCTTTATCTACTATAGTGAAGCTTGCCATATATATCACCTCTAAAAGATACAATGTATAAGTATACAAGTATATTCATGTTTCTGAGAGTATTCTGTTTCATATTGTATGCTTTCGTGATAAACTTTTCAATAGGGACAAAATAGAAGAAGTGAACGATTTAAGACATATTCCAAAATCTCTATTTCCTATAAAATTAAAAAGGTGAGGTTGGTGTATTGAATAATCTTTCCTTTCGCCAAACTATTTTTTTATACTTATCAGATCATCTAGATGGAGAACGTTCTGTTAATTCCATCTTTCACATATTAACTGGCAAAAGATCGTCGCAAACGATTCAAGATATAAAATGGTATAATCTTACAAAATATTTTCATATGTTTCCTTACTGGAAAATCTCGGATTTCACAGCAGAAACCGATGAATTAGTGAAATATGAACTTATTGACACAAATGAAAACTTAGTAAGAATGACAGCAAAAGGTAAACAATATCTTACTGATTTTCTATTACATTATGACTGGCCTGCTTTTTTTAACGGCTGGAAATATGGACAAGCAGAATCGCTGTTTTGGAAAAGAGTATCCTTGCTTATTCAATGTTTATCTTATGCGTTAGCAAAAAATCGTTCGTTTTTACCGGTATTTGAAGAGGAAGAAGTACAGCAATGGTTGAAACAACGGTGGCCTAAAAATGATAAAACGAAACAAGTTCTAGCAGATGCGTTGTTGGGGGAGTTATTTCAATTGCTGGAACAGCTTTCTAACCAGGATGCTTTTTTATTTAGTTATCGTTTATCCGGTTATAATTATACAGGTCTTACCATGCGCCAGCTTTCGGAAATGACTTTGTTGGAGGAAGATGAATGTTACTTCCGGTTTCAAGCAGTAATACACTATTTACTGGAACATGTTGATCAAACAACGTATCTTAAAGAAGCCGCTTATAATTTAATAGAAAAAACTGTCTTAACCAGAACCACTAAACATACACTCTATTATCTCAAGCAAGGTTTTACGATGGATGAAATATCATACATTCGCCAGTTAAAGCGAAGTACAATAGAAGATCACGTAGTGGAAATTGCTTCGGAGGATGAGGAATTTCAGATACATCAGTATGTATCTGAATACTGGAAAAATTTGATTGTAAATAAAATGAAGTCGGAAAAAACAATGAAGTTAAAGACGATAAAAGAAGCATTACCAGAGCCAGGAGTAAATTATTTTATCATTCGTTTGACGCTCGCTTATTATGGAGGTAATCATGGGAACACTTGATAATCGTTTATATGAATGGTTTGGTTATTCTTCATTTAAACACAATCAACGGGAAATCATAGAATCTGTCTTATCGGGTGAAGATGTATTTTTGATGACTGCAACAGGTTCAGGGAAATCGCTTTGTTACCAATTACCAGCTTTATTGAAACAAGGTACGGCAATTATTGTGTCTCCTCTGCTCGCTTTAATGGAAAACCAAGTACAGGAATTAAAACAGCTTGGGATAAAAAATGTTGCATCCTATAATAGTTTTTTGAGCTTAAAAGAAAAAAAAAGTGTATTAAATCGACTGCCTGAATATAAGCTGATATACATATCACCGGAAAGTCTACAGCAAAAAGATGTACTAGATAAATTATCTAGATTGAATGTGTCGTTACTTGCTGTAGATGAAGCACATTGCATTTCGCAATGGGGTCACGAATTTCGAACGGATTATTTAAAAATCGGTGAAGCGCGAAATAAGATGGGAAGTCCACCATGTCTAGCATTAACAGCTACAGCTGCTCCAGAAGTGAGAAAGGATATCCTAGATAAGCTGAATATGAAAGATCCCGTTATTAAGTGCGATACTGTGGATCGAACGAATATATCTATTCGCACGATAAAAAAAGAAACGGAAGAAGAAAAACGAATTGAGTTAATAGATTGCGTGCGAAAACTACCAAAACCAGGCATGGTTTATGTAGGGAGTCGTAAAAAGGCAGAGGAGTTAGCGGAAGCGATAAAAAATGAGATGCCATTTGCTGCTTCAGCTTATCACGGAGGCATGACTAAAGAGGATCGCCACCTTATTCAACAGCAATTTTTATTAGATGAAGTACAAATTATTTGTTGTACTAATGCTTTTGGTATGGGGATAAATAAGCCTAATATTCGGTTTGTCATTCATTTTGATTATCCAAAAGATATTGAGTCTTATGTTCAAGAAATGGGAAGAGCGGGAAGAGACGGACAACGAAGCACCTCGATTTTATTGTACACAGAGATTGATCACGTTTTTCCGAGGAAAATGATTGAATGGGAATTTCCAACCGAAGAAGAGGTACAATATATTTGTGAAGTGTTACGCACAGATGATAGCCATGACGTTACGCGAAAAAGGGTTGAATCTTATGGTTTTGAAGATGTTCATGCCCGTTTTATATCGCATTATTGGGAAGAATGGAGAAATAAGGAAGATGCTCGTTCTCAGGAAGAGTTCATAAACATGGTTATAAAAAGGCGTAAAGGCTGGAAATTCAATAAGCTCATCCAAATGGAAGAATGGATAAGCAATAACAATAAGTGCAGACGGGAAACACTACTCGAAACGTTTGGAGAAACGCTACAATCTCCCGCTAAACAATGCTGTGATGTATGTGGTATAACAGAACCGTTGGAAGATGTTGATGAGGCGGGAGATGCTGGCTTTCCAATGATGTCATGGCAGGACAGACTATACGCGCTATTACAACAACAGACACATAAAGGATGATGGAAGGATGGAACCAAATTATAAAGAGGATCAGGCGGAACAATTACGTCAACGATCCGAGCGTCGCTCTCAAAAAGAAAGTAAAGAAGAGCAGATGTCTGTCTCTTCTTTACCATCGAGAAGTGAAACCCACAAAAATAAACGTAATAAAATGAAAGTACGAATCAGTTTTCCTTTAGCGCGGTTATTACTTATCTTATTTGTGCTGCTTGTCTTAATTGCAGTGTTTGCTCCGCTATGGCTTGATCAGTAAGAAACCCGTTTTTTAAAATTGCGCGAAAGCAAACTATGAAGCAAATAAGAGAGAAAAGGATTGTAATAACAATAGCCCTATAAATAAAACTATTTATTTAAAATGAGTGTGGCGCTTTCCTCTGTCAATGGAGAAGACAGAGCTAATCCGACAAAACAAATAATGACGCCTATTCCCATCATAATAAAAGGGATGACTAATGTTATTTTTCTCATTAAGAAAAATAACAATAAAAAAAATCCAATTCCAAATAAACCGGCTCCAATTAAAAAAATTATCAAATCCATGTAAAGTTCCTCCAAGAATATTACTTGATATTATTATAGCTATTACACATACAAAATGCTAGGTAATAGAAACATGATGAAATAAATCAAGTGGAAAGGTCGATAAAGATGAAAAAGTTAGTGTTATTACCTATACTTTTGCTGCTGTGGTTGTTTTGGATGTTCCAAGAAGCCAAAAAAAACGTTGTGAAATCAGAAATTTTGCCTGTTACCGACTTGCCCGAAAGCTTCTCAGGAAGAAGCATTTTTTTTATTTCAGATATTCATTTTCGCAAAATTCCAGGAAAGTTATTGCAAAATATTGAAAAAACACCGGACTTCGTTATTGTTGGTGGTGATTTAACGGAGAAGGATGTTCCGTTGCAAAATGTTTTACACAACATACGTCAGTTAAAAAAAGTCGCTCAAGTTGTATTTGTATGGGGAAACAATGACATAGAAGAACAACCTGAAATACTGCGAGATTTGCTTCAAGACGAGGGAGTTATCATTCTTGAGAATGAGTGTATTTCTTGGGAAGTGAACAATGAAAAAGTTGAAATTGCAGGAATAAGCGATCAAAATCAAGTTGTTGATGATCGTTTTTTGAGTGGTAATAGGTCCAGTGATATCTCCATTTTAGTCACACATGATCCAGCGGTATTAAATAAACTTTCCCATTTGCAATCAATTTGTGCGGCTCTTACAGGACACACGCACGGTGGACAAATTCGCCTAGGGCCGTTTGGACTTCGAGAAAAAGGAGGATGGAAGGTTAGACGCGGGATTCCTTTATTAATTAGTAATGGATATGGAACGACAACGTTGCCTTTACGTTGGGGAGCTCCAGCTGAAACTCACCTTATTACCTTAAAACGAAAGGAAGAAGGAGCCATAAAATTTTACAATCAATAAAACGACTCTTACACTAAAAGCAAAGTTTTTACAGAATGATTTCTTTCTCTTTCTCACCTCTTTCTGGTTTGTGAATACCATGTAGTATTATCGCGCCCAGTTATTTGCTTATTTTTAAGCAAGGTAGAGCAGGAGGAATAAAAGATGGAATTATATACTTGGCCGGAAGATAGAGTGAAAATACTAATAAATAAAAAAGAGTTGTTTGAAAATGGTTTAGATCCGCATCAAGGGTTTGTCAGTAACCATGAAGCAGAGTTGTTTTTTTCTAAACTTCTTCACACAATTTGTAATCATTTTAATTGGAACACCGATATACACATTGATGCAGAAATTAGAGAATCGGAGCAAGATGCTATTTTTCTCATTATTGATTGCTTAGATGAAAAAGGAAACAAATTAAAACAGGAACAATCTACATCGCCATACAGTATTTTATTTCGGTTTGCACGGGAAGAAGATGTGTTAACTTTTGCCAAACGAGCCGAAATTCATGGATTGACAGGTGGAACATATATCTTTTTTTACCCATGTTATTATTTGTTATTCGATCCTTTTCTCTTTAAAAATGCTGATAAAATTATTATGTTATTAGAAGAATATGGGGAAAGATCTCCTTTAAATCCAGATTATATTAGAGAAAAAGGAAAAATTATTAGCAATGATTCTGCCTTGCAGTTTATCTTCGCCAAATTTGAATAGTCTAAAACAGTAAAATAACAGGAAAAGCAAGGAGACATAAGGATGAAAAAGGAAACAATTATTATCATTGGAGCTGGTCCTTGCGGATTAGCGGCAGGGCTTGCTCTACAAAACAAAGGATATGATCCATTGTTGATAGAGAAAAACAATGTTGTCCATTCGATATATCAATATCCCTCGCATCAAACGTTCTTCAGTTCAAGTGAGAAGTTAGAAATTGGCGGCTTTCCGTTTCCTTCAATAGAACGAAAGCCCAAAAGACATGAAGCACTTGTTTATTATAGACAAGTAGCGAACAGAAGTAAGTTGAGAATTCAATCGTATGAGCGAGTAGAAGACATCGTTGAGGAGGAGAGCTGTTTTTATGTGAAGACACAAAAACAAACTGGAGCTTACAAGATGTATAACGCGAGTAAAATAATAGTGGCTACGGGATATTATGATAATCCTAATTTGATGGAGATACCAGGTGAGAATTTGCCACATGTCTATCACTACTTCAAAGAGAGCCATCCTTTTTTTCAAAAAAAGGTAACGGTCATAGGAGGTAAAAATTCGGCGGTAGATGCAACTCTTGCTCTCGAACAAGCAGGTGCAGAAGTAACTGTCCTTTATCGAGGGGAAGAGTTTACTAAAGAGGTGAAGCCGTGGATACTCCCTGACTTTCATTCTCTAGTTCGTCACGGCGCTGTGACAATGGAATATGAAGCTGAAGTAAACCGAATTACTTCGTCTCATGTCCACTATAAGAAAAACGGAAAAGAGTTAGCAGTAGAGACGGATTTCGTTTTGGCCATGACAGGATATCATCCGAATCATACTTTTTTGCAGCGGATGGGAGTCAAAATAGAGGGAGATACGGGCCTACCTATACACAATAAAGAGACAATGGAGTCAAATGTGAAAGGTATTTACATAGCAGGTGTTATTGCCGCTGGTAACGATGCCAATGAAATATTTATAGAAAATGGGCGTCACCATGGGGAGAAAATAGCTGCGTCAATAGAATCGGAAGGGTTGTGACCCTTCCGGTTGATTGATGATTCGTTACTTCTTTTCAAAACTGCGTTTCATCTCTTCTAACGAAAAAGAACTTTCAAGCGCAGCCATAAGTTTTAAACGTGCTTTGGGTCCATTCAATCCATGGGCGAATATAACTCCTATTTCTTTTAAATGTTGGCCGCCCCCTTCATAACTGTATACAGCGTGGACGCTGCCGCTGAAACATCTTGTAGCTATTACTACTGGGATTTGTTGTTTAATTAGTGATTGAATAGGTTTTAACAGCGAAGAAGGCACGTTTCCTTGTCCCATTGCCTCGATGACAACGCCATCCAAAGGCTGAGATATAATGTGCTGAAAAACATTTTCTTCCATCCCGGCATACGTTTTCATTAACAATACTTTTTTATTAAAATATGAAACATTAAAAGATTCATCTATACGTTCTGGTTGTTGATACAAAAGTATTTCATGTTTTGTAGCTTCTCCAACCGGACCTGTCATTGGACTTTGAAAGGAAGCAACATTTGATGAATGCGATTTAGTTACGTATTTTGCTAAATGAATATGTTCGTTCATTACAACGAGAACCCCAGCCCCTTGAACATTTTCATTCGCAGCAGTCTGAACAGCAGTAATAAAATTGTAAGGGCCATCTGAACTAATTTCATTACTTGAACGCATGGCACCCGTGAACACAACCGGAATACTACTGCTGTGAAGCAGGTCAATGGCATAGGCTGTTTCTTCAAGTGAATCGGTTCCGTGTGTAATCACCACACCATCAGCGTTTGTTTCTTGCAAGCGTTTATTCATTAGTTGGAATAAACTCAGCATATGTTCTGATGTTATGTGTGGAGACGGAAGGTGAAAAGCATCTTCTGATATAATGTCGACATTTTCGCTTGCAATCCCATCCCATTGGTGTAAGGGGTTTCGATCACTTGTAGTGACTCCTCCTGTTTCTTTGTTTTCCTGCATAGAAATAGTTCCGCCTGTATGAAGAATAAGTATTTTTTTCACTTATTTCATTCCTTTCATTGATGTATTATTGCTATATTCTATCATAAGCTCTCTTTTCCGGTGTGAAAACAGCGTGTTACTATTATTATAAGAAGAGGGGATGGGATGCAAAAGTGATTGCCCTTGTAACAGCAGCTCTGGCACCGGGTATTGCCTTATTAAGTTATTTTTACTTACGTAATGAATATGAATCAAGGACTTTTACACAAGTTTTAAGAGCATTCATTATTGGTGCGCTGCTTGTGTTCCCTATTATGGTGCTTCAATATGCGTTAGAAGCAGAATCGATATTTGAGGCAGAGTGGTTACATGCTTTTGTTGGAGTTGCAGGACTGGAAGAATTTTTTAAATGGTTTCTTTTGTATTTTGCAATATATCGTTTTGTGTTATTTCAATCTCGTTATGATGGTATTATTTACGGAGTTGCTTTATCATTAGGATTCGCCTCAGCTGAAAATGTAATGTATTTAATGGCGTTAGGAATAGATTCTGCTATTGGCAGAGCATTTCTTCCTGTTTCAAGTCATGCGTTATTTGGTGTGGTAATGGGGTATTATATGGGGTGTGCAAAAAAATCCAAGCCTAATAACTTTAAACTTTGGATTAGTTTATCACTTGTTGTACCTATTATTTTGCATGGTGTATACGACTTGATACTATTAACAATTCACGAAAATGTGATGTTTATTATTGTGCCATTTATGTTTTTTTTGTGGTGGTTTGCTTTATCCAGAACAAAAAAAGCAAACGAAAAAATGGCTTAGAAAGGATGCAGGTTATGACTGGGGAAACTCGTTATCGGGTCATTGTTCGGTGCCCGAAATGTGGTGAAAGATATATTCTTCGCGGCCGAAATAACGAAAAAGGCGAATTGGAGACAGGATTTAAACAGTGTATATGTGGAAATGAATCCAATCTTCATATTGATGCTACACCAGAGTAATAATAACTGTTGCAAAACTTCTTTGTATCGTGTACGGTTTTAATAACAACTAAATTTTCTGTATTCTTATCGAGAGAGATGGAGGGACAGGCCCTGAGAAATCTCAGCAACCAGCCTAAAGTGGTCAGGTGCTAATTCCGTCAGATGTTATGTCTGAGAGATAGGATGAAGTGAACATGCATTTAAAAGCAGGCCTTCTTCTATCTTGAAGAAGGCTTTCGTATTAAAAAAAACGTTATAAAGGTGTGAAAAATATGAGCAATAACTATCACATAGAAACAAACTTAGTGCAAATTGGGAACAATCAAGATGATAAAACAGGAGCAGTTAATCCACCAGTCTATTTTTCAACAGCATACCGTCATCACGGAATCGGTGAGTCAACGGGATATGATTACTCGAGAACTGGTAATCCAACAAGAGATATTCTCGAGAATTCAATTGCCGAACTAGAAGGCGGAACGCAGGGTTTTGCGTTTAGTTCAGGAATGGCTGCGATACAGACTCTGTTTGCCATTTTTGATAAAGATGATGAAATAGTAGCTTCTCAAGATTTATATGGAGGAACATACAGATTATTTGAGGAAGGCTGGAGAAACTGGGGCGTTTCCATCCAATACGGAGACCCAAGGAATCTAGAAGATTTCAAATTACTAATAAATAAAAAGACACGTGCTTTGTTTATTGAAACACCGACAAATCCATTAATGCAGGAAGCAGACATACATGCTTTATCTACGATAGCGAAGGAAAATAATATATTGCTTATTGTAGATAACACGTTTTATACGCCACTTTTGCAGCAACCTATCAAAATGGGGGCGGACGTTGTAGTTCATAGTGCTTCTAAATATTTAGGCGGACATAATGATGTCATTGCCGGACTGTTAGTTGCAAACGATGACGAGGTTTGTAAACGTCTTGGTGATTTTCAAAATGGAATGGGAACTATTCTATCACCCATGGATTCTTGGCTGTTAATGCGTGGAATGAAAACCTTATCGCTTCGCATGGAAAAACATACCCAGAATGCCAGGGAAATAGCTCAATATTTAGAAAATCATGATAAGATCTTAGACGTTTTATATCCAGGAAAAGGCGGTATGCTGTCGTTTCGCCTACAAAAAGAAGAATGGGTGAATACACTTCTTAAGGAATTGAGAGTCATCACTTTTGCTGAAAGCTTAGGTGGAGTAGAAAGTTTCATGACATATCCCGCAACTCAAACGCATGCTGATATGCCAGAAGAAGTTAGAATAGCAAATGGTGTATGTAACAGACTTCTCCGTTTTTCCGTTGGTATTGAAAATGCGGAAGATTTAATAGCTGATTTGGATCAAGCCCTTTCTATACTTTAAACAGATACATGATACGGAGGAAGGATGAATTCACATTGAATATAATAAGTGAAGTGAAGCGTAGAATATTGATTGGTGACGGGGCAATGGGGACGTATTTATACGAAAAAGGATATACTGGTTCGTTTGAAGCGATGAATGTCCGAGAGCCCAAAGTTATTGAAAAAATTCATCAAGAATATGTGGAAGCTGGAGCAGATGTTATTCAGTCTAATACATATGCTGCCAATAGGGTAAAGTTGGAAAAATATCAATTGGAAGACGAGGTTGCTAAAATCAACCAAGAGGGTGTTAAGCTTGCTAAAAAAGCCGCAACAAACGATACATTTGTTGTGGGAACGATTGGGGGAATCAAAGGAGTTCAACAAAACGATAAAACCAAAGAGCAAATTCAAGCTGCTTTCAAAGAACAAGCGGAGGCCCTTTTGTCTGAGAATCCGGATGGTCTATTATTAGAAACATTTTATGATTTATCGGAACTTCTTGATGCGATTAAAATTGTACGAGACATAACAACGATGCCTGTTATTGCTCAAGCAGCGTTAGGCGAAGTGGGTGTCATGCACGGAGGTATTTCTGTAAAAGAAGCGTTTGAGCAATTAAAAGAAGTAGGGGCCGATATCGTTGGATTGAATTGTCGGATGGGACCTTATCATATTCTACGATCACTTGAACCAGTACCGTTAATGGATGATGTCTATTTTTCAGCTTATCCGAATGCAAGTTTGCCAGATTTAGATGATGGTCGTTTTGTCTATCAATCTAATCCTAATTACTTTTACGAAAGAGCGTTAGATTTTAAAAAACAGGGAGTTCGCTTAATTGGCGGGTGTTGCGGCACAACACCTGAACATATATCAGAAGTTGCCAAAGCAGTTAAAAATAGTGCACCTATTGAAACGAAAGAAATTGAATATATAGCGCAGGTTGAAACTCCAACCTCCTCTTCTGATTCATCATTTTCTTATCAACTTGATGATGTAAGCGACGAAAAACCATCTGTCATTGTGGAATTAGATCCGCCAAAGAAGCTAGCCACAGAGAAATTTGTGGAAGGGGCACAAGCGTTGTATAACGCAGGAGCTGATGCTGTAACGATGGCTGATAATTCACTAGCAACGCCTCGTATAGATAATCTTGCAATGGGTGCTATTATTAAAAATCAAACAAATGCGCGTCCGCTTTTACATATTGCCTGCCGAGACAAAAATTTAATTGGGCTGCAATCTCATTTATTAGGGCTACATGCCCTTGGTATCCAAGATGTGTTAGCAGTGACTGGTGATCCTACTAAAGTGGGCGATTTTCCTGGTGCTACATCAGTATATGACATGAACTCGCTTAAATTGATGTCGTTAATGAAAGAGATGAATGAAGGACGTTCTTTTTCAGGAAAATCACTTGGAGAAAAAACGTCTTTTACTGTAGCGGCTGCATTTAACCCGAATGTTAGAAACCTTCATAAAGCAGTACAGCGGTTGGAAAAGAAAATAGAAGCAGGTGCAGACTATTTCATGACTCAGCCTATCTACGGAGAAAACCAATTTGAAGAGATATATGAAGCGACCAAACATTTATCTGCACCGATTTATGTTGGAATTATGCCATTAATTAGCAGTAGAAATGCTGAATTCTTACATAATGAGGTCCCGGGTATCACGTTAACAGACGATATAAGAGAACGCATGGCTCAATGCGGAGAAGATAAAGATAAAGCAAAAAAAGAAGGAATTTCTATTTCTAAAGATTTGATTGACAAAGCTTTGCAATATTTTAACGGGTTATATTTTATTACTCCATTTTTACGCTATGATATTACGGCCGAATTAACTTCATATGTTCGACAAAAAAATTATAGCGGCAGTGCAGTGGGCAGATATACGAAGGAGTGGGGAATTTGAATACAACAACCGATTTTAAAGAAAGACTTAAACAATCCATACTATTTTTAGATGGAGCAATGGGAACAATGCTCCAAAATGCAAATTTAGATGCGGAGGATTTTGGTGGAGAGCATTACGATGGCTGTAATGAATACTTGAACGTAACAGCGCCCCACGTTATTGATCGGATTTATAGAGAATATTTACAAGCGGGTGCTGATATTATTGAAACGAATACATTTGGTGCTACAAGTATTGTATTGGCCGATTACGACTTACAGGAAAGAGCAAGAGAGTTGAACATCGAAGCTGCCAAAATAGCCAAAAAAGCAGCAAATGAATACTCAAGCACTGATCAGCCACGGTTTGTGGCAGGAGCAATGGGGCCGACCACGAAATCATTGTCTGTCACAGGTGGAGCTACATTTGATGAACTTGTAGATGCTTACCAAGAACAGGCAATCGGATTAATAGAAGGCGGCTCTGACATTTTCCTATTAGAGACCAGTCAGGATATGAGAAATGTTAAGGCTGCTTATCTGGGTATCAAGAAAGCAGAAACAGATCAGAACACAGAGTTACCGTTAATGATTTCGGGAACGATTGAACCAATGGGAACAACGCTTGCAGGGCAGTCAATTGAGTCGTTTTATATTTCGCTAGAACATATGAAACCAACTGTAGTTGGTCTTAATTGTGCAACAGGACCAGAGTTTATGAGAGATCATCTACGGTCTTTATCTGAGCTAGCTACAACACACGTTCACTGTTATCCGAATGCGGGTCTTCCAGATGAAGAAGGTCATTATCATGAATCAGCAGAATCACTGGCTTCCAAGTTGAAAACTTTTGCTGAAAAAGGGTGGTTGAACGTCGTAGGTGGCTGTTGTGGAACAACACCAGAACACATTAAAGTATTAAGAGAAACAATAAAAGATTATGAACCGAGGGTTCCAGCAGAAGCACATTCTCATAGTGTTTCGGGTATTGAACCACTTATTTATGAGGAAGATATGAGACCTCTTTTTGTAGGGGAGAGGACCAATGTTATCGGTTCTCGCAAATTTAAACGACTCATCAATGAGGAAAAGTTTGAAGAAGCGTCCGAAATAGCAAGAGCTCAAGTGAAAAAAGGGGCACACGTCATTGATGTTTGTCTTGCTGATCCAGATCGAGATGAATTGAAAGATATGGAAGCTTTCTTAAGTTATGTAGTGAATAAAGTAAAAGTTCCATTAATGATTGACTCAACCGATTCTGAAGTTATAAAAAAAGCATTAACATATTCTCAAGGAAAAGCTATTATCAATTCCATTAATTTAGAAGATGGAGAAGAACGATTTGCAGATATTATTCCAATTATTCAACAATTTGGCGCTGCCGTTGTAGTTGGCACGATTGATGAGGATGGAATGGCTGTAACAGCAGAGAGAAAATTTGAAATTGCCAAACGGTCTCATGACTTACTCGTTGA
The DNA here is from genome assembly GCF_030813635.1 of Salibacterium salarium. GTDB lineage: Bacteria > Bacillota > Bacilli > Bacillales > Marinococcaceae > Salibacterium > Salibacterium salarium. The sequence continues at coordinate 702,301 of NZ_JAUSUM010000002.1, read as the reverse complement.
TAAGTATGGGATGAATCCAAAAGATATTATTTTTGATCCGCTTGTTTTTCCAGTCGGGACAGGGGATGAACAATATATAGGTTCAGCCAAAGCCACAGTTGAAGGAATTAAATTGATTAAAGAACAACTTCCAGATTGTTTGACAATTCTTGGGGTAAGCAATGTTTCTTTTGGTTTGCCTCCCGTTGGACGAGAGGTACTAAACGCAGCATACATGTATTATTGTACGAACGCAGGATTGGATTATGCCATTGTAAATACAGAGAAACTAGAACGATTTGCGAGCATACCAGATGCTGAAAAAGAGCTTGCCAGAAAACTGCTATTTGAAACGTCTGATGCTACATTAGCAGAATTCACTGCACATTACCGTGGAAAAAAAGCCGAAAAGAAAAAAGTAGAAAAAAACCTTTCGCTTCAAGACAGGCTCGCAGAATATGTAGTAGAAGGTACGAAGGAAGGCTTATTCATAGATTTAGATAAAGCACTTGCGACGTATAACACGCCATTGGATATTATTAATGGCCCATTAATGGTTGGGATGGATAAAGTTGGTAAATTATTCAACGACAACGAGCTAATTGTAGCAGAAGTATTACAAAGCGCTGAAGTAATGAAAGCAGCTGTCGCTCATTTAGAACCTCATATGGAAGCGAAAGAAGAGGATGATTCTGGCAAAGGGAAGATATTATTAGCTACAGTTAAGGGCGATGTACATGATATTGGCAAGAATTTAGTCGATATTATTTTATCAAATAACGGTTTTAAAATCGTTAACTTAGGTATAAAAGTTACATCTAATGAATTGATTGAAGCGATTAATCAAGAAAAACCAGATGTTGTCGGTTTGAGCGGTTTATTGGTCAAGTCTGCTCAGCAAATGGTACTCACCGCTCAAGATTTGAAAAATCAGCAAATATCCATACCAGTTCTCGTCGGCGGGGCCGCACTCACAAGAAAATTCACAGATGAAAAGATTAGTGCTGAGTATGAAGGTATGGTTTTATATGCAAAAGACGCTATGAATGGATTAGACATTGCTAATAAATTAGCAGTACCGGATGAAAAGTCAAAGTTAGAACAAGATATCATTGAAAAGCGGAAAAAGCGTTCAGAGCAGACTGGAAATAAAAAAGTTGTTCAACCTGTGGAGGAAATCCCGAACCGTTCCAATGTTTCGTTGGAAGTACCTGTTCAGTCACCTCCAGATTTAAAAGAACATGTATTGAAAAATTTCAGCCCAAAACACTTGGAACCTTATATTAATTTACAAATGCTGATGGGTAAGCATCTAGGCTTACAAGGTAAAGTCAGCCGTTTATTGTCTGAAGAAAATGAAAAGGCTATGGCCTTGAAAACAAAGGTAGATGAATTGATTGAACGAATTAAAACGGAAGATTTATTGAAAGCACACGGTATGTACAAGTTTTATCCGGCGCAGTCTAAAGGAAATTCTATTTTTATCTATGACAATGAGGTAGAACAAAACGTATTGGAAACTTTCTCATTTCCACGTCAACCGCGTTCCCCTTACTTATGTTTGGCGGATTTTGTTCGTCCGGTTGAAAGTGGGGAAATCGATTATATAGGTTTTTTAACAGTTACTACTGGAGAAGGTGTACGTGAATTGTCAGCAACTGCAAAAGAGAACGGTGATTATTTATTTAGTCATTTAGTACAGGCAACGGCTTTAGAATTAGCGGAAGGTTTTGCAGAAAGACTTCACCAAATGATGAGAGATCAATGGGGAATTCCGGATTCACCCGACCTTAGCATGGAAGAAAGATTTTCTGCCAAGTATCAGGGAATTCGGGTTTCATTTGGTTATCCGGCCTGTCCCGATTTAAATGATCAAGCAAAACTGTTTCGCCTTCTTCAACCCGAGAAAATAGGTGTTCAACTGACGGATGAATATATGATGGAGCCTGAGGCTTCGGTATCAGCGATGGTATTCGCGCATCCTGAAGCTAGATATTTCAGCGTTTTATAATCTGAAAAAGCTCCTCTCGATGATAAGTCGGGAGGAGCTTTTTACATGTCTTTCTATAGTTACATTAAAATCACTCAAAATTTGTGGACTATGAATAAAAAAGGGCAGTTGGAAGAAAATAATCGTAACCTCAAGATTTAGTGGGTTATGTAAGTATAAGGAGGTATAGACAGCAATGTTACATCAGAAGCGCCGGAACTGTTTAATTGTCTTTTCGTTCATTCTACTCATCACAACTTTTGCTTATCCCTATAAATCGGCAGATGCCTTTTCTGAGCAATTGATTCAAAAGGGAGCAACGGGTGATGACGTGGTTGAACTACAAGCAAGATTGCAACATAACGGATTTTATGACGGAACAATTGATGGGGTATACGGATGGACCACTTTTTGGGCAGTTAAAAATTTTCAAGAAGAGTTTGGACTCGAAACGGATGGCCTAGTTGGAGATGACATGAAGAATATGCTTCAAAAATCAACCGAATACGATGAGGCGTTCGTTAAAGAAGCTTTAGAAAATGGGCGCGAGTTCACTCATTATGGTGGTACGCCTAAAGATGTACAGAAAGGCGAAAAAGGAAGTGCGGGAAATGAAACTCCCGATCAACAACCTCAACCCGAAAACAAAAAAGAAAGCGGAGGGCAGCCTAACAATCAACAAAGAAACGGCAATAATAGAGGAAATGGAAAAGGAAAACAACAAGGCGGAGGTCAAAACGGTGAGAATTCTACACCTGAAAGTGACCAACAATCAGACACTGCAGAGCAGGCTGATGAAAATCAGTCTAACGATGCAAACATTCAAAAAGCAATGAATGTTCCCAATGGCTATTCAGAAAATGAAGTACAAATTATGTCGAATGCTGTTTATGGAGAAGCAAGGGGAGAGCCTTATGTAGGCCAGGTAGCGGTAGCTGCAGTAATAATAAATCGGGTTGAAAGTGCGGAATTTCCAAATACAGCCTCAGGTGTCATTTTTGAACCGCGAGCTTTTACGGCTGTAGCTGACGGTCAAATTTACATGACACCTAATGAACAGGCAAGAAAAGCAGTGTTGGATGCTATGAATGGGCAAGATCCTTCGGAAGGGGCTCTTTATTATTACAATCCTGATACTGCAACATCTGATTGGGTTTTTGGACGAGAAACAATCAAAAAAATCGGGAAACACAGGTTTAGTGAATAATGGAGGTGAACGAATAAATGATTCGTAATGTGATAATAGGATTACTTGCTGTGGCCCTAATTGGTACGGGCATTTGGGGAAGTAACCAGGCAAGTGAAAAGGAGTCACTGCTTGTTAATAATGAAAATAACTATCAACGAGCTTTTCACGATTTAACGTTTCATATCGATCAAATTCAAGACGAAGTCGGATCAACCTTAGCGATGAATTCAAAAGAACAACTTTCGAGTTCACTTGCTGACGTATGGCGAATTAGTTCTATGGCTCAAAGTGAATTGGGGCAGCTTCCGCTCGGAATGATGGCTTTACATGAGACCGAAGCGTTACTCAATAAAATTGGTGATTTTAGTTACGAAACGACGATTCGAGATTTAGGAAATGAACCTCTGTCAGATGAAGAGTATAATCAACTTCAAACGTATTACGATCAATCCGGGGAAATCAAACAAGAATTGAGAAAATTGCAAGCTTCCTCGATAAAAGATCAATTAAAGTGGACAGAAGCAGAAGAAGCCATGTCGTCTGAAGGAGAACCGATGGATAATTCAATCGTGAATGGATTCCAGAATATAGATGATAAGGCTAAAGGTTATTCTGAAGCAGATATTGGTACAAAAACAGGGTTTTCGGCCGATTTAGATGAAGAATTAGCAGAACAAATTAAACAAAAAGAACGAATTACTAAAGAAGAGGCAGCAGAAAAAGCAAAACAGTTTCTTGATATTCCTGAGTCTATGCAGGTTGATGTCGAAGAGTTAGGGAAATCGTTAGAATTTGAAGGGTATGCTTTAACGATAGAAGAGCCAGAAGGGGAGGATGTCATCTACTTGGATATGACAAAAAGAGGAGGATATCCACTATGGCTTTTGCAATCTAGACCGATTGATGACCAAGAAATAAGTCTAAATAAGGCTTCGAAAAAGGGACTCCAATTTTTAGAAGATAATGGATTTGAAAACATGGAAATGATAGACGGTAAACAATATGATACGGTTGGGAATTTTCAATTTGCACCTGTATTAGATGGCGTAAGAATATATCCGGAGAGTGTTTATGTTGAGACAGCTTTAGATGATGGAGAAGTAGTTGGATATAAAGGTGTTGAATATGTAGCAAATCACAAGGAAAGAGAGAATATGGAACCGGTCTTAAGCAAAAAAGAGGCTCAAGAAAAAATTAATCCGAATGTGGAAGTTATGGAATCTCATTTAGCTGTCATTGAGAATCAAAATGAAGAAGAAGTGCTCTGTTATGAGTTTTTTGGTACAATAAATGACGATACGTATCGAATATATATAAATGCTGAAGATGGGCAAGAGGAAATTGTAGAAAAAATGAAGCATGCAGAACCAGTATATGATACGATGTAATAGAAAAATGAAGGAAAAAAGGGGCTGTCCCAAAACGGGTTATCCAGTTGATATACACTCCGCTTTCTGCGGGCAATGCTTTAGCTTTCTTGTGAGCAAAAGTCGCTAACTGAGGGAGACGTAGCTATTGCTGTTTCCGCAGGGATTTACCTGTATTTCAACTGAATCGCTTAATAAAATAGAGCTATCCCGACTTATGGGACAGCTCCTTCTTTTTCCATTTAGAAGCTGATTTACTTTCAAATGTATTGTTGGTTTCTATTAGGGGGAATGACATTGTTAAATATAGGCGACACCATATACTTAGAATTAATGACTAAAGAGAACATAACAGAAAATCAAAGGTCAGCTGATTCTCTGAAAAAATATCGTTGTAAACTAATAGATAAAAAAGAGGATTCTTTTATTGTAGATCCTCCTGTAAATGAATCTACGAGACAAACAAGTTTCCTAATGGATGGGGAACAGATGAATGGATGGTTTATTGGAACGGATAATGCTGTTTACTCTTTTAAAACAGAAATATTGGGAAGATCAAAAGATAAAATTAGATCACTAATACTAAGTGACCCGGGACTTGATCAATATACAAGAATCCAAAGACGAAATTATGTTCGAATCGACACGTCTATTGACGTTGCTGTTGATTCTATAGACAGAGATTTTCCTGCCTTTGTAACTTCTTCCGTTGATATCAGTGGAGGAGGAATGGCTTTATCGCTTCCTACAAATTACGGTCTCAAAGAAGCAGATGTGATTAAAACATGGATTGTGTTGCCCGGTGAAGAAGATGCCATTAATTACGCAAAGGCATCCTGTAAAGTCATCCGAATAACCCATGGAGAATCAGGTACAAATGATCGTTGTTCGTTAAAATTTGAAAAAATAAATGAAGCTGATCGGCAAAAAATTATCAAATATTGTTTCGAGCAACAATTACAAGTTGGGCTTAATAGTCACAGTCGGAATCGTTAGAGTTGTTCAAACGATTATGGTATGATAACCTATAATCGATAATAATTATAGAGAATCAACCGTTCTCATCACACCATTACATATTGTAACAATGAGGTGCACTATGAATAAGATTAATATAGCTATTGACGGACCAGCTGGAGCGGGGAAAAGCACGGTGGCAAAAGCCGTTGCCTCTCTATTACAATATGTTTATATTGATACTGGTGCCATGTATCGTGCTCTAGCATGGGTCGCTTTAAAAAACAACATGGATACCCAGGATGATTGGAGTCTATCTGCATTGCTTCAAAATACAAATATTGTTTTAGAACCTTCTTCTATAGGAAATAGGGTATTTGTTAACCAAGAAGAAGTAACCGATGCGATTCGTTCAAACGAGGTAACTGCGGCGGTCTCTGACGTCTCGGCTCATGCTGGAGTGAGAGAGCAAATGGTAAAGAAACAACAACTGCTTGCTGAAGGGAAAGGGGCCGTTTTAGACGGTAGAGATATTGGAACTACGGTACTACCTGATGCGGAGTTGAAAGTTTACTTAATAGCTTCTGTTGAACAGAGGGCAAAACGACGTCATGATGAACACGTTGATAAAGGAAGAAGCTCCGATTTAGAAACGATTAGGCGTGATATTCAATCTCGGGATGAAAAAGATGCCAGTCGAGAAATATCTCCGTTAATTAAAGCGGAAGATGCAATAGAGATTGATACTACCAAACTATCCGCTGAAGAGGTCGCAAGTCGTGTTATTAATTTAGCCGAAGAAAGGATTCGTATTTTATGAACCTTTATCCTGTAGGCAAAACGTTGTGCAAGTTGTTTTTTTCTCTCTTCACACGAGTCACCGTCATCGGAAAGGATAATATACCGGCTGACGGTCCTGTTTTACTTTGTTCCAATCATATTAGCAATTTGGATCCACCATTAGTCGGAACATTTATGAAGCGTAAAATACGCTTTATGGCAAAACAAGAACTTTTTAGTAAAAAAATTGTAGGGCCGTTATTATCGTCATTGGGGGCATTTCCGGTAAAAAGAGGAGTTGGAGATCGCCAATCATTGCGTAAAGGATTGCATTTACTTGAAGAAGGAGAAGTTTTATGTCTCTTTCCAGAGGGTACAAGGAGCAAGACGGGAGAAATTGGCGAGGGGTTATCGGGTTCAGGATTTTTTGCAATCCGATCCAAAGCGGCAGTTGTTCCGGTCGTCATTTTTGGTCCGTATAAGCCATTTGGCAAGATTACTATCGCTTATGGTGAACCCATGAACTTCCAGGAACTTCGGGATGAAAAAGTGAATGCAGCAGAGGCTACCAAAAAAATAATGGGTGGAATCCAAGCATTAAAAGAAAAACATATAGAAGAAATAAAAAATTAAGATTAGCATGTAAATTCTTTTAGCATAAGAATTTATGATATTAAATGATTTGAAGTTCTCTAAGGATAGCGAAGGAGGCAGTTGTCATGGTAGATGAAATGAACAATGAGCTAGCAGGTATGAGAGATTTAAATGTAGGAGAACTCGTAACAGCGAAGATTACAAAAGTAGAAGAAAAACAGGCATATGCAGATGCTGGATATAAAGTAGATGCCGTTATACCGATAAGCGAGTTGTCAAGCCTGCATGTAGAAAAAGTGAGCGACATTCTAGTTGAAGGTGATGAGTTAGAATGTAAAGTTACAAAAGTAGAAGATGATGAACTTGTTTTATCCCGTCGTGCTGCACTTGCTGACAAAGCATGGGGAGAATTACAAGACAAATTTAATGCTGAAGAAATTATTGAAGCAGAAGTAGCAGAAGTAGTCAAAGGTGGACTTGTTGTGGACTTAGGAGTGCGAGGATTTATTCCTGCTTCCCTTGTTGAACGTCACTTTGTTGAAGACTTCAGTGAGTACAAAGGTCGTACTCTGCGGTTGAAAATCGCAGAAATTGATCCTGATGATAATAAACTTATTTTGTCTCAAAGAGCTGTTTTAGATGAAGAAGTAGAATCCCAAAAGAAAGATTTATTAGACAAGCTTCAAGTAGGTGATGTTGTCAAAGGAACAGTACAAAGGTTAACCGATTTCGGTGCTTTTGTTGATATTGGAGGCGTTGACGGTCTCGTTCATATTTCTCAAATGGCTCATCATCGCGTAGAATCCCCCGGTGAGATTGTCAATGAAGGAGATCAAATTGACGTTAAAATTCTTGCGGTTGATTCCGAGAGCGAAAGGGTTTCTCTTTCAATAAAAGAAACGCTTCCTGGTCCATGGACTACGATTGAAGGACAAATGGAACCGGGAGATATTATCGAGGGAACAGTTAAACGTTTAGTTTCGTTTGGAGCATTTGTCGAAGTAGCTCCGGGTGTTGAAGGACTTGTTCACATTTCACAAATAGCTAACCGACATATCGGTACACCAGACGAAGTTCTTGAAGAAGGTCAATCGGTTAATGCGAAAGTGTTGGATATCAACCCAGCAGAACAACGTATTTCTTTAAGTATTCGTGAGCTTGAAAGGGAAGACACTCCTGATGAGAAAGTTTTAAACGAATATGAAGCACCAGAAGAAGATCATTCTGGTTTTTCCCTAGGAGATATGATTGGAGATAAACTAAAAAAGTATAAAGAATAAGGAGTTTGGTGAAGTGTCACGAGCTGAACGAAAAAAAGATCACATTAACTATGCACTAGCGAGCGGAGTTCAACAAACGAACAGCTTTGATGATGTTCATTTCGTTCATAACAGCTTGCCGGAAACTTCTGTCTCTAATGTTGATTTATCTGTAAAAATCGGCGAACTTTCTTTAAGTTCGCCGATTATTATTAATGCGATGACAGGAGGCGGCGGTAATGAAACGGAAGTTATCAATAGCCGTTTAGCAGCTGCTGCAAATAACACAGGAATTGCTATGGCTGTGGGTTCTCAAATGGCTGCACTTAAAGATTCCAACGAACAAAATACATATGAGACGGTGAGGAAACACCATAAAGATGGAGTGATTTTTGCTAACCTTGGAAGTGAATTAACAATTAGTCAAGCAAAGCAAGCTGTAGAAATGCTTCAAGCTGATGCCTTGCAAATTCATCTTAATGTGATTCAAGAGCTAGTTATGCCAGAAGGGGATCGAGACTTTACAGGAGCTTTAGACCGTATTCGTGCAGTTACTGAAGCTATAGACGTACCAGTAATTGTTAAAGAAGTTGGATTTGGTCTGTCAGGCGAGGTAGTCAGAAAATTAAAAGATTCTGGTATTACGACCATTGATACAGGAGGGAATGGTGGAACTAATTTTGCTTCGATTGAAAACGAGCGAAGAACAGCACCATTTCAATTCTTCAATGAATGGGGCATATCTACTGTCACTTCTATAGTAGAATCCGTGGACGAAGACACTTCTTTGTCGATTATTGGTTCTGGTGGAATCAGAAATGGAGCAGATGTAGCTAAAGCGATAGCGCTTGGAGCTGATGCAGGCGGTATGGCAGGAAATATATTAGCAGCAGTACAACAAGGTGGACAAGCAGGAGCAGAACAATTTATCGAAAGGTGCCTTCGTGAATTAAGTATGATAATGGCTGCAGTTGGTGCAGAGAACATTACGGACTTGAAAAGAGCTCCGTTAGTTATAACAGGTAGTTCAAGAGAATGGTTGAAAGAAAGAGGAGTCGATACGAAAAAATACAGCCAGCGCGCATAATCTGAACAAAAATTGGTTTATCAAAAAGGATAAACCAATTTTTGTTTAAAAAATGGTTTGATTGATAAGACTATGAATAAAAAAAGGAAAAAAATGAGTGGGATTATTTATTTAACGTTATTGTGGTATTTGTGGCTGTTTCAGACTTTTTTAGCATCAAAAGATAAGTTTCGGTTGTTAACAACGATTTTTATATTGTGGTTGATTATAACTTTTCCATTGGAGTGGTCGACTGAAACTGTTATTATCAGACCATCTTTTCTTATTCTGTGTTTAGCTGGTTTTATGCTTCTTGCCACTTGTAAGGGACGAAAAAAATGGCGAACATTTATCATTGCGGCAGCATTTGCATTTTTATTTGCTTCCATGAGAATGACTGAGTGGTATGAACCAATCCTATTTTTGTTTGGGCACTATTTTACTTATGCGTTCAGCTTTTCATTTTTACTTTTTATTTTTAGTAAACACTTTAAAGAAAGATTGTCCATTGTGACAATAGCTTCATCTGCCGGAGAAATATTGTATCAAATTCATTTATATCCGTTAACTTCTACAGTTTATTTGGGGCAGGATTTTATCTTACAATATATCATTCTAATGATTTCATTCATTTATGGATGGAATATGTTAAGTGTTCTTTTGCTACATCTGCAGCGGTTGATATCTCCTCGTAATATAAACTTGCCTCAATGACGATTCATCTGCTAAAATAAGAAAGTTGTTTTATTGGTATGATAGTAAAAATTACCTTACAGATTTACTTTTTAAATATAACCTAAAAATACTTTGATTATAGAATGAATGTGTTTTTTAAGCAGAAAGGATAGAACATATATGCCAAACCCCGTCGTTGCAATAGTAGGCCGACCAAACGTTGGAAAATCGACGATATTTAATCGCATTATAGGAGAACGTATGGCGATTGTAGAAGATATTCCAGGAGTGACGCGTGACCGAATATACAGCAAAGCCGAATGGACTAACAAAGAGTTTCATGTTATAGACACAGGCGGCATAGATTTAGGAGACGAGCCTTTATTTTCGCAAATGAAACAACAAGCAGAATTGGCTATTAATGAAGCTGATGTTATTATATTTTTAGCCAATGGAAGAGATGGCATAACAGGTGCAGACGAAGAAGTTTCTGCCATTCTTCACCGATCAAACAAACCGGTTGTTCTCGCTGTCAACAAAATAGATAATCATGAAATGGAACAATTAATTTACGAATTTTATGCGTTGGGGATAGAAGATGTATATCCTGTTTCAGGGTCCCACGGACTTGGAATAGGAGATATGCTTGATGCTGTTATTCATCATTTTCCAGAAAAAGATGAAGTAGAATATGACGAAGATACTATTCGTATGTCGGTGATTGGTAGACCCAATGTCGGCAAATCATCCATTGTTAATGCAGTGCTTGGAGAAGAGAGAGTGATTGTAAGCGATATCCCAGGAACGACGAGAGATGCAGTCGATACCGTTTTTGAAAGAGATAACCAGGAATATGCATTAATTGATACAGCAGGGATGAGAAAACGAGGTAAAGTATACGAAAATACGGAAAAATACAGTGTTTTACGAGCTTTGCGAGCGATGGAACGTTCAGATGTTGTTTTAATGGTTCTTGACATTGAAGAAGGTATTAGAGAACAAGACAAAAAAATAGCCGGATATGCAGATGATGCCGGAAGGGCTATTATCATCATCGTCAATAAATGGGATGCAGTGGATAAGGACGATAAAACGATGTCTGAATTTGAAGAGAAGGTTAGAGATGGATTTCAATTTTTGTCATACGCGCCAATTTTGTTTTTATCTGCAAAAACACAAAAGCGTATGCAACATTTGCTTCCTATGGTCAAACAGGCAGCGGATAATCATAAACTACGAGTGCCGACTAACGTGTTAAATGATGTTATTTTGGATGCGGTAATTATGAATCCAACACCGACTGAAGCAAACAGACGTTTAAGAATTAATTACGCAACACAAGTTGCTGTAGGACCTCCAACGATTGTTTTGTTTGTGAACGATCCGGAGTTATTACATTTTTCATATAGGAGATATTTAGAAAATAGACTGCGGGAAGCCTTTCAATTTGAAGCGACTCCGTTAAAAGTATTAGCGAGAAAGAAAAACGACTGAATTCGTTTCAATGAATGATGTAACCGCAAGAGAGAAAAGGAGAATCCTTGTGGAACTTATCATTTCTATTATTATTGCTTATTTACTAGGTTCTATCAGCTTTAGCTACGTTATTGCTAGGAAAGTAAAAAAAATTGATATTCGAAAACATGGAAGTGGCAATGCGGGTGCTACCAATATATTAAGAGTTTTGGGGAAAGGGCCGGCAATTTTAGTGCTCTCTCTTGATGTATTAAAAGGTGTGGCAGCGGTATGGATAGCAAAATGGCTGGAGTTAACAGAAGTATTGCCCACATTCACCACATTAGGTGAAATAGAAGGGCTGGCATCTGCAATGGCGGGAGCTGCAGCTATTTTAGGGCATAATTGGCCGATTTATTATGGTTTTAAAGGTGGTAAAGGAGTCGCTACAACAATTGGAGTGGTAGCCAGTCTTGTTTTCTTTCCATCCATTTATGTTGGTATAGTTGCTATTTTGGCGATTGTTTTAACAAGATATGTTTCCCTCGGCTCTCTCATTTTTGCGGTGGGAACTCCCATACTAATAGGATTCACAAAATCACACTATGGGCACCCAGACCCTTATTTTTATTTAACAGCTGTTTTTGGATTGCTGACCATTTGGAAGCATCGAACAAATGTAGAACGATTGTTGAAAGGGACCGAAAACAAGATCGGCAAAAAGATTTCATAATTCATAAAGGTGGTTCGTTATGAGTGAAAAAATCGCTGTTATTGGTGCGGGAAGTTGGGGAACAGCCCTAGCCGGAGTGCTAGCTGATAATAATCACGATGTTAGATTGTGGACGAGAAGAGAAGAACAAGCAACAGAGATAAATCAGAATAGAACGAATCATAAGTACTTACCAGGATTTGAACTTCCTGCAGCTATACAAGCATCGGCTGATCTAGAGTATTGCATAAATGGTGCAGATTACATTTTATTAGTTGTTCCAACCAAAGCTGTTAGGGAAATGATTCATCAAATACGTACATTTGTACATAAAAATACTGTATTAATTCACGCTTCTAAAGGAATTGAACCTGGTACGTCCAAACGTATTTCTGAAATGATGGAAGAAGAATTGTTAGAAACAAAAGCTAAAGCTACGGTCGTATTGTCTGGTCCAAGCCATGCTGAAGAAGTTTGTGAAAGACAACCTACTACTGTTACAGTGTCTTCACATATCATGGAAGCCGCTGAAGATGTACAGGAACTTTTTATGAACAACCAATTTCGAGTATATACAAATCAAGATTTAATTGGCGTGGAACTAGGTGGAGCTTTAAAAAATATTATAGCCTTAGGTATCGGAATGACCGATGGGTTGGGTTATGGCGATAATGCGAAGGCCGCGTTAATGACTAGAGGGTTGGCTGAAATTGCACGCCTTGGTGTTAAGCTGGGTGCAAATCCACTTACTTTTACGGGCTTATCGGGGTTGGGTGATTTAATAGTTACATGTATTAGCCAACATAGTCGTAACTGGAGAGCTGGTTATAAGTTAGGAAGCGGTAATGATTTACAAACAGTACTTGAAGAAATGGGAATGGTTGTAGAAGGTGTGCGGACGACCAAAGCTGTTTATGAATTGGCTAATGATATCGATGTCGATATGCCAATTACAACGGCTTTATATGATGTCTTGTTTGAAAATAAAAAACCAGAGGTTGCGGTACAACAACTTATGGGTAGAGTGAGAAAGCATGAGGTGGAAAACATGTCTCTCCTTCTAGGAACTGACTTTGAATAACGGGATGGTTAGGCGAGGCACTTCTTTCAAAATCACGCATATAGTAACGTGACAAGTGATTAAGGGAGGAAGCCGCATGAGACATCAGCAACATTCAATTTTTGATCAGATTGAGAAAAATACGAATGTGAAACAGGATGATTTGCTTAAATTAGTACAATCATTAAATGGTGCAGATTTTAAAGACGAAAACACGGTGCGAAAGGTTATAGGTGATGTAGCCAAGCTGGCTGGCAAGAATGTATCACGCAAACAGGAAGATGACTTAGTAAAAGCAATTATGAACAATAACGTCCCGCTTGATTTGGCTTCATTAAGTAAATGGTTCCAATCAAAATAATTGCATATTTCTTTATGCTTCAAAGGCATATGCTCATTCCAATAGTCACTTTTATGAATACAGTAAACAGAATAGACCAAAGGCTGTATCTAAAAACGGAAAGAATATAGCCAAAGCCAGCCGGATTCGCCCCGATTCCGGCTGGCTTTCTTATTCTTAAGTTGGGTAAGTGTAAACGTGTACTGACGCTGCGAGTTTTCTGTTAACTTTTGACAATGAAGGTGATGCACGTTGCGGCAGCATCCTCTACGTGAGCTGAATCAAAGGGTGATTGAATCAAGTGGGAAAAGCATGAAGCGCCCCCTTTCGAAGAGCTTAAAGGAGACTAAGATCAATCTTGCGGAAAGCGTCCGCCTGCAGCTCAGATCATTCAGTTACCATATAGGATTAAAAAAGGATGGAGCCTAGGCGAACTTCTTTAGTGTTTTTTAGACAATTTTCATCTGTAAATCCTTATTTAATGACCTGCCGCATGGGATATAGTTATGTTATAATGTGGTCTGAATAAAGGAGGCAAAAATAGATGACAGCCTTACAAAATATGTGGTTTGCTTTTTTTGGGATTTTTTTAATGTTTGTATCAGTTGGGTCCACTATGTTGTCCCAAAAATTATCAGGGTTTTGGAGGATTGTAGTCCTTACCTTTTCCTTCATGTGTCTTATCGTAGCAGGGCTGATTGTTTTAATTATTGTAGTTAGAGGACCAATTGCAGACTAACAATATATCAAGCATGACGTGATTATAAAAATTACTCTATACGTTAAGGAGGGACAAATGAGTGAGCGGATCAAAAAAGATAATTACTATGATATCCATAAGTTTTGCTCTCCTTTTATCAGGTTGCATGTTTCCGCAGGGAGAAAGAGCTGAAAACCAAGTGCCATATGATAGTCAACTTTCATCGGTGCAGCAAGCATTGGATCAATTTCGTGAAGATAACAATGTTCTTCCAATTAAAACAACGGAACAAGAGACTCCTACATATCAAAAGTATACTATAGATTTTGGCAAATTAATTCCAAGGTATATGCAGGAGCCTCCAGGTAATTCATTTGAAAATGGTGGAAGCTATCAATATGTCATCATTGATCCGGAAGACAAAGCAGAAGTTAAAGTTATTGATTTAAGTGTGATGAGAAACATCCAAGAATTACAAAGAGCAATTAATATGTACATAGGTGAAAATGATTATGCTCCAATTAAAGAGTCTGTAGGACCTGGATTATTTGAAATTGATTTTGACCGGCTCGATTATAATGGAGATACGGTAGTCGAAAGCCCTTATCACGATGACACGTCCCTTCCGTTGTTAATGAATGAACGTGGAGAAGTGAGAATAGACTATGCTATAGATATAAATATTGCTCTTCAAGACTTCGATCATGACTTTGAAGAAGGCGACGATATTCGTGCTGTCTTAACTAGAAATTATCCTATTGTCCCTGCGTTTTCTGTACCGTATACGTTAGATGAAAAGAAAGAACCAACGTTTAAACAAGAGGAATAACTTACAATCTTGAAAAAGTTTTAATTCACACAAACACAAAATAGGTCATATCTTCCTGAGACAATCATAAATATATATTGTCATACATGTAAGACCGGTATCGGAATTATATTGAACAGGAGGGGATCTAGTGGAAAAAGTTGATATCTTTAAAGATATCGCAGAACGGACTGGAGGAGATATTTATTTAGGAGTAGTCGGGGCCGTCCGTACCGGTAAATCCACTTTTATTAAAAAATTCATGGAACTCGTAGTGCTTCCGAATATGGGAAGTGAAGCAGATAAAGCGAGGGCTAAAGATGAATTACCACAAAGTGCAGCCGGTAGAACGATTATGACAACGGAACCGAAATTCGTACCAAATACTGCTGTATCACTAGAAGTTGATGAAGGGCTGGATGTGAATGTCCGGCTCGTTGATTGTGTTGGTTATGCTGTAGATGGTGCAAAAGGGTATGAGGACGAAAACGGACCACGAATGATTAATACACCGTGGTATGAAGAGCCTATCCCTTTTCAGGAAGCGGCTGAAATCGGAACGAGGAAAGTCATTCAAGAACATTCCACACTCGGCGTTGTCATCACTTCAGATGGAACAATAGGAGATATCCCAAGGGTTGATTATTTAGAAGCAGAAGAACGTGTGATAGAAGAATTAAATGAAGTTGGAAAACCCTATATTATGATTATTAATTCGGTACGCCCTCATCACCCGGAAACGGAGTCGCTTCGACAGGAACTTTCGGAAACACATGATATTCCGGTGTTAGCCCTAAGTGTTGAAAGCATGACTGAGCACGACATACACAATGTGCTAAGAGAAGTATTGTTTGAATTTCCTGTTCATGAAGTTAATGTAAATTTACCAAGTTGGGTTATGGTTTTAAGAGATAACCATTGGTTACGTCAAGATTATGAACAATCGGTTCGCAATACAGTAAAGGATATAAAACGTCTTCGTGACGTTGATAGAGTGGTACATCAATTTTCAACGGAATTTGAATTTATTGAAGAAGCTGGACTTGCGGGCATTGAGATGGGCCAAGGAATAGCTGAAATCGATTTGTTTGCGCCAGACCATTTATATGACCGAATACTAAAAGAGGTTGTCGGTGAAGAAATACGAGGCAAAGATCACCTGCTCCATCTGATGCAGGATTTTGCTCATGCCAAAAGCGAATATGATCAAGTAAGTGAAGCATTGAAAATGGTAAAACAAACGGGATATGGTATTGCTGCACCAGCTTTAACTGACATGAGCTTGGATGAGCCGGAAATTATAAAGCAAGGATCACGGTTCGGTGTCAGACTTAAAGCGGTTGCACCGTCCATTCATATGATTAAAGTGGACGTGGAATCAGAGTTTGCACCAATTATTGGGACAGAAAAACAGAGTGAAGAGTTGGTACGTTATTTAATGCAGGATTTTGAAGAAAATCCTTTATCGATATGGAATTCGGATATTTTCGGAAGATCGTTAAATTCGATTGTTAGAGAAGGGATTCAAGCCAAATTATCCCTCATGCCTGAAAATGCGAGGTATAAGCTAAAAGAAACGTTAGAAAGAATTATTAACGAAGGTTCCGGAGGGTTAATTGCTATTATCCTCTAAATTTTATAAAAAGAAGCAGCTTTAGTATAAAGAAGCTGTTTCTTTTTATGTTTAAGTTAAGTTTACATAATATAATATGTGTAAACTAATATCGAGATAAAAGCACTGATTCTTTGCTTTATATATACCCTTATGCTAAAATTTTTCAAAGGTCACATTACTGTCGATAGGGGGAAATTAAAGTGTCTACCGTTAATCATGATAAAATACAAGAAGCAGTCAAACTAATTCTAGAGGCAGTCGGAGAAGATCCAGACAGAAATGGATTAATTGATACACCTAAACGAGTAGCAAAAATGTATGAAGAAGTCTTCCAAGGACTTCATGAAGATGAGTCAGAACATTTAAAAACCGTTTTTGGCGAAAACCATGAAGAATTGGTACTAGTTCGAGATATACCGTTTTATTCTATGTGTGAACACCATCTTGTTCCCTTTTACGGAAAGGCGCATGTCGGCTACATACCAAAAGGTGGACAAGTAACTGGTTTGAGCAAATTAGCAAGAACTGTTGAAACAGTAGCAAAAAGACCACAGTTGCAAGAAAGAATTACATCAACAGTAGCTGATACGATAATAGACACATTAGATCCACACGGTGTAATAGTCGTAGTGGAAGCAGAACATATGTGTATGACAATGAGAGGGATTCAAAAACCCGGAACCGAAACCGTAACCTCTGCAGTTCGAGGATCATTTGAAAAGGATGAGGCTTCAAGAGCCGAGGTGCTATCATTAATTAATCGCAAATAAAAAGGAGGAGTACGCAAAAATGTCTGATAAAGATGATTTTTTTGTGATAAAGGCAGAAGAAGATGGTGTCAATGTTATCGGTTTGACAAGGGGAACAGATACACGTTTTCATCATTCAGAAAAACTGGACACGGGAGAAGTGATGATTGCGCAATTTACTGAACATACTTCCGCGGTGAAAGTAAGGGGAAAAGCGCTCATTCAAACTAGTCATGGAGAAGTAAAAACCGAAGAGTAATAATGGCACCTGGCGCCTCGTTATGTCAACCTACGGGGTACAGGGCTATTTGTTTCTATGCTATAATAGGCTGAACGCAATTTTTAATTAATATAAAGGTCATACATATAGAAAGATAGGGGGAGAGGCATGGTGAACTTGCAGCAATCACTTCATGAAGTGCACATTATTGAAAATGAGTTTCGAAAAGTTACGACTCACCCTTATCTATTGCAGTACATTGATGATGTTGATGTGGAAGAAGATATTATTTATTTTCTTTTGGAAATAATGCAGTATTCAACCCTTTTGCCATCAGATAAAAGAGAACAAATTCTATCAGCTTTATTAGTACAAGCAGCTTTTGAAACGCATGATAAAGTACAGTCTCATAATGAAAATGAACCAGAACGAAAAAAAACGAGACAATTAACTGTTTTAGCCGGCGATTTTTTCAGTAGTTTATATCACGCCATGCTCGTAAAAGAAGTACACTCCGGTATCATACCGGTTTTTAGCAATGCCATTCAAATCATTAATGAAGAAAAAATGAGTTTACATTTTAATGACATTCGTACGGAAGAGGAACTCATGAATCGTTTGTATGCAGTGGAAGGCAGTTTTTTGAGTGAAATCGCAACCTACTATGGAGAACAAGAACTTGGTTCTCTCGCTGAAGTATTTTTTCTTTTAAAAAAGCTTATTGATGAACAAAAGCCGGCTAATAATAAATATCTCTCAGCCTTTACTTTTGCTGTTCATGCTTATCAAGAAGGAGAAGAGAAAGAGATAGTCCGAGAATGGCCTCCTAGTAACACAAAAAGATGGATGTCAGAAACAATATATCATCTGCAGCAACAACTATACTATAAGCTGCAAACATATTCATTTATTCACAATACGCCATTATACGATAGAATGCAGGAATGGGTTTCGTTTGATAATAAACTTGAGATCAAATAATGGAAGAAGGGATTAGGTGCAAAAGTCTAAGGAAGAACGAGTTCATGATGTTTTTGAAACCATTTATACGAAATACGATCGAATGAATTCTGTTATTAGCTTTCAGCTTCATAAGTCGTGGCGTAAGAAAACGATGCAGTCGATGGATGTTTTTGAAGGAGCAACGGCTTTGGATGTTTGTTGTGGTACTGCAGAATGGACGATTGAATTAGCTAAAGCAGCAGGAAACAGTGGACATGTCGTCGGTCTGGATTTTAGTGACAATATGCTTTCTATCGGAAAAAAAAAGATTCAGAAAGAACGTCTATCTAATGTAGAGTTGATGCCCGGAAACGCAATGGAATTGCCTTATAATGATGAATCATTTGATTTTGTAACGATTGGTTTTGGACTTCGTAATGTATCTGATTATCAAACAGTACTAAATGAAATACACCGTGTATTAAAACCGAATGGACTTGCTGTTTGCCTTGAAACATCTCAACCTGAAAATAAAAAAATTAATAGAATGTATTCCGTTTACTTTACGCATATTATGCCTCTTCTTGGAAAGTATCTTGCTGGAAATTATAAGGAATATTCATGGCTGCAGGAATCGACTATGTCTTTTCCTAATAAAAGTTCACTAGCAGTTATGTTTTTTGAGGCGGGATTTAATCATGTGGATGTAACCCCTTTTACTATGGGCACTGCTGCCGCTCATTTTGCGAGAAAAATGGGTTCTGTCTGAAGAGAGGATATCGTTATATGAAAAAATTAAAAATTATTTTAGAAATGATAAAATTTGAACATACTGTTTTCGCACTTCCCTTTGCTTTTCTTGGAGCGGCTCTGGGTAATCTGATGGTAGAAAATGTGTGGCCATCGTTTATGGAGTGGATCTGGATTACGTTGGCGATGGTGGGGGCGAGAAGCGCAGCTATGACCTTAAACCGTTTGATAGATGCTGAAATTGATAAAAAAAATCCACGGACGGCACAAAGAGCCATTCCGGCGGGACTTATATCTGTCGGTCAAAGCATTCTATTTATAACTGCTTCTTTTCTGTTATTATTCTTATCTGCTTTCCAATTAAATATGTTGTCCGTTTATTTACTACCAATAGCTGTTTTATTTTTAACTGTTTATTCTTATACGAAAAGATTTACTTGGTTATGCCATGTATTTCTAGGTTTTACAATAGCTATCGCCCCGCTTGGCGGATGGGTTGGAGCGACTGGCACTCTACAAGGAGAGGCCTTTTTATTGTTTATAGCCGTAGCCTTTTGGATTGCCGGTTTTGATGTCATTTATGCAACACAAGATCAGGAACACGATCAAAAAGAGGGAATTTATTCAATTCCAGCTCGTTTTGGTATAACGAAAGCACTGTATATTTCTCGTTCTTTTCATACTATTAGTTTATTCGCTTTATTAACTCTTCATTTTGTTTCGCCGCTATCTGTCTTTTATTTAGCCGGAGTTATCATTGCCGGTTTAATTATGACGTATGAGCACTCTATGGTAAAACCACATGACCTTTCAAAAGTGGGCGTTGCTTTCTTCCCTATGAACGGTATCATTAGTATAGTAATGCTTATATTTACGATTGGAGATATGCTTCTATGACTAAAGCAACAAAGACATTTACTGTAGCTATAACTGGAGCAAGTGGTGCGATATATGGGGTTCGTTTAACGGAAGAACTGCTTTTACAAAAGCATCATGTTCACTTATTAATCAGTGAAGCCGGCTGGCAAGTATTCAGAGAAGAGTTAGAGTTGGATACGTCGGATAGACAGGAATGTCTTTATCAATTGTTTTCCTCCACCGATTTATTAGACTCGCATGATCTTTATGATTTTAAAGCCCCGATAGCAAGCGGATCGTATCGAACAGACGGTATGGTTATTATTCCATGTTCGATGGGAACATTATCTAAAATTGCACATGCTTCATCTGGAAGTCTTCTGGAAAGAGCGGCCGATGTTAATTTAAAAGAACGGCGCCCTCTTCTTCTAGTGCCACGTGAAACTCCTTTAAACGGTATTCATTTGGATAACTTAGTAAAAGCAGAAAAAAATGGAGCTCATATTATTCCAGCCATGCCTGGATTTTATCATCTACCTGAAACGAAAGACGATCTTATAAATTTTGTTGTAGGTAAGGTACTAGATTCCCTGCACGTTGATCATTCGTTGTTTACAAGATGGGGGAGTTAAAATGAGCATTACTATTGGTGAAATTTCTTATACTAACATTATTCCTGCATTTTATTGTGTTGATCGGAAAAAATTAAAGGCTCAAGGCTGTCAGTTTCAACCACAGGTTCCGTCTCAACTGAACAAAGGTATGAAAAATGGAGATATTGACGTGGCGGGTATTTCTTCATTTGCATTTGGACAATCTGTTGGGGAGTATGAATTATTACCTCATTTATCAGTTTCCTCTTATGGAAAAGTAGGTTCGATTTTTTTATTTTGTAATAAACGAATCGAAGACATGGAAGGAACGAATATTGCATTAACTTCTTCTAGTGCTACGTCTGTTCATTTATTGAAATTAATCTTAAAAGAATTTTATGGTTATAAAGAAATCACTTATCAAACAATGAGTCCAGACCCTGTAGAAATGAAAAAAGGAAATGATGGCTTTTTATTAATAGGGGATGACGCTATACAGGCATCGTGGAATACAACCGAAAATTGGTATTGTTATGATCTAGGGGAATTATGGTATCAAAATACCGGTCTGCCTATGACCTATGCTGTGTTTGCGGTGAGAAAAGAAGCAGCGAAACATCAACCCGATATAGTAAATAAGCT
The DNA here is from genome assembly GCF_030813635.1 of Salibacterium salarium. GTDB lineage: Bacteria > Bacillota > Bacilli > Bacillales > Marinococcaceae > Salibacterium > Salibacterium salarium. Next base: position 681,001 of record NZ_JAUSUM010000002.1, on the reverse strand, counting down.
TTATAAAGAAATGTTATCCAGTAAAAGTCTTTCCTTGGATTCTTATTTTGATGATATGGTGAATGATGTTCAAATAAGTCACAAAGGAACAACAACCTTCTGGAAAAACTATTTTCGCGGCCTTCATTACGATTTTCAGGATAATGAAAAAAAAGGCCTACTGTATTATTATGAACTTAACTACAAACATGGGTATTTAAAACACCCGGTGACAGAAATAGAAGTATGGTCATCTGGGAACGAGGTGCAATACTTATCTTGAAGGTGAATATCATGAAGTTGACGGATTTGTATTTATTTTTAAAATCTGATATCGAGAGAATAGAAGAAGAACTCGAGATAGCTGTGCAGGCAAATCATCCGGTTTTGCAAGAAGCTTCTCTTCACTTGCTTCAAGCGGGCGGAAAAAGAATTCGCCCTGTTTTTGTATTGCTCAGTGCTAAATTTGGAAACTATGATATTGAGCGAATCAAACATATAGCTGTAGCATTAGAGTTAATTCACATGGCATCCCTCGTCCATGATGATGTTATTGATAACGCTGATTTAAGGCGGGGAAAAAAAACAATTAAGGCACAATGGGATAATCGAGTAGCGATGTATACGGGTGACTATATTTTTGCAAAAGCAATTGAAAGAGCAGCTTATTTTAAAAATGAAGATATACATAGAGTAATATCAAATGCGATGTATGAAATGTGTTCAGGTGAAATTGAACAAATCCGTGATCAATACAACTGGCACCAAAATTTAAAAACATATCTACGAAGAATAAAACGTAAAACGGCTCTTTTAATTGCAGTAAGTTGCCAACTAGGTGCAATTAGTGCAGGAGCCTCACTAACCGATCAAACGAGATTGTTTCAATATGGTTACAATGTGGGGATGTCATACCAAATCATTGACGATATTCTCGATTTTACAGGAAGTGAAAAAGAGTTAGGTAAGCCAGCGGGTGATGATTTACTACAAGGAAATATCACTTTACCTGCTCTGTATGCCATGTGCCACAGCACGGAAGCTAAAAATATTATTGCAGAAACGTTGAAAAAAAATAAAACAGAAATAGATATGGTCCCGCTTCTTAATATCGTGAAACAATCAGGAGGAATTGAATATTCCAAGGAATTGAGCAAAAAATATTTGAACAAAGCTTTTGAATCACTAGATGACCTCAGTGATATTTCAGCAAAAAAATCGCTTCGGGATATTGCGAAATACATAGGGAGTAGAAGCAGTTAACGTTTCGCCCTTTACCGTATGTTGCTAACGCTTTCATGTTTTGATATAATCAGATAGATTTACAAGCCATAATAGAAAGAGGGATTGATATGGAAAAGTCTTTCATAATGGTAAAGCCAGACGGAGTACAACGTAATCTTATCGGAGAAATTGTACAACGTTTTGAAAAAAAAGGATTTACACTAGTTGCTGGAAAGTTAATAACTATTTCTCCTGAACTAGCAGAACAACATTATGGTGAACATAAAGGTAAAGCATTTTTTGAAAACTTGGTTTCTTTTATTACTTCTGGACCTGTTTTTGCGATGATTTGGGAAGGGGAAGACGTAATTAAAACGTCTCGAAAAATGATGGGCTCCACCAATCCTGCTGAAGCAGAACCAGGAACTATTCGAGGTGATTATGGCGTTAGGGTCAGTATGAACGTCATTCACGGTTCTGATTCCAGCGAAAGTGCAGAAAGAGAAATCAAATTATTTTTTAATAACGATGACATTGTTGATTACAAAAAAACAGTAAATGATTGGATTTAACGAAAAAACGAGGATTCCCTGTATGAGGGAACAACCTCGTTTTTTTAAAAGATAAGAATTGATAACATTTGGAGTTTGTGCATCAAATACAATACTCATTAGATGCGGAAGACAAGCAAGTATGGCGGAAACAACATGAGGTGCCTCCTCGAGAGCAGATCTTGAGGGGCATTCGTCTGCATTGCAGGCCACTCAGCCACCATCAACGATTTTTGTTAGAGTTGTATCGACATTACTAGTACTATTCACCTGCATTGACTCATGATATAATATATCCATCATTTCGAATGGATATTGGAGAGGACAGCATAAATGAAAAACTTAGAAGATAGTGGTTATAGTCAAAATGACTATCATCATTTCATTAAAGAAGTAAAGAAAAAAACAGGCATAGACTTAGCGCTGTACAAAGAGGCACAAATGAAACGAAGGCTTATGTCATTCTATGAAAAACGTGGTTTTACAAGTTTTCAGGATTTTTTTCAAAATGGTCTAAATAAAGATGAAGACATTTTAGCAGAATTTTTGGAAAGAATGACTATTAACGTTTCAGAATTTTATCGAAATCCAAAAAGATGGGATGTATTGTCTGAACAGATTATTCCGAGGTTAAAACAAAACTCTAACCATCTAAAAATATGGTCAGCCGCGTGTTCTACCGGTGAAGAACCGTATACGCTCTCGATGATTTTGATGGAAAAATTCGGAGAAAACCGTCATACAATTTTAGCGACAGATATTGATGAAGTTATCTTAAAACGTGCACGATCCGGCTTATATTCAGATCGGGCATTAAAAGAGCTATCAAGTGAAGTGATTAACAGATACTTCATACGTGAAGATCCAGGGTATCGGGTTCGTGATAAAGTGAAAAATACCGTTACATATCGAAAACATAACCTTCTTGCCGATACATATGATACTGGATTTGATTTAATCATTTGCCGTAACGTTTTAATTTATTTTACAGAAGAAGCGAAACAAGAAATATACTTAAAATTCAACAGAGCATTAAAAGTTGGTGGTATCTTATTTGTCGGCAGTACCGAACAAATTTTCAATCCAGCTCGCTATGGTTTCGAAGCCGAAGATACTTTCTTTTATAAAAAAGTTAATAATTTATAGTTGTAATATGTTTTTGTTTTAAATGACAAAATAATCAAAACATCGCCACAGAATAAAAGATGTATGTTATTATTTAATGCATAAAAGCACTAAAGAGAATTGTTATGCCATAAAAAGGAGTGGAACATATGAGATATTTAACAGCCGGAGAATCGCATGGTCCTCAACAAACAACAATTGTCGAAGGGGTTCCAGCTAATATGGAACTGCTTGAAGAAGATATAAACAAGGAGCTTAGACGGAGACAAGGCGGGTATGGGCGAGGAAGGCGCATGCAAATAGAAAAAGATAAGGTACAATTTCTTAGTGGTGTACGTCATGGCAAAACCACGGGAGCGCCAATCACGATGGTGGTTGAAAATAATGATTTTAAATCTTGGGAACAAATAATGGGTTCAGACCCGTTAACGGAAGAAGAAGAAAAAAATATTAAAAGAAAAATTAGTCGTCCCCGCCCTGGACATGCTGATTTGAATGGTGCAATAAAGTATAATCACCGTGATATGAGAAATGTTCTCGAACGTTCATCAGCTCGTGAAACGACAGCGAGAGTTTGTGCTGGAGCATTGGCAAAAAAAGTTTTACAAACGTTCGGAATAGACGTGGGAGGCCAAGTACTGGAAATTGGCGGAATCGAAGCAGAGGATATAGATTATAAAGATATTTATGATTTAAAAGAGCGTACAGAATCATCTCCTGTTCGTTGTCTTGACAAATCAGCAGAGGAAAAAATGATGCAGGCAATTGATGATGCCAAACAAAATGGTGACTCGATTGGTGGCGTTGTTCAGACAGTGATTACTGGAGTACCTGTTGGCATGGGCAGTCATGTGCAATATGATCGAAAACTTGATTCTAAAATAGCAGGTGCTGTCATGAGTATTAATGCTTTTAAAGGTGTAGAAGTAGGGATAGGTTTTGATGCCGCTAGTATCCCAGGCAGTCAAGTACATGATGAAATAGCGTGGGATCAAGAGCAAGGTTACTACAGAAAATCAAATAATCTGGGTGGTTTTGAAGGCGGAATGACTACTGGTATGCCAATTGTTATTCAAGGAGTAATGAAACCCATTCCAACGTTGTATAAACCGTTACAAAGCGTAGATATTGAGTCCAAGGAACCGTTCAATGCAAGTATAGAACGTTCGGACAGCTGTGCTGTACCAGCCGCTTCCGTTGTGATGGAAAATGTTATTGCTTTTGAAGTAGCACAAGGCTTACTTGATATGTTTGGATCAGATCGTGTTGATGCTATTCAACAAAATATTACCGAACATTTTAAATGGGCGAGGGAGTTTTAATGGAACAATTGTTGGTAGAAACCCCTAGTTTAACTTACCCGGTTTATATTGGGGAAAATATAAGACGTGATAGTGCAGAACTGTTAAAACCTTTATTGTCCAAAAAGAGTAGAGCGCTCATCATTACTGATTCAAAGGTTGGTGCTTTATACGGAGAAGAGCTAGAGAAAACGCTGGAAACAATACTTCCAACAAGCCTTTTCACCCTTCCTGAAGGGGAACAATCCAAATCTATCGAAGCGTATGAAAAAGGACTGACTGCCTGTATCGAAGAAAACTTAGATCGACATTCTGTCATTGTCGCTTTCGGCGGAGGTGTGGTGGGTGACTTATCTGGTTTTGTTGCGGCTACATATATGAGGGGTATCTCTTTTGTTCAAATGCCGACAACACTATTGGCTCAAGACAGCAGTGTTGGCGGAAAAACAGGTATTAATCACCGGTTGGGAAAAAACCTTATCGGTGCTTTTCATCAACCGGAAGCAGTTGTGTACGACACAAAGACATTAGAAACGTTATCTGATAATGAATGGCGTTCTGGTTTTGCTGAAATGATTAAACACGCCTACATTAAAGATCCAGAGTTTTTACATTGGTTAAAAAGTAATGTGTCAACAACGGAAGACATGAAAAATAGTAAACTGCTTCAATTTTTGAAACGCTCCATATCTATAAAAGCTGAAATTGTTAAAACAGATGAGAAAGAAGCAGGTGTTCGAGCTTTTTTGAATTTTGGTCATACATTAGGCCATGCACTGGAAAAAGTTTCAGGGTATGGCCAAATTACTCATGGAGAAGGCGTTGCTGCGGGCATGATTTTCGCTATGCGCTTAAGTAATTACTTAGAACTATCAGATTGGGATATCAATAACGAAAAAAAATGGCTTCAACAACTTGGTTATCCCATCGATGCGCCTACCCTTTATTCACCAGAAACATTAATAAACGCGATGAAACTGGATAAAAAATCGAATGCTGGTAAACTTACTTTTGTATTGACCGAAAAACCAGGAGTTCCTTTTTTACAAACCGTAAATGAATCAGATATTTTATTTTTACTAAAAGGATATAAAAAGGGGGGAGACTTCCAATGATTAGAGGGTTTCGGGGAGCAACAACTGTCAAAAAAAACACGGAAGAACAAATTGTAAGCAGTACAAAAAGATTGCTCGAAAAAATGATTAATGAAAATAATATTTCTTCTGCAGATGTTTCTCATATATGGTTTACGACGACTACAGATCTTGATGCAGCTTTTCCAGCGAAAGCGACACGTTTACTTGATGACTGGCAATTTGTTCCGGTTATGTGTGCGCAAGAGGTTCCTGTTCCTGGCAGTTTGCCTTTATGTATTAGAGTAATGTTGACGGCACAAACTGATGTCAGTCAGGAAGAAATACACCATGTTTACTTAAATGATGCGGTTAGTTTGCGTCCGGATCTTGAGTTGACAAAAAAGAAAAAGAACATGTAATATAGGAATTAGTTATAGATGAGATGAGTTAAATTATTTGTTTTAGCAGAGTAGAGAGTGATGAGAAGAGCAGAGAACAGTGGAGCAGAGTGGCTGTAGTATTCGAATGCCTGAAACTGTTTCTGTTTCAGGCATTTTATATTAGCATGAACAGTGTCTATTTATACCTACTATACTGAATACATGCCCCTTATGTAAGTTTTTGTTCTTTCCCCTCTTTTTGCTCTCTTCTTACTAATTAAAAGAGGTGAGCCCATGTCTGAAACATCATTTCAAGTGTTCAAAGAACAATCCCAGAACTATCGTATGCTTTCCTATGTAAGAACATTTTTTACGGATACTCTTACTGCAATCGAAGTATTTCAAAAGCTGAAAGATGAAGCGGTATTTTTGCTCGAAAGTAAAGATGAAGCTTCTCCGTGGTCGAGATATTCGTTTATTGGGTTGACTCCCCAATACAAAATAAGAGATAAACAAGAAGGAGTATATCAGCTGATTGATAACAAGAGTCAAGTTTTGTTAGAAGAAAAGCAGCTGGCCGTTTTGTTTGAACAAACAATAGAATTATTGAACCCTGCTCCAGCTTCGATAGATATACCTTTTAAAGGCGGAGCAGTTGGAGTTATTCCTTATGATAGTGTCGAAGATTTTGAGCCGGACTTACAAACGGAAAATGAAGATCAAAGAGAAGATCACGTATCATTGCTATTTTGTCAAACTCTTATAGCAATGGACCATGAGACGAAAGAATTAACGTTCATCCATTATGATGCAAATCATAACAAAGATACAGAGGTTAGGTATGAGAATGCTCAAACGATTGTATCAGATTTAATGAATAATCTTATGTCGGGTATGAAAGAGGAAGTATTTCTTGCCCCGATGGCTAAAGAAACACAAGTTGATTATCAAGCAATTACCTCAAACTATCCAGAAAATAAATTTAAACAAGATGTAGAACGAATTAAAGAATACATTAAAGCGGGAGATATATTTCAAGCCGTGTTATCTCAACGTTTTGAAAGGGATATATCTGTCACTGCATTTGATATTTATCGGTCATTACGAATGATTAACCCGTCCCCGTATTTATTTTACTTAAAGCTTGGTGATCAAGAAGTAGTTGGTAGTTCACCTGAACGGCTTATTCAAGTTCAAGAAAAACACGTGGAAATTCATCCGATTGCCGGTACAAGAAAACGAGGGCAGTCGATGGAAGAAGACGACCGATTGATAGAGGAACTTCTTCATGATGAGAAGGAGAAAGCCGAGCATTATATGCTAGTAGATCTTGCTAGAAATGATGTAGGTAGAGTAGCAGAATATGGATCTGTTCAGACGCCTATTCTTCTAGATATTGGAAAATTTTCACACGTCATGCATATCATTTCAAAAGTAACCGGAGTATTAGCTACCAATGTGAAGCCTATTGAAGCACTTGAGGCATCTTTTCCTGCTGGAACAGTATCTGGCGCTCCTAAATTTCGTGCGATGGAAATTTTAAAAGAGCTCGAACCCCACCGGCGCGGGATATACTCAGGTGCTGTTTGCTATCTTGGCTATGATGGCAATATCGATTCCTGTATTGCAATCCGGACAATGGTAGTGAAGGATGGTAAGGCAAAAATTCAAGCAGGTGCCGGTATCGTGGCTGACTCTATTCCAGAAAATGAATACGAAGAAACGCAAAATAAAGCAGCAGCATTATTAAAAGCGATTGAGGCAGCTGAAGCAATGTTTGGGCAAAAGGAGGATGAACACGATGTTAAAGTCAATTCTGAACAAGTGTATTGAAGGTTATTCTCTATCAGAAAAAGAAGCAAAAGCAGCAATGGATGAAATTATGAACGGTAACGCAACAGAAAGCCAAATTGCTAGCCTACTAACAATGCTGAGATTTCGGGGAGAAACGGTTGATGAAATGACTGGTTTTGCGGCATCAATGCGAGACCATGTTATCTCCATCCCTCATGAAGAAAAAGAAGTCATCGATACATGTGGAACAGGCGGTGATATGAGCTCTACTTATAATATTTCAACGGCTTCTGCCATCGGGCTGTCTGCGATTGGAGTGAAGGTCGCTAAACATGGAAATCGTTCTGTATCCTCGAAAAGTGGAAGTGCAGATGTTTTAGAACAACTTGGTATATCTGTCCAAACAACACCGGAAACAGCAATTTCCTCACTAAAAGACTACAACATGGCGTTTTTATTCGCTCCTTTGTATCATGTTGCTATGAAACACGCTGTTGCGCCGAGAAAAGAGATTGGCTTTCGCACGATTTTTAACTTACTTGGCCCACTTACAAATCCAGCAAATGCTACAGCTCAAGTGATTGGAGTATTTAATAAAGAGTACGGGAAAATGATGGCACAAACGTTGCAGCGTCTTGGAGCCAAAAGAGCCATGTTTGTTACAGGAGAAGATGGGATGGATGAATTAACAATTACCGGAACAACATTCATCACCGAATTAAAGCATGGCGAAATTAAACAATATTCTGTTACACCAGAAGATCTTGGCTTAAATACAGCAGATATTCATTCTGTTCAAGTAAGCGATGCTTCAGAAAGTGCTGCTCTCATTCAGGACATTTTTGATGGAGAAAAAGAGGGAGCCGCTAAAGACATATTAATTATGAATATGGCTGCTGGAATTTATATATCGAATAATGCGTCTTCTTTGAAAGAAGGAGCGGATAAGGCTATAGAAGCAATTGAAAAGAGGACCGTACAACAACATTTATATCGGTTACAAGATGCTGAGGTGGAAGAAAATCATGCTTGATAAAATACTAGCTACAAAAAAACAAGAAGTAGAGAAATTAATTTTGCCAGACCAAGCAGATGTAACTCCTTACTCTTTAAAAAAGGCTCTAACTGCTGAAAAGGAAAAAGTGCAAGTAATTGCTGAAGTGAAAAAAGCTTCTCCATCAAAAGGTGTAATACGAAGCCCTTTTTATCCTGTAGAAATAGCGCGAAGTTATAAGGCAGGCGGGGCAGCTGCGCTTTCAGTATTAACCGACGTATCCTACTTTCAAGGTCATCGGGATTATTTAACCGCAATAAAAAGAGAAGTGGGATTGCCTGTTTTAAGAAAAGATTTTATTATTGAGGATGTTCAAATACAAGAAAGTAAACGAATGGGAGCGGACGCGGTTTTATTGATTGCTGCTGCTCTTGATCCAAAAAAATTATTTGAGTTATACCAAAGTGCTGAAGAACAGGGGATGGAGGTACTGGTTGAGTTCCACTCCAAGCAAGAACTGGAAAATGTCCTCCGTGTCTTTGAACCAGCGATTATTGGTATTAACAATCGCGATTTAAACACATTTGAAACATCCTTATCGGTTACAGAACATTTGCGTAATGAAGTACCTTCTCAGAGCGTTGTCGTAAGTGAGAGTGGTATTCATACGCAAGAAGATATAACGGTTGTTCAACAATCAGGCGCAAGGGCAGTATTAGTAGGGGAATCTTTAGTGAAGCAAGCTGATGTAGAGAAAGCATTACGTCATTTGAAAGGGGAATAAACCGATGTCACGTCCCTTTTTAAAATTGTGTGGATTACATTCTGAAGAAGATGTTCAATTGGCTGTGGAGTCGGATGCTGATTATGTAGGTTTTGTGATGGCAAGAAGTAAACGTGAAGTGAAACCAGAAGATGCTGCTTTATGGTTACAAAGGTACCAGTTTCATAAGAAGGAGATAGTTCTTCTCTTTGTTAATGCGACTTCAGGAGAAATACAAGTAGCAGCAGATCAGTTGTCACCAGATATCATCCAGTGTCATGGTACGGAATCGGTAGAAGAAATAAAAAAGATAAAACAAACGACTGGAACAAAAGTATGGAAAGCAATACCGCATGATGAAGGCTCTTTAAACAAAATGATGGAATATACAGAGGCAGTAGATGGTTTTATAGTAGATGCAAAAGCGAAACACGCATGGGGTGGGACTGGTGAAAGTTTTGATTGGTCTCACGTACCGAAGTATGTCGCGTTTGGGCAGGAAAAACAACTGCCTGTATTTATAGCAGGTGGAATTACTGCGGAAAATGTTGATAATGTATTGGCGTACGATCCTTGGGGCATAGATCTTTCAAGCGGTATAGAGGCAAACGGTAAAAAAGATAAACACCGATTGATGGAGTTAGAAAAGAGGTTGAAAGAATATGAACAAAACATATCCAGATGAAAATGGTCGTTATGGTGATTTTGGAGGAAAATTCGTTCCGGAAACATTAATGTTTGCGTTAGAGGAGTTGGAAGCCTATTTGGATGAGGCATGGAACGATTTGTCCTTTCAACAAGAATATAAAGAGATATTGGCAGAGTATGCTGGAAGACCAACCCCATTAACATATGCAGATCGTTTAACAGATCAGTTGGGAGGAGCATCCATTTATTTGAAGCGAGAGGATCTTCTTCATACTGGAGCGCATAAATTGAATAATGCGGTGGGGCAGGCTTTACTAGCTAAGCGTATGGGAAAGTCAAAGATTGTTGCCGAGACTGGAGCTGGACAACACGGAGTGGCCACTGCAACGATTTGTGCAAAACTAGGTCTTGAATGTAAAGTATTTATGGGTGAAGAAGATACACAGAGGCAAGAACTAAATGTATTTCGTATGGAATTGTTAGGTGCAGAAGTTATCCCTGTAAATTCAGGAAGTAAAACGTTGAAAGATGCTACAAACGAAGCAATACGGTATTGGGTTACGAATGTAGAAGATACTTTTTATCTTATCGGATCTGTAGTAGGACCTCACCCTTATCCAAGAATGGTAAGAGATTTTCAAAGAATTATTGGGGATGAAGCCAAAGAACAACTGAACGAAAAAGATAACATTCTACCGGATGCTGTGGTAGCATGTGTAGGCGGTGGAAGCAATGCAATCGGCATGTTTTATCCTTTCTTGGAAGACAATGTGCAGTTATATGGAGCAGAGGCTGCAGGGAAAGGCCTGTCCACTGACAAACATGCCGCAACTATTACAATGGGAACAAAAGGTGTTATACATGGATCCTTGACATATTTAATCCAAGATGAAAACGGCCAAATTATTGAGCCGTATTCGATTTCGGCAGGGTTGGACTATCCGGGTATTGGGCCCGAACATGCCCATCTTGCTAAAAGTGGAAGAGTTAATTATGAAGGAGTTACAGATCAAGAAGCACTAGACGCCCTTTCCCTTTTAACTAAAGTTGAAGGTATTCTACCAGCAGTGGAATCCGCCCATGCGCTCCACATCGCTTTTGAAAAAGCAAAACAGATGAAAAAAGACCAAACCATAGTTATTTCTCTATCTGGTAGAGGAGATAAGGATGTCAATTCAATAAAAGCATTTATGGAAAAGGAGTCTTTTTAATGGAAATAACGAAAGTAGAGGAAGCTGCATCAAAGGCGGAATACCCACTTTTTATTCCGTTTATAATGGCTGCAGATCCTGATGCACAAACAACTATAGAGATTGCATTACAATTGCAGGAGGCAGGAGCACATATTTTAGAGCTGGGTATTCCATATTCTGATCCGTTAGCGGACGGTCCGTTGTTACAACGATCCGCTAAACGGGCATTAGAACAAGATATGAGTCTCCAAAAAGCCATTATGCTAGTGCCGGAGATGAGAAAAAGAGGATTGACCATACCTGTTATTATTTTTACGTACTATAATCCTGTTATGAGAATGGGGATAGAGAATTTTCTAGATACCGTTAAAAAACAAGGAGCAGATGGTGTACTCATACCAGACTTACCTTTTGAGGAAAGCAGATCACTAAATGATGCTGCACATGACAAGGGATTAGTGAACATTTCTCTTGTAGCTCCTACTTCTGCTTCACGAATAAAGAAAATCGCTGAAAATGCAGAAGGATTCTTATATTGTGTATCCAGCTTAGGTGTGACCGGAACTAGGGACTCCTTTCCGCCAGAAGCGTACACATTTATTGAAAACGTAAAAGAAAACAGCCAAGTTCCTGTTGCCGTAGGGTTTGGTATTTCTAAAAAAGAACAAGTAGAGCGTTTACGCGATGTGTGTGATGGTGTGATTGTTGGCAGTGCTATTATGAAAACGGTGGAAGATAATCTTTCTCTTTTATCCAGTCAGCAAAACAGACAAAAAGGCTTGGATAATATAAAATCGTTTGTGTCTTCCCTCATTTCGTCGTAATATAGAAGAAGACAGAATTTGCCGATGTGAGGTGCTAAAGTATGAAAGTGAAACCGCAAATACTAGGTATGGAACCGTACAAGCCTGGTAAACCAATGGAAGAAGTGAAAAGAGAACTCGGCCTTACGGAAGTACACAAGATGGCTTCGAATGAAAATCCATATGGAGCTTCGCCGGCCGTACAGGAAGCAATAAAAAAAATGGCGGAACAACCGCAAATTTATCCAGATGGATACGCAACAGAGATTCGTGGCGCTGTCGCTTCTCATTTAAATGTTTTACCGAGTCAATTAATATTTGGCGCAGGGTCTGATGAAGTCATTTTGATGCTATGTCGTGCGTTTTTAACCCCCGAGACTAACACGGTAATGGCAACACCGACATTTTCTCAATATAAACATAACGCTGTTATTGAAGGGGCTGAGATAAGAGAAGTTCCCCTTCGTAATGGCCGTCATGATCTTACTAGTATGCTTGACCAAATTGATGAAAATACGAGAATTGTCTGGGTATGTAATCCTAACAATCCATCGGGAACGTATACGGCAAAAGCAGAGTTTGAGTCGTTTATAAAACAGGTGCCAGAAGATGTACTTGTTGTATCTGATGAAGCTTATATTGAATATGTGACGGCAGATGACTTTCCGAATACACTTTCCTATTTAGAAACGCATCCTAATGTAATGATACTGAGAACTTTTTCGAAGGCTTACGGACTTGCCTCGTTGCGTATGGGGTACGGTGTAGCTTCAGAAAGTTTAATCAGCGCACTTGATCCAGTGCGTCCCCCTTTTAATACGACAACGATGGCTCAATATGCTGCTGCCGCTGCTTTAGGAGATCAAGCGTTTATAGAAGACTGTAGACAAAAAAATCGCGAAGGACTCAATGCGTTCGAAAAATTTTGTGAAGAAAAAGGTTTTTCTTACCTACCGTCTCAAACTAACTTCTTGTTAATGGATACTGGAGTTTCCGGAGATGCCATGTTTGACGCATTATTGAAAAAAGGTGTCATTGTACGTTCTGGAGAAGCACTCGGGTTTCCGCATTCTATTAGAGTGTCAGTAGGAACAGAAGAGCAAAATCAGACTTTTCTAAAGGCAATAAGTGAATGTTTAAAGGAAAATAAATTTGTCGCAGAAAAATAAATAAGAAATGCTGCCGTCTTGCCAAGGAGGTAGGGCGGCTTTTTTAATCTAATTCTAGGTACCCAAAGACACTTTCACCTATTTTGGGGAGTCCAACGATTGTCTGCGTTAAACGTGCCTTGTGCTTTATAATGAAACAAGGTGGTGAAAAAGGAAGGAGGACAGAGCTGTGACACGGAAAATTTGTGTAGTAGGCATGGGTTTAATAGGCGGTTCTATCGCTTTATCTATAAAGAAAGAACATGACGTACATATAATGGGTGTAGATATTAATGAAAATCAATTAAAATTAGCTCAATCCCTGCGGGTGATAGACGAAGGGACAACCGATGTCATTCAGGGTGTTAAAGATGCAGAATTGGTTATTCTCGCTGTTCCAGTAACTAAAACAGAAAATATATTGGAAAGTTTAAAATCTGTCCCTATGGAAAAAGGGGCTATTATAACGGATGTAGGAAGCACAAAAAAACGAATTGTCGAGAAAGCGGAAGGTCTACAGGAACAAGGTGTTGTATTCATAGGTGGCCACCCGATGGCAGGATCGCATAAAAGTGGAGTACAAGCAGCAAAGCCTCACTTATTTGAGAATGCTTTTTATGTTTTAACTCCTACCGAAGAAACTCCTGCAAATAAAATTATTCAGCTTCAAAACTGGTTAAAAGGAACGAACGCTAAGTTTATTGATCTTTCCCCGCAACAACACGATAATTTAGCTGGGATCATCAGCCATTTCCCTCATATTGTGTCTTCCGCTTTAGTTCATCAAGTAAAAAATACAGAGAACGAAGACGGGCTCATTTCTAGATTAGCAGCGGGAGGTTTTCGTGACATTACGCGAATAGCTTCAGCTAATCCAGTTATGTGGAGAGACATTTTACTACACAATAAAGATGTAATGCTTCATTTGCTTCGAGATTGGAAAATAGAGATGGAGCGCATAGAACAAATGCTCGAATCTGAAGATGCAGCTTTTATTTATGACTATTTTGAAGAGGCTAAAACATTTCGGGATGGACTCCCGGTTAAAGATCAAGGAGCACTTCCTTCATTTTTTGATTTGTTTGTCGATGTACCGGACCATCCAGGTGTCATTTCCGATGTGACAAGTATTCTTGCAGAAGCGGAAATAAGCATTACAAATATTCGTATTATCGAAACGAGAGAGGATATTATGGGGGTTCTTCAATTGACCTTTCGAACAGGTGAAGATAGGGGACAAGGGAGAACCTCTTTAGAAGAAGCTTTGTATGAGACATATATTATAGATTAAAGATATATGTTGAAGAGACAGTACGTTGTCTCTCAAGATTATTTCTGCACATTTTAGTTGTAAGCGCCCTTCATCCCGATACAGAAGTCTCGGCTTACGGGGCGTTTGCAGTTTTCTTAAAAATACTAATTAAAACATTGACAATACACATAATTTCTATATAATTGTAGTCAGCGTATGGTTTCTCTCCACTCCTATCCATACTCTTTTTTAACACTTATTGTTAGCCCGGTTTGTAAGCGTTTACTTTCCGGGTGTTTTTTTATTTCACATAATATATGCTTTCTTCTCATAGTCTTGCTATAACTAAAATGGGGGAGGAAGACTATGAATTATTGGATTTTGTATGCGCGTTATGAAGAAAAAGGAGAGGAAATGAACATAAAGGTGCAAAACGAAACAATTGTTCATAAAGACTATCATGACCTAGAAACATCGATGAAAATGAATGCGAATGGTTTTAGAATTGAATCTAGTAAAGTGGCACTTGGTGGAAATGTTAAAAATTTTTATTATATAAAAAATAATGATGAAAAGTGGAAAACCATTATTTCAAAAGGAATAACTACTATTTTTTTATTAATGCATATTTCTAAGCCGCGGGAGTTAGAAGAATATTATCAAGATATTAGTGACAAGTTGAATGCCCCGATAGATTATCTTGTCGTTCCGTCTGTTCCTAGCCACATTTTGAGTTCTGAATTCACACAAACGCTTGTCTTAAAAAAAGTTCCGGTAATTGAAGTTTGTTTTTCATCTTTAAGTGAATGTAAATATGTTCCATGGGATTGGGTTCGACAAGCGGTAGGCCCTGCAACTTTAAGTTTTATCTTCCGTTTCCCTGTTGTAAAAACGAAAAAGGAGAAAATAAGAAAAATGCAATGGGAGGCGCATTTACGTTCAATGTTTCATGTTCTTCCTTTTGATAACGGGCCGCTGTTAAATAAAAATGAAATGCAAATGGCAGGAATTTATCCGAAAAAAGGGTCTCTTGTTCGAGGTGATGCTGATTATTTGTTATACTATAGTGTCGAAGATAATAAAGACAACTCAACAAAACAAACAAATCAAGAACCGGATATTGTAGTGCTTAGAGGAAAAGTTATAAAAGCAGGCTCCAACTACTACTTGTCTTTAAAGAATGGACAAAACTGCGATAACATTTTTCCTGGACGCCTTCGATCGATTAATTTGTTATGAACAATGTGGGGGTTACAGAATGAAAAACAGTTTAGAAAGCGTAATGGAAACGATTCAGAAAGGCGATGCTGAAAAAGGGTTAAAAATGCTGGATGAATTAGAAGGACAAGCTGATCATCAGGAAAAATATGATATTGCTCAATTATATGATGAACTAGGTCGACCTGATAGAGCAAAACCTATCGTGGAAGAACTGATTAGTAATTATCCTGATGAAGGAGAGTTACTTACAATAGCAGCAGAACTAGCGGTTGATTTGGATCAAGAAGAAGAAGCGATTGAATGGCTTCTTGAAGTAAAAAAAGAAGATGAAGTATTTATTAGGGCACAAATGTTGCTGGCTGATTTGTATCAACTGCAGGGACTTGATGAAGTGGCAGAAACAAAGCTGAAAACGGCGCTTCAAGAAGCCCCGGAAGAACCGGTATTATTAGCAGGTTTAGGAGATTATTATTTAGAGCGCGGCGACTTTTCAAAAAGTATACCGTATTTAAAACAAGCAGAGAGACTAGGATTTGAATTTCCGGAAGGAAGTCTAGATCTGAGACTTGCCGAAGCATATAGTTCCACTGGAGAATTTGAAGATGCTCTATCGTACTATGAACGAGGAATAAAAGAAAAGAAAGAGCCGCATTCTTTGTTTGGTTATGGATATACCGCACTCCAAATAGGTGAATATCAAACAGCGATTAAACAGTTAGAAGCATTAAAAGATATGGATCCTGAATTTGTTACATTATATCCATATCTCATCCGAGCTTACGAAGGTATGGAGAATTACGATAAAGCGTTGCAGGTAACCGAAAATGGACTTTCTGTGGATGAATATAACGATGTCTTGTATGTTGAGGCCGGAAAGTTACAAATGGCTTTGGGAAATGAATCCGTTGCTGAAGACAGGCTGAAAGAAGCGATTTCTTTAAATCCGAGTAACATCGAAGCGGCATATACCATTCTGGAACTTTGGAACAAGCAAGAAGACTTTGATTCAGTGATAGAAATGGTTACCTATTTGAAAGAAATAGGTGAAGATGACCCTCGTTTTGACTGGTATTATGGAAAGGCGATGTGGGAAATGGAGGAGTTTGAAAGTGCCAATCAGGCTTACGAAGGTATTCGTACAGTATATACTGAAAATGAAGATTTCCTCGAAGACTATGGACGTTTGCTGCTAGAGCAAGGTTTCCGGTCTGACGCCTTAGCTTATTTTAAACAAGCGGCTTCTTTACAGTCTGCTAACGAAACATTACAAGAATTGATAACAGATTTGGAAGATACAGATGGTATGGATGGATAAATAGTTATTATCCCCGTTATGTGCGGGGATATTATTATTATAATTAAATGGAGAGAGGGTTACAATAAAATGAGATGGTCAACAGATGACATTCCTTCTTTTGTTAAAGAAAGACAATATGTAGATACTGCATTAGTCCCCATGTTACCGATAGACTTTGGGGATGGCATTAGACAAAGTTCCGCCATGACAGAGTTTATCACGGTGATGACCGCTGAAATTGAAAGACAATTCAGAGGGAGAATGTTATTAGTCCCCCCATTTACTTACCTGGAGACGAAGGATATTGAAGAATGTCACAAAGAAATAGAGCAATGGATTCAACACATGAAAAAAGAACAAGTGAAACATGTCGTTATGATTACAGCGGATCCGTCTTGGAAAAAAGTAGAGGCTGACTTAGATGAACTTTTGGTATGGATGCCGTTGGTTCCGTTTGAGAATATGGATGCTGAGTATAAAAAGCAAGTTATCTCGGAACAAATAAAACAGTTACTTCCATTAGTCATGGATAAATGGAAGGGTCAGTAAAAGTTGCAAAATTACTCGGAAAATGCATACACAAAAGATTGACAGCCTGTTGTTCACTAGGCTATCATGAGTATGTCCTAGTTTTGTAAAAGTGTGTGTGTAACGATTGTCCGGGAGGACTGAACTTATATAGTAGGGGGGGATACTGGTGAGTGAAGAGCAAAATCATAATGTGTCGAGGCGTCAATTTCTAACATATACGCTTACAGGTGTTGGCGGTTTCATGGCGGCAGGTATTATTTTACCGATGGCTCGTTTTGCTATTGACCCGGTTCTCCAAGCAGAAAGTGCAGGAGATATGAAAGCTGTGGCAAGTGTCGATGATCTTACCGATCAACCACAGCGCTTTGATTTTTCCTACGAGCAGGAAGATGCTTGGAATACATCGGAGGTAACAGAAACGGCATGGATTTATCAGGAAGGGGATGAAATTGTAGCACTCTCGCCAACCTGTACTCATTTAGGGTGTACAGTAGGATGGGAGGCCAATCAAGATCATCCGGAAGAATTTTTCTGTCCTTGTCATGGTGGACGTTTTAAAAAAGATGGTACGAATATTGAAGGTACTCCGCCAACAGAACCTCTTCATAAATATGAAGTTGAAGTACAGGAAGGTACAGTCTATGTTGGAAAAGCAGAATCACAAGTTTAGGAGGGGGCGTCATTTATGTTACAACGAGTTTATGAATGGGTAGATGAACGCCTGGACATTACTCCAATGTGGCGGGATATAGCTGATCATGAAGTGCCGGAACATGTTAACCCTGCTCATCATTTTTCAGCGTTTGTTTATTGTTTTGGAGGATTGACTTTTTTCATAACCGTCATTCAGATATTGTCCGGAATGTTTTTAACCATGTATTATGTGCCTGACATTGTTAACGCCTATGAATCTGTACGTTATCTTCAAGGAGACGTAGCGTATGGTACAATTGTTCGAGGCATGCACCACTGGGGAGCTAGTTTAGTTATTGTAATGATCTTTTTACATACATTACGTGTGTTCTTCACAGGTGCATACAAACGACCTCGTGAGTTGAACTGGGTCGTAGGTGTACTTATCTTTTTTGTTATGCTTGGATTAGGTTTTACAGGCTATTTGCTTCCATGGGATATGAAAGCATATTTTGCAACCGTCGTTGGATTACAGATTGCAGAAAGCGTTCCTTTGGTAGGTACTCTATCAAAAACCTTATTATCGGGTGATCCTGAAATTATCGGCGCACAGACGTTGACACGTTTTTTTGCTATCCATGTGTTTTTCCTTCCAGGGGCATTGCTTGGCTTATTAGCGGCTCATTTTATTATGATCCGAAGACAAGGTATCTCCGGACCATTGTAAAAATTGACAAGACAACGCAAATGATAAGACAAGATAAACTAAGGAGGGAAACAGATGCATCGTGGAAAAGGTATGAAATTCGTTGGGGATTCACGTGTACCCGCCGATCGCAAACCTAATATTCCGAAAGACTATTCGGAGTTCCCCGGGAAAACAGAAGCATTTTGGCCAAATTTCCTATTAAAAGAATGGTTAGTAGGGGCTGTTTTTCTTATCGGGTATTTGTGTTTGACGGTAGCTCATCCAGCTCCGCTTGAAAGAGTTGCGGACCCGACTGATTCTGGTTATATACCGTTACCGGATTGGTACTTTCTGTTTTTGTATCAACTATTGAAGTATGAGTTTGCATCTAGTGATTTCACAGTTATCGGGGCGGTTATCATACCGGGGCTTGCTTTTGGGGCGTTGTTGTTGGCTCCTTGGCTTGATAAAGGACCAGAGCGAAGAGCGTCACGAAGACCGATAGCTTCCGGCTTGATGATTTTTGGTATCATTTCAACCGTTTATCTCACGTGGGAATCAGTTGATCACCACGATTGGGAAGCAGCAGCAGAACAAGGTGAAATGCTCGATGAAGAAGAAGAAGAAGCACTCGAAGACGTAGATACGAATGCAGAAGGCTATGAGATATACACAGATCAAGGCTGTATCAGCTGTCATGGTGATCAGCTTCAAGGTACAGGTGCTGCCGGGCCTTCCTTATACGACACGCAATATGATGCAGATATGATTCAAGAAATTGCGGTAGAAGGTATTGGTGAAATGCCGGCTGATCAATTTGACGGAAGTGATGAAGAGTTAGAAGTGCTGGCTGAATTTGTTTCCAATGGTGGTAATCCAGGAAACGGTGGCGGCGATAGTGGGTCTGAGGAAGAATCAGAAGAAGAATCCTCAGGAGATAATAACGAAGAAAATGCAGAATAAACATATACATCGTGTTTGGTAGGAGCTGTATAAAAGGTACAGCTCCTTTTCTATAACAAAGAGAATTCAACCATGGGCAGAAGCGTAAGGTGGCGACTCCTGCGGGAAGAGAAGCTGAGGCGCTGTCCGCGGCAAAGGAGACACGGTGATCCGCAGGGAGCCGATGTCGCTCTTGTGCTCTGGAGTGAAAGCGTCCGCCTGCAGCGTATGCCCTGAATGTTAGTGAAGCATTTTTTGGCTAGTAGTAGACTTTTGATTTTTGATACAGCCCCCTTTTTCTTGAAAGATTTAAAAAATGTACGTGGCACTTTTTTAGAAATGATGGTGGTGAAATAAATGGGTATGTTTATACGCTTTTTAGGAATGCCTTCAATGATTGCCGCTTTACTTATTGTTAATCTGTTTGGAACGATTTATGGGTATTGGTGGTATAAGATCCAACTAGAACAAACGCCGCCTGTTTTTTATGTATTTGTACCGGATAGCCCGACCGCTAGTCTCTTTTTTTGTATTGTGTTGTTTCTTTTTCTATTAAAAAGGAATAACGGACTTTTAGAAGCTTTAGCCAGTGTAACGTTGATTAAATATGGACTATGGGCGGTAGTAATGAATATTGCAGGCGGAGTAGCGGGTGATGAATTGAGTTGGCAAAATTATATGCTGATCATCTCGCACTTTGGAATGGCTATGCAAGGTTTGTTGTTTGCACCTTATTATCGGATAAAACCATGGCATCTTCTTATTGTTGCACTATGGACAATACATAATGATATTATAGATTACGTATATGGCATGTATCCGTGGGTGTCTTCGGCGATTGCAGATCAAATCTCGCATATCGGCTATTTTACATTTTGGTTAAGTATTTTTTCTCTTATTTTAATATATGTAGCAAGTGTCAAACGTAAGACGTTTTTGTAGAATAGTTTGTGAAAAAGGAACGTCCCTTCCGGTCTACTCTTGTCCATATCTTCATAGTATGGAAAAAGGAGAAAGGAGGGACTTTTTTATGGGCAAAAATCTATGTAAAAAAGTGTTTTTTTTATCTTTTTTACTTTTCACTTTATTTTTCGGAAACGTTGGACAAACTATAGCGGAAGAAAATAAAGACGTATCCATGCAAACCGTTGAAGAAAAGGCAAAATTGATGCATGAAATGGCGTTGAATAATCAATACGAAGAAGCAAAGCAGATTCACAGCTGGCTGGTTGTTCGATTTCCGTCTGTTTCTTTTGATGAATATAATATGGATACTTACCAATTGTCTGAGTTATTTCGTTCCTTTGACAGGGCCGGGGAAGCGGTGACAAGGGCAGGACTAGACGAACGAACTCGTCTTCAGTATATTACTGCTTTTCGTTTAGCTGTTGATGCATCTATTAGCGAAGATCATCCATTATGGAAAAAGTCAGGGGAACGCCTGATTCTCCTTCTTGATGATATCAATAAGCAAATAGAAAATGGAAATACGGATGAAGCTGTTCAAGCTTTTCGAGAGTGGCGGCATCAATTTGAAACAATCAGACCGGCTATGTACACAGGAATGAAGGAAGAAGAAATCTTGCCGCTTACATCCTACATTCAGCACTTGGATAATGAAGAATGGATAGAAACCGATGGTCAAGACAATCTTAAAAAATTAAAAGAACTATTTCAAAAGGCGTTGTCAAATGAAGAAAGATCTAATGTAGATCCTTCCTTGTGGGCTGTTATATTATCGATAGGAGGAGTATTGTTCGTTTCTTTAACTTATGCGGGGTGGAAAAAATATAAAGGGGAAAAAGAACGTCATCAAATGAGAGACTAACCGTAAAATAACTGTCAAATATAAGCGTGCAGTTTTATTGACTTTCTTTGACGTTTTAAATAAAATAATGATTAACGAGAATAATATGGGGAGGAGGTCATTTGATGGGACTTTGGTGGATTATATATATTGTAGCTCTGCTTATTATTCCAATTTGGGCTCAGTTCAGAGTAAAAAAAGCCTATAAAAAATATTCTAGGGTATCCAATTCATCCGGTATGACCGGCGCTGAAGTAGCTAAAAGGATACTAAACGAAAATGGGATTTATAATGTGGCGGTTGAACCTGTTAAAGGACGGCTTTCAGACCATTACGATCCAGCCAAAAAAGTGGTTCGTTTATCCGAAGATAATTATTACGGAATTAGTGTTGCCGGGCAAGCGGTGGCTGCTCATGAAGTAGGACACGCTATTCAAGATGCCGAAGAATATGGATTTCTGCGATTTCGTAGCACACTCGCCCCAGCAGCAAATCTTGGATCAAACATGTCCTTTTTCTTAATTATTGCAGGTGTTTTATTGACAAGTCAAAACTTGATACTTGTAGGTATTGTTTTCATGTCAGTCGCTGTTTTGTTTCAGTTTGTCACACTGCCAGTTGAATTTAATGCAAGTAATCGTGCTATGGAACAAATTGTTTCTACAGGGATTATTAGAAATAATGAAGAGAAAAAAACGAAAAAAGTACTCAATGCCGCAGCTCTTACGTACGTAGCTGCAGCAGTAGTAGCTGTTCTTGAACTTGCACGTTTTATATTTATGTATTTCGCTATGGACAATTAGTAAAAAAGGACTGCCTTATAAAATGTACCCTATAGAGTAGACACTTTGAAAAAAAGGCTACTTTATAGGGTGCTTTTTTGTGGTTTAAGAAGTGTGGAGAGGATTTTTGTTTTCATCAAATGTGAAACCTTCCCCGATAACATCTTGGACGTCATTGACGGTAACGAATGCATGAGGATCTTTTTTTTCAACTAAGTTCTTAAGGCGAACTAGTTCGTTTCTTGCAACAACACAATAAAGTACTTCTCTTTCAGAACCTGTGAAAGTACCTCTGCCACGAAGAACGGTAGCTCCGCGGTTCATTTCTTTTAAAATGGTATCCGCCAGTTCAGTCGGTTTTTCAGAAATAATAAAGGAAGCTTTGGCAGAGTATGCTCCTTGCTGAATAAAATCAACGACTTTTGCAGCAACGAAAACAGCAACTAACGTGTACATTGCTTCTCTGTAGTTTAAATAGACAAGGGAAGATGTAATGACCATAGCATCAAAAATAAATAGTGTCTTGCCCATACTCCAACCTAAGTATCGAACACCGAGCTTTGCGATAATATCTGAACCGCCAGTTGTCCCCCCATATCGAAATACTATCCCAAGTCCTGTACCGATGAGGACACCTGCAAAAAGAGCGGCTAGCGTCATATCCTGTTGCAAGGTCAGCTCGATAAGTACGTATGTTTGAAATAACCATAAGAATAATGAGATACTCAGAGTTCCGATGATTGTATAAAGGAATACATCCCTGCCTAAAATTTTCCATCCTAAGATAAAAAATGGGATATTCAATATTAAGTTAGAAATGGCTGGATCTATCTCAAATATAAAATATAAAAGTAAAGTAATTCCTGTGAATCCACCATCCGCTAGATTGTTTTGCATATTAAAATAAACAAGCCCAAAAGCCATAATAGCTGACCCAAAAATTATAAAGAATGTATTTTTAAGGTGCCAAGTCATAATGTCCCTCCTTTTTTTGTATGGAGCTTCATTCATTATAAGAAAATGAAGGACAAGGAGCAACATTACTACGATTGTCAAATGGTATAACATTCGGGTACGATAAGGGATATAGGGAGGGATGAAGGATGGACACGAAAACAATGGAAGATATGCAAAAAGAAGTAGAAAGGCATATTGGACAATATAAAGAAGGATATTTTAGCCCTCTAGCTATGATGGCTCGTTTGAGTGAAGAAACAGGAGAGCTGGCTAGAGAAATCAATCATTATTACGGAGAAAAACCTAAAAAAGATACAGAAACGGAAAAATCACTCGAACAAGAGATGGGTGACATTCTATTTGTGTTAATCTGCTTTGCAAATTCTTTACATATTGATTTAGACGAAGCGTTTGATTTAGTGATGAACAAATTTCGAACAAGAGATGCTGATCGTTGGACTAAAAAAGATGAAAAGGATTGATGGCTATGAGTAAAGTAACCAAAATAATTATTGCAGGACCGCGCGGTAAAATGGGAAAAGAAACGGTTCAACTTGTAAGAGAAACTGAAGAGTTTCAATTAGAAGCCGTCGTTGATTCAAAAAATGCAGGAAAAATACTTAAAGAACTGCCTGATATGCCCGACGAACAAGCTCCTGTGTATGATGACATGAAAGTTTGTCTAGAAGAAACGGAAGCTGATGTTTTAATTGATTTGACGACTCCTGCTGCGGGAAAAAAACATTTGGAATTAGCATTGGATTATAATGTTCGTCCAGTAGTAGGTACAACTGGCTTCTCAGAGGAAGATGTGGAAAGGTTGAGGGATAAGGCGGAAGATAAAGAAATAGGAGCAATCATTGCGCCGAATTTTGCTGTCGGAGCAATATTAATGATGAAATTGGCACAAATGACCGCTAAATACTTTTCGGATGCTGAAATCATCGAAATGCATCACGATAATAAACTAGATGCCCCGTCTGGAACTGCAGCTAAGACAGCTTCTCTCATTAATGAAGTGAGACCACATAAAACGCAAGGTCACCCTGATGAGAAAGAAGATTTAGATGGTGCTAGAGGTGCTGATGTAGATGGACTACGTATTCATAGTGTACGTCTGCCAGGTCTTATTGCTCATCAAGAAATATTGTTTGGTGGATCTGGACAAACGTTAAAAATACGTCATGATTCTATGAATCGTCAGTCCTTTATGCCAGGGGTGAAACTTGCTGTAGAAAACGTTCTAAGCTTGAAAACACTTGTTTACGGTCTTGAAAATATAATGGATTAGGGGGAGCCACTTTGAACATTGCATTGATTGCTCACGATAAGAAAAAAGAAGACATGATTCGATTTGTCCAAGCCTACGAACCCGTGTTACAAAAACACGGGTTGCATGCAACAGGTACTACGGGATCTAGGTTAGAAAATGAAACCGGTCTTCATTTTCATAAACATTTGTCTGGACCACTTGGTGGAGACCAACAAATAGGTTCGCTTGTGGCGGAAGGGAATATAGATATGATTTTATTTTTTCGTGATCCTCTCACCGCTCAACCGCATGAACCAGACATCACTGCCTTGTTGAGATTGTGTGACGTCCACGGTGTTCCGCTCGCAACGAATATGGCAACAGCGGAAGTGTTGGTTAAAGGGTTGGATAATGATTTACTGGAGTTTCGAACGGTTTTGAAACAAGACAGAGGTTCTGCCTATGAGTAAAATGACTATTCTTTGTATTGGAGCTCATCCAGATGATGTAGAAATAGGGATGGGTGGGACAACTGCCATGCATACTAAAAAAGGTGATGATGTTTATGTGTGCTCCTTAACGAAGGGAGAACTTTCATCTAATGGTACTGTGGAAAGTCGGCAGAGAGAAGCAGAAGCAGCCGCAACTCAGTTGAAAGTGACAGGAAGGTATCAACTTCACTTTCCAGACCGGGGTATTTCGAGTAATCATCATGAATATATTGTTCTTTTAGATATGATACGACAGGTAAAACCGGATGTCGTGTTTGCACCTTATTTTGAAGATAGACATCCTGATCATTCTGCTTGTAGTGAGTTAGTAAGGCAAGCGGTGTTTGATGCTGGAATAAAAAAATACCCTGAAGTGCAGTATCCTTCGTTTAAAGTAGATTCATTCTTCTACTATTTTATTAACGGATTTGATGTTCCGGATTTTTATTTAGATATTTCATCGGAGCAAGAGCGAAAAGAGGGCGCTCTTTTGTGTTATGAAAGTCAATTTCTCTTACAGGCAGAAAGTGTGGCTACTCCATTAACAGAAGGGTATATAGAAAGCGTTCGATCCAGAGATGCTATGTTCGGAAAACAGGCAGGCGTACGTTACGCAGAAGGATTTAAGAGTGCTGCACCGCTCGTATTCGCTTCTACTCCGAAAAGGAGAACATAATGAAACAAAAAATTGGAATTACATGTTATCCAACAGTGGGAGGCTCTGGTGTTGTAGCAACAGAACTAGGTAAATTATTGGCTGAAAGAGGTCATGATGTCCATTTTATATCAACCAGTTTGCCTTTTCGCTTAAATAAAACGTATTCAAATATTTATTATCACGAAGTTGAAGTGAACCAGTATGAGGTTTTTCAATATCCGCCTTATTCATTAACTTTAGCAAGTAAAATGGCTGAAGTTATAAAAAGAGAAAAATTGGACATCCTTCATGTTCACTATGCCGTTCCACATGCAGTATGTGCTCTGCTGGCAAAAGATATGGTTGATCATGATGTGAAAGTAGTTACAACATTACATGGGACAGATATAACGGTTTTGGGGCATGATCCATCATTGCGAGATATTATTCGCTATGCGATAGAGCGTTCCGATAAAGTGACCGCCGTTTCCAGGGCTCTCGCTACTCAAACCAAAGATATGCTTGAATCACAACGTCCTATAGAAACGGTATATAATTTTATAGATGAGAGAATATACCGCCCACAAGTTCTTGATGAAGATTTACGAAAATCCTTTAACATTCCACATGAGAGTAAAGTTATTATTCATATATCTAATTTCCGACCTGTTAAGAGAGTATTAGACGTGGTGAATGCTTTTTATGTAATAAATAACGAAATGCCGTCCACTCTTTTGATGATTGGAGACGGACCAGAAAAAACACGGGCTTGTCAAAGAGCAGAAGAATTAGGTATTGAAGATCGAGTATTATTTGTGGGAAATCAAAATCATGTCGTTGATTTTTTAAACATATCTGATCTTATGTTGCTCTTGTCTGAAAAAGAAAGTTTTGGTTTATCGGCGCTTGAAGCAATGGCTTGTGGCGTTCCGGTTATTGGTACAGATGCAGGTGGTATTCCTGAAGTTATTATTGATGAAGAAACCGGATATATTTGTAACATAGGTGATGCTGAGAACGCAGGGAAAGCTGGTACTTATCTTTTGAAGAATCCCGATTTATATCAAGCATTTGCTGAAGCATCAAAAAAGCGTGCGAATGATGTATTCTCATCAAAAAGTATTGTAAAACAATACGAAGCAATCTATGATGAAGCCAAAGGCGGCGATGCAAATTAATGAAGGGTCAAGAACAGTGGCATATTGCACTTGATTTTATTCGATATATCAGTGAATCAGGTCTGGAGGCTTTTATTGTCGGAGGAGCCGTTCGGGATTATTATCTTAATCGTCCTCTCCATGATTTTGATATTGTGACAAATGCGTCTCGATCTGATATAGAGAATTTATTTACACATGTAATCACTCCCACTCATCGGTTTAATACGTGGATTGTTCGTTGGTATGGTTTGTTATTTGAGGTAACCCCGTATCGGTCTAAGGCAAAACGGCTTGAGGAAGACGTAAAGTTAAGAGATTTCACAATCAATTCACTGGCAATAGATAAAACAGGAGTTATGATTGACACTCTAAATGCGAAAGAAGATTTAGATAATGGAATAATTAGAACGATTCATCCTGATAAAAGATTCTCAGAAGATCCACTACGTATTATGAGAGCATTACGATTTGTTTCTCAACTCGAGTTTAAAATAGAGGCCACTACATGGCATGCATGCCTCTGCCAACAATCACAATTGGAAACAGTTCCAGTGGAGAGAATCCAAACAGAGATAGTTAAGTTGCTTGCAGGAAATAAACATTCGGATGCCTTGTATCTCATGTTTTTTTATGGCTTCCCTGCTTATTTTCCGGAGAGAATTCAAGTAAGTCCAAAAGATTCGTCCAAAAAACGTTATAATATGTGTAGGTTGCAGCAATCCATCGAAAAATGGTCTGCTTTCATGTGGCTTCTCTATAAAGAAGATGCGAAATTCCATTGTAAACAATGGTTGTTACCAAAACGTGACACGAAAAAAATACAATCTATTCTCGAAAGGTGCAGCCGACATCCTGAAAGCATACCTTGGGATGAAACATTGATTTATGAGACAGGTGAGATGTTAGCACTTCAAACCGAAAGAGTTCATCAATGGTTAAAAGGGACGAAATCAAATAAAAGATTACAATATATATCTTCCGTCTATTATTCGCTGCCTATTAAAAGTCGGAAAGAATTATATATAAACGGTAGAGATTTGCTGGAACTTTTCCCTGCTATCAAAAAGGAAGAAATTGGACGCTATCTTAATATATTGGAATTAGCGGTGATTCGTCGAAGCATACCTAATAAAAAAGCGGAACTGGCAGCGTATATAAAGGAGAAACGTTTAAATGAGAGATAGGTTATTGCAACTGTTAACAGCAACTGATTCTTTTGTGTCAGGGCAAGAAATCAGTACAAAGCTGGGGATATCAAGAACAGCTGTTTGGAAACATATCGAGGAATTGAGGAAAAACGGATATGAATTAGAAGCTGTACCGAGAAAAGGGTACCGATTGACTCATGCGCCTGATTTAGCAAGTATTGATGAAATCAAAGCAAGCCTTCATACGGAACATTTTGGCACCTCTATTGTTTATAAAAAGAAAGTGACATCAACTCAGGAAGTGGCCCATGAATTAGCACGTAATGAGGCAGAAGAGGGAACGGTTGTTGTTGCTGAAACACAATATAAAGGAAAAGGAAGGATGAATAGGGAGTGGCACTCTCCTTCTGGAACAGGTTTATGGTTCAGTTTAATAGTAAGACCGGATATTATTCCACAGAAAGCTCCTCAATTAACATTGATGACCGCTGTAGCCGTTACTGAGGGAATTATGGAAGCGACCGGTATACAAGCACAAATTAAATGGCCGAATGATATTTTAATTGATGGCAAAAAAATTGCGGGGATTCTTACGGAAATGCAATCCGAACCGGATCGGGTGCAAGCAATCATTATCGGAATAGGATTGAATATTAACCAACAGGTTGAACACTTTCCAGAAGAGTTATTACCTAAAGCAACATCTCTTGCATTAGAAAATGACGGAGTTACTTATCAACGAGCAGTTGTTATATCTGCGATTTTAAAACGCTTGGAACAATGGTATTTTCATTATTTGCAGCATGGCTTTAAAGAAGTGAGGGAACGCTGGGAGTCTTTGGCTGTTACGATTGGAAAACAAATAAAAGCTTCTACGATGAAAGAAACAGTTTCGGGTATAGCTGAAGGAATCACAGAAGATGGTGTTCTTTTACTTAAAAAACAAGATGGTACAATAGAGTATATATATAGTGCAGATATAGATTAACGTCAAAAGGGAAAGATTTGTTATACTTATTACAGGCAATATCCGTTAGGAATTGCACTTTTACTTGGGTTTTGACAGTTCTGCCTTGATCTATTTGGTTGGACAAGGACGGAGAAGAAGAGTCCTCAAAAGGGTGTCTTCTGCTTCTCCATAATAAAAAGGAGGAGAAACAGTGAAAAGTATTACATCGTTTATGAAAATGAAAACCGCTAGTGATCCTATTGCTATGGTGACTGCCTACGATGCTCCTACTGCAAAAGCAGCAGCAAAAGCAGAAATGGATATAATACTAGTTGGTGATTCGGCAGGAATGGTTGTACACGGCTACGATTCCACGATTCCGGTGACACTAGATGATATGGTTCTCCATTCAAAAGCTGTGAAAAGAGGGGCTCCGTCCAGTTTCATAGTGACGGATTTACCTTTTTTAACGTATAATGGAGATTTTTCTGAAACGTTAGCATCGGTAAAAAGATTGTTGCAAGAAACTGGCATTCAAGCAGTGAAGCTTGAAGGAGCGGGAAGGACGCTTTCAGTTATTAATAAGTTAACCGAAAGCGGTGTTCCGGTTGTCGGACATTTAGGATTAACCCCGCAGTCTGTTGGTACGATTGGCGGTTATAAGGTACAAGGAAAAACGCAGGCTGCTGCAGATAAATTAGTGAAAGACGCAGCGGCTATTGAAGAAAACGGTGCGTTTGCTCTTGTTTTAGAATGTGTTCCTGCACAATTAGCAACCTATATCGCCAACTTACTTACTATTCCTGTTATAGGGATAGGAGCGGGAGTTGAGACGGACGGTCAAGTTCTTGTTTTTCACGATGTTGTCGGTTTTAATGATGGCTACGTCCCTTCATTTGTTAAACAATATGCCCATATACAATCAGAAATAGAAACAGCATTAATGACATATGTCAATGAAGTAAAACAATCCGCATTTCCTGAAAAGCAACATTCATTTGTGATAGATCAAGATATTTTAGGAAATTTATATGGAGGAATGAAGGAATGAAGACGATAACCTCTGTATCAGATTTCCGCCGAGAACTTCAAGTACACAAAGTACAGAATCAATCCA
This sequence comes from Salibacterium salarium, assembly GCF_030813635.1. GTDB lineage: Bacteria > Bacillota > Bacilli > Bacillales > Marinococcaceae > Salibacterium > Salibacterium salarium. Next base: position 651,158 of record NZ_JAUSUM010000002.1, on the reverse strand, counting down.
TTGGTTTTGTGCCAACAATGGGAGCTCTTCATGAAGGTCATTGTTCTTTAATAAAAGCTGCAAAGCAAATGAATGATATTGTTGTTTTGAGTATCTTTGTGAATCCTCTTCAATTTGGGGCCGGTGAGGATTATGATTCATATCCTCGAGAACTGACCAAAGATAAAATACGAGCGGATGAGTTGGGAGTAGACATAATTTTTGCACCGTCCGTTCAAGAAATATATCCACGTTCGATGTATAGTAAACTTCGTGTTGAAAAAGGGGTTCAAGTGCTTTGCGCGAAAAATAGACCAGGTCATTTTGATGGAGTAGCAACAGTAGTATTGAAGTTATTTCACATTGTAGAACCGAATCGTGCTTACTTCGGCTTGAAAGATGCTCAACAAGTGGCTGTCATTCAAAATATGGTCTTTGATTTTAACGTGCCTGTAGAGATTATCGCTTGTGAAACAATAAGAGAAGATGATGGTCTGGCAGTTAGTTCACGCAATATCAATTTAACAAAAGAAGAACGAATGCAGGCTCCATTATTGTATGACAGCCTTCAACAAACAAAACAGAAACTGGAGGCTGGAAACAGGTCGTCCGCAGTTTTAAAAGATGAAATGAAATCTTATCTCTTAACTCATACGGATGCTTCAATCGATTATTGTGAAATAGTCACATTTCCCGAATTGGAACATCAAGATGAGGTATCCGGACAAATAATTATAGCTGCTGCATTACAATTTTCTAATGCCCGGCTCATTGATAATCTAATCGTTCATGTGAAAGGGGATAAGGATTATGTTTCGAACGATGATGAAATCTAAATTACACCGGGCAGAAGTCACGGAGGCAAACCTTCATTATGTAGGCAGTATTACGATAGATGAATCTCTGTTAGAGGCAGTGGATATAGTGGCAAATGAAAAAGTACAGGTTGTTAACAACAATAATGGTGAAAGGTTGGAAACATACGTCATTCCCGGGGAAAAAGGGAGTGGTGTGATATGCCTAAACGGAGCAGCAGCAAGAATGGTCCAGCCTGGGGATATCGTTATAATCATTGCCTACGCCAGTATTGAAACGGATAAATGTCAAGATTTTGTACCAAATGTTGCCGTTCTTGGTGAAAATAATAACATTATAGACATGTTAACTCATGAAACTTCTTCAACGATTTATTAAATCCGCTATTTTTAAGTTTTTACAGCCGGGGTGAAAGCCATGTCAAACAAATTTGTAGTTATCGATACAGAAACAACAGGGAATGCTCCTAAAAATGGAGACAAAATTATTCAAATAGGGATATCAGTCGTTGAAGGAGATCGTATAACGGAAACGTTCTCTTCTTTTGTGCACCCATTTACGCATATTCCAGTGTTTATTCAACAATTAACCGGAATAAAAGATGATGATGTAGCGGACGCCCCATCGTTTGTCGATATCGCCCCTAAAATACTGGACTTATTGAATGATGCCTACTTTGTTGCACATAATGTACCATTTGATTTAAAATTCATTAATCAAGAACTTGAATATGCAGGTTTTTACCCTTTTAATGGAAAAATAATAGATACGGTCGAGTGTGCTCGTATTCTATATCCTTCCGCTCCTGGGTATCAACTTTCTCAGTTGGCCGAGTGGCTTGAAATATCGCATGATCGTCCTCATCAAGCAGATAGTGATGCCATTGTAACAGCGTCTGTGTTGATCCAACTGTTGAATAAGTTAAAAAGTCTCCCCAAAAAAACATTGGCATGGCTTGATTCTTTGGCATTAGGTCTAGAAAGTGATATTGGACGGTTGATTAAGGCTAGAAAGAATGAAAAGGTACGATTCTCAATCGAGGACAATGATCAAATTGAAGAATTTAAAGGAATTGCATTAAAAAAACAAGTGACAACAAAAACGAGTAATAAAGAAGAACAGGTGGAAGGGGAATCCTCTTTTTTTTCAACGGACGGATTGTTAGCGTCCAAATGGGATCAGTATGAATATCGAAAAGCACAAGAGCAAATGAGTACAAAGATAAAAGAGGCGCTAGAAAGTAGGGAACATGCGCTAATTGAAGCCGGAACCGGTATTGGAAAAACGATTGCATATCTTATTCCCGCTCTTTATTATAGCAAAAAAACGGGTCAAAGAGTTGTTGTGTCCACTCATACGATAACCTTACAAGAGCAATTAATGCATAAAGAAATCCCTTTACTCCGCGAAACAGTACCGTTTTCTTTTGATAGTGTTTTACTAAAAGGAAAAAGTCATTATCTTTGTCTGCGTAAATTTAAACAATTTCTTAGTACTGCACCATCTACATATGAAGAAGTACTGGGATTATCACAGATTCTTGTTTGGATTCTTGAAACAGAAACAGGTGACGTAGAAGAAATAAATATAGCAGGTGGGAGTGGCAGTACTTTTTGGGAAAAAGTGTGCACAGACGACTCGATATTTTCAAAAGCATCCCAACCATGGTTCTCTCGAAATTTTTATGAACGTGCCAAAGCGAGGGCAGATAAAGCTGATTTATTAATTACGAATCACGCTCTATTGTTTGCAGATATAAAAAAGAAAGAGAATCTGCTTCCATCATATAAACATATTGTGATTGATGAAGCCCATCACTTAGATGAATTAGCTTCTAAAAATCTTGGCACTGACCTTAATTATTTTTATTTAAATCAAGTTTTACAGCGGATTGGTTCCCAGGACCAACCAGGGTTATTTCAACAACTTTTGGAGCATGAACAAGTCACCCAACATTATTTTTCATCTTCATGGTATCAAAGAAGGGAAGACTATTATACTTTATTAAAGTACGAAATGGATGAGCTTTTTCGAATGCTTCATCAATTTTGTCGTGATCAGACCATTCAAAAACATACCGATGTTGGGCGACTTTCTATCCGCTATAATCCAGGGAACGAAAAATCTTCTGAGTGGCAGACTATTAAAGATACTGTTCAAAGAATCCTGATTTTATTTGAAGAAGAAGAGAAAGCATGGTTATCGTTTTATCATTTTCTTTCTTCGCGTGTACCTTCAGGTTCAAATGAAGAAGGCAAACTTTATGATTTCAAGACAGCTGTTGAGCAGGTAGAAGAGATTTGTGAAAGTCTTGTTTCCCTTTTACTCGAAGAAGATAACAACTATGTATATTGGATGGAAGTGGATAATAAAGGGGCAGCCAATGCTACTTATTTATACTCACGTCCTGTTGAGGTGTCAGATCTTTTAGCAGACCGCCTATTTGCTAAAAAGGACAGCGTTATTTTGACCTCTGCTGCGTTGACCATAAAAGATTCTTTTTCCTACGTCATTAAAAAATGGGGTTTGGAGGATTTTGGTCCGTCCGAATTGCAGTTAACGTCCAACTATTCATATGATAAGCGAGCAAAACTATTAGTACCTGAGGATATGGCTCTTATAAAGAATGGAGAAAAAGAGTTCATAAAGGCTACTGCAGAATTTATTTATCATGCAGCCTCCATCACAGAAGGCAAAATGCTAGTTTTATTTACTTCCTTTGATATGCTTCGAAAAACTTATTACCAACTAAAAAAGTGGGATGATGAGAGCGATTTTGCTTTAATAGCACAAGGGGTTAAAAGTGGCAGCCGTTCTAAATTGATGAAAACATTCAGGCAGCACAAACAAGCAATACTACTTGGCACAAATGCTTTTTGGGAAGGAATAGATATTCCAGGTGAAGACCTGAGCTGTCTTGTGATTGTTAGATTACCTTTTCCACCACCTGATGAACCGCAGACACAAGCGAGAATCGAACAGATGAAAAGGGAAGGAAAGAATGCTTTTGCGAATGTGACACTTCCTCAAGCTGTTTTACGCTTTAAACAAGGATTTGGGAGGCTCATTCGGCATAAAAATGACAAAGGGGTAGTAGTTGTTCTCGATAGAAGAATATTAGAGTCAAATTATGGAACAGACTTTATTAAATCACTCCCTGCGCTACCAATTATGCAAAAACCATCCGATGATTTATTAAGTGAAATTGCTACATTTTTTTACGAAGAATAGGGAGGAGGGATAATAATGAATCATTTTATCCTTGATAATGTTCATATTGTTACAACGAATAAAGACGAGCGAATATTAAAGGACCATTATATAGAAGTGAAAAATGGAACGATACAACAAATAGCTAAAACTCCCGTCCCAAAAAATAAGGAAGGTTTAATACATAACTGTAATGAAAAATGGGTGATGCCTGGACTGTATAATACACACGGACATACTCCTATGACATTACTTAGAGGAGTAGCTGATGATGTTCCTTTAAATAAATGGCTTGAAGAACAAATTTGGCCTCGCGAAGCACTTTTGACTAAAAATCGGGTAGAAGCTGGCACGTCTCTTGCACTTGTTGAAATGATAAAGTCTGGAACTATTGCGTTCTTAGACATGTATCATTTACAGATGGACCGTGTGTTTGAATTAGTGATGGAATCCGGACTTAAAGCAGTCTTAAGTAGAGGGATGATTGGATTTGGATCAAGTCAAGAACTTCAATCAAAATTATCGGCTGCTTGTAGTATGGCAAAGATGTGGAACGATGCCGGAGAAGGAAAGATAAAGGGAATGCTATTTCCACATGCACCCTATACTTGCCCGCCGGAGTTTCTAGAAAGCGTAGTGGAACAGGCTCATAAACGTAATCTAATGCTTGGAACTCATTTAGCAGAAACAAAAACAGAAGTGATGAATCATCAAGATAAGTATGGAAAAACACCTGTGTTTCATTTACATGAACTTGGTTTTTTTGATCAACCGACAATTTTAACGCATCTTGTTCATCCTACAGAAGAAGATATGACACTATTAAAAAATAAACCCGTTTCTATTTCCCATAACCCAATGAGTAATGCCAAACTAGGATCAGGTATTGCTCCTATTCCTGATATGTTAGATGCTGGAATAATGGTAGGTTTAGGGACGGATAGTACAGCATCCAATAATACATTAGATATGTTTGAAGAAATGCGTTTTGCTGCTCTATTACAAAAAGCAAATCAAATGAATCCCGCTGTCATAACGGCGGATACAGTATTTGATATGGCTTCGGTAAATGGAGCTAATATGCTTGGTTTTTCAGAGCATGGTATCATGCAAGAAGGAGCTCCTGCTGATTTTATTATGGTAAATGCAGAAGAAGCACATCTACAGCCTGAAGAAAATATGCTTTCGCATATCGTTTACGCGGTAAGTGGGAAAGACGTAACAGATGTTTTTGTTAATGGTGAACAACTAATGAAAAATCGAGAACTTCAAACAATAGATGAAGAGAAAATAAGATTTGAAGCAAATGCTTGTTTTCAGGCATTAGAGAATGAGTTAAAAACATGAAGTGTTATTATTATGATTGATATCAGAAAGGAAGTCGTTTCATGCGACGCTTGATTTTAGGAGCGGGATTTCTAAGCCTTATTGTTCTAACAGCAGGTTTTATTCTATTTTTCACAGCCCATCATCCCCTTGCAAAAGAAACCGGAACAGTAAAAGATGAACTCGAAGCTCAAGAGGGTATTGAAACAGTAAAAGATGTTGATTATTATTACGGGGAAACAGAGGTGTATACAGCAGATACGATACGTGATAATGGAACAGAAGAGTGGATTTTCATTCAAGAAAACTCTGTCATTGACAGAATAAATAAAGAGGATGGATTAAGCCGCGCCGAAGCAGAAAACACTGTACTCGACCGCTTCGACCTTGAAAAAGTACGAAGTTTAAAACTAGGAATGGAAGACCGGCAAGCTTTATATGAAGCAACTTTTGAGATAGACAATACTCTGTATTTTTATTATATGACGTTTGAGGACGGAGAATTTATCAAAAGGTATAGTGTGCAGAAATCATGACAATAAGAAGCTTCGGCTAAACTGAGGATATGTAAAGATAATATATCGCAGTACAAGGAATAAAACCAATCTTGAATAAGCGACACAATTTTTATAAACTTATTTTAATGCATACAGTTTTGTAAACCATAGGAGGAATAAAAACATGGAGTTATCGAAAAGAGTATCGGCGCTTACCCCATCTTCAACACTTGCTATTACCGCAAAGGCAAAAGAATTAAAATTACAAGGGCATGATGTTATAGGCCTTGGAGCAGGTGAACCTGATTTTAATACTCCATCTTACATAATTGAAGCAGCAGCAGCTTCGATGAGAGAAGGTCACACAAAATACACTCCATCAGGTGGACTGCCAGCATTGAAAGAAGCAATTGCTGATAAATTCAAAAACGACCAAAATCTTGATTATTCTCATGAAGAAATTATCGTTGGTACCGGCGCAAAACATATATTATTTACACTATTTCAAGCGTTGCTTGATGAAGGGGATGAAGTGATTATTCCAACTCCTTACTGGGTAAGCTATCCGGAACAAGTTAAATTAGCTGGAGGTGAACCTGTATACGTAGATGGATTAGAGGAAAATGACTTTAAAATAACCCCTGAACAGCTCGATAATGCTGTGACAGATAAAACAAAAGCAGTTATCATTAATTCTCCAAGTAACCCAACTGGTAGTATGTATAATCAGCGAGAGTTGCAGAAAGTTGGAGAGGTTGCATTAAAACATAATATACTAATTGTTTCCGATGAAATTTATGAAAAACTTATATATGGAGATGCAGCACATTATTCCATTGCGCAAATTTCAACGGAACTAAAAGCTCAGACTGTGGTAGTTAATGGAGTGTCTAAGTCCCATTCAATGACAGGCTGGCGTATTGGTTATGCAGCGGGCGATAAGGACTTGGTCAAAGCGATGACGAATCTTGCAAGTCATTCGACATCAAATCCGACGGCAAGTTCCCAATACGGGGCCATTGCGGCATACACTAAAGAAGATGGTTCAGTAGAAACCATGCGCACCGCTTTTGAAGATCGCTTAAATAAAGTATATGATAAGTTAATACAAATCCCTGGAGTTACTTGTGTGAAACCTAAAGGTGCTTTTTACCTGTTTCCAAACGTAAAACAGGCAGCATCTGAAGCTGGTTTTCAATCTGTTGATGATTGGGTGACAGCTCTTTTAGAAAAAGAAAAAGTAGCAGTTGTACCTGGGAGCGGCTTTGGTTCACCCGATAATATACGTTTGTCTTATGCTACATCTTTAGACTTATTAGAGGCAGCGTTAGAAAGAATAGAACACTTTATCACGAAATAATGCGGGAATTATGATGTTTCAGTCTTAAAACAGGTGAGTGAAGTCCCCCCTTTTTTATTTGGGGGATTTTCTTTTTTGTGTAGGTAGAGTCAATGTGTTTCTTGAGAAAAGAATAAAGGATTGAAAAAGTTCTCGGAAAGGAGAGAACAAATTGGAACGACCACAAATTATTTCGTTATTGCAGTACGGTCATACAGCTGTTTCTAAGCTATTGCTTGATTATTATGCTAAAATAGGCTTAAATGAGCCGCAAATGATGATATTACTACATATTCATCGTTTCATCGAGGATAACCATCCATTCCCGACACCGGCAGAATTGTCAGAACGGATGTCTATGTCTGAAAGTGAATGTACAGAGCTGCTCCGGTCATTGATTAAAAATGACTATTTAGAAATGCAGAAAAATCAAGATGACGATCAAGTGATGTATGAGACATACTCGTTAACTCCCCTATTCAGGAGAATTGTGCAAGAACAATTTAGTGAAGCAGGGGGAGAAACCGAAAAGGATTCTTCGAATCAAGAAGGAGAATTGTACGAGATTTTTGAACAGGAATTTTCACGACCATTGTCACCGATGGAATGTGAGACGATAAATGTATGGATGGATCAAGATAAATATAGACCAGAACTTATAAAAACGGCCCTTCATGAAGCAGTATTAGCAGGAAAATTGAATCTCCGCTACATTGATAGGATATTACATGAATGGCATAAAAACGGGATTCGAACACATCAAGAGGCTAAGGCATATGGAGAAAAATTTCGTAAACATCAAACTAGCAAAACAACAATGAAAGACAAAACCAAACCACCTCAATATCCAAATATTAACTGGCTGGATGAGTCTTAGGAGGGGAGAAAATGCTAACAAAGACAGAGGTTAATGAAGCTCTTCACATAATAGAAGGGATGTATCCCGAAGCAGAATGTGAATTGATTCATTCTAATCCATTTGAACTTTTAATAGCGGTTGTGTTGTCCGCCCAATGTACAGATTCTCTTGTAAACAAAGTTACACCAAACTTATTCACTAAATATCATGCACCTCGGGATTTTGTTGCTGTAGAACAAGAAGAATTAGAACATGATATTCGTTCCATTGGGTTGTATAGAAATAAAGCTAAAAATATTAAGAAGCTTTCCGAGTCTTTAATTGAACAGTTTGACGGTGAAGTGCCACAAACCAGAGAAGAATTGATGAGTTTAGCTGGGGTAGGAAGAAAAACAGCGAATGTTGTAGCTTCCGTGGCGTTTGGAACACCTGCTATTGCTGTAGATACACATGTAGAAAGAGTATCGAAGCGGTTAGGAATATGTAGATGGAAAGACAATGTTCGTGAAGTAGAAGAAACGTTAATGAAGAAAGTACCAAAAGAGAAGTGGGCAGATACTCATCATCGTTTGATTTTTTTCGGCAGGTACCATTGTAAAGCGAAGGATCCTCAATGTTCAATATGCCCTTTATTGGATATGTGTCGAGAAGGGAAGAAGCGGATGCGGAAACAGGAGGTTAAACATGGCTGAATTAGTCATTCCGGAGAAGTTCGCAGTATTGCCTTTTTATGAGGACACTCGTATAGAAGATCAATACGAGTGGAAGGATGATGATTATTTTCATTATCCTTTTTTAGCAGAAATTTTATGGCATAATCGAAAGCTTACAGTTCCTCCTTGGGATTTACCTTTACGTTATGTACCACAGGTTCATGCAGCGTGGGACGAGGAGGCAGAAATCATTGAGTCTTTTTTTTCAAAGAGAGACCGAAAAGCAGCTCGTCCTTATATGATTAAGCATACAGCTAATCTATTAAGTGCTATTTCATGGATGAATCGTCAAGAAGTACCAGCGGCTACTCCTCCATTATTAAAAACGAAAATGGACGGGATAGGAAAAGTACCAATGAACTTAGGAGAGAGAGTCACCTTTATCGTACAAAGTCCAGACCATTATTTGAGTTTTAATCAACTTAAAGGACTATTTATAGAAAGCAAAAAACAATTTGCAATGGTTAAAATCACGGAACGCCAAAATAACACAGAATAGTTTTGAGAACTTGGAGGGACAAAGAATGCCGGAAGTGCAAACGAAGAAAACTTCGTCGTTGCGTGACCTTCCGTTTTATCCGGAAGATGAAAAAAGACTTCGAGCATTAGAAGAGAAAAAGAAACATCCGTATTTTGAGATAGCTTTTTGCGGTCATTTTTCTGCGGGAAAATCAACATTATTAAATCGTTTGTTGGAAAATGAATTGTTACCGACTAGTCCTATTCCGACTAGTGCGAATATTATATCCATTTTATACGGCGATACGACGTTGGAACTAGTTGATAAAGAAGGAGAACGACAAACTTGGGCTGAAGAAATCCCTTGGAACAAAGTCAGAGAATGGGGGATGGATGGAGTAGGAATTCAATCGATTTCTATTTATGCACCCCTCCCTTTTATTTCTAGTCAGACTAAAATTATGGATACCCCGGGTGTAGATTCTACAGATCCAAATCATCAATTAGTTACGGCAGAACAGCTGTATACAACAGATGTAATCGTGTATGTAACGGATTACAACCATGTTCAATCTGAAACGAATGTGCGCTTTTTAAAACAAATGGCAGACGAAGAAAAACCTATTATTCTTGTTATCAATCAAATAGATAAACACGATGACAAGGAATTAAGTCATGCCTCGTTTGAGAATGCATTACAAGTTATGCTTGCCCGAAACGGCATTAAGCCTTTTCAAATGTTTTTTACGTCCATGAAAGAAGAGAATCATCCTCTTAACCAATTTAAAAGTTTTCAGAGTAAGCTGAAATCGATTATGTACAATAGTGATTCATTGAGAGCTGAAGGAGTTCCGTTACTCGAAAATGGATCTGTTCATCGATTAATTGAACGGTTGCAAGACGAAAAGCAGGAAGCTTACGAAGAATGGAGAAATGACGTAATAGAAAAAGGTTTGTCTCCTGAAGATGCTAAAGATAATGAAAAACAAGAGCAACAACTGAATAATATTGAAACAGAAGAACAGGAACAAATCAAAGCTTTATATCAAGAGAGAAATCAATTATTCAAGAATGTTAATGTTTTTCCATATACAACTACCGAAAAAGCAGGATTTTGGTTAGATAGTAAACGTAAAAACTTTAAAGTTGGATTATTATTTACGAAACAAAAAACTGCTGAAGAACAAAGAAAACGATTGAAATCGTTATTAGAAGAGTTGAATGAAAAGGTGAAAACGCAACTTATATTTCACCTAAAAAAGTTGCTTTCCTCGGTGGATAAAGAGTCATTAAATAATCCAAAACAATATGACGAGCGCGTACAACAATTATCGTTCACTGTAGATGAGCAAATGTTACAATCGTTTGCTCCTGCATCTGAGTTTGATAGAAATTTTGTGTATACATTTACAGATCAAGTTACTTCTGCCATCGTCAGACGCGTGAAAGCAGATTCCAACCATTTGTTTCAAGAATATGAGCAAGCAATCAAAAATCAAATAAATAACAAGACAAATAATTTAAGAAACAAAATGACTCATTCGTCGGAAGTGAAAAAGGAATGGGAAAGATGGGAATCCATCGCTGCAAATTTTGATAAGACCATTGAAACATGTCAGCAATGGTTACAGGATAGAAAATATTCGTCCTCTTTTTTTGAGTCGCTAAGAACAGTGTCTGAACAAGGATATCCAAATGAGGAAGCACCTGTTATTTATATAACGGATACAGATGATAGTATCATTGGCACTGAAGAAATCTCGTATGTCTCAGAATCATTTACGGAAGTGGATGACTCTTTTATATACCACTTACGTCAGTATTTAACTGAATATAGTAATCGTCCGTTATTATCTGAAGAAAAGGAAAAATTAGGAGAATTGTTAGACCAGTTTGATAATAACACCGCCATTGTCTCGTTATTCGGCGCTTTTAGCGCAGGTAAATCGAGTTTTATTAATGCAATGCTTGGGGATGACATTTTACCAGTTTCTCCGCATCCGACAACTTCCGCAGTGAATAAAATAAGAAAAAGCAATGATACCTATTCACATGGAACAGCACTTATCCAAATAAAAGAAGAAGAATTCTTAAATGACGAGATAAAAACCGTTTCCAGAGAACTAGGAAAAGATTTAGACATTCAGTCCTTGGAAAAATGGAAAAAGCCAAGTCTTGCGAATATGACCGACTATCAGCGCACGTATGCTTCATATTTGTACACGTTACAGCAAAGCATTAAAAAAAATATTGCTACTCCAAATAGTCAAATAGAGGTACCACTTGAAAAACTTGAAGAATGGGTGGCAGAGGAAGAAAAAGCGTGCCTTATCAAAGAAGTCATTGTTCACTATAATTGTAGCTGGACCCTTGCAGGATTGGAGCTGGTGGATACACCCGGTGTAAATTCTATTCATGGCCGGCATACAAATGTAGCGTTTGATCATCTAAGGCAGTCGGACGCAATTCTTTACGTGACTTATTATAATCATGCATTCTCTAAAGCAGACCAGGTGTTTTTAACACAGATGGCCAGGGCCAACGAACAATTTGAAACCGATAAGCTGTTTTTCATTATAAATGCATCAGATCTTGCGACGGATAAACGCGAGTTACAAGGAGTAAAAAATCATGTTCAAGACCAACTCATCCAAAATGGTGTTCAAGAGCCAAGGTTATTTGCGCTGTCAAGTAAGAGTGGACTAAACGTTAAACAAACCTCGGCAACCAGTGAAGAGGGAGAAGCATTTCGAAGTTTTGAAAAATACTTTTCTCATACAATAATGGACGAATTAAAGGCGGTACATGTAAAGAAAATGAAGGCTTACTGGAATCAAATGAACAAACAACTTGGAGCTGTTATATCTTCCTTTAAAAACAAGGAAGAAAACGTAACACAACATTTAGAAGACAGACATGCGCTTGCTGATCAATTTTTACATCGATCGAAAGAGTTTGATCTTTCGTTTTTGTCTCCGTTGCTAAAGGAAGAATTAGAACAGCAATGTACGTATTTAAAAGATCGCACAAGGTATATTGTGCAGGACTATTTTTCACAAGCAGTAAATCCCACAGTTATTACGGCTTCGACTAAAAACAAGCAAAAAGATCAATTAAAAGGGGCATTGCAGGAACTTGAAGGGCTGGCGAGGACGTATATCTTCCAGGAAGAAGAAACAATAATTATCCGCTTAGAAGAGCGTATGAAGAAAGAATTTAGTCGGTATATTCGTGATTTTTTATTAAAGCGAAAACCGGACTCTATTCCAATGTTAGAGCCGCAACAGAACATTCAGTTTAACGACAAGATAGAAAAAAATGTGGACATGGTATTGGATCAAGAGTATTTTAGTTCGTTCTATCATTCCGGTAAAGACTTCTTTGAAAATAAAAAAGTTCAAACGTTAAAAGAGGCATTTGCTGATGATGTTCAAAGAAAAGCAGGGGAAGTGGTGGAACCATTTAAAACCCAAGTTGAACACTATTTAATAAGCTATTTACAAGAACTCACAAGCTCTACAAAAGTTCATTTGGCAAATGAAGTAGAAAAAGATAAGTCAAAAGCAAATTGGATGTTTGATATTTCCAAAAAAGAAGAAATTAAAGAAGAATACGATTATATTCAAGCCAGTCTATAGAAGAAATCCCCAATTGCTATGTTATATCTCTTAGCAATTGGGGATTTCTCATTTAGTCATTATCATTATTGGTAGAATCATTTGTTTGATTGTTGGCATTTGCTTCGACATCTTCATTGTCGTTGTCAGAACCTTCGTTAGTATTATCGTCATTGTTTTCATTGTTATTTGGATTCCCGTTATTCTCACCATCATCGTCATCGTTATCTAGACCATTGTTTGCATTATTCTCTTCGTTATCATCATTGTTGGTATTATCTTCATTAGAAGTATTATTTTCATCTTGGTTTCCGTTATCGGGCTCATCTTCGTTTTCGTTATTGTCATCGTCGTTTTCTGCTTCATCTTCCTCATCAAGCTCATCTTCATCAGGAACGTTCACTTCCACTTCGGCCGAATCACTGGATTGGTCGGGGCCTTCTTCATTCACAACGGTTACCCTAAATCCGTGGGCCATTCCTTTTTCAGGTTCAGAAAAGTTAAGCGTCGTGTTCGTTTGGTTGTCTAATGATTGATAATCTTCTCCGTCTAAGCGGTGCTCAATTTCAAACGATCTACCTTCTAGTTCATCTTCGTTATAATTCCAACTTAGTTGAATTTCATCTGCTTCTTCGTCATAAACAGCGTTTAAACCATTAATTTCACTAGGTTTTGCAAATTCATCAGAGACATCTTCTGGTCCAGTTCCCTCGACGAATAATTCTGTAATGATTTCATTATTTGGAGTAAACGCACTTGCCCTTTGACCAGTACTGCGTTCAATCTCAATTTCTTCGACAGAATCAGGTTGAGTGAAGTCAGGGGTGTCTGTATTTTCCGAGGCATCCCTCATAATAAGTCGAAAAATCTCTTTTGCAATATCACTATCACTACCTGATAAATAATTCTCGCCTCGGTCACCGCTGAATCCTGTCCAAACTGCCGCAGTATACTGAGTTGTATACCCAGAAAACCATACGTCTGGATCTCCGCCTGCTGGAATACCGTATTCTTGATGTTCTTGATCAGTAAAGTTTGTCGTACCAGTCTTTCCAGCTAAAGGAAGTTCTGGGATATTAGCTGCTTGACCTGTTCCTTCATCGACAACATCTTTTAACATATCAGTAATCATATAAGCAGTATAATCATTCATGGCTTGATGGGAGTCATGGTCAAGAGTTATTTCTCTCCCATCTTGGAACTCCACACTGCGAACGGAATACGGTTCGGAATACGTCCCATTGTTACCGAAAGCAGCATAAGCACCAGCCATTTCTACACTGGAAAACCCAGGGTCAACTCCGCCTAGTGCGGCACTTGGATTCACATTATCCATTGGAAGACCTAAGTCTCTTGCGAATTCTCCTGCTTGTTCGTACCCTGTCTGTTGTAAAGCTTTCACTGCTGGTACGTTAATAGAATCTCTGAGAGCCTCTCTCATGCTGACAGACCCACGGTAAGTACCAGAGTAATTTTGAATTTGGGTTTCCTCACTATCCGTATAGTAATGGGGTTCATCAACCAGTTGATGATACGTTGACCACTGATTATTTTCTATGGCAGGTCCATAATCCAATAATGGTTTAATCGTAGAACCTGGTTGGGCATTTCCGTTCATTGCGTAGTTAAACCCTTTTGCAATGTCTTGACTTTGACGATTACCAACCATTGCTTTAATGGCTCCCGTTTTTGTATCAATAAGTGTAAAGCCGACCTGAAATTCTTCATTGTTTGGATAATTATTAATGTATTCATCTGTTTGAATGACTTGCTCTGCATGCTCTTGAATGTCCGTATCAAGTGTCGTGTTGATTTTTAACCCTGCCGAGTAAAGATCAGAAGTGGAGATGCCATCCACATCTTCAAGTTCGTTTTGAACTTGTGAGATAAAAGAATCATATACGATGCCCTCTTCTGTCGGGTTATAATCGATTTGTTCATTTATATTAACGCTTTTTGCTTGTTCTTGTTCTTCGCTGGAGATGAAATCATTTTCTTGCATCAAATCAATAATTGTATTTCTTCTTTCTTTTGCAACTTTAGGGTTTTGAATGGGTTCGTAATGATTTGGACGTTTTGGTATAGCAGCTAATAGTGCTGCATCTTCAATGGTAAGTTCGGAAACGTCGGATGTATTAAAATACACACTGGAAGCTTCCCCTATGCCATAAGCACCTTGTTCAAAGTATATTAAATTCAAATACATTTCGAGAATTTGTTCTTTTGAATATTGTTGTTCAAGTCGAATTGCTAAATATTGTTCTTGCACTTTCCGGGTAATGGTTTTCTCAGATGTCAAAAATGCATTTTTAACGACTTGTTGAGTAATAGTACTTGCTCCTTCTGCACCAAACCCTTCCGTCACGTTAGCAGCAAGTGCTCCGAAAACACGTTTAATATCTATACCAAAATGATCATAAAATCGTTCATCTTCAACAGCAATGAAGGCTGATTTTACATGTTCCGGTAAATCTTTAATATCAATTAGATCTCGGTTCTCACCAGATTGTAACTGAGTTACTTCTTCCCCGTTTTGATCATATATTTCTGCTGCTTGAGAAAAAACCAGTTCATCTGGATCCAGCTCAGGTGCACCGCTAATCATGACAGCGGCAGCAACTCCGCCACCAATTATACATAAGATTGTTGCAATAAAACCAGTTAGAACTATCTTTTTAAAGATGGATCGTTTAGGTTTTTTATTGTTCGAAGCTTTTGATTTAGTACTTTTAGAGTTGGAAGATTCTTGGGCTTTACGTCTTTCTTGTCTGGAACGATAATTGTCACTCATCAGCTGTTTCTTCCTTTCTATTTCTTTAAATCCATTCCTCTTTAGACCGTAACATTAGTCGACTGTTTTAAAAAAAGGTTACATTAATAATAAACATGGTCTACAATATCAAGAAAATCAACACGTGGAGCATATTTGATGGCTAAACGGTGTCCATTTTCTTCAATGTGTTGTTTAGGAATCGATTTACGTTGAGTTTGTTCAGTATACCACCAAATAAAATGGGAGGCATCATATAAATAGGTTTCATCGAGAATAGAAAAACGAATGATAAAAAATGACACCCCGCCATGATACAATACCTGTTTCATGTGATCTACTTGATGGGGATGAATATTCCCAAATGGAAAAGACGTTTTATTTTTCGTCTCTTTTGCTTCAAAATCAATATATTTCCCACGGTATATTCCGTTATAATCTGTCGTTGATGGTTGTTTGAAATAAGCTTCTGTTATTTTGGCAGCACTTCGTTTTGGATAATCAACATTTACTATTTGAACTGGAGTAGGCTTTTTATGGATGACCGCTTTACCAGTTGCATTGTAGTGTTTGTTCGTTTCATTAATATCTTGTTCAAGTGACATACCCCGGTTTGCAAAACGAGCTGGTGTATCAGTTACTTTTGAGTGATTAGATTTAATATATTTTTTTCCCCCGGGGTAGCGGAAGGCCATAACGACATCATCCTTTTCGTATTATTCCATTTATATATCTTAGCATATCTTACCTTATGAAAGAACAGTATTAAAGTAGGAACACCTCGTGAAAGTTTACAATAATGGGGATAGTCATGTTACGATAAAGAGGGTACAGAAAGTGAGGGATTCGATGAATGAAAAGCCGGTTAATCTCGGTTTTGGGAATATGATGCCGCCTGAGCGAATTGTGTCTATTGTCAGCTCCGATTCCGCTCCGACGAAACGACTTATTCAGGAAGCTCGAGAGAGAAAAATGCTTATTGATGTTACAAATGGAAGAAAAACAAGAAGCATTATTTTAGCGGATAGTGATCATGTCTTATTATCAGCTATTCAACCTGAAACGGTAGCACAGCGATTAAATGAAAACGATAGTGGGTCTTAGAATGAAAAAATCTGATGGAAAAATATTTTTCCATCAGATTTTTTTATCGCTGAGTGCTCGAATTTCTACAACTTTGCTTTACGTGTAGAATAATTAATTATTTTTTCTTTCTTACTCGAATCAACACTAGTTCTGTCAATGGTGCAGGCATTTGTCTTCTTCGTTAGAAATAGTAGATATCTAAAAACGAGGAGGGTGAATCATGACCGAACAATCATACAAAACAAAAGAAGTAGCGCAAAAATTACATGTTTCTCCTGCAACTATTTTAAAATGGGTGAAAAAACACGACATACCTTATTCTGTAAACTTATATGGTCATTATTGTTTCAAAGAAGAAACCATGTCTATGTTTTATACAATAAAAAAGGAAAACCAAAAAAATAATCCATCAGATTTGAATCATAAGGAAGTCGTATCCTCGCAATATGTTATGGATAGGCTTGCTACTACGGAAGAAAAAGTCCAAATACTTGAACGAATGATAGGAAATAAAGCTGATGACATCGTTACTTTTCAATTGGTGGAACATAGAAAAAAAGTTGAAAAGTTGAATAAAAGAATTCAGAAACTCGAAGAAAAATTGGACAACTTGCAGCCAAAAGAAGAAAAAAAGTCTGAACTTGAAAAGGATACAAAAAAGAGCAGACGTTTGATACCAAGTTTGTTTTTATTTGATTGATAGGACTTCCGTTGATAAGATGGACATATGAAAGGGGAATCAAACTAGTGGAAGATATTAAATCAAAACTTATTTATAGAACAGAACAGTTGAAAGAATATAATAACGAAACTCTAAATGCCTATATAAATATAGCCCAATCACCGGATTATTCCCCTGATTTTTTTTCTGAAGTTAAGCCATTTGCAGATAAAGTGAAAGAGTGCGCTGATCAATGGAAACCATTGGCTGAACAATGGATTATAGAAGAAAAACCTGCATATTTTTATTTGAAACAGATTGAAGATACACATGATAACATATTGATTTCGTCCGTAAGAGCATTTCAATCAGATACAAAAGAAAAACGGTTCCGGGAAATGATTCAATCAATAGATTATATTTTATCGGGAATTGAAAAAGAGATAGATAAGTAAAGGGGTGGGAACTTGAAATATCTAGTTACTCCGTCATGGCTGCTAAATCAACTCGATAGAGACAATTTACGAATAGTAGATTGTCGTTTTCATTTAGAAAATCCGGAACAAGGAAGAAAGGAATACAGAGATGCACATATACCTGGTGCTGTTTACTTTGATTTAGAAAAAGATATGTCGGCGCCTGTTGGTATCCATGGAGGACGGCATCCCTTACCTGAAATAGACGATTTTGCAAATTGTCTTTCGGAAGCCGGAATAGACCAAGACACTACGGTAATTGCATATGACAATCAGGGTGGAGCTATGGCGGCGAGATTTTGGTGGATGTTGAGGTATCTTGGACATCAAAAAACGTTCATATTAGACCGCTCATTTTCTCATTGGGAGCAACTGGATTATCCGCTGGAACAAGAAGTACCTTTCTATGAAAATAAAAAGTTCACACCACAATTAGAGCCGAACAATCTTGTACATTTAGAAGAAGTCAAGCTATCATTACAACAAGATGAAATTCAATTAATCGATGGAAGAGATGATAAACGGTATGAAGGAATAGAAGATAATGTGGATGGAGTTCCTGGTCATATTCCTGGAGCAAAACAATACTTTTGGAAAGACGTCCTTGATGAAAATGGAGTTTGGAAAAACACTGAAAAATTGCAGGCTCATTTTAAAAATGTAGCTGACGCTGATCAAATAGTGTCTTATTGTGGTTCTGGTGTTACTGCATGTGTAAACGTGTTAGCTTTAATGGAGGCAGGCTATAATTCTCCGAGGCTTTATGCAGGGAGCTGGAGTGATTGGACATCTTATGATGACCTCCCAATAAGTAAAGGCTAATATTATAAAGAGACTTACCAAAACGTTTTCTGCAGGTAGCGCCTCACTTTCCCTCAAACGGGATTCCCCGTTTGAGGTGATTTTCGATTACTGTTCGTTCTGCGGCACTTATCAATTTTTTGAAACCTTTTAAGAAGAAGGGTTGTTTACTTTGAGCAACAGAAGAAATGATGCATGCAAGCTGTAAAATGGCTTGCCGTCACGTTCGTCTTTCATGCCATTTACTTCTAGGAAGACGCCAGTTGAATTGAACAGAAAGCATACGACAGAGGATGATAGCAGCTAATAATGTTAAATAACCTGGCATAGATTGTATCCATCCCATGCCTACCCCAATACCGGCAAGCATCGTCCAAGCTATATATATTTCATGTTTTAGAAATAGAGGTTTTCTCCCAGCTAACAAATCACGAATCATGCCTCCCCCTGTTCCAGTAAGAGCGGCAGCTGCAATCGAGGCGCTTAGAGGAAGATTCATCTCCTGAGCAAATATAGCTCCTTGAACCGCAAAGGCTCCAAGACCTATAGCATCAAAGAGAAGCCCCCATTTCTGCCAAGTTTCAAATAGAAATGCAGGTAAGAGAAAAGCAAAGGTCATAATTAAAAAGGCAATAAAGAATAATGTTCCTTGTTCCCAAAGCGCTGTAACAGGTACGCCAATTAAGATATTCCTAATTGCTCCTCCGCCAAATGCTGTAACAAAGCCAAGAATATATATTCCCATAAGATCATAATCTTCTTCCATTGCGACAAAAACTCCACTAAGAGCAAAAGCAATGGTTCCGATAACGTTTAATATATCCCAAGTCAAGAAAACTTTCTCCTTTCCATGAAGAAACATATAATATTATGCCGTTCCAAAAAAGAGCTTGGCCTTTGTATGGGCCAAGCATAAGCTAAAATCTTCCCGATTTAAAAATCGCATACAGTAACCATAAAAACATAAGAAAAGAAACGATAGAACTTATCTCAATGACAGGTAAGGTGACTAGGGGAGAGGAAGAATCTCCAAAAGTAGAACCAATAATCATACCGACCATAATGATACTAAAGGCAAGTAAGATAATACTAAACGATAACCGATTACTTATACGATCTAATTTATTGAGGAAAATGTTGATTTTAGGTACTTTCATCTCTATTCCAATATGGCTGTTATTTAATTTCGCCAGTGCATCCCTAACTTCTCTTGGAATATCGAAGAAATATTCTTTTTGTCGTTGGCCTTCCTTGATCCAATCTTTTACATTATTTTTAGGATTAAACTGCTCTTTCGCGAGTTTTTTTCCGTAAGGTTCCGCAATTTCTACAATACTAATGTCAGGATCAAGGCGTTCGACGATACCTTCAAAAGTGATAAATGCTTTAGCGAGCATCGTATATTCTTTATAAATTTGAATCTCATAGCGATGAGACGTTGCAAAAATATCATTGATAGCTTCACCAAAACGTATCTCATGAAATGGGCGATCATAATACTTTGAAAGTAAATAATGAACGTCTTCGGCAAACTGATCGTGATCTATCGTATCAGGAATATCTGCCATCTCGTATATAGCAGCGGCTACTTGATCAGGCTTTTTTCGTGTCATTGCGATTACATAATTAATAAAATGTTTTCGCATTTCTTTATTTAATCGACCGATTTGTCCAAAATCAATAAAACTTGCTTTTTCATAGTCAGTAAAAATAATATTCCCTGGATGGGGATCGCTGTGAAAGAAACCGTCTATCAATATTTGATGTAAAAAGGCATCCGTTAATGAACGGGCTAGTGCTTTTTTGTTAAATTTTTTATTGGAATAAGTCAATTCTGAAAGCTTTATTCCTTCTAGAAAGGTCATGGTTAACACACGGCGGCTTGAAAAATCTTCAAACACAGCGGGAATCTCCAAATGAGGAAAGTCAGCCATGTTTGCCCTCATTTTCTCCGTATTTCTTGCTTCAACATAATAATCGACTTCGTCTCTTATGGCATCAATATACTCTTCTGCGATGTCTTGTAAACGATAGTATCGTGCCCACTGAAAACGTTGTGTGAACAATTTTGCCAAATCACGAAGGATATCGATATCTTTTTCGATAACTTCTTTAATGTGAGGTCTAGATACTTTGACAGCTACTTCTTCTCCATCATAGAGAACAGCTTTGTGGACTTGTCCAATAGAAGCGGCAGCAATCGGTGTTTCGTCAAACGAATCATAAATCTCTGTAAGTGGATGCCCAAGGTCGTTTTCGATAATCTGTTTAGCATCTTCAAATGCGAATGGGGGTACTTCATCTTGTAGCTTTTCCAATTCTTCAATGACAGAAGGAGGAAATATATCTTTTCTTGTACTGATTAACTGGCCAAGTTTGATAAAAGTCGGACCTAGTTCTTCTAATACGAGACGAATGCGTTCACCGATTGAATGCATATTAAATTCATTTGGATCAGAAGCGAGTCTTTTCGGAAGAGATAATATATGGAAAAGTCCTACTTCTTGTAAAATATAACCGAATCCATGACGAGCAAGTGTGGCTGCTATTTTTCTGTATCGATTGGCATGTTTTAAACCACGTGTTAATTCCATATGAAAATTCCTTTCCACCGAATAGAAAGTTAAATATCAACAATCCATTTGGTGCTTACTGCTTTTCATCATCCGTTCGGTTATGATTGTCTGTTGATAATTGTTGTTCTAAGGAATGAAGTTTTTCTTCGATACGTTCAATATCCTTTTCCGTAGCCAATCCCATTTCCTTAAAGGAATCCTGCATTTTATCTTTTGCTTGACCGGTCCACTCGGATTGAGTATCCACTCCGCGTTTCACTAGTTCATCTTTCCACTGTTCTGCTTCTCGCGGTGTGATTTTTCCTTTTGAAACAAGGTCATCAACATATTGCTGAACTTTTTCTTTACCATAAGATGCAGCTCCTAGTCCTAGGAAAAACCCTTTTTTTAACATTTCATTCATGGGGAAACGCTCCTTTTTTAAGTGCTATAAAATAGTGTAAAAAGACTTCCCTGTAAATAGATCCGTCTATTCAGGCAAGCCTTTTTTTGCAAGTACTATTTACATCTTTAACCGTTGTCTCTAATCATTAAATAGATAAACAAAATCAAAGTTATAACAGATAAAATCGTGAGTCCTGTTATGAAAGCTGGTTCAGCATCGTTCCAAGCATTAACCGAAGCATACGCATTTGACGGTACGATAAAGAGAGCAAAGGCAAGCAATAACATGGTCAGTCTGTTTCTCATAAGTAACTCCTCCTTTTACAATTTTTGAAGTTAGTATGTACAAAAGTGTAATCAAAGATAGGATATAATCAATTTTGCAGTATCCATATCATTACATAGAATTATTCCATCATCACTTATTATATCGATAGAAACAAAAATTATCAATATAATCAAATGATTATCCCTTTCCGACTTAACAAGTACAAAACTTTTCATGATTGGAAAACATGTTATAATAGGTAACGGCTTTTTAGAACGTTTGAACATATAGAATAAAAGAGTTTTTAGGACATAGAAAGGACAATAAATATGAGCAGGATTCACATTGAAGATATCATCATTGCTAATCAAACTTTAAAAGATGTAGTCACCCATACCCCTTTACAAAAAAACCATGTATTATCAGAACGTTACGATGCGAATATTTATTTAAAAAGAGAAGACTTGCAAGTTGTTCGTTCATTTAAAATTCGAGGAGCTTATCATTTAATGCACAGTCTATCAAAGGATACGTTGAAAAATGGAGTGGTTTGTGCCAGTGCTGGTAACCACGCGCAAGGAGTAGCGTATTCGTGTAAAGCATTACAAGTACAAGGGAAAATATTTATGCCGACAACAACACCGCGACAAAAAATAGGACAAGTAAAACTGTTTGGCAAGGAATATGTTGAAGTCATTTTAACCGGCGACACATTTGATGATTCCTATGCTGAAGCAACATCTTATTGCGAAGAACATGAAATGGCATTTATACACCCGTTTAATAATGAAAAAATTATAGCTGGTCAAGGAACGGCGGGTATGGAAATAATGAATGATATTGAAGAACAAATCGATTACTTGTTTTGTTCCATTGGTGGAGGCGGACTGATTTCTGGAATTGGAACGTATGTTAAATCGATTTCGCCGGAGACAAAAATTGTAGGGACAGAACCAGCAGGTGCTCCCGGAATGAAGGAGTCGCTTCGTAAGAATGAAGTGACGGAATTAAAGAACATGGACAAGTTCGTTGATGGAGCCGCGGTGAAAAGGATTGGAGATATTCCTTACGAAGTCTGTCAATCAGTTGTAGATGATATATCTCTTGTTCCAGAAGGGAAAATATGCTCAACTATCCTCGAGTTATATAATGAAAATGCTTTAGTGGCAGAGCCGGCCGGTGCTATGCCGATTTCAGCTCTTGACTTCTACAAAGAAGAAATCAAAGGTAAGACTATAGTGTGTGTTGTAAGTGGTGGAAATAATGATATTGGGCGGATGGAAGAAATGAGAGAAAAATCGTTACGTTATGAAGGGCTTCAACATTATTTTCTTATTGATTTTCCGCAAAGAGCAGGGGCGTTAAGAGAATTTTTGCATGAAGTACTGGGTCCAGAAGACGACATTACAAGATTTGAATACACAAAGAAAAATAACAAATCAAATGGACCCGCACTCGTGGGAATTGAATTGAAAGATCCAAATGATTATCAGCCTCTTATTGAAAGTTTGCAAAAGAAAAAATTCCAGTACAATGAAATAAATAAAGATGAAAGTTTATTTCATTTTCTTATTTAACCTTCCTAACCAAAGGAAGGTTTTTTTCTGCAGTCAAAAAGCTGCAGTGATTTGGGGCAATTTTACGTTTATGATATGAGGTTTTTGAGTAATGTTTAAATAAAAGAAAAGGAAGGAAAATAAAATATAGGAGGGATTGTGGTGATTGTAAATGACGCTGGTTCATATTTTGAATTAATTCCACAGCATGAACATGCCAGAATAGCTGCGCTGTTTTTGGAGCATTGGAAAGACCCTGCCTTATATAACGGGAAGCGGTGGAATGAACTGTTGTTTGCTGTACGGCACCATGATAGAGCATGGATACCGCTTGATGCTGAGCCGTTATTAGATAGTCACTTCAAACCATATTCCTTCATCGATTATCCAGAAAAAGAGAAAATAAACGCTTATGAAAACGGAATTGAGGATGTAACTGACAAAGATTTATATAGCGGTCTCCTAGTTAGTCGTCATTACGCATCTTTTTTTGATTCGAGTCAAACAGTGACAGGCCGGACGTTTTTACAATCAGAGCGGAAACGTCAAGATAATATACGGAAAGAGTTACATCATCCTCATACGGAAGAATTTCACATGAAAGTGTTACAATTCTGTGATGATATTTCATTATATGTTTGTATGAACAAACCAGGAGCAGCCAAGAATGAAGAAGTAAGTTGGTTTAAAAATGGGTTTCGACAAAGATTTGTATTTTTAAATAATAAAAAAATACATGCTCATTTCCATACGAATGATACAATAAATATAGAGCCGTTTCCGTTGTTTTCAAACCTCGAGATAACGATAAATGGAATTATTATTCAAAAACAAAAGCTAGTTGAAAAAGGGATGAAAAAGGCTTATCGCGATGGCAAACCATGCGTTAGGCAATTTCGGTTTGTATATTCTAATACAACGGAAGCTAACACCAACAATGTATAGAAAGGGGTTAACAATGTCATTGAAAACAAAGCAAATCATTGCATTAGTAGATGAAGATTTTGAAGATTTAGAGCTGTGGGGTCCAGTAATGCGTTTACGTGAAGAAGGGGCAAATGTCATATTAACTGGTAAGGAAAAAGGAAAAACATATTACGGGAAGTACGGTGTACCTGCAGAAGCGGAAGCTAATTTTAGTGATATCAATCCTCAAGATTTTGACGGTATTCTTGTTCCAGGAGGTTGGGCTCCTGATAAATTACGTCGGTTTGATGAAGTGATTCATATGGTTCAGCATATGGAAGAGAATAAAAAAATTATCGGACAAATTTGTCATGCGGGTTGGGTGCTCGTGTCAGCAAATATTTTAGAAGGAAAGAAAGTAACAAGTACACCTGGAATTAAGGACGATATGAAAAATGCTGGTGCGATTTGGAGTGATGAGGAAGTAGTTGTTGACGGCAACATTGTGTCGAGCCGCCGCCCACCTGATATTCCAGCATATTGTAAGGAACTTGTAAAAGCGTTTATGAATAATTAGGACAAACGGAGAACCTGGTTCCAAGAGCAGGTTTTCCCCTATAATATGTAAGGCAGTATTTTTTTAATGTTGAGAGGGTTTTAAATGAATGAAATAGATAGTGATGAATTTAAAAATCAAAATCAGGGAAATACGGCAGTTGTATTTTTTTACACTCCCTTGTGTGGAACTTGTAAATTAGCTCAACAAATGATGGAGCATGTAGAAAAAATTTATGGTGGTTCTTTATTTTATAAAGCTAATATAAATCAGATGCCCGATATAGCAAAAAAAGAAAAGATTGAAAGTGTTCCTTGTTTAAAACTATATAAAAACGGACAAGTTATGGAAACAATTTATGCGTTTCATTCTATTCCTTCTCTACTTAAAAGGTTACAACCGAATTTAAAACAGTTTATAAAAACCAATAAATAGAAGGAGAGTGAGAGAAGTAAATGCAAGCCCCGGAGTTTGAATTGGAAGATATGTTTGATCAAAAGCAGGTGCAGCTTAAAGATTTCAAAGGAACACCGATAATGCTCACGTTTTGGGCATCTTGGTGCCCAGACTCTAAAAAAGATTTAGCTCAAAAGCAAGCATTTTATGATAATCTTGATGATACAAAGTTGCAATTTTTAACTATAAATGTAACGGGAAGGGAAGGGAAAATAGAAGATGCCGCTTCTTTTATGAAGAGTAGTAACTACACGTTTCCGGTCCTTCGAGACAATAACACTAAAACATATGATCGCTATCAATGTATGGGTGTGCCAACAACGTTTATTCTTGATGAAGAGCTGAATATTATAAACAGATACAATGACAAAGCAACATTTTTAGATATTATGAACGGGATAAAGTCTTTAATAAACTAATACACCCGATCTTATGAGAAAGGTCGGGTGAAGATTTTTTAAGGTTTTTTTGCTGTTTTCACAACTTGTTTCATTTGTTGACTGTTCGGATAATTATTTGCGTCATATTGATCCATGACTCGTGCAGTATCGTAGGAAACTCTTTGAATATCAGCATGAAAAGAGGAATTATCGACTTGCAGCAAGACGTAAGAAGGGCGAGGGTCGCCATCAAACGGTAATCCGACACTTCCGGTGTTAATAAATGTTGTATCCCCTACAGTTCTTATATATGGTGTATGAATATGTCCATAAACAATCACATTAGCACCATTGTTGATAGTTAATTTTTCAAATAATTCTTCATCTGTAGCATCCACGGTTACGATATCGAAAAAACTATTTGGAGTAGCATGGAAAGCATGCATTGTTACATTTTCATTTAATGTTTCGAGAAAAGATTCTGGTAATTGTTTTAAGTAGTTTATATCATCTGATGATAAACGTTCGACTGTCCATTCTTTCTCTTGATTCATCAATGCTAGTGCAGACTCTGGTACTTCACCTTTTTGAACACCCCTTGTCACCCATTCATCGGCGTTACCTTTTAGTACTTTTGCCGGAGTAGAGCGAACTGTTTCTAAAGCATTTTTGGGTTCTGGTCCTCGATAGCATAAATCGCCCAGTATATATATTTGATCGATATTTTTATCTTTCAAGTCATTTAGAACAGCTTTTAAAGCCCGTGCGTTTCCGTGTATGTCAGATAACAGTGCTATTTGCATGTAATGAAACCTCCCTAGTTAAATGTATAGTTTTTATAAGTGTACATATCTTTATTATACATTAGAATTCGGATTGCAATAACCCATCATTTCCGTTATTTCCAGTTGGAAGAAAACAATTGTATTGTGTTACAATCAGTGGTATGCAATTGACTAGATACAACAAAAGATATTAGAAAGGAGCGAACTATATAATGAAGATTAAATCTATAGAACCGACTCCGAGTCCAAATACAATGAAATTAATATTAGATGAGACACTGCCGGTTGGTGAAAGCAATAATTATACATCAAAAAAACTTGAAGAAGCACCTGATTTTATAAAGCCAATACTTGAAATTGAAGGGATTACTGGTGTTTATCATGTCTCGGATTTTATGGCAGTTGAAAGACATCCAAAATCGGACTGGGAGGGACTTCTTTCTCAAGTTCGAACTGCTTTCGGTGAAGAGCAGTCCCATATTTCTGAAACGGAAATGGACGCTAAAGAAGCGTTTGGTGAAGTGAAAGTACAGCTTCAGATGTTCAAAGCCATTCCTATGCAAATAAAGTTAATAAATGCGGAAGAAGAGAAACGTCAAGGTTTACCAGAACGTTTTCAAACAGCAGCATTTAAAGCTCAAACGGATGAAGACAACATAGTGATGCAAAGAAGCTGGGAAGACCAAAGTGTTAGATATGGGGCCGATTTAGAAGAAATTGGAGAAGAAGTTGCTGAAGAAATTGCAGCTGCTTATCCTCAAGAGAGACTTGATACACTTATTCAATTATCTTTATCCGGTGAAGAAAACGCACAGCAATTTGAAGAAAGATTTATAGAAGTAACCGAAGAAATGCTTGACGATTCGGACTGGAAAAATAGATATGCAGCGTTGGATAAAATGAATCCGAAAGAAAAGGACTTACCCGTTCTTGAAAAGGCGTTGCATGATGAAAAATCTGCAGTGAGAAGACTTGCTGTTGTTCACATTGGCATGATTGAAGAACCAATCATTTTACCATTGTTAAGGCAGGCAATGCAGGATAATTCGGTGACGGTAAGACGGACAGCAGCCGATTGTTTTTCTGACCTAGGCGATCCCGCCGGAATCCCAGCTATGATAGAATCTTTACAGGATAAAAACAAACTAGTGCGCTGGAGAGCTGCAATGTACTTATATGAAGTAGGTGATGAGACAGCAATAGAATCACTCCGGGAAGCTGCTGATGATCCTGCATTTGAAGTGGCGTTACAAGCAAAATTGGCATTAGAACGAATTGAAGGCGGAGAAGAAGCGAAAGGTTCTGTCTGGAAACAAATGGCCGAACGAATGGAAAGAGATAAAATATAAGAAATTGGCCGCCTTTGATGAATAAAGAGGCGGCTTTTTGAGAAGAAAAACCTGGATACTTTTTTATAATAATTTGGTTATATTATATCTAATGGGAGGATATACAGATGACAAAAACAGAAGTCAAAGAACGTTTACAAGAGGAACAATTAGACGAAGTACTAGAACTTATTGAGGAAGCAGAACAAGGAGAGCTAGGAGAATTAGAATTAGTTGAATCATTAGGGCTGCTTCGTAATGATACGTTGAATAGCGAAGTTATTAACGTTTTACAAGAAGAAGGGGTGAAGATAACTTACATTCCAGCTGAGGAATAAAAGGAGTATTGGTTGAATGCGAAAAATGCCGAGACGAAATATTTCTGAAAAAGCAATATCTGTTTGGAGAATTCGAGGTGCCATTGATTCGTGTTTATATTTATTGCTGCTCGTAGGACTTTTCTTCATTTTTTCTTGGTACGACATTTCGATGTATTACTTATATATAAGTAGCGGTGTTGTTATATTAGCTGGAATTTGGGAAATTATTCTGCTTCCACATATTAGATGGAAAATATGGCGCTATGAGGTTTTTGAAAAAGAAGTGGAATTGTTACGAGGGATTTTCATTGTCAAACATACTCTTATTCCAATGTCCAGAGTGCAGCATGTTGATACGGAACAGGGACCCATTTATAAAAAGTATGGTTTGACTACGGTAATGATTTCAACAGCAGCCGGCGCTCATGAAATTCCGGCTTTAACAGAAGAGGTTGGTATTGAACTTAGAGACCAGATTGCAGAACTGGCCGGAACGGATGAAAATGATGACTGATTGGAATAGAATGAATAAAATTTCGATCTTGTTAATGTTCATGATGAAAATAAAACAGTTATTCATTCCTTTATTTGTTTCATTGTTTGCGGGTGGAATAAATGAAATAACAGGGTGGATATTTCCTGTTTTCATAGTTGTGCTATTGGTTTATTGTTTTTTCTACTGGTTTTATTTTAAATATCAGCTTGAAAATAATGAACTAAGGATAGAAAAAGGAATTTTTATCAAAAAACGCCGTTATATACAAAAAAACCGGGTTCAATCAGTTGCTGTTCATTCCCCATTACTTCATCGAATGTTTAA
This sequence comes from Salibacterium salarium, assembly GCF_030813635.1. Lineage (GTDB taxonomy): Bacteria > Bacillota > Bacilli > Bacillales > Marinococcaceae > Salibacterium > Salibacterium salarium. The sequence continues at coordinate 622,214 of NZ_JAUSUM010000002.1, read as the reverse complement.
CGTTGTAAAAATAAAAATTGAAACAGCAGGTGGAGGGATGGAAGCAGAGGTTGAACTTATAGCGATTCCTGAAAAACAGATAAATGATATAAGACAGAGTTTAGGAAAGCAAGAAGAAAGAGAACAGATGGAAGTAAATCAAAGAGAGCGAAATAGTGATTCCCAAGACGAGGCACGAGTAGCTGATAATGACGGTACGATTATCGAGGATGTACCGATGAAAACAATCATACTTTCAGGGGTCACTTCAGGTAAGGTAGGTCTTGTTTTTTCAGCAGCAGCCGCAGTCTTTTCTCAAATAGATCAATTGTTGCCAGCGGGATTTTACGAAAAATCATATGGTGCTTTGTTATCGATGGGAACCTTTCTGTTGATAGGGGCATTTTTAATGCTAGCACTTATCGCCTGGGGGATTTCTGTACTTTTGACTGTCATACAGTACGGAAATTTTAAAGTCATAAAGTCAGGAAATAAGATAATCATATCCAGAGGTTTATTAGAAAAACGAGAATTGACATTGCAGTTAGATAGAGTAACTGGTGTTCGATATGTCAGCAATCCAATTAGGCAATGGTTTGGTTACTGGAGCATATACGTTGATAGTGCTGGTGGTGGAATAGAAGAAGAACAATTTTCGACAGTTTTATTACCGCTGGGTGATAAAAATCGGGTGCAACGATTGGCAGAACAGATACTTCCAGAAACTAATTTCCAAACTGAAATAAATTCGTTACCAAGAAGGGTTGCGTTGCGATATATGCTTCGAGCTTCTTTCGTATGGTGGATTCTTTTCTTTGCTATCGTTGTTTGGGTTCCTCGTGGTTGGTTATTTATTCTTGTTCCCATACTTTTCACTTATATTGGTTGGCAGCGTTATAAAGACGCAGGTATATTTTTATCTTCAGAATACTTAGTAATCCAAGCGAGAAATTTTAATTTAGCACGCAATATTTTACCTCGGATGAAAATTCATTCTTTGACCTACCAACAATCTTACTTTCAAAAGCACAGACAGCTCTACAGTTTATCAGCTAATATTTTATCGACAACAGGAGGACGCACTTACAGGTTGAAAGATATTGAAACAGGAGTCTATCCTAATTTGTTTAACTGGTATGCAAAACGAAATAACAAAAAACGGCAGGTATTTTAACCTGTCGTTTTTTGTTTACTTATGATTCATGATCTTTTGAATAAGCGCTAGTGTAGGTAGATATCCGTCGTTCACCATTGTCTGTTGTATATTCAAACCGATCATATACATAGTCTTGTGATTCAGCTTTTAATATTCTTTCGTAATGATGCTGAACAATTAAAGTTTTCCCTGACTTCTGAAATGTAATGAAGTTAACTCCTTTAAATGAAGAAGCCCCTTCGGATTGTAGTAATTCATACAATAAACGGTTATGGCAGTGAAGTAAGTCATCTCGTGTAAAGCCAAGAACTTCAATGTCTTGCAGAATACTTTTACGAGCGGGATGTTCTAATTCATTCAATAAAATAGTAAATGGTTGGAATTGTTCTTGATGAACTCGTATTGTTTCGTTTTGGTGAAGACTGTAAGATTTTCCCTTTTCATCTTTAAATGTAAAACCATGATCATGGGATACATTCAACCATTTCCCTGATTTATGAATTTCAAATTCAAAAGGGCATCCTTCTAATTCGAGTTCATCACCGTAGGTAGGTTCATACAAAAAGGCATGGCCATCTTTTTTATCGATATAGTAATACACATATTGATCTTTGTGTCCAAGTTCAGGTGTTGTTACATCTGACTCATAGGTTTCTCCATAGTAAGACCCTATTTCTTTCCACTTACTAATTAGCTGAGTATAATCGTTAATTTTTTCGTCAAAATCATCAATTAATGTTTGAATAGCAGCAATGACAGATGTATTAAAGTCCATATTCCACGTTTGATCAGGAAGCGTAATTTTTGATCCCGTAACGACGATGGAGGAATCTTTTTTCTGTTTAATCGTGTCTGCTTTTTCGATATCTGGCGCTTCAGCTACCCCTAATATAAAAACTTGACCAGACCAAATTTTTTTAGGAGGGGTGAAGACTTCCTCTAAGGTTCCGTAATATATTCCTTCTGATCCGATATTGACGAGGACCGTGTTTCCAATATTTTTTGTAGCTTCTAGACGCTTCATGAAAACCCTCACTTTAACATGTACTATACGTATTTGTGTTCAATACATTTATTATACGAAATAAAAGGGGGTTTCGGCAAGAAGGACATCCATCTATCTCAGTGAGTGAACAATTATTCTGAGTCATTATTGTTTTTTTTCACTCGATATCTTCTTTGATTGAGCTCGAGCAACTGTTCCATCTTATTCACTTTGGCATACTCTGCTTTTTCTCTTAGTGAACGGGTATTTATTTCCATTTTCACAAGCGCCTCATAAATTTGTTCGATTTGTTCCTTTCTATTCTCTTCAGAAAGAGAAAGATAGGTATCTACGAGTGAAGGAATGTCGGTTTGGAGCATACGTTTTATCGTATAACGTTCTTCGATGTCTAAAGAATCGAACATATAACCAGTGAGGTGGGTTTCCTCTAAAAGTTGTTTTAAACGGTTTTCCAATAGATCATCGAGTGTTTTCCAATCCGATTTTATTTTATTGTCAAGCTGTTGAATAAAATGAAACGGTTCTTCTGAAGAATGAATAAACTCTTTATCCTCCTTAGGCTCTTGAGCTGGAGAAGATGTCACTGTTTCCGTTGGTTTATTTTCAATTAATCCTCCAAGGAGGGCATCATCAAGTAATTCGAGTTTATCCATAATCCCATTGAAATACTTAGATTTTTGAATACCTCTAACGTATGTCTGCCCATTTTTAATATATTGAACAGTCGCCTCTTTATAGCGTTTCTGCTTGCTTTTTGGTGCATACGCTTTACGTATATATTCGATGACAATCCTTTTTTTTAGGGCTGCTTCTGATTTGTGGGTTTCGTAGCTTAATAATTTCATTCGCTTTTGATTAATTTTTAATCGGAACTGAAAATTTTTTCCATTTTTTTTAAATGTTTGTGCCGATTTTACTTGTTTTCCATATTCGATTAACCGATTTAAAGCTGCTTCTGTTTCTTGGATAAGAACTATACCGTGAGCTTCTGAAAAAATATGATCGTCTACGGGGCGGAGGTGATCTGGTAAAAATTTCTCCAACCAAGGATGCATAAGCCAATCTTTTGACAATGTTAATCACCTTTTTCTACAAATCTTTCAATAGAAGGGATTCATTATATTAATTTAATAATTTTGATTTCATTTGCTGATTTAATTCGTCTAATTCACTAATAAATTCTTTGCCAGATTGAACGATACGTTCATTAGATTGTTCCGTTAACTGAATGGCAGCATACACGTCTTCATATGCCTTGCGGAACGTTTCGATAGCTACGGCTGGTTCCTCTAACGTTTTTAAAGTGTCTTCTGTATTCGTTTTTAACATCTGGGCGTTATTTAAAATCATATTTTCTGTCGCTTCATTAACATTTTGGACGGCATTAATGACTTTGCGTTGGTTCCCTAGTGCGAGTTGGATAGATGCAGTAACGGTAATAATATTTTTTGTCATCGTTATGGCGTTGAAAATAGCTTCCTCGAGTTTTTCGTTGTTGTCTAAAATTAAGTCGACAGAAGCAAGGGATTGTTGAAGGACCATGACAGCTTGATGCATGTTTTTTACGCGCGATATAACTTTCTCCTGCCCTTTTTGGAGTGATGTCGGATTATCCTGCCATTCTTCTTTTGTCATTTCTTGCTCAAGCATTTCATTTAATGCATTTCCCGTTTCGATTTGTTGTTCAAGGTCTGTGATTCGTTCTTTTGCAGTCTCTTTAAGTTGCTCCAGCATAACATTATCTTCTTGAAGTTTATCTCTACCAGAAAGTAGGGCTTCTATTATATTTTCGACTTGTGCTTCGACGGTCTCATATTTTTGAGCATACTGTTCCATGGGACTTTTTCTTAGTAACTTATTCCATGTTTTTTTCAATTTTCCCTCTTTTAAATGTTCAGGCTCTAATTCGCCTACTACGCCTTTTAACTCGTGTAATTTTTCTGGTAATTCATTATCTTTTTGATTCATCATTTCACGGACAGGTCTTTTTAACGCATCTAAAGAGTCACCTGCCTTTTTTTGTTCTGTTTCTCCAAGGCTGCCAATAGCAGATAATAGTTCATTGGAGTCAGCTTCATTTTTAAAGCGTTCCATAAATTTTTCTGCTTGCTTGCGAGTTTCATCAGAAGATTGTTCTAACGGTTGATTGTGTTCATTTTGGCTCAACGTTGTCCCTCCAAACTAAAAAATTATCTATATAAAAAATTTAAAAATCACCATATTAATCAAGTGTTGTCATTATATTATATCATTTTTTGACACCCTTCGTAGCATATTGCTTTTCTTTATTCTATATTTTAGATACGATGTAATTTATAATTAGATTCAAATTTAGTTAATTTTCTATGAATAAGGAGAGGATGTATCATGTTTAATAAGTACTTTGCGCTTCATGAAGCCAACAACATACTACCGAGTATACGAGAAAGCATGGCTCATCTTCAGCATTTGCAAAAAGAGTTTAAGACAGCTTATCATCATCTGCAAGCTATAAAAAAGGGAAGTTTTGAAGATGAAATAACAAATAAAGAAGATATTTTTATGCTTGAAGCTTGGATCGACTTTCTTGAAATACAAGCGCAACACTTTATTCAACAGTTAGAAAAACATAGCATCTATGTGAAGAGTATTGATGATGGGCTTGTTGATTTTCCGGCCAGATTATATGGAAAATCTATTTTTCTCTGCTGGAGACAGGGAGAAGAGTATATTTCCTATTACCATGAATGGTTCGAAACATTTAATCACAGAAAAAAAATCACCTTAACAGATGATGATTAAGGGAGGAAAAAAATGTGTCTTATTGTTTGCGGGTATCATGTTCACGAAGATTTCCCGTTGATTATCGCAGCAAACCGTGATGAATTTTATGCAAGGCCTGCTGAATCTCTTCACTGCTGGCCGAATTCACCTATTATAGCTGGCCGGGATAAAGCAAAAGGCGGTACGTGGATGGGTGTAACGGAAAGCGGACGGTTTGCTGCTATAACCAATGTGAGAAATCCATACGAAGCACCCTCAAAAAAATCACGAGGAGATATAGTTAAAGATTATCTCAAGACAGAGAAACCAGATGTTTTTTTAGAAAATTGTAACAAAAAAGGCGATCAATACGGAGGTTACAATTTTATTGGAGGAAACTTAGATGAACTTCTCTATACTACGAATCAAAATAACTATGGTAAATATGTTCTAAAATCTGGTGTTTACGGTTTAAGCAATGCTTTTTTAGATACACCGTGGCCCAAAGTTAAAAAGGCAAAGAATCGATTTTCACATATTTTGAAAAATAGGGAAGATCATTTAACATGTGATGTGTTCTTTGACATGTTAACGGATACAAAGCAGGCAGAAGTAGAATCGTTACCAAATACCGGAGTGGAGCTGTCTTTAGAGCAGCAACTATCTCCTCTCTTTATTAATATGAAAGAGTACGGTACTCGGTCTCAAACGGTTTTAATGGTTTCAAAAGACGGTTCTATGATTATGGAAGAAAAAACATATCGTGAACAAGGTATATTAGACCGTCACACTAGAATTGAAATTCAAATGCAACAATTATGAATATTGTTGCATAAATAGGTATAAACATACTATATTAATTCTTGACCGTAATAAAAGAAATGCAGGTTAAAAGCGCATAGTAAACGCTTACAAAGAGAAAAAATATTGTGAAATAATTTGCCGAAATGTCAGAAAAATGATATGCTTTTGTATATTACACTGAAGAAGTAGACAGCTTTATTTGTTAGAAAGATTTGAGAGAGGTGGAGAAGGTAATGACACAGCCTTATATTTCACAGAGAAAAGGGCTTTATAATTCCGAGTTTGAACACGATAACTGTGGAATTGGGTTTTTGGCCAATATAAAAGGAAAAAGATCGCATGATATTGTTGAAAATGCGTTGACTATTCTGGCTAATCTTGAACATCGCGGCGGTCAAGGTGATGAGCCAAATACAGGGGACGGTGCAGGAATGTTGCTCCAAATTCCACATCGTTTTTTTGAAAAATATGAAGACGAGCTAAAATTCCGTTTACCATCAGAAGGGCATTATGGTGTCGGAATGGCTTTTCTTCCTAATGATGAGCAGAGTCGTTTAAACTGTGAAAAAGAAATAGAACAATTGATTTTAGAAGAAAATCAAAGCTTGTTAGGCTGGAGAGAAGTCCCGATTGACGACAGTATGATTGGTAATGCAGCCTACAAAACAAAGCCTGCCATCTTTCAAGTATTTATTGGCCGGAATGAAGATATAGAAACAAGAGATGATTTTGAAAGAAAATTATATGTTATTCGCAAACGTATAGAAAAAGAAGTGGGAACTAGTGTGGAAGAAGGAGATTCATTTTATTTTGCTAGTTTGTCTTCACGCACCATCGTTTATAAAGGGATGCTCACGACCGAACAGCTTCCGCAATTTTATTTGGATCTTCATGATTCCTCTTTTGAAACGTCTGTTGCTCTTGTTCACTCGCGCTTTTCGACGAACACATTCCCTAGTTGGGAACGTGCACATCCAAATCGGTATCTTATCCATAATGGTGAAATCAACACCGTAAAAGGAAACGTTAATTGGATGCATGCAAGAGAAGCTATTTTCCGTTCAGAGAAATTCAAGGAAGATTTGGACAAAGTTCATCCTATCATTGACCATCATGGCAGTGATTCATCTATGTTTGATAATACATTTGAATTTTTGACGTTGGCAGGAAGATCTATGCCGCACTCGGCAATGATGATGATTCCTGAACCATGGCAGAATAATTCCTTGATGTCAGCAGAGAAAAAAGCGTTTTACCAATTTAATAGTACGTTGATGGAACCTTGGGATGGTCCGACGGCTATTGCGTATACGGATGGGCAAAAGGTAGGTGCTTGTCTTGATAGGAATGGTCTGCGTCCAGCTAGGTACTATGTAACCAAAGATGATCATATTTTAATGTCTTCAGAAGTAGGCGTACTTGATATCGATCCCGAGGATGTATTATATAAAGAAAGACTTCATCCAGGGCATATGTTGCTTGTAGATATGGAAGAAGGCCGAATTGTACCAGACGAAGAAATTAAGCAGGATATTGTTACAGAAAAACCATATAAAGAGTGGGTAGACACTTATTTAACGGATTTAGAAGACGTGCTGGAAAGCCAAGAGGTCTATAATACAGACTTTGAATCAATAACTGAAAAACAGTTGGCTTTCGGTTACACGTATGAAGAGCTAGACAAAATGATTAAGCCGATGGCTGAAGGTGGAGCTGATCCAGTCGGATCAATGGGGTATGATTCGCCACTTGCAGTATTATCTGAAAATCCTCAGCTTTTATATAATTATTTTAAACAACTATTCGCACAAGTAACGAATCCTTCTATTGACGCTATTCGGGAAGAATTAGTGACAGCTGTAGGAACTACAATCGGTAAAGAAGGGAATCTCTTGCATCCGGAACCGGAAAGTGCAAGACATCTGTATTTAAAGACACCGATTTTAAACAATGAAGATTTTGCGAAGCTTCGTACTAATAAGGATAAAGGGTTTGAATCTGTAACGCTTTCCATGGTTTTTGAGGCTTCTAAAGGGAAAGAAGCTATGCAGAAAGCATTAGATAATCTATTTGCAGAAGCGGATCAAGCTGTAGCAAATGGCGCTACGATTATCATTTTGAGTGATCGTAACGTGGACACTAATTATGCTCCTATTCCTGCTCTACTTGCCGTAGGAGGTCTGCATCATCATTTCATTCGAAATGGGATGAGAACACAGGTAAGTATTGCGATAGAGACAGCGGAACCTAGAGAGGTTCATCATTTTGCTGTGCTTTTAGGTTACGGTGCAGAAGCGATTAACCCTTATCTAGTATTTGATTCCATTGATGGAATGATTAAAGACGGAATTCTTGAAGATACGTCTTATGTGGAATCTGTTCAACACTATATAAAAGCTGCAACCAAGGGAATTATGAAAGTGTTATCGAAAATAGGTATCTCCACAGTTCAAAGTTATCGTGGTGCTCAAATATTTGAGGCTGTTGGAATTGCACCTGAAGTTGTAGATAAATACTTTACATGGACGCCTTCAAGAATAGGCGGCGTAACACTTGAAATGATAGCTGAGGAAGTATTGATTCGTCACTCCCGTGCATTCACGGAACAAGAAGGGCAGGATAAAACGCTTGACCCCGGTGATGACCTGCAATGGAGACGAAACGGAGAACCGCATCAATATAATCCTCACACTATTCACATGTTACAACATGCAACAAAGAAAAATGATTATGAATTGTTTAAAAAGTACTCAAACGCTATAAACGATCAAGAAAAAAAGCAAACTTCTTTGCGTGGTATGCTTACTTTTAACACAGATGGAAGGAACTCTATATCTCTAGATGAAGTAGAAAGTGCTGAAGAAATCGTTAAAAGATTTAAGACGGGCGGCATGTCTTTTGGAGCTATTTCTGAAGAAGCACATGAAGCCTTAGCAATAGCAATGAACAAAATTGGTGGAAAATCAAACTCTGGCGAAGGTGGGGAAGACCCGGACCGTTTTACACCGGATGCCAATGGAGACTTACGCCGCAGTTCAATAAAACAAATAGCATCTGGCCGTTTTGGTGCAACAAGTCATTATTTAGTTAATGCTGATGAAATACAAATAAAAATTGCGCAAGGGGCAAAGCCTGGTGAAGGCGGACAGCTGCCAGGAAACAAGGTGTACCCTTGGATTGCTAAGGTGCGTGGAACCACGGCTGGTGTTGGTTTAATTTCCCCACCTCCTCATCACGATATTTACTCTATCGAAGACTTGGCACAGTTGATTCATGACTTGAAAAATGCAAATCCTTCTGCTTTTATTAGCGTTAAACTTGTTTCAGGAACTGGCGTTGGAACTATCGCTGCTGGTGTAGCAAAAGGACGCGCAGATGGACTTGTAATTAGCGGATATGATGGAGGAACAGGAGCTGCAGCAAAAACGAGTATAAAACATGCAGGTCTTCCTTGGGAAATTGGTCTTTCAGAAACTCATCAAACATTAGTTGAAAATAACTTGCGCAATCGTATATCTGTAGAAACAGATGGGAAATTGATGACTGGTAGAGATGTAGCAGTAGCTGCATTGTTGGGAGCAGAACAGTTTGCATTTTCTACTGCACCTCTTGTTGTACTTGGTTGTGTTATTATGAGAGTTTGTCATCTCGACACGTGTCCTGTAGGTGTAGCAACTCAAAATCCAGAGTTACGTAAGAAGTTTATGGGCAGTCCGGATCATGTTGTTAACTTTATGCACTTCGTCGCAGAAGAATTGCGAGAAGTAATGGCCGAACTAGGATTTAAGACGTTGAACGAAATGATTGGTAGAACTGATCTTTTAAAACAAAAGGATCAAATTGACAACTGGAAAGCAAATTCAGTAGATTTATCTAACTTACTGTATCGTCCGAAACGATTAGATCAATCAAAACACTTTGCCAACGAAGAGCAAGACCACCAGCTTGAGGAATCACTTGATTCTACAACGTTACTGAAGGCTGCTGAGAATGCTATTAGTAAAAATGAACCGGTATTTGGTGAATTTACAATTCGTAACACAGACAGAGTTGTCGGAACGATAGTCGGAAGTGAAGTTACAAAGAAATATGGTCTGGAAGGGCTAGCTGAAGATACAATCCGGTTCACGTTCAGAGGATCGGCAGGTCAAAGTTTTGGTGCATTTATACCAAGAGGAATGACTCAAACCCTTATAGGCGATGCTAACGATTATTTTGGAAAAGGATTGTCAGGCGGAAAAATCATTGCTTATCCGCCGGAAAATTCAACTTTTGCACCAGAAGAAAGTATTTTAATAGGAAATACAACCTTTTACGGAGCAACTTCTGGTGAAGCATATATTCGAGGTGTTGCAGGAGAAAGATTTGCCGTTCGAAACAGCGGAGTGAATATTGTTGTAGAAGGATTGGGAGATCACGGTTGTGAATATATGACCGGTGGAACGGTTGTTAACCTTGGTGTTACTGGTAAAAACTTTGCAGCTGGAATGTCCGGCGGCGTTGCATACGTTTTGGATAGAGATGGAAGTTTTTCCACACGTTGCAACAAGGAAATGGTCAATTTAGAACCAGTAGAAAATCCAGAAGACGTTAAACAGTTGAAAACGATGGTTGAGCGTCACGCAAGCTATACAGAAAGCTCCCTAGCCGAAAGTATTTTACAACAATGGAATGATTCACTTCCTATGTTTATTAAAGTAATTCCTAATGACTATAAGCATATGCTTGCCTCTATAGAAAATGCGAAGAATGATGGGTTAACAGAAGAAGAAGCAATCATGAGTGCTTTTAATGAAACAAAAACGAACAAAGCCAGAGTTGGCGGTAAGTAATAAACGGCATCAAGATATATATTGTTTGGAGTGGATGTTATGGGTAAAACAACGGGTTTTATGGAGTATGAACGTGAAGCTCCTCCGAAAATAAAACCGATGGAACGTGTGAAAAACTGGCAGGAATTTCAACTAGTCATGCCTGAAGAGAAATTACAAACGCAGGGTGCACGTTGCATGGACTGTGCAATTCCTTTCTGTCAAGCTGGTACTACAATGGATGGTTCTGGTGAGATAGGATGTCCTGTTTACAATTTAATACCTGAATGGAATGACCTTGTTTATCGAGGTAAATGGAAAGAAGCTTTACTAAGATTACACAAGACAAACAATTTTCCTGAGTTTACCGGAAGAGTGTGTCCAGCGCCTTGTGAAGGATCCTGTACGGTAGCGCTAAATGATGATTCGGTAACGATTAAATCGATTGAATTTAATATTGTTGAAAAAGGTTTCAAAGAAGGATGGATTGTAGCAAATCCACCAGAAAAAAGAACCGGTAAGAAAGTGGCGGTCATCGGATCCGGACCAGCAGGTTTGGCTGCTGCTGCACAACTAAATAAAGCTGGACACTGGGTAACGGTATTTGAAAAAGATGATAGGATTGGTGGATTATTAACGTATGGTATTCCAGATGTAAAACTATCTTATGATGTCATCAAAAGACGTTTGGATATAATGGAAGAAGAAGGAATTGAATTTGTTACTAATATAGAAATTGGTGAAAATTATTCCGTAGAGTCATTAAATAATGATTTTGATTCTGTTCTGTTATGCACTGGATCTCAAGTTCATCGTGATGTTCCGGCAGAAGGGAGAGGGCTGAAAGGAATTCATTATGCAATGGATTTTCTACGTCCTAATACGAAATCATTGCTGGATTCAAGACACGATGATGGGAACTATATTTCTGCGGAAAATAGAGATGTAATCGTTATTGGTGGAGGTGACACGGGAGTAGATTGTATCACAACTTCCATTCGTCACGGCTGTAATTCTTTGACTCAATTCGACATTCATCCTGAAAAAGATGAGAAAAGAAATGAGGATAATCCATGGCCACTTTATCCGATTGTGTACGGCCAAGAAGAAGGTCATAAAGAAGCAGAGGCTGTATTTGGAGACGATCCAAGAGCCTATAAAGTAATGACGAAAAAATTCGTAGGAGACGAAAACGGTCGTGTGAAAGAATTGCATACCGTTGATGTCGATACGATTTATGAGGATGGAAAAAAGATACGAAAAGAAATTCCAGGTACCGAAAGAGTTTGGAAAGCAGATCTTGTTTTCTTAGCAGTTGGTTTTACAGGACCAGAACAAGAACTGTTAGAGAAAATGGAAATAGAGACAGATGATAATAGTAATGTAAAAGCAGAGTATGGCGTATATAAAACAAGTAAGGAAAACATTTTTGCGGCCGGTGACAACAGAAGAGGTCAAAGTCTTGTAGTATGGGCAATTCATGAAGGACGTGAAGCTGCAAGAGAATGTGACAGACATTTAATGGGCACGACAAATTTACCATAAACATGTTTAAACTCAGCGTTAACACAATGCGCTGAGTTTTATTGTTTTTTATTAAAATTTCACGTACCGTATTTAATATATAAATGATATTATGTATTAAATTTGTTAACATGAATGAATAAAGACCATAAAATACAGGAGGATAATAAATGACTGAAAATAGATTCGTTAAAGCTGCTTACAAAACAGGTGTGTACATTGGAGAACCTTTACAAGAAAAAGAGGATAAAACACTTATTAAAATTGTTGCCGTATTAAAGCATCCAATGCAGGGAGATCTTCACAATCCTAAACAAGTAGATGTTCCGTTATTCCACGAAAGAAAGGCTCTTGCAAAGTTTGAAAAAGTTTGGATACCTACAGCCAACGCAAAAATATATGAAGAGGAGGTACCAGATTACAGAGAATCATTAATTTCAGCTTACAATGAACTTAAACAACAACTAGAAGAAAAGATAGACGAATACTCTCAAAAGTCTCTTGAGACATTGAAAGGACTAGAACACGATTATCAGTTAAAATAACTTGAGATTATTACATTAACTATTCATAAGTAAAACCGCCCTTCCATGAAGTTGGTAAGGCGGTATTACTTAGTATGGTGATTTGTATTTTTGTCTTTGTTCACACTAATAGTATGAAGACGGATGGACAGGTCTATTAAAAACATTTCATCGGAATCATCGAGACTACAACCGGTTAAGGTTTCGATTTTTCGAAGCCGATATAGTAAGGATTGACGATGGAGATTTAATTCTCTAGCTGTCTGGCTTACATTTCCTTTATGACGATTGTAAATGATAAAAGTATGAACCAAGTCAATTTTTCTTTCTAGCGAGTATCGTTGCAGTGGTTCGATGATAACCTCTGTAATATTTCTTAATTCTTCATTCTCTGTTAAGGCGAGAAGAGCACGATCAAATCGTGTATTAGCATAAGTTGTAATATATCCGTTCCCTTTTTGTCGTCTGCCTATGTCTAATGCGGAATAAGCTTCCTCGAATCCGACATGAAAGAAATCTTCTCCATATGTCTTGGCAATTCCCCATGATACAATAATGTTGGGTTTTTTTTGTTCTATCCTATATTGTAGTAATTCAATAAAGGGGTAGGCTGTCTCGACGCTTTTTTCAGATTGTAACTCAACGTAGATAATCAGTTCTTCTTTTTGAAAAGTCGACATCGTTTTCAAGTACATGGTTCTACCTGTATGATTGACTTCTTCTTCCATCATCTCTCCGATAAGTTTACGCCAATTTTCAAAAGAAATATCTTGGGAACTATCATTCTCAAACAGGTAGTGAAAGTTTTCAGGTTTAGCGACAACACACAGATATGGAATATTTAAATTGTATCCTAATGATTTCGCTCTGGATAAGGCGTTATCTTTAGAATCAAATTTTCCTTTAGCAAGACTCCAAACAAAGTCATCTTTTAACCGCATTTCTGTTTCTAAGGCAGCTTGATCATGGAGAAAACACAAGGCAGAAGTCGTTACAGCATGTTCAAGCAATATAAGAGTATGTTCTTGAAATACTTCATCTTCCGGCAAATGTTCGGGCCACTCAAGTAATATAAAACCTTGAATTTCTCGAGCACTTTGAACGGTAAGTTGCAGCACTTCTTTATTATCAATAATAAGCCAGTGCATGTTATTTGGAAGCGTGTTGTTATCACTGGACTCTTCTAATTTAAAATAAAGGGGATCTCCGCGTTGCAACAAATGTGCATTCCACCGTTCCTCCAAATCTTGAGTGCTTTTGCTTTTTTTTGTCTTTATATTCCCTTGCCGATCTGTAATAACAACAGGCATGAATAGAGATTTTTCCAGATAGGAAGCGATGCGTGCAACACCTTCGCCATTTAATATAATTTCTAATAATTCTTTACGAACTTTGTCGGAGTGTTCGACAAAACTGCGTTCTCGTTGATGTAATGCGGTAGAAATGGCATGACTAACATCGGCAAAGCGTATTTCCCAAGGGATTTCAATCAATGGAAAATCATGCGTTTCGCAAAATTGAATAACGTTATCTGGAATGACGTTTAAATATCTTCCTGTGGCAATAATTAAGGCAGCAGCCTCAGCATCTATAACTTCTTGTGCGAATGACAGCAATTTATTTTCATCGTTTTCACATCCTATACCTGCGGTTAATACGACTTCATTTTTTCGAACAAAATTTTCAACCGGCATTTCTATAATAGAGACCCATTCGACAGGGGTTTGCATACCAAAACTTGAATTCGTTTGAGAAACGGCTCGTTTCATAATTGGAAGTTGGAGCATGTTGTAAACAGTAAACATAAAAACCTCCTCATGCCTAAAACAATGAATGTCAGAAAACCTTTTATCCATATTGTTTGAAAAGCAATATAAACTTTCATACAAATTGATGAATGGATTTATTCCTTATCTATCATATGATAAAAATAGTTACAAAGAAAGTGTGAGAAAAGGAGTGTTTGTTATGATGAATCAAGATGCCCGTAACATCCAGCGTTCTACGAAAGCGGTTTGGGCTGGAGAGAAAGAATATAGAGCACATGGAGCAACACAAGTTCCTGTAGTACACAGTGTAGCTTATACCTATGATGATTTAGATTATTGGTATGAAGTAGCGATCGGAAACGAAAAGGGTCACATTTATGGCCGTAATACAAACCCGACAGTTGAATCATTTGAACAAAAGATAAAAGAGCTTGAAGGAGCAGAAGCAGCAACCAGTTTTTCAACGGGAATGGCTGCTATCAGTAACTCACTATCTACATTCTTACGACCAGGGGATCGGATTGTGTCTATGAATGATACGTATGGCGGTACAAATAAAATATTCAGTGAATTTTTGCCTCAGCTAAATATTAACGTTACTCTTTGTGAAACCGGTAATCATGAAGAAATTGAGAAGGAAGTAAGAAAAGGATGTAACATACTTTATTTGGAGACGCCAACGAATCCTACTGTAAAAATCACCGATATCGAGCGCATGGTGAAGGTTGCTAAAGAAGTAGGAGCACTAGTTTTTGTTGACAATACGTTTGCAACTCCTATTAATCAAAACCCACTTGAATATGGGGTCGATCTTGTCATTCACAGTGCCACAAAGTTTCTTGGAGGGCATGCTGATGCACTAGGGGGAGCCGTGTGTGGCAATAAAGATCTCGTAGAAAAGATTTTTCATTACAGAGAAATCAATGGTGCAACTATGGATCCAATGGCTGCATATCTATTGTTACGGGGTATGAAAACACTTCATCTTCGGTTAAAACAATCGTGTGAATCTGCATTGAAAATAGCTGAATTTTTAGAATCCCATGAACAAGTTGACAAAGTGTTCTATCCTGGATTAAAAAATCACCCTGGACACGATATTGCCCAAAGGCAAATGAGACAATTTGGCGGAATGCTAAGTTTTTCGATGAAGGGTGGATTAGAAGCTGTTCGTGACTTTCTCCCTAAACTAGAATTTGCAAATCGGGCAGCAAACTTAGGTGCTGTAGAGACAACCGTAGGGCCAGCAAGAACAACTAGTCACGTAGAAAATACGCCGGAAGAAAGAGCTGCTTTAGGCATACCAGAAAGTTTAGTCCGCTATTCTGTAGGTATTGAGGATGCAGATGATTTAATCAATGATCTCAATCAGGCTCTCTCTAATCTACCGGAGACCAATACGAACACGTAACGAAACAAAGGAGGCTTTGTAATGCATTCTGAACACGCCATATTTAAAAAGGCCGAATCTATATTCTCACAGTTATCAGAATGGCGTCGTTATCTCCATCGTTATCCGGAATTAAGCTTCAATGAAAATAACACAGCTTCTTTTGTAGCAAAACAACTTCGTAATATACCGGAAATAAATGTTCTAGTTGGAAAAGAAGAAACGGGTCTTGAAACAGGCGTGGTTGGAATCTTAAAAAAAGGGGAGGGGCCTGTGGTCGCTTTGCGTGCTGATATGGATGCCCTTCCTATTACAGAAGAAACGGAAGCTGTGTATCAATCTGAACACAAGGGAGTAATGCATGCCTGCGGTCATGATGCTCATACTACTATTTTATTGGGAGCAGCTCATGTATTGTCTGAAAGGGAGAGTACGTTTTCGGGAACAATAAAATTTATATTTCAACCAGCTGAAGAAGCGACGGACGACACGGGCAGTTCAGGTGCGCCATACTTTATTAATCACGGGTTGCTGGATGATGTATCGGTTGCATTTGCGCTACACATGGATCCAGAGTTTACACCGGGCCATATAAGATTACATGAGGGTCCAAGTATGGCAAATGTAGACACATTTCAAGCAGTTATAAAAGGCACAGGCGGGCACGGTGCTTATCCACACCTTGGAACGGATCCTGTGTGGATGCTTTCTTTTGTCATACAAGCGGTTCAAGGGATAACTTCTCGAAGAACTTCTCCTTTGGACCCTGCTGTTATCAGTATCGGTGAAATACGAGCAGGTTCCTCAACAAATGTCATTCCAGAGGAAGTGAAAATTCAAGGGACGCTGAGAAGTTACGATAAGCAGACGAGAATCCATTTAGAAAGAGAATTGCATCAAGCTTTCTCTATCGTAGAATCGATGGGTGGTTCTTACAAATTGGAAGTTGAAAAAGGGGAACCGGCCTTAAACAATGATAAAAAATCAGTTCAAATACTGGAGTCAACGATAGAAGAAATCTTTCCAAACTTTTATATTAAGCATGAGCCATATGGATTAGGAGGAGAAGATTTCGGGTATATCGCTGATAGGGTTCCAGCCGCTATGTTGTTTTTAGGTGCCGGTTTTACAGATAAAAGTAACAAGGGGTTACACATGCCTGGTTTTGATATACAAGAAAATATATTGCCAGTGGGAGTTTCTATCCTAGTTGGTTCCGCTATTCGTTATTTACAGTAAAGCAATGAGGAAGTCTGCGAAGGAGGGGTATCATGGCGCATAAACTTGCATTTATTGGATTTGGAGGAGTCGGACAGGGATTGGCTGAAATTATTCAAACCAAAGGTACATGGTTGCAAAAACAATTTGGTATGGACTTTAAAATTGTCTCCATTTCTGACTTATATAAAGGTTCGTTGCATCATTCGGAAGGATTAGACATTGATAAAGTGTTGCAGGCATTAAAAAAAGACGGGACACTTGATAGCTATCCCGAAACTAAAGGATTGGTTCGCGGTTGGGATAATATAACCACTATAGAAAAATCTAATGCTGACACAATGGTGGAAATTACTTTCACTGATGTGAATACGGGACAGCCGGCTATTGATCACTGTAAAAAAGCTTTCAATTCAGGGAAGAATGCCGTTTTAACAAATAAAGGCCCCATTGCATTGGCTTACCAAGAACTAAACGAAATCGCAGAAGCAAATAATGTTTGTTTTTCATTCGAAGGAACAGTAATGAGCGGTACTCCAGCTATTAGAATGCCCCTTACTTCGTTAGTCGGAAATGACATTAAAGAAATTCGAGGTATCCTTAACGGAACCACCAATTATATGCTTACAAAAATGGAAGCTGGAATGGATTTTGATGATGCTTTAAAAGAAGCACAAGCGAAAGGTTTTGCAGAAGCAGATCCTACAAGTGATATCGAAGGATATGACGTTCTTTATAAAGTCGTTATTCTAGCTAACGTTATCATGAACGCAGACTTAAAAAAAGAAGATGTTGTTTGTGAAGGGATTTCTAGTTTAACCCGTGAGGATATGAATCGAGCTGAACAGGAAAATAAAAAGTGGAAGTTAATAGGTAAAGTGAAAAATGAGAATGGTCAGATAAACGCTACTGTATCACCTGAAATGCTTCCAGAAGAAGATCCTTTGTCTGGAATATCAGGTGCACTAAATGCTATTACGTATGAGTGTGATCTCTCGGGGCCCGTAACGCTTATTGGAGCTGGTGCAGGTATCCCTGAAACAGGATTTGCTTTATTGATTGATTTAATTAACCTTGAGCGTAATAATTTGTAAAAATCTTCGATAGAAAGGTGGCGGATATGATGGCAACAGAAATGATGGGAGGAAGAATGCTTTTAGCGGGAGAATGGATCGAAAGAACGGAACAAATTAATGTGTACAATCCTGAGAATAATGAGATTATCGGTTCAATCCCAGCAGGCAAAGCAGAAGATATGATTGATGCCATAACACTTGCCCAAGAAGGTAAGGAAATAGCAGAAAATCTCTCAATACGTGAGCGTATGGACATTTTAAATAAAGCCGCAACTTATATTGAAGATAATTTAGAAGATTTTGCAAGAACGATCGCTTTAGAAGGTAGTAAAACAATAAATGAAGCTCGTAGTGAAACGAAAAGAGCTGCTGAAACAATAAGAATTAGCGCAGAAGAAGCACGGCGTTTAACTGGAGAATCAATAAACTTTGACCAAATGCCTGGAAATACGAATCGAATGGGGTATTATTTCCGTTTTCCTGTAGGTGTTATAGCTGCTATTACTCCTTTTAATGACCCTCTTAATTTAATTGCTCACAAAATTGGTCCCGGCATTGCTGCAGGAAATGCAGTTATCATTAAACCTGCGACAGAAACACCTTTGAGTGCTTTGAAAATGGCAGAAGCGTTTATGTATGCCGGTTTACCTCATAAGATTTTAAGCGTCATTACCGGCCGTGCTCGAGATATAGGTGATGTTCTTATTGAAAGTAAAGAGGTCAATATGATTAGCTTTACTGGTGGGATGGAAACAGGCGAAAAAATAGCAAAAAAAGCTGGATTAAAAAAATTGTCTATGGAACTTGGATCAAATTCACCAGCCATTGTTTTAAACGATGCGGACTTATACGAAGCGGCTGTATCTACAACGTCAGGAGCATTTGCAGCGGCAGGACAAAATTGTCTTTCGGTACAAAGAATTTATGTAGAAGAAGATGTGTACGAATCCTTTAAAGAGTTATTTTTAAAGGAAGTTAAAGAAGTTAAAACCGGAAATAAATTGTCTGAATCAACCGAGATGGGTCCGGTTATTAATGAAAAGGAAGCAGAGCGTATTGAACAATGGGTGAAAGAGGCAACAGAAGCTGGTGCTTTGATTCTAAGCGGCGGTACTAGAAAAGGAGCTCATTATGACCCCACAGTCCTTGAAAATGTACCGGAAAGTGCAACACTTGTTAAGGAAGAAATTTTTGGCCCAGTTGTGCTTTTATTCAAAGTGAAAAATCTTAATGAAGCCATTAAACGTTCCAACGACGTAAATTATGGATTACAAGCAGGAATATTTACAGCAAATGTTAACGCTGCATTGAAAGCTTCTAAAAAGCTTCGTGTTGGTGGGGTAATGATAAATGACAGTAGTGATTTTCGTATTGACGCGATGCCTTTTGGAGGAATAAAAGGATCCGGTCTCGGTCGTGAGGGAGTAGAGTATACTATAAAGGAAATGTCAGAAGAGCGAATCATAGCTTTTAAAATATTAGATGAATAGGAAAGGGACTGTCCTAAAAGGGATTATCCAGTTGAAATACATTCCGCTTTCCGCGGGCAATGCTTCAGCGGAAGCGTTGGAATTTTCAGCTACTTCTGTTCCATAGGAGTTTACATGTATTTCAATGGCTTAGTAAATAGAGCTATCCCATATCGTGGGACAGTTCCGCCCCTTATTTCAATCAATAACAAGAACTGGCGAAAAGGGGTGAAGTATTTGTTTACCAATGAAGAATATTTAATCAGGATGAATCATACAAAACAGAAAATGATGGAATATGGTATTGAGGTGCTGCTTGTATCTAACCCATCTAACATGTTTTATCTAACTGGATATAATGCTTGGTCTTTTTATGTACATCAAATTCTAGTCGTCATGATTGATGAAGAACAGCCTATTTGGATCGGCAGAGAAATGGATGCACATAGTGCCCAAGTCACGACATGGTTAGATGATAATCATATTATTCCTTATCCAGATGAATTTGTTCAATCTACTATAAAACATCCTATGGATTTTGTAGCTAATATATTAAATGAAATTGGTCAAGGTAATCGAAAAATTGGACTGGAAATGGATGCTTTTTATTTCACGGCAATGTGTTATGAAAGAATCACACAAGGGCTTCCTAATGCGGAATTTCGAAACTTTAGTACACTTGTTAATTGGGTACGGCTCATAAAGTCAGACAGTGAAATTGAATGTATGAAAAAGGCTTCTAGAATTTTGGAAAATGCAATGTATGCAGCATACGATACAGCTGATATAGGAATTAGGGAGAACGATGTGGCTGCTGCAATCTATCAAGCTCAAATAAGCGGAACTGCGGACTTTGGGGGAGACTATACATCCATTGTGCCAATGATTCCATCTAACGAAAACACGGCTAGTCCACATCTGACATGGACAGATAAACGCTATAATTATGGTGACTATTTAACGATTGAAATAGCAGGAGCATATTATCGATATCACACTCCGATGGCGAGAACAATGGCAATTGGAGAAGCCCCTGATAAGGTGGAAGACCTTGCGAATGTTGTGAAAGAAGGCATTGAGACGACGATGGATGCTATTAAACCAGGGCTGACTGCTGAAGAAGTAGAAGATATATGGAGTAAAACAATTGCTCAACGCGGATACTTCAAAGAGTCACGTCTGGGCTATTCCATTGGTTTGAGTTATCCACCGGACTGGGGAGAGCATACGGTTAGTTTTCGAAAGGGAGATCGTACGATTTTACAGCCAAATATGACTTTCCATTTAATGCCTGGAATTTGGCTCGATAATTATGGGGTGGAAATAACAGAATCAATACGAATTACCGAAAATGGTTGTGAAACGTTCGCTAAGATTCCACGAGATCTTCATATAAAAAAGCCGTCTAGTGTGTCCTCTATTACTGCATCTAATGATGGTGAAATGGGCTCTTAAAGTTATCACTCTGTAGTGAGAAGTCACTGCAGAGTTTTTATGTGCAATAACAAGACATCGTGGTAAGATGATAAACAGTAGGATGTGCTGAAAGGCGGAAATAACGATGATACAAAGATATCTAGGTGTCGCAGCCTTTATAGCTGTTATCCTTTATTTAATAAGTATTTTTTATCATTCTGACATACTGCATGCTTTTTATAGTACTATTGCCGGTTTATTATTGTTATTTTCTATATATAAAATGAATATAATTAATCGATTAATCGTGGTACTACTTCTTATGATAGGAAGTGTTCTTTTTTTATTTTATGAAGTATCTGTTTTTGTTGTATTGAAAAGCTTTGGTGAAAACCTTAATCTCATTGGATTATTTTTATTAATACCACTATTTGGTACGTTGATGTCAGAAGCGGGTTACTTGAAGGCACTACAAACATTTTTATTACAAAGAGAAGAAAATCATAAAGCTCACCCTTATCGCATGGGATATATGTTGACCGCAGCGATGGGGTCGTTACTGAATTTAGGTTCGATGCCGCTTGTTTATAATATAGGGTATGATAGTTTTTCTTCATTTGAAAATAAAAAGTTTACGCTTATGCTTTTAAGAGGTTTTGGTTTTTGTATGCTTTGGTCTCCTTATTTTGTGAACGTAGGACTTATTCTTGTTCTCTATGATCTTTCTTGGGGAGAGATAGGAGGATATGGTATTGTTTTAGCATTCATCTATACAGGGGTTGTAATATTGTTTTTTCCATTCTCTAGTTTTGCTAATGATAAACAAGTGGTTAATGCACCATCTTTCCAAAAAGATCCTGAACAAACAAAGTCTCTATTGCAATCATTTTTACTATATGTAGCTATTTTATTACTATTTTCCTTCATAATGGAATTAATATTACCGGTAAATATGTTAACAATAGTATCGGTTCTTGCCATTGTTTATCCACTTATTTGGGCTTATATGATTAAACTTTTTCAATCCTATATCCATGAAGCTGTACGCCACATTACGCACTCCTTTGAGCGATTATATAATGAAATAGGTATTTTTATAACAGCTGGTTTTTTTGGAGAAGCATTATCACATAGTAACGTGGGGGAGTGGTTATCCAATGTTGTTTTGCAACTTTCACAAGGAGTCATTCCTGTTTTTGTAGTAATATTGATGATGACAGCCATGCTACTCGCCCTGTTGGGTATTCACCCCGTCATCATTGTATTAGGACTTGGTAATTCTTTAACTCCAGAACATTTTGGGGTCACCCCGGCGTTTATGGGGGTGCTTTTACTAAGTGCATGGATGTTGGCCGTTCAGATTTCTCCGTTTTCAGGTTCTGTGTTAATGGCCTCTAATATAATGAGGGAATCACCATGGAATGTCGTGCGAAAAAATTCATTCTTTATTGTTACGTTAATGGTGATTATGACTTTTATTTTAAGTTTAATGAAGTGGCTGCAGCTACTGTAATATTGTCTCAATGCTGATGAGGATGTTTACGTTTTGTTTTAGGAACAGGGTCAAACCCTCCTTGGTGAAAGGGGTGGCATTTACTGATTCTTTTAACAGTAAGCCAAAGTCCTTTCCATGCTCCGTGTATCTCTATGGCTTCTTTGCCATACTGAGAGCAAGTGGGATAGAAACGGCATGTGGGGGGAGTGATGGGGGAAATAAATTTACGATATCCCAAAATCAAAAAAAGTAACAGTCGCTTCAACGTTGATGTCTCCCCTTTCCTATAATTATGATTGTACGCTAAAATTACATTTGTAGAAAGAAAAAGGCTGTCGATCCAAATGAAGGACCACAGCCTTTTTAATATGAAAATTTTTGTCTTTCATTTCTCTAGTACTAGCTGACAAAAAATGTTGTTGTGGGGTGAAGCGTAGACCGCAAAACATTCATTTCTTCTTCATTTAAACGAATCATAGGAAGTCGAACATCTGCAGAAATGACACCTTGGAGCTCAAGAGCCGCTTTAATAGGAGCTGGACTTGGAGCAACAGTAAATGATTTCATGGTAGGAAGCAGTTCTCTATGTCTTTTCGCAGCATATTGAGGATGTCCGTTAGCAAAACTTTGAGCCATGTCCTGCATTTCATTACCAAGAATATGAGAAGCTACGGATACAACTCCCGTACCGCCGATAGACATGATCGGCAACGTTAAAGTATCATCTCCGCTATATAGATGAAAGTACTCCGGTGTATTTTCAATGATATAAGCTATGGCGTCTAAATCACCGCTGGCTTCTTTTACTGCAGTAATATTTTCAATACGCGATAGTCGTACGATTGTTTCGGGATTCAATCCAGCTGCGCTGCGTCCAGGTATATTATAAAGCATGACTGGAAGATGTGTAGACTCTGCTATTTTTTTAAAGTGCAAATACATTCCTTCTTGGGAAGGCTTGCTGTAGTAAGGAGTCACAAGCATAACAGCGTCCACACCCGTTTGTTCTGCTCTTTTTGTTAGTTCAATGGATGCTTTTGTATTGTTACTCCCTGTGCCTGCAATGACAGGTACTCTTCCGTTTACAATTTTTACAACATGTTCAAATAATGTTATTTTTTCTTCTGTAGACAAAGTAGGAGATTCTCCAGTAGTGCCTGCAATAACAAGACTATCTGATCCATTTGAAATAAGGTTATTCACTAGCTTTGTTACAGCCCCGTAATCAACTTCTTCTTGTTCATCAAAAGGAGTTACCATTGCTGTGCTTATTTTTCCAACGTTCATTTTTCATCACCCTCCGCATTATATATATCCAGCATTCCAATAGACGGATGAGGGCCGGTTCTCTCCGGAATTCCATGTTCTCACAAAAAAGCAGCAATGAGGGTATCATTGCTGCATGAACGTTTCAGTTATTCAGAACCGTTTATGCGTGAGATAGCCCTCCATATAGCAAAAAAATGCTATATGACAGTTTCGCATTTTTTCAATACGAAACCAGCTTCAAGCTCATGAAAAGCTGTCCACTTCGGCAAATTCCCCTTTCAGTAATAATCAAAGGATTTCATGCTCCTCCTATTACTTACTAATGGTCATTGCACCTCTAACCTCACTTCTTAATAGAAGTAGGATATTAAGAATGTTAATTACTTATAACTTTAACAGAAGATCATAACATTTGCAATTAATATTTAAATGTTTATATTTCGATTAGGATTGATTTGCCGCCGTAATTAAAAAATTAAAAAAATACGTTTTATTTTATAAGCAAAATCCTTTATAATGGTGTATGGGAATAAACCATGCATAGGGGGCTGTCTGGATATGTCTCAATTTCAGCAGATTGCACTAGAATTACCAGAGGACCTATATTCTGAAATTGAGCACTTTACGGAGGAAGAAAAAAATTCATTTTTTCGTAACGTGTTACAAGAACAGATTCAGCAGAGGAAATCTACGGATTTTCATAATCAAATGAAACAAGGTTATTTAGAAATGGCTCAAATTAATATGGAACTTTGCAGAGAATTTGAGGAAGTGGAAGAAGAGGCGTTGCTTGAAGGAGAAAAAGTAATTAATTCGTCAAAGGATGAATAAGATTCTTCTATTCGGCATATCCTTTTAATGGAACCGGTGAAGGAGGTGAATGGATGATTTGAGCGATACGAGTCATAATCATCACCAATCCAAAAAAGTTGTAAAGCGTGGAGACGTTTTTTTTGCTGATCTTTCACCGGTAGTAGGTTCAGAACAAGGCGGTGTTAGACCTGTGCTGATTATTCAAAATGATATCGGCAACAGGTTCAGTCCGACCGTCATTGTTGCTGCCATTACAGCTCAGATAAAGAAAGCAAAACTCCCAACCCACGTGGAAATTGATGCGGCAAAACATAGGTTTGACCGCGACAGTGTTATTCTGCTTGAACAAATTAGAACAATTGACAAGCAGCGTTTAACCGATAAAATTACACACCTGGATGAAGATACAATGAACCGGGTGAAAAATGGGCTGGCAATCAGTCTCGGTGTGGAAGAAATGTAAATAGGACAGCTTCATGAATCAGACATACATAATTTACAACGAAGCATGTTTCTCGCGGGAAGCATGCTTCGTTTGTTATAATCTGTGCGATGAGAAATCATATAAGCAAGGATGGGGTAATTTGAATACAACAATAGAGACTATATTGAATCATCGATCTGTGCGTTCTTTTACAAATCAAGCTATACCGGAAGAACAATTACATCATATTATTAAATCGGCACAAGCAGCTTCAACATCCAGCTTTCTTCAAGCTTACTCTATTATTGGGGTGACGGATCCAAATAAAAAGAAAAAGATTGCAGAGTTAGCTGGAAACCAATCTTATGTTGCTGAAAATGGATACTTTTTTGTGTTTTGTGCGGATTTTGCCAGACTTCAAGAAGCCGCCGATATACAAACGAAAGATATTTCAACTGCAATTGAAAGTACAGAAGGTTTCATGATTGCTATCATTGATGCTGCACTCGCTGCACAAAATGCAGCTATAGCGGCGGAATCTTTAGACTTAGGTATATGTTATATAGGAGGTATACGAAACAATCTTAAAGAAGTGAGTTCTTTGTTAGAAACCCCTGCAAACGTACTTCCTTTATTTGGTATGGCCGTTGGCTACCCTGATTCTTATCAAGAACAAAAACCTAGGCTTCCGGAAGATGTTGTTTTTCATGAAAATCGATATCAAAACGATAAAAGACAAACTCAATCAAGCCTTTTACGATACGACGACGGTATTTTAGAATATTACCGCACAAGGATGAATACTAAAAAAGAAGTGACGTGGACTGGACAAACTTCTTCTACGCTTGAAAAGACAAAACGACTATATTTAAATGAGTTTGTAAAACAAAAAGGTTTTCTTAAATAAATTAATTTCATTATTCACTTCTTAAATATTAAATACGAATAGTATGGTACTTATGAAATTGATTTAAATAATTTAGAAACAAAGGCTGGCCGAAGTCTGTAATAACGACTTTTAAGGTCAGTCTTTTTGTATAATGAAAAAGTGAAAGTTTGCGCTGACTTGTTTTTTTATGTCAAAACGAATATCAAAGTAATGAGTATCGATGTTTTGCTATTTTCATTGCCGCCCAATTATGTGTAATCATGAGAAAGTATGTATAATTCTAAATAAATCATCGGATAATTTGGTATAATGAACTTGTAGAAGAAGGGTAGGGGGAGTCTATTGTGGAAAAAAGGAATAAAAATTATCGTTATAACCACGGTGATATTTTCTATTGTTACCGCTCTTTCTATTGAAAACTGGTCACAAACAGCCCATGGACAGCTTCCTTCAAAGACAGCTGTGATATTGCACGCAATAAACAATAACTTAGTGTCACTAAACACAAATATAGAAGCACCTGGATTTTTATCTCCTGACTCATCGTCGAAAGACCAAATAAAAAAACACAACATTACAATATCTGTAGAGGAAAACACGAAAATTCCAGTTCGTATTTATCATTATTCTGATACAGATAACGCGCCGGTAATCATGTATTATCACGGTGGTGCCTTTTTAGAAGGGTATGGAAATTTAGAAACACACGATAGTCTTATACGATCGTTAGCTGCTAAAACAGGGGCTGTGGTAGTAAGTCCAGGATATCGACTCGCGCCGGAACATATTTTCCCGACTGCTGTAGAAGAC
The DNA here is from genome assembly GCF_030813635.1 of Salibacterium salarium. Lineage (GTDB taxonomy): Bacteria > Bacillota > Bacilli > Bacillales > Marinococcaceae > Salibacterium > Salibacterium salarium. Next base: position 595,630 of record NZ_JAUSUM010000002.1, on the reverse strand, counting down.
AGTTATAAAGCATTGCAATGGGCACATGAAAATGCTGAAAAATATGGAGGTAATCCTGATAAAATCGCTGTAGCTGGTGATAGTGCCGGGGGGAATTTAGCAGCAGTAACAGCATTAAAGTCTAGAAATCTAGATGGTCCAAAATTGTTTGCTCAAATCTTATATTATCCTCTAACCACGTTTCGGGACGTGGAATTTGATTCTCGCACTATGTATGATAGAGGATATTATTTGTTATCAAAGCAAGTTATGTTAAAAGCGCGTAACTCTTATACACCAGAAGAAGAAATGTGGCAAAATCCATACAGTTCACCACTATATGCAGATGATTTAAGTGGTTTACCGCCTGCTTATATTATTACTGCTCAATTTGATCCTTTACGAGATGAAGGAGAGCTGTATGGTAAAAAAACTGCATAATTCAGGAGTGACGGTGAAAACCACAAGATACAATGGTGTTATGCATGGGTTTGTATCTTTTTATGAAGTCATGAGTAGTGGTGATCAGGCCTTACAAGAATCGGCACAATTTCTAAATAAAGTTGAAAACGATACCATTGATACAACTGAAAATTATGACGTTTTAGTAAAAAAAGGACCAACAGGTTTTAAACGTTTTAAAGAAGAAGCAGAAGCATTCGTAATCGGCGCTTTTTTGGTTGGGAAAAGTACGATAAAGCTGTTTATTAAATAAAGAAGGAAAAAGGGAGTTGGGTAATACCCAGCTCCTTTTTATTGTTTTATCATATATTTTTGAATGTAAGAGCGAAAATTTCACTCTCCTAAAGTTTGCTGAAAATTTTCATTTCATCAGATTACGGGTGATTATTTTCGATTTGAGGGCTTTAATAGTGTTCAATTCGAATGAGAGTTGTATAAGTCACAAATAAGTGTAAAAACTTTTAATTACTCTATTTTCTTTTTACATTTGATGTGATACACTCATCTATGGAAATCGACAGAACGATTTTTGTGACCGCTGTGGCGGGAAGAGAAAATAATGTGGAGGGAGGCTTTCAAATGTTGAAGGCAATGAAACAAAAGCTGAACCATAAAAGAATTATGTTGGCAGAAGGAACAGCTCAAAGAATAGAGGATTATGCAGAGAATCAACATAGAGAAGCATTTGAGAAAATGAAAAGAGAAGAAACAGCAAATCATTTACTTCATCAGGAGATAGATAAGTATCTTTATACTATACATCCTTCATTTTTGTTGAACCCTGATGCAGCGAAGGTCTTGCAAAATAGATTGTTTGCCCGTTCACACGGGAAGTTTTTTTTCTCCTTTCATGTCATAAGCGAAATGAGATTAGCGACTGATTTTTATAATACAGATCTTTCGATTTTCATTCGATTGTTGGAAAAGAAGGGATTCCAACTGACTGGAAATGAAAATCTTTTTTTAACGGCACTTTTGAATAAATTAAGTGAGAATAACTATCGTATTTACGTTGATCGCTATGGTTATTTTGTAAATGAAAATGATACATTACAAGATGCTGTATATAAATACTTAGAAATTGCAGATGATAAAAACAAGTTTGAAAGCGGTAGAATTGATTTTTTAAGAAAATATTTAATAAACAAAGGTTTACTTTCGCCTGATTATACAAAAAAGAAAATGATTAAATTAATAAAATCTCTAGAGAAGAGACATTCTGAAGATTATAAAGTGACTAGGTTAGAAAAAAGGATGACCGAAATTGGATAAAAATTAATGAACAGAACCTTAGGTGATAATCTAGGTTCTGTTTTTTTAATTCACGCCATATTAAACGATAATGTTTAGATTCTATATAAACGCTTTTCGAATAACCCCGGCTATGAGAAAATTGGTAGTATAAATAGTGAAGGTTGGAGGGAGAGAGATGAACCAAGAAATTCCGAATTTTTTTACAGAAAAAATACAAGGGGCGAAAGACCAATTTGAACGTACGATTGATTGCAAACATACGGAGTTTGATGATCTTTATCCTTATATGAGTGAGCAACCTCAATTTTTTTGGTATAAACGATATGTTGCATGGCAGGAATTACTTACCATTGTGAGCCTGGCAGAAGAGTTAAGCGTTCCATGGCATGATGAATTTAATGAATCGCAAAGACACTTTATTGAAAATAAAGTATTGGATGCGAAAGTGTTAGACGAATGGTACGGAAAAAAACGTAAAGAAGCTTAAAAAACTGGGAGCCTTCAAAAGGCATCCCAGTCTTTTTTAAAAGATAAGGTGAGCACAACCAACAATAACCGGAAGAGTTATTATGGTTCTTTCTAAGAAAATCAAAACGAGATCCGTGAATTTAAGCGGAAGTTTTGATGCCAATAAAAGCCCACCGACTTCTGACATATATATTAACTGCGTAACAGATAAAGAAGCAATAACAAAACGAGTCATTTCACTCTCGATTTCTGCCCCCAGAATAGAAGGCAGTAACATGTCAGCAAATCCGACCAGCATTGTTTGAGAAGCTTCGGCAGCTTCAGGAACTTGGAATAACTGCAATAAAGGAACGAAAGGAGTTCCTATAATCGAAAAGAAAGGTGTACTTTCTGCAATGACAACCGCGATTGTACCAAGTGCCATTACAACCGGAATGACGCCAATCCACATATCCAGTACATTTTTTGTACCGCCTTTCAAAACGGATGAAAAGTTGTTTTGTGCAGCCCTTTTCGAAGCTTCCCGAATCCCCCATTGAAACACATTTAATTGAGAAGGTCGTTTGCTTTCATTTTCTCGATTGGGTTGATTATAAAAGTCATCTTTCTTTTTTGATAATGGAGGGATGCGTGGCATAATTAATGCTGCGACGAATCCAGCAACTACTATTGTTAAATAATATGGGATGATGTATTCCGTTAAATTTAGATCAGACAAGATTACTATACTAAATGTGATGGATACAACAGAAAAAGTTGTTCCAATCACTGCAGCTTCGCGCTTAGAATAGTACCCTTGTTCATATTGCTGATTTGTGAGCAACACACCAATGGTCCCATCCCCCAGCCAAGAAGCGGCACAATCAATAGATGAACGTCCTGGTAAGGTGAAAAGAGGACGCATAATTGGTGAGAATACGGCGCCACAAAATTCTAATAAACCAAAATTTAATAATAACGGAAGAAATAATCCAGCAAATAAAAATACTGTAATGAGTAGTGGTATTAATGATTCTAATAATAGCCCGCCGGTTGCACTTGATATAAGCCAATCCGGACCAATGTTCCACAACACCATGGCAGAGAAAATTAACCCCAAAATTCTTATGACCAACCAAGGTATGGTTACTTCAAATAAAGATTGAACAAATGTTGAAACAGGTTTTACTTTTTTTACAATGAATGAACCAGCCACAGCAACAGCCATAAACAATACAGCAATAGCCGGTAAAGCATTTTCGGCTAATCCACCTAGTTTATCAGCAAGTATCGCTACTGGAATCGTTATTTCTCCATCCACTTTAATCGGTATCATGAACAAAAAGATTCCAATTAAAGAGGGGAGGAGAAATCGTATAAGTGATCTTTCTTTTGTTTCTCTTATTTTATTGTCCATTGTTCCACCTCTTTATAAAATATAATGTATACTTATACTTAATCCTCTTTGAAATGAGGGAAAAAACACAAAAAAAGATTGCGTTCAATGTATAAAATTTCGTAATTCATTATAAAGGAGATGATGGTAAGAGACAATAGATTAAACTATTTTCAAATAATTATGATTAAAAATGACGGTCTTATAATAATGTGAGAAGTTCCGAAAGGCTGCTCACTTCATTGGTGCACGGGATATTACCTAAAGGTTGTTTTCCCTCTCGATTTATCCAAATATTTTTCATCCCGGCTTTATTTGCTCCATCTATATCTGTTAAAAGGTTATCTCCGATCATTATTGCTTCGGAAGGTTTTAGGTTTAATAATTGTAAAGAATGTTCAAAGATAGAAGGATCAGGTTTACCGACACCAAATGCACCTGAAACTAAAATATAGTCAAAGTAAGGAATTAATTGAGGTGTCATTTCAAGTTTCTTGTCTTGAAGAGTGGGTGATCCATTGGTAAGTAGGAAAAGTCGATAATTATTTTTAAGCTTTGTTAGTACTTCAAATGTATCTTCGTATACAAATGGAAGCTTTTTTCGATGATAGGGAAAACGAGCAGCAAGTTTTTTACCTAAATCAACATCATTAATACCGTGTTCATTAAGGGCGTTGACCCAAGTTTTTATTTGATAATCAGGCATGTCTTGATGCATTTTTCGAAACCCGATATTAGTTTTATCATCAAATTCTCCCCATAAACCTTCAAACGGATTAATGCCGATTTTCTTAGTAAAATCATACGATTCATAAGTAGCATATAATTCTGCTGCCTTATCTCTAACGGTTTGCTCAAAGGATTCATGATCAATACCCGTCTCTTTTTCTGCTTCTAAACAAACAGCTCGAAAAGACTCCTTAACACTTTTTTTGTCCCACAATAATGTATCGTCAAGATCAAACATTAACGCTTTTATCATTTTTTGTACTCCTTTCTATTGCATAACGACATTATACATTTTGAAATAACGATAATCATTAAAAATTTTATAAGAGACACTGTTATTATAACTGAATTGTTGTACAATAACAGTGTGGACGTGAGTTTCATCCAGAATAATTGTACAAAAATTTTTTTACTAAAAATATTTTTTCATACCTGTTTCTACATATTTATATTCTATTGCATTCCGTGTTATATTTATGTGCGACGACTTTTGAGAACCCTTTAGTATCGTGTTAGAATAAAAGTATCAACAAAGAACTAGGCAATAAGGATATAGAATAAGCAGGTATAACAAGTGAAAGAGGTGATTGGAAAGGGATAGAAACAAGTTAATCTTTTGAAGAGGAATAGATTCTACATATTTTCCAAGAACCAACTATCACGTACCATTTGGAGGTATAGCCAGATGAGCAAAAACGCAGCCAAGCACGAAGAGCCATGGCAGGAATTTTTTGGTCCGAACCTTGGCTATTTAATGGATCTTTACGAGGACTATAAAGAAAATCCGGAGTCGCTTGATCCCGAAACAAAAAAGTGGTTTGATCAATACGGTGCTCCACAAGTTGAACAATCGTTTACTAATGGACAGACCTCTGTAACTACAGACAAAAAAACGGACATGGACATGGCAAAAAAAGTTGCAGCAGCAGTTAAACTTACGGATAATATCCGAATTCATGGTCATCTTTCTGCAGATGTTAATCCACTTCAGGAGCCAAGCGGTGAAACATCCTTTTTAAAAATTGATGAGTATGGGTTGACTGAAGGTGATTTGAGACAACTCCCTGTCGAAATGATTTGCCCTGATGCTCCAGATCACATAAATGACGGATTAGAAGCTATTAATCATTTAAAGGAAATGTATACCCAATCGATAGCTTTTGAGTTTGATCATGTACATGATGTAGAAGAGCATCAGTGGTTGAATCGTCAAGTGGAATCAGGGCACATTTATCGTTCTTTGTCCCCTGAGAAACGAAAAAAAACATTAAACAGTTTGACAGAGGTGGACAGTTTTGAACAATTTGTCCACAAAACGTTTGTCGGTCAAAAAAGATTTTCGATTGAAGGGGTAGACGCGCTTGTACCGATGCTTGATGACTTTGCACAAGATGCGATTCAAGATGGTGCTAGAGACGTCATGATTGGCATGGCACACCGTGGTAGGTTGAGTGTGCTTGCCCATGTTTTAGGAAAGCCTTATGACCTTATATTTTCAGAGTTTCAGCACGCCCCTAATAAGGATTTCGTTCCTTCTGAAGGATCTATTGGTATTAACTATGGTTGGACGGGCGATGTGAAATATCATTTAGGAGCCCATAAAAAAGTACAACAAGAGCCTTTTGATTCTCGTATAACTTTAGCCAATAATCCAAGTCACTTAGAATTTGTAAACCCAGTGGTAGAAGGATACGCTCGAGCATCACAAGATGATAGTTCAGAAGCAGGCTTCCCTCAACAGGACACCTCTAAAGCAATAGCAGTACTTATTCATGGAGACGCTGCGTTTCCTGGAGAAGGTATTGTCACAGAAACGCTGAACATGAGCAGATTGAAAGGGTATCAAACCGGCGGAACCCTTCATGTTATTGCCAATAACCAGCTCGGATTCACAACGGATACACACGATTCACGTTCTACCACGTATGCAAGTGATCCGGCAAAAGGCTATGAGATACCAATCGTCCATGTGAATGCTGACGACCCCGATGCCTGTATGGCAGCGGTAAAGCTTGCTTATGAATACAGAAACCGCTTTAGCAAAGATTTTCTTATTGATTTGATTGGTTATAGACGCTTTGGACATAATGAAATGGACGAACCTGTTGCAACCCAGCCATATATGTATGAAATAATCAAAAAGCATCCAAGAGTTCGAGAAGTTTATGCTAATCAGCTTGTAAAAGACAATGTGTTTTCACAAGAAGAAGTCGACAAGCTTAAAGAAGATACAGATCACTTTTTAGCTAATCAATATGAAAAAGTTGCTGACAATAAATCTGCTGAACCAGAGGAAGAAGAAATTCCTCAAGAAGTAGAGCGGCGATTACCTGTTGTGGAAACAGGCTATGATGCAGACGATTTAAAACAAATTAATAAAGAATTAATTACATGGCCGGACGGGTTTAACGTATTTCCAAAGTTGAAAAAAATACTTGAGCGGAGAGAAGATGCTCTAGAAGAAGGCGGTAAAGTTGATTGGGCTCACGCTGAGACGTTGGCCTTTGCGACGATTTTGTCAGAAGGTACGCCGGTTCGATTGACAGGCCAAGACACCCAAAGAGGAACATTTGCACACCGCCATCTTGTATTGCACGATTATAAAAATGGCGATATTTATTCACCACTTCATACTCTGTCCAACGCGAATGCTTCTTTTGCCATTTACAATAGTCCTTTGTCGGAAGCTTCTATTGTAGGCTTTGAGTATGGATATAATGTTCATGAACCAACAACACTTGTATTATGGGAAGCGCAATTTGGTGATTTTGCTAATGCGGCCCAAGTAGTATTTGATCAATTTATTTCAGCAGGAAGAGCTAAATGGGGTCAAAAATCTGGTATTGTATTCCTTTTACCACATGCCTATGAAGGGCAGGGTCCTGAACATTCTAGTGCGCGTTTGGAGCGCTTCTTGACTTTAGCAGCAGAGAACAATTGGAACGTTGCGAATGTGACCAGTTCCGCTCAATATTTCCATTTATTACGTCGGCAGGCAGCTACTTTGGGAACCGAAGAAATGCGTCCACTCGTTTTAATGACACCAAAAGGACTTTTAAGAAACCAAAATGTTGCATCATCACCTGAGAAACTGACCAATGAACATTTTCACGCAGTTGTAGAAGAACCTAAAACAGGAAAATCTAAAAAGAAGGTCACCCGTATTATTTTTGCTTCCGGGAAAGTAGCGGTAGATTTACATGAAGCGATAGCTGATGACAATGTTCCTGATTGGTTACACATTATTCGAGTAGAAGAATTATATCCTTTCCCAGCAGAAGAAATACAAGCCATTTTATCTGATTATCCTAACGTGAAAGAGGTTAAGTGGGTACAAGAAGAACCTGAGAACATGGGATCTTGGAGTTATATTCAACCGCTTCTGCGCGACATTGCTCCAAAAGGTGCGGAAACAAGTTATATTGGCAGACGCCGCCGTTCCAGTCCGTCTGAAGGAGATCCGAATGCACATAAAAAAGAACAAAACCGGATTATAAATGAAGCATTAGCAGGAAAAGAATAAGGAGGACTCATTCATGGCTGAAATTAAAGTACCAGAGCTTGCGGAATCAATCACAGAGGGCACGATTGCAGAATGGTTAAAGCAACCCGGCGATAAGGTAGAAAAAGGAGAAAACATAGCTGAGTTAGAAACAGATAAAATTAATGTTGAAATTACAACAGACCAATCCGGCGTCATTCAAGACCTTCTAAAAGAAGCGGGAGATACAGTAGAGGTTGGAGATGTTATTGGTCATATTGATGAGAGTGGCGAAGCAGGACAGGCACCACCGGCTGCTAAAGAAAGCTCTAAAGAAGAAAATCAACCAGAACAATCCTCTGAACCATCACAACCTGCTCAAAAAGAAGGCGGAGATTCTGCTGAGGATCGCCCGGTTGCATCTCCATCAGCAAGAAAACTGGCTCGTGAAAAAGGACTAGACCTTAATCAAGTACCGACAAAAGATCCTTTAGGCAGGGTAAGAAAAGAAGATGTAGAAGACTACGAAAAAAATATAGCAGCGTCTTCAGCTTCACAAGGAAAGACGGCCAAAAAAGAAACAGTTCCTACAGATGAATTTGAAGGAAAGCCAGTTGAGCGGATTAGAATGTCGAGACGCCGTCAAACGATTGCAAATCGACTTGTAGAGGTTCAACAAACTTCTGCTATGCTCACTACATTTAATGAAATTGATATGACAGCTGTTATGGATGTGAGAAAGCGTTGGAAAGAGTCTTTCCAACAACAGCATGATGTACGATTAGGGTTCATGTCTTTCTTCACGAAAGCAGTTATTGCCTCCTTGAAGAAATTTCCACTTCTTAATGCTGAAATAAGTGGTAATGAAATCATTCAAAAATATTTTTATGATATCGGTATGGCCGTATCAACTGACGACGGATTAGTTGTTCCAGTTGTACGTGATGCCGATAGAAAATCATTTGCAGAACTTGAACAAGAGGTTGTCGATTTGTCATTAAAAGCTAGAGATAACAAGTTAACGTTAAAAGATTTACAAGGTGGATCATTTACAATAACAAACGGTGGAGTGTTCGGGTCATTGCTTTCTACTCCTATTCTGAATGGACCGCAAGTCGGAATCTTAGGCATGCACAAAATCCAATGGCGCCCCGTTGCAATTGATCAAGATAAAATGGAAAACCGCCCTATGATGTATGTGGCTCTTTCTTATGACCACCGTATCGTAGATGGAAAAGAAGCAGTCAGCTTCCTTGTGAAATTAAAAGAACTTCTAGAAGATCCAGAGTCACTCCTTCTAGAGGGCTAATGTAAAAAGAGGTTGGGACAAAAGAAAAATATGCGGTAGTGAACACGAATGTCTTGCGCTGGTCAAGAGTTGCATATTAGCGGAGCCAAAATGCTTCGACTCCTGCGGGAAAAGCACGTGTCTCGAGACCCCGCAGGCAGGGGTTTTCTGCCGAGGAGGCTCGAGCCGTGCCCGCGGAAAGCGAAGTATTTTGGCGCAGAACGAAAAATGCCGAACGATTTTGTAAAATCGTTCGGCATTTTTCTATCTTATAAAGGTTTAGTCCCAGCCCCTTTTTATTAATAGATAAGAATTTTTTATGTGGGCGGATCTAGCGTAAAAAAAGTGAAAACGGTTTTTTTAATCTAAACTTCCTAAGTTCCAAACATTTTGGTCAATTTATTCGTCAGAACATATAGACAAGATTAATTATTAGTAGTGAGTTCTTTTTAAAAGTTATATACCCTTGTCAATTGTAATGAAATCATTTCATATCAAAAATTCTCTTTATATCTATTGATAAATACTTATATCTTCGTGTTATAATCTAATTGAATCGATATTAATAGGGGGTTTTTTTAATGTACAATATTAATATAGATAATAAAACAGTAGATATGATTGAAAAGAATAACGGATCTGTTACATTGAATCCATTATTTATATTTAATCAAAATAAACAGCGAGGACTGGTTGATGTAATGTTAACCTTTGATATACCGGAAAACGAAGCAAGGTATGAGATAATTTCTTATCAAGGTATTAACATTTACATTCATGAACAGTTAAAAATAAAAAAAGAATTACGCATACGCATTACAGGGTTTGGTCCATTCAAACACCTTAGTTGCAGTGGGATTAAACATTTTCACAAAAAGACAAGCGTTTAATTATTCAGAATTCTTTTATATTTCGCAGAATTCGTTTCACAAATAAAATAATGCGGAAGGTTCAAGGTTTTATGAGTTCCTCTACTAAAAAGATTGTTAACCATTATGTTGGATAACAATCTTTTTATTTTTTAACGTAAGACCGTATAATTGGTGGGAATAGTTTCATAGATGACAAGGCTTTATCTTTTTTATGAAAATGTATAGAATATATAAGAGGCGAACGTATGATTCGTGTGAATATTTAAGCTTTACAAACGAAATCTGGAGGAGATAATAATGGGGGTTCGATTTCTACTCGGAAGGACAGGTACTGGAAAAACACATGCGATTCGTCAAGAGATGTTGGACAAACTTGCGGATCATCCGGATGAGACACGGCCAATTATTTATCTAGTTCCGGACCAAATGACGTTTCAGGCAGAACAGGATCTTGTTTTAAAAAGTCAGACGGGAATAACACGGGCACAAGTTTTAAGTTTTTCTAGAATGGCATGGAAAGTGCTGCAAGAGACGGGTGGTATTACGAAAACCTATTTGCAGCAAAATGGACTGTATATGCTCATTCGAAAGATAATAGAAGAAGAGAAACAACAATTTCGTTTGTATGAAAAAGCTGCAGACAAAACAGGATTCGTTGATCATATGCAACGATTAATCACTGAATTCAAACGGCAAATAGTATCTATTGAACAATTACAAAAAAACCAAGCAGAATTGGAAGCAATAGAGAATAAAACAGCAAAGGAACAAGTGTTATCTGATAAATTACATGATATTGCGATAGTTTGGAAGAAAGCGGAAATCATGTTAGGGGAGCGGTACGCTGGTGCAGAAGATTACTTGCGATTATTGTCTGAAAAAGTACAAGCATCTAATTATTTAGACGGTGCCGATATTTATGTTGATGGTTTTCATTCATTCACTCCTCAAGAACTAAGTGTTCTAGAGGCTTTAATGGAAAAAGCATACCATATGACATTTGCATTGACGTTGGATAAACCTTACGATGAAGAGCCGCCACCTCTTTTAGATTTATTTCGTCAGCCGGCTGTTACTTATCAGAAAGTTAAAACTTTAGCAGACAACAGTTCACATGAAGCATCAGACGTAACGGTGAACGTACAGACTTTTAAATACAAAAATCAGGCTTTACAACATGCAGAGAATTATTTTGAAAAACGTCCGGTTGTCTCAGGGCAAGCTAATAATTATATACACCTTAGTGCGGCTGTGAACAGAAGGACAGAAATTGAAGCGACCGCAAGAGAAATCAACAGATTGGTTCAAAAGCAAGGGTATCGTTATAGAGATATTGCCGTGATGTCTCGGCACGTTGAAAATTATGGTGATATGCTTCAAACCGTTTTTCAAGATTATGATATTCCAATATTTCTTGATCAACAGCGTCCGATGTTAAATCATCCTGTCATGGAATGTATTCGATCTTCATTAGAAACTCTTTCCGTGCGTTGGAGATACGAACCGCTTTTTAGAGCATGGAAAACGGATATGTTTTTTTCATTGAATGAGCATTGGGAGACAGCAAAGGAAGAAATAGACTATCTGGAAAATTACGTGCTTGCTTATGGAGTTTCTGAAAAGCATTGGAAGCAAGATCAGCCTTGGACGTATACAAGTCAACGAACACCAGCTGACGGTGTGTCGCAAAAAAAAGTGGAAGATATGGAAACAGAACGTCATCTTAATCATTTACGGGAGAAATATGCAGCTCCTTTATTGAATTTAGAAAAACATATAAAAGCAGCATCAACGATGAAAGAATACAGTGTCGTTCTTTATGAGTTCTTGGAAGAACTTCGAATCCCTGAAAAAATTGAACGAATTCGTGATGATGCTCTAGATCGCAATGATTTATCGGAAGCTCGAGAGCATGAACAAGTGTGGAGTTCCATTGTTGAAATGCTAGAACAAATGGTAGAAATGGCTGGAGATGAAAAGATTACATTTGAAACCTTTTATCAGGTAGTGGAAACAGGTCTAGAGTCAATGACCTTTGCTATTGTTCCTCCAGCTATTGATCAAGTAACGATAGCAGATATGGAACGCTCGAGAATATCAGATGTTCACATTACTTTTTTGTTAGGGGTGAACGAAGGGTTGTTGCCAGCCTCTTTTGAAGAAGAGGGTATGCTGGATGATGAAGAGAGAAAATGGTTTGCAGAGCAGGGTATTGAGCTTGCAGATGATGCTGGAACACGGTTATTGAATGAACAGTTTCTCATTTATCGAGCCCTTAGTTTACCAAAGGAAAAACTTTATTTAAGCTATCCTTTAGCAGATGAAGAAGGAAAAACGTTGCAACCATCGGTATTAATTAATCAAATAAAAGATATATTTCCCGATATCGAAGAAAAACTGTTATTTAATGAACCACAAGAATATAACGAAACAGAACAAAAAGCCTTCATAGGCCCAAATAGAAAAACTCTGTCGTTTTTAACTTATCAGCTTCAACGATGGAAACAAGGTTATCCAGTAGCACCCATTTGGTGGGATGTGTACAACTGGTACGTCAGAAAAAATCAATCGGCACCATTGTCTATCCTTATTAACAGTTTATTTTATAAAAACAAGCCAGTACAATTATCATCCATGATAAGTAAGCAATTGTATGGAGAAACCTTAAAAGCAAGTGTATCACGTGTGGAAACTTTCGAATCATGTGCATTTTCGCAATTTGTTTCTTATGGGCTACGCCTAAAAGAAAGGGATATATATAAACTTGAAGCACCAGATATCGGTCAATTGTTCCATGCTGCTTTAAAAAATATGACAGAGCAAATTAAAAATGAAGGAAAAGAATGGGGAGCTCTGACTTCACAAGAATGTCAGACGATTGCACGCCGTTGCGTAGCACGAATTGTTCCGACTATTCAAAGAGAGATATTATTGAGCAGTCACAGACATCAGTATTTACAAAAGAAATTAGAAGATACTGTTGTACGCGCTTCTGAAATATTGAGCAGACAAGCCAAAGTGTCTGGATTTTCTCCAATTGGTCTTGAGTTAGGTTTTGGCCCTGGAGAACAAATGCCTCCTCTTCGTTTTACATTGTCGGATGGTACCGAAATGGAAGTCGCAGGACGGATTGACCGCGTTGATGGTGCTCAAGGCGAAGACGGTGTATTCGTAAGAATTATAGATTATAAATCCAGTGAAAAAGATATTCAGTTAGCTGATGTATACTTTGGTTTAGCCTTACAAATGCTCGTGTATCTTGATGTAGTATTATCTTTTTCACAAGATTGGATTGGAAGCCCTGTCAAACCAGCAGGAGTATTGTATTTCCATGTTCATAACCCATTTGTTCTGGCCAAACAACATATGGAACAAGAAGAACTAGAGAATGAGTTCTTAAAAAGGTTTAAGATGAAAGGATTGTTAATGGCAGAGGAAGAGCCCGTTCGATTAATGGACGAGACGTTGACTACGGGACACTCTCAAATTATTCCGGCTGCCATGAAAAAAGATGGGTCCTTTTATTCAACTTCCTCTGTTCTTCCGGTTGAACAATTTGAATCCCTGCGGCGTTTTATTCGAGAGAAACTGCAACAAGACGGCGAGATGATCATGCAAGGGAATACAAACATCAATCCTTTTAAAAATGGACAAGCCAAAGCATGTACTTTTTGCTCCTTTAAATCGGTATGCCAATTTGATACATCGTTTGAAGCAAATGACTATCGTTTTTTATCTAAAGATAAAGGAACGATTACATCTGAATTATTTTCGCAAGAGAAGGAGGAATTGTAATATGCAGTGGAAGAGTAAGCCTGACGGATCAGGCTGGACGGACAGTCAATGGGAAGCCATTTCCGGATCAGGAAGCAATCTTCTTGTGTCTGCTGCAGCTGGCAGTGGTAAAACAGCTGTACTGGTGGAAAGAATTATATATAAAATAACACAGAATGATCCACCGGTGGACGTTGATAAACTTCTTATTGTAACGTTCACGAAAGCAGCAGCTGCTGAAATGAAAAGTAGAATTTCTGCTGCACTTATGCGGGAAATCAATAAAGATCCCGGCTCATTGCATTTACAACGACAACTATCTTTAGTGAACAGAGCACATATTTCAACGTTGCATTCCTTTTGTATGGCTGTGATCAGGAAGTATTATTACAAACTTAATATAGACCCCCAATTTCGTATATTGGATGAAACGGAAGGGGAATTAATGAGAGAAGAAATATTAGAGGATGTATTTGAAGAAAGATATAAATCAGAAAGCGAGGAAAAGTTTTTAGATGTAGCAGAACGGTTTAGTGGAGATCGCAGTGATGAGGGATTAAGAAATGTTGTTAGAAAGCTGTTTCATTTTTCAAGGTCTCATCCAGATCCAAGTTCTTGGTTGCAAAAGACAGCTGATTATTATGAGGTAGATACTGATCAATCGATGGATGATTTAGTGTGGGGAGAAGAAATTTGGAAGGATGCAATGACAAGACTTACCGCTTCCGTGGAGATGCTTCAGAAGGCGAAAAATATTTGCTTGGAAACAGAAGGTCCACTACCGTATCTAGAAAACTTTGAAGAAGATGAAAAGCAATTGAACAACTTAATCGAGGCAACTGATTGGAACACTTTATATAGTTCTTTTCAAAATATTACTTTCGGACGCTTGAAAACGATAAAAAAGGATGAAGAAGTAGACGAACACCTTCAATCAAAAGCAAAAAAACTTCGTGAAACAATAAAAAAAGAAGTGACAAGCGTAAAACAAGAAGCTTTTAATCAGTCTCCACAGGAACTGCTTCAAGATATTAAAGAAATGACTGTTCCCATTCATACATTAGTAGAAACGGTAGAGATGTTTTCACAAAGTTATCAGGCAGCAAAAGAAGAGAAGGGTGTCGTTGACTTTTCTGATTTAGAACAGCTTTGTCTTGCTATTTTGAACGAAGAAGGTTCTGAAGCCGCTGAAGATTTTAGACATCGCTTTGCAGAAATTATGGTTGATGAGTATCAAGATACAAATCATGCTCAAGAAGCCATTTTACAAACGATTTCTAATGGTAATAATTTATTTTTAGTTGGGGATGTAAAGCAAAGCGTTTACCGATTTCGTCTTGCTGATCCTGGATTGTTTTTAGATAAATACAAGCAATATAATCGGGAACATGGGATACCGGGTTGGAGGATTAATCTAGACCAAAACTTTAGGAGCCGTCGTGAAATTATTGATGCGACGAATTTTATTTTCAAACAGCTAATGGATGAACGTACCGGTGAAGTGATGTATGATGACACAGCCGAATTGAAGGTTGGCAATGAAGATTATCCAGATACAACGAATACATCAGAACTTGTGCTTCTTAATAAAGGAGATCCTATCCAACAAACGACTTCTGATGAGGAAGATGCAGAAGAAGATATGGAAACGGCTCAACTAGAAGCACGCTGGATAGCTAAAAAAATCAAGCAGTTAATAAACGAAAAGCATCAAGTATTAGATAAAGAGACCAAACAGATGCGGCAAATGACTTTTCGTGACATTGTCATATTAATGCGTTCTATGCCTTGGGCCTCTACCTTTATGGAAGAGTGTAAGAAGCAGGGACTGCCTGTCTATGCAGAATTAAGCGGAGGTTATTTTGAAGCAGTAGAGATTAATGTCATGTTGTCGTTATTGAAGGTCATTGATAATCCGAGACAAGATATCCCCCTTGCTTCCGTATTGCGTTCTCCTATAGTTGGGATGGATGAAGAAGATTTGGCTAATATTCGAATGATGGATAGACAAGGTCTTTTTTATGACGCTTTAAAAGAAACAGTTCATCATGGTCCTGACGCAAATTGGCGGAAAAAAGCTGTTTCCTTTTACGAGAATCTTCGTGTATGGAGACAGAGGGCACGCAGTGAAGCCTTGTCAGAGTTTATCTGGGACTTACTCCAAGAGACAGGTTATTATGATTTTTCTGGTGGTATGCCTGGAGGGAAACAACGTCAAGCTAATTTGCTAGCACTATATGATAGAGCACGTATGTATGAAAAAACTTCGTTCCGTGGCCTGTTTCGTTTTTTAAGATTTATCGAACGTATTCAAGAACGAGGAGATGACCTTGGTACAGCAAGGGCCTTAGGTGAACAAGAAGATGTCATACGTCTTATGACAATCCATAAAAGTAAAGGGCTCGAGTTTCCAATTGTATTTCTTGCTGGAATGAATAAACAGTTTAACTTTCAAGACTTGAATAACAAAATGTTATTGCACAAACAACTTGGTATCGGAAGTAAGTATATAGATCCAGAACAACGAATAGTGAAGAATTCTATCCCTCAATTAGCTTTGAAAATACGAAATCACCGGGAAAGCATTGCTGAAGAGATGAGAGTGCTATACGTAGCAATGACACGAGCGAAAGAAAAGTTATATATGATTGGAACATTAAGAAAAGCAGAAAAAACAATCGAGTCTTGGCTTGAATGGACGGATCAAGAGAATTGGTTATTGCCGGAATTTGAACGATTAAAAGCAAAATCATTTTTGGACTGGGTTGGTCCAGCTGTATTTCGACACAATGCGGCTAATGCTTGGCATAATAAAGACATTGTTGGAAATCACGCCTTATTTCACTATCCTTCATCATGGCAGATTCATTTTGTTGAACGGCACGAAATAGCAGAACCAGAAACTGATGACGAAGTTTCAATCGAAGCTACAGAGCAAGCTTTGATAAATCAAGACATCATCGAAACCAATACAGGTGAATATGAACACATCCACTCCCAATTGACTTGGAAATATCCTTACGAAGAAGCTGTTATTCAGCCTTCAAAACAGACAGTAAGTCAGTTTAAACGAACGATAGAAGATGAATACAGCGAATCGTCTTTCCAAACGGGTTTTCATTCTAAATATGCGGAAAGGCCTTTGTTTATGCAACAGTCAAGTTCTCGACCTGCCGAAAAAGGTACAGCACTGCATACCTTTATGGAACACTTGCCCATACAAGATGACGTGACCAAGCAGTATTGTCTAGAATTTACGAGTCGGCTTGTGGAAAAAGAATTATTGACTGCAGATCAAGCTGATATGATTGACATAAATGGTGTTGTCACATTTTTTCAATCTGAATTAGGTGAACGTATGAAAAAGGCAAAACAGGTAAAAAGAGAAATTCCGTTTAGTTATGGTAAACGAGACAACCTTGAAGACGACATGATTCTAATTCAAGGGGCTATCGATTGTGTATTTAAGGAAGCCGATGATAATCTCGTGTTATTGGATTTTAAGACAGATGCATTTAAAAACAGATTTTCTTCTAGTATAGATCAAGGGATAGAGATGATGAAAAATAGATATCAATCTCAAATAGATCTTTATCGAGAAGCTCTTTCTTCCATCTGGAATAAAGACATCAAAGAAGCCTATATATACGCATTTGACGGAGCATACGTAATAGATATGATTAACTAGGGGTTGGAACGTATGAGAATATTGCATACAGCAGATTGGCACATTGGCAGAACATTAGAAGGAAGAAGCCGATTTGCAGAACATGTAGCGTTTTTTGAAGAACTAGAAACCATAATAAAAGATGAAAAGATTGACGTACTGTTAATGGCTGGAGATGTATTTGATTCAGTAAATCCACCTGCGTTTGCTGAAGAGCTATTTTATGAAAGTATTGCTAAAATAAGCCGTCAATACAACCTTCCTATTGCCATTATAGCAGGGAATCATGATCACCCAGAACGTCTTGCAGCTGCCAGGAAAATTGCACAGACTCAGGGAATCTACATTGTTGGTTACCCGGGTGTAGAGCCTTTACAGATTCCAGTTAACGGTGACGTTTTGCAACTCGCAGCTCTTCCTTATCCATCCGAATCACGGATGCGTTCGGTGCTCACTGAATCAAGTGAAGAAAAACAACTTCGTGATGCCTATAATGAAAAAATAAAATCTATTTTTCAAAGATTAACGCATTCTTTTAAAAAAAATCACGTTCGGATGGCTATGAGTCATATGTTTGTTGCAGGAGGTTCTGCCAGTGATTCGGAACGACCAATTGAAGTAGGAGGGGCGTATACAATTACAGCAGATGCGATTCCAGAAAATATTCAATATACGGCATTAGGTCACTTACACCGTCCGCAGAATATTCGTCATACTAAAACTATTACTAGGTATGCTGGATCTCCACTCGCATTCAGCTTCTCCGAGTCGGGAGTTACAAAGTCTGTTACTGTAGTAGATGTAAAATCAGAAGACGAGACCCCAAGCATAAAAGAAATACCTCTCTCCAGTGGAAAACCCCTTGTTCGCTGGGAAGCTACGCATGGAATGAGTCAAGTAAAACAATGGCTGGATGAAAAAAAGGACACAAATGCATGGATAGAATTAAGTTTGCATATGAATGAAACTCCTAGTATGGAAGAGATACAATTTATAAGAAAATCGCATCCGGGTATTATTCATATTTATCCTATATTTCCAGAAATGAAAGAACGTGCCGTTACAACACAAAAAAATAATCTTCCTATTGATGAATTATTTCAAAAGTTTTATGAAAAGCAAACAGGAGGTGCTAAACCGGATGATGACCTTATACGTTTGTTTATGGAAATGATAGAAGAGGAAGGAGAAAGCAATTAATGCGTCCAATTGAATTATCTATAAAAGGCCTTCACAGTTTTAGAGAAAAACAAACGATAAACTTCTCCGATTTATGTAAGGGTGGTGTTTTCGGTATATTTGGTCCGACAGGGAGCGGAAAATCTTCTTTATTAGACGCGATGACTTTAGCTCTTTACGGGAAAGTAGAGCGCGCCCCAAATAATACTCACGGCATTATAAATCAAGCGGAAGACGAGATGTTTGTGTCTTTTACATTCGAACTAGGCCAACAAGAAAACGCATCGAAATATATGATAGAAAGAACGTACAAAAGGTCTGGCGAACATCATGTAAAAACAGCAGTGAGTCGACTTCATCATCTCACTGGCGATCGAGAAATTCTAGCTGATAAAACAGTTGAAGTTAATAAACAAGTGGAGGATATGCTCGGACTCTCGATTGAAGATTTCACTAGGGCGGTAGTACTTCCACAAGGCAAGTTTTCCGAATTTTTAAAGCTTCGAGGAAATGACAGAAGACAAATGCTGCAGCGTATCTTTCATCTTGAAAAATATGGAGACGATTTAATTAAAAAGGTGAAAACAAATTTACAAAACGCAACTCATGAAAAAGAACGGATTGAATCGGAACAACAAGGTTTGGGAGAGGCATCCAAAGAAGCTATTGATACAGCTGAAAAACAAGTGAAATATTGGAATCACAAACTAGAAGAATGGATAACCGAAAAAAAAGAAGTTGACAAACAAGCAGAACAAGCTAAACAACTTAAAAATTGGCAGGAAGAATGGGAAGATGCTCAACAAAAGCTTCAAAAATTAGAGGAACAACAAACGCAAATAGAGAAATACAAAACCTTTCTAACGAATTCTGATCAAGCTGAATCATTACTTCCTTTTGGAGAAGCTTATCTACAATCTCAACAGGAAAAGGAAACATGGTTAAAAAAAGATAAGGATGCAAGAACAGCATTAGAAAATCTTGAATTAAAAGAAGAGGAAATCACATCAAGATACAATCAATTTATAATAGATAAACAAACAATAGATAAGAAATTAAGTGAACAAAAACAGACGATTGACAAAGCCGAAGAAATCGAGCAAGAGATGACTACAGACGTAAAAGAAAAATCGGATTTAGACGCTGCACTAGAGAAAATCACAGAAAAAGCGGACTACTATAAAAATGAAGAAGAAAAAATGCAACAAAACTTGGAAAAATATAATCAAGCAGTAAAAGAGTTTCAAGAAGAACTGGCTGTTTTAAATAAAGAAACGGCGAATAAGTATACTGTTTTTCAAGCTAAAGAAGACAAACAATCGATTACCTATTTGCAAAATCAATTGGCTCAACGAAAACAAGAAATAGACGAAGCAGCCAAAAAACTCGCTCATGTACAAGAGCAAAAAAAGAACGTAGAAAAAGAATTAAATACAAAACAGGAAAACACAAAAAATCGTTTTCAACAGGTTATGTATTGGTACAATAAAAGTGCTGAGGATAAAGAGTGGCTTGAAACAAGCATGAATGTATTGCAACAATGGTCGAATACGTATGCTGAAAAACAAGAACAAATAAAACATCAAGAAATGGCTATACATTTGGCCTCACAACTACAATCGGATCAGCCGTGTCCTGTATGCGGTGCACTGAATCATCCCGCTCCGCAATTAGCTCATGATGTTGGTAATACAGAGAATATTTCTAATGAAAAAAAAGCAATTGACAACTGGTTAGAACACTTAAAAAAATTTGAGTTTGAAGTGAGTCAGCGTGAATGGAAATTACAACATTTATCCAATTTATTAACGGAAACGATGAAGGAAACAGTTTTATCTACGGATAGGGAGACTACAATAGAATTTACCTACAAAACAATTTCGAAATCGAATGATTGGGAAAATATAATCGAAGATCAGTTGAAACAATGGAAAGTAGAAGAGCAAACAATAGAAAATTTGCACCACCATATCGAAAACGAAAAGGAGCAGTATCAGCAAAAGCAAGAAGAGTATAAAGATATCTATCACCAACACGAAACCGTTTATACCACTTACTCAGAGAAATCAGACCAATACGCACAGTTAGAAAAAGAAGAACAACAAGCGATGGAACAATGGAAACATTCATATCCCCATTTTTATTTTGATACATTAGAAGAGGAATATAAAAATCTTCAGGCTAAAGATGAGAAAAAGGAAAAATTACAAACAAGAATAGATCAAGGATATGCTCATATTCAAAAGTTGCAATCTGAATTAGAACAGTGGATTCATCAACGTCATAACATTATGATAGAACAAACCCAAGTTAAAGCTCAAACAGAGCAATTAAAATCAAATCTTGATATAAGAAAACAACAGTTAGACGCAATGTTAGAGGGATACTCCCTTTCTCAACTGAAAAAAGAAGTGCAAACAGAGGAATCTACTTGGGCAGCGAATGAAGAGAAAATAGCTAATGAAACAGAGCAAATAAAGCGGCAGAAACAAGAAGCAATAAATACTCAATCTATCGCGACGCATTCTTTGCAAGAAGCATCCAAGCGCTTAGAAGATTCTAAAGAAAAATGGAATAAACAATTACAAAAGCTTGGAAAAATGGAAATAGCCCCGTCAGCGTTAAGACAGGAAATTCTAACAAATGAACAAAAGCAGCAATTCGAAGAAGAAATACAACAACATGAAAAAGAACAAAATAAGTGGCAAAGTACAAAAGATAATCTCGAGTATAAAATTGCTGATCGAAAAATTTCTGAAGAAGAGTGGACGCAAATAGAACAAAGAAAATCAGAAATACATGCTAATGTAGATGAAGCCAGAGAAAAACGGGGAGCCGCTGTAGAGTCGTTACAGGAAATGCAAAAAAGGAAGGAACGATATCAAGCACTTGAACAAGAAAGAAAAAACTGGGAAAAAAACTACAATCAATATAAGAAATTAGATAATGTCTTTCGCGGAAGAGGATTTGTTGAATTTCTCGCGGAAGAACAGTTAGTGCAGGTAAGCCGAACAGCGTCAGAACGATTGCATGGACTAACGAAAGGTCGCTATGCTATAGAAGTAGATTCTCAAGGAGGATTTATTGTTAGAGACGACGCAAATGGTGGTTTGAAGAGACCGGTTACGTCATTATCGGGAGGAGAAACATTTTTGACGAGTCTGGCATTGGCCCTATCATTGTCTTCTTCTATTCAATTAAAAGGACAATACCCATTAGAATTTTTCTTTCTAGATGAAGGCTTTGGAACCTTGGATCAGGAACTGTTGGATACCGTAATGACATCACTTGAAAAACTTCAAACAAATAATTTAGCCGTTGGTATTATTAGCCATGTTCCTGAAATACAAGAACGTTTAGCAAAAAAAGTGTTCGTATCTCCAGCGGAACCAAGTGGTATCGGGAGCAGAGTACACTTGCAAAATGATTGATTATATATTTACCAAAGTAACCTATAATATTATTATGTAAACAAAAATAATGTGTGTGTATAAGACTAGAGGTAAGGTGAAAGGTATGGAGGAATTTATAGTAGCCAGTGGATTATCCGCTTTTGCAACAGCGATTGGAGCCATACCTGCGATTATTCTAAGGAATACAACCCATCAGGCAAAAGATATACTGCTTGCTTTTAGTGCGGGAATGATGATGGCTGCATCAACTTTTGAGCTAATTCCAGAAAGTTTAAACTTGGGTGGATATATGTCTGTTATTATAGGCATCACCATGGGGATGCTGGTTCTAACAATATTAGAACAAACTATTCCTCATGAACATATTGAACGAAGTCCAAGCAGGGGATTGCTTGAGAATAAAAAAATGGATCGGACAGCAATCTTAATTATCACTGCTATTACATTGCATAATATTCCGGAAGGACTATCAGTTGGAGTGAGCTACAACAGCGGTGTTGAGGGTTTAGGTTTACTTATTGCACTAGCTATTGGTGTTCAAAATGCACCTGAAGGATTTATTATTGCATTCTTCTTAGTGCAGCAGGGAATAAAAAAAAGAAATGCTTTTCTTATTGCTGCTAGTACTGGATTAATGGAATGGATTGCTGCTTTCACTGGGTATTGGATGACTGCATTCGTAAGCAATATAGTCCCGATTGGATTAGCATTTGCAGCTGGTTCAATGATATACATTGTATATAAAGAATTAATACCAGAAAGTCACGGGGATGGCTATGCATTAAGTGCCACCTACAGTTTTACAGGTGGCTTGCTATTGATGATAGCTATGACCTGGTTTTTTTAGACATTCAGAAAGGTGTCCGATTAAATGGATAATAATAAACTTGAAAAAAGACTAGCTGTTATATGTGTCATTGTCGGTATTCTATTATTTATTTCATTACTAAGAAGCTTTATGGATTTTTTTTAAAACAGTTATTGTTGAAAATACAAATGATAATGGTTGCGGCACCCAGGATTAAACGATGCATTGCATGAAGGGCATAAATACCCGCTTTCTAAATAGTCATGTACTGTTATGTGTGTGCCGCAAGAACCACATAAAATAGCTTTATGATTAAACATCTCTTTTGGCCACTGTTCTGCTTTATGATGGGCTAGTTTTTCATGACATTTAAAGCAACAGTAATAGTCACCGCAACAGAAAAATCGAATAGATATAATATCGTTGGGTTGTTGATAGTGAAAACAACGGCTGTTTGTGTCAAGGGCAATGCCATATATTGTCGTGCCATTTATCTCTCGTTTCATTATCTGTCACCACCTGTGAACTTTTATACTATTATAACAGTTCAGAACAAAAATGTTTATTTTTATTGAAAAAGGGAATTGTATTATTGGCAGATAACATCTTAAAACAATTAAATCAAAAATCTTCCATAGAAATTCTCTTACATTTATAAGTGAACAGTATAAATAATCGATTGATGATTTAATCTGTGACAAAAGTTAGAATTTTTCTTCAATTGTTCGACATCCGCCTGTTTTTATGGTATATTACACTTACGGTGTAATGTTTAGAATATTTTCTACATTATCGTAGAGGAGTGGTTTATAAGACGGTGTAATTTTTAAGGAGGGATTATATGCCTGTTAAAGAAAATCAAGAAACACTGGTTAATACGAAAGCAAAAGAGCTCTGCAGTGCAATGGAGCTTAGAGGATGGGCAAGTACAAAATTTGTACCTACGCCTCCTTATGGTTATACACTGGTTAGTATGACGGGATGTCGTGCGTGGTTCGGAAAACGTTGGGGCATGATATGTGATGATATGGAAGATCATCTTAAATTGGTTTTAGATGTACCAAGAGGAAAAATTGACGCAGAAGAAGTTAGTGGTCGATTGGATCTTCCTGTTGTGGAAACGGACAATCACATAAGCTCTGTTGGAGTTATTGATAATAGGGATAGAGATACAGTTGTTATTTATCTTTATACGACAGAGTTAAAAAATATTGCCTTTCGCAATAGTGAAATTATGGAATTTGTCAGTGATGTTAGACGTTTGGCCTGCTTATAATTTAAAATAATACGAACCACACAGGCGTCACCCTTTCCGGGTGCGCTTTATTTTTGAAAAAGTTTTATTTTAAAATAATATTCTCAAATATTTACAGCAGATTCATGCGTGTTTTTTTTACAAAGGAGTAGGAAACTCTTTTTATACATGTTACAATTACCTAAACTTTAAATTTAGACAAATAACTGAAAGACGGGGTGCGGAATGAAAGCGTATCGTCGTAAATTTTTCTATCTGGGAACGAATCAAGAAACATTAGAGCCTATGAGCATGGATCGTATAAAACAAGCAGGATTTGATCTTACGGTCTTGAAAAATGATTTACCTTATTTAATCAGTTTTTGCCGTGAGTGGCGTACATTTTTTGAAGATGCTTCTAAAAATGTTAACCCGTTATATCGTCCTTATATAGAAGAAGCATCAGCTTTTTTTGATGAACAAGTTGAGCAAATGACACTTTGTACTGCTCCGCATCATGATTCCAATACGTATATTATGCCGTTTACGGATTTAGTAGCCTCTTTAATGTTAGCTTACAATGCGTTTGACAAGGTACTTGATGAATATGAGAGCATGCCGGCTCATTTTGAAACGGCATTAAAGTATTATCGGCAATTTGCTGTGAAAGCTGACTCTGATAAATCTCAGTTTATTTTAAATCATCTCCCAGATTTACGTTTAAGTGTAGAATAACAAGACCTGCTGAACAAACCCTCCATATAATGGGAGGGTTTTTATTTTGACATCAGATAGAATTGAAAGATTTTCTTCTATAATATTTTCTAAATATTATTTACTTTTCCTATTTTATTTGATAAGTTATCAATGTCCTTTTCTCACAGTTATTAAGCGTTTTCTTTTTACATTGGACAATTTTAAAAAAAGGGGTGCAGTCATGAATTTGCTTTGGGGTTTAATGGGGATAGCATTTGTTTTGTTTTTGGCTTTTTTACTTTCAAGTCGAAAAAAATCAATTAATCCTCGTACTATTTTGGGAGGATTAGCTTTTCAAATTTTATTTGCATTCATCGTATTGGAATGGGAATTCGGCCGTGATATGCTCCAAGGGTTAACAGTCGGCGTACAAGCAATCATTGACAATGCCAATGAGGGAATTAATTTCCTTGTCGGTGATTTGCTCGATCTTGAAGGGGTACAAAGCGTCTTTGCTTTTGAAGTGCTCCCGATTATCATTTTCTTTTCTTCTCTAATTGCTGTTTTATATTATATCGGTATCATGCAATGGTTGATAAAAATCATTGGTGGTTTTTTATCTTATGTGCTTGGTACAAGTAAAGCGGAATCTATGTCAGCAGCAGCCAATATATTTGTTGGACAAACCGAAGCTCCGCTTGTGGTACGTCCTTATTTAGCTGATATGACCAAGTCAGAATTATTCGCTGTTATGACGGGAGGACTTGCTTCTGTTGCTGGTTCGGTATTAGTTGGATATTCACAACTAGGTATCCCTTTACAATATTTGCTCGCAGCTAGTTTTATGGCAGCTCCTGCAGGTTTGATTATGGCAAAAATGATGCTGCCCGAAACAGAGGTATCCACGACAAGTGATTCAATTAAAATGGAGAAGGATACAGATTCACAAAACGTAATCGATGCAGCCGCAAAGGGTGCCTCCACCGGGGTTCAATTAGCAATTAATGTCGGTGCGATGTTACTCGCCTTTATCGGCTTAATCGCTGTTATTAATTCTTTGTTTGGATTAGTTGGAGGATGGTTCGGTTTTGATGAATTGTCATTAGAACTTATATTAGGGTACATTTTTGCTCCAGTCGCATTTATGATTGGTGTTCCATGGGTGGAAGCATTGCAGGCAGGAAGCTTTATCGGCCAAAAACTGGTTGTCAATGAATTCGTAGCTTATGCTGCTTTTGCTCCAGAAATCGATTCATTTACAGAAAAATCCCAAACTGTAATCACTTTTGCACTTTGTGGTTTTGCTAATTTATCATCGATGGCAATTATTCTAGGTGGCTTCGGTTCACTTGTACCTGAACGAAGAAAAGAGTTAGCACAACTCGGTATACGAACAGTTATCGCTGGTGCGCTTGCTTCTCTCCTTAGCGCTGCTATAGCAGGAATGTTTGTTTAAAAGTAGAAAAAGACAGCATCTGTAAGAGAAGGTGCTGTCTTTTTCATTGTTGCGAAGCTGGACACTTCTTGATATGATTTACAAGATGCTGCAGGGAGGTAGAAGAAGGGTGAAGGAACTAAAAACGGATATAGAATTTAGGAATGCTTTCTTTATTATGAAGCAACTGCGCCCTTATCTAGAGGAAGAACATTTTTTAGAAGCGCTTGAGAGAATGCGTCAGAATGATGGTTATCAACTTTTTGCGTGGATAGATGATGACGGACAATATGTGATGATAGCAGGGTTGAAATTTCAGGAAAATTTGTATGACGGATACCATCTATGGTTAGATGATTTAGTTACTGATGAAACGAAACGCTCTCAAGGGAACGGAAAAAAAGCTCTTGTCGAAATTGAACGCTTCGCAAAACGACAAGGTGCCTCGAAAGTCGTATTATCTTCTGGACTTAGTCGTAAACAGGCGCACTCCTTTTATGAGAACAAAATGAATTATGGAAAGAAAAGCTATGTATATTTCAAAAAATTGTAAAGAAGGGGTCGAGTGAGAATGATTCATAAGACATGGACAACCTCTGAGACGATAAAACAGTTAAAATGTGTACATGCTAATGCAGAAAAATATAAAGTAGATAATGTATTAACACCGGAACAGATATATGATGTGAAAAATGAAACCGAGGAATTTTATTTTATTATAGATGATACAGGCAAAATTGGTGGTTTTAAAAAGGATTATTTTGAAGAAATATAGTGGTTTCATTCGTGAAAATACTAGATGTTTTGTCCAAATAAAAGTATACTAGATAGTAAAGAGAAAAAGGTTGATGTATATGAGTTTTTGGTACAAAATAAGCCGTGTGATGAAACCGAGAGAAGAAACATCTGATCATGCTAAGCATCCTGATTTAAAGACTAGATATTATGGAGCAAGCTTCACACGTGTTTTTAGAAAGGCGAAGCAACTCGAAAATGAAAGCGGTAATATTAATAAACTTATTAAAGCGGATGAAGAGAGAGGGGAAGTGTTCGTTGAAGCGACTAATGGGAAAGACCGCTTTGACGTCATTATGACAATTGTTCAAGTTGGTCCCAACGAGACAGCTATTGACATTGTATCTTCTATTCGTAATAAAGCAGGTGATTGGGGAAAAAACTTTCCGATTATAGTTTACGTGCTAAAAGAATTTGATCAATCATTTCCAAACATAAAAAAAGGTTGAATGGAAGCTATCTGCTATATTAGGCAGATAGTTTTTTAATATCTAAAATTTTGGCGTTTGCGGGATCCTGCTTCAACGTCCAGCCGTTTGGAGGCCCACTTGTGCTATTCTTATGTCTGTATTATATGGACCTGGTGGTACAGAATAAAAAATGTCCTTCTGGAGTGCACGGATTTCATTTTGGTGCAGTCGTCTTTTTATATTAATATATTATTTTTCATAAAATGTTGTGTTGGTATATATAAATTTTTCGAAACAACGCTATTATATAGTATAGTTGAGTATATAATGGTCATGTGATACAAAGGGGTTTATTGGAATGCGACGTAAGGATAAAAACAAACTAGATGATATGTATGACGAAGAATATGAAGAGCTTTCTTATGAAGAATTTCAGCAAGCATTAGAAGCTGAACCAAGAAGAAATCCGAAAGAGAAAAAGAAAAAACAAAAAAAGCGTTTGGGGATTCGAATCGTAGCAGTTGTTATAGCAGTGGCGCTCGTCTTTCAAACATCGGCTGTTTTATTTGATACATTTCGTCTTGATGCTATTGAATTTTTGAAAACATCTTATAAACTTTCACAAGATGAAGATGTTCAAGAATGGAAAGAATCTGTCGTTACAATTGAAGGAGAAGGAAAATATTTACGTTCGCAGGGAACTGGTTTTTTTATCAAAGAAAATGGGCTAGTCTTAACTAATCATCACGTTATTGAGAATCAAGATTCAATCGGAGTCAGTGCAGAAAATGGGGAAGTGTATGAGGCAGAATTAATAAAAAGTGATGAAGAGAAAGATTTAGCTTTGCTTGATGTAGAAGGAGATGGATTCAACTCTTTGTCTTTGCGAAAAAATACTTCAGACGAAAATAAACACATTTATGTCATTGGAAATCCGCTTTCCTTTACTAAGATTGCTAATGAGGGAAGGGTGTTAGGTACAGAAGAGACAGGTGGGGATGAATTAGGTATATCCGCTCCTATTTATAAAGGAAATAGTGGAAGCCCGATTATCACAGAAAAAGGTGAGGTAACTGGGGTTGTTTATGCAAAACGAACATTAACTGATTCTAATCGGGAATCTATCGGTTTAGCTGTTTCGATAGAGGATGTTCATACATTTCTTGATGATTTCAACGAATGAAAAAGCAGGCTGTCCTCTTGGAAGGTAGCCTGCTTTTTTGAAACGGTATTATTTTTTTTGAAGTTTTTGTTCTTCGATATATTCATCATATGTGATTTGCTTGTCGATGAAGCCATCTGAAGTAAATTCAATAATGCGGTTTGCGATTGTTTGAATAAACTCGTGGTCATGTGAAGAAAACAGTAATGATCCTGAGAAGTTAATAAGCCCATTGTTCAATGAAGTAATTGATTCTAGATCCAAGTGGTTCGTTGGTTCGTCTAATATTAATACATTGGCGCCGCTTAACATCATTTTAGAGAGCATGCAACGTACCTTTTCTCCACCGGACAATACGCTCGCTTTTTTAAATACTTCTTCGCCGGAGAAAAGCATTCTCCCAAGAAAACTTCGTATAAACGTTTCTGTTTGATCATTAGGAGAATATTGACGTAACCATTCCACTAAGTTCATATTTACATCGTCAAAATATGCGGAATTATCTTTTGGAAAATAGGAAAGAGAAGTGGTAAGTCCCCATTTATACGTTCCGCTGTCAGGTTCCATTTCCCCTGTAATTATTTTAAATAACGTCGTTTTAGCTATTTCTTGATCACCAACGAAAGCGACTTTATCCCCGCTGCCAAGTACAAAACTGACATTGTCGAGTACTTTTACACCGTTAATCGTTTTTGTAAGTCCTTCGACCGTTAATAAGTCTTTACCCAATTCACGTTCTGGTTTAAATTGAATAAACGGATAACGTCTAGAAGAAGGCTTGATATCGTCTAGTGTAATGTTATCAAGCGTTTTTTTCCGAGAGGTGGCTTGTTTTGACTTCGAAGCATTGGCACTAAATCTGGCAATAAACTCTTTTAATTCTTTAATTTGTTCTTCTTTTTTCTTATTAGATTCTTTTGCCATTCTTTGAGCAAGTTGACTGGACTCATACCAGAAATCGTAATTTCCAACATAAAGCTCAATTTTTCCAAAGTCGACATCAGCGATGTGTGTGCAGACTTTGTTCAAAAAGTGACGATCGTGAGAGACAACTATTACTGTATTTTCAAAGTTAATCAAAAATTCTTCCAGCCATTGGACAGCAGCGATATCCAAATTGTTTGTCGGTTCGTCCATTAACAAAATATCTGGTGAGCCAAATAAAGCTTGAGCGAGCAAAACCTTCACTTTTTCAGAACCAGCTAGTTCGGACATTTGCTTGTCGTGGTATTCTTCCTGCAAACCTAAGCCGCGTAATAGCTGTGCCGCTTCTGTTTCTGCTTCATATCCGCCTAATTCTGCAAACTCAGCTTCTAATTCTGCCGCTTTCATACCATCTTCGTCCGAGAAATCCGGCTTCATATAAATAGCGTCTTTCTCCTTCATTACGTCAAAGAGACGACTGTGCCCCATAATAACAACATCCATCACACGTTCGGATTCATAAGCGAAATGATCTTGTTTTAAAACAGCAAGGCGTCGGCCTTTTTCTATACTAACGTGACCACTTTGCGAATCAATTTCGCCGGATAAAATCTTCAAAAAGGTTGATTTTCCTGCGCCATTAGCGCCAATCAAACCGTAACAATTACCAGGAGTGAATTTAATATTCACATCTTCAAATAATTTTTTATCTCCAAAACGGAGTTCAACATTTTGGCAGGTTAACATGAACATACATCCTTTACTATATAAACTAATTGTAATGATAACACACTTTACCGTAACGAGACGATGTCTTTCAAGCGCAAAGATTTTTCGTAAGAAGTAAGTTTCTTATTTTGACAAGTGAATAAGAGAGATATAGAATATAATAGGTTTCAAAAACTTACTGGTTCTATAATGACTTTATAGTCATACATTGCACTTCGTAGAAAGGAAGTATGAATGACGAATGGATAAACATGAAACCATTGTTGTTGCAGCTTTAAAATTGTTTTCGGAGAAAGGTTACTTTTCAACATCTGTGCAGGAAATAGTATCTTATTGCGGTATATCTAAAGGAAGCTTTTATAATTATTTTGCTTCAAAAGAAGATTTATTAATTGAAGTATTTCGTTATAACCATCAGCAAATGCTTTGGCGGGCAAAAAATGTGAATCTAGATCAGTCATTATCTGCTAAAGAACAACTTATCAAAAAAATATCTTTGGAATTAGAGGGACTGTACAACAATCGTGAGTTCTTCCTGTTGCTGTATAAGGTCGTACCTATCCATGAAAACAAAAAGTTGCTGCCACTTATGAAAAAAACAAAAGCAGCAATGATTAGTTGGCATAAAGAATGGCTGACGGAAGTGTACGGTGATGTGATAAGACCTCAAATTTGGGACCATGTTTTGTTTTTACAGGGGGCAATGAAAGAGTATATTACACTTATAAAAGAAAATAATGAGACTGAGAATCCTGAAACCTTTGCTAAAGAGATTGTAGCGAAGTTAGATGTATTAGTTGAACACGGATCTCATTTAAATCCAATATTAACAAATGATTTAATGAAAGAATATGAAGAGATGGGGAAATATCCGGAGAAAAAGACAAAAGAGGAAGAGCGAGATGAGACGTTAGCTGCGATAAAAAGTGAAATTGAAACGTGTGTGACAAACGAGAAACAGAAAGAAGAGTTATTAGCTTCTTTAGACTTTTTAGAAGAAGAGTTACAACAGCAGGCACCACGCGTCTTTTTAATGAAAGCCGTTATTTCTTATTTGAAAGAAACCCCTTCATTACGTGACATCGAAGCAATAGAACAATTCATAGAGTAAAAGTAATATTAAAGAAAAGAAGGCGTATATCATGACTCAAAGAGATAACTTACAAGATCCAACAAAAATAAAAAAGGTTCCTATTATGGCTGTATTATTAGTTGGAGCATTCGTTGCTATTTTAAACCAAACGTTACTTGCAACTGCTTTACCTCCAATTATGGAAGATTTAAATATAACAGAAAATACAGCCCAGTGGCTAACAACGATATTTATGCTTGTGAATGGTATCATGATACCCGTTACTGCCTTTTTAATTGAAACGTTTACAACACGAAAGTTATTTTTAACAGCCATTACTACATTTGCGATAGGTACTTTGATTTGTGCTTTAGCTCCTGATTTCCAAATTTTAATGGTAGGAAGAGTTGTTCAAGCTAGTGCTGCTGGTGTGATGATGCCATTAATGCAGACAGTCGTACTTCTTATCTTCCCTGTTGAAAAGCGGGGACAAGCGATGGGATTTTTAGGACTGGTTATCGCATTTGCACCAGCTATTGGTCCAACGTTATCTGGTTTTATGGTTGATCATTTTCACTGGAGAACGTTGTTTTATATTGTATTTCCAATCGCCGTTATTGATATATTCTTTGCGTACTACGTATTGAAGAACGTGACAGAACGCAGATTTCCAAAAGTAGATGTTTCTTCAATTATATTATCTACGTTAGGTTTTGGGGGGATTCTTTATGGATTCAGCAGTGCTGGAAACGAAGGCTGGGGCAGTTTTGGAGTAATCTTATCATTTATTATAGGCATTGTTTGTTTAGTCATCTTTACGTTCCGTCAATTAAAGCTCGAAGAACCTATTTTAGAAGTACGGGTGTTACGATATGGCATGTTTACCTTAACCACAGGTGTTGGAATGCTCGTATTCATGGCTATGATTGGAGCAGCGACAATTTTGCCGATTTATATGCAGAACATGCGTGACTTTACAGCTACAGAATCAGGTTTAATGATGCTGCCAGGTGCAGTACTCATGGGAATAATGTCGCCGATATCAGGAAGGATTTTTGACAAAATCGGAGCAAGATGGCTTGCTGTGATAGGACTTACGCTTGTAACTTTATCTAATGTGATGTATACAGATCTTACGACGTCAACGACATTCACTTATATGACAGTGTTATATGCTATGCGAATGCTTGGAGTGTCGATGGTTATGATGCCTGTTACAACAGCCGGTTTAAATGTACTTCCAAGGCATCTTATTCCTCACGGTACTGCCATGAACAATACGTTGAGACAAGTAGCTGGTTCTATAGGCACCGCTTTACTAGTTACTGTAATGACGACGATGACTTTGGGAGAACCACCGAACGTAAACGTCGAAGGCTTAATTCATGGTGTGAATATGGCATTTTGGGTAGCATCTATACTTGGTATTCTAGGACTTATTCTAAGTTTCTTTATCAAACACAAAAGTGTAGAATAA
Source organism: Salibacterium salarium (assembly GCF_030813635.1). GTDB lineage: Bacteria > Bacillota > Bacilli > Bacillales > Marinococcaceae > Salibacterium > Salibacterium salarium. The sequence goes on along the minus strand of NZ_JAUSUM010000002.1, from coordinate 562,947 downwards.
ATAAAAAGAGACAGAGACCTGTATTTTTTGGTTTCTGTCTTTTAGTTTAAGACAGTAAGATAATTAGCCTTTGGCTTTTGTTCTAAAGAAAAGACTTGTTTGATGTGCCGTTACATTTTATAGTTTAAGAAAAGGAGTGGATGGTATTGGGGAAAGGTTTGACTGGAAAGCGAGTAATGATCGCAGCCTCAAGAAAAACAGAAGAAATGGAATCGCTAATAAATAAGCAAGGAGGAGAGGCCGTTGTTCGTCCGTTACAGGGGACGACGTTTTTAGCTGAAGAGGAGCTCAAATCGGATTTACAAAAAATTTTAGATGAACAACAAGACTGGTACGTATTTACAACAGGCATGGGGTTAAACTCTCTTATAGATGTTGCTGAAAAAATGGGAGAGAAAGAATTTTTTGAAAAAGGAATTCTAAGAGCTAATGTAGCAGCTCGTGGGTACAAAACGGCCAATGTTTTAAAAAACATCGGACTAACTCCTGATGCAAGAGATAGTGATGGGACAACTTCTGGATTAATAAGAGTTTTAGAAGATAAAAATTTTGATAACATGCACGTAACAGTCCAACTTCATGGCGTGAGAGCTCCAAAATTAACGGAATTTTTAAAATCAAAAGGAGCCGCTTCTGTTACAGAATTGTTGCCCTACAAACATATTGCACCGGAATCAAAGACATTGGAAGCCGTTCAAAGAGAAATACTTAGTCAAAGCTATGATGCTATTTGTTTTACAACACAAATGCAAGTTCATTCGTTGTTTCGTTATGCAAGGGAACAAAAATTTGATAAAGACCTTCGGGCAATGTTTGAAAAACATACCCTTGCAGTTGCTGTTGGTAAAGTTACAGCTGAAGCGTTATCTGAAGAGGGAATTAATCGATTTTTAACACCTGAAAATGAACGTATGGGAGCAATGATAGTTGAATTATCAAAATCATATATCTAAGGAAGACGGCCAGTCTTCCTTATGATTTATATTAGTGAAATCAAGACATTCATTTGAAAAAGACAGAAAATAGACGGACAGTTTTTCAATAAGTTGTTTCATACTTTTTTCATTTTGATCAAGTAGTTGTTCGATAATGGGAAGAGAAGAGCAGTGGTACACTCCATGAAGTGGCTGCTGTTTTTTTCTTGTCACAGGAATAAAAGCATCAAATTCTTCTGTTACAGTAGAAATCATTTTATGGACAAAATCAGGTTGAATAAATGGGACATCGGCAGGCAGGATGAAAAACCAGTCTGTCTTTTTTAATGTTTGCATTGCTGCGGCAAGTGCATTTAACGGACCTTCGTGCTTTGATTGCTCTATAATAAGAGGAATAACAGGAGAATCGTTTGTTGAGAAAGAAACGGATAGTTCTTGGTTCGTAACGATATAAATCGAAGATACTCCGCCTTGTATAAAAGCTTGAACACTATGTCTATAAAAGGGAATATCTTGGTAGGATTCAAATATCTTCTGTTTTCCGTACCGAGACGATTTCCCGCCAGCAAGTACAACACCGGTTATGTTCATTTTCACCTCTCCTTTAGTTAATCAGTATATGTACGAAGGAAAAACAACATTAAAAAAGATATAATCACAATAGATAAGACCCAGGCCCATGCTAGCTCCATATTTCCGGCCTCCATGGAAGTGAAAATAGCAATAGGAACAGTTTGAGTTAATCCCGGCAGATTTCCAGCAAACATAAATGTCGCTCCGAATTCTCCTAAAGCTCTAGTGAAACTAAGTATAATGCCTGAGACAATAGATCGAAAGCAAAGGGGGAGCGAAATGAAGAAAAACACATGCCATTCGTTTGCACCATCCGTTCTTGCCGCATGTTCTATATTCTCATCTACTTGGTTTAATCCCGTTTTTACTGATTGATACATAAATGGAAAGCCTACGACCGTTGCTGTAATAACCGCTGCAGTCCATGTGAACATAAGGGACTGTTGGAAAATAACCTCAATAAACTTTCCGATGAAACTTTGACTGCCAAATATAATTATAAGTAAAAAGCCGGTTACTGTGGGGGGCAATACGGTCGGAAGCAGAAAGATTGTTTCTAGAAATGTTTTACCAGGGAATGTTGACCGCGCCATACTTTTTCCAGCAAGAGTCCCTAATAAAATAATAATAACAAGTGCGACCAGAGCTGTTTCTAGAGATAATATAACTGGATTCCAAAAAGAGACCGTATATATCAATTTGACCCCACCTGCGCTTTAAAACCGTATTCTTCAGCAATGTTTTTAAATTCTTCGCTTTGGAAAAAATTAAATAGCGCTTGTACTTCGTCATTCTCTGCTCCTCTATTTGTCATTGCGGCAGGATAAATAATAGGAGAATGATAGTTATTGTCCACTTCTGTTGCAATGTTTACTTCATCAGATAACTTCGCATCTGTTTTATAAACGAAACCAGCGTCCACGTTCTCATTTTCAACATAGGTTAGTACTTGTCGAACATTTTTAGCTTGAATGAAATGGGGACTTACATCTTGAAAAACGTTAATGTTCTTCAACGTTTCTACAGCATACTTTCCTGCAGGAACACTTTCAGGTGTACCAATTGCAATTTTTTCGAACCTCTCATCAGTGATGTCTTCTACCTTTTCAATGTATGAATCATTGTTAACTGGTTCAATCAGAACAAGTTCATTTTGTAGAAAGTTTACCACGTTTTTTTCTTTCAATGTTCCATCTTCCAATAACGCATGTACCGTGTCTGTTGAAGCGGATAGATACAAATCAATAGGAGCACCTTGTGAAAGTTGTTGCTTTAGGGAACCTGAAGATCCGTAATTAAAAACAACATCCATCGTCGGGTGACGTGTCTCAATGATTGTTTCAACTTCCCCCATTACATCTTGAAGGCTACTCGCTGCTGAAATCCGAATAGTCATATCCTTGGTAGAGGAATCCTCGAAAAGAGAACAACCTGTGATAATAGAAAAGACAGCCATGATTTCTGTGAAATATAAAATCTTATTGGGGCGCATCACGATGAAGTACCTTCTTTCTATTCCTTTGTTTTATGTATAGAAAAAACCCTCCTTTAAGGAGGGGAGATGATTATTCTGACTTGTTTTTGTTGTTCATTTTGGATTTAAGTGCTTCTAGCTCATCATCCACGTCATTATTATCTAAAGCATCCAGCTCATCATCAAGTGATGTATTGGATCCTCTAAGTTCCTGGCTTGTTTCTGCCTCTGCTTCTAGTTCATTCACTTTATCTGACATACGGTCAAATCCAGCGGAAGCATTATCTGAACCAAAACCAGACATAGAATCGTTTATTTTCTTCTGAGCTTTAGCAGAACTGGCCCTTGCTTTTAGGGTTTCTTTTTTCGCTTTCATTTTTTCGTATTCTCTTTTCATATCTTGCAATTGATCACGCAGTTGTTGGCTCGACTGTTTTGCGTCTTCATAAGTAGAAGATAGGTCATCCATCGTTTGCTGGTGTTGATTTTTATCTTCTAATGCCCTTCTGGCAAGGTCTTCGTCTCCTTTTTCAATTGCTTTTTCTGCTTGGGATTGTCGTTTATCTCTCATTTCTTCGGCATCATCTAATTGTTTTTTAAATTTCTTCTCAATGCTTATCTGTTGAGCGACGCTCTTTTCTGCTTCCGTCATGTCTTTTTCCATATCAAGCAAATACTGATCCAATAATTTCTCCGGGTCTTCCGCTCGATCCAACAAAGCGTTCATATTGGAAAGTGTTACATCTTTTAGTCGTTTAAAAATACTCATCGAAATCCTCCTGAAACTCTATTTATATTTTTTAATACCTATTCAACTAGTATTTGTACACTTTACATTATACTTGATTTCTTGTTGTATTAAAATATTTTTAACTATTCAAATCCAACATTTATAATTTTTATATAAATCCTGTATTTTTACTTTTCATTTAGTTGTTTATCTCGTAAAATAAAAGTCGTGCGAAAACCATTATATTTCACTATATGACCGAAAGTGGATAGGTAATCCAAGAAATCATTTGTCTGTATATACATATAACGAGGGAAAAGGAGGAAACGTCGTGCCAAAAAAAGTAATAATCGGTTTTATTGTAACAGCCGTTCTACTTACCGGTTGTATCCCCTCAGGTGACTTTATAGCCGATACATATGATTTGGAAAATGTGATGGAAGACGATGCGAACAATGAATCGTATGTTTACCGTGCGGCGGGGGAAACCGTTCCTGAAGTGGCTCAAACCATTCAAGGAGAAGACGAACCAGAAGATATATCTGAAGAAGATGAAGAACGGATGTTTTTAGCTTATGAAGACCGGCTTGTACAAGTAATGGAAGATCCAGAGGAACAACAGGATACATTAGTAGAAGTGTCTGAAAAAGAATTTGTTGAGAACAATTATAGTCCCTCTATGCTTGAAACGTATGCAATGTTTCGTATAATTGGGGATCTATACAACATGGGAAATCAGAATAGAGATAGAGGATATGAAGGCTATGTTGGCACGGGAGGGAACTACCATCAAAATCCAGGAGAGCGAGGATCGAATCGCTCGGGATCTGTTAGTTCAACAAATAACCGTGGTGGCGGTCTAGGGACAGGAAAATAAATATACTTTTATCGAGGAGGAATTTATAATGGAATGGACAGTATTAATGGACTCAGTAAGATGGTTTGTTATTATTATGGCTATTATCTTTGTTGCCATGTTTATTTTTGAAAAGGTGACTAAATTCAAGGACATGGAAGAAATCAAAAACGGAAACATTGCTGTTTCACTTTCCGTTGCTGGTAAAATTTATGGATTGTCTTATATTATGAAGACATCCGCCGAATATGCTTTTTCGCTCACAGAAACGTTGACATGGGGATTGACCGGTTTTGTGTTTCTAATTATTGGTTATTTCTTATTTGAGTTTCTAACGCCGTCATTTAAAGTTGATGATGAACTTGCCAAAGATAATAAGGCGGTAGGAATTCTGTCACTTGCAATATCGATTGTTATTGCTCACGCGGTATCCATTGCTATCATCTAAAAAAGGGACGCGCAGCGTCCTTTTTCTTGTTTGCCGTTACAAATAATGGTAGAAAGGTAATTTTATGTTTGAAGTCTGGAAAAAACCGACACACTTGCTGTATATTTCGTCATTTATCGTGTCCATATGCGGAATCATTTATCAGATGTTATTAGGGGCTGCTGGTTCTTATCTCATGGGTAGCTCCATTTTATCCTACGCCATTGCCGTGGGAGGTAGTTTATCAGGGATGGGCGTAGGTGCTATCATTTCAGAACGAATGAAAAAGCATTTAATCGAACGCATCATCGGCATTGAATATATTATAGGTCCTGTAGGTGCTTCTTCCACACTTATTATTTACATGATGTTTTCGGTTGTTGGAAGTGATACGGCTTCCGTCTTCTTTTGCTTATTGATTTTTATATTAGGATGTCTCACGGGAATGGAACTTCCCATTCTCATCAGAGAAGCTGAAAAGCGTGGGGATGAATTAAAAAAAAGTGCAGCTCGTACGTTATTCAGTGACTATGCAGGTTCGCTGATTGGGACTTTAGGATTCGCCTTGCTGTTAAGTCCTTGGTTAGGTTATATTCAAACTGCTTTTTTTGTCGGCCTGATTAACGTTGCGATAGCATTTTGGCTTAGCTTAGCTTTTAGAAAAGAAATACAAAAACCAAGAAGCTCTCAAATAATAGGTATTATTTTACTAATTATATTGGGGTCTGGCTTTTTGTTTGGCAATAGTTACGCAGCATTACTGGAACAGCGTATGTATGATAATCCGGTCGTCATTAATGAGGATACACCTTATCAGAGGATTGTAGGAACCATTGCTCCAGGAGATTTTCGTTTTTATTTAAATGGGAATCTGCAGTTCGCAGAATCAGATGAATATCGTTACCATGAATCATTGGTTCATCCAGGAATGGGATTGTTACAACATCAACAAAAAGATGCAAATAATACGGAAGATGAGGGGGAGGAAACAGGAATCGATGTATTAATAATGGGAGGCGGGGATGGTTTAGCCATTCGAGAAATGATTCCTTATGACAACATTGATTCAATGAAGTTAGTTGACCTGGATCCAAAAGTTACAGAGTTGGCAAAATCCAATCCGCATTTGACCGATATCAATGAACATTCCCTAGAAGATGAACGTGTTTCCATCACTCATGGTGATGCTTTCTCATTTATAAAAGAAAGCGAAAAAACATATGACTTAATTTTATCAGATTTGCCTGACCCGAACAGTTTAGAATTAAGCAAGTTATATTCTAGGGAGTTATATGGATTAATGTATGACAGACTTGATGAAAATGGTGTAGCTGTTGTCCAATCCACAAGTCCCGTATTTGCAAGAAAATCGTATTGGACGATTTCTGAAACGATCAGAGGTGCTGGGTTTTATGTTGATAATTTTCATGTCGATATACCTTCATTTGGAAACTGGGGGTTCACGATAGCTACCAAAAAACCTTTTAATGTAAGTGATATAAACATTCCAGAACAAGCTGACACAAAATATCTACATACAGATATGGTTTCAAGTTTATTTCAGTTTGGGAAAGATGAAACAAAAGCAATAGACGGCTTTTCTTATCAGGAAAATACAATCAATCATCCGGTTTTGGCTGATTTGTATAATAAAGCGTGGAGATTTTATTAAAACCGCAAACGTTTGTGTTTGCGGTTTTTATATAGGAAAGGGTTTTGTATTCTCGTTAGCTATTTTTTAGAATTTTTTCGTAAGTCTCTTGGTCGCATATTACAGCTAGTTTCGTATCTTTTGAGATAGATGTATCCCAGCCTTTTGTTATGAAGGACTTGTCATCTGCGATTAATATAGCTTCTTGTTTTTCCAAATCATCCCGAGCTTCGCGATATGTATGCCACTTTTCTTTTTTTGGTATTAAATGAAGATCATCACCATATTGTTTACTCAACAATTGCATAAAAAAGGTGCTGGACCCATGATATTCCGTTGATTTTGCAATCAGATTGGAAATCGATTGATATGATGGAATGCATTCATTAATGCCAGCCCGCAAAAAAAGTTCCTCGTGCTTATCAGACATAATTTCAGCTATGGTGTAAATAGAAGTTCCATGTTTTTCACCGTATTGCTCAATGGTTGATGCAACTAGATATGTCCTCCCGTCTGCTAAATCCAAATCATCAATATCGTGAGGAGCGAAAATCCCTACGGTTTTGGCCTCTGTTATGTTTGCGTTTTTTAATGTTTGTTCGTCTGTTGCACTTCCTTTCACAAAATGAAAACGTTCATGCTGATATGGTGACTTTTGTAAGTTTCGGTCAATCAATACAACATGGTTTGTTTCATTGGTTAAAAGTTCTTCTACTGCACTTACCGTTTTTCCATTTGCCCAGCCAATAAAAACGGTGTGATTCGCTTCTTTAAATGGCACTCTACCTTCCTCCTTCGCTTGTTTGTAATGAAGTATCGAATCAAATATTTTTGAAATGACAACTCCTATAATACCGATACCGACTGGATACACAAACAGCATCGTAAACCACTGCCCACCGGTAGTAACTGGAGAAATATCTCCATATCCTACGGTTGTAGATGTAGTCATTACCCACCACAAAGCATTCATGAAATCAAACGTTTCTGGTTCGATGGATTGAATACCAAAAACGGAGACTGCGATGAAAAGCAACGTAAAAATGGCAAGAGACCAGTATCCTATGTTTATCGCTTTTTCGTATAATTGCCTTAGTATATACATTGTGACACTCCTTGTTCGTCCAAAATCTCACCATCTCCACGTTTTAGTAACTTTCGTTGAACGGACGTTGGAGATAAATAATCTATCATATAGGTGATAGAAGCGTCTGAGTTAATCGAATCACCGCATGTATAACAATCCATCCCGCAAAACCCTTTTTCCGGATACGTGTGAAGACTCATGTGAGACTCTGATAACATAGCTAGAATCGTAATCCCTTGAGGATGAAAACGATGGGATTGAATAGAAAGAATGGTAGCCCCTGAACGAAATATCGCTTGTTTGATATGATGTATTAAGGTTTGCTCATCATTAAGAAGAGAAAATGAACAGCCCCATAAGTCAGCGATGTCATGTTTTCCTTCCGTCGTATATGGCATCTATTGAACTCTCCTTTGTTTCAGTCTAAAATAACAAAAAGAAAAACTCGCACTTTATTTTACCATTCCATTGGTCTGTTATCTATTAATTTAAACAAAAAGATGGAATATGCTATAATAGCAGGAAGAAAAAGGAGGATAACGAATGGGAGTAATGGCACGTGTTAAAGAAATATTTCGATCGAGAAATGTAGATAAAGAAAAGGAAAAGGAAACACGGTCTATTCAGACTCTAGCCTTAAATGATATCGTCACTTTTGATTTAGAAGATTACATTGTTGTCGGAAAAATCACATACAAAGACAGCGATTGGGAGTGGACAGTTTATCACCTAGAAGGAGAAAGGAATAACCGCTGGCTATCATTAGAAGAGGATGACGAATGGATAATCGGTATATACGATAAGAGCAGTACTCCTATTGAGGAACCAAATAGCCGTACTTTGACTTATGAAGGGACAGAGTTTCAACTTCAGGAACACGGCACAGCAAAAATAACAGAAGTGGAAGGAAGCGTGGGGGCTTCGGTAAATCAAACGGTACAATACTGGGATATGGTGGATAAAGAAACACAGGAAAAGTTATTATCGATTGAAAAATGGGGAGGGAGTTTAGAGGCCAGTGTTGGCCAGGAAATAACGGAAAAAGAAATATCTATTATAGCTGGAACGTAAAAATAGGGCTGCCCCAAAAGTTGATTGAAGCGGTTTGGAGGCAGCCCTGTTTTATGTAGAACAATCTATAACTGTACATTTCTTTGTAGGAATATACAAAATTATCTATTTTTTAAACTGAAGTTTTAGTATGATTTTGTTATGTGAAAAACTATAGGAGGGGTAACGTGAGAAAAAAATGGTTGGCCATATTTCTTAGTATCCTCCTTTTTTTAATTATACAATCAAATGTAAAAACAACTTATGCGATGTTACAACTGGATGAAGAGCAGACATCATATGATATGACACACGAGATGGAGCTGCTCGAAGATGCTGATGGAATTTTATCAATAAATGACGTTGTCGCATCCACTGATAATTTTGCTCAAAACAAAAGTGGGATTCCTAATTTTGGGTATACCGAGTCAGATTATTGGATTCATTTTCAGTTAAATAATACCTCTTCGCTAGAAGAATGGGTGCTTGAAATAGAATATCCGCCTCACGATTCCATCACACTGTTTGAGCAAAGAGAAGATGGTTCTTTTATGCAAAGAGAATCAGGAGATCATCTACCGTTTGAAAAACGAGATATAAACCATCGGAATTTTGCATTTGAACTCGACATACCTAAAGGAGAAATCAATTCTTATTATATAAAAATAGATAGTCAAGGTTCCATGCAACTTCCACTTAAGTTGTGGGAAGAAGATACTTTTTCAGAGAAAAGTCAAACCGAATATATTATTCTGGGAATATATTATGGTTTGGCAGCTGTTATGATTCTATATAATCTTTTCTTATTTTTTTCTCTTCGTCTTCGTAGTTACATATGGTATGTCTTATTTATTTTTAGTCTTGTCTTGACGCATTTAACGTTGAATGGACTAGCCTTCCAGTTTTTATGGCCGGAGAGTATGTGGTGGAATAATCGAGCTATCGTGTTTTTTATTGCAGCATCTCAAGGATTAGCATTATTGTTTGTAAAAAGTTTCTTAAATACGAAAGTTCATACTCCGAAAATGAACAAGTTTTTCAGCGTGTTTGCTGTAATCCAACTTATTATTCTTATGATTTTAATGGTAAGTTATGAAAATGCATTAAACTTGGCGATCGGTTCGTCTGTATTGTTGGTCATCAGCGTCTTGATGACAGCCGGACTTTGTTGGAAACGAGGGTACCGACCGGCTCGATATTTTTTCGTTGGATGGGTCATTTTTTTAATAGGGGTGTTAATCTCATCTTTGGCTGATGCAGGCATTATTCCGATTACATTTTATACAAAGTATGCTTCTCAAATGGGATCAGCATTGGAGATTGTTTTATTTTCGTTAGCTTTGGCTGATAAATTTAATGTATTGCGAACAGAGAAAGAGCGTGCTGAACGTAAGTCTAGGGAAAGTCAAGAGGAAGCAGTAAAGCAATTAAAAAGAGCAAATAGCTTAAAAGATGAATTTTTAGCTAATACATCTCACGAATTACGAACTCCTTTAAATGGTATTATCGGAATTGCTGAATCGATGTACGATGCTGAAGCTAATAGGATGAGCCCACCGCATAAAAATAATTTGTCTATGATTATTAGAAGCGGTAAACGGTTGTCTCATCTTGTGAACGACCTGCTGGACTTTTCCAAATTAAAACATAAAGATATAGAACTTGAACGAAAACCTGTTCAGTTGAATGATGCCGTACAAGTAGTGTTGTCTATATCTGAACCATTTGTAAAAAACAAAGATGTAACATTGATAAATAATCTTCCCGGGGATTTGCCTTTTGTTTTAGCAGATGAAAATAGATTGCAACAAATTTTGTACAATCTCATTGGAAATGCTATTAAATTTACAGATGTCGGTTCGATCACCGTCTCTGCATATTCAATCACAGAATATGTCATAGTGAAGGTGAAAGACACGGGAGTTGGAATGACAGCTGAAGACAAAGCATCGATGTTTTGCGAATTTGAACAAGGACAAGCCGCCAAAAATCAACAACAAGGTGGGACTGGTCTTGGTCTTAGCATCACAAAAAAATTAGTAGAGTTACATGGAGGTGACATTTCAGTTGAATCAGAACTGTCTAAAGGAACAACTGTTCATGTACAACTTCCGACGTCCACAGAATCGAAGGCAGCACCATCATCTGTAAACGTTCCATTGTACGAAGAGATAGGTGGGCTATCTGTAGATTATACAGCAGCATCTGTTGTAGAAGCTGGAAAAGGAAGAATCTTAATTGCTGATGATGAACCTGTCAATATTCAAGTGTTATGGAATCAACTTACACAAGAAGGATATGAAGTTACTACAGCTTATGATGGGGAGGAAGTATTACAACGTATTGATGCTGAAGAAACTTTTGACTTAATTATACTTGATGTTATGATGCCAAAAAAGTCAGGGTATGAAGTGAGTCAAACGTTAAGGGAACACTATACATTGACAGAACTGCCAATACTGATTCTTACAGCACGTAATCAATTAGAAGATATTGTAACAGCTTTTTCCGCTGGAGCAAATGATTATTTGTCCAAACCTTGTTATAAAGAAGAATTGCTAGCTCGTGTCCATACACTACTTACATTAGAGCAAGTCATGGAGGAAGCAGTGGAACAAAAAGAAAATTTACATGATGTCAATGAACAACTTGCATCGTTAAATAAAGAGTTAGAAAATCGTGTGAAGGACAGAACGACAGAATTAGAACGTAAAACAAATGAGTTATTAAAGATGGAGAAGTCACGACGTCATCTATTATCTAACATCTCACACGAATTAGGTACACCAATGACTTCTTTACAAGGGTATGTGAAAGCTATGATGGATGGAATTATTTCATCAGATGATGCTAACTATCTTAGCTTAATATATAAAAAAGTGTTGTTTATTGACCGTTTGATCCAAGATCTATATGATCTTTCTAAGTTAGAAGCACGCCAAGTTAGTTTTTGGTGGAAAAAAATATCTGTTAAACAGTTTATTTATGAGTTCCTTTTGCCATTTAGAACAGAAGCAGAAAGTCATCACCTCTGGTTTTCACTAGAAAATAACTATGATTACCCTGCTTATCAGGAGGTTCTTTCTGTAGATACAGATCGTTTAGAGCAGGTGATAACAAACATAATTTATAATGCTATGAAACACTCAGATGGCGAAGCAGCTCAATTGCAAATTACTGTCACTCCATCCACAATCTTTTTCTCTCACGAAGAAAAGTATTATACTAAGGACAAGGATTACTCGAAGGAGCAGTATTTAGAGAGTGATCATCGTAACCTTATTATCGGGGTGCATGACAACGGTAATGGAATAGCTTCAGATTCTCTCCCTTTTATTTTTGATCGTTTTTTTCGTGGGGAATCGTCAAGGACAACAAATGACGGCAGTACAGGTCTTGGTTTGGCCATTTCAAAAGAAATTATCGAATACCATGGAGGAGAAATATGGGCGGAAAGTGTGAAAGGAAAAGGAAGTTCATTTTACATCGCCCTTCCTCTTTATACCGATGATAAAAAATAAATACAAGTCAATGTAAACGGATTGTTTTTGGAGGGACATGTGATGGATACTGCTAAAACAGTATTAGTAGTGGAAGATGAGGAAGATATTAGAAATTTAATTGTGCTTTATTTACAAAATAAATATAAGGTTCTTACTGCAAATGATGGTTTATCGGCTTTAACAGTTATCAAAGAACATCAACCAGATTTAATTTTATTAGACATTCTTCTTCCGGGTATGAATGGCATGAATGTGTGTATGAAGTTACGAGAAACTGATGTAAAAACCCCGGTTTTGTTTTTAAGTGCGAAACGAGACTTTGAAGATAAAATTCAAGGATTGGAATTAGGAGCAGATGATTATATAACAAAACCTTTTGATCCTGGAGAATTAATGGCAAGAATTCAAGCTCATTTACGTCGAACCAACACAAATGTCGTTCAACAACATTCTAAAGAAAACGTGCTGATGCTTGGCGATTTAGAAATTGATATGAATAGTTATTCCGTCACTCAAAACGGTCAACCACTCCATTTGTTTACAAAAGAAATGCAATTGTTATTAATGCTAGCTCAAAACCCAAATCAAGTGTTCAGTACAGAACAATTGTATGACAGCGTATGGGGAACAGACAGATTTGGGGACCTCAAAACAGTCTCCGTTCATATAAGCAATTTGCGAAAAAAAATAGAAAAAAATCCAGCAAAGCCGCAACATATTATTACGGTTAGAGGATTTGGATACAAATTTTCAAGAACATAGTTAGAATTATTTTCAATATTTTTTCTTTATTTTACCTCATTTTAACCTCTTTCTTATATCCTAGTGTATGTGAACATGGAACTAGCAAGAGCAGACCGAATTATAGGAATTATAACTCGGAGGGGATTAAAGTGAGTCGAATGAATAAAGTAGACGAATTGGATAGAGAATGGGTGGAATTAATGAAGATGGCAAAGGATTTGGGTATTTCTAAGGAAGAGATACAAGTTTTCCTTCAAAAAAACGGAACCACTAACAATCGTTCTGCAGCAAATTAAAGCGCATCCCACATGTCCAGTCCCTTTTTTAAAACCTTATTTTTATAGGGTTTTTTATTTTGACCATTTTAAAAAGGGAAGATACCGAAACAAAATGTCAAAATAAGTAGCAAACTGAGCTTGGTCGATTTTCCCTAGCTCAGTTTTTCCTTTATACGTTGATCTATTATTTTTATCATGGCATTGCAACTATTTTCTTCACAGGTCGTATAATGAAATAGTAAGAAAAACGAAAGGAGAGAATGCGAAAATGGGCTTATCGCTGAATCAAGTAACGAAAACGTTTTCGGGAACTCCTGCTGTTCAAGATCTTTCGTTGGAGATACCGGAGGGCGAAATTTTTGGTTTGCTTGGAGCAAATGGAGCAGGTAAAACAACGACGTTTCGAATCATTATCGGATTACTTGAAGCATCATCAGGAAAGGTGCTTTGGCAAGGGAAAAAAATTAATTATCATGAAAATAATATTATCGGGTACTTGCCTGAAGAAAGAGGATTATATCCAAAATTAAAAGTGAACGAACAGTTGACTTATCTTGGTAGATTAAGAGGAATGAAAAAAACAGACATTAACCATGAGATTACACGTTGGTTAGAGCGTTTTAATGTTCCTGAATATAGGAATAAGCGAGTAGAAGAGTTGTCCAAAGGGAATCAACAAAAAATTCAATTTATTTCAGCTGTTCTTCATAAACCTAAACTTCTTATTCTAGATGAACCCTTTTCGGGATTGGATCCTGTCAATGTAGAACTGCTCAAACAAGCAGTCATTGAATTAAAAGAAAACGGAACTAGCATTGTTTTTTCGTCGCACCGCATGGAACACGTAGAGGAATTGTGTGAATATCTATGTATTTTAGAAAAAGGGAAACCGATTGTACAAGGAAAGTTAGCAGAAATTAAACGTTCATTCGGAAAGAAGAATCTTCGCATTCATGCTGATTTTAGTCTAGCTTATTTAGAAAAAATGAATGGTGTCCTAAAGTATCAGCCTATGACAAATGGATGTTCCTTACAAATTATCCAAGAAGACGTAGCAAAACAGGTTTTTGATACTCTTCAATATAAAGGTTTTGTACGAAAATTTGAATTAGAAGAACCTTCTCTTAATGATATATTTATTGAGAAAGCGGGGACGTCTTATGAATAAATTTGGTATTATCGTTGCACATACTTACTTGTCTCGTCTTAAGACAAAATCGTTTTTAATTACAACGGCGCTGACTATTGCCCTTATATTCTTAGCTGGAAATATTCAATCGATAATGAATTTGTTTGAAGGAAACGACAATGAAGTTGTTGCAGTAAAAGATGATTCAAACGAAATTTTTGCTGATTTAAAGCAGCAAATAGATACAATAGAGCATCCATTAGAACTTGAAAAATTTTCAGGGTCCAACGAGTCAGCTATGAATAAAGTACATGAAGGAGAGTATGAAGGGTATTTACATGTTTCAATAACGAATGGTCTGCCAGAAGGGCATTATTATTCGCTGCAAGGAAACCCATCCTCTATTACTAGTACCATACAACAAGGAATGCAGCCTATAAAATTAAAAATGGCTGCCGATAGTGCTGGCGTAGACCCATCAACAGTAGAATCGATTACTTCCCCTGTATCCTTTGAAACAACAGCTCTAGAAGCTGATACTAAATCAGCGGCAGAAATGGATAGCGCGAGGGGACTTGTTTATGTCATGTTGTTTCTACTATATATATCTGTGATTATGTATGGAAATATGATTGCCTTGGATGTTGCCATTGAAAAGTCATCTCGAGTAATGGAAATTTTGGTTTCCAGTGTTCCTGCTATCACCCAAATGTTTGCGAAAATAGTAGGAATTGCACTTCTTGGGTTCACTCAATTTTTAACAATCATTTTGGTTGCCTATTTTGTTATTCAGTCTAAACAGGAGGAATTAACAGGAGGTGTATTTGAATATTTTGGGTTGCAAGGTGCCACGGCCTCCACGTTCATTTATGCTTTAATCTTCTTTTTACTGGGGTATTTACTTTATGCTACGCTATCGGCTATGCTCGGTTCATTAGTAAGTCGTACCGAAGATGTCAATCAATTAATGGCACCGGTCATTTATTTGATAATGATAGCGTTTTTCGTAGCAATATATGGATTGAGTTCTCCCGACAGTACCATTGTTACGGTTACATCGTTTATTCCATTTTTCACGCCGATGATTATGTTTTTACGAGTAACCATGTTACATGTACCTATTTGGGAAATCGCACTTTCTTTTGGACTTATGATTGCTGTGATAGTTATTTTAGCTGTTATTGGCGGAAAAGTGTATAAAGGCGGGGTACTGATGTATGGAAAATCTAATTCATTAAAAGATTTGACAAAAGCATTGCAGCTATCTAAAAAAGAATGAATATCAGCTCCGAAAGAGGATACCTTCCTCTTTCTTTTTGTTTAGAAGAAAAGCTGTTAAAATAAAGATCGGTGAAAGAAAGGAAGTGAAGCATGTGCAATATAAAAGATTAGGTAACAGCGGTGCTTTGGTGTCAGAACTAGCCCTTGGAACCATGACGTTTGGAAAAGGAACGTCCGAAGAAGAATCGATTCGAATGATGCACCAATTTCTTGATGAAGGTGGTAACTTCATTGATACTGCGGATACATATGTTGGAGGCAAATCCGAAGAAATTGTTGGCAAAGCATTAAAAGATAGACGTTCGGAAGTGGTATTGGCAACAAAAGTAAGAATGAAAGTCGGGGAAACACCTAATGACGTAGGTTATTCACGTAAACGTGTCATGGATGGAGTAGAACAAAGTCTGCGACGTTTGAAGACAGATTATATTGATCTGTATCAATTGCATGTATGGGATCATTTAACTCCGATAGAGGAAACGCTCCGTACTCTTGATGATTTGATTCGTTCTGGAAAAGTGCGGTATATAGGATGTTCTAACTTTTTGGCCTGGCAATTGATGAAATCTCTCTCAGTTAGTGAGAGAAAACAATATGCTCCTTTCATTACGATTCAATCGCAGTATAGTTTGTTGCACAGAGAATTAGACCGCGAAGTGCTTTCATTATGTAACGAGGAAGGTATTGGATTACTTCCTTGGGCCCCACTTGGCGGAGGATTTTTAACTGGAAAATATAGTAGCTTTCAAAGACCTAATGAGAACTGGAGATTGGCGACAGCCGGACCCGGGGAGTACGTATGGGAAAATAAAGCGCTCAAACGTAATTTCGTTATTCTTGAAAAAGTGAAAGAAATTGCAAACGATATAGGGAAAACTCCTGCTCAAGTATCGTTGAATTGGCTATTAGAAACAAAAGGGGTTACCGCTCCAATTTTTGGGGCACGTACGTTAGAGCAGTACGAAGAAAATATGGGGGCTATCGGCTGGTCTTTAAGTGAAGAACACAAAAATCAGCTTGAAGAAGTCAGCGCTTTACCTCCAGAATATCCAAATCGTTTTATTGAAAAATTTAGGCGCCAATTATAGTAGAAGAAAAATGAGAGGGGCCAAACCCTTCTCATTCTTTATCTACCCACATTGTTATCAAAGGTCCGTTTTCTCCATATACAGGGTCGTTATCAGGTAATGGCACATTCTTAATTTCCTCAAGAACTTCAGGACGTTCGCTCGGATCACCTGTCTTTAGATTATAATTTGATCCGCCAGGATACGCCCCGACAACTTCAAACTCAAAGCTTGAACTCATTTCTTTATGACCTGTTCCTGCTGGAAGTACAACAACATCTCCTGTTTTTAAATCAAAAGTTGTTCCTTTCTTGCCGCCTATTTTTAATTTTATTTTCCCGTTAATAATTCCCAATACTTCGTGGGCGTTACTATGATAATGGTGATAATCGAAAACACCGCCGGCCCAACTGTTGGTCCAGTTATTTTGTTTAAATGTTTCGCGGCATTCATCGGGGTTTTCAGCAAATGCACCCGAATAAAGTAATACAGGAAGTTCTTGGTTATTGGGAATTTTCCCATCATCCGTAAAAATCATATCCGTTATTTGAGCTTGTTTCATAAAAATCGTTCCTCCTTTCTGATACATACGAAATAACTAGTCGCTTAAGGCTATATCCTTTTTGTTGATATATCAAACCATTATTGTTATTTCTTCATTTCTTTTGTTACAACCATTGCTAAGTCATCGTTTCCAAACAAGGACAGGACACCGAGTAAAGTATCGTTCGCGATATCTTCAGATTCTTCTTTTGGTACCGTTAATTCAACTGCTTCTTTCAACATCGGATTAGCAGTTTGGTTTGGATATGCTTTTTTATACAATTCATTTGGATCAAGCTCTTGATTCACGCACCATTGTGCAAATACCATAATCATCATCTTTTCATCTTGCTGGTAACTTTCGATAATTTTGTCTTTCATCTCATTTTCATTCATATTGTAGTTCTCCTTTTGACTATGATTGTCTCTATCATAACAATAAACAAAAAGCACAAACCAGGTTATCATAATTTTGCATATCTTGCAGCATAGTACAAAGAGGGAGGGATTATATTTGCAACACATATGGCGACGATTTTTCATTATTTTGTTAATTTATTTTTCTGTTTTTGCGTTTATAAATGAAGCGGAGGCATTACCCTCTTATGATCAAGTGAAATCATTGGATGTATATTTTTTTGACGTCGGGCATGGAGATAGTACTTTGCTTGTCTCTGATGACAAAAAAACAGCGATGTTAATTGATGGAGGACGTCCAGATAAAGGAGAAATGATTGTTAAAACGTTGAAACAAGCAGGAATCGAAGAGTTAGAATGGGTGGTTGCTACACATCCTGATTTGGATCATATCGGTGGATTAATAGATGTATTAGACGAATTAGAAGTGGAAAATGTATTAGACAGTGGAAGAACACATACGACAAACACATATAAGGAATATATAAAGACAATAAAAGAACAGAACATTAACTTTTTTGTAGCCGAAGAAGGAGAAAATCTTCAGACTTCCGTAGCTGACGTGAAAATTTTGAATGGATATTCGGATAGTAAAGTTCAAAATGAATCTTCGATTGTCCTGCATGTGACGTATAAAGGGGATTCCTTGTTGCTTACAGGGGATGCTACGGTAGAAACAGAAAAAGACATGATGAGTGATTACTCCGTAGAGGCTGATGTATTAAAAGTCGCCCATCACGGTTCAGCTACTTCGAGCAATGATTCATTTATACAAGCGGTTCATCCTCAAATGGCTATCCTGCCGTTTGATAAAAAAAATGAATTCGGTCATCCTAATGCGGAAGTAGTAAAACGGTTGCGTCGATCTGGTGCTTCCCTTTATAGTACACACCAATCTGGGCCGGTTTACATTGCTTTAACTGGGGTCGGTTTACACACATTCAACAGCATATGGAAAGGTAATGGAGAATTATATCCAAAAGCGACTCCCAAAATCAAACCCTCTTCACCAAATAAAGATGAATTAGAGTCGTCGATTTTCATTAATGGAGCGACTGTCGAAGAGTTGCAGCAACTTCCCGATATTGGTCCTATGGTTGCCTATTTCATTGTGGAATATCGCACAAAGCATGGAACGTTTAAAAAAGCAGAAGATTTATTAAAGGTAAATGGTATTGGGAGGGCGACTCTTGAAAAAATAAGACCTCATATTATCGCATAAGTAAAGGAAGAAGCAGTGGCTCCTTCCTTTAACCCATTTCCTGTTCATTGGTTACAAATAATTGTTGTATGCTTTGAACAGCTTGTTTGGAATCAGTTCCGACTGCCCGAAGTGTTATGAATTCTGATGGTTTTAGAAAAGAAGATAAACCTAATATACTTTTTCCATTTACGGTTTTACTGTTTGACTCAAGGACGATATAACTTTCGTATTGATTCGCCTGTTTTGCAACGGTCATCAACTTATCAAAAAATGACTTCTCTTCTAGATGAATGGTAGCGGTGGTTTCCATATTGTCGTTCATTTTCATCCATCCTTTCCCCTGGTTGGTAAGATAATGATTATTCGCGCGTATATAACCAAAAGAGAGCAAAGAAAAGCAGCCTACCGTTTACATCAGAATAACCTCCTTACATCAAAACATACTTAAGACCATATGAGAAAAGTAGTTATCCTAGAACTTAGATTCAATCATTATTGTTTGGTTTGAATAAAGTATAAAAGAAAAAAAGTAAGGTTTCTATATCTTTGTTAGAAAATATACTTCATTTGTTTAAGAGATGTTAGATAATAAACACCGTGTATAAAAGTGAGAAAATAGGTTACTTTTAAAGATATAACCTAGCAAGGAGGAACGATTAGTAATGGCTAAAATAGGAGTAGAAGAAACCTTAACTGATATTAGACAGCAGTTACAAAATCAAGGGCATGAGATTGTTGAC
Source organism: Salibacterium salarium (assembly GCF_030813635.1). Classification (GTDB taxonomy): domain Bacteria; phylum Bacillota; class Bacilli; order Bacillales; family Marinococcaceae; genus Salibacterium; species Salibacterium salarium. The sequence goes on along the minus strand of NZ_JAUSUM010000002.1, from coordinate 543,258 downwards.
TTAAGACAAGAGCAAGACAGCAACGGTTGTGATTGTTGCGTTATTTCTGGTCAAGACCAAAATATGATGAACATTCAAAACACAGCACTACAAGGAAGTGTTATTAATGCACATGGATTTAATTCAAATGAAGTCTGTGATCAAGTAGAACAGAAATTAGCTCAACAATAATTTGTAAAACATCTGGCCAAGTGAATGATGGCTGGATGTTTTTAAATTTTGTATACTGTACGTTATAGAAATAATATTTAAACAGGGAGGGTTATTAGTAATGCAAGAATTAAGAGATAGTGATGATTGGAAAAGTGTGTTAAAGCTCTCTGAGAGTAGGCCTGTCATAATTCTTAAACATAGTACGACTTGTCCAATAAGTGCGGGAGCATGGGAAGAATTTCATCATTTTGCGGATGATAATAATTCGAAAGAGAGTGATTTTTTTTATGTCAAAGTGATTGAATCTCGATCGTTATCCAACCAAATAGCTGAAGATTTAAATATCAAACATGAGTCTCCTCAAGCCATATTAATTCAAGATAAGTCATCTGTTTGGAATACGTCTCATTCAAGTATAACCAATGAACAGCTAACCGAAAATTTAATAGCAACTTTATAGTAAATTGTTCTTGCTTTATTTTTGAAACCATGCTAAACTTAACTAACTTAAGATTGTTCGTGCTTCTTAAAGTAAGAAAAAGGTAAAATCCTATTTCGTCTTAACATCAAGTGGAGCAAGTTTTAAGAATACAGATTGTGTGCGTGTAGCATACAAGGAGGAATTGTAACATGGAACAAGGTACAGTTAAGTGGTTTAACGCAGAAAAAGGATTTGGTTTTATTGAGCGCGAAGGAGCAGATGATGTATTTGTACACTTCTCCGCTATTCAAGACGAGGGATTTAAAACTTTAGATGAAGGTCAAAGCGTTTCTTTTGAGGTAGTCGAAGGACAACGTGGACCACAAGCTTCTAACGTTCAAAAGTAATAATCAAAACCGCCATTCGTTGGCGGTTTTTTATTTGCAATATAAACGTATAATTAATATTTTACATTCCTGTAGGAAGGGAAAAAATGATATGATACGTAGGGAAGAAAATCGGGAGGAGTTTTTCTAATGAGCAAAGACAAGGTATTGCTTATAGATGGTATGGCTTTACTGTTTCGTGGTTTTTTTGCCACTTCTATATATGGTAATTTCATGTACAATGACAAAGGGATTCCGACAAATGCGGTTAATGGATTTATAAAATACTTCTTAAATGCTTTGGATACATTTCAACCGACACATGTCATTTGTTGTTGGGATATGGGAAGTAAAACGTTTCGAACGAGACTTTTTCCTGAATATAAAGCGAATCGGTCACAACCTCCTGAAGAGTTAATACCGCAATTCGATATGGCTAAAGAAGCCATGGATGGTTTTGAAGTACCGAACGTAGGTGTCGAAGATTTTGAAGCAGATGATTGTATTGGAACGTTAGCAGACCAATTAGCACCACAGTCTTCTGTATATATACTCAGCGGAGATCAAGATTTATTGCAGCTGATTGATGAAAATATAACCATTGCTATTATGAAAAAGGGAAGAGGAAATTACCAACTATATGATGAAACGAACCTTTTTGAGCATAAAGGTTGTACGGCTAGGCAAATGATAGATATGAAAGGGTTAATGGGAGATTCGAGTGATAATTATCCAGGTGTGAAAGGTATTGGAGAAAAGACAGCCTTGAAGCTTTTAAAAGAATACGAAACGGTGGAAGAACTGCTTGCGAATATGAATAACTTATCACCTGGGTTGAAAAAGAAGCTCGAAGCAGGGCAGGAAATGCTGCATTTATCGAGGCAATTGGCTGAAATACGTATAGATGCTCCCGTTAAGTATTCGTTTGAAGAAGCAATCTGGACAGCGAAAGAGGAAAAAGCAATAAACAGTCTTGGGAATATGGGGATAAAAATATCTCTACAAGATCTTTATAGTAATCAAGAAACAGCAGAAAGCGGGTAAGTGATGATAAAACCAGGTACGATTCAAACATGGAACATTAAAAACGAAACGGCTGACACTTTCACATTAACTCAGCAAAACGACCACATAGATCTTCCTGTCCGTAATACGACAAGACACTTAGAGGTAGGAGAAGATGTGCGCGTTTTTATTTACACCGACAAACTAGGAAAACCACAAGCAACGATGACACTGCCGGAGGTAACAAAAGATTCTTTCGGTTTTGCCCCTGTAGTTAATGTTGTGCCAAGCTTAGGAGTATTTTTAGACATCGGGGCACCAAAAGATCTACTCGTCTCAAAAGATGATTTACCTTATTTAAGAGAGATGTGGCCGCAGCTGGACGATCAGTTATATAGCACATTGATACAAGATAAACAAGGTCGTCTTTTTGCGAAACCGGCAACAGAAGATGTGATTATGGATCAAGCGGAAGATGCCCCAGCCTCATTAAAAAACCAAACGATAACAGGTTTTGTATACCGAGTAGGAAAAGTAGGTTCTTTTATTTGGACAACAGATAAATACCGAGCTTTTCTGCACGAGAGTGAACGAACTAGGGAACCAAGGTTAGGAGAAGCGGTAGAGGCAAGAGTGATTGACGTCAAAGAGGATGGCACGATAAATGTTTCATTTCGTCCAAACAAATTAGAAAGTATGGACAAGGATTCCCATGCCATTTTATTGAAACTTACGAGAAATCAAGGGGAATTACCATTTAGTGACAAAAGTGATCCTGAAGACATAAAAGAGACGTTTGAAATCAGCAAAGCAGCTTTCAAACGCGCGCTTGGCCGCTTAATGAAACAGGATATTGTGGAACAGACGAAGGAAGGTACCATAAAAATGAAAGACTAACCTCTGGATTCTTACCAGAGGTTTTTATTTTAGTTAGTCAAGACTCTGCAGGCCGCACGTCCTAAGCAGTTTAACGGCTATCTGCAGAATCTTCATCGTCAAAATTACATAAAGTATTTTTTATGACTACAATACTCGCTGTATTGAAAACAGTGAATAAGTAATAGGGCGAATTTGTTACTATTTTTTTATATTCAGCATTTGGATAGTGAGGTGTTCCTTTGGATATATTTATGACTTTTTTGTTTGTAGGGATTAGTGTTATTGTTTTGACATATATCCCGATAATCGGACCATACTTATCTATCTTCCATACCTTGGTACACGAAAGCGGGCATGCTTTAGCTGCCGTTGTGACTGGAGGAAAAGTAAAATCTATTTCTCTATTTAAAAATACAGAAGGACTGGCCGCCACAAGTAATCACAAGTTTGGATTATTTATAACATCAATAGCGGGCTACCCATTTGCATCCGTGATAGCCGTATTAATTATGTATGTAATTAGAAATGAATGGTATAGTGGATTAGGAATCGTTCTATTGATTTTTCTCACGCTTAGTTTAGTCTTTTGGGTTAGGAATAGTTTTGGTGTTTTTTGGATTATTTCAATGTTCATAATGGCATATTTTTTGTGGAGTCATGATGCAAACCAAGTGATAGCATATATACTGACAGGGTTTGGTTTTATTTTATTAGTACAGGCTATGATCAGCTGTTGCCAGGTTTTTATTATAAGTATAAAATCACCTGAATCCGCTGGAGATGCGTCTATTTTAGCTAGATTAACTTATGTACCAGCTTCATTTTGGGGCTTTTTGTTTCTCATTCAAGGATTGCTTTTCTTTGTGTTGGGGTGTGCGGTTTGGTTAGGATATAATCCATTTCTAAACACTATAATGAATTAGATAGAATGAGATAAATGAAAAGAATAATGAGAATCCATTTAATCCATCTAATATCTTCTGCTATTTGTGCTAAATATTTATCTCTCTTATACTGATTTTCGTCCATATATACTCTCTCCCATAAATGAAATATTTATTTTAATTATAACACAGGAAATTCCATGAATATTGTTGAAGATTTTTTAAAGAAGGGATGAGGACATATTTAAAAATTAGGGGAGGGTGTATTACGAATGGCTTTTACATTACAAATTGGTGAAAAAGCACCAGACTTTTCGTTACCTGCAACAGACGGAAACACATATACACTTACTGATTTTTCGGATGCGAAATTACTTGTTTTATTTTTCACGTGCAATCATTGTCCTTTTGTAGTTGGGTCCGATGAAGTAACAAGAAACACTGCAGAAAAATTTCAAAGACAGGGCGTTATGTTTGTTGGAATAAATGCAAATAGTAAATATACCAAACCTGATGATTCTTTTGAAGATATGGTGAAAAGAATGGATGATCAGCAGTTTCCATGGATATATTTGCATGATGAAACCCAAGAAGTGGCTGAATTCTATGGAGCATTACGTACGCCGCATTTTTACGTGTTTGATGAAAATCGGGAATTAGTATATACCGGAAGAGGTGTCGATCAGCCAAAACACGTCAGCCAAATAACAGTAAATGACCTTGAAAATGCGTTATCCGAGCATTTGGAAGGGAAAACCGTTACGACACCATTAACGAATCCAATTGGCTGTAATGTAAAATGGGAAGGTAAAGATGAGCACTGGATACCGGGCGAAGCTTGTGATTTAGTATAAAGTAAATAAAGAAAAGCATGGGTCTGTTATTGATTCATGCTTTTCTTTATTTTGCCCTTAATATCCAGAGTTCTCGCTAGTAATGTTATCGAGAATCGTATGGTCATGTTGCTGTAACGGCTTTTCTGCCGGTCCTTCTATTACTTCACCTTTATAGGAAAACCTTGACCCATGACAAGGACAGTCCCATGTCCTGTCACCGTGATTCCATTCTACTTCACAACCCATATGGGTACAGGTAGTATCAACAACGAAAACATTTCCGTCACTATCTTTATAAGCTCCTTTTCGTTGACCATTTGTTTTGAAAACAGCTGCGTCATCATGAGATATGTCTTCAATTGATGTTGAAGGAGTTTCTAGTTTTCCTTTTATTAAATGTTTGGACACGTCTGCGTTTTCCATTAAAAAATTCTTCAAACTAGGATTAGCATAAAATCGAGATGGAGTATATAAACGTTTATATGGATTGTCGTTACCTAACACAATGTCTTTCAATAAAAGTGCAGCTGCGGTTCCGTTCGTCATACCCCATTTTCTAAATCCTGTTGCAATGAGAACATTAGGCTGTGAAGAAGTTATTTCTCCAATATAAGGAAGTTTGTCTAAAGTTATCAAATCTTGAGCGGACCAGCGATAAAGAATGTCTGGTTTTTCAAGAATGCTGTCAGCATAATTTTGTAATGCTTTGTAATGTTCTAACGTATCTTTCCCCTGTCCCGTTTTATGACTTTCTCCGCCGATGATGACAATTTCTTCTCCATTCATTGTGGCTGAACGAAGAGAACGTGATGGTTGATCAACACTTAAATACATACCACCAGGATAAGTTGTGTTCGTTTTTGCAGCCAGCGCGTAGGAACGATCGGCATGCAAACGAGTAGAGTAGAAGCCCGTCCCTTCATAAAAAGGGAAATGAGAACAGGCCAAAACGTAATTACACATAATACGTTTGTTATTACGAGTTAACACAGTTGCTTCTGGTTTTTCTATATTGACTGCCGTTGTCTTTTCATAAATCCGTCCTCCGTTATCTAAAACTTCTTGCACGAGATGTTTTAAGTAATGGAGTGGATGAAACTGAGCCTGAGTTTTCATGGAAAGCGCATTATGTACATCTATGGGAAATGGAATGTTATCAACGAGCTCTCCATCGATATGCAATGCTTTATAAGCTTCATACTCCTTTTCCAATTTCATTGCATATTCATCTGTTGTCGCGTATAAAACCGCATCTTCGATTTTAAAATCAGATTCTAACTTTTTTTCATTTATCGTTTGCTTTATAAATTTTAATGCTTCTGATTGGGATTCGTAATAAAGTCTCGCCTTTGTTTTTCCAAAATGCTGGATAAATTCATCGTATATCAAACCGTGTTGAGCAGTAATTTTTGCTGTTGTATGACCGGTTGTTCCGTTTAATAGGTTATTGGCTTCTAATAAGACAACTTCTTTACCTTCTTTCGATAACAAATAAGCTGCTGTAATACCGGTAATACCCCCACCTACAATAACGACATCCGCTGATTCATCATTCTCTAATGTGCCAAAATCGGGTAAGTCAAAGGTATCTTGCCAATAAGGTTCTGGATATGTTGGTAATCGGTCTGACACTTTTATTCCTCCTTATTCCATAGTCATTTAATAAGAAGTGTTTGCAAGAAATACTATATCTATTCGGGCATATAAAAGGGATATTACTATTACGTCCAGAAGTTTATAGTAAAAGGAATGGAGGAGGCAAGAAAATGACAGATAACCAAATAATCAAACTGTGGGAAGGTTCTTTTCCTTTTGCAATGGAGGAAGAGGGGGAAGTAATTCCATCTTTCACTACCTATGTAATACACTCGACTCAACCGACTCCTGCTGTAATTGTATGCCCAGGCGGTGGATACACGCATAGAGCAGAACATGAAGGGGAACCGGTGGCTCAATGGTTAAACACAATTGGCATATCTGCATTCGTGTTAAATTACAGGGTACATCCTTACAAACATCCAGCACCATTAATGGATCTGCAACGTGCGATTCGTTATGTTAGAAGACATGCAAAAGAGTGGAACATAAATGGCGAGAAAATTGGAATACTTGGTTTTTCTGCTGGTGGACATTTGGCTGCTACTGCTGGTACATATTTTGATGAAGGTAACATAAAGGCGGCTGATTCAATAGAAAAAGAATCAAGCCGCCCTGATGCAATAGCATTATGTTATCCGGTAATTTCTTTCAAAGAACATCGCCATCAAGGCTCAATGGAACACTTACTCGGAGATGATAAGGACAAAGAACTACAACACTCATTATCGTTGGAAACACAAGTCAGTGAAAAAACACCTCCGACTTTTATTTGGCATACGGCAGATGATGAAGCTGTCCCTGTAGAAAACAGCTTGTTGTTTGCCAGTGCCTTGAGCAAAATGAATGTGCCATTTGAGTGTCACACATTCGAAAGTGGAAGACATGGTTTAGGGTTAGTAGCAAATGATTCGGATGTTTCCATTTGGACAGAACTGTGTGAAAACTGGTTTAAAAAACATTTTTTTAATTGAAATAAAATGATCACGCCATGAGAAGGCGTATTCCTCCAAACACCGCTAGCAGTAAAATAATAATGTTAAAGATTTTTTGAGGAATATACGGTAAACTTTTTATCCCAATGTAAGTTCCTATTAATATACCCGGAATGAGCCACACATTAAAAGTGAGGGAGTCCATTGTAATTAAACCTAAGCTGATATACAACGGCACTTTAATTAAGTTAACGGACAGGAAAAACCAGGCTCCTGTTCCGATGAATTCTTGTTTAGGCAGTGCGATTGCTAGTAAAAATATAGCCATAATGGGGCCGGCTGCATTCCCAATCATAGTAGTAAATCCAGCCAACGTTCCCATTACTCCTACAAACCAACTGGATTGCGGTATGGCTGCCATCCATTGAGCACTAGAGCGTTCTTTAGCAAATTGAATACCAATCATCAGCAGAATAATAATACCTAAAATAATTTCTACAGGCCGACTCGCTTCAATGAAAAATAAAACAATGAACCCGATAATTAAACCGCCCAGTACCCAAGGCAATAGGGATATTAATGTTCTCCAATTGACACTACGCCGATAATAGGTAACTGCAATAACGTCTGCTGTAATAAGCATCGGAAGAACGATACCAATCGATGCTCTCGCTGGAAAAATTGATGCCATTGTTGCTACAACTAAAATACCAAGGGTAGGCATGCCTGTTTTTGAAACCCCAATCAAAAGAGAGCATAAAACAATAAGAACAAGTTGCATCGTTCCTAAATCATACATGACGTTTCACTCCTTAACTAAGGTAAAGGAAAACAGCATTTGTAGGTAGAAAAGGAGATGTTATTGGAAGTGAACGTGAACATAGCGCAATTTAATCATACAAGAAGTATTCTTGAATACAATGTAAGAATACTTCAAGTAAGTAATTATAATCCGTTATTGTGGTATGGGTAATCACAATACTCAATAATTGTTCCTTCTGTGTCCGCTGGGTTTAAATAAATCAGCCGCCTGCCATGCTTATTTGTACGCAGTGTATTTTTCATAGTGCGAATACCTTGAGAGTCTAGGTATTGAATCGCTTGTTCTAAGTCATCCACTCGATATGCTAAGTGGTGCACGCCTTTGCCTTTTTGCTTTATAAAACGAGCAATGGGAGAGGTAGTGTTGTTGGTTGGGAGGAGTAATTCAATTCTACTGTCATTAACATGTATTATTGCAATTTCGCTTTCTACGCCTTTTGCTTCACTTCTGTATCTATCAATCAATACTCCACCTAATATTTCTGTATAAAAATGAATCGACTGTTCCAAGTCGCGAACAGCAATGCCGATATGATCAAATTCTCTATTCATAATTTTGCTCCTCTTATAATATATCATTATTTTATCATAGCAAAAGAAATGGTTTCTATATTGAAAATTAACAAATAAATGAAACGAATTTAATACCTATTCGTAAAAAAAGAAAAAAGAAAGGGAGGAATGTTTGTGCCACTAGAAATTTTATTTGTGATTACAGTATTGATTGGCTCGTTTGTTTTATTTAATTGGTTAATGGGTTATCGAAAAGGTTATATCGCTTTCAATCTAAGGAATCGTTATTATAGCTTAAATGACCATGCGAAAGCTGTAGAAGAGAAGTTGACAAATCAAGGAAAGAGCGCAGTTTATAAAGGTCACGGTTATTTTCTCATAGATGGAGAAACATTTATGCTAGTGACACGAACATTACCAATGGGAGGCGTTCCGCTTCAACGTACTATATTAAAGCCGTTGAATAAAAGTAGAGCGATGGCGACATCTAAGGAGGAATAAAATACACGGGAGTAGGTGCAATAATTATATCGTAGTGGACAGTATGTTGGTCGATTAAGAATAAAAAAGCTTTGCAAATAGATAATGGCTACCTCAACTAATGGCATCCTATAACAGTTGAAATACACGTAAACTTCAATGGGTTTTCGTAGTGAGCGTCCTTGGCTCAGAAGCTGAAGCATTGCCCTAGATAGCGAAGTGTATTTCAACTATAAATTTTTAACTCGTTGTGCTAATTACTTTTGGGTATATATTGTTTCACTCATTCATATTATAAAGATTCTTCTTTTATTTCTTCGATTGTCTTTTCGACTTCGCTTCTCGACATTTTTTCTCTTCCGTTCTTCAGAGCTTTTAAAGTTTTTTTAGCAAGGGCCAGCGGGATTTTACAAAACATATTAATACTTCGGCTGTTAATATCTTTTATGTATTCATCAGCTAATGCAAGATTATGTTCTGTATATTCAAATAAATCGTCGGTACTCCATCCTTCCGGTATAAACGAAACACCCCGTTCAAGATCCTCTTGTTGATTTCTCAAAATATTAACGGTTTGTAATCCGCGACCGTATGCTACCGCTAGTTCACGGTCTGTTTTTGTCCCATCTCTCCATTCCCATATATCAGATAACATCTCACCAACTAAACCCGCGACATAGTAAGTATAATCATCCAAATCGTCTTTGTCTTGTATGTTCCATTCCTTTTCCGTCCAATCAGCCATGCCTTTTGCCATTGTACTAGTATAATCCTTCACACGTGGTGCAATTTCTGTTGGACAAAGAGAAACCCAGTCACCTAGACGCAAGGAGACTTCTGGTAACAAATCTTTATAAGGGTGGACAAGTTGGCCAAATGCTTCTTCGTCAAAAGGGTGTTGCAATAAAGAACTTGTAGATCGTAATAGATGTTGTTTTGTTTCTCCGTCAAGATTTTCGTGATCTTCCATTTCATCAATGGCTCGCATACACAAATACGCAGAAGCAACAGTTTTTTTCAAAGTAGGTTCTAAAAAAGTGATAGGTATATAAAAGGTTCTGCTCGTTTGTTTCAACACTGTCATGGCTTCTTTATGTAATTTTTTTTCGTCCTTCATGTTTATAATCCTCCTCCAATAAACGAATAATGACAAGAACTTAGAATGTTTCAATCTTATCGCAAACCTAATAACAAATCCAATAAAAGCTAAAATTAACCCCTAAATAGTTAATTTCCAGCGATTCTATGTCGAACGAGTTGAATACGTGATTTTTTATGTTCGGCTAGATATGTAAACTTTGTCACAAAAATACTTAAAAAAATATACAATACTTAAATGAATGTTTGATTTCAGATTAACAATATCTTCGCATATAAACAACAAAAATTCATAATGACTTTTTGATAGCAGCAAACGATCAAGTTCGATACATGAGGCACCCCGCCACGTCGTCATATAAGAATTCTTATATGACTGTGACGTTCCTTAAGGTCAGCTGGGTGAGGGTTGGCACAGAACGTATCGCTCTTCGTCAATCAATTTTTTAAAGAAGCCGTAAGATCGAAATATTTTTAGGGGGCGAGGTATAACAATCAGAAATGAAAGAGAATCCCGAACATATTTTTATTTGAGGAAAAGGTAGGTAATATATAACTTTTTAATATAGAAGTCTTAAGAACTAAATCTGTTAGAGATTTTTTAAATACCTTAAGTAGTTTTGATGGGAGATGGAGTTTTTATTATGTTGAACAACAATAGATGGCTGTTTTTGAATCCAAGGACTGCGAAAAGATAGTGTTTGGTTGAATAAATGCTCATTATCCGTTCTCGTTACGACGTTTGTGAGATAAGCAGATTGGGTACTATCAGGATTTCTAAGATCATTTAAAATATCAATCATTTCCGCCTCGGTTTGTATTCCTATCCCATGTCCGAAGTAGGTATCATTATCAAGAACAACTGCATTCTCTCCGCGCCATTGTGGAGATTCTACGTTAAAATCCGGATTATTAAAGTAAACGACATCCCCAGGTATGAAATAATGGGTTTTTACAGATTCTAGCCCGAAGTCAGAATCAAAATGCCAGCTGTATAAGTAAATGTTAGGAAATAGTTCGTTAAAAACACGCGAACCTATAACTTGAAGCGCTGCATGATAAAAAATGATGACCATAGCTGTTGCACATTCAAATCCATAGAGGTCGCTGTTATCAAAAATATCCTGGATTCCTCGAGATGGTTCTACCCCGTATCGCAATCGTATTCCCCCGGCGTTTGTGATCTCCCAGTATTCTTTATTCGCACGTGTTGCAGTGAACAATTCAAATGTTGCTTGACTTTCATTTAAAGCTTTTGCACTTAAAGTAATATGTTTTCTTATATTGATATCATACGTTAATGCATTACTTGAACGGTAGGCATGCATTGCCGAATCATCCTTTAAACGTTCAAAAATATCAAATTCTATACTGTCAGGTGGCCAATCGTTTTCTCCTGTCCATGGAGTATCGGATACTTGAATCATCATTCATACCTCATTTCAAACTCTAAAATCATGAATACTTAAGTATATTTTAGGTACAGTGAGAGTATGAATCTCATTAGATTATAAAAGAATGCATATTATATTTTGTATTTCCAATAGGTATAGTAAGTGATGAAGGGAATGAATTTTCTCCTGATTAAGAAGTAACTAAAGTGTAAGGTGCGACTAGCATAATGAAATCAGTTGAATTGCAAGGCAATATAGATTAAGAAATAAGAAGACATAATACAGGCGCCAACCTAAAAAAGGATGGCGCCTATTCATTTATTGGAATGAAATTTAGTGAGGTCAATGGACATTGTATTATTTTTATTGCAAAACTTCATTAGAGTGAATAGATTAGATGTCACCGATATCCTATTATCAAGGTAATAGTCATAGTAATCAGAACTATTTTGAATGGGTTTATTCCGTTTTCCATTTTTCAAGAACATTCCTCCTTCATCCTATTCATTATTTTATGCAAAGAGCAACCTTTTTATGATGAATATTTCAACAGTAAACAAAAGGTTTACGACAAGATGTGTGTGTCTTTATGACGAATCCTCAAAATAATATTTATTTCATTTAAATCCAACTTGACACATAGGGATAATAAAGATACGATTAATAATAATCATTTTGTCAGTGAATTTGCTAGTTTAATTGTACCGCTATTTTTAGGGAAAGACTTCTATAATAGCATCTCCATAAAGGTGCAAAGAAAGCTCATTTCTTTTCAGATATAAATAGAGGAAAACGGTAAATTAGATGGATTCATATTATTCCTTTGTGAGGTGTATTTTCGTTGCAGCTTCAAATTAACAACAGCCCATTTAATGAAGAACAAATAGAACTTCTCAACCGTCTTTTACCGACCTTGACGGATCAACAAAAGGTTTGGTTGAGTGGTTACATTGCGGCCGCCCAGTCGGCAGCTCCAACAGCTGATTCCGCAGCTACTTTACAGGATGTACCGGAAGCGGCCCCGCACTCTCAACCTGCTGGTCCTGCCCCTTCCAAAGACGTAACCATTTTGTTTGGTTCACAAACTGGGAATGGTCAAGGATTAGCAGAAGATTTATCTCAAAAATTAAAAGCACAAGATTATAATGTTACTCTTTCGTCTATGGATGACTTTAAAACAAATACGTTGAAAAAAGTCGAAAATTTATTTGTCATCGTAAGTACACATGGGGAAGGAGATCCTCCTGATAATGCATTATCTTTTTATGAATTTCTTAATGGAAGACGGGCTCCGAAATTAGAGAACTTGAAATTTTCTGTACTTTCGTTAGGGGATACTTCCTATGAATTCTTTTGTCAAACGGGGAAAGACTTTGATAAAAGATTAGAAGAATTAGGAGGGGAACGCCTTTACGAACGAGTGGATTGCGATGTTGATTTTGACGAATCAGCTGAAGAATGGTTTGAGGGAATTATTAGTGCGTTGAATGAAACGCAAAAAGCTGTTGTGTCAAACCCGCAGGTAGAGACACCAGAATATTCAGCAACAGCAGTGCAATCGAATTACTCGCGGACCAATCCATTTCGTGCAGAATTGTTGGAAAATTTAAGACTTAATGGTCGAGGATCCAACAAAGAAACGCGCCATCTGGAGTTATCATTGGAAGGATCGAATCTCCAATTTGAACCAGGAGATAGTGTCGGTATTTACCCTGAGAACGACCCGGAATTGGTAAATAAACTCATTGATGAAATGAGTTGGAATCCTGATGAAGAAATAGTAATAAATAAAAAAGGGGAACGGCGTTCATTACGTGATGCTTTACGGTCAACGTATGAGATCACGGTATTAACAAAACCGTTGTTAGAAAAAGCAGCTCCACTATCTGATAATAATAAACTTCACGAACTTGTGAAAGAAGGTAATGAAGAGGAACTAAAAGATTATATTTATGGAAGGGATCTTGTTGACTTAGGACGGGATTTTTCACCGTGGAACGTTCCAGCCGACGAGTTTGTCTCCATTCTTAGAAAGATTCCGCCGCGTTTATATTCGATTGCAAGCAGTGCAACAGCTAATCCGGAAGAAGTTCATTTGACAATAGGAACGGTAAGATATGATGCGCATGGAAGAGAACGAACCGGCGTATGTTCCGGTCAATGTGCAGAACGAGCAGAACTTGGGGACACGCTACCTGTTTATATTCAACGTAACCCGAACTTTAAACTACCCGAAGACCCTGAAACCCCTATTATTATGATAGGTCCAGGTACAGGTGCAGCACCGTTTCGATCCTTTATGGAAGAGCGTGAGGAAATAGAAGCGGAAGGTAAATCTTGGATGTTTTTTGGAGAGCAGCACTTTACTACTGATTTCCTTTACCAAGTGGAGTGGCAACGTTGGCTTAAAGAAGGTGTCTTAACCAAAATGGATGTGGCCTTCTCTCGTGATACGGAAGAAAAAGTGTACGTACAACATCGAATGCTTGAAAAAGGTCAAGAGTTTTATAAATGGCTGATGGATGGAGCAGTTGTTTACGTTTGTGGTGATGAACAGTATATGGCAAGTGATGTTCATGACGCAATGAAGACAATTCTTCAGCAAGAAGGCGGTATGAATGAACAAGAAGCAGATACCTATCTTGAAGACTTACAGCAACAGAAGCGTTATCAACGTGACGTATATTGATAGGTGAGGGAAGGAGAGTTAACTATGCAGAAAAATAACACGGCACCTACACAGAATGGGCCTCCTAGTGACAATGAACGAATTAAACGCGAAAGTAATTATCTCAGGGGAACGTTAGAAGAGTCGCTTGCAGACCCTCTCACAGCTTCTGTATCCGCAGATGATGCACAATTAACAAAATTTCACGGAAGCTATATGCAGGACGATAGAGATCTCAGAAATGAACGACGAAAACAAAAGTTAGAGCCGGCATATTCTTTCATGGTACGTGTACGCATACCAGGCGGGGTTCTCACTCCCGAACAATGGCTGACAATGGATCGTGTTGCTCATGATTATGGGAATCAGACCCTTCGATTGACGACTCGTCAAACGTTTCAAATGCATGGTATTTTGAAATGGAATATGAAAAATAATATGAAAGCCATCAACGAAGCGATGATGGATACTATAGCAGCATGTGGGGACGTGAATCGGAATGTAATGAATAATCCAAATCCGTATCAATCTGAAGTGCACGCGCAAGTTCAGAAGCATGCTCAAGATATTAGTGACCATTTGTTACCTAAAACTAGAGCATATCATGAGATTTGGCTTGACGAAGAAAAAATTGTAGATGGCAGCCAAGCCCAAGAAGAAGTAGAACCAATATATAAAGAACTGTATTTGCCTAGAAAATTTAAAATAGGGATTGCAGTACCACCATCTAATGATATAGATGTGTTTTCTCAAGATATTGGTCTTATTGCAATTGTTGAAGATGGTGAACTACAAGGGTATAATATAGCTGTTGGCGGCGGTATGGGCATGACACATGGTGAAACCGATACTTATCCTCAGCTAGCTCGTGTTATAGGGTTTTGCAAACCAGATGATATACTTGAAGTTGCCGAAAATATTGTAACTATACAACGTGATTATGGTAATCGATCTAATCGTAAAAACGCTCGTTTCAAATATACGGTGGATGCTCTAGGTTTAGATTGGGTTAAAAGTGAACTTAATAACCGTTTAGGATGGAACTTAGAAGAAGAACGTTCTTATCATTTTGATCATAATGGTGATCGATATGGTTGGGTGAAGGGAACAAATAATAGATGGCACCTTACGCTCTTCATTCAAAATGGTCGAATTAAAGATTCCGAAGATTATCAACTGATGACAGCACTTCGTGAAATCGCCAATATTCACACCGGCGATTTTCGAATCACTCCAAACCAAAATGTAGTGATAGGTAATGTGACTAGTCAGAAAAAAACTAAAATCAACGAGTTAATCGAAGAATACGGCTTGTCCGATGGAAATCGTGATTCCGCTTTACGCAGAAATGCTATGGCCTGTGTTTCCTTTCCTACTTGTGGATTGGCAATGGCTGAATCAGAACGTTATCTTCCCTCTCTCATTGATAAGCTTGAAACAATTACTGAAGAAGCTGGTTTGAAAGATGACGAAATAACGATAAGAATGACAGGCTGTCCAAACGGATGTGCTCGTCCAGCGTTGGCCGAAATTGGTTTTATCGGAAAAGGCCCTGGTAAATATAATATGTATATGGGTGCTGGTTTTGCAGGGGAACGTTTAAATAAGCTTTACCTTGAAAACGTAGGAGAAGAAGAAATCTTACAATCATTGCGCCCAATCTTATTTGAATATGCAAAAGAACGCACAGAAGGAGAGCATTTCGGTGATTACGTTGTCCGTGCTGGGCATGTGAAAGAGGTACTATCTGGTTTGGATTTTCATAGTGAATAGTGTAAATAAAGTAAGATCCCGCTTTTAGGGATCTTATTTTTTTTACAAAATAGGAAGGTATAAAATTTTGAGATATTCGGAATCCAGCGTCCAGACACTCGGGATTTCTTCCTTGCCAACTTCGGAATACGAGTCAGCTCTGCTGAAAGCGCTCATTTACAGCTTTGGTCATTCAACTTAGGGACAAAAACAAGCTTCGTTTTTCTTCATATGAAAAAGAATAAAACAGTAAATAAATACGAACGCTATACTTACAAAACAAATGAAAGGGAGACTGAAATGACACGAGGACAAACAAAAAATAACAAACATAAAAATAAAGCAAAGCTGTCACAAACCCCAGACAAAGATATAGAGAAAACCAATGATGGATTGGATGTTGAGTATTCCGAAGAGTTAGCCGATACAGAAGATGTAGAAGCACAACAACGTTCAAAAGAAGCCGATAGAAGAGCACACTCTCAAAATAAATAAACGAATGAGCTAGATATAAACATCCGTGAATTATTAACGAAAATGTATCAAATGAGAGTGGAAATATTTTTTCTGATAAATATGATGAAATACGTAAAAAATAAAGTTTGTGGAGGAATCGCACTCCATACTTTTGAATGAAAAGAGGAGAAAGAAGGATGAATAATTTCCGTTGGACAGATCCATTCTCAAATATAGGACGAAGAAAAAATTTTTTCGGCCGGAATCGGTCTAATAATAATCGCGGTCGGATGGGCATGATTTTAACATTATTAGGTGTCGGAGCTGGTGCTGTATGGTATGGCCTATCGCAACGTGAGGACAGTCATCCGATTCAAAAAGGATTGGCTGATATGAAACATGCTATGCCTGAAACGGAGACAGCTTTTGCTAAAGAATTTATGCCCGATACTTCAAAGAACGAAAGCAATGAATAGACAAACAAAACAAAGATTTGAGGCTTCCTCAAGTCTTTGTTTTGTTTGTCTACCTTTACGAAGTGGTATCTTGACAGTTTTCATGAAAGTGTTTACAATTAAGTTTCTACCACAACTCGTACGTATGAGTTAAAATCAATTATTGAATTGGTGGTATGAAGTACGTACTTTTTGTATCTATTGAATTCAAAATATTTTTAATATGGAGGTAGGTAAATATATGGTTCAAAATATTATTGTAAATACTGATGTAAAACAAGCCAAAATTAGCAAACATATTTATGGTCATTTCGCAGAACATTTGGGACGTTGTATCTATGAAGGTGTTTGGGTAGGGGAAGATTCACATATTCCGAATACAAATGGGATTCGAAACGATGTCGTAGAAGCATTAAAAAAAATAAATATTCCCGTGTTACGATGGCCGGGAGGTTGTTTTGCTGATGAGTATCATTGGAAGGATGGCGTCGGTCCAAGGAACAATCGTAAGCGTATGGTCAATACGCATTGGGGAGGGGTGGTTGAAAATAACCATTTTGGGACCCATGAATTTATGATGTTGTGCCAAATGCTTGAAACAGAACCATACATTTGTGGAAATGTGGGAAGTGGTACGGTACAGGAAATGTCAGA
Source organism: Salibacterium salarium (assembly GCF_030813635.1). GTDB lineage: Bacteria > Bacillota > Bacilli > Bacillales > Marinococcaceae > Salibacterium > Salibacterium salarium. The sequence goes on along the minus strand of NZ_JAUSUM010000002.1, from coordinate 525,871 downwards.
ATGGGTGGAATACATGACTTTTGATGGCGAATCTCCAATGGCTGATTGGCGTCAAGAGAACGGCAAAAAAGAACCATGGAAACTTACATATTTTGGTGTAGGTAACGAAAATTGGGGCTGCGGCGGTAATATGCGTCCGGAATTTTATGCTGATCTTTATCGTCGTTATCAGACGTACGTTAGACAATACGGGAATAATACACTATATAAAATTGCCGGCGGGCCGAACGTGGATGATTACAATTGGACTGAAGTCCTTATGCGTGAAGCAGGATCCATGATGGATGGATTGAGTCTTCATTATTATACGATTCCAGGAGATTTTTGGAAAGGAAAAGGTTCAGCTACTAATTTTAGTGACAATGAATGGTTTCTGACAATGCAAAGAGCTCTTCATATGGATACGCTAATTACAAATCATCGTGCAATTATGGATAAATATGATCCCGATCAGAGAGTCGGTCTTATTATAGACGAATGGGGAACATGGTTTGATGTCGAACCGGGTACAAATCCAGGGTTTCTTTATCAACAAAATACTATTCGTGATGCTATTGTTGCTGGTGTAACTCTTAATATTTTTAATAATCACGCTGAACGTGTTCATATGGCAAACATAGCCCAAACAATTAATGTTCTTCAGGCCATGATACTAACTGATAAAGAGAAAATGATTTTAACACCGACTTATCATTTATTCGATATGTATCAAGTTCATCAGGATGCCGTGAAAATTCCGCTTCATATTAACAACGCTCGTACGGTTGCAACCGACGAAGATTCTTTTCCTCAAATTAATGCGTCAGCATCAAAAAACGACTCGGGGATTGTCCATATCAGTCTTTGTAATATGGATGCCTATCGTTCTGCAGATACAAATATTGACTTACGGGGTATGATAAGCCCTGGCAATATTTCTGGAAAAATATTAACGGCATCTGAAAAAAATGCCAGAAATACGTTTGAACAACCCGAAAATGTTAAACCTGAAACGTTTAATGGATATGTAACGAAAGATACAACATTAGAACTTAACATTCCAGCAATGTCCGTTGTTGTGCTTTCCATCGAAGAATAATATTTTGCAGCATGACCTCTCCTAGTTAACAGGGGAGGTTTTTTGTGCTTTTTGACATGTACGTAACTGTTTATGAAAATTATAAAGATTACTGTCTAGTACTTACAAGTTGAATAAATAAATTGAAATATCTGTATGTGTGCTTGTAATCGCATTTAATAAATTTTCTAGGTGATAATTGTAAAAATTTTATGAATTATTTGTTGCTATCTTGAAGAGTAGCCGATATAATTACTTATAACTTATACGTATAAGATATTTAATATCATTATTCTTTCAGCGGAATGTACGAACATGATGTTTTGAAAGCGCTTCACAAAATTACAGAAAAAACATTAAAGAAGGGAGAAATGATATGAAAAAAATCGTGAATATCATTCTAATTTGCAACCTTTTGGTATTAACGAGTTGTAGTCCGCATAGTTCAGAATCGAGTGCAGAAAAGGGACCAATTGAAGTGGAAATGTGGTCGTTGTTCACAGGTGGTGATCTTGCCTATATGGAGTCATTAATTGACGGTTTTAACAATAGTCAGGAAAAATATGAAGTCGTTATGCCAGCACCTTCTGCCGCAGATGACTATTATACAAAAGTAGTAACTAGTGTTGCAGCAAATCGAGGTCCAGACATTGCAATTTCACACGCTTCAAAAATACCTGAACTGTTTAATCAGGGTTTAACAAAAGATTTGAATGAATTAGCTGAGTCTGCTGACCTTGATCTCACAGAAGTAAACGAAAATATTCTTGAAACATTGAAAATGGAAGATGATAAATACCATGCTTTGGCTATCGATACACATCCTACAGTGATGTATTTTAACACAGACCTTTTAGAAGAAGCAGATTTAGTTGATGAAGAGGGCAATATTAAGATGGAAAAAACACCGGAAGGGTTTATTGACTTTTTCCAAAAGGCACAGGAAGAACTTCCTGATATTGTTCCTGCAGCAGTACCATCATCGGGTTATGATGTGTTTACTATTTGGTGGGCATTTTATTTTCAAATGGGTGGAACTCCAATATACTCCGATGATTTAAGGGAGCCGGAGGTAACAATGGATAAAGATATTGCCATTGAAGCAGCAGAATATGTGCGGAGATTATTCCAAGACGAGGAAGTTATTCCTTTAAATCTAACTGACCCTTACGAGCAATTTCAAACTAATCGCGCGTTAAGCCTGATAACAGGAGTTTGGGGAACGGGAGTATGGGAAACGGACGAAGAGTTTAATTTTAAAGCAATGCCTGTTCCGCAATTATTTGAGAAACCGGCTACATATGGTGATTCTCATACACTGTTTATTCCTAATCAAGGAAGTACCACCGACGAAAAAGCAACGGGTGCTGTAGAATTCATGAAATACTTGCATGAAAATGAAGCTGAATGGTCCCAAGCCGGTCATATTCCTGCCAATGATGAAGTGGTAGACTCTGAGGAATTTAATGAACTCCCTTATCGTTCTGACTATGCAGAAGTTGTAGAAGATGTGGAACAACCATCTGGAACGATTTATTCAAATATGTCAATAGATACTATTATGAGAAATTTAGATGAGATTTGGAATGGTCGAGAGACTCCTGAAGACGGTATCAATAATTTGGAAAAGGAACTGGATGATTTGGTGAAATAATAACAACGCAATATTGATTATATGGAGGTTTTAAAATGAAGAATCAAGTGTGGAGGAATGATCTGCTTGCTGGATTGTTTTTACTTCCATTTTTCATCGTTTACATGGTGTTTACAATATTCCCAATTTTCAAAGGTCTGCAAATGAGCTTTTTTGAATGGACGCTTATTGAACAGGGAGAATTCGTTGGATTCTCCCAGTATACGTCCTTATTTACTGATCCAGATTTTTGGAGTTCTCTCTGGAATACAACATTTTTTGTATTGTTATCAACTCCGGGTATGATTATTTTAGCCCTCATTTTGGCATTGCTTGCAAATATTAATGTTGGATCGAAACTGCGCACTTTTTTGAGAGGTTCCTATTTTATACCTAGCATATTATCTGTTTCGGTTATTTCATATATTGCTATATTCATGCTTCAACCTTACAGTGGTATTGTCAATAACATTATTAATTCGCTTGGTTATGAGCAACAAGTGTTTTGGCTTACAAATCCAACAATGGCATGGATTAGTATCGTTGGCGTGACGCTTTGGTGGACGGTAGGGTTTAATATGATTCTATTTTTAACGTCCTTGCAGGATATTCCTGATAATTATTATGAAGCAGCCGAAATTGACGGCGCCACGCGTTGGCAGATGTTTAAAAGTATTACGCTGCCTCAGCTTGTTCCTATTTCTAGGGTCATATTACTGTTGCAAGTACTTGCTTCCTTTAAAGTATTTGCACAAATCCTCTTAATAACAGACGGCGGACCAGGAACGGCAACGCGTCCGCTTATTCAATACATTTATGAAATGGGATTTGAACGTTATGATCTTGGGTATGCAGCTGCCATGTCTTATGTATTATTCTTTATACTTCTCGTGTTGTCTATATTCCAACTCCGCAGTGGCGGTCAAGGTGGACGCATGATTTAATAAACTTAATAAAACTGGAGGGGTTCTACTATGAGTAAAGGAGCAAATAGTACATTACTGCAGCGAAATCGCGACCCATTTATCCGCATTAAAATGCTTATGGGAATCATTCTGGCCAGTGTGTTTCTTTTTCCAATTATATGGATGTTATTTGTATCTATAAAACCAGAGGATATGTCCATTACCGATCCTATAAAATGGTTTTTACCGCCGTATACCTTCACAAATTATTTGTCCGTTATGGCAGAAAGTGATGTTTTACTTTGGTTGTGGAATAGTGCATTTATTGGAATAGCTACCACTATTCTTACATTGATTGTTACCTCTCTTGCTGCATTCGCCATCTCTAAAATTAAATTTAGATATAAAAAATTTATTTTTCTATTTTTCTTAGCAGGTATGATGGTACCAGGTGAAGCTACAATCATACCGCTTTTTGAAATCGTTAAAAGCATGAACATGCTTGATACTTATGCCGGTTTAATTTTACCAATGGTCGCCTCACCAATCGGGGTCATTATTTTAAAAAGTTTTTTTGACGGTGTTCCAGATGAACTAATGGAGAGTGCCAAGATTGATGGTTGCTCCCATTGGAGATTGTATTGGAATATTGTCCTGCCGCTAGCAAAACCAGCCATGGCTGCTATAGCCATATTCACGTTTATTGGTTCATGGAATAATTTCCTTTGGCCGTTTTTAGCTATTGTATCAGAAGAATTGTATACGCTTCCTATCGGTATTCCATCATTTAATTCAACGTACTCCACTACGTATGTCTTGCCGATGACAGTCAATGCAGTAGCTTCAATTCCGGTTATTATTGCGTTTCTAATTTTTGAGAAACAAATTGTGAAAGGGGTAAGTTTCACAGGAATTAAAGGATAATAAAGGAGTTTAGAAATAATGAATGTAAAAATAAAAGATACTTTTTGGAATGAACGTATGGATATCGTGCGAAAAAAAGTCATCCCATATCAATGGGAAGCGTTGAATGATCGCCTGCCGGATGTAGAGCCTAGTCACGCCATTAAAAATCTTCGTATTGCTGCGGGGGATGAATCAGGAGAGTTCAAAGGAATGGTTTTTCAAGATAGTGATGTAATGAAATGGTTGGAAGCCGTTGCCTATATTCTTGAACATCACCCTGATGAAGAGCTTGAAGAAACAGCAGATACTGTAATTGATCTTCTTCAAAGAGCACAGCAGGATGACGGATATTTAGATACGTATTTTATTGTAAAAGAACCAGAGATGAAATGGAAAAATTTGCGTGATTGGCATGAACTATATTGCGCTGGTCATTTAATTGAGGCAGCCGTTGCTTATTTTCATGCTACTGGAAAACGAAAACTTTTGGACATATCCTGCCGTTTTGCTGACAAAATAGATGATGTGTTCGGCACTGAAGCAAATCAAATTCAAGGGTATCCCGGTCATCAAGAAATAGAACTGGCACTTTTGAGACTTTATGAAACAACAGGAGAAGAACGGTATTTAAACCTAAGTCGGTTTTTCTTAGATGAAAGGGGGAAAGAACCTCATTATTTTGATAAAGAAAAGGAAGAAAGAGGGGAACCGGGTCCTGCTGATTGGGATGGTTACTTTAAACGTTACAGTTACCAACAAGCCCATTTACCAGTTCGGAATCAAACAGAAGCGGTAGGACATTCTGTACGAGCGATGTATATGTATACTGCAATGGCAGACATGGCTGCAAAAACGGAGGAAAAAGAATTAGTACAGGCGTGCCATAACTTATGGAAAAACGTAACCACTAAACAGATGTACATTACTGGAGGACTGGGATCGCAAGAATTTGGGGAGTCTTTTTCCTTTGATTATGATTTGCCAAATGATCTGTGTTATACAGAGACCTGCGCTTCTATTGGGCTTGTATTTTGGGCGAATCGAATGCTTAAAATGGATATTAATCATAAATATGGAGACGTAATGGAGAGAGCTTTATATAATGGAATTTTAAGTGGAATGGATTTGGATGGACGAAAGTTTTTTTATGTTAATCCGTTGGAAGTTTGGCCAGAATCTGTTCAGGCCAGAAAAGATAAAGAACATGTTAAACCGGTAAGACAACCATGGTATGCTTGCGCTTGCTGTCCTCCAAACTTGGCCCGAATCATTGCATCGTTAAATCATTATATATATAACGTTAGTGAAAATGAAGTGTTTGTACACTTATACATTGGTAGTGAAATTGATTTTGAAGTAGCTGGCCAAAACGTAACATTGTCTCAACAAACAGATTACCCGTGGGATGAAAACGTAAACTTCGAAGTGTCTTTAAAAGAAAAAGAAAGATTTACGCTTGCTTTAAGAATACCTGCATGGACAAGTGATGCTGCGCTGAAAGTAAATGGTGAAAGTGTCAGTATAGAAAAAAGTATAGAAGATGGTTATGTTTATGTTAATAGAACATGGTTTGATGGTGATAAAGTCGAACTTTATTTACCATTGGAAATTCAAAAAATGAGATCTCATCCTAACCTTCGTCATAACGCTAGCAAGGTTGCTTTGCAGCGTGGACCTATTGTTTATTGTCTCGAAGAAATAGATAACGGACCAGCATTACAGAATATTAGCTTAAAACATAATACACAGCTAAGAGTGGAACATGGGAATGATATTGCAAACGACGTTTTAGTTATAAAAGCTGAGGCTGAAAAAACAGATTCATCGGATTGGGGGGACGAACTTTACTCAGCGGCAACGCGAGAAAAGCAACCTATCACTATGATGGCCGTTCCTTATTATACTTGGTGTAACAGAGACCCCGGCGAAATGCTTGTATGGATAAATGAAAAGTAAACGAAAAGCACATTGCGGTTAAAACAACTGCAATGTGCTTTTGTTTTTCCGAATAAGAAAAACGAAGTACATACATACTATTCTTACTGAAAGAGAGGTCGATTTCATGGAAAAAGCAAAAATAGGTCTTGTTTTTTATATTTCAGTAGCAATTTTGGTTTTAGCTGTTCTTGTTGGCATCTTTGCTCCAGATGCATTAGAAAATATGACGTCCAATGCCCAGTCATTTATTTCAACACGTTTTGGTTGGTATTACTTAATTGTAGTGTCTCTCTTCGTACTGGTTTGTTTGTATATAATTGTTAGTCCTTATGGCAAAATCAAGCTAGGGAAACCAGACGATAAACCGGAGTATAATATGGCGACTTGGTTTGCGATGTTATTTAGTGCAGGTATGGGGATTGGGCTTGTTTTTTGGGGAGCAGCTGAACCCGTCTATCACTATGCTACAAATTCACCTACTGCTGAAGTTGGCACAGATGAAGCAATCAAAGAGGCTATGCGTTTTACTTTTTTTCATTGGGGAATCCATGCGTGGGGAATATACGCTATCATTGCATTATGTCTCGCTTATTTTAAATTCAGAAGAGATGCTAGAGGAACGGTTAGCTCAACGCTTAATACGATTATGAACACAGAGGGCACTATTGGAAAAATTATAGACATCATCGCTGTTACGGCTACGGTGTCAGGTGTTGCTACAACACTTGGCTTTGGAGCTGTTCAAATTAATGGTGGGTTATCCTTTATGACAAATATCAATAACGGGTTTTGGACACAGTTTGTTATTATTGTTGTAGTAACGATCTTATTTTTATTGTCGGCATCTACAGGCTTAGATAAGGGAATTAGAATACTAAGTAATACAAATATGGTTATTGCAGCCTTCTTGTTTGTGTTCGTCCTTATTTTCGGACCAACATTGTACTCCTTAAATATTTTTACCGACACGTTGGGGAAATACTTTCAGACGTTACCGGCTATGAGTTTTCGTCTTGCTCCGTTGACAGATGAAGCGCGTGATTGGATCGATAATTGGACTATATTTTACTGGGCATGGTGGATTGCTTGGTCTCCTTTTGTCGGGACATTTATAGCTAGAGTTTCAAAGGGGAGAACATTACGTCAATTTACGGCCGGAGTCCTTTTTGTTCCTTCGTTAGTCGGATTTTTGTGGTTTTCTGTGTTTGGAGGGGCTTCTATTTTACTTGAATCTGAGGGCACAGCGGCTATCTCAGAGTTAGCAACAGAAGAATCTCTATTTGGAGTTTTTGAACATTACCCGTTCGGTATTATTATGTCGATATTGGCAATAGGGCTAATTGGGACATTCTTCATTACTTCAGCTGATTCTGCTACGTTTGTTTTAGGTATGCAAACGTCGGATGGCTCGTTAAATCCTACGAAAAAAGTAAAGTTTATCTGGGGAATTTTGCTATCTGCTACAGCAGTTATACTGCTATATTCAGGGGGACTACAAGCTTTAGAAAACACGATGATTGTGGCCGCCTTTCCATTTTCAGTTATCATCCTACTAATGATTTTGGCATTATTTAAAGCGTTAAAAGAAGAAAAGCCGAATTTAAAAGCTGAAAAAGAACATAAAAAAACGAATTCAAGCAAAGGGTGATCTGAGTTACGGATCAGTTTTTCTCTTCATACAAAAGAGCTCGTCTCATTAGACGAACTCTTTTTTGTATATTTACGAATCTTTAGTAATAGATTGACGCATTTCTTCGATGGATTGATTACGATGCCGATTCTTTTCTTCAATCTGTTGCTTTTCTTTTTCATTAAGTGCTTCCCCATGTTCATTAGCAAATTCGGAGGTAGCGTTTAAATTCTCTTTCGTGTCATCTATAATTTCTTCTACAACTTCTTTATTATTAAAGTTTGACCGCCTATTTGATTTAGTCATTCAACAATTCCTCCTCTGTAAAAGTAATGGACTCTTAGTGTGATGCAGAAGCTTAAAAATATACAACCATAAACTTTTGACAGCTTTAACAAAACGACAGTATAAGCAAATAAAAAATAGTGTACATCACATCGAGAAAATAACGGGAACTAAAGTTTCTTTTATCAGACCGCCATTTGGTCAATATAATGAGACAACGATGAAAATTCTTGAGGAGATGGTCTTAATCCCTGTTATGTGGGAAATTTCTTCTTTTGATTGGCAATACAAAATGAATCCTGAAATGATCATTTATAATGTTGTCGAGCATATGAAGGATGGATCCATTATCCTTCTTCATGAATTAGAACAAACCAGGTTTGTTCTACCCAGACTTATTGACGAAATTAGAAACAAAGGTTTTGAATTTTCTTTGTTGTCAAAGATAAAAGAGTCCGACCCTGATTTACATTTGAAATAATTTTCTAATTCTTTACTGTTTAAATAAATGAAAGAATTAAAGAAATGAATGTTAGAACATGATATGTGTTAGAAAAATTCGAGTTTATATATACATTTTAGCAATACGATACAGATTGAGGAGTAAAAATTATATGTCGTTCCCGACATGGATTCTGTCCTGATCGCACGCACCTTTCGTATTCAGGTCAGAAGCCAAGGTATAGCCACCGTTTTCCGCTCCTTCTACAGAATGATAGATCACCGAGCCCGTGCGGCTAGCCAATTCCACCGTGCCTGATACATAATCCGCATGAATGTGTGTTTCCAGCGCACCTGTAATGGTGAATCTCTGTTCTTCTGCGATTTTTAGATACTCATTTACATTCCGGGATGGGTCGATGACCATCGTTTCTCCGGTCTTTTGACAGCCGACCATGTAGGACGCTTGCGCTAGTTCGTTTTCGTAAAAATATTTTAAATACATATATAGTAACTTCCTTCTTGTTAACTCATTCTTAACACTACACGGTATGGTATTTTTGAAGTGGATGGATGTTCTTCATACCCTGGGCCATACGCCGGAGCACGTTTCCTATCTGCTCACAGATGGAACCAACCCGGAGAAACCGATCGGTGTATTTACCGGTGATTTTGTGTTTGTCGGAGACGTCGGACGCCCCGATCTTCTGGAAAAGTCCGTCGGCGTGAAAGACTCGGCAGATGCCGGGGCAAGACAGATGTTTTCCTCGATTCAGACGTTCAAACAATTTGAAGATTACTTGCAGATCTGGCCCGGGCACGGAGCAGGCAGTTCCTGCGGTAAAGCACTTGGTGCGGTGCCGACATCGACGGATATGAAAAGATGTTCAATCCAGCTTTCCAGCCGGAAAAGGAACAGAAATTTGTTGATTTTCTGCTGGATGGACAGCCGGAACCTCCTGCCTATTTTGCGAATATGAAAGAAATGAATAAATACGGTGCGGCGTTATTATCCGAGGTCCGTCCTCCAGTTCGTCTGTCCATCGAGCTGAAGAGGTGGAAAAGCTGGCAGAAGAAAGTACCAAAATGGTGGTGGATACGAGAAAACCGGCTGCCTATGCTCGCGGCCACATTCCCGGAACGATCAATATTGCGTATCTGGAAGCTTTTACGGAATGGATGGGGTGGCTACCGACTATGAGTCGAATATCTATCTGATCGGAGAGAAAACCAATCATGAAGCAATGAAGGATGATGCCCTGTACGGTATCGAACGAAAGTGGTCAAAAATGCGAAAATTCTGAAAACATGCGTTTGTACGAAAATATTTCGCCGCAGGAACTGCAAAAAGAAAATGATGGCGGAAACGTTCGTATTCTCGATGTCCGTTTTCAAGATGAAAGGGAAAGGGAGCATATCCCAGGAGTGCAACATATCATGCTCGGTTATTTACCTTCTAAGATGGACCAGGAACTACCGCCGAGGGATAAACCGGTTGGCGGTCCACTGCGGATCCGGTAAACGTTCAGCAATCGCCGCGAGCATTCTTCTGAACAAGGGGTATCACGTGAAGAATTTACAAGGCGGAATGATGAACAACTGGAAAAAGCCAGAGTTGGAAATGAATTGATGGAAGAAGGGAACTATTAAATAAATTTACATTAGAGACACTCCCCATATGTTTAGAAAGAATACTGACGAATATCAAAGATAAATTCCAAAAATATTAAACGGTATTAGGAGGTTTCTAGTGCGCAGAACCTCCTTAAATAATGATTGAAAGAAGAAGGTATTTCCAATTTTTTGTTGAAGTAGTTACCACGCGCAAGGGCAAGGCAAGAACTATATCAATCACTTGGATTTAAAGAAACAGATCAGATGTTGTTACACAGGGAAAATAATCTTCTTCTTCATAGTTAGGGGGTTTATTGAATAATCGTGCAAGGCACATTACACAACTATCATAATTATGAAGATGCGTGGATAAAAGCTTACATAAATTACTGAGAACCGTCAGAAAGATAACAAGCTAATAGATAAGACTATTCCAACCAGAAAAGTAGGAGTAGTAGTTGTAGATTTCGATATAGAACATTTGCACGTCCATGTCGCTTCTATGTTCTAATATATCTACGCAGTAAGAAGCGAGTAAACAGACTCTTATCGAAATGAGTAGAAAACTAACCAAAAAATTTCATAATTAAGGAGGAGTGACATGACCATAAAAGGGTTAAATCATTTTTTATTTTCCGTTTCCGATTTAGAAGAATCTATTTCATTCTATGAAAATGTATTTAACGCCAAACTATTAGTAAAGGGAAGAAATACGGCTTATTTTGAGTTAAACGGGATGTGGCTGGCCCTTAATAAGGAAGAAGGTATTCCTCGCAAGGAGAAAAATGATTCTTACACTCATATAGCATTTTCTATAGATGAAAAGGATTTTGAAGTAGTTACCAAAAAACTGTATGACTTAAATGTAAACATACTTCCAGGTCGCCCAAGGGATGAAAAAGATAAGAATTCCATTTACTTTACGGATCCGGACGGACACAAGTTTGAATTTCATACAGGTACCTTACAAGACAGGTTGGAGTACTACAAACAGGATATTAATAAATGGTAGAGGAGAGTACGACCACGATTGAGTTGAGATATTCTCAGCCTTTTCATTTCCAGGAGCTTATAGTAACGAACAGGTTAGTTATTGATAACGTAAATATATATGTTTGTTAACATTTAAAGGGACTGCTTAGTAACTTTCGTGAATCCGCAATCGGGCGCACTAATCGAATAAGAGAGCGTTCTTCTGAATCGAGCCATATTGTTGAATAGTGAGGCTTACAAAAAACTCAAGTAGATACCAAAACCAAGCAACTTTCCATTGTTCTTGGATTTCTTTTTATCGTAGGATTTTGAGACAATAGGTGATAGAATAATCTGAAAAGAAATTAACGAAAATAAATTCTCTTATGTTTTCTCATTCTTTATTTTCAATTATTTAAGGAGGGTGTTGATATGTGGAATAGAAATAAGAGGTCCTGGGGGTGCTCTCTCATTGGGTCCCACCCCATATATGAGCAACGTACCTCCGTGGCCTAAATTTGTTGAGGTGTTGGAAAAACGCGAGTTATATCAATATGCTGAAATAATTCGTAAACATCATTTGAAATTAATATTAATACCTATAAATATGTATAAAAGGCCTTTTGCTTGAAATAATAAGTTTTCTACTGAATTGGGCGCGATTCTGAAGTAGTGAATTGCGCTCTTTATTGATTTATAGGGCATTTTCTTGAATACACTTAATAATGGAATTAGATATTTATGTTAAAATATAAAGAGAATTATGAAATAATTTATGTAATAATAAATAAGTAAAAAAATAACGAACAGGAAAAGGGGGATTGAAAATGGATGTAAGATATCCAATTGGGAAATTACAAGTTCCTAAAAAAGTAACATTAGAAAATATTCAAGAATGGCTAAAGGAAATCGAAACTTACACGATTCGATTAAGAGAAACTGTTGACTCATTAAGTGATGAGGAATTAAGCAGAACATATCGTGACGGTAGCTGGACAGTTCGTCAACTTGTTCATCACATTGCAGATTCTCAGTTGAACATGTATCAACGTTTAAAGCTGGCTTTAACAGATGAGAATCCAACAGTACCAGATTTTGATCAAGATAAGTGGGCTATTCAACCGGATACAAAGCTTCCTATAGAAAGTTCTATTAAAATGCTAGAAGGTATAAATGAGCGCATCGTATCTTTAGGAAATAGTTTAACTGAAGAGCAATTAAATCGAGTTTTCAATCACCAGAAAAACGGTAAAATAACAGTTGCAACAAAAGTTGCAAAGTTAGCTTGGCACGAAGAGCACCACTTAGCCCATATAAAAATTGCATTATCAAAGTAATACAATTATGTATGGAATTGGCTTATCGAACTTTGATAAGCCAATTTTTTTAAAATAAGGGATAATTACAGAAGTTTTATTCAACTAAAGGGCACTAATCTGTAACAAGACTAGTCCTTTTTTATGGATTAGTTTTACGTTATAGCAGGTTTTACCAAGTAAATTTAGAATAATATAATGAAATGTTAATAATCGTTTATTATAAAAAATGGTTTTTACAAGGAAGACTCCTATACCAATTACGAGAACGGGGGAGAAATAGGTGAAAGCTGCTTTTTTTGACAGGGATGGCACGATTATTAAAGATTACGCCGATAGAAAATGGACATTGGTTGACAGACCTGTATTTCTTCGAAACTCTGTTTGGACATTAAGGGAGGTACAACAGAGAGGATATGAAATTATAATCGTTACAAATCAATACCTTATAAATGAAGGATTTATATCTTTGCAACAGTATCAAAAGATAAGTAAATCAAAAGATAAGTAAAAAAATGCTTAGTGAACTAACGAATCAAGGCATACAAATCCTCGATATATTTTACTGTCCTCATGGAAGAGATGAAAGATGCAACTGTATGAAGCCTCAATCAGGGATGATTAAAGAGGCGGTGCAAAAATATCCTGAGATTAATATTAATGAATCGTTCATGGTTGGTGATTCTAAAGCCGACGTAAATTTAGCAGTAAATATGAACATGAGAGGATTTGGTATAGGAATAGATACTACCCATCCAAATATAACAAAACTCAAAAATGTGAGTGACTTGATTAACTATATATAAAGCTACTTTGTGTAATAGAAGGATAGGGCAGTTTTTTCAGCAAGGTGGGAAGATTAAAATGAGACTGAAACTAGAAGACATGCCAGATGCACCAGTCATTCATGAACTTATGATTAAGGCGTTCATGGAATATAAGAACGATCCATCTCCCTCTAGTGCTTTAGAAGAAACGGTGCAATCTGTTTCAGAAGCACTAGAAAGAGAGGAGAAAGCATTAATTGCTTATGTAGAAAATCAACCAGTGGGCATGGGATGTTTTCAAATAAAAAACGAAGGCTTATATTTCTATCGTTTGTCAGTTATTCCTCAAAAACACGGATAAGGCGGACAATATTAAAAGGTTTAGAGGAATATGAATTGCTTCAACGGACAAGGAGGGGATGAAGAAGAGAAATTCTTTGCTATTTTAATTGCTATTTTAATTTATTTCTAGTTTACATAATATATATTATAGGAAGTTAATGAAAATGAAGGTTTGGTGTATCAAAACCTAAGTAAACTTGTTGTTTTGAGACGTAGAAAAATTTTAAAGTAAATTTAAACCCCGCTAAGATTATTGCGAGGTTGCAGAATATTTAACAACATGCGGCGGTTCTTGCAAAAGCTCTTCTGTGATTTTACCAAATTCCTTGAAATGAGATGACTCGAAATGGTGATCAACCGCGTGTTGGTCCTTCCATTCTTCTATCATAACAAAAGTATTCGGATGATCAGTGTCTTGGTACAATTTATAACTTATGTTTCCTTCTTCTAATTGAGATTGTTTTACTAATTCCTTCGTTCTTTCCAAAAACGTGTGATGAACGTCAGTTTTTACTTTCATGTGTGCGTGGATAATAATCAATAAGTTCTTCTCCTTTTTATCACTAATTATCAATATTTTTGTTGAGAGGTTGTTCAAAAAGCTCAGGAAAATCGCTATGAACTTCTTCGTTAGCTTACGTCTTTGCGCTTTTTCCTGCTTTTTGAAAACGGACTTAAAAGTAGTGCACACTAAAATAAACGATCCATAGTAACATAATCGTAGATATTAGTCCTTCCCCTGTAAAGGAACCTGTTTTTGTTGTTACAGGAAATTTCATTTTATATTTCACAGGATACAATAAGGAAATACCACGTGGTGTAAGCATATCGAGTAATAGATGACTGCCTGCCCCTATAGTTATACCAAAGTGTGCCGCTTCGCCCCATTTATTTTGCAGAGATCCTGTAATGAGATAAAGAAATAAAACAAAAAGTATGCTGTGTGTGATAGTGCGATGGCCAAATACCTTATTTATCAGTTTAGAAATCGGTTTAATTCTTCTTCCTATCCAAGAAAAAGGTTGGCAAATATCTGGAAGGAGGCCGCCCATGATAATGCTTCCGGTATACACGGCTCCTTCTAGACTAGTGAGTGAAAAAGGCAAGGCATATAATGAATATATTCCTGCTCCTGCTGCGATTGCTCCTATAACGTGTGTGCCTGCATTCATGTTGTTCTACCTTTCAACTCTATCTTTAGTTTACATAATTATATTATCGTGAATTAATCATTGTTTTCATTTTTCTTGTTTAGCGATTCATAGTCGATTGCTGGCCACATACTTGTTACGGTGCCTTTTTCCTGTGTGTCAACAAGGAATGAACCATTACTATATCGATCACTCTTTCTCAAACTTCCGATATCTTCTGTTTCTACTTCTCCACCCTCTGTCTGAATCCTAAAAATATTAGACTCATCGGTTAATTTTTCAAGGCCTGCTACAAGGTGTGGATTTTTTTTCAATTCACGGAGTAATACAAGCCCTCGTTTCGCACGAGAACTACGTTCAAATTCATTAAGAGACATTTTTTTTACGGATCCTCTATGAGTAACGACTGCTACATTGGGAAGTTGAGTAGGATGAACTACAAATCCATTTATAACAAAGTCTCCATCTTTTAAGTTTATGCCTTTTACCCCTGCTGCTCTTTGCCCTATTGGAGCAACTTCTTCTTCAGAAAAACGTAATCCATATCCGTGATTTGTTGCAAGGAATACATCAAGTTCCCCGTTTGTCAATTCGACATTTACAACAACATCTTCTTCTTTTACTTTAACAGCTACTAATGCCCTGGAATAGCGTTGTGCTTTGTAGGCAGATAAGGCTGTCTTCTTTACCATACCTTGTTTTGTAAAAAAGATTAAGTACTGATCTTCACTAAATGCAGAAACTGGAATAGCTTTTATTAAACTGTCATCTGAATCTAATTGGACAATGTTACCTATATGCTGTCCGTTATCTTTCCAACGAATCTCTGATAGTTCATGCACAGGCATATACAGATACTGTCCTTTTTTAGTAAATAAAAGCAAAGTGTCCGTCGTATTCAATTCATCGAAAAACAACAAATCATCCGTTTCTTTCATTCCCGGTGGATCTTCGTTAGAAGCAGAATAAGAACGTGTACTAGTTCGTTTTACGTATCCTTCTTTCGTTGCTGTTACAATAACATTTTCTGAAGGGACCATTACTTCAAGATCAATCTTTAATTCTTCAATCTCTTCCTCTACTGTTGTTAATCGATTATCGTTATACGTTTTCTTTACGTAGGTTAATTGATCCTTTATAACACGGAGAAGTTTTTCTTCACTTGCTAAAATGTCTTTTAATTTCTTTATGTTTTTTGCCAATTCTTCCGCTTCTTTTTCTAAAGTAGTGATATCAGTGTTCGTTAATCGGTAAAGCTGCAATGTGACAATTGCTTCTGCTTGTTCTTCTGTAAATTCAAACGACTCCATTATATTATGTTTAGCGTCTTTTTTATCGTTCGAATTTCGTATTGTTTCAATGACTTGATCAAGTATGGAAATGGCTTTCTTCAAACCTTCCACGATGTGTTGACGCTTTTCTGCTTTATCAAGTTCAAAGCGTGACCGATTTGTAACTACTTCGCGTTGATGAGCAATATATGCTTGTAACAACTGCTTTAAACCGAGCAATTGCGGCGTTTTGTTATGAATGGCAACCATATTAAAGTTATAAGAAACTTGAAGATCCGTGTTTTTATACAAATAATGGAGTACACCAGTCGGGTCTGCTTCTTTTTTCAACTCTACGACAATGCGGAGGCCCGTTCTATCTGTGTCATCACGGACTTCTGCAATCCCATCGATTTTCTTGTCGAATCGGATTTCATCCATTCTTTTAACTAAGTTGGATTTCACCACTTCATAAGGTATTTCCGAGATTACAATTTGTTTTCTGCCCCCGCGTAGTGTTTCAATTTCGGTTTTGGATCGGACAACGACTTTTCCTTTTCCTGTCTCATACGCTTTTTTGATGCCATCTGTTCCTTGAATAATTCCACCAGTTGGGAAATCAGGCCCTTTTAAAACTGTCATTAATTCTTCAACTGTACAGTTAGGTTTATCTATTTCCATCAATGCTGCATCGATTACCTCTCCTAATTGATGCGGAGGGATATCTGTTGCATACCCTGATGATATTCCCATGGAACCGTTCACGAGCAGATTGGGGTACATTGCCGGAAGTACAACTGGTTCTTCAATCGAATCATCAAAGTTAGGAATATGTTCCACTGTATTTTTCTCAATGTCTCTTAACATTTCAGCTGAAACAGAAGAAAGTCTTGCTTCGGTGTAACGCATAGCAGCTGGTGGGTCACCGTCAATAGAACCATTATTACCATGCATTTCAACGAGTAAATTTCTTCCTTTCCAGTCCTGACTCATTCGCACCATTGCTTCATAAACGGACGAATCCCCGTGAGGATGGTAATTACCAATGACATTTCCGACCGTTTTAGCCGCTTTACGAAATGGCTTATCGGCCGTATTTCCATCTTGCAGCATCGCATATAAAATACGACGCTGTACCGGTTTCAGCCCATCTCTTGCATCAGGCAGCGCTCTTTCCTGAATAATATATTTACTGTAGCGACCAAAACGATCGCCCAGTACATCTTCTAAAGGTAAATCTAAATGTTTTTCAGCTTCGGTCACGCTTACTCCTCCTCCGTAACATGAAGGTTTTCATTTTCAAGTATATTAGCATCTTCTGTCATCCCAAATTTCACGTGGGATTCAATCCATTTTCGACGTGGCTCGACTTTGTCGCCCATTAAAGTTGTCACACGTTTGTCTGCTCGTGCCAAATCATCAACTGTTACGCGAACTAATGTCCGTGTATCAGGATCCATTGTCGTTTCCCATAATTGGGTCGCATCCATCTCACCAAGACCCTTATATCGCTGGATTGTATACCCTTTTCCTACCTTTTGGATCGCTTCTTTCATGCCGTCTTCATCCCAAGCGTATTCAACCTTTTGTTTTGAGCCGCTTCCTTTACTTATTTTATATAAAGGCGGGAGGGCGATAAATACTTTACCAGCTTCCACGAGTGGTCTCATGTATCTGTAAAAAAATGTGAGAAGTAACACTTGGATATGAGCACCGTCTGTATCGGCGTCCGTCATTATAACAACTTTGTCGTAATTACTGTCCTCCATGTTGAAATCTGTACCTACACCAGCTCCTATCGCATAAATAACGGTGCGGATTTCTTCATTTTTCATAATGTCATCCAATTTTGCTTTTTCAGTGTTGATCACTTTCCCACGCAAAGGAAGTACAGCCTGAAATTTACGGTCTCTGCCTTGTTTTGCCGACCCTCCTGCTGAATCCCCTTCGACTAAGTATAATTCGTTTCGTTCAGGATTTCTAGACTGAGCCGGTGTTAATTTACCGCTTAAGAGCTCTTTCCTTTTGCTCTTCTTTCCATTTCTTGCCTCTTCTCTTGCTTTACGGGCTGCTTCGCGTGCTTGAGAAGCTTTTATTGCTTTTTTTATGAGCATGGAGCTAGTGGTAGGGTTCTCTTCAAAAAAGTAAGTAAGTTTATCCGATACCACCTGATCCACGGCTGAGCGAGCTTCCGTCGTACCGAGTTTACTTTTAGTTTGTCCCTCAAACTGTAAAATAGATTCTGGCACTCGAATAGCAATAACCGCTGTAAAACCTTCACGAATATCAGATCCGTCCAAATTTTTATCTTTGTCTTTCAAAAAGTTCATTTTTCTTGCGTATTCATTAACGGCTCTGGTCAAAGCAGTTTTTGCTCCGGATTCATGTGTTCCTCCATCCTTTGTACGCACATTATTTACAAAAGATAGTACATTTTCTGTATAAGCATCATTAAATTGGAACGCTATTTCCACTTCGATGTCTTGATTTTTCCCGTCGAAATAAACAACCGGATGAAGGACTTCCTTATCTTCATTCAAGTATTCCGCAAATGCTTTAATGCCTGTTTCGTATTCAAAAGTTTCTGTATGTGGTTCAGCTAACCTTTCATCAGTTAAACGAATAGAAACTCCGCTTAATAAAAACGCAGCTTCACGCAAGCGTTCTGATAGCATTTCAAATTGATATGTTGTCGTGCTGAAAATATTAGAATCAGGCTTAAATCGAATAGTTGTTCCTGATTTTTTTGTCGTTCCCTCTTGAATTAGAGATGTTACCGGCTTGCCTCCATTGGCAAACTCTTGTCTATAAATTTCACCGTCTCGATGTATCGTAACTGTGAGCCACTCAGAAAGTGCATTTACAACAGAAGCACCCACGCCGTGTAATCCCCCGCTCGTAACGTATCCACCTTGACCGAACTTTCCTCCGGCATGCAATACGGTAAATATAACTTCCGGGGTTGATTTTCCTGTACGGTGTGTGCCAGTTGGAATTCCCCTACCATAGTCTATGACAGAAATGCTTTGGTCATGGTGAAGAATTACATCGATCACATCACCAAATCCAGCTAGTGCTTCATCGACAGAATTGTCGAGTATTTCAAATACGAGGTGATGAAGGCCGCGACTGTCCGTACTGCCAATATACATGCCAGGTCTTTTTCGAACAGCCTCGAGTCCTTCTAATACCTGAATTGCATCATCATTATAATCAAAGGCCTGTGTCAATGACGTGTTCTCCTTTCTACAAAAGAAAAGCGTGTATTCTACACTATAACATATTAATAGAACACATGTTTTATTTTTTATCAATGGTTCAAAACAGAACGCTCATCTGATTACGGATGAGCGTAGACGAACATTTATTTTATCATTGAATGTTCTACTTTAATACATTTATTCATAATCACAATCATACCTTCATTTTCCGCTATGCGAAAGGCTTCTTCATTTTCAAGACCTAATTGAGTCCAAAACACATTGGGGGTGATGTCCATGTCAGCGGCCTCCTTCGCTATTGCAGGAAGGTGTTCACTCCGTCGGAATACATCAACAATATCAACAGGAGTTTCTATATCTTTTAGAGATGGCACTGCATTTATTCCAAGTACTTCCGACACGTTAGGATTCACTGGAATAATCGAATATCCTGACTGTTGCATCACCTTGCTCACCTGGTAAGACGTTCGTGATGGGTTATCAGAAAGCCCGACGACAGCAATTGTTTTACTTGCTTTTAGTATTTCTGCAATTTTCTCTTGATTTGGATTTGTGATTTGACTCATTTATACCATCTCCTTTTATACAGGTTATTCAAAAAACCCGTTTTCCGTCAAGTAGTCTCTTGCTACGATTGAAGGATCAGTATCATTGTAATCAACCATGTAGTTCATTTGTTGCATATCTTCATTGGTTATTTTCCCGGATAGTTGATTCAATATATTTTCTAGACGCGGGTGTTTGTCTAATGTTTTTTGTTTCATCAAAGGCGCTCCTTGGTATGGAGGGAATAAATTTTTATCATCTTCTAATACTCTTAAGTTGTACTCAACCATATCAGCATCAGTGAAATAGGCATCAATGAAGTCTACTTCTCCCGTCTCGACGGCTCTTGTACGAAGACCAGCGTCCATTGTTTCAACGGTTTCAAAACTAAATCCATACACATCTTGAATTCCTGGATAACCATCTTCTCGATCAGCAAATTCAAATGTGAATCCTGCCGTCAATTCGTCAGTATAGGGTTCCATATCTGATATGGTTTGAATACCCAATTCTTGAGCATGCTGCTCTCTCATCGCTATCGCATATGTATTATTAAACTTCATTGGTTCTAAATATGCCATATTGTACTCATTGGCCATACCTTGTCTTGCTTGGGTATACACTTCTGTTTCTGTACTTCCTGATTCAGGTGTTTTTTCTAATAATGCTGACATTGCTGTTCCTGTAAATTCAGGATAGATATCAATTTCATCAACGGACAAAGCGTTAAATGCAGCATCTGTACTTCCGAAACCGGATTCGACGGATACTTGAAGGTCTGTTTCGTCTTCAATGAGATATTTATACATATTAGCAATAATTTCGGGTTCAGCCCCTAGTTTACCTCCGATAATTATATCGGATTCTTGGTCAAATGATATTAATGGTGCTGCCACCACCAAAAAAGATGCGGTGAGAACGGCTCCAATAGGAAACAAGGATTTTCCTTGAGACGTTTTCTCTACGATTCGTAGTATGATATCAAAACATAATGCCAATAAGGCAGCAGGAATCGCACCTAACAATATGTAAGCATTATCTGCGCGGTCTATTCCTGTCATAATAAAGTCACCGAGTCCGCCGGCACTTATTAGAGCAGCCAACGTAGCTGTTCCAACAATCAGTACCATAGAAGTACGAATACCTGCCATAATGATTGGCATCGCCATTGGCAATTCGATTTTTCGAAGACGTCGAAAAGAGGACATTCCCATACCTGTGGCAGCTTCAATGATGGCTGGATCCACTTCTTTAATACCAGTATATGTGTTTCTTAATACAGGCAGTAAGGCATAGACAGCCAAGGCGACTACAGCAGGTAAAGTGCCTATTTTATTCAATAATAAAATCATAAACCCAAGTAGAGCTAAACTAGGAATTGTCTGCAGAACAGCAGCAATCCCAATAATAGGTTCTGCGATTTTTGTTTTTCTTGATAAATAAATGCCAAGGGGGATCGCAATAAATACGGCACATAATAAAGCAAGCAGGGACATATGTATATGTTCCCATACCAATGTCCAAAACATGGATTGACGGCTTTGGAAAAGCTCAATTACGGACTGGATTGTATTCAATTATATCTCCCCCTTTCTTTTTGTATCCATGGTTGTAGATTTCATGTAAGAGACGATATTTTTGTAACTCATTGTTCCAACAAGTGTATTGTTTTCTAGTACTGGGAGCACATCGACATCTATTACATCAAAATAATAAATAGATTGATTTAATGACATATCAGGGGACAACGTAATATTATGTTCCATTACTTCATGTCCTTGTTTTCGTCCCAAAAAATAACTTTCGTTATCAATAACGTAAACTGGTTCATTTTGTAACGACAGCTGTAATAGCTCATTAATATTCACGATATAATCACTATACGGATCCATTATATCTTTTACTGGAGATTCCCATTCATTTGTTCGATTTCCGATAAAGTCCTTCACAAATTGGTTAACGGGATTTCTCGTAATCTCTGCAGGTGTTCCTATCTGAACGATTTTGCCTTCATTCATCATGCAAATTCGGTCTCCTAAAGCCATTGCCTCATCCATATCGTGAGTAACAAACACAATCGTCTTTTGTATACGAGATTGTAACTCCTTCACATCTCGTTGCAACTGTTCTCTGGTGAGCGGATCTAAAGCACTGAAAGGCTCATCCATAATTAAAATATTAGGGTCTGCCGCGAGTGCTCGCAACACGCCAACTCGTTGTTGTTGCCCGCCTGATAACTCGACTGGCTTCCTTGATCTGTAAGTGGCCGGATCTAAATCTACCATACGAAGCAGCTCATCCACTCTTTCTGATATTTCCTTTTTACTCCAATTCACCATATCTGGAACAACAGAAATGTTTTCTGCTATGGTCATTGTTGGAAATAGTGCAATTTGCTGCAGAACGTACCCTATATTCCAGCGTAATGCTTGCTTGTTCCAATTATTTATATCAACTCCTTCAATATAAATTGTTCCATTTGTAGGAGCTATCAAACGGTTAATCATCTTCAATGTTGTTGTTTTACCACACCCGCTCGGACCTATTAATACGAATAGTTCTCCTTTTTGTATCGTCGTTGTAAATTGACGAACCGCCTTTGTCCCATCTGGAAATTCTTTAGAGATATTCTCAAACGTAATCATTGCTGCATTCCTTTCTTGGCAAAGCCGAGTATTAGTAAGTAGTACTTTATATCACGTGAACAAGTTTTTAAACTACTGAGTAAAAAGAAAAAGCCTATCTTTATACAATAGGCTTTGTTCCAAGTTGTTAAAATTGATAGAGTGGTTTATATTTTTCTGATAAATAATTCAGTAAATGTTCTGGATTGATATTTTCACCGGTGGCATCTTTAATAATCTCAGCTGGAGATTTTATACGTCCGTACTGGTGAACATGTTTAGTTAACCATTCTCTGATAGAGGAAAGCTCTCCCTTTTGACACAATTGATCAAACTCTGGTATCTCTTTACGCATTGCCTGATGAAGTTGAGCAGCATAAATATATCCTAAAGCGTAAGATGGAAAATAACCAAATGCACCAAAAGACCAATGGACGTCCTGTAATACCCCTTGGCTATCATTTGGTGGGATTACACCGAGATATTCTTCCATTTTTTCATTCCATACTTTCGGGAGATCCGCCACTTCTATATCTCCATTTATCAACCCTTTTTCTATTTCATATCGTAATATAATGTGAAGCGAATATGTCATTTCATCTGCTTCTATACGTATAAGAGAAGGTTTAGCCTCATTGATAGCATGATAAAATTGATCGAGATTTACATCTTCAAATTGTCCATTAGAATAGGATTGTAATAAATCGTAATTATTCTCCCAAAACATTTTGTTTCGACCGACAAAATTTTCCCAAAACAGTGATTGAGATTCGTGAATTCCCATAGATGTGCCATCACTGAGAACAGTGCCTGCGAGTTCCTCAGGAAGATTTTGTTCGTATAAAGCGTGACCTCCTTCGTGGATAGTACCAAACACAGCAGTGCGAAAATCATTCTCGTCATATTTAGTTGTTACCCGTACGTCCTTAGGATTTAAACCAATGGCAAATGGGTGAACGGTTTCGTCTAATCTTCCTGCTTCAAAATCATATGTCATTTGAGACAATATTTCTGAACTAAATTGCTTTTGATTATCTTTAGGAAAAGAACGGAAAATAAAATCAGTCTGCGGTTTATTAGAAGACGATGTAACACCTTCTACCAAGGGAATCAATCCATCGCGCAATCGACTGAACACTTGATCGAGCGTGTCAACAGTCATTCCAGGATCAAAATCTTCGAGTAAGGCATTGTAGGGATGACCTTCGTATCCCCAGTAATCAGCAAATTTGCGGCTGAACCGCACAATTTTCTCCAAATAAGGACGAAACATCTCGAAGTCATTTTGTTCTTTGGCCTCTTCCCAAATGGACTCGGACTTTGCGGTTAAAATACTATATTCCCGAAATTCATCTTCAGGTATTTTGATAGAACGGTCGTATTCCTTTTTTAATTCCTTTGCTGATTGACGAGTAACATTTGATACAACGTCTTTGTCCGCTTGCAATATTTCTTCTAAAAGTCCTCCTGTTTCTTCCGATGTTTTTAATTTAAATAATTCAGTCGACAACGAACCAATCACTTCTGAACGTTGATCTGCTCCTTTTTTTGGTGCTTTTGTTCGTGCATCCCACTGCAAAAGACCAAGTGCTTGTTCATAGGAGGACATTTTTTGCATTAGTTCCTTAAAATCTTTTTCTGTTTGTTTTATTGTTTTTGTCAAAAATAATCGCTCCTTATTATTGCATGATAATGTTAGTATATAGGAAAATTTGTTATACTTTCAGCCTAACACATTCCTAATCCATTTTTCATTTTTGAAACGTTTCAAAAATCATGATATAACAAAACAGAGCAGAAAGGAGCAATAATAATGGAACTCACAATAAAACCTGAGGCTGCCCGGCTTTACAAAGAAGAAATGAATTTAGAAGATGAAGAATATCTTCGCTTGTTTGTTCGCATTGGAGGCGTTGGTTCCGGGGGCTATTCCATTGGAGTGTCCAAAGAAAAACCTGAAGCTGGTGCATATACGCTTCAGGCAAAAGGAATATTCTTTTTTGTTAATCCGCAAGATCAATGGTATCTAGATGGTATGACGATATCTTATGATAAAACCATTGACTTGCTTGAGTTTGAAAATCCTAAGATATATGATGTTACTAACCCTAAATAAGGTTATATATGTTGTTTTAAATGATAGTCCCAGGCCATATTTAATGTCTGCTTCGCTTGAATGAGTGACTGTAGCGGTTGTGATATGGATTGTTTATCCGGCGATTGGAGTGCTTTTTCGGCATTTCCAATTGCCTTTTCAATTTTTTGCAATGAATGCAGGCGTTGTTCTTTTTGAATTCGTTCCAACCTGATTCCCTCCCTGAAATGGTTCTACTTTAAAGAGTATCCAGGTGGAGGGGAAAATATGCTTATTTTTTTCAAACTTTCCCTATGATTTTGGCGGACGCTGTCCCCAAAATTGGTAGTAGTCGGTCTTTATCTTGCCGTTGTAGAGTTTGCGTCTTTTCGTCGCTTGTTTCCCGTACAAGGACTCGAAATTCTCGTTTGATGTCAACATATAGACAGACCACGTTTCAAGCGGGCGTAGCGCTTGTCCGATTTCTTTGTACAGTGCTTCTATTTCTTCTTTTTCGCCAAGACGTTCTCCGTATGGGGGATTGGACACTATACAACCATAGTTTTTTTTAGATGTGAAATCCGAAGCCTGCATTTGCTTAAATGAAATCACCCCATACAACCCAGCTTCCATCGTATTTTCTTCGGCTAATTCAACAATTCGGTGATCAATATCTGATCCTTGTATATCTAGCGGTTGGTCGTAATTTGCTTTATCTTCTGCTTCTTCTCGCGCCCGTTCCCATATGGCATTTTCGAGCCATGTCCAGTCTTCTGCAATGAATTCACGGTTAAACCCAGGTGCGATACGTTGTCCAATAAGAGCCGCTTCAATTGGTATTGTCCCTGAACCACAAAAAGGATCAGCGAACGGACGATCCGGCTTCCAATTCGTTAACATAACTAACGCTGCAGCAAGTGTCTCTTTTAATGGAGCTAAGTTTTGTACAGCCCGGTACCCGCGTTTATGAAGGCCTGGTCCGGATGTATCTATCGTTAACGTCACGACATCTTTGTTAAGAGCCACTTCTACCTTATACAAAGCTCCATTTTCGCTGAACCAATCTTTGTTATACGTTTGCTTCAGTCGTTCGACAATGGATTTTTTTACAATGGATTGGCAATCTGGAACGCTGTAAAGTGTTGACTTTACCGAGCGACCGACAACCGGAAATTCTGCATTTTCCGGTAAATAATCTTCCCAAGACACAGCTTTTGTTTTTTCGAATAACTCATCAAATGAATAAGCGTTAAATTCTGCCACTTTTAATTTCACACGATCTGCTGTTCGTAACCACATATTAGTTCGTGCGATTGCTTCTGTGGGAGCGTTGAATTCTACTCGTCCGTTTTCTACTTTCACATCTTGGTATCCGAGATCTTTTATTTCACGGGCAACGAGTGATTCTAGCCCCATTGTAGCTGTTGCTATTAATGTAACGTGATCCTCCATATAGTTTACTCCTTTGAATTGCAAATTTGTACGCTTTATGCAGCTATTTGTATGTTTCGTTTCTTCTAAGTATTTTTATTGTTGTTTGTTGTTAGTCATTTAGATAAAGAAAAAACCCCTTGTACAGGGGTCATCAGAGGCCAAAACATTCATATAAGCCATGTTCTGTCCCTTTGTGCTGCTACGGTTATTCACCTTGCACTCCGGGGGCAGTCATCTATCTGCAGATTATATCTGCCTTTTCTTCTGTTGAATTCCATCAGAAAAGTGCCCCTACCAATGTTTGGGTTTCTCGCTCGAGGGGTTTACCGCGTTCCACTCTGTTCGTTTCCAAACAGACTACGTCACTGTGGCACTTTCAGGGTAATAAGACCATATCCAATAGACACAGGTCTCTTCCCCGCCATCAGCCCAGTCTAATACCAGGCCGCCCTGACTTATTGTTTAGTCAGGCACGAACACTACAACCCTCTCAGGTTGTGCGAGCATGGACTTTCCTCTACGCTGTTAAGCGCAGCAACTGCCAGAATGTTTTTAGCGTCTTTTGTTAATGCAAATGCCATTATATCCTGTTCAACATAGTTTGGCAAGTCGTCATTTCATAAACGCAGGAGAAGATTTATTTTTCTTAATAGCATTTTTAGATAACTGGTCAGCAGTTCTATTGTTAGTAGAAGGAATCCATTTCACGAAACATAACTCGCATGAATCAAACATGGACAATATTTCTTTTAAATATGGTTTGTATAATGAATGTTTCGTATGCTCCTTTTCAACAGCTTCATCTACCAATTTAGAATCGGTGTTAATAGATGCCATAGACCATCCTCGTTTGTAACAAAGCTTTAATGTTTGTAACAAAGCAGCAAACTCCGCCTCGTGGTTTGTCATCGTACCGAGTGGAATAGCATGGTGTTCGTTATTGCCGTTTCCATCTTTGACAAAGATACCCGCGCCAGCAGGACCAGGATTTCCAGCGCTTGCTCCATCTATAAAAATTTTTAACAAGCAAATCCCTCCGTTATACAAACGTTCATATTAATCATAAAGTTTGTTTCCAAAGACTTCTTTTTCCAAGTTAGATAAACGTTTTAATATATCGTAATTAGTCCCACCAGTGTTTGGCATAGGTTGTTCCTCTGAAGCAGTATTATGTTCACGGCTGTAGCGGGTTTCTCGTTGAGTTGTTTGGTTTTTACTCTGTTCTAACTGTGATTCTAAATCACGCACCCGTTGTTCATATGCTTCGTAATCTTGAATAATCATATCTAAAAATTGATCCACTTCGTCTTTATTATACCCTTTCATACTGCTTTTAAAGTCTTTATCTAAAATTTCTTTTCCAGTTAATTGAATATTTTGCATCGTTATGATTCACCCCGAATAAATTATCGTATTGAATATCTAAAACGTTATTTGTATTTTATTTTTTCAGAACTTCTTTGAAAAGTCAATTTTCAATCCGTTTACCATTCGTTATCAAGACTTTGAGACTCTAGTTCATGTTCAACGGCTTCTTGTAAATCGTCTGGGGTAATTCGATACACTGGATAACCTTGCTGCGATCGTCGTTCGGCTGCTTCTAAATAATATTTCGGTGTTCCTTCTTGTTCTTCGGTATACAAAAGTAACAACGCATCCGTTTTCATGATAATAAAATCATTTTTAGCACGTAATTGACCTGGGTTGTCATATTCTTTTTTCGATATGGCTTCACAATAGTCAGCCGATTGGATAATACGCTGATATCGTTCTTTTGCATGATCTGGCCATATGCTATCTTGATGAAGAAAAGGAGGAAGCACGGCGAGACGAAGTTGAGACCATTCCATCTTCAAATCAATCACAACCTCTGCAGCCCATTGTTCGACTCCGGGTTGTCCCGAAATGACAATCCATTCCAAACCATTTTCTAAGAGACCATATATTTTGGATTTAAGAGTGGCTTTTATATAAGATATCTCCTTTGCATTTGGATCAAATATGCCTAATTCTTGTGGCTTATATCCTGTTACAGCTAACACCTTCATATTTGTTCCTCCTGCTTTATTATTGTAATTTCCTACATGCAGCTGCTGTTTCGACAAAAACAGATATATTTATTGAGGGTTGGCATTCAAATAATGTCGGTTATTGATAATTCCTAGATAAACACTTGCTATTATGCGCTTGCCCGGGAAATAATGATGGACGTTATTTCCTGTTCCTTATTTTATCATCTAATCGAATAATTCTTTTTTCTATACCATATTCTTTCGGTGATTCGCTATTTGCTGCTTGTGCGTAAAACATCGCGCCTTCCATATCTTTTTCTATGTGTTCTTTATATTTTGCCAATTCAACTGCAGCTTCTATGCTGCGTTTGCCTTTATTCAGAAATATTTCGCTAAAGTACCTTTGTGCCTCATCGTCTCGCTTTTGCTTTTTCAAAACACGAGCTAAAGCAAAATAATTATCCTCTTTCCAATCATCTAATGTCATCCTGTTGGATAAAGCGTGCTTGTAGCACCATTCCGCTTGTTTCCATTCCTTTACCTGCTCATACCAGCGGCCAATTTCAAATGTTTCTCTCTTTGTTGTACCATAACGAAGAACACGGTCGGATAGGTTAATATAAAGAGTGATTAATGACAGCACATCCCACTCATTATGGGTAAGTATTCCTTCAATAAAGGCTGGATTCTGCTCATTTAAATAATCAAAATAAAGCATAGGAGCAAGATAACCAGGAGTGTCGTCTTCTCGTTCGAACTCCAATATTTCTGCTTCAATCACGGAAAGCTTACAGGATGGAAGAACATGTTTAAACAGTCGGCGTGAGGAATGTAATAAATCAAAATGACCAAACTCTGGAAGTTTCGGAACTTCATTTCGAACAAAAGTGTGCCTTGTCTTGAGCTGAGGCCAGTCAAATGATTTCCCATTAAAGGTAGCAAGATGTTGAATCGATGTTTTCATTTCGTTAAGGAAATAATAATATAGTGGTACTTCAGCTTCTGGTCCCGGTAAAAAGTATTGACGAACATGTACGTTCGTCTCAGAAAAATAGGATCCACCGAGTAAAAATATCATATTCCCTGCTCCACTGTTTAATCCAGTTGTTTCAGTATCAAAAAAGAGAAGGTCTTCAGGTGTCCGTTCTTTTGGATGAAGCGGATGTGACGCTGTTACTTTACTCCAACGATCCCAAATATCAAACAGTTCTCCTAAAGCATGGTTCCCATGATAATAACTAAACGAGTACTCTTTTTCTCGTTTAATCATATATTGATCGTCCAAAAACAAAGGCTTGGATTGGAGGTTCTCCCATTCTGTTTCAAAAGGAACTTCATTCTGTACGTTGGATGAATGGTCTTCATTGTCAGAACTACTAACTTCATCACTTGATTGTTGCTCATGACTCATATGATGTTTCATTCGATTCAATTTGTTTTTAAGCTTCAATCCGTTATTCCTCCTCGGAGTACATGAATCAAACGTAGAGTTAAAGTTTTGGCTTCTTCATCTAGATTTAAATCAGATCCGACACAAGACGGACATCCCGTGCTGCATGGACAAGACTTAATCAAATTTTTACAATCACTTAAAATATCCGGAAGTAGTTGATAGACAGCTGATGATAATCCGACACCTCCCGGATACCTATCATATAGGAATATCGTAGGTTGTTCCGAGTGAGTGGCTTTCATTTGTGGAACGACATGTAAATCACTTCGATCACACATAACATGAATGGGAGCAATATGACGAAATACATTAGCAAGTCCGATAAGAGCCTGCTCCAATGGCTGTTTTCCAAATTCTTGTACAGTATGTGCCGGGAAGGTAACCCAACAAGCATTTGTATGCAATTCTTCTTCCGGTAAGTGAATAGTACCGGAACCAATGTTTTCGAATGTTGTCATTTTTATTTTTTTGAAAATGGTTGCTTTAGCATTTACCATCACATCACCAAATGCTGTTTCAAAACTAGGGTGTGACGATGTTTTATCTTCTTCTAACACTTTTAAGTCAACAGCCAGGTTAGCATCCGTGTAGTATTCAACTTGTACTTCTTTGACAAAGGCTTTCTTTTCTTCCCAATCGAGTTCTTCTACTTGATATTGTATGCCTTGATGTAGATAAATTGCTTTTTCGTGTAATAATGTCATCGCGCTAAAACTATCCATTTCCCCTATTACTTTCACATTGGAAATATCCGTTTGATCAATGATAACGACATTTTCTTGGGAAGCAGAACGTAGACTAATACCGTGGGCAGGAAAGGCATCATTCATCCAGTACCACTTAGACCCTCTATGATGAAGAACTTGTTCTTCGGTTAAATACTCAAGTATTTCCACTACATCGACCCCGTCAAATGTTTCTCCGTCCTGAAACGGCAGCTCAAACGCAGCGCATTTGATATGATCGACTAATATAATTAGGTTATCAGGGTGAATGCGGGCTGATTCCGGGGATTGCTCCAGGAAAAATTCAGGTTGCTGAATCATATATTGGTCTATTGGTGCTGAACTAGCGACTAAAATAATTAATGACTCATCTTGACGTCTTCCAGCCCTGCCGGCTTGTTGCCACGCACTAGCAACAGAACCTGGATAACCAGTCATAATACATACTTGAAGTTGACCTATATCCACCCCTAATTCTAACGCGTTCGTACTAACAACACCCATAATATCTCCGTTGCGCAGCCCATTTTCTATTTCTCTTCGTTGCTTGGGAAGATATCCGCCTCTGTATCCTTGAATAGATTTGGGACCTAATTCTTTTTTCACTAGTTCTTGTAAATGACTTAAGATTACTTCTACCCTTACTCTACTTCGCGCAAAAATAATCGTTTGTATTTTTTCATTAAGAAAACGAGAAGCTAACTCATTTACTTCCGATGTAGCGCCTTTTCTAATATTTAACGCTTCATTGATGACAGGGGGATTATAAAAGACAAAGTGTTTTTTTCCCCGCGGAGCACCATTATTATCTATTAAATCAAACGTTTCTCCAGTTAAATTTTCCGCAAGTTCTTGCGGGTTAGCGATAGTGGCTGAAGTTGAAATAAATACAGGATTACTTCCGTAATAATTGGCAATTCTTTTTAGACGACGAATCACGTTTGCAACATGACTGCCAAATACTCCTCGATAGGTATGTAATTCATCAATGACAATGTATTTAAGATTTTCAAATAATGATACCCATTTCGTATGATGCGGTAATATAGCGGAGTGAAGCATATCCGGGTTTGTAATCACAACATGTCCTGCTTTTCGAACGACTTGCCTAATATTTGCAGCAGTATCTCCGTCGTATGTAAAACTTTTTATGTCTTCTTCCATAGCATCTATTAATTCATTAATTTCACTTTTTTGGTCTTGTGCTAACGCCTTTGTCGGAAATAAATATAGGGCACGGCTTTCTTTGTTATTTAAAATGGACTGTAATACTGGCAGGTTATAACAAAGCGTTTTGCCAGAAGCGGTTGGGGTAACGGACACGGTATTTCTTTTTTCATAACCACTTTTTACATAAGCGGAGTATTGATGAGTATACAATTCGGTAATACCTTTATCCATGAGTGCACGAATCAATTTTTCGTGCAGTTCCGCTGGAAACGGGTTTGTTTGTGCCTGTTGTTCATTTATAGTATGCCAATGTTGGATGTGGTCTTTTATTGTTTCATCCGTTTTCATCCATTCAATTAGTTGGTTTAACGATTGCTTTTGCATTCCTAGTTCACCTCATACATCTATTATAGAGAATGTACGTTTGTTTTCCAATCATTTTAACAGACGGTAGTAATAGAAAATACCACCATTATTAAAAACGGTGGTAGTACGGATTATTGTTTGAGTACTATTAAGACATGAAAAATTTGTAGTATAACAGAATTATTGTAGTTTAGTATTTATTAGCACAGAAAAAATACAATAACGATAGAAACGTTATTGTATAAAATAGAGAAATGATACTACCAAACTTATCTTTCCATGTGGTAGTCGTTAATTAATTGAAGAACTGTTTTTTCGTCTTTTTCAGGCAATACACGTCTGTCGTTAGGTTTACTGTTACTTTTTTTCATGATGATCACTCCTTGTATTGTTATAATGTAATGCTTATTATACACAGTTGTTATAATACAGTCAATGGCTTTTGGTTGAATTTTTAGAAAATTGATTTGTGATTTCTCACTCATGGTTTCTATAAAAAAGCTTCAAACGCTTGTGCGTCTGAAGCTTTTCCTCGTTACTCTATAATAAATTTGTCTATTTCATCTACAAGATGAACAATTTCCGGTTTACTTATTTGAGCATCTGCTCCTACTTGATCTCCTTTGTGATATAGATCATTTGTTATTAAAGAGGAGAAAATAATAACAGGAATGTTCTTTAAACTTTTGTTTTCTTTGATTTTCCAGGTTAAATGATGCCCGTCCATTTTAGGCATTTCTAAATCTGTAATAATCAAATCCGGTTTCTGATGCTGTGCTTCTTCATCTTCACTTTCAGCTATTGATTCTAAATAGTCCCATGCAGCTTTTCCATCCTCATAAACAACAGTCCCTAGATAACCCGCATCTTTTAAAACATCTTCTAACATTTTTCTTAGAATAGGAGAATCTTCTACAATCATTAAATGTTTTTCAGAGCGGTCCTTATAACTTATGTTACTTGTTTGAGACATGTTTATGCCTGCTTCAGGTGCAATGTCCATTACAATTTTTTCATAATCGAGCAATAAGGACATAATACCTTCCATTTTAACGATTCCTATCGTATTTGCGTCATATCCTTGAGATAACTCACCTGGTTTTTCAATTTGTTCCCAGGAAATACGATGAATACGAGAAACAGAGTGAACATGAAACGCTACTTTCATTTGATTTAATTCCGCAATAATAAATTTATCGTGTTCAGGTTCCTCAGCCGAAGGATACCCTAAGACTTTAGCAAGATCAACTACAGGGATAACCTCTTCTCGCAGTCGTACAATCCCTTCTAAGTGTTCATGTCGATTTGGTGTTTCTGTAATCTCTACTGGCTGGATGATTTCTCTAACTTTTAATACATTTATCCCGAATGTACCGGTTCCAACCTCGAACATGACAATTTCTAATTCGTTTGTGCCACTTTCGAGCAAAATATCAGTTTCATTTGTACCAAGTGCCATGGAAACTCCCTCCAAACAATCATATATCAATTAGTACTTTTGTCTCTATTTTACCGCATTACGAAAGAACTGCAAGAATTATTTAAACAAAATGCTAAAAATCAAACTTTCCTCTTGTTCTATATTATGTAAAAAACCCGACAATCCTTACTGTCGGGCTCCCTCTTTTTTAATTAAAGATTTATAGTTACATCTTCATTTTCACGAAGTTCTTCTACTAAAGATTGCATTTGCTCTGTTTCTTTTTGATTTTTTAGTTGATCTTTAAGGTCTGATTTTACTTCCTCAAATGGTGGAATTTCTACCTCTTCCTCATTTTCTCCACTCATTTGTTCTTGTTGAGCTGTCAACTGATCATAAGCTTCTTCTAATTCTTCATCCGTTGGCTCCGTGTCCCCTGATTCCTCAGCAATGAGTTGATCTACTTTCACTTGTGTTTCAACTTCAGCCATAATCTCTTCTTCATTCATATCTTGTTGTTCTTTGATAGTAGATATAAATTCATCTTGGGATTCAAGCTCATTTAGTTCCACTAATTCATTTAATGTGTTGTCTATGTCTTCTTGTGATGCTTCAATATCACGATTATCTGCTTCTTGTATAAGTAATTCTGTAACAATCATACTTTCGGCAACTTGTTCTTTTAATTGGTCTTGGTCAAGGTCTTCCCCTGTCATCTGTGCCTGTAATGCTGCTTGTTGAAACTGTCTTTCATACGACGTTTCAAATTCATCTTTTGATATATCTTCTGCGTTAACTTGGGCTACAACGTCGGGGATTTCTGATAAATCAGGTTCAGGCATCTCTATTTCTTGCGCTGTTTCTCCCTCATTT
The DNA here is from genome assembly GCF_030813635.1 of Salibacterium salarium. Classification (GTDB taxonomy): domain Bacteria; phylum Bacillota; class Bacilli; order Bacillales; family Marinococcaceae; genus Salibacterium; species Salibacterium salarium. The sequence continues at coordinate 491,725 of NZ_JAUSUM010000002.1, read as the reverse complement.
TCTCCATCCTCATTCGTATTTTCCTCGTTCGACTCTTCTTGTTGCTGATTGTTTTCTTGTTCGTCTGATGCATCTTCATCTCCACAAGCTGCAATCATCGATATAGAAACAGCAAGAGCGATACCCAGTATGTGTTTTTTACTCAAATATATTCTCCTTTCGTAATTGGTACTTCTTTGTATTGTAACATATCCATATTCGTAACACATATTTTTAACCGTACTCGGATAGGTTGAGTTTTTCTTTAACGGCTCACTACAAGCCATGGTCGTTCATTTTCCCAGTGAACATTGCCCTTTACATCAAATGTTTGTTGCACGTTTGTATCGTTTAAAACATCATATTTCTTCCCTTTATGAAGTATTTCTCCATTCTTCAGCAGCAGAACATTTTTTATAGAGGGAGGCAGTTCTTCAATGTGATGCGTTACATATAGAAGGGCCGGAGCATTATTTAATGCCATTAATGATTCTAAGGATTCCAAAAATTCTTCTCTTCCTTTCACATCAAGACCGGTGCACGGTTCATCCAATAACAACACACTTGGCTCAGCAATCCATGCCCGTGCTAGCATAGTCCTCTTCTTTTCCCCTTGGGACAATTGTGAATAGCGTCTATCCTTGTATTCTTCAATTCCAAAAAAACGCATCCATTTTTCGGCGAGCTCCACTTCAGTAATATTCGTACTTTCATATAATCCTACAGACGCAAAAAGGCCGCTTAAAACAATCTCAATAGCCGTATCACTTTGTCTTGTGCGGTACCTATCCTCTAATGCATCACTTACCCATCCTAAACTTTTTCGCAATTCTGGAATATTGATTTGTCCATATTTTCCTTGCCAACTGAATAAACTTCCTGAAGTTGGCCAAACATATCCAGCAATTAATTGTAAAAGGGTTGTTTTCCCCGAACCGTTTAGACCAAGAAGTCCCCATTGTTCTCCCTTTTTTATATCAAAGGAAATATCTTTTAATCGAACATTCCCGTTATTAATAACATCGATATTCTGAAACGAGAGCACTGATTCGTTATCCATGTGTTCCTCCCTATCTATCACTTTGTCCCCTTATTTTCTATAGTTAGAATAACAAAATATTTAGGTATTTTACAGTATTGCTATACTTTTTACTGCTGTTACAGGTGATTATGCAGATTGTGTAATTTAGTGTATGATGAAATTAACGTTTATTATCGAAAAAAATTTAAATTTTTTTAATAGTGCTTATATCAGTAGATAGAGTCGATTTATACATTCTTCATCATTTGACTTTTCCTCAAAAAATGTTACGTTAATTTTGTTAAAAAAATATTTAATTAATCTAATTTTATTAACAAAGAGGGGGTGAGAATAAACCTTTGTGCCAGTTTCATCTAAAAGATGCAATATTAATGTTTTTCCGAAAACATGAAAACGTGGACTGAAGCTCATTGGGGGCTCATTATTACTAAAGAAAACTAATACTTAAAAGTGAGGGTAATTTATGACATTGAAAAAAAAGTTAAGTTTTATTACATTTTTAATTCTTATCATTGGTCTTTCTGCTTGTGGAAGTGACGACTCAGAATCTTCTGAAGGAAATGATGAAGGAAGCGAAGAAAATGAAGAAGCTGCCGACGAAGAAGCAAATAGTGATGACAAGATTATGATGGGACAAATAAATTGGGCTGAAAATATAGCAGTTACAAATATGTGGAAAGTTATCCTTGAAGATCAAGGATATGACGTTGAGTTTAATGTACTTGATATGGGAACTACAATGGCAGCAGTGGCTGAAGGCGGCTTAGATGTCAGTCTAGAAGTTTGGCTCCCTATACAAGATGCTAATTATGTTGAAGAATATGAAGATGAAATTAATTTCTCTGAAGAAGTTTGGTATGAGAATGCCAAAGTCGGATTAGTTGTTCCAGAATACATGGAAGATGTTAATAGCATTGAGGACCTTAATGAAAATAGTGATAAGTTTAACGGTGAGATCACTGGCTTTGATCCAGGCGCTGGTACAATGGAAGTAACAGAAACTCTAATCGACGAATATGACTTAGATTATGAACTTCTTCCAAGTTCTGAACCAGCTATGCTTGAAGAGATTAATCAAGCAATTCAAGACGAAGAACCAATTGTTGCTCCGCTATGGAGTCCACACCGTGTGTTTGCTGAACATGACTTGAAGTATTTAGAAGATCCTAAAAACACTTATGGAGATTCAGAAAAAATTCACCACGCAACTCGTCAAGGTTTCGCAGAAGATTATCCAGAAGTTGATGAATGGTTCAAAAACTGGAAAATGGATGACGATTCTATCGGTGATTTAATGGTTGCCGTCAATGAAGCTGAAGAACCAATTGATGGAGCAGAAGAATGGGTAGAAGAAAATCAAGACTTGATAGATGAATGGATTAACGAATAAGCATAAGTGAATGAGATGAACGAATAAAAGGCTGTTCCTTTGATAGAGTATACTCATACTCATTAGGAACAGCCTTTTTTAGATTTAATTCAGAGTGCACGTGTTAACAGCAATCGCTGTCAGGTCCACCATGCATGACAAGCCCCTGTTGGTTATCATCCGTTGTTTCCACATCAAGAGTGACCCCATCTACGTGCGAAAGGATTTGTTCTTCTATGGCAACGTGAATACCATTAATATCTCTTTTTATGTCGTCTTCTGCCGGCTCATCCAGAGCCAGTCCTAAATTAGGACCTCCTCAGCCCATGCCGGAAAAAACAACACGAATCGTAGACATGTTATGTTCATTCATAACACTCTCGATAAATTGTTTTGCTTCATCTGTAATTTGCATAAGTTTTCACCTCTTTCTTCTACTATTTTAGAACAATTTAACTGATTTTCAAAGAAATAAAAACGAACTCTTTATCGTTTTATTCGTCTGCGATTCCAAAATTGACGAAAATTTTCTCCAACAAGCCCTTCTACAATATTTTCATCAAAACGGGCCAACAACCAATCAATTAAAGCAGGATAATCTGAAGGGGTGGATAGCCCATTGATGGTGGACGGTATTCCATCAAAATCAGAACCAAGACCAATAATATCAGAGGCACCAATAGAACATAAATGTTCCACTTGACGGCCAAAATCAGAAAAATCTGCCCTATTTGTACCGTTTATAAACAACGGGTAAAATGTGAGTCCTATAAACCCATTTTTATTTACTAATGCAGCTACTTGTTTATCTGTTACATTTCTGGGGTGGTCATGTAATGCTCGGGTATTTGTATGGCTTATGACAACGGTGTCAGCTCGTTCTATAACTTGCCAAAAGCTTTGTTCATTTAGGTGCGCTGTGTCTGTAACAATATTATTACTATTTTGCCACTGTATCACCTTTTTTCCCGCTTTTGTTAATCCATGTCGATTAGATTGAGAACTCCCGGCTGCTAAAGTATTTTTTTCATTCCACGTTAAACTAGCCATTTCTACACCTTTGTTTTTTAAATCATTCCACATGTCTAAATTATCTCCGATCATTCCTGCTCCTTCTAAAGATAAAATGGCGTCCGTATAAGTATTATCATTTTTAATGAAGGTGAAAGGATTCGAATGCAGGTTGTCAGATTGTTTTACACACATATGAAATAAAGTGATTTCCTTTTTTATCATTTCCTGCTGTTCGTTAATAGAGGATTCCACAGGCGCAAACAGGGCAAAATTTTGAAGCCCAACTCCTCCCTTAGTCAATGTGTCCACATTGACTAAGGGGGAGTCGGATTGTGCAATTTTTAATAAAGCGTCGCAATGAGCATCTGCGGTATACATAAGTAATTCCTTCTTCCTACTATTGTTTATCTCATCTTATGCGCTTTATTACACAGACGTTTCTTCCTCGTTTTTCCCGTATCTTGCCATTTTCACTCCAATTGCTACCGTTTCATTTTTATTTTTAAGAGTCCATCCTAACGTTGGGTGGTGGTCGAGCATTGGATCTGGTTTTAAGAGCGAATATATTTCATCACTTGTTTTAACTATCATTTTATCAAGGTCAACCGATTCATCCAGAATCAGGGAGTAATTTATATTTCCAGCTCATCCTCCAGAATAAGAAGCTTGTACGGTGATACATGAATTTTTTTTGTGAAATCGTTGTATTTTTTGAGTGGCTCTGTCTGTTATTGTTAACGTTTTGTTCATTTTTATCTTTTCCCCTTTCAAACTTCTCGAAAAGATTGAAATTATAATGTTTTAAGATGAAAAAAGATTGTCTCTCTTACTAAGAGACAATCGGTATGATTACATTATGAAAAAGTTAACGGAAGCGGTCTATGTGTTACTTTCACTCGTTCAGGGATAAAGCCTGACCTTTTCCCCTCTACAAGATGATTATACATCTTTTTACCAGCTGAAGCATTGGCAGAGTGTATAGTAATACGGTCTGGAAACTGTTGAGTTTCGAGTAAATATAAGACCACTTCAAAACCATTTTTTCTTTTACTACCAAGATCATGATCAAGCGATAGATGAGAAACAGGTTCTTCATCTTTCAGTAACAAAATACATTCTTCTGCTGTTTTCACTAAAATGTGATCATCTGGTCCAGGCCTCACATCGTCTAAAAAAATATTGCGTCGTTCCATTTATCATCATCATCCTTTTAGTTTCCGTTTGAACGTCGGAAAAACAAGTTGATGCTATGCCTATGCATTTATATTCTATCATATAGATCCTATTATATCCAAATTTTGCTTAACAAACAGCCAATCAAGCTCTATGTTTATATACTTATTTTATAAGAGAAAATCTTTTTCAAATAAATAAGAATATGGAATATCAATGAATACATATAAATCTTCATTGATAGGATAAGAATACGTGCGAATACGTTCTTCTTTATGAATATCAGTGTATAGGTCAGATAGAATCCCTTTTTGTTCAAAATGCATTCGCACAATGTTTTCGAGAAAATAAGGACGCCAGCTCCAGTTACGATTACGTTCTTCAAAATGGTACTGCCAATTTCCTTCATCATCAATAACTGCATTTCCCGATTGTTGAAATCCTTCATAATTACAAATATATACTCGAAATGTCATATCTTCTAAGTTGACGGCAATATTTTTTGTTAGATTATCTATATCAATTGGTGCATCATTGTCTTTAATTACATGACGCAACCGTTTATTTAAAGTAGCGGTTAATTCAATTTGAGCTTCAATCTTCTTTTTCTCAAAATGAAGAAAGTGATTAAAATTTTTGCGTAATGTTTCAACAAACGTGCATTTGTCTAAAAAATATGACCTTGGCTGTCCTAAATAAGATCCTTGGTAGTAGCGGGCTCCATGTTTCCAAGCAAAATTTAATTGGTTAAATTGACTGATATTTTCAAATAAAAGGGAAGCACCAAGCTTTCTAGATAAAGCAGACAGTGATTGTAATACGTCTCTGTATATGTCAGGGAACGATTGATCCTCCATAAACGCTAAGTCAACTTTAATAATATTTGGTTTCAAAAAAGCAATTTCATCTAAATGAATCGTGCTTTTCCCGACATCATCCATAGCAATGTTGATTCCCATACTTTGTACATATTGGATAAAATGTTTCAATTGTGATAATTCACCGTCAAACTCGTGTTCTTTTATTTCTAAAACAATATTTTCAAATAGAATACCCTGTTCTTTATATGAATATAACCTTTCAAAAAAGTGTTCTCCACCATCCGAAATGATTAAATTAGCATCAATATTTAAAAATATATAATCATTTTGTTTTTCTTGAAGAAAAATAGACAAGGCTTGGTGATGGATGTGCTCTTCTATTTCGAGGCGGTATTCTTCAGGGATAGACCGATCGCGAAAAAAAGCGCTTAAACTTACAGTTTCGTCTTCTTGCTTGTAACAGCCTATGACTTCATATCCTGTAATTTCTTGTCTATCTGCACTTATGACAGGTTGATAGTAAGGAAAGACATTTTGTTTATTCATGACAATTTCAAGAGCATCCATATCTCTATCACCTTTTCTTCTTTCTTGTAAACGACCTCGTTATTATAACGTATTAATGTTTGCAACAAGAAAAGCGCAAGGTGTCCTAAAAGTCCGAGCGTATGATCATCTTGCGCTAAACTTAGAAAACAGCAAAATTTTATATTTCCCTATCTCATTAGAAAAGTCTGTATAAACTATCTGTTATACAGACCTTCACTAGTAAAAATTACGCAAAATCATAAGGTGTTTGTTGATATACATAGTAGTTCAACCAATTAAGAAATAACAAATTAGAATGTGCCCTCCAACGTAAAGCAGGATTACGCAAGTGATTGTCTTCAGGGAAATAGTTTTTTGGCAACTCTGTTGAAATTCCTCGTCTTGCATCTCTTTTGAATTCTTCTCGTAATGTTTCTGCGTCATACTCACTATGTCCTGTAATATAAATCTGCTTCCCATTGTTTGAAGAGAGCAGATATAGACCTGCTTCTTCGGATTCTGATAATATATTTAGCTCAGGAACTTGCTCAACGTCTTCTTTTCTTGTCTCTGTATATCTTGAGTGAGGTGCATGGAATACGTCATCAAATCCTCTCAAGAGATTATGATTTACGTGGTTGACTTTGTGTTCAAATACACCAAATATTTTCTTCTCTAATGGATGTTTAGGTACACCGTAGTGATAATACAGAGCAGCTTGAGCACCCCAACAAATGTGTAATGTAGATGTTACATTTGTTTTGCTCCATTCTAAAATTTCCTTCATTTCTTCCCAATAATCGACTTCTTCAAACGGAAGTTTCTCTACAGGAGCACCAGTTATAATCATTCCGTCAAACGTCCGATTGCTTACTTCATCAATCGTTTTATAGAATGCTGAAAGATGTTCATGAGGTGTGTTTTTGGAACGATGTGTATCTGGATGTAGAAATGATACATCTAACTGCAATGGAGTATTACCAAGCATTCTTAATATTTGTGTTTCTGTCGTTTCCTTTAATGGCATTAAATTTAAAATGAGAATTTTAAGTGGACGAATGTCCTGGGTATAAGCACGACTTTCATTCATAACAAATATATTTTCTTTTGATAATATATCTTTAGCAGGTAGGTGATCAGGTACTTTTATTGGCATACGTCTCTCTTACTCCTTCATTCTTTTTCTCTATATGATTTTATTGTAGGTATCTTAATTCTACAAAATATCATGAAATAGGAAAAGAATCAATTCTTAAGAGACGCCGTACCTTCTATCTTTGTTTACTTAAAAAAATGAATCATGAAGTAGTTACGTGCGTTATAAATTGCCTTCATTTGTTATGATTTATCTCTGTTTGTTTTGTTTTTTGTCTCATCTAGATCGAGTTTCCAACTGCCAAGTCCTCGGCCGGAGTGATCTGTGTAAGAGAGTTCATAGTGCTCTGAAGGATTTACTTCAAAAGCAAGAGTTCCCCTGCGAAGCCCCTCTGGACGTACTTGACCGCCAACAAGGCGTTGATCTTCATGGCTGGAATCATTTTCTGAGGTATATCCTTCTTCATCTGTTACTAGTAAATTAAATAATGGGATTTCCCTCGCTTCATCTGAAGCGTTGAAAAAAGATAAATCAACTACCACGTATTGCGAGTCTTCTGCTTGGGTCTTATATGCATCATGTACCGTAATATCAAACTTGTTTATCCTAGCTGTTTCTCCCATTTCCATTAACTGATTTGAATTGGCTGCTACTGTCTGATAAAACTGCTCTGTTTCACTTTCTACACTGGTACGTTGTGATTGTAAAAACATACCGCTGAACACACCTAATATCAGCGTAAGTCCAAGTAATAGGTAGTATTTTTTATCCATTTTCCTTGCTCTCTCCATTTCTTCTTTCTCCTTTACATTAATATTTATTAAAAACATTTACGAAAAGAGAAAGAAGCGTTTCGTTATTTCCACCAACTGTCGTGAATCGTGACGGGTAAGTGACGCTTGTGTTCTGTTTGCTCATATCTTTTTATGATTTTTTCTTTTGTTTGTGCATCAATTTCGTTTCCTTCTAAAAAGTCATCAATTTGATGATAGGTGAATCCAAGTGCCTCTTCATCGGGTAAGCCTGGCTGATCACTTTCAAGGTCAGCTGTAGGTGCTTTTTCAAATGTAATAGATGGAGCTTCTAATTCACGAAGTAATTGTTTGCCTTGGCGCTTATCAAGACCAAAAAGTGGAGCAATATCACAAGCGCCGTCTCCATATTTTGTGAAGAATCCAGTTAACGCTTCAGCAGCATGATCTGTCCCGATAACGAGACAATGATATGCAGCTGCAATATCATATTGAACTTTCATGCGCTCTCTCGCTTTTGTGTTTCCTTTATTAAAATCACTCATCTTTTGACCGGTGGCCTCTTCAAAAGCTCTCTCCGATGCATCTGCAGCTTCTTTAATATTAACGGTAATAGACTTATCTGGAGAAATATAGTCCATCGCTGCCATCGCATCTTCTTCATCAAATTGTTTGCCATACGGTAATCGCAGGGCTATAAATACATACGTTTCTGACGTTTCTTTATTCAATTCCTCTATGGATTGTTGAGCCAATTTTCCAGCTAAGGTCGAATCTTGCCCTCCAGAGATACCAAGAACATATCCTTTAGCGCCGGTTTTTTTTAAATAGTTTTTTAAGAACGTTTTTCTAGTTTCTATTTCTTGTTTTGCGTCTATAGAAGGATGTACTTCTAGTGCATTAATAATTTCATTTTGTGTTATTGGCATCATTTGTTCCCTCCGTGGGTTTTGTTTTACATATTCCTGTTCTTCCTTTTTCTTAAACACTGTTTTCATTTAAGATTTAAACAAAATCGCTCAATTTGAGAATATTTTCCTTCTTCCTTTAGTACTTGAACTTGTTTTTCTCCTAGCAAATCAAAGTGTGGGAATGGATCTCTATGATGAATCCATTCTGGTTTTAATCCATATTGAAGTCCCCACTCGGCTAGTTTATTTACATTGGAATTCGCTGCTTTTGTAACGGAATGGTAGTGAGGGAACTTTGGATCATACCAGAAATGAGTAATCAATGCTATTTCTTCTTTTTGTGCTTGTTGTTTCCAATTTTCTAATTCGCGTTTGTTAATCCCAAAAGCCATACTTATTCCCCTCTCCTGCTTTTTATACCACAAAATACTTTTTAGGAGGAAAATGTGACAGGAAAATTGACATTCTTTTATGTTTTCTTTTTATTCTTCTCATAAACTTGATGCCATTCGGGCAGGTGCTTTTTTATAGATATTGGCCGAAAAGTATCTTTTTTTACACACACGTGACTGCTAGTTCCATCGGCACACTGTTCACCATTGGCATTCACAATAGAATAACCATAAACTACTCTTACTCCGTCATATGATTCAATCCACGTATATAAAGTCGGAGCCTCCCCATAATGAACAGGGAAGCGATAACGGAGATCAATATTTATTACTGGAGAAACAATACCTGTTTCTTCTAGTTCTGTATACGTAAACCCTAATTTTTGGATAAGATGCGTGCGTCCAAGTTCGCACCAAACTACATAATTAGAATGATGAACGATTCCCATTTGATCTGTTTCTGCGTATCTCACTTCAATTTCTGTTTTTGACTGTAACATTGTGATCCTCTTTTCTTTATTCTGATTGTTTATAATCCCGGGCAGCCTGAATATCTTCTTTTGTGAGTAGTTGTAGTTGTTCATTCGTTAGTTCGGAAGAATTTGAAAGTCGAAATGCTTGTTGTTGGAATATTTCTTCTGCCATATCTTCAGCAAAACGAGCGTTCCCGGAAGTATCCATATATTCATACGTTTCTTTTAAATATTTTTCTGCCTCATTTTCAAAATAATAACCGTAATTATTACTATATTGTACTGTAATCCTCACTAAATCATTTGCTTCAAATGAAGGAAAATAAAACGATTTTTTAAAACGAGATTGAAGGCCTGGATTTGCTTTAAATAACTGATTCATCGGACCAGGATAACCCGAGAGAATAACAACTAGATTCTCATCTTGTTTTGTCATCTCTTCTACCAATGTGTCTAATGCTTCTCTGCCAAAATCCGCTTGAGCAGGTGATGCCAAAGCGTATGCTTCGTCAATGAAAAGCACACCTCCGAGAGCTTCTCGTATTTTTCGCCTAGTTTTTATCGCCGTTTGTCCAGTGTATTCAGCGACGAGATCACTTCTGCCACTCACAATAAGATGTCCTCGTTTTAAAAATCCCATTTCTTTTAATATCTCTGCATATAAACTGGCAACTGTGGTTTTACCAGTCCCAGGCGGTCCCGAAAAAACGGTATGTAGTTGAATGGGAACGGCTTGATATCCTTCTTTTTTTCTTCTATTTTGAATGTCAATAAACGATGCCAGTTTCTTCATTTCCTGCTTGACTTCATCTAAGCCTATTAATGTATCTAACTGATGAAGCGCTGATACTTCATTATTCATTTCTTCTTTCATAGAAGGGTTTTTCATATCTTCAGCCGTTAATAAAGCAAAATCATCCATATTAGAGGAACGTTGACCTCCAACTTCAGCCCCTTTTTGGAATATTGCATCCATAATAATATTTTTTACTGTTCTGGCGTTTCCGAAACTCTCGTCTACTTGTTCTTTTTCAATTCGTTTTTCTAGTTCTTTATTAGCTTCATTGCTTAGAATGAAATCATTGTCTAAAGCTACTTTCTCTGCTATTTGTTTAAGTTCGTCCAAGGAATAATCAGGGAGATGAATGTGATTACTTTCCGGAAATCTGCTTCGCAATCCTGGATTTGTATTTAAAAAGTGTCTCATTTCTTCCGGATATCCAGCTAGAATAACCGCAAATGTCCCGGCGTATTCACCGCTTGTCATAGCGGAAACCAGAGTGTCCACGGCGGTTTGACCAAAATCATTGCCTGACATTCCTTCTCTTTTTAGACTGTAAGCTTCATCTATAAATAACACACCGCCTACAGCTTCTTTCACCAAATTCATCGTTTTCTCTTCTGTTTGTCCAACATAACCACCTACAAGGTGCGAACGGTCAGCTTCGAGTACTTCATCTCTTTGTAAAAGTCCCAGTTGATTATAAATTTGCGCTAATAATCGGGCAAGCATCGTTTTCCCGGTTCCTGGATTCCCCGTTAGAATAATATGAAGACTTCGTTCATCATTTAAATAGTATCCTTTTTCTTTGCGTGATTTTTGATACTGAAGATAATGATATAGACGTTGCACTCGATTTTTGATACTTTCTAATCCAATCATATGTTCCAGCTCTTGCAGCGGATTTGTTTCGTATGCTGAAGAAGTGGTTGTTTGTTCCATAAGCGTTTCCCATTGTTCTTTTAGTTCTGTTATCCGCGAAATAGTGTGTTTTATTCTTTTCACTTGTTCAGGGGAATAAAAAGAACCAGAAGCAGATATTAAATATTCATTTGATGCCTCTCTTAATACAGTATATTCCTCTAATCCTTGTTCTACCATTTTTAGCATGGATTCGAGATTGTAGGAGTGTTCAGCTGCAGCATTATATAATGAGTTTGTTTGGTGATGATATAACAAGTCATAAGCCTCGTTTAAGAGAGTAAGCTCTTTTTCAGCTACATCGTTCAATTGATAGGCGGCTTTTTTTCTAGCACTACTTTGATCGGTTTCACGAATAGACGTGAGTGATAGTGAAAAAGTCGAATGTTTTATTTTTTCAAGTTGTTCCAACGCATAAAGTTTGTTTATCAATGGATTATGTTGATCCATTTGAAAACTATTAGCCATCCAATTTTTTATCATTGGGTCAAAACGATAGTATTTACTGAAACGGTCTCTTGCCAGTAGAGCATAAATAGCACCAGCTAAAGTTCGTTCGTCCTGCTTGTTTGAATCAATGAGTTCCAACCAAGATTGAGCTTGTGAAATGGGAACAACATCTCTATCTTTTTCCCATTCGGTCACTTTGTTTTGGACCGTCTTGAGTGTTGAAATGTCCAACATAAAACTCTCCTTTTAGTAACCATGTCTCAGCCATTTTACATTATATTAGGTTTATGTTCATAAAAAAGTGCTGTTCCTTCAACGAACAGCTAATCGGTTTTCCTTTTATCTTTTTCTTTAAATTTCAGAAATCCCCATCGAAAAATTAAAATAAACCATGCCCCCAAAAAACCCCCAAGTGAATTTAACAGCACATCATCAACGTTTGCTACACGATGAGTAAAAATATATTGATTCATTTCTATGAAGATAGATAACAGTGTTGCTACAGATGGAATAAGCCATAATGCTTTTCTTTTCTTTTTCACTAAAAAAGCGATAATTGCCCCGAACGGGAAAAACATAATAACATTACCGCCTAAAATTAAGATCGGATCTGCCAAATTTGGACTATAATTAGCAATTCTGTATATGCTTCGAAACGGCACAACATTATAATTACGTCCCCCAGGTCCTAAAGGACCGTAGGAAGATCCATGGTTCCAAGCAAATAGAGTAACATAGAAAAGGATAGCTAAATATAAGAACAGCAGCAAAAGAAGTATACGCCGCCAAGCAACTGTATTCGGTTCTTCGTTTTTTTCATTAATATGTACATCTGAATTTTTCATAATTATCTCCTGACTTCTAACCTAATCCCTCTTCTATTATCGGTTCTGATGGTTAGTTTGACAAGAGAAATCCTTCGTAATAAAGCAAAAATAAACAAATGGTAATGACAACATTTGCAATCAGGCAGAACAAGATATCTATGCCATCTAATCTACCTTCTTTTTAATTGAAAAACCCACCTGTATATGGCGGGTTATGTCATAGCTCGCTTTTCTTCCCATTTCTTTTCGATTTGCTCTAAAATAGCCGGGTTATTTTTAATTTCTTTTTTATTGGCTTCAATGAGTTCTTTCATCGATTGATTTCTTTTAGTATACATAGCGCCTCCTTTTTAATTTATTATTAACTATATTTATTATTTTTATTCAATAAGTACGGTAATTGAAATTTTATTTTTTGTAGATGGATACTCTAGCTTGCCGCTTCGTTCATTACACAGAAATTTTCTGGCAACATAAAATAAGGCTGCTCTCAAAAGTGAATTACTTTTGGAGCAGCCCCATTCTCTAGCTTCTTACATTAAACTTTTTTCTCGCCTTTGGCTTCTGCAAGCTTATCGCGAAGTACTAATTGCAAAATACCACCATGACGATAATAATCCATCTCTACATCACTGTCGAATCGTGCAATAGCTTCAAATGTTTTTGTGTTGCCATTCTCATCTGTAGCTTTTACCTCAACTAGGTCATGCGGATTGACGTTATTGTCAATTTTCACATCAAATGATTCTTTACCCGTAAGGCCTAAGGATTCAGCATTTTCGCCGTCTTTAAATTGAAGGGGAAGCACACCCATTAACACAAGGTTACTGCGGTGAATCCGTTCAAAACTTTCAGCAATGACCGTTTTAATACCTAATAGATTTGTACCTTTGGCAGCCCAATCACGGGAACTACCCATACCATAATCTTTACCGGCAATTACCATAAGATCTGTATTGTCTTCTTTATATTTCATAGCAGCATCGTAAATTGCCATGATATCACCATTTGGCCAGTAAGTCGTGTAGCCACCCTCAGTTCCTGGCGCAAGTTGGTTTTTAATACGGATATTTGCAAAGGTTCCACGCATCATTACTTCGTGGTTTCCGCGACGAGATCCGTAAGAGTTAAATTGAGCTGGTTTAAGACCTTTATCTGACAAGTATCTGCCAGCAGGGCTATCTTTTGCAATAGCACCAGCAGGTGAGATATGGTCAGTTGTCACTGAATCTCCAAACTTACCGATGACACGTAAGTTGTCAAGCGGTTTAATGTCTTCTGGATCCTCTGACATTTCACTAAAGAACGGCGGATTTTGAATATATGTTGATTCATCTTCCCAATCATAAAGGGCGGAATTATCATCAGACTGTAATTCATTCCAACGTTCATTATTATCGAACACACTTTCGTACTCATCTTTAAACAATTTCGGAGATACGTTTTCGTGAACAAAGTTCTTGATTTCAGATGCGGATGGCCAGATGTCTTCGAAGTATATATCATTTCCATCTTTATCTTTACCAAAAGAATCGTTGTTCATATCAAAATTGACATTCCCAGCTAAAGCATAAGCAACGACAAGTGGCGGTGAAGCAAGATAATTCGCTTTTACAAGCGGGTGAATACGACCTTCAAAGTTACGGTTACCACTTAGCACCGACGAAACGAGCAAGTCGTTATCAGCGATAGCCTTTTCAATTTCCTCTGGAAGCGGCCCACTGTTACCAATACATGTAGTGCAGCCATAACCCACCAAGTTAAAGCCGAGTTCGTCGAGATACGGCATTAAACCAGCATCTTCGAGGTAACGGGTTACTACTTTAGAACCAGGAGCAAGAGAAGTTTTTACATACTCAGGTACGTCAAGGCCTTTTTCAACCGCATTTTTCGCAAGCAGACCCGCACCAATCATAACGTATGGGTTAGACGTATTCGTACAGCTTGTGATGGCAGCTATCGTCAATGCACCTGTTTCAAGAACAGATGTTTTACCATTTGGATGTGTCACTTCTACTTTTTTGTCGACATCTTCCGGTGCTAATCCAAAGCCTTGATTACCCGCCGGTGCTGTTAAGGCTTCGTTAAATGTGTCTTTCATTTGCGACATTGGAATCAAGTCTTGTGGACGTTTTGGGCCAGAGAGACTTGGCTCAATGCTGGAAAGATCAATCTCTACGATTTTTGTGAATTCCGGTTCCTCTTTACTGTCATCATAAAAGAGATCATTGGCTTTTGAATATTCTTCCACCATTTTAATATGTTCTTCCGAGCGCCCTGTTAAACGAAGATAGTTCAACGATTCCTGATCAACAGGGAAAAAGCCACAAGTTGCCCCATACTCAGGTGCCATGTTGGAAATAGTCGCACGATCTGCGAGCGGCATTTCCTTCAGACCTGGACCGAAAAATTCGACAAATTTACCAACGACGTTTGTCTCACGAAGGGTTTGTGTCACTTTAAGAGCTAAGTCAGTTGCAGTAGCACCATTTGGAAGCGCCCCTTTCAAACGAACGCCAACTACTTCTGGTGCAGGGAAATAAGATGGTTGTTGCAGCATACCAGCTTCAGCTTCGATACCGCCAACACCCCAACCAAGAACACCAAGACCATTAATCATGGTTGTATGGGAGTCTGTACCAACAAGGGTATCAGGGAATGCATCCACTTCTCCATTTTCCGTTTCTTTTGTGTGTACAACGGATGCCAAATATTCAAGATTTACTTGATGGACAATCCCAGTAGCAGGTGGAACTGCTCTATAGTTATCAAACGCTTTTGTTGCCCAGCTTAATAGCTTGTAACGTTCTTCGTTACGTTCAAACTCCAAGTTCATGTTCTGGCGAAGGGAATCTGATGTTCCAAACTGGTCAACTTGTACAGAATGGTCTACCACAAGATCAACCGGGATAGCCGGATTAATTTTTTGCGGGTCCCCACCGATATCTGCCATCGCCTTACGTAAGGAAGCAAGGTCAACTACTGCTGGAACACCGGTGAAATCTTGAAGAATAACACGAGACGGTTTAAACGGAACATCCTCTGAACCGCCCTTTTCTGTTCCCCAATTTGCCAGACTTTCCACATGATCTTTCTTTATAACTTTTCCGTCCAGCTGTCTTAGAACAGACTCAAGTAGCACTTTAATTGAATAAGGAAGCTTAGACACGTTAGCCACGCCTGCTTCTTCAAGTGCCTTAATGTCATAATAATGGTACGTTTTGCCGTCAGAAACGAACGACTTTCGGGCATTAAATACATCTTGATTTGCACTCATATGTAGTCCCTCCTCTTAAACTATAATATAACAGATTGATAAAAAAGTCGAAACAAATGCTCTTCTCTATCATTCTATCGAAAAAAGCTAAGGTTTCCCTCTCTAAGAATAGCAAAACTTCTTCGAAATATAAATATTTTTTTTGAAAAATCAGCTTAGTGTTTCACCACCGCTTGCGTTTTTTTCAAATTCTTTTTCCAAATGCATGAGTGCAGCAGCTATATCTTCTATTTCTTCTTCCATTACTGTACGTAAGTCAAACCATACTTTATTATCTTTTGCTCTTGTCACTATAGCAGGTTGGAATACTGTGCGAAGTTTTTCTATAACAGTATCAGGTGGGATGAGATTCGTGGCGATACTAACAATTGCTGTCTGTAATGTTACCTCTGGCATCGTACCGCCACCTACTTTTGAAACATCGTTTTCTATCTCAGCATACCAGGTAGAAAACTCAAGTTTATGTAACAGTTTTTCTGCTCGTTCAGTAACTACCTCTTTCGATTCAGAAACCATTCGGACAACTGGGATTTCCTGCAGGCTTTCCTCTCCTTTTAAATATGCTTTCAGTGTTTCTTCCAACGCGGCTAAAGTCATTTTATCAACACGTAACACTCTTGCAAGTTGATGTTTTTTTAACTGATCAATCCACTGCTTTTTTCCGGCTATGATACCTGCTTGTGGCCCTCCTAGCAGTTTATCTCCCGAAAAAGTAACTAGATCAGCACCTGTTGCTAAAGCCTCTTTGACAGTCGGTTCATCCCCAATACCATATTGTTTAAAATCAAATAATGCTCCACTTCCTAAATCTTCGTATACAAGCGGCCTGCCATCCTTTTCAGCGATATTTGTAAGTTCCGTTAATGGGACTTCTTTTGTGAAGCCAACTGTTTTGAAATTACTAGTATGGACTTTCATCAACATCGCCGTGTGTTCTCCAATTGCCTCTTCATAATCATATCGATGTGTTTTGTTCGTTGTCCCGACTTCTACCAATTTCGCACCGCTTTCTTTCATGATAGAAGACACGCGAAAAGATCCGCCAATCTCGACGAGCTGGCCTCTAGAAACAATCACTTCCTTTTCTTCGGCTAATGCCTTTAATACAAAATAGACGGCTGCAGCATTGTTATTTACAACCATTGCTGCTTCAGCCCCGGTGGTTTCTTTAATAATATCTTCTAGTATTGCATGACGGGAACCTCGTTCACCCGTGGTTATATCATATTCAAGATTGGAATAATAACGGGCTGCTAATAAAACTTTTTCCACTGCAGCTTCACTCATGTTAGAACGCCCAAGATTTGTATGAAGAATAGTTCCAGTTGCGTTAATAACCCGACAGATGCGGTCTTGATTAAAACTATTTGCCTTTTCTTCTAGTCGATCCAATATATACTTTTTCAGTTCTTCTGAAGAGTGCAGCACCGGCCCGTTATTTTGTAACAAAACATTTCGCAGACTTTCGATTTCGGTTCGCAGCCATTTAGTTAAGAGAGAAACATCTCCCGTTTCTTTCGTTAATGTTTGAAACCTTATGTTCTTTTGGAAGTCATGTACAGGTGGTATCCATCTTACTTTCTCTTTCATGTTCAACACCTTCTTTGTTATTGCATCAAGCATAAAGGCAAAAAACGACCGGCAATCGATAAACCATTCTTTTGATAGCCGGTCGTCGTTCTTTATTTACCTATGTCGGCAACTAGTTTTTCTTCATCAGGAAAACTACCAGTTTCTTTTTTGGAGTAAACTTTTTCACCGTTTACTGTCACTTCAAAAACTCCACCTGATCCGGTAATTAACTGTATAGAGTCAATGTTTGCCTGATGCACGTCATATAATTTATCCGCGAGACTCACGGCCTTTGGAGCATAGTTTCACTGCATACAAAATGTAATACTAATATTCATTATATCCATCCTTTCTAAAATGATTATTTATTTTTATTTTAGTTTATTATTTGTGTTCACGCAATAAAACGGATTATACTAACGAAAGAACAATTTACGGAGGTGAAATAATGAACAACGAAGAAAATATTAAATTAACTAGTCTTTCTTCAAAAGCTGGTTGAGGATGCAAAATCGGTCCAGAAGACCTGACGCAAGTTTTGCGTCACTTACCAGAACGAGAAAAAGACCCTAACCTTTTAGTAGGCATGGACACATCTGATGATGGCGGTGTTTACAAATTAACGGATGAAATCGCACTCGTACAATCTGTAGACTATTTCACACCTATTGTAGATGACCCATATCACTTTGGACAAATTGCTGCCGCAAATGCTCTAAGCGATATTTACGCAATGGGCGGAAAACCAACAACAGTATTAAATATTGTCGGTTTTCCGATTAATGAATTACCAGATTATATATTAGCTGGGATGATGAAAGGTTCCTCTGACAAAGTATTGGAAGCTGAAGCGACAATCGTCGGCGGTCACTCGATTGATGACCAAGAGCCTAAATACGGTCTTGCTGCCACCGGAATTGTTCATCCTGAAAAAGTATGGGCAAATAAAGGAGCGGTGCCAGGTGATGTTTTAGTTCTTACAAAACCGCTCGGCGTCGGTATAATGACAACAGCAATTAAACGGAATGCACTTACAGCTGTTCAACTTGATGCTGTCACCAACGTTATGGCTGAGCTCAATAAAACAGCGGCCGAATCTTTAGCTCCTTACCGTCCACATGCTGTTACAGATGTTACTGGCTTTGGCTTGCTTGGGCACGGGTTTGAAATGGCTGATGCAAGCGGAGTTACTTTTTCATTTGAGACTAATAACATTCCTATGTTGGATGGCGCTAAAGAATTAGCGGAACAAGGAATAATTCCAGGTGGTTCCAAGGCTAACGCTTCCTATCTTGCTGATTCTATCTATAGAAATAACAATGTGACAGAACTAACCGAACAAATTCTTTGTGATGCCATTACGTCTGGTGGTTTACTCGTTGCAATGAGCAAATCAGAAGCAGAGCAATATGTTCGTGATATGCACAATAAAGGGAAAATCGATACAGCAATTATCGGTTACGTTGAAGATAGAAATAGTCATGCGATTCATCTAAAGTAAGAAAAGCTTCGTATTCCCGTAACAGGGAACACGAAGCTTTTTAAGCATGTATTGCTTTACCATATATCATTTCTAGGTTTCCCTCACCCATTTGGTCCGGAGTACCATCAAAAATAATCTCTCCATTTGAAAGACCAATCACTCTCGTTGCAAATGACTTAGCTAATGTAACATCATGTACATTGATCAAGGATAGAAGATTTTGTTTATCGTGCACTTTTTTTAGTAACTGAAAAATGGAGCGTGCCGTTCCGGGGTCAAGGCTTGCAACCGGTTCGTCTCCTAAAAATACATCTGGTTCCTGCATCAAAGCGCGAGCTACTCCTACTCGCTGCTTTTGTCCTCCACTCAACCATTCAACACGGCGGTTTGACAAGTCTCCAAGACCCACTTCATTCATTATTTGATTCGCCTTGTTTTTTTCTGTTTGAGAGAATATGCCTGCAAAGTTAGAAAATGATTTTCTTTTTCCAAACAATCCCGTTAATACATTTTGCTCGACTGTTAATCGTGGAATAAGATGAAAGTGCTGAAATATCATGCCCGTCCTACTTCTCCATTTGCGGTGATTAGCTTTTGACATCTCTTTCAGGTCTTGTCCATTAATAAAAACCGAACCTTCTGTCACTGGTTGTAATGCATTTATCGTACGGATGAGTGTGGATTTACCAGCGCCGCTAGGTCCTAGCACACATATAAATTCTCCCGGATTCAGGGTAAGGTTAATGTTTTTAACAGCAGGTTCTTCCGCTTTAGGATAATATACACTAACATTCTCTAATTCAATCATCTAATCGTCCTTCCCTTAAATCACTCGTTTGCGCACAAAAGCCCCAAATAAATCGACGATAATAACTAATAACATAATAAATAAAACTTCAACCGTTACTGCAGAATAATTAAAACTATTAAAATCGTTGAAAAGCTTTTGCCCAATACCGCCGCCACCTATAAATCCTAAAATCAAAGAAGTGCGAATCGCAACTTCGAACCGATAAAAATAGTGAGATAACACATTTGGCCATATTTGTGGAACTATCGAGAATATATTACCAAGACGACGGCCTGACCCAACTGATTTCATCGCTTCTTGCGGCCCGGGATCAGCTGCTTCAATCAACTCTGAAATAAGTTTCCCTAACACACCAATATTATGAAGTAAAATCGCTATAACCGCCGGAAAAGGACCTAACCCTAAAACAACGACAAATATCAAGCCAAATACGATTTCAGGAATAGATCGTAAAATTGATAAGAAAAAACGGTCCAAGTAATAAAGAACGGGATGGGAAGCTGTATTTTTAGCTCCAGCAAAAGCCAACGGCAAAGCGACAACCAGTGCAATAAACGTTCCTAAAAACGCCATTGCTAGTGTAACTAACATTGGATCAATCAAATTTGGTAGTATATCCCATCTGGCTGGAAAAAACTGCTCCCGAATAAAAGTTACCGCGTTGCCAAACTCTTTGAAGTTGCCCCACTCAAATTCTGTTTTACCCATACTCCACCATGCGAATAATACAAGAAGGAGTACATATATCCAGGCCCTTTTACGAAACCAACTCATTGCTAATACTCCTTTAATAAACTTGCAGACAGCTTATTCTTCAATACTTTCCATGTTAAGCATTCCGAAATCTTCCGCAGCTTGAGCGATACTTTCATAATTACTGTGATCTGTTTCGACAAAGGCTGAAGCTCCTCCGAATATTTCTAATATCTCTTCATCTTCAATCTTTGTAAATGCGTCCTGAAACTGCTGTTTCGTATCATCATCCATACTTTGTGGAACAGCCCAAGGGTACTGATACAACTGATCAGATTCCCATATTTTTTTGATCTGACTATCATCTATTGTACCGTCTTCAACAAGTTCATTATATATAGCACTATCAATAGCACCTGCTTGTACATCTTGGGTTTGTACCGCATTTGCGGTAACATCGTGGGACCCTGTGTAACGAACAGAAGCGAATTCGTTTTCTTCTTCCGATTCAAATACACCTCTATCTCTCAATTCAAGTCCTGGGATCAAAGACCCCGATGTAGATGAAACACTGCCAAATGCAAAGTCAACCTCCTCGGACTGTTCAAGCATCTCATCCAAGCTGTCCCATGGTTGGTCCACGTGAGAAATAATATATGAATAGTAGAAAGGTTCCCCTCCTACTTCCTGAGTCAAAATAGCCTCTGCTCCACTTTCTTCATTCGCAATAACATAGGTAAGCGGCCCTAAATAAGCAAGATCAATCCGTTCAAAGTTTAAAGCTTCCACGACTGCATTATAGCTCGGATAGTGATCAACATTTACTTCCTGATCCATTGACTCATTCAAAGATGTTTCTAAAGCATTTAAACCATCACTCATTTCCCCTGATGATTGAGCCGGAATTACTGCAACTTCCAAAGGATCAGAACTTTCTCCCTGTTCTTCTTCGTTCGATTCTCCACATGCTGTCAGCAGGAGAAATGACGTTGCTACCAAAGCCATTGTCCACTTTTTCATATGTATCCCCCTGTTTCGTTAAAATAATAATCTTTATTCGTTTTTGGAATAATGTTGCGTTATTAAGCTATCATTGTTTACGATAATTGTAAAGAAATCAGCATGTTAAGAAAGTGACGTGACAATATGAACGAAAAGCAATTACAACTATTTATAGAACTAGCTTCACAACGAAGTTTCTCCCAAACAGCTTATCAATTGAATGTGTCTCAATCCACTGTTACTAAACAGCTGCAAAGTCTGGAGCATGAACTTGGCAGCCCCCTTATTCAACGGCAAACCGTTTCGCTTACAGAGGAAGGATTAATGGTTTATGAAAAAGCAAAGAGCTTGTTGACAGATTGGCAGCAATTACGATCCGTTTGTCAATCACGCGGAAATAAATACACAGAAACCTTAAGCGTAGGAGCGAGCACTACACCAGGCACTTATTTTTTGCCTTCATTGTGTAAAGAATGTCACTATCATTATCCAAATTGGCGACTACACCTTCATATAGAAGACTCCTCCACTGTCTTGTCTTTATTAACTGAAAAAGAAATTGATGTCGCCATCGTAGGAGTTCCGACAGAGCAATCTAACATTGTGTCTCAAAAATTTCAAAGCGATAGGTTAGCTATTGTAGCCCCTCCTGGTGAAAATCGGCATGAAATAGATGGTTTTTCAGAGTTACCTTCACATGCATTTGTTAAAAGACCACAAGCATCAGGAACATACCAAGCGGTGGAAACAGGATTAAAACAGTGGGGAGGTTCCCTTGCGGAGCTTGAAACAGCAGCCATCGTTCCAAATACCGAAAGCCTGCTTTCGCTAGTAGAAGCAGGCATTGGCTATGGATTTCTATCGGAATACGCCTTAAATGCTGCTCTAAAACGAGATTGTGTATTCAAAGGAATCCTGCCGTATAAACGACAATTTTATTTAGCTTTTAGAAAAGAAAATCAGGAGAAAGAAACGATAAAAGCTTTTAAAAAGTTAGCCGAGAGCAGAAGTTAATACGACAATAACGAGTAATATAAATCAATATAATGTTGCGCTTCTTCTTCTGGATTGTGATGGGTTTGGACATAATCTGCCGCTTTCGCTGCTATTTCTTCATAATGACTTTTATTCTGAAACAATCGCTGTAACTGCTGAGAAAAGTCTAGGGCAGAGGTAAACAAGTACCCATTATAGCCAGGAATAATTACGCTGTCATTGCCAGGGTTTACTCGTGCTAGTGCTGGAATACCTGCTGCCATTCCTTCGAGCAAGCTCATCGGCTGTCCTTCTGACTTAGACGTGTTAATCACAACATCAGCCCATTTGTACACAGCTATCATCTGTTTACTATCCAACGGGTCTTTATACGTAAGCCATGGCCGAGAATAACTAGCTTCCATCACTTGCTGGGCTACATTATTATCTAGCACTTCTCCAACAATTAAAAATTGTAGGTTAGGGTAATCTAATACTTGTTTATCGAGTTCTTCTAAAACGAATAATACGTCTTTAACCGGTCTTAAACCCGCCGGAAGAACGAGCTTCGGAAAGCCTTCAGGAAGCGAATAAGGAACGAAACTCGTGTCAGACTCAAATTCTACAGCTTGAGGAATAACATACACTTGGTTTTTTAACCAAGGAAAGTCAGCTATTACTTTATCTTTCCCATCCTCCGTGAACACAGTTAATGCTTCTGATTCACTTAAAAATTCTTCCATTTGCTTCTTTCTTTTAGGATGGTTTAAGTCAATATTTACATCTGTTCCACCTGTTGTTAGAACAAACGGCTTCTGAAACGTAATGCCTTTCGATGCCACATATTCCGCTGTTCTTCTTACATGCAGAGCATGGATGATATCTGATTCTTTAATTAAATCCTCTATAGGTCCATCTTCTTCTTCAAAAGCAAACACATTCACTTGATGTCCTGCTTCTTCTAAATACTTTTTCATCCTCTTTGCTGTCGTCGCATTGCCTCGCTTCGAATAAAAATAAGGAGTAAGATAAAGAATGGACAATCCTTTTCTATTTGTCATAGTTACGCCACACTCTTTCATTTTCTTGTCGTTTCGTCCAATTTTGTTCATCAAGCCACTCAAGAAAAGGGACAAGGTACTTTCGCGTAATATTTAGTTCCTCTTTTGCATCTTGTAATGTGAAAGAGGCGGGATATTGCTGTTTCAATTGCTTGGCAGCTTCTACTACTTTAAAAGCAGGCCAAATATGCTTTTCATCCATTGTTATAGCTTCATACGCTTGTAGAAATGAATATTTTAATTCTTCTCGGAGCTCCATTGGTATGCTTTGTTCTTGCATATATTCCGCCCATGGCCTAGGTGTTAAGCCATCTTTCACCCATTTCTCTTTTGCTTGTGTCATTTTCGTTTCCCATCCTTTAGGAAATGCTGGACTAAAAGGATAGAGAGAAATAAATTGTTTGTCCCGTTTTATCTCACCCTCCGCTTCAGCTCTTTCTATGAACCTTTCTGTCAAATCTTTAGGCATATCCATTTCTTTCATTGCTTGGAGTTCCTGTTTATTTTTTCCTTTCTGTAAAGGATGAGTTTGATGAAACTCCTGTAGTTCTTGTTTTATAGCTTTTAAAAATTGGTCATACCGTTCTCGAAGAACCAGTTTTCCATTTGAATACTCTATTACTTCACCATTCTCTTTTAATTGTTGAAGAATTTCCTTCACGTCATCAATAAGAATACCAGTTTCCTTTGCTAGTACTTCTGCGCTGAGCCAATAGTTAACCCAAATTGCTTTTTTTATATGCTCCGCAGGAGTTCCTTCCATCTCTTGTTCGAGCAGTCTGATGCTTGTTTCTCCAAACCTCAAACGTTCGGCATTCGGATTAATCACCCAGCCCCCACCAACGGTTTCAGTCGGGGATGGACGGCGTACAATAAATGTATCATTGCGTTTAGTGACGATAGGATCATTAAGTCTAAGTTGACATAGGACTTCTTGTTTCTCAGGTTTTAATACATTGCGGTCAAAAAAGACTATATTTCCGTATACTTCTGCTGTACCCAGATGGAGCTTTATATGTCCCCGCTGCTTTAAAGCATAGTGCATTTCCTTCGATGTATGTAAAACAATATTTATGAGTTGAGTTGTCACGTAATGCTCCGCCGATACAGCGACATCGCCTCGTTTTAGCTCCTCTCTATCAACACCGCTCAAATTCATTGCAAGACGCTGGCCCGCAACCCCTTTTTCTACCTGAGTGCCATGTATTTGTAATTGCCTAACCTTCATCATTTTTCGCAAAGGTAAAACTTGAATCGTATCTCCCTCTGTAATAGATCCTTCATAGACTGTTCCTCTTACAACCGTTCCTTGACCGTGGACACTAAATACTTGATCAATAGGGAGCCGAAATGCCCCTCGTGTATTTCTCATCGGAACGGTTTGCAAAACTTCCGTTAGTTTTTCGCGTACCTTATGTATCCCGCTTTGTGAAATACTATCAACAAAGACCATTTCTGCGTTAGAAAAGGGGGTTCCTTGCACCTCTTCACGGATGTCTTCTGCAGCTAATTCGAGCAATTCCTTTTCAACGTTGTCTACTTTTGTTACAGCAATCAATCCACCTGTCACGCCAAGAAGCGACAGTATTTCAAGATGTTCTTTCGTTTGAGGCATTACACCTTCGTCTGCAGCTACAGTCAATACAACTGCGTCAATTCCAGCCACACCAGCGATCATTTGTCTGATAAAACGTTCATGGCCCGGAACATCTATGATTGACACATCCATATCTTCGGTTAAGTGAAGTGGAGCAAATCCTGGTTCTATTGATACATTCCGTGCTTTTTCCTCTTTTAATCGATCTGTATCTATATCTGTTAATGCTTTCGTTAACGTCGTTTTGCCATGGTCAATATGACCTGCCATGCCTATCGTAAATGTTCGTTTCACCATCATTATTCCCGCCTTCATTTCAATCATTCCTGATATGAATTCTTGCTATTTATCTTACTACAGGTAGAAATAGAATGAAAATCATTCTGTTTTCTTGCATTGTGTCGTGTTACGCGATACAATACACTCCGTGAAATAATATGGGGCCGGTTGCGATGCTGGTGCACGCCGAAGTCTTCAAAACTTTCCTGGGAGGCGCGTGCCGTCTCCGCTGGGTTCGATTCCCAGACGGTCCCGCCAAATGTTAAAAATAATTGTTGCTACCGCTCAATAATAATAAAACCTTTCGAATGATATTCGGAAGGTTTTTGTATTATTTGATTTAGTGAATACCTAGTAACCTTTTCCACCACGGTGATTTTTCAGGTTGTTCTATATCTTCTTCTTGATTCTCTTCGATAAATATCGTTTCACGATGAATGGCGTATTTTTTAGCAAGAACCAGCCCTACGTCACTAGTCTTATCTATGCTTGTGACTCGTTGGGCTTGTACTCCATAATCTGAAGCCATTTTCGTGTAAGCGGATAAAGCTTTATAACCAAGTTTTCCATTCACTACCATAATAACATCCTGATTTTGTTTTAATTCTTCCTCCACTTCTGGAAATGTTCCTTTTTTCATCACTTGTTCTTTTGTAAGAGCTAACAAAATTCGCTCACGATATGTTCCAAGATATCGACGTTTTTCATCAGGTTTCGTCTCTTTTGGACCATAAATACCTTCTTCAATATAATCTTCCACACTTTTACGCGCCATAAAACAGCCCATCCTTTCATAAAGCAATTATGCTTTTACAAAGTATATCAAAAAACAATGGCTTATCGATATATCTACAAATCGTATCTAGCAGATGATTTTTCCTATCTACTTATGATAAAATATCGAATGTGAGATAAGATAATGAGGTGAACCGGATGCCTTCTGATATGTTTATGTGGTTTATTGTGTTCTGGTCTATTTTTATAACGGTTATGATGTTTATCGGCGGCTACTTCATGTTTCGTAAGTTTTTAAAGCGTCTTCCTAAGGAAGATGGGAGGTCCATTTTAGACTGGCAGGATCACTACCTTGAGAAAACAATACATTTATGGCCACAGGACAAAAAAGATTTGCTGGAAGAATTAGTAGAACCCGTTCCAGAGTTGTTCCGCGATACGGCAAGAGAGAAAATTGCAGGAAAAGTCGGGGAACTTGCCTTGGAAGAGAACGCAAAACAAATTAATGAAGATTTATTGATTCGCGGTTATATCGTCGCAACGCCAAAGCGAGATCATAAATTTTTAAGAAAAAAATTGAATGAAAAACAGGTTGATATGTCACCATATGAACATTTATTTTTATAAACACAAAAAACAGACCCCCCCTCATCGTAATGTGGTGGTCTGTTTTTATGTTAAGACCGAAATATGGCAGAT
Source organism: Salibacterium salarium (assembly GCF_030813635.1). Lineage (GTDB taxonomy): Bacteria > Bacillota > Bacilli > Bacillales > Marinococcaceae > Salibacterium > Salibacterium salarium. The sequence goes on along the minus strand of NZ_JAUSUM010000002.1, from coordinate 465,012 downwards.
TCGCTTTTTTCGGCTAATAATTTTTTCTTCTCTATTTTTTTGAATTGGATAAACATAAAAATCCGCCAAGGAATAATCATTCCGTAAGCGAGAATGAAAAACATTCCTGCTAGCTCTTCGACGTTAATAACATCCCCCATAAGAAGTTTAAAAATAACTCGTGCGATGAGAAGAGCGAAAAGAATAAATACAAAAGCCTTCGAGCGTTTCATATAAATATCATTGTCCCTGATTTCAAAACTAGAGGTTTTGATTAATAAAAAGGAGAACAAAATCCCTACGGATAAAGCTTCCAATATCTGTGAGATATTTAATCGGGCAGGTTCGTAAATAAACATAAGAAAACCTGTCGACATAAAAACAGGCGGTAAAATAATTTTTTTTATGTTTGCCGGCTTTTTAATCGCCTTCATTCGTATAAATATCGTAGCCAGTGCCATGAAGGCAGCACCAACTGTTGTAATGATTAGCATCGCATTCATTAAAGGTCCAACTCCCTCCTCTGCTTTTTCTATGCAGAGGGTTTCATGTATAACAATTATCCCTATCATACAATGATAAAATGTACTTATGCAACGTGCTGGCCAAAAATAAGAAAGGCTGCTTCAAAATTGACACGCACGTTACGCGATTGTCGTTTGAAACAGCCTTGTCCTTATTTTTTATCCTGTTGCTTTTGCATTGCCTTCATCATTTGATTTATTTTTTTCTGCGAAGGGTTTTGCCCCATCTGCATCATCATAACCCGGAGCATTTGTTCATTGATTGGTGGGTTCTTCTTTAAGTAATTCATCATCGTTTTTCTAGCTATAAAAAATCCTAATGCAGCACCCGCCAACAAACAAACAACACCGACGAGTACAAACCAAAGCCAGTCCATCCTGTTTTCTTCCTCCTTCTAAAAAACCATAAAACGAATAGTGTATAGTTATTAAGCGTTTAACCTACATAATTATAACGTATCCCTTGTGACATTGAAAGAGGGAGAGACTATTTGATTACAAAACAGAGAAAACTTTCAGCGGTTTAAGCCAACCAAATGCTCCCTTTTTTATATTTACTGCAAAGATATAAGGTGATATATTTTTCAAGCAATCAAACACTTCCCATTCTTCTTTAACACTACCGTTATGTTCGAATATTATATATCTTTTATGCATATGAATTTTACTACATGAATGGTTGGAATAAAAGAAATACTCTCCATTTCTCAGCTCTTCCTTAAACCCTATCGATTGTAAATCTTTTCGTACAGTATTTATAAATCCGTTATACAAGAATGTTTCTGTCACATAACGTATTTGTTTTTCTAGCACGGGGCGAGCCCAATCATATGCTTTGTGATAATCAAGAAATAACCGATAAAGCTTGTCCTCGGATTGGTAATAGTGGAGCGCCACTTCTTTTGTAATTATTGTTAGTTGATATCGACTCATGGATTCGCTCTCCTTTCCCTTCTTTATATAAATCATATCGCATAAGAAGCAAAAGAACTGTCATTTTCTGAAAATAAAAAAACTGTTTTTGTCGAAACCCTATATTTTCTTCGATATAAAGAGCGAATCGAGTAGAACTTCAAATAACTTAAAAGAGATTGCCTAGATAACGGCAATCTCTTTCTTTTGTATCGTTTTATTTAGAATCTAGCAACGTTTTCACTCTAGCAACCACGTTGTCCACACTGAATCCAAATTCTTTAATATTTCGATCCCCAGGAGCAGAAGCACCAAATGTATCAATACCAAGTACAGCTCCATATGCTCCTGTATATTTGTGCCAACCATGAGAAGCTCCCATTTCGATAGCAAGGGCAGGCACACCCTCTGGTAAAACATCTCTTTGATAATCTTGAGGTTGTTGGTCAAAAGCGTGCCAGTTCGGCATGCTGATGACATTGGCTTTTACACCTTCTTTTTCTAAAGCTTCCTGGGCATTTGCAGCAAGAGATACTTCAGAACCCGCAGCTAGTAGTAAAACATCTGGACGTTTTTCTGTTTCGACCAACACATAAGCTCCTTTTTGCACACCTTTTTCTGCTTTTTCGGCAGTACCAGGAAGTGTAGGAACCCCTTGTCTAGTCAAAATAAGGGCCGTAGGTGTTGTTTCACTTTCTAAAGCTACTTTCCAAGCGGCCACCGTTTCGTTTCCATCTGCCGGGCGGATCACATTCAAATTCGGTATCGCCCGAAGCGAGGTCGTTTGTTCTATCGGTTCATGGGTTGGTCCATCCTCACCGACTGCGATACTGTCATGTGTTAACACATACGTTACCGGAAGTTCCATTAGTGCACTTAAACGCAAAGCCGGACGTAAGTAATCAGAAAATACTAAAAAGGTGGAAACATAAGGATGGACTCCTCCGTGAAGTTTTAACCCATTAGCCGCTGCAGCCATGGCGAATTCACGCACTCCAAACCAAATATTACGTCCTTTGTAATTGTTAAATGAAAAGTCATTTTCTTCCTTAATTAACGTTTTATTCGATCCCGATAAATCAGCTGAACCGCCGAAGAGAGAAGGAACAGACTTTGATAGTGTTTGAAGCGCTTCACCGGAGATTGCTCTAGTCGCAGCCTTTTCATTTTCATATACAGGCAGTTCCTTTTCCCAACCTTCCGGAAGGTTGCCACGCATAGCTCGACTAAATTGGGCAGCAAGTTCTGGGTGCTGTTTCTTATACTCATCAAATTCTTTGTTCCATTCTTGCTCTTTTTTAGCACCTTCGGCTTTCACATCTGCAAAATGTGCACGGACCTCTTCTGGAACGTGAAAATCTTCCTCAAACTCCCATTTATACATCTGTTTTGCAAGTTTGACTTCGTCTCCACCAAGGGGAGCACCATGAGCTGCACTGCTTCCGCCTTTGTTAGGAGAACCATATCCAATTTCTGTTTTTACTTCAATAAGAGAAGGTCTATCCGATTGTTTAGCTTCAGCAATTGCATTTTCAATTTCGTTTACATCATTTCCGTCTTTTACTAATATCGTATGCCAACCGTATGCTTCGTAACGTTTCATCACGTCTTCTGAAAATGCTTGATTCAAATCTCCATCTAATGAAACGTCATTAGAATCATATAAAATAATTAATCTATTGAGATTCAAGTGACCAGCCAATGATGCAGACTCTGCTGAAATCCCTTCCATCAAGTCTCCATCACCGCACAATACATAAGTATAATGGTCCACTATTGAATGACTATCTGTATTGTACGTTGCAGCTAAATGACGTTCAGCCATTGCCATACCGGTACCCATGCCAATACCTTGACCTAATGGACCCGTTGTAGCCTCAACGCCTGGCGTATCACCTACTTCAGGATGCCCCGGTGTTTTACTTCCCCACTGGCGAAAGTTTTTTAATTCCTCTAGTGATAAATCATAGCCCGATAAGTGAAGCAAACTATATAGCAGCATTGACCCATGACCTGCTGAAAGGACAAAACGATCTCGGTTATGCCATTCAGGATTTGCTGGGTTATGGTTCATAAATTTACTCCATAGTACATATGCCATCGGTGCTGCACCCATAGGTAATCCCGGGTGTCCTGAATTCGCTTTTTCTACACTATCAATCGATAACGTACGAATCGTATTAATAGCTAATTCTTCTACTTTTTTCGAAGTCATATTTTCCCTTCCTTTCAAGCGTTTCACTATGTATGATATCCTACGTTTTTTATCATAAACGTATTTCAATATTTGTACAAGCGAATTTTCGTTTAACTTCTACATCTCCCCTACATCGTTTCTTTCTAATTGTATCGATTTTGTTCTTCCATTTTTTATTAATCATATAAATAGACCTGACGATATTAACATCAGGTCTTTTAACATTATATCCGGTTATGCGTTGTCATGTATTATCATTGACGATTATTTGGATTATTCTTTTTGGCCTTATCCAACGAACTTGGCGTAACATCTTCACCTTTTGGATCAACTACTTTGACAGATTGGAGCTGACTTTTAAACGATGAACGAAATTTAGACAAATATTCATTTCGAAGATTATGCTGTTCTTCTTCCTCTTGTTCTGTTAAACCAGTTGTTTTAGAACGATGAGCCAGTTCATTTATACGTGCTATCTTTTCTTGAGAAAGCATAGGTTGATATTAAACCTCCCTCATTCATCTTTACTACTTATAATATTAATGTAAAACAAAATCCAAGTGGAAGGCAAATCGTTTTGTTTACGATGAGAAAGAATCAATTGCTCTTAAAAGTTATGACACAAACTCACCTAAAGAATTACTCCCATTTAGAAATAGGTTCCGTTTGTTCATCTATATAAGCTTTATATCTTCTGTGGACAGTAGCTTTGGAAATATCATAGCCAAGACCTCTTAATGTAGTAGCAATATCATAAAATGGTAGTTCACGTTTACGCAAACGTACAATTTCCTCTATCGGGGCTTCTTTCTTCTTGCGACCTCCACTATGCCTGTCAGCAAAATTATATTCAGGCTGATATCCGTTTGCTATTGCATTATTCATTCCTCTTTTTATTTTTAAATTATGTAACTTGCGCTGCTGTTCTTCCACCATAGACAAAATATCCATTAACATACTGTCATTTTCTGAAAGTGCCAAGACACCTTCATCCCTAACCGTGTATATAGGAATGTTCATATTAAATAATTGATGAAGGATGGCGATTTTGGCGTTCCCACGTCCAAGTCTCGTTTCATCCTGAATGCAAAGTACATCAGCTTCACCACTATTAAAAAGCTCAAGTACCTCAATTAATCCTTCCCTTTCTAGTGAATAGCCACTTCCTTCTTCTACTATTCGTTCTTTTATATTCCATTGATTCCGTTCAGCCAATTGAATCAATTCATTTTCCTGACGTTTTAAAGATGTCTGTTGCGTTTGTTTGTTCGTACTAACACGACAATAAATAATGCAAGTCTTCATTTTTTCCCCTCAATCTACTTATCATCAATTGCTCGTCCATTTATAGGTTATCACATCGTCCTCTACATCTTCTACTTCATGAACATAGCTGCTGTCTAGATCCGAGTTGTCAACCCATTCTACTGTTGCTATAAGAGCTATAATAGAAAAAATAAAAAGGATTAATATGGCCCATTCTTGACTGCTTAACTCTTTTATTTTTGAAATCATTACAATCAACCTCCAAAAATAAGAATATCTGTTCTCTATACAAAGAGTATAACAGAACTATTGTTCCCGTCAAGCGAAAATTAGAACTAGTGTTTGCGCACATATGTTTTGCATGTTACAATGAATCCAATAAAATATAGAAAATGAGGTGCAGCTTATGCCCAAGTTATCAAAGCGCCAGCAGCAGATTCTAGATTATATAAAAGATGAAGTTAAACTTAAAGGGTATCCTCCTTCTGTTCGTGAAATTGGGGAATCTGTCGGTCTAGCATCCAGCTCTACCGTTCACGGACATTTATCAAGACTCGAAAATAAAGGTTACATCCGTCGTGACCCTACTAAACCAAGAGCTATTGAAGTGCTCGAACTTGAGGATTCAGAAATTTCTATTTCGGAGAGTCAAGCTGTTTATGTCCCTGTGTTGGGTAAAGTAACAGCAGGGGAACCAATTACAGCGATTGAAAACATAGATGAGTATATACCTCTACCAGATCGTATGGTTTCGGATGAAAAAGTATTCGTCTTAACTATTCAAGGGGAAAGTATGATTGAGGCTGGGATATACGACGGCGATTTAGTCATTGTGAAACAACAACAATCGGCAGATAATGGAGACATTATTGTTGCAATGACAGATGAACTCGAAGCAACCGTGAAACGTTTTTATAAAGAAGATAATTTTATCCGTCTACAACCAGAAAATGCTGCGATGGAACCTATTATTTTGGATAATTGTTCTATACTCGGTAAAGTAACAGGTGTATTTCGAACACTACATTAATGAAAGAACGACACCCCGGTTGAATTTTTCATTCGGGGTTTTCTTCATCGTTTAAATGAAGCCAGGAAAGCATTTCACGAACGACAGAATTAATTTTCTCATCTATCGTTTCATCCCCAAACTTTTCCTTTGCTTTTCCAATATTCTCAACGACATCATGTCCAAAATTGATTAACGGATCGTCATCCTCTAATTCATTAAACAGTTCAATCATCGATTCATTTCCTTCTTGTATCTTATCAATAGCTTCACTGTACTTTTTGAAATCATTTTTATCAGCTTTCATAAACATCACCCATCCTATCTTTCCCATCACACGAAAAAATATATAAGGATATATTTTAAAAACAACACATGTCAGGCTTTTACTTTTCAAAAATTTTATGGGCAACTCTATGGGTAACTTTTAAGTTTGTTCACATAAAAAAGAAAACCCCTGCCATCAGTAGTGACAAGGGTTTTGGCTTTTAGTAAGTGGAAAGGAATTGTTCTCTTTCCCAAGGGTGAACTTGGGAACGGAACATGTCCCATTCAATTTCTTTTGCTTCAGCAAAGTGTTCAATAGCATGGGAGCCGATTGCATTAACAAGTGTTTCATCAGCAAGAAGATTATCAAGTGCTACTCTTAGGTCAGCAGGAAGGTCTTTAATACCTTCTTCTTCCCGTTCTTCTTTACCCATCACATAAATGTTACGATCTGTCGGCTCTGGAGCACTTAGTTTTCTCTTGATACCGTCAAGTCCAGAAGCAAGCATGGATGCCATTGCAAGGTATGGATTTGCTGCAGGGTCCGGACTTCTTACTTCAACACGAGTACTCATTCCACGTGATGACGGAATACGTACAAGCGGACTTCTATTTCTAAGAGACCAAGCTACATATACTGGTGCTTCAAAGCCTGGAACTAGACGCTTATAAGAATTAACAATTGGGTTAGTCAATGCAGTAAACGCTTGAGCGTGCTCTAAGATACCAGCTAAGAATTGCATAGCTGTTTCACTCAACTGAGAGTCCGTTTTCTTGTCATAAAATGCATTTTCTTTCCCTTTAAATAAAGACATATTGCAGTGCATACCGGAACCGTTCACACCGAATAGAGGTTTAGGCATAAAGGTTGCGTGTAGTCCATGCTTTCTAGCAATTGTTTTAACAACAAGTTTAAATGTTTGGATATTGTCGCATGTTGTTACCGCATCAGCATATTTAAAGTCAATTTCATGCTGTCCAGGAGCTACTTCGTGGTGAGAAGCTTCGATTTCAAAGCCCATGTCTTCAAGTTCCAATACAATATCACGACGGCAATTTTCACCAAGGTCCGTTGGAGCAAGGTCAAAATAACCACCTTTATCATTCAATTCCATTGTCGGTTCGCCGTTTTCATCGTTTTTGAAGAGGAAGAATTCCGGCTCTGGTCCAATATTAAAGTCAGTAAAGCCAAGATCTTCTGCTTCTTTCAATACACGCTTCAATACGCCGCGCGGATCCCCTTCAAATGGTGTTGGCTCTGCCCCAGGAGGTCCTGGTTCATATATGTCGCAAATAAGGCGTGCAACCTTGCCTTTTTCCGGTGTCCATGGAAATACAACCCATGTATCAAGATCCGGATATAAGTACATATCAGATTCTTCAATTCGAACAAAACCTTCAATAGAAGATCCGTCAAACATCATTAGGTTATCAAGTGCTTTATCAAGTTGATCTACCGGTATTTCTACGTTTTTAATAATTCCCTGTAAATCCGTAAACTGTAAACGAATAAATTTTACGTTTTCTTCTTCAGCCATTTTTTGAATGTCTTTTTTTGTATAACTATTGGCCATGTTTTGAGACTCCTCTCTTTTAATAAAAATAATATGAAATCTTTTGTTAATGAACAAAAGAATATTCATCTCTCTTAATGGAAAAATCGTGAAAGCTGCCCTTGAATCATAGATGATTTTCCTTGTGCACCAGCCATCATCACTTCTTTTTGCAAGTGTTGACGAAGCTCTTTATCACTCATGCTTTCTGTATTCTTCAAAGCAGAAGCTGGCTTATCGTGTGTTTTCTCAGCGCGAAGTTCAAAGATTTCTTTAATCCCTGATAGATTCACGCCTCTTTCAATCAGACTTCTGATTTCCAACAGTTTGTCTACATCATTAAACGAGAATAATCGTTGATTTCCTTCTGATCTTGAAGGATAAATCAATCCATGCTCTTCGTAATAGCGAATTTGACGAGCAGACAACTCCGTCAGTTTCTTCACGATGCTGATAGGAAATAAAGGCATATTACGCCGGATATGATCATTCATCTGGCTGCCTCCTTTCCCTAAGAAGTTAAGTTAATCCTACATGATGTGAGGTTTTTAGTCAATAGCATGTTAACTATTTTCACATCAAATTTTAATATTACTGAAATGACGGGAGTTCAATTAATTGCTCTTTCATTAAGGTTTCTAATCCATACATAACTGCAAATTTAACATGAGCAGTCGTTAAACCGCCTTGAACATATGCAGTATAAGGCGCTCTAATTGGTCCATCCGCCGAAAGCTCTATGCTTGAGCCTTGAATGAATGCCCCGGCTGCCATAATAACTTCATCCTCATAGCCAGGCATAGCAGATGGTTGAGGGGTAACCCTGGAATCAACCGGCGATGCTTCTTGAATTGCCTGACAAAAACGAATCATTCTCTCCTTATTTTCAAACATAACAGCTTGAATAAGGTCAGTCCTTGATTCGTTCGACGCGGGGACGGTTTTTAAACCTGCTTCTTCTAACAGTGATGCGGTGAAATGCGCTCCTTTTAAGGCTTCGGACACAACATGAGGAGCCATAAACACTCCTTGATACATTTCTAATAAACTATTTAAAGTAGCCCCCCCTTCTAAACCTATTCCTGGTGCTGCGAAACGAGCGGAGGCTTGTTCGATATAATCTGCTTTTCCTGCAACATACCCTCCTGTCCGTACCAAACCGCCTCCTGGATTTTTTATTAAAGATCCAGCTAGTAAATCAGCACCGACATGACCTGGTTCTATTTCTTCCACGAATTCTCCATAACAATTATCGACGAATATAATAAGGTCCGGCTTTACCTTTTTCAATTTAGCAATAATATCTTTTATATAACTTATATTCATAGATGGGCGATCAGCGTAACCTTTAGAACGCTGCAATGCCACAACTTTAGTGTTGGTTTGTAAATGATTTACTAACGTATCGGCATCGGGATAACCATGTTTATCTAAAGGAGCAGCATGACTTGAAATTCCAAATTCTTTCATTGTGCCTTTTTCATTACCAGATATTCCTATAGCCGTTTCTAACGTATCGTATGGTTTCCCAGCATATAATAGATGATCTCCAGGACGCAAAACCCCAAACAGTGCAGCCGTTATCGCATGTGTTCCTGATATGAACTGGGGACGTACGATAGCCATTTCGGTTCCAAATATTTTAGCGTATATACGATCTAGCGTTTCCCGACCTGTATCATCATATCCATATCCCGTTGAAGATTGAAAATGAAAGGCAGAGACACCTTCTTCTTTAAATATACGTAAGATTTTCATTTGATTCTTTTCTGCCGTCTGTTCGACAGCGGTTATATTGTCTTTAATTTTTGCTTGGGCTGCGAAAGACAACGATTGCAGTTCTTGTGAAAAACTCATGCTATGACCAACTTTCTACACGTCCTGTACGTATTTTTTTATGACTCCATTTACTGGATGGTCTTTTAGAACATATCCTTTATATTCGAAACAATTTGTTTCTTCATCGAGCTGTTCTTGTTGAATCATTGTATACTGTTGAATATCTGAGAGACTCTTTCCATCTTGAACAGGAATTTTTACTTGATAATAGTTCATCTGCTCTTTGACAGTTTTTTCCATTAATTCGCTTAAAGCCATAATATCGTCATCGTTATAAGCAGACAAGTAAAGATAAGGATTATCTGCCTCAGGAAATGTTATTGTTTCCTGTAATTGATCGCTTTTATTAAATACAGTAATAACGGGAATAGATTGGGCATCTAATTCTTTTAAGAGCTTGTCCACTGTTTGCATCTGCGATAGCGCTTCTGAATGAGAAGCATCTACAACATGAAGCAATATGTCTGCTTCTTTTACCTCTTCAAGTGTTGATCGAAAAGCAGCCACAAGTGTCGTTGGTAAATCTCTAATAAAGCCAACCGTATCTGTTAAAAGAACAGGATAACCTGAAGGCAGTGTCATTTTTCTCGTGAGAGGATCGAGCGTCGCAAACAATAAGTTTTCCTGAAACGTTTGGGCACCAGACAACTTAGTCAATAACGTTGATTTACCAGCATTGGTATATCCTACAAGAGCAAATTGAACTGTTTTATTATTGCGTCGTTGTTTTCGATAACTTTCACGATGAGCTTGAACATCCGCTAATCGCTTCTTTAAATCGTCCATCTTTTTCAATATATAACGGCGGTCTGTTTCTAATTTTGTTTCACCGGGCCCTCGTGTTCCTATGCCGCCCCCAAGTCTAGATAAGGTGTGACCTTGACCTGCTAGACGTGGTAACAAATAAGACAGTTGTGCCAACTCTACTTGAATATTTCCTTCTTTCGTATGAGCTCTACTCGCAAAAATGTCAAGTATCATTTGAGTTCTATCAATCACTCGTACATTCATTTCTCTATCCAAATTCCGAACCTGACCCGGCGATAGTTCATCATTAAACACAATTAAATCTGCTTTTGTTTCCGTTACTTTTTCGATTAATTCAGATACTTTACCTTTTCCGATGTACGTAGCCGGCTCCGGTCGATCACGAAGTTGAACAATTTCTCCGACGATTTCACCTTGGGCTGTATTAACAAGTGCTTTTAACTCCTCCATCGACATTTGAAATTGTTGTTCATTCATTTTAGGAAACCGACACCCTACAATAATAACTTTTTCCTTCATATATGCACTCCTTATTCCTCATAAATTAGTAAGTCGCGTGTTTCTAAGGTCATCAATACTTTTTTATTTAATTGTTCTCCTTGTTCGAGCAGACGAAGAGCGTGCTGCCTTATCATTCGTTCCACTAGGTTACGAACATATCTTCCATTATGACTGACATAAGGATAGTCTAGGGTTTGGAAATGACTGTGAAGCTTATTCAACAACGATTCCGTTGGTTGATAGTCTTTTTCTGCCATCATTCGTTTACTCAATTCAAGCATATCGGAACCGGAAAAATTTTGAAAGGTTAAAGTGTTGGGAAACCTTGAAGGCAACCCGGGATTTAACTTCAAAAATTGTTTCATTTCTTCTGGATACCCAGCAAGTATAAGGATAAACTTGTGTTGATTATCTTCCATTGCTTTCACTAATGCATCAACAGCTTCCCGTCCAAAATCTTTCTCTCCTCCACGTGCCAAAGAATAGGCTTCATCGATAAAAAGAATACCCCCTTCTGCTTTTTTTATTATATCTTTCGTCTTTTGAGCCGTTTGACCAATATATTCTCCAACCAGATCTGCTCTATCCGCTTCAATAAAATGCCCTTTTTCAATAATTTTCATTTCTTTAAGCATATCTGCCATAATTCTTGCAATCGTTGTTTTACCAGTTCCTGGATTACCTATAAAAAGCATATGGTAATTTTGCTGTGTCGTTTCAAGCTCTAGGTTCGCTCTGCTTTCATTTACATAAACAAGGGCATACATTTCTCTAATAAAATCCTTAACGTGTTGCATTCCAATCATACCGCTTAGTTTTTTTTCTGCTTTTAGCAAGGGATAATGCTGATCAGGAGAAAGCAACGTTTTTTCTTCCTTTGATAATTCTTTGTCCGTTGCAGTTAGCGTTATTTGTATTTTCTCCCGGCCTTTTGTGTGTACCATCACAGAAATCCCCTCTTTCTAAAGAATACGGGCTTTTACCCATATTATACGCACAAAGAGCTGATTGGTGATTGCACTATCTGCTATAATGAAATCAAAACCTCGTAGAAAAGAGGGCTGACTTTTAATGACTAGACTAGGTTTTAATTTGCCTTCAGATGCTGAAAAATTCCTTAATCATTTGATGACACACGGGCGTAAGGAAAGTACCATTATTCGATACCGATATGATTTAACTGATTTCTTTCGGTATATCGCAATAACTTCGGGAGAAGATGCAGTGTGTAAAACCTCTTCCATCACCCCGCATATTGTAGAAGGATATTTTTACATATTGGAATCAAACAGACAATATCAAATACGTACATTAAAAAGAATACAAACAGTTCTTAAACAATATATTTCTTTTTTAAAAACATCAGGTAAGATGAATATAAACCCGATGGCTTCTCTGTCTTTAGATGATTCTATATGGAACGAATTACACGCTGATGAATTATTGAAACGAGGAGAAGAAAAAAAGCTGATAGACGGCATACAATCTGACCTCGGTCTATCTGATAAACAAAAGGCCGCAAGACCTATGCTTGCTCCTCGAAATTTGGTCATCATACACTGGTTTTTATATCATGGATTAAGGTTACATGAGTTATCATCGTTAACAATCGGAGATATTAATCAGGGGCAGGGCTATTTATCCATTTCCGAAAACACCGGTAATCCCCGTGTCATTTCATTATCTAAAAAAGATCAAACGTTGTTATATCATTATCTACAGGCTATACCTGCCGTAATACGTCCGTTTATGGAACACCACCCTTTATTCGTCGCTTTTGACTTTCAACGTCAAACTTATCGGTGGAGTTATGAATTAGATATGCCAAAACATTTAACAGAAATCGCCATTCAGAAGATGATAAGAGAAGAAAGAAAACGGGTTGGTATTAACCGTTCTATTTCTGCAAGACATTTTCGTAATACTTTTATTGTTCGTTCGTTAGAAAAAGGGTACACGACAAAACAATTGAAAGAGAAACTTGGATTAAATACTATTCTTACCCTGAACAAATATATCGAATATGTAGAAAACATTAGTCAAAAATAGGGAAAAGCTTCCGGTCTATACCGAAAGCTTTTTATTAATCCTATCAACATACAATATATACTTATGTCTTCGTTGATGCGTTTTCAGTATCTGGTTCCAACTGTATTGAGATTTGACGTTGCGGTGCGAAAGTAGAGATTGCGTGCTTGTAAACCAACTGTTGTTTCCCGTCACTGTCCAATACAACCGTAAAATTATCGAATGCTTTTACATGGCCTCTCAATTGGAAACCGTTAAGTAAAAAAACGGTGACAGGGATTTTTTCTTTACGTAAAGTGTTTAAAAATTGATCTTGAATATTTACCGGCTGTTTCATTTCAATTCGTCCCCCTCATCATTCTCTAATTACTACTATTCGACGATATATAATATTTTCCTTCTATAAACCGAATCATTTTTTGTATTTTTTCATGTTTATTTTCATATGTCATTTCAAACCATTCCACATCTTCTTTATTACGAAACCAAGTGAGCTGTCGTTTGGCATAATGCCGTGAATTTTTTTTCAACTGTGAAACAGCCGAGTCCATGGAACAATCACCTCTAAAATACGGAAAAAACTCTTTATAACCGATTGCTTGTGCAGCCTGAGATTCGGGAGGGAATGTTTCAAACAACCACCTAGCTTCATCAATGATTCCCTTATCGACCATCTCATCTACTCGTTGGTTGATACGAGCATAAAGGTTGTCCCTATCCATCGTTAAACCAATCATCACAAGGTCATATGGTGAATCTTTATTTTCTTGTTCTGTAAATGACTGTTTGGTATGTCCCGTTAAGTGATAAATTTCCAAGGCACGAATTATTTTTTTTACATTGTGAGGGTGAATGACACGAGCGCTCTCTTCATCCACAGATTTCAATTGTTCATGCAAAACGGATACACCTTGTTCTGCTACAATATTTTCCATGTTTTTGCGAAATGATGCATCAGATGGTGCATCTTGAAATTCCAAGTCTCTTGTTACCGCACGTATGTAAAACCCGGTTCCGCCTACGATAAAAGGAACTTTTCCTTTACTATTTATTTCTTTGATTTTCTCCGCTGCTGCTTGCTTAAAATCAGCAGCAGAATAAGTATCAGACGGCGTTAATTCGTCAACAAAATGGTGGGGAATCTGATTGCGTTCTGCTTTTGATACTTTTGCTGTTCCTATATCAAGACCTTTGTAAATTTGCATAGAATCTCCACTTATAATTTCCCCATTGAAATATGAGGCAAGTTGCATTCCTACTTCTGACTTCCCCACTGCTGTAGGGCCTGCTATAACAATCACTTTATCTTTACTCATCCCTCTTCTCCTTTTCGAAAAACAGCATAAGAAAAGGAAGCCCCTTTTCTGCGACTGAACATAAAACCAAACGAAGCAAGATCCTCATAAAGGTTTGAACATTTTACAACCACGCGTTTTTTAGCTACCCTGATTGCTGCTTGAATAGCTTCTTTTTTCAGCGATTCGTTCACCGCAAACTTTCGTAATGGTCCTAAATGAACCGAATTCAAGACTGGTTGCTCAAACATTGGATCAAAATAAATGATATCATAACTATTGTCCGGCAGTTTATGTAATAAATCAAGATGTTCTCCTGTTCTTACATTAATCCTCCTCATTGCTTTATTAAATGCTTCATCATCTTCCTCCCAATGATTCAAGCCTTTCCTAACTAGATGAGCAATATACGGATGTGATTCAATAGCTGCCACTTTTCCTTGTTTCCCTGCTACTGCACTCATAAGAACACTATCTGAGCCTAGTCCCATCGTTGCATCAAGACATGACATACCAACGTGTAATTGCATCGCTTCAATCATCGGGTCAGTACCGCCTTGTTGAAGACGTTGAAATCGAATCCAAGCCATACTTGGATGAAACATAAATGGTTGAGTAGCATCAGGATGGTATAGTTTATCTTGTTTATTTCCTATAACATATATAGATTCATTCGTTTCATTCATCCATTTATTTAACGACCTCTTTTTTCTCGGTTCAAAACGGAGATTCCATTTATCAGCCAATCGATTTGCTTCTTCCTTCTCTTCGTATGAGCTTGATTTCGCTGTCGTCAGAATCATATATTATCCTTTCTTCTTTCAGGTGTGCTCCAATATATTCAAGTATGACCAGAACACCCGTAGCATCAGCACAATCTTTTCTGATCTTATAAAAAATCCCTCTATACGCATATAAAGGGATTAAAAACTTTTGTTTTTTAGTGGTCGGATTGTGATTGTTTTAATAAGAAGATGGCCATTATGATACTTATAAAGATAGCAAAACCAGCCACACTTAAAACGATAATAAGATCTAAGGCAGTCATGTACAAACTTCCCTTCCAAAAACTTTTGGTTTCATTTTAACATGACGCTCTTTATCATTTTTCCCGAAAATGTGACGAAGATTCGAACATTTTTATGGACGCATTTCCTTTTACATAATCCGTTTGAACATTTTTTCCATGTCATAACTGGAAAAATGGATAATAATCGGTCTGCCGTGCGGACAAGTGAAGGGAATGTCGCATTTACGAAGACTTTCAATTAAAGATATCATTTCATCTTCACGTAAATGACGATTAGCTTTAATAGCTGCTTTACAAGACATGAGTATGGCAGCATCTTCTCTTAGTTTTGAAATACTTATTTTTTTATCCAACATTAATTGCTCTAACAGTTCCCTAATCGTACTTTCTTCTTCTCCACTAGGAAACCAGGCAGGATAAGTGGTCACTCGATAAGTGCGGTAACCGAATGGCTCTAAGAAAACCCCTACCTCTGCAAGTTCCTTCTGATACGATTGGACAATCATATCCTCTTCTGGCGATAACTCCAGCGTTAACGGAATAATTAAATCTTGGGTTTGAGAGTTCGTTTCTCCAATTTTGTCACGATAAAATTCATAATAAATTCGTTCTTGGGCAGCATGTTGATCAATAATATAAAGTCCTTTTTCGTTTTGGGTCAAAATATAAGTCCCATGCATTTGTCCAATCGGTTCCAACGTTGGTACTCGATCTTGTGTTGATTGTTCGACACCTGGTGAATTCGTTAATTCATCGTCAAAAGTCTCACTATCATCTTGATAACTGTTATATTCCTGCTCTGACGACACAGCTGGTGAAGATTCTTTCGTGACATTTTGTAAAGGTTCCCGTTGTTGGGCGCTTGTTGAAACCGATGTATCATAAAATTGTTGACTTACTGGGTAATCTTCCGGTCTTTCAGATGAAGCCGTTCGTTGTTCAAAATGTAATGGTACTTGTTCTGTTACTTGTCGTTTTGTTCGCGACTGATCAACATCGGGAATTAATGTTACTTGTGTAAGTTGTGTCCTTATTGCTTCTTCAATTATATTCAACAATTCTTTTTCTTTACTTATACGAACTTCTAGTTTAGCCGGGTGGACGTTAACATCGATTAATACTGGGTCCATTTGGATGTGTAATACAACTAATGGATGTCGTCCAATTGGAAGCAAAGTATGGTACGCATTTTCAATCGCTTTAACTAGCGGATAATGTCTCACATACCTGCCATTTATAAAGGTGGAAATGTATTGACGTGAGGCTCGGTTTATTTCTGGTTTTGCAACATAACCTTCTACTTTATAATCCATCGATTGATTATTTATTTTTAAAAATTGGCTAGCAGTTTGACGACCGTAAATACCAGCTAGAACGGCTTGAATATCTCCGTTGCCATTTGTAAATAATAACTGCCTGTCGTTATGTGACAATCTAAAGGATATGGAGGGATTAGCAAGGGCTAGACGGTTCACAATATCACTGATATTACCAATTTCAGTGTTTATCGTCTTCAAATATTTTAACCGAGCTGGTGTGTTAAAGAACAAATCTCGTACCGTTATTTCCGTCCCTTTTCTACCTTTCGCAGACGCAAAAGTGATTCGTTTTCCTCCTTGATATCGAATTAACGTTCCAGCATCTTGACCGGTCCCTGTTTCGAGTTCTAAATTGGAGACTGCAGCGATACTCGGGAGTGCTTCTCCGCGAAAACCAAGTGTCGCTATTTTAAATAAGTCTTTTTCCGTTTGTATTTTACTCGTTGCATGTCTTAAAAATGCGATTTTGGCATCTTCTTTTTCCATCCCGCTTCCGTTATCAACAACCCGTATTTTAGATAATCCGCCTTCTTCAATTTGAATATCGATTCTGGTGCTATTTGCATCTATTGCATTTTCAATTAATTCTTTGACAATAGACGCAGGGCGTTCGACGACTTCCCCGGCTGCGATTTTATTTGATAATTCATCCGAAAGTTTTTTTATCGCTGCCATTACTCGATCCCCCTTTTATGATCGTAATTTTTGTTGATATTTATATAAAGTTTCCAAAGCTTCAATTGGTGACATACGTAAAATATCCGTTTGTTTTAGATCTTTGATAATCGTTTCTGTTTCTTTTGTCACGTTGTCCTCGTGAGAATATTGTTCTTCGGGTTGAAACAAAGCTAATTGTTCCGGTTGTTCTTCGTGTTTTTGTATAGACGTCGGAATAGTATTTTCCACCTGACTAGAAGACAAATGCTCCTCTTTTTCAACGGTAACGGTATCTCTAGCCGAACTATTACTCGATTCAAACTGATGAAGCAATGTCTCGGCCCGTTCGAGAACGTCTTTTGGCAAATCAGCAAGCTTTGCAACGTAAATACCATAACTTCGATCTGCTTTTCCTTGTTCTACCTTATGCAAAAACACTATTTCTCCATTTTCTTCGACAGCACGTACATGAACATTTTTTAACTTATCCAAGGTATTGGACAACGAAGTTAACTCATGGTAATGCGTTGAAAACAGAGTTTTTGCACCAACCTCATTGTGAATATACTCGACAATAGATTGAGCTAGTGCCATACCGTCATACGTTGATGTACCACGGCCTATTTCATCTAAAAGAATTAAACTGTCTGGTGTTGCCAATGAGAGTGCTTGTCTAGTCTCCAACATTTCAACCATAAAAGTACTTTGACCTGAAGACAAATCATCCGCTGCTCCAATCCGCGTGAACACTTGATCAAATACAGGTAAATTGGCAGAAAGTGCCGGTACAAAACAGCCTGATTGTGCCATAATAGAGATAAGTGCTATTTGACGCATATACGTACTTTTTCCTGCCATATTAGGACCCGTAATTAATAGCATCTGCTGATTGCTATCCAAATCAATATCATTTGCGACATAATCCCCGCGGTCTAATACTTGCTCAACTACAGGATGCCGTCCTTCTCGAATCGAAAGTGTGTGTTCTTGAGAAAATTCAGGGCGAACATATTGATGGCGCTCACTCACAAGGGAAAATCCTTGCAGTACATCTATTTCACTAACAATGCGAGCTGTATGCTGAAGGGGATACAAGTACGATTTCACTTTCTCTCTTATTTCTAAAAATAGTTGATATTCTAATTGAGTGCTATGCTCTTCAGCCCCTAAAATGAGAGATTCTTTCTCTTTCAACTCCGGAGTGACATAACGTTCAGCGTTTGTAAGTGTTTGTTTACGCTCGTAACGCCCTTCTGGCAGAAAAGGAATATTTGCTTTAGTTACTTCAATATAATAACCAAACACCCGGTTAAAACCGACTTTTAACGATTTAATTCCTGTCTCTTCTCGTTCTTCTTGTTCGAGTCTTGAAATCCACTCTTTCCCATTTCTGCTTGCTTCTTTATATTCGTCAAGTTTGGCATTATAACCCGTCTTTATTAGACCACCTTCTGTAATAGAGATTGGCGGATCATCGGTCAAACTTTCTTCTAATAATTGACGCAGTTCGGTAAAGTCATCAGCCCGCTCGGTTAACTCTTCTACGTATGAATTGTTCAGTTTTTCTAAGAGCTGAAACAAATCCGGGAGTTCTTGCAGTGAACGTCGCAACTGAACTAATTCCCGCGCGTTAACGTTTCCATAAGAAGTTTTTCCCGCAAGCCGCTCTAAATCATATACGTGACGAAGCCGATCTCTTAACTCTTCTCTTTCAAAATAATGATCCAAAAGGGACTGCACGAGGGAATGACGGTTATTAATATCGGTTGTGTTCAATAGCGGCTCTTCTATCCATTTTTTCACAAGCCTGCCACCCATCGCAGTTACGGTTTGATCCATCAGCCATAGTAATGAGCCCTTTTTTTATTTTCCATCATTGTTTCTGTTAATTCCAAATTCCTGCGTGAATGTAAATCTAACTGCATGCGCTCATTTGGATTGTAAACATGTAACGGTTGTAAGTGAGCCAGCGCCCTTTTTTGGGTGCGTTTAAAGTAATTTGTCAAAATCGCAAATGCTGTTTCTAATCTTTTATCAACGTTACCGGTTATTAATTGTTTAAATTCCGACTGTAATTCTGTGTCATCTTCTTCTGAAAAAACGATGGACGACATAGCTAGTTCCTCGCCTTCAAAAAAAGATGGAACGACAAGTTCTTTAATGTCAGATCGCAGTATTTCACGCTTCCATTCAATAATATCTTCATTCAAAACCGCACCTGTTGTTTCTCCGGTCGTTAAATCGGCCTTTACAAATGCAGCACTTTGACCTGAAAAAGGATACAGTGCAGCAATGAAATTGTTCTCTTTTTCCTGTATTGATTTTCCTTCCATCACTGTTCCAGGTGTAACTATTTGAACAACCTCTCGTTTGACGACACCCTTAGCTGTTTTTGGATCCTCGACCTGCTCACAAATGGCTATCTTAAATCCTCTTTCAATCAGCGTCGATATATAATGCTCGGCTGAATGATACGGTACACCGCACATAGGAATGTGCTGCTCATTTTTGCTTCCTCTTCTCGTAAGTGTAATTTCTAATTCTTGTGCGGCTTTAATAGCATCATCGAAAAAGAGTTCATAAAAGTCACCAAGCCGATAAAATAAAAAAGTGTCTTCATATTCGGATTTTATTTGTTTATATTGCTTCATCATCGGCGTTTCTTCTGACAAAATTGATTCCTCCACTACTCGTTATGTATCTTGTTATTATATCATACGCCTGCAATATATAGGAAAAGCCCGACTCATCATTTGAGCCAGGCAAGAATGAATATTATTGATTTTTATCTTCTAAAAAGTCGGTATCAATTTTTTTCAATTCTTCTTCAGATACCTGTTCTTCCCACTTCACATTTTTATAATCGTCGTCTTCAGCATCCGGATGTATTTGAATACAAACTTTTGTTTCTCCAACAATTTCTGCTGAAAATTCTTTTTCCACTTCTACTTCTACTTCTTTTCCCTTTTCTCCGATAGATGCTTCCAACGTATTCGGCTGCTTGATAGCACGAGCGATAACGTCTACTTCATCTCCAATTAATTCTTTTTGTTTCATCTTCAATGGGACGACTTCAGTATAAGAAACATTGTCGGTGATGACGTCTGTTTTCGTATTGTCGTCATATGAGTACCAAACATTAACGTCATAGCTTCCAATTACTTCAACAGAATCACCTTTTCGATCTGCTTCATACTCATGATTAATAATCCAGCAGCCAAGAATACTCGATGGCTTTTGAGGCGGCTTAATAAAATGGGTATCTTTGCAATTCTTTTTCCCTTTCCCACACACTGCTTTTGTTACAATCTCACGATATCTAGCATCATTTTCCGACGGCATGTATTACCCTCCTTTTTAATTAGAAAAGCTCGGCTAGCTACCGAAAACTCATAGTTAAAGCCGAAGATCTTCCTATACTGTTCACTATTAAAACTATTCGTCTCACAGTGAATTATACGAATGCATTCCGATTTGAAAACATTCACTATCGTTCTTGTTTAACTATATGCAAGACAACCGTCTAAGTTGCCCATTTTATTTGTTCATTTATTATATGATTTTAATATATAAATACAGTACGTGAAATTTTATCAATGCGTAAAAATTCCTCTGGCTGTTTTATTACAACCAGAGGAATTCGTTAGATTATATAGCCTCAGCCATTTTTAATATCCATGAACGGACTTTTATCCGTTGTTCCATTTAGTTTATCCCCGCCTGTTGACTCAATAATTTCATCGGTCACTGTGTTAGAGATAGTAGTGGATACAAGCTGCAATAGCTGGTTCACATCTTTTTGACTTTGTTGGAACTCTTGGACAATAGGAATACTTTCTATTTCATTGTTGAGATCCTCAAGTTCTTTTTCTGCTTTTTTCAATGCTTCTTGTTTTTCGTAATGTTGCAGGTTTACAGCTTCTTTTTGTTTATTTTTTATCATTTGAATCAGTTCCTGCACACGCACATTTCTATTAATTTGAGATTCAGCACGTTTAAAAAAATCTACTTCCTCTGTTTCAGAAATAAGTTTCCCTAACTCTCTTGCTTTATCAAGCACTTCATTTTTTGAATAAACCTCTTCACTCATCATTGATTCACCTCTGCTGTTTCTAACATTTCGCCGTTAAGCGACCATGTTTTAGCTTCATTAATCTTTGCATATACGATGTTACCGATACAGGATTTAGGACCTTGAAAATTGACAAGCTTGTTCGTTCGAGTGCGTCCCGACAAAACGTCTGCGTTTTTCTTGCTTTCTCCTTCGACGAGAACTTCAACAATTTCACCTTCAAGTTCTTTATTTCTACGTGCAGAAATTTCGTTGACGACTTCGTTCAAACGTTTTAAGCGATCTTTTTTTACATCCATTGGTACATTGTCTTCAAATTGCGCTGCCGGTGTTTTGTCTCGTGGTGAATAAATGTACGTAAAAGCACTGTCATAATCCATTTCTTTCATTAAAGATAATGTATCCTGAAACTGTTCTTCTGTTTCATTAGGAAAACCAACAATAATATCTGTTGTAAATGACGCATGAGGAATCGCTGTTTTTATTTTATCAGCCAGTTCTACATAGTGCTCTCTTGTATATTTTCGTCCCATTAATTTTAACACTTCATTATTTCCAGATTGAACCGGAAGATGGATATGTTCCACCAAGTTTCCACCTTTTGATAGCACCTGAATTAAATAATCATCAAAATCGCGTGGATGACTTGTCGTGAAACGAATTCGCGGAATATCAATTTGATGCAGCGCATCCATCAAATCTCCGAGACCATACTCTATATCAAGGTCTTTTCCATACGCATTCACGTTTTGGCCAAGAAGGGTGATTTCTTTATAACCTTGACGCGCAAGATCACGAACTTCGGCTATAATATCTTCCGGAAGACGACTGCGTTCTTTTCCTCTTGTATAAGGAACGATGCAATACGTACAAAATTTATCACAGCCGTACATAATATTTACCCAAGCCTGTGTCTTTCCTGCCCGTTTACGCGGCATGTTCTCGACAACATCGCCTTCTTTTGACCATACTTCAATGACCATTTCTTTACCTTGTATAGCATCCCACAATAGATGCGGCATCCGGTGAATATTGTGTGTACCAAAAATTAAATCTATATGCTGATGCTTTTGCATAATTCGGTTCACGACTGATTCTTCTTGAGACATACAGCCACACACACCTAAAATCAGTTCTGGCTTTTCTTGTTTTAACGATTTTAAGTGTCCAATTTCTCCAAAGACTTTATTTTCAGCATTTTCACGTATCGCACACGTATTTAAGAAAATAACATCGGCTTCTTGTGTATCATCGGTTTCAGTAAAACCCATATCCTCAAGAATTCCAGCCATATTTTCTGTATCGTGAACATTCATCTGACAGCCATACGTTCGAATAAGATAATGCTTCCCTAGACCAATCCCTTGCATTTCAGGTGGAATCGAGAAGTCATAATGAACCTC
The DNA here is from genome assembly GCF_030813635.1 of Salibacterium salarium. Classification (GTDB taxonomy): domain Bacteria; phylum Bacillota; class Bacilli; order Bacillales; family Marinococcaceae; genus Salibacterium; species Salibacterium salarium. The sequence continues at coordinate 442,393 of NZ_JAUSUM010000002.1, read as the reverse complement.
AACATCTTCTCTACCACGGCGTCTTCCTTTTTTATGATCCGGCTGTTCATTGATTAAAATACTGCGACCACCAATTTTCATAAATTGCTTGCCGCTTTCATCTTCTTCCATTTTAGCGCCGGAAAAGTCGAAATATTTACTGTAATCTGAGTTAGCCTTCGTATCTTCGCCACTTACGGATTTTATGTCCGATGGAGAAGTTTCGGACTGCTGTTTTTTACGTTGTTCTTCATTCATCGATTGTCTTCCTTTCTATTTTTCCGATACTAACCATGTATAGTAATATTGTTTCTTATACAATAAAGACTTCCCTTGAAATTATACCGCCTATAAACACGGAAAACAATAGTAGTGCGCCGCTCGTGAAACGACGCACTATGTCTAAGCTTGTCTATTTAATTTGCAGAGAGCGATAACGGTTTATCGCAGCAGCAAGTTCGTATCGACGCGGCCAGGCTAAATCTCCTGGATGTTTTCCTTGGAAAGGAGAAACAATATCGAGTCCTTCTTTTTCTATTTGATTTTCTAACAAACGCAAGATATCTTCTAGTGCTGCTTCATTACCTAGTTCTCGCACAGCATGACGAATCATTGCAGCAATAGCATTCGTTTGACTTGGATTGAGCAACTGTTCAACACCTGAAAGTTCGATATTATTACTACCATACATAATGGTATGAAGTCCTTTACCGCTAACTTTTTCTTTTTTCCCTTTTCTCGCATCAAAACTACTTAACTTGATGGTTCGATTCGTAATGTCACCGAACGTCATTCCTGCTTCTGTTTTACGATCTGTTCCAAAATCCTTAGCTATATTTTTTGCCTTTGTAGTGACATCTTTCGGCACATATTCTTCCATCATTACGACGCAATCAGCAACATCAAAATAATCACCAGCACCGCCAACTACCAAAATTGTCGATACACTATGTTCTTCATGCAATGCCCTTACCTTATCTATAAATGGTGTGATTGGTTCTTTTTCTTTTGAAACCAGTGCCTGCATACGTCCATCTCGAATCATAAAATTAGTTGCACTGGTGTCTTCATCCATTAACAAACATGTTGTTCCTGCCTCAAGACTTTCTATAATATTGGCCGCTTGGGACGTACTTCCACTTGCGTTTTCTGTTGAGAATGTGCGTGTATCTTTTTGATTCGGAAGATTAGATATAAACGGGGAAATATTAACTCCAGAAACGCTGCGACCATCTTCAGCACGAACCTTACAAGCTGTATCGTTTGTAAGGACAAATTCACGGCCGTCTCCCGCACGATGGTTGTATACGCCCCTTTCAATTGCTTCAAGCAACGTACTTTTACCGTGATAACCTCCGCCGACTATTATATTGATACCTTCTTTTAAGGCCATTCCTTTTATCTGTTCTCCGTGCGGCAAATCTATTTCTACTTCTAGGGTAGATGGCGACTTAAATGAAACAACATTGCTCGTTTGCAATGGCTTATTACTTATTCCACTTTCTCTTGGTAATACCGATCCATTGGCAACGAACGTAATAAAATTATTTTGATGAAGATAGTCACGAATCGCTTCTTGTTGATCGGCAAGCTTCCAACATTCCTCTAATTCTTGTTTTTGAAAGCGCGTCACTGCATGATGAATAATATTTGGCAAATCCTTCGTCAATCGTTCTTTTGCTTGTTTTCCAAGAATTGTCCTTCCTCTCGCTGGGAAATGAATGGATAAACGAATATCCACTACATCTTGCTTTAATACAACAGCCGTACGATCTAGGACTTCTTGTCCCGGGCCATCAATCATAATTGCCTTTCGTTGGTTGTTTTTATTCAGTTCTTTTTGAATCTCGCGAGCCAAAAAGTCAATAGTTGCAATGCGACGAGCACTTGTTTTATCACTCTCGTCGTTTAATCCTAAATCTTTTCTTTTCATTACAACTCGCGCACGCGTCGGGCTCGCATATGGATCAGCTTGCACATGATCAATATGTAAAGTAAATTCACGAAATGAATATTTTCCTAACGTATCATTATATGCTTTATATCCTTTGTTATCGATTCTGTCCAATATATTAATTAATTGCTGCATCTTCGATTTCTCCTTTCTTTCTTCCCTTTGACTACTGACTCATTCAAAATATGTTAACTTTTCCTTTATAGTTTACCTGCTTTATCTCTTCTTTAGCAAACGACATATGAAATAGAAAAACCCGGAATATCCGAGTATTGATCGGGTCCGGGTTGGAGTTTAAACCTATCATGTTTTAACGGGGCTCTATAATTAACTTAATAGCTGTTCTTTCTTCACCGTCAATTTGAATGTCCGTAAAAGCAGGAATGCATATGAGGTCAATACCGCTTGGAGCCACAAAACCACGAGCAATCGCAACCGCCTTGATTGATTGATTAAGAGCACCTGCACCAATGGCTTGAATTTCAGCAGCGCCTCTTTCTCGAATAACTCCCGCTAATGCGCCGGCAACAGAGTTTGGAGTGGATTTGGCTGATACTTTTAATACTTCCATTTGTAGTACCTCCTTATGTGGAATAATGCCCCTCTTTACTTTATATTCATGATATTCCCTCAATATTCCTTCTTTATAAGTATATTATTTTATAAGGAATTTGAATAGTTATTCAAAAAACGGTTGATCTTCACTAATTTGTAGGCGTTCTATTTTTTTAGTCTTACCCGTTTTAGGGTCAGCCTCTATAAGGATTCCATTTAATTGTTCCCGTCCATCAGCAACTTCAAACCTAACCGGTAGGTTTGTCAAAAATTTATTAATGATATTTTCCTTTTCCATTCCTAATATACCGTCCATAGGGCCTGTCATTCCTACATCACTTATATACCCTGTTCCTTTAGGCAATATTCGATTATCTGCTGTCTGTACATGTGTATGAGTTCCTGCAACAGCTGTTACTCGTCCATCCAGGAACCATCCCATCGCTTGTTTTTCACTTGTCGTTTCCGCATGAAAATCGACAAAAATATAGGAAGTTCGTTTTTCAACTTCTTTCAAAATCGAATCTGCTTTTTTAAACGGACAATCATTGGGCTGCATAAATGTTCTTCCTATCAAATTAACAACAGCTATTTCCAGTTCGTTGACTTTAATAATGGTGTAACCTTGACCAGGTGTTTCCTCCGGATAATTAGCGGGACGAATCATGGAAGAAGCGTGCTCAATAAATTCAAATATTTCCTTATTGTCCCACGTGTGGTTACCAAGAGTCACAGCTTGAGCTCCTTTTTCTAAAAAGCCTTTATAAATTTTTTCTGTAATTCCTTTCCCACCAGCTGCATTTTCTCCATTCACAATGGTTACAGCCGGTTTATGCTTTTTCTTTAATTTCGGTAGGTATTCATCTACCATCTGTCGTCCCGGCTTTCCAACGACATCACCTATAAACAATAATTTCATCTATATATCCCCTTTTTTGCTAGGTCACTTGCCATTCTTTTATAACAAATGAAGAGTGGAATAGCAAATACTGAATAGTAAAAAATAAAGCGGCGAGATGCCGCTTTATTTTGCATATTCTACTGCTCTCGTTTCTCGAATAACAGTAACCCGGATATGCCCCGGATAATCTAATTCATTTTCGATTTGTTTTGTAATATCCCTCGCTAAACGATGAGCAATCATATCATCAACCAAATCAGGTTTTACCATGATTCTTACTTCTCGTCCCGCTTGAATAGCATAAGTTTTCTCTACGCCTTCGAATGACTCTGCAATTTCTTCGAGTTTTTCCAAACGACGAATGTATGTTTCAAGCGTTTCACGTCTAGCTCCTGGTCTTGCCGCGGACAAAGTATCAGCAGCTGCCACAAGCGTTGATATAACAGATGTGGCTTCTGTATCTCCATGGTGAGAAGCGATACTGTTAATCACAACTTCGTGCTCATTGTATTTTTGTCCTAATTCCACACCGATTTCCACGTGACTGCCTTCCACTTCATGGTCAATTGCTTTTCCAATATCGTGAAGCAATCCGGCTCGTTTTGCCAACTGCTCATCTTCTCCAAGTTCAGCAGCCATCAAAGCTGTTAAATGAGCAACTTCCATCGAATGTTTAAGGACGTTTTGCCCGTAACTTGAACGGAATTTCATTCGACCAAGAATTTTAATCAAATCAGGATGTAGTCCGTGAATACCCATTTCAAATGTTGCCTCTTCGCCATATTCGCGAATGGCATCATCTACTTCACGGCGTGACTTTTCAACCATTTCTTCAATACGTGCAGGATGAATTCGGCCGTCTTGTACCAGTTTATCAAGAGCCGTACGTGCCACTTCTCGGCGGATTGGGTCAAAACCAGACAGGATGACCGCTTCCGGTGTATCATCTATGATAAGATCAATCCCTGTTAATGTCTCAAGTGCACGTATGTTCCTGCCCTCTCTACCAATAATTCGTCCTTTCATTTCATCGTTTGGCAGATTAACTACAGAAACCGTTGTCTCGGCAATATGATCGGCTGCACATCGTTGAATTGCCAACGAAAGAATTTGACGAGCCTTCTTGTCTGCTTCTTCTTTCGCTTTATCTGTATATTCTTTTACCATCAAAGCAGAATCGTGTTCAAGCTCTTTTTTCATATCATTTTTAATAATTTCTTTAGCTTCATCACGAGACATTCCTGAAATTCTTTCTAATTCTTCTTGTTGCTTTGTTAAAATCTCCTCCACTTTGCTGTTTTGTTCATCTACCTGTCGTTGTTTGTCGGCGAGAGATTCTTCTCTCTTTTCCAACGATTCCTCTTTCTTGTCCAAAGTTTCGCTCTTACGGTCAAGAATCTCTTCTTTTTGCATTAAGCGGTTTTCTTGCTTTTGAACTTCATTTTTACGTTCACGTAAATCTTGATCTGCTTCTTCACGAAGCTTATGCGCTTCATCTTTAGCTTCCAAAATCGCTTCTTTTTTACTTGATTCTGCTTGGCGCTCCGCATCATCAATGATTTGTTTAGAAGCTTGTTCCGCGCTGGCAATTTTCGCTTCTGCTATCGATTTACGAACAAAATAACCAATCAATCCACTCAAAGCTGCAACGACAACAAGCAAAATGGAGATGAGAAAGATATTATCCAAGTCTTTTCACCTCCTCTTGCTATCTGTTTGTTTGAACCCTTGTTTTCAGCTCATTGCCATCATAAAGGGGCATGTTTCATTTGTGAATCCATACAGCATAAACGAATAATGAATGTTTCTTTGACGTGGTGTCGACCGGTTGCGCTACAAAAGGCCAAGACCTTTTGCTAATTCCATCATCAATAAAAAGCAATGGCTCCAATTTGGTAAACATTCCATTATGCTTTATAAGCACCATTCTATTTAATTGTATCCTTCCACACTAGACATGTCAACACTTGGCAAAGGTGTATCCCTTCTCTTACAATCACTTGAGACATACTTTCACCCTACAAATAATGTAAACTAGGTTCTCATTTTTTTATGTTTTACACAGAAAGGAAACTGACCCCAAAGGTCGGTGAACGACGATTGAGGTCAGCCCTGTTGTTTCTTTATTCATTATTTTCAACGTTTAAAGGCAATCCGTCTTCTTCAGTGTCTGTCTCGGCTTGGATGGAATCAAGATCGTGATAATCTCTTATACTTTTTTCAATCGCGTTCGTTACTTCTTTATTTTCTTTTAAAAATTGCTTTGCATTTTCTCTACCTTGGCCTAAACGGTCCCCTTCATAAGAATACCATGCTCCGCTTTTTTGAATAATCTCAAGTTCCGCTCCCATATCTAATATAGAACCTTCGCGAGAAATACCTTCACCATACATGATATCCACTTCTGCCTGTTTAAATGGAGGGGCTACCTTGTTTTTCACTACTTTTACTCGAGTCTTATTCCCTACCATTTCATTTCCTTGTTTCAATGTTTCCGCACGACGTACTTCTAATCTTACACTCGAGTAGAATTTCAGTGCCCGACCGCCGGTTGTTGTTTCTGGACTCCCAAACATCACCCCGACCTTTTCACGGATCTGGTTAATGAACATAGCAATCGAGTTTGATTTACTGATTGCGCCAGAAAGCTTCCGCAGTGCTTGGGACATTAGTCTTGCCTGTAGACCGACATGACTGTCTCCCATCTCTCCTTCAATTTCTGCTTTTGGTACAAGCGCCGCAACAGAATCGACAACAATAATATCCACAGCTGCACTTCGAACGAGAGCTTCTGCTATTTCAAGCGCCTGTTCACCTGTATCAGGCTGAGACAATAGCAATTCATCTATATCGACTCCTAAATTTTGCGCATATACAGGATCTAGTGCGTGCTCTGCATCAATAAAAGCAGCCTGCCCGCCTTGACGCTGAATTTCCGCGATAGAATGAAGTGCAACAGTTGTCTTACCAGATGATTCAGGACCAAATACTTCCACAATACGTCCTCGTGGGTAACCGCCTACACCTAAAGCCACATCGATAGCTAGCGCCCCGCTTGAATAAGTGGAAATTCTTCTTTCCGTCTGTTCTCCAAGTTTCATAATGGAACCTTTTCCAAACTGCTTCTCAATATTTCTTAACGCTTGATCCAGCGCTGTTTTTCTTTCACTCATGACCATCTCTCCTTTTTTCTAATAAAGAAAACGCACAAAATTTACATTCGAATCTGCAATAGTCTTACAGATGTATGACGTTCTTATATGTTCTATATCCGGTTGCGAATGACCTAGCGTTTAACACAACGGACTCATCTTTTTATACTCAGCCCCTGTTAAAAAGACATTAAACAACTATTTAGAACGACCATTGAAACGAAGACCGTTAATGATTCACCACCACAATTATCATACCTTTTTTTATATAGTTTGCCAATACTTTTTGCGAACATTTATTCGTCTTTTATTGTGAAGATAAAAGATACAATAGTCAAGGAAAAATATTTAACCACAGATAAATACAACACTCAAGTGTAAAACAAACTGTTCAAAGGAAACTCCTTTGAACAGTTTTAGTTCCGTTGTACTATTTAGAAGAACGTGATTGTGCAGGCGCTGTGTTGGAACGCTTTGGACGTGGCTTAGCAGGTTCAAGGTTAACTCTTGCTCCATTAATACGCGAATAACGAAGAGCTTCATAAACAAAAGGAGCAGAATCTTCCGGTACTTCAACAAACGTGAAGTTTTCAAAAATATCGATACGTCCTATTGCTTTCCCGGAAATACCTACCGCATCCGATATTTCTTGAATCAAAATTTTAGGAGTCATATTTACATTTCTTCCTACATTGATAAAGAACCGAATCATGCCCTTAGCGCCACCGGTTTCACCAAAGTTATAACCATCATTGGTTTGGGCTATAGACGCAGAAAAATTCATTTTCATTAAAGAACGGATAATATTTTTTGCGTCATATTCTGCCAAAAGTTCATCCGATATATCATCAAATAAGGATAAACTTTGTTCATCTTGAAACTGGTCAACAATTAATTTTTTCCAAGATTCCTGTTGTTTTTCCACAACTTCTTCTATGGTTGGAACATTTTGAGTAGGAATAACCATTTTAATTTCCGCTTCAATTGAACGAAGGTGTTTCATTTCCCTTGGTGTAACAAGAGTTAATGCTTGTCCTTTTCGTCCTGCTCTTCCTGTTCTGCCGATACGATGTACATAACTTTCAGGGTCCTGTGGAATATCATAATTAATAACGTGGCTTACGTTCAATACATCAATACCGCGAGCAGCAACATCTGTTGCAACTAGAAATTCAATCGTTCCTTTTCTAAATTTGTTCATCACTTCATCTCGTTGATATTGAGTTAAGTCCCCGTGCAATCCATCTGCTAAATAACCTCTAGCTTGCAGAACTTCTGCTAATTCAGAGACACCTTTTTTCGTACGGCAAAAAATAATTCCAAGCTCAGGGTCTTGGCTATCAAGAATACGGCAAAGCGATTCCTGTTTGTTGCGTTCAAGTACTTTATAATAGACTTGATCAATGGAAGGTGCAGTTACTTCACTTTTATTAACCGAAATCGTTGTTGGTTTCACCATATAACGCTTCGATAACTTTCGAATCGCTGGAGGGATTGTCGCAGAAAATAGCAAGGTTTGGCGGTCTACATTAATTTGTTTTAAAATTGTCTCAATATCGTCAATAAAACCCATATCCAACATTTCGTCTGCTTCATCAAGTACTACCGAGCGAACACGGTCCAATTTTAACGTCTTACGACGCAAATGGTCTTGAACACGTCCCGGAGTCCCAATTACAATTTGAACACCTTGTTTTAACGCTTTAATCTGATGACCAATTGATTGTCCACCATAAATAGGAAGGGTTCGAATGTTTAAATGTTTAGACAGCTTTTGCAATTCTCCAGATACTTGGATAGCCAATTCTCTGGTCGGCGTCAAAATCATTGCTTGAACATGAGATTCATCTGTTATGCGGTTAATGAGCGGAATGCCAAACGCAGCAGTCTTCCCAGTTCCGGTTTGAGCCTGCCCGATTAAGTCTTTTGATTGCAAAATCTCCGGAATCGCTTTTTCTTGAACAGGGGAAGGTTCTTCAAAACCCATTTCCCGCACTGCTTGTTTTATTTCATCTTTTACTTCAAAATCATCAAAATACGTCATTCGTTTACCACCTTTTCTTTCAATAAAAACCAGCAACCGTAATAAACCGCCAACAGACGGACGTAATCACGGTTTCCAGTGAGATTTAATAAATGTGCTGTAACATGCTCAGGACCAGCAATACCAATCCAAACCGTTCCCGGCTCCTTTCCTTCTACCGCATCAGGACCCGCTACTCCGGTAAAACTAATACCGATATCAGTACTATACAATTGACGTACACGCTCAGCCATTTGTTCTGCGCATTCTTTACTGACCGTGCCGAATTCTTCTATCACACTACTGTCTACTCTTAATACATCTGTCTTTGCTTGTTCAGAGTATACGGTCAAAGATCCTTCAAAAATATTTGAAGCACCTGGAACGTCCACTAAAGCCTTTGAAAACCAACCTCCCGTCAAGCTTTCAGCAACGGAAAGAGTTTTCCCTGTATCCTGAAAGAAACGAACGGTCTGAAAGGGAAGAGATTCTGTTTCTTTACCGTATATATAATCCCCGACTCTTTCTCTAATACGACTTTCCAATGTATCCAATAATCCTTCCGCTTCCTTACGATTAACGGCTTTGGCTGTCATTCTTACGGTAACCTCTCCATCAGAAGCAAGCGGAGCAATGGTTGGGTTGGTTTGAGCTTCAATGAGGTCGAGCAATTGCTCTTCTAATCTGGATTCTCCAATACTAAAAAAGCGGAGAACTCTTGATAGTACAAGAGAATCTTCCTCAAGCTTGTTTAATATATAGGATTTCACGTCATGTTCATACATGTGCTTTAATTCACGAGGCGGTCCCGGTAATAAAATAATGAAAGTATCTTTATATTCAATAGCCATACCGCAGGCAAGTCCGGCTCTATTATAAAACACATCAGCACCTTCTGTATAGTGAGCCTGCTTTTTGTTATTCATCGGCATTTCTTTTTGTCGTTTCTTGAAAAACTGTTCCATATTTTCAAGGGTTTTTTCATGATATTTTAATGGTTTACCGATAAAACGGGAAACGACCTCTTTTGTTAAATCATCTTGAGTCGGGCCCAACCCGCCTGTAATCATAACAACATCTGCTCGATTTGTTGCTTCATCAAGGGAAGCTAGCAATCTTTTCTCATTATCGCCCACAACAGTATGACGATAGACATTCACACCGATTCCAGCTAATTCCGTTGACAAATATTGACCATTCGTGTTTGCAATTTGTCCTAATAATAGTTCAGATCCTACTGCAATTATTTCTGCATTCATTGTTTTCCCTCCGAATTCTCCTTACATCGAATGGCGAAAGATATGCTTGTTTTTTACAAAGTAGTCAATCCCCGAAATAATCGTTAATAAGACGGCAATCCACATAAGAATCATCCCAAGTGGTATATTCCATGTTTCAAACGGTACGTTATGCAAGAGTAATATAGCAAGCGCAGCCATTTGAAATACTGTCTTCCACTTTGCTATTCCACTCGCTGCAATCACTTGTCCATCAGAAGCTGCAACTAACCGCATTCCTGTCACTGCAAATTCTCGGCTTAAAATCACAATGGCCATCCAAGCCGGCAAAATTCCGATTTCAATTAACGATAATAAAGCAGCTGTTACAAGCAATTTGTCAGCTAAAGGGTCTAGAAATTTACCAAAATTACTGACAAGGTTTTGCTTTCTAGCTATGTAACCGTCAAGCCAATCGGTAGCAGCAGCCAAAATAAATAAAATCGCACCCGCAAGATGAGTAAAAGGGAGTACAGTCCCTTGAAAATTCCAATTTCCAAATGAAAAAGGAACAAGCATCAATACCATAAAAACAGGAATTAGAAGAATCCGGGCGAGCGTTATCTTGTTAGGCAAGTTCATCAGTTGGTCCCTCGTTTCATTACCGTGTTAACCTGTACGTAAAATGAGCATGTCAGTCCGCACCTAAAGAATTCATTCCTATTGTATCATACAATCAACCAAAAAGTGACTAGCAAGCTCACAAAGAAAAGAACAATAAGTATATTTTTCGTATTAACGCTGTTCTCTATAATAAAAATCCCCCGGAGGAATAGGAACCTACCGGAGGAAATTTTATTATTATGGCTGTTTATCAAAGATAATATGCTGATGAGCATTATCTACGGGGTAATCTATTTCTTCGCCATTGAAATAGAGCGTAACAACAGATGTATTACCAATATTGACTTTCACATATTCCTCATCGCTAAAGTCAAGTTCAAACGTACTTTCCTCTTTAAAAGTAGCTGATTCTTCAAGAGTAGCTCCCTCTTCGTCTTTAATATCGATATAGGAATTTCCATCAATTTGCAATTCAATCTGCATCTCTTTCGCTCCGGATACATCATATGTAGAGCGGTTCCCTTGTTCTGTAGAAACTAATTCTGGTTTTATTGTTTCTTCGGGTTCTTCATCCTCACTATCTTTTTCCGTATTCTCATTAGAATCGGATTCTTCCTCAGATACATCCTCTTGTTGTTCTTCATTAGGTTCAGATTGCCCGTTCTCATCTGCTTGATCTTGCTCATTTGAATCAGATTCCTCACTTGCATCCATCTCAATAGAAGGTTCTTCGTCAGGATTATTTCCTTCCGAGTTTCCTTGATTTGCATCTTGCACAACAAGATATATGCCTGCTGCTACTACTACCAAAAATAAAATGCCCATTATAGCTGGAAGAAACGTAGATTTCCGGCGCTTTTTTTTCGGGACTTTCGGACTCGCTTTTTCTGCCCGAGATGGTAAATCTGTTGTTTGTTGTTTAGGTTGAGGCAACTCATTTCCAAATGATTCAAACACATCGTCTGGATATAATCCTAAAGCTTCTGAGTAACTTTTTACAAATGCACGCGTGTAAAATGCCCCAGGCAAAGAATCATAACGTCCTTCTTCAATCGCTGTAAGATAGCGCTTTTGAATCTTTGTCATGTCTTGCAGTTTTTCAATAGATAATCCTTGTTCTTCTCTTTTTGTTTTTAAAAATTGCCCAAGCTCTGACACTATTAACACCTACCACTTAACTGATATCGAAAGACGAAAAGCCAGATTCTATCACTTCATACGTAATCTCTTCTGTTTCATTATTACGCAGTTCAATCATACAATCAAAATCGTCCATTGTGTACCTAGATTCCCTCACAAAAATGTCGGGATGCTCCACCACTTTAACCGCCGGCTGTTTCATAATATCATGAACCAGTTGTTGATGTTTTTCCGGGGCACGCATCATCGACACGATGCCGTCAATAATATATATATGCCCCTCTTCCAATTCGTCCTCAGCTAACTGATTACGCACCGTTTGTCTTAGCAGTGTCGATGAAATAAAAGACCAGCGTTTGTTGGCACATACACTTGCTGCCACCAAAGATTCAGTTTTTCCAACTCTTGGCATACCTCTTATACCAACGAGATAGTGCCGGTCTTTTTTAAACAATTCTGCCATAAAATCAACCAGTAAGCCGAGTTCATCACGCACAAAGCGGAAAGTCTTTTTATCATCCGCATCTCGCTCTATATAACGACCATGCATTACTGCGAGTCGATCACGAAGGCGTGGTTCTCTTACCTTTCGTACTGTAATGTTGTCCATCGTATCGAGAATAGCTCTTAAACGGATAACCTGATCGTCATGTTTGCTTCGAATCAGCAATCCTCGTCGTCTATCTTCGACACCATTTATCGTAATAATATTTATAGAAAGAATACCAAGCAAAGAAGAAATATCTCCCAAAAGTCCAGGACGATTTTGATGGATTTCATATTCCAAGTACCATTCTTTCTTCCCTTCCATGCTACTCTCTCCTTATTTGACAGACAATCTTTTCAGATATTTGTCATTTTACGCTATTTTTCTTCATTTGAACAGTACTATTCCCAGATTAAGAATAATCTCCTTGTTTATATTCAACTATAAAAGAAGCCGCCCTTCGGTGAGTACACCTTGTTGGGCAGCTTTGTCCTCTTATTTTGATGAATCTGATTGTACCAGCTTTACCATCATGTTCGCTATCGCGTGCTGTTCTTCGTTATCAGCCACATGCCAAAGATCGGAAAGAATTCGTTCTTGTTCATTCTTTGGATCTACATCATTTGCTAAATATTCTCCAACTTCATAGGCTACATCTGACACTACACCATCGTTCATCCCTTCTTGTTTAGCTTGATCCAACCTTCCATCCAGAAATTGTTTCCATTGATCCCAATTATCTAAAACAGACATTTTATTTCCTCCTTCAAGATGTTTTCTTTTCTAGCATGCTCAACAAAGAGGGAATATATGTGTTTTATTGCATGGTCTTTTACCATCCACCGTTTATATCGAGAATGTGGCCATTTATATAACGAGCCTTTTCTCCTATCAAAAAAGTGACGGCATCTGCCACTTCATCTACTGTACCTAACCGTCCGGATGGGATATCTTCTCTAAGCTGTTCCCGTACGTCTTCTGAAAAGTTCTCCATCATTGGAGTATCGATAACACCTGGAGCAACAGCATTCACTCGAATATTAGAGGGGGCTGTTTCTTTCGCGAGCGCTTTAACAAACGTGTTAATACCGCCCTTCATAGCAGAATAAGCCGCTTCAAGAGCAGCTCCTCTGTCTCCCCAAATGGAAGAAATCATTACAATTTGTCCTCTTTTTTGGGTAATCATGGATGGGATTAATTTTTTTACTAGCAGCATCGCGTTTAATAAGTGAAGATGAGCCAGTTCATATAACTCATCATCGGTATTATCCTGATAAAATCCGTAGTTTTGTGTTCCGCAATTATACACTACCGTCTCCACAGGAGAATGGAGCTGATTGTATAGTTGCTCCACCCCCTCCCGTTTTGACAAATCACTTTGGACAATATATGCCTTTACGCCTAATGCTTCACATTGTGCTTTTAATTTCATAATGGCTTGTTTAGAACGATGGTAATGCAGAAATAAAGAGTGCCCTTCTTCTGCTAAAGAAAGTGCAATTGCTCCACCTATTGCACCACTAGCTCCTGTAATAAGCGTAAAACCGTTCATTATTATCCAGCCTGCTTTTTGGTAATTTGGGACACCGCCCGTGCTTTTTCTTGAAACAAAGTAGAAAGAAAGGCATTCACTTCTTCTGCCGTAATTTGTTCTAGTAAAGGTACAGCATCAAACATGTGCAAGTCATGAAAAGCATAATCCGTGTATTGATTAGCCATAAACTCTGGTGAATTCAATTGTTTTAAAAACCCGCCAATTTTCTTATTTCTTACTCTCTCTATTTGTTCATCATCGATACCATCATTCATTGCTTTATCTAAAGTATCCATAATTCGCTGTTCGAACGTTTCAGGATCAGACGTATCTCCGCCAATTGCAACAAAAGAAACTGAACGTTCCAGCATAAACTCTGATGAAAAAGAATCATCAATCAACCCTTCTTCATATAGGGCTTCATAGGCATCGGATCCTGCTCCAAACAACGCTTCTAATAAAATTTCAACGGAAAGTTCATAGCGGAGTAAATCCTGTCCTTCTTTTTCAGTAGGTAATATTTTATAGCCTATCATCACTTTAGGTGTATTAACACTCATTGGTACTACTGTTTTAGAATTTGCCACAGCTTCTGGCTCTTGTTCTAACACTCGTTCTATTTTATCTGGGGCTTTAAACGATTTAGCTGCTTGATTCTCTTTTACCAACTGAATTATATGTTCCGGATCTGCATCTCCAGCAACGCATAATATCATATTAGAAGGATGATAAAACGTTTCATAGCATTCATATAAATCATCTTTGGTAATTTTATGAATCGAATCAACAGTTCCGGCAATATCAATCTTAACCGGGTGATGTTGATAGAGATTCGACAGTAAGTTAAAAAATAACTGCCAATCGGGATTATCCTCATACATACGGATTTCTTGTGCAATGATTCCTTTTTCTTTTTCTACACTTTGTTCGGTGAAATACGGATGCTGAACAAAATCGAGTAAAGTAGTTATATTTTTATCTGTTTCCTGAGTGCTCGAAAATAAATAAGCCGTTTTTGTGAAGCTAGTAAACGCATTAGCAGACGCCCCCTGCTCGCCAAAGGTTTGGAACACATCGCCTTGTTCATCTTCAAACATTTTATGTTCGAGAAAGTGCGCGATTCCGTCTGGTACTTCTACTGTTTCATTCTTTCCAATCGGGACGAAGCGATTGTCAATCGAACCGTAATTTGTTGTAAAAGAGGCAAATGTCTTATGAAAACCAGGTTTTGGTATTACATATACGGTTAATCCATTGGGGAGCTTTTCCTTATGAATCGTTTCTTGTAACTGATTGAATTTAATTACTTCCGTCATTATTATCCTCCTCGCTTCTCAAAAAATAAATAGTGTCTAATTCAACAGTAGAAGCAGATTGAACCACATCTTCCTTAGTGACAGCATCTATTGCCGAAAGCCAATCTTCAAGAGAACGATTGTGATTAGCATTTACCCCTTGATAATATAATTCAATTAAACCTCTTGCATTATCTGCTGTTTCAAGCAATTGGTTTTTGACCATTCCTTTTGTCTGCTCCACATCTTCATCAGCAATATTTCCTTGTTTTATATCCTCAAGCTGTTTTTTTATAATATTAACTGCTTTATTATAATTATCTACCTCAATACCGGCCATAACAAGGATAATTCCTTTTTGGCTTTCATATCTTGATGCAGCATAATAGGCCATACTTTCCTTTTCACGTACATTAATGAACAACTTGGAGTTTGGAAAACCACCAAACAAACCATTCATCACCTGAGCAGCCGGAAATCGATTGTCAGAAAATGTAATTGGCGTTCTGTATCCCATATGAAGTTTACCTTGTTGAATATCATCTGTTTCTATCTTTTCTTGTGATTGATTCGGTTCAGAAGCTGACAGAGTGGTCGTGTCATCAGCCTTAGATTCTGCCTTTGTAAAAATCGAAGCCGCTTCTTTTACTTCTTCTGCTTTGAGATCACCGACGATATAAAGTCGAATATCATCTTCTTCCAACATCCGTTTATATTCATCCATCAAATCATCTGCAGTAATGGCATCTACCTCTTCAAAGTCTCCATAAGGATGAACAGAAAACGGCTCATTCTTACACATTACCTCTAATAACCGTTTATTCGCATACCTCATTTTGTCATCGTATATGGACTGGATTCGTTGTTTTAACGTACGTTTTTCTTCTTTTATTACTTTCTCTGAAAATTTACCTTCCTTTAAATAAGGATCTTCAAGCGCATTTCTTAAAAAAGAAAGATTCTTTTTAAATAGCGGAGGAGCTTCTTTTAAAAACCTTTCGTTAGCAGATTCCATGCGCATTGTTATAACGTGATTTTCTCCTTTTCGCTGAACATCAGTTTGAAATGTAGCACCATATAATTCATCCAAGTATAATCTAATCTGTTTTCTCGATGGGAACTCATTCGTTGCACTTTGTAATACGTTAGCTAACAGCGCTCGCTTTGTAGCTGTCTCTTTGGATAGCTTTGTTTTAATTTGAAGTACAAGCGTTGCTGTTTTATATTTTGTAGTTGGAATCAAATGGATATTTAGTCCATTGACCGTTATCATTTGTTCTTCATGCATATTTTACCGTTTCCTCCTTCATTTCCTACATTATAATTATTGTGACGATAATTCTTCACTTTCTTGTTCCTTATGATCGCTTACAAGAACATCTCTAGGTTTACTCCCCCCATAAGGGCCAACTATTCCTCTCATTTCCATTTCATCAATGAGACGAGCTGCTCTTGTATATCCTATTCGAAACCTTCGTTGCAACATCGAGACAGAAGCGCTTTGCATATGAACGATAAGCTCTACCGCGTCTTCATACAGATCATCCTGCACTTCTTCTTTCACTTCCGGCTTATCTTCGGGTATCATATCCTCTTGATAAATGGCCTTTTGTTGCGCAACTACTGCTTCAACTACTTGTTCCACCTCTTGATCAGAAACAAAAGCGCCTTGTACACGAGTGGACCGGTTCGAACCTACAGGCTGAAATAACATATCGCCTTTGCCTAACAATTTATCCGCACCTCCTGCATCAAGAATGGTGCGGGAATCCGTTTGACTAGAAACGCCAAAAGCAATACGAGACGGAATATTTGCCTTGATGACACCGGTAATTACATCAACAGATGGACGCTGTGTCGCAATAATCATGTGAATGCCGGCAGCTCTTGCCATTTGTGCAAGTCTTGTAATTGAATCCTCCACTTCATTGGAAGCCACCATCATTAAATCAGCTAACTCATCCACAATCACAACAATGTATGGAAGTTCCGGCTGTTTTTCATCATTTTTTTGATTTTGCTTTTTAACCAGTTCATTATAGCCTTCCATATTCCTTGTGCCTGTATGAGAGAATAGATCATATCGTCTTTCCATTTCAGCGACGACTTTTTTTAATGCTTGTGCGGCTTTTTTAGGTTCTGTTACAACTGGTGTCAGCAAATGTGGCACTCCATTATAAACATTCAATTCAACCATTTTAGGGTCAATCATCATCAATTTCACTTCATGAGGCCGTGCCTTCATCAAAATACTGGTGATAATTCCGTTAATACATACACTTTTTCCGCTGCCGGTTGCCCCAGCCACAAGGAGGTGTGGCATCTTATCAAGGGATGCCAATACTGGCTCTCCTGAAATGTCTCGACCAAGAGCCACCGACAAGACATGATCCTCTTTTTGATAGCCTGCTTCAATAACTTCGCGTAAAGTGACCATCGCTACTTCTGCATTTGGAACTTCGATACCAATTGCCGCTTTACCTGGAATTGGTGCTTCCATACGAATATCTTTAGCTGCAAGCGCAAGCGCAAGATCATCTGCTAAATTTACTATTTTACTTACTTTCACCCCAGTATCAGGCTGCACCTCATACTTGGTAACAGCTGGTCCTAAGTGAACTTCATTCACCCTCGCCTTTACCCCGAAGCTTTGTAATGTTTCTTCTAATTTTCTTGCATTTGAAGAAATTAAATTTCGCTCTTGTTCTTGAGAGTTATGCTGAGAAGAACCCAAAATACTAAGAGAAGGCAATTCATAATTTATGTTTTCTTGTTCTTCACGGTGTAATGGCACATCTCGAATCGAGTCATTATCGTCTTCTTCCCTTTGCATGTCTTTCACGTTCGAATTTTCGACTTTAGCCGGCGTTTTTTCCTCTTTTTCTGTCGATGTATAAGCGTTTTCGGCAAAGTTATAGATTACCGGTTCTGGTACACCTTCCCCTTGGCCAGAGAGAGATTTTTTTTCGGACGCGGTAACAGTTTCCGGTGCTGTTGAAGTACTTTTTTGTTCTTTCTTGTTTTTGTCCCTTCGTTTTTTCACTACGTTTCCTTTTTCTTTAATAAAAGTTTGAATCTGTTTTAATTTTGGTCCAGTTTTTTTATAAATATACTGAATCATATCTTGAATAGATAAACCAGTAATTAATATAAAAGAAAGAATGAATAATAACACTGCAATTATTCTTGTTCCAGCTGTGTCAAATAAAAATCGAGTTAGCACGAACAGAAGGGATCCTACCATTCCTCCACCTAAATCGTTAATAATGCCTTGATCAAAGGGGTCCAGCATAAAAAGATTAAATGTCGTTATAATCGCTGAACTTTCAGGATAGGTTCCTTGAGCTCCTAAATTTTCAAACATTTGAACGTGGCTTAATAACAGAACAGTAATAATACCAAGATATACTCCACTCAAACGCTTCCCAGTGAGCGGCGGAAACCGACGTTTCACAATAAGAGCAGCAGCTATAATTAATAAACCGATATTTAACAACGGTGCCCATTCTCCAGCAAAAAAACGAAATAGAGACAGCGTTACTTCACCGGCTCTACCCAGATGAAAAAGGGCTAAAATACCGAAAGTAAACAGAAACAGTCCGGTTAGTTCATATTTCATTTGTTCTTTCCATTGCTTTGATTTCTTTGTTGTTCGTTTCTTCTGTTTCGTTTTTTTCGCCATGTTCTCACCTCATTCCATGTCCTTCGTTTAATCTCATTGCATTTGTATGTAAAAGAACTATTCATAACAAAGCAGGCTGCCTCCAAATGTATGGCAGGGGAGACAGCCTTGTTTGTCATCTTGCTTCTTCTTTATATTATAGCATATCTTTCCTCTATTTCCTCCCCTTACACAAAGATCACTATGAATCATTCCATACTGATCCTGGTTGGTAGTTTGGATCCATATAATCGTGCGGATTCGAACTATTCATTCCAACTATTGTCCACGTACCATCTTCAGATTTTTCGATTGTAAGGCTTCCGTGAGTAATAGGGATGGTTCGTATATTTTCCCAACCTTTTTCATCCGGAGGAAATATAGATTCTATGCCCAGTGGGGTGTATAAAATCATTGAAGTATTCCTCCATTTTTATCATCCTTGCTTTCTTCAATTAGTTCGTTTAATCTCTGCAAAGCGGAACCTATGCCACCAACAGTGTCAATTAAGCCATATTTCACTGCATCTTCTCCAATAACATTTGTACCAATATCTCTCGTTAAATTTCCTTTCGCAAACATCAAATCTTTAAACGTTTCTTCTTCAATATTGGAGTGGTGAGTGACAAAATTGATAACTCTTTCCTGCATTTTTTCCAAATATTCAAACGTTTGAGGCACTCCAATCACAAGACCATTCAATCGAATTGGGTGAATCGTCATGGTAGCTGTTTCCGCTATAAATGAATGCTTTGCGGCAACGGCAATAGGCACACCAATTGAATGACCCCCTCCTAAAACGAGAGCTGTCGTCGGTTTACTCATACTAGCCACCATTTCAGAAATAGCAAGCCCCGCCTCTACGTCTCCTCCAACTGTATTCAAAATGAGCATAAGCCCTTCAATTTTAGGGTTTTGTTCCACTGCGACGAGCTGGGGGATAATATGTTCATACTTAGTCGTTTTATTTTGAGGTGGGAGTTGCATATGCCCCTCAATTTGACCAACTACTGTAATGCAATGAATATTAGAGTTTTCCATCTCAGCAACATTTGTTTGCCCCAGTTCTTGTATTTTGTTTACAAGACTGCTTTTTTGGTCCTCTTTATCCGGTTGTTTAGATGGCGTTTGCGGCGATGTATCAGGCGGGTTTTGTGGTGTGGATGGATCTTCGTCCTGTGGCATGTATAATACCTCCTTTATTGTTGTACTCATAGTATGACAACAGAGCCTGTCATTCATTCGTTATTTCTTGTGTAACATAAGAAAACATCTCCCTGCAGAAGAAACGTTCATACTTTTCCCAATAGAGTCATCCATTTAAAAAGGGGCTGGGACTAAACCTTTATAAGAACGAAAAATGCCGAACGATTTTGTAAAATCGTTCGGCATTTTTCGTTCCTAAGACAAATCGCTGCGCCACAAGACATTCGTGTTTACTACCGCATATTTTTCTTTTGTCCCAACCTCTTTTCTTATACTTCCATAATAATAGGTAATATCATCGGGCGTCTTTTAGTCTTTTCATATAAGTAGCGGCTAAGAACATCTCTTATATTACTTTTTAACGTTGACCATTCCTTCACATTTTCAGCCAATGCTTTTTCTAACGTTGACGTTACTTTTTTGTTAGCTTCTTCAAGCAACTCTTCTGATTCCCGGACATAAACAAAACCTCGTGAAATAATATCGGGACCAGATACAATACCACTGGATTTTTTATTTAATGTTACCACCACAACAAGGATGCCATCTTCAGATAACAGTCTACGATCACGTAAGACAATATTACCAACATCTCCAACACCAAGTCCATCTATCAATACGTTACCGGATTGTACTTTACCTGCTCGCTTAGCTTTCCCTTTCGTAAATTCAACAACTTCACCTTTGTCGAGAAGAAATGAATGGTCTGGAAGTACTCCTGTCTTCTCCGCTAATTCTGCATGAGCAGCCTGCATTCTATATTCCCCGTGTACTGGGATGAAATACGTTGGCTTTAATAAGTTAAGCATGAGCATAAGTTCTTCCTGGCTTCCGTGACCAGATGCATGAACATTGGCATCCCCATAAATGACGTCGGCTCCTAATTGATAAAGAAAATCAATAATGCGAGAAACTGACTTTTCATTTCCCGGAATTGGATTTGCTGCGATAACGACAGTATCACCGCTTTCAATCGTCAGCTGACGGTGAGCTCCTTTTGCCATCCGTGTCAGAGCTGACATCGGCTCACCTTGGCTTCCTGTACAAAGGATCGCTACTTGATTATCATCATATTCTTCCACTTTGCTTGTATCAATAAACATGTCATCAGAGCAGTGTAAGTATTCCATATTTCTCGCAATTTCAATCACTTTACTCATACTATGACCGACGACGGCTATTTTTCGATTTTCTTTTTCAGCAGCGTTAATTACTTGTTGAATTCGATGAACATTTGAGGCAAATGTTGTAATCACTATTCTGCCATCAGCTTCTTCAAACACGTCGGTTATACCTTGACCTGTTGACGTTTCAGAAGGAGAAGTACCAGGAAGTTCTGCATTGGTACTATCAGACAACAAGCATAATACTCCTTTTTTCCCAATCCACGTCAATTTATCAATATCTGTAAATCGTCCGTCAACGGGTGTTTGATCAATTTTAAAGTCCCCTGTATGAACAATTTTGCCTTGTGGTGTATCTACACAAACTCCGATAGAATCAGGAATGCTGTGCGTCGTGCGAAAAAATTGAACCGGTAACTGTCCAACAGTGATGCGGCTGTCACCATGTATTAAACGCAAATCTGTTTTTTTCCGCAACCCTTTTTCTTTAATATGATCTTCAACAAGACCTATAGTTAATTTTGTTCCATACACCGGCGCATTAATCTTTCTTAATATATAGGCAAGAGCTCCAATGCGGTCTTCATGTCCATGTGTTAGAACAATCCCCCGCACTCGATCTTTATTTTGTACAAGATATGAGATATCTGGTATTACCACATCAACCCCGAGCATATCGTCCTCTGGAAACATCAATCCAGCATCTATAATGAGGATATCTTCTTCTGTTTCAATGACATACATGTTTTTACCGATTTCACCAATTCCGCCTAAAGCAAAAACACGTATCGTTTCTAATGACTGCTTTGACAACGTTATTTCCTCCTAAATATTCAATTCTGTCGTTTAATGGATACCATACATCGTTATGTTTTTTATTGTACAGTCACACTTATTATTTTACATACCACTTCCACGGTACCTGTAAAAATAATCGTTTTTTCTATAACAATAAATTACGCACCCGAACACATCACTTCTTTGTAGTATAACTCAAATAGAAAACAGAATACAAGCCTATAATTGCTTTTTTATAATAAGAAAAGCCTGGCTTAGGCCAGGCTGAACCATTCCTCAAGCTGTTTTAATTCCGCTTCATTCAAAGGAATAATTGGTGCTCGTGTCATTCTTGTACCAATTCCAATTTGTTCGAGTAAACCTTTAACTGGAGCTGGATTTGGTGTCATAAAACAAGCTTTCATTTGCGACAGCAACCTTCGGTGAGCCGCTGCTGCTTTTAGTGTTTCTCCTGCTGCAAAGTTATCAATCATCATTTTTATCTCGTTTCCAATCACATGTGCTGCCACAGAAACCACTCCTGAGCCTCCGATTGACATGATTGGCAACGTAGACGAATCATCCCCACTGTAAACGTAAAAATCATCCGGGCTCTTGTCTACGACATAAGCAATTTGATCAAGATCTCCACTTGCTTCTTTTACAGATGTTATATTTGGTATCTCCGTAAGACGAAGCAACGTATCTGCATCTAAATTAACAATACAGCGTCCGGGAATATTATATATCATAAGCGGCAATGAAGACGCTGCATTCGCAATCATTTTAAAATGGTGGTACATCCCTTCTTGACTTGGTTTGTTGTAATAAGGAGTGACGGCCATGAAACCATCGACCCCTGTTTTCACTGCTTGCTGTGTCAATTCTTCGGAATAAGCGGTATCATTTGTTCCCGTTCCAGCTATTACAACAGCTCGATTATCTGCAATCTCTTTAACACGCTTAAAAAGAGCTAGTTTTTCTTCTGTTTTTAACGTAGGGGACTCCCCAGTTGTACCAGCAACAACTAAACCTTCTGAACCCGTGGCTAAAAGATGCTCTACTAAAGGTTCAAGTGTTGGCCAATCTAAATTTCCTTTGTTATCAAATGGGGTGATCATAGCGGTGAACAATCGACCGAATTCCAATCATATTCAGCCCCTTTCCTTTTCATCCGCCCCAGATCTATGCTTACTATTGGTCTAATTGAAACATTTGATGAAGCGCCCGTACCGCTTTTTCCATATCTTCTTCCTTTACAAGTACCCATATAGTAGTATGAGAATCAGCAGATTGAAATATTTGAATATTTTCTTTTGTTAAAGCGGTCACTATTTTAGATGCCACGCCTGGAACACCTGTCATCCCTGCACCAACCGCCGAGACCTTCGCACAGCTAGAGAGACATTCCGGTTCATAGCCTTTCACACGCAACACATCGATTGCTTCATTTGCACGCTCATCCGGAACGGTGTAGACGACAGCTGAGGGTTGTATATTAATAAAGTCAACAGATATCCCTGCTCTCGCCATTTCGTAAAATACATTGTCCTGCAAAGTCAAATAATCATTGCTTTTGACCGTTATTTGAGACAACCCTGACATATGAGCAATTCCGGTCACTTGACGTTCATCTAGTATCCTTTTATTACTGGAGGATGTAGATATTAGGGTCCCAGGTTCATCTGATAGGGTGGAACGAATACGTATTGGAATTTCTGCCTGCATAGCTATTTCCACCGCTCTTGGATGAATCACTTTCGCTCCTTGATATGCCATATTACAAATTTCTTGATACGTAACAGATTCAATGATAGATGCTTCCTCCACAATGCCGGGGTCTGCCGTCATTATTCCATTTACATCCGTAAATATATCAACATAATCAGCAGAAACAGCTGCTGCTAGAGCGGCCGCTGATGTGTCACTGCCTCCACGTCCTAGAGTTGTCGTTTCACCGCTCATACTCGCCCCTTGAAAACCAGCAACTACAGCAACATCGATATCACGGAGCATAGTTTGTAAGTGCTCACATTCCATGTTTAGAATGTGAGCCCCTCCAAACTCTTCATTCGTTCTAAATCCAGCCTGCGCACCTGTAAAAGACATTGCATCTAATCCAAGCGATCCAAGCAAACCAGTAAATACAACCGAAGAAATGATTTCTCCACATGATACGAGCAAATCTTGTTCCCGTCTTGATGATGCGGGTCCTTCGTTGTTTAACATACCTAGTAATGTATCTGTTGCGTACGGATCTCCTTTTCTTCCTATAGCAGAGACCACTACAATAACTTTATAGCCATCTTCAACCGCTTTTTGTACATGTTTGGATGCTGCTAATCTCGTATCTTCACTACGCACGGACGTACCACCGAATTTTTGAACGATGATGGACATGTTTAACTCCTTTTTATTCTTTGATTAATCCAAGTTTTACAAGGCTCTCTGCAATTTGAACCGTATTATAAGCAGCTCCTTTTAATAAATTATCAGACACGACCCAAAAGTGATAAGCGTTTGATTGATCTAGGTCACGTCGAATTCTTCCGACAAAAACGTCAGGAAACCCTACACTGTCAACTGCCATCGGATAAACTTGCTCAGATGGATTATCTTTTATTGTAATCCCTTCACCTGATGCCATTGTATTTTTTAGTTCCTCTGCATCTGGTGTACCATTTTCAACCTCCACATACACCGATTCAGAATGACCGGTCTCCACTGGAAGACGCACACAAGTAGCTGCAACAGGTAATTTATTTTCATGCATAATCTTTTTTGTTTCATTAATCATCTTCATCTCTTCAAACGTATAACCGTTTTCTTGAAATTTGTCAATTTGAGGGATTGCATTAAACGCGATTTGATAATGCTTTTCATCCCCGCCTACAGGTAATATTTCAGGATTAATTTCCTTTTCATCAAGTAACGCTTGTGATTGTTGTTTCATTTCCTCTACTGCAGCAAGACCTGCACCAGATACGGCTTGATATGTGGAAACAATTACTTTTTTGAGACCGTATGCTTTACGAACTGGTTCTAATGCCACAACCATTTGAATAGTGGAACAATTCGGATTCGCAATAATTCCATTATGATTTTTTACATCCTGTTCATTTACTTCCGGCACAACAAGTGGAACACTTTCATCCATACGATACGCACTTGTATTATCAATGACAATCGTACCCCGCTTCACTGCTTCTGGAGCCAATTCTTTTGAAATGGAGCCTCCAGCAGAAAATAGACCTATTTGTACACCTTCAAAGGACTCAGGCTTCGCCTCTTCGACCGTGTACTCACGTCCTCTAAAAGATATTTTTTTTCCTGCAGAACGTTTTGAAGATAATAATTTTAACTCACTAATTGGGAAGTTATTGTTATCTAAAGTATTTAAAATCTGCTCTCCTACTGCACCTGTTGCTCCAAGTATTGCGACAGAATATCCTGTTTCCTTAGCCATGAATAAATGCTCCTTCCAACTTTTCGTAAAATGATTATATTACGTTTCTTGATTCGTCTATTTTAACATATAAGATAATGTTAGAATTAGCAAGGGCCATAAAGATTCAATCATTGAATTTTTCTACGATGACAGGCTGATATTGGCGACCAGAAAGGGCTTCTTTCAATGTTGCAGAGATTTCTTCCATTCTGGCAACTAAAGACGTTGGTTTTTTGTGCGGGCTATCCTGACCAAACGGAACAAAATAAATATTTTTCGCATTCATCAATTTCATAATATTGGATCCATTTAATGCTAGAGCATCATTCGTTGAAATAGCTAGAATAACAGGACGGCTATTTCTTAAAGTTGCTTTGGCAGCCATCAACACTGGAGAATCAGTCATAGCATTTGCGAATTTGCTAATTGAATTTCCCGTCATCGGAGCAACAATCATTGCATCTAACGGAGTGCTGGGGCCAAATGGTTCAGCCTTAACAATGGAATCAATAACCTCTTCTTTACCAGACGCTTGTTTGATTTCATTCAACCATCTTTCGGCAGCTCCAAATTTAGAATCTGTTTTTAAAACAGTTGGTGTAATAAATGGAAAAACATCGGCTCCCTGGTCTCTTAATTCTTTCATATAAGGAATGACTTCTTCTAATGTGCAATGGGAACCAGTAACACCAAATCCTATTTTCTTCTGTTGAAAAGGTAACATACGTTAAGCCTCCTTGTTTACCTAGTTTGCATCCAACAATTGACTAATCACTCTTCCAAGAACACGACCTGCGGTTTTTGGAGCTACTACTCCTGGCAATCCTGGAGCTTGGAGTGCTTTAACTCCTCTTTTTTCAGCGTATCCTAAATCGATGCCTCCGGGTCGTGACGCGATATCAATAAGAACGGTATGATTTGGAACGTGTACCAATATATCTTTCGTTAAAACACGGGTTGGAATAGAATTTATACAGATGTCTGCCGTTTGTATAACCGACTTTAATTCTGAAAGATTAAAAACCTCCAAACCCATTGCTTCGGCCCGCGCTTTTTCAGAAGGATTACCTGTTCCTACTTTTGCATATGCGCCCAATGCCAAAAAGGTGCTTGCTATCGTTTGACCCGTTCTGCCAAAACCGAGAACTAAGGTGTTAGATTGATGAACTGTTATATCTGTTTCCTGCATCACCATGAGAAGTACCCCTTCAGCAGTAGGTATGGAATTATAAATGGCAACATCATCACGTTCTAATAAAGCAATACTGTTACGATTCATTTTTTCAGTGATCATAGCTAATTCCTTACTTGAAATCCCTGTTATAATTAGACATTCTTTATTAATTTGCTGAATCCATCTTTGTTCGAGATATAGCGGCTGTTCTGAAAAAGCAGCTTCCACCTTATTATTTGGTTTTAATCCACTAACCGGTAGAATAACAGCATGCAAACAATCCCAAGGTACATCGCCATTACCAGTTGCTTTCATAATACCTGCTTGATTACGATTCCATAGATCGAATCCTATCAAAATCACATCTACTCCTGATTCTTGCAAGTATTCAGCCATTTCTATCTGCCGGGCATCTCCACCAATAACAGCCACTGTATAATTCATACATCCTCTCCCTCCTTTTTATATTTTCGGCCTTTAATACTTTATGAGGAAAGGAGGAGGAAGTGAAAAGCAAATGCCTATAAAGCAAAAACATTAAGCAAATGAGAAAAGCGCAAGCACCCTGGATAGTGGACGTCATAGGGAGAGGAGGTTTGGTTAAAACTGCCTAACACCGAACGGACCTGCATCCTACAGTAACTCCGAGCATCTGGGTGCTGAAACTGGATCCCGAAAAAGCCAACATTTTATACTTCCTTATCTTAGATACAAAATGGACGGCTCTTGGGAGAATCGCCCAAAAACCGTCCATTTTACTGAATGCCTAACTTCTTTATTTTTCAAATGTGGTTGCAGAAGAGATGGATGTTGTATCTATAATGATAAAATCGGGTCCTATTTTAGTTATATTATTCCATGAAATCAGCCATTCCTTTGACTTTTTCTGTAACGGAGATCCAGGGAAAACTAGCTTTTCAATTTGTCCGGTGTTTTCATCTATAATTAAATCGGTTTTTCCCGGTAAACCAAGCTTTCTTGCCAACTTTTCATCCAATACTTCTTTTTTACTCACTTCACTTAGTAACATCCTTTACAGCACCCCTTTCAATCGGAATGACTCATTACTAAAGAAGAGATTCTTGCCATAGTGTCGTTGGGTATGTCCCTTCACGGCTAATTAACGATAACGAGTAGTCAGTCTGAAAAACATACTCAGCTGTCTTCTTTATATCTTCAAGACCAACCGCTTCAATGCGTTGTATTACCTCATCCAATGGACGATGATGTCCAAGCATTAGTTCATTTTTCCCATTTCTGCTCATTTTGCTACTCGTACTCTCAAGTCCAAGCATAATATTTCCTTTCAACTGTTCCTTCCCATTTTCCAGCTCTTTCACAGTTAATCCTTTTGCTTTAACATCTTGAATCGCAGCCATTGTAGCCTCATACATTTCATCAAGCTGTTCTAAACTCGAACCAGCATAAATCGTAAGTAAACCACTGTCTATGAATGGAGCATGATAGGAGAAGACCGAATAGGCAAGACCTTTTTCCTCTCGAATGCTTTGAAACAAACGGCTACTCATACTTCCACCTAATGCATTATTTAACAGTGTTAATGAATATATATCTTCGTGATCAGCAGGCAGCCCGGGAAAACCAAGACAAAGATGAGCTTGTTCTGTTTCTTTTTGTTTTGCTGTTTTACCTGTTAAAAAAGATGGGGCCACAATGGAGCGCTCCACATGGTTTGGCCGTGAAGGAAGTCCCCCGAATAAAGACTCTATATGTTCCATCACTTCTTCTGTTTTATTACCTGCTAGAGATATGACAATATTATCCGCCGTATAACAACGGTCCATATGCTTTATAAGCGAATTTCGGGTGAACGTTTGAATCGTTTCCTCCGTCCCAAGAATCGGACGGCCAAGCGGATGATTGCCAAAACTGGCTTCATCTAAATAGTCATGTATAATATCGTCAGGCGTATCATCAACCATCTTAATTTCCTCCGCAATGACTTGGCGTTCTTTTTCCAATTCTATTTCGTCAAACGTAGAATAAAACAACATATCACCTAGAATGGATAACGCCTTTTTGGCATGCTGGTCTAATACTTTTGCATAAAAGCATGTATATTCTTTTGAAGTAAATGCATTAACATGGCCGCCTATTTTATCGAAACTTTCCGCTATTTCTGAAGCAGTCCTTGTGGACGTTCCCTTAAAAAACATATGTTCTAAAAAATGGGAAACTCCATTTTCTTCAGCCGATTCATATCTAGATCCAGAACCAATCCAAATTCCAATTGTCATCGAACGAACTGTTGGTATATCCTCTGTTACAATTCTAAGTCCATTTGTTAATGTTCTTGTTTGTACCAAAATATAATGCCTCCTTCAACATACATGAAACGTTAAGACTATTTTTGATTTATACGTGTTTCATCTAATAGTCTTGTTACGGTATCTAATTGTAAATCTTTATTTTTTATGAGATGTATCATTTTCTTCAAACCTTGCGCGGTGGGAGCTGTAGGGTGCATTAATATCATCGAACCATTCTCTACTTTGGCCGCTGTCTTTTCAGCCATTTCCATGGGATTTGGATTCTTCCAATCAATGGTATCAACGGTCCATAAAATGGTATACATATCTAATTCTGACGCTATCTGTACGACATCATTGTTAAAACTTCCTGAAGGTGGCGCCAATAAAGATGGTTGTTCACCTAATACAGCTTCAAGTGTTTCGTTCGTTTGTCGCAATTCTTGTCTAATTTGTGCTCCGGTCGACTCTCCTAAATTCGGATGAGAATAGGCATGACTACCAATTTCATGGCCTTCTTCCTTAATCATTTTAGCTAATTTAGGTTGCTTTTGCACCCATTTTCCTTCTAAAAAAAAGGTTGCCTTTACATTTTCTTCACGTAGCGTTTTTAATATGGACGGAATATGCTCTTCTCCCCAGGAGACATTTATTAAGAAAGAAACCATCGGTTTAGCAGGGTTACCTTTATATATCGGAGACGGAGGGAGATCTTTCAAATGAACGTCTGGGGATATCTCATCCATGACTAAATCTTCTTCTTTAAAGGTATCACTCTCTTTCATTACTTCATACGATTCTTTCACATTAACCATCTTTCCATTATATCCGGGGATTGCTTTCCAAACTTTATCAATAACCGCATCACGAGGGGCTTCATTATACATATCAGACGCTTTTTCTAACTTTTCGTATAACGAAGCAGATGGACTTGACAAGTGCGCGGCTGCTGGTTCTGTTTTATGTATAGTTGAAAAAGAATGTAAAGGAGTTCCTGCCTGTACCATCAAAACAAAAATAAGAACAAAGATACTTATAGAAAGAATTTGTCTTTTCATTTCTCTCCCCTCCTCTTCAACAAATATATGTGAATCTAAAGGGGATATAACATGAAAAAAGAACTTGGCCAATGCCAAGTATCTTTCGTCATACCTATTCTTTATTTTCTTCTTTTAATAGCGCTTTTCTAGAAAGATTAACTCTTCCTTGGTTATCGATTTCAGTTACTTTAACCATCACCTCGTCGCCAATTTGAAGAACGTCTTCCACTTTATTTACTCGCTCTTCAGCAAGTTGGGAAATATGGACTAGTCCGTCTTTTCCTTTAAATAGTTCCACAAATGCTCCAAATTTTTCAATTCGTTTCACTTTGCCAAGATAGGTTTCTCCCACTTCAACTTCACGAATAAGATCCTCAATTTGTTTTTTTGCATCGTTATTAGCTTGAGCATCCGTAGATGAAATATAAATGGTTCCATCTTGTTCAATGTCAATTTTCACACCAGTATCCTCGATAATTTGATTAATTGTTTTTCCGCTTGGTCCAATGACATCACGGATTTTATCAGGTGAAATCGACATCGTTAATATTTTTGGCGCATATTCTGATAGTTCGCTTCTCGTTTCACTAATAGCAGAGAGCATGTTTTCTAACACTTTCAGACGAGCAATACGGGCTTTTTCTAGTGCGTATTCAAGTACATCACGGTTAATCCCGGAAATTTTAATATCCATTTGTAGCGCTGTAACACCCTGCTTTGTCCCTGCTACTTTAAAATCCATATCTCCTAAAGCATCTTCCATGCCTTGAATATCGGTTAACACACTTAAGTCTTCTCCCTCTTTAACAAGGCCCATCGCAATACCTGCAACTGGAGATTTAATTGGTACCCCTGCGTCCATCATGGCAAGAATACTTGCGCAAATACTGGCTTGTGAAGTAGAACCGTTTGACTCAAGTACTTCTGATACAAGTCGTATTGTATATGGAAAATCTTTTTCAGGGGGGATGACTGGATCCAAAGCTCGTTCACCAAGCGCACCATGACCAATTTCTCTGCGGCCGGGACCACGAATCGGTCCTGTTTCCCCTACACTAAACGAAGGAAAGTTATAATGATGCATAAATCGTTTAGACTCTTCCATTCCGAGCCCATCCAATACTTGCACATCACCAAGCGGCCCTAAAGTACAAACGCTAAGTGCTTGTGTTTGGCCACGTGTAAAAAGTCCAGAACCATGGGTGCGCGGCAACATGTCCACTTGCGAGTCAAGATTTCGAATGTCATCAGGACCTCTTCCATCAGGACGTATTTTATCCTTCGTAATGAATAAACGAAATTCCTCTTTAACAAAGCCTTGCAAAATTTCTTTTACATCTTCTTGTTCTTCTTCTTCAAATTCTTGAGCAATCGTTTCTTTTGCTTCCTCTATTGCTGTTTCCCGAGCTTTTTTTTCTTTCACCAAAACAGCTTCTTTAATTCGACTAGCTCCCGTGTTCCGGACTCTTTCCGCCAATTGAGCATCTGTTTGCTGCAATTCAACGTCCATCACTTCATCAGTGCCTGCTTTTTGAATAATATCTTCTTGAAACGCAACTAAACGTTTTATTTCTTCATGCCCAAACATAATAGCCTCAAGCATTTTCTCTTCAGGAACTTCATTCGCACCTGCCTCAACCATGTTTATTGCATCTTTTGTGCCGGCGACAGTTAACTCAATATCACTTTTTTCTTCTTGTTCTGTTGTTGGATTGATGATGAATTCCCCATCAACTCTCCCAACTTTCACACCAGCAATGGGTCCATAAAAAGGGATATCAGATAACGACAAAGCTAAAGATGAACCAAGCATAGCAGCCATTTCAGAAGAACAATCTTGGTCCGAACTCATTACCATACTTACAACCTGTACTTCGTTTCGAAATCCATCAGGAAATAGCGGACGAATCGGACGGTCGATTAGACGACTTGTCAATACCGCTGTATCACTAGGGCGTCCTTCTCTTTTAATAAATCCACCTGGAATTTTCCCCGCTGCATACAAGCGCTCTTCATAGTTTACGGTAAGCGGGAAAAATGGTAAATCCTTAGCTGTATTTGAAGCTGTAGCTGTAGAAAGAACGGCAGTATCACCATATCTCACCATTACAGCTCCATTTGCTTGTTTTGCGAGCTGACCGGTTTCAATCGTTAATTCTCTACCAGCCCAGTCAAATGTAAATGATTTTTTTTCTTGTTCCATTTCCAAATGATTTTCCTCCTGTTATTTTAATCTTTAAGTAAAGTGTTGCCATTCCGTCCTCATTTTACAATGGTGAACGTTGAAATAAAAGCATTTGCTCTATTGTTAGGGCACGTTCCACATTAATAAATAGACGTTTTCATTATATAATACTTATCTTTATAACAAAAAAGCGGGATTACTCCCGCTTTTTTCAATCTTATCGACGTAAACCGAGCTTGTTAATCAAATCACGGTATCTTGTAACATCCTTCTTACGCAAAAACGTCAGCAAGTTACGGCGTTTCCCGACCATTTTTAAAAGGCCGCGACGAGAATGGTGATCTTTCTTGTGATCACGCAAATGCCGATTTAGTGTGTTGATTTGCTCAGTGAGGATAGCTACCTGTACTTCTGGAGAACCAGTATCATTATCATGAGTCTTAAATTCTTCCACAAGCTCTTGTTTTCTTTCTAATGTCAATGCCATCCCTAGCACCTCCTTATCTTAATAATCGCCAATTCCCTAGTTAAACGCCGGAGGAACGTAGTAACCAAGCAATGGCTAGTTTCATGTTACATTCATAAGAATACCTGTTTTTTTTACATAATGCAAGAGAAGATTAAACCTTAACTATTTTGATACGCTGCCGAGAATATTTCGTGCTGTTTCAGCATCTTTGTTCATTTCTTTAATCAGTTCTTCTACATTTTCAAACTTCGCTTCGGGTCTAATATACTCAACAAAACAAACTTCCGTGTCATATCCGTATATATCGTTGTTAAAGTCAAAAATATGAACTTCAATAATTGGATTTTTTGGTTTATCTTCATGAAAAGTCGGTTTATAACCAATGTTACAAACTCCATCAAGCCATTCTTCTTTCACTTTCATCTGTACCGCATATACTCCGGTTGCTGGCATCACATAAGCATCACTAGGCTGTATGTTGGCAGTTGGAAATCCAATCGTTCTTCCTCTTTGTTCCCCTTGCTCTACCGTTCCTCTCATACTATAAGAACGTCCAAGAAGCATTTTAACATCATTCATTTGTCCGAGTTCAATATAGTTTTTTATGAGAGTCGAGCTGATTTTATCACCGTATTGTTTCACTTCACTCACCGTTGTTTGGCTGAATTGTTCCCTTGAATGAAAAGGAAGAGTCTCCATTGTCCCTTTACCTAGACGTCCATACGAGAAATCAAATCCAGCAACAACATGTATAGCTTGAAGGTCGATGACGTATTTATCAATAAACTCCTGCGGCTCAAGTTTTGCAAATGCACTGTCAAAATGGATAATAAACAAGTAGTCTGGCTTTTCGTTTTCTAATTGGCTCTGCTTATGAGACAGCGGCGTTATATAACGCATATTTGCTTCTGTAGCATTTGGTGATAACACAGCTTTAGGATGGGGGTGAAATGTCATGATACCAAG
Organism: Salibacterium salarium; assembly: GCF_030813635.1. GTDB lineage: Bacteria > Bacillota > Bacilli > Bacillales > Marinococcaceae > Salibacterium > Salibacterium salarium. Next base: position 409,212 of record NZ_JAUSUM010000002.1, on the reverse strand, counting down.
AGCGCATCCTTTTTGAACGGCAATCTGTTTTGCCGTTCGTATTACTTCTTGATGGCCAATGTGAACACCGTCAAAGTAACCTAGAGCTAACACCATTTCCGGGAAAGAAGAAGCTTTATACTCATTTTGATGATACATATAATAAGTTTCCAACGGATTTCACCTGCCGTATTGAATTATTCAATGAAATGTAAGTCAGGGCGTAGACAGCATTGTCTTCGGTTTAACAAGTCCTACCTTATTAGGATGGTATTGGTACACTGCGAGAGCTTTCCCTTTATATGTGAAAACGAACGGAGAAGAAGTTATTTCATTCCAACGCATTAATACTTTTCCATTTTTTATTTGCTCGGCAAGCTCCGAAGATACAGGTATGTGTGGAAAGTCACACAATACATCTTCAATAGAATAGCTAGTCTCTGCCAATTTATCAGATTGTTTCAAATCTCTAAGTTGTTCTAAAGTATAACATTGATCGAGACGAAACGGACCAGATTGAGTTCGTTTTAAATAGGACATATGTGAAGGATATCCAAGAGAACGACCAATATCGACAGCTAGAGTTCTAACATAAGTCCCCTTGCTGCAAGTCATTTCTATATTGAACCGTACCGTGTTTGATTGTTGATTCAGTGTACCTGAAATCATTGTTATGTCAAATACTTGAATGTTTCTAGATGGCCGTTCTACATCTATACCCTCACGTGCATATTCATACAGACGCTTCCCTTTGACTTTCACTGCCGAATACATAGGAGGAGTTTGAATTTGATTACCTTGAAAACGGACAACCGCTTCTTCTAGTTTTTCTTCTGTTATTTCCTCATTAACTTCTGTTTCTTCCACGATAGAACCACTCGCATCTTCGGTTGTAGTTGAAAACCCGAGTGTCACCTCCGCTTCATATCGCTTCGGTAAATCCGTAATGTATTCTGCTATTTTTGTTGCTTTTCCTGTACATACAGGTAATACTCCTTCTACATCAGGATCAAGGGTACCAGTATGTCCTACTTTTTTTGTCCCAAAAAGCTGCCGCACTTGAATGACACAATCATGCGAAGTGACACCAGCCGGTTTGTAAACAGGGATAATTCCATCCACCATATGTATTATGACACCTTCTAACGCTTTACTTTAAATAAGCATTGTAAAATACAGGATAAAGGCTTGGCGTACTGTCAAGCCTTTTACCATTTTTATTAATAACTACTTAATAAGAGTAGAGATAAGCGTTGCATCAATTACTTTTCCTCTTCATTAAGTTCTTTCAGTAATCTTTCTATCCGATTTCCATAATCAATGGATTCGTCAAAAGCAAACGAGATTTCTGGTGTTTTACGTAAATGGACTCTATTACCGATTTCACTTCGTATAAAACCACGAGCTTTTTGTAACGCTTGAAGTGTTTTTTCTCTATCTTCTTCATCTCCAAGAACCGTCACAAATACCTTTGCTTGCTGAAGATCTCCAGTTACGTCAACACCAGTTACTGTTACAAATTGAACCCGGGGATCTTTTATTTCACGTGCTAAAAGATCCGCCAATTCCTTTTTTATTTGTTCCCCTACTCTATCCGCTCTCACATTGCTCATAACCTGCTGCCTCCTTTGACTAAAGCCATTCGAATTCGGTTATGGTACGTTCCAACTCCGGCAACTGATCCATAAACTCACACGCTCTTTGTAACTCTTTTTCAACAATCGTTGTGTCACGGTTGACCGATACGATAGTAATAGCTGTACGCTGCCACAAATCATGGTAATCCATTTCTGCAACAGATACATTTAGTTTTTGCTTCATCTTCGTTGTTATACTCTTTACTACCGCTCGCTTTTCTTTAAGAGATTGAGCTTGGTAAATGAAACATTCGCAATGAGCGGCTCCTATCATGTTGGTTTAACTTCTTCCATGATATATGCTTCAATGATGTCTCCTTCTTTCAGGTCATTAAATTTTTGTAGTGTTACACCACATTCATAACCTGCTTGAACTTCTTTCACATCATCTTTATATCTCTTCAACGCATTTATGCTTCCTTCGTAAATAACTACGCTGTCCCGGATAAGTCGAACCGTTGAATCGCGTGTTATTTTACCTTCGGTTACGTAAGAGCCTGCTATCGTACCAATACGAGAAACTTTGAAGAGTTGACGTACTTCGACTTGGCCTATCACTTTTTCCTGATAAACAGGGTCTAGCATACCTTTCATGGCTGCTTCAATTTCTTCAATTGCATCATAAATGACACGGTGCAGACGTATATCAACTTTTTCCACTTCTGCTGTGCGTTTTGCGTTTGCATCCGGACGAACATTAAAGCCGATAATAATTGCATTAGATGCTGAAGCTAAAATAACATCTGACTCTGCAATAGCGCCAGCACCGGCATGAATAATATTTATTTTCACACCTTCTACTTCAATTTTTTCAAGAGAACCTTTCACCGCTTCAACAGATCCTTGAACGTCTGCCTTGACAATAATATTAATTTCTTTCATTTCGTTTTCTTGAATTTGACTAAATAAATCATCGATACTTACTTTAGAAGTCTGGCTTCTTTCTTCATCACGGGCTCTAACTGCTCTGGCTTCTCCGAATTGTCGCGCCTTTTTCTCATCTGTAAATTGTACGAATTGATCGCCTGCAAGTGGTACACCATTCAATCCAGTAATTTCAACTGGGGTCGACGGTCCTGCTGATTTCACCCGTTTACCGGTGTCACTAACCATAGCTCGAATCTTTCCATACGTGTTGCCGACAACGATTGGGTCTCCAACTTTCATTGTACCTTCTTGAACCAATAGTGTAGCAACAGGACCTCGACCTTTATCAAGTTCGGCCTCTACTACTGTTCCACGGGCACGTTTTTCAGGACTAGCTTTTAATTCTTCCACTTCGGCTACAAGTAAAATCATTTCTAATAACTCGTCCAAGCCTTGATTATTTATCGCAGAGACGTTTACATAAATCGTGTCTCCTCCCCATGCTTCCGGCACTAGTTCAAACTCTGTCAACTCTTGCATGACACGGTCTGGATTAGCTCCTTCTTTGTCCACTTTATTTACAGCAACAATAAGAGGTACTTCTGCTGCTTTCGCATGGTTTATGGCTTCTTTGGTCTGGGGCATCACTCCATCATCTGCTGCCACTACAAGGATAGTGATATCCGTTACTTGCGCACCCCGGGCTCTCATTGTTGTAAACGCTGCGTGACCAGGTGTGTCTAGAAATGTAATCTTTTTATTGTTTTCTTTTACTTGATAAGCACCAATATGCTGGGTGATCCCGCCTGCTTCACCTTCCGTCACTTTTGTGTGACGAATGGAATCGAGCAACGTTGTTTTTCCGTGATCGACATGTCCCATAATCGTAACAACCGGAGGGCGTTCTTCGATTGTCTCCGGATCATCTTCTTCTACCTGATTTTCAAGGTCAAGCTCATCAATTTCAATTTCTTCTTCTACTTCAACGTTAAAATCAGTAGCGATCAATTCAATGGATTCTTTGTCTAAATCCTCATTAATAGTCGCCATCACTCCAAGGTTCATTAACTTTTTAATGATTTCAGAGGACTCTTTATTAAGCTTGTCCGCTAGCTCACCGACAGTTAGTGTACCGCTGAATGTGATTTTTTCCGGTATTGAGGCTGGTTTGTTACCACCTTGAGAAAAGCGGTTATTTTTGCCCTTTTTGCCTTTTTGTTGATTGTTTGGCTTGTTATTTTTTTGCGAGTGGTTTTGATTGTTGGATTTGTTTTGACTTCCTGTCTTTTTCGTGTCATTTGATTTATTTTTTTGATTGGCATTTTTATTATTATTTTTAGAGCCTTGTTCTTCTTGGTTCGTTTGAGTTTTTTCGATCTTATTTTCACCTTCTAATTTCGCTATAGTCTCATCGTCTATGACAGACATATGATTTGTTACATTAACGTCCATATTTTTGAGCTGGTTCACTACTTCTTTGCTAGATTTATTGATTGATTTCGCATATTCATATACTCTCATTTTAGTCATAAGCATAACCTCCACCTTTATTCATCCAGCATTGAGATCAGCTTTTTTGCAAACCCATTATCTGAAATACCAATCACTACACGACTGTCTTTCCCAATCGCACCGCCTAGGCTTTCCCGGTCTCCCGTTATATATAACGGAACCTGATAATAGCTGGATTTATCTTTAAATTTTTTTTGCGTGTTTGGTGAAGCATCCCCGGCGACGATTACTAAAGAAAGAGACTGCTTTCTAATTTCATGTAGTACCGTCTCATCTCCAGTTTTTACTTTGCCTGCTCTAACCGCAAGTCCCAAAAACGAATAGAATGCATCCTTCATCGCCTTGTTCCTTTCTTCCTTTCTTCAAGCAAGCGTTCATAATCTTCCTCCGAAACCTTCACATTCAAATGACGAGACAGAGCATCTTTCTTTTTCGCCTCTAAGAAACATTGTTCGTTGTTCGTTAAATAAGCGCCACGACCGTTTTTTTTGCCAGTATGGTCAACAAATATATCTCCGTCCGGACTTCTGACGACACGAATCAACTCTTTTTTTTCCATTGTGTCGCCTGTAACAATGCATTTTCTAATCGGCTTTTTTTTCTTCAATGTTCTCCGCTCCTTTTGCCTCCATCACTCTTCTTCTAGATATTCTTCTTCATCCTCAACGTCTTCTTCAAAATCGACATCATCTAATTCAAATAAGTCTTCTTCAGAATCATCATCCGTATCGTCTTCAGCAATATTTCCTCTTGCCCCATATGAAGGATTTTCCGGGTCATAAAGGCCACTTTCTTCTGCTTCCGATTCACTTTTTATATCAATCTTCCATCCAGTCAGCTTTGCAGCAAGCCTTGCATTTTGACCACGTTTTCCAATGGCAAGTGACAATTGATAATCTGGAACGATGACGAGTGTACTTTTGTCTTCTTCATTCACTTGTACATCAAGTACTTTTGATGGGCTTAACGCGTTAGATACATACTCAAAAACATCTTCAGAAAAAGGAACAATATCAATTTTTTCGCCTTTCAATTCATTAACAATGGTTTGTACGCGTTGTCCTTTTGGACCGACGCAGGAACCAACAGGGTCTACTTCTGGATCCTCTGCATACACAGATATTTTTGAGCGATCCCCAGCTTCTCTGGCAACGGATAATACTTCAACTGTCCCATCATGAATTTCCGGAACTTCAAGTTCAAACAGCCGCTTTAAAAGTCCTGGATGAGAACGTGAAATCAATATTTGGGGTCCTTTTGTCGTTTTTTCCACTTTTGTAATATAGACTTTCAAACGGTCATTATGATTGTATGCTTCATTAGGCATTTGCTCTCCTTGAGGCAATAATGCTTCTACTTTACCAAGATCAACATAAATAAAACGGTTATCTTGGCGCTGAACAATACCTGTCATAATATCTTCTTCACGGTCAATGAAATCAGAATAGATAATACCTCGCTCTGCTTCCCGAACACGCTGAGTCACTACTTGCTTAGCTGTTTGAGCAGCGATTCTCCCAAAATCTTTTGGAGTAACTTCAAGTTCAACCACATCATCAAGCTCATAATTAATGTCAAGGGTTCTTGCCTCTTCCAGTGAAATTTCAAGACGTGGATCAAAAACTTCCTCCACTACTTCTTTTTGGGCGAACACACGGATACTACCATCTTCACGATTAATATCAATTCTAACATTTTGAGCCTGATTAAAATTACGTTTATAGGCTGATATCAATGCCGCTTCAATCGCCTCGATAATAACTTCCTTCTCAATTCCTTTATCTGTTTCTAACGTCGTTAATGCATCCATAAAATCACTATTCATGAATTTTCGTTTCCCCCTTTAGACCGGCTGCATATAAAATTGTCGGAAGCCGGGGTTTTATTTAAAATTGAACAGCGAGCCTGGCTTTAGCCACTTTATCGTAAGGCACACTGTAAGTAACCGGCTTTTGCTTCACTTTGCCCTCTATTTGTAGCATTTCTTCATCAAATCCAATTAATGTACCTTCAAATGCTTTCTCACCGTCAATTGCTTCATATGTGGTAATATATACATTTTTCCCAATCGAACGAGTGATGTCCTGTTTTGTTTTTAACGGACGTTCTGCACCTGGAGAAGAAACATCAAGATAATATGCTCCTTGTACTATTTCTTCGTCATCAAGTTGCTCGCTGATTTTTTCACTGACATTTCCACAATCGTCTATGTCTACGCCATTTTCACTATCTATAAACACTTTCAAAAACCAATTTTTACCTTCTTTTTTGTATTCAACATCAACGAGCTCAAGTCCAAGCTCTTCCACAATAGGCTCTGCAAGCTCAAAAGTTTTGTCTTCAACCTTGTTACTCATCGCTTACCTCCTTTGACGTGATCTATGTTTCATCGTTGTTATTTTTATGACAAATATCGATCATTATTCTTTATGTGCAAACGAAAGAGTGGGTTAAAACCCACTCTTTTCAGGACATGCTTATTCGAGGTATCTAAATAAAGGCTACCACAGAACGCTATTCAATGCAACCTGACCCGGTTAACCATAAGACAAGTTGTATTTGGAAAAGCTAGAAAAGCGAAAGTTGGTTTGATTCTGGAAGTCCTTCTAAGCACCCGTGTAAGTCAAGGTGTTCGATTACCGTTTTTGTCGCCTTACTACGTTGCTGTAAGTCTTCTTTTGATAAGAATTCCCCATCTGATCGAGCTTTTACGATATTTAGCGCTGCATTCGTGCCCACTCCATCGAGCGAATCAAATGGCGGGATGAGCGAATCACCATCCACCACAAACTCGTTAGCTGAAGACCTATACAAATCAACCTTCTGAAAATGATATCCTCTTTCGCACATTTCCAAGGCCAGTTCGAGCACTGTTACCAAACTCTTCTCTTTTGGTGATGCCTCTAACCCTTTCCCATGAATCTCTTCAATTCTTGCGCGGATGGAGGTAGAACCTTTCACCATAGTTGGAATTTCAAAATCATCAGCACGAACGGTGAAATATGCAGCATAAAAAAGAATCGGATGGTGTACCTTGAAGTAAGCAATACGAACGGCCATCAGTACATATGCTGAAGCGTGTGCTTTAGGAAACATATATTTAATCTTCAGGCAGGATTCAATATACCAGTCCGGTACACCATGATTTTTCATTTCTTTTACCCATTCATCTTCAAGTCCCCTGCCTTTACGGACGAATTCCATAATTTTAAATGCTAAAGAGTGTTCAACACCTTTATAAATTAAATAAACCATAATATCATCCCGGCAGCCAATCACATCTTTTAATTCACACGTACCGCTCTTAATAAGCTCATCTGCATTTCCAATCCAAACATCCGCTCCATGAGAAAGTCCAGAAATTTGTACAAGTTCTGAGAACGTGCTCGGATTCGTTTCTTCAAGCATTTGACGAACGAACCTTGTACCAAATTCAGGAATACCATATGTTCCTGATTTACACATAATTTGTTCTTGTGTCACTCCGAGAACTTCCGGACTGCTGAATATTTTCATAACGTCCTCATCATCAACAGGAATGGTATTCGGATCAATGCCGCTTAAATCTTGAAGCATTCTTATAACAGTTGGATCATCGTGTCCTAATATGTCCAGCTTCAGCAGATTATCATGTATAGAGTGAAAGTCAAAATGCGTCGTTTTCCACTCCGAACCTTTGTCATCAGCTGGATACTGAATTGGACTGAAGTCATGAATATCATATTCATCCGGCACAACGATAATACCGCCAGGGTGCTGTCCAGTCGTTCGTTTTACTCCTGTACATCCTGATACAAGCCGGTCAATTTCTGCTCCACGGTAATATGCATCCAAATCATTTTGGTATCCTTTCACGAAACCATAGGCCGTTTTATTTGCAACGGTACCAATCGTACCCGCTCGGTATACACTTTCTTCACCAAACAACTCTTTTGTGTAATTATGAGCAATAGGTTGATAATCTCCCGAAAAGTTCAAGTCGATATCAGGAACTTTGTCCCCTTTAAAACCTAAGAACGTTTCAAATGGAATATCTTGACCGTCCTTTATATACATCGTTCCGCACTTTTCACACTCTTTATCGGTAAGGTCAAAACCAGATCCTACCGAACCGTCATTGAAAAAGTGAGTATGACAGCAAGAAGGGCACACATAATGCGGAGGCAGTGGATTCACTTCAGTTATTTCTGTCATTGTTGCTACAAAAGAAGATCCTACCGAACCTCTAGAACCAACTAAATACCCGTCTTCCAGCGATTTTTTTACAAGCTTTTGAGAAATAAGATAAATGACAGCAAACCCGTGACCAATAATACTTTCTAGTTCTTTTTCCAATCTTTCCTCTACAATATTAGGAAGTTCATCTCCATAAATACTTCTTGCTTTATTGTAGCACATATCACGGATTTCCTGATCGGATCCTTCAATATTTGGTGTAAAAAGCTGATCCGGAACAGGGTGAATCTCTTCCACTTTAGCTGTAATAGTTTTTGGAGCATCAATCACCAGTTGTTTAGCCTTTTCATCCTCCAAAAATGAAAAACTTTCAAGCATTTCATTCGTTGTTTTAAAATGAACTTGAGGAAGCGTCTGTTTGTTTAAAGGATTTGCTCCTCCTTGTGAAGCAATTAAAATCTTGCGGTAAATGTGTTCTTCTGGTTCTATATAATGTGCATTGCCGGTAGCAACAACAGGCACTTGTAATTCTTCACCGAGCGAAACAATTTTACGAATGATATCAAGTATAGCGTCGTTTCCACGAACAAGCTCTTTTTCCACAAGATGTGCGTAATTTTCAGGTGGTTGCACTTCTAAATAATCATAAAACTCGGCAGCTGATTTTGCCTCATCCCATGATTTTTGCATCATGGTTTCAAAAACTTCCCCTTTATCACATCCTGAACCAACTAGAATACCGTCACGGTGCTGTTGCAATTTTGAACGTGGAATTCTCGGTGTACGATAAAAATAATCAACGTGAGACATCGACACTAACTGGTATAAATTTTTCAATCCAGCTTGTGTTTGTGCTATCAGCGTACAATGAGAAGGTCGAAGACGGTGAAAGTCTCCCTGCCCCATATTCTGATTCAAGTCTTGATGATAGGTTATATCATATTCTATAGCATCTTTTACCATCTTCCACAATAAATAACCGGTTGCTTCTGCATCATAAATAGCACGGTGATGACTGACTAATTCGATATCAAAGTTTTTACAAAGTGTATTTAGTCGATGGTTCTTTAATTGAGGATATAAAAAGCGTCCAAGTTCAAGTGTATCAATGACAGGATTATCCGCTTTTGTTAATCCCGCTTTTTTATATCCTTCATTCAAAAATCCCATATCAAAGCTGGCGTTGTGTGCGACTAATATTGAGTCTTCACTAAATGTTTTAAAATCCTTTAACACATCACTAACTTCCGGTGCATCCTTAAGCATATCATCAGTGATGCCTGTTAAATCAATAATCGTATCCGATAATTTTTCATGAGGATTAGAAAAAGATTCAAACCGGTCAATAATTTCTCCATCTTTCACTTTCACAGCTGCAAGTTCAATAATTGTATCGTATACAACAGATAAACCTGTCGTCTCCACGTCAAACACAATATATGTGTCATTATAAAGTGGTCGATCGGCTTCATTATAAGCGATTGGAACGCCATCATCCACAAGGTTTGCTTCCATACCATATAATACTTTTACACCGTGTTTTTTACCAGCATCATATGCTTCCGGGAACGATTGAACAACAGCGTGATCCGTAATTGCAACAGCGTCGTGTCCCCATTCTGCCGCTTTTTCTATATAATCAGAAGCATTAGTCACTGCATCCATTTGGCTCATTACGGTATGAGCATGCAATTCGATTCTTTTTTCTTCGGCTTCGTCTCGTCTTATATATGGCTCTACTTCGATAATATCATTGGCAATCATGACAAGGTCTCTAACAAACGTATCGTTTTGTACACCGCCTCTTACCTTCAGCCAAAGTCCCTTTTTCACTGCTTCATAGGTAGGGACATCGTCTTTATCACGTGAGAACATTTTGACCATTATCGAATCGGTATAATCCGTAATTTTAAACGTTAAAAGAGTACGTCCACTCCTTAATTCACGTGTTTCTGCTTCAAACACATAACCTTGAGCAGTAATCCTCCGCTCTTCTTCTTGAATCGTTTCAAGCGGAACAGGATCATCTTTAATTGGATAGCCAATTTGCAGTTTTTTACCCGCTACACTTTCTTTAGCTTGTTTGTCTTGTTTTTTTCGTTCCATCATCGCTTCAACGACTTTAGATTCATCTTCTTGCTGTTTTTTCTGTTCGAATTGAGCAACTTCTTCTTCGGACGTTTGTACCTCCGTCTCAATTTGACAGGCAAAAAACCCAAATGAACTCATGATGTCATTCAGGGGTTGCTGCAAACGGCGGGCAAGAGCAGTAGCTTCTGCTTCATTTTTAAAAATGATTTTTAATTTCCCATTCTCAACAGAAGGTATTTCACCGTTTAATCGTTGTTTTAAATACGGGGCGATACCTTCTAAATAAGAGATGATAGAAGGCCAGTATTCTGAAACATGGTCTAATGGCAAAGGGCTTTCTTCATACGTGATTGAAAATCGGACAGAAGCGATATGCTGAAAAGCTTGTGATATTCTCTCCTGCAGTTGAATAAATACAGCATGAGGCAAATGTTTTTTTAATATAAAATGAAAATGCCACTTTTTATTTTCCTTATTAATGGTTAACTTTTGGATTAAACCATCTGTAAAGTAATTATTCACCACATCTTTAGGCATCATAATTTGTTCTAACAGCAGCTGAAACCTATCTTTTCTAATTTGTTGTTCCTCGGTGTTCATTTATTAACCTCCCCGTTAACCTAGCGCTCGTTGAACAAGGACGATAGATAGGTGGAAAGATTGTCAACGTGGACCTCTTCCATCTCCCCATTTTGTCTTGCTTTCACTTCGACTATACCTTCCGGCGCTTTTTTACCGCAGGCGATGCGAACTGGTAATCCAAACAAGTCGGCATCTTTAAACTTAACACCTGCTCGTTCCTTTCGATCATCATACAACACATCATAACCAGCTTGTTTTAACGATTCATATAACGTTTCACTAAGGTTGAGTTGATCTTCCTGCTTCGGATTTAAAACGAGCAAATGGAGATCAAACGGCGCCACACTTTTTGGCCATACTAATCCATTTTCATCATGATGCTGTTCAATTATAGCAGCAAGGGTCCGACTGACACCAATCCCATAACATCCCATCATTATTGGATTGGAGCGTCCATTTTCATCTAAATAAACAGCCCCCATGGCTTCACTATATTTCGTTCCCAATTTGAATACATGTCCAACTTCTATTCCTTTAGCAAACTGAATCGTTCCTTTTCCATCAGGAGCTGCATCTCCTTCTTGTACAAAACGAAAATCTCCGTAGCGTTCTATTTGTAGATCTCGACCAGGATGAACGTTTTTAAAATGTTTATTTGGCTGATTCGCTCCACATATACCTGAAGTCACTGATTTCACCGCATAATCCGCCATAACCGTTACATCTTCAGAAATGTTTACCGGCCCAATAAATCCAGCTTCTGTACCTAGGATACGAGTAATGTAATCGTCATCAGCAAGTCTAACATTTTCAGAATCAAACGCGTTTCCTACTTTTATCTCGTTTATGTCATGATCACCGCGACAAATAATTAGGACAGGATTCTCATCGACAACAAAAAGCACTGATTTCAACAAATTTTCGTTGTATTCTTCAAGACCTTTTGTTAATTCTTCGATTGTTTTCATACCAGGTGTATCCAGTAATTCTATCTGATGTTTTGGAGGTTCGCTTTTTTCATAAGTGTCTGGTAGAGCCGCAATTTCAAGATTAGCAGCGTAATCTGAACCATCGGAATAGGCAATTGTATCTTCCCCAACATCCGACAGTACCATAAATTCATGGGTACCGCCTTTTCCGCCAATAGCCCCGGCATCAGCTTGTACCGCTCTAAAGTCAAGACCGCACCTTTTGAAAATATTTGTATAAGCTTCATACATAGAATTGTAGCTATTCGAAAGACTTTCCTGATCGGAATCAAAGGAATAAGCATCCTTCATTATAAACTCACGGGAACGCAGCACACCAAAACGCGGACGTCTTTCATCCCGATATTTCGTTTGAATCTGATAGAGGTTCATCGGGAGTTTTTTGTAAGAATTAATTTCATCTCGAACAAGGTCCGTAATAACTTCTTCGTGAGTCGGCCCTAATGCAAACTTTCTGTCATTTCTATCATTCAAACGCATGAGTTCAGGACCATAATCGTCAAATCGACCGGATTCTTCCCATAATTCAGCAGGTTGAATAGCAGGCATTAACATTTCTTGTCCTCCTGCCTTATCCATTTCTTCTCGAATAATTTGTTCTACTTTTCTAAGTACTTTTCGACCAAGCGGAAGATAAGAGTAGATACCGGAGGCTGTCTGCCGGAGAAGTCCGGCACGCAACATCAGTTGATGGCTTGGAATATCAGCTCCTTGGGGAATATCCCTCAAGGTCGGACTGAAATATAATTGCTGTCTCATAAACAATGACCCCTCTTTCTTCTGTTTTTACACCGATTATATATCTGTTATACGACTCAATATTTTTCTAAGATGTTATAAAAAGAAATTGTTAATATCATTCCATGTTACAACTAGCATGAGTAAAAACAATAATGCGAATCCAAAGAAATGGATAAGTCCTTCTTTTTGCGGATCTACCGGTTTTCCGCGTATTGCTTCATAACCGATAAAAAGTAATCTTCCTCCGTCAAGTGCCGGTAAAGGCAGCAGATTTACAATACCTAGGTTCACACTAAGCATTGCTGCAAATTGAATAAGAAAAAATATTCCAATGGACGCTGCTTCACCTGTGTAATTATAAATACCTACAGGACCTGAAACAAAATCCAATGAAAACTCTCCAGTGATAATTAGGCTCAGTGTATCAAAAATAACTTTACTCACTTCATAAACTTGTGTACCTCCGTACTGAACAGATTGAATAAAAGAGTGGTCGGTAGGTGCTTGAACACCAATCATACCTACTTCTTGCTCTGACATCTCATCATAGCGAGAGTATGTTTCCACAGACGTTGAAATACGTTCTCCGTCACGAACCGCTTCAACATTAATTTCTTCATTTGGGTGTTCTTGTATAACTGCAGTCATTTCATCCCAATCACTTACTGATTCTCCAGCGATGGAGTTCACCTCATCACCTTGTTCAAGTCCTGCTTCTTTTGCAGGACTGTTATCGCTAAACTCACCGAAGGCAGCATTGTCGTATTGCGGAACACCATTGACTAAACCGACAAACAAAAGAGCTACAAAAGCCAGTACGAAGTTCATCATCGGTCCTGCAAATATAGCTAATGCTTTTTTTAGCGGGGATTTTGAGCGAAATTGACGGTTTAAAGGGGCAATTTGTTCTGGTTTTTCATCGACAATCAAATCACACTTCTCATTAACGGGGAACGTTTGTATGCCTTCTTCATCATCCGTGTAAGCTTCTATCATCAACCGTTCTTCTAAATCTATCCTTTCGACGGATACAATTTTGGCTTCCGGATGTTTAGATTTATTATTTACAATGATTTTACTAATTTGTTCATTCGCATTAAAAACAAGCCCGATTTCGTAACCGGGTTTTATTTGTATTTCTTCTGGGTCTTCTCCGGCCATTCTTACAAAACCGCCTAAAGGCAACAAACGTACAGTATAGACTGTTTCATTTCGTTTTGTGGAAAAAATTTTCGGTCCAAATCCAATTGCAAATTCACGGCAAAGAATTCCTGCTTTTTTGGCCACATATAAGTGCCCCCATTCATGAACAGCAACCAGCACACCGAAAATGATAATGACAGCTATAAAAGTATCCACTTTATTCCCACCTTTACTCTATTAGAGAGCTTACATACGCTCTTGTATCCTTATCTACTTCTAAAATTGTCGCAAGATCTGGAGTTTCTACAACTTGATGTCGTTTGAGAGCTTCTTCGATTCTTTCCTCTATGGAAAGAAAGGTTATCTTATTTTGTAAAAAAGCAGACACCGCTTCTTCATTAGCAGCATTTAACACGGTTGTCATTGTCCCTCCAACACGTCCTGCATCATAAGCATAGCGTAAACAACGATATCGGTCAAAATCAGGTTTTGCAAAATGCAATTCTCCTATTTCCCATAAGTTTAACCTGTTTGTATCTTGTAATTCAAGCCTGTCTGGATGGGTGAGAGCATATTGGATTGGAACTCTCATATCTGGTGTACCGAGTTGAGCCATCACACTCTTATCACAATATTCTACAAGGGAATGAATAATACTTTCTTTGTGGAGTAGAACATCAATGTTGTCATAGGGCATATTAAATAACCAATGAGCTTCTATTACTTCAAAGCCTTTATTCATCATCGTTGCTGAATCAATAGTTATTTTAGCCCCCATATTCCAATTTGGATGATTCAACGCATCTTTTACAGAAACGCCCTCAAGTTCAGCACGTGTTTTATCCCGAAAACTTCCGCCGGAAGCCGTTACTATTAGCCGTTCCACTTCCTTTGAATCATTACCTTCCAAGCTCTGTAAAATCGCAGAATGTTCACTATCAACAGGAAGAAGCTTCACGTCGTGACGTGTAGCTTGCTCCATGACAAGGTGACCAGCTGTCACTAGTGTTTCTTTATTAGCAATACCAATATCCATTCCGGATTCTATCGCTTGTAATGTTGGTTCAAGGCCTAAGCTGCCGACAACCGCGTTCATTAATAAATCGCCATCAGGAGGAACAGCAGCTTCTATTAGTCCTTTTTTTCCATAATAGACTGCTGTTTTTCCATTTGTTTGCTGCATAACTTTATCTGCATCTTCTTTTCTTGCAACAGATGCAATCCGTGGCTGAAATTCATTAATTTGTGCAATGACTTTTTCAACACTCTGGCCTGCAGCTATAGAAACAAGCCGAAACTGCTGAGGATGTTTTCTAATAACATCCAGCGTTTGTGTACCAATTGATCCCGTTGATCCAATTAAAGCTATATTTTTCATGTATACTCCCCTTTACTTTATGACCCGAAATAACAAGTATAAATTCTTATCCAAAGAAATGAAAGAAATGTAAAATCGGAAGTACAAAAATCAAACTGTCAAACCGATCTAGAATGCCTCCATGTCCTGGAAGGACTGTTCCAGAATCCTTCACTGCATAATGTCTCTTTAAAGCAGATTCAACTAAATCACCGAGTTGACCAAACACAGATGTGACAATAATAAATGCAGCCAGTACATACCATGAAAAATATGCAATGAAGATAACCTGGAACAACCAACCTACAATGCCTGCCAACATGATACCGCCGATGAAACCTTCTACCGTTTTTTTAGGACTAATTTCTGGCCAAAGTTTGTGCTTTCCCCATTTCCGACCAACGAAATAGGCTCCTGAATCCGTCGCCCAAATAATGAATAATACTAAAAAGACGAGAGCTAGACCGTTTTCTTCCATATTTCGAGTTAAAATAAGATGATGAAAACCATACCCAATATAAACAGATGATAATATAACAAATCCTGCTTCATCGAACGTAAACGAATTTTTTGTTATTACTGTTAAGGCTAACAGTAATAAAATCATCACTAAAAATAATTCGACCTTAGATACGTGCTCAAATAGCCCAATATCAATCCAAGTAGAAGGCACTAACAAAGTCCACATAAATAAAAAACTGACGAATCCCATAAAAGAGAATGTCTCTATATGTTTCATTTTCAGTAATTCATGCATAGCAATAGAAGCAACTATTGCGATAGCAAGAGTAAATACAATATCCCCTATAATAACAATGCTAAGTAGAACAATTGCCCCTATAACAGCAGTGATCATTCGCTGCTTCATGTTTTATCCCCCATCTAAACACCGCCATAACGTCGTTTCCGCTGCTGATACTTTTTAATTGCTTCGATAAAATTCTCATCTTTGAAATCCGGCCATAACACTTCAGTGAACCAAAACTCACTATATGCAATCTGCCATAACATAAAATTACTGAGTCTAATCTCTCCACTTGTTCTAATAAGAAGGTCAGGATCAGGAAGTCCTTGTGTTAATAGCCTTTCAGAAATTAAATTCTCCGTTATGTCACCTGGCCGAAGATCCCCTTCTGCTATATCTTCCCCTATTTCTTTCACCATTTCTACCAATTCATGGCGCCCACCGTAGTTAAGAGCAAAATTTAAAACAAGACCAGTATTATCAGAGGTTTCTTTTACTGCCTTTTCAATAGCACGAAGCGTGTTGGCAGGAAGTAAAGAACGATCTCCCATCGTACGTACTTTTACATTATTTTTTTGTAAATCCGGTAACTCTTTTTCTAAAAATCGCTCTGGCAGTTTCATTAAAAACTCAACTTCTTTTTCAGGACGTTTCCAATTCTCCGTTGAAAAGGCATAAAGTGTTAAAAATTTTATTCCGATTTCATTTGCCTTTTTAACAACGTTTGTAACTACTTTCATGCCTTCATAATGCCCAGCCACTCTTGGCAGCCCTTTATTTTTTGCCCAACGCCCATTTCCATCCATAATAATGGCAATGTGGGAAGGGATATTGTCCTGATCCAACCGAGTATTGCCTTTATCCGTTTTTAATTCTGTATGAGAAAAAAATCGATTAACCATCAGGACACCAGCCTTTATATTGTTTCACGATTATGTAAAAGTTTATAAACCTTTATCATTTCATTTCTTATAGAAGATGGTGCAAAAAAACCCTCTACTAAAAAGAGGGTTTATTAGCATGCTTTCATTGTAACGTGATTTGCATCAAACTTCCATAATTTCTTGTTCTTTATCTTCCGCCGCTTTATCAATGGCAGCAACATGTTTATCTGTCAATTTTTGCACGTCGTCTTGCAATTTACGAAGATCATCTTCGCTAATGTCTCCTGCTTTTTCTTCTTTTTTGAACTCATCATTAGCATCTCTTCGTATATTACGAACTGCTACGCGCGCTTCTTCGGCATACTTTCGAACCAATTTACTAAGTTCTTTACGACGCTCTTCTGTTAAAGATGGAATATTTATGCGAATAACGTTACCATCGTTGTTTGGTGAAAGACCTAAATCAGCTTTTTGTATCCCTTTTTCGATATTACCGATAGAGGATTTATCAAAAGGAGTAATGACTAAGAGACGTGCTTCTGGAACAGAAATAGTTGCCAATTGATTTATAGGAGTATCTGCTCCATAGTAATTAACCATTACTTTATCTAACATCGAAGGATTAGCTCGTCCAGCCCTTAATGTGGCCAGCTCTTTATGAAGAGAATCTACGGACTTTTTCATTTTTTCGTCTGTTTCTTGAATTTTACCATTCGCCATTATTATTTCCCCCTAATTACGGTCCCAATATCTTCTCCAAGAACCGCTTTTTTAATGTTACCTTCTTCCATAATCGAGAAAACGAGTAACGGGATATCATTATCCATACATAACGTTGAAGCTGTTGAATCCATCACACCTAAGCCACTATTTAAAAGATCTAAATAGGTAAGTTCACCGTATTTTTTGGCATTCATATCATGCGAAGGATCAGCATCATATACCCCGTCCACTCTATTTTTAGCCATTAATATAACTTCCGCTTCAATTTCAGCTGCCCGCAACGCTGCTGTAGTGTCTGTCGAGAAATATGGATTACCAGTTCCGCCAGCGAATATAACCACACGTTTTTTTTCTAAATGACGAATGGCTTTCCGGCGTATGTATGGCTCAGCCACTTGCCGCATTTCAATAGATGTCTGAACTCGTGTTTCCACTTCGTTATCTTCAAGGCTGTCTTGGAGAGCGAGAGAATTCATAACTGTCGCAAGCATCCCCATATAATCAGCGGTAGCCCGGTCCATTCCCTTAGAACTTCCGGCAAGCCCTCTCCAAATATTTCCTCCGCCTACAACTACGGCAACTTCTGTATCCAATCTTACAATTTCTTTAATCTGAGATGCAATGGATTGTATCACATTTGGGTCAATACCATATCCTTGATCACCCGCAAGCGCTTCACCGCTTAATTTTAAAATGACCCTATTATATTTAGCCACGTTATACCCCCGTTTCTTTATGTATTACACTTTCTTCTGTAGTGTATTCGACCTAGTTAAGAATTTTTCGCATAAAGAAGGGGCTGAGCGGCCTTCTCAAACGTTATAACGTAAACACAGAATTAGGGTTCTGTTTTACAATACAATAATGTTGAGAAGCTTCCACCTTTAAGCCCCCTACAATCTTATTATTTTTTAACTTGGGACATTACTTCTTCTGCAAAGTTGTCTTCCCGTTTTTCAATTCCTTCTCCAACTTCATAGCGGATAAAGGTTTTTATAGATAATCCTTGATTTTTTAGGTAGTCCCCAACTTTTTGATCTGTATCTTTAACAAATTCTTGGTCAAGCAGGCAAATTTGTTCAAAATACTTATTAAGACGACCTTCAACCATTTTCTCAACAATATTTTCAGGTTTACCTTCATTAAGAGCTTGTTGTTTTAGCAATTCGCGCTCTTGTTCCGTTTCTTCAGAAGGTACCGCATCGCGTGAAACATAGCTAGGGTTAATTGCAGCAACATGCATAGCAATGTCTTTAGCAACTGAATTATCCGTTGTACCTTCAACTAGTGTTAGTACTCCAATACTTCCACCCATGTGAAGATATTCTCCAAATGACGCGTTGTCATCTTTTTGAACGATTTGAAAGCGACGTAATGAGATTTTTTCACCAATTTTAGCGATTTGGTCATTGATATATCCTTCAAGTGTTGTACCTTCTGCAACTTCAACACTAAGAGCAGATTCCACATCAGCAGGTTCATTGTCCAATAAGTAACCAGCAATGTTTTGGACGAGTGTTTGGAAATTTTCGTTTTTAGCCACAAAATCGGTCTCTGCATTCACTTCAACAATGACAGCTTTGTTTCCGCTACTAGTAACATATGTTAATCCTTCAGCTGCTACACGGTCTGCTTTTTTGGCCGCTTTAGAAATACCTTTTTCTCTAAGATAATTCACCGCTTCTTCCATATCACCGTCTGTTTCTGTTAATGCTTTTTTACAATCCATCATCCCTGCGCCAGTTTGCTCACGCAATTCTTTTACCATACTTGCCGATACTGCCATAATATATTCCTCCTTTGAGTCTAATTAATTATTCGGTATATTCTATATAGCAAGACATGCCGCACTACAGGGAAAGATACCCCAAGCTGATAACGACACCTAAAAAACCGGAGCTGTTACCTTATTCGACATACTTTATTACCTTATGAAAAAGGGTGAAAAAAGGGCAGTCCCCTTTAATCACCCTTCTTGGTTAAGCTATGGCTGACCGCTATCGTCGGTCAGGCAATTGAAATGAATTAGGAAAGGCTTTCCTGCTCACTTTTTTCCTCTTCAACTGCTGCTTTTTCTTCCACTTCTTGCGCCGGTGCTTCATTCACATCTTCCGCTTCTCCTTGTGTTGCTTCGATTACAGCATCTGCCATCTTAGCAGTTAGAAGACGTACCGCGCGAATCGCATCGTCATTACCAGGAATCACTTTATTGATTTCATCAGGGTCGCAATTAGTATCCACAATAGAGATGATTGGAATGTTAAGCTTATGAGCTTCTGCAACCGCAATTCTTTCTTTGCGGGGATCGATGATAAACATCGCATCAGGAAGCTGATTCATTTCCTTGATACCACCAAGAAATTTCTCTAAGCGTTCCATTTCTTTTCTGAGCAACATTACTTCTTTTTTAGGAAGAACATCAAATGTGCCGTCTTCTTCCATTTTTTCAATATCTTTCAAGCGAGCAATACGCTTACGGATAGTAGCAAAGTTTGTCAACGTACCTCCGAGCCAACGTTGGTTAATGAAGTACATACCAGAGCGCTTCGCTTCGTCGCGTACGGAATCTTGTGCCTGTTTTTTTGTGCCGACAAAAAGGATTTTACCTCCGTCTGCAGCAATGTCACGTACGTAGTTATACGCTTCTTCTACTTTCTTCACCGTTTTTTGCAAATCGATGATATAAATGCCGTTTCTTTCTGTAAAGATGTAACGACTCATTTTTGGGTTCCAGCGGCGTGTTTGATGGCCGAAATGAACCCCTGCTTCGAGCAGTTGTTTCATGGATATAACTGCCATAATGTAATCCTCCTTTGGTTTTTTCCTCCGCCTGCTTCGTTTCTGAATAAGACCTTTACGCAAAGGCACCCTCATTCAAATCAGCAAAGCGTGTGTAATAACACCGTGAATTAATATACCATACGTCCATTATCAAAGCAAGATTGAACGCATGATTTATTGATAAAATTTTAAAAACAAGTCCACTTCCCCTTTGCCAATATCTAATTTTTTAGCTATTTCATCTCTAGTATACCCTTGTGACGAAAGAGATAAGACTTTTGCTTGATCAGAGGATTCCACTTTATCAGCGTTGTCTGTAAGCGGCGGAGCGTAAGCTGGTTCCTCTACATCCTCCTCTTCGGTCACAATGGAAGGAGAATGTATCTCTTGTTTTTCCATTTTAAATGGGGATTCTTGAGGCGGCATACGATTTTTCATAGTTTCTGAAGGAGTAGTCTCCGTCAGTTGTACATTCTTTTGATCAGCAAAATATTGTTTTAGTTCTTGGTTTTCTTGTTTCATTTCATCAGTATAGCGGCTTAATAGTTCTTCCATATCTTCGCGCACACCGTATAAATCACTACGCTCTTCTTTCACCTTTTGCATCTGTTGATAAAAAAGAATCAGCACAAAAAAAGTAAAAAGATGAATAGCAAGACTTAGTACAAGTAATACAATTGTCATTTTTATTCCTACCCTGTAATATCAATAGATTTTCCTTTAAAAGGATGGTCAGCTGCTTCTTCTTCCTCAGACTCTCCAATTTTTGATGTTAAAAATGGATTTTCTCGGTTTTCATCTCCACCGTCTTTGCTATCGAACTTGTTTTTGTCCGTTGCATCCTTATCCGTGACTTGCGTTCGGGCTTTATCATGCTCTTTTTGATGTTCCGCTGCTAAACGGTCCTGAGCGGCTTGCCCCCGTTGCTGAAGTTGTTCTTGAAGCTTACCCGCATCTTGGGTTCTCGGAAGGGCGACCTGCAATTCTACTGCCTTCCAACTCATCGGTTCGCCTCCTGTTCAAATACAGTACGAATTATAAAACGTTGAGATCAATTTCACCGTCTTCAAAAGTTATCGTAGCTTTTGTGTAGGTTGCATTGATTTTACGGCGATATTTACCAAAATGAACATCGACATTTGTATTCAACGTTTTATCCACTTTTATTGTACCACTTTCTGTATTTTGTGAAACCTCCAGCATTTCCTGCAAATCTTCTGCCGCATCATTTGCTTTGGTTTTAGCTGAATCAAGTGTCGTTTTAGCACGCAATTTCATAATTCTCTCTTTGGAAGAAAGAGACGTTCCTTCTTTCTCTTTCTGTTCTAACGCTTTTAATAGCTTCGTCACTTTCTCACTTTCTTCTTTTGCTTCATGCAAGCAGTGCTCTAGTTCTTTTTGACGTTTCACATAGTCATGAGGAACTCCGATGTAAAACGATGTAGGAGTGTTCATTGCGTTTCCAGCCTCTTTTATGTGGATTTCTGTAACAGCAGAAATCATTCCTCCTACTACCCGACCGCGACCTTTTGTACAATAGATACTTACACCAGCTTGGCAGAAACTGTGCATGATAGCTTGTTTTACGTAAACATTTCCACCGGCATAAACATTTGCTTCATTCAAATACGTTGTATGTATATCCTGCCCCGCTTTGATATAACCTTTTTGTTGTGCAGTCACACCGGAAGAAACATAAACGGAGCCTTCTGCTTCTAAAAATGCAGATTCAACGGTACCAAGTACACGTATGTCTCCCTTTGCCTTTATTTCAAAACCTGAAGGGACACTTCCACGTATTGTCACATTACCAGTGAAATCTATATTTCCTGTTTTCAAATCCAAATCCCCATTAATTTCATAAAGGGGATTGACATGAATGGTCTTTTTTTGAACACTAACCTGACCCGATTCTATCGCATAAATATAGTTTTCTTCGAGTCTTGTATTTTTTCCCGCCTGAAGAACAAAATCCAATCCATCTTTTGAAGATAATACTTCACCATCTACTGCTGTTCCATCTATTCCAAAGGTAGCATCAACCTTTTCCCCGGTAAAATCACCTGCTTTTACCATTGGAATATCAATCACCTGTTTTAAATCAACGTTGTCTGACTCTTTTTCTTGAGTCGATTCGTCTGATTTATGAACATTGGCGGGCAGTATATATGCAGGCTCTCCATTTATTGGCGCGATTCCTTTTGCGATTTCTAAAGGATATACGATAGCATCAGGATCTTCCGTGATTCTATCAACATTTTTGTCGATAATACCGAATAAGACGCCTTGCTCTTTCAAAAAAGTGTCCCAATCCTCACGTGACCATGTTGACTCTTCATCGGGGGTTGCCATCGCAATCACATGTGCTGAAAGCTTATCTTCAGATATTCTGATTTCAAAATAATCTTGGATTTCAATTTCCTTTTCCATCATATCAAGCCTTCTTCTCTAAGAATTCGCTTTCTGCCAAGACAGGTGAAAATTCCCTATCAAGTATAATTAAAACTATTATATCAAAAGTTCTCTTTTCTAAGAAGAGTTTGTTTCAAACGAAACAGCGCCTTAGAGTGAATTTGTGAAATGCGTGATGTCGACAAGCCCATAATCTCACCAATTTCTGTTAATGTCATTTCATCTTGATAAAACAAACCAATTACTGTTTTTTCTTTCTCAGATAAATGCTCCATCTCTTCGGCCAACTCCTGCAATGAAACAGATTGTACTAGTGTATCTTCAGGGGAAGGGGAGGATGTATCTTCAATCGATGCACGGTACGTTTCTTCACGTTCTCCCTCTGGCGTTTCTTCATCAATAGACAACATATTAGCAAAAAAAGTTTCCGTTACTACTTTTCTCACTTCATCCGCATCCATATCCAACATTTCTCCCACTTCATCTTCGGATACGTAACGCCCATATTTTTGTTCAAGAGATTCGATAGTATCTTCAATTTTCTTTGATTTGTCTCGTAATGACCGGGGCATCCAATCTTCTTGTCTCAATCCATCAATAATAGCACCACGGATTCGAAAAGAAGCGTAAGTGTCAAACTTTAAGTCTCTCGAAAAATCAAACTTCTTCATCGCATCATACAAACCGCTAAGACCGTGACTTAACAATTCTTCTTTAGAAACGTTTTTAGGGAGACCCGATCCTATCCGCTGAACGTGATAGTAAACAAGCGGCATATATGCTTCCACTAGTCTATTGGCTGCTGTTTCATCATCATATGTTAACCATCTATCCCACCATTCTTGATAGGCATGAGGAGTTGAACGTGACATGAACGGCCTCCTTTCATTCATTTAATTTGTCTTTAATTGCATCAGACGCAGCTTTTATTTGTTCTTCTGAAAATTGTTGTTCACTTTGTTCTTCCTTATCTGACGTATTCAGTTGATCTTCTTCAGTTGACTCGACTGCGGCATCATCTGTTGTCTGGTTTTCAACATTCTGTTTAGGAACCTTTTGTATTTTACGGTACATAAAACGCAAAACAAACATTAATATTAATAAAACAATAGCTGCAAAAACACCTCTAGTAAGAGAAGTTTCTAACAAATTGACTTTTATAGATAATAAAAAAACAACAATAAACCCTAAGCAGGCTGCCAATACATTTGTTTTCCAAGAATCGAATGCCATTAAATAATCGACTCCCCTTGATTAACTGTCCGAATATGTAGTGTTTTATCTGCGGGATTAAATTCAATTGTCCGACCTTTATTACCGCCTGTGTCTTCTGCAATCAATCGAATTCGGTATTGTCCCAATATTTCCTTTACTGCTTCTGCATTACGAGGTCCAATTCTCATCACTTCATTATTGGAAGAAAAAGAAAACATTTGCGCACCTCCTGCAATTTTTGCTTTTAACCTGCTCACAGAACATCCCCATTGTTGTAACGATTGTAAGGCATCTTCCAAGGCAGTATCTGCGAATTTTGCTCGATTGGTTTCCTTGTTTTTAGCCATGGCTGAATCCGGAAGCATCACGTGTGCTAATGCTGCAATTTGTTTCGCTTCGTCATAAACTACAGCTCCTATACACGAACCTAATCCTGATGTACGGATGGTACTCGGAGCTTCAGCCAACTTCCAATCTGCCATGCCAACTTTTACGACTTCCGCTTGTTCTATTTTTGTCATGACCAGTCTACTCCTAAAGATTGAAAGATTCGCTTGAATGCATCAGGATCAGGAAGTAAGAAAAATTGGCCGGTAGCTGTTGAACTATCTGAATCTTCAGCTTCTCCCATCAATGTGTCAATTACAATCGCATAATCTCCAACTTGAGATATTTCAGTGAGGCCGGCACTTATAATAGCACCAGCCATATCAATCGCGAGTGATGGGACAGACGGCTGCATTTGAATAGATGTAAAATCTGATAACGCAGAAAGATAAGCACCGGCTAATATATTTCCAAGTTCACTCAAAGCGGAAGCAGCCAGCTCATCAAAAGAATCGTCGACAATGTTCACCTTGTTTCCAGTCAATGAAAAAGCTAATTCTTCTGCTTCTTCTTTTTGTAATATTAAAAACATGCTCCCAGGAGCCTCTCCACTTACCCTTAGAAAAGTTGCAGCAACAACTGTTTCTTCCCCTCCGGCAAGCGACTGCATCTCTTGAAAATCAATGATTCGGACTGATGGTACATTTAAATCAATCTTCTGATTCAAAAGCTGTGATAGTGCGGTAGCCGCATTTCCAGCACCGATATTACCTACTTCTTGTAGCACATCTAAATGTATCGGCTTGATCTGTTGAATTAAATCCATAATTCCCCGCCTTTATTTATCATTGTTATCCCCAAACAATTTGATTGGTTAAAAACCCTGCAATTTCGTTTATGTCTAAACTATGATCAGATTTCGCTTTTTCCTTTGCCACTTTAGGCATTCCATAAACAACAGAAGTCTTTTCTGATTCCGTGATTGCAATACAGGGCTGCTTTTGTTTCATTTTTGCAAGTCCTTTTGCTCCATCGTATCCCATCCCCGTTAACACCACACCCACTAAGCCATAACCAGTTATATCAGACAATGATGAAAATAATTCATCCGCAGATGGACGATGACCATTAACTGGATCTGACTTCGTTATTTCTATAATGAGAGAACGGCCCATTTTTTTTACTTTTAAGTGTGATCCCCCCGGGGCGATATAAGCTGTACCCCTTTTTGCTATCTCCCCATCTTCTGCTTCTTTTATAAAGATAGCACTGATGTGATTTAATCGTTCTGCCAACGATTTTGTAAAAGTTGGAGGCATATGTTGTACGACAAATACAGGGGCAGCAAAATCTTTTGGAAGCAGAGGAAGAACGTTTTGCAAGGCCTTTGGGCCACCTGTAGAAGCTGCTATTGCCAAAATTTTCTTGTCTGGTAATATAGAGGACGGCCCAGATGTCTTTTCTACTTCTTTCATAGGTGCAGATGCTTTTGCCTGAGGTACTTTTGCCCCTGCAGCTGCTCTAATTTTAAAGAGCATCTCATCTTTTACATGGTGTAAATCTAGGGAAATTGACCCTGATGGTTTAGCAATAAAATCAACAGCACCTTCTTCCATTGCGGTGATTGTCTTTTGTGCTCCTTCTCTCGTTAAAGAACTAACCATCAAAACGGGAAGAGGTGTATTTTTCATAATTTCTCGTAATGCTTCGATACCATTCATTTCCGGCATCTCAATATCAAGGGTCACAACATCATACGAACCAGTGCTTATCTTTAACAAGGCATCTTTTCCGTTACGTGCTGTATCTGAGACCGTTAAATCTGGTTGTTCATTAATAAAGTCAGAAATCAATTTCCTCATAAAAGCAGAATCATCGACAACTAGTACTTTTATCATTCATTATCTGCCCCCTATTAAGAAATTTTTTAATTGTCCTATGAAACGTTGGTATTCTGAAGACTGCGTTGAACTTTTCACTTTTCTGTCATCGATAAATGTATCAAGACATGCCTGTAATGCTTTAGACGCTTTGGAAGATGGATAAGCTAAACAAAACGGTTCTTGTCGCTTTACTGCCTGTAATACATTTTTATCTTGCGGAATACTACCAAGAATAGAAACTTCCTTTTTTAAAAATTGGAGCGCTACTCTTTGCAGATTTTTTGCTGTATGGTTCCCTTCTTTTTTTGTTTCTGCCCGATTAACTAAGATAGAACTCGGTAAAGAAGAATCTTGGATATGAAGATGTTTTAACATGGCATATGCATCTGTAATGGATGTCGGTTCCGGTGTTGTAATAACAATCGTTTCATTTGAAGACAAAATAAAATTTAAGCTATCAGCTGTCGCTCCTGCCCCCATATCAAAAATGATGTAATCAAATGCACCATCGAGTAAAGCCATTTGCCTAGAAAAACGTTCTTTTTTCGAATCGGTCATTTGAAATATGTCTGACAAGCCGGAACCTCCAGCTACAATTTGTAACCCGAGCGGACCCTCTTCCATTATATCCCATATTGAGTATTCGTTTTCTACCATGTCGACAACATCATAAGAAGTATTTAAACCAAGAAGTATATCAAGATTTGCCATACCAATGTCTAAATCGAACAAGACGACCTTTTTGCCTTCCTTAGCAAGACCTAAGGAAAAGTTTAGAGAAAAATTAGATTTCCCAACTCCTCCCTTACCACTGACAACAGACAACACGCGGGTTTTTTTTGGTTCATCTTGTGTCTTTTGATCAAGTGCACGTCTTAAGTTGTTCGCTTGGTCACTCATCCTTCATACCCCTCAGTCACCCATCCAGCTATTTGTGCTGAATCAGCAGCTTCAATATCATCAGGAACACTCTGCCCGTGCGTTACATAAGCCGTTCCTGTGTGAGTTTGAGCCATCATATTCACCATAGCCCCAAAATAGGATGTCTCATCTTTTTTCGTAAAAATAAAACGGTCTATGGAAATCAATGAAAATTGTTCGTAGATTTTTTTCATATCTTTATATTTGGATGTTAAAGCTAATACAAGATAGGTCGTCATATCTTCATCAAAATTAATAATTTTCCGTAACTCTTTGACATACAACTGATTTGTGAAGTTTCGACCAGCAGAATCTACCAAAATTAAGTCTTTATCTTGGAACCTTTCTTTGGCTTCTCTGAAATCTTCCATGGAGTAGGCAACAGCAACAGGAAGATCGAGAATTTTTGCATAGGTTTTCAACTGTTCAACAGCAGCAATTCGATACGTATCAGTTGTTATAAAAGCAACTGATTTTTTTTCTTCCAGATGATAATAAGCAGCTATTTTTGCGACTGTTGTCGTTTTTCCAACGCCTGTCGGTCCAACTAGATTAATAATTTTTTTTGAAGATGGTACAGGTCCCATTTCCTTTGTCGGGAGCACTTCTTGTAAATACGTTTTTGCCCAATCTTTGACTGTTTTTACGTCTGGCTCTTCATTCGAACGATACCATTTAGAGAGTAATTGCCTTAAAACGTGATACCGAATATTTTCTTCAATTTCCTGATCGGACAATTCCGTTTCTATAGCTTGAATAGGGGCAGGGTACCCCGCTTTAGAAACATTATTATCTTCTTTCAAAGAAGATATCATGTGCTTCAATTCTTTAACCTCATCTTCGAGCTCATGTTTTGGCTGAACTGGTATACTGGGTCGCTCAGGTGCCGATTTTTGAGCAGGAGGTTCCGGATTAACTTTAGGGGCGGAAGAAGTTGCAGGTGCCGGCGTTTCATCCTTTGCTGCAATCACTTCTATACTTTTCTTCGTAAAAAAACCAAAAAATCCTCCTGAATCGACATGTTTTGAGTTTAAAATAACAGCTTCATCCCCAAGCTCTGCTCGAATTTTTTTCATCGCTTCAGGCATGTCTTTGGCTGTGAATTTTTTTACTTTCATTCAGGATTCACCACCCCTACGCTTTGCACTTCTACATTAGGTTCAAGTTCATTATAAGACAAGACCGGAACTTGAGGAAAGAATCGTTCAATTAATTGATAAATGTACATACGAACCGCCGGGGAACAAAGCAATATCGGTGTTTGTCCCATTTCCGATAATCGTTCAGCTTCTTGCCCGATTGTTTCAACCAGTTTTTGCGAATCATCAGGATTCATTGCCAAGAAGTTCCCGTGTTCGGTTTGTTGTACCGCTTCAGCTACTTTTTGCTCCGCTTGGCTGCTCATCGTTACAACATACAACGGCTCACCCGGTACACTATATTGCTTTGTGATTTGTCTTGACAGTGACTGCCGCACATATTCTGTAACAAGCGTCATATCTTTGGTTAACGCACCGTATTCCGCTAATGTCTCAAATATTGTAGGTAAATTTCTAATAGAGACCTTCTCTTTCAATAAATTTGATAGTACTTTTTGTATTTCACCTAACGCAAGCGGATTAGGTGTCACTTCTTCAACAAGGGATGGATACGTTTCTTTCAAATGATCAACAAGTTGTTTGGTTTCTTCGCGTCCAAGCAGTTCATGAGCGTGTGCCTTAATAACTTCTGTTAGATGGGTCGAAACAACAGAAGGAGGATCGACTACCGTATAACCTGCAAGTTCAGCCTGTTCTTTCATTTCTTCACCTATCCACAAAGCAGGCAATCCAAAGGCTGGTTCCGTCGTTTCAATACCTGTTATACTTTCATCCTCTACTCCCGGACTCATAGCCATATAATGATCAAGTAACAATTCTCCAGTTGCTACGTCATTGCCTCGCATTTTTATGACGTATTCATTTGGCTGCAATTGGATGTTATCTCTAATACGAATAACTGGTACGACCATTCCTAATTCAAGAGCAAGTTGTCTTCGAATCATCACAACTCTATCTAGAAGATCTCCCCCTTGATTTGTATCTGCAAGTGGAATTAGACCATAACCAAACTCAAATTCAATCGGGTCAATGGTTAATAAGTTGACGACATTCTCCGGTGATTTCATGTCATCTTCTTCAGGTTCGTCCTCTGGTTCTTGATCCTCTTTTATCTGGTTTTGTTCTGCTTGACTCATGAAATAACCCAATGCAGCCAAGCTGATTGCTATAGCACTAGTCAGTAATAGCGTAATCGGAGTAAATAAACCTAGCAAAAATATAGCAGCTGCAGCAATATATAACATTTTCGGGAAGGCAAACAGCTGACTGGTGACGTCTTGACTCAAATTTCCTTCTGACGCTGCGCGGGTTACTACTATCCCGGTTGCAGTCGAAACAAGCAAGGCTGGAATTTGACTGACTAAACCATCTCCGACAGTGAGGAGTGTATATGTATTGGCGGCATCACTGAGTCCCATGCCGTGTTCAACCATTCCGATCACTAAACCGAAAATCAGGTTGATGATGACGATGACAATCCCTGCTATCGCATCCCCTTTCACAAACTTACTAGCACCATCCATCGAACCATAAAAATCTGCTTCGTTTTCGATTTTTTCACGACGGTCTTTCGCTTGGTGTTCTGAAATCATTCCTGCATTCAAGTCAGCGTCTATACTCATCTGTTTACCCGGCATCGCATCAAGTGTAAAACGTGCTCCTACTTCGGAAACACGCTCCGCCCCTTTTACGATAACGACAAATTGAATGATAATTAAAATCAAAAACACAACAAAACCGACTAAAGGACTGCCTCCAACGACGAAATTACCGAACGTATTAATAACATTCCCTGCTTCTGCGTCACCAAGAATCGAACGGGTGGTAGAAACGTTTAAACCCAAACGAAACAAAGTAACTAGCAACAATAGCGTTGGAAAAATAGAAAATTCAAGAGGCTCCCTCGTATTCATGGAAACAAGGATAATAACGAGAGCAAGAGCTATGTTAGTGATTATTAAAATATCCAGCACAAATGTTGGCAGTGGGATAATAAGCATAACTACAATTAAAATGACACCAAATAATACAGAAAACTCTCTTGCACCCATAAAAATACTCCTTTTTTGTTCTACCCTGATATGTATTGTTAAACAAGTTGATTTTTAAGCCGGTACACATAAGCCAGAACTTCAGCGACCGCTTTAAATAATTCTTCAGGCACTTCATCATCGATGTCTGCCTGATAATATAATGATCTAGCCAAATATTTATTTTCCACGAGAACAACATCATGTTTTTTCGCTAATGTCTTGATTCTATATGCTACAAAGTCTGCACCTTTAGCTGTTATTTTGGGCGCAGCCATTTTTTCTTCATCATAAGATAAGGCGATTGCAAAGTGAGTCGGGTTGGTGATGACAACATCTGCTTGTGGTACTTCCTGCATCATCCGCTGCATCGCCATTTCCTGCTGTTGTTTACGGCGTTTCGACTTTATTTGCGGATCCCCTTCCATTTTCTTATTCTCATCTTTTACATCCTGCTTGGACATTTTAATTTGCTTTTCATGATCATGCCTTTGATAAAGGTAATCAGGTATAGCTAAAAATAATAATAACAGTGCAACACATACACCTATAATTCCAGTGAGCCAAGCAATTTCACCAAAGCCGTCTGCGACACTTTTCTGAGATAAAAATAATAAAGAGTCCAGGTTCAACCAAATAATTGTAAAAGCCAATAATCCTACAAGCGTTATTTTCAACATCGACTTTAGAAACTCAACCAGTGCCCGTAGTGAAAAAATACGTTTCACGCCACTAAGAGGGTTAATCTTTGATGGTTTAAACTTAATAGATTCAGGCGCAAATAAAAAACCTACTTGCAGCATCGATGCTCCAGCACCAACAACAAGTGCTATGAGCATGATTGGTGCAATAACAAGGCCTGTTTCTATCGCAAGTTCTTGGAATATAGCTGGAATCGTGTTCTCATTCACTTCCCAATGAATATATTCTTGATAGACGACTTGCATTGTTTCATACAAATGCTCACCAAGAACTCGTCCATACACGAACATAAACAAAAAAACAGACAGTAATATTAAGGCAGTATTAATGTCAGTACTTTTTGGGACCTGACCTTTATCCCGTGTTTCTTGCTTTTTTTAGGTGTGGCTTTTTCTGTTTTTTCTTGAGAAAAATATTGCAAATCGAGTCTTAGTTTCACATTAAGCCCCTCCAAGCATTTCCATCAGCGTTCGCATCGCGTCAAACATTTCATCGAAGAGGTGGTCCACTGCCATGAAGAAACCGGGCAGTGTCACAGCCAGCAATGGAAGACCGACAAAAAGCTTTAAAGGCAGTCCAACGACAAATACGTTCATCTGCGGTACTGCCCGCGACATCATACCAAGTGCAAGATCTGCCAAAAACAAACAGCCAACAACCGGAAAAGCCATTTGAAAAGCAATTGTAAACATGGTGCTAAACGCTCTCAGTACGTGATACGCAATCGCTTCTTCTCCGAATGGTAAGGTTAATTGTTCTAAAGGGATGAATTCATAACTATAATAAATTCCGTCCATTATAAGATGGTGACCATCCACTGCCAGCAAAAACAGCAGCGTAAACATGTATAAAAATCCACCCATAAGAGGACTTTGTGCACCTGTCTGTGGGTCAATCACGTTGGCAACTAGAAAACCAAGGGCTATATCAAGAAACATGCCGGCTACTTGCACGGCATAAATCATAATTCCCGCCAACAAACCAATAGATAGACCTACGAGCATCTCTTTAAAAATAAGTAAGATATACGTACTGTCTATTTCTAACGTTGGTGCATCAATGGTAAAAACAATAATAAAAGCAAAAAAAGCCCCTAAGCCTACTTTAAACTGAGTAGGAATATTCCGATATGAAAATAAAGGCATGCTCGTAAAGAAAGCGAGAACCCTTATAAGTACTAATAAATAAACTGGTAATTGATTTATCCATTCTATATTCATAGGCCTACCTTACGTATTCAGCGAGATTACTTAAAATCTGATAGGTAAAATCAGTAAC
The DNA here is from genome assembly GCF_030813635.1 of Salibacterium salarium. Taxonomy (GTDB): domain Bacteria; phylum Bacillota; class Bacilli; order Bacillales; family Marinococcaceae; genus Salibacterium; species Salibacterium salarium. The sequence goes on along the minus strand of NZ_JAUSUM010000002.1, from coordinate 377,137 downwards.
CATTTGTAACATCCATGGTCCAAAAAGAACGAGACAAGCAAGCACGCCCAGTATTTTTGGAATAAAAGCAAGCGTCTGTTCTTGAATTTGGGTTGTTGCCTGAAATATTGCGACACCAAAACCAAGAACAAGCGCCACAACGAGTAACGGACCTGCGACAAGAAACACGGTCCACACTCCGTTTTCTGCAAGACTGATGACTGTTTCAGCCGTCATATGTTCATCACCTTCTAATAACTAATTAAGAGAGATTCTACAATGAGATACCAACCATCCACGAGAACAAATAACAAAATCTTAAACGGTAACGAAATCATTACAGGGGGAAGCATCATCATTCCCATTGACATTAAGACACTTGCAACAATCATGTCGATGACTAGAAAAGGAACAAATATCAAAAAGCCAATCTGAAATGCTGTTTTTAATTCACTAATTGCAAACGCCGGCACAAGTGCTGTCAATGGAATATCATCAAGTGTTTCCGGCCGTTCCATTCCAGCGTATCCCATGAAAAGCGACAAATCTTTCTCTCTTGTATGTTCTGACATGAACTCTTTCATAGGTGTTGCCGCTTCATTAAAAGCTTCTTCTTGATTTAATTCCCCGTCTAAAAGCGGAGTGATTGATTGTTCGTTAACCTCCCCAAAAACGGGAGCCATGATAAAAAAGGTCATAAACAAGGCTAGACTGATTAACACCTGGGTAGGCGGCATCTGTTGCGTTGCAAGTCCCATACGAACAAAAGACAGAACAATGACGATTCTTGTGAAACTCGTCATCAAAATTAAAATAGCTGGAGCCAAGGACAACACTGTAATTAAAAATACAAGTTGCAGACTCGTTGTTAAATTCTCTGGATCATCGCCCAGCAGTCCTCCTGAGTCAAGTATACCTTGAAGAAAAACAATCATTGATTATACCCCTTTAAATGACGACGAGCTTTCTTTCTTGTGTCTTTCATTTCTCCAAGTTGATCTTCCAATACATGTTGGAAAGACTCGGAGTCTTTTTTTTCAGCTTTCCTTTTGTTAAAAAGACCTTGAAACATAGAGAACCCTTTTTTCGTCCAACCAATGTCGGAGGTACTGTCATTTTCAAGTAAATCCTCTATTTCTGATTCTTCTTCAATTTCTGTTAAAAGACGAATAGAATCTCCCACTCCGACAATAAGAAGTCGGTCACCTATTTTTACCATTTGAACAGATTTATTTTGTCCAAGCGGGACGCCTCCAAGGTTTTGCATTGTCTTTTGAGATTGAAAGCTTTGCGTGCGTTTATTTATAAATTTAAGCAGAAAATACATAATAGCAATGACTGCCGCAAGGGCTAATACAAGTTGAAATAACATTTTAAAAACATTTGTATCTTCCATCATTTCAGGGCCACTGCTTCCTGCATCGTCACTACTTTCAGAAGCAGGTTCTTCTTGATCTTCAGCGTTAGACTCTTCTGTAGAATCCCCGTCCCCATCGTCAGTACCATTAAGTGTTTCACTTATCGTTTGGTTTTCATCAATATCTGCATGACTTACCTCGGGGACGAGTATCACACATAGTAAAATGGTCGTTAAAAGTAATAGAAACCAGCTTTTTCTTTTATTCATCATTTATCCCTCCGCCTTACACTTAGGCAAGGGTTTTATTAATCGCTTCTAGTACGCGATCGGCTTGAAAAGGTTTAACGATGAAATCTTTTGCCCCTGCTTGGATTGCATCAATAACCATCGCCTGCTGTCCCATAGCAGAACACATGATAATTTTTGCGTTCGGGTCAAATGTTTGTATTTCTTTCAGCGCTGCAATACCATCCATCTCTGGCATCGTAATATCAAGCGTTACAAGGTCAGGGGAAGTTTCTTTATATAAATTAACTGCTTCCTGGCCATCTTTTGCTTCTCCTGCTATTTCAAAACCATTCTTCTCTAAAATATCTTTAATCATCATTCTCATAAATGACGCATCATCTACAATTAAAACTGAATGTGCCACTTTTACGTTTCCTCCTTATAAATGTTGTTGATTGCTACCTTAGTTTTTTAATCCGGTCTGCCTGGCTCACAATATCTGTTACACGAACACCAAAGTTCTCATCAATAACGACAACTTCTCCTTTGGCAACTAACTTCTGATTGACAAGTATGTCAACGGGTTCCCCTGCAAGTTTATCGAGTTCAATGATCGAACCTTGTGTAAATTCAAGAATATCTTTAATAGAACGTTGTGTCCGCCCTAGTTCCACTGTTACATCTAATGGGATATCAAGCAGCATGTTTAAGTTTTTCGATTCATTTTCATTTAAAGATGGTGCCTCAAATGAAGAGAATTCAGCAGATTGAACTGGTTTGGACTGTTGTTGTCCACCGCCCACAAATCGACTTTGATCTTGACCACCACTTGGAGCTTCTTGCCGAGGAGAAGGCGCATCGTCACGTGGTGGCGGGGTAGCAGATTGCTGTGCGGAACCTTGAGGCTGTGGTTCTGAAGCCTCTTGCACTGGATCGTCTCCGTCTGATTCGGCCGGGTTCATTAAGTTTTCTACCATTTCCTTTGCAAACGGAACGGTAACAAGCTGCATAATGGAAGAATCAATTAAATCTCCAATAATTAATCGAAACGATATTTTAGTTAAAATATCCGCATCAGGAATACTGTTCGTTCCTTGTGCTTCTTTCACATCCAAAATATCTATACCTGGGGGTGTGATGTCTACTCTTTTATTAAATATCGTTGACATTGAAGTAGAAGCTGAGCCCATCATCTGATTCATAGCTTCCTGGACTGCGCTAACGTGCATGTCATCTAGTTCTTCTGCTGGATTTGTTCCATCTCCACCCAGCATTAAATCTGCAATAATCGCAGCATCTGTTGTTTTAATAACGAGTAAATTCGTTCCTTCAAAACCATCTGTATATTGGACATGAACCGCGACATTAGGCTGTGGAAATTGCTTATCCAAATCTTCTTTTTTAACGACAGAAACAACTGGGGTCGTTATTTCAACTTTTTGGCTTAACAACTGAGAAAGAGCTGTCGCTGAACTGCCAAATGAAATATTTCCAATTTCTCCAAGTGCGTCTTGTTCAACCGTCGTCAAATAATCTTCAACCTTCAATTCTCCCAGTTCAGGGTCCGGTTCTTTAGCCTCTGCGGTGTGTGTTTCTTCCTCTGAAGAACTGTTATCATCTGACCCTTCATCCCCATCTACACTTTTCAATAACTCATTAATCTCTTCTTGAGAGAGCATATCATCATTCATTTGTGTCCCCCTCCTTTATTTCGTCTGTAATTTGTACCGCCATATTCTTTTTCCATTGACCAGGCTGTCCATAATATTTTGGTTCCCCGCCTGTTTTTACAAGCAACGAGTCTTCAATGTTTTGATCTAATTCAATCACATCTCCGCTGTTAAGCTGCAGAAATTCTTCAATCGAAATTTCAGAGTTTCCGAGAACGGCTTGAACTGTAAGTGGAGCGGCTTTTACGGTATGCTGAAGCTGCTCAATTTCATGCTCGTCCCGTTCCTTTTTCTTCGTCTGCATCCACTGATGGACAGACAATTTCGGCAAAATTTCTTCTAACACAACATGTGGGAGACAAATATTAATCATACCGGTTGTTTCTCCAATTGTCGTAGATAATGAAATAACAACGACCGTTTCATTAGGTGAAACCATCTGCAAAAACTGCGGGTTTACTTCAATATCCTCCATATTTGGATCTAACTCTATCACTGACTCCCAGGCACTTTGGAATGTTTCTAACATACTTTGAAAGAGCTGAGTCATAATTTTCGTTTCTATTTCGGTTAAATTATCAACTTTATTAATACTAGTCCCTTTTCCACCAAGTAATCTGTCCATCATTGCGTATCCTACGTTAGGGTTTACTTCCATAAGCAATCGCCCTTCAAGTGGATAAGCTTCAAATACGTTCAGCAGCGTCATCTTTGGTATCGATCGAATAAATTCGTCATAAGGAAGCTGATCCACTGACGCGACAGAAATTTGAACAAAGGTTCGAAGCTGGGCGGAGAAGTAGGTCGTTAATAAGCGAGCGAAGTTCTCGTGAATTCTCGACAAACTTCGAATTTGATCTTTGGAAAATCGAAGCGCCCGTTTAAAGTCATATGTTTTTATTTTCTTCTCTGTTTCTTCTTTTTTTAATTCATCTGCATCCATTTCTCCAGTGGATAAAGCAGATAATAAGGAATCTATTTCACCTTGAGAAAGAACGTCCGCCAAACTTTCTCACCTCCCTTTCTTCATAAGGTTGCTATTATTGGATCATTCGTTCTGTCGTATACACTCGAATGACTTCACCATCTTCCAATATATCATCGATGTCAGAACGGAGCGTAGTTTCAAGTTCTTCGATTCCATCTTGACTTTGGATATCGCTCGCAGACATTCCAGCTAGTTCATGAATAATAATATTGTTTACTTGAAAATCACGTTTTTCTAACTCCGCAGCCCCATCAGCTGTATCAACATGAATTCGAAAACGCCCGCGAAACAAATTATCACTATTTAAATTTGTCGTGATCTCTTCGGTTTCCCAAGAATTTTCAATAATTTCATCGATAGTTGGTTCGGTTTCAGCTTCTGACGAGGAGGAAAAATAATTGAAAAGTACCAACGCCACCACACCGATAAGCGTTATGGAAATAATAATAATAAGCATAATGTTTACTAATCGATTTTTAAACACGTTATTTGCCCTCCTCTTTTGTTGTCAGGCCTATTAATCCAATACGGCGGTAAAACGCGCTAGTTAAATTATTCACTTCTTCCATACTCTCCTTTACAACAATTTTTTTACTGTTGCTTAAAGTGAGTGTCGTATCTGGAAGAGCCTCCGCCTGTTCGATTAACGCTATATTCAATAAAAATGTCTGTCCGTTTAATTTCGTCAATTCAATCATATGTATTGGATGAGCCGGGAATCGTGCCCGGCTCAAACCTCCTTTTAAAATGGATTAAGCTTAACGTTTCAAGTTCATCAGCTCTTGCAATACTTCGTCAGCTGTTGTAATACCACGTGTATTCGCTTGGAACCCACGTTGAGCGGTAATCATTTCCGTAAACTCTTCAGACAAGTCTACATTCGACATTTCAAGCGTACCCGATACCAATTCACCTGAACCTCCAGCACCAGGGTTGTCAAAATCGTCGAAGTTAAAATCGTCTGCTCCTCCTACTCCACCAGAGTTCTCAGAGATTTGGTATAAGTTATTCCCTTCTTTTCTTAAGCCTTCAGGGTTAGGGAAATTCGCCATTAATATTTGACCCGCTTGTTCTTGGTCTCCATCTTGTTGGTAACTGACAGTTCCATCTGCCCCAACACTAAAACTTGACGCATCAGTTGGGATATTTATCCTTCCATAATCTCCGTCATCTGTATCTGCACCCATTAAATACTTTCCATCCTGATTTACAACATATCCTTCCTCATCAAGATAAAAATTTCCTGCCCTAGTATAATTCATAGTTACTTCATCTGCCGAATCAGCGCCCCCAACATCATCCCAATCGTCTCCGTTTAGTTCCCCGACCGCAAAATAACCGTCGCCGGAAATACCCATATCTAAATCGCGTCCAGTGTTTTGCAAACTGCCTTGGGTATGGATATTATCAATACTCCCAATCTGAGACCCAAGTCCAACCTGCATTCCATTCACACCACCTGATGTTTCTGTAGGGGCAGTGGCACCTGCTGTTTGTTGGCTGACCATATCCTTGAAATTAACTCGCCCTTTTTTAAAACCATGTGTATTTACATTTGCAATATTGTTTCCCGTTACGTTTAATTTTTCTTGGTTGTTTTTCATTCCTGATATACCAGAGTACATTGAAGCTAGCATACTGTTCATCCTCCATTCGTTTTTTTCTGTGCACGGTTTCTATCGTTCCACCGTGTTCCGGCTTCCTTTTCAGGTCGGGCCAGTTATTCTTTAACAACAATCGTTCCATTTATGTTCGTAAAAATATGATCCGCTGCCTCATCATGATTCATTGCTGTAATGACCGTGTCATTTTGTGTGCTTACGACCAATGCAGCGTTGTCTGTCAATACCAATGCATCATTAACTCCTTTGGTTTTCGCTTCTCTTGCTTTCTCGGCAATTTTCTCCCATTCTTGATCAGTTATGCTCACGTCACGGTCATGAAGCCGCTTTTCAGCGTGTTTACTCAACGTTAACGGGGCTGATTCATGCAGTTTTTCAGAAAGCACGTCTTTAAACGAAGCAGCTGTACCAGATGCTCCTGGTTTTGACTGAACTTGTGGCGAACCGGGATGAGGCAATTGATGAAGGCTATTCGTTTGAATGCCAGAACTCATTTTGTCCGCCTCCTGCCTGTAAAACCATGGATAAGGCTGTTATTCGTTTGTATCTTCATCTGTCGGCACATCATCTGTTTCTTCCTCCGATGACACGGAACCAACTTGAATTAGCTGCTCACTATTAATCCAACGATCATCGTCTGTCAAGAGTCTAATATTTCCTTCACCATCTTGCTTGACTGATGCTATAGTATTGACGACTTCTTCTGTTTCTTCCACCCCGTCTTCATTCTCCTGTGTTCGTTCCCATGACACTTGTTGACCAATCAGTTCACTATGCTGTACGAGAGATCCTTTTTTTTGGGAATTTGCGAACTCTTCTATCGACTGAGTCATATTTGTCATTTGTTCAAGGGATGAAAACTGGGCCATTTGCGAAACAAATTCTTTATCGTCCATCGGATCCATTGGATCTTGATTTTGCAGCTGCACCATTAATATTTCCAAAAAGTCATTTTTCCCGAGCGTTCCATTTTCTTCATCTGTTCTTAGTGATTCGGTTTGAGTTGGAATTGCATAATTTTCTTGAATACTATTCGACATTTTATCACCTACACTTGTTCATTAAATGTTAACTCGTCAAGCATCTCAGCAAACGTTTCGGTATCTTCATCTCCGGATTGTTCCTGCTGATTATCCTGTTGCTCCCCAGTTTGTTCTTGTTGTTCCTGTTTACCATCCTCTTGCTGTAAATTCGATGTTTGTTGTTGCTGTATCTCGATTCGATCTACTTGGATGTTCTGCTGTTGAAACGTTGTCCTTAACTGCTGAATTTGACTTTCTACCATATCCCGGGCTGTCTTTGTTGTTGTCAAGAGCTGAGCTGTTAACTGACCGTTTTGTTGAGTAAGTTTAACATCCAACCGTCCTAAGTGTTCCGGGTGTAGTTTTAATGTCAATTGCTGTGTTCCATTTTTAAATGACTGCAAGTTGCTTTTACCAAGCAAATCCTGAAACTGTTTCACAAATTCTTGACTTCGAGCTTGTTCCGTTTTCCCTTCGCCAAGATAAAGTACCGCTTGTTGCGCTTTTGCCATCACACCAGTTGATTCTTGTGTTCCTAATGAAGTTGGCTGAGCTTTAGAAGAAGTCGTATCAGTAGTAGATAACCCTCGATTAAGCAGCTGTTGCAAATAATTATTTTTGGCATCTGCCTCTGATGACGCAGTTTGTTTTAATTGTTGCGTCAATGCTTCCATACTTTTCGTTTGGGTTTGCTGTCCTGACTGATTTTCTAGTAAACGAGACATCTGCTCTATCATCTTTTGCGGGTTAGTTCCATCTGACTTCGTTTGATTGGCAGGCATAAAAGAATTCACTAATGATGCAAGTTTGTTCGAAAATTCAGGTGATACTTGTTTTTCCACACCTGATTTTCCAGCATCAAATGATGTTTGCTGCACAGTTTGGTTGATAATGGCCAACATACCTGTTAGTGAAGAAGCGAGCATTTCTTCATCTGCATTCATGTCTTCTAGTTTTTCAATAAGTTCTTGGTTATCCTGAGAGCCTAAAAATTCTTGAAATGCGTCTAATAGTTTTGAAGTTCCTTCAGAGTCGATTCCTGTCATGGCTTCTTCTCCTCCAGCCAACTCACCATTTGTCCCTGATAACGCACCTTCGATTAATGCCATCAATTCTTTATTATCTAATTCTGTCAACATGTCAGTTATTGCTTGCATTTCTTCAGGTAAATGATCTATGATAGACTGCATTTCTTCTGACCACTCAAAAGCTCCTTCTTCAAATAAACTTTTTAACTGCTCTCCAAATGAATCAAGCAGTTGTTTCCCTTCACCAAAAAAGTCGCCTAATAATTCCTCTATCGATTCACTTTCCCCATCTTCTCCTGACGCGTTTCCGTCAGTCATTTTTTGGGTCATAGCTTTTCCTAACAGCTGCATAAATCCTTCTTTACCTTCTCCATCTGGTAACTCCAGACTATCGCTTGCTGACTGCTGTCCGGAAAGCTTTGATGTAGGTAAGGTTTGCATCAACATTTGCATTTGCATTTTTGTCACCCCCTTTCAAGGATTATCAGTTTATTGACCTAAAGCACTCATTAAGGCAGATGCTGTCTCTGTTTCCATTTCTGATAATATCTCTGCCCTAATCTCGCTATCCATTTCTTCCATATGTCGTAATATTTCGTCATTATCCATTTCTGAAAGAATATTGGCAGCGTCACCAGCATCCATATTTTCATATACTTGAGCAAGTTCCTCTAATCCCGATGTTGTTTCTTCCTCATTTTCTGATTCGGTTTCATTTTCAATTTGGAGTGTTTCCAGTTCTTCTTCGAGTTCTCTTATTTGTGAATCTTTTGTTTCAATTTCTTGTTCAAGCGTTGCAATTTCTGACTCTTTTTCGGTTAAATCCTCTTCCGATACACTATCAGCGTTATCTTCGTTCGTTTCATCTTCTGTTTGTTGTTCTTCATCTTCTACGAAAGAAGAAATCACCGGAATATTAGAAGCAGCATTTTTACCTAAGTCCAACACATTAACATTAAATATAGATAAAATCACAACACCAATGACAGCAGCAAATATAATAGGAATTACTATAATAAGAAAGAACCATTGCAGTTTGCTGCTTTTTTTCTCACTCGCTTTTTTCGCCATACTATTCACCAACTTTAACGAAATGCGTATCTTCTCGTCGAGATTTCATCCATTATTTTCTCTTCTTCCTGTTTTAATGAACGATGGTGCGCTTCTTTTTCCCATTCTTTTACTTTTTGGTACTTTTTCCACTCGATCGATGCTTCAGACATCTCGTCTTCTTTTTTATACATCAAGTCTCTTGCACGATCTGTTTTCTTTTGAACGTCTTGAATTTTTTCCTGTATTTGAAAAATAACTTTTTCATTTTGCTGGAGCTGATGTATATAGATGCCTTGATCCATGTTTTCTTTATACATTTTTTCGATTTGTTCTTTTTGCCTTAACAGTTCGTAAAGCGAGGTTGCCATCCGTTCAAATTGTTGAACAGATTGTTCATATTCCTGCTCTTTTTGTTCTTTTTCTCGTTTTCTTAACTCTAAAATTTTTTGGAATGAATAAGTGAAAGCCATTCATCATTCTCCTTTACCAAACTGTTCAATTAAGGCTTGTTTTGTATTTTCAAATGAATGTTCTTCATCTGTCCCTTGCTGCAGAAACTTGTTAATCATTGGATACATTTTTATAGCTTTATCGATATCTTTTGAAGATCCTTTTTTGTACGCACCAATATTAATCAAATCTTCAGATTCTGTGTAAGTAGATAGATACCGGCGCAAGGAATCGGCTGCCTGACGATGGTCGTTGTCCACTAAATCTTCCATTACCCTGCTTATACTTTGTAGTACATTAATCGCTGGATAGTGTCCTTTATCAGCAAGCTTTCTATCTAACACAAAATGGCCGTCTAGTATTCCACGGACAGCATCAGCAATTGGTTCATTTAAATCATCCCCATCTACCAAAACCGTGTAAAAAGCAGTAATAGAACCTTTTTGACTTGTTCCAGATCGCTCTAATAAACGAGGCAGCATTGCAAATACTGAAGGCGTGTAACCTTTAGTCGTCGGAGGTTCCCCAACTGCTAAACCTATTTCACGTTGAGCCATCGCAAATCTTGTCACAGAATCCATCATTAGATTCACTTGCTTACCTTGGTCTCTAAAGTATTCTGCAACTGCTGTAGCCGTCATTGCTCCTTTAATACGCATAAGAGCGGGTTGGTCTGATGTAGCGACAACGACGACCGATTTTTTCATACCTTCTTCACCAAGGTCGCGTTCGATAAAATCCTTTACTTCTCTGCCACGTTCACCAATAAGCGCAATGACATTGACATCAGCTTCTGAATGTCTCGTTAACATTGACAAAATAGTACTCTTTCCGACACCACTACCAGCAAATATACCGATTCTTTGCCCTTTCCCAACGGTCAACAAGCCATCTATCGCTTTTATGCCTAAAGCGAGCCGCTCATTAATTCTTGGCCTTAATAAAGGGTTAGGGGGTTCTGCTTCAGTCGGTACAGGAATCAGTCCCTCAGGTAACGTTGATCCGTCTAACGGCTGACCTGTCCCATCAATAACTTTACCGATAATACCGTTGCCCGCTTTTATTTGTAATGGTTTTCTTGTTGCCTCCACTAAACTCCCGGGGCTTATTTCTATTGTTTGTTTCAATGGCATAAGTTGAACATATTTATCTTTAAAGCCAACCACTTCCGCTAACACTGGATTAATTTTCTGTTCAGGATAGATATAACACAATTCACCAACTGATGTTCTTGGACCCTTTGATTCAATTGTCAGCCCAACTACTCTTGTAACCTTTCCGTATTGTTTATATGGATTTAAATAAGGCATTTCCTCGAGCAAATCAGCTGCTTTCATCAATATTTCCCTCTTTCAACCGTTCTTCGAGTTGTTCTTTTAATTCGTTTAATTGACTGTCAAGAGAGGCATCTACCTTTCCATACGGTGTTTCAATCACACAATCGCCTTCCTCTAACATGTTGTCTGGAAAAATAACCAACTCTTGAGAATACGCCAGCACATTTTCTAGCTCTTGTCTTTGCTGTTTCGTTTCTTCGTACCTTGAAACGGGAACATATATCGTCACTTCTTCGTGGTCCTTCACTTCTTTTATTGCATTTTTCACAATTTCAAGCCAAGTACCATCCTCATCTTCAAGTGATTCATATATAATCCTATTAGCGACAGCTAGGGCTAAATTTAATATGACAGGCTCTGCTTTTTCAATATAGTAATAGTGCTCTTGTTTCGCAGAAGAGATAATATTTTGTACTTCTTGTAATACCTCTTCATACGATTCACGACCTTCTTTTTTTCCTTCTTCCAAGCCTTCCTGATATCCATTTTCTTTTGCGTCTACGAAAGCTTGTTCGATGCGTTGCTTTGAGTCTTCTTCTTCTTCACTGATTTTTTTTCTAGTCTGTTCTAATTCTTCTGTTGCTTGCCGTTTTGCTTCTTGCACTTGCTGCCATTCTTGTTGTATTTGTTGTCTTTCATGTTCTATCCCCGTGCCTGAACCACTGGCTTCGTTATTTTTTGTTTCCTCTCCCTTGTCTTCGGGAGTAAAAATTGGCTTTAGTTCAATGGAACGTTTTTTCTTGGACAAGCCGGTATTGTCGTTGTTCTTAATAAGTCTAGACAATAATATCATCCCCTCCACCGCGGGATATGACAATTTCACCAGCTTCTTCTAAACGTCGTATAACAGCAACGATACGGGTCTGTGATTCTTCTACGTCACGCAGCCGGACTGGACCCATGAATTCCATTTCTTCTTGGAATGTTTCGGACATTCGCTGTGACATATTATTAAACACTAATTCTTTTACTTCATCACTAGATACTTTCAAAGACAACTGCAAATCTTCATTTTCAACATCACGGATAACCCGTTGAATAGAGCGATTATCAAGAGTGACAATATCTTCAAATACAAACATTCTCTTCTTAATTTCTTCAGCTAATTCTGGATCTTGAATCTCAAGTGAATCCAGAATCGTTCTTTCTGTACTACGATCGACGCCGTTCAAGACTTCTACAACCGCTTCAATACCTCCAGCTTCCGTGTAGTCCTGCGTCACTGTCGCAGACAGCTTTTGCTCTAGAATATTCTCTACTTCATTGACGATTTCGGGAGACGTACTGTCCATAACTGCGATTCTTTTGGCAACGTCTGCCTGAACTTCCTGGGGAAGCTCAGACAATATTTGCCCCGCCTGCTCTGATTCTAAATACGATAAAATCAATGCAATGGTCTGCGGATGCTCATTTTGGATAAAGTTAAGAATTTGTGCAGGATCAGCTTTTCTCGCAAAATCGAACGGTTTTACTTGGAGAGAAGAAGTCAAACGATTAATGATTTGCATCGATTCGTCTTCTCCCAGTGCTTTTTCTAAGACACTTTTCGCATAACCAATCCCGCCTTGCGAAATATAGTCTTGTGCGATAGCTATCTGGTGAAACTCTTCCAGTACATTATCTTTCGTTGTACTGTCAACCTTACGGACATTCGAAATCTCAAGGGTTAACTTTTCAATCTCTTCTTCGCTTAAATACTTGTAAACTTGAGCGGAAACATCGGGTCCTAAGGATATCAGGAGCATCGCAGCCTTTTGTTTTCCTGTCATTGAGTCTTTTGCTGGCATGCCGACTCCCCCCTAATCATCTGACAACCACGTCCTTAATAGTTTAGAAAACTCTTCAGGGTTTTCTTTTGCTAGTTTCTCCAATTGCTTTCTTCTTGTCGCTTGTTCTGAGTCTTCATCATCCGGAAGGTCTGGTACTTCTGCAGCTGCAACGGCACTTGTTTCATCAACCCATTCCTCTTCATCACTGTTTCTTCTCATTAATATAAACAGTAGAACGATAACAGCTACAAGCAATCCTCCTGCCGTGATATACATCCACATCGGTATTCCCGTACCGGTTTCTTCTTCTACTTCTACCTGCCCGTTAAATTCTTGCGAAGACACAGTGATTTTATTATTAATATCTTCTTCTGTTGCATCTTCTAAATATGTTTCGTCAATACTTGTGGTTACCATTGTACTTAAAATTTCTTCAATATCAGTCAACGTTTGAGGATCAAGGGAATCTTCATTTTCCGGTTCCGGCGGTTCTACCATTACTTGAATGCCTAAATCACGAATCTTATAAGGGCTTTCTACAATTTCCCTATGAATACGGTTGACTTCATAATTAATCCGCTCTTCTTCTCTCTCGTAATCACCATCACCAGTAGCTGCACCAGCTGGATAATTTGCTACATCTTCCTCACCAGTACCAGCGACCCCACCATCTTCAGGAACTTGTCCTTCATACGCTTCCTCTATTCGCTCTGCACTGACTTCAATACCTTCCATGTTCTCTTCATCCACTGGTTCAACTAAAGCTTCTTCTCGCGTTTCCTGTGTGAAATCAATATCTGATGATACAGAGACGACAACTTTGTCCATACCCATCATTTTTCCGAGCATTTGTTGCAACTGTGACTGAATATCCTTTTCTATATCATCTTGAACATTTCTTTGTTCTTCATAAGCATTCATTGTAGAATTCGAATTATTCTGGCTTTCATAATCAAAATGCTCAAACATTTCATTCATTATGACGATATTATCTACAGATAAATCAGGGACACTTTTGGAAACAAGGTGATACAAGGCTCGTACTTGCGTTTGTTCCATGTTGGTGGTTCCACCTGTGTCTATAACTACAGAAGCGGACGCACCTTCGTCTTCTTCTGCCACCCATGTTGATTCCTCCGGCAAAGTAATCATGACGTTGGCCGCTTCTACTCCATCTATGTTTTGAATCAATTTCCCTAACTCTGTCTGCATCGCTGCCCGTTCCATCGTATTAAACTCACTATCTGTCATCCCAAATCCCATTTGGTCTTCAATAAACGAGTAATCAATACTTCCACTATCAGGCAACCCTTCCGCAGCTAACTCCACTTTTAAAGAATTGACTTGTGTTTCCGGCACCCGAATAGTCGATCCACCGTTTGTCAATTCAGATGGAATGCCTCGTGAATCCAATGTCTCTTTAATTTGTCCCGTTTCCTCTGGTGATAAATCGGAATACAAAGGAGCATAATTGGTCCGCGAGCCAAAATAAAATGTAAAAAAGATGATGAGAACAAATAAAACGATGAACCCTACGATAAGGCTTTTTTGTCCTTTTGTTCGTTTACGCCAATATTCCTTTGTTTTATCTCTGAATTGTAAAAACTTCTCTTTCATGGGGCCTCCTGATTACATTACCTCGACATCAGACTTGCATGCGCATAATTTGTTTATAAGATTCTAATGCTTTATTTCTTACTTCAACTGTTGTTTGCATCGTTACACTCGCTTTTTCTGCAGCAACCATTACTTCATGAAGATTATCTACTTCGCCTGAGGCAAGCTTAGAAGTCATTTCATTCGATTCTATTTGTCTATCGTTCACATTTGTAATAGCTTCATTCAATGATTGTTTAAATGATTCTTGCGCCTCAGCTGCTGTTTTGTTATTAGTATTTGCTTGATTGACTAATAAATCATTTTCAGGACCATATGTACTTCCAATATTCATTATTTATCGTCCTCCTTATTGTCCCTGACCGATTTCAAGTGCTTTTAACATCATGTTTTTCGAAGCATTCATACTTGTTATGTTCGCTTCATATGAGCGACTTGCACTCATCATATCGACATTTTCTTTTAAAGGGTCGACATTCGGCATTTCCACAAAACCTTCTTCATTCGCATCAGGATGATTCGGTCGGTATACTTGTTCAAACGGTGATTGATCTTCTACTATACCGTCTACTTGAACACCGCCGCCTCCAGATGCTTCAGTATTTCTTCCCATTGCTGATTGCAAGTGAGAGGAAAAATTCGATTCATTAGAGGACATCGTAACCATTTTCCGGCGGTAAGGTTCCCACTCTCCATCTACAAGTTGACCTCTTGTTGAATCCGCATTTGCCATATTAGAGGAAGCAACATCCATTCGAAGTCTTTGCGCCGTCAATCCAGAGGCAGCTGAATTTACTGCATCAAATAATCCCATTGATTTATCCTCCTCTTACAGCAGATTTCAAACTGCTAAATTTGCTACTTAATCGATCTGTCATAGCGTTGTAATAAATTTGATTTTTGGCC
The DNA here is from genome assembly GCF_030813635.1 of Salibacterium salarium. Lineage (GTDB taxonomy): Bacteria > Bacillota > Bacilli > Bacillales > Marinococcaceae > Salibacterium > Salibacterium salarium. The sequence continues at coordinate 362,108 of NZ_JAUSUM010000002.1, read as the reverse complement.
GAATCTGCCATTTCTTTATCAATATCGACATTGTTGCCATTATTGTTATACATCGTTGATTGATCTTTAGAGAGATAAGCTTGACTTGCGTTATTTCCAAATTCGATATGTTTATTATTTGTTCGATTTGCATTCATTTTCTCGTTTTGGATAGCATCATCCAGGGTATGTTGAAATTGAGCACTTTTTGCTTTGTAATTTGGTGTATCAACATTAGCTATATTTTCCGATATAGCTTTTTGTTCCATTGCAGCGCCCTTCAGCCCATTTTGTAAGTTTTGAAAAGTTGTGGAATCAAATAAACCCATTACTTTCCCTCCTTTCTAATTCGAAAGACCTTGACCATTAGTCATCCATGACAATTATTGACATCATTCACCAAAATACTTTTATTCTTTTGATGTACTTAAGAACTACTAATCAAATTGTATAAAAATATGAGACATTTGTCTAACGCTGTTTTCATAGTTTTTCATTTCAAGAAAAAAGAACCACACCATTTTTTACTATATGATTAGGTATTAAGAACTATAATTAGATTGCGTATCCGCTTTCCATAAATTCATTATTTTTCCTTTCAATATATTGAACATACTGTCAGTATCGTTCACTATAGTCAAAGATATGATTTTATTCATACATATCTAAATCCTTCATAGGTCTTTTCTATTGTTTTTCAAGAATTTTTTAAAAGAAAACCTTATTAGTCATGGCAAACATAAAAAAAGCCACAAACCGATTAATCGGTTTGTGACTTTTTTACATTTCCCACTTATGAATAATTACCCATTTGTTTTAATCTTTTCTAATTCATAGAGAAATTTGTCATTAAGCACTTTAATATAAGTGCCTTTCATCCCAAGTGAACGTGATTCAATCACACCAGCACTTTCTAATTTTCTAAGCGCATTAACAATCACTGATCTGGTTATACCGACACGATCCGCAATTTTACTTGCAACAAGCAACCCCTCTTTACCTTCTAGTTCTTCAAATATGTGTTCTACAGCTTCGAGTTCACTATAAGAGAGAGAGCTGATTGCCATTTGTACAACAGCTTTACTACGAGCTTCCTCTTCAATTTCCTGTGTTTTTTCATGTAGTATCTCCATACCTACTACGGTCGCACCATATTCAGCAAGAATTAAGTCGTCATCATCGAAAGTTTCGTTCAATCGCGCGAGCACAAGTGTACCGAGACGTTGTCCCCCACCGCTTATTGGCACAATAGTAGTGAGACCAGAATTGAACAACTCTTTGTTTTCCACCGGAAATGCCGTATATGCACTGTCAATGTCGAGGTTAGGAGATGTTTCATCAATTTTAAACAGACCGGACGTATAATCCTCCGGAAATTGTCTTTCTTCGAGCATTTTTTCCATACGCTCATTTTCAATTTCCTGTTTGATAGCATATCCTAACAACTTTCCTCTTCTGCTTACTACGAAAACATTTGAACTAATTATATCGCGAAGTGTTTCCGCCATATCTTTAAAATTAACATGATCCCCCGCCGTCTTTTGTAACATATCGTTAATCTTACGGCTTTTTGATAATAAATCCATCTTGTGACTCCTCCTGTATCTTTCTTCTTATAAAATATATCGGCTCATATCACGATTCTTTGCAATACTTGATAATTTTTCTTCTACATATTCTGGTGTAATCGTTATTTTTTCAAGTGTGATGTCCGGTGCTTCAAAAGAAAGATCTTCAAGCAGCCGTTCTAACAGGGTATGAAGTCTCCGGGCACCAATATTTTCTGTATGCTGGTTTACATCTTCAGCAATTTCAGCGATTTTATGAACAGCATCGTCAGAAAATTCAACATTTATACCTTCCGTTTTCAATAGGGCTTGATATTGTTTCAATAACGCTTGATCTGGTTCTTTCAATATTCTCACGAAATCTTCCGGCCCTAGGTTGTTTAACTCTACACGGATAGGAAAACGTCCTTGCAGTTCAGGAATCAAATCTGATGGTTTGGACATATGAAAAGCACCTGCGGCGATAAACAGAATGTGGTCTGTTTTAACAGAACCATGCTTGGTTGTTATCGCAGAACCCTCCACAATCGGTAATATATCTCGCTGTACGCCTTCTCTTGATACATCAGCACTTGACTGTTGCTTTCCAGTTACTTTGTCTACCTCGTCTATAAAAACAATACCCAGCTGTTCTGCTTTTGAAACCGCAACCTGACTAACTTCGTCCATATCTATCAACTTTTGTGCTTCCTGTTCACGTAATATTGGTCTTGCTTCTTTCACAGTCAGACGACGCGTTTTCTTTTTTTTCGGCATAAAGTTACCGAGCATTTCCTGCATATTCATACCCATTTGTTCCATACCAGACCCTTGAAACATATCAGACATGCTTTGTGATTGTTCTTCTACTTCAATCGTTACCAAGTGATCTTCAAGTTCACCGAGTGCAAGCTGATGCTCCATTTGTCTACGTTTTTGTGCTATATTTTGATCTTCTTGCGTCGTTTCTGACTCTTCTTGATTTTGTTGTTGAAAAATCATTTCAAATGGGTTTTTAGAATTATTTTGTTGTTTCTTTTTTTCCGGCACTAATAATTTTACTAATCTTTTATTAGCTTCATCTTCTGCTTCTTTTTTTACTTCTTCCATTTTTTCTTCTTTTACAAGTCGAACCGATGTCTCAACTAAATCACGAATCATCGATTCCACATCACGACCGACGTAACCAACTTCGGTGAATTTCGTTGCTTCCACCTTCGTAAACGGAGCTCCTGCAAGTTTCGCAAGCCGTCGTGCAATTTCAGTCTTACCAACTCCTGTCGGACCAATCATCAGTATATTTTTGGGTGTGATTTCATCACGAAGTTGTTCATCAAGCTGACTGCGTCTATATCTGTTTCTCAATGCAACAGCTACAGAACGTTTCGCTTCCTTTTGTCCAATAATGTACTGGTCTAATCTGTCAACAATTGTTTTTGGTGTAAGCGGGGTATTCATATATGTGTGATTCCCCTTTCTTTTATTCAATTTCCTCAACTACAAGCTGGTTATTTGTAAATACACAAATATCGCCTGCTGTTTTCAAAGATGCTTCGGCCATTTCTTTTGCATCAAGATGTCCTGCGTGTTCTTTCAAAGCTCTGCCAGCAGCAAGAGCATAATTTCCACCGGAACCAATCGCAATCACCCCATCATCTGGTTCGATTACCTCTCCGGTTCCCGCAATCAATAGTATCGTATTTTTATCCATCACAACAAGCATAGCTTCAAGACGTCGCAGCATTTTATCATTACGCCATTCTTTTGCCAGTTCAACAGCAGCCCGCTGTAATTGACCATTCCATTGCTCGAGCTTTCCTTCAAACATATCAAACAATGTAAATGCATCCGCCACTGAACCTGCAAAACCTGCCAGTACTTGACCTTTATAAATTTTTCGTACCTTTTTAGCTGTGTGTTTCATCACGACAGCCTGCCCGAATGTTACTTGACCATCTCCAGCCATAGCACCTTTCCCATTATGATGAACAGCAAATATCGTCGTTGCGTGAAAGGATGTATCCATCATCATCCTCCCTCCTTATCTGCTCTTGGGTGAGCATTATCATAAACTTCCTTTAACCGATCTTTTGTTACATGAGTGTAAATTTGTGTCGTTGACAAATGAGCATGCCCTAGTAAATCCTGCACGCTTCGAAGATCAGCCCCCTGGTTTAACAAATGGGTCGCAAATGTGTGACGCAAATCATGAGGAGAAATGGTGAGCGTATAGGAAACCTCTTTCACTCTCTTATCAACAATAAAACGAACACCACGTTGTGTAAGCGGTCCGCCTTTGTTGTTTAAAAAAAGAGTCGATTCAGATTCCATCTTTTTTTTCGTTAGTTTCTCACGTGCATGACTGCAATAAAAAGAGACTGCTTCTAAAGCAAAGCTGCCGATAGGAACATAGCGCTCTTTTGCACCTTTTCCTTTTACTAATAATGTTCCAATCTCTTCATTTATGTCATGCAATTGAACACGGCACAGTTCACTGACTCTCATCCCTGTTGCGTACAACAGTTCGAATATCGCAAGATCTCGCTGGTCTAAATCCTCATTGACATCAAACGAATCAAATAACATTTTTAATTCTTGTTCATACAAAAAACGAGGTAGCTTTTTTTCCTGTTTAGGAAGACCGGATGCCATAAACGGATTAACATCCACCAGCTCTTCTCGTATCAAAAATTTGTAAAAGGTTCGAAGGACAGAAATTTTCCGTGCCGCACTTGCACGATGAAAGGCTTGCTCATACAAGTAATTAAAGTATAGCCTAGATACGTCTGTATCTACTTCCATCGGAGAAGTAATCCCTTCCGCTTGTAAAAAAGAAATAAAATCTTCAAGGTCTTTGTGGTAGGCTTGCACTGTCAATTCTGAAGCATTCTTTTCTACTTGTAAGTATTGCATAAATTGATTTATATACATCGTATATTTATCTTCAGACATTCGTATTTTCACCTCACGCACAAAAGCTATTAAATTCTAACATAGTCCCGTCAACCATTCAAGTTAATTTATTATTTTTTCATAAAATTCTGAATCCCCTCTTGTATTACCAATTGAATCAAGAAACATAGGAAAACCCCCTTTTGCGAAAAGGGGATCTCATTTTCATTTTCTGCTTGTTAATTTGGTTCTTCTTTATAGTCACATTGCGTGCACTGGACATGAACACCCTTTTTGGTTTTCTTCTCAACAAGCAGTGATTCACATTTTGGACAAGGACGTGCCACCGGCTTATCCCAAGAGATAAAGTCGCATTCCGGATAACGATCACATCCGAAGAATTTTCTTTGTTTTTTACTTTTACGTTCAACAACATTGCCCTCTTCACATTTTGGGCATTTCACACCTATTTCTTTAACGATAGCCTTTGTATTACGGCATTCCGGAAAGTTAGAACAAGCCATAAATTTTCCATATCGGCCCATTTTATATACCATCGGATGACCACAATTTTCACAATCCTCTCCGGCCGGCTCGTCACGAATCTCTACTTCTTCCATTTCTTCTTCTGCGACTTTCAAACGTTTTTCAAAGTCTTTATAAAACTCGTCAATGATTTTAATCCAGTTTTGTCGTCCTTCTTCAATGTAATCAAGATCATTTTCCATCTTTGCGGTAAACTCAACATCGAGAATTTCCGGGAAAAAGTCGACTATTAGATTAAGCACGATTTCTCCAAGTTCTGTAGGGACGAACCGTTTTTCTTCAAGCGCTACATAATTTCTTCGTTGAACTGTATCAAGTGTCGGGGCATAGGTGGATGGTCTTCCAATCCCCATTTCCTCCATTGTTCTCACAAGTCGTGCTTCTGTATACCTCGGTGGAGGCTGCGTAAAATGTTGATTTTCGTTCAATTCTTCTTTACGAACCGTTTCTCCTTCTTTTAAATCAGGAAGAAACGTGTCTTTTTCCGTTTTTCCGTCATCATTACCTTCAATGTATACTTTCATAAAGCCGGCGAATTTCACTTTGGATCCCGTTGCCCTAAATTGAACACCACCATTTTCTAGATCGACAGACATCGTATCCATAATAGCAGGGGCCATTTCACTTGCCATTAATCGTTCCCAGATCAGTTTATATAATCTGTACTGATCTCGGCTTAAGTGAGATTTCACTGACTTTGGATCTTTCGCTATAGTGGTTGGGCGTACTGCTTCGTGAGCATCTTGTGCATTTGCATTTTGTGTTGTTTCTGATTGTTTTTGACGAGTGTATTCTTTACCATAATGCTCTTCAATATATGCTTTTGCGTCTTCTTTTGCCGTATTAGATACGCGTGTAGAGTCTGTACGCATATAGGTGATTAACCCGATTGTGCCTTCTTTTCCAAGGTCTATACCTTCATATAGCTGTTGGGCAACCATCATCGTCTTCTTTGCACGAAAGTTTAACTTTCTAGCAGCCTCCTGCTGCAGCGAAGATGTTATAAAAGGCTGTACCGGATTTCGTTTTCGTTCTTTTTTCGTTACTTTTTTTATTGTGAATTCATCGCCGTCCATTTTTGACAGTACTTCATCCACGTCTTCTCTTGATCGCAATTCTTGTTTTTTTCCATCTATCCCATGGAATTTGGCTTCGAACGAATCTTTCCCTCGCATAAACGATCCATCTATACTCCAATATTCCTCAGGAACAAATGCCTGAATTTCTTTTTCCCGGTCTATAATCATTTTAACAGCAATGGATTGAACACGGCCTGCGCTCAAACCCTTTTTTACTTTTTTCCATAATAATGGACTTATATTATAGCCGACAAGTCTATCTAAAATCCGGCGTGCTTGCTGAGCATCGACCAAATCCATATTAATAGGACGTGGTTCTTTAAATGCATCCTTGATTGCGGTTTTTGTAATTTCATTAAACACAACCCGGCAATCAGAATCTGGATCTATATTTAAGCTGTACGCTAAATGCCAAGCGATAGCCTCCCCTTCTCTATCGGGGTCGGCTGCTAAATATACTTTTTTCACTTTTTTGGCAGCTGCTTTTAATTCTTTTAAAACAGGTCCTTTTCCGCGAATCGTTATATATTTTGGATCATAATTATTTTCTGCATCCACTCCCATTTGGCTTTTCGGTAAGTCACGCACATGCCCCATAGAAGCTTTCACCGTATACTTTTTCCCAAGATATTTACTGATCGTTTTGGCTTTAGCGGGAGATTCAACGATTACTAAATAATCTGCCATATCTCTTGTTTCCTCCCCCTTGTTTTTTGTGTAATGTATTGGTTTCTGTCTTTAACTGTGGTCAAGTTTTAATTTTTCATATTATCAACCAGTTTTGATTGGTTTGTCAAATTTTATTTGTTTCGTTGTTCATTGTTCAACTTATTATACCTGTTTTTCATGCTTGCTTATTCTCCGCTAAAAGGTTCAAACTATATCAATTTTTTGGGAAACAAATCACAATCATTTTTTCACAGTTTATGTGCCCTGTCTACCCAAAATGTCTATGTTTCTTTAATATTCTCTTCCCTGCGCTCTTTTATTACCTGCAAAAATCAACCTTACAGAAGCAAATCTTCAGGGGCGACAACCGGTTCAGCCCCCTCTTTTATTAATTGATTCGTTCCTTTGGACATAGAAGAAAATATAGAACCTGGAAGGGCTCGGACTTCCTTTCCTTGTTCGAGACCTTGATAAGCTGTAATAAGTGAACCGCTTCGTTCTCCTGCTTCTGAAACAAATACAGTATCAGACAAACCGCTGATAATTCTGTTACGCATTGGGAATTGCCATTTACGAGGAGGGGTATTTGGAGGATATTCTGTAACGAGTAAATGACTGGTTGATAAGTGATGAGCCAATGCTTCATTTTCACGGGGATAAATGTGATGAAATCCAGCACCAAGTACTGCAATGGTATTGCCTTTCTCCTTGATGGCAAGGCTGTGTGCAATCGTATCTGTTCCTTTAGCCATACCACTAATAATGGAGACCCCCTGTTTTATTAACGGAGGCAATAAGCGTTGGAGTGCATCTCTTCCATACATTGACGGTGTTCTTGTTCCAACAACTCCCAATGTATAAGGTTTATGAAGAAGTTCTAGATTACCTTTAACGTACAATACCCACGGAGGGTCATATATTTGTGATAGACGTAACGGATAGAAATCATGAAATGGGGTTAAAATATGAATACCCTGAGATGTATAAGTCTCAAAGGTGGAAGTTGTGGTTCGCAAGTACCGACATAAAGCAGTAGCTTGATTTGTAGACATATTTAATGTTTCGACAATTTCAGCGGGGCTTAGATGATAGGGTAGTTCCAAGGTAGGGTCTACCTTATATAAAGCTTGAATCCTTTTCCAACCAAGAAATGGGGCTTCATGTAGATGAAGAATTCGTTTCGTATTCGTATTCTTTCATTCCTTTCTACTTTTAATATAAAAAGGACAGGCCTCTAAAGCCTGCCCTTTTTCAACAATTTTTTATTGTGGATCGTGCGTCAAGCATTTTTCAAAAAGATTGTTCTTTTTAAGAGATGAAATCAAAGTTTCACCAATATCAGCTGGAGTGTCTGCTACGCTGACACCGCAACTTTCAAGCGTTTTAATTTTTTCGTCAGCAGTACCTTTTCCACCGGAAATAATCGCACCAGCATGTCCCATTCTTTTTCCTGGAGGTGCTGTACGACCGCCGATAAAACCAACGACCGGCTTACTCATATTTTGCTTAATCCACTCTGCTGCTTCTTCTTCAGCAGTTCCACCAATTTCACCAATCATGATAACTGCTTCAGTGTCGTCATCTTCATTAAAAGCTTTTAGTACGTCAATAAAGTTCGTTCCATTGACAGGATCTCCACCAATTCCAACAGCCGTTGATTGTCCAACTCCGTTTGTGGAAAGCTGGTGTACGGCTTCATATGTGAGCGTACCGGACCTTGAAACAACACCAACGTGTCCTTTTTTATGAATATAACCAGGCATAATCCCGATTTTGCATTCTTCTGGTGTAATAACACCAGGGCAATTCGGCCCGATTAAACGAGTCTTTTTGCCTTCCATAAAACGTCTTACTTTAAGCATGTCAATGACAGGAATACCTTCAGTAATGCAGATTGCAAGATCCATTTCTTCATCTACTGCTTCCATAATAGCGTCTGCTGCGAAAGCGGGCGGAACATAAATTACAGTAGCATTAGCACCCGTTTCTTTTACAGCATCTGCAATCGTATCAAATACAGGAATACCTTCTATTTCCGTGCCGCCTTTACCAGGCGTTACGCCTCCGACAATTTGAGTGCCGTACTGCACGGCTTGCTGAGTATGGAATAAACCAGTAGAACCGGTGATCCCCTGTACAATCACCTTGGTATCTTTATTTATAAAGATGCTCATTGTCTTCGTCCCGCCTTTCTATTTCACTTGAGATACAATTTTTTGCGCCCCGTCTGCCATTGAATCAGCGGCAGTTATATTTAACCCTGACTCTTCAAGAATCTTCTTCCCAGTTTCAACGTTTGTTCCTTCCAGACGTACGACGAGCGGAATTTCAAGTCCTATTTGTTTTGTCGCTTCAACGACACCTTCTGCGATAACATCACACTTCATTATCCCACCAAAAATATTAACGTAAATGCCTTTTACCTGATCATCTTCTAAGATGATTTTAAAGGCTTCCGTCACTTTTTCAGCAGTTGCACCACCGCCAACATCAAGGAAGTTGGCCGGATCACCATTATAATGCTTAATGATGTCCATGGTTGACATCGCAAGACCAGCCCCATTTACCATGCAGCCGATATTGCCATCAAGCGCAATGTAACTTAAATCAAATTTTGACGCTTCAATTTCTTTTGGATCTTCTTCATCTAAATCTCGGAAGTCCAATACGTCTTTTTGACGGTAAAGTGCGTTAGAATCAAAATTCAATTTGGCATCTAGTGCCATAACACTCCCGTCACCAGTTGTGACAAGCGGGTTGATTTCTGCAACAGAGCAGTCCTTCTCAATGAAAACTTTATAAAGACCGAGCATAAACTTAGCAGCTTGTCCGACAAGCTTTTTTGGAATATTAATATTAAAAGCTAGACGGCGAGCTTGATATGCTTGCATACCAACCGCAGGATCGATATATTCTCTGAAAATCTTCTCAGGAGTTTCTTCGGCTACCTGCTCAATCTCCGTACCTCCTTCTTCCGAACCCATCATCACTATTCTTGATGTAGCTCGATCGAGTACGAGACCGATATAATATTCACTTTGAATATCGGAGCCTTCTTCAATAAGTAATCGCTTTACTTCTTTACCTTCTGAACCTGTTTGATGCGTAACAAGTGTTTTACCCAAAATCTCATCGGCATATGTACGCACCTCGTCCTCCGTTTTGGCGATTTTAACACCGCCTGCTTTTCCACGGCCGCCCGCATGGATTTGGGCTTTGACAACACTGACGTCAGACCCTAGTTCTTTTGCAGCTTCGACAGCTTCCTCGACAGAAAAGGCGACTTTTCCGTTTGGTACGGCAACACCGTATTGTCTAAGGAGCTCTTTTCCTTGATACTCATGAATATTCATGTTCTCTCCATCCTCCTAACGATTCGATACGAATACCCTTTCAGGCTATGCCCTCGGGCAAGGATCGGGTGCCAAGCTTAGGCTTTAAACTGCGACCATTGTTTCGCACACACTAATTATCGTATAAAAAAAAACAGAGAAATTCAACAATTCGTCAAAAGTTTCTTTATTTCTTTTTTCATCAGACAATAAACTCTAAAAAAAATCCCCAGTCTACTGGGACTGGAGAGGATAATTATTATGTCCGACAAATTTATGAACGTTTCTTCCTTTTTTGTTTTTTAACGTTTTCCCATACTACTTTTAAAGAGGCCAACGCTTTAATTTCAGATAAGTCCCTAAAAAAACCTAGTTCATGTCCTGCTTCTTCTTTATATTGGTTTTGCTTTCTTGAATGAATATATTTATGATTCGACATAGGTAGTCTCCTTTTTAGTTTTTACTATGCCCAACCGTTTCACCTTTTATTGCGAGTGTTGATCGATACGATATAAAAAGGCGAATACTTCTGCTACTACTTCGTACAAATCCGGCGGTATATTTTGATTAATTTCTAATTGAGATAAAAGTTCTACCAAAGATGGATCTTCTTGAATCGGTACATTATTTTGTTTAGCGCGTTGTATAATTTCTTCTGCGACATAACCTTTTCCTTTGGCTTTCACGTTTGGAGCGTTTTGAGATTGAGCTTGATATCCCAGTGCAACAGCAGATTTACGATCCGACTTGTTATGACTCATATTCTAACATCCACTCCTTCAAAACCACTGTAGGATTCATACACGCTTTTGTAATGCTTTGTTTCATCTTCTGTATTTTTCCAGTTAATAGAGCTCAATGAGTAATTTTGTTCGGCCAATTTTTCTTTAAGAAAAGGCTGAAGCAATTCCACCATCATATCAGGTTTTTCTTTTTCATTAAATATATTTACTGTGACTAATCGATTTTGAATTTGAACATCAGCTACAGTCTCTCCTAAGTTTTCCATCTCCAAGTAAAATAGGATGCGGCAGTGATCAGGATGTAAGGAACCATCTTCTTGGCTTCGACCCTCCCATTGAACCGTTAAATCCGTATGATAATTGCCTAACGCCAAAGGAACTTGAATGGCCGTCTGTTGCAATGGACCTTGCTGCTCTTGTGCTAAAAGCTGTTGACCAGTAATACGGTGCAACAATGTTTCAGCCGTATCCTGAACGGAAGTAGGGAGTTGATTCATGTACTGCATTAACGTCTGTTTTAACGGTTCTTGGGCTGATTCAGAAAGAAGCGATGTTTGCTGATTGGAAGTAGTGGATTGTTGAGCGATACTTGCCTCGTGCTGCATGCCTATCTGCTGCATAAGCTTAGATAACTGGTTAGCTATCGTTGACATTCCGCCGGCGTTTGCTGACTCATTAGTAAAAGTACCCTGATACAAAACCGTTAAGGTCTGTCTTTCTTGAGCCGTCGTCACATTTGCTCCTTCATTCGATTGTATCATCTGCATTGCTTGACGAAGCGCAGAAGATGAAAGATCTACTTGTTTAGATTGTCCGTCTGCATGTTGAAATAGCGTCAACAATTGTTGAAGTTGTTGACGTCCTGCCTCTCCTTCAGCTAATGTTAATCTATTCATAACGGTTCGGAAAACTTCTAGCGGTTCCATATCAGCAATAGACATCCCATTTTGAGCTGAAAACGTCTGAGGCCATAAGTTTTGAAGGATGGCACGATTTTCTGGCTGCATTAGTGCTTCTTTAAACGAACTAAGCCATGGAGCAGAACCAAAGTTTTCTGAAACAAGTCCTGTTTTCTGCAGTAAAGTCATAGCACCTTCTTTGACGGACTGTGGTGCGTGGGCGGACTGTGACATTTGCATTAACTGAACAAGTTTGTTGCCTGCGTCTGTTTTTGAAAGCGATTCTATATTCGTCATTGCCATCGTTTGAGAAAGCTTTTGATTAAGATTTGCAACAGCACTAGTTTCTGCTTGACTCATTGTTTTCGCATTTCCCGATTGTAACTGTGCTTCTAGATTTTGTAGCTGCGTTGATAAGGAAGCACCGTGTTCAACCTGAAACAGACTTTGGAACGTTTGCAATGTCATCGGTAATCCTGCTTGATTCATCGTTGCAAGAAGTCTAGCGCCTGCTCCATTCATGGCGTTTGCCTGTTGTAATATGGTAGCACCTTTTTGAACCATGTCTTTGGAGAAGGGCAATTGTTCCGATTGAAACATTCCAAGCATCGCTTGATTATTTTTATTATTCACTACTCCTAATGCTTGTAGCACTTTCGCTGTCTCTGCTTGATCTGCAGAACCACTTTTTAAGGCAGCCTGATCAGCCTGCAACACTTGCAGACGAGGAATTCCATCATTTTGCTGCACCTGAAAGAAATACTTCTCTCCCGCACTGAGAGGCGCTTCAAGACGAGCTGTCACATTCATCGATCCAAGGCGCAACGCTGCTGTATTATTCGGGAAAAACTTTATGATTTTACCTTCAAATACCTGTCCTTTTTGAAGGGTAAGTGCGTTTTTACTTTGTGTTCGTGCAACCGAAGATGCCGTTTGAAATCCTAATTGATCCATATCATCACCTCCCTTGCTCCATTACCTTTATGTATTACAAACAGTTTTGAACTGGGGAAAAGCTCCGTCGATGTATAGGAGTCGGACCAAGACGTTCTAATGCTTCTAAATGTACTTTTGTTCCGTAGCCCATATTCTTTTCGAAACCATATTCTGGATATTCATCTGCTAAGCGTTTCATGTATTGATCACGTTCTACCTTTGCCAACACAGAAGCGGCAGCAATCGATGCACTTTTTTCATCACCTTTCGTTAGAGACAATTGTCGTAGTGGCAATGGAAGCGACATGGCATCAATCAATAAGGCATCAGCCTGCACTCCCAATCCTTCCACTGCCTGTTGCATTGCCAATTTTGAGGCTTCATAAATATTAATCTTATCTATTTCATCTGCCATAATATGAACGACCTTATAAGCAAGAGCTTGTTCAGTTAATATGGTATGAAAATGGTTTCTTTTTTCTTCTTTTAGTTTTTTAGAATCAGTCAAGCCAGGAAAAGAACAATCCTTTGGTAATATTGCTGCTGCAGCTGTTACAGGCCCAGCAAGAGGTCCTCGTCCTACTTCATCGACACCAGCAATGAACTCGTAGCCTTCAGCCTCCCACTGTTTTTCATATTCCAAGGATGCTAGAAAAGCTTTCTCGAGTTGAGCGTTGTACTGCATTTGTTTGTCATATTGAGAAAGTAGATTTTGAACTCCTTTACGTTCGTCAAGTCTTAAATCTGCTATCCAGTTTTCGTCGGGATTTTCATCAAATAGACGTTGTTTGATCACTGCTATCGTATCGTTTTTCATTGTTCACATTCTTCCTTGTTTGTTTTTTATAATATCGGATGTTTCAAGTTATTTAACAGGGGTATTTTCATCTTCGTCTAGATTATACCAATCCTCAGGCGTTTCAAACGAGATTCTTCCTAGCTTTTGCCCTCGCACATCCCTTAAAATGATTTCAGCACATTTTTCCTCATCAATATTACCGCCAGCTTGTAGCAATCCACGTTTTTGACCAATTTGCTCAAACAACTCTCTATTTTCTTCTGGAAATTGTTCGAGATTATATCTCTCTTTTAGGGCCAATGGGTATCTCGATTTTAATAACCTTACTGTAAACATTGCGATATCTTCAAAATCCAACAAATCATCTTTAATGGCTCCTGTCGCTGCCAGTCTGTATCCGACAAGTTGATTTTCAAATTTTGGCCACAAAATACCCGGTGTGTCCAGCAATTCCATATCACGACCTACTTTCAGCCATTGCTGTGACTTTGTAATTCCAGGTTTATCACCGGTTTTAGCAGTATTTTTGCCAACAAGTCGATTAATCACGGTTGACTTTCCTACATTGGGAATTCCTATAATCATTGCCCGAATCGCACGCGGCCGAATGCCTTTACGTTTCATTTTCTCAAAAATAGGAGCGGTGACCTTTTTTGATTTTTCAATAATAGGTTTCGCCCCTTTATTTTGCAACGCATTCAAGGCTATTGCTTCTGTTCCTTCCTCTTTAAAATATTGCAGCCATTGATCAGTGACATGTTGGTCAGCCATGTCACTTTTCGTCAAAACGAGTAACCGAGGTTTATTTTGCAAAAGAGAATCAAGCATTGGATTTCTAGATGATAATGGTACTCTTGCATCCGCAAGTTCAATCACCATATCTACCCTTTTTAACTCTTCTGTAACTTGGCGTCTGGCTTTTTCCATGTGACCCGGGTACCATTGAATACTCATTACTGTTCTCCTTCCTGTTTATACAAAAAGCTGACATGACCATCATCATTAGGCATGTCAAACATTCTCTCCTAAAGCTTTAGCAATGTACTTTCTATGTATCATTATAACAAAGATACTAACGTGTCTTCATCCACAAGAAAGCGAAAGCCAAAAAAAGACTGCGACGGTTTGTCACCGTCACAGTCGATTTTTTCATCTTATCGAATTTCTTTGATTCGAGCAGCTTTTCCACGTAGGTTACGCAAGTAGTAAAGTCTTGCTTGACGTACTCTACCGCGACGCTTCACTTCAATCTTATCAACGCGCGGGGAGTGTACCGGAAATGTACGTTCTACGCCGATACCATAAGATACCTTACGTACAGTAAATGTTTCACTAATTCCGCCTCCGCGACGTTTAATAACGACACCTTGGAACACCTGAATACGTTCGCGTGAGCCTTCCACAACTTTCACGTGTACGCGGACAGTGTCCCCGGCACGGAAACTAGGAAGATCCGTTTTCAGCTGATCTTTCGTTATTTCACGAATAAGTTCTTGCATTTCATTCGCCTCCTTCTCTCCAAATGCTCTTGACAGTATACCCTGCAGCGGAACATCGTAGTAAGCGGCTTTCACCACAACGTAAATCTTAGCATACCACTTGATTGTGTTCAACGATTTTTGTCATTTTCTTTTCGTTCTTTTAAAGTCAAATCTTTATCTAGTAAATCCGGACGCCTTTGTTTCGTCCGTTGAAGAGATTGCTCCCGGCGCCATGCCGCAATGTTTTCATGATGACCTGATAATAACACTTCTGGTACTTTCCATCCCCTGAAATCTGCTGGTCTCGTATAGTGGGGATGTTCAAGCAGTCCATTGGAAAAAGAATCTTCCTTCGCTGATTCTCTATTTCCTAGCACTCCCGGAAGTAGCCTTGTCACACTATCCGCAATAACCATCGATCCAAGTTCGCCACCGGTTAATACAAAATCACCGATAGAAAATTCATCTGTTATCAAATGCTCACGGATTCTCTCATCGTAACCTTCATAATGTCCGCAAACAAATACAAGATGCTGCTCTTGCGCTAATTCTTCTGCTGCATTTTGGTTAAAGGGCTTTCCTTGGGGACATAACAAAATAATACGCGCATCATTCGTTTCGTTTTGTGCTTTGGCGAATGATGCTGCGTCAAAAACCGGTTGTGGAGTTAGAACCATACCGGCGCCTCCACCGTAGGGATAATCATCTGTTTTTTTATGCTTATTTTCAGAAAAGTCACGAATGTTGTGGACATGATAGGATACAGCTTCCTTTTCCTCAGCCTGCTTTAACATCGAGGAACGGAGAACGCCAGGAAACATGTCCGGAAAAAGGGTTAAAAAATCCATTCTCATCATGGCAATAACCCTTCCATCAAATGTATAGTCACTGTTTTATTACCAATATCCACTTTTTTTACAATATCATCAATATAGGGAACTAAAATATCATTTTTTCCTTCAAACGGTTGAACAACCCATACATCATTCGCTCCAGGAGACATCACCTCACGAATCTCTCCCAGTTTATCCCCTTCTTCAGAATAAACGATGCAGCCTATAATTTCATGGTAGTAATATTCTCCTTCTTCTAATTCTTGTAATTTCGTTTCTGGAATTTGAAGGAGCGAATTTTTCCATTTTTCCGCTTCATCGAGAGAAGATATTTCTTTAAATGTTAAAAGTGTAAATTGCTTATGATAACGGACATTATCTATCGTTACTTGATGCCTTTCTGAATCGGTGTTCACTCTGTAAAGATAAATGTCTTCTCCCGGTGCGAAACGTTCTTCTTCAAAATCTGTTGTTGGAATCACTCTGACTTCCCCTCGAACGCCATGGGTGTTTACAATTTTTCCAACGTTAAACCATTCCATCATCATCATCCGTCCTGTTCTGCCGTATCTTTATGATTTTTCCGTCCCTCACAACGATTTCTTGTTCTGGTAACGGCCATTCGTCCCCTTCTTCAACCTCTTCCATCGCATCCACATGACCTGAAGACATTTCTGTATACAATGGTAATTGTTCAATTTGGGAACGTTGAAAATCAGCGCTGTTGATTTTCTCTTTTCGTTTATCTATTTCTTTATAAAATCGGTCTTTGATTTCTCCGGTCCTGCGAACGGTATCAACTGTTTTTAACTGTTTTTGAAGTTGAAAACGAAGTTGTTCTATTTCTTTTTCCAACCGTTGCTGGTCCTTTTTCAAATCCATCATCATTTTTTCTCTCATACGCTCTGTCAAAACATGCTTCACAGTTACTTTTTTTATAATTTGCATGATCCACCTCGTTCACTCATTCTGAACGTATGACACTTTGTTTTTACAGTAAGAACTATACAGTTATGCTTCCCTTTTCGAGACAGTCCTTCCCTGAAATGTCTCGCATTATAACGGTTCTGGACTTTTCGTACCAATTTTCGTTACGTTTTGTCCTGGATTGGTCGTATTAGAGACAAAACGTTCTTCATCTACTTTTTATTTGTCCTCCAACACTCATTCCGGACAATTTAGAGCATTTCAACATTGATTTGTCTAAGACGACGTACAGGAGGTGCTAGTGCCGACATTCCCAACAGAACATAGGGGATTGTAGACGGCAATTCTATTTTATCAAAAAGGGCAAGGAATTTAATCCTCGCCCCTGCTTTCTATTACTCTGCAATATCTAAACGAACACGTTGCTGATGATGGGCGGCAGCAGCATATAAGACAGAACGCAATGAATTTGCAATTCGCCCCTGTTTGCCAATCACCTTTCCCATATCGCTCTCATGAACCGTTAATGTTAAGACGAGGGTGTTGTCCTGTTGACGTTCTGTAACGTCTACATGTTCAGGATAATCTACAAGAGAGCGGGCCATCGTTTCCACTAACTGCTTCACACTATCCCCGCCTTTCTTACGGATAAATAAATAACTTTATAGTGATTTATTTTTGTTCGTTTTTAGCATTATGAAGCTGTTCCATTAGACCTTCTTTAGAGAAAAGGTTACGAACAGTGTCAGAAGGTTTTGCCCCTTCAAGCATCCATTGAACCGCTTTTTCCCCGTTAATGTTCAATTCCGCTGGATCTTTCAACGGATTATACGTTCCAATTTCTTCGATAAAACGGCCATCACGCGGTGCGCGGGAATCGGCTACAACGAGACGATAAAATGGACGTTTTTTTGCTCCCATACGTTTAAGTCTAATTTTTACTGCCATTTATAGACACCTCCAAATTTTTTTCACACAATAGCTTATTATAATAGGATTATCTTTCCCTGTAAAGGCTTTTTCCTTTTCACTACATGAAAGGGAGTTGAAAGCCACCTTTGCCTTTTTTCTTTCCCTTTTGACCCGACGTCATTTGTTTCATCATTTTCTTCATGTCTTCGAATTGTTTCAACAGACGATTGACATCCTGAATAGTTGTTCCACTACCCTTTGCAATTCGTCGTTTTCGACTTGCGTTCATTACAGACGGGTTATCTTTTTCATGTTTTGTCATCGATCGAACGATTGCTTCAACACGCCCTATTTGACTTTCATCCACTTGGATATTTTTCATCGCTTTTTTATTCGCACCAGGCATCATTTGCAATAAATCATCCAATGGTCCCATATTGCGAACTTGCTCAAGCTGCTCAAGAAAATCATCAAAAGTCATTTCGGCAGAACGCATTTTCTTCTCTAACTCTTTTGCGCGTTCATCATCCACATTCGTCTGTGCTTTTTCGATGAGAGAAAGCACATCGCCCATCCCTAAAATGCGCGAGGCCATACGTTCAGGGTGAAATTCATCAAGTTCATCAATTTTTTCGCCAACACCGGCGAATTTTATCGGCACCCCTGTAACTTGTCGGACAGATAAAGCAGCACCACCGCGTGTATCTCCATCAAGCTTCGTTAAGACGGCACCAGTGATACCAAGCTGCTCATTAAAGCTCTCAGCAACATTGACAGCATCTTGACCGGTCATAGCATCTACAACTAATAGAATTTCATCAGGTTGCACTGCTTGTTTAACCTCTTGAAGTTCTCCCATTAAGTTCTCATCAATGTGCAGACGTCCAGCGGTATCAATCAGAACATAATCACAATGCTCTTCTTTCGCCTGTTCTACCGCACCTTTGGCAATATCAACAGGAGATGCTTGATCGCCTAGGGAGTAAACAGGCATATTTAATTGTTTTCCCAACGTCTCTAGTTGGTCAATCGCTGCCGGCCGATAAATATCAGCCGCTGCCAAAAGTGGTTTGCGATTGTTGTGTTTGCGAAGGTGATTAGCAATTTTTGCAACCGTAGTTGTTTTACCCGCACCTTGCAAACCAGCCATCATAACGACGGTTGGGCTTTTTTGAGCAGTAGCGATTTTAGTTTGTTCTCCGCCCATTAACGCCGTTAATTCTTCGTTAACAACTTTAATGACTTGCTGTCCCGGCGTCAAACTTTTCATGACTTCTTGACCGACGGCCCGTTCTTTCACATCGTTGACGAATTTTTTCACTACTTTAAAGTTAACATCCGCCTCTAAAAGTGCCAGGCGCACTTCGCGCATCATTTCTTTGACATCGGCTTCTGAGACTTTTCCGCGACCTTTCATTTTATCGAAGGTTGCCTGAAGTCTTTCCGCCAAACCTTCAAAAGCCATTACGTCGTCCCCTCCTCCTCTAATTTTTCAAGAGCTTGAATCGTTTTTATAAGACCAGGGGAAGGAGAATCATGTTCTTCTTCATTATTTCTTAACTGGCGGTAGTATGCCATTCGCAATTGATACTTTCGATAGAGTTCGAGCTTATCTTCATACTCTTCTAACATAACCCCTGTCCGTTTAATATTATCGTAAACGGCTTGACGGCTTACATCAAACTCCTCCGAAATTTCACCAAGCGAATAATCGTCAAGAAAATAAAGTTCCATGTATTTTTGTTGTTTTAACGTTAACAAGGGCTGATAAAAGTCAAACAATGCGTTCATGCGAACTGTTTTTTCCAGCATGATCGTCCACCCTCTTATGTTAAGTCAAATTCCTTTACAACTAATAAGAATACTAGATGTCGTTACCCCTGTCAAGAAAATTTCTTAACACAGTTCTTTACCTATTTTCATTCTCCGAATTTTCTTCAACCAATTCTTTAAATAACCCGTAAACAAAATGTTCCGCATCAAAAGGCTGCATATCATCCACGCCTTCTCCAAGACCGACAAGCTTCACTGGAATATCTAGTTCATTGCGGACAGCAAGAACAATTCCTCCTTTTGCGGTGCCATCCAACTTGGTCAATGCAATTCCTGATACATCCGTTGCTTCTTGAAACGTTTTTGCCTGATTCATAGCGTTTTGTCCTGTTGTAGCATCAAGCACTAACAATACTTCATGAGGGGCATTGGGAATTTCACGAGATATAACACGTTTAACCTTTTCTAATTCTTTCATAAGATTTACTTTATTTTGAAGCCTGCCCGCCGTATCGCACAATAATACATCCGCTTTTTTAGAACGAGCAGAATGAATAGCATCATACATGACTGCTGCCGGATCAGATCCGGCTTGCTGCTTAACCACATCCACGCCTACTCTTTCTCCCCATACATCTAACTGTTCAATTGCTCCAGCTCGAAAAGTATCACCAGCTGCCATGACAACCTTTTTTCCTTCTTGTTTAAATGAATGTGCCATCTTTCCAATAGTAGTTGTCTTTCCGACACCATTCACACCAACAAAAAGAATCACCGTCATATCATTTTGCTGAATATTTAAACTCGTATCTTCTCCCGTTTTATCAAGCTTTTCTGCTAATTTTTCACTGATAACAGGAGCAAGCTCCTTAGATTGTTTTATATTACGCAATTTAGCTTCATGTTTTAACTCATCTATTAATTCCATTACTGTCGAGACCCCAGTGTCTGCGCTTATTAAAATATCTTCCAGCTCTTCAAAAAATTCTTCATCTACATTACGGTATTGAGCAAACAGTTCGTTCATCTGTCCAACAAATGAATTTCTTGTTTTCGTCAATCCTTCCTTGAATTTTTCCGTTACTGAGTCTGTTTGAGTTGTTACTTTCTTTTTTAACTTATCAAAAAATCCCATAATTGTGTGCGCTGCATTTTTTGACGACCTTGCAGCTCTTAACCTCCCTATCTTTTATTGTACTGCATCCATTAATTCCTCAGTTTCGTCTAATTTCACAGACACCATCCGAGAGACACCTGATTCTTCCATCGTAATTCCATATAAAACATCTGCCTCTTCCATCGTTGGTTTACGATGGCTAATAACAATAAATTGTGTTGTTTGGCTAAACGTTTGCAAATATTTGGCAAAGCGGCTGACATTGGCTTCATCCAACGCAGCTTCAACTTCATCAAGGACACAAAACGGCACCGGTTTTTCTTTAACAATAGAAAATAGCAGCGCAATGGCTGTCAGAGCTTTTTCTCCTCCGGACAGTAACGACAAGTGTTGTCTCTTTTTCCCAGGCGGACGAGCGACGATATCAACACCAGTATGAAGAAGTTCACCAGGATTCGTTAAATGTAGATCTGCTTGTCCACCTCCAAACAATTCAGTAAACGTTTCTTGGAAGTGAGCACGTATAGCATCGAACGTTTCAGAAAAACGTTTAATCATTTCATCATCCATTTCTTGTATGACTTCATACAGCGATGATTGTGCTTGCAATAGATCATTTCTTTGATCAGACAAAAAGGAAACTCGTTCATACACTCGCTCATATTCTTCAATGGCACCAAGATTAACATTTCCCAGTTCATCAATCCCCATTTTTATAAGTTTTATTTTTTTGCGGGCTTCCTCCGGTTCTTCGACTAACTGATAATTAGCCTTCGCTCGGTCGAAACTTATTTCATACGTTTCCTGCAATCGTTGCAGTCTCGTATCAAGCTCCACATCAAGGCGGTTCATTTCAATTTGGTTATCATGATATGCTTGCTGTTTTTCATTGCGTTCATGAGTGAGTTGTTGGATCATTCCTTTCAACCGTTCCGCCTCATCACTTCCCTCTACGCGATCTCTTCGCAGTTGTGTCATTTCATCTGTGAGTCGCTGCTTTTCTGCTCGAATTTCTTCAATATCCGTATTTACATCTCCACTGCCGCCGTTCATCGAAGACAGTTGTTCATCCAAAAGCGCAATGTCTTTTGTTAATTTCTCCTTTTGTGAAGACTCATCTTCATACTGCCGTTTTAAACGTTCAGCTTGTTCTTGTTCATTAGATGCCGCCTCTTTAGCGGTCGCTAATTCAACTTTTAATTCAGTTTCTTCTGCTTGAAGAGTTTCCAATTTCTCTCCTCGTTCTTTCTCCACTTTCTCTAAGGAAGAAATTTGATTTTCCAATGATTCTAATTTTTGAGCAACACTATCTTTGTTCTCTAATAAAACTTTCTCCCGGTTATGAAGTTTTTCTTGTTCCTCTTCTAATGAAGCTGATTCTTTATCAAACAATGAAAGACGGGAGTTGGCACGATTTAATTCTGCTTCTGCTTTGGTCATACCTTCATTAGCACGTTCCAATTCATCTCTTGCTTTTTCTCCCCGTTCCCGACATTCTTCCAATTGATTCTTCATTTTTTCACGCTGCTGTTTCAGCGATTGTACTTGTTGCTCCAATGTTTCCGTTTTTTCCTGCATGTCATCATATTTTTTTCTCAGTTCTTCTAATTCGTGCTGCCTTCCAAGAAGCTGACTTTTTTGCTGCTTAGCCGCACCACCTGTCATAGAACCGCCTGGATTAACGACGTTACCATCTAGTGTGACAATTCGAACCTTGTAGTTACTGGCTTTTGCCATCATATTCGCGGCTTCTAAAGAATCGGCAAATACAACTTGTCCGAGAAGGTGGTCAATGATGTGTTTATAATTTTTATCAACAGTCAGCGCGTCTGCCCCAACAGTGATAAAACCTTGCATCGTTTCCATCTTGTGTTTGATTTCTTTTGACAAATGTCTCGTTCGAATCACATCGGCCGGTAAAAACGTTGCTCTCCCTTTTTGACGATTTTTTAAATATTGAATTGCCTGTCGAGCATCCTTTTCCGTCTCTGTTACCACATGCTGTAACGCTCCACCAAGCGCTGTTTCTACGGCTGTCGTATAGTCTTTTGGTACTTCTATTAATTCAGCGACAGCTCCAACCACACCATCTAGAGAACTTTCTCTTGCTTTCAACACTTCTTTTACTCCTTGAAAAAATCCAGAGTAATCAGCTTCCATTTCTTCTAACACATGCAGGCGCGAACGAGTCTGATCGACATAACGGTAGGCATCATACAGCTTTTTCTCCTTTTGTTCGACCTCGCTATTATGTATGTTCAAACGCTGCTGTAACTCTTTAAAAGCCGCTTTTTCACCATCATAGTCTTCTTGTGCTTGATTTTTCAGCGTCTGCCACTCGCTTAGCTTATTTTTTGCTTCCTCTCGTTCTTTCACATACGTGTCGTTGTCATCATTAAGGGAGCCGTGCTTTTGTGTTAATTGTGCTTTTTGTTCTGATAAATATTTTTCTTCATTGCGAATCGCTGCCTGCTCATTCAGCCGTTCAATATATTCACTTTTTAATGATTCTATTTCTTCCATCCGGCTTTCTTTATATGCGTTCCAATTGTTTCTAATTTCGCTTAATTTCGCTTCAAGCTCGTCTACACGCTGTTTCTTTTGTTGGAGCCTTTCTTTTTGAATGTCCCATTCTTGTTTAGACTGTTCCATCTTTTCGGTTATTTCATTTAGACGATTTTCCCATTCTTCTTTCTTCTCTCCTGCATTTTTACCGCGTTCTTCTAATAAACGACGCCGCCCTTCTTCCTTTTCAAGGCGTTCACTTGTTGAGACAAGCTTGTCCTGTAAAGCACTAATCGAATCATCGATTTCAGCTGCTTTGCTCTGAACGGAAGCCAAGTTATTTTCCTCAAGCTGTAATTTTTGTTCTATTTTTTGCTTACTTTCATCAAAATGCTTCACCGTTTCCTGTAAATCCTTCCACTGCTCATGTTTGGTTTCAATTTCAGAAACAGTTAAAGCTATATCTTTTTCTTCTAATTCTTCTTTTTTTGCAAGATAGTCTTTCGCCATTGAAGCTTGCTCCTTCAATGGTTCAACTTGACCTTCCAGCTCATTCAAAATATCCTCAACACGGTTCAAATTATCTTGTGTTTCAGTAAGCTTTTTCTCCGCTTGACTTTTTCTTTGTTTATATTTTAAAACACCGGCCGCCTCTTCAAAAATGGCGCGGCGTTCTTCCGGTTTACTGGAGAGAACTTCTTCCACCCGGCCTTGACCAATAATAGAAAAACCTTCTTTACCCATTCCAGAATCCATAAACAAATCTACAATATCTTTTCTTCTACACGGTTGGCGATTTATTAAGTATTCACTTTCGCCTGTGCGAAATAACTTGCGTGTGACACTTACCTCATTATAGTCCAAATCCATAAACTGATCTTGATTATCAAGTACTAGTGTTACTTCTGCAACGTTTAGAGCTCTTCGGCTGTCGCTGCCTGCAAAAATAATATCTTCCATTTTCGACCCCCGCAGCGAACGAGCGGATTGTTCTCCCAACACCCACCGAATGCCGTCCGAAACGTTACTTTTACCACTTCCGTTTGGACCTACCACTGCATTCACTCCGGGTACAAATTCTATATTCATTTCTTCTGCGAAAGATTTAAATCCTTTTATTTCTAATTTTTTGAGGAACATGTTGATGTCCTCCTCTTCAATCATACTCATTTTGACCTTCTTCATTCAGAAGAATGGCTCTCCTATTTTATCATAATCCACAGATTGGCAGAAGCCTGTATAAATGGTATTTGCTCTTTTTTGATATAGCATCTACAATAAACAGAGATTATGATTACATAAAGGTGGAGGATAAGTGTGAACCTAGAGGAACAAACACAAGAAAATTTGAACTTTATGGTCGAAGAAATTGCAAAAAAATTACAAGTAGTAAATAGTTCTGCGATTCAACCTGAGAACTTCGACTTAAATCAATACGAAGATATAAAAGACTTATACGATATGCTCAACAACAAAGATAAAGTCAGCGTCAGTGAGATGGATGCCATCATATCAGAACTTGGAAAATTAAAAAAATAACATAAAAAACCACGCAGAATTGGCGTGGTTTTTTATTCCTTTTGAGTTGTAGATGGTTCTAGTCTTGATAATGCCTGTTGAGCGGCATGTTGCTCCGCTTCTTTTTTAGAGCGGCCGCTTCCTTCCCCCATCACTTCGTCATTTAAATATACGGCCGAAATGAACTCGCGGCTGTGTGCCGGTCCTATTTCGTCAGTGATTGCGTAATGAATGGTTCCAAGGTTGTCTTTTTGTAAATGCTCTTGTAATTGACTTTTAAAATCCATCATATGCGAAAAAGCACCGTCATCGATTTTCGGATAAATTGTTTGTTCTAAAAATTTGTATACAGCACTCATTTCCTGATCTAAATACAAAGCGCCTACAAATGCTTCAAATACATCCGCTAATAAAGCTGGTCGATTTCGTCCGCCAGTGATTTCTTCCCCTTTTCCGAGAAAGACAAGTTCTCCGAACGCTAATTCCTCAGCAAGATTAGCTAAAGAAGCCTCACATACAATAGCTGCCCGTAATTTAGTCATTTCACCTTCACTCATCGTTGCAAAACGCTTAAAAAGATGCTGCGAAACCGATAATTCCAGGACAGCGTCTCCAAGAAATTCCAGGCGCTCATTGTCATAAACGGACCGAATACGATGCTCATTCACATAGGATGAATGGGTAAAAGCTTGAATCAATAATTTTTCATCCTCAAAAGACAGACCTAGACCATCTAACATTTCATACAGATTTTTTCTTTGTTTTTCCGACAAGACTAGTTTTTTTGTATTTTTTGAACGAGAAGACGTTTGTTTTTTCTCCGATCTTTGTCCCATAGCAGGTCCTCCGTTTGTAATCATTAAAAGCCGTTTCCCCGTTCTTACATGAGAAACGGCTTTTCCCATCCTATCTATTATTGCTGTGCTTCTATGTAGTTCACGACATCAGCAATACTTACAATCTTTTCTGCTTCTTCGTCTGAAATCTCAAGATCAAATTCATCCTCAAGCTCCATAACAAGCTCAACGACATCAAGAGAATCAGCGCCTAGATCGTCTTTGAATTTTGCTTCGCGGGTAATTTCCGACTCTTCCACACCAAGACGTTCTACTACGATTTTTTTCACGCGTTCCAACGTATCTGCCATTTTTGTTCACCCCCTTTAAAGAATCATTTCTATTGCCATTATAGAAGATGTGTTTGGAAAATGCTATGCCTTTCACTCGAGTTACGGCATAACCATACCACCATCAACATGCAATGTTTGACCAGTTATATATTTTGCGTCATCTGATGCCAAAAAGCGAACTGCTTTGGCTACATCTTCTGCTTCACCCAAGTTACCAAGGGGAATCTGTTCTACCAAAGCTGCCTGAGATTCTTCTTGAAGCTGCTCTGTCATTTCCGTCTCAATAAATCCCGGAGCAACAGCGTTCACTTGAATATTACGTGCAGCAAATTCACGGGCTAGACTTTTTGTCAAACCTATCACACCTGCTTTTGCCGCAGAGTAGTTTGCTTGACCAGCGTTACCTGTAACACCAACAACAGATGAAATGTTTATAATTTTCCCTTCCCGCTGTTTCATCATAGGACGAGCACCTGCTTTTGCGCAATGAAAAACACCTTTGAGATTTGTATCAAGTACAGCATCCCAATCCTCTTCTTTTAAACGCATAACTAAGTTGTCCCTCGTAATTCCAGCATTATTAACCATAATATCAATCTGACCGAATTGGTCTGTTACTTCTTTTATCATAGCTTTTACATCTTCATCATTTGCAACGTCAGCCTTCACCGAAAAGGCCTTTACGCCCTGGTCTTTACATGCCGCAGCAACTTCTTCTGCTTTCTGGGCACTCCCAGCGTAATTGACAGCGACATTTGCTCCACTAGCTGCAAGTTCCAATGCAATCGCCTTACCAATTCCACGGGACGCACCTGTAACAAGTGCTGCTTTTCCCATCAACATATGAAAGCCTCCTCTATTGTATGTTTTCCACAATTTTTTCAATTGATTCTATATCTTGAGCAGAATATACATTAACACCTCTACGTTGAACTCGACGTACGAGACCACTTAGTACATTTCCGGGTCCAACTTCTACAAACGTCGTAACATCTAGTTCTAAAAGACGCCTGATGGTATCCTCCCAATAAACAGGTGATGTTACTTGCTCTACCAATTGATTTTTAATAACAGACGCATCCGTTGCTTCTTGAGCGTTAACATTTGCAATAACAGGAACCTCTGCATCAGAAAACGGTACTGGCTCCAGCACACTTTCCAATTTATCTTGAGCTGGCTGCATCAACTTTGAATGAAACGGTCCACTCACTTCAAGAGATATGACACGTTTTGCCCCATTTTCTCTAGCGAGTTCTTCGACTTTTTTGACGGCCGATTTGGCTCCGGAAATAACAATTTGACCTGGAGCATTCAAATTAGCAAGCTGTACGATTTCACCATCTTCTTCCACTTTGCTTGTTAATGTTTCAAGTTCTTCCCGTTCTATTCCCATAATGGCAGACATCGCCCCTACCCCAGAAGGTACAGCTTCTTCCATAAACAACCCTCTTTGTCTGACAACAGTCAGCGCATTTTTAAACGAAAGGACACCTGAACTTACGAGGGCAGAATATTCACCTAAACTATGTCCAGCTGTATAATCGGGAGTTACTCCTTTTTCTTTCAGTAATTCGAGCGCTGCAATGCTTGTCGTTAATAAGGCGGGTTGAGCATTTTCCGTCTTTTTTAAATGCTCCTCTGGCCCGTTAAACATTAAACCAGATAATGGATAGTTCACGATGTTATCTGCTTCATCGATTAAAGATTTTGCTTTCGTATGATGCTCATACAATTCTTTTCCCATTCCAGCGTATTGAGAGCCTTGCCCCGGAAACAGAAAGGCTACTTTTGACATTTCTTTATTCCCCCTGTTTTTCTGCTTCTTTTTCCATGATATCAGTAACATTTTCGTACACCATTTGTCGTGCTTGACGAATCGCATGAAAAATAGCCGTATGATCAGATGATCCATGTGCTTTTATTACTGGTGCCTTAAGTCCGAACAACCCTGCACCGCCGTAATGTGAATAGCTCATTTTATCTTTGATATTTCGAAAACTGGAACGTAGCATACCAGCCGCTAACTTATTTGTAAAAGAACTTGTCATTTCCTTTTTCAACAAGGAAAATAGCGACTCTGCTGTTCCTTCAATCGATTTTAATACTAAATTTCCCGAGAAACCATCACACACCGCCACATCACAAACGCCTTCTAACAAATCTCTAGCTTCAACATTTCCTACAAAATGTAATGGTGCATTCTCAAGCAAAGTGAATGCTTCTTTCGTCAACTCATTCCCTTTGCCTTCTTCTGTTCCTATGTTAATTAATCCTACCCTTGGCCGATTAACTTTCTTTACCATCTCCATATAAGTAGATCCCATGAATGCATTTTGTAAGATATGGGATGCTTTAGCATCCACGTTTGCTCCTACATCAAGCAGTAAAAACCCGTCTCCTTCTAGAGTTGGGAGCATTGGCGCAAGCGCAGGACGTTCAATACCTGAAATTCGTCCGACATGTAAGAGTCCAGATGTCATCAAAGCACCTGTATTGCCAGATGAAATGCAAGCATCAGCACGTCCCTCTCTGACTTCACGCATCGTAAGTACCATGGAGGCATTTTTCTTTCTTCTAACTGCTTTTGTCGGTGTATCTTCCGGCTCAATCTTATCATCTGTATGAAGCACTGAAATGTTATTTGATTTGGTCAAATGTTTATTAATTTCTTGCTCGTCTCCAACCAAGAGAATTTCCACATCATCAAATGATCTTGTTGCAGCCATGGCACCTGCTACATGAGCTTTAGGAGAATGATCTCCGCCCATCGCGTCGATGACAATTTTCATGAACGTTGGCTCCTTTATTACTTGATTTTTAACGATGGGATCGATACATGACAAATTCACCGTGAAACACAAGTTCTTGATTCACCTTACTTGTCACTTCAACCCACGATTTATGTCCTTTTGATTCGGTGACGACAGCTCTTGCGATAACTCTTTCTCCATTTTTCACTTGCCGGCTAAAATGAACTGACGCTTTGGTCGTTAAAGCTAATTCATCGTTAATAATAGCGACAGCAAGCGAGTTGGCTTGAGCGAACAAGTAATGCCCACGTGCTATCCCTGTTCTTGAAAATACATGCTCTGCACCAATATCTAATATGGAGATAGCTTCTTCGTCTAACCGCAAATCAACAATCTCTCCAATTACTTCTTCCAGCGGCAGAGCTTGTACTTCATCTAAATGTTCTCTCGCCACATGCTTAATACGTTCTCGCAATTCCGGGATGGAAAGTTCCATCCGATCTAGACGAATCGTTTGCACACTCACTTGAAAACTTTGCGCCAGCGCTTCATCCGTGCTAAATGGGTCCGCATCTATTTTTTCTTTTAATTTCTGTTGTCTTTCTTTTTTATTTCGTTTCACGACGCTGCCACCATCCGATTCTATGACTAGGTACTAAGAGTAGTATATAATTCCATTCTTTGATTTTCAAGCTTTATTAATCAAGTTTTTGACCATTAAGTATTCCGCTGCTTTCTAAATACTCACGCAATCCGGCATATGTTTGATCTTGCCAAAACGCTTCACTTTTTATCATAGCAGCTGCGTCTTGTCTCGCTGTTTCTAACGCTTTGTAATCGTGAACGACGTCCGCTATTTTGAAATCCGGCAAACCGCTTTGTTTGCTTCCGAAAAAATCACCAGGTCCTCTTAATTCTAAATCCTTCTCTGACAACGCAAAACCGTCTTCTGTTTCCTGCATGATTTTCATTCGTTCTTGACCTGTTTCTCCTTTTGGATCAGCCATTAAAATACAATATGACTGATACTGGGCACGGCCTACTCTACCTCGAAGTTGGTGGAGTTGGGAAAGACCAAATCGGTCAGCATCATAAATCAACATTGTCGTAGCATTTGGAACGTCGACCCCTACTTCTACTACTGTAGTAGAAACAAGAATATGAATATCATTAGCTGAGAATGCTTCCATTACTTGTTCTTTTTCTTCTGTCGTTAGACGGCCGTGCATTAATCCGACATCATGGTGCACAAAAAATTGTTGCAACTGTGCATGAACATCAATCGCATTTTGGACATCAAGTGTTTCCGACTCTTCAATCAGCGGACAAATGACATAAGCCTGCCTTCCTTGATTTATTTGTTTTTCTATAAATCGGAGGATTCTTTCCAACATATCGTGTTTAACCCAATACGTTTCAATCGGCTTTCTACCAGCAGGAAGTTCATCAATAGCCGATACATCCATATCCCCAAACACAGATATTGCAAGGGTTCGTGGTATCGGAGTAGCCGTCATAAACAGAACATCGGGCTCATATCCTTTTTCTTGCAATGTTCGCCTCTGCGCTACTCCAAAACGATGCTGCTCATCTGTAATAACGAGACCTAAATGCTTAAAGTGGACGTCCTCTTGAATTAACGCATGAGTACCGACAACAATGTCAATTTCTCCATTTTGAATCGATTCATTTCTAGTTTTTCTTGTCTTACCTTTAATGGACCCCGTCAACAATGTAATAGATACCTCCACATCACTAAAAAGCTGACTTAATGCTTCAAAATGTTGCTCTGCCAGTATTTCAGTCGGAACCATTAAAGCGGACTGAGCACCGGCCAAATAAGCCGCATACATGGCTATAGAAGCAACGACTGTCTTCCCGGATCCTACATCTCCTTGCAGTAGACGATTCATTTTCAAGGAGTCTCTCATATCTTTCATTATTTCACGAGCAACACGAAGTTGGGCACCCGTTAAGGAAAAAGGAAGCTGTTCGATAAACGTATTGACTTCATTTTCATCAAACTGATGTATCATTCCACTTTTTGACAACCGTTCTTGTCGTTTAAAAGCCTGCATCTTCAACTGAAACAAAAGTAACTCTTCATAAACAAGTCGTCGCCTTGCATGTTTTAGTTCCTCTTTATCTTTAGGAAAATGAATCGATCGATACGCATGAGTTCTTAAAGGTAATTTATAGGCAGTAAGAATAGAGGAAGGCATAATTTCCGGAATGTAGTCAGAGAAGGTCTGTAAAGTGGTTTGAAGAAAGCGGCGCATTTGTTTTACTGTAATACCAGCGCCAACAGAATAGACAGCCTCTAATTGCTTAGCAGGGTCCGGTTCCCCCTGCCTAAAATCTTGCACCGTAATGGTTAACTTGTATTTATTCCATTTTCCGGTTATTGTTACGATATCTCCTCGATTTATTTTATTTTTTAAAAATGCACGGTTAAAAAAAACAGCTGTCACTAAAATATTTTCTACGACAAGCCGAATGGTCATCCTAGATTTTTTTTTGCCATAGTAGCGGACAGAAGCCTCTGTTTGAACAACGCCGGAAATCGTCACCCGCTCATCATGGCGCAGTTCTTCAATTGGTTGTACTTCATGATTTTCATAGCGATACGGGAAATGCTGAAGCAAATCGCAAATAGACATTAACCCAATTTGCTGAAGTTCTTTCTCTTTCTCTTCTCCAATTCCATTCAATACAGATATGGGTTGTTGTAAATAATCGTTCATTGTTTGTCATCGGGAATATACATTATAAACCCTTCCCCTTTTAATCCTTTTTCTTCACGTTCGGGTTTTGGTGATGTTTTCCAAAAAGGCATAGGTGCCTCCTCTTGACTATCTCGGTTCGTTTGTTTCACTTTGTGCTTTGTATGCAGGCATTACAGCAATAGAGACTGTTCCACGTCCAGTATGAGAACCAATGACTGCCCCAATTTTCGTTAAGACCGTAGATTGTGTGTTTAACTCTGTTTTCCCCACATCCAAGAGTTCTTCCCCTGATGTTTCGGCTTCTGCATGTGACACACCAATATGTACAGGTTGATTTTTATACTGCTCCTTAAGAGCTTCACTAATAACAGCTAATGCTTTCTTTTTTCCGCGAGCTTTTCGGTAAGGGTAAACTTCTCCTTCTTCTGTTAAACTTAAAACAGGCTTCATTTTTAATAAAGAGCCAATTAAGGCAGATGCTTTACCAATTCTCCCATTTTTTTGTAAAAACTCCAGAGTATCAACCAGAAAATAGACATTTGTCTCTTGGAGAAATGTCTCAAGCTTTGTTTTGCATTCTGCCAAACTTGCTCCTGCTTGCGCCAATTTTGCTAATTCAACAACGATAACTCCAATAGCATAAGACGCCTTTTTGGAATCAACGACTTCAACGTTAACTTCATTTTCTACTGATTGAGCTGCAAGAAGAGCTGATTGGACCGTCCCACTCATTTTGGAAGACAGATGAATAGACAGAATTGATAAATCTTCATCAGCGGATTTTTCTTGTATTCTCTGATAAACTGTTTCAAATTCGTAAGGGGTCGGTTGGGACGTCGTAGGAAGATCGTTCAATAGATCCAATTTGTTATAGAACGCTTCTGGAGTTAGAGTGACTCCATCTTGAAATGTTTCATTCCCCATCACTACTTTCAATGGAACAACGGTAATATTGTATTTATCCACCAACTCCGAAGGTATATCAGCGGTACTATCTGTTACTATTTTTACACGCCCCACCATAAACTCCCCTTCCTAAGAAATAATTCATCTATTCTACAGCAATTATATAAGAATAAAGCGGCTGTCCGCCTTCATGAGTTTCCATTTCTATATTCGGAAACGCTTCTTCCATGTAAGAAGAAATTGCTGACTCTGCTGATTCGTTTACGTCTTCTCCACGAATTAATGTTACAATCTCGTCATCATCATCAACTAAATGAGACAAAAGTTCCATGGTTACTTTTTCCATCGTCGGACCAGATGCTACTATTTCTTTTTCGGCAAGACCCATGTAATCTCCTTTTTTTATTTCCATACCATCCATCATTGTGTCTCGCACCGCATACGTGACTTGTCCTGTCTTCACTTGTTTTGTCGCTTTTTCCATTTCGTCCTTATTTTCTAACGGTGTTGAGTTCTCATCGAAAACAAACATTGCACTTAACCCTTGCGGCACAGTTTTTGTAGGAATTACATGAATATGTGACCCTATTACTTCAGCAGCTTGTTCTGCAGCCATCACAACGTTTCCATTATTAGGGAGTACGAATATATTGTAGGCATTCACATTATTTATCGCGTTCACAATAT
Organism: Salibacterium salarium; assembly: GCF_030813635.1. Taxonomy (GTDB): domain Bacteria; phylum Bacillota; class Bacilli; order Bacillales; family Marinococcaceae; genus Salibacterium; species Salibacterium salarium. Next base: position 329,423 of record NZ_JAUSUM010000002.1, on the reverse strand, counting down.
CTTCGGTACTTGGATTCATGGTTTGACCGCCTGCTACAACTTGATTAGCTCCAAGTCCTCGAAAAAGAGCTTCTACTCCATCCCCAACAGAAACAGTTACAAATCCGTATGACGCGGGAGCTTTTTCGATTGAGACATTCTCACTTGGATTTTGTTGAGCATCATTCCTTGGTTCTGCCAATGCTTGATGCTGCTCTCTCATGTTATCCACTTTTACATGAATCAAACTTCCGAAAGCCTGAGCCTTTGTTAATACTTCTCCAGGATACTCCGCATGAATATGTATTTTCATTAAATCTTCATCACTTACAACTAACAGCGAATCTCCTAATTGATTAAGTTCATTTTTGAAGGCGTTTTCGTCATAAGAATTAGCAAGAAGTTTTTCCTCCTCAAATTTCACCATAACTTCTGTACAATATCCATACTTTATATCGTCTGTCGATAAATGCGATTGCGCATTTTGGTGATGCTCTATTTTCACCATATCCTCTAGTGACGGAGCTGTAGATTCTTCTTTTTGAGTTGATGTTTTTCCTAGTAAAGCTTGAAGCATACCTTCATAAATATAGACCAGCCCTTGACCACCTGAATCAACGACTCCCACTTCTTTTAAAACAGGAAGTAAATCCGGGGTTTTTTGAAGAGAAAATTCTGCATGTTGAAGAATAGATCGCATCCAATCAATCGGTGAATCTTCAGTTGACGCCTTCTCTTGAAAAACGGCATCTTTTGCAACAGTGAGTATCGTACCTTCTACCGGCTTCATAACAGCCTTATAAGCCGTATTCACCCCTTGTTCGACTGCCTCATTTAAATCTAGGACCGTTAGCTCTTTCTTCTTTTCTACCGCTTTCGAAAAACCACGAAAAAGTTGCGATAATATAACACCAGAATTCCCTCTTGCTCCCATCAGAAGACCTTTTGAAAAGGATTTGGCTACTTCTCCTGCATGATTTTGATTACTCTTTTTCACTTCTTCTACACCCGATGATATGGTTAAATGCATGTTTGTTCCCGTATCTCCATCAGGAACAGGAAAAACGTTTAATGCATCAACCTGTTTCACATTATTACTTAAGACAGACGCGCCTTCTTGAAACATTAATGCGAGCTGTTTTCCATTTATTGTTGCTGTCACCGTTCTTTCCTCCTCACTTCTGCCTACGATTGAGCCACTCTCACTCCTTGAACGTATACATTCACAGAATCAACTGTTAGACCCAACATTTGCTGTAATTGGTATTTTACTTTTGTTTGGACATTATAAGCTACTTCCGAAATCTTCGTTCCATAACTCACAATAATATACATATCTATGTGAATGCCGTCTTCTATTTCACGAATGACAACCCCTCGTGAAAAGTTCTCGCGGCCCAGCATTTCAGATAATCCATCTTTAATTTGTTTTTGTGAAGCCATACCTACAATGCCATAACAATCCACAGCAGCTCCTCCTGCAATGGTTGACACGACTTCTCTTGATACATCAATAGATCCCAATTGTGAATTCATTTCAATGGTCATCATACAGCCTCCCTTTTCAACTCTCCTTCATGAACTAAGGTTATTTTACTATACTCCTTCTATTTTTGAAAGGAGGTGAATAAAACGTCGAAAGGTATGGGTGCGGACATCTGTGACGATTATCATTCATCGTTTCACACCAATATTGCTGTCAAGGTTATTTCCTTTAAATATTTATTTTTATGATTGCATTGGTTCTTTTCATATGCTAAGATATTCAAGTGTGATTCGCTAATGAATGATAGATGGAAAGCATAAGGAGGTGCATGTCATGGCACGTAAATGTTATGTGACAGGCAAAGGCCCAAAATCAGGCCACAACCGTTCTCACGCAAATAATGCAACAAAAAGACGCTGGGGAGCCAACGTACAAAAAGTACGCATTATGGTTGACGGTAAACCAAAGCGTGTATATGTTTCAGCTCGCGCGTTAAAATCGGGCAAAGTACAGCGTGTATGATAAAAGACGAAAATAAACGGGATTATACCTTGCAGATAAGGTTTAATCCCGTTTTTTTGTAATAGATTTTGTTTACATAATGATATTATAGTTAAGAATCTTTTTTAATTGTTCCAATTACGGCGCGTACAAACCCTCCAAGAAATTTTGGCAGCTTAATAGTGTAAAATTTCATTACAAACTCCTCCTCTTTCTTTTCCTTATTGCGGCACGCGCCGCTTCTCCTTTGTCTCGTTTCAATCCCTGCGTTTCTTCGGAGTGATTCTCGTATCCGTCATCAACAAATAGCATTCTTCTATATGTATATTCAACTTCTTTCAAATAGTACATATAAAATAAAGAAGACATGCCTTTTTTAGTATTTTGATATCAATCCGACGTTTCCTCTTCCTGAGTAGTATAATGAGAAAGGCAGTCCTTTGTGCCAACGTATTGTTTCTTGTTTTTAAGTACTACGTTATATTTACGCACCATAGTAAATATTTTATGCATTTTTTAGTTTACGTATGTATCTATTGAAGGATATATGAAAAAAGTGTTGGAAAATGGATAAAGGAAAAGGCAGGAAGACCGTTATTTTTTCATTGCTTTGAAATAAAAAAGCTCACAACAATAGAATTATCGGTCTTCGTAAAAGAAGAATATTAAAAAAATAAGTCGGTGCACAAACACCGACCTCGAAGTAAGAGGGGACTTTTATTTATAATTATTTCTTATTGATTCAATGGCATTTTTTCGATTGTCTTTTTTAAAGACAGCAGAACCGGCAACTAATACATCCGCACCTGCCTCGATACATGCTGCAGCCGTTTCCTCATTGACACCTCCATCTACTTCAATCTCTGCTTGATGATTAGTTTCCATTAACATTTTTTTAACTTGTTCAATCTTTGGAAGCACTTCTGAAATAAAAGTCTGACCTCCAAATCCTGGATTGACCGTCATTAACAGAATTAAATCAACGTTTTGAAGTACATGCTTTATTGATTCTACTGGTGTCGCCGGATTAATAACCACTCCGGCTTTGGCGCCTTGTTCGTGAATCAGCTCTATTGTACGGTGTAGATGCCGACACGCCTCAACATGCACCGATATAATATCTGCACCTGCTTTCACGAACTCTTCAATGTAGCGGTCCGGCTCTTCAATCATTAAATGGACGTCAAGGGGTAAGGATGTGTGGGGGTGTACGGCTTCCACCACAAACGGTCCAATGGTGATATTGGGTACGAAATGCCCGTCCATTACATCCACGTGAATATAATCCGCTCCTCCTTTAGTGACATCTTCTATTTCCTCTTTCAATCGGGAAATATCAGCTGCTAATATAGATGGTGCAATTTTTGTCATCATTAATACCTCCGTTGCTGGACGAGTTCTTCAAAGAATTGTTTATAATGCTCATAACGAAATTCTGCTATGTTTCCCATTTCCACAGCTTCTTTAATTGCACATCCCGGTTCTTTACGGTGAGTACAACCGCGAAATTTACAGTCTGGCATAATTTCTTTTAATTCAGGAAAACAAATATCTAAATCATCTTCATCAATTTTTTCAAAGTTAAGGGAACTAAAACCAGGGGTATCGGCAATAAAACCGTTGTTACAAGGAATAAGTTCCAAATGTTTCGTTGTATGTTTTCCTCTTTTTAAACGTGCCGACACTTCTGCCGTTTCAAGATTCAAGGACGGGAGCAGTTGGTTTAATAAAGTCGATTTACCAACACCGGATTCTCCCGTTACCATGCTTAATTTGTCAGTTAGGTACTTTTGGAGCTGGTCTATCCCTGTTCCATCTCGACTAGAAACAATATGGAAGGGATAACCAGCCGCTTCATACTCCTCTTTGTATGGGTCAAGATAATCTGTGGCCGTTAAATCCATTTTATTGACTACAATTACTGCTTCAATGTCCATCGCTTCCATATGAACGAGAAATCGATCGAGCATAGCCGTAGACAAAGCTGGTTCTTGCGCAGAGAATACTAGAAAGGCTTGATCTATATTAGCAACCGGAGGGCGCACAAGCTCATTTTTTCGTTCGAAAACTTGGTTTACATATCCCTCTTCTTTATTGTCTGCTTCAAATTCAACAAAATCCCCGACAAGAGGTTTTATATTTTTCTTACGAAATAAACCTCGTCCTCTACACTGATACACTCCTGTATCGTTTTGAACGTAATAAAAACCACTTATTGCTTTTGTAATAATCCCTTGCGCCATAATGCCTCCCATTTATTCCCCGTAGGAAAAGCTATTGGATTGTACTTCCTGATTGTCAACATATAGAGTGTATGTGCCATCTGATTCGGGAGTAACCTCAAGTGGAACTCTATAGGTCTTAGTTTCCGATATACTTTCTTCAGTAAATATAGTAGGCCCGCTTGTCGTAGCATCTTCATACACAATTCTAATATCGTAAGAAACTCCATCTTCCTGATCACTTTCAGAAACTTCAACAGGTATGACAGCTTCCATTTCTTCCGATTGATTGTCTTCTGACTGTTCAGACTCATCCGGTTCATCCGGGCCATCTGAGATAGTGAAAGTAATCTCATCCCCCTCTTTTACCGTACTATACGGACCAGGTGAATGCTCGATAACATTTCCTTCGGGAACACTGTCAGAAAAGCTTGTGTTAAACGTTCCTTCTAAATTAGAGCTTTCCAAATAGTTTTCTGCTGCTTCTCTTGATTCTCCTTTTAAATTTTGGAGAGAAAATTCAGGCTCTGTGCTGTATGTTAAATATACAGTAGTTTCTTCTGGAATAACGTTTGCGCCAACTTCTGGATCTTGATTAATAATTTGATCAGCAGGGTACTCTGAAGTTTGTGAAGAGGAAAATTCAACATTTTCGTAATCATCAAGCATATCTTCCGCTCGATCCCGACTAACTCCATCAAGGTCAGGCATTTCTACGGTATCAGGTCCATCACTTACGTATAGTTGAACCGTGCTTTCTTCTTTAACAACAGACCCTCCACCAGGGTTCTGACGAACAACGGATCCTTCTTCGACTGAATCGTCATTTATCCGTTCACTTTCTACCATAAATGCCGCTTCTTCGAGTTCTTGAGTAGCTTGATCTTCTGTCATATTTGATACATCGGGCACTTCTACGTCATCCGCTATTAATAAATCTGGAATTATGGTGAAAGCGGCAATAGCGGCACCAATTGAGAGTATAAAAAACAAAATCAATATCCATAACCAGCGTTTCTTTGATTTTTTTGGTGGACTTGATTCTGACGGTTCATTTCCCACTTTTTCAGAGCCGTTGCGCAGCGTGTCTGAACGAACAGCTTGGGTGATGCCCCCATCCCCGTTTTCTTCTTTTATAATCGGAACTGCTTTTGTCGCATCTTCATCAATTGGTATAACAAAAGGCGGTTCATTTCGACGTTCCTGTGATAAAGAGGTGTGTAGGTCTTGATGCATCTCAGCAACACTATCATAACGATCTTCTGGGTTTTTGGCAGTCGCCTTCACAATAACATTTTCTAGACTTTGCGGTAATCCAGGGCGCTGTTTAGACGGATTCGGGATTGGTTCTTGTAAATGTTTCAGCGCTATACTAACTGCTGAATCCCCGGTATAAGGCAACGTACCTGTTATCATTTCATAAAGAACAACACCAAGAGAATAAATGTCAGATTTCGTCGTAATCACACCACCTTTGGCCTGTTCCGGTGACATATAATGCACCGAACCCATGACCGAATTCGTATGAGTGATTGTAGCAGCCGTAGCTGCACGTGCTATACCAAAATCTGTTACTTTGGCGTTACCGTCAGAATTAAGTAGTATATTGTGCGGTTTCATGTCACGATGAACAATATCGTTCGCATGAGCATGGCTTATAGCCCCTAGAATTTGTTCCATCATATCGACCGCTTGTTCAAGCGGAAGCGGACCTTTTTGATGTATTTTTTCTTTTAATGTATATCCATCAATATGTTCCATTACAATATAGTAAAGATTTTCTTCTTCTCCTACATCGTATATATTAACTATATTCGGATGAGCGAGGCTGGTAGCAGCTTGTGCTTCTCGGTGAAATCGCCGTATAAATTCTTCGTCCGTGTTATATTGCGGCTGTAGCACTTTTACTGCAACAGGGCGTTCAAGTATCACATCTTCGCCTCTATATACATGAGCCATGCCACCGCCGCCGATTACTTCGTGAATGTCATAACGTTCGTTGATACGTTTGCCAATAAGTTCAGACACTATTCCACCTCCTTGTTATAAGGGGAATGTATAATAATGGCCAGGGTGATATTGTCTTCTCCCCCTCGTTCATTGGCTGTATGTATGAGTGTGCGGGCACACTCATGAAGCGACGACGATGCTTTCATGTATTTTTTTATTTCAGTAGGACTGATTTTATTCGTTAATCCATCTGAACACAGTACAATTCCTTCTCCTACTTTCCATTCCATTGCCATTGTTTCACTTTTTATCTGCTCTTCAGTGCCGATAGCTCTTGTTAAGACATTTTTTCTAGGATGATTTTCTGCTTCTTCTTCGGTGAGTTGTCCATTATTTTTTAGTTCATTAACGAGAGAATGGTCTTCCGTTTTTAATTCGAATTCCGTCTCTGACAGATGATAAGCACGACTGTCCCCAACATGAGCAATGACAGCAAAAGAAGGGGTACAAACAGCAGTAACTACAGTCGTTCCCATCCCAGCTAATTTATCTTGTTCCAACGATGTTTCATATATCTTTTTATTTGCTGTATTTATTTGTTGGCGTAGCCAGTCTTCTGCCTGTTCAGGAGTAAATGGTTTATCAATAGGTTCAAATGCTTCACGAAGGTGATTTTTCACCATCTCACTTGCTACATCTCCCGCTTGATGTCCACCCATTCCATCCGCTACAACCGCTAAATATTCCCCTACACTATTTGTGAATATGCCGCCCGTGTCTTCGTTATGGTCACGTACACGTCCAGCATCTGTTACAAATACAGTTTCCACCGAAAAGGGTCACCTCGTTTCTTCTTCCCGTTCATTTGCACGTAACTGACCACACGCTGCATCAATATCGTGGCCTTGTTCACGCCTGATTGTCACGTTTACTCCCTTTTCTCTCAATGTACGTTCAAAAGCAAAAATATCATTTCTAGTTGTTCTCACGTAATCTCGTTCAGGTACATCATTGACAGGGATTAAGTTAACATGACATTTTAAACCTTTAATTAATTCAGCCAATTCTTCTGCATGCTCCACTTGATCATTCACTCCGCCAAACAATCCGTATTCAAACGTAACACGGCGGTTCGTTTTATCTTGGTAATAACGTATCGATTCCATCAGTTTGTCGACAGACCAAGCCCGGTTCACCGGCATTAAACGACTTCTTATTTCAGAATTCGGAGCATGTAAAGATACAGCAAAGTTAATTTGCATTTGTTCATCGGCAAAATCGTAAATTCTCGGCACCATTCCACTCGTTGACACCGTAATATGACGAGCACCGATGTTTAATCCATTATCATGATTAATTACTTTCAAGAACGAAATAAGTTCATCATAATTGTCAAACGGTTCTCCAATACCCATAACTACGATAGAGTCTACACGTTCTCCTTTTTTATCAAGATCTTTTTGAATTTCAAGGACTTGTGCAGTAATTTCTCCTGCTTCAACATTCCGTTTTAATCCTCCCAAGGTAGAAGCACAAAATGTACAGCCCAAACGACAGCCAACTTGCGAAGTTACACATACACTGTTTCCGTAATCATGTTTCATTAACACTGTTTCTATCGTGTAACCGTCTTTTAATTCAAATAGATATTTTACGGTACCGTCTATCGATTCTTGTTTTGTAACTTCTTTTAATGAGGTAATCGAAAATGTTTCTTCTAATTTCTGGCGTAATTCTTTGGACAAATTTGTCATTTCTGCGAATGAATTCACTCGCGTTTGATACAGCCAAAAATAAATCTGCTGTGCCCGAAACGCTTTCTCTCCTTGCTCTTTCAACCAGTTTTGCAAATCGTCATATTGTAAAGAATATATAGAAGGCAGTCCCGGCGATTCCGCAGCTACCTTTGTTTTTAATGCTTGCATGGTTTTCACCCTTTCTATTTTATGATCATAATTTTTTTAAAGCTGCCATGAAAAAACCATCCGATTGAAAATCTTGCGGAAAAATCGTAAGTTGACCTTCCGTAACTTCCAAATGGTCTGTCAGTTTTTTTGGTAAATTCATTTTTGCCTCTTCATCTATAATAAACGATGGATTCTGTTCCAAAAATGCTTGGAGCACATCTTCATTTTCTTCTTTTCGAACGGTACAAGTGCTGTACACTAGGCGTCCACCAGGTTTCACTAATTCTGCTGCTTCATTTAAAATAGCGGTTTGGATATGAGGCAGTCGATTTAAATCGGTTCTTTGCTTCTGCCATTTTAATTCTGGTTTCCGTCGCACAACGCCTAAGCCGCTGCACGGGGCATCAACAAGTGCACGATCCATTGTTTTTGGTTCAAGTTTTTCCGTTAATTGTCTTGCATCAGCGGATTTTGCTTCAACATTCGTTAATCCTAGGCGTTGAACTTGTTCATTAATAAGACCAACCTTTTTATCATGAAGGTCGAAAGCATGTATCATTCCTTCGTTTTCCATTAACTCCCCTGCATGTGTCGTTTTACCGCCCGGCGCTGCACAAGCATCTACTACTTTCATTCCAGGCAGGGGTTGGAGAAATCTTGCAATTAACATAGAGCTTTCATCCTGAATGGTACACAACCCTTCTTTGTAAGACTCCGTTGCAATAACATTTCCATGAGTCACTAAAAGGGCATCTTCGGATACATGACCATCTACAATGGCACATCCTTCTTCTTCCAAACGTCTTCTTAAATCCTGTTTATTAGTTTTTACTTGGTTTACACGTACACTTAAAACAGGTGGTTGAAGATTGGCATGCGCCATATTTTCTGCTTTATCTTTTCCGTATGCTTCTATCCAGTCTTCCAGCAACCAAGCAGGATGGCTTGATGTTAAAGCGAGCTGTTTTGTGAAAGATAAGTTTTCATCGATTGATGGTAAACCATTTCGTTGCATCGACCGTAATACACCATTTACGAGCCCACTAATTCCTTTATGCCCTTTTTTCTTTGCAATTTGGACAGCTTCATGAATGACTGCACGTTCAGGAACTCTATCAAGATACACGAATTGATAAACCGACATTCTTAACAACTGTAACACCCAAGATTGCAAGGAAGCGACACCTTTCTTTATGAAAGGATCAATGTAATAATCTAGTGTATTCTTCCGTTTTATCGTGCCATAGACAAGCTCCGTTAGCAATGATTCGTCTTTGTCGGAAATAAATCCTTCGTTCAATACGTGGTTGAGGAGTAAATGACTGTATGCTCCCTCTTTATCGATTCGCTCTAGCATACGAAGTGCCTCTTCTCTCACATTTTTATATATTTTTTTTGTCATTAGTAAAAGATTCTCCCGTTTGCAGTTCATGAGAACCGCGTAAATAATCAGCAGCTTCCATTCTTTTTTTACCTGCCGGCTGAAGTTCTGTTATTTCAATTGCTATATCGTCAGCAGCTGCAACGACGATAGCTTCTTCATTTATTGAAATAATCGTCCCCGGCTCGCTCTCTTCCGCTATTTGAAGTTGTCTTTTTTGTGCCTTCCAAATTTTAAACACTTTACCGTTATAATTTGAATACGCAACAGGCCAAGGATTCATCCCTCGAATTTGATTATAAATCTCTTTTCCAGGTTTGTCCCAATCAATCTGTTCTTGACCTCTACCAATATTCGGAGCGAACGTTACCTCCCTTGGATTTTGAGCAACAGGCTCCAAACGATTTTGCTTCAACAGCGGTAAGGTTTCAAGTAACAAGTCTCTCCCAACAATACTTAATGAATCATGCAAAGAACCAGTAGTATCACTGTCCTCAATCGGTAGTTCTCGTCTTGCAAGGATATCACCTGCGTCCAACGCCTTCACCATATACATAATCGTAATTCCCGTTTTTTCTTCCCCATCAATAACAGCTTGATGGATTGGTGCCCCACCTCTATATTTCGGTAATAAAGAGGCATGAACATTAATTGCTCCAAAAGAAGGGGCTGTTAATAATCGTTCTGGTAATATTTGTCCAAACGCTGCTGTAATAATAACATCCGGTTCCATTTTTAGGATATCGTCAACATTTTCCTCTACTTTTAGTGTTTCCGGTTGTAGTACGGTTAAACCATGTTTCAATGCTTCTTCTTTAACAGGCGGAGCAGTCATTATTTTTTTTCGCCCTTTGGGTCTATCGGGTTGCGTTACTACCGCTTCTATTTGATAAGCGGCTTCTACCAACCCTCTTAAAATCGGGACAGAAAAATCAGGTGTACCCATAAAAACAATCTTCATTGTAAATCACCTTTCTTATAAACAAAAGACCTAGCATGTATTGTGCAATCGACATTTCGCAACTTCAATAAAAGTGTTATAAGATCTTAATAGGATATCTTTAATACAAAAACAACCCCGTGTAATAATACAAAAAACGGGGCTGAATATTACATGAACATTTGCGGGTTCATATCAATCGAAATAGACAAATGATTATTTGCCATCTCTTTTTGGTAATGAAAGTGTATTTCATTTAATTTATTTATTAATTCAGGTTCATTTTTATATTTTATCATGCATTGATAACGATATCTATCTTTTATCCTGGCAATTGGAGAGACAGTAGGTCCAAGGATTTTTGTTTCAGGTGACAATGTTTGTTTTAAGTAAGATGCGATCTTATCAGAAGTTTTTATTACTTTTGTAATATCTTCATGAGCAACAGTCACTAAGGTAATATAGTAATAAGGAGGATAACCGCCGCGTTTTCTTTGCCCCATTTCTTCTAAAGAAAAGGATTTAAAATCATGTGTCTTAGCATGTTGTATGCTGTAATGGTCCGGGGTATATGTCTGCACCACAACTTCCCCCAAAAGCTTATCTCTTCCCGCCCTACCGCTCACTTGCGTTAATAGCTGAAATGTACGTTCGGGTGCTCGAAAGTCTGGCAAATGCAGCATTGTATCAGCGGCAAGTACTCCAACTAGTGTAATTTTAGGAAAATCAAGTCCTTTTGCTATCATTTGTGTACCCAATAATATATCCGCTTCACCATTGCGAAACGATTGTAGCAATTTTGCATGTGACCCTTTGCGTGATGTTGTATCAACATCCATCCGAATGACACGGGCTTCAGGCAATAAATTGGTGATTTCTTCTTGGACTTTTTGTGTACCTGTCCCAAAAAACCGGATATGCTCACTCTCACATTCAGGACATGTGTTCATCATCGGCTCGTGATAGCCACAGTAGTGACATTTTAGATTACGACCAGTGTGGTGATAAGTAAGAGTTATCTCACAATGAGGGCAAGCTGCAGTATATCCACAATTTCTACAAATAACAAAAGTAGAATAACCACGTCTGTTTAAAAATAGAACGATTTGTTCATTTTTTTCTATTCTGTCTTGCATTTTTTCGAGAAGAAGCTCAGAAAAAGCAGAACGATTTCCTTTTTTTAATTCATCTCGCATATCAATAACATCTACTTCCGGCATCGCGACTTTATTCACTCGATCTGGTAACTCTAGAAGCGTAAATACGTGCCGAGATGCTCTCGCGTAAGATTCAAGAGAAGGTGTCGCACTTCCTAAAAGAATCGGACAACTATGATAATTTCCTCTCCATAAGGCAACCTGTCTCGCATGATAACGAGGGTGATCTTCTTGTTTATAACTTCCTTCGTGTTCCTCATCTATTATAATAACACCAAGGTTCTCAAATGGTGCAAATATCGCAGACCTGGCGCCGACAGCTACTTTCACTTCTTTACGATGAACTTTTCTCCATTCGTCATACTTTTCTCCTGATGAAAGTGCGCTATGCAGCACCGCAACTTGTGAGCCGAATCTTTCTTTAAAGCGCTCTACCATTTGAGGTGTTAAAGAAATTTCCGGGACGAGCACAATTGCCTCTTCCCCTTTTTCAAGAACTGTTTCAATGGTCCGCAAATACACCTCTGTTTTTCCACTGCCTGTAACTCCCCGCAACAAAAAGGCTTCATGATTACTATCTGTTACCGCTGCATCAATTGGATCAAGTACTTCGCGTTGTTGAGTAGTTAAATTCGGACGCTTAGGCTGTTCAAATTCTTGATTTTCATAAGGATCTCTATATTCTTCTACCGCTTCTTCAATTAAGAGTCCTTTATTAACAAGAGAACGTATAATATTCGTTGTTACGCCTGCCTGTTCCGTTACAGTTTGTATCGCAACCGCTTCGCTTGGAAAGTTATTTTTGAACCAATTCATGAACTGCACTTGTTTTTTTGCCCGGTTGCCTATTATCTGTTGATGATCAATAGCATAAGCACTGTCGGAAGTACGGATTGTACGAACCATTTTCTTTTTCGTTTGATCTTTCAGAAAGTATTCCACTTCAATAGTTTCTTCTTGAATTGCTTTTTTGAGAAGTGCCATTGTTTGTTTGTCATTAGAAAATTTAGCCCAATCCACCGACTGTTTGCCGGCAAATATCGTCTGTAAGGCTGGATTCAAATCTTTTTCATCCATTTTTAATTGTAATAGTTTTTTTGGTTTTGCACGTATGGCAGACGGAATCATGGATTGATAAGCTGTAATTAAAAAACAAACCGTTTCTAATGCCAACCATTCCCCAAGTTTTAGTAATTCTTCGGTAAGAACAGGATAAGGATCGAGCATTTCCGTTATCGGTTTGACTCTGGCAAGTTCTGTATGTTCTGTTATTTGCCAAACAAATCCTTGAATTTTTCTTGGTCCAAAAGGTACTGTCACCCTCATACCAGGTTGAATTAAGCCTTCTAATTCTTCCGGAATGAGATAATCAAATGCTTTATTGGTTTGAGCTGCTGCCACATCTACAATGACTTTAGCATACATTATGAATCGTTCCTTTTAACCATAAATTCCATAGAATCCCACAGCTCTTTAGCAGCAGCTGTTTTTGTCAGTAAAGGTAATGAACGGGGTTCTTCTCCTTTTTGGAGCAATATTATTTCATTTGTATTTGTACCAAAGCCAGAGTTATTCGAAGAAATATTATTTGCTACCACCATATCAAGGTTTTTTCGATGGAGTTTATCATTAGCATAATCTTTCACATTCTCGGATTCGGCTGCGAATCCAATCAATAGCTGATGTTCTTTTTTTTCTCCTAAAGCAGCCAGTATATCTTTCGTCCGCTCCATTGCAATCGATAAGTCACCGTCTCGTTTTTTCGTTTTATCCATGGCGGTTGATACAGGTCTATAATCAGAAACAGCTGCGGCTTTACAAACGATATCGACAGCCGGAAAACGCTCCATTACCGCTTCATACATCTGTTCTGCTGTCGTCACATCTATCCTATTTACTCCAGGCGGGGTCTCAAGTTGAACCGGTCCGGCAATTAAAGTCACTTCTGCACCAAGAAGAGCTGCCTCTGCTGCAACGGCAAAGCCCATTTTACCGGTTGATGGATTAGTAAATACTCTGACTGGATCACTATATTCATACGTTGGCCCTGCTGTAACAAGAATTTTTTTACCAAGATATGCAGACTTTTTCTCATATTCTGACTGCAAGAAAGCAGTAATATCTTCAGGCTCTGCCAATCGTCCTTTTCCAATCCAACCGCATGCGAGATAACCTGCACCAGGTTCAATAAAATGACAGCCCCTTAGTTTTAATTTATTCATATTTTCCTTTACGGCAGGGTGCTCGTACATATTCACATTCATTGCTGGAGCGATATAAACCGGACAAGTTGCAGCAAGTATTGTGGTAGACACCATATCATCTGCTAGTCCATTAGCGGCTTTGGCTATCATATTAGCGGTAGCAGGGGCAATCACAATCATATCGGCCCAATCTGCAATGTCAATATGGGCCACTTTTTCCGGTTCTGTTTCCGCAAATGTGTCATCATACACTCTGTCGCGGGTTAACGCTTGAAACGTCAATGGTGTCACGAACTCTTTTGCATGATTGGTCATCATGACTTTTACATTCGCGCCTGTCTGCGTTAATTTACTGGCAAGTGATGCCGCTTTATAAGCCGCTATACCACCAGTCACTCCCAAAAGAATATTTTTTTCTCGGAGCATGTTCCTCCCTCTTTTCTTTATAACTATCCATTTGTACTAGGGTTGTTTTCCGCACGTGTAAAAACAACAACCTATAATGGATATAGGTTGTTGTTCATCTTCATTACTCTGTATCGTTGTCTGTATTTTCCCCTTGTTTATATCCTAACGTCCCTTGGTCAATTTCCTTCAAGGCAATGCCGACAAGTTTAGAAGAATCGTGATCTTCCACGGTAGATTCTGGCTCTTGCTGAAGCTCTTTTAGCTCCCGGGCTCTAAGCGCAGAAATCGTACATAAAGTATATTTGGAATCAATATTTTTCATTAATGTATCAACAGATGGATATAACATGATTATTCAACCTCCACAATTTGTTTATATTTTTCTACTAAACGTTCTCGTTTACAATGTTCTGCCGTGACAATCGAACGAATACGCTCAACCGCATATTCCACTTGATCATTTTCTACTACGTAATCGTAATTCTCCATCATTTCTAATTCATCCTGTGCTACGGTCATCCGTTTATTAATAAGGTCTTCCGTCTCCGTTCCTCTTTCAGTAATACGTGCACGCAATTCCGCAAGACTTGGAGGCATTAAGAAAATAAAAATACCCTCTGGATATCTTTCCTTTACTTTTTTCGCCCCTTGAACTTCAATCTCAAGAATAATATCTTTTCCGTTATTCACAGTATCTAAGACGGGATCAATTGGAGTACCATAATAATTATTTACGTATTTTGCCCATTCAAGGAGTCGATCGTTTTCAATCATTTTTTCAAATTCCGCTTTTGTTTTGAAAAAATAATTGACGCCATCCTTTTCTCCTGTTCTAGGATCCCTTGTTGTTGCAGAAACAGAGTATTCAATTCCAGTGTTTTTTTCGCGTAATGCATTACATACCGTGCCTTTACCTACACCAGCCGGGCCCGATAAGACAATCAAAATTCCCTTTTCATCCTGCATTGTTTCCAACGCCTTTCCTGCCTATAATACAAAATTATTAATCATCGTTTGAATCATCTTTTGTGGTTAATCGTTGTGCTACCGTTTCTGGTTGAACAGCTGACAAAATAACATGATCACTATCAACAATAATAACCGCCCGAGTCCTTCTTCCATACGTCGCATCAACTAACATATTACGGTCGCGAGCTTCTTGAATAATCCGCTTAATTGGTGCCGATTCTGGACTGACAATCGATATAATTCGATTGGCTGAAACGATATTACCGAAGCCTATATTTATTAGTTTAATATTCACTAGAATCCCTCACTTCATCAGGAGCGACAGCTACGCTCTATTTTCACCACTTATCTACAACTATATACGAAAATGCGTTCGCTGACTACTCTATATTTTGGACTTGTTCTTTAACTTTTTCAAGTTCACTTTTTATATCGACAACAAGATGGCTTAGTGTAGCATCATTTGCTTTAGATCCTATCGTATTCGCTTCGCGGTTCATCTCCTGAACGAGAAAATCTAGCTTTCTCCCTTTTGCTCTTTGTTCGTTCAATGTATTCACAAATTGATGGCAATGAGAAAGGAGACGTGTTAACTCCTCATCTATGTTTGCCTTTTCAGAAAAAACAGCCACTTCTGTTAGCAAACGTTGTTCGTCCACGTCATAGGAACTATCTTTAACAAAATCGCGAATTCGTTCCTGCAGACGATTACGATAGGCAGAAATAACGTCCGCTGTTTGTTCTTGAATATCATATGTTCTTTGTTGAATGATTTCAATTCTTTTTAGAAAGTCTGCATGTAAAGCTTTTCCTTCTCTAATTCTCATGTCATAAAGCTTAGATGCAGCTTCGGTCACAGCTCTTTGTATCTCTTGTTCCCATTCTTTATCCAGTTCTGTTCTTTCTTCTACTGCAACGATGTCTGGATGCAATAAAAAGTCTTGCAGGCGCAAAGTGGAATCAAATACATTCAGCTGTTCCATCTCCTCTGCCTTATCTAGCATCAGGTGCAACACTGCCCAATCAATCTGAACATCTTTTGACGATTGAGCCGAACCTTCTAAAGTGATAAAAACATCTATTTTGCCACGTTCTATATGTCTTTGAATCAACGTTCGCAATGTGTCTTCCATGTGAAAGAGCTGTCTGGGCATTCGGAATTGAATATCACAAAACCGATGATTGACAGATTTCATTTCAATAAGAGCGCGTCCTTTTTCGCTCTCCACTGTATAACTACCGTATCCTGTCATGCTTACCGTCATTCTATCACTTCCGCTTCTCCTATTCTAACCAATTTTACCACTTGCCACAAGCTAATGAAAAGAGGAGAAGTTTTCTATTCCTTTTTTTCTTTTTTAAAAAGAGACTGACCAGCCAACGCAAACGTCGGTATCGCTGCAAGAGTTAAAACGAGAATCCATTCCGAAACGGATAGCGCCACTGTATGAAAAATGGGTTGAAATATTGGTGTGTAAATAACTAGAACCAATAACAAAATCGATGACAAAACAGATCCCGTCAAATATTTATTCTCAAACGGAGGCCTGTCAAAAATGGTTTGACTCGTTCGACAATCAAATACATGAATGAGTTGGGCCATGACAAGTATGGAAAAGGCAATCGTTTGCGCCCGTATTAAATCACTTGGTTGTTCGTGCAAAGAAGTCATAAAT
The DNA here is from genome assembly GCF_030813635.1 of Salibacterium salarium. GTDB lineage: Bacteria > Bacillota > Bacilli > Bacillales > Marinococcaceae > Salibacterium > Salibacterium salarium. The sequence goes on along the minus strand of NZ_JAUSUM010000002.1, from coordinate 312,643 downwards.
CCTATTAATGTAACAAGACCAATGAGAAAACCTCTGCTTATAATTTTCCATCCCATTCCATTTGCAAAGATACTTTCTGATGCCGAACGTGGTGGACGTTTCATCCCGTCATCTTCGGGCTGATCAAGTCCTAACGCCATGGCAGGTAGTCCATCAGTAATGAGATTAATCCATAAAATTTGAATAGGAACGAGCGGGAGCGGCATTCCGAGCATCACTGCAAATAACATAACAAGTATTTCCCCCACATTAGATGCGAGCATATAACGAATGAACTTGCGAATATTATCATAGATATTACGACCTTCTTTAATAGCAGAGCGAATGGTCGAAAAATTGTCATCTCGTAAAATAAGAGCTGCTGCTTCCTTCGCGACATCCGTACCCGTTTTCCCCATTGCTATCCCAATATCTGCTGCTTTTAAGGCAGGCGCATCATTCACTCCATCTCCAGTCATGGCAACGACATGACCTGCGTTTCTTAGTTCCTTTACTATATTCAGCTTATCTTCCGGACTAACTCTAGCAAACACATAAACTCGTTGGAGCAGACGACGCTTATCTTGAAGAGATGCTTGTTCCCATTCTCGCCCGGTCAACACCTTCCCGTATTCAGGAAGCAATCCAATATCCTTTGCAATCGCAGCTGCAGTTAATTTATGGTCACCTGTAATCATTATCGTTTTAATTCCGGCACTGCGACATTCTTGAATCGCCTCTTTTACTTCAGGCCGCGGTGGATCTATCATTCCTTCCATTCCTATAAAAGACAAATTCTTTTCCGCTTTTGTCACATCTTTTATCGTTTCTCCTTTATCCAGTGGTCTATAAGCAACGGCAATGGTACGCAAAGCTCTACTTGCCATATCCTCAATCGCACGATAAATATTTTCTTTCTTAAAAGCAGATAATTTTTCAGCCTTACCTCTCTCCATAATCGTGGTCGTTAGATCAAGTAAAACATCCGGTGCCCCTTTAGTTACTACAAATGCTGTTCCCGTCTTGTCCCTGACGATGACAGTCATTCGTTTTCGTTCCGAATCAAACGGAAACACTTTTTCCACCCGGTACGAAGAAAACAACTGGTTGAGAGAAATACCAGCAGATTGTGCAGCCTCAATAAGGGCCAACTCGGTCGAATCTCCCTGAATTTTTTCATTCGCTTCTGTTGCATCCATTGCAGCTTGATTACATAAAACCGAAAATGAAAGCAAATTCTCATAAGAAAATTTAGAAAATCCCTTTTTTGAAGAGCGGAATGTGATACCCGATGGATTCCATAACGCTGTCACTTTCATTTTATTTTGGGTAAGAGTTCCGGTTTTATCTGAGCAAATAACAGATGCACATCCTAGTGTTTCCACCGCGGGAAGATGACGAACGATAGCTTGCCGTTTAATCATTCGCTGTACACCAAGTGCTAGAACGACTGTTACGATTGCAGGGAGACCTTCAGGAATCGCTGCAACAGCAAGCGATACGCCAGAAAGAATCATTTTATAAAACGGCTGTCCTTGCATTAAGCCTATAATAACCACCAGTGCCGTTAAAATTAGAGCGCCGGTAATTAATATCGTTCCCAAATGAGCGAGCCGTTTTTGAAGTGGCGTTTCTGATTTAACCGAATCGCTTAAAAGATGCGCGATTTTCCCCATTTCTGTCTTCATCCCTGTGGCGACAATGACACCGACAGCATCTCCTTTTGTTACTAATGTCCCAGCAAATGCCATATTCACACGTTCACCGATAGAAACGTTTGTATCTTTCAAACGGTCATTCGATTTTTGTACAGGATACGATTCTCCAGTTAAAGCAGACTCTTCTGCACTTAAACTATTTACTGACAACAAACGGATGTCAGCACTAACTTTATCCCCACCATGAAGCTTGACGATATCTCCAGGTACACCTTCAACAGAAGGGATTGTAATCCAATGACCATCTCTTTTCACCTTCATTGTCGGTGAAGCTAATTCTTTTAAAGCGTCTAATGATTTTTCAGCTTTATTTTCCTGAATAAAACCGAGTATACCGTTTAACAGTACAATAAAAACGATGGTAAGAGCATCAATATACTCCCCTAAGGCTGCGGACACAAGTGTTGCCCCGATTAACAAGAGTATCATCATATCTTGAAATTGCCGTAAAAATAGCAGCCATGATGGAATTTTCTTTTTCTCCTCAAGTTGATTAAGACCGTGTTGTTTTATCCGTTTTTTCGCCTGTGACTCAGTCAACCCTGTTGATGCTGTCACATTTAATATTTTCTCCAGTTCCTCCTGGGATTGTTGATGCCAGTTCATTGCACTCGCCCCTTCAGTTAAAACGTGTCATCACATCCTATTCAGACAAGCCTCAATTCATGCTATACTTATGAAATAGAGGAAAGGATGGAATGTAAGTATGTCTTTTGATGGAATTATGACAAAAGCCGTTATTGATGAATGTAAAAATACAATCTTGAGCGGACGGATTACGAAAATAAAACAACCATATAAAACAGACCTTCTTTTAACGATTCGTGCAAATCAAAAAAATCACCAGCTTTTGTTGTCAGCGAATCCAAGCTTTTCACGCATGCATTTCACTGATATTAAAGTAGAAAATCCAAAAGAGCCGCCGATGTTTTGCATGTTATTGCGCAAACATATTGAGGGTGGCTTCATTAGGGAAATAAGACAAGATGGAATGGAGCGAGTCGTTACATTCGTGATTGAAGGTAAAAATGAACTAGGAGATACATCGACAAAACATTTAGTCGTGGAAATTATGGGGAAACACAGTAATATTATGCTTATTGAAGAGGACACGAACCTCATTTTGGACAGCATGAAGCATCTTCCTCCTTCCGTAAACCGACATCGTACGATTTTACCTGGACGTGAATATGTAGGACCACCGAGTCAAGACAAACTGAACCCACTGGAAGCAGATGAAGAAACCATCGTGAGGAAATTAGATATGAATCAAGGAAAACTTGACCGTCAACTCGTTCAATCGTTTAACGGGATTTCCCCACAAACCGCTTCAGAGGTCATACATCGGACCGGTCTTGGTGCAACAGAACAAAAAATTGCAAGTACATTTTTAAAAATTATGGAAGACGTTATAGAAGAACGCTATGCGCCGGTCATTATATTTACTAATTCAAAAGAATATTATTCGGTCCTCGAGTTAGGCCATATAGACGGGAAAGAAAAGGAATTCGAATCTGTTAGTCGAATGCTAGATCGTTTCCATTCCGGCAAAGCAGAACGAGACCGTGTAAAACAAAGAGCTCATGACTTAGAACGTCTACTTCGTAATGAATGGCAGAAAAATAAGAAAAAGATTAAAAAACTTGAACAAACAGAACAACGTGCAGAAAAATCATTACAAGCACAAAAATTAGGCGAGCTTCTTACTGCAAATCTTCACCTCGTCAAAGGCGGTGAAACAGAATTAGAAGTCATAGACTATTATGATGAAAACGCTGGAACCATTACGATTGAGCTAGACGCTGAAAAATCACCTTCCGAAAATGCACAAGTGTACTTTCGACAATACAATAAGGCCAAAAAATCACTCGAAATGAGCAAACAACAAATAGAAGAGGCCAACGCAGAAATGAAATATCTGGAGCAACTCATTCAACAGCTTGAATCAGCTGCACCTTCAGATATAGAAGAAATCAGAGAAGAACTTTCTGAACAAGGCTATATAAAAAAACGTCCACAAAAAGGAAAGAAAAAGAAAAAACCTGTCAAACCCGTTCTTGAAAAATATATATCCAGTGATGGAACGGAAATGTTTGTTGGAAAAAACAATAAACAGAACGAATACTTGACCAGCCGGGTAGCTAACCGTAATGACATGTGGCTGCACACAAAAGACATTCCAGGATCACACGTTGTTATACAAGGGCAAGATATCACCGATGAAACGCTATTAGAAGCCGCCAACATTGCTGCTTTCTATTCGAAAGCAAAAGAGTCAAGTTCCGTACCGGTCGACTATACAAAAATTAAACATGTCCACAAACCTAACGGGGCCAAGCCTGGATTTGTAACGTATGATAATCAATCAACTGTGTTCGTTACACCAGATCAAGATTTAGTTACGAATTTACGTGCCTCAAAATAGCTATAAAAAAGTGGCTTGTCTTTCAAAACACCAAGAGACAAGCCACTTTTTATATTGTTATTCCTTTTTAGAATAGGATGCCTTCTTCAACCAGTTTTCATTTTCAGGATTCTTCTTCCATAAGCGTAGACGTTCAGCTTCTTGATTAGTTAAGTAATCATCACTAAGGGCTGTTTCGATTAACGTTCCGAAATCGGTTAGCGTGTGACAATCAAGGTCAGCCTCAGATAAAACTTCTTGTCCTTTTTTGAGTCCATACGTAAAAATCGCAGCAGCACCAAGTACTGTTGCTCCACTTTCAGTAACAGCATCTTTCACTTGTACGACACTTCCTCCTGTCGAAATCAAATCTTCTATGATAACAACGTTCTGACCTTTTTGCAGTCGACCTTCAATTTTGTTTTCTTTTCCATGCGATTTGGACGAACTACGAACGTAAATCATCGGCAGTTCCAACAAATCTGCGACTAACGCAGCATGCGGAATACCTGCTGTTGCTGTACCCGCGATTACATCTGCCTCTGCAAACTTTTCTCTTACTATTTCAGTGAGTCCTTCAGCAATACTTTTTCTTAAACTCGGAAACGAAAGAGTTAGTCTATTATCACAATAAATTGGTGATTTCAAGCCTGATGTCCACGTGTAAGGATGATTTGGACTTAAGCTAACAGCTTCTATATTTAATAACTCTTTTGCCAACCATTCTCTCATGTTAATTCCCTCCACTGGTTTTGAATGTCCTGATACGCTTGATATGGATATTTAGCTGCAGTGATACTGCGTCCAACAACAATTCCATCACTTCCCATCGCCCGAGCTTTCGCCGGTGTTACAATACGCTCCTGGTCGTCGCTTGGGTTGTCTGGTAAACGGATACCGGGAGTGACCGCAGCAAAGTCCTGGCCAACGGTTTTTTTCATAGCTTTTGCTTCCATCGCCGAACAAACTACACCTTGCAAACCAGCTGTCTTTGCGTTAGCTGCATAATGAATCACGGTATCTTCAAGCGATGACGTAATTCCAAGCTCTGACTGCATTACTTGTTCGGTTGTGCTCGTTAGTTGCGTAACCGCCACACAATCGGGGTTATTTTCAGATGTTTTCGTACCTGCTTCTATCCCTTCTCGGGCCGATTCCATCATTTTAATACCGCCAGAAGCGTGTACGGTAATTAAATCAACATCCAAGGAAGCAAGTTGACGAGCTGCATTTTTTACTGTATTTGGAATATCATGAAGCTTAATATCTAAAAAAATACGATGTCCCATTGCTTTCCAAGCTTCCACAACTGCCGGTCCTTCTCGGAAAAACAGTTCCATACCGACTTTTAAAAAAAGTTCTTCTCCGGAAAATGGACGCAGAAAGTCATCCGCGGTTTTTTTGTCTTGAAAATCCATTGCAATAATAAGAGGATGATTCAACGTAAGTGCACCTCTTTCGGTCGAATATCATACAAATGATTGATCTGCTGACGTTCAAGCGATTGTTCAAGCGCTTGACTTAGTTCTAAACAAACAAATGGATTGATGAAGTTAGCTGTCCCAACTGCTACTGCATCTGCGCCAGCTATAATAAAATCCAAAATATCATCCAGTGTTGACACGCCTCCCATACCGATAATTGGAAGCTCTGTTTGATGTCGTACCTCATGAATCATGCGAATCGCAATTGGTTTAATAGCAGGACCCGATAAACCTCCAACACTATTTGCAAGCAATGGTTTCCCAGTGTTTCTATCCATTTTCATACCAGACAATGTATTGATGAGAGATAATCCATCCGCACCCGCTCGTTCGACTGCTTTTGCTATTACTGTAATATCCGTCACATTTGGCGATAATTTAACATAAACAGGAATATTTGAAACAGCTTTCACCCGTTTTGTCAGCTCAGCAGCTAACTGTGGATCTGTACCGAAAGCAATTCCTCCCTCTTTCACATTAGGGCAGGATATATTGAGTTCAAGAGCTCCTATTTTTCCAGTTTTAGAGAGTGCCTCCGCTACTTCCTCATAGTCTTCCATCGTTGTCCCGGCAATATTGGCCAGTAACGGCGTTTCAATGGTATCAAAGCGGGATAATTGTTCCGTAATTACCTTTTCCAACCCTGGATTCTGCAAGCCGATAGCATTCAACATTCCAGAGGCAGTTTCTGCGACACGCGGTGTTTCGTTTCCGTATCTTGGTTGAGGTGTTGTTGCTTTTAATGCAATAGCTCCTAGTTCATTTAAATCATACAATTTTCCGATTTCCTCACCAAACCCAAAACACCCCGATGCTGGCATTATTGGATTTTTCATCGAAAGTCCAGGCAAATCAATGTTCACACGGCTCATAAGACCACCTCTCCCCAAGGAAATACAGGACCATCACTGCAAACTTTTCTGTAATCACTACCATCGGGATCATTTTGTGTGTGACAAACGCAAGCAAGGCATACCCCAATGCCACACCCCATGCGTTCTTCCAATGACAAACTTCCCTTCACGTTTGGGTATTTGTCTTCCAACGCTCTCAACATTGGCACCGGACCGCATGCAAACAATCGATCGAATGATAATTTTTTCTGATCTATTACATCTGTGACAAACCCGGAATATCCGAAACTGCCATCAATAGTTGAAACATACACATCTCCAAGCTTTTGAAAATGATTTTCATAGAATACAACATTTTTATTAGAAAAACCGAGGACAGTAATAACAGTAGCTCCCTGTTCTCTTAAAACCGTTGCCAAATCATAAAGGGGGGGAACCCCAATTCCCCCGCCAACGAGAAGGACCGTTTCTCCGGATGAAACGTCCCCAACTGGAAAACCATTCCCAAGCGGTCCTAGCACATCTACTGTATCGTTCGTGCTATATGTTGACAACAATCTCGTGCCTTGTCCTTCCGCACGATATAAAATGGTCAACTGTCTCTTTTGTTTATCCGTATTACAGATACTGATTGGACGACGAAGCAACGGAACAGAGTGACGTGAGGTATTTATATGCAAGAATTCACCGGGGCGCTCTACTTCCCCCACAAGATTACCTTCAAGTACCATTTCGTATATGTCTTGTGCAATCTCGCGATTATCCCGGACTATCATGTCTTCTTTTTTCATACAGTCACCTCACTTGTCATCGACTGTCGTTCTTGCATTTCAGGCATTGCTTCAGCGGAAAATGTAATCATCTCGAGTACTTTAAGCAGCGCATCTGCTGTATCAATCGAAGTCATGCAAACCACTTCATTTTCGACTGCTTCCCGGCGAATACGAAATCCGTCGCGTGCCGGCTGTTTGCCTTGGGTGAGTGTGTTAATGACAAATTGTGCTTTTCCTTCACGGATAACATCCAATAGATTAGGAGATTCGTCCGTAATCTTATTGACAACAGTAACAGGAATATCATGCTCTCGGAGAAAATCTGCCGTCCCTTTCGTCGCAAGCAATGTATAACCGATTTTATGAAACCGTTGCGCCAATGCAAGTGCTTCCTGTTTATTTTTATCTGCAATCGTAAACAAGACAGAACCATGCTCAGGAATATTCATTCCAGAAGCAATCAAGCCTTTGTATAATGCTTTTTCCAATGAAACATCACGACCCATTACTTCTCCGGTCGATTTCATTTCCGGCCCTAGCGAAATATCAACTCTGCGCAATTTTGCAAAGGAAAATACCGGTACTTTAACGGATACTTCTTGTTTTTCCGGTAGCATCCCATCTTCATAACCTTGACTGATCAAATCTCTTCCAGTCATGATACGAGTCGCAACCGAAGCAATCGGAACACCTGTGATTTTACTTAAAAATGGTACGGTACGGCTTGCCCTAGGGTTCACTTCTAACACAAACACTTCATTGTCATGTATAACGAATTGGATATTTAACAGCCCTTTAATGTTTAAACCTTTACCAATAGCAACGGTCCGGTCCACAAGCTTTTGCTTGATTTCATCAGACAATGTCTGTGTTGGATAAACGGCGATAGAATCACCAGAGTGAACACCTGCACGTTCAATGTGTTCCATGATTCCCGGAACAAATACAGTGTTTCCGTCCGCTATCGCATCTACTTCTACTTCTTTGCCAACCATATAACGGTCAATCAAGACAGGGTGTTTTTCATTCACCTTCACTGCCCGATCCATATAAGAACGTAACTCCGTTTCATTATCTACAATTTCCATAGCGCGGCCGCCTAGGACATAAGAAGGGCGGACAAGAACTGGATAACCAATATCAGAGGCTATTTTCTCTGCCTCATTGGTTGAAACTGCGGTTTTACCTAATGGCTGCGGAATGCCAAGTTGCTGTAACGTATATTCAAATTTATCACGATCTTCCGCCCGGTCCATATCCTCGAGTGCTGTGCCAAGTATTGTTACCCCTCGTTCATATAATCCATCTGCCAAATTCACAGCGGTTTGACCACCAAATTGAACTATTACTCCTTCTGGCTGTTCTTGATCGACAACATGCATTACATCTTCTAGTGTTAAAGGTTCAAAGTACAATTTGTCAGACACGCTGAAATCTGTCGATACCGTTTCCGGATTGTTATTCATAATAATTGCTTCATATCCTTCATTTTGAAGGGCCCACACGGTATGCACCGTTGCATAATCAAATTCCACTCCCTGGCCAATACGGATTGGCCCTGATCCTAACACGAGGACAGACGGCTTTTTGCTCTGTCCACTTTCATTTTCTTGTTCATAGGTGGAATAATAATATGGGGTTTCCGACTCAAACTCAGCAGCGCATGTATCTACCATCTTATAGACCGGCATAATCTGTTTGCGCCTGCGGAACTCATATACATCTGTTTCTTTCCAATTCCAGCTTGCAGCCACTACACCATCTGGTATGCCAACTTGTTTAGCATACATGAGCATTTCGGAATTACCTGGATGATGAGATAGCTCTTCTCCCATATGAACAATTCCTGCGAATTTTTGCAGGAAGAATGGATCAATGCTCGTACATTCGTGCACGTATTCCACAGACCATCCCCGCCGAAATGCTTCTCCAATAACAAACAATCGTTCATCTTCTGCTTTTTGCAGCTTTTCGGTCACTTGTTCATCACTATATTCATAGAAAGCAGCATCACATAAATGGGTTTTATTTGTCTCTAGTGAACGAACTCCTTTCATTATCGACTCTTCAAAACTGCGCCCAATCGCCATTACTTCTCCAGTTGCTTTCATTTGTGTCGTAAGCTTACGATTCGCAGCTTCAAATTTATCAAACGGCCAGCGCGGGATTTTTGTTACGACGTAATCAAGTGCTGGTTCGAAGCTTGCGTACGTCGTACCTGTAATTGGATTTTTTAGCTCATCAAGGCGATATCCGGAAGCAATTTTGGCAGCTAGTTTTGCAATAGGATAACCAGTCGCTTTAGATGCTAGAGCCGAAGAACGACTTACTCTTGGGTTTACTTCAATAATATAGTAGTCAAAACTATGAGGAGACATGGCAAACTGGACATTACAGCCGCCCTCAATTTCTAAAGCTCGGATAATCTTCAATGAAGAATTACGAAGCATTTGATATTCTCGGTCTGATAGTGTCTGACTGGGAGCAGTAACAATAGAATCCCCTGTATGAATTCCTACTGCATCGATATTTTCCATATTACAAACAACAATACTTTCTCCGGTTGCATCTCGCATCACTTCATATTCCACTTCTTTAAAACCTGCAATGCTTTTTTCAATTAAACATTGCGTCACTGGACTGTATTTTAAACCGGACCCAACAATTTCCGTCAACTCTTCCTCATTGTGTACCAAACCGCCGCCTGTACCGCCCAAAGTATAAGCAGGGCGAACAATAATAGGATAACCAATTTTTTCTACAAACATTTTCGCTTCCTCTAACGTGTGCACAATATCACTTTCCGCAACGGGTTCATTCAATTCCCTCATCAGTGTTCGGAACACATCCCGATCTTCTGCCTTTTCAATCGCTTCAAGTTCCGTTCCTAACAGAGATATATCGTATCGATCAAGAACTCCTTCTTTATATAATTCCATGGCCATATTTAAACCTGTCTGTCCCCCTAATGTCGGTAGAAGTGCATCTGGTCTCTCCTTACGAATAATACGGCTGACAAATTCAAGCGTAATTGGCTCCATATACACTTTATCGGCCATCGCTGTGTCAGTCATGATGGTTGCCGGATTAGAATTCACTAGAATTACTTCATATCCTTCTTCTTTTAATGCTTGGCACGCTTGTGTTCCAGCATAATCAAATTCAGCGGCTTGACCGATAATAATCGGCCCAGAACCAATAACTAAAATTTTTTTAATATCGGTACGTTTAGGCATATCTCTCTCTCCTTTAGACGCGAGTCGTATTTTTAGTCCGGTGTTTATCAATCATGGCGGTGAATTCATCAAACAAATCGTTGGAATCATCTGGACCGGGGCTTGCTTCTGGATGATACTGTACACTAAAAGCCGGATACTCTTGATGTTGAATTCCTTCAACCGTTCCATCATTTACATTTACGTGAGTTAATTGTAAATCAGTTCCCATTAGTGATTCGCGGTCAATCGTATAACCGTGATTTTGTGAAGTTATATCGACGCGACCGCTGCGAACATCTTTTACAGGATGATTAGCGCCACGGTGTCCAAACTTCAATTTTGAGGATGTTGCACCAGCGGCAAGGCTAAGTAATTGATGTCCCAGACAAATACCAAATATAGGAACTGTGCCAAGTAACGTTTTTAACGTTTCAACTGCTTCTGGGACGTCTTCTGGATCTCCAGGTCCATTGCTAAGCATTACGCCATCTGGTTCAAGCTTTCGAATATCATCTGCTGTTGAGTTATAAGGGAGGACAAATACATCGCACCCGCGCTTAATTAGGTTCCGAGCAATTCCATGCTTTGCACCGAAATCTAATAGCACCACTCGTCGTCCTGAACCAGGAGCGTGATAAGCGTTTGTTGTAGAAACTTTTTTTACCTTATTTCGCGTAGGTTGAAAGGCACGCAGCTCTTCGAAAATTTCATATTCATCATCCTTTTCACCGAAAAAGCGCCCGTATAAAGTTCCATATTCTCTAATAATTCTCGTCAGCATGCGGGTGTCGACTCCTGCTAAAGCAGGAATATCTTTCTCCTTTAACCAGTGATCCAGCGTTTCAACACTTCTAAAGTTACTCGGATGAGACGCTGATTCTTTTATTATTAATCCGCCAGCTGCCGGATTCAATGTTTCAAAGTCGTCCCGGTTAATACCATAGTTTCCTATTAACGGGTAGGTTAAAGTGATGAATTGATCACAATAAGATGGATCTGATAACATTTCTTGATAACCAGTCATACTTGTATTAAAGACGACTTCTCCTGTTGTTTCACGTAAACTTCCCAACGCATCTCCTGTAAAAACTGTACCATTTTCAAGCATCAATTTTCTTTTCATCCTAGACGTACTCCTTCCTTTTCATAGACCACGTTCCCATTTACAATAGTTAAAACTGGTTGTCCTTTACTGCTCCAACCGTCGAAAGGGGTATTTTTACCTTTAGAAACGAGTGAAGCTGCATCTACTTTTTCTTCCATATCAAGGTCAACTATCGTGATATCTGCCTTATTTCCATAACTAAGTTGACCAGCTTCGAGCCCGAACACATTTGCAGGCTTTTTCGTTATGCTCTCTAGCAAATATCCCAAAGAGCAAACGCCAGTTTCTACAAGGTGTTTATATAAGAGGGGAAATGCTGTCTCTAATCCGGTAATACCAAAAGGAGCGTCTTCCATACTTTTTGCTTTTTCTGCTTCAGCATGTGGAGCATGATCGGTAGCTATACAATCGATTGTTCCATCGAGCCATCCATCTAACAATGCTTGTTGATCGGCTTTAGCACGGAGCGGTGGATTCATTTTAAATTGCGGATCAACATCGGGAATGTCATTTTCATTTAATAGTAGATGGTGTGGAGTAACTTCTGCGGTCACATGAATCCCCGCTTCTTTCGCATTTCGAATAACCCGGACCGATTCTTTAGTACTGACGTGACAAACGTGATAGTGTGCATTTGCGGCTTCTGCGAGTAATACGTCACGCGCAATCTGTACGGATTCACAAACAGAGGGGATACCATTCATGTTATGTTTTTCGGAAAACTCTCCTTCATGGACACTCCCTCCTTGTATTAACGTATTTTCTTCACAATGGGCAACAATCGGCATATCTATTTTCGCTGCCTGCTTCATCGCTTTCAGCATGAGAGAAGCGTCTTGTACACCTACACCATCATCGGTAAAAGCAAACGCTCCTGCTTTTTTTAAATCTTTAAAATTACTCAATTCTTGACCAAGCTGTTCTTCAGTTATAGACGCATAAGGCAGTACATGAATCAAGCTTGATTTTTGAATCCGTGTCTGCAATTGTTCCATGACTTCAGGACAATCAGGTACCGGATTGGTATTAGGCATTGGACAAATGGTTGTAAAACCTCCTTTTGCCGCCGCAGCTGTTCCTGTTTCGATCGTTTCTTTATGTTCTCCTCCTGGTTCACGCAGATGGACGTGGACATCTACAAAACCTGGAGTGACAAGCTTTCCTCTCACATCGTATAAGATTGTTGCATTTTCAGGGGCTTTGCCTAGGGAGTGAATAGAATCTCCTTTTATTTCAATATCCATCTTTCTAACATTGTTTCCTTCTGTAAAAACATATCCGTTTATAATCCAACCGTTCATGTCAATAATCCCCCTTGTTGTTTTTCAAGCACATGACTGAGTACTGCCATTCTGACAAATACACCGTTTTTCATTTGTTTAAAAATTCTCGAACGACTGCACTCAACTAATGCATCAGCTATTTCTACATTTCGGTTAATAGGAGCTGGATGCATAATAATGCTATCGGGTTTCATGCGTTGAGCTTTTTCTTCACTTAATCCGTATATTTCGTGATATTTGTCAGGGCCAGCTACCATTTTTACAGCGTGACGTTCATGCTGAATTCGCAGCATCATCATTACATCTGCAAATTCCACAGCCTTATCCATCGGAACATAACGATGTAGTAATTCTTTACTCATCCATTCTTTCGGACCACTGACGTAAACATTAGCTCCCAAACGTTCCAGCACTTCTAAATTAGAGCGGGCAACACGGCTGTGAAAGATGTCCCCAGCGATAACAACATTGATTCCATGAAATATGCCAAATTCCTGTTTGATTGTTAAAAGATCAAGAAAGGACTGTGTCGGATGATGTCCGCAACCATCCCCCCCATTAATAATGGGAATATTAATATGATGGCGCAATTCATCAAAATATCTTTCTTTGGCGTGCCGAATGACAACAACATCAGCCCCGATACTTTCCAACGTTTTCACGGTATCATAAAGAGTCTCCCCTTTTTTAACGCTGGAGGTATCTGCCTCAAAATGAAGAAGGTCTAGCCCTAAATTTCGTTCTGCCGCTTCAAAACTTATTTTTGTCCGGGTGCTCGGTTCAAAAAACAAATTGGCAGCATACAAACGTTGATTAGGAAGTTTTGAAGGTTGATTGGCAAATTCTTGTGCTTTATTAAGCAATCCATGAATTTCGTCTTTTCCCCAATCCTCCATCGTCAGCACATGTTCGGGACACGTTTTATCTTGTCGGGCCCATTTTAATTCTGATGGCATCATTACTTCATCCCCCTCTAGTTTCTCAAAAACTAATTGATCCATAACAAAAACCCCCTAAGAGAGATCTCTTCAGGGGGTTAAGATACAGTACGCATGTTTTAATAACACCGTATGTTCACCCTTCCGAGTCTCTCTGTACTCTTTTAAAGGATGGTGCTCAGGCTGCTTCATCATCATCTTTCAATTGTTCATCTAGAGACGCAAACATTGCGCCATTCCCGAATCCATGTTCTTTACCGGGAAGTATCCAGTTTAGGAAGATTCCAAATAGTGTAGCTAAAGCCATTCCGGCAATTTCAAGATTTTCGTTTATTTCTATAAATGCGCCACCAATGCCTATTACAAGAATTACCGATGCAATAATTAAGTTGCGTTTCACACCAAGATCAACTCGGTTATCAATCAGCATGCGCATACCTGAAGAAGCAATAATACCGAATAAAAGTATTGAAACTCCGCCCATTACTGCTCCGGGAATACTTGCGATGACTGCCTCTATTTTTCCGACAAAGGAAAAGGCAATCGCCATCACTGCAGCCCCGCCAATCACAAAAACGCTAAACACTCTTGTGATGGCAAGTACTCCTATATTTTCTCCATACGTCGTATTTGGCGGTCCACCCACAAAAGAAGCAATAATGGTTGCTAGGCCATCCCCCATAATAGAACGATGCAGACCTGGTTTTTTGACGAAATTAGAGCCAGTCACTTTACTTAAAACGAGTTGATCACCAATATGCTCTGCCAGCGTTACGATTGCAATAGGGGCCATGATAAATATAATGCTCCAAGACCAAGTTGGTGAAAATGTGACAAACGGAACAACCATATCAGGTGTCCGAAGCCATGGTGCTGCTGCAATCTCCGAGAAATCGATAAGTCCTACAAACGAGGCCATGATATAACCTCCTGTTATTCCAAATAAAATCGGAATAAGGTTGAAAAAACCTTTAAAAAACACAGAGGCTACAATCGTAATTGCAAGCGTTACAAGAGCTACACTGAAGTGCAGCATTGGTTGAATGTATTCCCCTGTTTCATCGTTAAAATTCATCGCCATTTCAATCGCTGTAGTCGAAAGTCCAAGACCAATCACCATAATGACAGGTCCTACTACGATTGGGGGTAAAAGATTCATAAGCCATTGAACGCCGGTCCATTTAATTAATAGGGAAGTGATTCCATATACAACACCAGCTGCAAATGTTCCAATCATGACGCCTTCGGGACCGCCCAGTGACATTGCTGCAATCACCGGACTTATAAAAGCAAAGGATGAGCCGAGATAAGCAGGTATTTGCCCTTTCGTAATTACCAAGTAAGCAAGTGTCCCTAACCCGCTCGACAAAAGAGCAACTGCAGGGCTTAGCTCCGTTAAAACAGGGACTAGTATCGTTGCTCCAAACATAGCAAATAAATGCTGCATGCTTAGAATAAGCCATTGATTCCATTTTGGTTTTTCTTTAATTTGTAGTTTTACGTTTTGATCCATTTTTATCTCTCCTCGCAAATTTGGGGCAAATTTCTGTCCTTAACAAAGAGGTACAAATTGCGAGCAGGAGAGTTAGAATGAAACCTCGCTCTCATTCATACCTCTTTTCAGCCTCACTGGACTGATTTAAAGAGGGGGTTATTTTGCTTCGTTTCGAATCGTCACTTCATCAAGTTCATCCGTTTCTGTCAATTTCACGGCTACAATTTCTTCTTTTGAAGTTGGAATGTTTTTTCCGATGAAATCCGGCCGAATTGGAAGTTCTCGGTGCCCTCGGTCTATTAAGACAGCGAGCTGGATTTGTGACGGTCGTCCCAAATCCATAACAGCATCCATGGCTGCTCTGACGGTGCGCCCAGTATAAAGAACATCGTCCACTAGAATGACTTTCTTATCGAATACATCTTCAGGGATATCTGTACCCTTTAATTCTGGATCTGAATTTTCCGTCACATGAGTCAAATCATCGCGGTACAGGGTTATATCAGCTTCTCCTACTGGAATTGTCCTTCCTTCTATTTTAGCTATATTAGCTGCAATCCGATTAGCAATGTGAATGCCTCTCGTTTTTATCCCAACGAGAACACAATCTTCAATTCCTTTATTTTTTTCTATAATTTCATGGGCAATCCGTGTCAATGCCCGTCGTACTGCCTGTTCATCAAGCAGTACCCTTTCTTGTTCTTCCATCTCTTTCATCCTTTCACAAGGCGGCAACCGTCAAAAGTCCATCGTTTCTTACCTAATAAAAAACCTCCCACCCGATTGAGTGAGAGGATTGTTTACCGATTTTAGACAGACGTCGCCTATAATCATGACCTACACGGTCTGTATACTCCTTCTCAGCCTCTCGGGACTGCCTTTAAAGGTTCCTATTTGTTGTTTCTGATTATGTCAGATTATTAACGAATGGTCAATACATTTTTCGAAGATTGTCTAAAAGATCTGTCATATCTTCCGGAAGAGACGCTTTCAATTCCATCGGGGTCTCTTTTGTTGGATGAACAAAACGAAGACTTCCCGCATGTAAGGCCTGACCTGAGATATTCAACGTTTTAGTTCGCCCATATTTCGGGTCACCCGCGAGCGGATGTCCAATGTATTTCATGTGCACTCTAATCTGATGTGTTCGACCAGTATCTAATTTACACTCTACATAGGTGAATGAATCGAAATGCTCCAGCACACTAAAATGGGTGACGGCGTCCTTGGCATTTTTTTCTGTGACGGCCATCTTTTGTCTATCTTTCGGATCACGCCCAATTGGAGCTTCAATAGTACCAGTATCATGCGGTATATTACCGTGCACAATCGCTTGATAGAAACGTTCCACCCGTTTCTCCTGCAACTGGTCGCTCAAATGTAAATGGGCCGTATCGTTCTTCGCTGCAATAAGCAAGCCAGAAGTGTCCTTATCTATACGATGAACAATCCCAGGTCGCCATTCTCCATTAACATTTGATAACGTCTCACAGTGATAAAGCAGAGCATTAACAACAGTGCCTGAGGAATGACCGGGAGCTGGATGGATCACCATGCCTCTCGGTTTGTTAACAACGATAATGTCTTCATCCTCATACACTATATCAAGGTCGATGTTTTCTGGTTTGACTTCCGTGTTCTTTTCTTCCTCCGGTGTCAGCGTGACGGTGTTTGTTTCCTGTAGTATATAGTTACTTTTTACCATTTGATCATTTACTAGAATACGCTTTTCTTTAATCCAACTCTGTATAATAGTTCGTGACCAGTCCTCTTGCTGATTGGTTAAAAACTTATCAATTCGTTGACCTGCTTCTTCTTCTGTAATGTTCCATATTAAATCTTTCATGCTTTATTCTTCCTCTTTTCCTGCCATTCCATTGCGGTCATTTTTATTATGAGCAAGAACACACCAACCACAAGCGCCGAGTCTGCAATGTTGAATATTGGATAGTTATAATTAAAAATATATACGTTGAAAAAATCTACTACTTCTCCAAATAACAGACGATCAATAAAATTACCAATCGCACCGCCGAGAATAAGGCCAAGGGGTATTCCGAGCATTTTACTTTCAGTGGCGTATTTTTGTATATGATACACAATAACCGACACGACAATAACTGTCACAATATAGAATAGCCACATTTGACCTTCCAGCATACCAAAAGCTGCACCGGAGTTACGATGTGACGTTAAATGAAAAAATCCAGGGATTACTTCTATATCTTCTGCAATATCCATATTCTGAACGACTAAAAACTTTGTAATTTGGTCTATCGCAATGATTAAACACGACAGTCCATAATATAATAATATCTTCATTGTTTAAACACCTTGCTTTTCCGCCGTCACCATAATACGTTCAAGCGATATATTGAAAGAGGAATTTGTTCGTTTTCAATTTTACGGACAAATTCCAATACTGCTCGTTATTCTGACACATCGACATGACTATAATGCTCATTCACAATGTCTGTACATTTTTTGCAAAGTCCAGGATGATTAACATCCGTTCCAATGTCTGTTCTAACAGTCCAACAACGCTCGCAAGTTTCCCCTTCTGCCGGTGACACTTCTACTGCTACGTGCTCATACTTTTCTGCTGTCGATGGTGCAGATTGTTTGTCGATTGAAAGTTCAGCTTTCGAAACTATAAATAACTGTTCTAATTGGTTTTCTTCGGACAAGTAATGTTTTACAGCTTCATCCGGATATATCGTGACCGCCGCAGTAAGTGATTTGCCAATTTCTTTTTTATTTCTAGCATTCTCTAGCGCCTTTAATACTTCATCGCGAACAACCATCAATGTGTCCCACTTTGAACGTAACGCTTCTTCTTGATCGACTTTCACAGGGTCGGGCATATCTGTCAGTTGAGGATTGTCCGCATTTGTTCCCGGTATAAATTCCCACACCTCATCGGCTGTGTGCGGAATGATTGGGGAAGCTAATTGTACGAGCGCAACTAATGTATCATACATAACCGTTTGAATGGCGCGACGACTTGAATCATCTGCTCCGTGAATATAAAGCGTGTCTTTTGCAATATCCATATAAAACGAGCTTAATTCAATCGTACAATAATTATGAAGTGCATGGTACACTTGCGCAAATTCATATTCATCATACCCTTTTTTCGTTTTCGCAATAAGATCATTTAACCTAATTATCATATACCTATCAAGTTCTGACAATTCTGTTGTTGAAACACGATGAACGGCTGGATCAAAGTCTTGAAGATTTCCTAATAGAAAACGAAACGTGTTTCTCATTTTTCGGTACACTTCTGCAACTTGCTTTAAAATGTCATCAGAAATACGAACATCTGCTTGATAATCAACAGACGCGACCCACATTCTTAAAATATCTGCCCCTAACTGCTTCATGACTTTATTTGGAACAACGACATTTCCTAATGATTTACTCATCTTACGACCATCGCCGTCTAAAGCAAAGCCGTGACTGATAATCATATCATATGGAGATTGACCGTTTGTCGCAACACTCGTTGAAAGAGACGAGTTAAACCAGCCCCGATATTGATCTGAACCTTCAAGATAAACGTCTGCGGGACGTTTTAATTCCTCTCGCTCTTCTAAAACAGCCTGATGGGAAGAACCACTGTCAAACCAAACATCCATGATATCCATTTCTCTAGTAAACTGTCCGTTTGGACTGTGTTCTGATGAGTATCCGTCTGGAAGTAGATCTTTGGTTTCCCATTCGAACCAGATATTTGAGCCGTGTTCTCGGAACAAGCTTGATACGTGCTGAATCGTTTCATCTGTAACAATCGCACTACCATCCTCTTCATAAAAAATTGGAATAGGAACGCCCCACGCACGTTGCCTCGAAATGCACCAGTCACCGCGGTCTCGGACCATATTGTGCAGACGTGTCTCCCCCCACTTAGGAAGCCAAGTCACACGGCGAACTGCATCTAACAGATCCTCTCGCACATCTTCAATGGAAGCGAACCATTGTGCGGTCGCGCGGAAAATAACTGGTTTTTTTGTACGCCAATCATGTGGGTAAGAATGCGTAATGAAAGTCAATTTCAATAATGCATCAAGTTCATCCAATTTTTCCGATATCGCCTTATTCGCGTTGTCATAAAACTCTCCTTCAAAACCTGGTGCTTCGTCTGTAAAATAGCCTTTATCATTAACCGGGCATAATGTTTTAAGACCATATTGTTGTCCAACAACATAGTCATCCTCTCCATGTCCAGGAGCTGTATGAACACAACCGGTACCCGCATCCGTTGTTACATGATTACCTAGAATCACAATCGAATCTCTACCATAGATTGGGTGAATAGCAGTCATATGCTCTAACTGTTTTCCTTTAAGCGTTTTTAGAACGGTTGGGTTTTCCCATTCTAACTCTGTTTGAAGCTCTTCCACCAGTTCCTCAGCAACGATATATTTTTCATCCCCAGCTTGAACAACCGCATATGTCAAATCTGGGTGTACTGTAATAGCTAGGTTAGCGGGGATGGTCCAAGGTGTTGTTGTCCAGATAATAAATTTCTCATCACCATCTAGTTCCTGTTTCCCATCCTTTAAATCAAAAGCTACATAAATGGAAGGGGATCGCTTGTCATGATATTCTATTTCTGCTTCAGCTAGTGCTGATTCCGAAGATGGGGACCAATAAACTGGTTTTTTCCCTTTATAAATATATCCGCGTTTTGCCATTTCTCCAAACACTTTAATCTGCTGGGCTTCATATTCATTTGTAAGCGTTACATAAGGATTATCCCAATCACCTCGAACACCGAGACGTTTAAATTGCTCACGTTGTTTATCTACTTGATCAAGAGCATATTCTTCACATGCTTTTCTAAATTCAGCAACAGACATTTTTTTCCGGTCTACTTTTTTATTTTTTGTTAAAGCCGTTTCAATTGGCAAACCATGGGTATCCCACCCAGGTACGTATGGGGCGTGGAAACCATTCATCGATTTATAACGAACGATAAAATCTTTTAAAATTTTGTTAAGAGCGTGCCCCATATGAATGTCGCCGTTAGCATAAGGCGGACCGTCATGCAATACAAACAAAGGACGCCCTTTTGTTCGTTCCTGAACTTTTTCATATATATTCTGATCCTCCCATTGTTGCTGTCGTTCTGGCTCACGATTGGGAAGGTTTCCTTTCATCGGAAATTTTGTTTTTGGCATTAATAGCGTTTCTTTATAATTCATAAAATATCCTCCTCTTCTATGTTTATAGCGCACTTTTACACAAGTATTTACCCTTATGAAGCTCGTGGTTCATTAGCGCAACCATAAAAAGACCTCCCCATCCCATAAAGGGACGAGAAGGTCTCGCGGTACCACCCTAATTGCATAACAAAATATCTTCATCTTGCTATCCACTCAAAAACATAACGGTTTTCACCGCCGAATACCTACTCTCGTTCAGTACCGGAACTCAAGGGTGATGTCCCATTTTTTTCGGTCGCCATGCTTCCACCCTCCATGACTCGCTTTGGACCAACACAAAAAAAGGTGCGTCCCTATCCTCGTTTAACTTCATTTTTATTTTGTTTTAAAAGTATAGAACAAAATGTCAGTTCTAGTCAACCGAATTCACATGACCAGCATAGGAACTTTGATCATTTTCTTCCTCATATTCAGATTCCGTATTTACGACTTCATCCCAATCATCGTTATGTAGCATCTCTAGTTGGGCTTCTATCAACATTTTGAAACGGGTACGATAAACAGAAGCTTGTTTTTTCAATTCTTCAATCTCAAGCTCAATCTTTCTAGATTTATTAAGGGCATCGTTAATAATTCGATCGGCGTTTTTTTCTGCTTCTTTAATGATTAACTGAGACTCTTTCTTAGCATTACGACGCACCTCTTCTGCAGACTCTTGCGCTACTAAAATCGATTTATTCAACGTTTCCTCAATATTAGAAAAATGTTCAAGCCGTTCTTCGAGTTCGTTTACTTTTGTAAACAGTTCATTTTTTTCTTGTACCACATTTTCGTAATCTTTTATAACTTGATCCAGAAATTCGTTCACTTCATCTTCATCATATCCTCGAAAACCTCTTGTAAATTCCTTATTATGAATATCTAATGGCGTTAAAGGCACACCGCCACACCTCCCGTTTATCATTATATCTCATATGGTCTTACTTGACATTTCGACATTCCTTGTTAAAATCCTGCTTTTATTTACGAATCTTTCTTTTTTCCATATTTTATTTTAAATCGTTCTTTTTTTGTTTGTCCCATCGTTTCCATCAATTTTCGACGTCCTTGTCCCCGTACAGAAACGTAATCACCAGGCTGAAGAGTAAATGCCGGCCGGTCTATCGTTCTCCAATTCACTTTTACTCTCCCTTTTTCTATATAGGGAAGAGCTTTGCTCCGTGATAAACGGTACATTTCTGCTATCATTTTGTCTAAGCGAAAAGATGGGGTGGTCGTATGTATTTCTTCCCAATCTTCTTGTACCGGAAGCATATTTTCCACTGAAATACGTTCCGTTTGTACTGTCGCTTTGCCGATTTGCTGTAAGTTCATTTCAATGTACAACGCAACCTCTTCAGCCACAACAAATTGAAATAAACCATTCCCCTTTAAAATATCGCCGTATTTGCCTCTTTTCAGTCCAAGACCAGTGAGAGATCCAAGCACATCAGGGTGTTCCAATGTGACAAACTTCACCGGATAGGTTACTTGAAACAAACTAAGGTCAAAATCTTCGTTAGAAACTTCTTCGTAAAAAGGATATAAAAGCGCTCGTTTTCTTTCGCATTCCGTACTTCCTCCCCAAAACGAAAGATACACGGTTTCATCTTTCCCTACAACGGATGAGAGAATGTCTTGCTCCCTTGGATCAAGAAAATCGGTCAATTTTCGTTCAAATTTTGTCTCTACTGTATCTTTCCATTCGAGTGCTTGCTCTACAAACGCATATTCCTCTTTTCTAAAATGTTCAAATACAGACATCTACATCAAACCATCGAAAATAACGCTTCAACGCCAAATCCGGCAAAACGTAAAGCTACAATAGCAATAATTGGGGAAATATCAATCATACCAAGGGATGGAACCATGCGTCTGAACGGTTCCAAATAAGGTTCCACTACCGAACCAATCATTTGACCAAATGAAGATTCGCGGGCATTGGGAAACCAAGACATTAAAATATAAATGATGATTAGATACGAATATATATCTAACCCAAATGCTAAAATTCTACCTATTTCTATCATAAAAGGCATTCTCCTTAACTCATTCTGATTCGTTTAATATTTCCGATATATCACCAGAAACCGCCACATTATCCGGGGTACATAGGAAATTGTTTGTGCCTATCTTTTGTATATCCCCGCCAATAGCATAAACAGTGCCACTTAAAAAATCAACGATTCTGCGTGCCTGATTTTGATCAATTCGCTGTAAATTTATAATGACCGATTTCCGGTTTTTTAAATGATCAGCGATGTCTTGAGCTTCCTCATACTGGCGCGGTTCCACTAACATCACTTTTGCAGATTGCTGGACACTTTGCAAACTGACAACGTTTTTACTTTTGTTTTCGTGGTTCTTATCCGTGTCATAACTATCATCGGTTTCTTCTATCTCTTGTTCCATAATATCATCTTCTAGTTCAAAAAAACGTTTAAATTTTGATTTGAAACTCATTCACTCCCCCTCCTTCTACTTTGAAAAATATATCTCTTGTTACTCCCGATTGCCAACCAACTGTGTACCAATACGTACAAACGTCGCTCCTTCTTCTACAGCAATGAAATAATCATTAGACATGCCCATCGATAGATGCTCACACGGTGCATGAAACATGTTTTTGTCACGTACCTCGTCACGTAAATATCGAAGTTTCTGAAAAAACGGACGTGTGTTTTCTGGATCTTCAACGAACGGTGCCATTGTCATTAATCCGACGACTTCAATAGCAGGATAATTTTTTAAAGAAACAACAAAATCGATAAGCTCTTCTTCAGACAAACCTTCCTTGGAATCTTCCCCGGATACATTTACTTGTACAAAACATTTGATTTTTTTTCCTTCTGGACAGCGTTTTTGCATTTCTTTGGCAAGAGAGAGCCTGTCCAACGAATGAAAATAATCATATTTATCGATGACGTGTTTCACTTTTTTTGACTGAAGCGTTCCTATAAAATGAAAGGCCGCTTGATTCTGGCATGCTTCCCATTTTTCAAGAGCTCCCTCCAGCCTATTTTCACCAATATGCGTAACTCCTGCTTCAATCGCTTCCAACGTTCTATTTGTTGAAACATATTTAGTTACTGCAATGATATTCACATCCGTCCGCTCCCGATTAGAGCGCTCACATGCTTGTTTCATTGTATGGTTTATTTGTGAAAGATTATCTGTTACGTCCACTTCTTCCGACCCCTTTCTCCATCACCTATCGTTGATACCGATAAATGCCATCATTCTTCCGGTTGTCCCGTTACTTTGTCGATGGGAAAAAAATGTCTCTGGTTCTGAATATGTACAATGACTACTCTTGAAAATGTTCGACAAAGGGACCCCGGCACTATTTAACAATATACGATTCATTTCTTTGACATCAAGCAACCAATGATTAGGTCTAGACTTCGTCCAAGGGGGGTTATTTTCTTCAGGGAGTACTTGTTCCATTTGTTCGATTACATGTCCATCTACTTCATACACTTCCTCAGAAATAGAGGGCCCAATCGCAACATAAATTCCTTCAGAATTTATTCCTTCTTTTTCTATCCATTCTGTTACTAGAGCTCCTCCAATATTCAATGACGTTCCCTTCCAGCCTGCATGTGCAACACCGACATATTCTTGTTTTGGTGCGAAAAAAATCAGAGGCACACAATCAGCGTAAAAACTAACTAATAATACACCTTTTTCTGATGTGTACATTCCGTCAAAGTTACCTACTGATTCCTCTCGTTTCCAAGCTCCTTTGCCTTTATCCTGGTTACTGACTTTAACGATATCAGCTTTATGAACCTGCTCAGCTGCTACCCAGTCACTTAACGGAAAGCCAATGGCTTTTGCAACACGTTCCCTGTTCGCCAATACCGCATCCGATTCATCACCAACATGAAAGGCCATATTCAACGTATCGTATGGTGCGTTTCCTATGCCGTTCAGACGCGTTGTCATTCCAGCAGTTACGTGCACATTCTCCCCAAATGGAGCTTCTTTCAGTAAGAAATGACTTTCTTCTTGTCGAAGAAACGGATCGTTTTTCATCTTATCTCTTCCTTCATTATACGTATCATTTTATTCATTGTTTATATTTTAACATAATTCTTCTCACTGCCATAGAAAAGTTCCAAACGTTGTCTAGTTTTGCCTCATTCAGGGTCCGGTTCATACAAATTAACAAGAATAACGTCAGAACCAATTTTAACAATATGAGTCCAAGGCACAATAAATTCACTTTCCTTATTGAAAAATGTCATCATTTTTGTAGAACCACCTACAACAATAGCTTCTACGTATCCGGTTTCTACATTGATATCCACATCACCCACGTGCCCAAGTCGTTTACCAGTATGCATGTTAACAATATCCTTTGTCTGTAACTCTGAGATTCTCATAACTCATATCTCCTTTAGTATAAAAATAAACGTATTCTATACTATGTAGGAAAATCGCGCTTCATTTCTTCATAATAAAAAAACCTTCATCCAATGTAGATGAAGGTCTTACCTGTTTACATATTGGAGAAGCGATTCATTTGTGAAATGGCTGCTTTTTCGAGTCTTGAAACTTGCGCTTGTGATATGCCAATTTCTTCAGCGACTTCCATTTGCGTCTTTCCTTGAAAAAAACGCATATCCAAAATTATTTTTTCCCGTCCATTCAATTGAACCATCGCTTCTTTTAAAGCAAGGTGTTCTGTCCATTTTTGATCTTGTTCTTTATCATCGCTAATTTGATCCATCACATAAATCGGATCACCACCATCATTATAAATCGGTTCAAATAAGGAGACTGGATCTTGAATCGCATCAAGCGCAAATACGACATCTTCTTTTGGCATTCCTAACTTTGAAGCAATTTCTTGAACGGTAGGTTCTTTTTCTCTAGCCCGCTCTTCCATTAATTGATCTCGAACTTGCAACGCTTTATAAGCGGTATCGCGAAGTGACCTGGACACACGTATCGGATTATTGTCGCGAAGATAACGTCGTACTTCACCAATAATCATCGGTACAGCATACGTCGAAAAACGAACATTTTGACCTAAATCAAAATTATCGATTGACTTCATTAATCCGATGCAGCCAACTTGAAATAAATCATCCATATGTTCTCCACGATTATTAAAACGTTGAATAACGCTTAACACAAGGCGTAGATTTCCATTCACTAATTCTTCACGTGCTGATTCATCTCCTGCTTGCAATTTTCTAAATAACTCTCTCATTTCTTTATTTTTAAGAACAGGAAGCTTAGATGTATCCACACCACAAATTTCTACCTTGCTTCGAGCCAAAGTTAGTCCCCCCAAGTCATGATGTAAGAAATGATATAAGCGCTTTTCTCACATTTCTTTATTCTTGTATGTTCATGTTCAGTATGTCCGTCAAGGGAAAAAATATGCAGAAGCATTAAGTGACTCAGCGTTAAAAAAAGAGCTGTCTTTTTTAGACAGCCCTCAACAAAGGGAAGAAATTATACCATTTTATTAAATTCTTTTCGCAGCCGTTTTATGATTCTTTTTTCAAGTCGGGAAATATATGATTGGGAAATCCCCAATAAATCCGCTACATCTTTTTGTGTTTTTTCTTTGTTTCCAGCTAGACCAAATCGCATTTCCATAATTTGTTTTTCTCTCGGATTTAATACTTCTAATGACCGTCTAAGCAGCCTTCTATCTACTTTATCTTCAATCCCTTTTGTTATTATATTTTCTTCTGTCCCGAGTATGTCCGATAGCAATAATTCATTACCATCCCAATCAATATTTAATGGTTCATCAAACGATATTTCAGAGCGTAATTTATTTGTCCGCCGAAGATGCATTAAAATCTCATTTTCAATACAACGTGATGCATAGGTGGCGAGCTTAATTTTTTTCTCCGGATTAAATGTGTTCACCGCTTTAATAAGACCAATCGTGCCAATACTTATTAAGTCTTCAATATTAATTCCCGTATTTTCAAATTTCCGTGCAATATACACAACTAATCTTAAGTTTCTTTCAATTAAAACAGACCTGGCATTCTCATCATCGCTAGGTAGCAAACTGATAAAATGAGCTTCCTCTTCCTTTGACAATGGGGGCGGCAATGCTTCACTTCCACCAATGTAATATAGTTCGTCCGGTTTTATACCAATTTTTTTTAAAAATTTAATCCACAGCATTGTCATTTTGACCTTACGCAACTTAAAAAACCTCCTACATCAAATTAGGCGTTGTCATGTTTGGACGTTGACAAAGCATCGGCAGGGAAGATCATTTGAAAGTCTCCCTTACTAGATAAAACATTGGCTTCAAGTCCAATTAATACTGAATCCACTCTTTCAGGTTTTCCTTCTTCTTCAATTAAAAGATAGTCCGGTTTTAAGGTGAACATCATTTTCATGTCTTGCCCGGCTGTACGAAAAGGTACAAGACTCCATCTGCCTTTCCATTGTTTCATATGTTCTAATTCTTCTACTCGTTGTGAACGAATCATATGTCTCCATTGTTCCAGCTCTTTTTTGGACAATTGGTCCTTTAAAAGATTTATCTCCATAACCATAACTGGAAATCGAGTGATAGGATCTTTTAATTGATTACCGGTGTCCACTAATGCGTTTCCCTCCCATTCTGTGTCTCCAAGTACAGCGGTAATGTTTACTATCTTTGAAAACTGCTGTCGTCTCGTTTTCATAAAATGGGCTATACCTTGGAAAATTACCCAAATTAGTAATATTGCTAATACAATAATTGGAAACGAGAACCGGGTATACATAATAGATGAAATATCTGTCATAAAGCCTTGCCGTTCTACTGCAGAAAAACGCATTGTTTCTAAACCAATCATCGTACCAGCAGCGAGAAAACTAACGATATAAAACATGAATAGTTGCTGCAAGAACACGGATAAGGAGACATAACCAAACCCAATAAATACTAACAGAATAGAAAGGAATACCTTGCCAATCGGGTGAACAAGTAGGAACTCCCATGGCGTAAGTACTATAAAAATACTGCACGATCCAATCAGCGACACGATTAATAACCGTTTTTTAGATAAAAATCTTTTCGTCAAACGAGCAGTACCCGCAAATAAAACAATATGGATGACAACATTTAATCCCCACAGCAAATCGAGATAATAAATAACTATCCCCTTCTTTCATCCAATCATATGGAGAAAGTATTACTTATTATATAGGGAATCTATTTCAATGTCTGTCAGTTCATGACAGACATTTCCTCTTATTTTTAGAGTTTTTGTCACTTTCTTGCTTACAACTTGGTGGAAAAAATGTATGTTATATAAAAAAACGGCCGTACACCTATATTATGGATGTACGACCGTATTTCTTTATTATTTTCTTCTACGTCTGTTTCGCAAAAAGGTTGGAATATCAAGAGTATCGCCTTCATCTTCCTCTGGCGAATCTTTTATTGGTTCTTGTTGCTCTTCTGTAGAACGTTCCTGCTGTGCTTGGTTCATGCGTGGAGCTTGTTGCTGAGAAGAAGCCCTTCTTTGTTGGGAATTGGAGCGATCAGCGCTTTGCTGTTTTTTATCTTCTGCATCTTCAAACCCTGTAGCAATAACAGTAACAACTATTTCATCACTTAAATTTTCATTAATTACAGAACCGAAAATCATGTTTACATCATGATCAGATGCATCTGATACAATCTCAGCTGCTTCATGCACTTCGAACAAACTCAAATTGGTGCCGCCGGTTATATTCATTAAAACGCCTTGGGCTCCGTTTACAGATGTTTCAAGCAATGGACTAGAAATAGATTTCTTAGCTGCCTCTGCTGCTCTATTTTCCCCTGTAGCAATACCAATGCCCATCAGTGCAGACCCTTTTTCACTCATAATTGTCTTGACGTCTGCAAAATCCAGATTTATCAATCCAGGTACAGCAATTAAATCAGAAATACCTTGTACACCTTGTCTTAATACATTATCTGCCTCTCGAAATGCTTCAAGCATCGGTGTATTCTTATCTACAATTTCAAGTAGACGATCATTCGGTATAACAATAAGTGTGTCTACCTTTTCTTTTAGTGCTCCAATACCAGTTGAAGCTTGTGTCGAACGTTTTTTTCCTTCAAACATAAACGGACGAGTAACCACTCCTACTGTTAAAGCGCCAATTTCACTAGCCACTTCAGCAATAACAGGGGCTGCACCTGTACCAGTACCGCCTCCCATACCAGCTGTAATAAATACCATATCTGCACCAGTCAGTGCTTCTTCTATTTGTTCTTTACTTTCTTCCGCTGCTTTTTTTCCAATTTCGGGGTTTGCACCTGCTCCCAAACCACGGGTTAATTTACCACCTAGCTGTAATTTCGTTTCTGCCTGTGATAATTGTAGTGCTTGAGCATCAGTATTAACCGCTATAAATTCCACTCCTTGGAGACCGTTCTCTATCATGCGGTTTACCGCATTAGAACCACCGCCCCCAACACCTATTACTTTAATCTGCGCCAGTTGTTCCATATCCATTTCAAATTCCAACATTCAAGGTCCTCCTAATTCGTCAAATCTGTCATCAACCTTGTGCATAAAAAATCAGTAGAACTTGACCATATTTTTTCAAGGTCAAATCATTATTATTTTAGCTTTTTTACTTTATTCAAAGAATACTTTAAAGAAATTTTTCACTTTGCTCGTTACCCCTGGATCATTTGGATTTTTATCCTTCTTTGGTGTTTGTTCGGATGCTACTTTATGTTCCGGAGCCGGCGATTTATTCGAAGATAATGAAGCGGCTGTTTCTTTTCCTTGAATTTTAACATTTTGATGTGCAAATTCAATCAGCCCAATACCAGTTGTGTATAAAGGTTCTCTAACACCTATATAATCCGGAACAGCCATCCGTACACTTAATCGTAAAACATCCCTAGCAAGCTCTAGTGTACCAGGAATCATAATAGTACCACCCGTCAACACATATCCGCCAGGTAAATCCGAATAACCAAGCTTGTACACTTCATCATCTACTAATTCTAATATTTCTTCCAACCTAGGTTCAATGACATGAGAAATTTCATATTGAGAATACTCTTCTAACGCTTCATTACCGATAGTTTCCATCTCAAAAGTCACTTCATCAGAAGCATCATCGATAAATGCATGACCGTGTTCTTTCTTTATACGTTCAGCTTCTTCAGTAGTGGTTCGTAGACCGACAGAAATATCATTAGTTACATGATCTCCACCTATATTCAACACCGACATTGTCTGCATTCTTCCGTTTTGAAAAACAGAAATGGTTGTTGAACCGCCTCCGATATCAATTAAAGCAACGCCTAGTGCTTTTTCGTCTTTAGAAACGGCAACCGAGCCAGCGGCAAGAGGTTGCAGACAAATATCCGCTACACCAAGTCCCGCCTTTTCTACACATCGAAGTAAATTATGTATGGCTGTTTTTGCTCCGGTTATGATTGTACCTTCCATTTCTAAACGTACACCAAGCATGCCACGTGGATCACTAATCCCATCTAAACCATCGACAATGAATTGAGCAGGAATAACGTCAATAATTTCCCTTTCTGGAGGAATAGATAAAACTTGAGCAGCATCCATCACCCGTTCTATATCTTCATTTCTAATTTCTCTATCTGGACTCGATACAGCAACAACACCACTGCACGTCTGCATATCAATATGGTTACCATTGACACCCACTACCACTTGTTCTATATCTAAGCCTACCATACGTTCAGCTTCATCAACCGCTCTTTTTATGGATGTAACTGTTTCATCAATATCTACAATAGCGCCTTTTTTAAGTCCAGTAGACGGGGCATTACCTACACCAATAACCTTTAAGGAGCCTCCGGACATTTCCCCGACAATCACCCGAACGCCGGACGTACCGATATCAAGGCTGACGTAAGTATCTTCGTTGTTCATGTATTGGCACCTCCCGTTGTATGTCTTAACTGTATTTATTACATGATTGCTACTGAATTTATTCCTTTCCCCCATCTTACCACGCGTATCGATGGTTCGTGTGAAAAAAACAGTAAAAAATATTTACGTTTATCTTGCAATGTTATTACACTTCTACATAATAGTCGCTAAATCCTTCTACATTAGCTATTTTTCATTTAAATTCAAAGATTTTTATTTCTCTTTTTTAATCTTATAATAATTTAATAGTTGCCGACGTAAAACAGCAATATTATGAAATAGCCGCACTCCAAATGCAAAAACAGGCGCTAAATATAAGTCTACACCAAGTTGTTGACCTAGAAAAGCTAAACCTAAAGCAAAAACAAGATTACATATTAAACCTGTGATAAATAAAGAGTTAGAAAATTTGTCTTCAAAACTTGCTTTCACCGCTCCTAATAAAGCATCCACCATTATTAAAATGAGCAATACTAAATAAACAGTATAAGCTGTCGGTATTTGCACACCGGTTAACAACCCTATAATAATCCCTGCTAAGAGACCCATAACCGGTAGCCACATTATCTCTCCTCCTCCAAGACTTCCATGTATCGCACCCGTCTCACCTCATCAAAAGCCGGAATTTTTATATTATCTTCTACTTGTACCTCAAGCTCCATATTTTCAAAAGAAAAGTAATCCATTGACTCAGAAACGATTAATTCATTTTGTAGCTTATCAGTTTCTTCTGCCATAACCTTCATTTGAACGGGTAAATCAGGAAGCCTTTTTCCATTTACGTGAGTAACTCCCCCTATATCGCGAAAAGCTGTTGTTTCTAAAATTCGCTCTCCTTCAATAGATAATTCCTCTGCTCCAAATTGATTTAATTCATTAACGAGTTGACGTAATAGCTGAGGGCGTATCGATTGATTAGAGACATCATCTGATGCCGAAATCGTTATTTTCACACCCTCCCCTTCTTTTTCAGTCAGCCCGGCCTTTTCTTCTAAGTTTTCCACGGCTTGTTTCATAGCAAATTCGGTACTATTTTTTTGTTCTCTGTTATATTCTTCTATTAGATTTTCATTCTCTCTTATGCGTGCATATAATTCTTGTCTTCGCTCTTGTTCATCACGGATTGTCTGTCTAAGTTCAAGTGTATCACGATTTTCCGTTGAATTTATAGACGATGCGTCTGGAACTTGGGCAATAGCCAAATATCCTCCACATACAGCAATGAGAAGAAAAAGTACTTTCCATATGTTGGGCATATTAATCACTTTCCCCTCCCAAAGCCTGCATGGTTACTTGGGTTTCTGTTTGGATACGAACTTCAATGTTTTCATTAACTAGGCTATCTTGAACACCACCATTTAATTTTAAAGACGTTTCTAATTGTTCGGAATCGCCAATAGCTTTTACCACAAACGGTGCCGTTGAAGTGTTATTATCAATTTTTATTACTGGTCCCATACATTGAATGAAGGTATCTTTAGATATTCGGTAGCCGTTAACAGAAATAGCTTCTGCTCCTGCTAACAACAATTCATCAATCACTTGTTGAATGTGACGTTCATGAACAATGTAATCATTTGGGTTTCCTTCTTCCGGTACAAATGTGTGATCATTAAGAGTTACTTCAATGCCTGGTCCCGCTACACCAACCTCACCAGTGAGCATACGAAGTTTTTCCAAATCTTCTACTAGGTTAAAAGAGGATTCTTCATTTTGCGCCAAAGTTTCTTCCATTTCCCTTACCTGTGTTTGTAGAGAGCGCCACTCTTCTTCTAATTCATAATTTTTCTCTTGTTCTTCTAAGACAGTATTTCTTAATTGATCTTCTTCAAAATAATTTGGTTCCTTTTCCTGTGGGACTTGATCTGCTGCTGTTTTATACGAAAGCGTCAATAAAAATCCAATAATCACAAGTAAACCGGTCAACCAACGGATGTTATTCTTCCTCACCGTTCTCCTCCTTTTCGCCCGTTATTTCTTCTTCGGTCGATTCAAAGTAAGGACTCATTTTCATATGTAAAATTCCGTCCGCATCCTCATCCACTTCTCTTGCAACAGATGGATAAGATGACATATGAGAAGCAAAATTATTAATTAAACTAGATACCGTAATTCCATCGTTCATATATAAACGCAGTTCACCTTCATCTTCATCTGTCGGGGCATACACTATTTCCGATATTCTATTTAATACGCCCTCCCCTAACTGTGTCAGTTCTTCTGTTAACATTTCAAGCTTGTCCTCATTACTAAAATTTCTTAATATGGGGGCGTCAGCTGGAAGTTCTTGTTCGACGTCATCTCTTAAAATCGTACCATTTTGTAATACAGGTGAATAGCCGCTATCCATCTCTATGTATGCCAAACGATTGTATTCGTTAACCTTAATAAGCACAGTTGACGGTAGAGAACGGTCTACAGATACACTATCAATTTGGTCCATTTCCGTTACGTTCCGCTCTGCACCACTTAAGTCAGCATTCCAAATATTAACTCCTTTTTCTATCCCGCTTTGGTTTACTAACTTGTCTGCATCTACATGAACCATTCCTTCCACCTGTATATTTCTTACATCACTTAAAGGAGATTGGAAATATACGACAACTAATATAAGGATAAAAAAGATGGAAAGGTACGTGATTAACCGTCTATTCGTTCTTTTTTTTCGTTTTTCTTTTATACCTGGGATACGGTCGTCAATGGTCACTACCTTCTTGTCTGCCATCTTTTTTAACCTCCAATTCTACCTTTTATAATATTTGCTTGCGCTCTACAATTTCCACTTCTGTATACATCTCTACATTATACAGTTGATATATTGTTTTTTTTACATGTTCAATAATTGTTAGAACATCAGCTGCTTTGGCCTGATCAACGTTTACAATAAAGTTAGCGTGCTGTTCGGAAATTTGAGCACCTCCATGGCGATACCCTTTCAAACCAGCTTTTTCAATCAGTGCCCCGGCATGATTAGGAAGGGGATTTCGAAACACGCTGCCGGCACACGGATAATTCCAAGGTTGCGTTTCACGACGATATTGTTTGTATTCTTTCATTTCATGGGTAACCTTTTCTTTATCCCCTGCCTGCAATTGGAGTATTGCTTCTACACAAATTCCTTTTTCCTTTTGTAGACGTGATGTCCGATATGAAAAATTCATATCTTCATTATTAATCCATACCAACCTGCCATCCGGAAAGAGAACACGTGCCTGAACAAGAATATGTGACATGTCAGATCCATGCGCTCCAGCATTCATAAAAACTGCGCCTCCAACCGTACCAGGAATACCACCAGCGAACTCCAAGCCAGACATGCCTTCCTTACTCATAATGGTTGCAAGTTTTATGAATGATAATCCGCCTCCAACACGAATAGTAGAGTCATTTTTTTCAAGGTGGCCAATGTTTTGACCAAGTTTAATGACAACGCCTTCTATTCCCTCATCGTCAACCAATAAATTAGAACCCCTTCCAATAACTCTCCAGGACAGGTCATAAGAGTTAATGATGTCCATTGCTTTTGAAAGAGCATCTACCCCATCCGGTTCTATGAAAACATCAGCCGGTCCTCCAATTTTCCAAGTAGTGTGTTTAGAAAGTGGTTCATTTTCTACTACCTTTCCGACTTTTGCTTCCTGTAAATCGCTAATTAATTGTTTCGTCTTCATTATTCACCCTCCTTTTCATTATCGGGCTTCATCAAATTTTCCATTAATCGGTAAATGTCTTCTGCCGCATGAGGCGTAGCCAACGTTAAAGCTGCTTTATGCATAGCTTCCCATTTTGAATCATCGAAAAGAATGCTATCTGTATCGTGAACAAGTGTATCAGCATTCCAGTCATCTTCTGTTCGCAATAGTGCTGCGCCTTTGTCACTTAACGATTTCGCATTTTTTTCCTGATGATTATTAGTGACATAAGGACTTGGAATAAGAATAGACGGAAGACCTAATGCTGTAATTTCCGCGAGCGTCGTCGCTCCTGCTCTTGAAATTAATAGATCAGCATAAGATAATACAGCAGGCATATTATGAATAAAAGGTTGAATAACAACATTTTCTGGGTTTCCAGCTTTCTTCACTTCTTCTATTACGTTTTCATAGTGAACGGAACCAGTCACGTATAAAAATTGCCACTCTTTATCGGAAACAGTTGGGAGAGCTTCAAGAAACGCTGCATTAATGGGACGAGCTCCACGGCTGCCTCCAACAATTAAGATAGTTTTCTTATACTCATCGAGACCAAGTTCTTTTAGTGGGCTAGGAGGTGTTATGTTAGTCACCTCTGAGGCTCTTGGATTCCCCGTGTAAATTACTTTTTCAGACGGAAAAAATGAGGCTGATTCTTCAAAAGATACAGCTACTTTATCGACATATCGACTCAAAAACTTATTTGTCAATCCTGGGACACTGTTTTGTTCATGTATAATTGATGGAATCCCTAATTTAGAGGCGGCATACACAACCGGGCCAGCTACGTAACCACCTGTACCAACAACAATATCAGCCCCGAAATCCTTCATCATTTGTTTTGCTTTTGCCGTGCCACGTACAAAACGCCATACCGTCCGCAGGTTTTTCCAAGTTAATTTTCGTTGAAAACCACTTATCGCAATTGTCTGAAAAGGAATATCGGCACGCGGTACAATATCGCTTTCTAAGCCTCGATTTGTGCCGATATATAAAAATTCACTTTTTGGTTCTAATCTTTTTATCTCTTTGACCAAGGCAAGCGCCGGGTATATATGCCCCCCTGTTCCGCCGCCTGTGACAACTACTTTCATAATACCCTCCTGTTAACTACTGTTAATGATACTCTGTTCGGTGTCTTGTAATATTTAGTAGAACTCCGGCTGCTGCCAATAGAAGAGTTAAAGAAGACCCTCCATAGCTTAAAAAAGGTAAAGTAATCCCTGTTACTGGAAAAAGACCAGTTACCACTCCGATATTAATAAGCACTTGCAGGAAAATCACGCCACATATACCTGTTGCTAGTAATGCGCCGTACATATCAGGGGCAGTCATTGCAGTGGTTACTCCTCTCCATAGCAGCACACCAAATAGTACAAGTACAAAACCAGCTCCTAAAAATCCGAACTCTTCAGCAATAATTGCAAAAATAAAATCCGTTTGTGGCTCTGGTAAATAATAAAACTTTTGTCTGCTATCCCCAAAACCTAAGCCGAATAATCCTCCCGGTCCTACCGCATAAAGAGACTGGATAATTTGAAAACCAGCTCCGAGTGGATCTGACCATGGATCAATAAATGATGTAATACGTTGTATTCTATATGGTGCTGATAAAATCAATCCCACAAATCCAGCAGTACCTAGACCTCCTAATAAAAAAAAGTGTTTAATTCTAGCACCAGCTACAAATAACAATACAAAGCATGCTCCTGCCATCACCGTCCCTGTTCCTAAATCAGGCTGTAGCATTATCAAGGCGAATGCTAAAAAGATAAGAAGAAGAACTGGGAGCATTCCTCTTTTAAATTCTGGTATTCGTTTTTGATGGCGTACTAAGTATTGCGATAAAAAAATAATCATACCAAGTTTCATAAATTCAGCGGGTTGTATTGAAAAAGCACCTGCGCCAATCCAACTTCTCGCTCCACCTCTTACCATACCGACACCAGGGATGAGAACAAGAATCAAAAAGAAAAAACAGACAATTAAAATAACAAAAGACCACCGTTTCCAAAACCAATAGTCTATACGTGCTATTGCAATCATTGCGGCCAGACCGGCACCTGCAAATATCAGTTGTCTTTTTAAGAAGTAAAACGCATCATTGTGAACATACTCCCCTAATGCAGAACTAGCGCTATAAACCATAAACATTCCAACTGTTAACAAGCATAATAGAGAAACTAATAACAGTTTATCAAACGGCCGTGTCGCATTTTCCATTTCGCCCACCTCTTTTTACATACATTGAAAGTTCTTTTTACAATGTATGCCATAGAAAGGTGAACATGCTTAGCGTCACCCTGATAGGTCTGATTTCACTTCCAATTTTATTTTTTCAACAGCCTGTAAAAACGCTGCCCCTCGTTCTTCAAATGTTTTGAATTGATCCCAGCTTGCACATGCAGGGGACAATAATAGTACATCATCCTGTTCTGTAAAAAAATACGCATGATGAACAGCTTCGTCTAACGTGTTTGTCTTTTTTATTTTTGTAATACCAGCACTTTTTCCAGCCTGCTCTAATTTATCTTTTGTTTCTCCATAAAACACAGCCGCTTTCACATTTTTTAAAGATGGTATTAAGTCATCAAATTCGTTTCCCCTGTCCAATCCACCAGCTAATAAAACAACAGGGTTAGTGAAGGCTTCAATTGCTTTTTGGGTAGACAAAATATTCGTCGCTTTAGAGTCATTATATACTTTTCTACCATTTAGTGAACCAACAAATTGCAAACGATGTTCTATTCCATTGAAATCCATGAGCACCTTTCGTATTTCTGATTTATTAGCCCCATGAATAATAGCAGCAGCAATAGCTGCCAACATATTTTCTTGATTATGTTTGCCTGGTAGGGCTGCCTCTTCCACTGTTATAATTTCTTCACCGCGAAAATATAGTACATCGTCTTTCACATAAGCACCATCAGTAATGTGACCATGAACCGAGAAGGGAATTAACGATGCAAAAGACTGGTGCGCAAGTTTGGTCACTACAGGATCTTCCGCATTATAAATGGCCGAATCTCCCTTTTTCATGTTTTCGAAAATTTTCCCTTTCGAGTATTCATAATCCGCCCTTCCTCCATGGTAGTCAAGATGGGCATCAAAAATATTTAATAACACAGACGTTCGAGGATGAAATTCTTCGGTTCCTTTTAGTTGGAAACTTGACACTTCCGTTACCATCACGTCACCTTTTTTGGTGTTTTCTGCAACTTCACATGCGACATTACCTATATTTCCAGCCAAGTGTGAAGGTACACCCGATTTTTGCAGCATTTCGTAAATAAGTGTGGTTGTTGTAGTCTTACCATTGGAGCCGGTAATTGCCAAAATATCCCCTTCTCCTATAATGTCAGCCAACTCTATTTCTGTTACAACAGGCAGTTTTTTTTCTACTGCGATTTTGACGATTGGGTTATCATAGCGGATACCAGGATTTTTGACAATATAATCAAGAGAGTCATCTACTAAATGAAGAGGGTGACCTCCTGATACAAGTTTTATGTTCAATCGACGGAGCTCCTCTTCTTCAACACTGCCTTTAAGATTTTTAGCTTCGTTCACCGTTACATTGGCTCCTAGTTGTTTAAGAGTTTTTGCGGCCGCCAACCCACTTTTTGCAAGCCCTAATACTAATATATTTTTTTGAAAAAACCATCGTTTATCCTTCATACCCACACCTCAATATAAATTCCAAGTACAGCGCAAACCGCTGCGGCTACCCAAAAAGTCACAACAACCCGCCATTCCGACCAACCCGAAAGTTCAAAGTGGTGATGAATCGGACTCATTTTAAATATTCGAGTTCCCTTTAATTTGAAAGAAAGTACTTGTAAGATAACCGACACAGTTTCTAATACAAACACCGCACCAATAATAATCAGCAACAATTCTAGTTTTGTAATAATAGCTAATGCCGCAAGCCCTCCTCCTAGAGCAAGGGATCCCGTATCACCCATAAATACTTTAGCAGGGTGTGCATTAAAAACTAAAAATCCAAGAACAGCTCCGGCTGTAGTCGCTGCAAAAACTGCAGCATTTCCCATTTCAACATTCCAAGCAAGTACTGCAAATGCCCCAAAAGCAATCGCTCCTGTACCAGCAAGCAGTCCATCTAATCCATCTGTTAAGTTGACCGCGTTGGACGAACCGACAAGCATTACGATAGTAAGCAATAAATAGAACCAATCAAAATCAATCGACATGGTCGTTCCGGGTACTGCCACGTCGGTACTGAATTGACTATCGTTTAATACAAGGAAAAAAATCAACGCAATAATCAATTGTCCAGCAAGTTTTTGTTTCGAAGTTAATCCTAAATTTCGTTTCTTTGTTATTTTGATAAAATCATCGAGAAAGCCGAGAAAACCAAATCCAATAGTTACCAGAAGTAACAAAAAGGTTTCTGTGCTCCACTCTAGCACAAACCCTTGAATAATTAGGGTTGTGAAAAGAATAGAGAGAAGAACCATTACTCCTCCCATTGTGGGAGTTCCTCCTTTTTTCATATGGGATTTAGGCCCCTCTTCTCTAATACTCTGGCCAAACTTCAGTCTTTTTAGAACTGGAATACTAATTGGTGATATGATGACTGTCAAAATAAATGCAGTAACTAGTGCAATAAATATAATGGAGACCACGATTTTGCTTCCTCCTTCCTTATTTTTTTAGTTCTTTAATAGCGTTGTATGCTTTAGCTCGATCATCGAATTCAATAACTTGACTTCCTATTATTTGATACGTTTCATGTCCTTTACCTGCAATTAAGACAATATCATTTGCCTTTGCTTGTTTCACCGCTGAACGAATGGCCTGATCACGATCGAGTTCAACGTTATAGGACTCAGCTTCTGAAATACCTTCTGTCATCTGATTCAATATTTGTTGAGGGTCTTCATTACGAGGGTTATCTGAAGTGAAAATCGCATGGGTGCTGTATTCCAAAGCAACACGGGCCATTTTCGGGCGTTTTGCTTTATCTCTATCTCCTCCACAGCCAACGACAACATAGATATCACCTTCAGCCATCTCTTGTATGGTTCGCAAGACATTTTCCAAACTATCAGCCGTATGAGCATAATCAACAACTACTGCAAACGACTGTCCAGCATCTACTGGTTCAAATCTACCCCGTACTCCCGTCACCCTCTCTAAGGCAGAAACGATGGTATTCAATTCTAACCCTTCTGCTAAACAAGCAGCCGCAGCAGCAAGTGCATTATAAACACTAAATCGACCGACAAGCGACAAGCGTAAAGTTCGGACCCCCCACGGAGTAACTAATTCGAAAAAACTCCCTCCCGGTGTCATTTTCATTTTCCTTGCATGAATATCATTGTGTTGGCTCATCCCATATGTAAGAACCGGAACGGAGGTCATTCTCTTATAATCAGTGGAAGCTGGATCGTCCCCATTTAACACCGCTGTTTTAACTGGCCCATCATACGTATTCCCCAATTGCGCAAATAAGAGCCCCTTTGCCTGTTTATAAGCATCCATGGTGCCATGATAATCTAAATGCTCTGGTGTGAGATTTGTAAAGACAGCAGTATTAAAAGCGCATCCCCTAACTCTGCCAAGGTCAAGTGCATGCGAGGATACTTCCATAACACACGTGTCAACTTCTTCTGCGACCATATCAGAAAATAATTGTTGTAACGGTAATGATTCTGGTGTTGTATTCACTGTTTCTGATTCAATTTCTCCAATTTTTGTGTACATTGTTCCAATTAAACCTGTTTTTTTATCGTTTTCTTTTAGAATGGCATCAATGAGATGACTGGTAGTTGTTTTTCCATTCGTTCCCGTTACTCCAATTAATCGAAAAGAGCGAGTTGGATGATTATAAAACACATTAGCTATCACTGCCATAGCACGTTTTGTGTCTTCAACAATAACTTGTGGAATAGAAACATCAAGCCGCTCTTCTGTAACAATCGCAGCTGCTCCAGAACTCTCGGCACCAATAGCATAATCGTGACCATCTACGGTGTAACCTCTAATACAAAAAAACAATCCCCCCGTTTCAACAGAGCGGGAGTCCATATGCAAAGACGTTATAGTTGGATTAATAGGTTCTATACTTTCTGTAATAAAAAGGTGACTTGTTAAATCATTTAATTTTTTCATTATAACTTCTCTCCTGATACGTGATTAATAAACGAGGTACTATTGCTACTTGTGTGTCCTTCATTGGACACTTCATCTATTTTAATCGGAAGATTCCGATTTGTCATCCAGATAAAGCCTTATTGTTCCACCTTCTTTTATTTTTTCTCCGGGTTCGGGAGATTGAGCAACCACAACCGATCCTTCTCCTTCTTTTTCTATGTTGAACGGATAATAGGCCTGATGTAACTCTTTCAGATTTTTCCCTGTCACATCAGGAGTTTCTGTCAAAACATCATCATCCCAGTCTAAACTTTTTTCAAGTTGATTAGTCTGTTTTTCCACTCCCATAGCACTTAAACTATCACCAATAATATTACCAACGATTGGTGCGGCAACGATTCCACCGAATTGAAGTGTATCTTTCGGATTATCAATAGCAGTATAAACCACTATTTCTGGGTCATTCGCCGGAGCGAATCCAATAAAGGAAACGATATGATTATTCTCTAAATACTGCCCGCCTTCTGCTTTTTGAGCAGTTCCTGTTTTTCCACCTACTCGATATCCATCTACGAACGCACCTTTTCCTGTTCCTTTTGCTACAACATATTCTAACGCATGCCGTACTTCTTTAGAAGTTTGTTCTGAGATCACTCTTTGTTTCATTTTAGGTGGTGTCGATTGTTTCACCATTCCAGTTGTCGGGTCTAGCCATTCTTTTGCCAAATAAGGTTGATATAAATAACCACCATTTACTGCTGCTGACACCGCCGTTACTTGTTGGAGGGGGGTAACAGAAACCCCTTGACCAAAAGCTGTAGTTGCAAGTTCCAATGGGCCTACATTTTCCCTATTAAACAATATGCCCGTACCTTCGCCCTGCAAATCCACTCCTGTTTTTTTTCCGAAACCAAAATTATCAATATAGTCAAATAATGTATCGGTGCCCAGTCTTTCCCCTAGTGCAACAAATCCAGGGTTACAGGAATTTTGGACAACTTCCAAAAATGTTTGTTCGCCGTGTCCTCCTTTTTTCCAACAATGAAGTTTCGTTCCATTCACTTCAATATAACCGGGATCATTAAAATGATCGTTTTCTAAATCAACTTTCTCTTCTTCAAGAGCGGCAGCGAGTGTAATAATTTTAAATGTGGAACCCGGCTCATATGTCGACCATACAGGTTTATTTTGATTATAAACTTCTGCCGGGATTTCTCTAAAATTATCTGGGTTAAAATCAGGGCGGCTGCTCATACCGAGTATTTCACCTGAATCAGGATCCATTGCGATTGCAAGGGCCCCATCTGGATTATATGTTGCCTCAGCGATGTCCAATTCACGTTCGATGATTGTTTGTACGCGGTCATCAATCGTTAACCTTAAATCTTCACCTTTTTCAGGTTGTTCATATTCATCCGCCAGCCCTTGCAGCTTTTGTCCCTTTGCATCAGAAAAAAATGATACCCGCCCGGCTTCACCTTTAAGTCTCTCATCATAGTATTGTTCCAAACCGGTAAGACCCTGATTATCAATTCCAGCAAAACCTAGCACATGCGAAAGATATGTCCCTTTAGGATAGTGACGCTTATTGTCTTCAGCGATATATATCCCTTCTATATCAAGATCTCTTACTGCCTTTGCTTTTTCTTTACTTATTTTACGTCCTTCTGGATTTAAACGTACCA
Source organism: Salibacterium salarium (assembly GCF_030813635.1). GTDB lineage: Bacteria > Bacillota > Bacilli > Bacillales > Marinococcaceae > Salibacterium > Salibacterium salarium. The sequence continues at coordinate 270,792 of NZ_JAUSUM010000002.1, read as the reverse complement.
ATGATTCATTCTTAGTCAGCCAACCATATGCTTTATCTTCACTTACTCCAAGAGTCACAGCTAACTCTGCTGCTGACTGCTCTGGATTTTCAATTTGTTTTGGGGCCGCAATCACAGAAGGGGCACTAATATTAGTCGCTAGTATTTCTCCATTTCGATCTAAAATTTCCCCACGTTCGGATTCAAATGGAACATCACGGCTCCATGAATCTTTCGCAAGTTCTGTCAACCATTCCCCCATCGAAAACTGAACAAAACCGAGCCGAAATAACAAGATTGCTATAGCAACAGCTCCACCAACAAGTACAAAAAAGAGTCTTTTTCTGACTGTAAGGAAAGATACGCGCATTTTGCGTTCCACCACCATAAGGTTTATATTAATCGTGCTAACGTCTTGTTTAAACCTTATGCTTGTTTACCTTTAATAAGAACGGATTTCATTCTACGCGTTTTTCGCTATTCTCTCTGTTGTTCTGCTTTTTGCTCATCACTTTCTTGTTGTTCTTGCTTTGTTTTAGAATTATTTTCTGCCGCTGTTTGCAATTCTATTGTCAGATGTCCTCCCTTCTGGACAGAAGCTCCAGAATCAATACTTTGATCTGTTACATACCCTGAACCCAAGTGATCTAGCTGGAGTTCTAAAAGGGTACTCAATCTTTTCACATCACGTAAAGACCATCCTGTCATATCCGGCATAGATATTTCTCCATCGGTTAACAGAAAAACTTTTTCTCCGATAATGAGCGGTTCTCCTGCCGTCGGGTATTGGTCCGTTATGGTTGAACCATCCCCAATTGTAAGTGGAGCTAACCCTCTATCTTCGAGGTGTGCAACGGCTTCATCAAGGTTTTCATCAACATAGGACTCTGCTTTCACTCCGTCTTCTTCATACACCTCTTCTTCTTCAACATCGTTAGGAGAAAGATTTAAATATGATAAACTTTGCTTCATAACTGGATTAAATATTTGAGATACAGGTGATGAACCAGATTCCGTATCTTCTAAATTTGGACGATCCACCGCTACATATACAATAATACTTGGATCATCAACAGGAGCCATTCCAATAAAAGAAAAAATATTTTGGTCTTCACCACTTAAATAACCCGGTCCATTCGGGTCACTAATTTGTGCCGTTCCTGTCTTACCGGCAACATCTATTCCATCTATTTGAAACGGTTGCCCTGTTCCGTCTTCTGACGTTACTACTTTCTCTAGCTTCTCTCTTGCTCTTGTAGCAGTATCTTCACTTATTGGGTTTCCTGCTGATTCTGGAGAAGCTTCATATGAATATTGATCTTCTTTAGAATTATAAATTTTATCAACAATATATGGGGTCATCATCTCTCCATCATTTGCAACCGCTGTGGCTGCTTGAAGAAGTTGAATCGGAGTAACAGCACTCGATTGTCCAAAACCAGTAACCGCAGTATTTAAATCAGTAGGCTTGGCTAAGTTACTATTGGCTTCATTAGGTAAATCAATTCCCGTACGTTCTGAAAATCCGAATTTATTCATATACTTAAAAAAACGTTCGGGTCCTAATTTTTCAAGAGCCACTTTTGCAAAAGCCACATTGGAGGAACGTATGAGCCCTTCGTCATACGTAATTTCTCCCCAACCTTGACTGTTATTGTGATCACCAATCGTACTTGATCCTATGTTATACGTACCAGATTGAAAAGTGTCACTCCCATCAAAGACCCCTTCTTCTATTGCAGCAGCCAATGTAAACATCTTCATAGTAGAACCAGGTTCAATCCTGTCTGAAACGGCATAGTTCGTATAATTAGTGATGGATTCATATTCGTTTGGATTAAAACTTGGACGATTCCCCATCCCTAATATCTCTCCAGTTTGTGCGTTAGCTACGATTGCTGTCATTTTATTAGGGTCATATTGCTCTTCTACTTTGGTCATTGCTTGTTCAATTGCTGTTTGTATATTTGAGTCAATGGTTAAATAGACATCTTCCCCATCTTCTGGTTCTTCTAGCTGCTCATTGACATTCCATAACGGAGTACCTTGTCGATTTCGTTGATAAGATAGAGACCCATCCGTCGGAGACATGTTTTCATCTAATTCTAACTCTAATCCCATTTTTGCTTCACTCATATCATGCTCTGTGTACCCTAACACATGAGAAGCAAATTCTTGATTCGGGTAATATCGTTTTGGTTCCGTGCGAAAATAAATACCTGGCAGATTCAACTCATCAATTTCCTCTTTTTCGGATAACGATAAATATTTAGAACCTGAACCGAGCTCTATTTGGAATTTCCCTTCCTCTATTCCATTCCGAAACATATTCGTTAGTTCTGAGACATCCTTTTCAATCAATGGAGCTAATTCCTCAGCTGTTTTTGATGGGTTCTCCACGTAACTTTCATAGTCTTCATTTAAAACAGCAAATGCAGTGTAGGACTGAACTTCTTCTGCCAACGGGGAACCTTCACGATCATAAATTGTTCCTCTTTGCCCATGTAATGTCGTTGACGTCGTCCAACGAGATTCTGCCATTGCCTCTAAGTTCTGACCATCTACCTCTTTACCTACCTGAACATATACGACTCTTCCAGCAAAAACTAGAAAAAACAATACAATTATTGTTAATAGAAGTAATGCTCTTTTAATAATACTTTTTCGTTTTTGAGCCAATCCATACACCACCTCATCTACGATACTTCTATGTAAACAGAACAAGGGCGGCAAGCATTAGCCGCCCCCCATTTTTTTATTTTCACTCTATTTATTAAGGTGTCGCGCCTTGAATAACTTTAACTTGCTTGTCGTCTAGTTCCATCCCCAATTCTTCTTTAGCATAATACATAATACGATCTGGAGAGCTGAGCTCTGAAACTTCAAGTTCGAGGCTGCGATTCATTTCTGTTTGTTCATTTATAGACTGATTCAAATTGGATATTTCACGTTCTTGTGTATAAATATTAGCATAGTTTGTGACCACAAAAACAGAAGCAATTAGTACGGCGATAATCATAGCGGAAAAGATAACCTTTTCCCCTTTTGAAATTTTCCCAGGGATTTGGTGTTGTTGCACATGTGTATGTACTGTCTCTGTTTGCTGTTTTTGACGTTGCAATTGCTGAGCCAAATTATCCAAAGCGCTTCCCCCTAACGTTTTTCCGCTATTCGCAGTTTTGCTGAATGAGCACGGTTATTTTCATCTAATTCTCCTACCTCTGCTGTTATCGGCTTTTTGGAAATTAATTTTAGCACCGGTTCTTGCCCTTCCGGTATCACCGGCAGCCCTTTCGGTAAATCAGGAGTACTGCTCTGCTCTTTAAAGATTTGCTTACAAATCCTATCCTCTAAAGAATGAAACGTAATGACACAAAGGCGCCCTCCGGGATTTAACAGCTCGACAGCATCTCTTAAAGCTCTCTCCAACACACCCAGTTCATCGTTCACAGCAATTCGTATGGCTTGAAACGTACGCTTGGAAGGGTGTCCACCTTTTCTTCGCGCAGGAGCCGGTATCGCTTTTTTAATAATGTCTGTCAATTCAAAGGTGGTTTCAATCGGCGCTTTTTGCCTGGCAGCTTCAATTTTACGGGCAATTTGTTTCGCAAATTTTTCCTCTCCATACTTAGAAATAATAAATGAAAGGTCATGAAAGCTCCATTCATTTACCACCGTTTCAGCAGTTAGTTCCTGGCGCTGATTCATCCTCATATCAAGCGGAGCATCATATCTGTAGCTGAACCCTCTAGCCGCTTCATCCAATTGTGGTGAGGAGACACCAAGATCAAATAGTATACCATCCACTCCAACTACGGAATGCTTTGACATTTGTCCTTTGAGATATTCAAAATTCTCGTTCAATAAAGTGAACTGACCTTTATATTGATGAAGCCTGTCTTCAGCATGAATCAGGGCATTTTCATCTTGGTCAAAAGCATACAAATGACCTGTTTTATTTAAGGACTGTAGTATTTTTTCGCTGTGACCTGCGCCACCGAGGGTGCAATCAATATATGTACCGTGGCTTTTCACAGCTAATCCTTCTACTGCCTCTTTCAGTAATACTGCATCATGGTTAAAAGATTCCAACGATTGGTGCCCCCCCTTCTTATCTTTATTTCGTCTATATTAAAAATCAAAGTCTACAATGTTTTCAGCGATTTCAGAGAAAGATTCTTGCGATTCTTCAAAATACGTTTCCCACTGTTCTTTGCTCCAAATTTCCACCCTAGTGGATACACCAATAACTACACATTCTTTTTTTATACCTGCATAGTGGCGCAAAGTGGAGGGAATACTTATCCTTCCCTGTTTATCTAGTTCACATTCTGTTGCTCCAGAAAAAAAGAATCTTGTGAAAGCCCGGGCATCTTTTTTGGTAAACGGAAGCGATTTAAGTTGAGACTCTAAACGTTCCCACTCATCCATCGGATATATGAACAAACATTCATCCATCCCGCGTGTAATAACAAACGTGGCTCCAAGACCCTCTCTAAATCGAGAAGGAACAATCATTCTGCCTTTGTCATCCACGTTATGATGATGTTCGCCCATAAACATGCCGAACCATCCTCCTCCACTTTCTATCTATAACTTACCACATTCCCCCACTTTATACCACGATTTATTGAAAATTTTTTAACGACAAAAAAACTCCCCTTTCATAGCGGGAGTTTACAAAAACTGCTTTCGTTTTAGACATTTTCTTATTTTTTACATTTTTATATATTTATGTTTTCCATTTCGTTCGATTTCGAGGGATTTTAAATCTTGAACAAAGGTGCTTCCATATTTATTTAAGAAAAAAATCATATTATAGACTCTCTCTTGTGGATTGTTGAAAGGGACTAGCATTTGCTCTGCTTTTTTGATTCTTTGAACACGGTCCATCTCCTTGTTTTCTTGATAATTATCTATTTTTTCTGCAAAGGAATAGATTTCTTTCTGAATGATTTTCCAATTCGTCTCACCATAACTTCTTTCTGATGGGGCAATCTTTCCCCACTCTTGTTGCATATTGGCATGATACGGTTCTATTTCTTGTAACAGCTCTTCTGCCATGGAGGCTCCATCGACTTTTTTGGCATGTTTGCGGATTTGTTCAATATGCGACCCCGCTCCGCTTTTTAGCAATTGTGGTACAGTTAATGATTCTTTATCCATAACGGATTGAACGAAGCGAGGAACGACTGTTATCTCCATCCTCGGAAGCAAAGGTGGCATATACAGCCCAAAACGGTGAAACAAAGGCTTCAACAAAGACCAATAATTTATTTCACCCGGACCTGCTATATAACCGAGTACAGGAAGTAATTGTTCTTGAATTAATGGACGTGTCAAAGCATTTGTGCTTAAGTTTTCCGGATGAGATGATGCTTGCTTTATTAAATCATTTTCATGGATGGATAGGTTTCCAGTTTTATCTGTGTACATGTTTTCACTTTGTTTATATAACAACTGCCGTTTTTGGTGATAATGATAAAAAAGCTGAGCACTTTTGTCGGACAAACCTTCTGGGGTTTCATAGTCAAATGCCTTACGATTATCAATCCCTTGTTTTACGGCGTCTCTTACAACGTTATTGGCATGAATTAATTCCAAAAACATATCTGTTTCCATTTGGCGCAAGTCATGATGATTTGCATCTAACATTATTAGACCAGTGTCTTTAAACAACCATCTCATCACTTCGGCGAAAAAGTCAGTCATCGTCAACGATTTTCCTGCCAATTGCTGCAACGAATGATATACATCTGTGGTATGATTCGTTTCTGGGAGCACAGTCATAACCTCTCGCCACCATCTTTCAAAAGCTTCCTCGTCAAGCAGCTGGTCAGAGACCGGCTTACCCGGGTCATGTTCTCCCTTATACGTCACTTTTCTAGGCTTATCATCATTTGGTAAGAATATATGATTAACCTCATCCCAATCATGATCTTCGCCAGCGATCCAAAACACAGGCAGAACAGGCACACCAAGCATTTCTTCTTTAGCTTCTGCTTCTTTTAGAATTGTCAAAGCTTTTGTAATCGTGTAAAACGGGCCCGATAATATTCCTGCCTGCTGCCCTGTCACCATCATAACTGCGTCAGGATTATGAAGTTTGTCCAATTCCCGCAAAGCTCCAATATTATACTTTAGTTTATTATTATATTTGTATAAATGCTTATAAAGTGATTCTTTCGGGTATGTTCTACTAGATAATTCATAAAGACGCTTTTTTATATCTTCCGATGATTGTCCATAATCAAAAAGAGACTGAGCCCTTTCACCGTTTTCTACATAATCTTTTACAAATTTATTGGTATGCGGTATGTATTCTTCAAATACGTCCATTATGAATCCTGCCTTTCTTTCACACTACAACGTACATGTTTCTTTTTTATCAGATTATCACGAACGTTTACGCAATGAAAGCTGAAAGCAAATAGCTTATCCACCCGTAACATACCAATAATAAATAGGAAGCAAGAAATAGAAAAAAAGTGAAGCGCCATATACCTTTCATTAGTTTGACAAACTCGACCTCTTCTCTGGCACGATAATGCGCAATCGTAAATAACACGGCTGTCACTAAAATAACAAGAAAAATGACCCATAAATACGATTGGCCCCATATTTCCATTACGAGCAAGTGAACCGCCGCAATAAAGAAAACAGTTGTGATGTCAGTCGCCATCCGGATAGCTTTAGATTTTCTTTTTGTCGATTTTACAATAGTAATATAAACAATGTACCAGGCTAGAAAAGGAAGAGTGAGCAAAGTAGCTAATATTGAAACGATAATATTACTCAATATCGTTCCTCCCCTTTCTCCATATAACACATGTACTTTGTAGCATATACGAGTCACTCACATGAATCAATCTTTTCTTGTGTCCGAATATTAAAATAATTATGTATATTCTATACTGCAATATCTTTTTTACAAAAATATTCCTTTCTATAGTATAATGAAGACATTCGGATAGGTAAGGAGGTTTACTATGAGTAAACAAGATGTAAAGCGCTTACTAGTAAATTATAAGACATTAGAAGAGTTTCAAAACTTTAAAGAAATCGGTGTTCAAGAGCTTTCAATGAAAGAAGAGCTTGAAGAAAATATCATTGAAAATGACAGCGAATCTCCGTTCTATGGTATTTATTATGGTGATCGTCTTGTCGCCCGCATGTGTCTCTATAAAATCGACAGCAAATTTGATTTTTATTTTGATCCTCCTCAAAATTACCTTGAGCTATGGAAACTAGAAGTATTAGAACCTTACAGGAAACTTGGTTTTGGCGAAACATTAGTGAATTATGCTAAATCATTTAATTTACCAGTGAAAACCAATGCTCGTCAACGTTCTGATTATTTTTGGGAAAAAATGAATTTTGAGTCTGTCACTTATAATCCAGATCGTGATCGCGGCGAAAATCCCTATGTATGGTACCCAGAAGGCGTTCAAGCACAAAAACAGTCTGGAACCGAATCTAGTTTAGCCCCTGAATAAACAAGATTCATTTGCCTATAGACTCTATAATTGAATTTCTCTCAAAAACCTTATACGTAAGAGTTTTATGAAATACTATATGACAAAAAACTCAAAAATGCCGATTCGACTGAATCGGCATTTTTAATTTATACGCAGTTGTTTCCATCTTACACGTTACATTTATCATTGTTTACCCGCTTTCTTCCATTTCATCTTCTTGTAAATACGGAAGAGCCCCTTCTGAAAGCGCTCTTGCTTTTTCCATTACATCTAACAGTGCCTTATAATCCTCTCTCAATCGTTTGAAATCCCTTTTTACTTGTAGAAGTTCCGTTTCGAGCTTCTCGTTTTCTTGTTGCATCGCTTCCTTTTTCTCAGCGAGTCCATCTAGTTTTTCATTATTTGTTTCGTCCATAAATTGTGAAAGACCTTGCAGAAATAAAATCGTTTCTTTTAGTTGCGTTAACATCTCATTTGATTTCGTCGTTTCTTGCTGTCCTTGTTGGACAGAATAATCGGTTGATTCTTCGATCTCGTTATTTTTCTTATCCTCTTTTTCTTCCATTATCGCTGGTTGTTTCGTACCTGTTTTATGTGTGCGAGCCATTTCTATTGCACTTTCATACTTTTTTCTTATACATGCATTCCAGCGAAATCCACAAGCCGCAGCTGTTCTTGATAGCTTTTCAGCTGCTTCCTGAAAGGCAGATAATTGTGTACTTCCTTCCCTGACATGTCTTAACACAATTTCAGCTAGCATAATATCATCATCTGCCGACCACGCATCCTGACGTGATAGTGTCATTGTTATCCCTCCGTTCTTTACTTTATTTCTATGATTTCTAAATAGAAGATAGAATCGCTCTATCAAATGATTATCTCCTTTTTTTCGTGAAATTATTCCCTTTTTAAAAAAAGAGAACAAATATAGTTATGAGACAAGGCTTGAAATAATCCTTCACATGATTGTATGTACTAGTCATTAGTTGTTTTGAGTGACATTAGAATCGATGGCAAATTGTCACAAAGACTATCCAATAACACAAAAAAACTGCTTTTCAGAGGGAACTTCCTCGAAAAGCAGTTTTTTTACCATTAATTGTTTTCTACTACGGTTTCTCCCTTATAGGAACCGCAATGTTTACAAATACGGTGAGATAGTTTCATGTCACCGCAATCTGGACATTTTACCATGCCAGGCACGGAAATTTTATGATGTGTGCGACGTTCTTTTTTACGCGTTTTTGACGTACGTCTTTTTGGTACTGCCATATGTCCCACCTCCTTTAAGAGTTGAATACTTTTGCCAGGCGAAGATTAACATATTGCCTCTTTCGCTCTTACATCCTATTTGTCAAAATACTTGGCTAAATCAGCCATTCTAGGATCGACTTCTGATTTATCCTCTTCTTTCTTCTCCTTAACGTTATCCTCGGTTATAACTTCCCAATTTTTCCCGGATTGCGGGGCTGGTGCTTCATCTTCACCGATATCTTCAGCGAAAACTTGAATAGGAAGTTCAACTAGAATATTTTCTTTTATATAAGGAAGAAGATCAACATAGCCGTTTTCTGGCTCATGTAATTGAATTTCTTCTTCATCGACCGGATTGCCGTCTAAACGAAAACTTTCTAGCATTTGAACATCAAATGGAAAATTGACATCGGCAAGCGTGCGTGAACAAGGCAAAATCATCGATCCTTCTAAACGAAGATGAAAGGTAATTGTTTCACCAGTAAATGCAGCATGACCTGTGACTTTCACAGAGCTGATATCCCGAATTTCACGATCACGTTCTGTTAAATCACTGACATCAACAGAATCATCGATGTCAAATCCAGTTTCATTCTTCGCAAGCAGTTGTTGAATACTCCATCTCATTGGGTATCACCTCTAGGCAACAAGAGTAATTATATCCACCATACATTTATTTGTCAATATTTTTTCTTTACATTATACTAAAAGGAAACAAACAGTTTACTTATCATAACATGTCTTCCACCCGAGCGAAAGATGCATGATATATATAGCTGTTATAAAGGAGACTTTATCGTTATGAAAGCCGTCGGATTAATTGTAGAATATAACCCCTTTCACAATGGTCATCAATATCACGTCCAAGCTGCCAAAAAAGCAGCAAATGCCGATGTAGTAGTTTGTGTAATGAGTGGTTATTTTTTGCAACGAGGAGAACCCGCACTATTACCAAGACGTGATCGCACATTGATGGCACTTCAGGGCGGAGCTGACTTAGTAGTCGAACTTCCTTACATATTCTCAAGTCAACATGCGGGCTGGTTCGCTCAAGGCGCTATTTCTATATTAGATAAACTAGGTGTAGATACCGTTTGTTTTGGAAGTGAACATGGGGAGATTACTCCATTTATAAAGTTGCTTGATTTTTTGGAGACCAAGAGTCAAACCTACGATACCTATATAAAAAAATTTAGTAAACAGGGATATAGTTTTCCGAAAGCAGCTTCTCTGGCATTCGCAAAATTAGATCCCGATAAAGATTGTCCTGATTTATCACAGCCTAACAACGTATTAGGTTATCACTACATGCGTGCGATCAATTATTTAAATTGTTCCATTACACCAGAAACAATAAAACGAACAGCGTCGCATTACCACGATAAAAATTTATCGGGCTCCTCGATTTCCAGTGCAACCAGCATACGCCGTTCTCTTATAGAAGATTCCAAAACTCCAGAAAAAATTCACAATGTAGTACCCGCTAGTACGTTTCAAGTGATACAAGATTTTTTAAACAATGGAGGCCATTATTACAATTGGGAGCAATACTTTTGTTTTCTTCAAGCAAAAACGCTTACTTTATCATCTGCATTTCTATCAGAAATATACGAAGCGGAAGAAGGATTGCATCACCGTTTTCAAACATTAATAAAAACGCATGCTTCCTTTCACAGTTTTATGACAGCATTAAAAACAAAGCGCTATACTTGGACAAGGCTACAACGTTTAGCGGTGCAAGTATTAACGGGGACATTGAAATCTGAAGCGAGACTTGCTCTAGAAACACAACAAGCAGACCATATTCGTGTCCTAGGAATGAACTCATCTGGGCAAGCATATTTAAATCAAATAAAAAAACACATTGATATACCCGTATTTTCAACACTTCCAAAAAATAAAACACCACAACAACAATTGGATGAAAAAGCTGCGATGGCTTATTACACTGTCCTACCTCCATCAATGCGAAAAATAAAATGGGATCATGAATATAAACAGCCTCCGATTATTTTGAATTAAAGAATCGGAGGCTGTTTATTTATGATGAAGAATCTTGTTTCTCGTTTAAATAAGTTATCGCATCTGTTATATGCTGAACAGGAACAATTTCCATTGACGTATTTATTTCATCTCCGGCTTCTACCGCTTCTTCATAATTCGATGGAGATGCAGCATCATCATCAGGGGCAAAAAATACGTCCACATTCGAACTATCTGCTGCGACAATTTTTTTATCAATTCCACCAATTCGGCCTATATTCCCCTCATCATCTATTGTTCCTGTTCCCGCAACATCTAATCCACTTGTCAAATCATCTTTTGTAAGCTGATTGTATATTTCCATGGAAAACATAAAACCAGCGGATGGTCCTCCGATTGAACCAGACTTAATCTCAACATTTGGATCAAATGTTACTTCCCTATCCGTGTATGGGTAAAGAAGACCAAGTCCTGCTCTTCCTGAACTATCTAGTTCCTCTGGAAAAGTGTCGATTTCCACATTTTCTGTTACGGTTTGTTCATCTCTTTTTACGGTAATCTCCATTTCTGTACCGACGTCTTTATTTTCAAGTATTGCATTCATTTCCTCTAGCGTATTCACACTATCTCCATTGATTCCTGTAATCCTATCATTTTCTTGTAGATGGTTTTCTGCATCCATTCCCTCAATGACTTGCGCTACTCGAATACCGTTATACCTAACCTCAAAAGTACGATCAGCTGCTTTATAAGCAGCAATCTTAGCAGATTGTTGGGAGCTGTCCATCAACATATCCTGACGATGAAAATATTCTTCATCTGTTTCGCCCTCTCTCAAAAAGTTTTCCTCAGGTGTTAGGTCACGAAAAGATGAAAGTTGCGCCCAGACATACAACGGAATGTTTGCTTTTCTTTGACGAATAGTTGTTAAGTAAAATTCACCCTGCTCTTCATAACCTTCTTCTACTGCTATCATTTCCGCAAGCCCTGAAGCCTCACCTGGTTGTGAATAATAATAAGGCAAGGGAATCTGGTTAATGGCAAGGATAAGAATTAGCACGATAAGTATAATCCAACTGCGGCTAATAGTAGTTTTTTTCCGGTGTTTCATGCTGCATCTCCTTTCATCGCTGCTCATTTTCAATGTCTTTTTTGTCACTTTGGTCTAAATATCGTTATTCATTACATATTCATGTTGGAGAGGAACTAGTCCAAATTCAAAGAAAGAGATACGTTTATTTTAACATGTTTTAACAAACAAATGCTTTGTGTTTGACTTTGTAACATAGCCTGCGAGGAGGAATCCGGACTTGAGACTACGAGAACTGACGATGCTTATCATGGCGCTGTTAGTATGTATCTTTACGCTAAGTTTAATTATATACCCACAGGAAGTACTCGAATCATCAAGAGACGGTCTTCTCATATGGAGTAATTCTGTCTTCCCTTCTCTGTTACCATTTTTTATTGCTGCTGAATTGTTAATCGCGTTTGGGGTAGTTAGCTTTCTTGGCGTTATATTAGATCCTATTATGCGTCCATTATTTAATGTACCGGGAGCTGGAGGTTTTGTTTGGGCAATGGGGCTCGTATCAGGATTTCCTTCTGGTGCAAAATTCACGGTAAGGCTTCGGAAGCAAAAAAAAATCACACAAGAAGAAGCTGAACGTCTGGTTAGTTTCACAAACTGCTCTAATCCTCTTTTTATATGCGGTGCAGTTGCTGTTGGTTTTTTTCATAATGTATCTCTTGGTTTATTGTTAGCCTTTACTCATTATTCGTCCAATGTGGTGGTCGGATTAATTATGCGTTTTTACAAATCTACTACCTCTCCTTCAACGGAAGCGGTATCCTCTCACTCAGTAAAAGTTGCCATTCAAGCAGCACTTCATGAACAAAATAATGACAAGCGCCCTTTTGGAAAAAAGCTAGGGGATGCTGTCACATCGTCTATTAATACATTGTTCATGATTGGTGGATTTATCGTTTTATTTTCTGTGTTATACAGACTTTTGAACGTAACTGGAATAATTGATTATATGGCGTGGTTCCCTAATCTGATATTAGCATCCGTATCCTATGGATCGGACCTTGCTTTCCCCTGGCTTTCTGGATTTTTCGAAATCACCGTTGGGAATAAATTAATTAGCGATTTAGCTTCTATACCTTTACTGCAAAAAGCTGTGGTGGCAGCATTTATTCTTGGATTCAGTGGCTTTTCTGTCCACGCTCAAGTAGCAAGTTTACTCGCAGAAACTGACATTCGTTTTTCCCCGTTTTTTTTCGCCCGCTGGCTTCATGGTATTATTGCAGCTTTGTTAACTTATATTTTCTGGCAGCCGTTATATATCCAACGGCTGGAGCAACCGGCAGTGTCAGGAAGTACGAATGAATCATTTATTGTAATATGGGAAACCATCAATAAACAGATCATAAACTACGGTAGTTTCGTGACAATGGTGTTTCTTTTCCTTTATATTCTACTAATAACATCCTTTACAACAAAGGAACATACAAGGAATCGGGATTCGTTTTAATCATTTAACAGTATTTCACGACAATATCACTAAGATTCATGCATGAACCAATTTATCGTCCGAGTTATTAGTCATAAGAAAAGGGGCTGCCCCCATACAACTTTGGAGGCAACCCTTGTTATTCAGCAGTTTTTCATAGTGAAATTGTTCCGTTATTAGTTGTTAGGGTGCACGATTTTCCATAGATTTCATCCAAAAACACAGACTGTTACGTGGTAGAGAATGGTCCATACTTTTCATATAATGACCTTGCGACATACTCTGGTACAAGACCATCCACATTCGCTTCATACTTTGCTACTTCTTTAACAATACTCGAACTTAAATAAGAATATTGATTATTTGTCATCATAAAAAATGTCTCAATTTCAGGATCAAGTTTGCGGTTAATAGATGCTGCTTGCATCTCATACTCAAAATCAGACACAGCCCTCAATCCTCTGATTATTGTTTTTGCATTCTTATTTCTTACATAATCAATGAGCAAACCATTAAAAGAATCAATTTCTACGTTCGGTATGTCTGCAACCGAATGTTGAAGCATTAAAGCTCTCTCTTCTATTGAAAACAATGGATCTTTGTTACGATTATGTAAAACGGCCACAATCACTTTATTAAATACTTTGGCACTTCTCTCAATAATGTCTATATGTCCGTTAGTGACAGGGTCAAAGCTACCAGGATAAACTGCAACGCTGGCCATAATAACCTCCTCCTTTATTCCGCTCTTTCATAAATAGATACACTTGTATCCCCATAACGTTCCGTACTTTGTTTTGTGAACCCTGCAATTTCATCCGAAAGTGTTGACGACGAATGATGTTCGCATATTACTATTCCTTTTTCGTTCAACAAACTCATTTCTGCAATACCTTCTAATAATTCAGATATAACGAGCTTATGATAAGGAGGATCCATAAAGATAATATCAAAAGTTCTTTTTCTTTTACCAAGAGCTGATAATGCCCGAAGAACATCATTACAATAAACTTCCGTATGTTCTTCTACTGCAACCGTTTTTAGATTCTGTTTTATTATTTTCACCGAATGCGGCGCTTTATCAACAAACATACATGAATCTATACCGCGGCTGATAGCTTCAATACCTAAACTTCCTGTGCCAGCATATAAATCAAGCCCGTATCCTCCCTCAAAATAAGGACCAATCCGGTGAAACAGTGCTTCTTTCACCTTATCAGACGTGGGTCTTGTTTTCATCCCGGGAACCGCTTTCAGAGTTTTTCCTTTATAAACACCAGAAATGACGCGCATACACGTTCTTTCCTTTCTTAAATTTCGTCCTAATCCTACCACAAAAACAGAAAAAGGCAAACATAAGAATTTATGATTCATCCAAAAAACACGTATAAATCTGCTTTTCATCGTGCATACTTACAAACAGCAGCATGAATCCATGTTGCTGGCAACCGCGGAGAAGGCTTACGTTTCCCCATAAGTTCTTCCTCCGGTTTCTCCTCTCCCATAGCCCGGGATATACGGGCAAGGCTGTTCCTACAACCCTGAGGAACAGCCTTTTTTTATTACTTTTATCTATTATCCAATACCGGCAAAACTTGTTTTCTCATCGTGATAACACCAATAAACAATAACAAAGCGGAAATGATGAACAAGCTTCTTATACCAGCAAATCCCGCTATGAAGCCTCCAATCATTGGACCAAGCATATTTCCTAAAAACAAGAAACTATTCGAAAATCCATACGTTCGGCTTTCCATCCCCTCAGGTGCAAGCTTTCGAATAAGCGTGTTAGCAGCCGGAAGCAGTCCTCCTAAGCATAATCCAGTGAAAAATCTCATACCAATAAGCTGCCACAACTCCGTTACAAAGGCTTGTGGTATCGAACAAATAGCAGCCCCGATTAAGGAACCATATAAAACATATTGTGCTCCTTTTCGATCGCTCCATTTTCCAAGTTTCGGTGATGCCAACATATTGGCAAATCCCATTGAAGAAACTGCCAGACCAGCAAAGAAAGCACTATTCATCCCTTCACTCAATTCTTCTACAAACAGCGATACAAGCGGATTGACACCGACTAAACCGAATTGAATTAAGAATATAATAACATAAATGGACGGAATCGGCTTTATTGCAGCAATAGTTTTAAAATCCTGTTTAGTACTTGTTTTCTCTTCATTCTTCGGAGGGGTAAAATCTTCTTTTACGAAAATCAATACAGTAAAGGCAGCCAGTGCAATAAAAATTCCTGTAATATTAAAAATCATACGGAATCCTACAATTTCTGCCATCAATCCACCGAATAACGGTCCGCAAATACTGCCAGCTACTGCGCCAGCCTGTAAAATGCCAAGCGCCCGACCGACATACTCTTTTGGTGTATTAGTCGATATCAATGCTATCGATGCTGGGTTAAAACCAGAAATCGTTCCATTTAGTAACCTAAAAAAGAAAAGACTCCATGGACCTGTGGCAAATCCCATCAGTATCATAACAATCGCCATCCCAAAACCGGAACGCAACACCATTAAACGTCGTCCGTGCTTATCTGCTAACCGCCCCCAAAAAGGAGAAACAAGGAAAGCACTAAAAAAGTTAATACCAAAAATAAGACCCGCCCACGTACTGACTTTGGCAGGGTCTGTTACACCAAGCTCCTGTAAATACAGCGGCAAAAAAGGGACAATCATTGTCATTGCCGCCATTACAATAAATATTGAAACCGTTAATATATAAAGATTTTTCTTCCAATTAATCATGAAAAGTCCCTTCTTTCTACTCCGTTATTTTAATACAATTCGAGGAACGAAACAATTAATAGAAATAATGATCAAACCTCCCGTAAAAGAAGCATTTGTTATCACGTCAAACGTTACAGTAATCATCAAAATAACTGGCAAAAAAGAGCGTCTCTTTCCAAAAAAGAAAGAGACGCTCTTTTAAATACCTACATTGTAGTCATAAGAATTTTCTTTTGGTTTGCTTGGCTTGCTAAATTCCGTTCGAATCTCTGGTTTTTTTGATCGTTCCGCTTTGTCTACATAAGATAATGACTCTAACTCCTGTACTAAATGATGAACATCCGAACGATTGCAATATAAAATAGCATATTTCATACTCTTCGAAACATAATATACGACTCCGTATTTGCGCAAGTGACGTACTTGTTTTGTCGAACGGAGCCAGACGGCGATTCCTACTCGATCTACATGCATCGGTCTGTCTCCTTTTCATTAAAATGAGTTTCACTCAGTCTAGCACGAGTCTATCGTAACAGCAATATAGCTTATAAATAAAGCTGTTTTATTTTTTCTTAAACTGACGGTTTCCTAGCTTTTCTACAACAGCCGGAATCACAGCATGAATTCGAGCTGCAGCTGCCATCCACCATGGTAAATTCAATTCCCGCCGTGGTTTATCTACCAATCCCATGATTTTTTTTGCAAGCTTAGCAGGATCAACAAAAAAGTTCTCTACAGCCTTCTCATAGTTTCCGCTTGGATCTGCTTTTCTTATAAATGGTGTTCGTACTGGTCCAGGATTAACGATTGAAACACGAATAGAAAATGCCGATGTTTCCAAACGAAGAGCATTACTGAATCCAATTAGTGCGTGCTTCGTTGCTGCATAGATTGAGGATTTCGGTGTGGCTAAACGACCTGCTTGAGAGCCTATATTTATGATATGGCCATCATTACGTGTCTTCATATACGGCAGTATTGTTTTTGTTATATTAAACACACCTGTGATATTCACATTAATCATCTGTTTTACGTCTTCTGATGTTAAGTTTTCCACCAAGTCAAAAGTTCCAACACCAGCATTATTTATGACAACATCAATTTCACCAAAATGCTGTTCAATCTCCACTATCATTTCTATTACTGCTTGTTCGTCTGTTACGTCTACTGGAAAAATGCTACAAACGCAGCCCATTCTCCTAAGTTCCTTCTCAAGACTTTTTAATTTCTGAACAGATCTTGCAACAAGTAAAGGATAATCACCGTTATCAGCTGCTTTTTTGGCAAGCTCTGCTCCAATTCCACTCGATGCCCCTGTAATTAGTATATTTTTTGGTGTACGGGCCATTTTATCGCCCCTTTCCCGCTTTATGTAAGTTAATATATAATATCGATAAATACTTGACAAATGGATTCAATTTCTCAGATAATTAAGATACATATAAAATTTTAACGTAATCAATATTTATACAGAAATCGGCCGCGAAAGGGAATAGTAAAATTCCGCATTTCCATTCAGAGAGCAAAACCCTAGGCTGAGAGGTTTTGCACGGAAAATACGTTTTTGAACCCGCCTTGGAGCTGTCAGGACATAACTTGACCGTCTATCCTTCGTTACAGGATGTATCAAGAGAGACGACATCTTTTTTTCATTTGTTGTCTAATAAAGGTGGTACCGCGGAACCGATGACTCTTCCGTCCTTTTAGAAAGAAGGACGGAAGAGTTTTTTGTTTGAAAGGGGTGATAAATATGAAAAAAGAGCGTATCGTCGTTAAAATTGGAAGTAGTTCGTTAACGAATTCCGGCGGAGAATTAAGCCGGACCAAACTAAATGCTTATGTTGAATCCATTGCTAGGTTAAAAAAAGAAGGCCATCAAGTCGTCCTTATTTCTTCTGGTGCGGTGGCAGCTGGGTTTTCAGGATTAAAATATCCTACCCGTCCTGTTACTCTTGCAGGCAAACAAGCATCCGCGGCAGTGGGCCAAGGTTTATTAATGCAGGCGTACACAGAAGCATTTAAAGAATATGGTATTGAAACCGGTCAAATACTTTTGACGCGCGATAATTTTTCCGATAAATCTCAATATCAAAATGCCTACTCTACTTTAACCGAATTGCTAAACCGCGGCGTTCTCCCAATTATTAACGAAAATGACTCCATTGCTGTTGATGAGCTAACATTTGGTGATAATGATATGCTGTCCGCACTTGTCGGGGGGCTTATTCACGCCGATTGTCTAATCATTATAACAGATATAAATGGAATTTATGATTCTAATCCTAAAACGAACTCAAATGCTAAACGATATCACTTTCTATCAGAAGTTCACGAGGAACTCTTTGAGGAGGCTGGTGAAAGTGGGAGTAGCGTCGGTACTGGTGGAATGAAATCAAAACTTCAGGCTGCTCATACAGCATTATCACTTGGATTGAGAGCATTTATCGGAATGACTTCGGGTCCTTCATCATTATTAGATGTTTTAGCCGGAAAAGGAGACGGCACCTACATCGGATTCCCAGGACGTTTTGTGCTGAACAGTAAAAAACAATGGCTTGCCCTTCATTCTTTATCTACAGGGGAACTCACTATAGACGAAGGGGCAAAAACAGCCCTATTGCAAAAAGGACGGAGCTTACTTCCAGCCGGCATCATTAAGGTGGATGGTCAATTTGAAATGGGAGCCGTCGTAGAAGTGAAAGATTATAAAGGACATTTGATTGGAAAAGGCCAGGTCAACATGTCAGCGACTGAAATCATGCAAATTAAAGGGAAATCTTCCCTCGAAGCAGCTGCAATGACCGTTACCCAAAGAGCAGAGGTCATCCATCGTGATGAGTGGGTTCATATAGAAAAGGAGAGGATATAAAATGGGAATTATTTTAGAACAGGGAAAAAAAGCGAAAAAAGCCGCAGACAGCATAGCAATGCTTACCTCTATAGAAAAGAATGAGTTATTATCTGCAATAGCAGATCAGCTTGAAAAAGATAAAGAACTGATTTTAGCTGAAAACGAAAAAGACTTACAAGCTGGTTACGATAACGGTATTTCCAAAGCTCTAATGGACAGATTACGATTAAATGAACAGCGTATTTACAATATGGCCGACGGCTTTCGGCATATCCAAAGTCTTCAAGACCCAATCGGCCAAGCAATCGAAAGCTGGACTCGCCCTAACGGCATTCATATCCAAAGTATTCGTGTTCCGCTTGGCGTAGTTGGTATTATTTATGAAGCCCGCCCTAACGTGACAGCAGATGCCGCTGCACTATGTTTAAAAACGGGAAACGCAGCGTTTTTAAGAGGAAGTTCATCAGCTGATTTTTCAAACAAAGCAGTCGTCTCTTCCATTCATAAAGTGCTCGAAAACCATAATATTCCAACAGATGCCATTCAGTTAGCAAAAGATACATCCAGAGAAGCAGCTGCAGAATTGTTTACGATGAACGATTATTTGGATGTCCTTATTCCTCGAGGTGGAGCAGGTCTTATTCAAACCGTTGTACAGCAGTCTTCTGTTCCAGTTCTTGAAACAGGAGTAGGAAACTGTCATGTGTTTATAGATGAAAGCGCCACAAAAGAAATGGGAATAAATATCGCTCTTAACGCTAAAACGAATAGGCCGTCTGTATGTAATGCTGCTGAAACAATTATCTTACATGAAAAATGGGCGGAGCAACACGGGACAGCACTTATTAAAACGCTCGTAGAAAATGAGGTTGAAGTTCGGGGTGATCAAAGTGTACAGTCAATCCACCCTGATGTTAAAGCCGCCACCGAAACAGACTGGTCAGAAGAATATTTGGACTTAACCACCGCTGTCAAGATGGTACCAGATATCAATGGTGCTATTGCTCATATTAAAGAATACAGTACCGGACATTCTGAAGCGATCATAACAGAAGAAGAATCCAATAAGAACCTATTTTTCTCAAACTTGGACGCAGCTGTTCTTTATCATAATGCATCTACCCGATTTACCGACGGTTTTGAGTTTGGTTTCGGAGCAGAAATTGGTGTCAGTACTCAAAAACTTCATGCCCGTGGACCAATGGGATTAAATGCTTTAACATCTTTGAAATATTTAGTAGAAGGCAGCGGCCAAATAAAAGAATAGGAGGAAACATGATGACAGACGACAAAACCATTGCCTTCATTGGCGCAGGATCGATGGCAGAATCAATTATCGGTGGTTTGCTCAAAAAACATCTTGTATCACCAACAAATATTACTGTTACTAATCATTCTAACGAGCAACGTTTACTAGACATAAAAAACAATTTTGGTGTTAATACAACACCTACTCCAACAAAAGCAGTCGAAATAGCAGATATCATCATCTTAGCTATGAAACCAAAGCATATAGAAGAAGCTGTTGCTACACTCAAACCTGTTATAACAGAAAATAAATTAGTTCTCTCTGTTCTAGCCGGTGTGACTACTTCTTACATCGAACAATTATTAGATAATCCCATTCCTGTTGTTCGTGTAATGCCTAATACATCAGCGAAAGTAGGAGCATCATCAACAGCAGTCAGTTCTGGTTATTATGCAGCCCAACATCATCTCGATCAAGCAGCGGACTTATTCTCCGCTATTGGAACCGTGACGATTCTTGAAGAATCTCATCTAGATGCTGTTACTGGCATTTCCGGCAGTGGACCGGCTTATTTCTATTATTTTGTAGAAGCTATGAGTAATGTAGCCAAAGATGCTGGTTTATCTGAAGAAAAAGCGAAAGAATTAATCATACAAACAATCTATGGTGCAGCTGTCCGCCTTCAATCATCACATTTGTCCCCGCGAGACCTTTACAATGAAGTGATAAGTCCAGGAGGTACAACAGAAGCAGCATTCCAATCAATGGAAAGTAATAGATTACAAGAAAGCTTTCAGAAAGCTATTCACGCTGCCATTAATCAATCAAAAGCTTTAGGAGGTTCTACAAAGTTCAATAATTAGTAACGATAAAGACGTGACATTCCAAGAAAAGGGTGTTGCGTCTTTTCACTGTTTGTACACGTTTTTTTCATTTATCATCTTTATTCTCTTCTATTCTTCTAGTAGAATCAAAAAGCAGCGGAAAAGGAAAGGAATCGTAAAGGAGAGGAAATCGATACTTATGAACAGCAAGTCTGCGGAAAATTGGAGAGATAAAATATCACGTCTTGTCGAACATCGACTATTTATACATTCGGTGATGATTATAATTCTCATCAATGCGGCGATTGTTGGACTAGAAACATTTCAAGGGATTTATCAAAATAATCAATCACTTTTTTACATGGCCGACCGGATCCTACTATGGATTTTTACGATTGAAATTGCGTTGCGAATCGTTGGTTCTAAACCCTTTTATTCTTTTTTTCGAGGCCCATGGAATTGGTTTGATTTCTTAATAGTTATATCTGGCTTTATATTTACCGGCGCTCATTTTGTAACAGTCCTGCGTGTACTAAGAGTGTTAAGAATTCTTCGAGCAATATCATTCATCCCATCATTACGGCGGTTGGTTGATGCACTGCTTATGACTATTCCAGCACTTGGAAATATTATGATTTTAATGGGGATCATCTTTTATATTTATGCTGTAATTGGTACGATATTATATCAACATATTGCACCTGAATATTTCGGAAGTCTTGGAGATTCCTTGCTCACACTTTTTCAAGTAGTTACGTTAGAGTCATGGGCTAGTAATGTCATGAGGCCATTACTAGAGACTTCACCATCAGCTTGGATTTACTTTGTCAGCTTTGTACTTGTTGGTACCTTTGTCATTTTTAACTTATTCATCGGTGTCATCGTTAATAATGTGGAAAAAGTTGATGAAATGGGAATGGAACAGGATAGTACTCTAGTTTCTGAGAAATCCTCCGAAAATGAAGTGAAAGAGTTGCGAAAGGAAGTTCAAGAATTAAAAGAACTGCTCCTAGATGAAAAAAAGCATCGAAGCAAATAATTTTTAAGTATAACAAAAAGCTCTTTTGCCTGGATGTGGCAAAAGAGCTTTTTCATCGATTCTACTGTAACACTTCTTTTGTACTGAAGAATTCTTCATATAATCCACGGATTGCTTTATCTACATCCTCATCATGTATACCAAACGATAGAGAAACTTCTGAAGAACCTTGATTAATCATTTCAATATTAACTTCTTTTTCAGACAGAGCTTTGGTTGCCCTTGCTGCAATCCCTACCGTTTCATGCATTCCTTCACCAACAAGCATAATCATTGCAAAATCTTTTTCAAAGTACGCATCATCCGCACCAAGTTCATTTATAATACGATGAATGATTTTTTCTTCTTTTTCAGGAGTTAATTGGTCATTTTCTAAAATCACGGATGTATCATCAATACCAGACGGAATATGTTCATATGAAATTCCTTCATTTTCAATAATCGATAATAACTTGCGACCAAAACCAACTTCACGGTTCATTAAATATTTTCGTACATAAATGGTGCTAAAACCTTTATCCGCTGCAATACCTATCACAGGGTTCAACGCATATTCCCGTTCATTAATAATCATTGTGCCGCTTGCTCCAGGGTTATTTGTGTTTTTTACACAAACGGGGATATTGCTTTTAAACGCTGGTATGAGCGCTTCATCATGAAACACACCAAACCCTGCATAAGATAGCTCTCTCATTTCTCTGAAAGTCATGCGTTTAATCGCACATGGGTTGTCTACCACCGTTGGATTCGCCGCAAAAACTGAATCGACATCGGTGAAATTCTCATAAAGTTCAGCCTTAACACCTGCTGCAATAATGGAACCAGTAATATCTGATCCACCACGCGGAAAAGTCACAAGCTGATTTTCTTTGGAAAAACCAAAAAATCCAGGAATAATTAAAATGCCGTTTTTGTCTCGTAGTTTGTATAAATGATCATATGCTTCATCCAAAACTTGAGCGTTCCCCGGTGTGTTACTTACAAACAGACCTGCATCTTGAGGATGGATGTAATCAGCTACAATACCAATGCTTTGCAAATAACGAGCAATAATTTTTGCATTGTTATCCTCTCCGCTTGCTTTCATTTGATCCATAAAACGATCTCTGTCAGTCGGATCAAAAGCTAAACGGCTTTTCAAATCATCCTCAATAGTTTGCACGATGTCCTCATCAAGTCCGAGGCCTTTAGCAATATCGCGATATCGTTCCACAACTTTCTGTAACGGCTCCTCTGCCTTTTTTTCTTTCAAAAAGGTTTCTCCAAGTTCTATTAACAAATCTGTGACTTTCGTGTCTTCATCGTTCCGTTTTCCTGGTGCTGACACAACAACAAATTTGCGGTCTTGATCGGCTGTGATTATATCCGATACTTTCTTAATTTGATCTGCACTGGCAAGCGAACTGCCTCCAAATTTAGCTACTTTCATCTCTGTTATTACAACTCCTATGTGTCATAGTGTGATGTTCCTTACATTATATTTGAAAATTTCACAAATATCAGCTTATCATACGTCTTGTATCCTAACAAAGGTGTTTTGACTTTATACAAACTAGTGCCTTAGCGTATGAAAGCGTGAGGACTCATCATTCAACATACTCTCTTTATCTATCGCTCATACTTATATGTTCTTAATTATTGTCAAATAATTATTGCTTTTCCCACAAACTGCTACTCCATTTACTTCCAACTAGCCCCAACATTTTAAGCAATGCTATGTTCAATGTGACGTCTTCTTCTACTAAACTATTCGTTGTACATTTGGATTCTGCTTCATAATCAAGCTGTTGAGCTTCACCCAAGTCACTTTCCTGCAGGTAGTTACTGAGTTCTGCCTCATTAAAACAAGGTGGACTTACATACTCTTGATTCGTATGATCTACAATTGTCCTTACGTCAGGCGGAGCACTTAGTTGAATCGGTATAAAAAAACCCGAGATTATGATTGCAGCTAATAATATGGCACCAATAGTTAGTGTTCCTTTCATCCGTTTCACTCCTGTTCAACTCAACCAATTCACTATTTCTGTACGATTGCGTTTCTTTTGCTCTGGAACATCTTCAGGATATCCAAGGTATAAAACAGCTACTATTTCCTCTTCTTCTCCAACACCAAGGATATCACGTACCTTTTGATCTTTCACCAACTGGCCTGTAGACCATTTTGTTCCTACCCCTTCAGTCCAAGCTGCTAATTGAAAATTTTGAATGGCGCAGCAAGTAGCAGCATAATCTTCCTTTTCCCTCACAGGATCCACGCTGTAACGATGTGTAGTAACAACAATTACCCATGGCAAGTTAACTATGTACGTATATGCCGATTCTCCTGCTCGTTTGGCCCGCTCAGAGTCTTGGTCTAGAAAACCTTCCCATTTTAATTCTTTTTTTCTTTGTGCAAGTTTTTCTTTAGTCTCACCCTTTACTGCATAAAAATGCCAGGGTTCTGTCATTTTATGATTTGGAGCCATGATAGCACAGTCCAAAGCTCTATCAATGACCGTCGAATTCACTTCTTCCTGTTTAAAAGAATAAATTGTGCGCCTTCTTAACAATCCTTCTATTAATTCCATCAGTTATCATCCTCTCCATAAGTAGAACTACTGCTGGATACCTCCCTTTCATTATAACCTGTGTACCTCTCTTCCTCCTAGAAATAATAATAAATTTCTAAGATAAACATAAGCAATGTTCAAGAAAAGATCACCCTTATTAAAAGTATCCTTCCATCGAAAAGGGGCTGGGACTAAACCTTTATAAGATAGAAAAATGCCGAACGATTTCACAAAATCGTTCGGCATTTTTCGTTCCTAAGACAAATCGCTGCGCCAAAATACTTCGCTTTCCGCGGGCACGGCTCGAGCCTCCTCGGCAGAAAACCCCTGCCTGCGGGGTCTCACTTCCGCAGGATGCGGTGGCTTCTACGTTTTACACAGGACGTGTGCGGTTTTAGTAGAAGTTCCTTCGTGCTTTTCCCGCAGGAGTCGAAGCATTTTGGCTCCGCTAATATGCAGCTCTTGACCAGCGCAAGACATTCGTGTTTACTACCGCATATTTTTCTTTTGTCCCAACCTCTTTTAAACATGTTAATATGTTTTCGACAGGGAAGGTTCATCAACACAAAATCCCATATCTTTAATCATTTGATGATCAGCTTTGACTTGCTGTCCCCCCGTTGTTAAATAATCTCCTACAAAAATAGAATTAGCTGGATAAAGAGCAAGTGGCTGTAATGTACGCAGGTTAACTTCTCTACCTCCAGCCACCCTTATTTCCTTATCGGGCATAATAAATCTTGCTGCCGCTATAATTTTTAGAGATCGTAACGGTCCAATTGTTTCCTTATCTTCAAGCGGCGTTCCCTCAACCGGGTGCAATAAATTAATTGGTACAGAGTCAGCTCCCCATTTTTTTAATTCAAAAAACGTTTCAATCAATTGCTCGTCAGTCTCTCCCATTCCTGCAATAACTCCAGAACATGGTGATATTTCTGCCTTTTTGGCGGCATGGATTGTATTTTCCCTATCTGCATATGTATGTGTAGTCGTGATTGCCTCATGGTGATCAACATGCGTATTTAAATTGTGATTATATCGATCCACTCCTGCATGTTTCAGACGTTCCGCTTGTCCTTCTTTTAAGATTCCAAGGCAGGCACAAACCGTCAAAGGCATTGTCGATTTAATATCTTTTACAGCACTCACAACCTGATCAATTTCCTTATTTGTTGGACCTCTTCCACTAGCAACTATACAATATGTTCCTGCCTTGCGCTCTAGCGCCTCTTCTGCACCACGAATGATCGATTCCTTATTCCATAACGGATACTTATCAACTGCAGTATCAGCGATGGATGATTGCGCGCAATATCCACAGTTTTCTGGACACAAACCACTTTTTGCGTTCACAATCATATTTAATTTTACTTCGTTTTTATAATAGTGATAACGAAGGGCATAAGCTGCATTTAATATTGACAGTAGCTCTCCATCACCCGCATGAAGTGTGTCTAATCCATCCTGTTTCGTCGCCGGAGTTCCTCTTAATATTTCATTAGCCAACAATGACCAGTCTCTTCTTCCACCCATAATAAGCCATCCTCTCTAAATTTTTGTTAACTTTAATTATATAAAGGTTAACATTAATGACGAATAGCGACAACCATCACTTTTATTATTTTATGTTAATTATCTTCTTCTTATATGTTAGTTTTTCTAACATATAGGCTTTTTTTTTATTTTTTATGTGATATATTTGTACACAGGGAGAGACATTTTAAGAATTTGAAAAGGAGCGCATCGATATGTCTTCTTACAAAGATAAAAAAGTCATTACGATTGGAGTTATGAGTGAATTAACAGGTCTATCTGAAAGAAAAATCCGCTATTACGAAGAAAGAAAGCTTGTATTTCCTGAACGTACTCAGGGTGGAACTCGTAAATATTCATTTGATGATGTCGAAAGACTTATAGATATAGCGGATAAAATGGAAGATGGAATGCAAACATTTGATATACGCCGAATGGAGCAGAAAAAACTTCCAAAAAAAGAGCTTCGTGAGCGAATGTTGCGGGGACAACTCAATGCCGCATTTAACATACGAAAATAAATCTTCTAAGAATAAATAAAAGAAAACGCTTTCATTAACACTTGACATATTACATTTCTGCCTCTAATATTAAATTGGGTTTTGAAAATCGGGAGCTTTTATTTTTTCTGTTTAGGGCCACTTTCTTTTGACGATAGTAAATTTATTTATAAGGAAAGAAAGTGATAATGTTGTTACAAACATTAAAAAACAGTCAGATTACCGATAATGAGATTAGCGAATTAATGATATCTCAAGAAAAAGTAGCACATGTTCAATCTAATAATCCTTTAGATCATGCACTTTTAGTTTTAATCAAGTCCGGTTACACATCTATTCCTGTACTCGACAAAGAATATAAAGTGCAAGGTCAAGTAGGCAAAGCTCAAATTCTTGATTCCATCTTAGGCATGGAACGCATTGAAATGGAACGGCTTCACGAATACTTTGTGTCGGATGTTATGACGGCGAAAGTTCCAAGAATGAAACAAGATGAAACGTTTGGTAAAGCATTAATGCTCTCTATCAATCATCCATTTGTTTGTATAGAAGATAATGATGGAGCATTTCTTGGCATCATGACACGTCGCTCCATCCTTGCCCTCATTCACCGTCACCTAGAGAAAATTTAAAAAAGTAACGATTCATGAATCGTTACTTATATAGGAAGTTGGCCCTCTAAAGTTAAAAACAAATGAGATTTTATGACAATCCGGAACACATATGTTCCGGATTTCTGCCTTACTAGGAAAAAAACTGTTTTAATGCTTTTTCTCTCGAACGAAACATTTGTTTTAACCCTGTTTTAACCATCCAAGATGGCACATAGCTTTTAAAATAAACATAATCTGTTATACCAGTTAGACATCCCCACTGGGTAAACAAATGTTTGTGTATCCAATCAATAAAAGGAAAAGGCAGTGACTGTCCTGCATCAATAAAATATATGGGCTCTTTTGATTCAATAATGTTTGCATACCAATAAAAGGTTAAAATACCGGCCTGTATCCGTAGTTTGATAAAGGACTCTCTTTCACTAGGAAGGACTTGGACCTTAGGAAATGTGGTTAATCGTTCTAACATATTGAGGTTTTGAAAAAAACTCCACACATCATACACATCCGCTTTAACAATGGTTTGATACGTAAAAATCCCTTGAAACATATTGTATTCCTCCTGAGAGGGACTAGGTGCAAATACTCTATAAAGAACCGGCCGGTAAAAACCGCCCGGTCCTCTTATTTATGTTATATTTTAATAATTCCTTACTATACTAAGAACATCCACAACTTCCGCCAGAGCCACATCCGCCGCTGCCACATGATCCAGAACCTTCATTTTCAAAATAAGGATTGTTTCCAGGGAGCTTAATCGTCGGAGAAACTATACCAGCAACTTCACCACAAACTTCATTCAATAACTCTTCTAAAGCTCTTTCTGCTCTTCTATAAGCAGCCACTGATTCATGCATATCCATTTCCCGTTTTACGGTACGAATTTCTTTAGATATCGTTTTGTAATCAGGATGATATTTTCCGAAACGTTGAACCTCTTCATACCTATCTTTCTCAGCCGAAAATTTAGAAATGAGACGCTGAGCTTCTTCATCTTCATCCATACGTCTACGCGCATTTTTATACTCTATAAAAACCTCGGACTGAAGAATAATTTGTCCAAGCTGGGCAGATTCATCAAGCAGATCAACTGGAGTTGAAATAACTGCAGACATGTGAACACCTCCATCTATTCATTGTAACACGTTTACGTCTTACGATTGAAGAAGAAGATATTATGAAGACGGGATTTCTACTTCAAATTCTATCGATTGTTTCTTTGAATCTCCATCATATGACTTTGGTGTAACCTCCATTTTATGCGTACCAGGAGGTAAATTTTTCATCATAAAAGCTGCTTGACCCATTTCTGCCGCCTTTTCTCCATTCATTTTCACCACTAAGAAACCATGTCCACTCTTTTCTTCTTTTGATAACGAAAAACCAGGAACAATACACTCCACTAGTAAGTCTGAATTTTTGATTTTATATTGAAGCGTCCAATCTTTTGTTTCTGATTCTTTAACATCTGCTACAGGAATGGTTCTAATTTCTATTTCTTCTGTGTAATCTGATGCTTCTGTTTCCTCAATAAAGTATCCTATAGATGTAAATATTATAGTGATACTTAATATTTTCATTAAACGTTTCATACTTAAAACCTCCCTTTGCTTCTTTAGTATGCAGCAAAAGAAGGTTTTTAAACGGCAATATTCAATTATTTCAATAGACGCATAATCATTGATATAGTATTAATATTTTTTTGCCATCTTTCTAGTTGTTGTGGGAAGGTCTGACCATGATATTGACGAGCCGCCTCGACAAATTGTGGAAGTGAATCGGGATGTCTATTTAATGTTCTATACCAACTCGGGTGAAAACGGATAAATTCTTTGTATTCTGATTTTGACTGAATGAAATGATAACAATTTGGATGCATGAGGTCACCCCTTTTTAAAATCCTCTAAAAGAAAACGGATCTTGTGGTGATTTAGGAGGGCCGGATGGCTTTTGAAAATGCTGTAATGCTTGTTGTACATTCCCCATCATACCGCTAAATTGAGAAATTTGCTTTTGTAGATCTTCCACATTTATTTGTCCTAATGTTTTCATTATCGCCGACAATGAGTCTGTTTGTCCGTTTTCTGTCCCTTTGTCCTTTTGGTTATCTTTTCTTTTAAATGAGGACCAATCCTCATGATCCTCTCCTAATATAACCCAATCTTGGTAAAGCTGATTCCAGGTTCTTTTTCCTTCTCTCACTTCTCTTATCAACAGAGG
Source organism: Salibacterium salarium (assembly GCF_030813635.1). Taxonomy (GTDB): domain Bacteria; phylum Bacillota; class Bacilli; order Bacillales; family Marinococcaceae; genus Salibacterium; species Salibacterium salarium. The sequence continues at coordinate 241,459 of NZ_JAUSUM010000002.1, read as the reverse complement.
ATGCTGATATAAAAACTCACGAAATTCATAAACGGACTCATGAATGGAATCACTCATGTATAAGACACCTCCTACATTAACTATTTGATACCATACTACTCAACTGTCCTTGGTTCGTTCGCCCATTTTTTAATAAACGACAAGTTATATAAAAAAAGGTTTACCTCCCTTTTTTAAAAGAAAAGTAAACCCGATATCTTTTAGTGATGAACTTCTGGTCTTTCTGAGATTTCATTTAAAGCAAAAGAAGCCTCTTCATCCGTGCCATCGTCGACGGCAAGATCTCCAAGAGCTGCTATCCCGATTAATTGTTGATTTTCCACAATAGGAAGTCTGCGTATTTGTTTTTCCGCCATCATACGAGCCGCTTCATGCACGTTCATATCAGGCTCTGCAGTTATAATACTAGAACTCATAACTTCTGAAATTTTTGTTGTTTCCGGTTTCTTTTCCGCAATACAACGGAGAACAATATCACGATCAGTAATCATCCCCATTAGATTTCGATCTTCTGTAACAGGTATGGATCCAATATGATACTCTTTCATTTTCTTTGCAGCTTCATACACCGTTTCTTCTGGTTTGCATGTTTCAACATCAGTAGTCATTACTTCTTGAATATTCGACATGAATGATTATCCTCCTTATTATTAATTCAATTATTACTATTAACCGAAGTTCATGTATTTATTCTTCATGTTCACATATAATAGCGTTGCATCTTCTGTTTATTCGTATTATGATTAAATTAGCTAAATAGTTGTTAACCACTGTGCAGGAGGGTATTATATGAAAATTGAAGATTTTGATTTCCATGGTAAAGAATTCAACTTTGGAAGTTTAGTTCACGTGATGGAAAATAACGGATTCATTCACGAAGGACAATGGGATTATGAACGCGTCACATTTGATTACAAAATGCTCGATAAAACCGATGACGCTACTTATTTTTTACGTGTTCAAGCAATTGCCATAAAGGGAGAAATTCCAAAAGAAGACGCTGAAGTAAGATTACTTACTCCTTTTTTCGGACGACACTACTATCCCCACGGCATTGAATATGATGAAGATTTTCCAGATAAAGTAATCAATAAATGTAAACAAAAGATAGAAAGTGTTTATAACGAACTGGTGGAAGCAGAACAAGCCTAGTGGCAGCCATACATAGGTCAAACCGGATGAATCATTGCATTCACCGGTTTTTTTCAAGATAACGCAGTCACAAAGGACGTTTTTCTGTTCTTTTTTCATCATTCATACTATAATAAAGACACATAGAACGGTTAGAAACAAGGACTTTTCGAAAGGGGATTGGCTGTGGCGTCGCTTTTTAACAAAAAAATAATTCTACGTATATTATCTATCATCATCCTAATAGTCGGAGCTTACTTTATTCTGCCTGTGTCCGGTCCAATTATACTTGCATTATTAACGGCACTGTTTTTATCTCCAATTGTCAGACTGCTTCATGAAAAAATGAGGATGTCCAGAGGTATAGCTGTGGTCACCGTTTTCATTTCATTCTTATTAGCAGTTTCCTTATTTGGTTACTTTGTAATAACCCAAGTTGTTGCACAAGCAGTATATTTTATCGATAACTTTCCCGGCTATGTCAATGATTTAAACCAAGCATTATTAAGTTTACAATCTCGCATCGATACAGCTTATCAAGATATGAATCTTCCACCTGAGGCGATTCAGCAAATCAACACACAAATCATAGATGGGCTAGAAGGCTGGAGAGAAAAACTACTAGCATTTGTTGACGAAATTCCAGGTATGCTTGCTTCCATTCCCGGCTTTATTGTGTCTTTTCTCGTTTATCTAATAGCCTTATTCTTATTTTTAACAGACTTACCACGGTTAAAAAAGAAAATGTACTCTTTTTTGAAAGAAGATTCTGCTGAAAAGTTTAAATTTATGACATCCAGATTATCTTATGTGATACTTGGATTCTTTAAAGCCCAGTTTTTAGTGAGTATTATTATATTTATTGTAACGCTGATAGGATTGTATATTTTCACTCCGGATGTTGCATTACTAATGGCGATTCTTATCTGGTTAATTGATTTTATACCTATCATTGGTTCCATCGCCATATTGGCTCCATGGGCTTTATATCATTTTATTGCCGGAGACATTGTGCTTGGCACACAACTTATAGGACTTGGTGTTGTACTATTAATCATTCGTCGTACAGTAGAACCAAAAGTAATGGGAAGTCATATCGGACTTTCTGCACTAGCCACTCTCATCTCGCTGTATATCGGGCTATCATTACTAGGGGTCATTGGATTTATAGTAGGCCCACTGACTGTTATTGCATTCACCTCCGCTAGAGAAGCTGGTATTATTAAGTTTAACTTTAAGATTTAACATTAAAAACCCCTGAACTATTGTCAAAAGCGTAGTTCAGGGGTTTTATTATAAAAATAATACACGAGGTTATGTTTTGACTTAAGAGGCGGGGATGTAAAAACAGGGTTAGTAGTACGGTGAAATCATAATATAAACGATGACCCCCGTGACACTTACATAAAGCCATATCGGCATTGTCCAACGCGCGATTTTACGATGTTTTGCTACTTGATATTTTATACCTCGTAAAAATGTAATAACCGCAAGTGGCACAATAACAATCGCCAAAATAATGTGCGAAATGAGAATGAAATAATACACGCTTTCTAACCAGCCGGATCCACCATATTCTGTTGATTCTGCTAGATAATGATAAACGAGATAAGTAACTAGAAATAGAGATGTTGTCGTGAATGCTGCGTATATAAAACGACGGTGCATTTTAATGTTTTTACGTAAAATAAAAAACAGAGCCATCAGTAAAAAAACAGTTGTAAAACTATTAAATATTGCATTTAACATTGGCAAAATGGTTAAATCAAACCCAATTCCTTCATCATTGCCATCCATGAAAAACAAAATAGTAATTAACCCATTTATCACTATAGTTAAAATTACTGCAATCCATACATTTGTTTTATCATTCACATGGTTTTCCTTATTCGTCGACATCTATCCAACCCCCTTTTGAAATACTCTTATCATTTATTCCCATTATACAAAATATAATCCACTTCCATAGTGTAAATCTCTAACGATACAGTGAACAAAAAACTGCTCCTATCCAAAAGATAAGGAGCAGTTTCGTTACTTTAATATTTAGTAACACCGAGCAGCAACACAAGTGCAATAACAGCCGGCGTTGCCACAACAATTCCTGTCAGCATAAAAGCATTCGGCCATTGGTGATCTTTATCTTTCAGATGCATGAAATAAAACAATTGAAGGACAAATTGAACAACAGCCAGAAGCAGGATGAATGGAATCGCGAAACTCGGTTCTATCATTTCCATCCCTACCGCTATGAATGCCAACACTGTTAAAAAAATCATAAACGCGAAAGTTATAATCTGTACACGTCTTTCCCGATTCATTTTCATCAGTTCTTCCTTAGACAATGAGCTTTCTGTAAACGGTTTTGAAAGTTCATCTGACATCCGTTACGCACCTCCTATTGACATTAAATAAACAACTGTAAAAATGAACACCCAAACAACGTCGATAAAGTGCCAATATAAACTAGCTAGATAAAACTTTGGTGCATTTGTTAATGTGATACCGCCAGTCCGGCTATAGCGAATCATTAAGGTGATAAACCAGCTTAAACCAAATACAACGTGAGCCCCGTGCAGACCGACAAGAGTGTAAAAGGAAGAAGCAAAGGCACTAGTGGTGTACCCTAAACCATGATGTAGATATTCATAGAATTCATATATTTCAAAACCAAGGAATCCTAATCCTAGCACTACCGTAATTGCCGTTAATATCATCATATTCTTAAAATTGTTTTTCTTCATAGAAAACATTGCGAGTACGCTTGTTAACGAACTTGTTAACAATAACATTGTCATAATGAAGACCAAAGGCAGGGAGAATAACTCGTCTGCCGTAGGTCCCGCTGCTGTTCCTTCCTTCAACCCGAGAAATGTCCCAAAAAAGGTAGCAAACATTATTGTTTCCCCACCTAGGAAAACCCAAAATCCTAAAAATTTATTTTTACCTTCTAATGTTGCCTTTTCCGGGTTAGATGGTAATCCTTTAGATACATCTACAGAATCTGACATGTTAACTTACCTCCTTTTCGATTTTCTTAACTTTATCGAGAGGTATGTGGTAGCCGTGATCTTCTTTAATAGACCGTACTAGCATGGACCCAAAAGTAACGACAAATCCAACGCCTATCACAATAGCCGGTGGCATAATAGGATTTTCCATATTTAACATAATCATGCCAAATCCCCAAATGAATAATCCTAAGCCTATCATGAATGGCAGAATGGAACCGTTTGGCATATGAATCTCATCCATAGGTTCCGCTGATTTCATCAATCCATCGCCATGTATTTTTTCATAAAACCAAGGATCCAATGAACGAACCTGAGGTGTCTGCGCAAAGTTATATTCTGGTACAGGTGTTGTAGTAGACCATTCCAGCGTTCTTGCATCCCACGGATCGCGTACAGCAACACGTTCTGATGTGAATGCTGAGTAAACAATATTAATGACTAGTACAACAACTCCCGCACCCATTAAGAAAGCACCGATTGTTGAGACAAGGTTCATTGTTTCCATACCTTGACCATCCAAATATGTGAACACACGTCTTGGCATACCAATCAGACCGAGGATATGTTGAATAAAGAAGGTCAGATGAAATCCAATGTAGAATAACCAGAACATCAGAATACCTAACTTTTCGTTAAGTTTATGGCCGAACATTTTTGGATACCAATAATACGTACCAGCTAATAATCCGAGTACAATACCACCTACAACAATATAGTGGAAGTGAGCAACCACAAAGTAAGTGTCATGATACAAGTAATCTATAGGAACCATCGCAAGCATAACACCCGTGACTCCACCAAGTACAAACGTTGGCACAAAGGAAGAAGCACAGAGCATTGCTGTATTAAATGTTAATTTCCCTCCCCACATGGTAAATAGCCAATTAAATATCTTAATACCAGTAGGAATACCAATTGCCATTGTAGCTATTGCAAAAACGGAGTTGGTTATAGGACCAATTCCTACAGTGAACATGTGGTGAACCCATACCATGAACGATAAAAATGCAATAATAAGTGTTGCAAATACCATAGCAGTGTAGCCAAATAATCTTTTTTTAGAAAAGGCCGGGATTACTTCAGAAATAATACCGAATGCAGGCAGTACTAGTATATATACTTCAGGATGCCCGAATATCCAAAAAATATGCTGCCAGAGCACTGCATTACCACCGGAATCCGGAACGAAAAATTGTCCTCCAAATATACGATCGAGCATAAGCAGGGCCAACCCTGCTGCAAGTGGTGTGAACGCAAACACGATAAGAATCGATGTGACAAGACCAGTCCAACAAAACAGCGGCATTCTCATCATCGTCATACCTGGAGCGCGCATGTTAATGATTGTAACGATAAAGTTAATCGCAGATACCAATGTACCAATACCACTTATTTGTAAACCGAGAACATAGAAATCCAAACCTAAATCAGCATATTCTCCACTCGAAAGGGGGACATAAGCTGTCCAACCAGCATCTGGCGCTCCCCCAAAGAACCAACTTACACTTACTAATAATCCCCCGAAAAAGAAAATCCAAAATCCAAGAGCATTTACAAAGGGAAATGCCACATCCCGTGCTCCGATTTGTAAAGGAATCACAAAGTTCATGAAAGCAAAAATTAACGGTGTTGCTGCCAGAAATAACATTATTGTTCCGTGCATAGTGATAAACTCATTAAACGTTTGACCGGTTAAAAAATCATTTTCCGCTGACATGAGCTGAATTCGCATAAATAAAGCCATAACACCAGCTTTTACAAAAAACAGTGTACCTGCAATTAAATACAACACAGCAAGTTTTTTATGGTCGACGGTCGTCAGCCAGTCCCATAAGACACTTTTATTATTATTCATAGAAGCAGTAGCTGTTGCCACAAGATTTACCTCCTTTTTAATGTTATTCTAATTCATCTTCGACACTTAAAGAATTTAAATAGTCGATAATCGCGTCCATATCTTCATCATTCATATCTGGAAATGCTGGCATATTATTGCCCTGCTTAAATGATTCCGGATCACGAATCCATGCTTCAAGATTTTCGTCACTTACATCAATAACATTCGCGATTTTTTCACGATCGGCAAAGTTCGATAATGATGGTCCTTGACCTGTACCTTGTCCTTCAACTGCGTGACATCCAATACAGCCCTGATCTTCAAAAGCTTGACGTCCGTCAGACATTGTGGAATCCTGAGTATCTTCCTCTTGAGATTCTTCAGTTGCTCCTCCACCTTCTGACTCTTCGGCTGAAGACTCTTGTTCACCAGACATTTCTTTTGCCCAAACTTCGTACTCATCAGGTTCCATCGCAACTACTTTAAAGTCCATTAATGCATGGGAAGGTCCACATAATTCAGCACATTTCCCTTTATACACACCAGGTTCATTGGCTTCAAGCCACATACTGTTTTCTACACCTGGTATGGTATCAATTTTCCCCCCAAGAGCCGGTACCCAGAATGAATGAATAACGTCACTTGCAGTTAAATTAAACCAAACTTTCTCTCCAGTAGGGATGTAGACTTCATTACCAGCTGAAAATCCTTCTGGATAATCAAATTGCCACCAAAATTGATGACCAGTCACATCGATTACAATTGCTGCATCTTCTTCTTCTACTTCTTCACCGTTTTCTTCACCATCTTCGCCTTCTGCACTTTCCCCTTCTTCACCGCTTGATCCAGCAGCCTCTGGTGCTTCTTCGGCCATGTTATATGTACCTGCAATAGTTGGTACTGCAAGTATAGCAAGTAAAAAGACTGGAATAATTGTCCAAGTTAATTCTAACGTCTTACTCCCTTCAACTTGCTTTGGTATTTCTTCATCGCCTTCTTTTTTTCTAAACTTGATGACTGCAATAAAGAATAGTGTGAAAACAACAATAATTACTAATGCCATGACATATAAACTGAGAATCATGTTGTCAAGGATCCATTCAGCCTGTGGGCCATATGGATCTAAAGCTGTTAATTTGTCTTCCCCACAGCCTGCCAACAGAAAAAACATGGCTGATAAAGGAAGAAAACGCCACAATCCTATGCGTCCTTTCATAGAGTAATCAAACCTCTCTTTCGCTAAGTATTTTGTATTATGGTATTTACAGCTATTATCCTACACCTTCAGCCTGTGTATATTCAGGATATTCAGGAAAGAAAAAGACTATATACAGTCTATTTTCTACCTGAAAACAAGCCTCCCCTATAGGTGGACAACAACCATAACTACAAACAATATTGTCATGTAATTAAGAGAATACACAAACATGAGTCGTGCCCATTTTACATCATCTTTCATTTTAAAGCCAACTAACCCCAAGGCTAGCCATCCGACTCCTAAAACGCTGGCGCAGACAATATAAATCACACCAAACTCATACAATAGTAAAGAAATAGGTAACAACGTGGCAACGTATAATACTATTTGTCTTTTTGTCATCGCAAATCCTGCGACAACAGGAAGCATTGGCACTCCTGCTGCGCGATATTCTTCACATCTCTTCATAGCAAGAGCTAAGAAATGAGGCGGCTGCCAAATAAACATAATAGAAAACAATAGCCAAGCATATATATGCAAGCTTGGTTCAATTGCTGCCCATCCAATTAACGGAGGTACAGCTCCAGAAAAACTACCGGCGACTGTATTTAATGTTGATACTCGTTTTAGCCATATTGTGTAAACGAGTACATACACAATCAAACCTATCACAGATATAAGAGCTGCTACTGGTTCTACAGCCCCTAGTATCATAATTCCCAAAGCGGCTTCAGATAATCCGGCAATGAGCACATTGGAAGGTTTTAACTTCCCAGTTACCGTTGGCCTTTCTTTAGTGCGTTCCATCACTGGATCGATATCCCTGTCAATAAAATTGTTGAGCGTGCATCCACCTGCCATTACCAATCCAGCACCAACTAATGTCAAGATAAGAATATGCATATTTTGCATTAATTGAAAGTCAGTATTATATACAGAAGCCAGAAATAATCCAGCAAATACAGTAACAAGATTGGAATTGACAATACCCATTTTCGCAAGAGTCACATAATCTCTCCAGGACTTATCTTTTGCATCTATTGCTTCTTCATCCATATGAGACCCTTCCATGTCTGAGGAATTAATGGCTGTATTCGTCTTATCCAAACCTTTCACCCCCTTTTAAATTGGCGGTCAGGAACAATTATCTCATAAAGAAACCAGGTAACTCGACAGGTTTCCCTGATATTCTTCACTAATAATCAGATTGTACCACAAAACCACACAATGAGAGAAACAGCAATTATGCTTTTCACCCAATATCATACTATAAACATTATATCCTAAACTCATTATTGTTTCATTAATTTAGAAAGTTTCACACTATCTTCACATTTTATATCCTTATTAAAATGTTCACTCTTTTAAAATTGACTTTTTTCCCGTATTTTCATTACGATAAGTATATTAAGAAATATAAAGGAAAGTCTTTCTCCTATAAGACGAGGAGGTGATTAAAATTGCATAAAGGACTTAAAATATTTGGTATTATTACTTCTATCGGCATGTTGATTGTTTTATTACAAGGGGCTCTAGTTACAAAAACTGGTTCCGGTGACGGGTGTGGTGCCACTTGGCCATTATGCTTTGGTGAACTTGTTCCACAAACTCAAACGATGGAAACTTTGATTGAATATACTCATAGAGCTTGGTCGGGTTTAATGGGTCTTTTTGTTATTATATTGGCTATATGGTCATGGAACAAATTGTCACATATGAGAGAAACAAAATTTATGGCTTTAATGGCAGTCTTGTTTATCATTTTCCAAGGTTTGATGGGAGCAGGTGCTGTAATTTGGGGTAATTCCGATATCGTACTTGCTCTGCATTTTGGAATATCGGCCATTTCTTTTGCTTCTGTTGTTTTGCTAAATATACTTGCATTTGAAGATAAAAAGCACGCTCCGGTAATTAGTGTTTCAAGAAAGTATCGAAACTATTTGTTTTTCGTACTTATTTACTGCTATATCGTTATTTACACGGGGGCATACGTGAAACACACGGATGCTACATATGTATGTAGTGGATTCCCTCTCTGCAATAATGAGTTTTTACCTGACCTTAATGGTACATTGGGGTATCAAATAGGTATTCAATTGACTCACCGTATAGCTGCTATTTCACTAAGCATTGTTATCCTTATTTTGTGGATATGGACGATTTCGAAGTTTCGTCATTATAAAAGTCTCGTTTGGGGAAGTACAGCTGTACTCGTCCTTGTAATCATACAAGGTACGGCAGGAGTATCAATATTATACGCTAATACTTATTTGACACCGGCATTGTTTCACTCTTTGACCATTAGTATATTATTTACTGTGTTATGTTATTTAGGAATGGTTAGTACTCGTAAAAAGAGCTATTAAAAAGGTGGAGCCATCGCGCTCCACCTTTTTAATGCTCTCATCTAGAAAAAGTCATATATAAAGGGTTTTTCCTTAACGATAACACGCTCTAGTTTCTCCTTATCTTGTTCAGTAGCTTTTATTTTGTTGGTAGCGATTCCCGTTTCAACAGAAATATATCCTAGTAACACAGCTGCTGCAGTATTAATATCCATTGTTATCTTTGCTTCTGTTACATTTGAAAGCTTTGTTACCTCGATACTACACTCCTCTTTTTTTATTGAGAAAACACCATTGTTCCATGAACAATTTTTGTCTGTAGTCTCTATCGTAAGCTCTTCTCCGTATTCTAGGTGAAACGGATATTGTTCCAGAAAAGCTTTCATGTCCACTATACGAGCCATAAAATAACTGTCTCTCGTTTCTTTAATCATTGGATCAGGAAGCATAAATCGAGTAGGATCTTCTGTAGTCGTCTTTATTTTCGCACCTTCAATCATGGAATCGTGATTAGCAATAAAACTCCACAATTGAGCACGGGCGTTCTCATCTATTGCGATGAATTCATGAATGGTCATATAACGTTCTTTCACTTTATATATAAGGTACCCTTTATCTATTCCCTCTTCATCTTTATAGACAGCAATTTGACCTTTTTTTTGCTTCAACACAGTATAACGCCACCACGATTCGGTACGGTTCACCATGCCGTTGAACTGATATGCAAAAGCTTGATAAATGTCTTGCAGTATTGGCCACTGAGCAGGCGGAATACGCCGAATTGTCCCGTTTGTAATTTCTCCTTTTTTCGGCAGTTGTTCTTTTTTAATTTCCCAAGTAACAGTATCAGCAAACAACTCCCAACCGAACTTTCGATAAAATCCAATGGAAAACGGATAAAGAAAAGAAAGAACGTACCCGCGTTCTCTCATATCCAACAGCGCTGCATCAAGCAACTTTCTCACTAAACCACCACGGCGAGATTCCGGCCAGGTCGCAACACTTGATATTCCTCCCATCGGCAGACTTGCTCTGCCTACGAACACATTTACAGGTAGAATGGTTAGTTTAGACAAAAGTTGCCCATTTTCTTCTGCAATCCATGTATTTTCGGGTTTCATCATCCGCTCATGATTTTTCTTTTCTTCCTTTGAAAATTCGAATTGAAACGCAAATTGATCTAACTCCAGACTCTGCCGCATTTGTGAAGCATTCATTTTTCTAATATCCATGTAATATTAAACTCCTTTAAAGATGTTAATTGCTCGAGTTCGTGCTGCCTTATGATCAATATCAGGTTTTGGATAATCTTGGTCGAGTATGCAATGAAACTGTTCTTGTAAAGTACTGTCGATTTTCCACGGTTCATGAATATAAGTAACAGGAACGTCTTTTAACTCCGGAATGTACCGTTTAATATACGTACCTTTCGGGTCGAAACGTTCGCTTTGGCGAGTAGGAGAAAAAACACGAAAATATGGCACCGCATCAGTACCTGTTGAAGCCGCCCACTGCCATCCGCCGGGATTAGAAGAAGAGTCATAGTCAATTAATTGTTTCCTAAAATAGTCCTCTCCCCGTCTCCAATCGAACAAGTAATCTTTCACAAGAAAAGAAGCCGCAATCATCCGTCCTCGGTTATGCAGCCAGCCTTCAGAATTTAATTGACGCATAGCAGCATCGACAATAGGAAAACCTGTTTCCCCTTTTTTCCATTTCTCCCATTGTTCCTCATTAAACTTCCACTGCATATTTCGATATTTTTCTTTTAATTCCTGCTTTTTTAGATAAGGGTAATGAACATGGATCATATTATAAAAATCGCGCCAGGCTAATTCTGTTAAAAAAGCTTCCGCCCCGCGTCTCCCCTCTTCAATAGAAGACGCCATGCTGTCGTAAATCGTCCTAACTGAAATCCGACCAGTTTTTATAAATGGAGACAATTTACTTGTACCGTCACTTTCCAGTTTGTCTCTTTCTTCGTCATAGCCCATTAAAGTTTCTTTGAGAAACCAATCCAGCCGAGTGTGTGCATCACTTTCATAAATGGCGTTCCAATGCACCTCACTTTGATAGATAAAGTCATGAAGTATATCTTTCTTTTTTGTTTGAGGAATACTTAAGGAAGCTTGCTTGTCTTTCCATTTCGCCAAATAACAAGGATATGGTCTAGGTTTTTGTAGTGTTCTCCACTTTTTTAAATATGGGGTGAAAACCTCGTAGTACTCCCCATCTTTTTTTCTTACTTCCGACGAATCATGAAAATGGGCATCTTTAAAAGAATGCATTTTTACACCTTTACCGCTTAAATAATCTGATATTTCCGTGTCACGATTTGCCTCTTCTGACGCTTCATCTTCGTTAAAATACACATCGGATATTTCAGGCACATAATAAATCAATTCGGAAAATGCAGTATGTACATCTCCATATATATAATATAAGTGAATCCCATTGCTTTCACATTCTTCTTCAAATGCTTTGACGTTTTGAAAAAAATAGGCATGATGTAGACATTGTTCATTTAGAAACGAAGAGTCTAAATGAAATATCGCAACCCAAGTGGCATCACTATCTTCTGATAAGGCTTTTTCTAATTCGTACATTGCTTTGTTATCAGACAAACGCAAATCTCTTCTAAACCAAAGAACCCTCATCTTTCTCTTCTCCAGCTCCTCACAATAAAAAGGGAAGCCCCAGTTATAGGGACAACCCTCTTTTCTTATTATTTATCAAGCTCTATTAACAAGTCACCGGATTCAATAGTATCACCGTCTGTTACGTGAACATTTTTAATTTCTCCATCAAATGGGGCTTGTACTGTAGTTTCCATCTTCATAGCTTCCGTAATCATGAGATGGTCCCCTTTCTTTACTTTTTCTCCCTTTTCAACGAGTTTTTTAACAACCGTTCCAGGCATCGAAGCTCCAATTTGATTTGGATTTGTTTTATCAACTTTAGGGCGTTCCGCTTCTGTAGTTTTTGCATTTTGATCTTTAATAATAACTTCACGCGGTTGCCCGTTCAATTCAAAATACACAATACGATTACCGTTTTCTTGCGGCTTAGATATAGAAATAAGTTTAACGATAAGGGTCTTTCCTTGTTCTATCTCTACTTCAATTTCTTCACCTAACCGTAGACCATAGAAGAACGTCGGAGTATCTAGAACAGATACATCTCCAAATTGTTGACGGAATCGCTCAAAATCCATGAACACTTTTGGATACAACGCATACGAAATCATATCATGACTTGTTACTTGACGATCAAGTTTATGGTACAAATCTTCTTTTATTTCTTGGAAGTTAATTGGCTCTAGGTTTTCACCAGGTCTATTTGTAATTGGTTCTTTTCCTTTAAGAATAATCCGTTGCAACTCTTTCGGAAATCCTTGATAAGGTTGACCGAGGTGACCCTGGAACAATTCTACTACGGAGTCAGGAAAGTCAAGATTCTCCCCATTCTCGTAGACATCATCTTCAGTCAAATCATTTTGAACCATGTAAAGTGCCATATCTCCAACTACTTTAGATGAAGGTGTAACTTTTACGATATCACCAAACATATCATTCACTCGACGATACATGTCTTTGACTTCATTCCAACGTCCTTTAAGTCCAACAGCTTTCGCCTGCTGCTGCAAGTTACTATATTGGCCTCCTGGCATTTCATGCTCATAAACTTCTGTATGAGGAGAGTTCATGCCACTTTCAAACCCTTGATAATACTTTCTTGTATAATCCCAATATTGACTCAATTCTTCGAGTGCTTTGATATCAATGTTAGGCTGGCGTTCTGTTCCCTTCAAAGCATAATACAAACTATTTGCGCTTGGTTGAGATGTCAGGCCTGCCATTGAACTAACAGCCACATCGACAATGTCCACACCAGCTTCAATAGCACGGGCATAAGAGAAAATACCGTTGCCGCTTGTATCATGTGTGTGCAGATGTACTGGTATATCAATCGTCTCTTTCAGCTCTGTAATTAGCTGATAAGCAGCTTCTGGCTTTAATAAACCTGCCATATCCTTAATACCCAGAATGTGAGCACCTGCTTGTTCAAGTTCTTTTGCCAGATTTTTATAGTATTTTAGGTCGTACTTATCACGGTGTGGATTTAAAATATCACCTGTGTAACACATAGAGGCTTCTGCAATTTTATTTTGTTCCCGCACTTCATTGATTGTGAGCTTCATGCCGTCAACCCAGTTCAATGAATCAAAGATACGGAAAACATCGATACCCGCACTTGCTGACTTTTCAACAAATTCTTTAATGACATTATCCGGATAGTTTTTGTATCCTACAGCATTTGAAGAACGCAATAGCATTTGCATCAGCACGTTTGGCATTTTTTCTCTTATTTGCAAAAGACGTTCCCATGGATCTTCATGCAAAAAGCGCATTGCCACATCGAATGTTGCACCGCCCCACATTTCTTCAGAAAATAAATTTGGAAGCAGTCTTGCCGTAGGTTCAGCTGCCTTCTTCAAGTCATTTGTGCGAAAACGTGTTGCAAGCAAGGATTGGTGAGCATCCCGGAATGTTGTATCTGTTAAAAGTACTTCTTTCTTATTTTTTACCCAATCGGCTAAACCTTCCGGACCTTGGCGATCCAACACCTGTTTGGCTCCTTCAGGAACTGGTTCACTGCGCTTAATAGTCGGCAGTTCCGGCTGTTCAAATATAGGCTTTTTATCATTTTCCAAACCTGGATAGCCATTAATAATAGTCTCTCCGATAAATGTAAGCATCTTCGTTCCACGGTCTTTTCGTTTCGGAAACACGAACAGTTCAGGTGTGGAATCAATAAAGGATGTGTCATATTCACCAGATAAAAAGTTTTCATGTTGCACAACATTTTCTAAAAAGGCAATATTTGTTTTAATACCACGAATTCGGAATTCTCTTAGATTCCGAAGCATTTTTGCTGCAGCACCTTCAAAACTCAGTGACCACGTTGATACTTTCACTAATAAAGAGTCATAGTGAGGTGTAATCACAGCACCTTGAAACCCGTTTCCGGCATCTAAACGAACGCCAAAACCGCCACTAGAACGATAGGCATTAATTTTCCCGGTGTCAGGGAGGAAATTATTTGATGGGTCTTCGGTTGTCACACGAGATTGAATTGCATAACCGATTGTCTTGATATTATCTTGGTTCGGTAAAGCAAGTTCTTTATCATGAAGTGTTTTACCAGCAGCAATATATAATTGCGATTGAACGATATCAACACCAGTAATCATTTCTGTAATCGTGTGCTCAACCTGGATTCTAGGATTCACCTCAATAAAGAAAAATTCTTCCTTATCGTTAACGAGAAATTCTACTGTACCAGCATTTCTATATTTTATATTATTAGCTAGTTTCACAGCCGCATCGCAAATGTCTTCACGAAGCTTTTCGCTCAAGGCTACACTCGGAGCAATTTCTACAACTTTTTGATGACGACGCTGTACGGAGCAATCTCTTTCATACAGGTGAACAATATTTCCCTCGTTATCTCCGAGAATTTGCACTTCAATATGCTTTGGATTTTCAATGAACTTTTCTACATACACAATGTCGCTTCCAAATGCAGATTTTGCCTCAGATTTTGCTCGATCATACGCCTCGTTTAATGATTCCGGATTACGAACAATTCTCATTCCTCGTCCGCCACCGCCAAGAGACGCTTTAATAATAAAAGGATAGCCGTGGTTTTCAGCAAATTGTTTCACTTCTTCAATTCCGGAAACAGGACCATCACTTCCCGGAATTACCGGAATATCTGCTTTTATTGCTGTCTCACGGGCTTTTACTTTATCACCAAACATGTTTAGATGTTCAGTCCCTGGACCGATAAATATAATACCTTCTTGTTCACAACGCTCTGCGAATTCAAGATTTTCTGACAAAAATCCATATCCCGGATGAATTGCATCTACATCATTCGCTTTAGCTGTTTCAATGATACTTTCAATATCTAAGTAGGCATCTATCGGTTTTTGACCTTCTCCGACAAGATAAGCCTCATCTGCTTTATAACGGTGAAATGCACCTGTATCTTCTTTCGAATAAATCGCAACCGTGCGAATATGTAATTCGGTGCAGGCGCGGAAAATTCTTATTGCAATTTCACCGCGGTTTGCCACCATAACTTTTCTAATGTTTCCTAAGCCATTCATCAAATTCCTCCTTGGTATAGTTACTCTCCACTCAGTCAGATATACAAAGAGCTATATCCCTTTTGTTTTTTACTGACAATTCTAAATATAATTTATCATAACACTTCTAAAAAATCTGTCAAAAAAATTTGTTTCTAAAAATCATTGTATGAGTAAAAATTCCTTATTGCAAAGCAATTTTTAAGATATTTGAAAGATCGCTTTGCAACAAGGAAAACGTAGCTTGAGAAAATCTCCCAAGATCCGCCCCACATTTTATAAATTCTTTCTCTTATCTTTTAAAAAAGAACCAAGCTACTCCGTGGAATAGCCTGGTTCCAGTTATTTGCTACCGATCGCTGCTTCATGGAACGCTGATAGTTTTCGTTCAAGTTCCGATAAAATTTGTTTGCCCGTTTCTTCGTCTATTAAGTTTAAACGGATAGCAAAATCAATTTCACGAGAAAGACCAAACATTTGCGTATCCAAAACCTCTTCATAAAGAGGGCATTGCGGCAGTGTAAGATTGTCCATTTGTACTTCGATTAACTTACGGATCCGTTCTGCGTCGGCTTTAAGCAAGGCGAATGCTTTTTCTTTATGTTCCGTTTGCGCCTCTACGCTCAAGGTGATCCCTCCTACTTATTAGCTCCTGTACCCTATCTTATCGACTATATCAAAAAAATGCAACAGAACGTAGGAAGAATACTATAAAATTTTTCAGACATTCCTAAAATCGTCTAGTAAACATGACTAACTATTTCGATATGTGCTAAATATACTTAAGTTGTAGTCATCGGAAATCTTTTCTAAAAATTGAACACCAGCTGCACTGTTTCCTTTACTATCAAGCGGAGGACTGTATACACCTATACCCGTTCCATCTTTAAGTCCGCTTAAAAGTGCACCTGAAACGCCACTTTTTGTTGGAATTCCAGCTTTCATTGCAAATGAACCCGAAGCATTATACATGCCGCATGTAATCATGAATGTGGTTATTATTTTTGCAATGCGTGCTGGAATAATACTTTTTTGATTATTATGGTTTTTTCCATTATTTCCTATAATACTTCCGATTTTTGCTAAATCTTCACAACTTACTAATATCGAACACTGTCTAATATACGCGTCTAATATCGTTTCTACGTCTCCTGCCAGGATTCCGTGACTTTTCATAAAATAACATAAAGAACGATTTAAGTTGGCATTTTTCTTTTCAGAAGCCGCCGTTTTTTCACAAACTTGTATGCTTTTATTACCTGTTAATTCACGAATAAATCGAAGTAATCGGTTAATTTTTTCCTCTGCTGTATCTCCGGCTAATAAACTTGTCACCACAAGAGCTCCGGCGTTAATCATTGGGTTCAAAGGTTTGGAGGGATTTTCTTCTTCTAATGCTTGTACTGTGTTAAATGGATCGCCTGTAGGTTCCATTCCCACTTTAGAAAAGATTGTATCTTCACCTTGATCCATTAATGCAAGCGCAAGGCTTAATATTTTAGAAGAACTTTGCATAGTAAAAAGAACGTCTGTATCCCCCGCTTCTATTCTTTCCCTTCCATTATATATCACACATCCAAAATCATTAGGATTAGACTCCTTCAACGCCGGAATATAAGAAGCTATTTTTCCTTTCTTAGCAACGGATCGAATCTTATTCACTAGCGCCGTTAATTCCTCCTGTTTAATAAACAAATCATCCATAAGGCCGCCCCTTTTTACATCTATCCTATGTTAAATCTTAGTTTGAACGAGTGACTCTGTTCTCATACAGAAAAGAAAATATGTTAGGATAAGTTTGATAGGTTAATGAAGGAGGAAGGAAAGTCATTGGATTTTATTGTTTTTATTCACGGAAATATTAAATATCAAATTACTATTGATCCGACCGTTTGGATATTTGACGATCGAAAAATTGATTTAACAACGTGGTCGGGAGAAGAAAACAGAAAGCAAGAAGAAATAGAGGCTTACCAAAAATCCGTTTCCGAACAATGGGATAAAGAAATAACCAAAGGAGTTGATGCTCCAAAACGTTCGGAAACCAATCAAGTTCGTTCGAAAAAGGAACAGCTCATCCATGGGACGTTCGCCATGCCTTTTCGATCTTTTTTAGAAAATGCAGAACCAGAAGCAGACGCAAAACAAGTAGTTGTTGAAACATCAGATGGAACAGAACATACAGTAAATCTCCAAGATGCCCTGCAGTTTGTGACTGGTTTTTCAAAAGACGGAGAACCTTTAAAAGAGACAGGACCCGTTCATGTTTATTACGGTGATGGCAGTAACAAAGAAAATCCCATCACTCACGTGACAGGATTTCGTGTCGTTTAATCACCATTTTGTTGTTTTTAAGGAAGCTGTCGGGATTTATTTCTCGCACAGCTTTCTTTTTATATTAAAAACATTGATACCTGCTTATAATATATCTGCTGCTAATTGTGCTAATCCTGATCTTTCCCCTTTTTCAAGCTTAATGTGGCCACTTACACCTTGCCCTTTAAACTTTTCAACAATATAAGCCAAACCATTGTTTAACTCATCAAGATAAGGATGGTCGATTTGAGCTGGATCACCCATAAAAACAATTTTGCTACCTTCTCCCACTCGAGTTAGAATGGTTTTTACTTCATGTTTAGTCAAGTTCTGTGCTTCATCAATAATAATAAATTGATCCGGTATGCTGCGTCCTCTTATATATGTTAGAGCTTCTACTTGAATGGAACCCATTCCTGCAAGTATTTGGTCAAGCTCCCCAGGTTTTTTTGTGTTGAAAAGATACTCCAGATTATCAAATACGGGCTGCATCCAAGGTCTTAATTTTTCCTCTTTTTCTCCAGGCAAATAACCAATATCTTTCCCCATTGGAACAACTGGCCGGGCCACCAATAATTTGTTGTATTTTCCTAAATCCTCTGTCTGTAATAAACCAGCAGCAAGAGATAAAAGTGTTTTTCCTGTTCCAGCTTTACCGGTTAACGTTACAAGCGGAATGGAATCATGAAGCAATAATTCTAATGCCATTTTCTGCTCTACATTTCGAGGTTTTATCCCCCAAACATGCTCTACCTCCGCTACGAAAGGCTTTATCCATTTTCCAGTGGCATCTATTTTACCTACTGCAGAAGCTGAGGTTCCAAGCGCATCTTTTAGTATGACAAATTGATTAGAATAACGCTTATCAGTATCGATACATGATGACGGGAGGCGTTGATTTTCATAAAATTCATTCAATAACTCTAACGGAACTTCATATTCAACCTTCCCTTTATAGATATTATCGTACTCTGTAACCCGATCACTCAAAAAGTTTTCTGCTTTCATTCCCAATGCGTCTGCTTTCACTCTTACTAGAGCGTCTTTACTTACAATAATTACTTTTTTGGGTTGGAACTCGTTTTCTTGTTCCATTTGTAAATTCATCGCCACAGCCAAAATTCTATTATCATTTGTGATCTCTGCGAACGTTTCTTTCAAGTACTGAAATGATCGATGGTTGAGTTCAACACGTATGGTTCCACCTTCATGAAGTGGAACCCCTTCATGAAGTTTTCCCTTCATCCGCAAGCTGTCCAAAATTCTAGACACTTCTCTTGCATTACGTCCAAGTTCATCCATATATCGTTTTTTTGTATCAATCTCTTCTAATACAACAGCTGGTATAACCACCTCATTATCCTCGAATTGAAACAGGGCACGGGGTTCTTGTAATAATACATTTGTATCAATTACATATATCTTCTTCAAAAATTGTTCCTCCCCACATAAAAATGAAACACTTTTCTACTAGTTCAAAACAAACAATACATTTGGAGGAAATCCCTTGCTATGAAAAAATACTTCTTCTTCTTTCATATGCTTCAACTTGGACAATATTGACGGTAATCATTCATATACCCGAAATTAATTTTTCAACTAAAAAAAGAGCTGGCCAGGTACTAGCCGGTCTAAGCCCTTTTCATCGCATCCATTACTTGATTATCTAATTTTAAAGCAGCTTCCGCATCGTATGTTTTTTCAAACTCTGGTTCTCTTACCATTTTCGCCCCGTAAAACATAATATCTTTCACTTCATCTACCGAACATTCAATCAATGCCAACTTTATCGGCATGTTTTCTATTTCTTCAGACAATATTCTTCCTTTTCCAGAAATCGCATAAGTCGAACCATTTCCTATAAATGTAATCACAAGACTGTCATTCTTTTTTAGATTTTCTATAATGTTAGATCGGCTTTCCACTGAAAATCGGATAGTATCCTGATCAAGCGCATAAAGCCATGAAATGGCGCTCACACTAGGTGCATCAGTCTGATAATCAACAGTAGACAGCGATACGTACCTTTCCTGACGCAAAAGGGTTAATAATTCATTACTAAGTGATGTTTCAACCTTATTAGCCATGTCTTTTGACCTCCTTGTGATCTTGCTTGCTTTTCTTTAATATTCTACGCGAAAAAGTTTCGCTTACATATAATATTAGACAACTATTCCTTAGAATCCTTTTTTCCATTCATATTTTTCGATGTTTTTTTCGTTCATGGATATATGTCTATGATATTGTTCCATGTTATACTTTGATTAGATTTGAATTCATTGTGGTTTTTTACACAGGAGTGAGTATTATGAAGGTAAAATGTGTGATTTGTGATCAGATCCATACACTTGATGACAGTGATCCGTTAGCAAAGAAACTTCGCAATAGACCCATACACACGTATATGTGTGATGAATGTTATAGTCGCATTGAGAAAAGAACACATGAACGTTGGGAAACTGGGAATTTTCGTCCGTATCGGGACGAAAAAACAAACGATGATTGGTAAACCACACTTGCTGAGGATATAAATTCCTCAGCTTTTCTATGTTTTGGTGGTATCGTGCTGGTGTAATATGTCTTTCCATTGATTTGGCAATAATTCACTCTTTTGGGTGTCAAAATTAAAATGAACAACAACTGAGTTTCCTTTAGCAATAATACCTCTCTCACAAGAGATTTCATGGTGTAGAGAAAAACTTGAATTACCGACATGCGTTACGGTAGTAGATATATGTAATATATCGTCGAAATAAGCCTGTTGGATATAGTCACATGAAGCTGAGGCTAAAATAAAAGGCCATTCTTTCATGTCCATCATTGTAGTTAACTCCCGAAACAATTCGATTCGTGCTTCCTCTATATAAATAAAATAACTAATGTTGCTTACATGACCAAGTCCATCGGTTTCGCTGGCTCTTACTTTTACTTTCCAATCATGTGCCATTGTATTTCCTCCTTTGTTTATATTATCTCCTGGATTCAGGAAAAACATAAAATCCTTACACCTATCTTACTACACATTATATATCAGATGAATAATACATGTTATGGTATCACTACGCCGACATACTTATTCTAAAGCAAAATGCAGACTCTCCCCATAAGGTTGTTCTGATTTAACGCTCTCATATAAATAAGTTAAAAAGGGCTGTTCCGATTATCGTTTTATACGACATTTGGAACAGCCCTTTTATTATAACTGTGATGCATTTTCCTGTTTTTTTTGTTGTTTCTTATGACGGCGGAGACGGATTTTATAAATACCCAACACAATTGCCGCCGCAATTAAAGATTCTACTACAACCATCCCAATCGCAAAAATGGTGAGTAATATAGCTCCTAATAACATTGCCGCATAAACAATTACATTTTTTAATATCGGAAGTTTTCTTGCAAAACCGAGATTATATACAATGACGCACATTATAACGACAACCGCATATAAGAGCCAAAATCCTGTTATAGGATTTTCATGAACATTCAAGACGCCGGCCATCCAGCTAAGGTCTTCTTTAGTTATATCAACATCATTTGCGGACGCAACGACTTTGTGCATCTATTTTCACCTCTTGACTATAACATTTATACAGTGAAAAGACGGAGTTACGTGTTTTTATTTGCAAGTTTTTTGCGCTTTTCCTCACGTTCACGCTCACTTTTATCCAAGACCTTCTTACGAAGACGGATGGATTTCGGTGTCACTTCACAATATTCATCATCATTTAGAAATTCTAAAGCTTCTTCAAGTGAAAGAGACCGAGGGCGTTTTAATGAAACAGTTGTATCTTTTGTTGCCGAACGGACGTTAGTTAACTGCTTCTCTTTTGTAATATTTACAGTCAAATCATTCTCACGAGTGTGTTCTCCAACAAGCATTCCTGAGTAAATTTCTGTTCCTGGTTCGACAAACAACGTACCACGATCTTCTACTTGCATCATTCCGTAAGGTGTTGTTTTCCCATCTTCCATTGAAACAAGAGCACCTTGATGACGTCCACCTACTTGACCTTTATGAAGCGGTTGATAACCATCAAAAGTGTGGTTTAAAATTCCGTAACCCTTAGTTTGTGCCATGAATTCAGTTGTATAACCAATTAATCCACGTGAAGGCACAATAAAGTCCATTTGCACTTGGCCGTCACCTTTATTGACCATATCAATCATTTCACCTTTACGGTCTCCAAGAGATTCCATGACATTTCCTGTGTAGTCTTCAGGGACATCAATTTGAGCACGTTCGACAGGTTCAGACATTACTCCGTCAATTTCTCTAACAATCACGGAAGGTTTCGACACTTGCAACTCGTATCCT
Source organism: Salibacterium salarium (assembly GCF_030813635.1). Lineage (GTDB taxonomy): Bacteria > Bacillota > Bacilli > Bacillales > Marinococcaceae > Salibacterium > Salibacterium salarium. The sequence goes on along the minus strand of NZ_JAUSUM010000002.1, from coordinate 219,149 downwards.
TCACGACGCATGTTTTCAATTAAAATAGACAAGTGAAGTTCGCCACGCCCTGATACGGTCCAAACGTCAGGAGAATCTGTATATTCAACTTTCAAACTGACATCCGTTTCTAATTGTGTCAGTAAACGTTCTTCAATTTTACGACTCGTAATATAATCGCCTTCTCTGCCGGCAAAAGGACTGTTATTAATTAGAAATGTCATTTGTAGTGTTGGTTCGTCAATACGAAGTCTCGGAAGTGGATCTTGATGATCCGTTGGACATATGGTTTCCCCAACGTTAATGTCCTCCACACCAGTGATTGCAATTAAATCACCTGCTTCACCTTTATCAATCTCAACCCGTTTCAATCCCATATAACCAAAAAGTTTAGTAACACGGAAGTTTTTTAAAGTGCCATCCCTTTTAATTAATGTTGCTCGATCTCCGGTTTTAATCGTTCCCCGAAACACTCGTCCAACACCAATACGACCAAGATAATCATTATAATCCAGCATCGTCACTTGAAATTGGAAAGGATCCTCTCTGTTATCTACAGGGGCTGGGACATTATTAACAATCATTTCAAATAAAACATTTACATTGTCGTCCTGTTTTTCCGGATCTGCGCTTGCCGTTCCATTGATAGCTGAGGCATAAGCGACTGGAAAATCAAGTTGATCTTCATCTGCACCCAGTTCAATAAATAAGTCAAGTACTTCATCAACGACTTCATCAGGACGAGCCATGTCCCGATCGATTTTATTTAGAACAACTAATGGTGTAAGTTTTTGTTCCAATGCTTTTTTCAACACAAAACGAGTCTGTGGCATACATCCTTCATACGCGTCTACAACAAGAAGAACACCATCTACCATTTTCAAAATACGTTCCACTTCACCGCCGAAATCGGCATGGCCAGGTGTATCCATGATGTTAATTCTTGTATCGCCGTAGCGAACCGCGGTATTCTTAGCTAAAATTGTTATTCCGCGTTCTTTCTCAATATCATTTGTGTCCATCGCACGTTCATCAACTTGTTCATGTTCATGAAAGGTGCCTGACTGCTTTAATAATTCATCTACCAACGTCGTTTTTCCATGATCGACGTGGGCAATAATTGCTATGTTGCGTAGATCGTCACGTAATACTGTCATAATACTTTCATCGCTCCTATTCTTTACGTTCCTACTTTAACTTATCAATTGTATCACAAATTTATGGATGACACACAACCGTTACACCTTTTCTTTTTTTAGTATTCCATGTAAACTTGATAATATCGGATATTAGATATGGAAGGTGAAACCATGAATCCTCTTAAACTGACTTATTTAATTTTAGCGGTAATCGCAACTCTCTCCATTGCATCCATCGGCATTGCGGTTGCAGAGCGATCGATATTAATTGCTGTCTTTTGTTTCATTGGACTTGCCGGATCCTTTACCTTAGCGAGACTGTTACGTGCAAAAATTGACTATTAATCAACAAAAAAGCTGTCCCCATTATTAATATAGGGACAGCTGGTTTAATGATTAAACCCGTTATGATTGTAAACATATGAAAGTAGCTCTTCATGTAAGCTTGGACGAGCCGCAAGGATTGTGCTTTGTTCAAGCAAAGAAGGCTGCTTATTCTGAAAATCAGTTACCACCATTCCTACTTCTTTTAACAAAACAAGCCCCGCTGCGTAATCCCAAGGGGAAAGGCGAAAGCTGATATAACTATCAAGTCGTCCACACGCTGCAAATGCCAATTCAATTGCCGCCGTTCCATAAGAGCGGACACTTCTAGACTTACGCACCATTTCATGTAATGATTTATCATCACTTCGCTTTTCACGTGCGAGCCAACGCCCGTTTAATCCGATAATAGCTTCCGGCAAGTCAACACACGTTGCCATAGGAAGCCGTATTTCATTAATATAAGCTCCTTCTCCTTCTATAGCAGTAAACCATTCATCTTGCATAACATTATATATGATTCCAATTTTTCCGACACCATCTTTTACAACAGCAACCGAGATAGCAAAGTTATATTTTTGATGGACGAAATTAGTTGTTCCGTCTATTGGATCAATAATCCAAAGAATGCCATCAGTTGAACCTATGTTCTGCCCAACTTCTTCCTCCCCCATCATTTTATGCTGTGGGAATCTTTTTTCGATATTTTCTGTTAAAAATCTCTCTACTTTATAATCCATTTCTGTGACAAGATCATTCGGATTTGATTTTGTTTTAATATCCAGCGAATTATGAAGCGACTCTTTTAACATTTTTCCTGCCTCTTCTACCCACTTTACTGCTATATCTTTTATCTCTTTCCAATTTTCACTCATTCAACCACTCCTGTGTATGTCTATCCCCCATTATGGCATAAGTGTAATAAAAAAAACACAAACTAAAAATGGACTCTACCTAAAAAAAGGTTGGACAACGGATTTACCTGTCCAACCACCTATCATTTATCATGTGTATTGTTTCATTAAGCTTCAAGTCTTACCAGCTCTTGCCGTAACAATTCTAATCGGCATTTACACTGATTTACCGCTTCCAAGCTTCCTTCTAACATTGCGTCATGTAAACTGACCAGTTCATAATCGATTTCCATTCGAAGTACAGGTATTCTCTCTTCTGCATCTTTTCTCTTAAAGGTCTGAATTACTTGTTCCATGGCCACCCACACCCCTTTGTATATTTCGATGTTCCCCGGGCCTTCTGACAGTTTATGAAACCTTAACAAAATATTCTGATATTAATATTATGTTTCTGATATTATACCATATGATTTCCGTATTTCAAATGATACATCCTTTTTTTAAAAATATATTTTTATTTTCAACATTTGATTTGATTTTAGTATGAAACACAGGATAATATAGATAAAGAATATATTAAGTAACTGTTGCTAGAAAGGAGAATCTTTGATGCCTTTTCAAGGATTTAGGCCCTCAGATTTTGAAACATTTTATATTGATGAATTAGATGAAAGAATGGAGGCCATACGCAATCGTATTCAGCCAAAATTTAAATCTATTGGGGAGTACTTGACGGATGAATTATCCGTTATGCTTGGAAAAGAAATGTACCTCCATATAGCAAAACATGCCAGACGTACTAAAAATCCACCGACGGACACTTGGCTTGGTATTGCTGACGACAAACGTGGCTATAAAAAACATCCTCATTTTCAAGTAGGATTGTTTGATGATCACGTATTTTTATGGCTCGCCTATATTTATGAAATGCCTAATAAAACGGAAGTCGCAAAAACTTTTTTAGAAAACCAGGAAAAACTTGAAAGTCTCCCTAAAGATTACGTTATATCTTTAGATCATACGAAAAAAGATGCTTTTTCTATTAAGAAAAGTGATTCAGATGAAATAACAGAAGCTCTTCAACGTTTTCGTGACGTTAAAAAAGGGGAATTTCTAATAGGAAAACATATCGATAAAAATGACCCTGTTTTAGAAAACGGACAGGAATTTTTACAAGAAGCCAAAAAAACTTTTGAAACACTTCTGCCATTTTATCAAATGTCATTACATCAAGAATAAACACCTATATCAAAGCGGCGATTGCGTCCAAAGTAAATGGATTGGGTCATTGCCAACATTTTATACATTCCTATTGAAACGATTAACGTAAAAGCGTTAATCGTTTTTATTATGGCATTTTAATTTTTTCATCAGGTGCTGCCTTTGCTTTTTGTATAGTTTTCCAGCAGGATACTCCTGCCTGTTCATCAAATGTTTTAAAGTATTGCTTCTCCTCACTTTTTGATGGGACAATTTCTTTAAAACGATTATACAAAGTTAAGATATTTTCACTTACGACGGCTTGTTGATATGACTTTTCAATTATTTGAAAAAAATTCACTGCGTCCGTGATTTCTTCTGTCGACCAATCCATAGATATCGGCATTGGCATTTCTTCTTCCATTTTATAACCCCCTACTTCATCCAACTGTTTCTTACCTGATCTGCTTCATAAATGATACGTTCAAAAAGCTCTGACACGCTAGGACAATCGTTTATTCTACCAATAACCTGTCCGGCCCAACCAAACCCTTTTGTCTCATTTCCTTCATGTATATAGGCACAATTTGCTTTCCCATTAATGAAGTTTTTTAACGATTCATAGTCCGGGGTTTCATTTTCTATATCTAAAATTTTTTCCGTCCACTCATTCTTTAGAACCCGCCCCGGAGTACCTATGGAACGTTTGATAAGTACTGTATCATTTTCTGTCCCCCTCATCAATGCCTCTTTATACATAGGGTGGGCATGTATACAATCTTTCGTTGCTATAAATCGAGTTCCCATTTCAATGCCTTCTGCTCCAAGTGCCAACGCTGCCATCATTGCTCGACCATCTCCAATACCTCCTGAGGCGATAACCGGAATCGAAACACTATCCACTACTTGAGGCAGCAAAACCATTGTTCCCGTGTCATCTCGACCAATGTGTCCTCCCCCTTCTTGGCCAACAACCATCACTAAATCTGCTCCAAGTTCTTCTGCTTTTTGTGCTTGCCTTCTCGATGCAACTAACACTAGCGTTTTGACGTCCGTCCCTTTTAGCATTTCAAAAATCGGTGAAGGATTACTGCCAGTCATTGAAATAATTTTCACATTCTCTTCCAGAGCCGCTTCCACCATATGATGATAAGGACTTCCATGCTTACTAATAGCAAAATTCACCCCAAACGGATTATCTGTTTTTGTCTTCACTTTTTTTATTTCGTCTTTTAATGCTTCTTCATCCCGAAGAGACATTGCTGTTATTTGCCCTAATCCACCTGCATTTGATACAGCGGCGGCCAAATCGGAATATGCAAGGTACGCCAAGCCACCTTGTATTATCGGATAGTCTATTTCTAACAATTCGTTCACTGCTGTCTTCCATTTCATAGCAGGTCTCCTCTCTTCTCTTATTAACTTATCCCGCTTATTGTAACAAAAAAATATCTCCCAGCCGTAAAGCAGGAGATAAAAGTTATTATTAGGTTAGTTTTTGACAATATAGTCGGGATTTATAAAACCATACTCTTTTTCTCTAAATCCTTCTATAATATCGGGGAGTGCTTCTTTTGTCCATTCTCTATCGTGCATAAGAAGATTGGAACCATTCCGGAGAAGCTCCGTTTCCACCATAATTTCGGACAAATCTTCTGCATTTTGATAATCTGCTTCCCAATCATAACCGTAGGTCCAATTCATCCATACCATCCCACGTTCAGTGAGTAATTCTTTTGATGCATTTGAATTTATACCAAATGGAGCACGAAAAAAGTCAGGTCGTTCTCCAATTATCTCCTCTATTAAGTCATTTAACCCGACAATTTCTTCTTCTAACTCTTCTTCTGATAATTCCGTCACATCGACATGATTCATTGTGTGATTCCCTATTTCAAATCCCATATCATAAATTTTTTTTAAATCTTCTTTACCTTCTTCATCTTGCAAAAAGTGGCCATTCACAAAAAATATAGCCGGGACATCTTGTTCAGCTAAGTATTCAGCCATTTCTACACTATATGTATCCGGAGCATCATCAATCGTTATTAACACTTTCTGTTCGTCCACTTTTTCCTCTAAAGCTTGAAGGGAGGAATCCTGTTCGTTCACTTCATACTTTACTTTATTTTCTTGCTCTTTTGAGTTTTCCGTGTCTTCCTTTGTTTCATTCTCTTCTTTTGATTCATTATTGTCTTGCTCTTCTTCTTGAATCTGATCTTGTTCTTGATCTTCCTGCTGGTTTTCCTCGCTCTCGGAATTCATTTCTTCTGCATTCGAGTTGCACGCACTCAACAACAGACATGTTATTCCAAGTGTTAATATCCCCTTCAAGTTTATACCCCCAAAATTTTTGTTCTTTGTTTATTTTACCAGAAATCATGTCACCATGGGGATTCAATTAATTTATAAACTTCAATGTTGTTTCCTTTTATGTTCGTGTTATAATGTTTTTTGTGGTTTTTTGGGTATTTTACCGTGTCCTTTTTCAGATAATAAAAGAAATCATTTTGAAAAAACATGAGATTAACTTTTCGCATATTATTCATCCGCATACTTATTTCTTTTATTTATGTATAAGCCATCCATCTTGATTGATCTTTAAAAAATCGTCCATTCGCACGTAAAGAAAAATAAATCCAGATAACTATTTCAGTACTTAATTAAACAGGAAAGGCGGTTTTGCCTGAGATGAAGAAACTCACACCCGTATTTTACATCTCGTTTTTTATCGCGATTATTTTTATTCTTTGGGGCGCTATCGCACCTGAACATGTAAATGAAACATTAGGCAGTATTCAAAGTTATATCTCCGAAAAATTTGGCTGGTTCTATCTTTTGTCTGCCACTGCTTTTGTTATTTTTGCCATTTATTTAATATTTAGCCCTTATGGTAAAATCAGACTTGGTAAACCTGACGAAAAACCTGAATATAATTATTTCACTTGGTTTGCTTTTCTCTTTACAGCTGGTATGGGTATAGGGCTAGTATTTTGGGGGGTTGCGGAGCCTCTCTATCACTACTATGGACCACCTACATCTGAACCTGAAACCAGTGCCGCAGCAGCTGATGCACTTCAGTATTCTTTTTTTCATTGGGGTATTCATCCTTGGGCTATTTACGCGATTGTTGCACTGGGACTGGCTTATTTTAAATTTCGTCATGACGCTCCCGGTGTTCTAAGCGCCGCTCTTCGCCCGATTTTTGGAGATAAAGTGGACGGACCTTTTGGTACTACTGTGAACGTCATCGTCGTTTTTGCAACTATATTTGGAGTGGCCACTTCCCTTGGCTTGGGAGCAGCTCAAGTAACCGGTGGGTTAAGCTATACATTTGATTTTATTAACAATAATATAGGCACACAATTGATTGTGATTGGATTAATTACCATACTTTATTTAATATCAGCTGGTACGGGGCTTAATAGAGGTATTCGTATCTTGAGTATGACGAATATTGTATTAGCTATTGGATTAATGCTCTTTTTATTAGCAGTAGGTCCTACCGTGTATATATTCGATGCTTTTACGACAACACTTGGAAGTTACATTCAAAATCTCCCTAGTATGAGCTTCAACACTGCTGCATTTTCTGGGGATAGAGGGTGGCTTGAAAGTTGGACCATATTTTATTGGGCATGGTGGATAGCCTGGTCACCATTCGTTGGTACCTTTATTGCAAGAGTTTCACGCGGTCGTACGATTCGTGAGTTTATGCTTGGGGTAATAGCAGTTCCAACACTATTTGGTTCCCTTTGGTTTTCTGTTTTTGGTGGAACAGGTATATCATTGGATGGCATCTTAGACGGTGGATTGTATGATATAATGTCTAATCAAGGGGATGAATTCGCATTATTTTCACTGCTTAACGAATTCCCGTTAGCATCAATTATGATTACTCTCGCTATTCTCTTAATTATTTCATTTTTTGTTACATCCGCCGATTCAGCTACTTTTGTACTTGGGATGCAAACAACGAATGGTAGCTTAAATCCACCCTTATCCGTCAAAATGGTTTGGGGGGCAATTCAATCTTCGTCAGCTGCTGTCCTCCTATACTTCGGAGGTCTAGATGGACTTGAAACGGCAATGATTATAGCTGCCCTGCCATTTACAATTATTATGCTACTGATGGTTATTTCTATATTCAAAGCTCTCAGTAACGAACGGCATCTGATACAAACAGACAAAGCTGTTGTTCAAGCGGAGCGCAATAAACTGCGTGAAGAAAAAGAGAAATTGAAAAAAGAAAAAGAAGAATTAAAGAAAGAAATTAAATCAACAAAAAAACGTTAGTATATATTTTATAAGAAGATTGTAGTCTATCAAACACGTCTTGTCTTCGGTCTCTCTAGACGTGGCACCAACTCGAGTAAAAGTAAGACACAAAAGGAACGGATCTTGAGAAAAGCGACCAAGATCCGTTCCTTTTTGAACCTAAGTGTAGTACTGTACGGTCTGTGTTGCAGGCAGTTTTCAGCAGAACTGCTTTAGGGGGTTTGACCCATAATACCTTTCCCGCTGGATTTGTCCGTCTTCCAATTCTGTTGAGAAATAAAAATCAACAAAAAAGCCATCCTTAAGAGCTTTTCTGCTCGAGGGATGGCTTATCTTTTGTTCTATTTAATATGAATTGGTGTTCCTAGTGCAACTTCTGCGGTTTCCATTGTGATTTCTCCAAGAGTTGGGTGAGCATGAATGGTCATTGCCATATCTTCAGCAGTCATACCTGCTTCAATGGCTAGTCCTGCTTCAGCAATCATATCAGATGCGCTCGGTCCTGCAATTTGAGCACCGATGACAAGTCCATCTTCCTTGCGGGTTACCAGCTTCATAAAGCCTTCAGAGTCATTAAGGGATAATGCTCTACCGTTAGCTTGGAACGGAAACTTAGCTCCCACCACATCGTATCCAGCATCTTTTGCCTCTTGTTCCGTATAACCGACACTCGCAAGCTCAGGATCAGAGAAGACAACCATTGGGATAGCAAGATAATCTACCGCTGATGCTTCTCCTGCAATTGCTTCAGCAGCAATTTTGCCTTCATATGATGCTTTATGTGCTAATTGTGGTCCATCAATGATATCCCCAATAGCATAAATCTTTTCATTGCTTGTTTTGCATTGTTCATCAACATCAATGATGCCTTTATCGCTCATATTAACACCGATTTGCTCAAGTCCTAACTCATCTGTGTTTGGCTTACGTCCAACGGAGACGAGAACATAATCAGCATCATATGTCTTTTCTTCATCGTTAACAGTAGCTTTAATCGTAACACCATCTTCTGATTCTTCAACAGATTGGGCAAAAGCTTTTGTTTCGATAGTTACATTATTGTTTTTCAATCGCTTGCTTACAATTTGAGCCATTTGCTTTTCAAAGCCAGTTAAAATCCGTTCTTCCCCTTCAAGAACGGTAACTTCGGTTCCTAGATTAGCATAGGCACCAGCCAATTCAATTCCTATATAACCGCCGCCGATAACGACAAGTTTTTGTGGAATTTCATCTAGTTCAAGCGCTCCTGTAGAATTAATAACACGTTTTGAGTACTTGAAAGCCGGCAGTTCTACTGGACGTGAACCTGTTGCTACAATGCAATTTTTAAATTTGTACGTTTGGGAACTATACTCATCCGTAGATACTTTAACAGAATCACGATCAGAGAAATATGCTTCCCCACGTACTACATTAACTTTATTGCCCTTTAGTAGACCATCTACGCCACCAGTTAACTTATTGACAACGCTTGATTTCCATTCTTGTACTTTTGAAAAATCGACGCTTACGTTTTCAGCTGTAATCCCCATATCGTCAGCTTGTGCCTCGTGAAAACGGTGACCGGCTTGAATAAGTGCTTTTGATGGAACACATCCAACATTAAGACAAACACCGCCGATATCGCCTTTTTCTACGATAGTGACAGACTGTCCGAGTTGAGCTGCACGAATTGCGGCTACATATCCTCCTGGACCGGAACCAACAATAAGTGTGTCTACTTCTTCTGCGAAATCTCCTACAACCATTCTTACCCCTCCATTACTAGTAATTCTGGGTCATTCAATAAGCGTTTTACGTGATTTAACGCATTTTGTGCTGTGACTCCATCAATGAGACGGTGGTCATAACTTAAGGATAAAGCAAGCATAGGTCTGATGACAACTTCTCCATCTCGAACAACTGCTTTTTCCTCAATACGTCCAATCCCTAATATAGCGACTTCTGGATGGTTAATAACCGGTGTAAACCATTGTCCTTGAGCCGATCCAACGTTTGAAATGGTGGTTGAACCGCCCTTCATTTCCTCAGATGACAACTTACCATCCCGAGCTTTGCCTGCAAGTTCATTAATTTCATCAGCAAGCATAAAGATGGACTTACGATCTGCGTCTTTAACCACAGGCACAACAAGACCTTGCTCAGTATCTGCTGCAATCCCTATATTAAAGTATTTTTTGTAGACAATTTCTTCGTTTTCATCATCAATGGATGCATTTAACGCAGGGAATTCACGAATAGCTGATGTTAGAGCTTTCACCACATAAGGCAAGTATGTTAGCTTAATATCTTTTTCAGCTGCTACAGACTTAAATTTCTTACGGTTTGCGACTAGGTTTTCTACATCAACTTCGTCCAAGTGAGTAACGTGTGGTGCTGTTTGTTTGGAATTAACCATCGCTTTAGCAATCGCTTTACGGATACCTTTCATTGGTACACGTTCTTCGAGTGCAGTGGTATCTTGAACAGCAGAAGATGTAGATGCTGTTGCCTTTTCTTCTCCTTTTTCTTGAGTGGATTCTTGCCCACCGTCAATAAAGGATTCTATATCTTCTTTTGAAATACGACCATTTTTACCGGTACCTTGGACTTTTTGAATATTGACGCCTTTTTCACGAGCGAACTTACGTACAGAAGGCATCGCAATGACGCGTTTCCCATCGTCTTCCGATTGATCGTCTGCAGATGCAGATACTTCTTCTTTTTGTTCGTTAGATTCTTCCTGCTTCGGCTCTGCTTTTTCTTGACTCTCTTCAGCTTCACCGCTACTTTCAGTTGAAGGGGAATCAGCACTACCGTCGTCGATAGTCAAAATAACATCTCCGACATTTGTTGTTACTCCTTCTTCAGCTTTTACTTCTTTCACTGTTCCTTCTACCGGAGAAGGAATTTCAACAACAGCTTTGTCGTTTTGTACTTCACACAAAACGTCATCTTCTTGAACGGTATCTCCTGCTTTTACAAACCACTTAACTATTTCACCTTCATGTATACCTTCGCCAATATCTGGCAATTGAAATTCGAAAGCCAATACGGTTGCCTCCTTTGATTTATAAAATACATAAGAAACTGAAAAAGAAACTCATTGTTTCTTCTTCAGTCTGAATCACTTTGCTCTGTCTAAATTAGAAATTTACTACGGATTTCACTTTTTCGATAACATTTGTATGATCAGGCAACCAAACATCTTCTGCTGCAGCAAATGGGAACACTGTATCTGGTGCGGTTACACGAAGTACTGGAGCTTCTAAATGTAGAATAGCGTGTTCATTAATTTCTGCTACAACATTGTTTGCTATACCTGCTTGTTTTTGTGCTTCTTGAACAACAATGGCACGGTTTGTCTTTTTCACTGATTCCAATACGGTTTCCATATCAAGAGGGCTTATTGTGCGAAGGTCAACGATTTCTGCTTCAATTCCTTCTTCTGCGAGCTCATCCGCGGCTTTCAGAGATGTTTGAACCATCGCACCATAAGTAATGATAGAAACGTCTTTTCCTTCACGTTTCACCGCTGCTTTGTCAAGATCAACCGTATACTCTTCTTCTGGAACTTCTTCCCGGAAAGAACGATACAATTTCATATGTTCAAGGAATACAACCGGGTCGTTATCACGAATAGAAGATATTAATAATCCCTTAGCGTCATAAGGAGAGGATGGAACAACCACTCTGAGTCCTGGAGATTGAGCCATCAACCCTTCAAGACTATCCGCATGAAGTTCCGGTGTTTTTACTCCCCCGCCAAATGGTGAGCGTACTGTGACTGGTGCGTTATAGTGGTCGCCGGAACGATAGCGAAGTCTAGACATTTGTCCTGCTATACCATCCATTGTTTCAAATACAAAGCCGAAAAACTGAATTTCCATTACAGAACGGAATCCTGTCAAACTAAGACCGATAGAAAGTCCACTAATTCCCGATTCAGCCAATGGAGTGTCAAACACACGGTCTTCCCCAAATTCTTTCTGAAGACCTTCTGTTGCACGGAACACACCGCCGTATTGCCCAACGTCTTCCCCGAAAACAAGCACGTTTTCGTCGTTTTTCAGCTCCGTACGCATCGCATCAGTTATTGCTTGAATCATCGTCATTTGCGCCATAGCTTACTTCGACTCCTTCTCTCTATATTCTTCGAGCTGGTCCTTCAAATGAGGAGGCAGCACTTCATGCATATTTTCTATTAAATCGGATACCTTCTGTTTAGGTGTATCATCCGCTTCTTTAATAGCTGCTTTAATTTCTTCTTTTGCTTTATCGACAACCTCGTTTTCTTGTTCCTCTGACCATAGATCCTTGCTTTCTAAATACTTACGAAAGCGGACAAGTGGATCTCTTTTTTCCCACTCATCATCAAGGTCGGACGTGCGGTAACGAGTCGGATCGTCTCCTGCCATCGTGTGCGGACCATACCGATAACACAATGTTTCCAGCAACGTAGGGCCTTCACCGTTCAATGCTCTACTGCGAGCTTCTTGTGTTGCTGCGTAAACAGCAAGAACGTCCATTCCGTCAACTTGTACACCTGGAATACCAGCGGCCACTGCTTTTTGTGCAATAGTCTTGGCAGCAGTCTGCTCACCAGCTGGTACAGAAATCGCAAATTGGTTGTTTTGGACGACAAAAATAGCAGGCGCCTTAAATGAACCAGCAAAGTTCATACCTTCATAAAAATCACCTTGTGAAGCGCCACCATCACCTGTATAAGTAATCGCTACACTATCTTTACCTTTTTTCTTTAAACCAAGTGCAACACCAGCAGTCTGTACGATTTGTGCACCGATTATTATTTGCGGTGACAGCACATTCAACTCTTCAGGAATTTGTCCTCCATGAAAGTGACCGCGTGAAAATAAGAATGCTTGATATAGCGGGAGACCGTGCCATACAATTTGTGGAACATCACGGTAACCCGGAATAATCCAATCCTTTTGTTCTAGTGCGTACTGCGACCCTAGCATCGACGCTTCTTGTCCTGCTACAGGAGCGTAGAAACCAAGACGCCCTTGTCTATTCAATGATACAGCGCGTTGGTCGAAGATTCTTGTGTATACCATCCGTTTCATAAGTTCTTTCAAGTCTTCGTCTGATAAATCAGGAAGGGCCTCTTTATTAACAACTTCCCCTTCTTCATTCAAAACCTGAAACATTTCGAAGTGACCTTCCGCTTGCTCTAATATATTGGTAGTCACAAATGTTCACCTCTTCCTTTCTTTCCATGGGTAAAAATACTTAATCAAAAGCACCTTATCCCTGCATTTAGGGTAACCACATCTGATTTAAATCATCAGCATGGATGTTTATCATTTCCACTAGAACTAATGTACCCTGTGAAGCTTTGTAGTACTCATTCGTACCTTCTTTATATTATGATACAACTGTTCCAGTCAAAATTCAAAAAAAATGAAACAACCCTGCTCTTTGATAAGAATATACCACTTTAAAAAGATTCGTCAATCCTTTTCGCTTATCCGTTTTTATGAGGATTTTATAGCCTTCACTACAACGTAAGAAAACCTAACTGTTATATATCATTCATATATTGCTATAAACAGCTTTCACTCATGAAAACGGTTTTAATTACTGTTTTTATAATACAGTTTTTGTCGAATAAGAGAATAATAAAAAACTGTTTCAAAAAGATCATCATCTTTTTTGAAACAGTTCTGTAAGTTAATCAGATTCTTCTACATCTTCAGATTCTTCACCTTTGATTTCCAAGTCTGATTTCTCATAAAAAGCATCTTTTGCTTCATTATATTCATCCGTATATTTGTTAAATTGATCTCTATTTTCTACTACCATACTATATTGTTCATTCACTTCGTCGATTTCAGCTTGTAAATCATCAATCGTCAACTCTTCTTTAGTAAAAGCTTCATACAATATGATATCTTTTTCAATTGCTGTTTTATAACTTTCATACAAATCTTGATAGGCTTCATAGCGATTATTCATCGCTTCTTTTACTGCTTCTGCCTCTTCATTGGCATCTTCCATATTATCCAATTGTTCTTCTCCTCGTTTGTACTCTTCAAAAGCTGCTTCTATGCTCTCTTTCTCTGTTTCAAGTAATTCTTTTCGTTCTTTAGCATACCCCGTTGCTTCTTCTGATAAGCTCTCGATTTGTTCAAGTTCTTCAATACCTAAAGACAACATTTCCTCATACAGCTCTTGTTCCTGTTGTTCAAGTTCCATAATCGGTTCTTGCTGTGCTTCAAACTCATTTTCCATCGACGCTGCTTCTTCCAAATGAGTGTACACCTTTTCCGCCGAGGTGCTTCCACAGGCACTCAATATACCAATGAAGACGCACGCTGTAACGATTAATGCATTTTTTTTATTTAACAATATCACTTTTTCCTCCCCATCTAATCCCATCTGAGTCAGTTCTTACCTCTATACTCCATATATGTAATCCTTCATACGCTTTTACCCTAACAATCATAAAACAACATATACGTTAAATCAATAAAGATTCTCTTTTTTTAGGTTTATGCCTATTCACATTTTACACTCGTGACATATGGTAATAAGGAAATAACCCATAACGGGCATTACATGTTCTAAAGGAGGAAAACATCAATGTGGGCAAATCAAATGTATAATCCGACCGGTCAAGGCCCAAACCAAGTAGGTGGATATAGTAGCAACGGTTATGGCTGCCAAGTAGGTGGCTATGGTGGTCCGCAAGTAGGCGGCTACAGCAGTGGTAGAGGAAAAGGTTTTGCGTTAATCGTTGTGTTGTTTATTTTATTAATTATCGTTGGAGCTTCTAAAGTAGACAGTAAAGATCATTGCTAGATGATAAGTAATGTTTGTTCGAGAAAAAGGGGGATTCTCCCTCTTTTTCTTTTCCTTACAACGTGAAACACGCTGTTTGCAATTGCTCTGTAAATAAAAAGCTTCTACTTTTTACGCTGTCTCATTTCTGATATACTGATATAATACTATTTTAGAATGTAATGACTTACATAAAAACATAACACCATGGAGGGATATAAATGTTAACGATGAAGGATATTGTCCGCGAAGGACATCCCGCTTTGCGGCAAATTGCAAAAGAAGTTCCAATGCCGCCTTCTGAGGAAGATAAAAAGACATTACAGGAAATGCTCGAGTTTCTTAAAAATAGTCAAGATCCGGAAATGGCAGAAAAGTACGAATTACGTTCTGGTGTTGGACTAGCTGCAACGCAACTCGGAATCAACAAAAGAATGTTTGCGGTTCATGTTACTGACGAGAAGGATAATTTATATAGTTATGGATTGTTTAATCCAAAAATCACTAGACATTCGGTGGAGTTGACACATCTAGAAGGTGGCGAAGGATGCCTCTCCGTTGACCGTGAAGTTCCAGGGAATGTGCCAAGATATAAACGAATCACACTTGAAGGTACAACACTAGACAATGAAAAAGTCCAGCTTCGTTTGCGGGAACTGCCTGCAATAGTATTTCAGCATGAACTCGATCACTTAGACGGCATTATGTTTTATGACAGAATTGAAGATAGTGTCCCAGAAACAGACTAAAGATAACCTAATAAGGGGCTGTTCCAACTTTTGGGACAGCCCCTTATTACATTCATGAGGGACAGGAAGGAATTAGATGGACATTCATTTTCTATTTCATCTAAAACCTTATATTAATCCAATCCGTTCCAATCCTCGTTTAATTCCATCTTCATAAACAGGATCGGTCACAATATCTGCTTTTTTCTTTACTTGTTCAAGGGCATTCCCCATAGCAATACCTATGCCCGCTTCTTTTAACATTTCCATATCATTTAACGCATCACCAAAAGCTACTGTTTCTTCCATTGTATATCCTAAGTGATTCGCAACCGCCCGAAGTCCTTCCGCTTTCGATCCACCGGAAGGAACAACATCCACTGCCAACTCATGCCATCTTACAAATCGAAATGTATCGTAGTTGGTGCTATAATTTTCTTCGGCGTCTGTTCCACAAAACAACAAAGCTTGATAAATTTCATTGTTTTTATAATAAAATTTATTAAGAGGTGGATAATCCATTTTCAAATCGCCCATCCCTTTATGGATATGAGCATGATTTTCTACGTCCGCAACAGCCTGTTCATGATCAAGAAACACCATGGGATGCTCAGATTCAACGGCTTCTTTATGTAAATAATCTACTTGTTCTGTCTCTAATGGCTTTTTATCTATTACTTTTCCATCGGCAACAACATAAGATCCATTAAAACTTACAAACGTTGTAATACCCAACTCCTGTCGAAGCGGCTCAAACATAAACGGCGCCCTGCCTGTTGCAATCGCTACATAAACGCCACTATCCTTTAGGGCTTTGATTGCTTTTTTCGTTGACGGTGGCAGCTCCATTTTTTCAGTATACAATGTTCCATCAATGTCAAAGAATACAATAGAGGGTTTTTTCATATGTATCTCCCTGCTTTCTAAATAATAAAAATAGTACACCTACAGACAATATAAAATACATTCCACAGCATAACATATAATGCAATCTTCATTCACTTTTCTCTATGAATAATGGCAAGAATAATTGCTCGCTCCCGGTTGTTCTATTGAAAAAAAAGCCAATATCGATTACAATTTGTTAATTGAATACTTTCGTGTGAACGTAATGCTATAAAATTTCATTATGGTTACTTTTTATCATTTGATTTATAATATGTGGTAGAAGTATACAATGAGCGTTTATTTGGAGATGCTTCACTTGATGGACACCGGAGACCACAGGTGGTGTTTCTTTATGTATATAGATAAAAGGAGAGATAAACATGATATTTAAAGTTTACTATCAAAAAGACTTTAATCAGATTCCAGTAAGAGAAAATACGGATTCATTATTCGTAGAAGCGGAAACAGAGCGTGAAGTACGGCTAAAATTGGCGGATAAAAACTACAACATTGAATATATTCAACCGGTTTCCGAGGACCTTTTGAAACATGAAAAACAAAAAGAAGATTTCAAAGTGGAGAACCTGTAAAGCATGAAACAAATGAAAAAAAATCAAGTTGCCATTTTCGCCCTCGGAGGTCTAGGCGAAATCGGCAAAAATACGTACGCCATACAATATCAAGATGAGATCATTCTCATTGACGCCGGAATTATGTTTCCAGAAGATGAACTACTTGGCATTGACTACGTTATTCCTGACTACACCTATGTAGCCCGCAACAAAGACAAGATCAAAGGTCTATTTATCACACACGGACACGAAGACCATATTGGAGGCATTCCTTATCTACTCCGGGAAGTGAATGTTCCTATTTATGGTGGCAAGCTTGCGATTGGTCTTCTTAAAAGTAAATTAGAAGAACATGGGCTGCTTCGCCGTGCAAAATTAAATGTTGTTAATGAAGATCAAGTTATTAAGTTTAAGAAAACAAAGGTGTCTTTTTTTAGAACAACACATAGTATCCCCGATTCCTTTGGTATTGTAGTGAATACGCCTGAAGGTAATATAGTGCAGACAGGAGATTTTAAATTTGATTTCACCCCTGTCGGTGAACCTGCGAACCTTTCAAAAATGGCGGAAATCGGAGAAGAAGGTGTACTTTGTCTTCTATCTGATAGTACCAATAGTGAAGTTCCTGGATTTACCATGTCAGAAAGAACAGTCGGTAAAAGTATCGACAACATATTTCGTCAAGCTGAAGGTCGCTTAATTTTTGCAACTTTTGCTTCTAATATTTACCGACTTCAACAAGCGGTTGAAGCGGCAGTCAGGTACGGTCGTAAAATTGCAGTATTCGGACGAAGCATGGAATCTTCGATTACGATTGGACAAGAGCTCGGCTATATTAATGCTCCGAAAGGTACATTTGTCGATGCCTCTCAGTTAAACCGGATTCCTGATAATCAAGCTGCCATTTTATGTACAGGCAGTCAAGGGGAACCGATGGCAGCTCTATCAAGGGTAGCTCACGGTACACACCGTCAAATTCAAATTATCCCTGGAGACACGGTTGTCTTCTCAAGTTCTCCGATTCCAGGTAACACATTGTCCGTTAATAAAATTATTAATCAACTTTCCCGTGCGGGAGCTAGAGTCATCCATGGATCGTTAAATAACATCCATACATCCGGGCACGGCGGACAAGAGGAACAAAAATTAATGCTTCGTCTCATGAAACCGCAATTCTTTATGCCTATTCACGGCGAATACCGCATGCTTAAAATGCACACTCGTCTTGCTAAAGATTGTGGGGTTCCAGAGGACAATTCTTTCATTATGGAAAATGGTGAAGTATTGGCATTGACGAGAAAAAGCGCAGAAACTGTAGGCAAAATACCTTCCGGGTCTGTATATGTAGATGGAAACGGCATTGGAGATATTGGGAATATCGTACTGCGTGACCGTCGCATTCTGTCTGAAGAAGGCCTTGTCGTGGTTGTTGTCAGTATTGATATGAAAAACTTCAAAGTTTCTGCCGGGCCTGATATCATCTCCCGGGGCTTTGTTTACATGAGAGAATCTAGTGATTTAATTAATGATGCTCAATCAAAATTGACAAAGCATCTAAATGAAGTGATGAAGCGAAAAACAACCCAATGGGCAGAAATTAAAAATGAGGTTATTGATCAATTATCTCCATATTTGTATGAAAAAACAAAAAGAAAACCAATGATTCTACCTATCATTATGGAAGTATAAAAAAGTTGCATAATCACAACCCTCGTTTTTCGGGGGTTTTTTCTTTTATCATAGGCAGGCGGATGCTTTCAGCAGGGCTACTTTCAACATCCTCAAGTTCTGCTCCTACCTGTAGCATCAGCTAAGCTTATACTTTCTGAACAAAAAAAGGCGGCAAGCAGAAAAACTTGTGCTTGCCGATTTATGGCTCATCAATCCACTGGTTTTCCAATCGATTAATGTCATCGTCTGCTCCTATAACAATGAGGATATCCCCATTCGCTATTTTTTCTTCAGGTCTAGGAGAGACATGAATATTGTCCCCTCTTTTAACCGCCAAAATATTACACCCATATTTAGCACGTAAATCGAGATCTACTATGGTTTCTCCATGTAGTGTAGTTCCTGCCCCTAATTCAACAATACTATACTCATCTGACAATTCTAGATAGTCCAGGACGTTTTTCGATACCACACTGTGGGCAATTCTGATTCCAATATCACGTTCAGGGTGAATGATTTCATCTGCTCCAATCCGATTCAACACTTTTTCATGATAATCGTTTTGTGCTTTTACCGTAATATGTTTCACTTTCATTTCGACTAGCATTAACGTCGTCAAAATGCTCGCTTGTATATTATCTCCAATTGCTACAATGACATGATCAAAATTTCTGATGCCAAGACCGCGTAAAGCTTTTTCATCCGTTGTATCTGCGATAACAGCTTGTGTCGCTAGAGAAGCAAATTCATTTACTTTTTCTTCATCCTCATCAATGGCCAACACTTCCATTCCTTCTTCTACAAGCGACTTGCAAATACTTCCCCCGAAACGTCCTAGACCGATAACGGCAAATTGTTTTTTCATTGAATTTCCTCCGTCGCACATAACTTTATGTTTTGAAACTTCTTTTATTTTAAACGATGTAGGGAAGCCGCGTAAAGAAAACTCGGCAATTGCCGAGTTTGAACACAGTATCTATCAAAACTTGTTTGTTTCTGCCGATATCAAGCAGTACAATCCTATACATGAATCACCGCTTGGTAAAAACTTTATTTTTCTTGCTCCCAAAGAACACGATGAATTTTTTTTCGCAGCAGCCTTATTCCCCCACCTCCGGATTGAACGTAATATAGTTTCCCATCTTTATCAAAAATAAAATACGTTGGCACGTATTCATTTTGAAAGGCGTCTGTTAAATGATGATCATTATCAATAAAAATAGGCTGTTTTATTCCTAATTTATGAGCAGTCTTTTTCACCTTTTCAATATCTTGATCCTTCACTGAACGAGGCATGTGTACGGACAAAGTAGTTATTGTATCCTTTAACTCTTCACAAAGTTTATTTACTTTTGGTATCGCTTGTTTACAAAGATCACAACTTACCGACCAAAATTGAACTAACGCAGGTTTTTCACCAATCAAATCATTTTTTGTAATCCTATCATTATACCAATTTTGGGTATCAGGTATATTTGGCATTTCAGATTTCAATTTTAACGGCATAATTCTTTCTGCCCCTCCTCTATCTAGCCATTCGTACTGTTTATACTGTATGCATTAAGGAGCCGGTTCGTCATGAAGATGTATGTTCTTCGAGCGTGCTTTGTCCTGGTTTCCAATTCGCCGGACATGGCCTCCCTGTCTGTAAAGCCAATAAAACACGTAATATTTCATCAACATCACGTCCGACATGGTGATGATGAACAACAGCGTACATAACTTCTCCTTCAGGACTTATAATAAAAAGGCCTCGATGTGCAATTCCTTCTTCGGCATCAAACACTCCATAATCTTTTGATACCTTATGATTCGTATCTGCTGCTAGTGGATATTTTATTTTCCCCAGCCCATCCTCTTCACGCGGTATATTTCTCCAAGTTTTATGACTGTAAATAGTGTCTGTAGAGACTCCTATCACTTCTGCATCTAATTCCTCGAATTCTTTTATATCATCACTAATGGAAGTTATTTCCGTCGGGCAAATAGTTGTAAAATCCATTGGATAGAAAAATAAAACCGTCCACTTATCTTTTTTCATAATCGAACGTAAACTAATTTTGGTAAATGATGTATCCGGCATTACAACGTCCATTGTAAATAGCGGTGCTTGCTTTCCTATTAATGATTCAGCAGTCACTCTCATTACCCCTTTCCCCATTATCCTTTTATCTCTTTCTATACTATACAAAATTGTTGATTATGTTATAATATCATTCATTCAACAAACGACATCGTGTTTTGTCGTATTCTTTCAGGGGTACAGCATAATTAGCATATGAATGATAAGGAGTGTAAAACATGGAACAATTGATGGAAAATGAGTTTTGGAGTTCTGTTTTAGGAGGAACGTTAAAAGGCGCCTTACAAATTGTACTAGTTATTATAGGCTTTTTTATTGTAAGAGCGATTGGTAAACGAATAATTAACCGAGCGTTCTCACGAATGCAAGAACAGCGAAACATGCACCCAGGTAGGGTTCAAACACTGCTGAAACTTAGTATTAATGTATTTTCGTACATACTTATCTTTATTTTTATTACCATCCTTATTGCCATTTTTGGACTTGAAATTGCACCTATTATCGCTGGTGCGGGTATTGTTGGTCTCGCTGTCGGATTTGGGGCACAAGGTCTTGTCAGCGATATTGTAACTGGCTTTTTTATATTGCTCGAAAAACAAATAGACGTTGAAGATTATGTAACAGCAGCTGGGATTGGAGGAGTAGTGGAAGAAGTCGGGCTACGTACAACACAAATTCGAGGATTCGATGGAACCCTTCACTTTATACCGAATCGTGAAATTAGCGCGGTCAACAATCATTCACGTGGAAACATGCGTGCCATGGTAGACATCAGTATATCTTATGATGACAATATTGATGAAGCTGTTCGTATTTTACAAGATGTGTGTGACCAAGTGGCTTCCGATGAGCCTGCTATCAAAGAAGGTCCCGATGTTCTTGGTGTGCAGGGGCTCGGAGATTCCGATGTGGTAATTCGTATTTTAGGAAAAACCGAAAATATGGAACAATGGGGCATTGAACGCAAGCTCCGTAAAGCTTGTAAAGAAGCATTAGACAAAAATGGTATTGTCATTCCATTTCCTCATCAAGTATATGTCGAAAAGAATTACGAAGCAAAATAATAAAACATTTGACGTCGTTGCTAGTCGTGACGACGTCATTTTATACTCGCCCACTGTTCATTCACCAACGCTTGATTAATCTTCACTCCCGCTTCATACCCTTCCCCTGCAGCACAAACCAGACCAGTAAATGAATGTTTTGCATCTCCGATAACATATAAACCTTCTACCGTAGTTTCACCATGCGCATCTGTTTCGTATTCTCCACGTTCGTTTCTTTTAATCCCTAAAGATTCCGGCAGTGGAAACGACTCTTTCTTTCCTGTTCCCATAATAAATCCAGCTGTACGGCAAATCGACTCTTTCTGCTCTACTCGTATCGATTGTAGTTTTCCTTCCTTCGATTGACATTCAAGAATCGGGGATTCAACTACTTTTATATGATGATCTATCAGCTCTTGTTTATCCGCTCGTTTTAGAGTTTCTCCGTTTGTAAACACCACCACGTCACGACTCCAGTTCGATATCAATGACGTAAAATGGACAATTGTTTTACCACTCCCAAACACAGCTAACGGCTCATCTTTATGCTCCCAGCCATCACAATAAGGACAAACAAAGACTGACGTTCCAAAAACATCTTGCAACCCTTTTATATCTGGTAATTCTTCTACCCGCCCTGTCGCGACAATCACTTTTTTGCTTTGAAAAATGTGATTGCTCTTTGTTTCTATAAAAAATAAATCATTTTGTTTAGTAATCGTCTTAACAATATCCTTTGTTTTTGCGATCGTTTTATATTTCTTTAATTGTGCAACTGCTATGTTCCGAAACCTTTGTGGTTTTTCTCCATCTCTTGTCAGAAAACCATGAGAAAACAAAGTCACATTATTTCGTGGAGTTTCCGCATCGATAATCACTGTTTTTCGAAGAGAACGTCCCAACACGAGTGCCGCATTTAATCCAGCAGGTCCTCCTCCTATCACAATAACATCCCAAATCTTCATATATAAAAATCCTCCTCCCTATTTGCATGTATTAGTCTGATGCAAGAAAAGACGTCCTATCCCCATGTATCATCATTTCTTCTGGACTTATACTGCCCTACGGCTGTTTTGGTAACACAAATATGTCATCTGTCATCATAAAAAAACTGCCCCGTCTAGTGAATAATCACTAAGCGAGACAGCCTGGATGAAGCAGTCCGTTATTGAATTTGCGGCAATGTTTTTACTTCTTGTTTCATATCCGCTTGACATAATGGGCAGCTGGGCGTCTGTTCAAACGTGAAATTTTCTCTCATCCAGCCCGCACAATCGTCACTTGTGCATGACCAAATGTTTGTCTCCACTTGTGGTGGCGGTTCTTTCTTTCCGTTGTAATAAGCCATAACCCAACCCTCCTTTTATACTTCTTCTAGTATACCACACTTTCGAAGAAGAAGTATTTTAGGTCAAGCTTGCGATAAAAATGCTGTCATATGTGAAATTGCTGTAAAGATTGCATTTTCATTAGGTTCTATGCGGGCATCATGCAGCCCGTACGGTGTATTAACGCCCAGCCAAAACATAGTTCCAGGAATTTCTTCTAAAAAATAACCAAAGTCTTCGCCTGTCATTGCTTCCCTACATTCAATCAAGTGGACATCTTTTTGTTGTTCACTGAAATTCATAAATGCTTGAGTTAAACGTTCATCATTAGAAACCTGACAATACGTGGAACCCCAATCGATTGTCGCACTACAATCAAAGCTCGTCTCAACACCTTGAATAATCCCCCGAATCCTTTGCTTAACTTTTTGCATGCTTTCTAAGGATAGTGTTCGAATAGTCCCTTCCAATCTTGCTGTTTCGGCAATAATATTTTGTTTGGTTCCGCCCTCTATGGTCCCAATGGTAACAACCGCTGAATCAAGTGGATCAACATTGCGCCCAACTATAGTTTGTAATTGCGTAACGAGGTGACTGGCTGCGACAACCATATCGTTTGCTTGATGAGGACGTGCAGCATGGCCACCGATTCCGTTTAAATTAATAAATAATTCCGACGTATTTGCAAACAAAAGTCCAGGTCTAGTAGCAATCGTGCCTACAGGATATTCAGGTGCAATATGAAGCGCATAAATCTCATCGGGCTTCCACTGTTTAAATACTTCTGATTGTAGCATTGGTAATGCACCGCCTGGACCTTCTTCAGCCGGTTGAAAAATAAACAGGAGATTCTCTTTTGGCTGGTTATGCGCGAAGTGATCAAGAATACCAAGCGCAATCGTCATATGTAAATCATGACCACAAGCATGCATATTTCCTTCATGAAGGGATGGAAAAGAGTAAGTTGTTTGTTCTTTTATTGGTAGTCCATCCATGTCCGTTCGGTAACCGATAGTTTTTGAAGGTGTATGCCCTTCTACAAAAACAAGCAATCCCGTCCGCCATTCTTTTATAGTCACATAATTATCCGGCATACCCGCAATCTTTTCTTTTACATAGTTTTGCGTTTTCACTTCCTCAAATCCTATTTCTGGTATTTGATGTAATTCGCGTCGAATGGAAATAAGCTCTTCTTGCTTCATTCAGGCTCCCCCGCTTCATTCATAATGGTTAATTCTTCTTCGAGTGCTTGCACAAAGGAGTCTGTCTCTTGTTTTTTCAAGGTAAGAGGAGGCAGTAATCTAATGATCGTTCCTTGCGTTACATTCACCATGAAACCACGGCACAAAAGTTTTTGCTGCATGTTTTTCACTTCACCTTCTCCTGCTTTTAATAAGATGCCCAACATCATGCCTTTTCCACGAATTTCTGTTATTTTCCCACCACTACGAACCTTCAAATATTCAAGCTGACTCCACAAGTAATTTGCGTGATCACGCCCGTTCTCTAGTCCCCCTTGGTCAAGTAATACATCGAGAACGGCATTCCCAAGTGCTGCACTTAGAGGGTTGGGGCCAAACGTTGTTCCGTGGTCACCCGGCTGAAAAAGATTATCAAGTCCTCCTTTTGCAATTAACCCCCCAAGCGGTAGTCCACCGCCAATGCCTTTGGCAAAAAGGATGATATCAGGTTCGACATTTGTATGTTGATAAGCAAACAGCGGTCCCGTACGACCCATTCCAGTTTGAATCTCATCCACACAAAATAGTACACCATATTGCCTACACAATTTCTCTGCCTCTTCTAAAAACGTTTCTGACAACGGCATAATACCACCAGAGCCGAGGACAGGTTCCATTAAGAGAGCCGCAGGTTTTTTTTCTTGAAAGACTGCTTCTAAAGATTCTAAGTCATGTGCTTTGGTCTCATACACCGGATAATCAGCAGCTGGAAAATCTTGATATATTCCAGCTTGACGGGTTAGTCGAATAGATCCCAGTGTTCGACCGTGAAAACTGTTTTCCAGCACAACAATACCGCTTTTTATATTATTATTTTGTTTTTTCCATTGATGAATTAATTTTACAGACGCTTCTACCGCTTCTGCCCCTGAATTTGCAAAAAATACTTTCCCTTGCACAGATTGATCGATTAAGCGCTGGGCTAGTGTAATTGCAGGTTTATTAAGAAAAACGTTAGAAATATGCAAAAACTGATGCGCCTGTTCTTCTAATTTTCTAAGTAGATAAGGATGAGAGTGTCCTAATATGTTAACAGCAAGACCAGTAAATAAATCCAAATAGGAGGTTCCTTCCTCATCAACTAAATAGTTCCCTTCTCCTTTTTCAATAGCAATAGGGAGACGCTGATACGTATGCATAAGATATTCTTGATCTAAATTACTCCAACTCATTGTTCTCTTTCCTTTCTGTTAAAGGCCTTGAATAGATGGAAGACTGCCCGGATTAGAAGTCATCTTCCAAGCCGGGCAGTCTTTTTAGTAAAACGTTATTTTACTTTTTAATCTTCATTTAAACGGCGAAGTTCTTGCTTCATTTCCGTTTTGCCTTTCGTTTGATCATCAATTTCTTTAATGACGCGTGCCGGTGTTCCTGCTACAACTGTATTAGCTGGTACGTCCTCAGTGACAACAGCTCCTGCTGCAACAACAGAACCTTCCCCAACTGTTACTCCTTCAAGAATCACGCAATTTGCACCAACAACAACGCCGTCTTCTACTACGACAGGCTGTGCAGATGGCGGTTCAATCACTCCAGCAAGAATAGAACCTGCACCAATGTGACAATTATTACCAACTGTTGCGCGTCCACCAAGTGCAACATTCATATCAATCATTGTGTTCTCACCAACGACCGATCCGATGTTAATTGTTGCCCCCATCATGATTACTGCGTTTTTACCGATTTCTACTTGATCGCGGATAACCGATCCCGGCTCGATACGTGCTGGGATATCCTTTGTATCAAGAAGTGGAATCGCAGAATTGCGACGGTCGCTTTCCACAACGTAATCATCGATTTTGTCTTGATTTTCTTCAATTCCGTTTTTTATATCTTTCCATTCTCCGAAAAGTACACCTGTATTACCTGTAATAAAACGTTTTGTCTCATTACCGAACCCTATTGTTTCCAGACCTTCACCGTTAATATGTACTTTCACCGGTGTTGTTTTTTCACTTTCAGAAATAAAGGAAATTATCTCATTTGCATCCATTTGCTTCATGGTCTTGTGCCTCCTTATCAATTCTCTTTCATAGGTTATCATAGGAAACCGTTGAAAGAAACCTATTTGTCTTATTTATAACAGGAAAATAGTACAGGTATGTAGAATTTTCATGAAAGAGTATATACATAAAAGGAGGAAGTTGATATGGGTTTAACAGCAGATATTTGTGATGAACATAAAGATAACGTAGTATTAGCTGATCCAATCTTTCATCATTATGGGAATACGACAACGTTTTCTGGTCCAGTTCAAACGGTTCAGGTGTTTGAAGACAACGTTCTCGTAAAACAAGCGCTTGAAACGATTCCAGAAGGAAGTGTTCTTGTCATTGATGGTGGTGCGTCTCGACGTTACGCATTAATGGGTGACAATCTCGCAGCTATTGCGCAAAAAAGAAATCTCGCCGGTGTTATTATTCATGGTTCGATTCGCGATGCGGGGGAAATTAATGAGATGCCTGTTGGTATATTTGCACTCGGCACAACCCCTTTTCCATCTATAAAAAAAGGGGAAGGCAAGCGCGGTACATCACTGCAGTTCGCAAACACTACATGGGAGCCCGGAAGTTGGGTATATGCCGATGAAGACGGTATTTTAGTAGCTGAAAAACAATTATAATAAAGACGAATCCCGAAGCTGTTCTTTAAAAATTTTTGAGAACAGCTTTTTTATATGCGTATTTCCCATCTTTGAATACCTTTACATAAGAAAACCCAGTTTACAAGTAGTGAAGTACTCTCTATAATAATAAAGGCGTAATTATTTACCTAGGTAAACATATAAGGAGCAATGAGTACATGATGAATCGTAGCGAACTTTTTCACCTTTTAAACCAAAAAGTGCGGCTTTTTTCGAAAGAAATGAATGATTATTTACAGCAACATAACCTTTACTCTTCCCAATGGACAATATTGTATATCCTTTTAGAAAACGGACCAATGACTCAGACGGACATATGGAAATACCTTCAAGTGGAAGCTCCAACTATCACGAGAACGTTAACTCGTATGGAAAAAAGTGGTTGGATTATAAAAAAACTAGGAAATGATAAACGAGAAAAAATTATTTTATTAACAGACGAAGCAAGAGAAAAATTGGATTTGATTCAACAAAGTGTCCAACAGTTCGAAAATGATTTTACGACAAATTTAACAACTAATGAGCAACAAGAACTTTATCGGCTTTTGAAAAAATTAGGCAGCGAAAGGAATGCGAACACCAATGAAAGCGAATGAAAAACCACCTATTTGGACAAAAGATTTTCTAAGCATTTCTTTTGTTCATTTTATCGTATTTGTCATCTTTTATACATTTTTAACGACGTTACCGCTATATGTAATATATGAGCTAGGAGGAACGGAAGCACAAGGTGGATTAGTTGTTACGGCAATGTTTATCACCGCTATTCTTATGAGACCCTTTTCAGGCAGTTTAGTTGAACGGCTAGGACGAAAAAAAATTCTCCTATCGTGCGTGCTTATCTTTACAGCAACTACGTTTGGATATATCTGGACAGAAGGATTCACCGCCTTGATGTTACTCCGTTTAGTTCACGGCATTTCATTTGGAGTTTTAACAACCGCAACTGCAGCGATTGCTGCCGATGTTGTACCGGATGAGCGACGCGGTGAAGGGCTTGGTTATTTTACGATGTCTATGAATCTAGCTGTCGTTGTCGGTCCATTCCTCGGATTGACACTAATCCAATATGTATCTTTTAAGTATTTGTTTATCATTTTAAGCATTATTATGATAGTCGGGGTTATTTGTTCCTTGGTTGTCAAAACTGTAGAGCAATCTCATCCTGCCCCTGAGGATGTAAAACGTAAAATGTCTATTCACGATTTTTTAGAACTAAATGCATTACCTATCGCTTTAATGAGCAGTCTTGTAGCATTCGCGTATTCCGGTGTTATTTCTTTTATTTCCGTATATGCAACAGAACTTGGTCTTGAAAAAATATCGAGTTACTTCTTTCTCGTATTTGCTGTGACAATGCTTTTAACTAGACCATATCTTGGCCGTTTATTTGACGAACGCGGCCCAAAAATTGTGATCCTGCCATGTTTGATCATTTTTGCTTTCGGTCTTTTGACATTAGGTATAGCTGAATCCGCTGTTTTATTTCTCATTTCTGCTGGTTTAATTGGTATCGGATATGGTACGCTCCTACCTTCTTTGTTATCAATATCCGTACAATCCTCTGCCGGTCACCGTAACAGTTATGCCACCGCAACCTTTTTCATGATGTTTGATTCTGGCATTGCACTCGGGTCTTATTTTTTAGGAATTGTTGTATCCTTCACCGGATTTTCTTTATTGTTTCTCTATAGTGCCGTTTTTGTGCTCATCCTTACGGTTAGTTTCTATGTCGTATTTAACCGGATTTCGGCTTCCTCTTCTTCAGAATGGAAAGAACAAGAAGTCGAGACGGCTGGCAAATAACTATTTGCCCGGCCGCCTCGGTCATCTTTAAAATTGTGCTGTTTCTGTTGAACCTTTCATTGCGGTTGTTGATGAGGATCCGCCTGATATAATTTGTGACACTTCATCAAAATATCCAGTACCTACTTCTCGTTGGTGACGCGTCGCAGTATATCCATTTTTTTCACTTGTGAATTCTTCTTGCTGCAATTCTGAATATGCACCCATGCCACGTTCTTTATAACCCTGAGCTAATTGGAACATGCTATGATTTAAGGCGTGAAATCCTGCGAGAGTTACAAATTGAAACTTATATCCCATCTTTCCTAATTCTGCTTGGAAATTTTCGATAGTATCATTTTCTAAATTCCCTTTCCAATTAAAGGAAGGGGAACAATTATAGGCTAGCATTTTTCCTGGAAACTTTTCATGAATCGCATCCGCAAAACGTTTGGCTTCTTCTAAATCAGGTTTAGATGTTTCACACCAGATTAAATCGGCATATGGAGCATATGCAAGCCCTCTTGCAATGGCCTGATTCATTCCAGACTGTGTACGATAAAACCCTTCATCCGTACGCTCACCCGTCAGAAATGGTTCATCAGCAGGATCTATATCACTTGTAATAAGATCTGCTGCATCGGCATCTGTTCTAGCTAATAGTAAGGTCTTCGTTCCGCATACATCTGCAGCAAGTCTTGCGGAAACTAGATTTCGCACAGCTGTTTGGGTAGGGACAAGAACTTTTCCTCCCAAGTGACCACATTTTTTCTCTGATGCTAATTGATCTTCAAAATGAACACCTGCAGCTCCAGCTTCAATCATGCTTTTCATTAATTCAAATACATTTAGTTGGCCCCCAAATCCAGCTTCTGCATCAGCTATAATAGGAGCATAATAATCAATATCTTCTCCACCTTCCATGTATTGAATTTGGTCGGCGCGTTGAAGCGATTGATTAATACGTTTAACTACGTGTGGCACACTGTTAGAGGGGTACAAACTTTGATCAGGATACATCTGCCCAGATAGATTAGCGTCAGCCGCTACCTGCCACCCGCTTAAATAAATCGCTTTCAAACCTGCTTTCACTTGTTGAACCGCTTGGTTTCCTGTCAAAGCCCCTAGCGAAGGAACAAATGGCTCAGAATGAAGCAATTTCCATAGCTTTTCTGCTCCTTGATTGGCCAATGTGTGTTCAATTGGGAGTGAACCTCTTACATTTACTACTTCTTCCGCTGAATAAGGTCTTTTGATACCTATCCAGCGTTCATCCTGCTCCCATTCCTTTTGAATTCTTTTAGCTTCTTCTCTTTTTTTCATCATATCCTCTCCTCCATTTCTTCTGTATTAATACAGTTTTTATTTACGGTTATTATAATATAACAGTTTAATCTGTTTTACAACAAAAAATCGTGATTTTTCTAAAATTTATAAAAATTGCTTAGAATATATTGTTATTTCAAAAACCATAGTGTTACATAACACTGCACACAATAGTAAAGCATCCTTCTCTCAACGAAAAGGATGCTTTGTATCTTATTAAAGTGGCTCTATATGATATCCTAAATCATATAGTACTTCTGCAAACTGAGCTCGAGTTAACAAAGACTCTGGACGAAATGTGTTATTCTCGTACCCATCGACTATAATGTATATTATTCTAAAGGGCCGGTTAAATCAGGAAACAAAGCAACCCTGATGGATTAGTTATTCTCCATCAGGGCTGACTTGCATGTAACGATATTACACATACATTTTTTGCTATTTACGAAACCATATACACATGACTTCTTCGGAAGACTCCGAGGCCTTCTCTACGACAATTTTTCCATCATTATAATTATATTCTTCTGTCCAAAGCCCTTCCATTTTGTTCTCATAACGTTTATCCGCTGAACCGAGGCGTTCGTTAATGTCTGCTTGTTTTAACGAAACATCTTGAACGGCTACTGATTCTGCTCGATTGGATTCAGGATGAATAAAATAAGTGAACTGGTCGTATTGCAAAAATTCACCACCTTCATACCAACCTGATTCATCTGGTTCTCCATAAGCTTCCTGAATATCCTTTTCGGACTTCTCCAGATAGGTTAAATTCTTATTATATGTGTCTTGAAAAAGGGTTGAAAATGCCTCGCGTCCTTCATTTGTTTGATTTGTTTCACTCTTTACGGCTGTGGGAGGCTGTTTTTCTACATTAAGAGTTTCGGCTTTTTTAGCAGATACCATAGAGGTTACAGTCTGTTCTTCTTGGTCCACATCGATACAGCCCGTCAGTATTCCAACACAAACCACCAAACTCCCTATTATCTTCACAGCCTTCCCCTCCTTTTTATATCGTTATTTAATGAATACCTCTGCTTATAACTTTTCACACCTTAAATCTCAAATTTGATACATTAGTCGGATAATTTCACTATTCCACTGCAGAATTAACGGGAGTTGATTCTACTTCTTGTTTCTCTTTTTTGTTCAAAAGAATAACGCAAATACTTGTCCCCGCTAACACGAATAGTGCACCTAATGTAACCCCTGTCCATGCAAAATGAGACCATAACCAACCAAAATATAAACTTCCCAAACTTCCTCCCAAATAATAAGAGGTCAAATAAAGGCCGGAAGCACTTGCTTTCGCTTGTTCTGCGTGTCTAGTCACCCATGAACTAGAGCTAGAATGAACAAAAAAGAAACCAAAACTCAAAATAATAAGTGCTACAATAATTATAAAAAAGGATGGTATTAAAGTCATCGCAATACTAAACACCATGCAAGTGATTCCAATTCCCATGCAAGTTGTTTGCTTCCATCGTTGTGCCGCTCTTCCAGCCATAGTAGAACTAATTGTTCCCGCGCCGTACGTTAAGAAAAGTAATCCCAATATCGTTGTGGAAACGCGAAAGGGTTCGTGACTCAAGTAGTAGGTAATAAAATTAAAAATACCGATAAATACAAGAAAATGAAGACCCCCGATAATATATGCGTACGTCATTATCGGGTTAGAAAGATGATATAAGTTGTTCTGAAACACTTCTTTTAGTTGAAAAGGACGAGGCTGAAACTGTCTTGAATATGGCAGCAACATATAAACGACAATAAATAACAGGAAGTTAATAATGGCCATTACTATAAAAGCTGTTCTCCAATCCCAACTATCGGTTACGACACCACTTAACACACGTCCTCCCATCCCGCCTAAACTATTACAACTTATGTATATTCCTACTGCAACCGTCATTGCGCGAACACTGAATTCTTCACTAATATAAGCCATCGCAGCAACAGGAATACCAGCTAATGCCGCTGCTTGGAACACCCGTGCCATCAACATCCATTCAAACGTGGGAGCAATACTTATCCCAACTGTTCCCATCGTTCCAAGCACCATCGCAATAAAAATAATATTCCGCCTGCCATACGCATCTGAAAGTGCGGTGTACAAGAAAAAACTAATTCCCAAAACAAACAGTGATATAGAAATGAGTAAACTTGATGTTGTCTCTGAAACGTTAAATTCATCTGAAAATAAAGGTAGTAACGGCTGTGGAAAATACATGTTTGCAAAAATTAATAAGGAAGATACTCCAAGTGCCATCGTTGCCTGCCAAAACTTTTTCGTTTTTCGTTCAATCATAAGTAATCCTTCTTCCTTCGTTCGAAATATATCTTTTTACATCGTAGCACTGCATTTTTCATAAATAAAATATATAATAAGAATAGAAATAATAACTTTTGGTTATAGAAGGTGTAATACATGGATGTGAAACAACTATATTATTTTTTAGAAGTAGAAAAATGGGGAAGTTTTACAAAAGCTTCAAAAGAATTAAAAATAGCACAGCCTGCTATCAGCAAAGCTATTCAAAACTTGGAAAAAGAGCTTGAACTCCCTTTATTTATCCGTGAAAAACGATATATTCGTTTAACAATGGAAGGAGAACTATTAAAAAAACATGCCGACGTACTTCTCCAAAACATACATCAAGCAAAAAAGGAGCTGCGGGAAGTAAAAGAAGGGATAAGGGGAACAGTAAAGATTGGCATCCCCTCTATGGTTGGCTCTTATTATTTTCCGGAAAAACTAGCATGGTTCAAAGAAATATATCCCCAGCTTGACATCGAACTATACGAAGCTGGGACAACTGTCATTGAACAAGCAATTCTCGATGGAGCTCTTGAAATAGGAACGGTTGTACAAAATGATGTATCACCAGAACTTGAAGTCCATCCTTTCTTAAAGGAACAACTAATGATTGTCGTTCCACCTTCCCATCGATTTGCAGTAAGAACCTCTGTGGGTTTAACTGAATTAGCGGCAGAACCGCTAATTCTCTTTAAAGAAGGGTATTACCAACGAAAAATAATTGAACAAGCGAGTCAGCTTTCGAGCTCCCCTGTCCAGATCGCATTTGAAACGAACCAGATTTCATTGGCAAAATCATTGGCCGCCCGTGGTTTTGGTGTTACCGTATTTTTACACATGGTTGTTCGCCCTGATGAAAATTTAATTGCGATTCCTTTTGATCCACCCATTCATTTGACGCTTGGATTAGCACATAAAAAAGGGCATCCGCCTTCTACAGCAAATGCCTCCTTTTTGTCTTTTCTAAAATCAATAGAAGAATATCCAATGGACTAATCCATGGAATCTCTTATAAACAATGTCGTGTGTTCGGCAAGATCAAGGTCGGTAATCTCAAAATCATCAGAATGTCCAGCAAAAGTCTTAAACGTACGTACAATCGGGCGCTGAGGTAGTCCCCTATGTTGTTGTACGACTACTCCACCTTCGCCAGTTGTAAGTTTTACTTGGCTGCCGGTCGGATAGAACGCAATCGTCCGCATGAACTTCCAGACGACATTGTAAGAAAAAGAATAATTCGTGAGACCAAGTAGTTTTTCACAAGCTTCATATGGCTGCAACGGTCGTTCTCCGTCATGATTGCCACTCACTAAGTTATCATAATAGTTTGCAACAGAAGTAATCCTTGCCAACAAATGAATATCCTTTTCTTCGAGTCCGCGCGGCTCTCCACTCCCGTCAATTTGTTCATGGTGAGCAAGCGCAATATGAGAAGATAACGTACTTATTTCTTTATTTTTCCGTAAAAAATTAAAGCCGCGCCATGCATGGTGGTTTATTTCTTCATCTGCGCGTGGTGGTAGTATTTTTCCTATATCATGCAGCAAAGCACCAATAGCAAGCTCCTGTAGCTTCACACGTTCTAAGCCCATTTTATTACCGGTCAAAATGGCCATCATACACACATTTAAAGAATGAGTATATAATGCGTTGTCTTCTGTACGAATATCCGTTAAATTTAATAAAATATCTTTATTTGCCAGAATTTCTTCTAACAAAGAATAAATGGTTTTATTTAATGACTTAACATTTA
Organism: Salibacterium salarium; assembly: GCF_030813635.1. GTDB lineage: Bacteria > Bacillota > Bacilli > Bacillales > Marinococcaceae > Salibacterium > Salibacterium salarium. Next base: position 185,210 of record NZ_JAUSUM010000002.1, on the reverse strand, counting down.
ACTCTCCACCATCTTGTACATATTGAAAAGACTCAGCAAGTGCTGACGTTGTTTCGCGTCTTGTTTTCTCTGAAACAACCTCTTCTACTGTGACATCACTAAGCTGTTCATCTTCAAGAAAAACGGCTTGTACTCCCATGTGATTCAACCTTGCTATCAATCCTACTGTTAAAGGAATACCTGCATTTAACAATATTCTGCCGTCGGCTGAGTATATATTTTTTGCTAATTTATCTCCTTGTTCAATATTTGCTGTCAACGTATATCGCATGATTTTACCACCTTTTGTCTTCTCGAAAGCATCTTCTTTCTATTATATCGGAGGTAAGTCCAGGATGTAACAGTTTTGATACAATATTTTTTATAAAAAAAGCTGTCCACCTCCTATTGGTGAAAACAGCTTCGTCCTTCTATTGTCTTGTTGTTTTCAAATATGATTTGGCTACATTTCGTACATCGGGAGTCCAGCTATTTAAAGACGCTGTCATCGCCTTTTCTACTGTTTCTACACCTTCTTGCTCCCAATATCCAAGCGTTTCATCTTCTGTCTTAGAATCTTGTAAAAAGTGACGCACAGCAGAGCGCATCGAGTCCGCATCATCACCTTTCACTCGCATGTGAATGTTATCCCCCACACGCACCGTCGTAAATACCGACATCATCCCGAGCACACTTTTTCCATTGGCAGCGGCTTGTTTCTTTTCAAAAAATACATCACTTTCATAATGCTCCAACAGATGAACGAGTTCGATCACTTTCTGCACAGATAACCCTTTATACAATGAAAAAGTTTCAAGTTGTTCCATTTCTATATCTTCCCCTTTACATACGTACCTTATATTCGTACTCATTATAAAGAGTCTATGCCCGAATTTCTACCGTTTCAAAAGAAGATGTCACAGAAAGTTCGAACTCTAATCATCTTCGTTTCGATCCAAGGATGCTAAAAAAGCTTCTGGATTTTTTTCAAAATATAGCGATCTTGATGGGAAAGCAACATTAACTCCTTCTTCTTCCAGAATGCGAATAACATTTAAGTTCATCTGTTGTTTTACATCATACCATTCGACCCAGGCCGTCGTTTTCGTGAAAAAATATAAGAAAATATCATAAGACGAATCACTTAATTGACTAAATTTTACAAGAATGAGTTCTTTATCGACTTCTTCATGATTTTGAAGCATCTCTTCAATCCGCTGCACTACTTTTTCAATTTTGTCAGGAGGCGTAGCGTATTCAATCCCTACTGTGAAACTAATTCGGCGCACATGCATCTCTGACCAGTTGGTAATTGCTTCATTTGCGAGTGTTTTGTTGGGAACAGTGACAAGCGAATCGGCAAATGTCCGCACCTCCGTACTTCGAAAGGTGATATCCTCTACTAATCCTTCTACTGTTGGAGTTTCTATCCAATCTCCTTTCTTGAATGGACGCTCCGCTACAATAATGACTCCACCAAAAAAATTACTAAGGGTTTCTTGTGCAGCCAATGCAACAGCAAGTCCACCGATTCCCAGTCCTGCGATGAGTCCATTAATGTCATAACCCCATTCGTATGCAACCACTGTTATGGTTAATAAAACAATCACAAATCGCGTCAGTTTTGACATAAATGGGATAATCATACTATCTGCCCCATCTTCCATCTTATGAGATATTCGATGGAACAAACTTGACGTAGTCGAGGAAAAATTAAATAATCCCCAGCCGATAATAATAATTACGATAGATCGGTAAATCGTGTTTATGACTGTCATTAATTCATTTGGAATAGGTAAATACAGGATCGCTAAATAAAAACCTAATATACCTATAAAAAAACGAACTGGTTTTTCAAATGCGACAAGCATATTCGTAAAAATAGATGTCGGAGATTTTTTCGCGATTTTCATAATGATTTTAAAAATATATCTCGTGAAAATTTTCCTGAAAACAAAAATAACCAGAAATATAGCAAATGCGATTCCTATTTCTGTCCAAGGTAAACCAAGAAACGCATAATACCAATTGTATGTAAAGTCCATTGTCTTCCCTCCATCTAAAACCTACCTGCTTTATCTTAACATGATAGAGCTTCCATTCACCATCCAAACCAACATCATTTTTAGCAGTAATTCTTATTTTTCTGATAGGGTTTAAATCATATATTTTGTTTCCCTTACAGTGTAATGCTATAATTCTTTCACAATTATTTACAAAGGAGGGGTATAGTGAAACACATTTGGCAAGGATACGTAAACACGTCATTAATTTTAAAAATTACGATTGCACTTATTCTAGGAATTATTACCGGACTTCTTTTTGGGGAAAACGCCGCTGTGCTTGAACCATTTGGGGATTTACTTATTCGTTTATTAACCTTTCTCATTATTCCATTGATTCTGTTCACTTTAATAGTCGGCATTAACCAGACTAGATTAACAAATCTAAGCCGCATGGGAGGAAAAGTTTTTTTATACTACATCATCACTTCAGCACTTGCACTGACTGTAGCACTAACTTTAGCCAGTCTTATTAACCCAGGTGATGGTGTAACGTTACAAACGGATGAAGAGGTAAACATTCCTGATAATCCCGGATTCACCAGTGTTCTGCTGCAAATTGTTCCTAAAAACATTGTAAGTGCCTTTAGTGAGATGAACTTGCTTGGCATTATTTTTACTGCCATTATTTTTGGTATTGCTATTGCTTCTATCCGGGCATCTGAAAAAACGAAACATCTCGGTGATACTGTTTTTTACGTTGTAGAGGGTTTGAATGAGGCTACTTTCAAAATAATGTCTTGGGTTCTGCAATATGTTCCTATTGGAATTTTCGCAATTATGGCGAAAACAGTTGGTAATCAAGGAATAGATACACTTACGTCACTTGGAGAGATGGTTGCTGTATTTTATGGAGCTATTGTCATTCAAATTATTTTATACACTATCGTTTTAAAATTATTTAAAGTTAATATTAGACAGTTTTATTCGCAAGCTAGAACTCCAATGATTACGGCTTTCGTAACTCAAAGTAGCTCTGGTACGCTTCCCCTTACTTTAAATGCTGCCAAGAACTTGAAACTGTCTCGTGGACTATACGGTTTTAGTTTGCCACTAGGAGCTACGATTAATATGGATGGCGCTGCTATCCGAATTGGTGTATCTGCTGTGTTTGCTGCAAATGTCGTCGGAGCTTCGTTTTCAATGGGGAATTTAATTGAAATCGTCGTTGTAGGAACTCTTGCCACCATCGGAACAGCCGGCGTTCCAGGAGCCGGACTAGTCATGATTGCAACAGTATTTTCTATGGCGGGGCTGCCAATTGAAACGGTCGTACTATTGAGTTCTATTGATGCTCTCGTTGGAATGGGAGCTACAATGACAAATATAACCGGCGACTTAACCGGAACGACTGTTATAAATGCCACTGAAAAAAGGAATTCAGACATTTAATAATCGTCTCAATCTACGAAGCCATCCGATTCTTTTTTAGTATTCGGTTGGCTTTTTTATTTAGATAGTAGTACTGCAATCCCATTCGTTCTTCCAATTAGCTTGTATAGATTATTATTATTTACAAAACCTATACTATGAAGAAGGGGGAAAGATATTCATGAAGTCGAAAAACCGAAAAGGTCCTAAACAACAACAAGAACCTAATTTGCCTCAATCTCCCAAGCAACCATACGGTGAGCCAATGAGTGGCTCTCACAAGGAAAAAAATCAGAATCATTCACGACAAAAAAAGAACGCTTCTCACGATATGTAAATTTTATCGTTCGTGAAAAATCTGTTGGGAACAGAACTCTGTTTCCAACAGATTTTTTTATGTCGTCTAATATTTATTATGGTTCCAAACTACGTATATATTTTCTAATTAATGGTTACATTGCTAACAAGGTAATAATCAGATTTCCCATACTTGGAAGGAGAAATAATATGGCGGAAAATAATGAAAAAACAACCATGTCACGCCGCCGATTTATTAAAAACTCAAGTTATGTTGCAGGTGGAGCAATAGGCGGCGGCGTTCTCGGCACTGTACTCGGAAGAAATCTTTTAAACGATAATCAAGGAACCGCTCCAAAAGAATCCTCAGGCGATTCTTCTCAAAACTTCAATCGGGCTTTGATGTATTTCACAAGAGAGAAAGATTTTAACATTTTAAGTCAGGCGACCGAACGAATTTTCCCTGAGGATGACAATGGTCCAGGAGCTATAGCTTTAGGAGTCCCTTTTTTCATTGATCATCAATTGGCAGGCGCATATGGTCATAACGATAGAGAATATATGCAGGGTCCCTTTTACCCTGGTTCTGATTTTCAAGGCTATCAGACCCGGCTTAAACGTCATGAAGTATTCGATGTCGGTATCCAAGCAATGGATAGAGAAAGCCAAAAGGAGTTTGATGCATCTTTTGAAGAACTTGAAGGAGAGCAACAAGATCAGATTTTGAAAAAACTACAAGATGGTGATGTGGAATTAAAAGGGGTAACATCCTCTACCTTCTTTGAACTTCTCCGCTCAGCTACGATAGAAGGCGCTTATTCCGATCCGCTTTATGGTGGAAACGGTAATATGGAAGGGTGGATGATGAAGGAATTTCCTGGTAACTACATGAGCTATATCGATGAAATAGGTGAAGAAGAATTTATTACAAAAGAACCTAAAGCTTTACGAGCACATATTTCAACTCAATAAAGAATGGAGGATGACACGTGGCAACTGAATTAGAAAAAGTAGAAATCGTGACAGTCGGAGTCGGTTGGACAGGCGGTATTATTGCTGCCGAACTAGCAAAAGAAGGAGCCCAAGTGGTGGGACTCGAACGAGGCAAAGGTCGTTCAACAGAAGACTTTCAACATATTCATGACGAATATAGATATGCCATCCGATACGAATTGATGCAGGATTTATCGAGAGAAACGATTACTTTTAGAAATCATCGAGATGAACGTGCCCTTCCCATGCGTCAGTTAGGATCGTTTTTACTCGGCGAAGGGCTTGGAGGTGCGGGTGTTCATTGGAATGGACAAACGTGGCGTTTTTTACCATATGACTTAGAAATCAAGTCCAAAACCGATGAACGATACGGCGAAAATAAATTAGGAGACGACTATACTTTGCAGGATTGGGGGATATCCTACGATGAACTAGAGCCGTATTTTTACCAATTTGAAAAAACAGCTGGGATTAGTGGTGAAGAAAACCCAAAAGGTGCTCCGCGAAACAATCCTTATCCTACACCACCCATGAAGGAGACACCAATTACACAACGATTTAAAGACGCTGCAAATAGCTTGAACCTGAACCCTTTTCATATACCATCGGGTAATTTATCCGAAACGTATGAAAATCCAGATGGAGAAACAATTAATCAATGTCAGTACTGTGGATTTTGTGAACGTTTCGGCTGTGAATATGGGGCTAAGTCTACTCCAAACATGACGGTCATTCCAACTGCTCTCGGGACAGACAATTTCGAATTAAGAATGCATTCTAACGTGACGGAATTAATGTATGACGGGGATACGGTCACCGGTGTTCGATATACCGATCTACAAACAGGGGAAGAATTTATTCAGCCTGCCGACATCGTTGTATTGACAAGTTATGTGATGAATAATGTCCGTTTGCTTTTAAATTCAGGAATTGGCCGTCCTTATGATCCAGAGACTAGATCCGGTGTGATTGGTAAAAATTATTGCTATCAAATTTTGCCAGGTGCTAATGGATTTTTTGAGGAAGAAAAATTTAATACGTACATGGGAGCAGGCTCTCTCGGTGCTGCTGTGGACGACTATAATGGGGACAATTTTGATCATTCAGATGTTGACTTCATCCACGGTGGTGTAGCCGCTATCACCCAAACCGGACAGCGTCCAATTAACAATAATACCGTTCCCAACGACACGCCAAATTGGGGCGCCGAATTCAAGTCCCAATCAATTAAATATTATCACCGTGTTTTAGCTGTTGGCGCACAAGGTGCTTCAATTCCGCACCGCAACAATTATTTGAGTTTAGATCCAGATTATAAAGACATATTCGGACAACCGCTTTTGCGTATGACTTACGACTATACAGAACAAGATAGAAAGCTACACAATTATCTTAGTGAGAAATGTGCAGAAATTGTGCGTGAAATGGGGGCGGATAATGTAGAACCACGTGAAATAAGTGACCACTATAATATTGTGCCTTATCAAACCACTCACAATACAGGTGGTGTCATTATGGGTGCAGACCCTGATACATCGGCGGTCAATAATTACCTACAAATGTGGGATGTCGACAACCTTTTCGTTGTAGGAGCTTCTGCCTTTGCGCACAACGGAGGTTATAATCCTACTGGTACTGTCGGTGCATTAGCGTACCGAGCAGCAGAAGGTATAAAAAAATTCAGAGAAGAAAACGGACAGCTCGTGCAAGGTAAAAGAAGCAGTAAACAAGTTTAATGTCTAAAACTAATCGGTCCGAACGTTCAGGGAAATGCCTCCAATTAATAAAGCATGGCACGTTCAGCATCTCCTGCTGATACGTGCTGCCATTTTTAACTACGAAGCTTTTGGACGTTTTTCCCTCGTCTCGGTCCGTTTTTTACTCATTTATTTGCTAACAAAGACCTCTAAAAAGGAGCGATTACGATGGGACTCACCAATATAGGCATTCCTGGTTTAATTATCATCCTTGTCGTCACATTAATAATTTTTGGGCCGAAAAAACTACCAGAAATAGGATCTGCGTTTGGTCAAACTCTGTCCGAGTTTAAAAAATCCGCAAACACGTTAATGAATGATGATGAGCCGGAACCAAAAAAGATTGAAACCTCTGCAAGTGAGCAGAAGGGGAACGATGATGACGGAAACACAACTCAGTAAACAAGAACAAGAACAAACCCTTATCGAACATATCACAGATCTTAGAAAAGCTATCATACGTTCTGTGGTTTTCTTTGTTGCCTGCTTTATTATCATTCTTGTTTCCATTAATAAAGTGATACCAATATTAACGGCAGAAAATGACTTAGTCATGCTAGGGCCGCTCGATGTTGTGAGATTCTATACCGGAATTGCAGGAAGTCTTAGTCTCGGCTTCTCTGCACCCTTTATCGGTTATCAAATGTGGAAATTTGTCCGTCCAGCCTTGTCTAACCAAGAAAGCAAAACAGCTATATCATTCATTCCAAGTATTTTCATCAGCTTTGTCGCTGGTATAGCGTTCGGTTTTTTCGTGATTTTCCCCACCGTCTATGGATTTCTCATGAATATTGGAACCAATAATTTTGATATGATGATTACAGCAAAAGAATACTTTTCTTTTATGTTAATGACATCCATTCCACTTGGTTTTCTTTTTGAAGTCCCGCTTGTGCTCATGTTCCTTACAGCAATAGGAGTTATCACACCCAAAAAGTTAGGTGAAGTCAGAAAATATGGTTATATTTTCATGGCCATTATTTCTGCATTGATTACGCCGCCTGATATCATTTCCCAAGTGATTGTTCTCGGCCCTTTAATTGGTTTATATGAATTAGGTGTTGTTCTTTCCAAAGTAATATACAAGCGTAAATTACGGGCAGAAAATAACCAGAAAGCATCATAATGACAAAATCGAGGTTAAAGTATTTGATTTTAGGATGAATTTTTATTACAGCCGTCGTGCTTCACGGCGGTTTTTTATCTATAAGATAAGATGCTTAATTATGTATTCATGGCATTCGCTATATATGACATTTTTATTTACTATTATGAATACTTCAGAAACAAAACATATCTTTTTATACGGTACATCACTGTAGAAAAGCTTCTTGTCAATGACTAAAGGGATACTTCGTTCGTCACAAATAAAAGGTTAGAAATCATAACTAGAATATCTGGACGGAAGTGGGATGAGTACAAATTTAAGAGGGAAATGTCCCAAATATAGAATTAAGTACTACGTCTATATTTGGGACATTAATCCCGGTTCTCTTTTATATAAACGAAAACCTCCGTATTGTTCCTTCGGGATTATAACATTAGAAGAAAAACCTCATGTCGAACATGGTTTTTTATAAAGAAAAAAGCTGACCGATAAGTGTTTGTAATCACTTCAGGTCAGCTTTTCCTTTTATACTTGTAACGTCCAAATGCTCTGGATTTCTTCCCGCTGCGGGAATCCCTGCACGTCGGAATTAGACCTGTCGCAGTCATTCAAGGGGCTTGCGGTTTTCTCTTAATTATAATTTGTCCTCTATTATATAGTTGTCAATGAAATCGAGAACTTCGTCCTCATCCCCCGGCTCCAAATCCACGTCTTTTTCCTCGTAAATTCTATGTAATTGAACACACGCTAGAGCTTCATAGTGATAAGCTTCTAACAAATTATTTCCAAGTTCATTCATACTCTCGGTGTCAAAATTGCCATCGTGAATGTCGTCAATTTCTGATTCCAACGGCTCAATTGTATCAATAGCTTTTTCGTAAGCTTTAATCATTTGCTGCCGAGCGTAATCCATTTCATTTGTTTCTAATTCCACTCGTTTTAAGTCCATTAACATGTCAGGAATATTATTCATAAACTTTTTATAATGAACACCAACCGTATCTTCTGCTTGCATAGAATTTAAAATGCCATTAATATAACGATGGTAATCTATCTTCCTGAGGGAGTTGAGAATTGGTTGAAATTTCTCTACGTCGCTGTTTATCTCATCTTTGGACGATTCAACCTCTAATCCAACGTCTGCCCATACTTCTTCGTATTCATAAGATTCAAATTCTTCCTCTTCCCCAGTATCTTGTTCTTCTTCGGAAGAAACATCCGCTAAATTAGATTCATTATCTTTATCTTCTGATTCTGTTTCTTCTCCATTTACCTCTTCTTGTGCTTCAGAATTTGCTGCAGCGTCATCAGCTGCTTCTGTGTCCTCTTCATCAGAGCTGCAGGCTGCCATTAATGCGACGATAAATGTTAAAGTAAGTATCAATGCTGACTTTTTCATAGAAACCTCCATTAATATCAATTTTTATAAAATTTTAGCTTATAAGGATGGAATTTTCACACGATAATAAGGATACTTAAAAAAATAAAGAGATAAAAGAGAATGAGTAAAAAATAGGTAAAAAGATTTTTGTTGTTAGGTCTTAAATACTATAGTGTTTAGAAAACTTTGGCGTGTCATCTTGTTTTTTGTATTTTACCCTATCTACAAAACTCTCCTGAATCACCCCCTCTTCCATGAGCCATTTTAAAAAAAACTCTCATCAACTTCAGCCTTCCATTGAACGTTTTCACAGACCAACCTTTCGCATTGAGTAATTCCTTGCTCTTGTAGCCATTCATTCCAACTTCGAAAAAACCAGATGAAGATTCAAGGCTATTTTCAGTCAGACCTTCAAAGCGCTTCTCAGATAGAATTTCTTGCTGTGCCATTTCGATTGAAGCCATAAAAAAACCCCTTTCTTAAAATCCCCTGAAAAGGATTCTAAAAAAGAGGTTGGTAAGTTCCATTTTTGGACTCTTTACTTATAACGCTGTCGAATATGTATGGTGAGCCGTACTGGACTTGAACCAGTGACCTCTTGCCTGTCAAGCAAGCGTTCTCCCACTGAACTAACGGCTCTTTTTGTAAAATGCTTTATATTAACGATGATTTTTATTTTACGATTTAATCAACGAGTTTGCAATACCTTTCGTTAAAAATTTGTTTATTCCCATTGATATGACTGTTTTGATAGAAAAAAAGACCCTGTAACAACATAACTACAGGGTTCTATCATTTATACACGTTTATTTAAATTTCATTTCGGTTATTTAATTCTGTTTCACTGTCTCCTTCCCCTTCTTCTATCGTGATTGGACGCTTGTCCCGTTTAAAGAAATTGTTCCACATATTACGAATCGCTTTCCACACATTATTTCTCTCCTTTAACCGCTTGATGATACCGATATAAAACTGTTGCCAATTGTTCGCGGGTCAACGCATCTTTTGGTCGTTCTCCATTCATAAGTCCTTCCTTTTCTGCCCAATTCCAAGCTTTTTCGTGCGAGGAATGGGGTTTATTATTACTCATTTCGCCCCCCCCATTAGATAATACTTCTTCCAGTTTGGCTAAAGTACGAGGGCCAGCGATACCATCTGTTTTTAACTTGTGTTTACGTTGAAAAGAAATGACAGCTGATTCGGTTTCGGAACCATAATCGCCATCAGCTCCATATACGGATAAATTTTCTCCCACTTGTATTAAATGTTCTTGTAATTGTTTGACGCTGTTCCCTTGGTCTCCTCTCTGCAATAAAGAGGAAGTTGAACCAGACAAAGGTCGATTATTATTCAAAGCTGTTCGAACATCATTCATGTTTATGCCAGGACAAGCTGTCATAGTTCCTGGCAGTTCATTATGACCTAGAACATGTTCTATGGGAATATTAAATTTTTCCATCGCCCTTTTCGCTCTTTCGGTCCAACTTTCTTCTTGAACATCTGTAAAAGAACCATTCCCAACTAGACAAATATGATACGTATAGGAATTATGATTCGCTACGCCGTTCGTTACCATCGTAGGGCGGTAACACACTTGCACGGTGCCATCGCGCAAGATAATTTCATGATATCCTCCCGTTTGCCATGAAGGAGTGAATTTACTCCAGGTGTTGTTCCAAAAAGACCAAAAATCACCTGTTTGGGAAGCAGAATGATGACGAACAATCATACGAATGCTAGATTCTTCTCGTCTATGAGAACGTTTCGGAGTGGTGTTGCGGATGTCCTCAATATCAGGCATAAGGTCACCTCCTTGATGAATCTATAAAGCATCTTACATTTACAAACTATGAAAAAATTGAAAAAACGATTGTATCATTGACTCAGAGAAAACTACTTTATTATTCAAATAAACATTTGATTATGATACACTATATTCAAATGGTTATTTGAATATAGAAGGGGGTTTCTATATGTCTTTACATGAAGAAGGGCAAAAACAAATCTATCGTGTAGATGGGTTCACTTGAGCAGGTTGCGCGTCCACGTTCGAGAAGAACGTGCAACACCTGGAGGGTGTGACAGATGCATGCGTGAATTTTGGTGCAGGTAAACTAACAGTTTATGGAGATACATCTATACATGCTTTAGAAAAAGCTGGTGCTTTCGAAAATCTATCCGTACGTCCTGAAAATCAGAAAAATCCTCCGCTGAAAATTTCAATATGGAAAAAGTATTTCACTCTCATTTTAGCTTTTATTTTATTATGTTTAGGTTTCACTTTTCATGGAATTCATGGAGAGTATTCTATTTATACAATACTTGCGTATACTTTCACCATTCTTGTCGGAGGACATTCCTTGCTTCGTACAGGGTTCTCTAATCTTTTACAACTTATTTTTGACATGAAAACATTAATGACTGTAGCGGTTGCCGGTGCTGTGTTGATTGGAGAATGGAGAGAAGCTGCGATTGTTGTAATTTTATTTGCTATTAGCGAAGTTCTTGAACGTTTTTCACTCGATAAAGCCCGTCATTCGATTCGTTCATTAATGGATATAGCACCAGACCAGGCAATCATACGCCAGAACGGTGAAATTCAAACAATCCCAGTGGAAGATGTTGAAATTGGAGATATCCAAATCGTAAAACCAGGTACAAAAATTGCAATGGATGGGCGAATTATCAAAGGTTTTTCGAGTATTAATCAAGCATCTATTACCGGTGAGTCCGTTCCGGTTGAGAAACACCCCGGAAATAACGCCTATGCCGGAACCTTGAATGAAGAAGGCTATTTAGAAATCGAAGTGACAAAACGGGTCGAGGATACTACACTTTCAAAAATTATTCACCTCGTAGAAGAAGCGCAAGCTGAAAAAGCACCGTCACAAGCTTTTATCGATCGGTTTGCAGCTTACTATACCCCTGCCATTATGATAATCGCTCTAATAGTTGCTGTTTTGCCACCGCTTTTATCGACTGCGGAATGGAGCACTTGGATTTATCAGGGCCTTGCTGTTCTTGTCGTTGGGTGTCCATGTGCACTCGTAATATCCACTCCTGTGTCTGTCGTTACTGCAATTGGCAATGCTGCTAGAAACGGAGTGCTCATAAAAGGCGGTATTTATCTTGAAGAGATGGGAGCACTCAAAGCAATTGCGTTTGACAAGACTGGAACTTTAACTAGAGGAGTTCCGGCTGTTACAGATATACAATTCTTTTCGGAAAAAGGAGGAGTGTTCCGACTTTTAGCTGCATTGGAATATCACTCTAATCATCCTCTGGCATCGGCCATCTTAAAAAAAGCGGAGCAGGAAGGAATTTCTTATACAGATATGAAAGTGAGTGGATTTCAATCCGTAACAGGAAAAGGAATTCAAGGAACCATTAATGGCAAGACCTATTACGTTGGAAAACCATCCTTTTTCACAAACGGCTTAACTCATGATATCCAAAAACAAATCAAAGATTTTCAGCAAGAAGGAAAAACTGTTATTTTAATGGGAGATGAGTATAAGATCATTGCTTTAGCAGCAATTGCTGACGAATTGCGTGATTCCAGCAGTATTGTTATGAAACAATTACAAAACTCTGGTGTACGGGAAATAGTAATGCTAACGGGAGATAATAAGCAGACAGCAGAGACAATTGGGAAGGCTGTTGGTGTAACAAACGTTCAATCAGAACTTCTACCAGAGGATAAACTTACATTTATAAAACAGATGAGAAAAGAGCACAAAAAAACAGCAATGGTTGGTGATGGTGTTAATGATGCACCCGCTCTTGCAAGTGCAACGGTAGGTATAGCAATGGGAGGTGCTGGCACAGATACGTCCCTTGAAACGGCTGATATTGCACTAATGGCAGACGATTTAGAAAAACTCCCTTACACGGTTCGACTCAGCCGTCAAGCTCTTCGTATTATTAAACAAAACATTTCGTTTGCCATCGGGATTAAAATTCTTGCGTTGCTACTTGTGATTCCAGGATGGCTCACGTTATGGATTGCTATATTTGCCGACATGGGAGCAACCATACTCGTCACAATGAACGCCCTTCGATTAATGAGAACAAAAAAATAGCAGCCGTATGATATTCATCACGGCTGCTTTAATCTTTTTAGAAAGGGGCTTTCGGGCGCTCCCTTTACTATATCTAATACAATGTGCTCAATGCTTCTTTACTAAACGGCTTTAATTCATCGGCTCTGCCGTCACGAATTTTAGCAACCCAGGCTGGATCCATTAGCAAGGAACGACCGATGGCAACTAAATCAAATTCATCATTCTCTAATTTTTTCATTAATCCATCCAAACTCGTTGTATTGGCACTAGTACCACTTGTAAACTCACCATCAAGACCTACAGAACCAACAGAAATAACCGGCTTTTTGGATAGTTCCTTCGTCCAACCAGCAAGATTTAAACTAGACTCTTCGAATTCTGGTTCCCAGAAACGGCGCGTGGAGCAGTGGAAGATGTCTACTCCTGCTTCTACAAGAGGCTGAAGGATATTTTCCAATTCACTTGGAGAATTTGCGATTTTAGCTTTATAATCATTCATCTTCCATTGGGAAAAACGGAAGATAATCGGGAAGTCAGGTCCAACCTTATTTCGACAAGCCTCCACTATTTCCACAGCAAAACGTGTACGGGAAGTAAGATCTCCTCCATATTTGTCAGTACGTTGATTCGTTTGTTCCCATAAAAATTGGTCAATTAGATATCCGTGTGCCCCGTGGATTTCGATACCATCAAAACCTATCCGTTTTGCATCCGCAGCTGCTTGAGCATAAGCTTCAATCATCTCAGAAATCTCTTGTTCAGTCATTGGTTCACTGATCTTTTCACCGTCTAATGTAAGACCAGATGGTCCAACTGGCATTGCGTTTTTGTTTGGAAGATCTCCAACCTGACGTGTCATACCAACATGCCAGAGTTGCGGTACAATTTTCCCTCCAGCTTCATGTACTTCTTTTACTACATTTTCCCAACCCTTCAACGAGCTCTCTCCATGAAAGACTGGAATGCTTGCCCCTGATACAGATGCTGGATGATTAATTCCTGTACCTTCTGTCACAATTAATCCAACATCGTTTTCAGCTCGGCGACGATAATAAGCTGCCACATCTTCTCCAGGTACATTTCCAGGTGAAAAGCCTCTAGTCATCGGCGCCATCACTGTACGGTTTGGCAGAGAAAGATTTTTGCTATGAAACGATTCAAATAAAGGTTTTATAGATGCGTTTTCTGTCATGTTACTCAATGCGACGTCCTCCTTTGTTTAAATACCAACAAAAAGCATTGTCGCAGAAAATCTTAGGAATGCAAAGTAATCTGCTTTATTATTATCACCATTCGTGATACTATCAACCGCAAAAAACACTCGCAGAATTAACTGCGAGTGTCTTTGTTGAGTTTAAATCGATTAACGACTTCTTGCAAATCCGTCGCCATTTTACTTAACGATTGTGCAGCTGAATCAATTTCTTCCATTGAAGCTAATTGTTGCTCCGAACCAGCAGCTACATTTTGTGCACTTGATGATGTTTCTTCCGTTATTTTAGTCATTTCTCTAAATGCCGCGGTGACCTCGTCACTGCTTGATGATATTTCTTCGGAAGTGGCAGCGATTTGTTCAATTTGCTCACCGACGGATTGTGTATAGGATCTAATTTCCTCAAACCGTTCTTTGGCCTGGTTAACAATCGACATGCCATCTTCTACTTCCTGGGTAACTTTTGCGGTAGATTCCGTAGATTTCTCCATATCTTGTTGGATATCTCCGATAATATTAGATATTTGGTTAGATGATTGTTGTGATTCTTCAGCTAGCTTTCGTACTTGTTCGGCCACAACTGCGAACCCTTTACCATGTTCCCCAGCTCTAGCTGCTTCAATCGCTGCATTTAGAGCTAATAGGTTTGTCTGCTCAGATATGTCAGAGATAACACTCAAAATACTTTCAATTTCTTTCGAACGTTGTCCTAGAGATTGATTGACTTCATTTGAATCCGTTACAGCTTCATGAATGGTCTGCATTTTTTCAACCGTTTGTTGTACTGCTTGTCCCCCTTCATTCGCTTTTTCAAGGGTTTGCGCAGAAGTAGCAGCCATTTCGGTTGCAGATGATGCCATTTGTTCAACTCCGCGAGACACTTCTTCCATAGACTCAACATTTTGTTGAGCTCGATTTTTTTGTGTTTCTGATCCACTAGCCACTTGTTGAATCGATTGTGTGATGTCTTCCGACGATTGACTTGATTGTTCTGCACTAGCCGTTAGCTCTTCTGAGGACGAACTAACCTGCTCAGCATTTTCTTCCACTTCTTGAATAATTTCTCGTAAATTAGTCGTCATTGTATTAAAATGTGTCGTCAGTTCTCCGACTTCATCATTCGTTTTGACATCGGCCTTTTCTCCCGATAAATCACCGTCTGCTACCTGTTTCACTTTTTCTGTAATAACTCGTATCGGATTACTGATTTTCCCTGCAACAATTGCTGCCACGAAGATGATAACAACAGCGGCAACGATCGTTATAATAATTGTATATAGTTGAATATGGTCCGTGACAGAAAGAACGCTATCCATCGGGGTCGTTAAATACAATCCATATCCAGCTAATGGAATCGGAGCAAAAGCAGAAAGCGTTTCATCTCCATTATTTTCTGTTACGATTGAAAATCCTTGTTCCTCTTTACCTTGTTCAAAAACAGATACCCATTCCTCATTTAATCCGGATTCACTGACAGTTGTACCAATTAAATCTTCGTTCTTGTGTAGTTGTATTGTATTCTCACCGTCAACAAAAACGGGTTCTATGTTACCTAATTCGTTATTCTCTTGATCTAAGTATTGGGCAATTAGCGCCTCAAAGTTAACAGATGCAGATAAGACACCGATTATTTCACCGGAATCATCTTCCACTGGCGATGCTACGACAACAATTCGATTACCTGTCGAATTGGAAACAAGCACATCAGAAATAGTATCATTACCTGACATTCCGTTTTGAAAATATTCCCTATCCGACAAATCCAATTCGTCAATATTGTCTTCTGTCGTATGGGCGCGAACGATACCTTCCGGATCGGTAAATACTACCGTTTCAAACGTATCTTCCTGGTTAATAACATAATTCATTAGTTGTAATTGATCATCTACATTTTCTGATTTTATGTCTTCAGACTGAGAGGTAAGTTTGATTTCTGACAATCTCCGGTCTAGCCACTGCTCCATTCCACTAGCAGTACTTTGAGCTAACTCTTCCATCGACTCTTCTTCTTGTAAAACAATTTCATCGCTACTTAGTTGATAAATAAAGTAGGCAGCAATTCCCATTGGTATCAACCCAACGAGTAGAAAACTAACAATTAATTTTCTTTTTATAGTAGATGTAATAATGTTCATATTGTCCTCCCTTCAAACTATTAATTTGATTGTAACAAAAGTAATAGTTTTATAGGGAAGGTATTTAAGATTTTCTACCTAATTCGACAAATTATAAAAATAATACTCATTACTTAAGAACTATATGTCCATTCACCTTATTTTTTTGCGATGTTTCCGGTGTTCTTTGCGTGCATCAGCTGTATCAAATAAACGTTGCTCTTCTTCTGTTGAAGGTTTCACTTTCGGAACTTCTATTGGATTACCTTCTCCATCTACTGCTACCATCGTTAAAAAAGATTCTGTTGTTAATTGTTTGTCGCCTGTTAATAGATTGTTTGCATACACCTTAACAAATACTTCCATCGATGTTCGCCCGGTGGAGGTAACAAATGCTTCTAACTCTAGAGCATCTCCCGCTTTGGCGGCGGACAAAAAATCAACCGAGTCTATGGATGCTGACACAACAACACTATTAGAATGTTTCATCGCAGATAAAGCGGCGATTTCATCTATGTAAGCTAACACTTTACCACCAAATATTGTTTGCAAATGATTCGTATCAGGTGGCAATACTAGTCTCGTCTGAATCGTTCTTGACCGTTCCATTGGGTATGCCTTTTCCATATTTATTAACCCCTTCATTAAAAATTTTGCATATAAGAAAAGAGCATCCGTTACTTGGATGCCCCGTATTTGTTAAAACGACTTATCTGTGATTCTGCTTTAGCATAAATATTTCCTGCTTCTTCTTCTGTGATATCAAATTGTTCACTTGCTTTTTTTTCAACAAATGTATCGTTCTCTGCTACATCATGCTTTTCTCCTGCTTGTTCCAACTGGTCGTATTCATTCTGCATGAATTGATATACGTCCCTTTCCTGTTCGGGTAGTTTTTCTATTAATTGTTCTAATTCTTTCTCCATATATGTAACCTCCTTTACTTTCATCATAATATATTTGTGTAACATTACAAGTCATTTTCTAGAATTGTAAGATAACTTCTCATAATTATTTTAGTATACCCATCTTTTTATTATTCTTTCCGAAAAATAGGTGCGTCATTCAATTATACATACACGTCAATTTCGCGTAACTAGACTGTAAAGTGTGTCTCTTATGTCATTTGCATTTTCAGAATAGAACGCTTTTGTCACTTCACCGTTGACATGGTATTCGGTTTCTTCGGTCACACGATAGAGATCAAAAGCAATCTTGTTGTCAGATTGTGTTGTATGATAATACGCTGTTTTCCCATTATCAAGTGTAACTTCTTCATAGTCGTCAACGTCTGGTGCTTGATTTTCTTTATAATGCGTACCATATGCCCTGATTGTTGAATTGTTATCATCTAACAACGTTTTTCCATCTCCATTATCTGCTTCTTCTCCATCCTCCCAATTATCAGGGTATGTCACTTCAAATCCAAAACGATTATTTGTATAAGTTGTATGATTCGGATTCACAAATTGATCCTGATCTAAAGCGCGCGCTAAAAATACCGCAAATTGTGCTCTTGTCACATCATTGTTAGGTTTATAACTACCGTCACTGTACCCCGTAGTTATCCCCATTTGTGCTATCATCTGAACGTCATTATACAAAGCATAATCTTGGTCTATATCAGAGAAATATTCCGATTTATTTTCGTTATCACCAAATTTAAAGGCACGGTTTAGTACAGCGGCCATTTGTCCTCTCGTCAAAGCATCATTTGGCATAAATGCTCCATTTCTTCCTGAAATTATCTCTTCATCCCAAACAGCTGCTGCTACGTCATAAGCGTGAAAGTCTTCACTCACATCAGAAAAATCCGGATTTGTTCTGTTTTCGATTTCAAGGTCAAGTGCTTTCACAAGCATTGATGCAGCTTGACTTCGTATGACCGTTTCACCGGGGTGAAAACTTCCATCATCATAACCAGAAACAATCTCTTTATCTGCTAAATAATTAATTTCATCCGCTGCCCAATAATCTTCTTCTACATCACGAAAATCATCTGATTCAGCAGATGCATAAACTGGAACGAATAAAGAGATGAGAAAAGCAGGTACCATCATTTGTTTTATTTTTTTCATAGGGTTCCCCTCCATCTTCATTTAATCTCTACTATAACAATAGGAAAATACGAAAAGAAACTACTTATAGTTATATACCACATTTTTACTCATTTCTAACTTGTATATATCTTCCTTTTCCTTGCCATAATACAAACAGTAAAGAGGAGGTGTTTTATAATGAATCTTTGGCAATGGTGGTCAGATTGGAGAACATCTGCTCGAAATAACAAGATTGAGGCCATGCAAAAACAGGGGAAATGTCCCGACTGCCGCGGAAGGGGAATTCAATTAGTTCCAAATGAGTATTACTACACGGATCCTCTATCGTGCCCCGGCTGTGAGGGGAGTGGATTATTTTCCGACTGGGAAAATGAATATCATTGAATTGTTCCTGTAAAAATCAGAGTCCCCCTTTCATTAAACCCTCGTACTTTCAACAATGAACTATTGGGGCTCTGATTTTTACTTAGAAAAAATATGTTCTCATCCCTTAATAATGGAAATACAAATTGCATATCAAACGATCTCATGATGTACCCTTGGTTCATTTTCGCATGATACAAACGAGCAACTAATCCCATTATTAACATACCATGTACGACTTGTCGGGAAAATCCTTTTTGACGTGCTATTCGTTCATCAAGATGAATCGGCTGAATATCACCCGAACATTTCGCGTAATGTTGCAGACATTCCAATGAAAATGAAGTGTGGAAATCGGCATTTGTTTTTATGTTTTCTATATTTTTTGGCTTTCTAGACGTTTTGGAAAACTTATGTTTCAAAGGAATTAGCGTGGTTACTACAGCTTCAAACACTAATTTTTTATTTTCTGCGCCCGACAATGTTTGTCGCACTCGTTGAAATAATCCTGATGACAGCTTTATTGTATTTATTTCATTCAATGTAATCCAAGCTTTAATATTCATTCCAGCAGTAAGGGGGCTGTAATAAATAAACATTTGTTTTTGATGAATGACGGTGTCTTCTTGTTTCATCCAAGGAAGAAAAAAATAGTGCCAAAAAGACATCGGAAAGGTTGGCGGGGCTACCACATCAATATATCCATATTTTAATGAAGTTTGAAAGTCTGTGTATATTGGATGTTTGTCCTGCACACACTTTATCCAACGATTAATCATCTCACTTGTTATCGAAAAATCTTTAGTATCGGTTTTTGCGCCTTCCCAAGAGGAATTTATCATGATTTTGTTCCTCCGTTTTTATTTTTGCAAAGCATGGCAATTCCCATTCCACCGCCAATGCCCATTGTTACAATACCAAACTCTGTCTGTCTTTGTGTCATCTCCGTACACAACCTTGTCGTAATAATCGCTCCCGTTGCACCGTATGGATGACCAAGAGCAATCGTACCACCTCCAGTGTTCACTTTATCAACCGGAATCTCAAATGATCTTATACAAGCAAGAGTTTGAGACGCAAAGGCTTCATTAAATTCCATTTGATCAATATCTTTCATCTGCAATCTGTTTCGTTCCAAACATTGATGAACAGCAGGAACTGGACCAATTCCAAGTAAGTTCGGGTCCACGCCTGACGTCACTGTATCCAACACCTCTACGATTGGATCAAGTCCCAACTCTACTGCTCTTTTTTCTTCCATAATTAAAACAATAGAGGCACCGTCATTCTTCGGACAAGAATTTCCAGCGGTAACTGTTCCGTTTTGCATAAACACTGGGGGAAGACGTCGTAGCATTCTTTTGCTTGTTTTACGTCTTGGACATTCATCATTATTAGAAATACCAACAAGATTCACTATTTCATTATCAAACCGGCCATTTTCCATCGCCTCGGTTGCCTTACGGTGACTTTCGGCAGCATAAATATCTTGATCTTCTCTTGAAATCCCATATTTCACTGCTACATTTTCTGCCGCTTCTCCCATTTCTGGGTCGCCGATTACATCGGGGGAGAAACGAGCTCTTTCATATAAACGTGGGAAATCTTTATATACATTTTTTGGTTTTTCCATTTTCCAAGGTGCCAAACTTACACTTTCCACACCACCTGCGAAATAAATGTTGCCTGCACCGGCTTGAATCATTCTTGAAGCTATACCTATAGCTTCAAGTCCCGATCCACATTGCCTATCTACTGTCATTCCAGGTACATTCACTGGCAGACCGGCTTCAAGAGATGAAAGCCGGCCTATATTTCCACCCGGACCAACAACATTTCCTAGAATAACGTCATCTATTTCCTCCGTAGGAATTTTTGTTTCTAGCAAAATATCTTGAATGAGCGTTTTAACCAACTGTTCCGGTGGAATATTTCGGATAATTCCATCTACTTTGCCAATCACTGTTCGTTTAGCACATACGATAACTGGTTTATTCATCTATATTGTCCCTATCTTTCTTTTGCAACTTTTCCTTCATTACACTTCTTGCAGGTTTTCCACTTGTCGTAAGGAAAATTTCGTTTGTAATCTCCCATCTTTGTGGGCATTTATAAACAGCCAGATTATTTTTACAATAGGCTTTCAATTCCTCTATAACTTTTTCTTTGTCTATGTTTCTGTGATGATACAAGACGATTAAGGCTGCAGTCTTTTCACCCCAATATTCATCGTTAACTCCTGTAACAGCTGCATTTTCCACCAAATAGTGAGATTTTAATAAGGTTTCCACCTCTTCTGGAAAAACATTTAATCCTCCTGTCACTATTTTATTTTTCTTACGTCCTGCTAAATTCAAGAAACCGTCCTTTTCTGACCAAACCATGTCTCCAGAAGAGATCCATTCCCCCTTCTCCATAACCCTTTCTTGATGATACCCAGAAAAAACCATCGGACTTCGTGCAAATAACTCTCCTATTTCACCTTGTGGCAACTCTTCTCCCAACTGATCTCGAATAGAAACTTCCACAGTTGAAAAAGGATATCCAATCCCCTCTTCTTTTCTATATCTATCAACATGTGGGAGAATAGCTACAAAACTTAGCTCTGATGACCCGTAAAACGATATCCATTCTGTTTCTGGTAAAATGATTTCCCATTCCTTTATTTTATGTTTGGAGGGCTTATCACCAGATATGATGCATTTTTCTAAGATTATGTCCTTTTGTTCAAATTCCTGTAATGAAGAAAATAATGCTTCATACATTGTCGGAACTCCATACATTACCGTTATATGGTTGTTTTTTAATGTTTGCTTAAGCGCCCGGGCCGAAAAAGTTCTTTCTAAATAACAAGTAGAACCTAAATGAAGTGCGTATAACACGGCAAATAGAAATAGAGAATGGACGAGTGGACCAGGAACTGATATGTCATCCGTCGATTGTAACTGCAATTCTTTATCTGCTTCGATAAAGCTTGTAATCCAAGATTGATGAGTTCTAATAAATCCTTTTGGAAGCCCCGTTGTACCTGATGTAAACCCCATATAAAAAGGACGGTTTTTAAAGTATGGCTTAGAATAATAAGTTACAGTTCCCCCTTGCAAGAGCCAGTTTTGGTAAGACAGACTGCTTTGGCATTCCAATTCATCACAAACAACAATACGTATTTTTTTAGGAAGAACATCTATGAGTGAGAAAAAAGAGGAATCGATAAATAATACTTCTGGTCGCGCCTGCTCTAACATCGTTAGAATTTCTCGTTCACTCCATTTTGGGTCGCACGTTACAGTCAGCCATCCTGCCTTTGCCGAACCGAGAAGCACTTCTATAAATTCGATTTTATTAGACATTAAAATAGCAATTTTAGGTGGCGAAGTGTCACTATTAGCACAGTTATACTTTAACAGTGCTCCGGCAACCGTATCTGTTTTTTTATCTAAGGCAAGATAGGTTACATATTCTTCCTTTGTATGTATAGCTATTTTATCCGGATTTGTTTTTGCGTTGTTACGAAATCTAGAAGCAATAGTCATATCCATTCACCTAACTAGCGTTTTTATATAAGATCGTCTTTTGTACTCCGTTTAACAAGGAAGGGTGATTATTAGCTATTTTTACAGTAATGTATGAAGCGACAACTGCTTTTAACGTATCGCCAGGTAAAAAACTTATATCATAAATAACTGCCGTTGCAATCGAAACATTCGTAATGTAAGCATAATACAATATACCGAATATATGAATAATCAAAATACCACCTATTACATTAGCCGTTAACGCTTGAATCATACGAAGACGTGGTAAGAAACGTTCTATTATCCATCCTATAACAAAAGCAGCGATTGGCCATGACAAAATATAACCTCCACTTGGACCTAACAATACACCTATTCCTCCACGTCCACCTGATAAAAGTGGTATACCTACTGTTATCAATGCCAACACAAGAAACATACTTGCTCCGCCCAACCTTGCTCCTAAAAGACAACCAGCAAGCATAACCCCCAGTGTCTGTGCTGTAATCGGTACCGGTGAAAATGGCAATGGAATCAGCGGTATCAGTCCAAGCACTCCAACTACCGCCGCAAACATTGCAACATACATCATTGTTCTTGTTCTCATACACTTGTCCTCCAAAAATAAGTCTATATAGAATGTTAACAAGAAAAAAATAATTGTCAACATTTAATTTATTAAAGTTAACAATAAGGTGTGTTACGAAAATTAATGACTTTTCGATAATATAAAAAACACCCGAATGACTGTCATCCGAGTGTGTATAACATATTGGTTTTTGTACCTTTTTTATTTCACAATCGTATTCAAGCTTTGCTCCGTTTGACTTTGTTGGGCAAACCCACGCTGACGGAACTTTTTACGTTGTTTCTTCGTCCAAGTGTTATAGTCTTTCAAGAATTGATCATATTCAGCAGCAACCTCGGTTAATGGGCCGGAAGCTTTCATTTCACCAAATTCAAGCCAAATGGCTTTATTACAAAATTCTCTTATTTGACCAAGAGAATGGCTCACAAAAAACATTGTTTTGCCCCGTTCTTTAAACTCTTGCATCTTTTCCAAACTTTTTTTTGCAAATGCCTTGTCTCCGACAGACAGCGCTTCATCTACGATCAAAATATCTGGATCAATACTAACATTTATTGAAAAACCTAATCTTGATTTCATCCCTTTAGAATAAGATTTTACAGGCTGATCAATAAATTTATCCATTTCGGCGAATTCGATAATGTTTTGCTCCATGTTTCTAATTTCCTTTTTCGTAAATCCAAGCATTAAACATTTCATTTCGATATTTTCTCTACCAGTCAATTTGCTATTCAAACCGGAGGATATATCGATAATAGCGGGTTCACCAGTGATTTGTATATCACCGCTGGTTTCTGGAACGATGCCAGCGATAATGTTCGACAATGTTGACTTCCCAGATCCATTCACGCCTAACAATCCAATAATATCACCTTGTTCTGCTTCAAAAGAAACATTACGAAGAGCAAAAAACTCCTCTCCGAAACTTTTGGGCATCAGTAAATCTTTTAAACGCTCGGTCTGGGATTCATATAATTTGAATTTCTTCGTTACATTGTTTGCCACTACCGCTTTAGACATAGTCAATCCCCCCTTTTATAGAAAATCAATGAAGTGTCTGCGGAATCTCATATGCAAAAATCCCCCGATAACGAACAAGACAACAACAAGCCCCCAAAAATATAACGTATATTCCCAGTTTTCTACTGCGTACCACGATTCTGCGAAAAAAGAGGCACGATAACCTTCCACTAAATAATATAAAGGGTTTAACCGCATAAGCGATTCAACCCAACCTGGCATATCAGCAATCCACAAGAAAGGAGTAATATATAAGAACACACGTATGGTCGATTGAATAAACATTTGGACATCTCGAATAACTGTCGTTAGCGTTGAAGTAATAAGTACAACTGCTAACGTTAGAATCACCATACTAATAATGTAATACGGAAACTGTATATAGTATAAATTTATTTTGTAATCCGTAAACTGCATGAAGACCATAACGAGAAATAAAATAACTAAATGAGGGTATAATTTTGATACCGTGACATAAGCAGGAATAACACTAGTTGGGAAGTTCATATTCGACACTAGTCTAATCTTGGTATAAATAGCTTTTGAACCTTGTGTTATCGCTGGTTGAATAAAAAACCAAATGGTTATGCCTGCCGTCATCCAGTTTAGAAAAGGAATACCATCCACAGCACTGTTTTCTCTTATGCCGTAACCAAAAACAAACCAATAAATGGCTATGAAAAAGAGTGGGGTGATAAGCTCCCAGGCCGCCCCCAAATAGTTATTGTTATTTTTAATTTTTATTTCATACAGAGCCAGTCTATTAATTAAATAAACGTTCTGCCAAAGTTCTTTTGCGATATTAAAGACAGATTTCATAGCGATTCCCTCTTTTTTTATTGTTACCGCGACCGGCCAAAAACGCTTTCTATCACACGCTTAGCCGCATTTCCGTCTTCAAGCGAGTGAAACTTCTCTTCAAACGTATCAACGTGAGGACGATATCGCTCTCGTATGGTATCCGCATTTTTTATTTCTTCTATCAACGGTTCTGTTGTTGTAACTAAAGGTCCCGGCGCTTCGTTTTCAAAATCAAAATAGAATCCTCGTAGCATATCTCGATAATTATCAATATCATAAACATAAAATAGCATTGGTCGTTTTAACACACCAAAATCAAACATTACCGACGAATAATCAGTGATTAACAAGTCACTTACAATATAGAGATCACGAATATCCGGATAATGGGATGCATCAACTGCAAAGTCTTCATAATCACTGAGATCCAAGTGATCAGCGACCAAATAATGTAGTCGGAATAAAATCACATAGTCATCTCCGAGTTCTTCTTTCATTGCATCCATATCCATTTTAACGGAAAACTTATATTTTCCGATAAAGTGATATTCATTATCCCGCCAAGTTGGTGCGTATAATATAACTTTTTTGTCATGAGATATATTCAATCTGTTTTTTATAGCATCAACATCTTCCTTGTTGTAACGAAACAAGTAATCATTACGAGGATAACCCGTTTTTAAAAATGTATGGTCAAATTCAAACGCTCTCTCGAATATTTCAGCCGAATATTCGTTAGGTGCAACTAAATAATTCCACCTTTTTGCTTCTGTCACAAAATTCTTCTTATACATTTCGGTTGTTGTTCCAGGCATATGCACTTCTTCCATATCAAGCGCTAATTTTTTCAACGGTGTACCATGCCAAGTCTGTAAATAAACGGTCTCTGCCGGCTTGGGAATCCATTTTGGCAATCGACTATTGAACACCCAATATTTTGCACGCATCATAACAATGAACCATTTGATAGAAAAACGATGAATCGTTCGTACACCATGCTCTTCAAAATGTTTTTTATACCGATGATCAATACTCCAATAATAGGTAAAATCACGATCTTGCTTTTTCATTTCTTCATAAATTGCTCTTGGATTACAACTGTACTGTTTCCCTAAAAAACTTTCGAACACAATAATATTGTCTTTTTTAGGGAGTTTACCTACTAATCCAAATACTTTACGATACATTTTTCGTATCGTTTTTGATTTTTTCATCTTCTTCCATTTTTTTCGCATTTTTTTTAATTTCTTTTTCATAACATTCAATACCCTTCTGTTTAAAACAAGTAATCTTAGTATTTACAGCGGTCCGGTCTATTATATACCCTTTTCATAGTGTAAAACAAAAAAAGAGAGAAAAAATCCCTCTTTTTCATTAATACGCATTCGCAAGGAGCAATTCGTTTTTTATTTTTGTCGTGGAAATATTAGCGGTCCTTGGCAAGTACACGATTTCGCAGTACTGTGCAAGAGAATCAAACTTCCCTTTCCAGTCATCTCCCATTACCAGCAAGTCCACTTTATAGTTAACGATATCCTTCGCTTTTTGTTCCCACTCATTTTCAGGAATGACTTCATCGACATAACGAACTGCTTCTAAAATCATTTTTCTTTGTTCATAAGGATAATATGCTTTTTTGTTTTTTATTTCATTAAATTCATCTGTTGAGATTGCGACAATCAAGTAATCTCCTAACTCTTTAGCTCGCTTCAACAAATTTATATGACCCCAATGCAGCAAATCAAAAGTTCCATACGTTATAACTTTTTTCATTTGTATTCCTCCTAGCTTCTCTCTAACGTTATCATGAAGTTCTTTATAATCGTTTATATTTTCTTTACAAGCTTAATGAAAAAAACAGGAAAATTTCATTGACTTTCAGAATTATATCACACCATTCAAAGATTCACTATAAACAATTAATCAAATATCGCCTAAATATTATAAAAAAATATGTGAAATTCTCAAAACACTTATAGTAATATTTCTATATATACAGTCATGCTCGGTATTAGAGAAATTTATCCAATACACATTCTGTCCTCACATTTTTTCATACCTGCATTTTCTTTTCCATCCTTGATGTTGATTTAAACATAACTCCTCATAATACACACAACATCGAGCATCATAGAAAAGAAAGGGAGGTATGTTTGATTCGAAAACGCGTGCAATACGGTACCATTATTTTTATAGTGTTAGCTGTTACAGCATTCTTTCTGTTTTTTATTCCATCTTTTCGAATAGCTTATATGCCGTCGTTTGATAAAGTAGCTAATAAAGACGACATTTATCGTAACGGTCGTATTGAACAAGTTTACGATACATGGGGCGAATCGGTTTCAGAAGAAGAAGCATCTTCAAAATCACCAGCAGAACTTTCATCAAAAAAGGGAACAGTGAAAATTGATCAAGATTTGCTTGATCTTGGAAGAGAAGTTTTTTATAAGGAAACGTTTGGGAATGAAGTATTTTTAACAGATATTATGGGGATTCTTGACGGCCCGTTATCTATCTGGAATATTGCGAAAGCATCGTTTGCTTTGAAAGGGAAAGGGACAAACAACCTTCAAGTCGAATTAGCTCAGACAATTACAATAGACGATAAGACATTTGAAAAAGGAGAAAAAATTGATACAGGTTTGGCTGTTCCTAAAGGTGGCATGATGCCGATTGGGATGCCGCTGACGGTAGAAAAAGGACGCGTGAAAGCAGGTATTACCTGTGCGGCCTGTCACGCCAGAGTCGACGAGCGCAATGGTAAAATAGTCGAAGGAGCAACAAATACAAATTTGAATGTTGGGCTGCTGATGGCTCTCGCTAGTAATTCAGCAGCCTATTTCACCCATACAGAAAAAGAAAATATAGAGAAATACGTTAGCTCCTCTAGCCGCGAAATTAAAACATCTGATAATAAAACGGCTAAGTTACCCGACATTAATACATTTGAACAAGAAGTCGATAAAACTTTAATTAGCTGGCCGCGTGGTTTTTTTGATGCGACGGTAGACCTTACATCCAACCCCACACAGGTAGGCGATTCTTTTACTTTTGGAGATCACCCGTACAGTTGGAGTGGAATGGGAATGGCTGGACCATTCAACGGTTTAACAACGCTTAGTAACAATGTTCATGCACAAGGTGCAGATGCTCTTGCACAGTCTCATATTAGTAAAGAAATGTTTGAGATAGATGAAGAAATGTATATCGGCACTATTCTTCAAAACGCTGCTAATGAAAGATTTCGTTATCAACCGTCCTCCTCGAAAAAGCCAAGTTCTTTTTTCAAGGATGTCGATCCAAATCCACAAACTCCTGGTGTGAACGAATTAGTGAAGCTTCCGACTTTTCCGCGAGTCACATTAGCAGCTCCAGACGGATTGATTGTATCATCACCCGGATATAAAGTGAATGAACAAAACAATGCAGTATCCGCGTATCAAAATACCCTTGTTCCACCAAAGCCGGAGCGGTCCGTCAGTGATGCGGTTATTAAACAAGGTAGAGAGGTATTTCAACGAGCAGGGTGTTCGTCTTGTCACGCTGGTCGTTTCAAAACAAACAATCAAATTATTCCTTCTAAAGAAATCGGCACAAGTCCAACTCGTGCGAAAGCGTTAGCCTCAACAGAAAAAATTTGGGATAAAGCATCTATATATGCGCCAGACACACCCGTTCCAGTACCTAACCAACCTCTTCGTTTACAAATTCCTTCAAATAGCTTCTCGAAAAACGATGTAAAACTAGGTTTTGCTCACAACGGTTCAGATGGGGGATACAAAGTAAAAGGACTTGCTGGAGTTTATTGGCAGGCCCCATATTTACATGATGGAGGCGTTGCCGTAGGTCCAGATGAAAAGAAGGATATAGGTATTCCCGGAACTCTAAACAAAGGAATAAATCCAGATCCTTACCTCAGTATGAAAGCAATGGTGGATGAATCGTTACGACAAAAAGTGATAGATGCTAATCAATCATCGACAAAACTGAAAAAGTTGGATATCAAAGGGGGAGGTCACTCTTTTTGGGTCGATAAGAGGAGAGGATTTACGAGGGCAGAACAAAACGCACTAGTAGAGTATGTATTGCAATTGGATGGGGAAAAAGACTGACTTATTCAGTCTTTTTCCTTCTAAAAAAATACAATAGGTTTGCAATGCCTCCAATGAAACCTGTTACCATTAAAACCATCGGAACTATCCATAAGTTAGAAGAAAAGGAGACTGTCGATAGGCGATAAGCCCCCCAACTCATTAAAATGATGGAGCTGGCAAGACCAACTGCCGGTTTCGTCTTTTTCTTTGCCATCACCCCGCACCTCCTTTTCATGCCTATAACAACCTTAAGCTACATGTTCGCTCCTACTAATGGAATTCCTCTTTTTTTGCTGTTTTTTATTCACATAAATGGCCGGAGCTGCAAGCATCCACATGGTTCCCAAGTGAAAGCTAATTACATTGATAATTTGATTCTCTACAAAATTTACCTCTTTCATGCTCGAAAAAAATTCTAAGGAAAAACCTAAAATAGGTCCCCCTTCAGCAAATACAAACAAAGCAGCCAGTAGAAACCAACATAGAGTAATAATTATCATGAATAACATTTTATCCTCCTTGTTTCTTTTTTTACGAAAAAAAAGGAAGATTGTTTCAAGAATGATTCTTTTATTTTTCTTAAAGCAAAAAGAGGCATCCCATTTACATCTTGAGATGCCTCTTTTTATGAACCTCATACAAATAGCTCATCTTAGTGGCAATTTACTAATTATCCAGTATTAAGAAGCTTCTTCTTTTGATTTTTTGTGGTGGTGATGAGGAAGTGGAATAAACCCATTATCTTCTAAGTCAGCGTATCGTTTGTCTAAATGTGATTTTATTTTCTCACTTTTTTCTTTTGGTATTACTCCAAACTCAACATACTTTTCAATCACTGTTTTTTCTTGTTCTATAATGCTTGTATGCAGTTCCGATAGCTCTTTTTGCTGTTTTTTCGTAAGTTCTACGTCTTCCATCCCTTCATGAAAACTTTCGGCCGTCACTTGCTGTGGTATAACAAACATGACTACTACCGCTGCAACAACTGCAGTCAACCAACTCATACAATATTTATTCAATACTATCCCTCCTTCTATCGTCGTTTTATTTTGTGAAAGTATAGGTATTTTATTCATTTTTTTCTTGTTTAACATCACTCATTTTCGCAAAACGTATGGAATATAGCAGTTACTTACACTAGGAGGATTAGAAATGAAAGATAAACTGTTACCTGTTACTTCGATTATGAATGGGTCGATTCAAGAAGTGACAGATACACTTTTTTCCTATACGAATCAAGTGGTAAATGTTTGTTTTTATATATCAGCGGAACAAGAATGGGTGCTTATTGATGCAGGAATGCCACATTCAGCAGATGCCATTCGTAAAGCGGCCAAAAAACAAATAGGCAGCGATCATCCACCACAAGCAATTATTCTTACCCACGGCCACTTCGATCATGTCGGTGCAGTCGAAGAACTTGCACAATGTTGGAATGTACCTGTTTATGCTCATGAAAAAGAACTGCCCTACCTCACAGGTGAACGAAATTATCCAGAGCCGGACACGAGTGTAGAAGGAGGTTGGGTAGCTAAAATGTCAAAAATGTTCCCAAATGAAGGAATTGATATCAGTAAACAAATAAAACAGCTTCCAGAAGATGGTTCGATTCCTGTTATGCAAGGGTGGAAATGGCTTCATACTCCCGGACATACACCTGGTCATATTTCTTTATATAATGACACGAATCAAGTACTAATCGCAGGTGATGCGTTTGTAACGGTAAAACAAGATTCTTTATTCAAGGTCACCATGCAAACCCAGGAAGTTCATGGTCCACCACGTTACTTAACAACAGACTGGAATGCCGCCCGACAATCGGTGGAAAAATTGCGTGACCTTCAACCTGATATTGCTATCACCGGTCACGGGATTCCAATGGGTGGAGATGACCTAAAAGCAGGTTTAAATCAACTTGTCACTCGTTTTGACCAGATCGCTATTCCTGATTACGGAGAATATGTTTAGAGAATCCTTATTTGAAAGGAGGTGAAAATACATGGCTCAGGACGTGCTTTGTGAGGTCCATAACTGTCATTATTGGGAAGACGGAAATCTTTGCAACGCAGATAAAATTTATGTTGTCAGCCATCAAGGAGAAAAAGCTTCCAATGTGCATGAAACAGATTGTAAAACGTTTGAAAAAGCACATTAACCATCTTAATTAATACAAGCCCCTCTTCCTGCAAAGGAAAAGGGGCTTGTAATTTTGAATACTAAAATACAAAATTTATTATCGCACTTACTACTACAACCAAACCTATAATCATTAGTATTGTCCGTATCATACATTCATCCTCCATTTCTTTTTCTTGTTGTTATTTTATTTTTCCCGAATGAAATGAAATAAAAACAATACGTTATGAGTATATATGGTTAAACGCAGTCTCGTTTGGGAAAAAAGAGAAAGAGAGGGGGAAGTTTAATGCGTATTATGCGTATGTATACGTTCGGAAGGACTCTTGGTAAAGAAATGCAATCAGACCGGGCGACTGGTCTTGCAGCAGAACAGGCCTTTTTTTATATGTTATCTCTTTTTCCTTTATTGATTTTATTTTTGTCTGTTCTTCCTTACTTTTCAATGGACATGGACCGTCTTATGTTTTTCATTGAAACGGCCCTTCCTCCTCAAACTGCAGCAATGATAGAGGAAAACGTTATTAATGTCGTACAAAATGACAACTCGGGATTACTGACATTTGGGGTTATTGGTACGATTTGGTCCGCATCTGCCGGCATGAATGCTTTTATTAAGGCAATGAATGAAGCATTTAATGTAACAACACATAGACCCATATGGAAAGCTAGATTTTTATCCATCATTCTTACTTTCGGTATGTTAGCTTCCCTTATCATTATTTTTATTCTATCTATTTTTGGAGAACTTTTACTTGATATGATAACTTCTTATTTTACATTACCAGAACAAACAGAAGTTTTATTTCAAATATTGCGTTGGGTTCTAACTATCGTCGTTATGATTGCTCTCTTATGCTGCCTTTATTTTTTTGCACCCAAGATTAAACTTTCATTCCGCTATGTCCTGCCAGGAGCAATATCAGCCACCATTCTTTGGCAGCTGATTTCATTTGGATTTTCATTTTATGTTAGTAATTTCGGGAACTATTCGGCTACTTATGGTAGTCTCGGTGGTGTCATCGTTTTAATGTTATGGTTATTTTTAACAGGACTTTCTCTTGTTATCGGCGGAGAAATCAATGCAATCATTCATAAGAATAGACGTTATGACTAATGGAATTCGTTATTCGCTTATTAGAGATGAGGAAGGACATGTCATGTAAATGAATATCTAAAAACCGATATCGACCTAGAAAGACGGAGAATTTTTTCAGTGTATACGACACTATTGTGAGAGAAGTAGGATCAAAGTTATTAAAAAACAGGAGGCGTTCGCAATGTCGCCATTTGTTCTACGTCTGACGTTATTGTAAATCGATATCATATCGGCAGCACTCGATAAACTTTATGGACGTTGCCTGTTAAATCATATAACCATTCGTGATAAAATGTTAGTGTTCAGCGGCAGATTGTCCTCAGAAATGTTGACAAAAATCGCAAAAATTGGAGTAATAAAAGATACCCCCACCGACCTTGTAATATAATAAGATTGACTGAAAATTTAAACATTACTGCCCTTGGGTTTATTCGAGATTCTACATTTAACGTATATTCTCATAGCTGCAGAATTAAAGAAAACGAGAAAGGAGATACTACAATGAGTTCTTGTAATATCGACCACTCCAATGAGTCTGTATACGAAAAATTAGAAAGCCAGAAACAACATCTCCCTTCCTCTTTATACAATAACTGTAAAAAGAAATTAAACGAAGAGTTGCAACAAGATAAGCTGAATGAGGTGTTTCACCTTTTAAAAAAATATGATCTTGCTGATTACGATGAAAAACAAGCCCGTAATAAAAAGCTTATTCATTTGGTCGAGTAAAAGTAACTTACAGCTTTCGTAATCGTTTCGTTAATTTCTCACGCCAAGATTCCGCCAAAGCATCTACCGTTAAAATTTTTTCGATTGCTTTTTTATTTGAAGCATCATGGAAATAGGTTTGATTAGCAAAAAGCACACTAACACGACGAGAATCGGTATTGATTATTTCCAACTCGTCGTCTGCTTCTACTTTTCCACTTTTCAACACCCGGCATAAAAACCCAGTATATCCCGTTTCAATCACTCTTTTTAGTAAAGTGGATATGCCAGTGCGTTTGTTGATGGTGTCACACGGAATCCGTCCTTGTGTCACTTGAATAACCGCCGTTCCCACTTTATATGTGTTGCCGATATATACATCATCCTCACTCATATCTTCTACCGTCAAATTCTCTCCAAATGTTGCTTTATCAAGTTTCACCCCAAATTCGCGTTCCCATGTTTTGTAATGTTTGTATGGGTAAATGCATACTGCCCGATCGGGTCCGCCATGATTTTTTTTATCAGCTACATCATCCCTTTCAAAACCATGTTCAGTTAAATAAGCGTGTTCAACTAGTTGTTTTTGAATACCTGTTCGTATTTGTTTATTTTCACCATGATTCATATCTTTAGGCAGTCCAATTGCTAAATGGTGTATTTGATTTGCTCCCTGTTTCCCCACTCATTTTTCCTCCTCTGTCTGTTTTTTTTATTTTATCATCCGTATGATTAGAAACAAGTACTACCATAAAATACGACTACCACATATACCATCTCCCTTCTGTTCCTATTTTAAAAGTTTTGTATTAAAACTTTTAAAAATATGTCGAAATAAGTAGAAAGGAGGAGTTAAGAAAATGCAAAATAGAGAATTAGAGCAAGCGATTGCAAAGTTCCAAACGATGTTGGACACATATCCTGACACTAAGCAATCAGTGCACGAGTTTAGAAACTTTTTACGCTATTTTTTACGACTTAAATCATCCGATCAACCTCTGCCAACGGTTGAAATGATATCTATTCTAAAAGTCCAAAAACCAAATGTATTCCATTTTTTAAAACAACAAGGTAAAACAGATATGGTATTAGGGATGCTGACTGAAACCTCTGTTTCCGCCAAAATAGCAGAAGAAAGACTTGAGAAGTATTTACAATCTCGTTAAATATACATTCCCTCATATTATAGTTTGAAGGGGGAGGATTTTAATGAAAATGAATAACATAAGACGAGTATTGTATAAACTATCGCGTGTTTTGGGCGATGTGAATGCCGTTAAGCGTGGAACGATTGGAAAGCGAGTTGGACGGCGTGTAGCTGGGCGTCAAACAGGAAAATTACTTCGTAAACTATTCAAATAAACCGAGTACGAGGGGACTTCCCCCTCCGACCTTTTTACTAACATCACTAGAAAAACAACTATTTTCTAATGTTTTTAGAAAACATTTGCCTTCCTTTTTCACTACATATCCAAAGATAATGTACTTTATTAGTTTTCTTATCACACCTTTATTTCCCCTTTTGATTATCATTCCTCGGTGTTATCCTTTAAACATTCAATTGAGAAAAGCCCCTAAGGTAAAACCGCCTCGTCCTGTGGCAACACCGAACGGACCTTAATCCTGCAGGCCCCTCGTGTGAGCCCTTGACCTCATCCCTAAATCTGAAGGTTCGCCCGGAAATATAAATCGCGCAAAATCTATCCTTTCTTACCTTCTAAAAAAACAAAATAACTGTGCGTTTGCACCTAACATGGAAGACGTAAAAAAGTTGTTCTACGTTTATAGCCGCAGAACAACTTTTTTACACTTATTTTTTATATCGCCGTATTACTTTTTGGGTCTCATGCATGTCTTTCATCAGCCGATAAGGTTTGCTTATAACTCGTGTAGGTAGAGAGAAGAAAAAGTCACTATGATTGTGCCTATATTCTTTTGTGATGCGCGAAGGTTTTGTTGTAATGCGACTATAAACTTCCCCATATAGTTCGTTCATAATGTCAACGTCAACCTCTAATTCCCTACCGCATTTCTGACACATGATACTAGAAAGTTCGTGATTAATATAACGAATGACATGAGGAACTTCTTCTCTGCACTGGTTGCAATAAAGGTCTGATTCCATACTATTCGTTTTCATACTACTCACCTCTTTGACAGGCATCAATTCGTCCCCATATCTTTCAGAAAAACTATTCGTCTTGAAGCATACGCAGTCTCCAAATGGTGGACTCTTTCGTCTGTTCAATATCATTATACGTTAAGGTTTCTCCCTTTTTCACATCACGAAGTACTTTTACATTGCTGTCAACCAGGCCGATTGGAAATCCGTTACTTGCTTCTGCTTGTTTTTTCTTCATTAACGTCCCATATACACTATACCCGCCAATGCTGTCTAAATATTCCCCTTCCTTCAAATCTTTTTTCGCAACGGCTATTGTTTCACCTTGGCATCCATAATGAGGTGCAATCGTTGCTTCCTGATCAAAGTAAGCTTTAGCTACGGAAAGAGGTGTTTCCAGACTTGTTAAATGATAAGGGCGATACAATGTATAGTGGGGTCCATTTCCTAGTTTAACATATTTTAATTCTTCATGAACCTCTGCGTTACTAGAAGAAATAATGGCAAAAACCCCAGGTGCAACACCTTGTACATATTCCACAATTTCTGTTGAGTTCAATTCGCCCCCGTTTTCTTTCAATTGAAAGATATCGGCTAGTTCATCAACTGATGCTTTAAAACCATGCATTCCTGATTGATCCGGAGCAAATCCTGTTGCGTTTGCAACGGCATTCATCTCTACCATTGTTTTAGTACCATCTTGAAAAGAGGCTAACATTTTAGGACTTGCTCCTACTTTTTGCGCTTCTTCTGCAGCAGTAGATGGATTAGCTTCAATATTTAGTGGATTGTTTTTCCCTTTTCCTAACGCAACTACTTCAAATCCAAGTGCGTCTGCAAAGTCATACAATTCCATCACTGCCCCTGGCTCATCTCCAGCAGAACCTGTGTATACGACACCTGCACTGTCAGCTAACTTCTTTAAAACTGGGCCTACCGTGACATCAGCTTCAACATTCAACATGACGATATGCTTTTTATTTAAAATTGCTTCCCATGCTATTTCCGCACCTACATTCGGTATTCCGGTTGCATCCACAACAACATCAACTGGTGCCATACTGGCCACTTGTTTTGAATCAGAAGAGGCAACCACTTTTCCATTTTCAATAGCTCTTATGGCTTCAGATTCTATTTCCGTTTGAACAATATCTGCCGAAGGGATGTCAGCGTTTTCATAAGCATTCACCACATTTGATACTTGAATGTCAGCGGTTGCTACCACCTTCATTCCTTTCATTCCTTCAATTTGTGAAATCATTCCACGTCCCATCTGACCAGCGCCAATTAACCCTACTTTTATATATTTATCTTCCGCTTGCAGCTTTTGAAGTTTTCTATTTATTCCTAACATAAGTGAACCTCCTTATTCTCCTCTTAGTTTCTTTTACGGAATTGAATTTTCGAGTCTTCTGAAATGTTGTTATTCGGACCATGTTCTAAGCAAATGGTTCCAGGCATATCAGAATCGTCTTCCCCATTAAATTGTAACGTCGCATGCCCTAAATCCTTCATCGTTTCGTTGGCTTTGCCCCCGACAAATAAGATTTTATATGCATGATCGTCTATAACAAATTCATCACCGGGTTCAATTTCTCCAGAAATGCCTTGAGCATTATGAATAACCGCTATTTCTTTTAAATCTTCTGTTGCCGTTTCATTAAATAAAATGAGTATATTATCCTCTAACATTAATTCTACTTCTGGACCAATTGTTGTGACGTCCGCTTCAAAATAAGTTGTCATTGTTAGTTAACCTCCCATTGATTATAATGTTATTCTTCCACAAGTTCTTGGGCAGTGCGGTCATCTGTAATAAGAACATTCAAATACCCGCCTTTTAATGCCGCTTCAATACTTTCTAATTTGTACAAACTTTCTACTATGCCAATCACTTGAGGTATACGTTTTAAGTCAGGTAAATCCAACCCAATCACTCTGTGGTTTAATGGATGATCGACTTGGTCTCCTACCGCATCAAAAAACCTTGAACTGATATCCCCGACAACACCTGATTTTCGAAGCGAATGTAAATCTTCTGGCTGCAAATATCCGATTTGTTCCATGGTTGAATTTTTAAATGGATCACCCATTCCAACTACTGCAATATCTACATTTTTCCCCTGTTCCAGCACATGCGCTACGTCTTTTGAGTTCACAAGTCTCTCTTTCAATTCTTCTGACTCCACTATAGCGGGTGCATATAAATAAGAACACGTCGCATTCATCTTCTGTGCTAAATTAAAAGCTAAAGAATTGGAATGGATATTTACATGGGAACGCCCCATTCCGCCTACTAACGGAACAATATGCACATTATCCCGGCGCTCATACGGATATTCTTCTATAAGTGCCGATAACGTTGTTCCCCATGACAATCCTAATTTTTTATTTTCATCCAATTGTTTAGATAAATAGGATGCGGCAACTTTTCCTAAAAACCGCTTTACCATTTCCGGTGTAAAACCGCTGGTTGATAATACAATAGCCTGATCTAATCCATATTGTTTTTCTAATTTTTGCTCTAAATCTACGGTGTGTGCGTTCTCATCTTTAATGTAAACTTCCACAATGCCATCTTCTTTTGCTTTATGGAGTAGTTTTGAAATTACAGGCCGAGACACATTCATTTTTTTGGCAATTTGTGCTTGTGTCCAACCATCAAAATAATAAAGATTGGCCACCTTTACAATTTGTCGACGTTCTTCCCAACTTAGCATAAAGATCCCCTTTGTTTACGATAGTCATTTGCTTCCTTATTGTACCATTCCCCATTTCAATCAGAAATTTTTAATGATGTATGCCTTTATTAAGCCAGGCATTTGCTGCTTCAAAAAGATTTTCCGATAAAGTAGGGTGAGGATGAACCATTGCAGCTAATTCCTCTACCGTTCCTTCAAGGTGAATAAATGCTGTCGGTTCGCCAATCATTTCAGTTACGTGAGGTCCAATAAGCGTAACCCCTAATATTTCCCCAAATTCTTTATCAATAATTACTTTTGTTAAACCGTTTGTTTCTCCCATAGCCATCGCTTTTCCATTCCCTTGATAAGGAACCGTTTCTATCTTATAGTTATATCCTTGCTGCTTCGCTTCTTTTTCGGTTAGACCTACAGCTGCAATTTCAGGAGATGTATAGATACATCGAGGAATAAGGTTCTTATTAATGGTAGGTTGAATTTCAGAAGCATGCTCTGCTGCTGTTATTCCTTCTGCACTTGCAGCATGAGCAAGTTTCCATCCTCCGCTTGCAAGATCCCCTATCGTGTATATTCCTGGTATATTAGTCTGCATGTTTTTATCTACTTTTATAAAACCTTCCTCATATGCAACCGAACTATTTTTTAGAGCTGATACATTTGGCTTTCGACCCGCTGCTATTAATACATGATCGGTAAGAACTTGACCAGACTCTCCAGCATTGTTTTTGTACGATGCTGTTATTTTCCCTTGATTTTCCTCGACTTTTTCTAGAGTTGTATTCGTGAGAATTGATACCCCTTGGCGTTCAAGAGATTGACGTAATATAGCTGCAGCATCGGGATCTTCTTCCACAATAATATCTTCGTTCATTTCAACAATCGTTACCTCGACATGAAGACTTGCAAATAAGCTAGCGTATTCTACCCCAACAATGCCGCCTCCAACGATTAATAGAGATGAGGGAAGTTCTTGTAGATGAAATATACTATCACTTGTATCAAAGTGGATATCCTCCAGCCCTTTAACAGGTGGAATAATTGGGTTTGTTCCTGTCGCTACTATTATCTTTTTCGTTTGTAAACGTTTCTCTCCATTCGATGTGTCTACTACTACGTTTTCGGGATGAGTCACTTGACCGAGACCTTGGATGACATCAATCTTCCCCTGCTTTAACAAAGAGGATATGCCGTTTTGTAATTGTGAAACAATCTTCTCTTTTCGTTTTAACATTTTTTCGAATGAGAAGGTGGTCTCTCCCGTTTGAATCCCCCAATCTGCTGCGTTTTCTACTTGGTGTAAAACCTCTGCATGCTGCAACATCGTTTTAGAAGGAATGCAACCGCGATGTAAACATGTTCCTCCTACATCCCGTTCCTCTACAACAGCAACTTTTTTTCCTGCTTTTGAAGCCCGAATGGCAGCTATATAACCACCCGGCCCGCTTCCAATGATGACAATATCATAGGAACTCATAGCTCAACCTCCTTACATTAACAATTCATACGGCGATTCAAGCGCATGCTTTAAATCTGTGAGAAACGCAGCCGCTGGTGCTCCATCGACGATTCGATGATCAAAGGATAGACTAAATGCCATCATAGGACGCAATTCAATGTTCCCATTAACGCCTACTGGTGTCTCTTTCATTCTTCCAACCCCTAGTATAGCGGCTTCCGGTTGATTAATAATCGGAGTGAACCCGTCCACGGCATACATACCAAGATTACTAATTGTAAATGTGCCACCTTGCATTTGATTTGGCTGCAATTGTTGCTTTCTAGCGCTCTCACCAAGTTGCTTTGTTTCTTTCACTAACTCTGTGAAACCTTTTTGATCCGTTTTGGAAACAACAGGTACAACCAATCCTTGTTCTGTTGCAACAGCGATCCCAATATTTACTTCTTGATGAAGAATAATTTCATTTTTCTCTTCATTCAACGAAGCATTTAAATAAGGATGTCGTTTTAAAGTGACAGCTACAGCTTTTGCAATAATTTCTGTGTAAGATAGTTTATATCCCGTTTTTTCTACCATTTTATCCTGGAGCTGGCTGCGAAGACGAATCGCTTCGGTCATATCAATATCAGAATAGAGAGTGACATGCGGTACATTAGAAGCGCTTTCGGTCATTCTATCCGCTACGACTTTACGGATCCCCTGCATAGGTACACGTTCTGGTTCGTCTATTTGTTCTGATTGCGAAGTAAGATCGCGGGTATAAATTTTATTTCTCGGACCACTTCCCTCAACATTTTCCAGATTGACATTGTCTGCTTCTGCCCACTTACGAGCAAGCGGGCTCGCTTTTAGTTCTTGCTGGCCATCTTCTTCAGCATGAAGGTGAACATCATCCTGATGAATACGCTGTTTTGGACCCGTACCTGTCACTTCAAACAAAGAAACCCCTTTTTCTTTTGCTGCGCGTCTAGCTGCTGGTGTGGCACGCACTTTGGAAGTATCTGTTTTGTCAGTAGTGGTTTCTAATGTATTTTCCTCTATGGCTTCAGATACAGGTTCTTCTGCTTTTTCTTCCTCTCCCGCTGGTGCTGTATCCGGTACTTCCTCATTTTCTTCACCAATATATCCCACAACCGTATTTACCGGTACAACTTCGTCCACTTCGTAGTATTTTTTTAATAAAACACCTTCCTCGTAAGCTTCCACTTCAATATTGATTTTGTCGCTCATAACTTCAAATACCGGTTCCCCCATTTCTACGGGGTCCCCTTCGTTTTTTAACCATTGTAGAATAGTACCGGTTTCCATCGTACTGCTTAATTTTGGCATGAATATTTCTTTGGCCACATTCTCCCCTCCTTACTCTCGATTCAATGTATCTTTAACAGCCCGAATTAAATCTTCCGTTTGTGGTGTCATTGCTTTTTCTAATTCAGGATTGTAAGGGACCGGTACTGGAGAAGCGCCTAATCGTTTAACTGGAGCATCGAGAAAGTCGAATGCCTCACTTTCGGTAATCATGCTCGCAATTTCTCCTCCATATCCACCTCGTTTCACTGCTTCATGAGCGACAACAACACGATTTGTTTTTATAACAGATTGTATAATGGTTTCTTCATCTAAAGGTACGATCGAACGAGGATCGATAACTTCTACACTAATTCCTTCTTCAGCTAATGATTTTGCTGCTTCAAGGGCACGGTGAACCATTACGGTTGTCGCAATAATAGTTACGTCTTCCCCTTCTCGTTTAACATCTGCCTGACCTAGTGGAATGCTGTAAGGCTCTTCTGGTACATCCTCGCTACTCGTTTTATAAAGTAATTTGTGCTCATAAAAAATAACAGGGTTAGGATCGTCAATCGCTGCTTTTAACAAGCCTTTTGCGTCATATGCCGTTGATGGCTGCACTACTTTTAACCCTGGAATGTGAGCTACCCAAGCTTCAAGGCTTTGGGAATGCTGAGCTGCAGCTCCCGTTCCAGATCCTGCGGGTGTTCGGAGAACCATCGGTACATTTCCTTTCCCGCCATACATATAACGAAGTTTCGCCGCTTGGTTAGCCAATTGGTCCATCGCTATCGTAATAAAATCCGAAAATTGCAATTCAACAATAGGCTGCATGCCTGTCAAAGCAGAACCAATTGCAGATCCTGTAATTCCTGCTTCAGAAATCGGTGTATTCCTCACTCTTTCCGGTCCAAATTCTTCAATCATTCCACGTGTCACGCCAAAAGCGCCACCATAAACTCCAATATCTTCTCCCATTAGAAATACATTTTCATTTTCCCGCATTTCTTGAGACATCATTTCTCGTAATGCTTCCACATAAGTGAGTTCTCTCATTCGTTTTCCCCTCCTTTAAAAGAAAAGCTCTAGGCGTACACATCTTCCATTAATGTATCTATTGATGGTTCTGGACTGTCTTCAGCATATTTAACAGCATCTTCGACTTCCTGTTTCGCTTCTTTACGTAAATTATCTGCCGCTTCTTCCGTTACTATTTCTTCGCTGATGAGAAGATCACGAAAACGTTTGATGCCGTCTGCTTCTTTCCATGCTTGTTCTTCTTCACGAGTTCTGTATTTTCTCGCGTCCGATTTGGAGTGACCTTTCCAACGATACGTTTTTGCTTCAATTAAGACTGGACCTTTTCCATCACGTGCGTGCTTTACAGCTTCATGGGTTTCATTCATGACTTCAATGAGATCATTTCCGTCTACGACTTTTCCTGGAATTCCGTAGGCAGTTGCACGATCAGCAATATGTTCAATGTTTACCATTTCTTTTACCGATCCTGACATGCCATATTGGTTGTTTTCACAAATGAATATGACTGGTAAATTCCAAATGGAGGCGATATTCAAAGATTCATGAAAGCTCCCTTCATTTGCCGCCCCATCTCCAAAGTAACTAAGAATAACTTCATCTTTTTGCTTCATTTTGGATGTTAGTGCTGCACCTGTTGCAAGAGGAATTCCTCCACCCACAATACCATTGGCACCAAGGTTTCCTTTTTCTACATCTGCAATGTGCATAGAGCCGCCTTTTCCTTTACAATATCCTGTTGATCGGCCAAATAACTCTGCCATCATCCGGTTGATATCTGCTCCTTTAGCAATGCAATGCCCATGTCCGCGGTGTGTGCTCGTGATTTTATCTTCCTCTTTGATAACAGCACAAGGGCCGGTTGCAGTTACTTCTTGCCCGACGCACAAATGAGTAGTACCGTGAATCATTCCTTTTGCGAAAAATTCGTCGACCTTTTCATCAAAAAAACGAATCGTCCACATTTCTTTTAGAAGACTGAGCAATTCATCATTTGACTTTTCTGGATAAAGTTGTACTGAATTTAACATATTGCACCTCCGTTACATTTGTTCATATATATAACTTTTGTAATTATATTAGTATCAAAACAACTAAATGTCAATTAAATATTATTTTTGTTCTTAAAAGGAACATTTGTAATAATAACGTCAAAAAAATTTCCATTCCTTTGCAGTTAAGAAGGTGGTCTTCCCCTTTTATTATTCATAAGAGGAAGACATCTTCTTTTTAATACATTCCAAAACTAGCAAAGTAAGCAATGATAACGGCTGCCGGTCCGGTCGCCAGTCTCGAGAATAGAACCGCGGGTATACCTACTTCAACCGTTTCTGGCTCCGCTTCTCCAAGTGTCAGACCTACTGGAATAAAGTCCATTCCTACTTGTGGGTTAATCGCAAATAAAGCAGGGAGTGCCATTTGTGGCGGAATGTTTCCTTTTCCTATTTCAACACCAACTAAAACACCAACTACCTGTGCAATAACGGCTCCCGGCGCAAGAATTGGCGAAATAACTGGAATCGCACATAAAAGTGATAAGATTAACATTCCTGTAAGCGTACTTGCCAGCGGTGTAACATAATTTGCAATGAGATCGCCAATTCCCGTGTAATTAATAATTCCAATTAGCATACTGACAAATGCCATAAACGGTAAAATATTTTTTATCACCGTATCAATGGTTTCCCGACCGGATTGGAAAAATATACTGACAACGTTTCCAATTTTGGAACCAAGGGCATCAATAAAAGTTCCTATTTTCCCCTTACCTTGTCCTCCATTTCCACTTTTAGCGACTTCTTGCTTAGCTTCTTCTTTCGTTTTCTTTTCCGTGTCGTTATTCGATGAATGTTGTTCTACTTCTTCATTTGCCTCTTCTACACTTGCTTCTACCGGTTCGCCATCTGTCATTTCTACATTTTCCGTCCCAACGCCAGATACAAAGTTCGTTTCTTTAATAAACTTCATTAATGGTCCAGATGGTGAATTGCTAAACACATTGATCGTTAAAACACCCATTCTTGGATACACACCACTTCTTGCCGTTCCTCCACAAT
The DNA here is from genome assembly GCF_030813635.1 of Salibacterium salarium. Classification (GTDB taxonomy): domain Bacteria; phylum Bacillota; class Bacilli; order Bacillales; family Marinococcaceae; genus Salibacterium; species Salibacterium salarium. Next base: position 141,817 of record NZ_JAUSUM010000002.1, on the reverse strand, counting down.
TGATGACAGCACATGCCATTTCTTCTTTTTCGACTGATTTTTCAAAGCCGTCAATTGCAATACCGCCTGTGTTATCCGCTATGGCCTGTGCGACAGGATGGATTCCACCACCTGTTACCGATACAATATATTTTTTCTCATCATCCGGCTGGATAACTAGTGGGCCTCCCCATCCCGTTGAACCTTTGTGTACTTTTACAGCTTTGTATTCACTCATTGGTTAAACCTCCTTCAAACGTTAGAAATATTAGCTAGCTTCTGCTTCAGGCTGCACTTTTTTCTTCTTATTATTTTTAATCATGTAGCCCGTTATTAACTCTGTTACAATACCTCTAAGCAACATGACAGCAATACCTACGAGTAAAAATCTCATTGCTAGTGGTCCAAGTGACAAACCAAGCTCTGTAATACCAGCAGAAACACCTGTGTAAACGAATAATTCTGCTGCGTTTGCGTGTGGGAAAAGACCCGTTACTGGGTGAACAAATGATACCGTTGAATCATAAAAGGCTGGTTTTTGTCTCTCTGGTAAAAACCGTCCAAACGTATAACACATTGGATTCGTTAAGAAAAACACGGCCATAAATGGAAAGATAGTGTATCTCAATATGAAATACTTCGTACATTTTTGTGCAAAACGATTTACTCTTTCTTCCCCTACAAATTTAATAAGAGCATTTACAGCTGTTATGAGTACAATCAATAATGGAATAATACCTGTCACAAGTCCTGTAAAGGTTTCTCCGCCTGCTTCAAACATTCCAATGAAGCCTTCTGCTAAATTAATCAAGAAATCCATGCTTCATTCTCCTCTCTTTTCTTTTTCATCTCATTTTCTATCATGCTGATTGCATTTGTCAGAGCATTTGTTTCTTTTTCACTTAAAAATTCCGACGATTTACTATCTTCAAGCGTCATCCCAAGTAAGCGCTTACTATCTTTGAATCTTGAAAAGACAGTTAATCCTTTCATCACTTTTGCTTCCACTATTTCGGAATCTTCGTTACAAACAATTAGCATGACTGCCCCATTTCCAAGCTTTTTTTTAAAGTATCCTGTCCCCAAATAACCTGAGTTTCGATGGCTTACTTCTTTAATTTTCGATTGATAGTGTTTTACTTGAAGATGGGTTAACAAAAACTGCAGCCCCCAAATGCTAGCAAACACTATAAAGAAAGTTGACCACATATTCTTCCTCCTTTTTACAAATGTATATAATCAAAACTTTTGTAAATAAAATAATAAAACGCTTACAAAGTAATGTCAACCATTTTTAGAAAACTATAAAAATTTATTACTTGGAAATCAAAGCTTGAGCCATATTGTCATCGACAATGAGAACGTTTATATATCCGCCTTTTAATGCGGCATGGAGGCTATTTACCTTCTCTGTTCCATCGGTAATAGCAATCACCTCTGGTATTTGTTTTAAATCGGCTAATGTTAATCCAATTGTTCTTTGGTTTAACGGGTGCATGATATCTTGTCCGTGCTCATCATAAAATTGAGAATTTATATCTCCTACTGCACTTTCTTTATTTAACGACGCTACATCTTCTTTCTCAATATACCCCATTTCTGCCATCGTCGATTGTGAAGTAGGAACACCAACGCCTACTACCGCCACTTCTACATTCCTTCCTTGTTCTAGCACCTCTGAAATATCTTTAGAATCCATTAACTTTTGTTTTAAATCATCTGTTTCTACCATAGCCGGAGCATGTAGATAGGACGAAGTAGTGTTTAACTTTTGTGCAAGATGGAAAGTTAAATGGTTGGAATGTAAGTGTACGTAATTGCTTCCCATTCCTCCTATGAGGGGAACCAGGTGCACATTTTTCTTATCTTGATAAGGAAATTCATCAATAAAAGAATACATTGATTTTCCCCAGGAAATACCAATCTTGTTAACATGATCTAATTTTTTAGAGATATAAGCAGAAGCTGCTTGTCCCACACGACGTTTTATCATCTCTGATCCATGATTGGAAGAAGCCAACACAACCACATCTTCCAATCCATATCTTTTTTCTATTTCATTTTCAAGCTCTACAGTATGAAGGGTTTCGTCTTTTATATGAATTTCTATAATACCCGTTTCTTTAGCAAGCTGCAGAGATTTTGAAATAATTGGACGTGATAAGCCCACTTTTTTAGATATTTCCGTTTGTGTCCAATTTTCCAAGTAATATAGTTTGGCTATTTTTACCAATTGTCGTCGTTCTTTCCAGTCCATTTATGACCCTCCTTGTTACATTTGTAAATATAATGGGTATTCATATCATAGCAGGAAGTGTTGATATTTTGAAACAGTTTTCGACTAATATGTTCCAAACCTGTTTCATCAAAAATGTAAGCCCTTTATTGACGAAATAATAAGAATAAGATATTCTAGTTATACTATATTTACATTTGATATTAAATTGAACTATTGTAAAGGAGGGGTGATTCATGCAAACGAGATTTTCTACACAACAACGGGATGCGCAAAGAGAATATTTAGAAAATACTTCGTTTGATATGATTGTTATTGGGGGCGGAATAACAGGGAGTGGTATTGCTTTAGATGCTGTAACCCGAGGGATGAAAGTCGCTTTAATTGAACGCAAAGATTTTGCATCCGGTACAAGCAGCCGATCAGGAAAATTAATTCACGGTGGCTTAAAATATCTTAAAAATTTTGAGTTTTCAATCGTTAAAGAGGTTGGGAGAGAACGAGATATTGTGTATAACAATGCCCGACACCTCGTTTACCCTATCAATATGGTATTTCCCTTAATCAAAGGAGAGTCGTTTAACAAGCTTACATTAAAGGCGGGATTAACAGTCTATGACCGGTTAGCTGGAGTGAAAAGTGAAGAACGACACGAGATTCATTCAAAAAAGTCCACCTTACAAAATGAGCCTCTCTTTCATAAAAAAACGGTAACAGGCAGCGGTGAATATGTTGAATACCGAACAGATGACAGTCGATTAACTATGGAAACGGCAAAAACAGCTTTTGAAAAAGGCGCTGCTGTGTTGAACTACACGGAGATGACAGATTTTATCAGAGACGACGAAGAAAAAATAACAGGCATTTTGGTAAATGACCATTTAAATGAAGATTCATTTCCCCTTCATGGGACCTACATTGTTAATGCCGCTGGGCCTTGGGTAGATGAGGTACGAAAAAAAGATCACCCGATAACAGGAAAACATATGGTACATGCTAAGGGGATTCACCTCGTTTTTCCTTACGAGAAGATTCCTGTGCATTCTTCTATCTATTTTCAACACAATGGTAGAATGATTGCTGTGATTCCAAGAGGAGACACAACCTATGTAGGTTCGACTGAATCTCTCTATGAGGAAGATATGGACAACATTTATGTTTATAAATCCGAGTGTAATTATTTAATTGGCTGCCTTTATGACATGTTTCCTGATTTGGATATAAGTATAGACGATATCGCCTCCAGTTGGGCTGGAATCCGTCCATTAATAGGTCATGATAACAGCAAACCTTCCGAACTATCACGTCACGACGAAATTTTTGAATCAGAAGCTGGTTTAATAACAATTGCTGGCGGTAAATTGACTGGATATAGAAAAATGGCAGAGCGTATCATGGATTATGTTGCTCGTAGAGGTAACATTAAACTATCCCCGTCTCAAACAGAATGGGTTCCATTAGCCGGAGGGAACTTTGCATCAGACCAAGACATGCATTTATATATTAACGAACTGTATAAACAATATGAACACTTGCAACTTTCCAAGCAAGACATCCATACTTATGTCTTCCGATACGGTTCTCGGACTGAACTGCTTTTAGAACAAATAGAATCGTTTGATACCACCTATACAAATCATGAAAAAAGAAATATTGCGGCTGAAGCAATGTATACAGTTGAGCATGAGATGGTTGCAACGTTAGCAGATTTTTATGACCGGCGTACAAGTTATCTATTATTTGACATTGACAGAGTGAAACGTACAGAACCGGTAGTTACTGAGATTCTTGCTAATAAATTAAACTGGGATTCCTATCGCAAGGAAAATGAACGGCATTCCATCCAGGTTTTAATCGACCAAGCCTTAACCTTTTTAGAGTAAGAAAGGAGAAATTGGTTATGTACGGTGTCGCACTAACTGACAAACAAACATTAGAATATCAACAAAAGACTTTACCACCTTTAGAGCATAATGAAATATTATTGAAAGTACATGCAATCGGCATATGCGGATCTGACCTTCGTATCTTTCAACACGGTGACTCAAGAATTTCACTGCCCCGCATTATCGGCCATGAAATTGCTGGAGAAGTGGTGGAATTAGGAAGTTCCATCTCACGTTTTGATATTGGAGATAGAGTAACGCTAGGTGCGCATATACCTTGCGGCGTTTGTGTCTATTGTCAAAAAAACCAGGGACATCATTGCGTAAAAGGACACTCGATGGGGTATCAAGTGGACGGTGGATTCGCAGAATATGTAGTGCTTCCTGGCACCTTCGTCGAAAACGGATCTATCCAGAAAATAGCGGCTACTACTTCATATGAACAGGCCTGTCTATCAGAACCATTTTCGTGCGTGTTAAGCGGATTACAAGAGCTTCAGCCAGAACCCGGAGACACCGTTGTCGTCTATGGTGCCGGAGCTATAGGCTGTATGTACATTGCTGCATTAAAAAGAATAGGGGTTGCTAAAGTAATTGTCATTCAACGTTCCGCTCCGCGTCGGCAAAAAGCTATAGAGGCAGGAGCTGATGTTGTTATTAACCCAACCAGTGCTGACACCCTTCAGCAAGTGATAAAAGAAACAGATGGTCAAGGGGCCGATTCGATTATTATCACCGCTCCATCGCCCGACGCACAAAACGAGGCACTCGATCTTGTAAAAAAAATGGGGGATGTTCTTATTTTCGCTGGAATTAAAAATCAATCATCTGTTCCTTTAAATACTAATCAAATGATGTACAAACAATTGCGTGTAATTGGTACACACGGCGCTCCCCGTGCTTCACATGTTGAAGCAGTAAAGTGGATTGATCAAGGGCTTCTTGATTTTGACTTTTTCATCACTCACTCATTCCAATTGGAAGAAACGGCCAAAGCATTTCAAACCGCTGACAGCAAAGAAGGATTGAAATGTATTGTAAAACCGCACGAATGATATACAAATGTTATATTATAAGAAAAGCTGTCCTTGCCTTTTTCAGGCGGACAGCTTTTCTTATTAATCAGCAACCCCTAATGCGATTTTAGCGTAACGAGACATTTTACTTTTGTCCCACGGCGGGTTCCACACGATATTCACGTCGACTTCGTTGATTTCTCCGAATTCTTGTAAATCACTTAATGCTGATTTAATATCACTGACGATTGTTTCAGCAAGCGGACATCCCATAGCTGTTAATGTCATCGTGATTTTGGCGTTTAAATCACTGTCAACGTCAGCTCCGTACACGAGACCAAGGTTTACAATATCTATGCCAAGCTCAGGGTCTGTTACATTTTCAAGCTCAGCTATTATTCGTTCCTCTAATTCGCTATTTTCTTCAGACATCCCAACACCTCCTTATACTTACTCTAACTGTAACAAACATTTTCGTTTTTCAAAATTATTTTGTCTTATTTTTCATATCCCCTATTCGATGTGCTTGTCCTTATAGTATACTAATTAATGCTGAACGACATGCATTTCATTTGCGTCTATCATGCTTTATAGATAGAATCCTATTTGTAAATTAAAAATATGAACCCGATGGAGGTAAAAATATTGATGTGGTCCACCATTTTGCTTGGAACGGTTTGTTTTGTCGCTCTTATCTTTTTCTATCAACGATGGATGCCGGTCTTTGGTGTAAAGTGTGCTCCTCTTCCTAAACAACCATTACCGGATAATACTGTCGTACTTGATATTCGAGATTATCAAGACGCCGACCGTTTTCCAGTAAAAAATGCTCACACCCTACCTTATCCTTATTTAAAACGTCATCTCCAAACAATAGATGCTAACCAGATTTTTGTGGTGGCTCCAGACAAAGTTTCTAGAAACTTAAGCATTCGTCTTCTCCAAAAAAACGGGCGTACTGTTACAGGATTTGCTGTTGTGTCTGGAGATGAAACATCCAAAACGTCTGTGAAAGTAGATTGCAGCTAACAGAGCCGGTGCACAAGCCCCTCCAATTTGGAGAGGCTTTTTTGTATTCTCTTGTAGCGCTACAGCTTTCCTAAAAAGAGACCAGAGCCTCCATAATCAGCTCTGGTCTTGCTGTTCACTATTGTTGGTATCCATTTAACACACTAGCTCCAGTCAAAGTCACAACATTTTGTGTCGCAGCTGGGTCTAGACCTTCCACAGCGACGAAGCCATCCATCGTTCCAGCTTCTGTCTCGAAGGTTAAGTGTTCTTTACGACTGTCACGCATGGCCTCCATGAAAAAACGTTGATTTTCTACACCATGTAGAGTTGCTTCCCATTTTTCAGGATCACCGTCTTTTACATGGAGTTCACCTGTGTTAAAAGTAATTTTATCGTTTTTTTCTTCCACTACTACTTTGTCAATTTTCAAGTTGTGCCTCCTCTAAAATAACTTACATTTTTGTAAATACCCTGACGATACAATTTTAAACGTATGACTTAGCGTTGAAAACAAGCAATATTATTTTTTTATTTTTCACAAATGATAAAAAGAGACCTTCCAAAATTTAAATGGAACAGCCTCTTTCATTTTCCGTTTAGAGTCAGCTTGCTGCTTCATCTTTTAACACAATTTCGCGTTGGTATGGGAATTCCTCCTCTTCTTGAAAAGGAAAATCAATATACTCAATACATATCGTTCGTGTGTATTCTGCAATCACCGTGCACACTTTCCCCTTATACGAAACTTCTTGTCCAATAATATATTGCTTTTCGTTCCCTTGGGCATCAGCCAATGGAGGTCCTCCTTTCAACACTTTTGTAAATAGCTACAAAATACGATCACTACTAAGGATTACTGTTTTTTTCGAGAAGTTCGTTTGTTTAATTCATCAATGGTACCCGCTGTATACGTATCAGATACCTGTTCATGTGTATCTGCCAACCCACGGGAGACAGATTCATTACTATTATAGTCATCAGGATGATTAGTCTTATCTGTATTTGTTGATTTCTTATCCATTGAAAAGTCTCCTTTTTTTGTCATTACCTATATGGTGCGACAAAAATGAAGGAGATATTCTTTTAATGTGTCATTGTTTTTAACCCATATACTATCTGAAAATGTTATTCGTTTCCACTGGATTGTTTATCATTTTGCACATTGTTTTCATTATCTTTGTCCTTCTTCTTAAAAATACTCTGATAAACAGTGATAAGCACAATTATCATTAAAGGAAATTTTAAATTAAATGTTTTCGTTTGTACCATGTCTAGAATTAATAACGGCGTTAAAATAAACACACTGACCCCTAATAATATATACCAATATATCTTCATCGTAATCTCCTCCAGTATCTATGTTTTATCTATTTATCGAAGTTGTTTAGCAAGCATACTCCTGTTACCCGTCTATGACCAGGTAGCTTTTTTCATTACATAATTCTCTCCTTGATCACTATCACTAGTAATCTATGAATTCCATTAAGAAGTAGTGTCGTTAATAAGAGAGCTGTGAATCAGCTGCTCTTCCGATTCTCTTCGCAACTCAGATTCATAAGTAAGTGCCTTGTTATAGCTTATACAACTTGGTATATCTCTTTTTCCAATTTTCAATTCGATTGCGTTCACCACCTTATTCATAAAGTATTGCTGTCCTACAAGCTGACCTTTAATTACTCTTTTCATTCTGATACTTTTAAGTTTCCCTATTATATTGTTAAGGACTAGCATTCTTTCTTCGGTTGTTTCCAACAGTCTGTTCTCTAATTTAAGTTTTAACTTTTGATGCAAATCGTGTAAGTTATGAAGTTCTTCTACATTCGAATTATCCCACTCGATTGGTTTTTCCCGTTTCAATCTTTTATGGATTTGTTGAAGCTGTTTGGTATAAAAACTAATATCTTCCTTCAATTTGTTTTTTTCTCCGATAAAATATGCCATCGTACGAAATGCATCGACCTCCCTTTCTGTAAAAGGTTGTCCCTCTTTTTCTATGTAAGCCAAAACCTGATCAAAAATTCTCTTTTGCTTCGCAAAGTTTTTCGCGTCAAATTCCTTTGCATCCGATTTAATAATAGGTGATTGGTTGGTTAGACAGTAAAAATGAAATTCTTTACGAAAAATTTCTATAAAAATATTCTTATCTTTAATGTTTCTTGCTTGATCATCCGTAATGATATATATACGTCCTCCTGGGTTGAGAGTGATCCTGAAAAGCAGAGAATGGATAATAATCATCCTGTACTTCTTTCCTTCCCAAAAAAAATAAGGACTCATTTGCGCTGTTTCCATAAATCTCATATACTGTTTCGCCAGCTTTTTAAACTCTCCCGTTACTCGTCTATGACCAGGTAGCTTTTTCATTACATAATTCTCTCCTTGATCACCATTACCCTAAGAGGTAGTTTCGTTAATAAGAGAGCAATGAACCAGCTGCTCTTCTGATTGACTTCGCAAATCAGATTCATAAGTATGTGCCTTTTTGTAGCTTATACAACTTGGTATATCTCTTTTTCCAACTTCCAATTCGATTGAGCTTACCACCTTATTTATATAGTATTGCTGTCCTACAAGCTGACCTTTAATTACTCTTTTCATTCTGATATTTTTAAGTTTTCCTATTATATTGTTAAGAACTAGCATTCTTTCTTCGATTGTTTCCAACAGCCTTATATCTAATTTAATTTTTAACTCTTGATGCAAATCGTGTAAGTTATGAAGTTCTTCTACATTCGAATTATCCCACTCGATTGGTTTTTCCCGTTTCAATCTTTTATGGATTTGTTGAAGCTGTTTGGTATAAAAACTAATATCTTCCTTCAATTTGTTTTTTTCTCCGATAAAATATGCCATCGTACGAAAGGCATCGATTTCCCTTTCTGTAAAAGGTTGTCCCTCTTTTTCTATGTGAGCCAAAACCTGATCAAAAATTTTCTTTTGGTTCGCAAAGTTTTTCGCGTCAAATGACTTTGCATCCGATTTAATAATAGATGATTGGTTGATTAAACAGTAAAAATGAAATTCTTTACGAAGCATTTCTATAAAAATATTTTTATCTTTAATGTTTCTTGCTTGATCATCCGTAATGATATATATACGTCCTCCTGGGTTTAGAATAATTCTGGAAAACAGAGAATGGATAATAATGATCCTATACTTTCTTCCTTCCCAAAAAAAATAAGGACTCATTTGCGCTGTTTCCATACATTTCATATGCTGCTTCGCCAGCTTTTTAAACTCTCCCGTTATTCGTCTATGACCAGGTAGCTTTTTTTTCATCGTATAATCTCCTTAACAAATAGAATAGACCACTAAAAACATTGGTAATTGTATTGTCTATTTACTACCAACTTTCATTTAAATAAAAATCTTTCCTTAAAAGATTATTAATTGGAGAAGAGAGCCCGTTAATGCTATAAAAGACGGACTCTCTTTATTAACTAATCTATCATACACTAAGTTTCTGAACGATTTGGTCAAATATTCCTTCTAGTGATCCTCCTAAAGTCGACAACGTGCCAATAACAGCTATGGCGACTAACGCTATGATTAAACCATATTCACTTAATGATTGTCCTTTTTCATTCGCAACTACACTTTTTATTCTCGCATATAAATTCATTATATTACCTCCCTATGGACTTACAAAATTATTTACTTCTTTTCCAAAATCTTTCATAGCATTACCAGCCTTTTCACCAGCCGACTTCACCCCATTCGAAATCGTTTCTCCGGTTTTTTGGATAGCATCTCCAGCCGCCTCGGATACTTTTTCTGTTCTTTCTGCCACAGTAGAGGCAGCTTGATCCAATCCTTCTCCGAGTACAGGTGGGTTAACGTTAGACGCAACAGAACCCACCTTATCTATAGCATTTGACGCTGCTTCTCCCGCACCTTTTACACCGTTTCCAACTGCATTCGCAGCTTTTTCTCCTACATTTCCAACAGCATTTGCAGCTGTTTCCATAAATTGACCACCCTTATCATTAGACCATTCAGCTAAATCACCATATTTATCTCTCGCCCAATCAAAAGCTTCCCCTAATTGCTTTCGATATTTTATTCCTAACGAAATTCCAATACCTAGACCAAATATTAAGGCTGGAATACCAGAAAGAGCAAATATACCCGCAACACTTCCTACCGTCCCGAAAGAGTGTTCAGCAATGCCCCAGCCATCTCCTTCTTGGAATGCATCAACTAGTCCTTTAACTTCCAATCCAGTGACTCCTACACCTAAAATGCCTATTCCTAGTTTAAACGTTTTAATCCCTGTCCAAGTTTTTTTCACCAGTTGAGGAGATGTGTTATAGAATCTTTTTATTGGTTTTTTATTATCCCACCACTCTTTCACATTTACATAAGAAGAGGCAAAATAATCTCCAACTTCCACCACTCCACCTAAATTATCGGAAAAAGCAGGTGCCGCTGCCCCTATTGTCATGCTCAAAAAGCTTTTCCCTACAGCGGTTTTATTGACAGATGCATCGGTGGTGGTCGTTTTGTCCATCTCCTTTGCAAACTCTAATTTTCCTGTTGCTGCATTAGTAACACCTTTGAGTACATCTTCTGGCGAATTAAACCCTAAGGAATCTTCATCTGTATTAGATCCAGCTTCCTTTTTATTTTCACCTGAATACAAATTATCTTTCTCCAGAATGAGATTCGGATTTAGTACATGATTTGGATAGCCATCTTCGTTCCACCCGTACGGAGTCGACTCCCATTGATTATCCGCTTCATCATTGATTTCCATGTCTTCTTTTGTTCCAGTTGAATTTTCGTCCTTTTCATTGCCTTTGTCTTGATTTCCAGCTTTATTTTCATTATCAGTTCTTGAATTCTCTCCGTTTTCAGCATCCTTATTAGGACTGGATCCCTCACTATTTTCTCCTTTATTAGACTCATCAGAATTCGAATGATCATCTGTATTTTCACCTGATTCACCGGAACTTGTATTATCCTGATTTTCCTGAATGCCAGTCCCATCACTAGCAGGCGGTTCTGTTTGATTCGGGGAGGATCCTTCTGAATTATCACCTGGCTGCCGGTCATTCCACTCATCTGCTTCATTCAATCCAGGATCAGGCGGTGGAATATCTTCGCTTTCCTCTTCTGCAAACATAATACTTACAGGAGATACTGTTAGAACGAAAGCAATGAGAATGAGTATAATTTTCTGGAATACATTTTTCACTATGTTTTATTTCCTCCTTTCTTCAGACTAAAAATCAGTTCACCTCCTTTTCGTAATTAATTATTCTGTTTATCAACTTTAGACATAACCATCAAGAGAGATCTGAACTAGCTTCTGATTCAATATGGATCTCACTATATCCAAACAAAGACATAAAAAACATAGGAACTGTTGCTTCTGCATGAACTTCAACGTTTGCATTGTTTACCGTTACTATTAAGTTCGATGCTTCTGTCATGTTTTTATTTAAGTAGTGTTGCGCCTGACTTCTTGCTCTCCCTTCGTCTATTTCTATTTTTCCTTCTTCCTCCCATAAACCTTCATCATAACTGTCTAATGCGCCTATAGCCGCCGAATCAACAGCGCTTGCAAGTTGGGTGTATTTATATAGGACAAACCCTCCATCTATTAATAATCCACCCACTGCTATCATGACTGTTATCATGGCAGCGGCAAGCGGATATACAGATCCTCGCTCATTCTTTATGTTTTTAATCATTTTCCTCCCCCCATATCTGGTATGAGGAAGTGTGAGTGATGGTAGAACTACCAGGTAAAGAAAGATCGTCATAATTCACAAAAAAATCGAAGTCATAATTTATGTGTACAACGAATTCATCACCATTTTTTTGTACATTTATATCACTGTTATTCACATTTAGTCCCTGGCTCAGTGCTGATTCGGCCGTTGTTTCTGCGCGGTTTGCAGCTTCTGAAAAGCTGACACCTTCGTTAGCAGTTAAAGCGCTTCCTGCTCGTGCTCCTTGGTTGGCAGAAGTTACAACGATGATTTGAGCAAACAGGAAATAACCTAAAAGTAAGACTCCAACAGCGATAAGAATGAGCAAAGGAGCAACCATAGCAAACTCTGTTAGAGCTTGTCCTTCTTCATCCTTTTTCACTTTCTTTAATTTCCTTTTTACAACCTTTAATAAATGATCCATAGTGTAACGCCACTCCCTATAAAAATTACGATGGAATAGGGAATAAATATTCCATTCTTTTTTACATATTTCATATACTGGTGCATTCGCTTATTCCATAAAGAAGCAAAGAAACCATTTATGATATCTCTTCCGATATAACGCAGTCCCCTGTGCCAAATTAATATAGTGGCTGAGTAAATTCCCCCGAATATAAGGATTAGTGGGATGCCTACCATGATAAAAGGGAGTCCTAGCAATGCACTTAAACCTGTAACCAACTTTACATCTCCAGCTCCTATACCATTGCAAAGATATATAATAAAGAAAGACAAGAAAGCGGCCAGCATCGCTAAGGTATGTTCTAAAAGTACGAATGTTCCATGTGCTATCACGCTAATCGACAAACCTACTATCATTAACCCAAATGTGAGCCAATTTGGAATACGTCTTTGTTTCAAGTCGTATAGGACAGCTATTATGAGAGATAAAATAGCGATAAAGATTGACATTACACTTTCTCCTTTTAATAGTTAGCAAAAAACTCAACAATGGTTATTAGAGCTGGTCCTAGGATGAATATTAAAGTTGCCGGGAAGGCAAGAAGTAACAACGGGAAAAAAAGTTTCATTGATGCTTTTTCTCCTAATTGTTGCGCTTTTTTCTTTCGATTTTCCCAAAGTTCTTTAGATTGTGCTCTTATTACGTTAGTAATGCCAGAGGAACCTCTTTCTATATTTTGAACAAGAGAAGAAATAAATCTGTTCATTTCCTCCACCTGACAGCGTTCTGCCATTCGATCAAGCGCCTTTACTTGAGAAAAGCCAACAGATACATCGTGTATAACTTGATTGAATTCTTTGGCCAGTTGTCCATTCTGTTTTGAAGCAACTTCACGCATTGCCGGGATTAAGTTCATTCCTGCCCCACTCATAATGGCTATAGCATTTAATATATAGGGGAGTTCTTTCTTTATTTGATCTTGACGTTTTCGAATTTTTACTTTTAACCAAAATTCTGGAATGCGATAACCTAAAAAACTCCCTGGTAGTGCTAAAGCAAGCATGAGAGCATTAGCACTCATCATGCCTAACATCATAAAATAAAAGAATGCCACTGTACCTGAGAAAAATTTCAATGTTATGAGGTCTTCTACTATCCACTTACTTTCTTTATTCGCTAGTTGTATTTGGTTTTCAATGTTTTTTCGTTTATCCGTTGAGATTCTTATATTCAATATAGTAAACAGATTCATTACCAAAGGAGTCATTCTTTTCACAGAAAATCTGGTCTCTGCGTTAACGATCCTTGGACCATCGACCAGCCTTTTTTTCACAATGTTTGCCTCAAACCATTGCGAGGGAACAAATAATGTTGCTACGAAGATAAATACTATTGTTGATATCACTGCTGGCACCATGTGTTCCCCCTTTATACATTAATATTTGTAATCTTACGGCCAATCAAAAAGTTAGCTATTAGCATAAGTGCTGCCATAAACATAGCAATGGTCCCGATTAAATTATTGTACATAGGCTCCATATATTCGGGATTCATTAGCATAATAATTACTAAGACAAAAACGGGAGTGAAGGTTAGTACATTCGCTTCCATCCGTTTTTGAGTCGTTGCTAATTTTATTTCTTCCTGAATTAATATCTTGTCTGAAATTGATTCAGCTGTCGTTTCTATCACATCTGCTAGGTTTCCTCCACGGGATTTTGTCATCAACATAGCGTCCACAAACTGATGAATGTCTTCTATATCGTTAGCGTTTTTAAAATCCAACAGTACTTCATTCATTGATTTTCCTAGTTGAATATCACTATTTATTTTTTCAAGTTCTTCTAGCATTGGCTTATCTTTTTGAAACTGCAGCTCTCTTGTTAAATCATTTTCACACCTTTTAAATGCCACTTGTAAAGAAGAACCGGCTTTTAATGAACTAGCTAATGAAAGGATAGCTTCTCTAAATTGCAATATTAATTTTTCATTTCGTTTTTTTATCGCTTGCTTCGAGTTAAACTTCGGATAAAATAAACCAGATGCAGCTAATAGTAATGCAAAAAACATGTTTTGAAATAAGACCATTCCAATAAAAAATATAGAAAAACAAATCAAAATGGTCATCATGTTCGTTATTGTTGTTTGTACGAATGGACCTTTTTTTTGTTGTGAGCGAAAATTAGAGTTTTTCTTTCCTTGCAGCCTGTCAAAAGCTTTTGGAAGCTCTTGTTTTTTTCTTGTTCTTCCAAAAATTATTATTTTGCAAAAATCAATAACCGCTTTAATCAAAATAAAAATAAGAACAATAATCATCAGGTATGTAAACAACATATGCATCTCTCCTAGACAAGTAGCTGATTGCCTTCTAAAGCAGATTCTCCAAAACCAGCGGCTTGCCATTTTTCATTTTGAACGATGCCTTCTCCAGTTGGTTTCAAACGTCCATGAACAGCGTCGTTACTACTGTCTTGGACCGATGTTTCAAACCGATACAAATCTACGTGATCTATCTCACCGTTTTCAAATTCTCGTATTTCTGAGATTTGAACTACTTTACGGGATCCGTCTCTTAATCTTCCTAGCTGTATAACAATCTCGACAGATGATGCTATTTGTCTTCGAATAGCAGAAACCGGAAGATCAAGACCAGACATTAATACCATTGTTTCTAAACGAGAAAGCATATCAACAGACGAATTGGCGTGCCCAGTTGTTAATGACCCGTCATGTCCTGTATTCATAGCTTGCAGCATATCAAGAGCTTCTCCCCCCCGAACCTCTCCGACTACAATTCTGTCCGGACGCATTCTTAAAGCTGTTCGTACAAGGTCCCGCATAGAAATTTCTCCCTTTCCTTCAACATTTGCCGGCCTTGTTTCCAAGTTAACGAGATTTTCTATATGTGATAGTTTTAACTCAGCTGAATCTTCCGCAGTAATAATTCTTTCTCCAACTGGAATATACATACTTAACGCATTTAAGAATGTAGTCTTTCCGGAACCTGTCCCACCTGAGATGACTATGTTGTAGCGAGCTTGCACTAACTTTTTCAACCATTCCGCAATCGAGGCATCGAGTGCTCCAAATTCCACAAGTTCATCCATCGAAAATGGATTTTCCGGGAACTTTCTAATTGTTACTATAGGCCCCCCAAGTGATATAGGACGTATGACTACGTTCACCCTGGAACCATCGGGCAAACGAGCGTCTACAATGGGATTGGCCTCGTCAATTTTACGATTAATAGGGGCTACAATTTTTTCAATAATAGTCATAAGATCTGATTCTGATTTGAATTGCATCCGTTGCCCTTCTTCATCATAGGCATACTCAATTTTCCCGGATCTTTCTATGAAAATATTATCTGTACCATTAATCATTATTTCAGTAATATCATCACGCCGCACAAGAGGATCTATTATTCCATAACCAATAAGCTGCTGCATAATTTCCTCAGTAAGCGTCTTGCGATCTTCTGCGGTTAACAACAACTCTTGAAACTGATCACCTTCTCCATCTTCAAGGGCATTCCATACGGCGACTCTCAATTTGTCGACATCTGTTAATAACTTATGATCTTTGTTTCCTTTTTTCACAACGTCTTCTCGAACAGCCTGTTTTAGCTGCTCGATGCTATTTTCGTATTCATGTCCCCATTCTTCAGATGTACCTTCGTTTTCCAATTGCTTTTTTTTAATAGCTTGTTCAATTCCCATTAAGCAAGCACTCCCTTTTTCAGGCCATTTCGTTTTGCTACTTCCGATTGAGAAAAAATGGGATCGATTAAGTTAGCGATGCTTCGATAATGCTTATTTAATTTAAGAAAAGGCTTTTCTGCCATAATCGTCCCTCTATTTGCAAACCCTTGTACTTGGTCATACTTGTACGGGACAATAGCAGATACTTGCATCGAAAGCATCTCTTCCACTTCTCTTACCGGAAACCCGATTGATTCATGATAACCATTAATCACCAAATATCTATTTTGTAAAGGATTGTTTAATCTTCTAATAACGTCTACAGAAGACAAGAGCGACCAATTTGCCGATACATCTGTCGTCATCACAAAAACTAAGTCCGTACTTGCATTTAGTAATGATATATTTTTCTCAGATAGCTCACTGGATGTATCAAAAATGATGTGGTCGTACTCCATCATGTATATGGCTTTCATGATATAATCCGTCTGTTCCAACGTAAGAGACGACATTTTCAAAGGAGGTCCGGCACTTAAAACATCGATTTCTTTTCCATGCACGGATACTGTTTGAACTGCTTCATTCATCACTTCTTTTAACTCATCAACATTGTCTCTCCCTTGTTCAATAAAACTAATAATGTCTGACAGCCCTTTTGAGCGTTGTGGAAGGCTAAACGCTACGGATATATGGCCAAAAACTGCAAAATCTACCAACAATACTTTTTTTCCTTTAATAGCTAATTGACTTCCAACATTCACAGTAAGTGTGGTAGTTCCTACTCCTCCTTTTGGAGAGTAAAACAAAATGGACTTTTGGGTTGTATCTTCTTTTGAAGCTGGATTCACTTGTGTGAAAATATCTTTATCTTTTCCTTTCACTGGAAAGGACAAAAGTTTGGAAGTATACGTTCCAATCGGTGTATATTTATAAAGCAAATCAATTCGTTCATCTTTTAATTCTTTTTCATTCATAATTTGCAAGTTATCAGTTATGACAACTAATTTAACTAAATCCCCATCTTTAAGGAGCTGTCCCCACTCCATTTCATTTGGAATTAAGCTCTCATTTACAATAACGATATCCACACTATGATTAAGAATATATAATTTCAAATCATCAAAACGTTCCACCATTTGAACAACTTGCAGGACGTCTTCACTTTGTTCGTAATAAGAACTTATGTCATTCATATAGACTTTTTCATCATCAGCAATCACAACTTTAACGAGTTGCTGCTGGCTTTTACCGGGGATGAAATCGATGTCCATTGTATAAACTCCTTCATTGTCTATTAGTTTTCTAGTGAAGATTCATAAATTCTTTCTACTTCAACCTTTTCTCCGCCATCAGATGGATTTAAAGACAGCGTTACAACGCCTTCTTCTTTCGCAGTTGAAAGAGCAATTGCTTCTTGCGGGCTGACAACAAGAGTAATATGTTGAATTAAACCGTCTTTACCATAAGACTCTCCGCTCCCGTCTACTGTCTCTACGTCATGTATTTTAATGGCTTGGCTAAGCATTCGGGAAAAGCGCTCCCCCGTTTCCTCAGAATCTAGTGTTACTATTACATCTACCAAATCACCAGACTGTAACGTATTATTAACTGCATCGTCTGGTTCTAACGCAACAGTAAATAAACGTTTTTCTGCTGGTATAAATTCAGAACTATCTATTGATCCATCTTGCGTTAAGTACTCTTCTCTATCTTCTGGATATACTAGTAAATCCGGATCCAACTCTAATGGTTCTCCCGAGCTGATTTCTGTTTTTGCGATAGCTCCTTTGACCACTTCAGGATCTTCAATGGAATTCTGAACTAATGTTTTTGCTGCATTTGCTTCTACTTCAACCGTTGAGATCATATCTTCTTCTATGACCGAATGCTCCTCGATTGTTGTGTCTGCTACAACGAGAGTCTCGGTTTCTTGTAAGGATTGCAAATATTGATACGTTAGAAATGCGATTCCGGCAGCACTCCCCAAAATTAGTATAAGTCTTAAGCTGATTTTTCCTAACATCAGTATCCTCCGCTCGCTCCGTATTTATGACGATAATTAATAAGGGTTTTCTTGTTCGTAAGTTTCATAGTCAAAAGCTTCCTGCCCTGAACGCAGATTCAGATAAAACAAATTGAAAAGCGTCCCTATAAAAGGGGTGATAATTGCATTGATAAGTGTTAAACAAAAGATTTCTACATAGTTCGTATAATCTACAAACATCAAAGCAGAGGTTAGAACCGTTACTTGAATAATAGAAATAGCTAAATGAACGGAAACAAACAGTAAAAATATTTTCCAAAATGACCCTTTCACTAAATCTCTGCTTCTAAAAATCGATTGAAAAATACCTTTTCTTTCAAAAACAATAGCTTGAGTATAAAACCCTAAATAAGCTAATAATAATAGTCCCGGTATGAGTAACAAACTGAACCCTATTAACACAAACGTTGTATAAACGATAGTCGCAGCAATGACTGTCGGCAGTAAAACAACTGTTTTTTTCAACGTAAAGACAACTTGATTCTTTCTTTCACTTTCATTGTTCACTAGTAATAGGAACATAATAACTGCTCCTACAGAGACAATGAGTAAACCATTAAAAACAGACAAACCGGAGAGGGATTCGTCCTGAATTGTGCTGATGCTAATTTCATTAGCTGCAAGAAAATCATATAAATAAATCATCAGGGCGAAAATAATACTAAATATAGGAATTGTCAGTATTAAAGATGTCGTGAACAGTTCTTTTGATTTCTTAAATGATTGACTAATTAATGTTTTGGCCGTTGCCGGTTGTACATTATCTGGTTGAATATACATTTTTTATCTCCTTTTATGATTCGATAAATAATGATTCGCCTATTTGGATATTCATTTCCTCAACTTTCCCTGAGGGCAGTTCGACAACACACGTAGCATTTTTTATCTTCTTACTGGCTCTCCATGGGGGGCAACTGCTTAATATGTAAACAATCTCATTATTCTTATTTAAAAACACGCAATCTATTTCTTCTTTCATAAACCACGTATGAATTTGATTACATGGGGAAAGAATGAAAGCTGCGTCACTATCTAAATTTTTTCCAATTAGCCCCCTGGCCCTTGTCCAAATCGTCCTTCCCCATTCAATTTTTTCACTGATATACACACCATCGTGTTTTCTTATCTTCATTTTTCCTCCTTTCACTTTTCAAAATATTTACTTGTAAGATTATTCATAAAACATGTAAATGACTATTTATATAGGAAAATTATGGGCCACCTGTTTTATATCACAAGGTTTTAATAAGGGTCAATGTTCCCCTTTTTCCCACATTTTATGACTTTCCTAGGATTTATCTATTATTCCTACTTTTTATTCAAGAAAAAATAACCAGTTATCATCATTACTCTTTTTTCAGGGAATGAATTGCTTTTTACTAAAAAATCCTTGTTTATAAATTTTGGAGGTTACTTTGTGAGCAACAATTTCAAAACAAAATATTTTAAAATAAAAGTATTTTATATGGTCCTTTAGTCATTCATAAACTATTTTACTTTCTGTAAAAAAACACTCATTTTGACTTATGTAATGTGACTCCCTACATAAAATTTTGGAAAATGTCTCTAGTTGATAAAAGAACATAAGTTCCCATATAATAAAGGGACACCTTATTTTTATCGTGGGGCGAATGATATGGAACGTACCGTGTTTTTAATCGATATGCAGTCTTTTTATGCAAGCTTTGAAAAAGTCTATCAGATAAATTTGGATGATAAACCTGTCGTTGTGGCAGGAGATCCAAAAATCCGCAGTGGAGTAATTCTCGCAGCGTGCCCGATTGCAAAACAATGGGGGATAAAGACAGCAGAAGCTCTATGGGAAGCAAAAAATAAATGCCCTGACCTTGTTGTTATTCAACCACGGATGCAGGCGTATTTAGATGCATCCGTTGAAATTGCATCAGTACTCGAGTCTTTCAGTGATCAAGTAGAACCTTACAGCGTCGACGAAATTTTTGTTGAAATGACATATGTTCTTGATGGTTATGAAGGGGATGCTTATGCTGCAGCTCATGTTATGAAACGCCAAATGAAACGTATGCTTGGTGTAAATGCTCGTATTGGTATTGGTCCTACTAAGGTGCTTGCAAAAATGGCTTGCGATCATTTTGCCAAGAAGACATCGGATGGTATTTTTTCTCTGACCTATAACAACCTTCAGGAAAAGCTTTGGCCTCGTGCCATTGGTGATTTATTCGGCGTGGGAGGCCGTATGAAAAAACATTTACAAAACATGGGGATTCGCACGATTGGACAGCTTGCTAATTTTCCACTCGAACAAATGCAAAAGCGTTGGGGAATTAACGGAGAACTGCTTTGGCGCACTGCTTACGGGGAAGATTCTTCTCCTGTTACTGTAGATACACACATTCGCCGCCAAGGAATTGGACATCATATGACACTCACACGAGACTATTGCACCTGGAGGGAAGTGAAGGTTGTCTTAAGAGAGTTAAGCGAAGAGGTAGCACGTCGCGCTCGAGCAAACAGTTATATGGGGATGACGGTTTCTACCGGTGCAGGAGGGCATGATTTTGACTTCCCCACCGGATTTCACCGTCAACGTAAACTGGAAGACTATACGAACGACGGTACTGTTATTTATCACATCGTCCTTCGGCTGTTTGAAGAATACTGGGATGGATATCCTATACGCAGTGTCGGTATTACACTTGATCAGCTTGTTCCTGATACATTCCGCCAACTTTCTTTGTTTCATCCAATTCAAGATAAAGAAGTCCTAAATCACACGATCGACGATTTAAAAGAACGATTTGGCAACGATGCTATCTTGCACGCTTCGTCTCTTACAAATGCCGGCCAAGCATTATTACGGGCCAAAAAAATCGGTGGACATTATAAATAAGCTTTCACGCTAGCCAAAAAAGTTTTTAAATGCCTGTAACGTAGTCTTACGATTTAAAAGGGCGATGGATGTAGTTAACGGAATCCCCTTAGGACAAGATTCCACACAATTCTGGGAGTTAGAACAATGTTCTATTCCACCAACGCCCATGATCTCCTCAAGTCGTTCCACTTTATTCATTTCTCCCGTTGGATGAGCAATTTTCAGTTCTATCTGTGAAAAAATAAAAGGACCCATGAATGGAGAATCATCATTAACATTGGGACAAGCTTCCAAACAAACACCGCAAGTCATACACTTGGATAGTTCATAAGCGGATTGTCGTTTTGGCTCAGGCATTCTCGGCCCTGCCCCAAGGTCATAGGTTCCATCTATTGGAATCCAACTCTTTGTCCGCTTCATCGAATCAAACATGTCTGACCGGTCTACCATCAAGTCACGAACGACAGGAAATGTTTTCATCGGCTGCAATTGAATGGGTTGTTCCAACCTATCTATCAATGTAGAACAAGCTTGTCCAGGTTTGCCATTTATCATCATCGAACAAGCTCCGCACACCTCTTCTAAACAGCCCATATCCCAAGTAACTTGATTGGTTTTGTTTCCGTCTTTATTTACTGGATTCTGTCTTATATCCATTAGAGCAGAAATTACATTCATATTAGGCCGATGTTCAATAAGAAACGATTCTACATATGAATTTGATTCAGGATTGTCTTGTCTTAGTATATCAAGCTGAATCGTCGCTTCGATTGACGTAACCTCCTTCCCACTCGAGTGAGAAAAGCTTTTTCTATAGGGTTCACAGATGGTTCGTTTGATATTCAAAAAGGATCTGTCCGATTGGGGACAGATCCTCACACTTAATATTAGTAGCCGCCAAAACCATCGCCGTACCATGATGCCCCTACAATAATAAGAAGAATGAACAATACGACGATTAACGCAAAGCCTCCGCCTTCATAACCTCCTGCACTCATATAAACGCTCCTTTCTGCATTTGCAATTACAGTGCTAGCCTATGTCTATTTGTCTCATTGGTTTGGGCGGTCGGCACATTTTTTTAATCAATCTAGACAAAGACCTTCTCTCAGGCTGACTAACTCCTGAAAATATTTTGGAAAGAGACAGGTTATAATGACATAGGCTAATTTGAATAACCTTATGGAGGTGTAAAATGTATTGTTTTACCATGTAAAAGACTTACAGTACAATGCCAAGCCTGCTTGTCCTGATCCTGTCTATGCCAAAAAACTGCAAGAAGTGTTGGGTGGGCAATACGGAGAAATTACTGTCATGATGCAATACCTATTTCAAGGATTCAACTGCCGGGCAGATGCAAAATACAGAGACTTGCTGTTTGATATTGGAACCGAAGAAATCGCTCATGTTGAGATGCTGGCAACCTTAATTGCAAGGCTGTTGGATAATGCTCCGGCAAAAGATCAAGAACAATTAGTAAATAGTGATCCTGCAATAGCAGCAATCATGGGCGGAATGAACCCTCAACACGCCATTGTTTCGGGTTTGGGTGCCCTGCCTGCAGATAGTGTTGGCTACCCCTGGAATGCTAGATACACCATTGCAAGTGGTAATTTGCTAGCTGATTTCCGGGCCAATTTAAACGCAGAATCGCAAGGTCGTCTGCAAGTTTCCCGTCTCTATGAGCTTACTGATGATCCAGGTGTGCGGGATACATTGTCATTTTTAATCGCAAGAGACAATGCTCATCAAAATCAGTGGATTGCTGCGATTAGAGAATTAGAATCAGAAGAAGGGGACATTATCGTACCAACAACCTTCCCAAGAAATCTCCAAAAAGAAGAAGTCGCGTATGACTTTTATAACACATCCCAAGGTAACGAAAGCAGTCACGGTCCGTGGGCTCAAGGACTCGCCCCTGATCACAGATATTACTTCCGTTACGTCGAAAACCCTGTTCCATATGGGCCACGTCCTTATTTAATCCCTGCCCCTTACTATTTATTTAACACTCCACCTATGCTCCGGGCATAATATTGCTAACATGGCTGTTAAGAAGCCATGTTATTTTTTTTTACTAAGCGTATAACTCTTTTTAAACTACAAATCCTAATGGTGGCGGAGAAGGGTTGACTGACAGGAGGGAGGAAAATAATTCTATGAATCACGTTATCGCTTTAGGAATAAAAACTGTGCTTACTTTATTCATTCTTCTTATTATGTTGTCTCTGGCAGAGAGGTATCCCGTCTGGAACACGATTGGTTTAACGCTCATTGTTGTAGGTGCCGCTTACTTCATTGGAGATTTATTGATATTAAAAGCAACGAACAACACCGTTTCTACAATAGCTGATATCGGGTTAAGCACAATGGTTATCTGGCTTGTTGGACCGTTTGTTTTAAATCAACCGGTACCTTTCTTTATAGCGTTTTTGTCAGGAATTTTAATTGGGGCCGGAGAATGGTTTTTTCATAAACATCTTATTAACGCTCTCATTACAAAAAATCCAAAAGTTTATTCGTAAAGGAGATAGTTATTATGTTCTATCACAAAAAAGAACTTCAATACAACGCTAAACCGGATAAACCCGATCCTGTTTATGCCAAGAAATTGCAAGAAGTATTGGGCGGGCAATTCGGAGAAATTACAGTCGCGATGCAATATCTTTTTCAAGGGTGGAATTGCCGCGGCAATGAAAAGTACAGAGATATGCTGCTTGATATAGGGACCGAGGAAATTGCTCATGTTGAAATGCTCGCTACCATGATAGCCCAATTACTTGATTCTGCACCGGTAGAAACTCAAGAAGAGGCCTCTCAAGACCCGATTTTGGGTGCTGTTATGGGAGGAATGAATCCACAACACATCATTGTTTCAGGATTAGGAGCGCAGCCAACTGATAGTGCTGGATATCCTTGGAACTCTAGATATACCATTGCAAGTGGAAATTTACTCGCTGACTTTCGAGCGAATCTTAATGCTGAATCACAAGGCAGACTGCAGGTCGTCCGATTGTACGAGTCCACAACGGACCACGGCGTTCGAGATATGCTGTCCTTTCTCATTGCAAGAGACACCATGCACCAAAATCAGTGGATGGCCGCAATAGAAGAATTGGAACAACAGCAATCACCAGTCGTACCTTCCACGTTTCCAAAAGAAAAAGAGAAACAGGAGGTTGCCTATTCATTCATGAATTGTTCGGAAGGAACCAAGAGTCAGAACGGCCGTTGGGCAAGTGGAAAAAGCATGGATAATCAAGGAACCTTTGAATATGATGCCAACCCAGAACCAATGGGACAAGTTCCTTCTTTAAATCCAGCTCCCCATTATATCCATGACACTCCTTTATTTGCTGAAAATATAACGAATGAAAATAAATAAAGAAGGTCAAAATAACCGCGGAGGTGAATCATATGCACCAACAAGGATTAGGTATTCATGAAAAAGCAGAATTGCATGAAATGCTCGTATTTAAAACAAATTGTTTATCGAAAGCACAAATGATGCAAAATCAAGTTCAAGATCCGGCATTACAGCAATTATTACAACAAGATATCCAAGCTTCTACCGAAAATGTATCCCAGCTTCAACAATTGCTTCAACAACAATAAGGAGGTGTTTTTGTGCAAATACAAAATTTTAATGACCAAGCAGCCGCTACAGATTTATTGCTATCTGCTAAATCGGGCGTAAGAAATTGTGCCTACGCTATTACCGAAGCTGCATCTCCAAACGTCAGACAAGCGTTATCTCAACAGCTGCAACAGTCTGTCCACTTCCATGAACAAGTCACTGATTACATGATAAATAAAGGATATTATCATCCTTACAACTTAAATGAACAGGTTCAAGTCGATCAACAAGCTGTACAGCAAACCATGCAGCAGCAAAACCAATAAAACTTTTCCTGAAAAGGTGAATGTTTCCCACCTTTTCAGGTTTCTTTTACATGTTTACTCTTTTACCTTTAGTCATACATATTCCAGAAAAGGAATGTTATGAAATAAAAACGGAGTGGAGGATTCATATGAAACCAAAACAAGACAAAGCAGAAGCGGATATTACAACTCAACATAAAAACCCCTATGAAACCGTAAAAGACTTGTTAAAAGATTCTATTACCGCACTGAATATGGATGAAAATATTTATCACCTTTTAAAAAAGCCAATGAGAGTACTTGAAGTATCTATTCCTATACGCATGGACAACGGAGATATTCGTCATTTTACAGGATTTCGTTCCCAGCATCTTGATATTCTCGGTCCAACCAAAGGTGGCATCCGCTTTCATCCAGAAGTGAACGTGGATGAGGTAAAAGCTTTATCTATTTGGATGTCTTTAAAATCTGCTATCCTAGATCTCCCTCTCGGTGGTGGTAAAGGCGGTGTCATCGTTGATCCCGAAGATTTGTCAGAGCGGGAGTTGGAAACATTAAGCCGCGCCTATATTCAAATGATTACGCCTATCATCGGTCCACAAAAAGATATCCCGGCGCCGGATGTGAATACAAACCCGGAGGTAATGGGCTGGATGATTGACGAATACGACAAGTTAAGAGGTTATAATATTCCCGGCATGCTCACAGGAAAACCGATTATTATAGGTGGTTCAGAAGGAAGACTTTCTGCCACAGGCCGCGGAGTCGTTTTCACTATCCGTGAAGCAGCTAAAGTTCTAGGAATGGATTTAAGCAAAGCTACTGCTGCCTTACAAGGATTTGGGAATGTCGGGAGTATGACCGCAAAGTTTTTATATGAATTAGGTGTAAAAATAGTAGGAATTACAGATGCGTCGGGAGGCATTTATAGAGAAGATGGGTTCCAAATACCTGAATTGTTAGCCTTCGTTCGAGAAGGAGGGACACTTAGCGAATACACAGAAGCTGAAACTCTTAACAATGAAGAGTTATTCGGCTTACCTGTTGATATTTTTATTCCAGCCGCAGTCGAAAACCAAATTACTAAAAACACAGCCCCCGCCATTCAAGCAAAAATTGTCGCCGAAGCTGCAAACGGGCCTACTACTCCTGAAGGAGATAAAATTTTAGAAGAAAAAGATGTATTCGTTATTCCAGATATTTTATGTAATGCGGGTGGTGTTACGGTCTCTTATTTCGAATGGGTTCAAAATGCGATGAACTTCTATTGGAAAGAAGAAGAAGTCAATCAAAAGCTGGAAGAACGGATGGTGGAAGGTTTTCGCAATGTATTCGAATTAAGAGAACAAAAACAGATACGTATGCGTAAAGCAGCTTATTCCGTCGGTATAAAACACATTGTCAAAGCATTTGAGGCGAGAGGTCGAATTAAAGATTCCGATTTAACTTCTTGATATACAAAAACATTTATATTCTAGAACGTTAAAAATCCTGATTATTACATCAGGATTTTTGTTTGGACTTTATTAGCATGATCACTGTTTTAACTTTACACCTATAAATTTTATCTCCGTCATATCTTCAAGGGCATACTTTACTCCTTCTTTGCCGATTCCGCTTTGTTTTACGCCGCCATAAGGGTGATTATCTTGGCGGTACGTAGAAATCTCGTTAATCCAAACCCCGCCAATTTCTAATTGGTTCGCTACCCGTATCGCTCTGTCTATATCTTTTGTAAAAACACCGGCTTGCAGGCCGTAAATAGAGTCGTTGGCAGAAGCAATCACTTCCTCTTCGGTATCAAAAGGAATAACAGAGGCTATCGGAGCAAACACTTCTTCGGCAATGATTTTCATGTTGGATTCTACATTGGTCATAATGGTTGGTGTTAGCATCGTTCCGTATTGTTTACCGCCAGTCTGAATCACCGCTCCTTTTTCAACCGCATCATCAATCCAAAGCTTCGCACGTTCTGCTTCTTCCTCATTAATCATAGGACCAATATCTGTTTCTTCCTTGGCAGGATTTCCTAGCTTTAAATCTTCTGTTTGTTTCACGTACTCTTCTAGAAACCTTTCATATATATTACGTTGCACATAAATACGCTGTGCAGAAATACAAACTTGACCCGAAAATGCAAAGGCTCCTTTCACTAAAGCTGTCACCGTTTGCTCTACATCCGTATCTTCAAACAAAATATTTGGAGAATTCGATCCTAATTCAAGGGTTACCTTTTTAAACCCTGCCGATTCCCGAATTTTTCTACCAACCGGCAAACTCCCGGTAAATGTGATTTTGTGGACATTTTCATGGGAAACAAGTGGTTCTCCTGTTTCTTCACCCGTTCCTATCAGAAGGTTTAATGCTCCATCTGGAAGACCGGCTTCTTGAAATAGTTGCACTAGCTTATAAGCAGATAATGGCGTTTTTTCCGCAGGCTTGAAAACAACAGTATTCCCGGCAGCTATTGCAGGCGCAATTTTGTGGAGGGATAAATTTAATGGGAAATTGAATGGAGTAATCGCGCCAACAACTCCTAAAGGTTCTCTTTTTACCAAACCGATTTTATTTTCGCCTCCAACAGCAGCATCCATTGGAATAATTTCTCCGGTAATGTGCTTGGCTAGTTCTGAAGCAAATCGGAGTACCTGAATGGAACGTTTCACTTCTTCACGGCTGAATCTAATTGGCTTCCCTGATTCATCCATAATTGTTTTTGCAAATTCTTCGATGTTTTCTTCCATACGATTGGCTGTTTTTCGTAAAATATCTCCACGTTCGTGAGCGGCCATACGTTTCATCGTGGAGTGAAACGTATGGTAGCTATTATTTACACCATCATCAAGATCTTCCTTTTTCGCAAGGGCCAGTTCTATGATTGTTTCTTGATTATACGGGCTTTTTACCTCCATGGTATGACGATCATTTTCATTTCGCTCTTTCCCATTGATAATAGAACCAATTCTCATCTTTTTCCTCCTTTCTTAACATAAAATATCTCCTAGTTTTTCGGTTAATTTCATATTTTCACCATAGTCCACCGGACAATCAATCAAGACTGGTTTATTCATCGTTATTGCTTTTTCTAAGGAAGGTTTCAACTCGTCTGCTCCCTCTATTTCAATAGCTTCAAAACCGAAAGATTTTGCCAAATTTGCAAAATCAGGATTCCCAAATGAAATGTAGGACGTCCGGTTAAAATTTCGCCGTTGGTGCCATTCGATTAATCCATATCCTTCATCTCTCCATAATAAGATGATTATCGGCAGATTTAATCGTTTCGCTGTTTCGAGTTCTGCACCTGTCATCAAAAAGCTTCCATCTCCACAAACGGCCACCACCGAACGTTCGGGATAAACCATTTTCGCACCAATTGCCCCAGGAACAGCTATCCCCATCGAGGCGAGTCCATTTGAGATAAGACACGTGTTCGGCTCGTACGTATGATACATGCGTGCCATCCACATTTTA
Organism: Salibacterium salarium; assembly: GCF_030813635.1. Classification (GTDB taxonomy): domain Bacteria; phylum Bacillota; class Bacilli; order Bacillales; family Marinococcaceae; genus Salibacterium; species Salibacterium salarium. The sequence continues at coordinate 113,617 of NZ_JAUSUM010000002.1, read as the reverse complement.
TGGGCCCCGACATCTGATATAACGATATCGTCTTCCTTTAACACAGAACGCAAATCGGAAATAATTTTTTGTGGTTTGACTGGAAAACTATTATCGTGTTGAAAAGGTTCTAACTCATCGAGCGCCTGCTTGCGTACATCTGTTACCCACCCATTATCTCGTGTTGCATCAGGCAAAAATTCTGTTAGCTTTTTTAGATTACCGTTAATATTTCCGACTAGTTGTATTGCAACTGGATAATGAGAATCCGTTTCAGCTTCTTGAGTATCAATGTGTAAGACGGAAGTTTGGCCTTCTGGATTCCAATTTTCTGGAGGATATTCTGCCATATCAAACCCTATCGCAATAATCAAATCTGCCTGTTTAAACCCGCAAGTTATATAATCGTTTCCACTCAATCCCGCCGTCAGCAAGCTAAGCTCATGTTTCCAGGACAATGCTCCTTTTCCCATAAACGAATGCACAACGGGAATTTTTGTTTTATCAACAAAGTCCCTGACCTTTTCCGAGGCTCTTCCTCTAGAGATACCATTTCCAGCTAAAATCAATGGATGCTTTGCTGCTTTTATACGGTTAACTGCGGTTTGCATCATACTGTGACTTGCTACTGATAAGGAAGGAGGAGCAATATCAAGTGGAGAGCTTTCCACTTCCATACTCGCAATATCTTCAGGAAGATCAATGTGAGTGGCGCCGGGTTTATCCTGAACGGCTACCTGCGCTGCCTTACGCACCACTTCCGGAACAATTTCCGCTGTTTTTATTTGTGTATTCCATTTCGTTACAGGTTTAAACATCGAAACAATATCATAATACTGATGAGAAATCTTATGTTGGCGATTTACCCCCGCTTGTCCCGTTATCGCAATTAGTGGGTTCAAGTCCATATTAGAATTTGCCACCCCAGTTAATAAATTCGTTGCACCAGGTCCAAGCGTTGCCAAACAAGCCGCTGGTTTCCCAGTGAGCCTTCCATAGGTTCCAGCCATAAATGCTGCCCCTGTTTCATGCCTTGTTACTACGAATTCAATGCTTGAATCAAGCAGTGCATCCATAATATCAATATTCTCTTCTCCCGGAACACCAAACATATATTCTACACCTTCATGTTCCAGACATTTAATCAATAGTTCCGCAACTTTCATTTAGAAACACCCTTTTTTTTAAGTTCTGTATTTATTTTCTGTATAAATATCTTTTTTAAACATAGACGAAAAAATTAACGGATTCGAAGCGGATTTCATTTTCTTCTATGAAATTTTTAGTATAATAGGAGAGCAATAAACAAAGAATGGAGGGACAACCTTGAATCGAGAAGATTTAATCGCGCCAACTATATATAATATTACGAACGATTTAGAGGCGTTTGCTGATGAAGACGATCGAATCGCCATCCGCTGGTTGAGTGACAAAGGAGAAAGACGGGAAGTTACTTACGCTGAACTTATCCAAAAGACGAATCAGTACGCTAATGCCCTTTTAACCAATGGTATTAATAAAGGGGATCGGGTATTGCTTGTGTTTCCAAGACTGCCAGAAGCATACATGATTCATCTTGCTTGCTTAAAGGCTGGAATTGTCGCTGTTCCATGCTCAGAAATGCTGCGTGCCAAAGACTTGACCTACCGTATCCACCATGCCGAAGCAAAAGGCATCGTTGCATACCACACGGCCACTTCAGAAACAGACAGTATAGCTGAGTCGATTCCAACTCTTGAAAAGAAATTTATTATCGGAGGGGAAAAAGATGACTGGGAAGCATTTGAAGATATAGCGGATCGCCAGTCAGAAATATTTCAAGGTGAAAAAACGCACCGGGACGACATCGCTTTTCTTTCCTACACGTCCGGAACGACCGGACATCCAAAAGGTGTTGTACATACGCATGGATGGGCTTATGCGCACGTACGAACAGCAGCTAAAGAATGGCTCGACGTCCGTCAGAAGGATGTCGTTTGGGCTACAGCTGCACCGGGTTGGCAAAAATGGATCTGGAGTCCCCTTTTATCAACTATTACACTTGGAGCAACGGCTTTTGTGTATCACGGAAAGTTTGATCCACATACGTATTTAACGTTATTAGATGAAGAGAATGTAAATGCTCTTTGCTGCACACCAACCGAGTACCGCCTGATGTCAAAAGTAGAAAATCTTTTCACTTACGACTTACGTTCACTCCGTAGCACCGTTTCAGCCGGAGAACCTTTAAACCGTCAAGTTATTGAGACGTTTAAAGAAGCGTTTAATGCAGACGTACGAGACGGATACGGACAAACAGAAAATACACTGCTTGTCGGCACTTTAACTGGAATGGAGATTAAACCAGGTTCTATGGGAAAACCAACACCTGGAAATATTGTAGAAATTATTGATGAAGACGCAAATCCAGTCGATATTGGAGAAGCTGGTGATATCGCGGTCCATAAAGACTGCCCTGCCCTTTTTAAAGAATATTATAAAGAGCCAGAGCGCACGTCGGCAACGTTCCGTGGGGATTGGTATTTAACAGGAGACCGAGCATCTAAAGATAAAGACGGATATTTTTGGTTTGAAGGTCGCAGCGATGACATCATCGTAAGTTCTGGTTATACGATTGGTCCATTCGAAGTGGAAGATGCTTTAAATCATCATGAAGCCGTAAAAGAATGTGCCGTTGTGGCTAGTCCTGATGAAATACGCGGCAATGTCGTCAAAGCTTTTGTTGTTTTAAAAGAAAAACCAGTTCGAAATGAGGAAGAATCTCTAAAAAAAGAATTGCAGGATCATACGAAAGCTTTAACAGCGCCTTATAAATATCCACGCCGTATCCAATTCATCGAAGAACTTCCAAAAACGAATACGGGCAAAATTAGAAGAATTGATCTTCGTCAAAACGACCCGGACCGCCTTGACTAATACAGCAAAAGCAACCCATGTCACTGAATAACAGTGCAGGGTTGCTTTTTATATACACCTTTTCAAGAAAAGTACAGCGCCCTGAATCCCCGAACAGCTAGGTACTTGCACTAACATGCAAGACTTCAAATAAATGCTTCCTATCTTTTAAAGTAAGAAACAATTTCCAATTATGGACGTGATGACATCGTTTCTATCCAGCTGGAAAAATCATCTAAAGATTGTTGAAGAGCTGATTTTGTATCTTCATCAGTCAACGTTCCCGCATCGTCGACTTTTTTATTCACCTGACCAATATAAAGTTCTGGCTGTTGCAGAACAAGTGCTCCTGCTGCAGCAAGAGACTGTTTCACTTGAGCTTGAGAAAAAGCAGCACCCAATTTAGCTGGCGAAGCCCCTAAAACAAATGCAGGCTTTCCATCCATCACATTTTCATTTGTCATACTCGAAGCCCAATCCAATGCATTTTTTAAAACACCAGGCATACCGTGGCTGTACTCCGGTGTCACAATCAAAAGTCCGTCCGCTTCCCGAATCGCCTCTTTAAAATCTTCCACTGCTTCAGGGTCCCCGTTCACCTCGATATCCGCATTAAAAAGGGGTATGTGTTTTAAATTAAAAATAGATACATCCATATCCTCACGCTGTTCTTGTGCCATTGCTCTCAATAGGACGCGGTTATAAGAATCTTTACGTAAACTTCCCGATATTCCTACTACTTTCCGTTTTCGATTTGACATCCTACCTTTCACATCCTTCTATGAAAATTTTTATGTTACAATAGTTTCCACTCTGCTATACTCATATTTATTTTTTTAGTAGCTTGGGAGTACACTTACTTTTATCTGCACAGACAAGTCTGTCTACTACATGAATAAATTATACATACATTGTAGGTAAGAGACTAGTGCAGGTAACAAAATGGGAGGGAATTTCGTTGAATGTTCAAGAGATATTAGGGACTGTTAATGATTTTGTATGGGGACCACCTTTTCTTATTTTACTAGTAGGTACTGGTATATTTCTAACGTTTCGTTTAACTTTTTTACAATTTTCCATGCTTCCTTATGCGTTAAAACTTGTTTTTTCAAAGAAGCAGGATAAATCAGCGGAAGGGGATATTTCTCACTTCCAATCACTAATGACAGCTCTTGCCGCAACGGTTGGAACCGGCAATATTGCTGGTGTAGCAACAGCTGTTGTGATTGGAGGTCCCGGAGCTGTTTTATGGATGTGGGTATCTGCATTATTTGGGATGGCTACAAAATATGCCGAAGCTATTCTGGCAGTGAAATATCGAATAAAGGATGAACGCGGAGAAATGGCCGGTGGTCCTATGTATTACATTGAAAAAGGCCTAGGGTGGAAATGGTTAGCTGTTATCTTTGCCATTTTCGCTGCTGTTGCTTCTTTCGGAATCGGAAATACCGTTCAATCTAACTCTGTAGCCGAAGTATTGCAAGAAAACTGGAGCTTTCCAGAATGGGGTACTGGCCTAATATTAATGTTGCTAGTTGGAATGGTTATCCTAGGCGGGATTAAGTCAATAGGACGGGTTGTGTCGTACGTGGTTCCTGTTATGGCTGTTTTATACGTACTGGGAGGTATTGCCGTACTTATTTTAAACGTTGACCTTATTCCATCTGCGGTCGGATTAATTTTCACAGATGCATTTACAGGTCAAGCTGTAGCAGGTGGTGCGATAGGTGCTGTCATTCAAATGGGGGTAGCCCGCGGGGTGTTCTCTAATGAAGCAGGTCTTGGGTCCGCTCCAATCGCAGCCGCTTCAGCGAAAACGGATTATCCAGGAAGACAGGCACTAGTATCTATGACACAAGTATTCATTGATACGATTGTAATTTGTTCCATCACTGGTATCTCCCTTGTTATGGGGGAACTATACATCGATGCAAACTCGGATGTCGAAGGCGCTGCACTAACATCTGCCACATTCGAAATGTTTCTCGGTCCTGTGGGGGCTTTGATTGTATCAATCGGTCTAATTTTCTTTTGTTACTCAACTATGCTCGGGTGGTCCTACTACGGAGAACGTTGTATATACTACTTGACGAAAAAACCTTCGTCTATTTTTATTTATCGCGTTATCTTTATCGCTGCGATTTTTGCAGGAGCGATGTTAAATCTTGAAACAGTATGGTCTATTGCTGATATTATGAATGGACTAATGGCGGCTCCAAATTTGATCGGCTTGCTTGGCCTGTCAGGTATTGTTGTTGCGGAGACAACACATTTTATAAAAGTAAAACGAGAAGAAGAAAAATCCACTTAAAACAAACGGAAGACTTCGCTGAATGTTGGGAAGTCTTCCGTTTACATTTAACTTTTCACTTCAATAGCCCAATTTTCTTCCATTTCAATAAATCAGCTATTACGCTACAGCTGCACTTCGTGGTCTATTTTTTCGCCGCGTAACCCTTGTAAAATATGATTAGCGGTCATTTCAGCCATTTTCCAGCGTGTCTGTTTACTAGCACTCCCGATATGAGGAAGCGCTGTAACACTAGCCAGGGACATAAGTGGATGATCAGCACGAATTGGTTCGTTTTCAAACACATCCAGCCCAGCACCTTGAATTTCGCCATTCTTTAACGCTTCATATAAGGCATTTTCATCAACAATAGCTCCCCGCGATGTATTAATAAAAATAGCGCTGTTTTTCATTTTTTGAAATGCTTGTCTATTTATTAGGTGGTGCGTTTCTTCGGTATAAGGGGTTTGTACACATATGTAATCCGATGTTTTGAGCAATTCATCCATATCCACGTATCTTGCGCCTATCGCCTTTTCCGTTTCTGGCTTACGTGATCGATTATGATAAACAATATCCATATCAAAGCCAATGCCACGTTTTGCAACAAGCTCTCCAATCCGTCCCATACCGATTACACCAAGTCTTGCATGATGAATATCCTTACCCGTTAAAAAGAAAGGCGCCCATGCTCCCCATTCATTATTTCTAATAACATCGATTCCTTCCGGTATTCTTCTTGCCGTGGCCATTAATAGTGTAAAAGTAAGATCCGCCGTTGTTTCGGACAAAACATCCGGAGTATGGGCAACACGTATATTTCTGTCCTTCGCTGCTTTCACGTCAATATTGTTATAACCTACTGCCATTGTAGCAATAACCTTCAACTGTTTTGCTTGATCTAGCATGGATGCATCGATCGTATCAGATACATTACAAAAGACCGCATCCGCATTTTTACATTCTTCTTCTAATCGTGACGTAGGAGGCGGTGTTTCCTCTTTCCCCCACATTGAAACGACACATTCGGTTTCCAATATGTTTACAATGTCATCTGGAAGTTTACGCGTTAAAAAAACATAAGGTTTGCTCAACTTTCGATTCCACCTTTTTCAATTTATTATAGCATACGAAAACATGCCATTCCATTTTGGAACGGCATGTGAATCACACTATAGTTTAAATTTGCTGACTTCTTCTTGTAAGTCTTGTGCCATAGTACTTAATTCTTCAGATGAGCTTGATATTTCTTCCATCGCAGACAACTGTTCTTTCGTTCCAGCTACAACGTTTTGAGCACTATCGGCATTGGTTTCGGCGACTTGACTCATTTCCTCTACTGCCGTTGTTACTTGAGTGGAATTAGCATGCATTTGTTTAGAAATATCCGATACATTTTGAACCTGACTTCCAACTTCCTGTATAGAAGTACGTATCGTTTGAAAGGCGGTACCTGCTCGTTCAATGACGTCAACACCTTCACTCGCCTCTGTTTGACCTTCGGACATTTTTTCAACCGCTCGTTTTGTTTCTTGCTGTATTCCCTCAATTAATTGAGTAATCTTGTTAGCTGATTGATTTGACTCTTCAGCAAGTTTTCGAACTTCATCGGCAACCACGGCAAAACCTTTCCCGTGTTCCCCTGCACGAGCAGCTTCAATTGCAGCATTTAATGCCAGCAAATTCGTTTGCTCTGAAATACTCGTAATGGTTTCAATAATTGTACCGATTTCCGTTGAACGTTCTCCGAGCTGTTTGACAATGTCGGCGCTATCTTGCACTTGCGTATTAATGATCCCCATTTGTTCTGAAGAATGGACAATTTCTTTATTACCATTTGCTGCTGCTTCTTCGGTTTCCTTCACTTTTTTTGCTACATTTGCTGAAGCTTCTGTAACTTTTTCAATGTTAATAGAAAGTTGCTGCATTAAGGATAAACTTTCGGTTGACCGCTCTCTCGTTGATTCAGTCGAATGAGAGACGTCTTGAATGGTTGTCGCAATCTCATTTGTTGATGCAGATGTTTCTTCTGAGCTTGCAGAAAGCTGTTCAGATGTTGCTGCAACACGTTCTGCCGCTGTTCTTGTTTTGCCAAGAATCGTTCGCAGGTTATCAGCCATATCATTGAAATTCACGGCTAACTGCCCAACTTCATCTTTACTTTTCACGTTCATATTCTCTACCATCAAATCACCATCGGATAATTGTCTTGCCTTTTCAGATAAGGTTTTTACCGGTTTAGAAATTCGATTTGAAAGAACAACTGCTATAATAAACCCAACGACAGTTATACCGATACCTGCAACAATACTAATGACAACAAGGCTGTCACCTTGACTACTTACTTGGTCGGTATGAGAGTCTACTGCCGCTTGTTCTTCTTCAATAAGAGAATTTAATTCATTTTTTATTTCTGTTCCAAGCGGAGAAATATCTGACCTCAAGGCGTCTTCTGCATTTATACGGTTCCCCTCATCATATTCAGCAAACACGTCATCCTCTACTTGTACTCTCCAATCAACCGAAGTATTGACGATGTCATTTAACCGCTGATCGTCGACATAAGACAACAGATTTTCTTCGATTTTTGAAGAATTCTCCGTATAAGTCGCAAACTCTTCTTTGTATTGATTGTTTCCAGTTAACACATAAGCATTCGCCAGTGACTGCCGTTCCGCAATATTATAAGCTAAGTCTTCAAAAGCAGAAATTGTCTCCATATCCTCTTCCACAACTGTTTCTATTTCGCTATTCATGTCATTCATTAATACATATATGACGCCAGTAAAAATTAACAGCAAGCCAAGAATAACTGAAAAGGCTCCTATTAATTTCGCACGAATAGACTTCACTCACATCTACCTCTTCCTGAATTGTTTGTTTTATAAAAAATAAATAAGTCTTTTTTCTTACCTATTGTTATATCGACACGTGTTTTGAATTGTTTACATCATGAGTCTTTTTTCACAGCTAATAAATATTTTTTGTGAAATGCTAATCGAAGCTTTTCTTTCCTTCATTTTTTTTCTATCCTATAGGAAGAAGGTTTTTTCGACGCTTCCGTCGAATTGTGTAATGTGAGAATTATGCGTTTATAGAAAATGAAGCAGGAGGATTTCAAATGGACTACAGAATCGAAAAAGATACTCTCGGAGAAATGCAAGTCCCTGCCGATAAACATTGGGGGGCACAAACCCAGCGAAGTATAGAGAATTTTAAGATTGGCAAAGAAACAATGCCAATGGAAGTTGTTTATGCGTTTGCAATATTAAAAAAATCTGCTGCACTGGCTAATAAACGCCTAGAAAACATTGAACCAGAAAAAGCAGACGCAATTTCTAAAGCGGCTGATGAGGTCATTGACGGCAAACTCGACGATCATTTTCCACTTGTGGTTTGGCAAACAGGAAGTGGCACCCAATCGAACATGAACATGAATGAGGTGCTTGCACGGCGCGGTTCTGAGATTTTAAAAGAAAACGGCAGTGACTTATCTATTCATCCCAACGATGACGTCAACCGTTCGCAAAGCTCAAATGATACATTCCCTACTGCCATGCATATCGCAGCTGTTGAAAAAGTAGAAAATGATGTAATCCCAGCTATAAATACGTTAAAAAATACATTTGCTGAGAAAAAACAAGCGTTTGAAGATGTTATTAAAATCGGACGCACTCATTTGCAGGATGCAACTCCTCTCACACTTGGACAAGAAATTAGTGGATGGCACCGGATGCTTGAAAAAAGCATGGAAATGATTCAAGAAAGTATTCACCATGTGAAAGACTTAGCTATTGGAGGTACGGCAGTTGGTACCGGCATTAATGCCCATCCCAAATTCGGTGATTTCGTCGCAGAAGAAATCAGCAGCGTAACCGGTAAAACATTCCGCTCTGCTCCAAACAAGTTTCATTCACTAACTAGTCACGATGAAATCAGCTATGCCCATGGATCGTTAAAAGGATTAGCTGCTGACCTAATGAAGATTGCAAATGATGTGCGTTGGCTTGCGAGCGGTCCTCGTTCCGGAATTGGTGAAATTACAATTCCCGCCAATGAACCAGGTAGTTCGATTATGCCAGGGAAAGTGAATCCCACTCAGGCTGAAGCAATGACAATGGCAGCTACGCAAATTATGGGTAATGATGCGACCATCGGTTTTGCTGCGAGTCAAGGTAACTTTGAGTTAAATGTATTCAAACCTGTGATTGTGTACAACTTCTTACAATCTTCTTATTTGCTCGCAGATGCGATGCATTCCTTTAATGATAAATGTGCCGTAGGTATCGAACCTAATCAAGAAAAAATTGACGAGCTTTTGCGTAACTCCTTGATGCTTGTTACTGCATTGAACCCGCATATTGGATACGAAAATGCCGCTAAAATTGCTAAAACGGCTCATGAAAAAGGCCAAACCTTAAAAGAAGCTGTGTTGGAAAGCGGTCTGTTAACGGAAGAACAGTTTCATGAAATCGTTGATCCATCAAAAATGGTTTCTCCAAAAGAATAAATAATAAAAAAGCAGCCGTAATAAGTAAACACCCCAAAAGTCAGATTTTACTCTACTTATTGGGAGAGCACCACATTACGGCTGCTTTTTAATTTGTTGAAGACAAAAAAGATAATTCTTCTCTGCTTGTTCCAAAAGATTATCGGCGATATCTGCCATCCCAGATACCTGTTCACGTTTCCATTATCCACCGTTAGAGCTACATCTATGACTCATCATATGTATAACGAACAACGTATTTATTTGTTTTTAGTTTGCGAATCTCGACAAACGGTCCTATTTCATACCCGTTGCTCCAATTATCTTCAAGCTTTGCTTTCAAGCAACCCGCTTGAAATTTAGACCGAAACGTTTCTTTCCAGTATATCCAGCGTGGTTTCGTTGCCATCGCTATCATCCTACTCCTTTTTATAATGTTTTCCCTTATTTTATCCAATTTTTGATAAAAAATCATCTTTTACATAAAAGAGACTCTTAAAACGAAAGAGCCTCTTCTTTATCTAATCATTTTCTAACTATTCCATTAACCAATTAATTCTTCATCTTCACGCTTTTTAATTTTATCATTTGTCCGGCTCTCGTCTCTATCTCTCGTACGGTGAGCTAACCGCGCAGACGCATTAGACGCAATACTTGCTACTAAGTCATCTAAAAACGTATGCACCTCATTTTCTTTTTCATCAAGTTCCTTTATGACACCGTGTTTTTCTTTATCTAAATATCCAAACGTCGTAACAGCTATACTACCGAAGCCAAACACGGAACCAAGGGCGATTGTTTCATCAACACCAAACAACCCTTCATCCGTATCAACGAGCGTTTGTAATGGCTCTGACAGTTGATTTTTTTCGGCTAGTTTATCCAATTCAATGCCAACCAGTACAGCGTGTTGAATTTCACGTTTACACAGCACAGCATCTGCACTTTCTATGCAATCATCCATCATTAAATTCGGGGCATATTTCGCTTGCATCTCATAGACAATCTCTGCAATATCTTTTATTTTCACGCCTCTTTCCTCTAGAGCCTCTCGAGCAGCTTTTTCTACTACATCACTAGCTACAGGTTTTTTCATCATCGACTCCCCCTTCTTTCTATTTTATCATATGCATGTCGTTTTCGTTAGATATCGGCGTATATACAATATTTATTGATAAACCGTTTGTAGACGTGTTATGCTCTTTATCGTATAACCGTCTTGAAAGGAAGTTAAACGTCGTGAACGGAACAATAAAAAAACTGACATTTCACAGCAAAATATTACATCACACTTTCGATCTTCACGTCTACCTTCCTCCTCATTACAGCCATTTGTATACATACCATATCGCCATCACACAAGATGGACGCGATTACTTTCAATTCGGTAAAATCGGCCGAAAAATCGAAGCCATATATGAGGAAGGTGCCGAAGATACGATTGTCGTTGGTATTCCCTATCCTTCTGTCCAGCAAAGAAGAAAGTGGTATCACCCTGACAGTGCAGACAGCAAATCTTATATACAATTTCTAGTAAAAGAATTATTGCCCTTTTTAGAGGACACTTTCAATACGTCCAATCTTCCTTATGGACGAACATTAATGGGAGACTCTCTTGGCGCCACCATTTCATTCCTTGCTGCGCTTAAGTATCCCCATTCGTTTGCAAGGCTCATTATGCACTCTCCATTTGTAAACGACACAGTATTACACGCCGCACAGCGAACCAATGTATGGAGAAGTTTTGAAATGTATCATACGGTTGGTACGGAAGAAACACGTGTCGAAACGACCGATGGCAACATTCGAGACTTTCTAGAACCAAACCGTACATTACACGAACTGTTACAAAAAGGGTGCGATCGTTACCATTACCACGAGTTCAAAGGCGGCCATCTTTGGAAGTACTGGGAAAAGGATTTGCCAGATGCCCTTCGTTTCATGTTTACCAATGACGCTGGAAAGGAGAGTTAATTATGGTTCAAGTACAAGAAGTTCTTCATCAACAACAAAAAAATGATGCGTTTTATGTAAGATTTGAGGTTTTTGTTAAAGAACAAAACGTTCCCGAAAGTTTGGAAATCGATGAACACGATGAAACTGCCATTCATTTTATCGCATACGACAGAAATACACCGGTTGGGGCTGGACGTCTACGTTTTGTTGATGATTACGGAAAAGTTGAACGGATTTGTGTGATAGCTTCATCACGTCATACTGGGGCCGGCCAACATATTATGCAAGCTATTGAAAAGAAGTCGTTACATAAAGGATATAGCGCTATGAAATTAAATGCACAAAACAGTGCAGCTGGTTTCTATGAAAAATTAGGATATACGGTTACTTCTGATGAATTTATGGATGCAGGCATTCCTCATGTCGAAATGAAAAAAAACCTTTCCACATCTACCAATTCCTCTTCATGGTTTCACTAATACTTTTCCACGAAAAAAGCTTCAGGAAAAAATCCTGAAGCTTTTTTCTATTTTATACGTCGACATCAAATTGACGTCCTTTACCGTATAATGTTTGTTCTATTTCTCTTCGTTTAGTCATGACATCCATTTCTTGTTCGTGTCGATAGGCATTTCGCTCATCTTCCTCTCGAACAGGAGGAAACAGCGTAGCTGGAATCTTATCAACCTTTGCAATCGCTGGTTCATTTTCTACCATACGGTTACCATAGTTCAGTGCAGCTTCGTTGTTTACTGGTGCAATATATCCCATTATATCACCTCATTCATACGTTTGAAAAAACGCTCAACAATGCAGGAAATAGCTGGACTTAATATATGTATACCCTTTTTTAATATTTTCAACCCTATTTTAAAAAAATTTTTTTATCCTTCTGCGCCCATTTCTTCCTTCTTTGGTTATTATTTAACACCATTTTGAGCCTATGGTTATATGATGATAAGGAAAAGAGAGCTAAAGGAGTGAATAACATGGGTTGCAGAAAACATGATGAAGAATCTGGAAGCTGCGTTTGTGACGCGGTTACCGCTATAAAAAAAGCGCAGGATGAGGTCGATAACAATGGTCGCGGGGATTGCAGAAACAATTGTTTCAACAGTTTATTAAGCCCTAACGGAAACAATAATGGCTTAGATACTGTTCCGTTTATCCTTCAAACCAAAAAAGGTGAATACTTTTATTCTGTCGGTGCCATCGGCAGAAATGATTGTTTTCAAACAATATTCTTTCGGGTGGAAAGTGTAGATGAAGATAATTGCTGCGCTACCTTGTCAATGCTACGTCCAGACAGTGACCTAGACTTTGATAAGTGTTGCGTAGATCCGACCTCCATTTGTGATGTCGATGAGTTAGAACGTACTAGATATTGTATTGAAGTAGATCTTGATTGCTTCTGCTCGATTCAATGTTTAGATCCAAATCTCGTTGGCGATATCGACCACCACTGTAAATAAAAAATTTGTAAAAGGCAACAAAAAACGGGATTACTCCCGTTTTTGTTGCTTTTTTTATTTATAAACTAACGATGTACATTTCTGTTATCTCACTTTCCTTAAAAGTTTTATTGGTTAAATTGCGTCTGTCCTTTATTATAATTTCTCCATTATCAGCTTGAATTAAAGTGCCTTGAACATACTGATGCTTTGTTTCACAAGCAATAATTGGTTGAATATAATGAGGGAGAGATTCTATATATTCTAACATTTCTTTAACCGTTCGTTTAGAAGAAACACGTGTGAATGAATGATCATCAGCAGTATTTTCCTCAACTTCCTCTTCCATGTTAGTTGAAACATCATCCTTCTTTTCTTCGTTTGTCTCAAGATTAATTTGTTCAGATTGACGTTTCTTTGCTTTCTTTTCTTTGCGTAACGAAGATCTTTTTCGCGTGTCTTCTCCTATTTTTTTGCGAATAGAAACCGTTTGTCCTTGATCAAATAATGGTGATAAGTTGGGTTGTTCAATATAATACAATGGCTGTGCCTGTTGGTTTGGCTGTTGTTCTTGTTCCATTCTATTATCCCTCCTCTACTAAACAAGTCAGTTCTGTTGCATTATATGCGTTTACTTATGGTTCATTCCAATTCACCTGCAAATTTTTCGTATGGACGCATAGATATAGAATACAACTGGTGTTCAAGAAATGAGGGATATTATGCTTTGGATTTTATTCATCGGGAACATATGGCTTCTCGTTATGCTTTATATATTCTTACTCGACATGAAAGATACTACATCATCTTTTGTTTCTCATACGTTGAACGTAATAACGACCCCGGTTCCGTTATTTGCGTTGTGCAATGGTCTTTTATTGACGCATATGTATGTAGGAGTATTTATAGAAACGAGTATAGCATCTGCTGCACTTGGGATGGGAGGCGGTCTTATGCTTGGCAGTCTCTATGATAGAGATGGTGCAGTAGTTGGTATTAGCAACGGTTTTTTAGCAGGGATAATGGCGCCAATACTAGGAGAAATATCAGGACGCTCCTCGCTCATACTCTTTTTTTCTCAATTCATTTTTTTCATGGTGCTCTTTTACTTTCGTTTTCGCGCCCAAAAACAACAAGGCCCTGACCCTATATAAGGTCAGAACCTTGCATGATTCCGTTTCGTTCTAACAAACGTAAGCGGACCCAACGATAACGAGCAATATGAACAATACAACGATGAGTGTAAAACTGTTTCCATACCCGTAGGACATTTGCTATTCCTCCCTTTCTAAGGAAGATTGAGAGATATGCTTCTCACCATAGCTATATGCGAAGAAATGCAAAGCGTTCTTGCTCGCTGCTCAAAACAGGCATTTACCTAAATAACAACACTTCATAATAAAGTACTTTCACATACTTATATTTTATAAAGATTGACAGTATAAAAAATCCCCAGGTAAGGAAACTTTCTTACCTGGGGATTTTTTATTGAATCTTAGCAACGGTTGCTTCTTCTTTTGTGACCGTTTCTTTTTTCTGCAAGGTCATAGACTGATCTTGCGATAAATTTGTAAATACAATTGGTGTTATAGTTGATTTTGCCTTTTCTTCAATAAGAGTAAGATCTGCTGAAACAAGCGGTTGTCCTTGTTTCACGTTGTCCCCTTCTTCTACATGCACCTCAAAGCCTTCTCCTTGCATATTTACAGTGTCGAGACCAATATGAACAAGAACTTCAAGACCTTCTTCCGTCTTTATTCCTACTGCATGTTTTGTAGGGAATACATTATTAATGGTTCCGTTAACTGGCGAAACAAATTCTCCATCTGTCGGTTTCATAGCAAAACCGTCTCCCATCATTTTACCAGCAAAAACATCATCTGGTACATCTTCGATGGAAATAACTTCTCCATTTACAACGCTTCCTACTGAAAGTGGAGATTCTGCATCTATTTTCACTGCTGGTTCCGCTTCTTTTTTCGGATCGAGTTCCGGTGTCCCTTCTGCAGGTGCTGCGGGAGCTCGTCCTTCTATAATGTCTTGCATCTGCGATTTAATTGCGTCAGACCTTGGTCCAAAAATGGCTTGGATATTTTGTCCGACTTCCATCACACCAGATGCACCTAATTGTTTCAAGCGAGCTTTGTCCACTTCTTCTTTGTTGTTAACGGTAATACGTAAACGCGTAATACAAGCATCAAGATTTTTCAAGTTCTCTTTACCGCCAAATGCCTCGAGCACATTGTAAGGTAACTCTCCAGCATTAGTCGAAGAGCTGTCTGGTGTTTCTTCAGCATCATCTTCACGACCCGGAGTCATTAAGTTAAATTTCGTAATCGCAAATCGGAATCCAAAGTAGTAAATAACTGAGAAACATAGCCCTACTGGAATAACGAGCCACCATGGTGTCGCATTCGGTATAATACCAAACAGGAAGTAGTCAATGACACCACCTGAGAACGTCATCCCGATTTTGACATCTAAT
Source organism: Salibacterium salarium (assembly GCF_030813635.1). Lineage (GTDB taxonomy): Bacteria > Bacillota > Bacilli > Bacillales > Marinococcaceae > Salibacterium > Salibacterium salarium. Next base: position 98,072 of record NZ_JAUSUM010000002.1, on the reverse strand, counting down.
AAGTGCATCGTCATAAACGATAAACCTGCAAAAATTGTATGGATACCAAACAATACCGGTGCCACAAACAAGAAACTGAATTCAAGTGGCTCTGTAATTCCCGTTAAAAACGATGTTAGGGCAGCTGAACCCATAATACCGGCCACATACTTTTTCTTAGCCGGCTTAGCGCAGTGATAAATAGCAAGCGCTGCTGCCGGAAGACCAAACATCATGAAAGGAAATTTTCCTGTCATAAACGTTCCAGCTGTGAATTCTTCTACGCCATCTGCATATTGAGCGAAAAAGATTTGTTGATCCCCCGTGATGGTTTCTCCAGCTGCGTTAACATACGTACCAAATTCGTACCAAAATGGATTATAGAATACGTGATGCAAACCAAATGGAATTAATGCACGTTCAATGATACCAAAAATAAATACGGAGAGTGTCGTATTCGATTCTGTCACCAAGTACGACATACTATTTAATAATTCCTGAACAGGAGGCCAGATAAATGTCAAAATACCTCCGACAATCAATCCACCAAACGCTGTTGCTATCGGAACAAAACGTTTCCCCGCAAAGAATCCTAAATACTGTGGCAATTCAATATTATAATAGCGATTGTACATGAAGGCACCGAGTATACCGGCAATAATACCTCCAAACACCCCTGTTTGCAGGGTAGGCACCCCTAAAATTGATGCATAAGCCGGGTTATCTGCTGTCATGTCCATGTCTACACCTTCGGCAACACCCATCGTTACGTTAATAATAAAGAACCCGATGAGGGCGGCTAGACCGGCAACTCCGTCATTGTTAGCAAGCCCTAATGCAACACCTACTGCAAATAATACAGCTAGGTTATCAAATACAACATTCCCCGCTTCTTTCATCAATTCAGAAACGAAGACAAAAACATCCGCTTCAAGAAACGGCATAATATCAACCATGTTATCTTCCTGAATAGCCGTCCCAAACGCTAACAGCAAACCTGCAGCAGGAAGAAGCGCAACGGGTAGCATAAGTGCACGCCCGATTCGTTGAAGCAAACCAAATAACTTTTTCCACATGTGAAGTCCTCCTTTTTTTATAGTGTCTGATGCAAACGCATAAATAAAACGACAAACATAAAAAGGCATGAGAGAAAAGGGTTCACTGAACTAAAACAGGGTTAAAGGTATACTACACCTGTTTTGTAGCTAGAGAACCAATCTATTTTCTCTCATGCCTGCATGACCAGTAACACAAAAATGCGATTGGTATTATTTATATGTTTGTCTTGAAAGCCTTTGCAAATGGAGTGTTAAATATACTCCTTCGCTTTCTGGTACAGGCTTTCTTAATGACTGTTGCATCATCTTAATCAACTTCCACGACAAATTGTAACACAGCGGATATTCATTTTTCAACACATTTTTTAAAGTTTCTGGTTCATCACCATAATCCCCATTTTTTATGCGTTCTAACGCTTGATGAAGATGGCGCAACAAGCGCTGATGATCTAAGTCTTTGGTGTCCATAGAAATATCCAGCGTCTCTTCAATCCGTTTGACAAGTTCCGACACTAAAATGGTATGTTCATTTAATTCTTTAATAGATCTTCGGGTTAACGCTGTATGAATGTGAAGTGCTACAAATCCCGTTTCCCCTTCCGGCATCGTTGTACCGGTACATTTTTCTACATGTAATAAAAGATCTTTCGCCGCTTGATACTCAGCAGGATAAGCAAGTTCTGTCTCATGTAAAAACGGGTTACGAATATCCAAGCCTTGTTTCTTTCGATGAACAGCATAGAATAAATGATCCGTTAGTGCTACGTGAATATGTTCGTGTAATTTAACCTGAAAACGATTTTCGAGCATGGCCATGCACTCGTTCATGCAACCAATAAAAGCCTCATCCACTTGGATGAGCAGTTGTTTATACTGCTCTTGTTCCTTAGGATTTTTTAAAACAAAGAATTTCTCCGCTCCGCTTTCATCAACCGGCGCACCTTCTTCTTTCCCAAATCCTAGGCCCTTTCCTGTGAGAACAACTTCTTCGTAATCAGGATGGTGGGCAATAATGACATTGTTGTTCAGCACTTTTTTTACTTTCATAAACCAACCCATCTTCCTATTATATTCGTTTAACCATCTTACCTGCGTTTTAGTTTATCGTCAACTGGGACATATTGTCTACTCTTTAGTTATTATTTTTGCGAAGGGGGTGTTTTTTTTCACAATAAAAACAGTCCACTTCCTGCAAAAGTGAACTGTTTTACCTTCTCCCATGACAAATATCTTAGATCAATTCATATTTATTTTCATTTTTTCACTACTTTAATGCGCCTTTAGTAAACAATGGTTTGATTTCTGTTAACGGATGAACCTGTTCCTTTTCTTTTTTGCATCTATGGGATTTGGCTAAATCGCCATGCTCGTTTAACTTTATATCTAAAAACTGACTGATTTCAATCACTAATTGATTGTCTAAACTTCCGGCATCGTCACTCGCTTTGTACATCAGTCTTCGCAGTATATAAATATCTCTGTCTACGGTTTCTAAATAATCTTTTTTACACAAATCCAAACCACATTCCCCCTTTTTCATACGAACTAGGAGTGCATTCGATAACTGGCTGGCATATCCAAAAACTTAGCCCCTATAGTTTTGCGTCACCATTTTTCAATGGCTTTGCCCTTGTCGTACTTATTGCAATTTGGAATTGACCCATAGATGACATAGGAATAAGGTATTGGATACATTGTACCTAAAATTTTGAATTTTAGCAATAAAATTCATGAATTTTTAGTACGAGCTCATTGGGGGGGAAAGAGAAGAACAAATCTAAACGAAAACTGCCTTTAAACGGTTTTGGGGGAGATTTTCATCAATGCATCGCAAATAAATTGCGCCTTATAACATAAAGCAATGAACAAACCAGCCGTCTTTCTAACAGACAAGCTGGTTTGGTATATTTTATAGTCCTACTTTATTATAGCCGCCATCTACGTGTATCAGTTCCCCTGTTATTCCGCGCGCTAGATCACTCATTAAAAAGAGCGCAGTGTCACCGACTTCTTCTTGTGTAACCGGACGTCGTAATGGGGCTTTTTCTTCCATTTCTTTAATAACTTCATTAAAGCCACCAATTCCTTTAGCAGATAAAGTCCGCATTGGTCCTGCCGAAATAGCATTTACACGAATATTTTCTTCCCCTAAGTCATTGGCAAGATAACGTACACTCGCATCAAGGGAAGCTTTTGCTACTCCCATAACGTTATAATTTTTGACTATTTTTTCGCCTCCGAGATACGTCATTGTTATAATAGAGCCGCCTTCACTCATCAAATCCAATTCACGAACTACTTTAGCAACGGCAGTTAAAGAATAAGAACTAATATTGTGGGCTAACATAAAACCATCGCGGGTTGTATTCAAATAGTCACCATCAAGTTCTTCTTTATTCGCAAACGCTATGCAATGAGCCAACCCATGAATGGTGCCTACTTCCTCTTTGATTTGTTGAAACGTTTTTTTTATTTCCTCGTCATCAGTAATATCGCAAGGATACACAAGTGTCTTTTCTTGTTCGAGAGAATCAGCAAGCGTTCGCACGCTTTTCTCCATTCGCTCTCCACCATATGTAAAAATAAGTCTTGCTCCAGCTTTTGATAAGCTTTGGGCAATTCCCCAAGCAATGCTGCGTTTGTTTGCAACACCCATCACCACATAGGTTTTGCCTTCTAACGAAAGATTCATTAACAATCGCTCCTTTTTTATCAAACAATATTTGTTGGTTGTTCTTAATAGCAGCTGTTAAACTTATTATAGCATTGTCATCCAATAGAAGAAAGGAGTTCCAAAGATGAGTACTTATGATTTTATCGGGGATATACACGGCTGTTTCGACGAAATTTGTACGTGGTTTGACAAGGCTGGTTATAAAAATAGGGATAATATGTATTTTCATCCTGACGGGCGTATCCCTGTGTTCATAGGGGATTTGACAGATAGAGGTCCTCGTTCTGTTGAGGTAATCACATTAGTTACCAAAATGGTCGAAAACCAACTCGCTCATTACGTACCCGGCAATCATTGCAATAAACTTTACCGTTATTTACTAGGGCGTAATATTGTCGTAAGCGGCGGTCTTGAAACGACCATTGCAGAGCTTCAAAATCTTTCTCCAAATACATACGGTAATGTCCGTCGATCCTTTATGAATCTGTATGACAGCGCCCCGCTTTATCTTCGACTGGATAATAGTCAAGTAATTGCTGCGCATGCTGGTATTACAGAAAACCTCATCGGTAAAACGGGAAAAAAAGTCCAAACATTCGTGTTATATGGTGATATTACCGGAGAAAAGCATGAAGATGGAATGCCGGTAAGGCGCGATTGGGCGTCTGAATACTACGGATCACCGTTGATTGTATACGGGCACACTCCCGTTCGGGAACCTCGAAAGGTTAATAACACTATCAATATCGACACAGGTTGTGTATTCGGGGGCCAATTAACCGGACTTCACTACCCTGAAATGACCTACACCAAAGTTCCATCCAACATGCCATTTATTGTTGAGAAATTCAGATAACATTCAATTACCCCCCATCCCAAAGATTACGCATGTCTTCAGGTAATGGCGCGTCAATCTTATGCCACGTATCCGTGACTGGATGACAAAAATTCAATTCTTTCGCATGTAAAGCCTGGCGCGGTATTTCTATAGACAATCCTCCGTATAAATCATCACCTACTAAAGGATGACCGACATAAGAACTGTGAATACGTATTTGATGGGTTCGTCCTGTATAAAGGGTGAAAGTAACAAGGGACAGACCACGCCCCCTATGCTCTACTCGAAAACCTGTCCGGGCGTTTTTACCATTTGTCACCACATGCTGTTTGACAATACTGTCCGGGCGTTTTTCAATAGGTGCTAAAATCGTTCCAGTTTTGGGAAACCATTCCCCTTTAACTATCCCCGTATATTTCTTGAGACCTTGGTTGTTATAAAAAAATGCCGCCAACCGTTGATGGGCATAGCGATGCTTGGCAAGCGTAACAATACCACTCGTATCACGGTCAAGTCTCGATACTGCATGAAACGAAGCATTTATATTATTTCTTTCATAATAATGACGAACCGCTCCTGCTAAAGTTTCCTGCTCTTGTCCTCTACCTGGCAAAGTTGGGAGTTTCGGCGGTTTGTTAACAATTAATAAATGATTGTCTTCATATAAAATCGATAACGGTAATGGAGTTCGCGGAATACCTGATGGAAAAGAAACAGCTGGCAAATATACGGCAATTCTATCGCCGTCTTCAAGGATGTCATATCCACTGGCTGATTCATTATTTATTATAAGTTGGCCATCTTTTTTTACCGTTTTCCAAGTGCTCGATGACATCCCTTTTGTCTGCCTTAAAAATGATTTTAATTTTTTTCCTTCATCTTTTAAAGGAACATTCCATTCAAGGACATGAAAAGCATTCATACTCCTTTATTCTCCCTCTCCAATAAAGGATTCTTTCACTCTTTTCCAAAACGGAAATGGACGAAACCGGGCAAACCGGACATTTTCCTCGGCAACACGACACTGAATTGATTTTATAGATTGATCAACCACGGAAGTATGATCAACGGTTATTTGCATTTCTACATCATTTAGAGGTTTTAACAGACAAGTATGATGCTGTGGTAATACTAATGGAGAACCAACTGTTCGATACACACGGTTATTAATTGACGCCATTTCAGTCAACTGCATGGATGGTAACGAAGGATGAATAATAGCACCACTTAACGCTTTGTTATAAGCCGTACTGCCTGACGGCGTCGAGATACAGAGTCCGTCACCACGGAATGTCTCAAACGGTTCTCCTTTTATATCTACATTACACACCAAGGATCCTTCCAACGCTTTCACTGTACATTCGTTTAAAGCTAGATAACGGTCTGTTTCTTTTGTATCATAATGGCGAACGACAACTTCTAAAAGCGGATATTCCACTACTTGAAATGGGGTTTTAGCAATATGAATTACTAGCTTTTCTACTTCCTCTGGCTGCCAATCTGCATAAAACCCTAAGTGACCTGTGTGTATGCCGACAAAACATGTTTGCTCTAGCCTTTCGTGGTAATCATGAAAAGCTTGGAGAAGAGTACCATCTCCTCCAACACTAATTATAATTTCAGGTTCATCCTCATTTTCAGTCAAACCATGTTCTTTTAAACTAGCCGTAATATCTTTTTTTAGCGCATCGGATACGTCATCTCCTCTAGATGTAACCGTAAAATGCATGCCGCCGCCTCCCTTCACTTACCTTTTTATTATTTTGTGGACCTTGAGGATCCTTCGCGGTTTTTGATAATAATTTGTTGGGCTTCCCGTACTTCGCCTTTTATTTTAGACATTTCCTCATCTAGCTGAAAAGCAGCTTCTGCCGCCCGCTGCAACCGCTCCTTCACTTCATCCGGTATTTCCCCACTGTATTTATAATTCAGAGAATGCTCAATTGTCGCCCAAAAGTTCATCGCCATAGTTCGTACTTGAACTTCGACAAGGACATATTTTTCTCCATCAATAGTATGCACAGGATATTCAATAACCATATGATAAGAGCGATAGCCGCTTTCTTTTTTTCTTTTTATATAATCTCTTTCTTCCATCACTTTAAAATCCGAGCGAGAACGAATGAGTTCTACAATCGTATCGATATCATTAACGAATTGACAAACTAAACGTACCCCTGCAATATCCTGCATTTCTCTGGCTATTCGATCGAGTGGGATATTTTTGCGCTGCGCTTTTTCCAATATGCTTGTCACAGGTTTTACCCTCCCTGTTACAAACTCTATCGGAGTGTGTTTTGAAGACAATTGATATTGCTCCCGCAGACCTTTTAATTTCACTTTCAATTCCTCCACCGCTTGCACATACGGTGTTAAAAAGGTATCCCAGTTACTAATAGCTAGCACCACCTGTTCTGGACAATTTTATAATCATAGTTGAAATGCTTCTTCTACAGCTTCTACCATCGCCGAACCATAGTTTCCGTTTCCTGGTACATTATCAAGGATATATGCCATCTCTCTTTGAAATTGATCAAGACGAATATTTGAAGGACCTTCAAGAATAATTTCCAATTGCTGATCGCTTGCTTCTTTCAAGTGTGGCCATACTTGTTTAGGCATACGTAATTGCACAAACGATTCAACAGATTCGAGCACATATACAAGGGTTAACGCATCGGAATCGGCAAGCATACGTCCTCCGTCTTCTAATTTTTCCCACTCGCTCTCTGGCCAATCCTCAATTGGTTTTAAGTATAATTTATTTCCTTCTCTTATTATTTCGGTAACTGTCAATACGTGTTCCATCATTCCACCTCTTTATTACGTTCATCTGTTTCTATATTACCATACCTCTCCCATAGGAAGAAAAACACTATTCTAGTATTCGGTTTTGCTCTTGTGATTTTAATCCATCGGTAAGAACGACGATTTCCAAACGATATGATATCATAAAAACAGAGCATACGTCTTTATCATTTTAAGAGTGAAAGGAAGAAATAGTAATGGCCCAAGAAACAGAAATTGAGAAAAAAAATCTTTTAACAGAATCGGAATTTCTTCATCTTTCCGAAGTCTTTCAAATAAATAAAAATGATTTTTTTTGGCAGGCGAATTCATATTTTGACACTGTAAACGACGATATTAAAAAGCAAGGCGCTGCACTGCGTATTAGAAAAAAGAAAGATATGTATGAACTAACTTTAAAGCAGCCGGCAAAAGAAGGTTTGCTTGAAACTAATCAGAACTTAAGTGAAGAAGAAGCGAACCAAGCACTATCATCTTCATTCTTTCCTGATGGTGAAGTAAAGGATGAACTCCAATCTTCTCTTAATATCGATAGTGATGCATTACGTTTACTAGGGACATTGGAAACTTATCGTGGCAAGACACCTTTTAAAGAAGGACTGTTGTTTTTAGATCAAAGTGTGTATTTAGATACTCAAGACTTTGAAATAGAAATTGAAGGACCGACCGAAACAGCCGTTCAAATCTGGATGAATGATCTTCTAAATAAACACGGAATCCCTGTACGTCAAACTCCTAACAAAATAGAACGATTTTTTTTGCGCAAACAAGAACAAAAAGAATAGAACAGTAACTAAGACATATTGCCTACAATAAATATTTTTGGTATATTTTTCTTAAATAGTTCTGCAGATGAAAGAGGTGAAAAGGTTGACGATTGCTCCTTTGTTTCAAATACTTAAATCGGTAACAAATCATTACAATCCGTCTTCTAATACAGGAAATACTCCTTCGTTTCTTTCCTCTTTTCAAACATATTTAGACAACGAACTTGGCAACCAGTTCAGTATTCAAACAGAAAACGATTCGTCCTCTGACGAGATGTCTTCTTTATTTTTGTCACCAGAAAGTAGCGCTCGTTATTTTCAAAATGCTGTATCTTCCGAACAAGTTGGCTCAACAACAGGTGGAAACGCAATGCCGTTGAACCATAACGAAACAACAACAGATGATGATTATTCTTCTCTCATCTCTTCAAGTGCTGAGAAATTTGGAGTCGATCCTAATCTTATTCAGGCCGTTATTCAACAGGAGTCGAATTTTAATCCTGACGCTAAAAGCAATGCAGGCGCGATGGGACTAATGCAGCTTATGCCTGGCACAGCTAAGTATTTAAATGTAGATAACCCTTACAACCCTCAGGAGAATATCGAAGGGGGTACAAAATACTTAAAAAATATGTTGGATAAATATAACGGTGATGAGTCACTTGCGCTTGCTGCTTATAATGCCGGCCCTGGTAATGTAGATCGTTATAATGGTATTCCTCCATTTGAAGAAACCCAATCCTACGTGCCAACGGTAATGAACAATTATCAGTCACTTACATAAAAGAGTGAGGCTGGGACAAAAACATTATCAAAGACAAAAAACCCGAACGATTCCTTCAATGAATCGTTCGGGTTTTTGTAAATTGTTTTATCGCTACGTCAAATGAGGTCGCTTTCCGCGGGCACGGATCGAAAAGAGAAAGATCGGCTAAAAGCGGCACGTCCTGTGCCAACACCGATCTGACCCGCTTCCTGCGGGGTCTCGATACACGTGCTATTCCCGCAGGAGTCGACTTCATTTGACTTCGCTGTTCCGTGCAGCTATAACATCAATCTCGAAATGTTCGTTTTTTCACAACACTTCTTTCTTTTGTCCCAGACTCTCATTTCTAATTGTTATCCCTCGCTCCTTCAAAATACTCCGCTTTTTAACCGACACGCCTTCTTCACAAGATGATCACCGTCCTTTTTTTATTTAAAGGTATATATAAATAAACAGTGCCTATACCTTTTTTCCATCCTTTTCAGAAGCCCCCGCGGAGCCTTCAAATTTTGACTACGTTACATATCTACTTTTATCATTTTGACATTTCATATTGTCTGAAGCAGACTATTCCGTCTTTCTCTACCCTATTTTTGTTTATAAAGGAAAATATATGCTTTGTCGTTTTTTTAACGCAAGCGTCCAGCCACTCAGGCTTTCAAACCACTTGCGCATTTTTATTCTCTTTCTCTAATTCTTTAATTAATATTTGTGCTTTTCGCAGGGAATTTATAAAAATAACCACCTCAAAACCAAATCATTTGCTGTCCTGTAACAGCCTTGCTACAATAAAATAAGAAAGTGACATTTATGTGATCAAGAGTTACGACTATAATTCTTTTTCCTTGAAAAGTTTCGATCTACCCGTTATCTTGAATCAAGTGCTTTTAAGAACGTGTGTAGAGAGAGGAGCACCATTATGCAAAACAACGAAACTTTATATGAAAAGATTGGCGGTCTGGAAAGAGTAGAACTTCTTGTAGATATGTTCTATTCGAATGTAAAAGAGCATCCCGCTCTTTATCCGATATTTCCGGATGATTTAACCGAAACAGCCCGAAAACAAAAACAATTTTTAACCCAATTTTTAGGTGGGCCTTCTTTATATACTGAAGAACATGGACATCCAAAACTTAGAGCTAGGCATCTTCCATTTCCGATTACACGGACACGAGCAATCGCTTGGTTATCGTGCATGGAAGATGCTATGGATGAAATAGAACTAGAAGAACCTGCACGAGAAGAAATAGTGCAACGACTAACCCTAACCGCACAACACATGGTTAATACAGCCGAAGAATAAACACAGAAAGGAGTCGAGACCAGTCATGAACAAAGATAAACAGCTCGATTGCGATGAATCGCTGGGAGTCTGCGGTCTTTCTCCTGGGGAAGAGGGGGCAGTACAACGGGAACCAAAGAAACTAGAACTTTATGTTTTCGTCGACCCGCTTTGCCCTGAATGTTGGGCCTTTGAACCAACATTGAAAAAATTAGTGCTTGAATACGGCCACTATTTTTCATTACGTTTTTTTGTAGCAGCTCACCTTGATTCGTGGAACGTTTCCGAAAATAAACAGCATAAAGAACAGCGCAATTTGGCTGATCTTTATGAACAAACGGGATACCAAACCGGAATGTCCTGTGACGGGGATGTTTGGCATGAGAACCCTGTAAATTCACCTTACGCTCCGTCTCTTGCAATAAAAGCAGCAGAAATGCAAGGTCGACAGCTTGCTACCGTATTTTTCAGGCGTATTCGTGAAATGTTATTTTTAGACAAAAAAAATATTGCCGATGAAAAAGTTTTAACGGATTGCGCCAGACACGTCGGTCTTGATGTCGATGAGTTTCAAAAAGATATACATTCAGACTGCGCCGTGAAAGCTTTGCAATGCGACGTGAAGACAACAAAAGAAATGGAAGTGGAAAAATCCCCTACTTTTATTTTCTTTAACGATTGCGTAGAAGACGGCGGTTTAAAAGTTTCCGGTCTTTATTCTTTTGATGTATATATAGAAATTATGAAAGAAATGCTCGGAAAAGAGCCGATTCCAAAAGAAAAATTAAGCCTCGAAGAATTCATGAAAAAATTTGAATTTGTTGCTACAAAAGAAGTTGCTGTTGTCTATGATTGGAGCGAAAAAGTAGCCAAAGCCAAGCTGAACGAACTCGCGTTACAGCAAAAGATTGAACAGGTACCAGTGAAACACGGAGTGTTTTGGAAATCAATCGTCTAATTTTGTGAAGTTACTATATGAGAAGAGTCATATATTTGTCCTCCTCTCCATAAAATAAAGCAACAACCGTCATCGGAGAGGGATAATGATGAAAAAAGTATTCTTCAGTATTTGTTGCACCACCTTCAGCTTTATACTTTTTATCATGGGGCTAATGAACATGTTTCCCCTTTTTATAGCCACTCTTTTATTATTCTTATCCATCTTCTTTTCTGTATTCTTTTTTAACGAACGGCATCGTTTTAAAGGAATTCATCATTAACACAAAACGCCCGTAGGACTCAGGTAACTGAAGCTTACGGGCGTTTTATTGTTATACTATTTTTCTTCCGCTAACAATTGTTCCATTTCATTTAAAGTTTGTTCAAATAATACCATCGCCTCTTGTACGGGTGCTGGTGAGGTCATATCTACACCTGCTTGTTTCAATAAATTTATAGGATAATCCGAGCTTCCTGATTGTAAAAACTCTAAGTAGCGTTTTACTGCCGGTTCTCCCTCTTCTAAAATCTGGCGGGACAGCGCTGCAGCTGCACTATAACCGGTAGCGTATTGATACACGTAAAAGTTCATATAGAAATGGGGAATACGTGACCATTCTAACGCAATGTCATCATCTACTGTCATATCTTCCCCGAAATATTTTTTATTTAATTGATAGTATTCTTTTTCAAGCAAATCCGGGGTTAATGGTTCGCCAGCTGCTGCTTTTTCATGAATAAGCTGTTCAAACTCCGCAAACATTGTTTGGCGAAATACAGTTCCTCGAAATCCTTCCAAGAAGTTGTTTAACAAATACATTCGCTGTCTTTTATCTTCTGTTGTTTGTAGCAGATGTCTATTCAGCAGAGATTCGTTAACAGTAGAAGCTACCTCTGCTACAAAGATGGTGTAATCTGAATAACGAATCGGCTGGTGCTTGCGGCTAAAATAACTATGCATGGAATGTCCAAGTTCATGAGCGAGTGTGAACATATTATTCACATTATCCTGCCAGTTCATGAGAACATAAGGTTTTGTACCATAAGCTCCTGACGAGTAAGCGCCACTTCGTTTCCCTTCGTTCTCATACACATCAATCCAGCGGCTGTTAAAACCTTCTTCCACCGTTTTTACATAATCTTCACCCAAAGGTTCTACTGCTTTTAATACTTGTTTTTGTGCATCCTCATAGCTGACTTTCATGTCGACATCTTTAACGAGGGGCGTGTATAAATCGTAGTTGTGAATTTCATCAAGATCAAGCACACGTTTTCTTAAGCGGACATATCGATGTAATAAATGCAAATGATCATTCACTGTATCAACAAGTTGATCATAGACAACTTCAGGAATGTGGTTAGCGCTTAAAGCTGCTTTTCTCGCGGATTCGTAGTTTCTTACATTTGCCGAAAATAAATGTTTTTTCACTTCCCCGCTTAACGTACTTGCAAAGGTATTTCTATATTTTTTGTACGTGCTGTATACAGCATTAAACGCATCGCGCCGAACTCTACGGTCATCGCTTTCAAAAAACCGCAAGATACGTCCGTGTGTCACTTGTACTTCTTCCCCGTTTTCATCTTCTATCGTCGGGAATTTTAAATCTGCATTATTCAGCATGCCAAACGTATTCCCAGGAGTTGCAGTAACTTCTGAAACTTGTGCTAAAATCGATTCTTCTGATTCATTTAACACATGTGGACGTTCTTCATTAATTTCTTCTAATGCTTGCTTATAAAATGTGAGTCCTTCATGCTTCTTTAAAAATTGAGTTAATGTTTCTTCTGGAATGGATAGAATTTCAGGAGTGACAAATGCCATAGCCTGTCCAAGCTTTGCAGCAAGACTTGACGCTCTATCCTCCAACCCTTGATAAAAGGAATTTCCTGTATCTTGATCAGCACGCATATGCGCATACGAAAACAGTCGTCCAAAACGTCCACCAATTTCATCTTGCTTCTTTAAACAATGATAGAGATTGTCAGCAGACTCCCCTAACGTTCCTTTAAAGGATGTAATGTCGGGTAGCAAGTTTTTGACCGCTTCAAATTCTTTTTCCCACTCTTCATCCGTTGAAAAAATATCCTCTAAATCCCATGTCCATTCTTTAGGTACATCTTCTCTTTTAGGTAAATTTTTCGTTTCTGTCGTGCTCATACAAACACCTCCAATATTCTCTTCCATTTTACCGAACTTATGGAAGAAACTCCAACATTACAATTATGCTTCTTTCTCTAAAATATGCTACGGTACCTTTTTTTATCCATCTCGAATCCTTCATCTAGTGACCGGGGTAAATATATTTGCTCGGTTCTCATCCAACCAGTATTAGTTTGACGAAGAATTTTCATTTTTTGAAGCAGTTCAAGATACCCGTGAATACTGTTTTCTAAAGGATTTGTAATAAGTGGAAGAGACCTTGTTTTAAAATGAGAATTCATTATCGGAGAAAAAGCTTCTACTACAGTTCGCCAGGAAAAGGAGTGATACAAAGGAACAGTAGTTAATAGTTGTAATAAAAAAGCACTTTGCCAGAGATGTGTTGATGTTTCCACATATTCCATTCCGTTTACCGGCCACCCAGCCTCCCCTGGAAAGTATGGGATATCTGATCGTAAGGAGGCAAATAACCGTCGAGCATAGTATTTGTCTTTATGATTACGCCAATCACTTCTTTTATAGCGCCACTGCTTCTTCTTATAAAGCCATGATTTGTACCAATCCCTGTTTCCATTTATCGTTGCAGGAAGACGAATAATAAGAGATAGACTTGTGTTAACAGCTGCAAGCGAATAAAGGTCCGCAAATGTTGTAGTAGAAGTTAGAACAGCTTGAGGAAATAAGAAATAAAATGTTGCGGAAGAGGGAGAAAAATAAGTGAGTGCGCGTTGATGATCATGATGACGTTCTCTTAAACCAATCCATTCAAAAGAATGAATCGAAAAACGTGGTGGTGTGGGTGTGAGAGACCGTATTCTTTGAGAGGAAAATATCCAAAGGGGAATAATGCACTCCGACAAATAATCTTTTGTGCGTTCCAATGCTTCCTCCGCAGAAATGGAAGCGCATTGAAATTCAATGGCGTATTTTTGATTACGGTAGGTGAAAAAAAGATCCGCTCTTCGTTGAATAGCAGGGAGAAATAATTCAATCGTCGGGGAAATACCGTTCGAGCAAAGCCATTTATATAGTTCAGCTTTTCCGGCAAGGTGTTCTTCGGTTTCAGGTTCTGCAGAGGCAACCGGACACTCATAAGACTGGCGGTGAGCAAAATGCCAACGTCGTTTTGTTCCTTTTTTCATCACGACTTCCTGCTGACAAACTGGACAATAATAAGGTGGATTATCACGTACAACATTGGAAGAATGAACTAACGATATTCGTTCGTTCATTTTAGTAAGAGCTACAAACATATGTCCCTCCTTTCTCTACTATCACCTTATTCGACATCTATCGTCCTATTCCTTTTTTTGTTTTGGTAAATAACCGAATCACCCTAAAAACAATCACCTTCAGGAGAACGCTTTCGACGAAGCATTCCCTCCACCTCATATTGGTTGGAGATGCGACTTACTCCACTTATGCTGCAAAATTGCGCTGTTGCACGTTATTACAAAAAAAACCAGCCCAAAAAAGGGCCGGCTGTTTTACATTCATCAGGAAAAACTTTCGCGTAATGTCTCCAAACCGTTTGATCCTACAACTGTTTTTCCGTATTCTCTAATGCGGAAAATCGATACGTCAGATTCCTCACCATATTCCAATACATGGCTAACCATATCGTCTTGTTCATCTTCAGTATATTGGTTATCAAACTTAAGATAAAGATAATACGTTCCCTCGAAGTGGTATACTTCATTTTGAACCTTCGTTGGGATAAACGCCTTACTCAAGGAAAGTAAGTCTTCCAAGTCATTAAAGGAAATAACAATTTCGAGAACGTCAGAATCTTGATTTCCATTAGCCTGTCTTGATTTTTGCGAGGAGCGGAATTGTTCATCAAGCATATCCACAATATTATCATCAACAGGAATATCCTCGCCTTTATTTTGCGACACTGGAATCTCAAGCTTTACGTTTCCGTCTGTCATTTGCCCACGGGTAACAACGATTTCCATCCCGTTATCCAAGGCTTGCACTTGAATCCAAAGAGGACCTTCCATTTCAAAATTTTCGCGATCGTGTGCTTCATTAATCATTTCAAAAAACAACTCTTCACCGCGTTCGCGGTTGTACCAAATTTCATCCCGGTCAAATCCTCTATCCTCAATATCTTTGTATGTGATGTAAAATTTGACCGTGGATTCGTTAATTCTTTCGATTTCCACGATTTTCTCCCTCCTTTGAAGGTAAGGTGGCTGCCGCTTCCTTGTTTTCTCTCTTTACTAAGATTATACCCTTTGGACGGGCAACTAAATCTTAACGAACGTATTACTATTATTGTATACGTTTAGATAAAGGTTGTTAAGGACCAATGCTCATCCCGCCGATGATTTTTTGAGGGAGCGGAGCGTACGAAAGAGAAAACGCGGTCTTTCCTGCTATTAAATGTTAATTTTCAAGCAAAGCATCCAAGTTGTCAAGAGTAAACCATAACTCTTTTACCTTACCATCATCTCAGTAGTTATCATTTATACTCATTGCTACATTTTTTATATCTTAAATCTCTATCCTTAGGATAACAAAGGTTCAGCAATCTTGAAAACAAAAAAACTTCTACCGTCATAAAAAAGTAGAAGTTTTATTCACCGCATTATTTAATTGACCATGTGTTGAGCTTCCATCAAGTTGAATGTTCGTACTTTCCGAGGTAGAAAACGGCGAATTTCCGCTTCGTTGTATCCTACCTGCAAACGTTTCTCATCAAAAATAATAGGACGTCGCAACAATCCAGGATTCTCACTGATCAATTCAAATAAACGTTGAAGTGAAAGATTTTCGAGTTCTACATCAAGTTCCTGAAAAACTTTAGAGCGTTTTGAAACAATTTCATCTGTTCCATCTTCTGTGAGTCTTACTATTTCTTTCACCTCTTCCACACTTAATGGAGAAGCAAAAATATTACGTTCTTCAAAAGGAATATTATATTCTTCGAGCCACGCTTTCGCTTTACGACAAGAGGTGCAACTCGGAGATGTCAGTAAAGTAACCATCAGGATTAACCTCTCCCTTCTTCGTCCTGCAAAAAATCTATATCGCGGACATGAACTATACTTATATGACTTTACATGGTTCATTATACAATAATTATTCTAATTTGAAAAGCATTTTTAATAAATAACTTATATTCCTATAAATTTACCTTGTATTCCCGTGCACCGGGGGATTGCGTCGGATTTATAGATATTGATACGTTGTAGTCCATCGTTTTGTCTAATGTTCATCTTTCTCATTCCTTCTTTTTGTAATGATAAAACATAATTATTAGAAAAACATGTGATAAATTTGTGACAAATGATAAATGCAATACAAAAAAGGGTTGTCACAAAAGTATCATTTTTGTGACAACCCTTTTACTGAATTTTCTACGCTGATGTTTTTGAGTTGGAAGGAGTCGTTGAACCACGTTCTGTTTTAGGAAGTTTGTTCCAATCCTTTAGATTTTTGGGGAGGAGATCTTTTAACACTTCGCGCTTTTTCCGACGTTTTTGCTTATCTTTGTTTTTCATATATCATCCCTCCTTTTCTCATAATAATTACGTCTTTTCATTCTCACTTTCCAACGAACCATTATAAGATAATACTTCTTCAGCTTTTTGATATGATTTCCCATACAGTTCTTTATCTTTATACGTATGAATATTTTTATACGTTTGTTTCAATTTTTCATATATACTTTCTTCTGAATCATTTTCTGGCGACCAATACAAAATTTCTAACGTATTTACTTCATCTGTAGCAAGCGATTTACGGCTGTATCCAATCGAACTGGCGTGCTTAAAGCCAGCTCTTTCATAAAACCGGAATCTTTTCTTTGAATCAGAATCCTCATAGTCGAGCGGTTCTACTTCTAATATAATAGGTTTTCCACGTTCTTTAAGTTTATTCAGAAGTTTTTTCCCCAACCCTTCCCCTCTTGCTTCTTTAGAAACAAATAAATAATCAATAAAAATAAAGTCATCTGTTTCCACATACATTATTACATAATGGTCTCCTTCATCTTTATGATATATATCTCCTTTTTCTTTTAACAAGAGTTCCAGGTGTTCTTTTGATTTCATTTCTTCCACTGGGAAGTATTGATTAAGCTTCTCATACCAATTCATCCGTTCCATGAAAACCTCCGCTTTCTTCTGCTTTTCTCTATTATAAATCGAAAAGTTTGAATTTGCACACCTCTTCTTTATTTTTTCAAACGCTATATCCGGCCTTATTTTCTGTTAACATAACCAAGATACGTTATTTTATCCTATATAAAAAAACTCAGCTTATTGCTGAGTCATACTGCAATATGCCGAGCTTTTTCATATCAGTTACGGGGTATAGTCTACACCTTCTGTATAATTGTTCGTTGCATTCCAAAGTAAAAATTCATCAATGTCGTTATCATTTAATGCTTCAATTTGAGCTTCTACTTCATCTACTCCATATTCTAAATAGTTACCAGAACCAAGCCAGCTTGCAGTGAAATCTTGAATCCAAGGCCGCGATTCTGGGGCATTATCAAGTTCGTTTAAAACGTTGTTTTCAACTTGAGCATATTCATCCGTTAATTTATAAGGATGTAAATCAGGTTTATCAATGCCAAAATATGGTGTCCAGTGACTTGGATAAATCATGGATGAAATAATATCGACGTTACTTGAGATTTTCGAGAAATTCTGACCTATACCGGGAGCTTGTTCCAGCGTTGCAGAATACCCAAAAATATCTACAGAAACATCTATATCGAATTCTTGCTGCAATTCTTCTTTAGCATACTCTACAAACTCAGTTACAGCTGTGACCCGCTGCTCCACATTATTTCCTTCCGAACCATAATCCCCTCTCGAATAATCTAATTCCTCATCTCGATGTTCAAATCCTTCTGGAAAACGAACATAATCGAACTGTATTTCCTGAAAACCCATTTTTGCTGCTTCTTTTGCAATTTTTATGTTGTAGTCCCAGACTTCTTTTTCATATGGATTCACAAATGCTTCGTCACTTCCATTTTTCCAAATGGAACCATTTTTCTTAAAAGATAAATCTGGGCGTTTTTCTGCCAGTACCGAATCCTTAAACACAACAATACGTGCGATTGGGTAAACATCATGTTCTTCCAGTGTATTCATCATTTCTGAGGGATCACTAATCATATTTTTACCGATATTGGGAAGATCTGCCTCACCTTCAGGATTAAACGTAAGGTTTCCATAATCGTCTTTAATATCAATAACCATGGAATTTAAGTCCGTTGAATCTGTAAGGTCCAATAAATCTGTAAAACGAGATCCTCCTGCCGAGTGACCTGTCACATATAAACCGCGCACCCCGTCTTCTGGATATGTAAAGTCATAACCGCTGTCGTAAAAAAATCGAGACATGTTCTCTTCCAAGTCTTTATGCATTTCATTTGTTTTTTTATGTTTGTGATGCATGACTGTTCTATTTTCTTCTCCACTCAGGTCACCTGTCAGCAAAAATCCTCCTGCAACAATACATGCAGCTCCTAGTGATATCAACGTTTTTTTCATGTTCTCCCCAACCCTTTTTATATGTTTTTTATCCTATATTTACTTATCTCTCTCTTCTTAAAATTATACATAGTTTTTCACATTTCACCAATAGGTCAAAAGAAAAAACTGACAGCATTATAGCATCCGACTTTTATCACGAAACCCATTGCCTTTGACACATTTATAATGGAATCTGTGTAGAAGAATATAACGATTAAAACGTATTAGATTAATAAAGTGAAATTCACCTTGCATTCTTCATATTAACTCGTTATAATAGTAAAAATATATTCAAGACTATAATGAAACATCAGGAGGGGTGATGATGAGAAATGTGACGCTAGAACAAATATTTGAGCACCCGGTGACACAAAAATACGTCAAACGTGCTGGGTTGGCTCATGCGATTGCTACTTCTTATCACGCTTTCCGTCTTGCCGAAAAAAATAAAGTCAATCCCGACCTTGCTGTCAAAGCTGCCTTTCTACACGACATGGGGCATTACACTTGGTATCGTGATGGGGAATGGGATTTTGACTTATATAAAAAAAACGATATTCATGCCATTAAAGGTGCTGAACGAGCTCATAAGCTATTAATTCGTCTTGGAGAAGATCGGAGAAATGCAAAAGAAATTGCACTTGCTGTCCTTTTACACACCGATTCCTTTTTACCAGTTGAACACGAGCAATTAAATCGCAGCACTTTACAGCAAATTGTCGCACAAGCCGACGAGCTTGACGAAGAGCCATCAGGCAATCATCACTACCGTAAAATTTCGGAAGCGAAAGCGCGAAAAAAGATTGTTGAACTTGATCATCGAGTGGATGACGCACTAAAAAGCCATGTGCATCATCAGACAAATGAAGTATAAAATCATCCGATTCGGACATTTGAGGAAACACTCCTCATCGATTTAAAGATATGATATTCCAAAAAAACATCCGCTGAGTTTATAACTATCTCAGCGGATGTTTTTATTTTAGTTACGGACGGTTGTTTGTTTTTCAAGCCAAGGCATAACATTATTCACTGTATCATCTAAAAAGGAAATCGTACCTTCATCGATGACATTGCCTTCTGCGTCAATTTTCTCGTGAACCGACCCAATTAACACTTCATTAGCTGGAAGAACAGGAGAAGATAATCCTGGAGCAAATAGAATATCCCGTAAGTGTGCCTGTGCTTTCACAGTGCCAAGAGCTCCCATCGAGGCTCCAACAATCCATGATGGTTTGCCAATCATTACTTGGTCTACTCGAGACAACCAATCAATTGCGTTTTTAAGTGCGCCAGAAATGGTGCCATTATATTCTGGAGTTACCCATAACACCGCGTCCGCACCTTTCACACTTTTTTTAAATGCTGTCACTTCTCCCGGTGGATCATTTTCAATATCTTGATTATAAAATGGCAGTTGCCCAATTTCTAAAATATCAAGCGTAAATTGGTCCTCATATCTTGATTGGATGTACTTAGCCAATTTTAGGTTGTATGAATCGTTTCTTGTGCTCCCCACGATAGCAGCAATTTTCATTATAAACCCTCCAAAAAGTATTATGATGTATTAAAACACAAGAGTTATTATAACGAAAACGATAAACAATTGCTACTATAATGGTTTCACACTTCCATTCTTCTCTTGCGCACCAAAAAGTTGTCCTCCTCACTTTAGGACAGCTTTTTGTTTAATTTTCTATATGCTTCACATATTGGTACAGTGCACTCATATCTTTTTTTCCATAACCATTCTCATCTGCTTGTTGAAACAAACTACGGACAAAGTCCCCTGCTTTTAAAGACACATTAGATTCATCTGCCATTGCATCAGCTAACCCCAAATCTTTTAACAAAAGATCTAGCGCAAAACCAGGTTCATCTTTATTTTCTGATATAAAATCACCGTAATGACGGTCGAAAATTTTGCTTTGAGCAAAACCATTACTTAATACACCGTATAACAGACTTTTATCAATGCCGGATTGATCAGCAAGGTGCAGTGCTTCTCCAACGGCAGCTGTATGCATACCGACCATGTATTGATTGATGAGCTTTACTTTCGTACCATTTCCAACAGGACCGGTATGAGTAATATTTTTACCTAACACATCAAATATTGGTTTAGCCTCTTCAAATGCTACTTCTTCACCGCCGCACATAATAGCAAGCGTACCGGATTCTGCACCGGCCGTCCCTCCACTCACTGGAGCGTCTAAATAACGCGCTCCCCGGGCTGATGCTTCTTTTGCTATTCGCACATGTAAAGAAGGGGAGACGGTGCTGAAATCGATAATAAGCGGTGTCTTTATATTCATTTGGAGCAATCCATTATCCCCTAACAGCATCTGTTCGACATCTTCCGGCTGTGGCAGACATGTCATAATCACATCCGCATTTTCAGCAATGTGTGCCAGTGATTCAGCCCGTTGTCCACCAAGTTCTTCAAAGATATCTTCTTTAGCCTTTGAACGATTCAAACCATACACATAGTAGCCTGCCTGTACAAGATTGCGGGCCATAGGCATTCCCATGTTTCCAAGCCCAATAAAAGCCAGCTTTTGCATATTGCTGTCTTCCTCCTTTACGCCCATTCTTTTGAAACCATTTCCCACTCATGTATCTCAAAATCTCTGGCACTGTGTACAACAAAAGGATCTTGTTTTACTAAAGCTTCCACTTCTTCTTCACTTGCAGCACGATATATAACAAGACCTCCGCTTCCGTCAGTGAATTTACCGTTTGCAGCAACATTTCCTTCTTCTCTTTGTTTTTGAAGAAAAGCAAGGTGATCCGGTCTATAAGTTTGACTTAATTCTTTATCTTTTAAAGGCAGTAATACAGCGAACAATTTCATATTTTCGACTCCTTTTCATCTAATATTACAAATATTATACTAACGCATTATTATAATTAAATATACCTCGCCTTTAATCCTGCCTATTTATCAATTTTTTTGATCTATTGACTACTCCATGCTTTGATGGTATATTTATAGACAATTGAAAAAGGGGAGTAGCGTCCAATAGGTTTAATGAATCGTCATGACAGCGAGAAACATCCGCTCGGTTCGTTAAGCTTCACACTGGTGAAGTACGCAAGACCTTTTTATAAAAGGATTGGAGTTTATTCATTCCATCCTTTTATAAAAAGGTCTTTTTTAATGGCTTCTTACAAATGAAAGGGGAAAGACACATATGTTATTTTTCATATTTGCTCTTGCAGCAATATTCACCGTTATATCGGCAGTCAAATTATCTACATACGCCGATGTCATCAGTTTTAAATCAAAATGGGGCGGCTTAATGGTTGGAACGATACTATTAGCAGGGGCTACATCACTGCCAGAAGTAACAACGAGCTTAACAGCGGTATTTTTAGACAACCCCGACATTGCTGTTGGAAATGTACTTGGCAGTAATATGTTTAATTTGCTTATTATTGCAACATTTGACTTGTACTACCGAAAAGAAAAGCTATTTTCTCGAACAGATATGTCTCACGCCTACACAGCGTCCCTTGGAATTATGTTATCTGCCCTTGCTCTCATTGCTTTCTTCCTGCGGACGGATTTAGCTATTTTAGGCATCGGTGTGGATTCGTTATTTATATTAATTACCTACATTGT
This sequence comes from Salibacterium salarium, assembly GCF_030813635.1. Lineage (GTDB taxonomy): Bacteria > Bacillota > Bacilli > Bacillales > Marinococcaceae > Salibacterium > Salibacterium salarium. The sequence continues at coordinate 75,677 of NZ_JAUSUM010000002.1, read as the reverse complement.
CGGTATTTCCATCATCAATCGAAAAACTAAAGAAGATGCTCTCGCGCAAACAGCTGCTGTAAACGAGGAAAATCAAATAAGTCCTTCGAGCGCCATCTCGTTAAAACACGCCCAATTCGGTTTTCTTATTGCCGCAATTGTTATTCTTGGCTCCGGTTCTCTGCTCACAATTAGCGGCGATGAGATTGCTGTCCAAACAGGTCTTGGCTCTAGTTTTATAGGGAGTTTTCTTATTGCAGCATCAACATCTCTCCCTGAAGCCGTAGCCGTACTTATTGCTTTACAGCTTCAAAATCATAATCTCGCGCTCGGCTCCATTCTTGGCAGTAATTTATTTAATATGATTTTACTCGCGATTAGTGATATTGCCTATCTTTCCGGGCCAATCATCGCTGCTTCCAATCAAGTGCATCAAATTACGGCAGGTGCTGTCACGCTTCTTGCTGCAATTGTTCTCTTCTCTGTACTGCGCGGCCGAAAGCAATTCTTCCGTCTCTACACTTGGCCGTCTGTTTTACTTGTTGTTGTTTATTTCATCACATCCTTTTTTATTTTCATAGCATAGTAGATAACGACCGTTCCTATTATTCAGAAGACGGTCGTTTCCCTGTGGTTGCCAATGCTTCTTCTAACGTAGTTCTTTGGATTGGTCCATAAAACGATTGTACAATAACCCCGCTTTCATTTAATAAAAAAGAAATTGGGACACCTGTCACTTGAAAAGCATCCATTGCCTGTCCTTCTTCATCTAACAGTACTGGAATGGAGAGTTGGCCTTGCTTTACGAATTGATAGACATCCTCTTTATTCATTTCCTCTTGCGTCGCATTAATAGCTACCAGGTTGAAAACGTCTTTGTTTTCTTGATGATAGGAGGAAAGCTTTGGCAGTTCTTGTTGACAAATCCCGCACCAGCTAGAAAAAAAAGTTAATAAAACCGGCTTATCCATAAAGGAATCTAATGCATATGTCTCTTGATTAATACCTGTTAATTCTAGTTCGGGGGCTGTCTCTCCATTTTGTGTTACAGGATAGCCAGCTACGGCTTGTTCGGCTTTCTTTACCGGATTGTTTGATGCTTGATAGAATAAACCCGAGGCAAATATAATTCCACATAAACTTAAGAATAGTAATCTCTTTTGAAAAAAACGCATGAGGGGATTCACTCCTTTCAAAAGTTATGATTAGGGAGGGCTTTTTTTGTTCATAATGCGTCTGCTCGTATATAGTTTCACCGCAATAGTTGTCGCCTTCATGTTTTTATCATTTCAGTTTCCGATTTTAGCGGAATGGCCACTGGCAACCACTTTATTGATAATTGTTCCGTTATTTGCTATTTATCTTGGCATGAAGCACCGTTCCTAAGGCGTGCTGGGATGCTGCTGTAATAATCTGTTTTGTACTTTCTGGACGCTGTAAACGACGCTGTCTTCTTTTCATCCGTTCTCGTTCGAATGGGCAATGAATGTATGTTGCTACTTTTTTACGCATTGCTTCTAGAGTGAAGGTCCAGCTAGCTGCCTGTTTTTTTACAAAGTAACAGGCATTTCGTTCTTCCTGACCGGCAAGTGGTGCATACAATACCGTAGGTGTTTCACATATAGTGGTTTCCGTGAGTGTCATCCCTCCTGCTTTTGTAATGAATACATCTGCTGCCTGCAAATAGTCAGTAAAACGATCAGTGAAAGGGATAACGTGTACATTGTCTTTGGGGTTTTGAATTGTTTCTTTTCTTTTCCGTTTTCCTTCTATAACAACAATAGTTGACGAAGTCGGAAGCTTTTTCAGTTCTTCTACAACTTTTTGAAACGGAAACAGACTTTCTCCTCCTCCACAAACGAGTAAAAGGGGCTTCGAAAAGTCCCAGCCATGTTCCAAACAACATTCTTTTTTAGTGTAACGCTTGTTCAATTTTTCCACAGGAATGCCAGTAGGAAACACGGGGGCGTTCATACTTGTCCGATTTTCTTTATCAATATCAGGCAAGAAAAATCCATTAACGGCTGGATGATTCGCTACAGGAGCCTGCCAATAGTCTGTCGCAACATGATACAACGGAATAAAGCTTCCCATTCTTTTCATCCCTTCTCCAGCAAGAGCTGTTAACAAAGGATGAACAGACAGAATTAAATCTGCTTTAAGTCCTTCCTGTACTTTCTTTTCAAATACTTGAGCAAGCATTCGAACAACCGCTGGGAAGACTTGTTGAGACATTTTACGCCAAATATATGGCGTAAAGGACAACATCGTACGATATAACATAGAACTGAATATATGCAGAACCTGATACCCTTCTTCTAAAGGGTGGAAAATCACGCATTCATGTTTCATAGCTTCTGCCTCTTTGTGCAATAACAGAGCTGCTTTGTTATGACCATGTCCATACGAAACAGTCCAAATATGAATACGCATAGGCTAAACTCCTCCGCTTATTTGCTTTAGTATATGCCACAGAATGAAAAGACATGCATAAACGACGCAAGGCGGTTTACTCGGTAAGAGAGTTTCGATATGATATAGAAGAGAAAAAAGACGCTAAAATACCAGGAAGATACATAGAAAGGAATGCATAGTCATGACAACGGTTTTTTCAGGGATTCAGCCGAGTGGAACGTTAACACTTGGAAATTATTTAGGAGCATTACAACACTTTGTGGGAATGCAAGAGGAGAATGATTGTTTCTTTTGTATCGTAGATCAGCACGCCATTACTGTGCCACAAAACAAAACAGAACTTCGTAAAAACATAAAAAGCCTGGCTGCGCTTTATTTAGCAACGGGAATTGATCCAAAGAAATCAACCCTTTTTATTCAATCTGAAGTTCCGGCACATGCCCAATTAGCCTGGATTATGCAATGTGTCTCTTATATCGGAGAACTTGAAAGAATGACTCAGTTTAAAGATAAATCAGCTGGTAAAACAGGAGTTTCCTCCGCCTTACTTACGTATCCACCTTTAATGGCAGCTGATATCTTATTGTATAGTACAGATATTGTGCCTGTTGGTGAAGACCAAAAGCAGCATTTAGAGTTAACGAGAAACTTGGCGGAACGTTTTAATCAACAGTACAATGACATTTTCACAATACCGGAAGTGCAGATTCCAAAAGTTGGAGCACGGATCATGTCGTTACAAGATCCGTTGAAAAAAATGAGTAAATCCGATGAAAATCAAAAAGGATTTATTTCTATGTTAGATGACGAAAGAACGATTATAAAAAAAATAAAAAGCGCCGTAACAGATTCGGAAAATGAAGTCCGTTTTGACCGAGAAAATAAGCCGGGGGTTTCTAACTTAATGTCGATTTTATCCCTTTCCACCGGAGATTCCCTTGCATCCATCGAGCAAACTTATAACGGAAAAAATTATGGAGAGTTCAAACAAGATGTTGCAGAAGCTGTAGCCACTCTATTAAATCCAATTCGTGAACGCCATGAAGAATTGATGCAATCCGATGAGTTAGATGAAATTTTAGATCAAGGAGCCGAGCAAGCTCAACGTGTCAGTTATAAGATGTTAAAAAAAGCAGAACGAGCTGTAGGACTGGGGAGAAAAAGAAATTAAAAACCTCCAACCAAAGAAAGAGGCCGATTCCCCCATGGGAACGGCCTCTTTCTTGTTTAATACCCTTTTTGTTTTCTCCAAATTTTACCTATCATTACGCTGAATCCAATGGTTCCTACAGCAAACAAAATTGTTAATCCTTGCATGAAAACATACGCTAGTCCATCCATGTTATCACCTTGCCCTTACATTTCTACTTGTCCTTATTATATGGAATAATGAAGGTTCTGTAAAGAAAACTTATCTGCCGTTCATCTAACTTCTTCTTCATGTTGCATATTCCAAAGTTTTTCAAAAAACGGCTGCCCTTTTATCATCTTTTTACATAGTTCATAATGAGCTGGTGACCAACCTAATTTCACTTCCTCATACAATTGCTGCCAAATCACTTCTTTGTCGATATTTTGTTGAATTTCTTCGTACTTGGACGGATCCCACTCTGTAAACCAGTATCGAATTTCTGCCGATTCACCTGATGTATACAGTTGATCAAGCGCCATAAACAACAATTGCTTCAATTGTCTTTCTTTTCTCGTTAAACCAGTCATGTAACATGGATGTGGAGACAGAATATGATATTCTTTCGGTGCTGGAGCTTCTATTACGTCAAAACAATCCGATCGATCTACTTCCATCATTTCTTTAACAATGCGTTCGTGTTTTGGTGTGAGACAGCTTTTGCGAATCGGTGTTTTATACCCCAATGTATCCACTGCTAGAACTCTGTTTCCATCGTACATCACAAAACAATAATCAAGGGTAATACGAGTCATTTTTTTTCGAAGTGTGCTTTTTTGAAAAATCTCGTTCAGTAAATCGTCCGGTAAATCTTCTAGACGATTTTCAATGTAATCAAATAACTCTTCCGTAACTTTTACTATCTCTGCCTGATCTAATACTTCAATTCGATCTTCAGAATTCCATTCGTGAAAAGGACAGATGTTATAACCATTTTCCTCCCCTTCAAACCAGTTAATCCACACATCACGGATTCGGGGCATTGCTTCACCCTCCTTGCTATCCATTTGTACCAACAGTATAGTCAGAGAGAATTTGTTTTATTCTCCCTATACGAGGAATGTACGTTATGATTTCTCCGGCCAATATATACTGCCTGTTATTAAAAGTAATCCGACCACAAGAAGAGCACCTTCCGACCGTTGAAATATAAATAAAATATATTCAATCATTGATAATCCGGCTGGAATATAATTTAAGTAGGCTATAACACTTATTCCCCCAACCGCTGCCAGCCCAAACCCAATAGTCAGCATCATAAATCTGACAATCATCTTTTTCTCTCCCTTATACTCAAAGACAATAACGGGCATTTTGATTTATACTAGGTATATAAATAGGGAATCATTTCGGTAAACAAACAACGAATTCCTTTAATTTCTAAAAAACGTTTGAATTTTTTATTCACTCTTTGTTTAAATAGGCTGAACGCCCATAGATTACTTTATGCATAAACCCCCAAAATCGTACGTCACGCTCAAAGATCACAAGAAATGGAATGAAAATAATCGAAAAGCAGCCGGAGGAATAAATATGGACGTTATATTATCTCATGATCATATGGATTTTGATGCATTAGCTTCAATGGTAGCTGCATCACGAATTTATCCAAATGCTTCTATGGTGCTGTCTAATCAGCAATCAGAACAAGTTCAAGAATACTTAGCTATTTATCGGGACAGTTTCCCATTTGTTTCGGAGGAGAAAATAGTATGGCAAGATGTTGATCACATCATTTTAACCGATGTTTCCACTCTTGATCGTACGATAGCTTCCTCTGTCTCTACGAGTAATGTAGCAGTCACCGTATATGATCATCATCCGCTTAATGAAGAAAATAAAACGGAAAATGCGACGTATTATGTAGATAATACGGGTGCTGCGATTACTCTTCTACTTGAAGAAATAATGAAACAAGAGTTAGAACTAACCAGTTTTGAATCTACATTATTTGCTCTTGGACTATACACAGACACAGGGGCATTCACCTATCCAAATACAACGATACGAGATTTAAAAGCTGCTGTTTTTTTGATGGAACACGGTATGCAGATTGAACTAGTTCAGCAGTTTTCGGAAGAAACATTATCAACTAAACAACAAGATGCCTTTCATCATTACCTATCTACCGCTGAAAATATTAATAAAGACGGCTTACACATAGTGATGGCCAGCCTTTCAACTGACAAATATATTGGAAGTGTAAACGTGATAACATCCCGACTGCTTGCAACAACAGGTGCTGATGCTGTTATTACCATCACTAGCATGCAAAACAAAGTATTTATTATTGGCAGGTCTTCTTCCAATCGCATCGATTTACTTCAATTAATGCAAAGCTTTCATGGAGGTGGACATGAGCGAGCTGCTTCCGCATCTGTAAAAAATAAATCCATTTCTCATGTGTGGAGTGAAGTTAGGGAAACTCTTGTTCATTCTCTGAAAAAACCAGTTACCGCAGCATCCATTATGTCTACCCCGGTAAAAACAATATCCCAAAACACTCGTGTAGATGAAGCTAAAAACCAAATGCTTCATTACGGACATAACGGATTTCCTGTCGTAGATGAAAACAATCAACTTATCGGTATCATTTCACGTCGAGATATAGATAAGGCAACCCAGCATAATCTAGGACACGCTCCTGTTAAAGGTTATATGAGTAACACCCCCATATCGGTAACAAAGGAAACTTCATTTGAAAATATCCAGCAGTTGTTGATTCAGTATAACGTTGGTCGTCTGCCTGTTCTTGAAAACAGTAAAATCATCGGTATTGTCTCTCGTACGGATGTCATCGAACAACTGCATCAGCTCTCACGTCCGAACGAAAATCAGCCTGTCGATATTAAAAATCAAATGTACTCTCTTCTCCCAACGAGTACGATACATTTATTAAAACAACTTGGGGAGTTGGCCGAAAAAAACAATGCCAAAGCTTTCATTATCGGAGGAATCGTCCGCGATTTGATTCTTGAAACAGGCAGTGAAGATATCGATATTGTGATTGAAGGGAACGGCATTGCGATAGCAGAAGCTTTCGCTACAGAAACAGAAGCGTCTATTACCCGACACGAAACATTCGGTACGGCAACAGTTACACCAAAGATTGGACCAAGATTGGATTTTACGACGTCAAGAACAGAATACTATGAAAAACCTGCCGCCCTCCCCACCGTGTCACGTTCAAATATAAAAGAAGATCTATATCGGCGTGATTTCACGATAAATGCTATAGCAGCGTCTCTTCAGCCTGATTCATTTGGACAATTACTCGATTATTTTAACGGCTATGAAGACATATTAAATCAACGTCTACGTGTTTTGCATAACTTAAGTTTTGTCGAAGATCCAACACGGATACTACGCGGTATTCGATTTGAATCCCGATTTTCTTTTCAGTTAGACAAAGAAACAGAAGCGTTCATTCATCATTCCATATCAGCAATCAATAAGTTATCTTACTCTCGAATAATAACCGAGTGCCAGTATTTATTTTCCGAAACCAGCCCTGTGCAAACAATAAACAGGCTTGATCAACTTGGAGTCTTGAACAAATTTTTTAAAGGGGCGGTTTGGAATGATAAAACATGTTCCATTTTGACATCAATTCTGCAGCAAGGTAATCCTCAAAAAAAATTCGCATTGGAAAAATGGTTTGTTATCATTAGTTGTCTATACTTGAACAATCAACACACTATTAAAATGGCTGAATCTATATCCGTTACGAAAAAACAAAAGAAAGTTGTGCAAGACATTACCTATCTTTTCGAAAACGATTCAAAAGAATTATTTGATTCAGCCGGTACGTTTCATAAATACGCTTATTCACTCGAAGAAGAGGCCCTCTTCTTCACCGCTCTTGCTTTCGAGGCCGATGAAGAAAAACATAAAGCACATTTGATACACTTTTATCACGAAAAACGAAAAAACTTGCCGCATTGGGTAAGTGGTAATGATTTAATCGAGGCAGGCCTTACACCTGGCCCTGCTTTTAAAGAATATCTGTTTGAATTAGAACAGGCAATCATAGATGAGGTCGTTACCAATCAAAAAGAAGCGGTAAAGTTTATCCATAGTCGAATTTATTAGTTATAATAAGTCGGATTTTCTCGTTTTTTCTAATTTTTTATTCAACCATCCCGTTTATTTCTGTTATAATCAAGGTTGAATGTTTGAGGGAGGTTAGAACGGTGGCACGAAATAAAAAGAGATACCGCAAGTCATCCAACAAAAAGAAATTATACGTTTTAACGTTTTTAATAGCAGTTTTAGCCATTACTGCTACTATGACTGTGTTTTCTAAAGGCGGTCAGCCGTTTGCTAGTAAAGATAACAATTCACAAACGCAGGAAAATGGTAATGAAATGACTGAATCTGAATCTAGTAGTAATATGAATGTAAATGAAACAAACAATACTTCGAACGACAACAGTAATGATGAAGCTCTCACTTTTTTACTAGTTGGTGTGGATAATGAAGAGGAATCCGGAGCCGAAAGAACGGATACCATTATGGTTGCTAATTTAAACCCTAAAACCGGCAACGTAAGACTTGCTTCGATTATGAGAGACTCTTACGTTGAAATTCCAGGATATGAAAACAACAAGATCAATGCTTCTTTCGCCTATGGAGGAATTGAATTGTTAAAAGAAACCATCGAAACAAACTTTAATATAAATGTAGACTATCATGCTACTATTAATTTTGATGGTTTTGTTGAAGTAGTAGATACCGTTGCACCGGATGGTGTGGAAGTAAACATTGATGAAAGAATGCAATATCAAGATAATTCAGGTAATGTAAATATTGATTTTCAACCTGGTGAACAATTACTAGACGGTGAAGAAGCACTGGAATACGTTCGTTTTCGAGGAAATGGAAATAACGATTTTGGGAGAGTTGAACGACAGCAAGAGATGTTAAATCTATTAAAAGACGAACTCTTGTCTGTAAGCAGTGTCACAAAAGTACCCCAATTAATAAATGCTGTCCGACCAAACCTTGAAACCGACGTTTCAACTAGCAAGATGTTAGGTCTTGGAAAAGACATTCTTCTGAATCAAATTAATAATATTGATACGTTACGTGTGCCGATTGAAGATTCCTATACAAATGAGAGATACAGCCATGCCGGTGCTGTTTTAGAAATGGACAAAGAAACAAACAGCCAAGAACTCAAAGATTTTCTAAACGGCGCTACTAATAGTGATAAACAAACAGCAGCAAATAACGAGGAAGAGAAAGATTAAGAACCACTTCTCTTAAGAAAACGGCTTAACAAAAAAAGAAGGGCACCTTGATAAACCAAATGGTTTCAAGGTGCCCTTCTTTTTACGATTCGTATTTTTTAAATATGATGGTTGCATTATGACCGCCAAAGCCTAATGAATTGCTCAATGCTACCTTAATAGGAGCGTTTCTTTTTTCGTTTGGCACGTAGTCAAGATCACAGTTTGGATCTGGTTCATCATAATTAATGGTCGGTGGAACAGTCTCTTCTTCCATCGCTTTTAGAGTGAATACAGCCTCAACACCACCTGCTGCTCCTAGAAGGTGACCAGTCATGGATTTTGTAGAGCTAATCATTAAGTTAGAGGCATGGTCACCAAATAACGATTTCAACGCAGTCGTTTCATATTCATCGTTATAGGCTGTACTAGTTCCATGTGCATTCACATACTGAATGTCTTGTGGCTGTAAGTCCGCATCATCTATTGCCTGTTGCATAGAACGTACAGCTCCTTCTCCTTCTGGTGCCGGAGCTGTAAGGTGATAGGCATCTCCGGTTGCACCATATCCTACAATTTCTCCATAAATATGAGCTCCACGGCTTTTGGCCGATTCTAATGATTCTAAAATAAGCACTCCAGCGCCTTCTCCCATTACAAAGCCATCGCGGTTTTTATCAAACGGGCGAGATGCCGTCGCTGGATCTTCATTCGTCGTTATCGCTTTAGCAGAAGAGAACCCGGCTACCGCCATATTTGTTATAGGGGCTTCGGCACCTCCTGTAATCATTACTTCCGCATCTCCGCGTTGAATGACTTTAAACGCATCACCAATAGAGTTGGTCCCAGACGCACAAGCCGTCACCGTACAAGAATTGATTCCTTTTGCTCCTGTTACAATCGATACCTGTCCTGAAGCCATATCTGGAATCATCATCGGCACAAAAAATGGACTAACACGTTTATACCCTTTTTGTTGAAAATTGTTAAACTGTTGCTCATACGTTTCCATTCCACCAATACCGGCGCCTATCCAAACACCGACACGTTCGGCGTTTTCTTCTGTAATCTCATAATTAGCATCCTTTAACGCCATTTCGGCAGAAGCCACCGCAAACTGTGTGAAGCGATCCATTTTTCTTGCTTCTTTTTTATCTATAAAATCCGATGGTTCAAAATCCTTTACCTCAGCCGCGGTCTTCATTGGAAATTCGTCTTTATTTACACGTGTCAGTTCACCGACACCTGATACACCTGCCGCTGCATTTTTCCAAGATGAATCCACATCTAGTCCCAAAGGATTTACCGTTCCCAATCCTGTAATAACTACACGATTATTATTGCTCATGTCATTTCTCTCCTTTGTTTTGGTTCCATGAATATTTTAGCGTCCCCAGCGCATGGCAGTGGCTCCCCAAACAAGACCAGACCCAAAACCAACCATGACGATGAGATCTCCTTCTTTTATTTTACCATTTTTTAATTCTTCGACCATAGCAATTGGTATAGAAGAAGAAGAAGTATTTCCATATTTGTGTACCGTTGCCGCCATTTTTTCCTTAGGAAGTTCTAATCGTTCTCTTGCCGCTTCCATAATGCGGATATTAGCCTGGTGAGGGACAAGAAAGTCCACGTCATCTTTCGTTAACCCTGCCTTTTCTACCACATTAATCGAAGATTCTCCCATTTGACGAACAGCGAATTTAAACACTTCCCGCCCATTCATAATTAACTGAGGATCCTGACGAATGTGCATAGCTCCTTCCCCATCTGATCCAAGTTCAAACGAAAGAAATCCTTTTCCTTCATCTACCGGACCAACAACAGCAGCTCCTGCACCATCTCCGAACAATACCGCTGTATTTCGATCGTCCATATCCGTCACTTTCGACAATTTTTCCGCTCCAATAACAAGAACATGCTTATACATCCCGGTTTTTATAAATTGTTCAGCAGTTGCCAATCCATATATAAATCCGGCGCATGCAGCGCTAATATCCATTGCAGCTGCCTTAGGTGCCCCAAGACGTTCTTGTAATAACGAAGATACAGATGGAAATGGATAGTCCGGTGTTACAGTGGCAACTAAAATTAAATCTAACTCAGACGCGTCAAGCTCTGCTTCTTTTAGTGCATCCACCGCAGCGTAGTAAGACATATCTGATGTATCAACATCATCTTCTGCAAATACTCTTCTTTCAATACCCGTTCTCGTACGAATCCATTCATCACTTGTATCTAACGTTTTTTCTAAATCAAAATTAGTTACTTCTCGTCCTTCTGTAAAACTGCCTATACCCCAAATTCCTGCATTTTGCATAACAAGCTCCTCCTCTTTTGTGAAAGGAAAAATTTTATAATGTGCTATTGATTAATACTTCATCTTATGACCTGGTTTTAAGTTTATAACAAATGAATGTAAATGTCTAGGTTCCTGCACTTTAAAAAATGAGCGTTTCCCCTTAAGGGGCTAACAACAGTATGTAAAGCCAGACAAAAAGCTGTCCTCATTATGCAAAAGGACAGCTTTCCATTTCGATTATAAATGTCCGGAAGGGGGAAACGGCCAATCCTGTTCACCATCATGCTGACCATATAAAGGCGGTCCATATCCCATATTGTATGACTGTCCGTAATAAGAAGGACCATGGGATGGACCATAACTCGGGCCATAGTGAGGACCATATGTTGGTCCATAATAAGGACCGTCGTAATGGCCATGTTGAAATAAAATTGGACCGACGGCTAAACCTGCCAGAAACGGTAGGAATGGAAAATAACGATTACTATAAGGAGCTTGGTGTAACTCGTTCCGGTATCCATAAGGGGAAAAATACATTTCATACTCACCTTTCTCTACAATGTAGGTTATTTCACTATATGACATGTAAAAGAAAGGTGTGTTAGCTTTTTATTCGTTTTTTCCTTCTTCGTAACCCATTTCGTAGGCTTCATTCATTACTTGCATGAGCATGTCAAGAGCTGGCTGCAAATCATGCATGTCCAATTCTATTCCTTTCTCGTCTAAAAAAGCACGCCCTTCTTGGATATGTTTCATTGCAATTTGCATAAATTTCATATTTCGTTCTTGATCCATCGTTTCACCTCTAATTATGTTAGAAATATTTCTTATATTGTTATTCAAGCATGATTGATTTTCTTGGTCAAGTAAATCTTTTAGGGCAATTCACCCGTATCTTTATAATGATCAATTTCTTCAATAAGTTGTTTCTGAATATTCTCTGGAACTTCCGGACTGAACTGCCCCATCGAAATCGCTTCATCCTCAAAACCGTACGACACGTTTCCACTTTCAAGTTCTCCCATTTTATACTGTTTTGCGATCTTCTGGTACACTCGCTCAACGTGCTGCACTGTACTAGTTAGCACAGTGGCCTCTCCTAAATCAGATTGATCACCCATATAACCAATTGCTTGGAGATCTTTTTCCTTCATTTTATTAATCACTTCGACATGAAAACCATCACCCGTTGGATATATAATATCTGCTTTCTTTTCCGTCATATCGTCTAGGGTCTGCAGCGCTTCTTCTTCCTTATTCCATCCGTAAACATTTTCGTTCAACACACGAATAGAATCGCTGGAATCCTTCGCGCCTTCCACAAAACCTTCCGCTTCTGGCTGCCATTTTTGAGCTGATATAACTCCAATTGTATTCGTTTCACTCATTTCACTAGAAAGTCTGCCAGCAAAATATCCCATTGCAAAACCTTCAAAGTGCACAGATGTTATATTATGTCCTTCTACATCTCCATTAAAACTGACAAAATGGATATTAGGATAATTCTCATTTATCTCCATAAAGTGGTCGGCAAAAAATCTACCATGACCAAATATTAATTCTATCCCTTCATCTTCAAGTTCTTCCACAGTATTTTTCACTTTTTTTGCATCAGAAACATTTTCCCTATACGTAACATCCATCCCAATATCAGATTGAACATGCAAAAGCCCTTCGTACCCTTTACTATTCCACCCTTGATCGTCTATTGTATTTTCTAAAAGAAGAGCGGCTTTATTATCAGCTGGAGCTGTAGAAACGTTAGAGTCACAGGCATTGATGATAGTTAGTGTTAACACCGCGCCAAATGCGAACATCCCCCACACTCCTGCTCTTTTATATCTTCTGCTCATAAAGAACACTCCCTTTTTGACATTTACACAATAGACTGCACCATAAAATTATTCGACCTGCTCACCAAAAGTCCTGCTCTTTCTTAAGGTATCATTTAACTATTATGAAGAACTATCTGCATCTATGAGTACCTTTTACGATAAAGCCATTCTACTATAAGTGCTAAAACGATAGCTGAAATAACGGAGATACCTTCTCCTATTTGCATAACATATTGCAAAATACTATAAGTTCCTATCAATACTAAACAGAATAGAAGGACTCCCACATATATCGATTTCACTTTTATACACTCCCATCTGCTTCCAATAAAAACTGCTTTAACAGCTTATATTGCCGTTAAAGCAGTCATTCTTAAACAATCATTCTATTCAATTACAGAAGCAAGAATTGCTTTTTGTATATGAAGACGATTTTCAGCTTCATCATAAACGACAGAATGCACGCCGTCAATAATTTCCTCTGAAACTTCTTCTCCACGGTGTGCCGGCAGACAATGCATGAAAATAAAATCTTCCTTTGCATGAGAGCACATAGACTCATTAATTTGAAAGCCTGTAAATGCTTCTTCGCGCTTCTTTTGTTCTTCTTCAAATCCCATACTTGCCCATACATCTGTATAAACCACGTCAGCATTTTTTATCGCTTCTTGCGGCGAGTTCATAAGCTCCATTGACGTGTTGTTTTCTTCTGCTACTTTTTTCATTTCTTCCCATACTTCTGCATCCGGTTCATAGCCTTTTGGTACAGCAATCACACCGTCTATGCCTACTTTGGCACAAGCTATCATGAGAGAATGAGCAACATTATTTCCGTCGCCAATAAAAACCGCTTTAAGGCCTTCTAATTTTCCCTTATGTTCCTTTATCGTTAAAACATCAGCCAAAGCCTGGCACGGATGATAAAGATCTGTTAACGCATTTATAACCGGAACATCTGCGTGTGTAGCAAGTTCTTCAACCATCTCGTGTGAATTAGTGCGAATCATAATACCATCCACATAACGTGACAATACATTTGCTGTGTCCTTCACCGGTTCTCCACGTCCAATTTGTAAGTCTCGTGGACTTAAAAATAACGCATGGCCCCCAAGTTGTGTCATTCCTACTTCAAATGACACTCTCGTTCTTGTAGAGGCATTCTCAAAAATCATACCAAGAGATTTCCCTGCCAAAAGCGGGGTAGAGTTGTTTTGTTGTTGGTCTTGTTTTAATTGACCTGCCAATTCTATCAGATTTTTTACTTCCTCCGAAGTGAAATCCAGTAACGTTAAAACATCTCTTTTCTTTAGTTCCGTCAAAGGCTCGGTTTTTCTATTCTCACTCACTATACGTTCACACTCCTTCACTCGCCGGTGCTCCATCTTCCAACCATTCTTCGATAGCCCGCGGTTCTTTTATTGTACCTGTCATTGCTTCTGTCATTACAGCAAAAGTGCTCGTGTTTGTGATGATGGTTTTACGTTGTTTTAATGCTTCCTGCCGTCTGTGTTTCCCTGTCGAATACCCTGTCTTAGGCATGCTGAGTAGAGCGACGGCATCCGAATGATTCACCCATTCTTCAAAAGTCATTTGTTGGTATGCCGAATCTGCAGGATTTTCTGCTACTAATGTGTAGCCTAGTTTTTGCAAACGATTGAGCGATGTTTTAACTTTTTCAAGCTGGGTGTCGTGTATATCACAAAAAACTATTCCTTTTTTGCTGAAAAGAAGCGGTACTTGGGTTTCCGACCAGGCAAATGCCTTTTTAAATGCTTCTTCTTTAGTATTAGCGACACTTATTAATTCTCCCGTCGATTTCATTTCTGCTTCTAACAACGGATCGATTCCCGGCAGTTTATCATTAGAAAATACAGGCGCTTTTACTGTGTAATAAGCCGTTTCTTCATTCAAGCCTGTTTTTTGATTACTCCATTCTTGCAAAGATGTGCCAAGCAGCATTTCAACGGCTCCCTCGACCATATGAATACCAGTAACCTTTGAAAAAATCGGCACCGTTCTCGAGGCGCGTGGATTAATTTCAATAACATACAGCTTATTATCTTCATAAACAAATTGTATATTAAAAATACCTTTAAAATCCATGCCTCTTGCTATATTTTGAGCGTATTGAACAACTAAAGCTTTGGTTGTTTCATTAATCGAATACGGCGGTGTAATGGCGAGTGAATCTCCCGAATGAACTCCTGCTGGTTCTACATGTTCAAATATTCCCGGAATTAAAATATCATATCCATCGGTCAATACATCAATTTCTAGTTCCTTTCCTGGAATATAAGCGTCAATAAGAATAGGGTATTGTACATTTTGATCCATATCAGTAAGGTAATCGTTCAGCTCCGTTTCCGTCGTATGAATAGCCATCCCTTGTCCTCCAATTACATAGGATGGGCGGAGCAATACAGGATATCCAATCTTTTCGGCTTTTTTTAAGACGTCTTCTTTATTCAAACCAGTAACTCCTGGAATATGCGGAACGTCGACTTGGTTCATAAACTCGTAAAAGCGGCCCCGGTCTTCTAACTGATCAATCGTATCAGAAGAGGTGCCAAGCACATTCCATCCTGCTTCTTCAAGATCTTTTGTTAATGAGATTCCGGTTTGACCACCTAATTGAACAATAATTCCCTCAACATTCTCAGTCTCAGCAACGTGAATAACATCTTCCTTTGTCAATGGTTCAAAATAAAGGTGATCTGCCATTTCAAAGTCGGTACTCACCGTTTCAGGATTATTGTTCATAATGACGGCTTCATACCCTGCCTTCTTTACTTCCATCGCTCCATGAACGGAACAGTAGTCGAATTCAATTCCTTGTCCGATACGAATTGGACCTGATCCAACTATTAATAACTTCGGTTTTTCGCTAGCTTGTTTTTCATCGCTTTGTTTATACCAGCTAGAATAGTAATATGGTGTTTCTGCGGTGAATTCAGCCGCACATGTATCAACCATATGATAAGAAGGGAGCATTTCCCATTGTTTTCTCTGTTGATAAATATCTTGTTCGTTAACTTGCCATTGATCTGCGAGCCATTGATCAGTAAAGCCTGCTTTTTTCCATGTGTATAACTGCTCGTAGTCAACTTCTTTCCAATCATGCTGGTAAATATGCTTTTCCATCTGTACTAGCTTTTGAAAAGATTGCAAAAAGAAAAAGTCAATCTCCGTTAATTCATGCAAAGTTGATGATGTTTCACCTTTACGTAAAAGTTCCATTATAACGAAAAAGCGACGGTCATCCTGGTCTTTCAACATTTCATAAAGTTCTTCTACCGTTTTTGCAGCAAATTCTGGAACTTCTAGCCCTTTTGTTTTAATCTCGAGCGAACGTACTGCTTTTTGAAGTGCCGCTTCTAAATTTCTTTCAATTGCCATCACTTCGCCTGTTGCTTTCATTTGCGTTCCTAGTTGTTTTTCCGCATGCACAAATTTATCAAACGGCCAACGCGGAAATTTTACGACAACATAGTCAAGTGCAGGCTCAAAGCTTGCGTACGTGTGTCCAGTGACCGGGTTTAATAGTTCGTGTAAATGATAGCCAACACTCAATTTTGCGGCCATTCTAGCTATCGGATATCCTGTTGCTTTAGAAGCAAGGGCTGAAGACCGGCTGACACGAGGATTTACTTCAATCAAATAGTAGTTTTTGCTGTAAGGATCCAATGCAAATTGAATATTACAGCCCCCCACAATGCCAAGTGCCCGAATCACTTTCAAAGAGGAAGCCCGCAACATTTGATATTCTACATCTGTCAGTGTCTGTGATGGAGCAACAACAATCGAATCTCCTGTATGAATGCCGACAGGATCGATGTTTTCCATATTGCAGACAGTAATACACGTATCGTTTTCATCGCGCATTACTTCATACTCAACTTCTTTAAAGCCGGCAATACTCTTTTCAACCAAACATTGGTGAATCGGGCTTGCTTCTAATCCTCCGGAGATAATATATCGAAGTTGTTCTTCGTTATAAGCAATACCTCCACCACCTCCACCTAACGTATAGGCTGGACGGATAATAATCGGATATCCTGTTTTATCAGCGAATAAAACAGCTTCTTCTTCTTTTTCGACAATATCACTTTCCGGAACCGGCTCACCAAGTTCTTGCATGAGCGAACGAAAAGCTTCTCTGTCTTCTCCTTGCTTAATTGATTCAATCGGTGTCCCTAGTAGCGCCACTCCATGTTTATTTAATATGTCATGTTCATCAAGAGAAAACGCTAAATTCAATCCAGTCTGACCACCAAGTGTAGCAAGCAGACCATCTGGTTTTTCTTTTATTATTACGTTTTCTACAGACTCTACAGTCAATGGTTCGAAATATACTTTATCCGCACAAGCTTCATCCGTCATCACAGTAGCTGGATTGTTGTTAATAAGCACAACTTCCATTCCTTCTTCACGTAGAGCAAGGCATGCCTGTGTGCCGGAATAATCAAATTCTGCTGCCTGGCCAATGATGATTGGTCCTGAACCAATTACCAGTACTTTTTTTATATCTGTCTCTTTAGGCATAGGTCTTCTCTCTCCCTTTATTCTTCAGATGTTCTAAAAACTGGTCAAAAATCTCTTCGCTGTCCGCGGGACCTGGATGCGCCTCTGGATGAAATTGAACCGTAACGATATCATATTTCATATGGGATAAACCTTCAATGGAACCATCATTAATATTTTTATGCTGTACGACGAATTCACCAGTTGGTAAGCTATTTTCTTTCACGACATAACTGTGATTCTGGGAAGTCATAAACACTTTATTCGAATACGTATCCTGAACGGGTTGGTTCGCACCACGGTGTCCAAAACGAAGTTTTTCTGTATCCCCTCCATATGCAAGTGCCAAAAGTTGGTGACCTAAGCAAATCCCAAGTGAAGAGTAAGTCTGTGAAAGTTGACGGTATTGCGGCAACAAGTGTTCAAGCTGTTTAGGATTGCCCGGACCGTTTGAAAACAAAAGGCCGTCCGGGTCAAGCGCCGCTATTTTTTCAGGCTTTATATCATAAGGAACGACCGTCACTTTGCAGCCTTTTTCGTTTAAACGGCGTACCATTGATTTTTTGAATCCAAAATCTAAAAGAACGATGTGTTCCTCGCCTTCTCCTGATGTAACAGGTTCGCTTACGGTAACTTCGTCAATCAGCATCTTTTCACCGATTGGTTCATAATCGATAACATTTACGTCAGCAGGATCTGTTGTTAACACCGCTCCCATATCACCTTTTTCTCGAATACTTTTTGTAAGAGTGCGTGTGTCTATACCCGTCACCAATGGAATTCCAGCTTGAGAGGCAGCTTCTTTAATCGTTTGTTTCGCCTCATAGTGAAATGCTTCAGGTGCGGCTTCACTGATAACAAGACCCGCCGGCTGTGGTTTTACACTTTCATAATCCGTTTCATTCCAGCCATAATTTCCAATGAGGGGATAGGTGAACACGACAATTTGACCGTGAAAAGAAGGGTCTGTCAACACTTCTTGATATCCTGTCATACCGGTAAAAAACACGATTTCTCCATAGATGTCTTTCTGAGTGTCTCCGTCTAAGTGCCCTTCAAATAATTCGCCACTTTCTAATTTGATGTATCCCTTCATATCCATTTCCTCCTCAGTACTACTTTGCTTTTATTCATCATTATTTTGGTTCGCTTAATACTTCCTTCAACAATTGAACACCTTTCATCAACGTGTCCCATTCGGTTGTCAGCGGTGGAAGCAGACGTATAACATTAGGCCCTGCTGCAATCACGAGCATTCCTTTATCTTGAAGAGCCATTATTTTTTCTGCAGCGGGGTTCGTCAATTCAATACCTGCCATCATTCCTAAACCGCGAATTTCTATTACATTTTTAAGCGGTATTAACTGGTGATGCAGTTCTTTTAAAAACTGTTCCCCCTTCGAAGCAGCAGCTTCAATCCAGCCCTCTTTCAACAAGGTTTGAAGGGTGGCATTGACTGCCGTCATAGCTAACGGATTACCTCCAAAAGTCGTTCCGTGACTTCCTGGTCCAAACGCTTCTTTCAAATACCTCTTACCAATCATTGCTCCGACAGGAAAGCCATTACCTAACGCTTTTGCCGTTGTAATAATATCTGGTTTTATGCCGCTGTGTTCATGGGCGAAAAATTTACCCGTTCGTCCCAAACCGGTTTGAATTTCATCACAAATAAGTAGTGAGCCCGATTTTTGAGTGATTTTTTCAATAGCTTTGAGAAAGTCGTCTGTAGCTGGGTGAACACCGCCTTCTCCTTGAACAACTTCCAATATGACGGCTGCCGTATTTTCATCTACAGCTTTCTCCAGTTCGTTCACATCGTTATATGGCAGGTATTCAAACCCTTCAAGCATTGGTCCAAAGCCTTTGTGAATACTTTCCTGCCCTGTGGCTGCCATGCTGCCAAATGTTCTTCCATGAAAGGACTGGACAAAGCTGATGATTTTTCGTCGTCCCGTATGTTTTCTTGCTAATTTAATAGCCGCTTCATTTGCTTCGGCACCGCTATTAGCAAAAAATACAAGATCTCCACAAGAATGAGTCGTCAATAGTTGGACCGCTTGCTGCTGTTCTTCATAATGAAAAAAATTGGATGCGTGCCAGCCCTTATAGAGTTGATTTTCAACTGCTTGAACAACAGTAGGGTGACCATGTCCAAGATTAACTACACCAATTCCTGACATAAAATCCATATAGGTTTTCCCTGATTTGTCCGTTATTGTTTCCCCTGATGCTTTTTCAAACGTTACATTCCATCTTTTATACGTCGGAAACAGTTCTCCATCTTGGACATTATCTGTTGATTGATCCACTGTCTCTTCCTCCTCTTTCTACTATTGCGTTTATTATCAAGTGTTGGACACTTTATCTTTCACGATAGATGTTCCTTTTAGCGTGCCGTCATTCTTTTTATTTTTCCCATTTCCATTAGCTATTGTGACTTTTTCTATATTACCTATCAAACTGGATTTCGCAGCGTTCACTTTAGGTATCATACCGCCGTAGATAGTGCCATTTTCAATGAACATTTCAACTGCACTTACTGTTAATGTATCCTCGAGCTTTCCACCACATAAAATACCATCCACATCTGTAACAAATATTAGTTCCTCAGCTTGTAGAGCTTTTGCTACAGCTGAAGCAGCTGTGTCTGCATTAACGTTAAGTTTTCCGTACGTCTCGTTGAATGCTATCGGTGCGATAACAGGAATATTACCTGCGTCCATTTCATCTTTTAACACTTCGATGTTCACTTGTTCTATGTCTCCAACTAACCCTAGTTTCTCGATATCAAGCGGTACACCTTCTAGTAGTTTTCTCTCTACACCAGAAAGACCGATAGCTTGAACTCCAGCTTGTTGCAACGATGATACTATGCTTTCGCTAACGTAACCAGTTAATACCTTTTCTGCTGTCTGTAATACTTCCGGGGTTGTTTTTCGCAATCCCTCAACAAATTCCGTTTCCACTTTCTCCACTTCCAGCATACGGTTTATCGCAGGACCACCGCCGTGAACAATAATCGGATGTTTTCCTTTTTGCTTCATGGCGGCAATACCCTCGAAAAAATCAACAGATAGATTAGCAAGGGTCGAGCCGCCGCATTTTATTACGATTATATTTTCCATGTCGATTTTCCCTCTTTCCATAGTGGTTACGTCCGGTAGCCCGCATTTATTCTGACATACTCATAGGAGAGATCGCATCCCCATGCTTTTCCAGTTCCTTCTCCAATGTTAAGATCTACATGAATTAAAATATCTTCTTGTTCTAAATAAGCTTTTGCTTCTTCTTCAGAAAAAGAAACAGGTTTACTGTTTTTCAGAGTAGGTATTGAACCTAACGCAATATCTATTTTCTCAGGGTCAAGATCAACCCCGCTATAACCCAATGCAACAATAACCCGTCCCCAGTTAGCGTCTGTCCCATATATTGCTGTTTTCACAAGATCAGACCCGACGATTTGTTTTGCTGCCATCCCAGCTTCTTTATCATTTTTAGCTCCGTCTACTTTTACTTCTACGAGCTTTGTTGCACCTTCTCCATCTCTAGCAATCTTTTTGGCAAGATCTTCACATGTAAGGCGAAGTCCATGCACAAAACCTTCCCATTCAGGATGATCGGGATGTAAACTCTCATTTCCAGCGTGTCCGCTTGCCATTACAACGACTGTATCATTCGTCGATGTATCTCCATCTACTGTAATGCAATTAAATGTTTTATTTGTCACTTCGGATAAGGCTTGTTGCAAATAAACAGGTTCAATTACTGCATCTGTCGTAATAAAACTGAGCATAGTCGCCATATTAGGATGAATCATCCCTGATCCTTTAGCAGCTCCTCCAAATGTTACCCGCTTTTCATCAATTGTCGTTTGAAAACAGGCATGCTTTTTTACTTTATCTGTCGTCATAATAGCTTCATTGAATTGATCTGCATCTTTAAAAGCTGGCATTGGTTTTAATGACCTGATACCCGGAATAATTTTATCCATGTTCAACCGTTCACCGATTACTCCGGTCGAATTAACAGCAACTTGATGAACAGGTAAATCAAAAGTATCCGCTGCTACTTCACGCATTTTGTAAGCATCAAAAAGGCCTTCTTCACCTGTACAAGCATTTGCATTGCCGCTGTTAATTACAATAGCACGCAACTTCCCTTCTTCAGCTATACTTTCTTGTGTGACTCGCAGGGGAGCAGCCTGTATTTTGTTCAATGTATAGACAGCCGCACTCGAAACTGGCACATCACATACTATCGCGCCAAGGTCGTTGCGCTTACGCTTCACTTCTGTGTGTAAACCTGCTGCTTTAAATCCGTAAGGCGTAATAATACTTCCACCACTTATTTCTGTTATATTATCGATTGTTTGTAATGTGCTCATGCTTCTATCTCCCCTGTTCTTCAAATTCTAGTTTTTACGGGTAAATCGGAATAAAATCGAGTCCCGTTTTTTCCGGATATCCAAACATTACATTCATATTCTGAATTGCCTGACCGGAAGCACCTTTCATTAGATTGTCGATCACCGAAACAATAGTCAGTCTACCGGTTCGTTCATCGACGGTAAAACCAATGTCGCAATAATTTGTGCCATAAACTTCTTTTGTGAACGGAAACGTACGGTCTCCCCTTATTCTGACAAACGGATGATCTTTATAGGCTGTATAGTAAAGTTCTTCAATATCATTTTTATTCCATCCTGATTGAAGGGGGGCATACATGGTCGCCATAATCCCTCTTGTCATCGGAATAAGATGAGGAGTGAAGGTGACCGGCGCTTTTTTATTAGTCCAGTTTTCTAATTCTTGTTCTATTTCTGGTGTATGTTTATGTTCATTCACTTTGTATACTTTAAAATTATCATTCATTTCGCTGAAATGTGTCATGGCTGAAGGAGAGCGTCCTGCCCCTGTGGTCCCCGTCTTTGCATCAATAATAAGTTCGGATGTCTCTATAGCATTTTTTTGCGCAACAGGTATTGCCCCAAGTAATGCTGCAGTTGGATAGCAACCTGGATTTGATAAAATCTGTGCTGATTTTATTTCTTCTTTATGCCATTCCGTCAAACCATAGACAGCTTTTTGCAATAATGCTTCTGGAGCACTATCACGTTGATACCAAGCAGTATACGTTTCTGGGTGATTTAAACGTAAATCTCCTGATAAATCTATTATCTTTGTCTCGGAACTTATTTGTTCTGTCCATTCTGCTGATACTCCAGGCGGTGTGGATAGAAAGACAACGTCATGTTCGTTTAAGCGCTCTGGTTGAATTTCACCAAGTGTGAGTTCCACTATGTCTGTAACATGAGGATAACTTTCAGCCATCGTTTTTCCTTCTTGAGAAGAAGAAAACACCTTGATTCCCTCTATTTTCGGATGGTTGTGTAAAATTCGTATTAATTCAATCCCACCATAACCAGTTGCTCCAACAATCGCTGCTTTCATAAATTTGCACCTCGTTTTATCTTTATACATCGTTTGTATTTTCATTATAAGCGTGAATATATATTAATGCAACTGTATTTTTATATTTTTTTAAATCAATTTATATTCGAAGCAAATAGTTTGATATAATCAATACTATTTCCATTTTGAACGATTTCATCACATATACATATTAAACGTCATTTTTGTATTTATATACATTCTTTTGCAATAAAAAAGACACCCAAAATGAGCGCCTTTTTCTATGCAAACCCTGTTGTCGTCTATTCAAGGGCTTCCCTTATTTTTTCCTCGGTATTATCTATGTTGTCTCCCCAAAAATCATTTTCTTCAGACGTGATTAACTTTCCATCTTTATCAAATACAGAGTATCCTCTGACAGACATTTGATCTCCTGCCATATCTGCTTTTTCAATCACATTTAAAGATGGATCAGATAACATGGTGAAGGTAAAACCTTCTTGATTTTTTAAATTCTGATGTGCTTCCGGTGAATCACTACTGATTGTATAAATATCTGCTTCCACATCTTCAAACTGGTCTATATTCTCTTGCAACTGCACGAGCTGCGACACGCAATGACTTCAGTTAACGCCTGTGAAATGAAATAGAATAGTTGGGTTGTCTTTATCTGCTAAATTAATATCGTCCCAATTTTCATTTTGTAAGGTCATATCTTCTTCCTCTCCACCACATGCACTAAGTATAAAAGCTACTAATGTAATAATGATAGAAAAAAGATACATTTTTTTGTAACGATCCATTGATATTCCCTCCTTAGGATATCTAGTTGCTGTCTGATACTCTTTTTAAATCATCAAGTATTGGTTCTGTATCACTTTCTAAACCATCATACTTTCTTATAACATTACCTTCCGGATCAATGAGAAAAAAGCCTGTAGTGTGTATAATGTTGTCATCTCCTGTATCTTTATCAACAACACTTAAAAACGACTCTTCAGAAAGTTCTTTTATATCCTCATTCGTATATCCGGTTAAAAAATCCCAATTATCAAAATCAACGCCATATTTTTCTCCATAATCTTTCAGCGTTTCTGGATCATCGTTATCAGGATCAACAGTAAATGAAACCAAATTTACATTATCAATACCTTCTTCTTCCATATCCGCTTGCAAACTTAACATATTTGGCGTCATCGTATTACAGACTGTTGGACAAGTAGTAAAAATCATATCAGCCAACATATATTCTCCTTCAAAATCCTCATTTGTTACTACTTCTTCCTCTTGATTTGTAAATTCAAACGGAGATAATTCCAATTCAGCTTCTGTTAAATCATTACCATTTTGAGGACCTTGCGGCTGTCCTATTTGATACATCCAGCTACAACCGCTTAGCAATGCAAAAAACAAACCAGCACTGACGAAAAATAGTGCACGCCGCCACATACTATACCCTTCTTTCTACTTTATTTTAATCGTTCTGGATCAACAGGAATATCACTAATAGTAAGCTCTCCATCGCGCGGTTGTTCTTTTTTCAACCATTGTTTGAAAACATAGCCAATGGTCGTGACATAGATAAACTCTTGAGAGATTTTCATAATGACGCCAGCCAGTTGTTGATCAGAGTGCGGATCTAAAAAAGAAAAGCCTCCTCCCGCTTTACCATTCATCATTTGTGTAGGCGGTTCTGCCCCGGGAGGCAAACAGTAGGCCATGACGTTCGACCAAACAGCCGGATTTGTATACGTTTCATACAAAGGACTACCAGCAAAAATGATTAAAGCACATGCCGGTGTTATTAAAATGCCATTAGCGAAAATATATCCCATTCTACGCAACTCAGGTAGTTGATTATTTGATGGCAGCGGAGCCAGCATGTGCCACCACATTAACCAAGCTGTCCCAAGCATGGCCATTTGATAAACGCTGTGTAACAATGGTGCCTGCATGTTTTGATCAAAAACGAAGGGAATATGATAAAAAGAAAATAACGCATTAAATCCAATCAACCCAATAATAGGATTCATCACGACACGATACAAGGTATAAGCCTTGTCCTGCCAAACATCTACCCATTTATGCAACACCCATTTTGGGATTGATAGTATAAACAGGGGTACAGCCGCAAAATATGCAAATACCATTTGTGACATATGAAGCGTTATAATGGAATGACCTGCTATATATAGTGGACTTCCCCATCCCAGATATAATGCAAATAAACCTAATACAAAGTAACATTTCTGTAGCATTGATACCTTTTTGGCACCAGGAAATGTGTGGCGTTTACTCACCGTAATCCAATAATATATAAAAGCGACAATAGCCAGTACAACAATCAATTCAGGTGTCCAAAGCGCACGAAAACTAAATGTCGAAAAATAATCCTGCATAACTACCCTCCTAATTAACCTGCAAACTAAGTAGAAGCTTTCATTTCTATTTCACCTAGAGTAAAATAGAAAAATGCACTACTCTTTAATATAGCACATTTTTAAAAGATAATAATCTTTCTCTATTGTAATTTTTTGATGCTTTTCTTACAATCTTATGAATAATGGAGAAACGAAGACTCAAAATCGTATTTTAACTACTAATAGAAAGTCGAGGTTCTTTTCTATGCAGAAACATTTAATTGTATTGGATCTGGACGGGACACTGCTAAAAGATGACAAAACAATCTCTACTCGGACCTACAAAACGCTTCGTGAAGCAAGAAAAGCAGGACACATGGTTGCTATCGCAACAGGAAGGCCATATCGGGCTAGCAAAATGTACTATCAACAATTGGGCCTTGATACACCGATAGTCAATTTTAATGGAGCTTATGTCCATCACCCCGGTGATACCTCTTTTAGAACGTACCATTCCCCACTTGATTTACAAACAGCCCAGACAATCATTGATACTTGTCAGGCTTTTCAAGTTAATAACATGATGGCAGAAGTGGTAGATGATGTATTTTTGCATGATTACGACGAAACCTTTCTTGATATGTTCGCACTTAGTACAGAACCTGCTGCTAGCGGCAATTTAAAAAATGTTTTACGACATGGGCCGACATCATTACTTGTCTACCCTAAGTCCGAAACTGCGCACCAATTACAAGAATTGATTTCCGGTGAACACGCACAAGGAATTGAACAACGGTCGTGGGGATCCCCTCACCATATGCTGGAAATTATTAAAACAGGAAATAACAAAGCGGTTGGATTGGAAAAAGTGGCGGAGTACTGCAACGTTTCTATGCAGGATATTATCGCATTTGGGGACGAAGACAATGACCTTGAAATGCTCTCACAAGCAGGGAGAGGAGTCGCGATGGGAAATGCTGCTCCAGAAGCAAAACAAGCGGCACAAGATGTTACATTTAGTAACGAAGATGAAGGCATTGCGGTTTATTTAGAGGAAAAACTTCATTTAAGAAGTATGGCGTCATTTCAAAAAGATAAGTAATTGTTTTTGAACAGGAGGAGATGGATATGAACATATATGAAATTCCAAAAGAAGCCGGCAAAGATTTACGTGAAAAGGTGGCAGATTTATTAATGGATCAAATGGCTTCCATTGGTAAAGACAATGCCTATGAATTGTTGATGGAATCGATTGACTTGGCTTTACAAGAACATTCCGGTGCTTATATTTTTGTAGCGGAATCGGAAGGTTCCATTCTAGGAGCTGCTTTTTTTAACCTTGGCATCGCTTTGGATAAAGGTGGCTATTATATTTGGCTTAACGATTTATTTGTACATAAAGAACACCGTAATCAAGGAATCGCCAAAAAACTTCTGCTGAAAATTATTTATTGGGCAGAAAATCAGAATATTAAGGGGATAGAGCTCGAGACTGGCATTAGTAACGCTGCCACTAAAGCTTTATATAATTCCCTCGGTTTTTATGACGTTATCTCTAAACGCTATGGCTTTCGCTTTTAATCACCAGCCAAATATAATAACAAGCAGAGACACCCCAATTTGTCTCTGCTTAGATCACTTATTCTTTTAGGAATAATAAATAATCATGGTAAAACTAGCTGTTTCGTCTGACTTATTCGTATAAACGTGATCTTCAGAAGCTTGAAAACGAAGCGCATCTCCTGTTTTTAACTCAAAACAGTGATTCTCTATCGCTATTTCTACATACCCTTTCTG
Source organism: Salibacterium salarium (assembly GCF_030813635.1). Lineage (GTDB taxonomy): Bacteria > Bacillota > Bacilli > Bacillales > Marinococcaceae > Salibacterium > Salibacterium salarium. Next base: position 48,637 of record NZ_JAUSUM010000002.1, on the reverse strand, counting down.
AAGAAAAATGTATTCTTCCACTCCGTCCGGATGCGCATTCGAATAATAACTTTGCTGTGGATCAATATCGACATAAAACACTTCAAAAGGAGTGTAGCTGTCTTTTGAGAACAACGGTTTTACATGAAATCCTCCGTGATCCCCGTCTAGTGTTTTCAATTCATCATACGTAATCTTTGTAATAGAAGGACGATCTAGTTCTACAAACGTGGTGAACGGAACATTCAATCCGTTCGCTACTTTCCACAATGTTCCCACCGTTGGATTTGAATCTCCACGTTCAATTTGTCCAAGCATCGGTTTACTCACTCCGGTCATAGAAGCTGTCTCTTCTAAATTCAAACCTTTTTGACTTCTTAACTGCTTGAGTTTTTTGCCAATATGAGCGTTCAACTGATCTTTCTGCACGTGCACCACCTTGAAATATAGTATAATTTAACATACAATAATTATATTATAACATACAAGAAATTTCAAAATGAGTTATCTGTTCGAGGAGGAGTAACCATTGAAAGTAATCTCGACATCCACCGGCTCTAATGTTTTTGGGGAAGGAGTTAAAGACGGGACGTCCATTGCCCTTGGTTATATGCCTGCAGCTATTACGTTTGGTTTTATTGCTCAAACCACAAATTTATCTATACAAGAAACATTGCTCATGAGCCTGCTTGTTTTCGCCGGAGCTGCTCAATATATGGCACTTAGTTTACTCGCAGTTGGAACGGGAGCTTTAGAAATTATCTTTACAACATTTATTGTTAACATCCGACACTTTTTAATGAGTGCTTCGTTAAATGAAAAAGCACATTCCGATAGTCTTTTGAAAAAAGCAGGATATGCTTTCGGTGTCACTGACGAAGTGTTTGCCGTTACGTCTATGAAGCAAGGTAATATTAGTTCTATGTACATATATGGTGTATTTTTGATTTCTTACATAAGTTGGGTTGTTTTTTCGGGAGTGGGGCACACTGTCGGTGAATTGCTGCCTGCAACGTTGCAGCAAAGTATGACTTTTGCGTTGTATGCCTTATTTATTGCTTTACTGGCACCTTCATTAAAAAAACATCGAAAAATCATTTTTCTAGCAGGATTAGCAGCAGTTTTGAATAGTTTATTTATACAACTGATGGCGGAAGGGTGGTCGATTATTTTAGCTACTATTATTTCAGCGATTATTCTTGAATTTGTGGAACCAGCTTCTCAAAAATATACAACAGCAGAATCACCTGCACGAAAGGAGAAACGATGATGTCAGTTGATATTTTTATCATCATTATCGGTATGGCCGTTGTAACATATATCCCAAGAATGCTACCTCTTGTTTTCTTTAACACAAAACATATCCCTCCCACGTTAGAAGGGATATTACAAAATGTTCCTTATGCAGCATTAGGAGCTTTGATTTTTCCGGGGGCTCTTCTCATCCATGACAATGTTGTATTCGGACTAATTGGTGTACTGTCTGCTTTTTCAATTGCGTTTCTTAGTGGTAGTCTCATTACCGTCGTTCTTGGTTCTATTGCCGTATTGACTTTATTAACTCCGTTATTTTAATAAGAACCCGAAAGTGTACGGTGAATGACAAGGATAAACGTTAAATCATGAAAACAATTTTAGGGAATCGTAAATGTTTCGGAGTCCGTTATAACGGTGGTTGGCATAGTTCCATTGATTTTATTCGCCAGCACTTCATACGTTATCGTATAAGATCCACTTTCTAATTTTTGTGACAGGCTTTCTGACCATTTGCGTGTTTCTTCTTTTTCAAGAGTGACTGATTTTAACGCTTGACTAAACATTTTACCATCAGAATAACGATAGACAGTTTCTTCTGCCTTTTTGATAACAACCTCAATTTCTTGAGCACTTGTGAATTCTATAAGAGACGACTCTCCTGATTTATTTTGGAGTCTCACTGACCATTCTTGACTATTCACCTCAAATGATCCGTTTACAACTAATGCTGATTTCATCGTTTTTTCTTCTCCCGGCTGCTTATTTTCATTTTCTAAGGTACTACATCCGATAAGCGGCAGAACCAACAAAAAAACAATAACTAAATATTTCACTTTCTTCTCCCTTGCTAATCACTTTTTCGAAACATACCATAAATTCCAGCTGTATTTACAATATTCGTAAAGGCTTGCTCATCCACTTCCTCAATAACTTCCTTTAAAGCAAACAATTCATAACGTGTAATTACAATCATTAATATTTCTTTTTCGGTATAGTCATATCCTCCTTTTGCAGGGATTCTTGTAATCCCTCTGGTGATATGCTTATGAATGGCCTCACGCAAAGCTTCCGGCTGTTTCGTGACGATAAAAGCTGTTACTTTTACATGACGGGTATGAATCGTATCTATAACACGGGAACTCACGTATAACGTGAGCAGAGTGTACAATGCAATCTCCCAGTCAAACAATAAGCCAGCAGCTATGACGATAATACCGTTAAGAATAAAGAAATAATTTCCAACCGGGCCATCACTGATTCGAGCCAATACGAGAGCGACAACATCCAGTCCACCAGCGGATGCACCCCATTTTAAGGGAAGAGCTGCTCCTACTGCTGTAATAACTCCACCAAATACACCGTTTAAAAGAATATTGTCCGACAATGCTTCTATTGGAATAATTTCGAGAAAAAATGTTGTTAGAGCAACATGTATAAAGCTATAAAACGTAAATAATTTCCCTACTTTGTACCAGCCTAGTACTGCAATAGGGATATTAATGAGAAATAGAAACATCCCCGTCGATAGTGGCAACAGTGCTGCTAAAATTTGAGCGATACCTGTTGCCCCATTTGCAAAAACATTGGCTGGTATTAAAAACATGTTTAAACCGACTGCCATTACAATGGTAGATACAACGATGATGAGAACCTTCTGTATTTCTTTAAACAAGGTTGAGTTTCTTGTAATCATAAGTCACACACCGCCCTATTCCTTCCCTAAATATGTTTCACGGCCCAATCAGTCATCGTAAGCATTCCGTATCTTGACACTTTATGGACTGCCTTTTCTTCCAAATGGTACGTAATAGTATCATCGGAAATCGGACGTGATTGTTTTATTTTTTCATAGAAAGCATACGAATCTTTATATGGTACGACATTATCCTCGCGTCCGTGCCAAAAAAACAGAGGACGCTTTCCGAGAACATCCGGTTGCTGTGACAAATCATATGGTACTAATTGCTTTACTTCTCGTTCTGCCTCCTCATCTGAAAGAGGAAAATCATCCTGTTCTTTCAACACTGCTATCTGATAACGGGCATAGGCTTCCCAAGCAGGATTTCCCATCATCACTGCTCCGCCCTTTATCCATGGAAAAGCAGCTAACGCTCCACATGTTAACATGCCACCCATTGACGTTCCCGCCACAAATAAACGAGAATCTTTGATTAGCTGCTGCTTCTCTAATGAATCACGAATCGTCTTTATATCTTGTAAACCTTCCAAAACAATCGACCAAAATTTAAAAAGCCGTTGTTTTTCCGTTATACCTTCGCTTCGTTCACCATGGTGCCTTGCTTCGGGCAACACAATACGTATACCGTTTTTAGCCATTTGATAAGCAAAATGTAAGTTATGTTCTTTTGCACTTGAAAATCCATGCCAATATATCATGGTCGGTAACGGTTTTCCTGCCTCGTTCTTGTCATATATATGTAACGCTGGTACGTTGTGAAAAGGTTCATCCTCGATAGTGAGCATTCTCATCTTCCTTTGCCGATAAAATTAAGAACCCTTGTTCATTGTACTTTAATAAGGGTAGGGTTAAAAGAGAAAATACTTAAGGATAGGTCACCATAAGGAAAAACTGCTCCCCCATAACATGCGTCATGGTGAAGCAGTATGACAATTCGGGTTATTTGTCTTGAATACTTGTACGAATCGGTTCTTCTCCCTTTTCTTCTGCTTTATCAAAGTGATGCACAGAATGCATGGCACCTTCAGATACCATTTTATTATCCTCAAAATCATAAGGTTCAGAATGACCAACCTTTTCATTCAATTCCTCGTCTTCCTTTTCCTTTGTAGAGCCTGTCCACTTTGATATGGATCGCTTAGAAACATTTTTTAATTGTTCCCTTTTTTCTTCATCTCTTAACAAAAAAGTAGCTGTTCCTACGACTCCAGCAACAAGAGAAGGAAGCAGAAAGTTTCTTTTTTTCATTATTTAGTCCTCCTGTCGTTCAAAACTGATTAAAGAATACTACTGTCTTGTTTTCCCCATCAGTCAAAGAATAAACACCTTTCTTATCTTTCATAACCCTCTAATTGAAAACCCCAAAGTGCAATCCGTTCAATCTCGTTTTCTTCGTTTGCTATAAACCACATGCTTCCACCATTCACATGATATATATGGATATTTTTCCCATCCGAGGTTTCTTTAATATATTCAGATCCATGAGCACGTGTCACATCAAATAATGTGTCTCCAACCGAAACACCACGAGCGGTTTCAAATTCTGAAGAAGACAAAATGATATATGAAAGAGAATTATCCAATATTTCAAGCTGTATATCAGGGACCTCTCCAGACCTTTTTTTACCATAACGATCCGTGTAAGAAAACTCATGAGTATCTCCGTGAAAACCGATATAGTCCGCCGGCTTACCAAACCCTGTGTTCCAGTGAACATCCAATTTATCATTCACTTCTTTTAGAGAATCCCCAATCTTCAATTGATCCACTGCTAGTAAGTCCGCTGTTTCCAAATGCAATCTACCAGGATTATCTAACCACTCTGCTCTAATTCCCAGGTTTTGCAATTTGCTGACGCGAATAACGTCGCGTCTATCTATTTCCTCAATATAATTATTTTCTTCAAGATAATCGTACACGGACTCATCAGCATAAGACACATCTTCATCCACATCAGCTTTGTCGTTCAATACCTTCACTCCTGCTTGTACCGGGACGTAAAGCAATCCTTCATTAAATATAGGTGATCCTCCATACGTTTGTAGTTGACCGTCTATGTACAATTTATGTCCATCTTCCCTTTCTGTTTGTTCTCCGTCTTGCAGACTTCCATTTGGCTCAAATGGTATTGATGGGACACCCGCATCTACCTCTTCGACATTCCAACTTCCGAGCACAAAACAAAAAACAAATACCCCTATAAATTTTTTCACCGTCTTTCCCCTCTCTCCCATCATCATACATGTTATCTATCATTTCTTTCTATTATAGATACTATTTTTTCCAAAAGATAGTATCATAATATAAAAGAACACCCTATACTAATCTTTATATGTAAGAAGGGGCTGCCTCAAATGGTCTACAGTAGGATCACGTCAACAACTCTATAACCTTACAACTTTTTGTTGAGACAGCCCGACACCCTTTTTATTTAAATTGTTTTAGATGTAAATTCAAAGCAACGATTATAAATCCACTTGTAATCTTCAACACTAAGATCACGTGGATTTCCTTCTGTCTTAGGGTCTTCCATCGCAACCTTGGCTAACCGTTCCGTCATATCTGTAGGAACCCCTTGCTCTTGCAAAGTAAATTCTTTTAGCTCACTTCCAAATGTGTAATAGCACCGATGCCGTGTTTTATGGCTGTGGGTACTTCAAATGTATGCTAGCTAAGCATGCTTTCTACTTTCGTATTAAGACTGATACCCTATTTCTTCTTCATTCTTTAGTTATTTGAACCAGCCGATTGGCTCAGGTTGGATATTTCGATAAATGTGTTTAACCTCTGTGTATTCTTCAAGACCTTGAACTCCTAATTCTCGTCCAATTCCAGACTGTTTATATCCTCCCCAAGGTGCTTGAGCGAAATACGGATGAAAGTCATTAATCCAAACGGTCCCCATCCTTAACTTCGATGCTACGTACTCTGCTTTACAAATATCTGTGGAAAATACGGCACCTGCAAGACCATAAATGGTATTATTTGCTTTTTGAATGGCTTCTTCGGTCGTTTGAAATGTTTCTATTGTCAGTACCGGACCAAATACTTCTTCTTGTACAATCCTCATGTCTTCCTTGCAATGAGTGAAGATTGTTGGTAAATAGAAAAAACCATCCTGTAATTCAGGTTCCTCTGGACGTTTACCGCCCACAGCAAGATGAGCTCCTTCTTCTTTACCCATTTCAACATATTTTTCAACTTTTTCCCTATGATCTGCAGAAATGAGCGGACCTGACATTGTATCACTGTTAAAACCATTTCCTAATTTAATTCGTTTTGTTCTATTAACAAGTTCATCCACAACATCATCATAGGCACTTTCCTCAATCAACATGCGTGCCCCTGCCGAACACACTTGGCCAGCATGGAAAAAGACAGCATTCATTGCTTGATCCACGGCTGTTTCAAAATCAGCATCAGCGAACACTATATTGGGATTTTTCCCCCCTAGCTCCAACGCAATATTTTTCACGTTAGAACTAGCTGCCTGCATTATTTTTTTACCTGTTTCGATTCCACCGGTAAAAGAAATCAAGTCCACATCCATATTTTTAGCTAATTCATCTCCAACAGTGTGACCTGGACCTAATACGAGGTTTGCTACTCCTGCTGGCACACCGGCTTCTTCCATTAATTCAAAAACTTTCACTGTTGTGAGTGGCGTAATTTCACTCGGTTTCATTATTAACGTATTTCCCGCAACAAGCGCAGGTGCAAGTTTCCATGATGCTTGTAACAGTGGATAGTTCCATGGTGTAATTTGACCGCAAACACCTACAGGTTCACGAACAACTTTACTCGTAGAGTGAGGGATTGGAGGTTCAATGACTTCTCCTCCTTCTTTGTCGGCCAGTCCCCCAAAATAAACAAATACATTCGCAATATCGTCCATATCAGCCCGACTCTCCTCTAACGTTTTCCCCGAATCATGTGTTTCCAGACTAGCTAGTTCCTCAAGATCTCGACGAATGAGTCGACCAATATTATATACAATTTCACCACGTTCATTAGCTGGAGTTGCTGGCCAATCTCCTTGGTCAAACGTTTTTCGTGCCACATCAATTGCTCTCTTAGCGTCGTCTACATTTCCTTCCGCTACAGTTGTAATTTCTTCTTGATTGTAGGGGTTGATAATTGTGCGTGTCTCCCCCGAAGAGGCTTCCTCCCACTCGCCATTAATGTACATTTTTTTATGTTCCACACGTCTCACCCTCTTCACTGAATAGTTTAATCGTTTCCTGCTTCCATTTAAAGAACAGGTTAATACTAAGTGTTCGCGAAAAAGTTTAATCTATTCAAACTTTAGACTATGCACATTTTCCAAGAGAATAATTACAAGAATCTAGGTTAGGTTAATCGTAAATCTACTAGAAATGACAAGCTTTCCTGAATGATACGAACAAAACCGTACTAATACAGGATAAGAAATACTAAAAATAGGAGTTGATTCGTATGTCGGAAAAGCAAACCAACTGGTTTAAAGCATTTGGATTTGCTGCTTTAATTGTTGGTGTGACTATTTATGTTTCTATAACTGATGGTGATGTGCACTGGCCTGCTTTTATTTCCATGCTTTTGTTTTATGCTTTCTTTTATTATATCGGAGCTTTCTTAGCAGCCAAAAAACCCGAATCGTTAACCGATATGATTGTAGCTCGAAGAAGTATTCCACTCTTTGTTGCAATATTTACCATGGCAGCAACTTGGGTAGGAGGTGCATATGTTAACGGTACAGCAGAAGCAACATATGCTGATGGTCTTGTCTGGGCTCAGGGACCATGGGGATATGCATTAAGCTTAATTATTGAGGGGGATTTTTTACGCCAGAAAAATGCGCCGGTATGAATTCATGACAGTAATTGATCCTTTAGAACAACGTTTCGGACAACGTATGGCTGGACTACTTTACATTCCTGCATTACTTGGTGAAATTTTTTGGAGCGCAGCAATCCTTACAGCCCTTGGGACCACTTTTGGTACGATTCTTGGCATTGACTTTACAACTTCCATTATCGTTTCTGCCATTGTTTCCATTTCATATACTGTCTTTGGAGGAATGTGGGCTGTCGCTTATACCGATCTTTTTCAAATGATTATTTTAATGATAGGATTATTCGTTGTTGTTCCCTTTGCATTAGGGAATGTTGGAGGATGGGAAGATAGTTGGAATAATTATCAATCTGAATTTGGAAGCTATGCCAACCTTTTTCCTCCGTTGAATGGGTGGAACGATGATGCATGGGGTGCTTACTTTTGGAATTGGTGGGATTATGCACTGTTGCTCATTTTTGGTGGCATTGCTTGGCAAGTGTATTTCCAACGTGTTCTTTCTGCAAAAAATGAACAAGTTGCTATGTGGTTTTCTATTATAGCTGGTTTTATATGTATTATTGCTGTTATACCTGCAGTTATGATTGGCGTTATAGGAACAAATGTCGATTGGAGCACAATAGGAGGTGTAACACCAAATGACCCGGCTATGGTGTTACCGGAAGTGCTACGCTTTTTTACTCCTGAATGGATTGCGGCACTTGGACTTGGTGCATTAGCAGCGGCAGTTATGTCATCAGGATTCCTCTATTCTTTCAGCTTCTTCAATGTCAGCATGGAATATTTACCGACCGTTCTTTAATCCAAAGGCAAACGACATTCAGTTAAAAAAGTGATTAAACGAGTATCATCTTTATCGGCGTTGCAGTATTAATCATCGCACTAAATGTAGGAAGTGTTTATACTCTTTGGTACTTAGCATCTGGCTTAATTTACTGTATCCTGTTCCCTCAATTAACACTCGCATTGTTTTATAAAAATGCCAATATGTATGGATCATTGGCAGGTTTATCATATCAGTTTTACTTCGATTTTGGGGGGGGAACCAGCTCTTGGCATACCTCATTTCCTCCCCTATCCAATGGTAGAAGATGGGATTGTTCTTTTTCCTTTTCGGACGCTGACAATGATTGTAGCTTTTATCGTCATCATCACTGTTTCAGAACTAACAAAAACTAAGTGTAAGCCTAAACCTCTTTTAATACCAACTGAACGTGAAGATAACAAACCTATCTCAGAGAAGAGCTAAACAACGACTGCCCCAGCCACATCTTGGCTTGGGGCAGTTTATTTTCAGTTCTTACTTGTCATATAACTTTGAAATATCATCATCCACTGGATTTTCCATTCCTGCTGTTGTTTCTTCTTCCCAGGCAAGCATACCGCCGGCAAAGTTTTTTACATTTTCGATACCATTATCTTTGAAGTAAAGAGCGGTGTGCTGGCTTCGACTACCACTGCGGCACACGAGCACATATTCCTTATCTTTTTCCAGTTGATCAATCACTTCCGGGACTTGATTCATCGGTAACAACGGAACACCAGGGATATGACCTTCGACATATTCAGCTGGTTCTCTTACATCAATAATAATTGGTTTTTTTTCCTGCTTATCGTAGATGTTTTTTAACTCGTCTTTTTCCAATTGCTCAATCCCATCTAGATCATATATCATTCGTATCCCTCGCTTATTTTAGAATCAGTCTTCTTTATCAGACGGGGTGTTTCTTAACTTTAACAGTCTATAGGTGTGACTGACAACTACTTTGGCTACCGCGTATGTTGGCACGGCCAAAAGCAATCCTACAATTCCTGCAAAACTCGACGCTACAAGCAATAATAAAATAATGGTTAATGGATGAATGTGGAGCTTTCTCCCCATAATTTGCGGAGAGATAAGATTACTTTCTATTTGTTGCACAATTACAACCACAATTATAACAAGTAACGCCATAAACGGCGAATCTAAAAGCCCGACAATCACACCGGGAAACGTTCCAATCCAAGGACCTATGAATGGTATAATATTTGTAAACATAGCCACGACAGCCAAAACAAGTGGATAATCAAGACCGATAATGACGTAACCAATAAATACACAGATCCCTACAAAAAAACTCACAATGATTTGTCCTTGAATGTAAGAACTTAGCGCAGTATCCATATCACTTAATATACGACGTCCTTCTTTCTCCTGTTTAGCAGGCAAAAGTCGGAGAATGAAATTCGGCGCTTTTTTTCCTTCCTTTAACATGTAATACAAAATAAACGGTAAAATTAAGATTACAATTACCACACTAGTTATCATACTAACAACATTTGCAATATTGCTCCCAATATCCGATAAAAATTCGTTCGCATATTCTGCCGCCTGTGACGTTATCTCCCGCCATGACAAATCCATTTCTGCAACAAAATTGTTAAACCAGTCTTGATTTTGAAGATTAATAATCATTCTTTGTGCTTCATTTACAAGAGCTGGAGCATTTTTCACAAGGTTATTGAATTGATTTTGAAGAGACGGTCCTACAAGAAATACGACTAGTGTGATAAGACCCAACACCATCAAATACAGCAGTAATATCGCTATACTTTTTGGAAGCTTTTTAGCCAAAACATTAACAATTGGACGAAACAAGTAGAACAGCACGCCTGCAATCACAATAGGGGCAAATAAAGTTGAAAAAAGCACAACAATCGGTTGAAATATAAAATCAACCAATGTGCTTAAATATACAATTAACAAAATAAGTATTAGTCCGTAACCTATACGGAAGTATTTCCCATCCGGCATTTCATCACCACAATTTATAGTTTAATATTCCTTACTCATTGTACCATATATTTACTAACGTCAAAGATGAATCATACATGATGATTAATTGTGGACTATTTTTTTCATTATTAGTACGATAGACACAACTCATCGAAAGGATTGTCTACTGTCATGATAGATAAATTACAAAAAGTATTTCCTTCTGCGATACTAGAAGATGATGTTCCAAAAGATGAAAGACACCTATACAATATCTATACTGCAAACGACTATCAACAACATAGATTTGCTCTTAAAAAGGAGGAATTGACCGAAAAAGATGAACAATTGCTTGAGGTTTTTTTGGCCGTGGAAAAGAAAGAGAATTATCTTAAGCCCGGCGACTACGAATGGTACGCTTATTTAAAAGAAGGAGAACATCCCCCTAAATCATTAGGGCAATTTCCCACTTTTCGCTTTTTTCATTTGGAAGGCAAAAAACTTCAAGAAAATCACTCAGACCTTTATGAGGCATTAAGTTACTATTTTAATGAAAATGTGAAAATTGTGTATATGCAAACAAATTCACTTCTAATTTTAGTTCCTGATCATGATGCTGACATGTTCGATCCTGAAGAGTTGGCTGGAATTCTAACCACTGATTTATTACTGGATGTATTTATCTTTGCCGGAAGACGTGTTCACAAAGGAGAAGACATTCGGACGACCTACAACCAAGAAAATCTTCTTTTCCAACGTGCTAGAGCGTTGTTTCCAAAAAAACGCACGTTTAAAGAATATGAATCTCTCCCGTTCATACTACCTCTATTAGAAAAGCATCAGCAAAAACAGATATTCCACTATGCTTTTGCCGGCTTGGAAACAGAATCCGAATTAATAGACACATTGTATCAGTTTTTTTTATGTAACTTGAACAGCAGCTTAACAGCTAAAACACTTCATATGCATCGCAACACCTTACAATATAGAATAGACAAATTGATGGACCGTACCGGTATCGACATTAAACAATTCCCTAACGCCGCTGCTTTATATATCCTTATCCGCACATCGAAAAACTACTAGTTTGTTTTACATTTAGCAACATGCACAAAAGATACCGCTTTCTTTTTGTACAATCCTTCTATATGAAAGCGTTATCTGAATGTTTATACTTGTAATCAAATAAAACAAGATATTTTAAAGGAGCGGTAAAATGGCTGAAATTAAAATGAACCAAATTAAGAAAGTATATGACGGCGGAGAAGCAGCGGTAGATAATTTTAATCTTGGAGTAGAAGATAAAGAATTTATCGTATTTGTAGGACCATCCGGTTGTGGTAAATCTACGACACTACGAATGATTGCAGGACTTGAAGATATTACAGAGGGTGACTTATTAATTGACGATCAACGAATGAATGAGGTTCCCCCAAAAGACCGTGACATTGCCATGGTTTTCCAAAACTATGCACTTTATCCTCACATGAACGTATACGACAATATGGCATTTGGTCTTAAACTTCGAAAATTCAAAAAGGAAGAAATCAAAGAACGTGTTGACAACGCAGCAGGAATTCTTGGACTTGAAGAATACTTAGACCGTAAACCGAAAGCCCTTTCAGGCGGTCAACGTCAACGTGTAGCATTAGGACGTGCAATCGTACGGGATCCTAAAGTCTTCTTAATGGATGAGCCTTTATCAAACTTAGATGCAAAACTGCGTGTACAAATGCGTGCAGAAATCATTAAACTTCATAAACGATTGGATTCAACAACCATTTATGTTACTCACGACCAAACCGAAGCGATGACAATGGCAACTCGGATTGTTATTTTAAAGGATGGTATTATTCAACAAGTCGGAACACCTAAAGATGTTTACGACAACCCGGAAAATATTTTTGTCGGTGGATTTATCGGCTCTCCTTCCATGAACTTTTTAGAAGGTAAAATAGAAGGAAACTATTTTAAAATCGGAGATGTATCTATCGGGATACCTGAAGGCAAAATGAAAATATTAAGAGAACAAGGATATGCCGATAATAAAGATCTTTTGCTCGGTGTCCGTCCAGAAGATATTCATGATGAGCCTTTATTCCTTGAATCATCTCCTGAATCAAAAGTTAGTATGCCTATTGAAGTGGCGGAGATGAATGGAGCCGAAACGATTCTTTACAGTGTCATCAACGGCCAGCAAATCATCGCTCGCGTCGACTCCCGTTCCGAAGTAGAAGCGGACACTACCGTCGATATGGCGTTTGACATGAATAAAATTCATTTCTTTGACCCTGAAACAGAACAGCGGATTAGATAACAAAACCACAATATTTTCAAATCCCCCCTTTCATATACAAAAAGTCTTCCGGATTTTCAAACGATATCCGGGAGACTTTTGTAATTAATTTCTCTTTTTTTCTACAATTTCTAATTTAAATAAAATTTTGACAATAATAGTTTTTTTTGATTTAATATTATCTACACATTGGTTTTATCAAAATGTAAGGGGGATACTTATGAAGAAAAAAGGATTGATACTGCTTATTTTGCTCTTTGCCTTTGGGGTGATGCTCGCTGCATGTGGCGGTGGAGAAAATGAAGAAGCTGAAGACAACGAAGATACAGAAGAACCAGAAGTTGAAGTGGACGAAGGAACATCCGGCGGAGATTCTGGCGATGAAATACAATTAGGTAGTGGATCAACAGGTGGTACCTATTATCCACTTGGCCAACAAATTGCAAACGTATTAAATGACAATGTTGAGCTAGAAGGCTTTGATGTAAGTTCTGTCTCAACCGATGCATCGGTTGATAACCTTGCCAGAATCGGTCGTGATGAAATGGAATTGGGCATGTCTGTCCACCTTACAGCGTTGAAAGCATTAAATGGAGAAGATGATTTTGACGGAAATCCCGTTGAGAACTTCGGATTTATGGGTCATATTTACCCTGAAGTGATGCAAGTAATTACTACAGAACAAAGTGGTATAACATCCATTGATGAGCTAGAAGGACAAAGAGTGAATCTTGGTCCTCCAGGCAGTGCCTCCAACTCTGCTGCTAAACTGATTTTAGAAGCGCATGGACTCGAAGAAGGTGATTATGAAGCCTATGAAGAAGGGTTTGGAGATGCTGCTTCTCGTCTTCAAAACGGCAATCTAGAAGCAAACTTTGGACTTCTCGGGCTGCCAGCAGGAAACATTACAGAGTTATCTACACAACGAGAAGTTGTGTTCTTACCTATTGAAGGGGAAGGGCTAGATTATGTAGAAGAAAATAGCGACTATGGACAGCTTGATATTGAGGCTGATACGTATGACTTCCTTGATGAACCAGTAAGTACTGTAACGGCATATGCCATTCTTGTAGGATCCACAGATTTAGTGGATGAAGAAACTGGATACGAAGTTACAAAACAACTTTATGAAAACGTCGATAGTATTGAGCACGGGCAAGGAGATCACATGACTATGGAAAATATTATGAATGGTTCCGACAATCTCCCTCTTCACCCTGGTGCCGAACAGTATTTTGAAGAAGAAGGCCTGCTTGAATAGCAAACGAGGACACAATGCTCCACTTTCATAAAAAGGCCGGATTGATATCCGGTCTTTTTCCATGCTATGAAAATAGTATTTATATAAGAAAAGTACAAGCGCCTTGGAATCTGAATGGTGCGGCTGGGCGCTGAAGCTGGATCCCAACCCCCCCAACATTTTATACATTCCTATCATACAAAAAAGGTATAATATAATATAAATAGATATATCTTTATAATTACTAGGAGGTGATCTGATGAATGAGGAAGAACAAATGTCTCGAGATGAATTATTAAAAAAATACGACCGTGAATCTACATACCGTACTAATCTTGGAAAGTGGGCCATTTTTGTATCCATTTTAGGTATAGCGTTGACAATTTTTCATTTATTCACAGCCGATGATCCATATCGTTCCGTTATTCAGGGGGCTATACATCTAGCCGGTGGTATGTCATTAATTTTTCTTTTGTATCCATTTAAGCAATCAATGACAACAAAAAAAGGCGTAGCCTGGTATGATATCATATTGTCTTTGCTTTCTTTATTTACAAATTTCTACATTGTTATTAATTATGACAAGTTATTTCAAGATTCAGTCGTAGCTGGATTTGAAACAATCGACAAAGTAGTCGCTACTCTATTTCTTGTATTATTATTAGAAGGGACGCGCCGGGCTGTTGGTCTTCCTATTATTGTCATCGCTCTTATAGCTATCGGTTATGGACTTTGGGGAAGTGGGATACCTCACTTTGGGCATGCTGGTTTTGAATTTGACCGACTTATGACCGAACTCGTATATTCGAGTGAAGCTATATTTGGAACACCTATACAAATATCATCGACGTACATCTATTTGTTTTTGTTTTTCGGCGTTATGCTTGTTCAAACAAATATCGGTCAGTTCTTTAACGATCTCGCTTTCGGTGCTACTGGTCGCTTCACCGGTGGTACAGCAAAAGCCGCAGTGTTTGCTTCTGGTATGCAAGGTATGGTCACTGGAAGTTCGGTTGCCAATACCGTCAGTTCTGGTTCTTTTACGATACCGATGATGAAAAGAGCTGGGTTCAAACCAGAGTTCGCAGCAGCGACAGAAGCTTCTGCTTCTACAGGTGGACAAATCATGCCCCCTATCATGGGTGCTGCTGCATTTATAATGATAGAGACCATAAATGTTCCATACAGTGAAATCATTTTAGTTGCTGTTATTCCGGCTGTATTATATTTCACGGGTGTATTTATCGGTACCCACTTTGAAGCTCGCAAATTAAAAATTTATGGACTTCCAAAAAGTGAATTACCATCCGCAGCATCGTTATTAAAACAGATTGATCTATTGCTCCCTCTGGTTGCCATTTTATTCATGTTGTATAGCGGATATACGCCAACAAAAGCGGCACTTTGGGGAATTTTTGCTGCCTTTGCTATCAGTTTTGTACGCCGGAATACACGACTATCCATCAAAAGTATGCTTTATACATTAGAACAAGGAGCTCGGATTGCTCTTCCAGTTATTGCTGCCTGTGCGACAGCCGGTATTATTGTGGGAGTTGTCGTATTTACAGGATTAGGCGGGAAAATCGCGAACGGGATTATTGACATTGCTGGTGGAAATTTCTTCCTTGTTATGTTTTTCACGATGATTGCATGCATCATTTTAGGAATGGGACTGCCAACCACGGCAAACTATGTCGTAACTGCTTCTCTTGCAGCTCCTGCTTTAATAGCATTTGAAGTTCCAGAAATAGCAGCTCACTTTTTCGTTTTCTACTTTGGAATCGTAGCTGATATTACACCACCTGTTTGTCTTGCTGCTTACGCAGGTGCAGGTATTGCACGAGCCAATCCCATGAAAGCTGGCGTAACATCTGTCAAATTAGCCATTGCAGCCTTTGTTATTCCTTATGTCTTTGTTACAAATCCTGTACTTGTATTACAGGAAGCAACGGTTGCGACACTTGTCCCAGCCCTTGTTACAGCCTTTATCGGTATGCTTGGAATCAGCGCTGGTATGATAAATTATTTTGTCATCGAGAACAGTTGGTTTGAACGAATGATGTTAATTGGCGGTGGGGTCATGCTGCTTATTCCTAATCTTTTCATCGCAGCTCCTGGCCTTGCGTTAATCGTATCTGTATATATTTTACAGCGCGTCCGCCAAAGTAAAAAAAATCACACCCATACTGCTTCTGTATAGAAAAAAGGTCGAATCGATATTATTTCTCGATTCGACCTTTTTTTGGTGGACCAGTGAGAGAAAGGACATCTATATACTTTAATCATAGAATACATCAAACGTCTCCCATAATCCTTCAAGCTCTTTTAATCTTGCTTCTACTTTTTTATGTTCCGATCGGGTCACTGCCGTAATCAGGGCACTGCTTATACTTAAAGGAGCTGAAAAAGAATCAATAAAGGAGTTAATCTCTGTTGCAGCAAGCAGTTTTTGATCTCCATAAGGAACAAGTGGTGACATGAGATGATCCGTCAAAACAAGCGTCTTTGCACCACGGTGTTTCGCATACTTCAACACTTCTACTGTTCGTTTCGTATAACGTGAAAAGCCAAAACCAATCACTAAATCTTCCGACGTCATGTCCAACAAATGTTCAGAAACACCATCTGCTTCTCTTACCATTTCTGTGTTCTGTAAAACAAGGTCCAAATAAAACTCTAAAAAGGAACCAATACTAGCAGCGCTTCGATAGGCGATAATATAGATACGTTTCGCTTCGATAATGTCTTTCACTGCTTCCTCAAATACTTTCACATCTATTTGATGTAACGTTTCTTTTAAATTTTGCATGTCGTCCGATAAAATTTCTGATACTGCATTTTCGGGTTGATCTGTTTCATCAGTTGTACGAGCAAATACTTCTGCTGATGTCCACTTTCGCTGTAATGCCTCTTGTAAATGTCTCTGCATATCAGGATATCCGTGAAAATCTAAAAATACTGCAAAGCGGACGACAGTAGCTTCTCCTACACCTGCATTTTTAGCTAATTTGGACGCAGTCAGAAATGGTGCAGTTTCTGTATGATTAATTAAATAGTTAGCGATTTTTTTTTGAGATTTACTCATTTGATCTTGAAGTTCTGTAATACGCTGATACACATCACTTTCTAGCATAACAGTCCTCATCCCTTTAAAAACCGTTTAGAAACGAGAACCTTCAAAAACCTCCTGGAACACTTGATCAAATGCTATTAGTGTTTCATCAACATCCTCGTCTGTATGCGACGTTGATACACTGAACCGGTTCATTGGTTTTATATAAATCCCTTTTTGCAACAGTCGAAAATCTATTTCTTTTCTAGTTGCCAAGTCAGTTTGTTGAAGGTCCCGATAGTTTGAAATTTTCTTTTTATTAGTTAATGTTACACTAAATATAGAACCAATGCCAACTGTACCACCTTCGACTCCATAATAATCAAATATATGATTGATGCCTTCTTTCAACCTGTTTGTTTTCTCCATAACACTATCTATTTCTGTTTCAAGGATATTAATGACTGCCATACCAGCTGCTAAAATCATAGGATGGCCATTATAGGTGCCACTATGAAACAATACATCTTTAGCAGAGGCGCACTTGCTTTGACTACTGTCAAACACATCAGCCCCAGATGACGGAGCACTATTCATCATGATGTCCTTCCTACCTCCGACGACACCGATCGGAAAGCCTCCGCCAATTGCTTTTCCGAGTGTTGTTAAATCAGGGGTTACGTCATATATAGTTTGCACTCCTCCTAATCCCAATCGAAAACCAGTTTTCACTTCATCAAATATAAGGATAATGCCAAGTTCTCTCGTTACCTTTCGTAGTCCTCTCATAAAGGCAGCGTCTGCTGGTATAATTCCGCCTTGCACTGGTTCCATCATAACCGCACCAATTTCATTTCGATGTGCTCTCAACAAATCCTCACATGCATTTAAATCATTAAATGGTAGAATTAAAGTGTTTTCGACGTGAGATTCGTGCATTCCTTTAGATTCCGGTATAGCATTAGGCGCATGTTCTTCACCCGCCAAATCAACCGGTGGGTTTACACTTACTAACATTTGATCATAACCACCGTGATAGTGTCCTTCGAATTTCGCGACTTTATGTTTTCCTGTATAAGCTGCTGCCAGTCTTAATGCAAGCAAAGTCGCTTCTGTGCCGGAATTCGTGTAACGTAAACGCTCCAGACTCGGAAAATAATTTTGTAGTCTTTTTCCAAATTCCACTTCCAAATGATGAGGTGTGCCGAACAGCCATGTCCCATCTTCTACCACTTGTGCATTGATTGCTTGCTTAATTGTTTCATGACCATGCCCTGTTACAAGCGAACCATAGCTCATTAAATAATCTATATATTTATTATTATCCACATCTGTTACGATTGACCCTTTTCCATGTTTCATAATAATAGGATGTGGATCAAAGTGCTTTATATTTGCAGTTACCCCTCCAGGCATCACTGTTTTTGCTTCTTCCAAAAACTGCTTGGATGACGGTGTATTTTCAAGATATGCAAGCGTCGGATGCTTAACTTCTCTAACAGCCATTAACTGCGCCCCTTTTCCTTTTTTGAATTATTTTTTTCTAAATTTATTATTTTTGAATTATTTATTTCATTATATAGGGAGACAACCTTTATTGTGAAGTACATATTTCATATTTAATAAATTTGAAATTTTTGTTCCGAAGAGGTTAACTTTCTTCGAAACATATCTTTCATTTTTTCATTTCTGTCGAATTTTTCTTTCTTTTTTGACTATTTCAAAGAAAGGTTGTTATACTTCTACTGAACACTTAATCATTTTCTAGTTTCAGGAAAATTGATCGGGAAGCCTTTATATGAAAGCGGTTCTATCGGAAAGAACCAATATCGAAAAAGAAAGGTGATGAATGTTTATGGCACAACCGAAATACATTACAAAGATTGATCAAATTGAACAAATCCCCGAGGAAGAACGGGAGAGATTAAAAAGAATTACTGAAAAGTTCGTATTTCGTGTAAATGAATATTATTTAGGTTTAATTAATTGGGAAGATCCAAACGATCCTATTAAAAATCTCGTCATTCCAAATGAAGGAGAATTAGAAGAATACGGACGTTGGGATGCCTCTGATGAAGATACAAATTACGCAGCTCCTGGCTGTCAACATAAATACGAGACAACGGCTCTATTGATTTGCTCTGAAGTTTGTGGAGCGTACTGTAGGTATTGTTTTCGTAAGCGTTTATTCCGAAATGATGTAAAAGAAGCGATGTCAGATGTTGATCCTGGATTGGAATATATCCGCAATCATCCAGAGATTAATAATGTACTTCTTACCGGTGGTGACCCGCTAATACTAGCAACAAAAAAACTACGCTACATCATTGAAGAATTACGCAGCATCCCTCATGTGAAAATTATTCGTATCGGCTCGAAACTTCCTGTTTTCAATCCAATGCGTTTTTATGAAGATGAATCATTATTGGAATTGATTCGTGAATATTCCACTCCTGAAAATCGTATATACATTATGGCTCATGTCAATCATCCTCGTGAAATTACGGAAGAAGCGAAAAAAGGTTTTGCTGCCCTTCATGATGCAGGTGCAATTGTCGTCAATCAAACTCCGATACTTAAAGGAATTAATGATAACGTGGATGACCTCGCAGAATTGTTGGACAAATTGTCCTGGGCCGGTGTGACCCCATATTATTTCTTTATTAATCGTCCTGTAGCTGGCAATAATGATTTTGTTCTTACACTAAAGGAAGCTTATGATGCTGTAGAAGAAGCTAAAGCACGGACCAGCGGATTAGGAAAAAGAATTCGTCTCTCCATGAGTCATACTTCCGGCAAAATCGAAATTCTCGCGATTGAAAACGGAAAGGCCTATTTAAAATACCATCAATCTAGAAACGGTAATTACGGTAAATTTATGGTTCTCGACTGTCCGGAGAATGCCAGTTGGTTTGACGACCTTCCTGGTAACGAACAATATTGGGAACAACCGAAGAAAAAAGTAGAGGAAGTTGTTTCTGTAAATGAAATGCCGGATATGCCGCAAAAACGAAAAAGAAAACCACAAACAGTATCAAAATAACTTGCAAGAAAAAAGAGTATCGTGAAAGCGATACTCTTTTATTTAATAAGGACTTCTTTTTTATTTCATGTTAAAATGGGCCTATTATCATACATAGCGAAGGTGACACCCATGAAACAATTCTTACTGATTATTACCGTAGGTACTCTAGCTATTTTGTCAGGGTGCAGTTGGCCAAACGCAGACAATTCTCTGAAAGAATCTAAAGCAACAGCTTTTTCCAATTCTTTGTATACTGCAGAATTCGAGGGAATTGAAGAAGATAGCTTAGATGGAAGAGAAGGATTTTATTTGTATTTTTCGATAACGGCACTTGATGACACTCGAACGCTTGATGTCTCGAAAATCCAAATGACTTTGCCTGACGAAATAAGCGATGAAAAAGGCAATATGTTCAATCAATCCGGACCTACATCCATTCGACAAACAGATGAACAGCCTCATATTATAGAGGTGGATCAGTTTTTTGCTGGAGAATTAGAGGAAAATAGCAGTCATCTCACCGTTCCAGCTAGACTAGTATTATCCGACTTAGAAAAGATGGTTCGTTTTGAGAATATAACGGATGAAATGGCTCCCATCACTCGTCAAGAATTAACGATTACTCAACTTGATTGGAATGAAAAGAAATTGACGCTGGAAGCGAAAGATCTTTTTTCTATGAACACTACCGAATGGAGCCTCATCAATAATGATGAAAAAATATATCCTGTCTTTTCCAATACCGAATCTAACGAAGACGGAGAGTTTCGGGGAACCTTGGAATTTGCTTTTCAGCCAGATGACACTTTTACTCTCGTTGCTGAACGTAATAGAACAACCGATAAAGAGTGGGAGCTTCCATATGTCATTCCGATTAACTAAGTGACTGGCTCGCAAACATAAATCAATAAGTGATGGATATATACTTCTAGCATCACAAAAAGGGACTATCTTCCAATCATACTTTAGGGGGCAGTCCCTTTTGTTAATTATTTTTTTAACACTTCGTTTCTAAGCTCTCCTAAACCTTGCGCTTGAATAAGTATTTCATCCCCAGGTTCTAAATAACGCGGAGGATTAAACCCTTTCCCCACACCAGCTGGAGTTCCTGTCGCAATAATATCCCCAGGTTCTAGTGTCATTCCCCGGGAAATAACTTCCATCAACGACGCAATGGAAAAGATCATATCTTCTGTCGTCGTTTTCTGACGAAGCTCTCCATTTACATAGGTGTTCAAGGAAATATCTTTCTCTTTGAGCGCATCTGCTGATACAATCGACGGTCCCATCGGACAAAACGTATCCAAACTTTTACCGAGAAAAAACTGTTTGTGCTGTGTTTGTAAATCACGAGCAGTCACATCGTTTAGTAAGGTGTAACCGAAAATGTGATTTTGTGCATCCTCTTTTTTTATACCAATACCTTGTTTTCCCACAACAACGGCAATTTCTCCCTCATAGTCAAGTTCCTTTGTCACATTCAAGTGGGGATTGATTGTTTCATCAGATCCGATGACGGTTGTAGGAGATTTTGTGAAAATAATTGGATGCTGCGGAATATCAGCAGTACTTCCCATTTCCGCAGCATGATCGGCATAGTTTTTTCCCGCACAAATAATATTTTTCGTTGGTCGTGGGATGGGTGCTTTTAGAGTTACATTAGCAGAATTGGTTGATAACAAACAGTCTTCTACTTGATTTTTTAATGACCAATTCACTATTTTTGTTATTTCATCCCAAAATAATGCCCCCTCAGATGCTGCTTCTATCATTGTTTCTGGTACACGATACGACCCACCCCGTTTGCTTTGAGCCTCTTGCAAATCGATAATTACTTCGTCATTAGAGAGAGCTGCCAACTTTTGTTTTCCATTTATTTCAATAGTAATTGCTTTCATATCCATCACTCCTTAACAAAAAGAGGCTGCGGCAAAAGTGTTTATTCATAAGGAAATCCGAACGATTCCTTAATCCATTCTGACTTACCTCACTCCGTCAAAATATTTCGCTTTCCGCAAGACACGCAGCAGGCTATTTTGTTTTGTCCCAGCATCCCTTATTTACTATCCAAGAACAGCTTTATCATTTGCCATTTGTTCACCGCGAATGCGTTGAAATTCATTCAATAGTTTTTCAATGGTAAGGTTCTGTTTTTCTTCGCCAGACACATCTAAAATAATCTGGCCTTTATCCATCATGATTAAACGGCTCCCAAGATCAAGTGCTTGCTGCATATTATGAGTGACCATCAACGTTGTTAACTCAAACTTTTTTACAATATTGTCGGTTATATTTGTAATCAATTCCGCACGTGATGGATCTAATGCTGCTGTATGTTCATCCAGCATTAAAATACTAGGTTCCGTAAAGGTCGCCATTAATAAAGATAAAGCTTGCCGCTCACCACCTGAAAGGAGACCAACCTTTGCTGACAAACGATTTTCAAGGCCTAAATTTAATGTCTCTAGATGTTCCTGAAATAAGTTCTTACGTTTCTTATTAACCCCAAGCTTAAATGTTCGTTTCTTATTGCGAGCCCATGCCAATGCCAAGTTTTCTTCAATTGTCATCGATGGTGCTGTTCCTGCCATTGGATCTTGAAAAACCCTACCTATCATCTGAGAACGTTTATGCTCTTGCATCGGGGTGACTGCTTTATTATCAATAAAAACGTTCCCTGTATCCGGAATGACAGAACCGGAAATAACGTTCATTAACGTCGATTTCCCTGCTCCGTTACTCCCAATTACAGTTAGAAATTCGCCTGTGTCTAAGTTAATGTTAACGTCTTGTAACGCGCTTTTCTCATCCATTGTACCTTCATTAAAGGTTAACGAAACCTGCTCAAGTCGCAGCATCTTGATCCGCTCCTTTCTTTGTAGTTGCTGCATTAGCCAGCTCTTTTCTTTTCCGAAGCCTTCTTCGTTTTTCTCGGCGTGATTCTAATACTTTCGGAGTAATTAAGGCTGCGACTACAATAATCGCCGTAATAAGTTTCATATCACCTGTTTCGAGAAAATCCACTCGCAACGCTAAAGACACCACCATACGATAAATAATAGCACCACCGATAACCGCGAGCGTAGTACGAGCAATAGATTTTGTACCGAATATAGCTTCTCCGATGATAACAGAGGCTAGTCCAATAATAATCATTCCAACCCCCATACCTGCATCGGCAAACCCGCCTTGTTGCGCTATTAAAGCTCCTGACATAGCAACAAGTGCGTTAGAAAGACCAATTCCAAGTATGATAAGACCGTCTGTATTTGCTGAAAAACTGCGAATCATTTTTTTGTTGTCTCCTGTTGCTCTCAGCGCTAGTCCAACCTCGGTTTTCAAGAAATAATCTGTTATATATTTAACAATGAGTGTTAAGAGGAGCGAAAAAAATAATACTCCCCAGGTAGAAGGGGTATTGGATATACCTATAGCTGTTAAAACACTATTAAATGGTGCACTGAGATGAAGATTTTCCCAAAAAGACGTTATCGATGAAAACACAGTTGACTGATTTAATAAAGGAACATTGGACTGCCCGCCCATAATACGCAAATTAATAGAATACAGCGCAATCATCATTAGAATACCTGATAATAACGGGTTTATTTTACCTTTCGTATGAATAAGTCCTGTGACACATCCAGCTGCAAATCCTGCAAGAACAGCTAAAACTGTTGCAGTGAGCGGCGATTGACCATTGACAATAAGTACAGCTGATACAGCAGCTCCTGTCACAAAACTTCCATCTACAGTTAAATCAGGAAAGTCCAAGACACGAAACGACAAATATACCCCAAGTGCCATAAGGGCGTATAACAATCCTGTTTCCACTGCTCCAAACATTGATATGAACATGGTGTTTCTGGACCTCCTTTCTATGTTTTAATTAGAAAAATACAAGCGTCCTACATTAAGATGTTTCACTTATACTTTTTCTCCGCTAAAAAAGCTTAGCTTGTTTCTTAGACAGAAGACAAGCCAAGCCAGGTTTATTATTCGTTAATAAATTCTGCTTCTTCTTCCCAGTCTTCTTTCATTTCCACACCTTGCGCTTCTGCCGCTTCTTTATTAATCATGAGCTGCATATCTTCTGGATGTTCAGCAGGAATATCAGCTGGTGTCTTATCTCCATCTAACACCTCGGCTGCCATTTCGCCAGCCCGATGACCAATTGTATTATAGTCTATCCCTAGTGTGACAAAACCTCCGCGTTCAAGGGAATCCGGTTCACTGACAATAAGTGGCATATTATTGTTTTCTGACACTCCCACTACCGATTCAAGAGCTGAAACAACGGTATTGTCCGTAACAATGTATATAACATCTGCATCTCCAACCAACGAATCAGCCGCTTGCTGCACTTCTGCTGAAGAAGAAACGCTCCGTGTTTCTGCTTTTAAGTCTGTACCTTCCATCTCTGCCTGTACTGCTTCCACTTGTGTAACTGAATTTTGCTCTCCAGAGTTATAAATCAAGCCTACGCTTGCTCCGGAAAAGTTTTCTTCAATAAAGTCTACTGTCATTTCAATTGCTTTTGGGTGTAAATCCATTACACCAGTTATTAATTCACCAGAAGAGTCAGTCTCCTCCATTAGATCTGCTTCAACAGCATCTGTTACAGAAGTGAAAATAATAGGTATGTCTGAGCTTGCCTTCAGTGCTGATTGAGCACTTTGTGTGGAGTTAGCAAAAATCAAATCTTTATCGTCTGACACAAAGTTGTTCGCAATCGTTTGTGCGTTTGTCATATCGTCTTGCGCGCTTTTAAGTTCATATTCAATATTTTCGCCTTCTTCATATCCATTATCAGCAAGGCCATCCTTAAACCCTTCGTATGCAGCATCTAACGAAGGATGTTCAACAATTTGTGTAGCTCCAACTTGTTTCATTTCTTCTGAAGAAGTGCTTGAGTCCGTAGTGTCACCTGCATTACCACTTTCTTCTGCTTCGTCTTCCCCTTGACCGCATGCAGCTAAAACATTTAGTGATAGTACCCCCGTTACTAAAACTTTCACCCATTTTTTGTTCATTGTGTACTCCCCTTTTAAATATGTAACAATTATCAAATAGTTATATTTATCTTATAAGATTACTAATGACTTGTAAATACAAAAATTTTCTACAGTAAAGCGTTCAAGTATGAATAAAAAGGCCGACACAAGTCTATCGTTGTTTACATATAAAAAGCTGACCACAACAATCGTTCATGTTTAGGGGCCAGCCTCTCTATCTATAATAAGCTTTTATATTGGTTAACGTTCTACCTTACCAAACGACTTCATGACTCACGTTCAACTTCGACATTAACACCAGGCAGTTCAACATTTTCTATGGAAGACGCCTTTTGAAGCTTTTTCTTCCATTCTTTTTCGTAAACATCAATAAATGAAATTCTAGAGTGATTGACAAACATTCCGTTTCCTTCTACATAGTCAGGGTATGCTTCCAAAAATTCCGGCCCCTTTTCAATATCGAAGGTGAAGCGGTATGATTTTCCATCTACTTCATCCTCTACCGTATATCCAAAATCATAGAGTCGTTCCACGACTGCATAGTTACCAAATGGAATAACAATCATTTTTGCACTTTCTACTTGTTTTTCTCCATTTGTTGTAATAATGCGTTCTCCTTCAGCGGCCTGATCCGTAAACATTTCCACAGTAAACAAGTAAAAACTAGCCATAACAATAGCTAACCCTAGTGCTAGTATACTTTCAGATTTCTTATTTTGAGTACCTCTTTTTTTCAATAACGCATGTAAGCCAGTTCCAATAACAAAAGCTATTACTAATATTATTATTGAAAATAACAAGTAAAATAACCAAGGTTCTAAAGTCCATATCATTTGTGCTCATCCTTTAATTATAACAATCTATCAATCATTAACCTCACATATGATATCATACTCTCCATTCTATATGCGAAAATAATCATCGATTGGAATGATTGTTATTTTTCACGCATCGTCTCGCATAATTTTTTGCTTCTTCCAGCATTTTTTCTCTTGTTTCATTGGACACTTGCGTGACATCACCAAAATGCAGGAACGGAAGTGTTTCAAAGCCGCAAAATTGAAAAATTTCCCGTTCCCACGTCCTTTCTATATAATCCTTACTTTTTACAAATGTTTCTTGGGGTGATCCGGTTGTATATATTGCCCCGATCTTTTTTCCATTGATTTGAGGAATCGGTGTTTCTCCTTCTAATTCATAAGCAAATCCGTAAGATAAGACTCTATCTAGAAATCCTTTGCCAGCAGCAGGAAACCCTCCCCACCAAATCGGAAAAACCATTACAATCATTTCAGCCCACTCGATATAATGGTGCTCTCTTTGAATAGTTTCTGGATAAACACCCTTTAAAGAATCATTATATTCCTCCTTCGTTAAAATAGGAGAAAGTTCCAGTTCATGAATAAAACGGACTTTAACATCTGCCCCTAATGACTTTAGTTCTTCCTTAAACACCTCCATCACAGCACCGTTAAAACTATTTCGATCAGGATGCATAAACCATAATAGAATCCGATTCACGTTACCTTCCTCCTACTATTTAATATTTCATTATCAAATAGAACCTGTCTCAGAGGGGTAGTAGTTCCCCTTTTCTGTTAATTCTCGCAGTTTAATTCAATACATGCATGTAGTATAGTATTTCTCCCTTCTAAGCCTACTTATTAGAACGGCATATTTCCGTGTTTTTTTTGTAGATTTGTCTGTTTTTTGTATGCTAGCATCTCTAACGTTTTCACAAGATAGAATCTTGTATCACGCGGATCAATTACATCATCTATCATTCCATTTTCTGCTGCAGCATAAGGGTTTGCAAATTGTTGTCGATATGCTTTCACCTTTTCTTGACGAGTGTTTTCCGGATATCTGCTTCCTTCTATTTCTTTTTCATAAATAATCGGAACTGCTCCGGCAGGCCCCATAACAGCAATCTCTGCACTGGGCCATGCAAGTACCATGTCAGCACCGATTGCTTTACTGTTCATGGCAACGTAGGCACCACCGTACGCTTTTCTCAAAATGACAGTAATTTTTGGGACCGTCGCTTCTGCATAGGCATATATAATTTTTGCTCCATGACGAATAATTCCCTGTTTTTCTTGTTGCAAACCTGGAATAAAACCACTCACATCTTCAAACGTGATGATGGGAATTTGAAAGCTGTCACAAAAACGGATAAAACGAGCAGATTTATCCGAAGCATCAATATCCAATCCGCCCGCCATCACTTTTGGATTATTCGCAACGATACCAACCGTAGCTCCTTTCAGGCGACCAAAACCAATGACAATATTTTTGGCAAACATAGAATGTACTTCCATAAAGTCTTCCTCGTCGAGTACAGACCGTATGACAGTTCGAACATCATAACCTTTTGAGCTATTTGTCGGTATGATACTTAACAGTTTGTCCAAGCGTTTTTTTCCTTCTTCTGTTTCTTTGAAAGGACGTTGTTCTTGATAATGAGATGGAAGAAAGGTTAACAGTCGACGCACATCAGCGAGAACCTTATCTTCCGTACTGGCAGTGAAATGAACATTGCCGCTATGATGAGCATGTACATTAGTACCCCCAAGAGATTCAGCTTCTATCTTCGTACCTGTAATACTTTCCATTACTTTTGGTCCCGTTATAAACATTTGACTTGTTTTTTCCACCATAAAAATAAAGTCAGTAAGTGCCGGGGAATAAACAGCTCCCCCTGCACACGGACCCATAATAACGGAAATTTGTGGAATGACCCCCGAATATTTTGTATTTCTATAAAAGATATGCCCATATCCATTCAGGGATAAAACCCCTTCTTGTATTTTTGCGCCACCAGAATCATTAAGACCAACGATAGGTGCTCTATTTTCAACGGCTAAGTCCATAACGTGTGCTATTTTTAAGGCATGTTTTTCTCCAAGGGTCCCTCCTTCAACCGTAAAATCCTGAGCGTACAAAAAGATTTGGCGACCGTTTACTTTCGCATATCCCGTTACGACTCCTGCGCCATTCGGGGGACTTGTTTTGGATTGTTTGTTATTTACAAATGAATTCAACTCTATAAAAGTATCTTTATCAACAAGCTTATTAATCCTATCTCTAGCAGTTCCTTTTCCCCGTTCGTATTGTGCTTTTATTCTTTTTTTGCCGCCGCCTTGCTCTATTTTTGAGCGACGTTCTTCCATATCTTGTATTCGTTCAAACATACTCGTCATACACAACCTCCTTCTTCTAGAAGTATACGTGTATGTAATTATTTCAAAACTGTAATAACGAAAGAATACCGCGCTTTTTTTAGAAGGGGCTTCTTTCCGCATCCGCTCTAGACGAGACGTTTTCCGTAGACATGGCAACCTCTACCTCATTCTTCTGTATGAAGATTCGCCTGGAAATATAAAATCGCGCAAATCCTATACTTTCTAACCTTCTAAAAAAACCTGATGGAAAAATACTTCCATCAGGCCCTATCATATTAGAGCTTGGTTCAGCCCTACTTCGTATTAAGTATGCTTCACTAAAAAGAGCGGTTGACCATATTCAACAAGTTCCCCATTATCAACCAATATCTCTACGATTTCTCCAGATACTTCCGCCTCAAGCTCATTCATGAGCTTCATTGCTTCTATGATACATACTACTGTGTCTTCGTTAACCTTGTCTCCTTCTTTCACATATACATCTGCTTCTGGAGAAGGAGAACGATAAAATGTCCCTACCATTGGAGAAACAATTTTCTCCAACGAATCATCTTTCTTTGTTTGGGTTTCCTGTTCTGCCGGCTCACTAGAAGGAGCCGGCGCACTTGGAGGGGCTGGGGCATATGCTTGTTGCGGAGCTTGAACGACTTCAGGTGCGATGGCTGCAGCACCCGTACCTTCCTTTTTAATAGTTAGTTTCTCCTTCGTTTCTCCCCGGATTTCAAGTTCTCCGACACTCGACTCATCTACCGCACGAATTAACTCTTTTATTTCGTTTATTTCAAACATCGGCTACACTCCTTGGTTTTATAAGAAATTGTGTTGAACATGTCCAACGTTTATATCACTCTTGAACTTAAGAAAAAACGTTGGTATTCTGGTTTGTTTCTAGCTTCTTCGGTTAAGACTGATTGCATAATTAAATCGGCATAAATATCTGCTATTTCCCTGACCTCATACTCTCCGTCCGTCTTATACCATTTATAAGTCCAGTTTATCATACCAAATATAGCCATGGACATAACTGGAACTGGTAGTTCTTCTCTAAATTCCCCTCGGCGTTTCCCTTCTTTTACAACAGAAAACATCATATCTTTATAACGATCTCGCTTTTTTTTTATGCTGTCAAAATATACAGGAGATAAATACAGGCTTTCTTGATAGAAAACAGTGACATGAGCTTGATACACCTCAAACATACGAACAAACGAGTGCACCGTTTCATATAATTGTTCAGCTGGAGTACTGTAACTTGTGTGCGCTTCATATGCTTTATCTATAATATAAGTAATGAATGATTCATGAATCGTGTATAACAGTTCATCTTTTGACTTGAAGTTGTGATAAAAACCGCCTTTCGATGTACCGCTGTTTCGCACAATCGTGTCAACCGTCACTGCATGAAATCCATATTCTTCAAAAAGTTGAAGTGCAGCTTCGGTAATCCGCTGTTTCGTGGATTTTTCCGGCACTCCTATCACCTGCTTTCTATCTAAACTCTATTCCAATATATTGTAGTGATCAAGAAACCCTGTATTAAAGTCTCCGTTCTTAAAGGAAGGATGATCCATTAACGCCAAGTGAAACGGAACTGTTGTATACACACCTTCTACAACAAATTCGGACAACGCCCGTTTCATGCGGCTGATTGCTTCCTCTCTTGTTTTCCCTTTTACAATTAATTTTGCCACCATGGAATCGTAATGCGGGGTAATTGTGTATCCAGGATAAACAGCACTATCAACACGCACACCAAATCCCCCTGGTTGCAAATACGTTTCAATTTTACCTGGCGACGGCATGAAATTTTTCAATGGATTTTCTGCATTCACTCGGCACTCGATAGCCCATCCTTGTATATTTATATCAGCTTGAGATACAGACAATTCATGCCCCGCGGCAACTAATATTTGTTCTTTTATCAAGTCAACGCCTGTCACTTCTTCAGTCACCGGATGCTCAACTTGTATCCTCGTGTTCATTTCCATAAAATAAAACTTTTTATGTTTATCAAGTAAAAATTCAACGGTCCCCGCTCCACAATATTCAACAGCCTTCGCTGCATTAACAGCTGCGTCTCCCATGGCCTTTCTAGTTTCTTCATCCAAAGCGGGTGAAGGTGCTTCTTCCACTAGTTTTTGATGACGTCGTTGAATAGAACAGTCCCGTTCTCCAAAATGAACAACATTTCCATGAGCATCCGCCATAATTTGAATCTCAACGTGTCTTGGTTCTTCTATAAACTTTTCCATATAAACGCCGGCATCTCCAAATGCTGTTGCTGCTTCCTGCTGTGCCATTTGGATAGCGTTTTTCAAGTCTTCAGGGTCTTCTGCCACTCTCATTCCTTTTCCACCACCGCCTGCTGTCGCCTTAACGATGACTGGATAGCCAATTTCTTCTGCTATTTCTAAAGCATCCTCTTCTTTATCAATAATTCCGTCTGTACCAGGAACAATTGGCACTCCGGCATTATGCATCGTTTCACGTGCGACCGCTTTAGCTCCCATTTTATTAATAGCTTCAGGAGACGGACCGATAAATGTAAGATTGTGATCCGAGCATATCTCTGCAAACTCTGCATTCTCTGACAAAAACCCATACCCCGGGTGAACAGCATCTGCACCTGTTTTAAGAGCCGTCGCAATGAGGTTCGTCTTTTTTAAGTAACTTTCCGCTGACGAATGAGGCCCGACACAATATGCTTCATCCGCCATTAACACATGCAATGCCTCCCGATCTGCTTCAGAATGAACGGCTACCGTTTCAATTCCAAGCTCCCGGCAGGCACGTATAACGCGTACCGCAATTTCCCCGCGGTTTGCTATTAAAATTCTCTCAAACATCGATTGCACCTTCTCTCCATTTTTGCTTCCAGTTATACCAAAAGCCGGCTGTGAGGAATTCTCACTTTTTCCGGAGACCGACTAGTCAGTCTGTATGTAATAATTGTATAAATAACTTCTTTGTTATATTTTAAGTATTTTTCACTAAGAATACAAGTATTTTTTATTCATCAGAAAAGAGTGTTTAAAAAAATCACGATCACCTAAAAGTCCGATATAAGTTTTTAAAGAAGAGTTACTGACAGTAGAAGCTTTGTTATAAACGATTTCTACGTTTATAACGAAGTCCTCCGTCTATATTTCACCCATTTCTACATCCATTAATCATTGAAAAAACCGCAGTAAAAACCGTTACTTCTTTATTACTATAAAATGCAAACTTTTCCGAAGCTACAAAAACTCGGTGAAGCCCGTGCCCTAGTGTATGCGGACTTGAAAAGCTTGGAGATTGGATTGCTTCCATCAAAATCGATGAATGCACTCCTGGTCCTCGATCTTCCACTATCATGTACAATAAGTTGTCGCTGATATATAAGGAAATCAAACCATTCTCCGCATATTTTAAAACATTAACCATCAATTCTTCTGCAACAAGAATAACTGCATACTCTGTGCTTAAATTATATTTTTTAATCGTTTCCTGTATAATATTTTTTATTCGATCCACGTCTTTATATACGAAAATAGGCTCTTGGACAGTAGGTACCTTTTGTTGAATTTTTTGTATACTTGATTGAGTTAAATGAGGGACGGACACTTTCATAGAAGCTGATATGGGTTTTGGTAAGAAAGTTTGCATGACATTCTACCTTCTTTCTTATTTGTAATGAGCTGACGAAAGAAAGAATGCCACAGGGGTTACCGATTTGCATGAATATTATACTATCGAAGAAAAAGATGGTAACTCGGCTACCTTGGCATTATTACTTTAGGCCCGTGGTTTTGCGTCTCCATTTTTCAACAGATTTGCCGTTTTCATTATAACTTGGTGAATAAAACCATTTTCTGAAAATAAAATAACTATAAATATTCATTTCTTTTATTATACCTTCGGTGTCATCATTTGACAATACTTGATAAAATTTTTCAATACTTTATTAGTGGAAATGTCACACATCTAAACGCTCCTCCCGATTTAATAATTTCTGATAAATCGACTTCAATGACTTCCATCCCCCACTGTTTTAGATGTTTATTTACACGTTTGTTCTCCGGGAGGCTGATAATCGTATCATTGCCGATAGAAAGAACATTAGTAGCAAGATGAAACTGTTCCTTATCATCAACATGAAGCGTTCGATAATTCATAGAAATACGACGCACATCCTCTTTGGAAAAGGCATCGGGATGAAGTATTGCCATACCTGGAGAAATAATATTAAATACACAATCTAAATGAAGATATTTGTCACCTATCGGAAGGACAACAATTTTTTTATCAAAAAACAGCGTTTCGATTTCTTTTATAGCTGCCTCCGTTGTACGGTTGCTTTTACCTATAAATACAATATTTCCGTCTATTAACAAATCACCGCATTCCAGTGATCCATTTTGTAACTCTTCATAGCTCCAATTTTTTTCTGACAGCCAGTTTTTCACTATGTTTATTTCCGGTTTTCGGATTTTTTCATTCATTTTCCCAAGAAAAATCCCCTTATCAGAAGTGAATCCCAAGTCTCTTGTAAAGACTTGTTCAGGCAAATCCTTATCTTGAGAGACAGGGAGAAGTCTTACATTCACACCATTTGCTTCTAATGTATTTCTTAGCATTTCATGTTGGCGTAGAGCTTTATCTTGATTAATATTTTCATTTTTATATTTTTTCTGGGCTTCATTTAACGGTTTTTGTATTTTCATTTTTTCTGGAAGGCACATAAGCACTTCCTTTAATGTCCCATATTCATTAGAAGCGTAACCTTGTTTTCTCATGGTCGTGGCACTTCCTCCTTCCTCTAATTTAAGTATTCCCGTTTTCCCTCATATTTAAGCTTGCTCCGATACATAATAGATTATGTTTAAACATAGATGACTAGTGGTAAAGAGACGTGTAATTATTATAAGGAGGGCGATTATGAGTACATTAAATAATGAAGAAATCGAAAAACATTTAAACGAATTAGACGGTTGGCAACGTGCCGATGCAAAAACAATAGAACGTCGTTTTTCTTTTGATGATTTTCTGACAGGAATTTCTTTTGTAGATAAAATTGCAAAACAGGCAGAAAGTGTCCAGCATCATCCTCACATTACGATTGATCACACAGTAATTACAATCAGATTATCGACGCATGATCAAGGAGGCATCACGGACAAAGATATCGATTCTGCTGCGGCTTATAATCGTATTCTTGAAGATACAACCTCATAATCGAATGTTATTAACTCCGGTTAAAAGCCGGGGTTTTTTGTTGATTTCGTTTATGAATAAAATGAAACGGGTATGAAGAAATAAGGAATTTTGTCGAAAGGAGGGGTTTTGTGAAGGAACACCATCAAGTAAAAAATAGGCGTCTAAAAAAACAAAATCGGTCTTCCGACACTGAAGAAGTTAAAAGGCTTGAAAATCTGGTTAACCGCCTTGATGAAATTACTACTAAATCAAGAATGAAAGATATGGCTTACCATTTTACAAAACCATCAGAAGTGATTAAAACCAACCTCATTGCCGGCGTCGCAAGAGGTGTAGGGTTAACAGTCGGTACAGGTCTATTCCTTGCTATTTTATTATTTATCTTATCACAATTTGAGACAATGCCCATTATTGGTGAATATATTGGAGATTTGTTGAATGTAGTAGAAGACGAAAGGGAATAACGTACATATATCGTATTTTTCATGATAAAATAGCAGAAACATACATTTAGGGGGCTACAACATGGATTTACTAGGAATCAGTATACTTATCATTGCTATCGCTTTTGCGGTTCTTGTTATTTTCTTGATAAAAGCTTTAAATAACTTGAGCAACGTTCTGCATGCTCTTGACAAAACAATGGACAAGCTGCCAGATCAATTAGACGAAGTCATGAAAGAAACCGGCGTTGTTATTCATAACAGTAACGAAACCTTACTTGATTTGAATGAAAAAATGCGTTCTCTGACACCTTTATTTTATATTCTTGGTGATGCTGGCGAGGCATCCCGCAAGCTTTCCTCTTCTCTTGTTGATGTAGCAATGTCAATGAAAAAGAATACAGATGAAGGCAAAGAAAAGGCGCAAAAAAAGGATTTAGGTGGCATTTATGGCGGGGTGGCACTGGCTTATTATCTTTTCCAAAAACGAAATGCATTAAAAAATATGAAAGAAGGTAACCATTCATCATGAGTGTCCCAAATGACTATCTAAAAGGTGCGGCTGTTGGGTTCGTAACTTCCTTTACTATCGGATTGTTCATTAGTCCTGTTGACGGTAATACAGCACGTCTTCAAACGGTGGAGAAAACCAAACTGTTTTTTAACTATCCTTCTAAATTCGTTTCCGCTGTACGAGGTCGCAAACAAAAGCTGCACGAATTTGGACGAGGGCGTCTCGAATCTTTACAAAGAGAAGCCGCTTCATTAAAAGAAGAAGCTGAACTGTCAGCCGCAAATGACTATTATAATAAAGAGAAACGTTAAGACAGGATTATTGTCTGTTTCTTTATGGTGCTTTCGACTGTTTCGCGAACAACAGATACTTTATTTGCTTAAACTACGTGACAAATGTACGTTTAAAATTCTAAGTGCTGCTACTAGAGAAGGCTGCCTAAAATTGATTTTAGGCAGCCTTTTCTCTTTCAAACAGTTCTAACGGTTATCTATCGTTTCTGGATACATGTCATGGTAAAGCAACCTCGTTTTAGCCATTTCTTCAAAAGTCGTTCCAGGCTGTCCGTAATTAGCATACGGATCAATGGAAATCCCTCCGCGGGGCGTAAATTTACCTATTACCTCTAAGTAACGAGGGGCCATAAGTTCAACCAGATCATCAACAATCGTATTAATGGCATCTTCGTGAAATCCCCCATGATTACGAAAACTAAACAAATACAGCTTCAGCGATTTACTTTCCACCATTCTTTCATCCGGAATATAGCTGATATACAGCGTAGCAAAATCCGGTTGACCCGTTTTCGGACAAAGCGTTGTAAACTCCGGACAATTGAACTTTACAAAATAATCGCGATCGGGATGATTATTGTTAAATGTTTCTAATAAAGATGGATCGTATTCAAACGTATAACTCGTTTCTTCCTGTCCTAAGTGAGAAAGCTCATCTACATCTTTTCGTTCTGACACCATTATACCCCCTGTTTATTTCCCCATAGCAGCGTGTGTAGCTGCGGCAGCACTTTCACCTCGTTTAAACGTTCTGATTGAAGAACTTTTTCAACAAGCCATTCGTATTTTTCGAGCAAATGCGAAAGCAGCCAACCATTATTTGAAGTTTCTAGTTGATCATTTCCTGTCTGTAAAAACATTTCTACTTGCGGGTACCGTTCATGAACGTTCGCAGCATAGGCAAGATCAGCCTCGTCAAAAATAACAACTTTTAAACTAATATCTTTTCCTGGGCGTTCCAGCAATTCACTCACGTACACATCAAGCTGGTCCCAATTAGTCTCCATTCCAGAACTTGGCGCCTTAGGAGAAATCGTGACATCATCAATCTCTCTCATCCAATCCTGCCACATGGTACCTTGTGTTTCGACCGCGGTTTTTATCCCTGAACGTTGCAACTGTGAAATGACTTCAGCTAATCCACTGTGTAAGGCAGGGTTACCACCAGAGATAGTTACGTGATTAAAAACATCGCCACCCTGTTTTTTTAGTTGCTCGATAATTTCCTCTGCTTCCATTAAATCCGGCTTTTGTGACCCATCCCAAGTAAAGGCTGAATCACACCAAGAACACCGATAGTCACAGCCACCCGTGCGTAGAAACATTGTTTTTTGGCCAATCACCATGCCTTCTCCTTGAATAGTAGGTCCAAAAATCTCGAGTACGGGAACTTTTTTCATCGGTCAAAATCCCCTTCCTTCGCACGATATACAACGTAGCTCGTCGGTGTCTCACGAACAAGCACCTGCAAGCAACGCGGCTTGTTCACACATTCATCGAGCTCACGTTGAATAAGCTGCCAAATCGTCCGAGCTACCACCTCTGTCGTCGGAAAGGTATCCGAATCATTTTGCGGAGTATCTCCAAACGCTTCATCTTCATTTAATAAGGAATGATCAAAGCGGTCGTGGACAATATTCTTAATCGTTTTAAAATCCACTAAAAAGCCGGTTTCGTTCAAATGGTCTCCCGCTATCGTTACATTAATAACATACGTGTGCCCATGCACATTAGCACATTTTCCCGCTGTAGATGCTGGGATAAAATGAGCTGCCGCCAATTGCATATCTTTATTTAACTCATAGCGGTATTCATGTGGAACTTGTGGGTAAAATTGATGAATCATAATGCTTCCCGTTCCTTTTCCTGCATATATTGATTATATCCTGCTTGCCGGAGTTCACACGCCGGACATTCTCCACATCCATCCCCTTGAATGCCGTGGTAACAAGTCAACGTCTTATTTTTCACATAAGATAATTTTCCGAGTTTATCTGCAAGCGCCCATGTTTCTTTTTTATCGAGCCACATTAACGGAGTGTGAAGTACAAATTCTTTTCCCATACCTAGATTAAGCGATACGTTCAATGATTTAACAAACACATCGCGACAATCAGGGTAGCCGCTGTAATCTGTTTCACAAACACCCGTTACTACATGTTTAGCCCCCCGCTGCGACGCAAAAATAGAAGCAAAGGAAAAGAATAATAAATTCCGGCCTTCCACAAATGTCGTAGGCAGTTCTCCATCTTCTCCGGCGTGTACTTCCATATCGTCCCGCGTTAACGCGTTTGGAGCTAGTTGATTTAATAAACTCATGTCCATTACTTGATGTTCTATTCCTAGCTCTGCCGCGATATCTTCAGCCACCTTGATTTCTTTGTCATGCCGCTGTCCATAATCAAAGGTAACCGTGCTGACCTCCTTAAAGCGTTCGAGCGCCCAAAACAAACAGGTGGTACTATCTTGTCCACCACTAAACACCACAACCGCCTTTTCGTCAGCTATACTCAACACAAAAACCCTCTTTCTATTAAAACCCTATGCCGGGTAACAATTATATTTTTTTAACGTTCCTATTATAACATTTCGTTGCAAGCTTGACTTCTTTCATGCTGAAAGTAATTTCTTTATTACTTTACAAAGCTTATGAAAGACAATTTTAAAATGCTTCATGTTCTGTATCCCTATCATTTACCTTGCAGTATCTGACTTCTATTTCTGAACACAAACCAAAAGATTCGATCTATTTAGATCGAACCTTTCATCTACGAGGATTCTTTGCCCCAGGAAAATTCATTTATTTTTTTGGGGATGGAGTAATAATAACCTTGAAAGTAACAACATTGCAACGTCAATAACTCCTTGGCCTGCTCTTCCTTCTCTATTCCTTCAGCAATGACTTTCATATTAAGGTTTTCTGCTGCGTCTATAATTGTTTTCACAATGGCAATGTTAGTTTTTCTATCGTTTATGTCATCAATAAAAGAACGATCGATTTTCAATGTATCAACTGGCAATTCTTTTAACTGACTTAACGAACTGTACCCTGTTCCAAAATCATCGAGACTTATGCGAAAACCAAGTTCTTTCAATTTGTGTAAAATCGGAAGCATTAAGTCAGGCTGCATTGTTGTACGTTCCGTAATTTCCAGTTCCAATTGTTGAGGTGAAACACCGTTTGACTGAACAACTTCCCACAATTCATCAATGAAATATTCACCTTCTAATTGTTGAGTGGATATATTGACTGCAACCGTCCAAGTCGGATTTCTATATAATACAGGACCTATCTCTTTACATACTTGTTGGAGTACCCAGCGCCCTAACGTGTGAATAAAACCATTATTTTCTGCCATCGGTATAAATGTTGACGGTGGAATTAACCCTTTTTTTGAATGATTCCAACGTAATAAAGCTTCCATACCTATCGTTTTTCCTTCACCGCCGTAAACAAAAGGCTGATACATTAAAAACATTTCTTGTCTAGACAACGAATGATACAAGTCGTTTTCTAGAATATAAGTTGAACGGGCTTCTTTCTCCATCCCTGTACGGTATATACTATACTGCCATCCTTTTCGTTTCGCACGAGAAAAAGCAATATCTGTTTGTTGAACAAGATCTTTCGCTTCTTTTTTCCCATCTTCATCACAGGCTACTCCCACTGTAAAAGAAAGAATCAATTCTTCCTGACCTATTCGAATAGGTGGGTTAAAAACCCGTTCAAGCTTTTCAATCAGCTCTTCTACTTCTTTTGGTCCCGACGATCTTGACATCAGCAAAAATTCATCGTTTGTTTTCCTGGCAAGGTTTTCGTCACTTCCTGTTGCTTCCTGCAGTCGGCGTGCAATGATAGCTAGTACTTTATCACCAATTTCTGCGCCAAGGGTTTCATTGATTCGTCGAAACCGATTAATATTCAACGCCAATACAAGACGGTTTTGTTTAGGTTCTACCTGCTGAAGGCGTCTCAAAAAAGAATTATAATTCGGTAGGTGCGTAATCCTGTCATAATACGACAATTGATGAATGTCTTCGACTGCCTGCTTATATGCACTGATATCTCTTGCCACAACAAGAACCATTTCTGTACCTAATATAGAAGCTTTCGTTGTTTGAATTTCTACCGGTATCGTCCTTCCATCTTTGTTTACAAATTCCCAATCAAATGTATAATAATTTTTTTGAGAGATTAAGCGCTCTTGTGTGATTGCTTTTTCTCTTAAAGGTTCGGATGTAATATCAGCGAGTGTGAAGTGCTCCCACGTGGAATCATCATAACCCAGCATAGCTCGGGCTGACTTATTTCCTTCATTAAAAGTGAGAGAGCCTCCTCCAAGCTTTGGAAGGGGTGCGAGAAATAACAAGTCATTGACATTGTCAAACACAGCCTTATACATCAAGTCTGCCTGCCGTTTTTCCCACTCTCGTTTACGCTCTTTTTTTATTAACTTACTCACCGTAATATACAATAGAAGGCTTGTCCCAATAACATAAAACCAGCCTTTATACGTTTGCATCATGGATGTCGTACCAACGTCGGTATTCCATGCAGAAACAATTTGATCTGAAAAAATAATCCATAAGAAGCCTACCACAAAGTAAGACCCCGTTATAATGAAAGCATTATTTTGCACAATACGTTCGAGCCTTCGATTCCTTCTCATCGTTTGCTCCTCTCTGCTTTTTAGCAGTCGACATTCCTCTATTATTTATTTCGGATACATCGCGGGAATTGTGAAGGAAAATTTTGTTTATTGTTAAAAACTATTGTTTCGTTTCTTCATCGAGGTACACTTGGCTTCCTACAGCGTTTTTCTGACCTTGATATTTTCCATCATATGGAGATGATGCTTTTTGATCCATAAACGCAAAGACGAGCTGTGCAATCCTGCGATCAGCTTTTAACCGAATGGGTAAACGGTTAGCATTGTAGAGTTCTAGTGTTATTTCCCCTTCGAAACCTGGGTCCACCCAGCCTGCATTTTGAATAAACAAGCCCATTCGTCCAATCGAACTTCTTCCTTCTACAAAGGCCGTCACATTATGAGGAAGTCTGATGTATTCCTTTGTCGTCGCCAATAAAAAAGAATGGGGCGGAATAATAACTTCATCGCTCTCAAATTCTACATATTTAGCCGCTTCATCAAGTGCTATTGATTCAATCGCATTTTCATCAATCTTTAAAAAGTGAGACCCCAACCTTATGTCAACCGAAGCAGGTTGAATTTGGTGAGATTCCACCGGTTCAATCATTAATGTTTCTTGTTCTATCATATCTTTAATTGTCTGGTCTGATAAGATCACCCGTAATGCCTCCCTGTTCTGCAATAATTTCTCTTTTTCTAGTATATACATTTCAGAACGTGAACGCCATCCAGTATTTGAACAGTTAATAAATTTCTTGAAAGGTGTAGCTTACTCGTTCACGCAAACGATGTCGTATTGTCATATAGTGAAGCATCGCCAACATAATAATTCCGGTATTCATACCAATAATAATGCCATCCATTTGAAAGCTTGGCATAGAACCGAGAACATACATCAGTATAAACGAAATAGTCGTTGTCCAGACGGAATGAAGAAAAGCATCCTTCACGAG
Organism: Salibacterium salarium; assembly: GCF_030813635.1. Lineage (GTDB taxonomy): Bacteria > Bacillota > Bacilli > Bacillales > Marinococcaceae > Salibacterium > Salibacterium salarium. The sequence continues at coordinate 8,250 of NZ_JAUSUM010000002.1, read as the reverse complement.
TCCAAGTCCAATGAGAAAAGCTTGCATTGGAATCACAAAAAAGTGAAAGAAAAAATACGGGGCAAGTAATTGCAAATACACAGCAGCGGGAGACTCTTCGAAAAATAAACTTGTTAATTCATCAGAATAAAAGTAAAAAATAAACACAGCCGGTACTGCATAAAAAATAGTAAAAAAAAGAATTTTATGAAGCAACTTCTCCAATACTGCTATTTCTTTTTTTACAAATGCTTCTGATACGGTTGGAATAAGAATAATGAGCAGAGAATGAGCAATAAAAGCTGGAAAAAAACCAATCGTAAACGCAACACCAGCAAGCTTTCCATATTGTACAACAGCAAGCTCCTCCACCACTCCTGCTTGTACGAGTGCTGATTTGATTAAAAATGGTTTTACGGCAAAGGAAGCCGCATGAAAAATACGAAGCCCCGTGGTCGGTAAGGAAACCGAAAGCAAAACGTGCAGCACCGATTTTTTCTGCATTGGCACCGATGATTTCTGTTTGATTTGTTTCATTTCTTTTAAAAAGTAAATCATTAAGTAGATAAAAACAACGAGTTCTGTTCCAATTAACGTTGATAAACTAAGTAAAATAGAAATCTCCGCATCAAAATGAAATAAATGAAACACAGCGATTAACAAAACAAGCTGTACGGCACGTCTTAAAAAATTAGCTATCGCTATTTTGCCCATATGGCGAACACCCATAAAGTATCCCCTGGCAATCGATGAAAACGAAATAATAGGAATGAGGACCAGTAATAGTGAAGGAAGAGCTGTGTGATACTCTTTAAAAACCGGAATCAGCGGAAAAACGATAAAGCCAGCAGCCAAACAAGCCATTGTAAAAGCTGATGTAAAATAAATCGTGTGCTGAAGAATACTACGATGATACACTGTCTTTTTTTCGGCAACAGCTTTTGATATAGAAATCGGCAGTTCAAAACTTGCAATGACGACAAGAAACATAATCGTCGGCAAAATGGACATATAAAGGCCTAAACCTTGCTCGCCCAATTCACGGGCCAGCACCATATTTATTAAAAATTCCAGACATTCTCCCAAAAAAGCAGCAATGATCAACAGAACGGTACCGAATAAGAATGTTTTGTTCATGTTGTCTCTCCTTCTTCCCCTATCTCTGTTTATATTATGAGACGAGCCGGGAAAGCATGACCAAGAAGATAGTATCAGAATATTTCCTCATGTACCGATGTTCATATATTGAACAAAAAAAGCCGTCAGCCCAAGAGTTACGCTGACGACTTCCACCTATTTTGTCTTAAAATCAAGTTCTAGTTCATAGCCTTGTTCCGAAATCGTTTTACCATGTTTATATTCACCAATTAATGCATTATAGTGATTAGTCAAGTCTTTAAACAACACCGCATCCCTATTGTCCAATGCTTCATCAATCATATATTGCAATCGTTCTTTATTGAAATGATACACTGCGTATTCCATTGTCATCTGTGCATATAATGATTGAAGCACCTGCCTTGAGGGACGTTTACCATGCTTTGTGGATTTCACTTTTTTCATAAAAGACTGTTCATGAGTAGGATGTAACATGCTTTGAACCCCCTATCCTTTCACCGGAACCTTACCGGTTTTTCACGTGGCCCTTTTCATTACATTATTTCTCATTATTGATAAATTACCCACAAATTACTTCTTTTAAACCTTATTTCCTTACTTTGAATCATTTCATAAACCAGCCAATCGCCGTCACAGTTGAGTTAAAATCAATTCGTCCGTTCTTATTCACGAACTTCATCATACATTTTCATGTTGTAAAACACCTTTCTTTTTAGTATATGATGTTCATTTCATTATATTTTGTATGCGCTTTCTTATATTATAACGTATGTAGGCTTGCTTTTGAAATAACTGTTTTCTAAGAATATGAAAACAAAATAAACAACTCATCCCTGTTTCTTTTTCCAACATTAACTATTTGCATATAAGAACAAATATTCGATATAATAAAAGCAAACAAACGTTCTTTTACATTGGAGGTTTATCATGCAAATTAAAGAAGAAGAACACATTATGATTCATTATTTTATTTTACTTCCTCTCGTCAAAAAAGTTCTGGAACGGGATTTACATTTGTTTGAAGAAGGTGCCTTCAAAGTAAAAGATCCTTATATCGATATAATTCGAGAGGCTTTACATCTTCTACACGAAGATATGCGATATATTAAAAAATATATGTACCAAAACCACATGCGCGTCATGTTTGATAAAAACGACGGAATGTTTTCCCGCTATTCCTATGTCTGCCGCGGATATGAAGGAACAAGCAGTTACTTGAATGCTAATTTGAAACGTCAGGCCCGTCATTGTATGGATGCTTATTTTTCCAAAAACTCTCCTCTACATTCCGATTCCGTTCTTCATTAATCACGTGCCATTCCTTCCTTTATTACAAATGAAATATTGACAAACGCCGGTTACTAAGAGTACATTACAATTATCTTTGTATCACTTTAATGTTTAGATGAGAAAGGAGACAGCTTTGAAAAAACAATTTGCAGTAATAGGCTTAGGCAGATTCGGAGTGAGTGTCAGCACAGAGTTGCATAAACTTGGACACGAAGTTTTAGCTATAGACTCAAATGAAGCAAAAGTTAATGAGATTGTAAATGATTCCACTTATAGTTCCGTTGCGGACGGAACGGACGAAAAATCTCTGCGCAGTCTTGGAATTACAAACTTCGATCACGTTATTGTTGCCATTGGAGACAATCTTCAAGCTAGCATACTGTGTACCCTTCTCCTAAAAGAAATGGGAATTGCATCAGTGTGGGTGAAAGCACAAAATTACTATCACCACAAAGTACTAGATAAAATCGGTGCGGATAAAATTATACATCCTGAGCATGATATGGGTAACCGTATCGCACAACATCTCGTTTCAGAAAAAGTTATTGATTACATCGAATTATCCGACGACTTTTCAATAGTTGAAATCGCCGCTCCACGTTTTATGAATAAACGTACCTTAATTGACCTTGATATTCGTGCGAAGTTTGGCGTCACCATTTTAGGCATCAAACGAGGGAAAAACATCAACATCTCCCCGATGGCTGATGAACAAATATTAGAAAACGATATTTTAATTGTCATTGGTCATAAAAACGACCTAAAACGATTTGAAGAAAGTACGTAACTATCACAGATACTTAGGGGAGGTTCGAGAGTGTCAAACGAAAACTATACATATCAGACGAAAAATCCCGGTATTGTCTTTATTATATCCGCTATTTTTGTTCTAGGTTTTGTCTTATGGGGATTTATTAGCCCCGAACAACTAGCAGCCACAGCTAATACAGCCCTCGATTTTACGATTGAAACATTTGGCTGGTTTTATATGCTCGTCGCTGCTTTTTTTGTATCATTTATTATCTTTCTTGCTTTCAGTCCATTCGGAAAGCTACGTCTTGGAAAACCAGATGATCGTCCCGAATATTCTTTTTATGCTTGGCTCGGAATGCTATTTTCCGCCGGAATTGGGGTAGGGTTCGTTTTTTGGGGGGTCGCAGAACCAGTTCTTTATTATGTCGATACCCCGCTTGGACAAGACGTGGAAAGTCAAGCAGAAGCTGCACAATTAGGTCTTGATTATGGTATATTCCATTGGGCTTTTCACCCTTGGGCGATTTTTTCTTTAGTGGCGCTCGCGCTTGGTTATGTCCAATTTAGAAAAGACCAGCCCGCCCTTATTAGTTCTGCTTTTTTTCCATTATTCGGAAATAAAGTCCGTGGAAAATTAGGTCAGGGAATCGATGTTCTTGCAGTTTTAGCAACATCTACCGGTGTAGCGACAACATTCGGCCTAAGTGCGATGCAGATTAGTGGCGGTCTATCTTATTTAACAGGACTGCCTAACAATGCTTTTACTCAACTAACGATTATTGCCATTGTAGCGGTGTTGTTTATGTTCTCCGCTGCATCTGGTCTAAACAAAGGAATTCGTTATCTTAGTGTAATCAACCTAACAGTAGCTGCCCTTTTACTCATTTTTGTAATCATTCTTGGTCCGACCATTTATTTGCTCGAAAGTGTTACTACTTCACTCGGCGCCTATATTTCCAATTTTGTGCCGATGAGTTTAACGATGACCCCTTTCTCTGATAGCTCATGGATTGGAGCAAATACAATCTTTTATTGGGCCTGGCACATTTCCTGGGCGCCTTTTATGGGGATGTTTATCGCCCGTATTTCCAGAGGGCGGACCATCAGAGGCTTTATTGGCGGTGTACTTCTAGTTCCAGCATTGCTAGCTGTCATTTGGTTCAGTGTCTTTGGCGGTTCTGCTCTGCACTTAGAAATGAATGGCATTGCATCTATTGCTGACATTGTAAATGACACCGTGGAACTGGCACTGTTTGCGACCTTACAAGAATTTCCCTTGGCAGGAATTACAAATGGACTTGCGGTACTATTAATCTTAATCTTTTTCATTACTTCCGCCGATTCAGCCTCTTATACACTAGGAGCTATGACGTCAAAAGGAAGTCTAAATCCTCCACTTTTTGCTAAAATCACGTGGGGTGTTCTTATCGCTGGTACAGCCGCTGTACTATTGCTTTCTAATGGATTGGAAGGGCTACAAACTGCTTCCATTGTTGCTGCATTACCATTTTCAATCATTATGTCTGTCATGGTCTTTTCTATGCTTAAAATGTTCACCCAGGATAGAAATAAAGAAAAGCAAAAGGCACGCGAACATCAAAAAAGCGCCATGAAAGAAGAAATTTTAGATGAATTGGAAGAAGAAATTGATGATTTCTCCAGAGACTCTGTCGAGGAAACAGATTTTGAACAAGATTCCAATTCCTCAAAAGATAAATAGAATGATGAAGAAAGCAACCCTGTCTTAAAATAGGGTTGCTTTCTTATAGTTGTCTGCATAAGTTTTTCATTACTTTTCGATATCTGCAGCAGGTCCAAAGAATTCAAAATGAGTTCGTTCTTCTGGAATCTGCAGGTCTTGTTTCAACATATGATGGACAGCTCGTAAAAAGGGAACAGGACCGCAAAAGTAATAGTCTGCTTCTTCTTCTGGAAGAAGAGAACGGAGCCATTCTGTATCAATACGTCCTTCTTTTTGAATATATGGATCTTGTTTATCTGTTATTGTCACATTATCATAACAGGCATGATACGACACCCATTCATTTTCATCTGCTACTTTGGAAGTGTACTCGTGCATTGCATGAAGATTTCTCGATTGAGCAGTTTGAATAAAGATAACAGAACGATTTTGATCTTCGACAAGTTTATTAAACATACTCATGAGCGGAGTTAGTCCAACTCCACCACTTATTAACACAACCGGCCGTTTCGAAGGCTGTAAATAAAAGTCACCAGCAGGGGCAGTCACTTCAATAGTATCTCCTTCTTTTACATGACGATGGAGAAATGTAGAGACTATCCCATCCGGAAGTTCTCCCTCTCCTTCTTCCCGCTTTACGCTAATACGAAAATAATCATTACCTGGAGAATCCGACAATGAATACTGCCGCAAGTGCAAGTAATCTTCACCTGGAATATCAGCTTTAACTGTTATATATTGACCTGGCTCAAACATCGGAAGGGTTCCACCATCTGTAGGACGTAAATAAAACGATGTTATAACGTCACTTTCTACCTTTTTTTTGGCAACCGTAAAAGAGCGGAATCCATCCCATCCTCCAGTTTGAGCTTCTGTCGCTTCATACATGTCTTTTTCTACAGAAATAAACACATCTGCAATCACACCATATGCCTCTTCCCATGCTGAAATAACGTCGTCCGTTGCCGCATCACCAAGCACTTCCTTCATCGCTGCCAATAAATTTTCTCCTACGATAGGATAGTGTTCGGGCTTGATTTGCAGACTTCGATGTTTATGTGCAATTTGTTTTACTACAGGAAGAATCGTTTCCAATTGATCTATATTTTTTGCAGCCGCAAGAACTGTATTAGCTAAAGCTTCTGGTTGGCGCCCAATTTTTTGATTTGTTTGGTTAAAGATGTGCAACAATTCTGGATGTTGCTCAAACATTCTTTTGTAAAAATGAGAGGTTATTTCTGACCCCCTTGCTTCTAGAATAGGCGCTGTTGCTTTCACTGTTTCCAAAGTATTTTCATGTAATACGCTGTTTTGACTCATAAAATTCTCCTCCTTTTTAATATGTATTTATAATACATATTATATTTTATCACAAAGCAGTATCAAATCGTGTGGCGATTTAACGAATTTATGATATTATGATATGTACGTCACATCATGAAATGAAATTGGAGCGTTTATCATGCAACTAACCTCTTATACAGATTATTCTCTGCGCATGCTCATTTATTTGGCAGCAGTGGACTATCCTAAGTTATCAAGTATTAAAGAAATATCAAGATCTTATAACATCTCCTATAACCATTTAACAAAAGTCGGACACGAATTATCAAAACTAGGTCTTATTAAAACAGTGAAAGGCCGAAATGGGGGCATACGTTTAGCTAAAGAACCAGAGCAAGTTAACATTGGATGGATTGTGCGCCGAACAGAAGACAATTTAAACTTAGTAGAATGCTTTGACCCAGAAAATAGTATGTGTGTTTTAACAGGAAGCTGTCGCTTACAAAGCATTTTAACAGAAGCATTGAACGCTTATTTAAAAGTACTTGACCATTACACACTCGCTGATGTTACGATTAATCGTTCTATCTTACAGGAATTGTTGCATTCTTAAACCAAAAGGAGCACAGCATGTTTGTCCAACATACTATTATGCCAAACTTTAAGTATGATGATATGGTGAAGGTAGCTAGAGGCAAAATTAAAGTAGCAGGCCAAACGTTTCATTACCATTGTTATTTATACGAGGGACTGTTGATTGACACTGGTCCACCTCGCGCAAGAAAACACATTTTTACCTTTGCTAACAATGAGAAACCAAATCAAGTATTTTTAACCCACTATCATGAGGATCATAGTGGAAATGCCGCTTTTCTTAGGGAAAAGTTTCAATTACCTATATATAGCGGTCCACAAACACGTTCCTATCTATCACAAGGTTTTTCTATGCCTTTATACAGAAAGGTCTTATGGGGACAGAACGTTCCAAAACATCGCCCCTCTGTTGTGAAGGATAAAGTGATTCAGCATAAATCGGGTACCTTATTAGCCATCCACACACCCGGCCATTCTGATGATCACCATTGTCTCTATGACCCTGATCGAAAATGGCTCTTTTCCGGAGATTTATTTCTGGCCAAAAAAGTGCGATTCGGAATGAAAGAAGATTCCGTCCCTCGTATGATAGAATCACTACAACATGTTTTAACTTTTGATGTTCAAACAATGTTTTGTGGACATGCTGGTATCGTTGAAAATGGCAGTGACGCATTGCATGCAAAGCTTGAGTTTTTATTACAACTTTCCGAAAATACAATAAAACTTTATCAGAAAGGTTATAATACTCAAGAAATCACAGCTCAACTTTTATCCAAAAATAAAAGAATTCGTTGGCTCACTCACAACGAATTCTCTCCTCATTTTTTCATCCGTTCGATTGTAAAAGAAACATTAGAATCCTAATAACTGGAATAAGACACATCCACAGAAGATAAGGACATGTTTGACGAGAAACACTTTCCAAATAAATGTGAGTACATTTATTTGGAAGGTGCAAGAAAAATATCGGAGGATATTTATTTCTAACGAGGACGTGTCCACTACCTTCCTCATTCGTTTACTACTTTTGTAGTACATAGAACAATTTTATCCTGCTCCGATTATAGGATGTTACTTTCCTCTTCACATTTTAAATTTTTCCTGTCCTATAAAAAAAGCTGTCAGATATATCATCTGGCAGCTTTTTTGGTATGGCCTGGCGACGTCCTACTTTCACAAAGGGTTGCCCCTTCATTATCATCGGCGCTAAAGAGCTTAACTTCCGTGTTCGGCATGGGAACGGGTGGAGCCTCTTTGCCATCATCACCAGACTTGCCCTGGATGGACTTCCACAGGATGTGGTGGGTTCTACGTTGCACACAGGACGTGTGCGTTTTTAGTAGAAGGTCCTTGGGTTTTCTATAATAGACTATTTCTATTTTTTCATGAGGAATCATTCCCTCAAAACTGAATAACGAAGATCGAGCCTGTTTGAAACACCCTTACCTTTTGCTTTGGATAAGCCCTCGACCGATTAGTATCTGTCAGCTCCATGTGTTGCCACACTTCCACCTCAGACCTATCAA
>NZ_JAUSUM010000001.1 GCF_030813635.1 Salibacterium salarium | reverse complement strand
TGCATGTATTAGGCACGCCGCCAGCGTTCGTCCTGAGCCAGGATCAAACTCTCCAATAAAAAGATGTTTGATTCTAACTGATTGATTCAATCAATATTGAATCGATGTTTGTTGCTTGAATTGACAGACGCTTGACTTTCATTCAATTTTCAAAGAACAACTAAACTCTGTAGCCTTTTTATGGCGACTTAAATAATGTTACTAGACACGATTTATAAAGTCAATAATAAATATTGAATAACTTTATATAATGTCTGTGTCTTAAGCGACAAATACCAATATAGCATCTGATTCAAAGAAACGCAATAGGGATTTTAAATTTCTATCATATCCGCCAAATTGTTCTTCATGTTTAAATCATTCCCCTTCACTAATTGAAGGGACTTCCTATTATAACGTTTCACAAAATAATGTCAATAACACAATGGAAATATTCAAGATAAATTGCAGGAAAGTATGACTATACAAAAAAACAGAACCGTGAATTACCAGTCCTGCTTTCTTTTATGAACAGAAGACAACGTATGAATATTCGAACGACCGTCTTCTAATGAATCAATTTGTAATAAATCCGGAAAAATAACACTACTGTAAGAAGCGTTTATTGCCATTGCTTCAGCCACACTGGACAGTATTACTGGTTTTTTCTCAAATAAATAAAGTTTCAGTCGATCTGTTTCCTTAATAATTGGAACTGTAAAGGTCAACCCATCTCGTCTATCTGAATATTTTCTATACTGCAGCCAACCGCTGAGAACACCAGTTTCTTGTTCTAAAAGAGGCAATAACAAACCCGACACATGAACGAGCCATAAATAATAGGAGGTTTCATAACGAAACCAGCCTGAAGACATATTTACTTTCCACGTTTTCTTAAAAATGTCAATCAAAAGTGTTACATTTCGGTCTTCGACAGGATAGTTCAGTGCCTGTCTAATCACTTTATTGACAACGTCTTGGACAGCTTTTTTCCAAATGTCCATATGAAACATTTGCGTAGGATAGAAGGGTCCCTCTTGATCAAAAAAAGATTCATAACTCTCTTCCATATTACCCCTCCTCCTTTTCGTCGCTTATATTACTTACATTGTACGAAACGACGAAAAGGAATGTAAATAATTTTTTCAAATTAGACTAGAAAATTTGAGAGATTTTCTACACATGCTGTAGAAAAGAGGTGGCTATCGTAAAATAAATCATTAAACTAATAACATCACTCAACGTCGTAATAAATGGACCAGATGCAATAGCAGGATCCAGGTTTAACTTGTTAATAATAAGAGGGATAGTAGTACCAATAACACTTGCTACACCTAACGATACCATTATGGAGAGGCCTACTATGAACCCTAAGAACAAATCTCCATACAACAACCCGAGCAAAAGCGTAATGACAACTCCACAAGTAACGCCAATTAATAACCCAGTGGAAAATTCCCTTACAACAGTTTTCCAGAAACCGCGCTTTTCTAGTGTTCCTGTGGCAAGTGCGCGTACAGCTACGGCTAACGATTGAGTTCCCGTATTCCCAGCAGAACCCATTACCATCGGAATAAAAGCGGCTAGTAAGACTACGGATTCAAGAGTTTCTTCAAAAATTCCGATTACCTCTGCTGTTCCTAACCCAAAGAACATCAGTAATACAATCCATGGGGCTCGTCTTTTCGCGGCTTGGATGGAAGTTATCGTTACATCCGTGGAACCTCTGGACGCTGTAATTTCTCCTACGTCTTCTGTAGCTTCTTGCTCAAGAACATCAATTACATCATCAACAGTTACAATTCCAACAAGCATATTATGATCTGTGACTACAGGAGCAGCTAAAAAGTCATATTTTTGAATAAGTTGAGCAACCTCTTCTTGGTCTGTTTTAACATGAACCGATACAACACGCGAGCTCATAAACGTTTCTATTGTTTCATCAGACATTGAGGTAATCAGATCTCTAATAGATGTTACACCAACCAATTTACCGGCTTCATCCACAACATATAAATAGTAAATCGTTTCAGCATCCGGTCCTTCTTCACGAAGTAATTCTATCACTTCAGCTACCGTATGTGATGCCTTCACCGATATAAATTCTTTTGTCATGATTGAACCAGCTGTATTGTCTTCATACATCAGAAGTTCTTGAACATCATCCGCGTCTTCCTTATTCATCGCCTGTAAAATATCTTCAACGTGTTCCTGCTGTAATTCACCGAAAAAATCCGCAACATCATCAGCATACATTTTATTAAACATTTCGGCCGCGTAGTAATCATTCAGCTCAAGTGCAATCGCTTTTTGTTCATCTATTTCCAGACCTTCAAAAATCTCCGCAAACTCTTCTGGACTTAAAAACTCATACACACGTTTGCGTTCTGACTCCTCTAAACGTAAAAACACTTCCGTTTGATCAGCGGGATGAAGTTCCAGAAATAGACGTCTGAATTCGTCCAACTCCTCTTTTATCGCGGACTTCATAATTTTTTTAAAATAGTCTTCTCTTGTTTCCTCATTCAATTTCACCATTTTCATCCCCCCTATGCTAAAAAGTTTGTTCATGGTGACCGTTCATTGTCCGTTTATAGCAATAAAAACGCCCCCCATGTAGGGAAGGCGTGTATGGCTATACGGAGAAACAAATCGTGTGCATCCAAACAGCGCTTTTTCATTCGTTCTTTAATATAACGTCATAGAAAACATCTGTCAATTTGGTTTATATTGGGCATTTACCTGCCCGGTACTTTCACTTTTTCTACTTTTTTCTTTTCCCCAAATATTTTAGTTGTGATCAAAGGAGCAAATATGAATAATAAAATGCCAATGCTTGCAGAGAGTAAAATGTAGACACTTCCAAATGCCATTATTTCTGCTGTCGCCACACTAGCAATTATAATCGAAAATTCACCGCGTTGTGTAAACGACAAGCCCGCCCGAAATGACACTCTTGGAGATAAACCATACATTCGACCGCCAACCATGCCGACAATTATCTTCCCAATAACGGACCACACTACTAACACCGTCAGCAGAATAGGAGCGGATATACTACTATCCAATTCAATTTGGGTTCCGAACCATAAGAAAAACAAAGGTAGTGTCAATTCCCGTAAAGGAAGAACAAGCGGTTCAATCGTTTCACTCTTTTTCGCTTCCGCCAGCATAATGCCCGCAAGAAAAGCCCCTAGTACTTCAGACAATTCTAAATAAATAGCAACTCCACTGTAGGTAAAGGCAATACCAATAATAAGTAAGTGAAATATATTAGACCCTGCATTTCGTTCAATAAACTTTGCTGCTTTTGCAAAGACAAAACGTCCTAAAAAAACAGCCAAAATAATAAGTAAAAAAACTTTTGATACAAGCCACAAAAAATCTATCCCTTGAAAACCTTCCCCGGTGTTTAATCCAACCAAAATTGCTACCATAATGGGAGCTGCCAAATCTTCAAAAATCAGTACACCAAGTATAAATTCCGATTCCGGATTTGCTGTTCGTTTCGTATTTTCCATCATCTTCATTGTTATCGAAGAGCTAGTAGCGTAAAGTATTCCTCCAATAATAACAGCCGTAAGAACATCTAATCCAAATACAAGACAAAAAAGCGCCGACAATAAAAAGTTCAAAAACAAATCCAATAATCCAGCTGGGGTTACTTTTTTTGCAATATTCCCCAGCTGTTTTATGGGCAACTCTATTCCTAGCATAAAAAACAGCAGTACGATACCAATTTCTCCAGTAAAGTATAGAATTTCTGAATCAGCCAAGAATCCGCCAAGAGAGATTCCTACGACTATAAACAAAATCACATCAGGAATTCGTGATCGTAATCCGATAAAACCAATAACAAACATGATTAAAAGGATTAGACCAGCCACCAGCAACTCTGGCATGTGAGGTTCCACGTATTAGTTCGCCTCCCCTTCTGCTAAATCCTCAAACACAGATATTTGACTGTTCTTCCCCACTACCATGACGGTGTCACCCTTCTGAAGTTTTTCATCTATCCCAGGGCTTGCAATCACATCATCATTTCGAAAAATACCAACAATAGAAACACCTGATTTTTTTCGAACTTCTGATTCACCAATCGTTTGATCAACAAAAATCGAACCTTCCTTTAATTCAATCCATTCTACAACAATTTTACTGCGGAATAGTTTCATTTTATCGCTGTCAACAGGCTGAAATACCGCACCAAGTAGTTGTGCCCCCAATTCACGAGTTTCGTTTGAGGTTAATTCCATCGAAAAATCCGCTTCATCTCCCTCCGGATCTTGAAAAAAATACAGTTCGCGTTTGCCGGTATGATGAGTCACAAGTACAACCATACTGCCTTCCGCTGTTAGAAACGACATTTTTTTCCCGATTCCCGGTAAATCTGCCATTTTCACTTCCAAAGATACTCTCTCCTTCTCTCTCCAACTTTATTGCAAGTTTTTCTTTTATTATAAAGGCATTTCCCATGTTCTGAATAGTTATTATATCTAGTTCGAAAATAATCTTCTTTTCATCGAATAGAAGTGGTATATTTTAACTAGTATTTATTAAAGGAGACGTCGGCGACATGTGGAAAACGAGTATTGCTATTTTTATAACTGTTCTTTTCACAATATTAATAGCCGGGGCAGGGTATGCTTATTATCTGTACGATATGACCTCCGAAAATGTGCAAACAATGAATGAAAATTACACAGAAGAAATAGGCAAAGACATAGAATCTGCCCGATCTTCTTTAAGGGGATCTGTCTCTTTTTTAGTTCTTGGCATTGGCGATCGTCCTGAAGAAAATGGTTTAGCAGATACCATTATGGTAGTATCCGTCAATCCCGATGACGAATCTATTCTTATGTTCAATATACCAAGAGATACTAGAGTCTCGATTCCAGGACATGGAGAAGAAAAAATAAATCACGCATATGGGTACGGTGGGACCGGACTAATAAAAGAAACTGCTGAACAGCAATTAGACCATTCTTTTGATTTTGTGATAGAAGCAAATATGGAAGGATTCACCCAAATCATCGATTTAATCGGTGGGGTTGAAGTAGATAACCCTTTCGCTTTCTCCCAAGACAACGTAGATCATAGTAAAACGTATCACTATGAAAAAGGAACAATTGAATTGGATGGCAAAAAAGCATTGCAATACGTCAGAATGAGAAAAAGTGATCCTCGTGGAGATTTAGGACGAAATGAACGGCAGCGGCAAGTACTTACTACTCTTCTTCAAGAAAGCCGTTCTATCGAAAACCTGTTGCAAGGTCAAGATATATTATCTATTCTCGAAGAAAATATTAAGACCAATATAACGATGGAAGATATGAGAACCTTATTTACAGATTATCGTTCCTCGCTCGATTACGTTCGAACATTTGAAATAGATGGAGAAAATGAATATCAAAATGATGTTAGTTATTACATTGTTTCAGACAAAGATTGGAAAGAAGCTTCCATTCGACTACAAAATCATCAAGAAAAATAAGCTCAAAACTTCTTTTTCATCAGCCAAGAAACGGCACCGTTATAAATCGCATGAGCAGCGATCGGTGCCCATAAGGTACCGGTCCATAAAAATAACCAGCCCAACATTGTCCCCATAACAAACACTACTATGTGAATGACAATACTGCCTTTATACTGTGGTATGTGTAGTGCCATAAATAGTAACGAAACTAGAAACAGCGCCGTGAGATTCCCAACATAATTAGTAGCGATGCCCAGAATAGCACCGCGAAATAATAGTTCTTCTGACACGCCAGCACCAAAAGCAATCGTAAACAGCCCATTCCTTTTGTAAAGCATTTTCTTAATAAGCCGAGTGTATTCATTTTCGGGAAATGATATCCAACGTATATAAAACAGCAACGTTACGAGAACAGTAAAACCCATGCCGAGTGTTGCCCCAAGGATTATTTCAAAGAAAAATCCACTCATCGACCATATTTCTTGTACGTACTGAAAACGATTTTCTCCCATTAAAGCTAAGATGAGTAGAAAGGCAACAGCAATGAAAACCCCAAAACTTCTCCAAATCGCTTGTAATGAAATATCTTCTGGAATACCATTATGTTTGTCCAATCAACCATCTCCTAATCGAATTACAAGTTAAAAGTTGTTTATATTCATCATATACTGCAGATGGTAGTACATTGTGTCGGACACGACAGAACTATATTCAGACCACATTTTCCACGTGTTTTTTTCCGTTTCTTGATTATCGTCCATCGGAGTTGTTTTTGCTCGTTTTTTCGTCTCTGTGCCTGATTTCCCACGTTCCTTCGACAAATAAGTAGAAAAAATATTATTTCCTTCTTTATCCAAAATGTTCAATTTTCCTTTATCGTTCACTTCAAAATCTACGTTTGTGCCTTCCCTCGTTAAAAAGGAACGATCGTTGTGAAGAGTGTAGATCGTTTTATCCGGGGATTGATAACGATCATCTTCGCTCAAGATCTGTTCTTCAAACTCGTCAAATCCCATATTTAAAAGGGCCGTTGTGTCCTCATAAGCATATGAATTACTGTCTGCTTTAAGCACAACCGCAATTAGTTTTCTTCCATCTCGTTTGGCAGACGTCACAAGCGTATAACCAGATTCGGTGACGTAACCATTTTTCACACCGTTTGCTCCCTCGTAATCCCAAAGCAACTGGTTGTGATTACGTAATTCTGTCTCCCATTCTTCTCCCTTCCATTCTTTTGTTTTTGTGGAGACAATATCACGAAAATCCTTATTCTGCATCGCTAATTGTGTGATTTTTGCCATATCTTCCGCTGTAGAATAGTGATTTTCTGAAAATAAACCGTGAGGGTTCGTGAAATTCGTATCTTCTATCCCTGTTTTTTTCATTACATAATCGGTCAATTCTTTAGAAAATTCCTGTTCTGATTGGGAAATGTGTTCGGCAATGGCTGTCCCTGCATCGTTTCCCGAATTAATAAGCATCCCTTCCACCAATTGTTTCAACGGCATCACTTCATCTTCTGTTAAGTAAACTGTGGTTCCTTCTACTTCTGTCGCATTTTCACTAATTGTTACTTTGTCCTTTAAATCTGCCTTCTCTATTGCCATTATTCCTGTTGCAATTTTTGTAATAGAAGCGGGATACATTTGCTTCTCTCCATTTTTTTCATACAATACTTGACCTGTTTTTGCATCTATCAAGACCGCTGCCTCACTATGTAAAGACATATCACTTGTATCCTTATCTACACCTGTAGCCGCAGTCGGCAACCATGTCATACATACGAACAACAGGATAATATACTTCCATTTTGAACGACATACCACATCATTAATCATAAGCCTCTCCCTTCGCTATGACGTTTCCTAAACATTCATTTCTACATTTTTAGACATCATCCCTGCCTATTCACAGAAACAAAAAGATAATTATACTTTCACAACAAGAATCCCGAAAGCTTATAACAGCATTCGGGATACGACATTTTCATTAAGATGGTTCAATTTCTTCCATATACTCTCCAATGTTTTCTTCGGTCATGCCTCCTAAAAGGACACGTTGTACCACACCATCTTCATCTATGAGAAAAGTCGATGGGAGAGGTCCTATTCCGTAATGATCGAGCACATCTTTATTTTCATCTAAGAGTACCGGGAAAGTTAAATCATAACGATTCACAAACCGTTCGACCGCAAGATCTGATTCCCCTACATTAACAGCAAGGATTTCAACTCCTCTATCTTTATATTTTTCATATTGTTTCTCCATATGAGGCATTTCATCTTCGCAAGGAGGACAATAGGTTCCCCAGAAATTTAAAAAAACTCCCTTCCCTCGTAAATCTTCGAGCTCAACTTCTTCTCCATCCATATTCTGAAGAACAAAGTTCGGAGCTACCTCCCCTTCGTGAACATCTGTTTCTTGTCCTGACATAAAATTAGTATAAAAAACATAACCTAGTGCAACCGCTATAACCCCTAGTATAGAAGAACGCATAATGAGACGCTTGCGTTTTTTCGACATTCTTAACAACTCC
Organism: Salibacterium salarium; assembly: GCF_030813635.1. Lineage (GTDB taxonomy): Bacteria > Bacillota > Bacilli > Bacillales > Marinococcaceae > Salibacterium > Salibacterium salarium. Next base: position 1,191,254 of record NZ_JAUSUM010000001.1, on the reverse strand, counting down.
CTGTCCTAGCGCAGCTAGCATTCATTTATCGAGACATTTGTGTTATTATAACTTACATTTCTCATTTTTAAACTTCATCTTCTAGTATAAATGCTGAAACAAACTTATGCATTCCTAAGATATATCGATTTTATGAAAAAAGAGACTGCCCCAAAAGTGGTGAAACATGACTTTTGAGGTCAGCCCCTTTAATTTAACACACGCATTTTCCTTGTTTTATTCATGTTTTTCATCAAAATCTTCTGTTTCTTGTTCCGCTGTCTCTTCTATTTCCTGATTATCGTCCAACGTAGTTTCTTCTGTTGTATCCTCTGTTTTTCCAACATGAAGCGGCGAGATTGTTGACTCCCCTACCGAAAATTGCCGAATCAAGGTCGATAGATTATCACTTTCTTCATTTAGATTTTCCGCTGAACTTGCAACAGAACGCATTGCTTCTTGCTGTTCATCTGTGGAAGCATTCACTTGTTCAGCTGATGCCGCATTAGATTGAGACACCTCAGCAATTTTTGCAATTGCATTTTCAACCGATTGCCTGCGTTCATCCATCATCGGAATTTCTTCTAGTAAACGTCCCACAACTTCACCTATTGATTCACCGGTATCCTTGATTTTTTCAAAAGATGTTTTCACCTGGCTTACTACCTCTTGTTGTTCCGAAGATACATTTCTTGAACGCTCGACTGTATCATGCACTTTATTAGCTTCTTCTGTCACACCATTAAGAATAGTTTTCACTTCTTCTGCTGATTGATTAGAAGCATCAGCTAATTTACGGACCTCTTCAGCAACAACCGCAAAGCCTTTCCCGTGTTCCCCAGCTCGTGCTGCCTCAATACTTGCATTTAATGCCAAAAGATTGGTTTGGTCAGAAATTTCGCCAATTGATCCCATTGCTTTTTGAATATCAGCAAGTCTATCGGTTAATTGTGTAAACACTTCTTCGACTTCTTCCATCATCGTTTGTGATTGTCCTGCTTTTTCGGTTAGCTTAGAAACTTCAGTTACCCCGTTTTCATTTAATTCTTCTGATGTTTTGGCCCGATTTTCTATTTCTTTCACTTGTTCTTCCAAAAACATAAAGGCTGTCGTTAAAATTCCCATTTCCTGCTTTGTATTTTCTGCTTCTTCTGCTTGAGAGACAGCTCCTTTAGATATTTCATTTACAGCACTTGCTACTTCTTCCCCGGCAGCACTTGTTTCTTCGGACACCGAGCTGAACTGTTCTGACGATGAAGCAACTTGAGACGAAGACTCTTTCACTTGTGCCACAAGAGACTTAATGTTTGATACCATTTTGTTTAAGTCTTGACTTAAATGATTAATTTCCTCATGAGAGCTTGCCTCAAATTGTACAGTTAAATCGCCAGACGACATTTGATTGACTTTCTCCTGCATATCCTTGATCGGATTCGCCACTTTTCTAGCTGCTATAATACTTATAATAATTGAAAGCAGAATAGCTGCAACTGCAATAAAAATAATTGTGTTTCTTAATGTGTTAGATTCACTAACCATAGCATCATTAGAAAATGCAGTGCCAATCACCCAGTTATTTACTGAAATTCTGTCGTAAAATAAATCGTGCGCTTCCCCTTGTCGTTCAAAATTCATCTTCCCGTTCCCTTCTGTCTCCAAAACAGAAGCGAGCGAGTTTCCTTCTTCGATTGTTTCTCCAGTAAAATCCGGGTGTACAATCATGGATCCATTTTCATCCATCAATGTCATAAATCCATTATATGGAACATCCGCTTCTCCCAACAGTTCGTTTAAGTGCTGAAGTGATAAATCCATCCCTACTACACCAAGTGGATCACCGGATACTGGATCAACTACGGCTTTAGCCGCACTTACGACAAACTCACCACCATCTTCACTTACATAAGGTTCGGTCCATCCCGTCTCTTGCGGATTTTCCATCGCCGCTTGATACCATGGTCGGGTTGTCGCTTCCATATCTTCTACATTTACATATGGAGTCGTATGCACCCCATCATTTTCAGCTCCTGTAAAAGTCAATTCAATATTTTCATAACTATTCATAAAACGATTCATCACATCTTCTACATCACTATATCCAACCACGTAATCTGGTCCCTCTTCATTTTTATCGCGCAAGAAAGAAACTACTCTTGTATCAGCGCTTATCATATTGAGGTGATTTTCAAATGTTTGAAAGTATTGTTCTATGTATTCTTTTTCATTTTCAACCATTTGTGTTCCAGAATCAGACGCGTTGTCTTCCACAACATTCGTCATTTGAAAATAAATAATTATGGCTGCCGTCAATAAGGAGACCGTTACTAGACCAGCGCATAACAGTATTAGTTTCGTATTTAGTTTTTTCATTTTTTCCTCCTTCTAATAGTGTGTGATGAATTGAGACTAAAGTTTAATGCAGAATCTACTTTTTATACAAATAATCCACCTTTATGATTCATAAGTATCATTCAACTGATATCATTTATATCGACAATGTATTTAAAAGTTTAACAATTATTAGAAAATATTAGGTATGTATTATAAATGGATTAAAGCAATAAAAAAGAAGGACTACATAAATAGTCCTTCTTTCACTAGATATTTTTTATCGCTTGCTCAACAGGAGTAGAACCGCCAAGCAAATCAAAAGATTTACTATATGTGTTCTTATCATCTATGATATGAGCTACAACATCCGCAACATCAGCTCTTGATACGGAAGCACTCAAATCTTCCACTCTTTCGGCAATATGAACCGTTCCTACCGGTTCATCATTAGAAAGTGGACCTGGGCGAACAATTGTATAATCGAGCCCACTGTTTAGTAAATACTCATCTGCCAGTTTTTTCGCTACTAAGTAGTGCCTCATTTGTACAGGACCAGATTCAGGATCTTCTGAACGAATCGAACTTATCATCACAAACCGTTTAATATTGTGTTTTTGTGTTTCGTCGATTGTTTTTCTAGCTCCCCATAAATCTATCAAAACTGTTTTGTCAGCACCTGTGTGAGGGCCGGAACCTGCAGCAAATACGACGGCATCTATTCCTTCAAACGCGTGAGATATGTCTCCTTCAAGGTCTGCTATCACCGTATTATCAGCTCCAAGCTTGGAAAGATCTGATACTTGTTCTTCCTTACGCAGCATCGCCGTTACGTGATGATTCGAATGCTCGGACAATATATTCACCAGGTTTCTGGCTACTTTTCCATTTGCACCCACAACTAATACGTTCATGGTTAACCCTCCTAAAGTTTTATCCTACTTGATTTTTCCCTTCCGTCCTTATTTTAAACCTGATTGACACTCGATTGGAAATAAAACGCTTCATAACCATCTCCTCCCTTTTTTCTCTATTCCATTATATAAAAAGCGAAAGGAGGTGAAGCAAATGGCAGAAATCATTGATTCTCGATTAACGTTAGAATTCGATGCCGGAACAGACGAATCGGGAGAAAAAATATTGACGTACAAACGATTCAACAATGTAAAAACAGATGCAGAAGACACGTCTCTGCAATCAATCGCAAATGTACTTGGTCCTTTGCAGGAATTTCCGATGGTTGGGATAAAACGTACAAACGAATACGACATTTCCAAGTAAAGAACAATAGTAGGTAAAAAGGAGGGAACTACATGAGCAAACGTTTAGAATTACGTTTTTCTAACCAGGAAGGAAGAAACGTAACAATAGCTCTCGATGAGCCGGCTGATCCTACTGATGAAGAAGCAATAGAAACAGCAATGGCAACCATCATTAATGAGAATGCTTTCATTTCATCAGGAGGGGAACTAGTAAATAAACGGGATGCTAGAATTGTTGAACGTACGGTTAATACTGTATACGAAGAATAATTTGCATCTCAGCGAAGGAGCTGTATCAAAAGGTACAGCTCCTTCTCTATAACAAAGAGAATTCAACCATGGGCAGAAGCTGAGGCGCTGCCCGCGGCAAAGGAGACACGGTGATCCGCAGGGAGCCGATGTCGCTCTTGTGCTCTGGAGTGAAAGCGTCCGCCTGCAGCGCATGCCCTCTTTGTTCACCAATCCCTTTTGGCTGTTAACATACTTTTGATACACCGCCTTTTTTAAGAACCAATGAAAGGAGGGAGGCTAATGGAATTGTGGTTAAACGCTATTGGAGAATATGGGCTGACTACGGCTATTGCGTTTTATTTACTTCATCGCATGGAAAAGAAACTCGATATCCTCATTCACACCGTTCAATCTAAGTCAGAATCACCGGCATCCATAAAGAGTGCTCCACCTGTTCTGGAAGATGATGAAGATTATTATCAGTCTCTTCAATAATATATAACGCTAAACAAGCGGGCTGAAAAGGTTAATCCTACAACCTTTTAGCCCGCTTGTTTCATTCTTTCTGCGCTTCAAAGAAATATGTTTTAGAATGATACTTCACACTCATCACCATACCGAGGGCGAACATTGTCGCTACAAGTGAACTACCACCATAGCTTAATAAAGGAAGAGTAAACCCGGTTACTGGAAGTAACCCAAGTCCCATCCCGATGTTTTGAAAAATCTGAAAAGAAAACATTCCTATTAGGCCAGCACATAAATATTTCCCAAAAGCATTGTGACATCGCATGCTGGTCATAAGAATTTGATAGAGTAATATAAAGTACAATGTGATGACAAAGGCTCCACCTAGAAAACCATGCATAGAACTCACTACTGCAAAAATAAAATCAGTGTGCGCCTCAGGGATATAAATGTTTGTATTAAAATTCCCATAAAGTTGACCTGACCCTATCGCTGTCATCGCCTGCAACACTTGATACCCTTCATCAACATATTCAAATGGGTTTAACCATCCATTTATACGATCGACTTGATAACTTTTAAGATTTGATAATAAATATTTATCTACAAAATTAGGGAATCGAAAAAAGAAAAAAACAAAAGTTAATAGTGCTACTAACGGTCCTCCAATAAGGGGAAGAAGTATTTTATACGTCATTCCCGATACGATCAATAATGCTATAACTATTGCCGCAATCAACATAATACTTCCCATATCCGGTTGTCGATATAATAAACCAATAACGGGTACAACGACAGCCGCCATCTTCCCTAAGAGCAAGACATCTGTTTGGAACGTTCTGTCCTCTCTATACCGCGAGTTGTGCCGGTAAATAATTGCGCTTAATGTTAACACAAGAAAAATCCGCATAATCTCTGAAGGTTGCACCAAACCAACACTAGGAATTTTAAACCAGCTGTTAGCTCCATTTTGCCTTGGCGCAAAGTCTTCATGCGGACTAATGACATCTAACAAGACTAACAGAAAAAGCCCGAACCCGTATAAAAACCAGTGTAGATTTAAATAGTACTCAAAATCAAAATGCAGCACCGTAAAAACCACTGCAAAACCTAGTACATAAAAAACCATCTGTCGTAGATAGAAATCTCCATTATATTGACCCATTTGCTGCGCATAATAAATGTAGAAACAACTTACGACACCAAATAAAAAGAGTACAAACAGCATATTAATATCATATTGTTTTTCTGTTGTTGGTTTATTGAAACTCACCAGTTCATCACCAGCATCTCCTAATCTATGTATATATTCTCTTGCAAAATGATACACGAATATAAATAAAACGTATAGAGAAATAAACAAACTCGCTGTGTTTTTATTATACAACTCGAATGTTACACTTTAAAAGAGTCTGTCCATAGTTTTGTATTTTTTCCTTACATATCTTAAAGGTATAACCATAAACTTAATGGAATTTATAACGTACATCTAACAACGTAACATATAGCATGTAAGGAGGAAGGTTTATGAACATTCGTTCGACTACCAATCAAGAACGATTAATTACACTTGATATTATTAGAGGATTTGCCCTTTTAGGAATATTATTCGCCAATATGGCTACGTTTAAATCTCCGACCTTTCAAAGTCAAAGTATGCCAAGTGAGTTAGCGACCCTTCCGACTGGCATATTGAATCAATGGAGTCAATTTGCTTTAGATCTGTTTGTTAATGGAAAATTTTATCCAATGTTCTCCTTTTTATTTGGTTTAGGGTTTTATTTATTTTATGAAAGATTACAAGAAAAAGGACTCGCTTCCAGTAAGATGTATCAACGACGCATGGTTTTTTTACTAGTGATTGGTTTTATCCACCTTGTATTCATATGGTCCGGAGATATTTTATTTACATATGCATTAGCCGGGTTCTTTCTGTTGTTATTTATACATCGTACTCCTAAAACGATAATGATTTGGGCACTAGGTCTTTTACTAACTTCTTCGATTGTTATGGGTTTTCTATCATTGGTCAGCAACTTTATTATGGTCATGCAACAAAATGACTCCTTCGAAGAGCAAGCCCAGGCGGCAGTCGCCAATGCCCAAGCGATATATAGTAGTGGGACTTATATGGAAATTTTAAATTTTCGCCTTTCTGATGAAGTGCCGATTGTCGTTACTAACCTCATTTTATCCGTTCCTAATGTGTTAGGTCTATTTTTAATAGGGTTATATGTTGGCAAAAAAGGTTGGATACAAAATCCTGCACAGTATCAAGCCGCATGGAAAAAACTTTTTTTCATCAGTCTTATAAGCGGGGGATTATTATCATTTTTATTTGCCTTTTTAAACAATGGACTTTTTCCAACCCCTGCTTGGTTCTCTGCCGGAGCCGCTTCGGGATTAAATATAGTAGCCGGCCCTTTATTCATGCTTTTCTATGTAACTGGTGCGGTTCTTCTATGTCAGCGAAAAGCTATCACTCGTTTTTTCAAACCGATAGCTTTTGTAGGACAAATGGCATTAACTAATTATCTTTTACAATCTATTATATGTTCTTTGATTTTTTACGGATTTGGGTTACAGCTTTACGGAACCATTGATACCGTAACAGGTTTATTAATTACAGTTGTTATCTATATAGGTCAAATTATGTTGAGTTGGTTTTGGATGGGGAACTATTCACAAGGTCCGTTGGAAAAATTATGGAGGTACTGGACCTACCAGAAATCAGCAAAACAATAAAAAAATCACTTGTTTCACCTTGTTCGCAAATGGGAATTAGGTACTACAAGATAAACATCGACACCCTCTGAAACGAAAGGACTTATGAGAATGAACCACTTAGTCGAAAGTCATCACACAGGATTAGTTTTGTTATCAATCTTAATCGGCATCATTGCTTCTTATGCAACTTTAGACTTATCCGGAAGAGTATTAGTCTCCTCTGGGAAAACTCGAATGAATTGGCTTATTAGTGGTTCCATTATCCTTGGATCTGGTATTTGGTCGTTACATTTCATCGCTATGATCAGCCATTATTTACCAATCCCTGTATCATACGACGTTGTTTTGACTGTTATTTCTATGATTGCAGGGATAGCAGGGTCTTTTGCAGGTTTATATATCATAAGTCGCAACCCGCATTCCATGTATCGAATGATTGCTGCAGCAACAGCTTTGGGCGCCGGTATAACGGCAATGCATTACATAGGTATGGCTGGAATGATCATGCGCGCCGATATTCATTACAATGTTGGACTCGTTATCACGTCGATTATCATCGCAGTAAGCGGGGCATTTACCACATTTTATTTTTGGCATAGATACATTAAAAGTAATACTTTTAAAGGAAAAATATTCAAAATGCTAAGCACGATGTTCCTGGCAGGTGGAATTGCCGGATTACATTATACTGCTATGAGTGCAGCTTCTTTTTCACTGTTAGAACAGACACCGGGCCATTTTTCTTTTCCTATTATAAAAACTCCTATGTTAACAGCAGGAGTCAGTATTAGTTCTGTTATTATATTGACAATGATGCTTATTAGTATTTCTATTGACAAAAAGATGTCTATTCAATCACAACGGATTCGATGTTTATTTGATAACCACCCGAACATGGTTTTTGAATTAGATTATAATGGTTGTATTATTTCTATGAATGATGCTTGTCAACAATTAAATGGGTATAATCACTCGCAATTATTACATTCCCCATTTAAAAAACTTGCAAACAAGGACGAGGAAACCAAAATACAGCACCAATTAGAACGGACCCTTCAAAATGAGTCATCTACTTTTGATATGACATTAACATATCAAGACCGAACATCGATGTATGCAAAAGTAACAACTATTCCTATTGTTATTGACGACCGTATTCAAGGAATGTATGGAATGGCAGAAAACGTAACGGAACTGAAAAAAGCGGAAGAGAAGTTACGAAACATGGCGTATTATGACTACTTAACCGAATTGCTTAACTTTCGAGGATATCAACAAAAAATGAAAGAAATCGAATATCAATTAGAAGAACATGAACGGATTTCCATTCTCTACATTGATTGTGATGGGTTTAAAGAGGTGAACGATACTCTAGGTCATGAATCTGGAGATGTATTTTTAACTTATTTTGCTCGTCTTCTTCAACGATCCACAGCTGCAGACGATATCATCTGCCGCGTCGGAGGTGATGAGTTCGCAGTCATTTTGACACGGTTTCATTTAGAAAGAGACGTTAAAGAATTAGCGGAAACAATTATAAACGAATTGAGCGAACCGTGGAAACATAATGATAGCCTATTTTCAATGACAGCAAGCGTCGGTATTTCCTGTTATCCAAGTGACACAACGGATATTAATGCTCTATTAAACAAAGCAGATCGGGCCATGTACCAGGCAAAACGGAGTGGAAAAAGTTCATACTATCGTTACACACAAGATCAAACTACCATATAAAATAAAATGCCCCGCCTTACTATAAGAAGGCAGGGCATTTTTATACATTATTATGATTTTGCTGGAGTGACAGAAACATGAATATAAATTTCACCTATGTCACTTCCTAAAGGAAAAGTGAGAAATGTCTTCTCCATGCGAAACGTTGATTGTCCTTCGTTTATTACGGGAGGAGAAATATCAATGGTTTCTTTCACATTTGACAATTCGGAGGCAGCTTTTCCTGCAACCCAGTTGCCAAACTCCTGGACGGCACTCCACCCCATTTCATCCAACTCATTGATTTCCAGACCACCCATCATACTTCCCACAATCGAACACGCTGTTTCTCGTTTCATCGTACATATTATTTGACCTTCAAGTGTTCCATTGACTCCCATAACAACAGAAATATCAGAAGACATAAATTGTTTTCCAGATACAAACGGCTTTGAAACAGCCGCCTCTATCCCTAAATGTTGTTTGACAATCGTTGTAGCTGCACTTGTTATAGCATTTATGTGATGTGCTTCCATTTGTGGTGTTGAAGACATGATGTCTCTCCTCTCTATCTATCCTAATACTTTATTGATAGCATCCATAACACGATCAGCTTGAAATGGTTTTACAATAAAGTCTTTTGCTCCAGCCTGAATAGCATCAATAACCATTGATTGCTGTCCCATTGCAGAACACATGATTATCTTCGCATCAGGATAATTACTTTGAATCTCTTTTAAAGCTACAACTCCATCTTTTTCAGGCATGGTAATATCCATTGTAACTAAGTCAGGTTTTAGTTCATTGTACATATCCACTGCTTCTTGCCCGTTTGATGCTTCTCCGGCAATTTCAAAATCATTTTTTGTAAGAATATCTTTAATCATCATTCTCATAAACGACGCGTCATCTACTATTAATACAGAAGCCATGCTGTCACCTCAAATTTTCTTCTATTAGTTTTTTTAATACTCTATTATGCTCCGGTTTTCTTCTCTTCACTCTTATTCAAGATTTTGTCTAGATGTAAAAGCGTAAATAAGCGATCTTCAAGCTTTACTACACCCCGTAAATATTCCTCAGCAACCCCACCGACTACTTCCGGAGTAGGTTCAATTTCAGAAACAGGAATGTCCATCACATCATTAGCTCCATCAACAATGAAACCAATTTCATTATCATCTTTATTCAAAACTAAAATTCTGGTAGCATCATCATATTCAAATCTCTCTATATTAAACCTTTTTCTAAGATCTATAACCGGAGTAATAATTCCGCGTAGATTCATAACCCCTATGATATAAGATTCTACACCAGGGATACGTGTCACGGACTGCATTCTCTCGATCGATTGTATATAATCAACTTCCATCGCATATTCTTCCTCTTTTAATTGGAAGACTATTACTTTTAAATAGTCATCAGCCGTTTCTTCCGCCATGAAGGCACCTCCCAGTTTTATTTAATCAGTGCGTTTGAATCTAGAATTAAAGCAACTTGTCCATCTCCCAGAATTGTCGCTCCAGAAATGGCAAATACATTACTTAAATAATTGCCAAGTGACTTCAATACAATATCATGTTGACCAATCAGTGAATCGACGACTAGACCTGCAATTTTATCTCCCTTGCTGACAATAACAAGTGAATAAAAGTCATTTTCATTTTCATTTTTGGCCGGAACATCAAAAATGTCATTCAAAAATACAAGAGGTACCACTTTCCCTCTGAAATCTATAACTTTTTGATTGTGGGCACTGTACACTTCATTTTTATTTACAATCGCGGTTTCCACAATAGCAGTCAACGGCACAGCATATTTTTCACTTCCAACTTCGACCAGCATAACGTCAATGATTGATAATGTTAACGGCAGTTGGACGGAAAATAGCGATCCTTGTCCATACTCAGAATCAACGGTTACCGTTCCACCTAATGATTCAAATGTACTTCGAACTACATCTAATCCGACGCCTCGTCCAGAGATATCGGTAATTTCTTCTGCCGTACTAAACCCTGAAGCAAACAACAGGCCATATATTTGTTGATCTGTCATTTTTTCAAGATCTTCTTCTGTCACAACACCGTTATCTAAGGACTTTTGAATAATTTTATCCTTATTAATACCAGCACCGTCGTCTTCAATCTCGATAAACACGTTGTTACCGCTGTGATACGCTCTTAATAGAACTGTACCTTGAGCTGGTTTTCCGGCCGCTTCTCTTTCTTCAGGCTCTTCAATACCATGATCAATAGAGTTTCTGAGTAAGTGAACAAGCGGATCTCCAATTTCATCAATTATTGTTCGATCAAGTTCTGTTTCCGCCCCTGTAATGTCTAAGCTTACCTGTTTACCAAGTTCTTTTGAAAGACTTCTAACCATTCTCGGAAAACGATTGAAGACTTGATCTACGGGCATCATTCTCATGTTTAAAATAATTTCCTGCAAATCACCGGATATTCTGGACATTCGCTCTACCGTTTCGTTTAGTTCACTATTATTCAAATCATTAGAGATTTGTTCGAGCCGCCCTCGATCTATAACGAGCTCTTCAAATAAGTTCATGAGAACATCGAGCCGGTCAATGTTCACCCGGATCGTCTTATTTAATTCGCTTCCTTTCTTCCCTGCCGATTCTTTCTTGTCATTATTATTGTCTTGTTTAGCAGGCTTTTCTTTCTTTTGTGATGAGGAATCAGCGCCGCTCTCATTCCCTTCTTTCTTATCTTCTTTCTTATTATCTTTCTCCGCCTCAGATGCTTGATCTACATTTACTTCTTCAATAGTTACGGAAGTAATTTCAGAAACCTTCATGATTCGTTGTTCCAGCTCATCTGCTTCTGCAGTTGAAATAACAGTAACAGCAAAAGAAGAGTCGAATTTTTCATCTTCAAGATCATCAGCGGAAGGTGTTGATTTAATAATGTCTCCTATATCTTCGAGCACTTCAAATACCATATACACGCGCGCTGCTTTCAACATCGTATTTTCGTCGAGCGTTATCTCAATTATGTATGGTTGGTATCCTTGCTCTACTGATTGAACAAGTACTGTTCTTTCATATTCATCAAAACTCTCACTGATTTGGCTGGATGCACTCGGTTCCGGCTTTTCTTCGACAGAAGCAGCTGTTTCTGATGAGGCTTCGGCTTCTTCACCGTTCTGTAGTACCTCAAGCTTCTTTACAGCCTCTCCTACATCTCGCTTGCCATCTCCGCCTTTCGATATATCGAGAATCATTTCTTCTAAATCATCCACTGATTCAAATACAGCATCCATTACATGAGACGTTACCTCAAGTTGCTCATTACGAATCAAATCAAGGACGTTCTCCATACTATGTGTAAGGTGTGCTAAATCTTCAAATCCCATAGTTGCACCCATGCCTTTTAACGTATGGGCTGATCGAAATATTTCTCCTACGATAGATATATCTTCAGGCTCTTTTTCAAGCTGCATGAGATTATCATTCAACGTTTGCAAATGTTCCTGACTTTCATCAATAAATACTTCTAAATACTCTTGACTCAACGTTTAACCCTCCCTAGAACTCCTATCTATTTATCCGACTCTCTTTCTGCTCTCATTTCATTTTACTACTTTTATATCGGTTAATATATGAAAAATTTCATAACTAGCACTTCTTTTTTGCGGATAGTGACTAATTAACCAGTTATATATACCTATATTACTAAAAAATACTTCTTCTAAAAGATCCAGTTTTTTCTTCCAACATAAAAAAATTGCCCGTTAAGTGAAAACATCCACTCTATCGGACAACTTTCTTCTATAATTATTAATTTAAATCAAAATGTTTACCACTTGATTCATACACAATCCATTCGGCAAGGTTTGTTGCGTAATCTGCTATTCTTTCAACATATCTTCCTATAAAAGCTAATTGGGTCGTTTGCTCAGCATTCGTTTCATCCGTAAGGGTAAACAGACTTTGAATATAAAGACGATATTTCTTATCAACGGTGTCATCCATGGTGGCAATCTGCTGAGCTTTCATCATATCTCTCTCCTGATAAGCAAGCATTGCCTTCTTTAACATGTCTTGTGCCACTTCTGCCATTTCTAATATCGCATTAATTTCTTCTTCATTCTTTTTTTCTTCCATACGTCTTGAAGCTTTGACAATATCAACTGCTAGATCTCCAACTCTCTCTAAATCACTGGATATTTTTAAAGCTACAATCGTAGTTCGTAAATCAGTTGCCACCGGTTGCTGCCTGGCAATCATCATCGTGGCATCATCATGAATTGTCAGTTCTGCTTGATTAATTTTCGCATCGTTCTCAATTAATTGTTCCATTTCTAATTTGTCTTGTGTTTGTAATAGATTAATAGACGCAGAAAAGGCTTGTATGACTTGTTCTCCCATTACAAACAAATCTTTTTTTAGCTGATTTAATTCTTGCTCATACGACCCTCTTACCCCCATAATGAAACGCCCTCCTTTTAACCAAATCTTCCGGAAATATAATCTTCTGTACGTTTATCTTCCGGAGATGAAAAAATCTTGGACGTTTTATCATACTCCACCACTTCTCCGTTAAGAAAAAAAGCAGTGTTGTCTGAAATTCTTCCGGCTTGTTGCATGTTGTGCGTTACAATAATAATGCTGTAATTCTTTTTTAACTCTTGAACGAGCTCTTCGATTTTAAGGGTTGAAATCGGATCAAGTGCCGACGTTGGTTCATCCATAAGCAGTACATCTGGTTCAACAGCAAGACATCTAGCTATACAAAGACGTTGTTGTTGTCCACCTGAAAGTCCAAATGCGTTTTCTTTTAGGCGATCTTTCACTTCATCCCACAACGCAGCCCCTCTTAAACTATTTTCAACGATTTCATCTAACACTTTTTTATCTTTTATCCCATGAATTTTTGGACCATATACAATGTTTTCATAAATGGATTTAGGGAATGGGTTTGGATTTTGAAAAACCATTCCCACTTTGGTTCTAAGGAGTTCTACTTTATATTTTTTATCAAAAATATTTTGGTCTCTGTAATAAATACCGCCTGTTGTTTTAACTGATGGAACCATCTCTGTTAAACGATTAAGTGTTTTTATAAACGTTGATTTCCCACACCCGGAAGGACCGATAATAGCTGTCACTTGATTTTCCGGTATATCCATTTCGACGTTTTTTAATGCTTGGTCTTCTCCATACCAAAGATTTAATTCGTCCACCCTATACACAGATTGTCTGTCTTCTTCTGTATCTCTTTGAATCATGTCGTTCATGTCTACTTTACTTTTATCTTCACTTGCTAGCATCATTAACACCTCTTTATTTTTTAAAATCGACGTTGAAATTTGTTACGTATCCACACAGCAACTGAATTCATTATCAATAGCATGAGTAATAGAATAATAATCCCCGAGGCAGCGACAAGATGAAATTCTTCTTGAGGCCGACTCGTCCAATTAAAGATTTGAATCGGCATTACAGTAAATTGAGACAATAATCCCTCTGGTAAAAAGGCAATATAAGTCAGTGCCCCTATCATAATCAGCGGTGCTGTTTCACCAATAGCACGAGACAAGGCTAAAATATTTCCTGTTAAAATTCCGGGTATAGCCGCTGGCAGTACAACTCGATAGACTGTTTGCCAATTGGATGCTCCCATTGCATATGAAGCTTCTTTAAGATTATTTGGAACAGAGCGTATTGCCTCTTGAGAAGCGACAACAATTATCGGCAGAATCAAGAGAGCCATTGTTAACCCGCCAGCTATTACGCTGCGTCCTAGAGACATTTCACGAACAAATATTGTTAATCCCAGCAGTCCGAACACAACCGAAGGTACACCAGCTAAGTTGGAAATATTCATTTGGATCAACGCAGTAAATCGATTTTTTCCTGCGTATTCTTCTAAATATATAGCTGTACCGACTCCTAATATAAAAGAAATAGGAGCAGTCACTCCCATCAGCCAAATGGTACCTACAAATGCTGATAAAATACCGGCGTCTTCTGGATTTCTTGACGCATAGGATGATAATAAATCCCAATCTAAATAACCAAGTCCTTGAGTCAATATCCGAATGATTAATATCAAGAGCATTAAAATACTAAAACCTGTTGCTCCAATGAATAACCCTTTAAATATTTTATTTTTTAATTGTCGGCCGGATAATTTTGCAGTTTTTCCTACCCGCTCTGATTTATTTAGTGCTTCTTGTTCAGCAACTTTCATCAATATACCTCCCTAAATCGTTTCGAGATGAAGTGAGCAACAATATTCATAATTAGAGTGAATATAAATAAGGTCATACCAACCGCGTATATGCTGTAGTATACGGTGGTTCCAAACCCTGCATCTCCCAAGCTTACTTGTACGATATAAGCAGTCATTGTCTGCATAGAAGATGTAATATCAAGATCAGTAGTTGGGTTTGCTCCTCCGGCAACCGTAACAATCATTGTTTCTCCAATTGCTCTTGAAATAGCTAAAACAAACGAAGCTATTATTCCGGAAAGAGCTGCCGGGAGTACTACTTTTGCAGCCACTTCAAATCGCGTTGCTCCTAGCGCAAATGCTCCTTCTCGCATTGATTGAGGAACGGAACTCATTGCATCTTCGGATAACGAAGCAACCATAGGGATAATCATTACCCCCATTACTAATCCAGGGCTTAGTGCATTATAAATGGACAGACCTGGTATTAAGGCTTGAAGTATCGGAGTAATAAATGTGAGCGCAAAGAAACCATACACAATAGTAGGAATTCCTGCTAGTACTTCTAGAATTGGTTTAACAATTCGTCTTACTTTATCCGATGCATATTCACTCAAATAAATGGCAGAGGCTAGTCCAATTGGTATGGCAACACACATTGCTATTCCCGCTATTGTAAGCGTACCTAGAATGAGGGGACGAATCCCAAAGTCTGGATCTCCAAACATTGGATACCAATCGGGGCTTGTAATAAATTCCATGAACGAAATTTCACTAAAAAAAGTGAATGTTTCAAATAAAAGAGTTAATACAATACCTACTGTTGTTAAAATAGAAACAATGGCACAAAATAAAAAAACTTTCGGCATAAAGCTTTCAGCAAAGTTCGTCATCCCTTTTTTTGAAGCTTTTTCTTCTATCATTTTATTTACTGAGGTTTTGGAACTGTTTTTCATCACGCATCCCCCTTGAGTTTCACGGTGTTTCAGATAACATAGTAACGTTTATTTGCAGCATAAGCTGGTCTGCTGTCGTTCCTATCACAAATGATGGGAAAATAGAAAGGTAAGATGCAGGCATCCTACCTTTCTTTTTTTATTCTCCTGCTACTTCTTCTATTTTTTCCATGTTTTCATCATATTCTTCTTCCGTTAAATTAACATAACCAACTTCAAGTGCCATATCACCGGCATTCTCATTAAGGAATTTCACGTAGTCAACAACTTGCGGTTCCTGCAGAGATTCCTCTTTCACATAAGTGAACAAAGGACGTGATAATGGAGCATAAGAGCCGTCATTAATTGTCTCTTCAGATGGCTCGACTGGTCCATCTCCATTATCAACCGGAACGACTTTCAAACTATCTTTGTTTTCAGCGTAATAGGCGTATCCAAAAAATGCTGTTGCATATTGACTTCCTTGCACACCGGTTACGAGTACATTATCATCTTCAGACATTTGAGCGTTACGATTAATATCTTCATCTTCAAGGATTACTTCATTCCAGTAGTCAAATGTGCCGGAATCTGTACCTGGAGCAAAACGTTCAATTGGCTCTTCCGGCCATTCGTCGCGAACGTCATTCCATGTTTCAGCGCCACCGTCAACCCATATTTGTTTCAATTCTTCCACAGTTAGATGGTCAACAAAGTCATTTTCTTGACTCACTACGACCGATAGACCATCATAAGCAAGCGGCATTTCAAAAAAATCGATTCCATTTTCCTCTAGTGCCTCAGCTTCTTCATCTTTTATTTCACGAGAAGCATTACTTAAATCTGTTTCCCCAGCGATGAATTTTTCAAATCCGCCGCCGGATCCGGAAACTCCTACAGGGGCTTGAACATCTGGCTCTTCTGCTGTATATTCTTCAGAGATTGCTTCCATAATCGGGAACACTGTAGAAGATCCGTCAATTGCCACTTCTCCGGTTAGTTCTCCTTCTTCAGCAGAAACTTCTTCTTCCGAACCATCACCAGAAGTTTCTTCCTCTGTACCGTCTTCCTCTGTTGATCCTGTATCATCGGTTTCATCTGTCTCTCCTTCTCCACAAGCTACCGCAAATACCATAACGGCTACTAGTGCTAAGAGCATCCATACTTTTTTCATGCTCACGAGTAATTCCTCCTCTTTTTTCTGTAGGTTAATAGTTTTAAAGGAGTGTGTTCCTCTCCCCACTCACAAGGACAAGTATAGGAGAGGAATATTAAGCATACATGGTGCTGGTGTTAAGATTTTGTAAATAAATATTGTATCTTGTAAATCTTTGATCAAATTGGTCCGATATAGTTTTCAAAATCACACAAGAAAATCGCCTGAAATTCGTTATAAAAAAAGTCTCCAACCCTCTACATGCGGATTGGAGACTTCATCCAAAAATTAAGTCGTTGTTATATATTTTTAGACCAGCCAGATGATGCTGTTTCGACATGAGTATCCGGACACTCATTTTGCGCCTCTATTACAAGTTGTTTATGATCACCAAAGTGTGGCAGGTGTGTTAACAATAAAGCTGGAACTTTTGCAAGACCTGCCATTTGACCCGCCTCTTCACTTGTCATATGACCGAATGGCGAGCTGTCTTGTCCTTTATAGAAGCTCGATTCAGCAATTAGTAAATCTGCACCTGCTGCTGCTTGAGCAATTTCTGTTGTGAATCCTGTGTCTGCTGTGTAAAAAAGTGTTGAATGCTGCGTTTCTATTCTCATCGCATAACAAGGAACAGGGTGTGTTGTTTTATAAAAGTGAAACGTAAAGGGGCCTATCTGTAGCGATTGATTTGCTTTATAAGCTTGAGTATTCACTTTACCTTCAAACGACAATTTTTCAAAAGCTTCGGAGTCTTCCCTGTGGCCATAAATCGTAAAAGGTTTTTGTGGAGATGTAGAAATATGAGGCTGCAACAAACGATAATAATGAAACGATCCTATATCAGATACGTGGTCATCATGATAGTGAGAAATAACAACTGCATCCAGTTCGCCCAAATCGCAGTAGTGCTGTACTTGAGACGCAACTCCACTGCCGCAATCCATTAATACTTTGAATCCATCTTCTTCAATCAAATACCCAGATGTTGCTTCTCCAGCTTCCGGAAAAGCGTGCCAATAACCTACTACAGTGATTTTCATTTGTCTCCTCCTTTTTTTACATTTATCTCTTTTTTCAGTATAAACTTGTCCATATAACCTTGAAAGCTATTTTTACATTTGTCAAAAAGCATACATTCGACAATGGTTGTTTATATTATACGTTATCCTCTTATGCGCACGTTATTTTTATTTATATGTACATAAAAAAACGCCTCATTAAATAATGAGACGTTTTCTTTGACGTTACGCTTCTTGAACCTGCTTTGATTCATTTGCGTAAACGCTCACTTGCTTACGTTTTTTACCAACGCGTTCAAACCTTACCACGCCGTCTACTTTAGAGAAAAGCGTGTCGTCACCGCCTTTACCCACGTTCTCACCAGGATAAATGCTAGTGCCGCGTTGACGTACAAGGATAGATCCGCCAGTTACGTGCTGACCGTCTGCACGTTTTGGTCCAAGGCGTTTTGCGATCGAATCACGACCGTTTTTCGTACTACCTACACCTTTTTTCTGGGCGAAAAATTGGAGATCCAATTTCAACATATTTCTCACCTCCTATTAATCTGAAATTTGTATATAATCGCTGTACTCATTAGCGATTGTTTGCAACGAGACGAGCATTCCTTCTAAAAGCAACTGCACCTCGTTGCTGACGTGCCCTGTCACATGACCAGGTACCACACAATGAATGTAACCACCTTCATCAGCCATATCCACATCAAGCTCTACTTCACATAAGGCATCAATGGCATTAACCGTTCCAAATGAGACAGCAGAAGCTCCAGCACAGACAAGATCATATCCATATGGTCCACTGTCAGCGTGACCGGACATGGAGAAAGCAGTAATACGTTTCGTATCGTTGCGGTCTACCTTTACGTTAATCATGGCAGTCGACCTTATGCTTCAATTTTGTCAATAACCACTTTGGTATATGGTTGACGGTGACCGTGTTTACGACGGTATTTTTTTCTTTTTTTGAATTTAAATACCGTGATTTTCTTTTGACGACCGTGTTTGTCTACTTTTCCTGTGACTTTTGCGCCATCAACAAAAGGAGAACCTACCTTAACATCATCGCCGCCAACGAAAACAACGTTGTCAAACGTTACAGTCTCATCTTGGGAAGCGTCCAGTTTTTCAATATAAATCTCTTGACCTTCTTCCACTTTCACCTGTTTACCACCGGTTTCAATAATAGCGTACATATCAGCACCTCCTATGACTTAGACTCGCCAACACAGGTGCCTCTCGGACTTATAACCTGTATATGCGCGGTTGAAGTTTGGGTGCAAACCAAACAACTAACAAAAGAAATAATACCACAGCCCAATCCCTCTGTCAATCACGGTTCCGCTTATTCTCCAGCTCGTTTTAAGCTTTCAAGTCTGTCCTTTGCGATTTGTATTGTTCCGTTGTAACGAATCGTTATCTTCTCAGTAAAAGGGGAACCACATAAAAACAACGTGAAATGATATCGATTTTCCCACGAACTTAAAAATTGCGCGCCTTGGTCGTGGAGCCATTCGTACACTCGTTTCGGTACTTCCAATACCATCGCTTCAGCCTCTGTTTCCCGATATTCATGCAGGAGACGTTCTATCTGGTATGCAATCGCTTCCTCCGAAAAAACCAATCCAGCACCATTGCAAGGTTCACACGCCTGCAGTAATGTATCTGCCAGGCCTTTTCGTATTTTCTTACGAGTCATCTCGACAAGTCCTAAAGAACTCATCCCGGCAACATTCGTTTTTGTACGATCTTTTCCTAACTCACGCTCTAACGTATTTACCACTGTCTCTTTATTCTCTTCTTTTTTCATGTCGATAAAATCAATCACAATGAGACCGGATATATCCCGTAAACGCAATTGTGTTGCAATTTCAACGGCTGCTTCTATATTTGTTTTTCGAATTGTTTCTTCTAAATCCTGCTTGCCCGTATAGCGACCTGTATTCACATCAATAACGGTCAACGCTTCTGTTTTTTCAATCATAAGAAATCCACCGTTTTTCAACCATACTGTCGGTTTTAACGCTTTATCCAGTTCCTTTTCCACTCCTTGAGAGGAAAAAAGATTCTCATTCCCTTTATAGTGAACTACTTTTTCTATATCTTTTTCTTCATAACGTAATAATCGTTTAACATATTGAACATCAGGAAGGTGATCCATAATAATCTGTTGAATTTGTTCCAACGGATAATCACGCAAAACTCTTTCGACAATACCACCATCCTGATAGATAAGACTTGGGGTGCGCTTTGTTTTAGCATCCTTCATCAGCCGTTCCCAATCCTCACGTAAAAAACGGATATCTTCAGCAACGATATCTTCAGCCAACGGTTCACAAATCGTTCTTATAATGACACCTTCTTGGTTATGAAGCATCCTTTGCGCCTGAGTCCGCCATTTTTCACGGCTATCCTCTGTTGACATTTTTTTAGAGACGCCTATATAACCACCATCAGGTAAATACACCGTATATTTTCCCGAGAGAGACACGTTTTCGGTAAGACGTGCTCCTTTTTGTCCAAACTCTTCTTTGGTTACTTGCACGACAACTTCTTGTCCTTCAGTAATAAACTCAGATATACTCCGTTTTTCTTTTACCTCATAAGCTTCATCTAACAGCTTGTATCCAACTAACTCGTCCCGATACAAAAAACCATTTTTTTTACGTCCAATATCGACAAAAGCTGCTTGCATACCCGGCAGCACATCTTTTACGCGTCCTTTATAAATGCTTCCAGCAATCCGTTCTTCTGCCGGTCGTTCAATAAATATTTCTTTTATTTTCCCATTTTCTCTGACAGCTCCGCGCCGTTCCGTGGTTGCTGTATTCAATAGGATATCAATCATACCCTTGGCACCTCTTTATCATTCGGAGAGAAGATCTATGAATTTGATCAGTCCTCTTCTTTTTTTTACGATTGCTTCAAGGATATAAGATTCAGGCAATGTTTGTCCATTTTCAATGATAAAAAAAGAGGTAACCTTGTTTTTCCCTATATATTTTGCTGCATCTACCGGTCGGGCATGCCATGAAATTTTCTTATCTGTGAAACGTGTATGGTGACGGTGATCCAACGTCTGTTTCCCCATTAAAAATCGAAAGAAACTGTAAGGCTGCTGCTTCCATTCAGTATAATGGATAATGATAAAAAATAATAATAGAAGCCAGCCTTGTAAATGCAAAGGATAGTAAAAAAATAATAATACCGTTAAACCTCCCAATACTAAACAAGAAGTCCACCACATTTTCTTTTGTGCCCAATAATACGGGAGAACACTCATATACAAACAAAACATTAGCTTGCCGCCATCTAGTGGCCAAACTGGTAAAATATTAAAACAGAGGAGTGTAATATTATAATAAATAAACATTGTATGATCTGCGGTCGTCCAAAATGGTGTGTGAAGCAATAAGAAAGAAAGACCTATTAGTGGAACATGAACAGCTGGACCAGCTGCCGCAACAATTATTTCTTCAAAAATCGGTCGATTACCATGCTCTTCCGTTTCCATCATTCCACCGAATGGGAGCAGTTCGATTTTTTTGATTCGCCATTTGAAATGAATCGCAGCAAAAGCATGTCCAAGTTCATGTAAAAAAATAATTAGGAATAATAGCATGATATCGTAGAAAAAACCGGTAAAAACAGCTGCCCCAGCCATCACCCAGAAAAGTGGATGAAAACGAATCATGCTAAGCTGCTTAATCAATGGAAATCACTTCCATCGGGTCAATATATTCCTCATTTTCTTTCATAGCTAGTGAAAAACGACCACTGCCGTCTTCGGCATCAACAGTCCCAATCACTGTTCCGGATGACACATGATCATATAGTTTCACCTCTACATTATCAAGCATTCCGTACCAGGCTTCTCCACCTTCATAATGCTGGATCGCAACAGCAAGATCCCATTCCTCATGCGGGCCCGTGTGCATCACAACACCACCATTCACTGCCTCAATAGAACTATCATTGTCTGTTTCTAATACAACCCCCTTTCCATTTTCTGAAAATTTTTCTGCTACTGTTCCTGACACAGGTACCGCCGCATTATTTGTAGGCGAATGATCAGGACTTTGGGAGACTGGTTCTTGTAGATCTGTTTCAAATGGAAGGAATGCCAGCGGACTGCCAAATCGTTCTTCATACCATGCTGTGGCCGTTGCAAATGGAAACTCTTCCTGAAAAGATGTGTGAACAAATTGTTTAGCTCCTTCAAAAGCTGGATGAGTCGATTGGAACAAAATTCCAACGACTAAAAAAACAATCGCCGCTATTAAACTTTGTAATATCCACATACCGTGACGCTTGTCCGATTTCGTTTCTCCTTCTTCTCGCTCCTGCCATTTATAAAATTCGGGTTCATGATAAGGTGCATCGCTGTGGTGAGGGTAAAACTCATAGGAACGCTCCCGTTCTCGATTCATCTCTCGTTTTTTTCTTTTATTATTGATTTGCTTTCGGACTTTGTGAATGTTTTTATCCATCGTCATACCTTCCCCCTTTATGACCATAACAACAGCTTGTTAGATTCGTCTCCTTGTGGTCATTATATGAATCATAAAGAAAGATATTATTCGAATAGATAAAAAAATTGTCCTCAGCAAAAATGCTTTGAGGACAACTTTTTGAGAAGTTAGATCTATCGTTATTTATGATGTAGTTTGTGCAAAGTGTTTAATGCGTTCGCCTATTTCATCACGTACACGTTGGAAAACGCTCCATTTTTCTGCGTCTGTTCCATCTGCCTGCGCAGGGTCATCAAAGCCCCAATGTTCTTTTGTCACATGCGGTGGAGTAGTTGGGCACACGTCATCTGCGTGACCACATAACGTGACAACCATGTCTGCGTTATGAAGTAACTCCATATCGATTTTGTTAGAGGACTGATCTGAAATATCAATGTCTACTTCTTTCATTGCCTCTACTGCTTTATCATTCACACCATGCGCTTCAATTCCAGCTGAATACACATCCCAACCTTCTAAAAAATGGCGCCCAAAGCCTTCAGCCATCTGACTACGACAAGAATTACCTGTGCATAAAAAATACATTATTTTGTTATCACTCATTGTTTGCTCTCCTTTTATCCAATAATTAAGAGCCAAATATACAATCCGGCTAATGTAATAAATAACGTGGGTATTGTAATGACAATCCCGACTTTAAAATAATAACCCCAGCTGATTTTGACACCCTTTGTCCACAGCACATGCAGCCACAATAACGTTGCAAGAGAACCAATTGGGGTTATTTTCGGACCAAGATCAGAGCCAATAACATTTGCATAAATCATTGCTTCTCTTAGTGTCCCCATTGTATCGGTATCAGAAATGGCAAGAGCATTAATCATGACAGTTGGCATATTGTTCATAATCGATGACAAAAACGCTGCCGCAAACCCAGTTACCATCGTTCCGGCAAATATCCCTTGATCGGCGGCAGACTCAAATCCCGAAGCCAATATATCCGTCAGACCAACATTCCGAAGACCATACACAACAACATACATACCGATGGAAAAAACAACAATGTCCCAAGGTGCGCCTTTTATTACCGAAGACGTCTCAACTGCTTGACTTCTTCGGGCCATTATTAGAAAGAAAATCGCAATGACACCAGAAATGAAAGAAACAGGGAAAGCCTCCGTATCTCCAGTAACCGGATTGGTCCAAGGAATAAATTCACTGACGAAATAGCCAACTAACAACAAACCAAGTACAAACCAGGATAATTTAAACATTTTCTTATCCTGAATCGCCTCTTTTGGTTCTCGCAAGTCCGCCATGTTATACGTTTTAGGTATTTGTTTTCGAAAGTAAATATACAAAACTATAATACTTGCGATAAGAGCAAATAAGTTAGGAATAATCATCCTCGAAGCATATTCTACAAATCCTATTCCAAAATAGTCGGCCGAAACAATGTTTACTAGATTGCTCACTATCAAGGGCAAGCTTGTTGTATCAGCGATAAATCCACTTGCCATCACAAAAGGTAATACCATAGCTTCTTCAAATCGAAGAGCCCGCACCATAGCCAAAACAATCGGTGTTAAAATAAGCGCTGCTCCATCATTAGCAAACAGTGCCGCAACAACTGCGCCTAAAATAGAAACGTAAATAAACATTTTCAAACCATTTCCGTTAGCCATACGAGCCATATGCAGCGCCGCCCACTCAAAAAATCCAATTTCATCTAGTATTAACGAAATGATAATAATGGCAACAAACGTCAATGTAGCGTTCCAAACAATATCCGTCACATCACCGACGTCCTGAAATGAAACAACTCCCGCAAGTAGAGCAAGAACAGCACCAAAAATAGCCGACCAGCCAATCGACAGTCCTCTTGGTTGCCAAATAACCAACACGAGAGTTGCGATAAATATAAGTACCGCTATCACTACTTCATTCATTAATCTTTAACTCCTTATCGTTGAATATCACACCAAACAACTCTACTACCATTTTCTTCTAGCGAATCCAGTTTTCCTTTTTGAGATGGCAGCTGTTCTACTAAGCTTTCCACTAGTGAATAAAGTTCATTTTCAATATTCAGCGAGTAAAAAACCCACTGTCCCCGTCTTTCTTCTAACACCACACCAGCATCACGTAACTTACGCAAATGCTGACTTATGGATGGCTGGGACATTTCAAAAATTTCCGTGAACTCGCATACGCAACATTCGCCTTCCATGAGCAATGCTGTCATCGTCAATCTCGTTTTATCGCCGAGCAATTTTAATATCGGTGCCGCCTTTTCGATCGGTATTTCCTCCATCGTTTTCATCGAATCCTCCTTTCTTTTCCTCTCTTGAAAAATGTTTAACTATAATTTATTATAATATAAGTAAATGATTATATGTCAATAAATTAATATATTATTTTTAGAAAGGAAGTCTTAGAAGATGAAATTAGAGATTTATGACCCTGCTCTCTGCTGTTCTACTGGTGTATGTGGTCCAGACGTAGATCCGGAATTGGCACGTATCGCCACTGATATACACATATTGCAGCAAAATAATCAAGACATTCAGCGTTACAATCTTGCTCAGGAACCTGAACCTTTTGTTCAACAGGCTGAAATTGGTGAATTGATGGAAAAAGAAGGAACAGATATCTTACCAGTATCTGTGCTCAACGGAATAGTCGTTAAAACGAATGCTTACCCTTCCCGTCAAGAGTTGTGTGAGTGGTTTGGGTTAAATCGTGACCTATTGGAAAACAGAGCCTCTCCCGCCCGCATAGACATTTCGATTAAGTAAAGGAGCTAATGACCATGCGTTTTCATCCGGATCAACTCCCTCAGACAAAACATTTATTTTTCACTGGTAAAGGAGGAGTAGGTAAGACCTCGATTGCTGCTGCTTCTGCTGTCGGACTGGCTGATAAAGGATATCAGGTATTACTAGTTAGTACTGATCCAGCTTCGAATTTACAAGATATTTTTGACACAAATCTTTCTAATCAACAAACAGCTATTCCTAGTATACATGGATTACATGCCTTAAATATTAATCCAGAAGATGCTGCTAGTACATATCGTGAAAAAATGGTAGGGCCTTATCGAGGGAAATTGCCTGACGTTGCTATTAAAAATATGGAAGAACAGCTTTCAGGAGCATGCACGGTCGAAATTGCCGCTTTCGATGAGTTTACGACCCTTCTTGCAGACACTGAATCAAATCAAACATTTGATTATATTGTGTTTGACACTGCTCCAACCGGTCATACACTGCGATTGTTACAGCTTCCAACAGCCTGGAGCGACTTTCTTGAAACGAGTACACACGGAGCGTCTTGTCTGGGACCTGTATCTGGTTTAAAAGAAAAGCAGTCGCTCTACAATCAAACAACAACTACTCTAGCTGACGAGAAACAAACCTCTCTTTTTCTTGTTAGCAGACCAGAAGAGGCCTCTATGTTTGAGGCTAACCGTGCTAGTACTGAATTACATGAGCTAGGTATTAAAAATCAGTATCTTGTCATCAATGGTATTCACCCTTTTGATGCAAGTGATGATCTCATTGCGTCCGGTTTTATATATAACCAAAACCAAGTACTTCAACAGCTTCCTTCAGCGCTTCGGTTATTACCGCAATATCAAGTTCCTCTGTTTGCAGAAAATATAGAAGGAGAACGTGGACTCCGAACCATTTTTGCAGAAAATGTAATCAATGAGAAAGTCGAAACATGTCCTGCTCCACACTTACCAGGAACAAATGAAATTGTTGATGAGGTTATCCAAAACAATACAAGGCTTATTATGACAATGGGGAAAGGAGGAGTCGGAAAAACAACGACAGCTGCATCACTTGCACTAGATCTTGCTAAAAGAGGATATTCCGTTCATTTAACAACAACGGATCCCGCTAATCACTTGCGTTTAGCTTTGGTAGATCAAACAATTCCGAAGGCCATGACCGTAAACCGAATTGATCCGAAAGAAGAAACAGAAGCATACAAGCAAGCCATTTTGTCGCGAGTAAGCGCTGACTTGGACAAAGACAGTCTGGATTATATAAAAGAAGACCTTGATTCACCTTGTACTGAAGAAATAGCCGTATTTCATGCATTTGCCAAAACCGCTGCTCGTGCCAACGAAGAATTTGTCGTCCTAGACACCGCTCCAACCGGCCACACTTTGCTTTTGCTTGATGCGGCTGAATCTTATCACCAGGAAGTTCTGCGT
Source organism: Salibacterium salarium (assembly GCF_030813635.1). Lineage (GTDB taxonomy): Bacteria > Bacillota > Bacilli > Bacillales > Marinococcaceae > Salibacterium > Salibacterium salarium. Next base: position 1,164,548 of record NZ_JAUSUM010000001.1, on the reverse strand, counting down.
TCTAACGGCGACATACCAGCAGAAGTAAAAGAGCTGCTTCCCCGATTGCGTGATCCTAATGAAACAGCTGTTGTCGTAGTTTCTTTACCAGAAGCAACACCTGTATTAGAAGCTAATCGTTTAGAAGAAGATCTCATACGAGCCGATATTAAACCAACTTGGTGGTTAATTAACCACAGTTTTCTTGCCACCTCCACAACAGATCCCGTTCTATCAGGGCGGGCGATTCAGGAAGCAAAATGGATAAATACAATAACAAACACTCATCCCGAACGAACTTGTCTTGTACCGTACCAAGCCCGTCACTTAATGATTTGAATACAAAAGAAAAAGCCGTCGATATTGTAAATGGGCTAATCATTATTAAACCTCATTTCTTTAATCGGCGGCTCTTTCTTATTCCCTTAAGTGACCCGTAAAAGCCTGTGATATTCCCCGTCAATGTTCCACCTACGACCGGCTTGTATCGTGTCGCACTCTCGCTTTTTCATATATTAGTGTTATTTGTGTCGTATACCGTTTCAACGCTTTATCATCTTCTGCATGCTGCACTTTATCTTCCAACTCATCGATTTTTTCTTTTTCTTCCGTCGATAAATAGTCATATTCCATCGACATCTTAGTTTCCCTCCTTTCATTCACTTGTTTTACTCTCATTATGAGGATTTCTCTCTGTTTTTAGACATGAGACAGAAAAATAGGAAGGGGATCATGCAACATGGGTCAGACTTTCCTTTAGCTTTTAGAAAGGTGGTTAAATGAAGAACGATTATTCTACTGAAAATATATCATATCCATTACAAAAAAGTAAATTTCAGAATCTTTTTTTCAGACAACTAAAAACATGTGTTTTTTAGACGGGACATATACAAAACCTGCCTTCTGATTGATCAGGAGGCAGGTTTACGATAGATTATGCTTTTAATCCTAACATGCTTTTCATTTTTGCAAAAAATCCCTTTTTCCCTTCAATCGACATAAGAGGTACTGATTCGCCGAGAATACGTCGTGCAATATTGCGATATCCAATAGAAGCGCGACTGTTTGGGTTCATCGCAATCGGCTCCCCCTTGTGTGCTGCTTTCAACACCTCTTCATCATCTACAATCATACCTAGAAGATCAATCGCAAGCGTTGATACGACATCATCGACATCCAATGTATCTCCATAATTCGAAAGATGGCTACGCACGCGGTTAATTACTAGTTTAGGTGCTGCTAGTTCTTCCTGCTCGAGTAAACCGACAATTCTATCAGCATCCCTCACTGCCGATGTGTCAGGTGTTGTTACAACAACAGCCTGATCAGCACCGGATACAGCGTTTTTATATCCTTGCTCGATTCCGGCCGGGCAATCAATAATAATATAGTCATAGTCCGGCTTTAACTCTTCTACAACTTGCTTCATTTGCTCAGGGTTCAATGCGGATTTGTCTTTTGTTTGGGCCGCCGGCAGTAAATGCAGACAATCAAATCGTTTATCTTTAATAAGTGCTTGCTGCACCCTGCATCTTCCTTCGGCTGCATCCACCAAATCATATATTATCCTGTTTTCAAGTCCCATCACTACGTCTAAATTACGCAATCCGATATCTGTATCAACGAGACAGATATTTTTCCCCTGGAGGGCCAGGGCAGTGCCGATATTCGCGGAAGTGGTCGTCTTACCCACACCACCCTTACCGGATGTTATAACAATAGCCTCTCCCACTGCAATTCCTCCTTCCAGACATTAACGAATAATGGCTATTATTCTGTTTTGAACTGGTTTAAAAGTCTGGTTTTTTCAAATGAAATTTCTTTCTCCGGAGTTGCTATGTAAGCATAAACAGGTTCGTCAAACAACGGGCCGCTTTGTTTTTTTTCATAACGGTCTGGCGCATAAAACAAAACATCTGAAATAGATATTTGGTTAGGTTCCATGACGGAGGCACTTACTACCGTCTGAAGATTACCTTCTAAGCCAGCACGAGCGGTTCCTTTCAGAGTTCCCAAAATATATACATTCCCCGTCGCTTCTATTGCTCCTCCCGGGTTTACATCTCCTAGTAAAAGGATATCACCTCGAACACTGACGACTTGCCCCGAACGAATAATTTGGGTAACAGCGGTCAAAGCATCTTCTTCACGTTGCCGTTTGGCTTCCTCTTTTGTAATCACTTCGGAATGAAACTCTTTTACTTTTATTGCCTGCGCCTCTTCCAAAAGGTCCGTTATTACTTTTTCATGCTCTTCATTTACATATCGATAGCCTGCGTCCACTAGGACTTCAACTTCAGGTCCACTACTAAACACCTGTTTGTCTCTAGCCATTTTATCTTTCAATTCTACTTTCAAATCATCAAATGAACACTGGTCATCAAGTATAATCGTCAGACCTTCTTTTGTGCCTTTTATCGTAACCAGGTTTTTCGAGGATCCTGTCTTCATCTGCTTCACCTCTGAAACTTGAGCCATTATCTTTTAATTTGTCGAGCGGATTTCATTAACTTCCACATTTTCTTCATGAAATCCTGCTATTATCGTAAAACTCTTGAAAGAAATGAAAGTTTATCGTTGCTGTAACTCTTCCAATTCTTTTAATTTATGAAAAAATTGTTGAAAAGGATAAAGCAATAATAGTGCAACTAAACCGTTCAACATCCATGATGGAAGCATTCTTGTCATAAAAAATTCTTCAAATATAATATCAGTATTGCCTATGACATAATGCAATCCATACGTCATCCATTCTAGTACAAACAGAGCTCCAAGAGTAATAAGGAACTGCCACCAATAGCTCGTTCGTACTGCTGTGAAGGTGAATGAACTAATATATGCTACAAAACCTAAGCTGAACATATATACACCAATTAAATCAGTATATACAAAGTCATAAAATAAACCAACTACGACGCCATAGAGCATTCCAAGACCAGCTCCGCGGAAGATAGAAATCATGACGATAGCTATTAATGTTAACCGGGGAACGAGCACAATCTCACGTTCAAACGAAGGAGGAACAAAAATTTGAAATAGCGTTCCTTCTATCAGAAATAAGGCAAACACTAACAAAGGGAGTCCAAAACGAATCATGATGTACCCCCGCTCTCAAAGTCATCTTCTTCAAGTTCAATCGGATCTTCGTCATCTTCTCCGTCTTCTCCATCTTCCTCATCATCTGTCTGCTCTTCAATATCCTCATCCAGCGTTTCACTTGTTCGTTCAATCACATTGACTTGTTCCAAATTATAGTAATCAGCTGCCGGTTCTATCAAAGCATTATAAGTCAAACCGTATTCATCAGGACTAATAGATGTAATTTCACCTATCGCAAGACCGCGCGGAAAAACACCACCAAGTCCTGAAGTCATCACCATTTGACCTTCTTCGATTTCTGCGTCTGACTCAATTTTTCGAAGCATTAATCCTTCCCGTTCTTCATCCCAGCCTTCTATAAAAGCATAAACGGGCTCATTGTCTGTATTTACCATAGCCGATACTCGATTTGTCCGATTTCCATCCGATAACAACTGAACAGTAGAAGTGAACTCTGATGCCGTATCAACCTTTCCAATCAGTCCTTCAGAAGTTACAACCGCCATATCTTTCTCCAAGCCATCTTGAGCCCCTTTATTTATACCAATCGTCTCTGTCCAACGATCAGGAGTCCGGTGAATAACCAAAGCAGATCGGGTTGTGTAATTCATTAAACTTTCTTTTGAATCAATCATTTCTTTTAACGTATCGTTTTCTTGTTTTGTACTCTCTAACTCAGCCGATAACGAAGCAAATTCTTCCATACGAGATTTCAACAGCTTATTTTCTTCGTACACATTTGTAACATCAACGATGTCTCCAAAGAAACCCGCTACAAAATGAGCGGGACGACTTAATACGGATTGAACGACTCCTGTAGAATCACGGACAAATTTTTCCGGCCAGGTTGCTGATTCTCGTTCGCGCATCGAAAAGCCTATTAAAGCTACTAAGACAATAATACTTACCATTAATAAAATGAGTCGTTTGTTAGAAAAAAAGTGGGGCATATCTTACACCTACTTTACAACGTGTCCCGGTTTGACCTAGCGGTTATCCCCGCCTTCGACCGGAATAGATGTAAATTCTCAAGCGCCCTGCCAGTACCAAGTGCTACACAGTCCAATGGTTCTTCTGCCACTAATACAGGCATATTCGTTTCATCACTCAACACCCTATCAATATTACGTAACATCGCACCGCCGCCTGTTAAGACTATTCCGCGATCCATAATATCGGCTGATAATTCCGGCGGTGTTTGCTCTAATGTACTTTTGACTGTTTCCACAATAGCATTCACCGTATCGGCCAATGAATCAGAAATTTCCTCGGCGGAAACAGAAATCGTCTTAGGCAGTCCTGAAACAAGATCCCGTCCTCTAATGTCTAAATTATCAATTCCTACAGGAGTCCCAGCCGCACCGATTTCCATTTTCAACGTTTCTGCTGTTCTCTCCCCAATCATCAGATTGTACGTTTTCTTTATATAATGAATAATCGATTCATCCATTTCATCTCCTGCAATCCGAATTGATTGGCTTGTAACAATCCCACCTAATGAAATGATGGCCACTTCAGTCGTTCCACCACCAATGTCGACAACCATACTTCCTGTTGGTTCCCACACTGGTAAATCAGCACCAATGGCAGAAGCAAACGGCTCTTCAATCGTATATGCTTCTCGAGCTCCAGCCTGTTTCGTGGCATCTTCTACAGCCCTCTTCTCAACAGCGGTTATCCCGGAAGGTACACAAACCATAACGTTAGGTTTGCGGGTAAAAATCGATCTCGTTCGTTGCGCTTGCTGGATAAAGTACTTCATCATTGTTGCTGTCGTATCAAAATCGGCAATAACCCCGTCTTTCATAGGGCGTACAGCTACAATATTCCCCGGTGTTCGTCCAATCATATTTTTGGCATCATTTCCTACCGCTTCAATTGTTCCCGCGTCTGTCCGCATGGCTACAACGGAAGGTTCACGTACAATAACACCTTTACCTTTTACATATACCAGTGTATTGGCCGTACCCAAATCAATTCCCAAGTCTTTCGAAAAACCACCAAACATCCTATGTATCTCCCTTCATCCTTTGCAAACTCTGTTTCCTATTTATTCTCTTCACGTTGTCCGGCTTTTCTTACCGCACATTTTAGTATCCATCTTTTAGTCATTATACGAAGTGAAAATATTCACTATTCCTTATTATACTGAAAACAATATGAAAAACATAGACTTTCCATTTTCTTTCACAATTTTATCTTATTGTTTTCCTTATTATTTTAATTCATAAAGATTCTCAACTTAAATAGTTTATAAGAAATATGTGTATTCATCAAGAGTAGAAAGGCAGGAGGAAGAAACTAAATTTAAATGTACCCTTTTTCTTTCAAACTGCTGAATTTTCGATCACCAATAATAATGTGATCAAGCACTTCAATTCCTAATATATGACCACATTCTATTAATCGTTTTGTCACTTCTATATCTTCATTACTTGGGGCTGGATCTCCGGATGGGTGGTTATGGAGGCTTATAGGTACACTTTGAGGCGTTAATAGTTATACGCAACAATTAATATCATTTATCCGTTGATGTTACTTTGTTTTTAATTTCGCCAAACTTAAAAGTATAAAGGCTAAATGTAGCATGTAGCAATAAATACTATAAAAAGCTAAAATATAAGGAAGTAACAAAACTAGGGGTAGGTTGATCATATGGAGCTAAGTGAATCCTGCAGGTTTATTGTAAAGGAGATTAAAGAGGTTTATGGTAATAATAAAATCGTATCGATAATGGTACATGATCTAAGAACAAACATCCAAGTACCTCACCCGATTACCGAATTTATAACTGTAAAATTCGCATACCACGGAAAATCATTAAATTCACAATTGTTACCAGCTAGAGTAGTATGTCGTTTTCTAAACTATATTCTTAAATCAATAGCTAAGAAAGATAAATTGTTCATGCAGCTATCAATTACAGGTTTAAAGAATTTGAATCTATATCATGGCAGCAATTATATTTCTCATCTAACAAGAAATGGTTTATCAAAGAACACAATTAAATTGTATGAAGGTGTACTTACTGATTTTTTTGTGTTTTTAAGCGAGAAGAACTATATTAATGAAGATATAAAGGTTGAATTTAATTATTATAAAGATAGAAGAACGGTTAAATCATTATTTAAAAGAAGTCACCTTCAAACTAAATATCCTTCTTCAAAGAAATCAAATACTATTTTAAAACTAAAAGATTTCGGCAAAAATCGTTACGAGCTTATGATCTTATTCATACAAGTGGCTAGAGCTGTTTCACCGGATATTGCACTAGGTATTTGTTTTCAATTTTATGGTGGATTACGTAGAGGCGAGATTGTAAACGTTACTAAAATAGATTTGGAGGTAATTCCAACTGAATCCATGATGGTTCACATAAAGGATAATAGACATATCCTATTTCAACATTTAGAGGATACTTCAAACGAGTTTCCGAAAAGAACAAACTATCTTAGCCATAGGCTCTGTAAACAGACGATAATGGATATACCTTTAGTTTGGGAAGTTTATTTTGAACATATGGATTACCTTCAAAATATGAAACCTAAAAATAAACAGGCAATATTTATAAATAAAGATGGCAATCCAATGTCTGGTAAGGTTTATGATCGAAGGTTCAATAAAGTGAAAAAGCGTTTTTTGGAGGAATTATTAAAGCAAGGAAGATATGATGATTACACGTTGTTAAGCGAAAGTTATTGGTCGACTCATATAGGCCGAGGAATATACAGTAATATACTGTTTGACATGAAACTTACCCCTACTCAAATAGCTATTGCTAGAGGTGATACTAATATTAATTCATCCATGGAGTATGTAGACGAAAAAACAACTATTAATGCAATCAAAGACAATTTGCCTCGAGTTACTAAATTAAGTGAAAAATATTTCCAAAACTAAAAAGAATACTGAAACAATCACAGGAGGAAAATAAATTTGGAAGATAATCATATTGATTTGTCCTCATTTTATTACAATAAACATAATATCCCTGTCACTAAGAATAAAGTTAAACTTCTAATCCAGGAGGGCCATCTTACTGTTAACAGAATTAACAATATAGCCTATTTTAATCGTGATGAAATAATGAAAGTTGTTAAGATTGAAAAGAACATATCGGAAAACTATTTAAGTACAGATAGTTTTCTAAAAACTGTTTGTAGATCGTCTAGTTGTGCATCTTATAGGGAACATTTATTCGAAATACTTTCCAAGTGTAATCAATTATATAAAATACATACTGTTAACTACAGGGATTCCTTATATTTCAATAAATCAGATGTGGAAAAATTTATTGATAATGTATATCATAAAGACGAAATTTTGCACAAATTAAACATCAATATTTTTATCTACGAAAACATTGTACACACCGAGGATGTAAATTTAATCAGAATCTCAAAAAATACAGAATACATCCCTAAATCCGATTTAACTAAAGCAAAAGTTTTATCAAAAAACTTTGCTCCTAAAGAACTTAAAGCTAAATGGATCAAAGGAACAACTATAATTAAAAGTAGTATTTTTTCGGAATTAGTTAATAAAAATGAAACTTTGCATAAACTCTGTCTTGAAAATTCAATTAAACATTTTAGGAATCGCGATAGAGTTTTATATGTAGAGTACCATTCTCTTTCATCGTTTTATAGGAAAAATCTAAATTTATCAAAGAACTACTATACATTTACAGAGATTAGAAAATTATTTGGTATGAATAAGACTTCAATTTCCATTTTAAAAGCTAACTTTGTCCCTAGTTTATTTGAAGTATGTGAAAAGTGGGATATTAATTATTTTAAAACAGGTAAGCAACTTTTAGGAGATAATATTTATTTCAAAAAAGATCATATCAATGAATTCTTGGCTAATTATCTTTCTAATAAAGAAGTGATTAATCAATATAATATTACTTTCCATCAATTAAACTTTTTGATCAATTATCATAACATTGAACAGATTGATTTACACATTAGATTAAAGTTTTATGAACGAAAAAAGATTATTGAAATGTTTAACAAAGATGATACATGGCTTTATCTTGGGGAAAAGGAGAAATTCTATTCAAAAAAACAAAGCTTACAACTTTTGAAAATTTCAAATAGTGAACTTACCGCTATTAGAAAAGAAGCTAAACTATCATTTTATTACTTCCACAATACCACCTATTACAGTAAAGAAGAAATAAATAATTTATCTAAACTAAAACAAAATATTTTAGAGAAGTATGTACCTTCGTCTTTGGTTTCCAAAACACTTGGAGACCATTACTTTAGGTACTTTAAAAATAGAAAAAAGCCAACGGGTATCGAAAGATACGCTTTCAATAAAAGCTCTCCAACATTCTTACTTTTTCCTAAATCAGAGTACGAAATTTTATTACAAAAGAAAGAACATCAAGAACTTTTAGACTCCATATCATACAATGAACCACTTTCAGCTTTTTACGAACTACTAAAAATAAATGGCATTAAATTTCACGAAAAATCATCAATTACGCAACAATATTGGTTTAATTACTGCAATGATTCTATTCTATATAACAATAAAGCAAAAGAAACTTTACCTTATTTTATAAATACATTAGTTAAATGCACTGTGTTATTAACGGACTTTATTTTGGATTCGGAGCTACATCTAAAATCGAGCAATGATATAAATATTGGTTTACTAAATTCAAATATTCCAATTAGCCATCGCAATATTTTAATCCCTTTTATTAATAAACTCTATTATGGATTAATTCAAGATAATATCAAAAGTTCATTTAGGATACAAAAAAATAAAAAAACATTTACATCCAAAAAGTCAGTAGATCACGACACGGAGATATACGACTACTCTACTTTTAAGGAAGTTTACTCATATGTAAACAACCTTAGTCATAGGGTGCCTGCAATAAATGACGGTTTACTCAGAAGCTCCCCTGATACATCAAAGCTTTGTAATGAATATGCCTATTCTTGGCTTTATATATTATTACACCTAAGCAATGCCTGGAGACATAGAGATATATGTAACCTAAAAATGATTGATATTACTTTTCTAAATATAAAGTCTTTAAAAGAGTTTAGAAATAGAACTCTTGCCGACGATGAGGTAGATAAAATCGTCAATTTGCTTTTAACAAAGGAATACACGGTTTCTAAAACTAAGGCTAACAATAACTTTTTTATATCTGATAACATAAAAGTCGCTGTTGCGAACGCCTATGTAATTTGTCATTTGATAAATCAACATTTCTACCCTACTTTAGATAATATTATTAATTTCAATAATAAAAAGAATAATTTTCTCGACACACACAACAATAATTTTTTTAAGGGGTTTCCTGAAGAATTCAAATTCAAAAACAGAAAGATGAATAGAACATTGCTTACTATAATGTACACACTACTAAAAAAGGAAAAACATAGTGGTGCAGCCCTTAAGATCGCTCAGCGACTTCGTTCGCATAAAAGCGAAGAATCAACCAATATATATATTAAAATCCCAAATGAAGATATTAATGCACTCTCCATAAATTTATTTAATCGTGGAATATTTGGTTACATACCAAAAATACTTAGTGAAATAGTTTGTGGAAATACAAGCGATCTGACAAAGGAAACAAATAATATTCTAAAGTTAAAGTCAGTTTTTAAAGATATTTATAATATTGAAGCCACCGCAGGTTTTTTAAATAGTGTAACTAAACAAAAAAAATCTATAATAGAATTATTTATAAGTAAAGGTTCCGACGACGCATTTGAAACCTTAAATAAGCTACAAAAGAACTTTTTACCGGGGAAAGACGAGGATTTTCAATGTATAGTTTCAGAGAAAGGTTGTCTTAATACTGGTTTAGACTGTAAGAACTGCATCTATTCTGTACCAAATTTTTATGCCACTGCTAACATAGTCTCAAACGTTACAAATACACTAGGCCAGTTTAAAGATGACTTTAACAACACTAATTTTGAAGTTGAAAAGATAAAACAAGTAAATCTATTGTTTATGGAACTAGATTTTTTAAACGATGCGGTTGATAAGTTTGGCGAAGATGTCGTATTAAGTTTTTTTAAGGGAAGCAAACAAGGATATATAAAGTTACTAGATCTATTAAATGAAATTGATTCGGTAAAACCTATACATGAATACGCGACTTATACACCCAAGGGAGTTGATTGATCATGGGTGATAATACAACTACAAAAGTTAATGTTTCATTTGATAATTCCTATCTGTCCGAGTATGAAGTTACTTACACAACCAATTTAATATTTGAACTTAAATCAAAAGGGGTATTTCTATCGAAATCACTTTACGATGACATTTGGATATTTTCGCATGAGTATAGTTCAGGAAGAACTATAAAACTAGATTTCGGAAAGATTGACAACCATTTGAGCAAAGACGATCTATTACTAATTAAATGTTGGATTGGGTCACTACTTGAGAAATATCGACCATCTACGTGTATCCACTATTTCCATCATTTTTGTATAGCAGTCAATATTACAGATTTTTTCTCTTTAGATCGTGTAAACCATTTTGTGGAATGGCTTCACCAAGATCATATAACCAATAATGAAAAAACATACGTACTGTTTACTGTGTTTAGTTTTTTTGACTTTAGTGAAATTAACAATTCAAGTAAATACCTTGCTAATTTATACGATACACGTAAAAAAATTAAATTTGATAAAAATCCTATCCAATTGCCTTCATCTAAGTATATCCTATCGTTCTCATATTATTTAGAGAAATATTTTACTGACATCCAAAAAGATAGCATGTTTGATGATGAAGAAACTTTGAAAAAGACAATCCTTTACTATCCAATCTTAATTTGGTGGAATTTAACTACGATAATTCCGATTAGATCTACTGAATTTTGTTTAATAAAAAGGGATAGTCTTTCGAAAGAAAGGAATAAATATTTTGTAACAATAACTAGAATAAAGAAACCTTTAAACGATAGTGTTAATTATTATAATAAAATTGAAATAAACGAAGTTATGTACCACTTATTAAATAAATATATTGATCTCACAAAAGAATATGGAGAAAGTGAAACACTTATCTCTTATAGGTCTTTAATTTACGCCGACAACACAGGACGAAGAGAATTACAAAAACGAGACCTCAATTCTTTCAATAAAAATAATTTAGAAAAGTTACTTGACCGTTTTTACAAAGAAGTCATTAATGAATATTACCAAATTAACGTACCTTTCAATCAAAAGTTAAGCCCAAATGACACTCGCCACATAGCTTTTATTTCACTGATGATGCAAGGTATTTCACCTGTTGAAATTGCACGTTTAGGGGGGCATAGAACAATTGCAGCACAGTATCATTACAGCTTTCACAGCGAGTACTGGATTGATAACGAGGTATTTAAGTTAATTAAAAACTATAAAAACATGTCGAGTTTTGATAAAAATATTAGATATATTCCAGAAAATGTTAAACTAAAAGCCTTTGAATCACCTACATCTAGTTTTAGAGGAAAATTAGAAATCGGCTATTGCAGCGATTCACTTATTCGTTGCGAAGCAAAGGAATGTATGCTTTGTAGTCACTGGCGAATTGATTTAGATGATTTAAAAGTGCAACATGACCAGATAATCAAAAAGGTTAATAAAAATCGAGACAATCTAATGGAACTCATGAATTTCATTTATAAAATTCATACAAATACAGCTATAAATATCATGACACCTGAACACCTAGAAAACGAGAAAGGCCTAGAGCAAACATTCCTAAATATTAAGTCAGAACTCCAAAATTTATCAAAACTAATCCAAATTGAAAGGAGTATCTATTAATGACTAAAAAAGGTCGAAAACCGATATTAACCGAAACTGAAGCTAGAGAAATAGTGAACGGTTACGTACTGAAGCATAGTGTATCTAAAGAGATAAAATATATTGACTTACACGAGTATTGCATTGAACTATATCATAATCAAGAAATCCCTAAATTACCGTCAGAATCATTTTGGAGGAAAAAGGATCGGGCTGGCAGGAAATTAATAGATGAGGTTAACTCAGCCCTATCTCACAAACTTAAAAGACATGAAAAGAATTATGAGCTAGAAAACTTACTAAACTTAATAGATAATAAACTCACAAATAAAGAACTAAAGACAACCCTTTTCAATGAATTAAAATCTAAGCAAAGTAAAATAGAACTGCTCGAAAAAGAGATTAATATAAAAGAAGAAAGTATATTATCGTTAAAGAAGTCACATGAATATTTACAGCAATTGAATAAACAGCAACAAGATTTAATTTCACAGGTTTTTCATTATTTCCTAAAAAAACCTTCGCAGGAAAATTTGGTTTTTTTTGATTCTGCTCTAAAGAATATATTTTCAAAACCGTTAGATTACCTTACGTTATTGAGGGAGGAAAAGACTCAAAATCAAAATAATATAGCTGACTTTTTTAAGAACAGACTGAAAAATAATTAAAAAGTAGGTAGCAACACACTATCCGGTGTGCCATATTTACCGATTGTCATCTTTTTCACTTGCGAATGCCATAAGATTTAAAATTGAGTATTGCGGACAGAATGAGCCAGTAGTCCGAAGATTAAGGGACGCTTTCAAGAAGATAGTCCGTTTCTATACTTAAACTCCACTTCAACAATTTGAACGGCTGACTTAAAAATCTTTTTATAGTACAAAAAAGCAGCACCGATGTTTCCAGTACTGCTTTTTCCAAGAAAAGGAGGTGATTAGATTTATTATATTATCATCTTCCCTCACATATAGAATTACAATTATCTTAGTTCGTCATCTAACGGTACGATTTGTTCATCTAGTACCTTTTGCCATTCCCTTTTCATCATTTGAGGATAACTAAACGGCTTTATGTCAGGATGATGCGTTCTAAAGGTCTCGTAATCCTTGCTCTCGATGATGCTTTTCATATTTGGAATTCCGTCCATTCCGACCATATACCGAATCGCAGAAGCATGCAGTTCATTATTGGAGACACACCAGTAAGTACTGAATGTCTCTACAATTTGATATTTCTTCTCAGTAAAGAAGCGTCTCTTCACTGCAAATACGTCTTCATTCTCTTCGATCTCTTTCTCGTCCATCGCATTTAATATATTCCGATACACGTCTTTTACTATGTCAGACTTATTTAATTTCTTTAATGCACTCTCGATTTCTTCACGAACATCTGGATTATTCGCTTCATATGTGCCTAACAGCTGATCAATATAACTTGAATCAATATCATAAAGCTTTGTCGTGGCATCACTGTAGAAGGTTAAATCTGAGAAGTCTGGTTCATCATCGGGATCGTCCTCACTATCGACCTCCACCAGCGAGCCCTTGACAGTTTCATAGACGCCAACTTCTTCTTCCAATGCACGCACTTGTTCCTGTAAGGCTTTGGAGGTATTTATATCATTGTTATAGCTGTCGTACGTCACTAGGGCTTCGTAAGCATTATTCAACTCCTGAAAAGCTTTTACATATCCCACCCGTGTTTCCAGCGTGGAGTGCTCGTTGACTTCCCCTTCTTTCTCGATGATGTCAGAAAACGCTTTATACGCCTTCTTGAATCGTTTCTTAGCGGAATCATAGGTTGGATAAATCAAACCGGATTCTTCTTTCACTTCCGAATACAGCTTGGTGGCTTTCTCCACGTTCTGTTCCATCTTAAAAGGCTTGCGGAACGTGACAATTAAACCTCTCGATTTATCCGGATAGGTTCGATTTGTTCGGGAAAATGCCTGAATCAAACCAGCATATTCAAGATGGCGATCCACAAATAACGTCTGAATCGTCGGCGCGTCAAACCCTGTCAATAACCGGTCCACCACGATCACCAGGTCTACTTGGCGCCCCATTTGTTTGTACTCCGCCCGTTTTCTCGCCAGGCGATTATTAATATCCCCGTTATAGCGTTCGAGGTCTGTGAGCGACCATGCGGTTTGGTAATACCGATTGTAGTCATCGATGATGTCTTGCATTTCTTGCTGCTGTTCTACCGCATTCTCTGTATTCTCGTCCAATGAATACGTGATCGCAACTCTTGGGAAGTCTGGGTCATTCATGGTACGTCCTTCTCGAATCGGTCGATTAGAAAATACTTGTTCCATCCAATCCTCATCTTGCGTTATGGCTTTAATGGCATGATAATATCGCTTGGCCATAGCAATGGAACTCGTTGTTAAGATCGCTGATTTCGTCGGTTTTCCATTCTTAAAATCAAATTTTGTATAGGCATTATCAGGGCGCAGGATCTTCTTAATCACTTTATCAATGTGATCGTCCTGCTCATACATACTTTTCTCGATATAATTTTCTTTCTCCACCCCTGACATATCATCAATTGCTTGATTTATCGACTCCGAGGGAAGGTGGGTATAGCTCTCGCTGTTTTTTAGTTTATGATAAATCATGTTATCTAAGGAAGTCGGCTCAATCGTCGTTTCGTGTTCCACTTGAAAGCCTAGAACAGAGCCATCTTCTAAAGCGTTCTTAATGGTGTACGTATGTAGTACCTCACCATATTGGTCGTGCGTGGTCCTCGCTAGTTTACCTTTCGCCTGTTTCTTGTTCTCTTCAAAAATAGGGGTGCCGGTAAAGCCAAACCAGGTGGAATTAGGGAAGAATTCTTTGATCTCTTCCATGTTCTCCGCACTTAATGCACGGTGACATTCATCCACAATGAACACAATATGTTGCCCCATCAGTTTTTGATACCGATTCGTACCTTTTTTCTCCTCACTCCATTTCGCGTATTTTAACGCAGAATCAAGTTTTTGGCGTGTCGTCACGATGACGACATTGGAATTGGCATCTGCCAAGAGCGTCTTGCTTAATTCTTTTGAACTTCCCGTTCCCACAATCAAACTGTTCGCAGGCGTATTTCCTGAAGAGATCCCCGTGTTAAATTCGGAGGCAAACTTTGTGAATTCACTGGTGGTCTGGTTATCCAGATCCTTACGGTCCACAAGCATAATGGTCCGGTCGATTCCGGATTTTTTAGCTAAGAGTTTCGTGGAAACAAAGCTCGTCAACGTTTTTCCGGAACCTGTGGCATGCCAGACGTACCCGGACTGATGTTTATTCGCTGCTGTAAACAGGGCTTCAATAGCATGTACCTGATACGGCTGCAGCACCATCAAGGTTTTGTTATCTTGGTCCTCACTGACGATGGTATAGTGAGCGATCAAACGGTGCGCATCTGGAATATTCAACGCTTGCTTACAAAATTCATAGAGGTTCTCGACTTTCTTATTGTCTTTCGTGCGCCAGCTGAACATGAGCTTCCTATGCATATTTTTCGGCATCGCATTGGCAAAATAACGGGTCGTTTGCTCATTGGATACAACAAATAACTGAAGGGTAGAAAAGATGTTGTTTCGGAACATGCCTTCTTCCGCGTATTTCTTAATCTGGTTGAAGGCTTGATACACCCCGTCTTTGGCCGTTACCTTTTTCAATTCCATTTGGACAATGGGCAGCCCATTAATCAAGAGCGTCACATCAAAGCGTCGATCTCGACCCTCACTCTGGTCACTTTTCTTGGCAATCTGATGGACCACTTCATAGCTGGAAATTCCGCCACCAATATCCTGATTGGAATAGAGAACTAGGGAAGCGAAGCCAAGACTGTTGTCTTCCCGTTCAATCGTAATACGGGCAATTCCGTTCTCCCCTTTTAACCATTTTGCCGCATCAAACGGGGTTTGAGTGCGTAAGAGTAATTCTGTTTTAACCGCCTCAAACTCTTTATCCGTCAAAGGACGATCTCTAAGCTCAGAGAGGTTGTTCTGCGTGATTTTTTGACGGAGGTTTTTCCAGAGGTCAGCTTCAGATTTCAGGTCATTACGAAACGTCCACTGGTTATGTCCTTCCCCCAATACCTCAATCAAATGGGATTCAATTTCAGCTTCCGAGCGATGTGATAGTGAATGCAATAACGTCACCTCCTAGACAAACATTTTTGGTAGGAATCCTTGCTTTGTTTTCTTTAAAAGTTCTAATTCTTTTTCATGCAGAGCGATAGTATCATCAAGGTTTTTGAAGAATTGGCCGATTTTTTGTTGTTCTGCTTTGTTAGGAATGTGAATCGGCATATTCAAAAATGTATCTACATGAATTCTTTTAGCTTTTCTAGAACCATTTGCTATAGTTCCAAGATGTAAATAGAATTCAGCTCTTGATACATACTCCAATAAAAAATGTGAATTCATGTCTTTAGATATGTCAAACGCAGGTGAATCTAATGTAGATTCATAGCCGTCAAGATGATTCGGCACAATCCCAAAAGCCTGATTTAAAAAGTCTAACTTTCCATACATAAACTGACCAGATTTTCGAACATAGTATTGTGTAGCAACACTTCCCTTGAAGTCAGAATTTTTTTCGACAATCCCCTTCCCCCAAAGCTTTACAGTTAGTTTTTTAGCATCAAATCCATTCGATCCTTTAATTCTACTTTCTTTGAGATAATTACTTATTTTTCTTTCTTCCCAATTCCCACTAAATCTATCAAACCGAACCTCCGGAACATGCTCTCCATCTTTCGGAAACATCTTCTGCAAAAATCCTTGTTTGCTCTCTTTTAATAATTCGATTTGGCGTTGCTGAAGGGCGATTTGATCATCGAGTTTTTTGAAAAATTGGCCGATTTTTTGTTGTTCCATATAATGAGGAGTAGAAACCAAAAAAGAAGATAGTGCTTCTTTTGTAATTGTCTTAATTGTTCCACCAGGAGCTTTTCGTTTCTCAATCTCAAATTTTTGTTGTATTGTGTAAGCCCAAAATCGTTCATCAGTTCTATTTTTATAGCTCTCAAAAATAAGTAATGTTCTATCTACATAGGCATCATATTGTGTTATAGCCACTCTCCCAATACTACCTTGAAGTGTAACAACAACTTTTCCAGCAGGAACAAATATACTTTTCGGTTGAGCTAAAACACTTATTTTTTGTTTAGTATCATTGACCAATGTTAAATGCTCTGTGACATCTACAACCTGTATAAATGGCATCGCTCCTTCTCCACCATACCACTCTTTGTTGCCGTAAGGCTGAGGAAAAGAACCACGCCTGAAATTAGCATAGTTTGCAATATTTTCTTCTATCCAATCTTCACTAAAACCATGAAATCGAAACTTCGGTGTAGTTTTATTCTTCATCGCCAAACACCTCTAAAGCGCCTTGAATCCATTCCGCGTATTCATCAGTGTATTTAAGAGACGAAATATCTTCAAACAAACTCTTTTGCAGTACTTTCTTGTTCTGTTGAATCTCTTTCATTTCATCACCAACTGATTTCATATCAACAGGCTTTTCTTCTTCAAACGTATCCACGTATCTTGGAATATTTAAGTTATAATCATTCTCTTTGATCTCCTCAAACGTGGCAAGATGAGCGTACTTCTCTACGCTTTCTCGTTTGTTGTAGGTATTGACGATCTTCTCAATGTTCTCTTTCGATAACTTATTCTGATTTTTCCCCTTAATAAATTCACGACTGGCATCAATAAAGAGCACATCACGTGTACGGCGATTTTTCTTTAAGATTAGAACGGTCGTTGGAATAGAGGTTCCAAAGAATAAATTCGGAGGCATGCCAATCACAGCATAGATACTGCCATCTTCCAACAGTTTCTTACGGATAACTCCTTCCGCAGCCCCTCGAAATAGAACCCCATGAGGCAGGACAATCGCCATCGTTCCTGTTTCTTTTAAGTGATAATAACCGTGTAAGACAAAGGCAAAGTCAGCTTTGGATTTTGGAGCGAGCTTTCCGTAACGATTAAAACGAGAGTCATCCAGGAATGTTTCATCTGCCGACCATTTGGCCGAATACGGTGGATTCATCACGACGGAATCAAACGTATACGGTTCATCTGTTGGCCAGTCCTTGTTTAATGTGTCCCCGTTACGAACTCTCATTTCCTCCGGATCAACACCATGTAAGATTAAGTTCATTTTGGCCAAGTTGAAGGTTGTCGTATTTAGTTCTTGGCCGTGATACTTTACTTTATCCGAGTAATTAAGGTAGTTTCGTACATTGAGCATTAATGAACCTGATCCCATGGTTGGGTCAAATACACTGAACCATTTCTTATCTTCTTGCCCAATGGCAACAATCTGCGATATCATGTCGGATACCATGTGAGGAGTATAGAACTCGCCAGCTTTTTTCCCCGCCTCCGATGCAAACTGACCAATCAAATACTCGTAAGCATCTCCGATCACGTCGCCTTCATAACCAATGAGGTCCACATCATTCAGCTTCTTTAAAACATCCGTTATGGTGACATTACGTTGTTGGTCGTCTGATCCTAATTTCTTGGACTGCAAATCAACATCATCAAACAAGCCACTGAACGCATCATACTTCGTGGATAGCTGAATGAACGCCCTATTTAGATCATTTAATTGAAAGATATTTTGTTTCGCATGATTTGCTAATACATTGAATAAATATCGTGGCTCAATATCATAACCTAACGTATCAACAACAGTCGCAATTAAATCTTCTTTTGTATCCTCGTCAGCCAATAACTCTTCATAGAGTTTTGTTTGCTTTTCAGGAGTTGAATAGGCTTCTAGCGATTCATCTGCTAACTCAACAACTTTTAGCAATAACTTGTCGGATAAGTATTTATAAAATATTAATCCCAATAAGTAATTCTTGTACTCTGATGCATCCATTTTACTGCGGAGATTATCCGCCGCACTGAATAATTTTTGATTTAATTCTGCTCCCATTTTCTAAATACTCCTTATGTATGTTTAATTTTGTTAGTTAAACTAGAGAAGGAAATACACTTTGAACAAAAGAATATAAAACATTTATTCATTATATATAATTTAATTCTACTAATATGATAACACCACCAGTCAATAAAACTCTCCTTTCCCCTAACTTTTCAGCTAACTCTTGATGTTAAGTATTGTATAGAAAAAAACGTATTCTATGTTTCAGACAATAATAAACGCAAAGAATTTTTATTTTAAACTAAACTATGACTAGGAGATGCAATACTGAATTCTCCAAACTATTCTAAATTAATAATAATAAGTGCAATATAAAAAGCCCAAACTCAAGCAGCCTGGACAAAAGTGTGACCAAATCTAAAAAAATTGAAATGCAGAAAAAAGTTACTATGGTACGGTCCCCACACTAGCAACTCCTATAAATATAGTATCTTTATGTTAACGTTTTATACTGAAAAAGAAAAGGACCCTTTGTAAAATTGGGCATGTTAGTCTAGCCCCCCTATTTTTTGATATCAACAGCCAAAAGGGGCATGCTCTCAAGCAAATTGCTCTTTGATTTTTGGCATTCAGCATGCGACAAATCCCTATCTTTCTAAAAGGTAGGGATTATTTGACGCTTACATAGTTAAGCGTATTTTGTGCTTATTCAATAGTAAGCTGATATTCTTCGATTGAACCCGAAATGAATGGTGAGGGTTTTTTATTAAATTCATAATACCTTTGTGCATTCGATGAATAAAATCGCTTTATCGAGTTTGAAATAAGAAATACATACTCTTTTGCCCTTGTAAGGGCTATATAATGCAGATTTTCATCTTCTCTAAGTTTTACAGGTTTACCCACTGAACGAAAATCCGGGAACGTGTCTTCGAATAAGTCTAAATGTAATACGACATCAAATTCTAACCCTTTTGAACCGTGAATAGTTAATAATTGAATCTCATCTTCCTTAAATGGCTTAAAATTTTCAAGTAACGTTGGATTGTTTATCAATTGATCACAGGCTACTTTGGTTAGTTCACTTATTTCATAATCAGGATAAATATTTTGAATTATTGCACTAAGAATATTAATTACTCTTTCGCTTTTTTTAACATCTGTAGCTTCATTTTGACATTCAAGTTTAAACTCTTTTATTAAATTCTTAACAGCATCTATATTTTTTCTTAATCCTCGTACACGGTAATCAAAATAACACTCAATGAAATCCTTAGCAGTGTACTCCTTCTGATTAAATGATAAAATCATCAATTGCCGCAGCATATTGCCACCAATACTTCTGTCGTCATTTAAGAGTAATTTGTGCTGTAATCGATGTTGAATTGTTAATACGTCTGATATCATTTCCAATGTTTCATTTGTTCTTCCTAACAATGCAATCTCAGACTTCTTTTCAACACCTGATATTTCAATAATTTTTTCAATGGATTCGTTCAACCAATATCCAATTTGATATTGCGTACCTGTCAATGAGACCCTAACAATTCTACTATCACCTTCAGGAATAGAATAAATATTCATACCTCTTTGAAGACATAGAAATAGGTCTGCATAATTTTGGATAAAGGGTTGACACCGATGATTAATATTCATATCAAATTTCTCAAAAGTAGCCATTGTTGTTAGTTGTTCCATATACTCAGGACTTCCGGATTTAAACGAGTATATGGATTGATTAAAATCACCAACTGCCCAACTCATTATTCCAATTTCTGATAATCGTTTAAATAGGCTAAATTGCTCGAAATCGGAATCTTGAAATTCGTCAATAAATACATATCGATACTTTGCTTTTAAATATTTAGCACATGTTTCTGAACTCAAAAGTATTAAATTTGCCATACCACCAATTAAATGTAGATCAAAGTATCCCGAAAGAAATCGTTCTTCCAAATACATTCTATAAGAAAGGTCTAATTCTTCATATACGCAAATTCCTTGGTCATACAGTTGGTGAACGGGGTATTGAGAATATTTTTCTATAATCGCTTTTATTGCTTTTTTTATAGATTTTATAAGTCGTTCTTGTTCCTCATCCTGGACTTTTTCAACTAAAACTGGTCCTGAAGCTGTTCCCATCAGTCTCTTACCGAATGACAAAACGATTTCTGAGCTGCAAAAACTATCGATTGTACTAAAAAAAGATTGCTTTGTTTCACCACACAATAATTTTGCTCTCTTTTCTAATTCTTTACTTGCTTTATTTGTATAAGAAATAGCAATGACTCCTTGATATTCTCTACAATCCTCTATAACTTGTTGAATCTTTTTAGCAAGGGTCCAAGTCTTTCCGCTGCCAGGTCCAGCAATAATTACTGCGTTATTATCCCAGCTTAATATGGTATTTTGTTGAGGTGTCGGATCAAAGTTCGCCATGATTACCAACCCTCAATTGCTGTACGATGGTTTGACATGCATACAATGGTCCCGATAAAGGATCATCCTTCAAAGAACTTAAACAGTCTCTATTTTTTTCTAAAAAGTGATACATAAATGTAGATTTTCCACTTTTCATTTCTAATACCATATCTTGAATCACTAAAATTTCCTCATCCTCTTGGCTAGGTGAAAAATAATGATTTATTGAGTCTTGGACAGTTTTATTTGAATAATAAATATCTTCTTCTAATCCTTCTTTTGCTAAAAATAAGCCATAATTACTTAGTGGTTGGTAAAATAAATCGTACATTTCTAGCCTATGAGAATTACTTGCAGCAGAATTTTCTGTAAGTTTTTCTTTATTTTCAAAAATCAATTCTGCAAGGTTTACTAGCTGTTCTCCAATTGGTACTTTACCAGAACATTTTGTTGAATAAATATTAATTAATCTTCTTATTCCGGTTAGATAATAAGCTTCTTTTAACTGTTGCTTGGGTCGTTTGTATTTTTGATAATCATTGTCCGTTCTCATCACCCAAGGTATACCCAGTGCATTTAATAAATCAATATATCTTGTGAAACCAACACCTTCAACAGATAAAATGCTTATATTTAACTTGTCCAAATCCACTCCTATTTGATGAGCTAAACTCTTATAAAAAACAATTTCAGAAGTTCCCTCAACTAGAAGTACACAGTCACTAAAATATACCTCTGCAATAAGAGGACTTAGACGATATTCCATCGCTCTAATTTGGTCCCCCAATTCCTTCGATACTCCATTTTGATTACAAACAGTAGCTGGAGAACCTTGTTTCGTATGTAACCTTATAATTGAATTAGGATGAAATTCACATGCAATATAAGGAGAATGAGATGTTAAAACCACCTGAGTTGGTAATACTTTAACTAGATATTCGGCCAATTTCCTTTGTTGATGTGGATGAAGATGTGACTCAGATTCTTCAATACAGAAAATAGAAACTTCGTCTGGTTGTCCATCTTTAATAGAAATTTGATTTAAAGCAGACCACAGAGCAATAAAAGCCTGGTTCTTTCTTCCTTCACCACCCAATTGAATTGTGTGTTCTCCGATACTAGATAGAAGACTTATTTTTCGAAATAAATCATCGTTTGATGGTAAATCGACACCTAACTTTAATTTCTGTTCTTGATGGTGTTCAGACAAGTCTTTTAATTGGTTATTAAGAATTTCTCCAGCCTTTCCAATAAAGGATAATGTATTCAATTCATTTTCTATAACTTTTATCCGACCACTTAAATCTTCAAACCTTGCATTATCTGACTGTTCTTCCTCCTCCGACCTAGCATCTTGCAAATATTCTATAAGCTTATTTTTTTGACTTTTTAAATATTGGTCTATTTGTCGAGTAGCACTAACGTATCTCATGTTCAATGCTCTTAAATAAAACCTACTTGTAACTAGTTGTAGTTCATCAGGAGATGTTCCCACAAATAGCTTATAGTCTTTTATACCACCGATTCTGGTCCGTGTAGCAATATACCTAATGTAAACTTCGTCTTTATCGCTGATAAGTTCCCTGAAACATGACAGAATACATTCTTCAATAGCTTCGACAAAGTGAAGAGTAATAGAAAATTCATTGGTTTCTGCACCTGAATAAATGCAAAAATCTTCATCAAGGGGTTCTAATTCGTTTTCGGATAATGATTTATCTAAGAGCAGTCGTAAGGCATATAAAACATTAGTTTTACCAATATCATTTGCTCCGATAATTAGTGTCTTTTCATCAAAACCTATTTTAGTATCGATAATATTTCGGTAGTTTTTCAGTTCAATATAATTTAATTTCATTTAAAGTCCTCCGCCAATTATAAGACAAGAAATGTTCCTTTTTATTCTATCAAAATACATAAATTTTGGAAAATTTTATATAAAAGTCTTCGAAATTTTGTCACGGTTTTGCTGGTTACAAAACTAAGGACCTCTTAATGTTAAATATATAAGCAAATTTAGTAACTGAGATATAAATCCCGTATCTTAGATTTCAAAGTAATCATGGATAAAGACTATTTATTATTTTGCTACGCAGTAAGAATGCAATATAAGAGTTACTCCACAATCTAGCCCGTTTCTGGAACAACTTTGTCCGGCAAACGCGCCCAATTGTTGAGAACACTAATTATAATTTATTAGTGAATACTTCTTAGTTTTAGCTTCTTTTTTCCATTTTTCATAATCCTTAAGATCAGGTTCCCCAAGCCTGTATATTAAATCGTTACATAAAGCAATTACTATTGAATGCAACCATTCAGTATATAACTTTAGTTCTATTTCATCTACTAAAGCAGAGTGAAGAATCTTATTTCTAATCCTATACAATCTTGCTAATAAACTTTTATAGCTTATTTCTAGCTTCGAAATAAATCTTCCCCTAGTGTCTATTTTTTCAAAAACACTCGAAAACTCCCGTAAACGGAATATGAGGTACTCACTGGTACAGTACTTTTCGAATTTAAACAAATTATCAGCAATTGTATATAGATTACAAGAAAACATAAAATCTGATAATCCTGGTAAGTTCTTTATTTCTTCTGGTATAGGAGTTTCTCCGACCGTGATCTTGTTAGTTTTCTGGTGAAATGTAGCTTTTAGTTGATTGTATATATTAATAATCTCTGTTCTGAAGTAATTTCTGGTTAGTATTTCAGAACCATTTTTCAATACACTAGACTTGACGTTATTACCAGTATCCCTAATACCTACTAAATACTCTAATGCAATCCAATAATGAATAAATTTATTTATATAAAGATCTTGATCTTCTCCAACATGTAATGATCGCATCCCTTTCATTAACCAATCCTTCATTATATTATCGGAGTTTAAAATAGTATTTATAGTACTCTCATCATCTAATTTGTCTTTCCTTATATCCTTTTCTAGCTCAAATCCTCTATATGATCCCCCTGTATATTTACTTGCATCCCTCGCTCTAAATAAAGGTGATCTACTTTGAAGGCCATATCTGATGCAACACTCATTACTTATACTAATATGGTCAAGGTTATATGTATATCTAAGTGTATTTACAACTTCTTCTACTTTTTTTCTAGCTATTTTAGTTGCCAAGTTTGTGTTAATTTTTTTTAACCAGATTCTACAATGAGCATCAGTATATTTAATTTCTGACCAATCACTGTCACTTAATGTACTAAGGGAATTACGGAATTTATCTAGAATTTCCATTTCTTTCCTTTCCAAGAGACCCTCTTCTATAAATAGTACCTTTTGGTTAAACTTCCATTCTAATAAATCAGATCTTATTGGATTATAAAATAATACATCATTTATTTCATATGGCATCATTGTTTTTAAATTATTAACTCTGAAAATAACTAATGTATTCCTAAAACGGTTTTTGGGTTTTAATGTTTCTATTTTCCGTTGAAATTGTTCTTTTAATGACAAGTAAATCATGTTTTGTTTATCAAAGTCGTATTTATTGGCTAAATATACTTTTTCTTGAAGAAATTCGCTTGAATATCCTGCTCTCAATAATTCTGAAATCAAATCATTGACCAAACTTTTTATTCGGTAGATATTTATTTCAAATGATTTATTATCATATACTAAAAAGCTTAATTCTCTAAGCATTTTATCGATGGTAAAAGTTTGGGTTTCTTTGAAGTTTTTAATTATGCCTTTTAAATATTTCAAATCACTTTTAATATCTTGTTTATTATTAGATGAACTTATTTTTTTAATTTCACTTTTAATTTGGAAGGTTTCGTTTGTGTAAATGGTGTTAAAATAATGATTTTTTTCTATATAAGAAGTCATTTCTTTTAGGAAAAACAGTAGGCCATTACTGGTTTTTGTTATCTTTGGTGTATTCTCTAGCAAAGCAATGTTCTCTAATAATTCATCAATAAGGGTATTAAAATTATTAAGTTTGAATTCTTCATAGGTATAAATGTCGATTCTAAGTACATCAAACCAATAGTTTTTTATAAAATTAATTTTCCGTTTACTATCTTTACTTAGCAAAAAAATCATTCCTATTAGTTAATCTAACTTACAACTTTTATTGATTTTTAATTAGTATTGAGCATCTATCATTTATATTAACACTTTGTGTTGAATAACCTCTTCTGTATTCCATAATCATGGCCCGATTGTTTAACTTTTAAAAACATGTTTTTTTCAGGTTCTTTTTCCAATAACTTGATAACACGTTTATATTTTTGTTTTTTTTCTTTATCTTCTTCACGAAAAACATTCACAACAAGAAGGGGTCTATTCCCTCTTTTTGTTTGAACTAACACTATATCACCCTGTGCAATCGGCGTATCTCTTATTCTTTTAGGAATATGCCAGTGATACATTTTATTTGTATTTAATTTCAAATTTTCATTTTCAGTTCCGAGCACATGAAAACCGGCAACAGTATTATTATTATTCACTTAAGTTCCTCCTAATTGAATCAGAAAATGAAATCCTCCTCTCTAGTATAAGGTATTTATTAACGCAAACATAATAATTTCATCAATTTTCTCTTCCAGGAGTTAACTTATTTCTCTACTTCTGTCCCACTTTCAACTTAATTTCGCCTTAAGAAAAACGGCGAAATTAATATAACATTATGAACACAATAATTTATAATTTCGCCCTTAAATTTTTATACCTATATGAGCCAAAATAACAGACGCGGCAGAACGGCGGAGTGCTTCTTTAAATAATTCTCTGGGGTGGACAATGCTTGAATTGAGACTACCGATAAACAGGGTTTGACGATGAATTACTTGGTTTTTTGTGTTTAGGCAGAGTATCACAAAATGTTCTTGTGTTAAAAATCTCATATCCTCCATGACATAGCTTGATACATCTTCCGGAGAACGTATGACATATTTTTCTCCTTCTTGGTAAGTGTGAATACGCCGGCCGAGTTCTAACGCTGCACGGAGTTCTAGCGCCTTAGCTTGTCCAATTCCTTTTATTTTCTGCAACTCCTCCACCGTTGCTTCCTTTAATAAGTGCAAACCATCGAAGTCATAAAGAACACGTTGAGATAATTGAAGAACAGATTCATGTTTAGATCCCGTGCGAAGCAAGACGGCTAATAATTCCTGATTAGATAGACACTCTGGACCGTTCTTGATCATTTTTTCTCTCGGCCGTTCAGATACAGGAACATTTTTTATCATTGTAGAAGGTTTTGTCATGTCAGTACCTCTTTTCTGGCTAATTTGAAGAAAAAGATGGGAATACGTCAAATGCTTGTAATTCCCTCATCACTCTGGAAATAGGAAGCCCAACAACATTAAAATAGTCCCCCGTTAACGATTCAACGAACAAGCGGCCTTTTTCCTGAATACCATAAGCGCCTGCTTTATCATAAGGTTCTGATGTTGATAAATAGGCTTCCAGGAACCAGTCCTCAAGCGGATAGAATCTAACTTCTGTTTTGACATGGAATAGTCTAAGTTTTTTTGGGGAAAGAATTGCTGTTCCAGTATAAACATGATGAGAACGCCCAGACAATGACTGTAGCATAAAACGTGCTTCAGCTTTTGTAGACGGTTTTCCTAATATTTGGTTATCCGAGCTAACAACCGTATCTGCCCCAATAACCACATGGTCTGGCTGATAGGAGAAAACATCCTTAGCTTTTTCGAGTGCTAAGTCCTCTACGACTTTGGCAGGATTGGAACCATTCTCTATGATTTCAGGGGCCAAGCTTTTTTGGGAAATGAAAGACAAACCTGCATGTTGTAATAATTCTTTTCGACGAGGGGATTGCGAAGCTAAAATAAGGGAAGACATGAAGAGAGACCACCTTTCTAATACATATTGTCCTACGTATTATACAAGGTGTGGCATAAGTTTACCAAATAAGAAAGCGGATAACAAGAAATTTTTTCCTGCATCCGCCTCTCTCTCAAACAGCTTATTGTTTATCGGTCTCCACACCATTATGAGCGTAAACCGCTTCTTCATAATGAAGAACAGACTCTATTAAAATTTCCTGTATCTCACTCGACGATTCTTTTGCTTTTGACCATTCTTCTTCCAATTTTCCGATAGATTCATGCAAATGGATGAACTTTTCTCCCTCCCATGATTCCGTTTTTTCTAATAAATTTGTCACGTTAGATACTAATTCATCATCTACATTTTCATCCAATACCGCTTCGGCAGTGTCGGTCAGAATTTGTTTCGCTTGTAAAAGTTGCTTTGTCACCTCTTCGTTATTTCCAGTTGCTTCAGGATCAGGTACGGTTCTCGTTTTTTCATACACTTCCACTTGTTCCTCTTCAAAATAATCTAATAACCGTTGCGAATTTTTTTCTTGAAAAGATACACCTGAAAACAAATAGTAAAATTCACCATCATACGTTAATATCCCAGGAAACCCTTTGTCTAATAAATGATTTTGCATCTCTATCCCTTTTTCCTTGTTCGTAAAGGCACCAGCTTGTACAAAATACATGGTTAACGAATCATTGAACTCAGCAGTGATAGGAGGAGGTTCTTCGTCATCAATCACTGCCCCTGTAGAAGTATCACCTGCAGAAACAAACTGGAGTAACATAATTCCAAACAATAATCCTAAGGCTGCTGCTCCACCCGTTAATGATATAAAATAAAGAGAAATAGGCTTGTTTTCTTTCGATTCTGTTTGTCTAAGGCGTTGCTTTTTTCTCATCATTTTTAACGGAAGACCAGGTTTTTTGTTTTTTTTAGGCTTTTGTTCCCGGTCTGCCGCTGCTTCTGTTTCAGCTGCTCGTCGTTCGTTCCAATCTATGATGGAAAAATCATTGGAGGGCGCTTGAACTTGTTCGGAGCGAGTCTTTTCTTTCACATGCTTGCCGTTAATTTTTAAGGAAACATCAGGCTCGTCCTTTTTCATCACATCGTCCCCTTTCCAAAGCTATTAGCATTTATTGGTTACCATAGCATATTAAAATTAAAAAAGAACGAGACCTCTGTCGGCTCGCTCTTAAAAAGATTGTCAATTATCGTCTCAACTTGAATAATCGAATTTTCTTTTTTATGACTCTTCCATACTAGAAGATATATCACGTTCTTCTAGCTCTGTTTCTGGATAATAGAAAGCAGTAAGAATAATTGTTGTCGTTAACGGATCTGGCTCTTCGTCCTCCCAAACTTGCTTTTCTCTTCCATCAAAACGAAGCATATCTACATTCAGCAGGCGCTTACTATGATCAATAGATTCTAAAAAACTCGCTACATTCTCATATTGAGGCGTTCGTACACGGACAAGGTAAGAAAAAGGAGTCGCCTCGCCCCGGTCTTCTGTTGCAATTTCTTCTTCCGGTATGTCTGCTTCAGAATCCGCAGCCGTTGTATCAACTTCGTCTAATTTTTCAATGGAAAGAATATAGCTGTCAGACATTTCTTCAGCTCGATCCAGCTCTAACAGTATTTCATCCGGCATCGGCTGCAGCGGAAGCTCTCGCTGCAAAGAATACAAATCAGCAGCAACGTCTTTTGAAGAAGCGGTGCTTTCTCTTTCTGCTTCCCCTAACCTATTTTCTAATACTTCGATTTCTTCGGCTAGGGTTTGCTGGCTCGATTGGAGCGGTTGAATGGTTGATATATATTGATAACAACTGATACCAACAATCGACAGTCCCGCAACTATGATAACAATCCAGTGCAGCCGTTCAACATTAACTCTCATATTGTTCACCTGATTGTCTTAATTCTCTGCCTTCTACATTCATCTCAAACACCGCTTTATACCTTGGAATACGTTCCTCTTCATGGAATCTTTCCGGATTTTCTTCTAATGGATCAGAATAATTCACTGATACCATCGACACATTAGAGAAGGATTCCTCTTCCTGAAGAGTGTGCTGCAAATCAGCTGCTTCATTTACTTCATTAACTTGCACCGTTACATTTAATAAGGACGGATAGGCGTAATCTATCGCTGTAATGTAACCACCGTCGGGCAATGAAGCAGTCATTCTTTCTAGCAAGCTAGAAGCGGGAACAATCGTGTTATGTATAGTGTTAGCTGCCTGTTGGAGATCGGCGATTTCTCCCTCTTCTCCCTGCCTGGATTGTTCCGCTTGAATCTCTGATGACAAGGCCTGCTGTTCCTCTTCTAATGTTGCCACCGCTTCTTCTTCTTTTGCGATCATAAATTGAGTTGAAACATAAACCATTACAAGCAGCACAAGGAGAACACTAAAAACAACCAGCCAAGTTCCATCTTTTTTCTCTTTTTCTGGAAGTAAATTGATATCTGCTATCATCGACGTTCCCCCAACTAGTTTCTGTCTATAGTCAGTTTCGTATGTTTTCCTTTAAAACGAGTCCTGCGTTTTCAAAAAAACGGACCGGTATTTCTTCTTCCAACACTGTCATCTTTGCTGTTGCAGCTTCACTTACAGGAATCTCAACTCGTTCAGCCAACGCATCCACCCACATTTGTAAAAAAGGGTGGTCTCCTCCGACTATCATTCTATCAATCCCGTAGGTTCCTTGTTGAAGAGAATATCTATAAAAACTCATGATTCTTTCTATTTCATCGGTTACTGTATCAACTTGCTCACGTAATGTTTCATCATTTCCAATCCATTCAGGATAATAGTCTTCTGTTCTACCCGTCTTCATTTCCCAAGATTTCAGACTCTTTTCTAACGGTATGTGACTGATAAACAGTGGTTTATCTGCTGTGTAAATACTAACAAGTGCTGCCACTGCCTGCATGTCCATTTGCAACAACAATGTATGCTCTTTTGCACTGACAACTTTTGTAGCAGCAAGCGTACGATAAAGGCATATGGCTGAGATATCAGCTGCATTCGGTTTACATCGGACCTTTTGTAGCATTGATGCGTACGCCTCTACATGATATCGAGGAGCAGTTAACAAGATAACAGCATGGCCTTCCGGGGCATAGACAAAATCGAAAACTGGATCTTCAAAAGGAACTGGGATGCTTTCGCCAATTTCCATGTATAAGTATGCCGCCGCTTCATTTTTTTCTGTATCTTCTGGTAAAGATACCTTCCTTGCTACAATGAACACATCAGGGATGCAATATTGGACTGGTTGATTACGTAATCCCCACTGATCGACACATTCTAAAAGAATTTGCTCAAGCCTTTCATCGTCTTCGATTTTCCCTTCACTGATGACACCTTTGGGCAAATACTTTTCTTCCATACGTTCTATATTATCTAAACCTGGTCCTTTTGCTTTTATAAAACGAATGACATGATCCTTTATCATGAGAGTGTTTCTTTTTTCTTTTTTCTTTCCGAACAACTCCATGTCACCTTTCCCCCTCAGACCTGCACACCCCTAAAATCATTTATCTATGAAAAAATCAGTATACCAAGTCAACAAGTTGTCTCCAATAAATAGTGTAATGATACTACCTGCTGCGATAAATGGACCAAAAGGCATCGGCACTCCTCTTTGTACTTTTCCAATCAACATACCGATACCGCCAATGACAGCACCTAAAAATACTGCAAGGAAGAAAGTGAGCACTAACCCTTGCCAACCGAAAAACAGACCAAGAAGCGCGAATAATTTTATATCACCGCCACCCATGCCTCCCTTGCTGATGATAGCAAGTACTAGCAGCAACACAAAGCCTAAAGCTGCTCCAGCCCAAGCATTCCACCACGGATCAAGTGGCGCTGCGGTCATCCTTATTAAAAGGATGGGGATCGTAAAGACAATCAGAATTTTGTCGGGAATCAGCATGGTTGATATATCGCTTACTATGATAATGATAAGGAGTGAAATCAGTAATAAAGCAGCAAGCATCTGCCAAGATAGTCCCCAAGAAAACCAAGCAGCTAGATAAAGAACTGCCGTCAAACTTTCTATAATAGGGTAAAAACAAGATACTCTTGCTTTACATGTTCGACACTTGCCACCAATCATTAAATATGACAAGACCGGTATTAAATCTATTGCCTGCAATGTTGTTCCACATGTCGAACAACGGGACCTTGGACTTATAATAGATTCCCTTTTTGGCACTCGCAACCCTACAACATTAAAAAAAGAGCCGAATATTAGTCCAACTATGCCTATGTATACAGACCAAAAGACATCCATGTTATGTCCTTCCTTCGACTATTGTCGCATATTATTGACTTTATTCTACCATACCTTACGCATGACGAATAGCAGTATTCCATTCTATCTGTTAAAAAACTGCCTTTATAGCGGATGTAAGAAGAGCATCCTACTAATATAAGGCAGTATGATATACAATATATTAATTATTACCGTTCAAATCTACTAACTCTCTTCCCTCATCATCTTCACTTCCTCGGAGGGCATCAATTGTTTCATCGCTAATGTAATTTCCACCTTCCTCAGCAGCTAGTGTAATAGTGTAGGTAGGATTTTCATTTCCATCATCTCCATCACCATCTCCACCATTATCTATCTCCACGATAGAATTACTATGATCATACGGACCATTATTACCAGGGCTTTCCACGTTTTCTATATAGCCGCCCTCTACTAAGTCTTCTATTGAATACTCGTAGGTGCCATTTTTTTCGTCTACTGCTAAATCTGACACTTGTGCAAGTCTAGCTGAACTTACCATTTGTTCAGCATTGGCAATATGAGCGTCTTTTTTACTATTATCAATAATTCCACCTATGCTCGGAACAGCGATTGCCGCAATAATCCCTAAAATAACAATTACGGCGAGCAGTTCAATCAACGTCAACCCTCGTTCATTTTTTGCAGCGTTTAATACATTTTTCATTTTTTCTTCCTCCTTAATTCTTTTAGACCAAGACTTAATACCTTTTTTCGTTAAGTTAAACATAAAAAATGGCCATTGTACCTGAATGTGTATTCAGTCTAAAATGGCCGGTTGCACTAGCAGCTACGGACGACCCAAGTGCCCAAATACAGGTAATCCCTCTTCGCTTCCATAGTTCTATATGTTCACTACTTTTTTCATTATAGTGAACAAAATGAGATTTGTCATCCTTTTTTTCTAGATTTATTGAACAGCATCAAACATATCAAACATCGGAACAGCAATAGATGCTACAATGATTCCTACGACTGCTGCTAGTATTAAAATCATAATCGGTTCAATCAGTGATTTTATCTGATCTGTAGCAGCGTCCACTTCCGCTTCATAATAGTCTGCCACTTTGCTTAACATCGAATCAAGCGAACCAGACGTTTCTCCAACAGCAATCATTTGAGTTACCATTGGCGGAAAAACCCAGTCTTTCTCTAACGGACTGGCAATCGATTCTCCTCGTTCTACTTCTCCTTTAGCTTTTTGCAATGTAACAGATATTATCTCATTCCCCGTCACACGTTGCACAATGGATAGGGAAGATATAATCGGTACAGAACTACCTAACAAAGAACTGAGTGTTCTTGTCATTCTTGCAATCG
Organism: Salibacterium salarium; assembly: GCF_030813635.1. Classification (GTDB taxonomy): domain Bacteria; phylum Bacillota; class Bacilli; order Bacillales; family Marinococcaceae; genus Salibacterium; species Salibacterium salarium. Next base: position 1,131,921 of record NZ_JAUSUM010000001.1, on the reverse strand, counting down.
CTGCTTTTTGCAGTAATACTCCAAAAATAGGAAGCTTTAATAAAACAAAGTCTGTATAATATAAAAAAACGCTACTCTGTCGTCTTCCCGCTTTTATAAGGAACGGTACAATCCCAATCGTCACTAAAACAATCCACCACCATCGTCCAAATAACTCTCCCGCATTCAACACCATGAGAGTGATAGTAGGGAGTTCCTCATCAAACGATTCGTACATATCCGCAAATGTAGGTACAATATACATTAATAGAAAAAAGACAACAGCAACTGCTACAACACCTATTACTGATGGATATGTTAAAGCAGAAATAACCTTACGCCTAGTATCATATTGCTTTTCAAACAAAGAAGCTAGTCTATCCAATATTCCATCCAAATTCCCACTTGCTTCTCCTGCTCTTACCATATTTACGAATAGGGAAGAAAAAACACTTGGATATTTCGCCGTTGCTTCTGAAAAAGATACACCTGCCCGTAATTCATTTTCTAATTCTGACAAGATTATTCGGAACGATTTCTTTTCCGTTTGCCTAATAAGTATATTCATCGCTTCTACCAAAGTAATTCCAGCTTGAAGCAACGTAGACAATTGCCGTAGAAATAAAACAAATTCTTTTGTCGAAACTTTTTTACCTATGGAAAGGTCTTTATACAAGATACCTTCCAGCATTTTCAATTCTTTTGCTGCGATTCCCTGTTTATATAGTTTTTCTTTTACGTCGTTTGTGCTGGCACCTTTCTTTTTGCCGCTAACAATCTGTCCTTTTTTATTAAGGCCTTTATATTGAAAATAAGGCATATTTATCTCCTACCTGTTTATAAAATGCTATTACTCCGCCGTTGGGGTGGTGAGAAATGATTGTGCTGCTGTTTTATCAATGACATCTTTTTGAAGCAGCTCCTTTATCGACATTTCTAATGTGTGCATACCTTCTGCTTTACTCGTTTGCATGACACTTGGAATTTGATGGATTTTTTCATTCCGAATTAAATTTTGAACAGCTCCATTACTTGTTAACACTTCAGTTGCTGCCTGCCTTCCCTCTCCACCTTTTTTACGAAATAAACGTTGACTGATGACAGCACTCAAAACAGATGCAAGTTGAATTCTAATTTGAATTTGTTGATCAGGAGGAAATACATCAATGATACGATCAATCGTTGCTGCCGCGTTCGTCGTGTGAAGTGTTCCAAGTACCAGGTGACCAGTTTCAGCTGCTGTAATAGCTGTTGAGATTGTTTCTAAATCTCTCATCTCTCCAACTAATATAATATCGGGATCTTGACGCAAACATGAACGCAGGCCATTCGCAAAGTTTTGCGTGTCAAACCCAATTTCTCGTTGATCTACCAAAGAGCGTTGATGTTTATGTAAATACTCTATAGGATCTTCGAGTGTAATAATGTGACGTTTCATCGTTTGATTGACATAATCTATCATCGACGCAAGTGTAGTTGATTTTCCACTACCTGTCGGCCCAGTCACTAACACCAATCCTTGTGGTTTTTCAGCGATTGTTTGTACAAATTCAGGCATATGCAACTCTTGCAAAGATGGAATATGAGTTGGAACAACACGAATCGCCATACTTACACAAGAACGTTGAAAATAAGCGTTCATTCGAAAACGCGACACCCCACGAATACCATGCGAAAAATCAATCTCACCTTTTTTTTGAAACTTATGCCATAGCGGCTCCATCATTACCGATTTAGCCATTTCTTCCGTATCTTGCGGGCGCAGAGGTTCATCACCTTGACGTGAAAGTTCCCCGTTTATCCGAAAGATTGGAGGAATCCCTACTGTAATATGAATATCTGAAGCTCCTTTTTCAAAAGCATCCGTCAGTAAAGTATCTAAGCGATGTGACATGCCTTTTCCCCCTCCTTATTCATCGACAGCTACTCTCAAAATCTCTTCTATCGTTGTACTGCCTTGTTTTACTTTTAACAAACCATCATCTATTAGAAAAATCATACCTTCTTTTAGTGCATATTGCCTTAACGTAGCTATCGACTCATGATTCATGAGCATGTTTCGAATCGTGTCATCCATTTCAAGTAGTTCATGAATAGCCAATCGTCCACGATAGCCTGTATGGTTACATGATGAGCAGCCCTTCCCTTTATAAACGGTACCCGGTGCTATCCCGCGTTTTTCAAATAGTTCTTTTTCCATCTCGTTTGGTTCATAAGGCTGGCGACAGTTTACGCAAATTTTGCGGACAAGACGTTGAGCAGCAATCCCGGATAATGATGAGACAACCATATACGGCTCTACTCCCATATCCATTAAACGAGGCACGGTTGCAATGGCACTATTAGTATGTAGTGTACTAAATACAAGATGCCCGGTAAGAGAAGCTCTGATAGCAATGTCAGCCGTTTCTGAATCCCGGATCTCCCCCACCATTACTATGTTAGGATCTTGTCGCAAAATTGAACGTAATCCAGTCGCAAACGTTAACCCTATGTCAGCATTTACCTGCATTTGATTAATTCCTTCAAGTTGATATTCTACAGGATCCTCGACCGTTATAATATTGACCTTTTCCGTGTTCAAATGATGCAGCGATGCATATAAAGTTGATGTTTTTCCAGAACCTGTAGGACCCGTCAACAAGACCATTCCTGATGGCTGTTCTATTAAATTTTTAAAACGGTTATAATTTACTTTATTAAAACCTAATTCAGAAATATTATTTAGCGAACTGCCTAAATCCATTATTCGTAAAACGATTTTTTCTCCAAAAACAGTAGGAAGTATCGATATTCTAAGATCAATGGGGTGCAGGTCGACCGTTGTTTTCACACGTCCATCTTGGGGAAGTCTTGTTTCTGTAATATTTAAATCAGCCATGATCTTTATTCGAGCTGTGAGGGCGTTCTGCATGTTTTTTGGGAAGGCCTGATCTGTCTTTAATATACCGTCAATCCGGTAACGAACGAGCACTTTCGATTCATGCGGATCAATGTGAATATCACTTGCCTGCTGCTTCAGTCCGTATGAAATCATTTGATCAACCATTCTAATGATGGGAGCATCTTCGTCTTGATTTCCTTCCTCATCCCAATTTTCCGGGCTATCGTTCTCTGCAAACTGTTCTAACGACTCTTGAATATGGTAATGCTTTTGAATATATGTCCTAAGTTCTTCGTGCGTTGCAATGACCGGATCTATGTGGAAGCCGGTAGCTACACGTAATTCATCAATCGCAAAATAGTCCATCGGATCTGCCATCGCTACACGAAGGCGCTGTCCTTCCTTTTGGAGCGGTAAAAGTACATGTCGGAGCGCAAACTCTTTGCTCAAAAGCCGTATAGCACTTTCTTCCACCGGGTGATTATGAAGGCTGATGCGAGGGATACCTAATTGGTATTCCAACGCTTCAATTAATTGTTGTTCATTAATATAATTTCGTTCAATCAGCGCGTCTCCAAGCTTTTGATTGTTTCGTTTTGTTTGGAGTGTATCTTCTAGTTTATCCTCTGTAATTAAGTTTGCTTCGAGCAAAAGATCCCCTAGTCGTTTACGTCTTTCTGCCATATGTCACACCCCTTTTAATCGTAACCTTTGACTGGAGTATCATCATCCGTATCTTCAAGTGTATCTTCTGGCTCCCTGTTTTCTTCTTTCTTTGCTTCACCTTCCGTTACAGTCGTATCATTTTCTGATTCCTCTAACTCCTCTTCTGTTTCATCAACATCATTCATTTCACCTTCTGATTCAGTAGATTCGTTATCATTTTCTTCCCAAACTTGTTCAGGTATTTCATCATCCATAGCCGCTCTATCCTGTAAACTCCACTCTTCCAATCGTTGAACAGGTGCGTAATAATCTTGTGCCAGCTCAGTTTCCTCTATCACAACGTCCTCATCGTTTTTCACTTCACGAATAACGTCTGCAAAATGCCCAACTTCACCATCAGTAAGAGTCTCTTTTTCACCGGGAGACCGCGAAGAATTGAACGTTACAATGGTCCTTGGTTCCATTGTTTCCTCTTCTCTTGTTCCCATTGAATAATCGTGTAAAAAAGGCAGACCTTGCAACGAAACAGTTAATTGATTTCTTTCTACTTCTAAATTCCATTCATAAGCATATATATTCGGATTATAAAAACGTAAATCTTCTTTCTCCGGTTCAACATGGGCATCTTGTCCCAATTCTATATAAGAAGGAAGACTTTCATTAATATGTCGTTCGCTTAATACGAAGTTCGTTTGGCCCATTACTTGAAAAAATGCAGAAGCTAGTACATCCAAGGAAGGGTCATCAAAATAAGACACATCGCTTCCCTCTAATGCCTGTATTAAAGAAAACGTTGTATGAGACGGTGTTTCATAACCATCTAATGCACCTATCCATTCTTGGAAATACGATGGGAAAGGTTCATTTCGCGTGATTGTTACTTGATTAAATGTCTCTTTTTCCAACGCATAATCTTCATCAAAATAGTCCGCAACATCAACTTGCTCATAATCACTGTCTGTAATATTAGAAATTACAGTTAATCTATTTTTTAAATCTGCCATAGACACACGTTCGCGCAGATTGGCAAAGGAGAAACGTTCAAGGTGATTCTCTACCGCTGATTGATTAATGGTAGCTTGCAGCGGAATACTTCCTTTTTCAAGAGCAAGATCAATACTTTTTGCCACATCTATGTTTATCACCTCAGAATCGAAAATAACTTCCTCATTAAATAAGGAAAGGGCTGTACCAGAGCTGTTTTTCCAGTTTTCGCTCTCTTCAGTAAGTATTTCATTAGCGTCTGATTCGAGTAATCCCCCTACATTAACACCACCAATGACAGTGCTTTCTGGTAAGCGTTCTTCAGAAGTCCAAGCTGCTTCCATAGCAACTGTACTCCCCCAAGAAAATAGAAATATAAAGAATGCTGTCAATGTTAACAAAATAAAAGATTTTTCGATGTAATAGTTTCGTTTCATTAGGCGCACCTCACCGGTTACTCTCGTTTATTGCATATTCATCGTCTAGTTCTTCTAATAATCTCAGTCGTTTATCGGATATGTCTGTTTTGTTTATCTCGTCGTAGGACCGTGTATTGTTTTGTTGGACCACTAAATCTTCTTCTGCCTCGTCCTCTTCTCGCTCTTCCATGTCTATTTCTTCTTCAGATTGTTCGTCTTTTTCTATTAAGAAAGAACGATGTTGAAAAAAGTCCAATTCCCCATTATCTGTCGTACTATCTTCTTCGACAAAAGAACTCGTGTCTAACATATCGTCCTTCTTTGAAATGAAATCACCAGCGGCGTTATTATCTACGTTCAACTCATCGTCCGCAGTAAGATAACGATTGTCTGCTGACACACTATAAGCAGGCGATTCCAGTCTTTCACGTGCTTGTCCGTAGTTCTCTTGTTGCTTTATTTCAGCGACTTCATCTATCTTTTCGATTTTCTCCGACTCCTCTGCAATAGTATCAGCATATTCCATTTGTTTACCAAAAATAATAGAAAACAATAAAAGCAGAGCAACTAAAACAATTAATCCTAAGGACCAAAAGTAAATCTCTTGTATTAAATAAACTAACATAACAATCATAAAAGCTGCTGTAATCAGCTGTATTCGTAATCGTCTATTAATCTCTAATGGTATTACACGTAGGACAAAATACCCTAAAATAGCTCCTGTCCCCATCATTACAAAGACCATTGAACCACCACCCTTTGTCCTATCATATCGTATTTTCTTACGTATGTGTAACTCTCTGCGATAATTTTTACATTTCAACATAGAAAAAGGATAACCAGATCTACTGAAAGATCGAGCTATCCTTGTTATATAAACGTTAACATAAGAAGTTAAGATTTTATAAAGTTTGCAACTTCCGATATAAAATAAAGAGAACCGGCAAACACAACAATGTCGTCTGTATCTGCTTTTTGTTTAATAGTTTCCCATGCCTCTTTCCAACTCGAATAGGCCTTTGTTTCTGGAATAGGGCTTTTTTCTGTGATGTCTTCTGCTTTGGCTGCCCGGTAAAAATCAAATGTTACCATCGATGCTGAAGCGATGGACAACCTTTTAAGAGGATCGAGCAGCAAATCTGGGTCTTTTTCTTTTGTCATTCCAACAATGAAATGAAAACGACGTCCTGTAAAATGTTCCTCTAATGCTTCTGCAAGACTCTCCATTCCTTCTTTATTGTGAGCGCCGTCTAATAGAAGTGGTGGTTTTGTTTTTCGATAATCAAGACGTCCGATCCAAGTTGCTTTTTTTAAACCTGTCCGAATATGTTCTTCGTCAACCGGAAGAGCAAAGTACATCACTAAATAACGGAAAGCCATTAAAGCTGCAGCGGCGTTTTTCGTTTGATGAGCCCCCAGCATCGTTATTTCTAAATCACTAATATGATTGAGATTAGATTGAAATGAAAACATCCATCCATGTGCATTTGATTGAGCATTTATCACTTCAAAATCGCGGTTCATTTGATACAATCTCGTCCTCGCATCTGTTGCAGCTTCCTCAAAAATAGACAATGCTTCAGGATTTGTTTCACATGTTACAACAGGAACACCCGATTTTATAATGCCTGCTTTTTCCCGAGCAATTTCTTCAATAGTGTCCCCTAAAATCGCTTGATGATCATGGCCGACATTTGTGATAATGCTCACCATCGGATGAACCGCATTAGTCGAGTCAAGACGTCCTCCAAGTCCAACTTCCCAAATGACAAGATCAGCAAACGCCTTAGAAGCGAAATAATGAGCCGCAATCACAGTTAGAACTTCAAATTCGGTTGGAGAACCAAATGCACTTTTCGCTATATTTTCTGCTATTGGTCTCACCGCGTTTGCACTTTCAAGAAAATCTTGTTCAGAAATGGGATCGCCATTAATCGCAATTCTTTCTCTAAATTCATGCACATAAGGAGAAGTGAAGGTCCCACACACTAATCCCGCTTCTTTCATCGGTTCTTTTAGGAAAGTGACGGTCGAACCTTTTCCGTTCGTTCCTCCAACATGGATACTTTTTAAACGTCGTTCCGGATTACCGATTCCTTCGAGCATCATTCGAACCCGATCGAGTCCTGGACGCATTCCAAAGGCCGTGAACTCACTTATCCATTCTCGTGCTTGTTCATACGTCTGCATAGTCGTAGCATTCCTTTCGTTCATCGATCCGTTTATGCTTGTAACTCTCGTATGCGAGCTTCCACTTTTTCACGTTTCTCTAAATAATCATTCTCTTTTTGTTTTTCTTCAGCAACAACATTTTCTGGTGCTTTTTGAATAAATCCATCATTGGACAGCTTTTTCTGTACACGTTCTACTTCTTTATCGAGCTTTTCTTTTTCTTTTTCAAGTCTTGCGATTTCTTCCTCAAGATCTATTAAGCCCGCAAGCGGCATATAAAGCTCAGCACCAGTCAGCACATGGGAAATCGACTTTTCTGGCACCTCGAGATCAGTATTAATTACAAGTTGTCCCGGATTGCAAAAGCGAGTTAAATAATCGCGTCCGCGTTCTAGTTGTCGAGCGACAACGTCATCTCCTGGTTTAAGTTGTAAATCAATCGCTTTACTTGGTGCTGCATTCATTTCTGCCCGTGTATTGCGGACAGCGTGAATAATGCTTTTTAGGATTTCCATGTCCTGTATTGCTTCTTTATCCATGTAGCTTTCATTTGCTTTAGGCCAAGCTGCAACAGTTATCGATTCTCCATCATGAGGGAGATGCTGCCATATCTCTTCTGTAATAAAAGGCATAATAGGATGCAGAAGACGCATTGTTTCATCTAGAACATGTGCCAGCACCGACCGTGTCGTATGTTTTGCAGCTTCGTCTTCCCCATACAACGGTAATTTAGCCATTTCAATATACCAATCACAAACGTCATCCCAAATAAAGTTATACAGCAGCCGACCAACTTCTCCAAATTCATAATTATCCATCAAACGTGTTACATCCCTCGTCGTCTCTTGCAAACGAGTCAAAATCCAGCGGTCGGCAATCGTTTTATCTCCATCAAGGTTGATTTCTTCGTATGTCAACCCGTCCATATTCATTAATGCAAAGCGAGAGGCATTCCAAATTTTATTAGCAAAATTCCAATTAGCTTCTATCTTTTCCCAATGGAACCTTAAATCATTTCCAGGTGTCGTTCCGGTCGCTAGAAAGAAGCGGAGTGCATCGGCTCCATATTTATCAATAACATCCATCGGGTCCACTCCGTTCCCAAGGGATTTACTCATTTTTCTGCCTTCAGAATCCCGTACAAGCCCATGAATCAAAACGTCTTTAAATGGGCGTTGACCGGTAAACTCAAGACCTTGGAAAATCATACGGGAAACCCAGAAGAAGATAATGTCATATCCAGTAACAAGAACGTTTGTCGGATAAAAACGCTGATAATCAGAATGATCCTTATCTGGCCATCCCATTGTAGAAAACGGCCATAATGCTGAACTGAACCAAGTATCTAACACATCTTCATCCTGCTCCCATTTTTCTAAGTCAGAAGGGGCAGTGTGTCCGACGTGCATTTCTCCAGTTTCTTTATGATACCAAGCCGGAACCCTATGTCCCCACCAAAGCTGTCGGGAAATACACCAATCCCGAATATTTTCAAGCCAATGTAAATATGTTTTTTCAAAACGATCCGGAACAAACTCTACTTTTCCTTCTTGTTTTTGCAGTTCGATCGCTTTTTCAGCAAGAGGCTTCATTTTCACAAACCACTGCGTAGACAAATAAGGCTCGACAACGGCACCGCTCCGCTCAGAATGACCAACAGAGTGCATATGTTCCTCGATATCAAAAAGAATGCCTTCTGTTTGCAAGTCTTTTACTAGCTGTTCGCGGCATTCAAACCGGTTTAACCCTTGGTACCTCCCGGCATTTTCATTCATTGTTCCCGACTCATCCATCACATGAATTCGTTCGAGTTCATGACGATTTCCCATTTCAAAGTCATTCGGATCATGAGCAGGAGTTATTTTCACAGCACCTGATCCAAATTCCATATCAACGTAATCATCAGCAATAATTTCAATGTCGCGCCCAATAATTGGAAGAACCGCTGTTTTACCTATCAAATGACGATACCGTTCGTCCTCCGGATGAACAGCAACGGCAGTGTCCCCTAGCATTGTTTCCGGTCGGGTGGTAGCAACTTCAATATGCCCAGATCCATCTTTAAGCGGATATTTCATATGGTAAAAGTATCCCTGTACTTCCTTGTATTCCACTTCAATATCAGAGAGGGCTGTTTTTGTCTCTGGATCCCAGTTAATAATATATTGTCCACGGTAGATTAAACCTTTGTTATATAAGGAAACAAAGACTTCACGTACAGCAGTTGAAAGGCCATCATCAAGCGTAAAACGTTCCCGGGAATAATCAAGGGAAAGACCCATCTTCGCCCACTGTTGACGAATAAATTCTGCGTATTCCTCTTTCCACTCCCATGATTTTTCTAAAAATTTCTCACGTCCGAGTTCATAACGGTTTGTTCCTTCTTCCCTCAGTTTTCCTTCCACTTTAGCCTGTGTAGCAATACCAGCATGATCCATTCCTGGAAGCCACAGCATATCATACCCTTGCATGCGTTTTAGACGAGAAATAATATCTTGAAGCGTCGTATCCCAAGCATGTCCTAGATGAAGCCGGCCGGTTACATTCGGCGGCGGGATAACAATTGTAAACGGCTCCTTATCTCCTTGTCCTTCTGCATTAAAAAACTTACCTTCCGTCCAGTATGGATACCATTTTGTCTCCGTGTCTAATGGATTATATTTTGTTGGCATATTTGTTTCTTGATTAGCCATATGACACACTCCTTCGTGTTATTTTTTACATAAAAAAATCCCTTCATCTTGAAAAAGGACGAAGAGAAGATCGCGGTACCACCTTTATTCACAGACAAACGTAATCTGTGCGCTCTATTGGGATAACGGATCAACCGGCTTCCACTACTTCATTTCAAGGAAGCTGCTCGAGGGCGACATTCCGAACTTTTAACCTGAAAAATCTCTCAGCCGTGGATTTTTCTTTCTGTACAGGTGGAAAAGGACGTACTCCTCCCTGTTCTCACAATTTTATATAACCATATTTTACGTTTAAAACAAGCAGGCGTCAAGTTGCCAAATCATCCACAAAAAGTATTTTGGAATAGACAAGCACAATGTTGTTCTTTGATGCATAACATATCATAACTATTCTTAGGTAGAAAAGGTGGTAAAATATGGGATATCACCCTCCTCCTCATCATGGACCGCCGCGGCCTCATTATTGTCCGCCAAAAAAACGCAAAAAAAAGCACCACCATCATAGACCTCGGCCACGATGGTGGATAAAGTGGAAGTTGGCTTGTATGCAGATATTACTTCCGCTTATTTGCTTTCAGTTATTGCGCACTCTTATTTTCCCAACCAGCTTTGACGTATTGTTACTATTTTTTTTAATCGGTTTTTATGCCTTTCTCTTTTTCTCACGAAAATACTGACATTACTTCAAATGCTTTATTCCTTGTTTATTTCAGGCCAAGTGTCCATATCCTTTTTTATTTTTTCGAATAACCAGACATGTTGTTCGAGGGCTTGGGTGAGGTTTGGTTCCTCACAAAGTTCTCGATGACGTGTATCTTTAATAAATCTAGAAAGAGGACCAGGGTAGAGTATTTGACTTTTAACCAAAGCTTGATCAGCCTCATTCAAAGGGGAATGTTGATTATAAGTCTGCATCCAGCTATACCCTTTCACAGGCTCCCAACACCGTTCTTCCATACAGCTTTTATACATCCAGGCAATATCATGTGCAGGATGCCCCACTTCTGTTTGTTCTAGATTGATAAAACGGTAATTCAGCTTGGGATCGGTGATTAAATGATGTGGTGACGGTCTTCCATGACACTGAACTAGTCGTATTGTTTGTCGTTCTTCTGCTTTTCTTTCCCACTCATCAAAAAACGACATCGAACACTGATACATATCATAAATTAACGGAAAATGAGACAAATACGATAGTTCCAACGGAGAAAAATATCGCTTCTTTTCTATTTCATCAGCCAATACTTCCAGTTCCAACAATTCTTGGTCTCGTTCTCGCCTCATCTTTTCTCCATTTTCCTGCCATTCTTGACTTCGTATCGCTATTTTCTTATCCGTCGAGCGGTGAAACACAGCCAGGGTTTTGAAAAAATCTGTTTCTTTTCGTTTACCACCACAGCTTTTTCCCCATGGCGAAAGATAATATATTTTTCCTCCTTGTTCCACACTCCATTCCCCACTTTCAGTCGGCAATACGGGAGTTACGGCAGGAAGTTGTTGTTTTTGAAAAAAACGAAGCGTCTGTAAAAACCGCTCCGCTCTTTCTTGTTTTATATATGTTTCTTTTAAAGCGAAAACACCTTCCGCTGCTTCCACTTTTATCGCTTTTCCATATCGTGTGAAAGTGATAGGGTGAATAGGATACTTATATAGCACCTGTTCTATATCATTATTCATTATCATTACTACTTCTTGTGGCCGTAGCAGGAATGTATAATATTTGACCTTCTTCCAAATGTTCATGGTCGAGCCTGTTAAAACGCAATAAGTGACTGATTGTTGTTTGATAACGAGATGCAATAGTATCTAATGATTCGTTTTCTTGAATGATGCACATTTTCAAACGGGAAAACTCTTCTTCTCCGTTCGTCATGACTTTTGTTAAATACAAGGCATTATCATCCCGATCAGAGGTCGCTGATGTTTCTGGTTCTTCTTCTGGCGCCGCTACTTCTTCGGTTTTTGTTTCGACTGGTTGTTCTTCTTCGTCCTCCTCGAATTCTGGTTCTCTACTATGAAAAGCTGTTACGATGACATCTGTCTCTTCCTCTGCTTCCGTTATTTCTTCTTCCTGCTGTTCGACCGTTTCGTCCTCATAAAAAGAAGGAACTTCATCAACATTCTCAAGCGACTTTTTTTCTACCTCTTCGTCTTCTTGAAGGTATCTTAATGATTCAACTTCTTGATTTTCTGTAGACGATGGTTCTACCGCCCTTTCTTCTGTTTCCGGCTGATAAGTCGCTTCCATATCCCACCTGGGCATCGGCTCCGGGACGGATACTGGTTCGACTCTTTGTGGTTCTTGGCCTGGTTTCTCTTCTTTCATCCCCGTAATACTTACATCTGCTGTGAGCTGAATGCATCCAGGTTCTGGAAGGTCATAATCAAATCCATCAATATTAACGTAAATATCATCCAAATTCTGAATGCGGTTTAATGGAATCGTGACATCAACCGGAAAAAAGTGCTGCAGCTCACCAATTCCGTCATCACGGCGTGTATTTTTTTCTATATATTGCGGTACAGGCTGTGTTTCTTCCTCTTCATTACGCGATTCATTTTCGGCGAAAGGGTGATATTCCCCGTTTAGATGAAGCCCCCCTTTAATTTCCACATAATCATATTTTTCTTCAATCCGAATATCTGGCTCTAATCCCAATGACAACAGCTCACTTATTTTCTCACCCTGATCTAGCCATACTGCTTCTTCTAAACTAAATGTTAATGCTGAAGAATGTTCTTCTCCCATACGTGAGTCCCTCCTTCATATATGATAAACATAAGGTTGTCTTATTCTTCCTGCTCATAGCTTCTATCAATTTTAATGTATGCTTTTAACAATCAAACTATGAACCATAAATCTCTTCTATTACGTTGTCATTTAATATCGGTGCTGATAAAATTAATTCGTATTGCGAATCATCAACTTATATTACATCTTTGAGGGAGTTTGTATGAAAAACTTAAGCAATGTACTACAATCTCTATCATCGAAACAAAAACTACCGTTGCAGCCTACCTTTTTCTATGGATGGATCATTGTTGTTATCGCCGGTCTCGGAGCGTTTTTTTCGGGGCCAGGGCAAACGTATACGTTATCTGTTTTTATAGACGCCTATATCGAGCATTTTTCTGAATCCCGTACAACCATTTCAAGTCTATATTCTGCCGCTACTTTATTAGCAGGAATTTTATTATTTTTAATTGGTAGAATCATAGATAAAAAAGGTCAACGTTTTACCGCTATCCTTGTCGGATCTATGCTCGCTGTTGCTTGCTTTTGGAACAGTGCTGTTGTTGGGCCGATTATGATGTTTATTGGTTTTTTTATGCTCCGGTTGTTTGGGCAGGGGTCAATGACACTCGTTCCCAACACATTAATTCCGCAATGGTTTTCCAAACAAAGGGGGCGTGCTTTCAGCTTCATGACACTTGGCGTACTCCTTAGTGCTGCTGCTATGCCGCCTATTCACTTGTTTTTAATTGAAACATGGGGGTGGCGATTTGCCTGGCAATTCTGGGGAACGATGCTGGTCATTATCTTTCTTCCCCTTGCTTTTGTTTTCATTCGGAACAAGCCAGAGGATGTTGGCCTGCTTCCAGATGACGAAGGGAAAAACGGAAATCGAGAAAAAGCAGCTGCCGCATCAGCAGAGGAACGCCAAGCTTCTTCTTGGTCTGTAAAAGAAGCTGTACATTCGAAAGCGTTCTGGTTCGCAATGTTTTGTGCGGTTGTCCCTGCTCTTGTCAACACTGGTATTACTTTTCACCTGTTTTCCATTCTCGGCGAAAAAGGCATTGCTCGTCCGGTCATTGCATTTCTCTTAAGTCTTATGCCAATATCAGCTTTTGTTTTCACTTTAGTCGCAGGTTTTGTGGTTGAAAGAATTCGAGTTCATCAGCTTTATGCGTTAAGTTTCCTATTGAGCGCCGGAACGTTAGTTATGCTTATCTTTGGCGAACAAATTTGGGTTATCGTTCTATTTATCATATTGTGGGGCGTGTTTGATGGAACCTCGAAGATTTGTAACAATATGATTTGGCCTGAATATTTTGGATTGAATAACTTGGGGAAATTAAAAAGTTTTGCAACAACCGCCGTTGTAACAGGGTCTGCACTAGGACCTCTCCCTTTTGGAATGGCATTTGATTATTTTGGTCGATATGACGAAATCCTATGGATCATGATGGGACTCCCGTTACTTGCTATGATTCTCGCATTTTCATCACCACCTCCAGTAAAAAAGAGCAGATGAGGAGAATAACTCTCCAATCTGCTCTTTCTATTATTTGATTTTCGCAAAGGTATGTTCCGCTGCTTCAATTGTTTTTGTAATGTCTTCTTCACTGTGTGCAGTAGATAGGAAAATACCTTCAAACTGCGAAGGTGGCAGTGAAATACCTTGTTGCATCATTTCCCGGAAATACCGGCCGAACAAATCTAAATCTGATGTTTTCGCCGTATCAAAATTGACTACTTTTTCATCTGTAAAGAACAATCCTGTCATTGCACCAGCACGATTAATATGATGCGGAATTCCATGCTTTGTAGCGGCTTCTTCCAAACCATCCGCCAATTGATTGCCAAGTTTGTTAAACTGTTCATAGTGTTCTGGTGTCATTTGATTTAATGTCTCGAATCCAGCGGTCATCGCAAGAGGATTTCCTGATAATGTACCAGCTTGATAAATCGGACCAGTCGGCGCGATTTTTTCCATAATGTCCGCGCGACCACCATAAGCACCCACAGGTAAACCGCCACCGATAACCTTTCCAAGACAAGTTAAATCAGGAGTTACACCATATTTACCTTGGGCGCTGTTGTAACCGACCCGAAAACCTGTCATAACTTCGTCAAAAATTAGCAGACTTCCATTTTTATCGGTAATATCCCGTACACCTTGTAAAAATCCATCTTCAGGGAGAACAACCCCCATGTTTCCTGTCACAGGCTCCATAATAACAGCAGCAATTTCTTCTCCATACTTTTCAAAAGCCAACTTCAAACTTTCTAAATCATTATACGGCACCGTCAACGTATTAGATGCTATTCCTTCAGGTACACCTGGACTGTCCGGAAGACCAAGGGTTGCAACACCAGAACCCGCTTTAATAAGTAGAGAGTCGCCATGACCATGATAACAGCCTTCCATTTTTACAATCTTGTCACGTCCAGTAAATCCTCGCGCTAACCGTAAGGCACTCATCGTTGCTTCTGTACCGGAGTTAACCATTCTAACCACATCAATCGATGGGACCCGATCAATAATGAGATTCGCCAGTTTTGTTTCCATTTGGTGAGAAGTCCCAAAACTTGTTCCTTTTTCGGTTGCTTTTTTCAACTGCTCCACCACATGATCATCAGCATGTCCCCGAATTAATGGTCCCCAAGAAAGGACGTAATCAATAAATTCATTTCCATCCAGGTCCCATACTTTTGAACCTTTTCCTTCCTCGATATAAACAGGAGGATGACCGACGGAATTATACGTACGCACTGGGCTGCTTACCCCTCCCGGCATCAATGGTTCAGCTTTATCATAAGCAGACTGGGATTTATCGAATTTTTTCATTTCAAACACTCCTTTAGTCCATTTCTCCATTCATTTTCACTCTACAAACAGCTTATCAAATTTGCCTATATTTTGTCCTGCTTTGATTAAGAAAACACATCTGTCCTGGCACAAAAACCAGGACAGTGTATATTATTATTCTTCTTCAAGCCATTTGGCAGCATCGATAGCAAAGTACGTTACAATCAAATCGGCACCCGCTCTTTTCATACTAGTCAACTTCTCCATCACTACTTCTTTTTCATCAATCCAACCGTTTTGAGCAGCGCTTTTAACCATGGAGTATTCCCCTGATACGTTATAAGCGACAACAGGCATTCCGGTTTCATCCTTTACTTCACGGACGACATCAAGATATGACATTGCTGGTTTTACAATTAGAAAATCAGCTCCTTGTTCTACATCTGACTTCGCTTCACGTAGAGCTTCTAAACGATTTGGCGGATCCATTTGATAGGTTTTGCGGTCACCAAATGACGGTGTACTATGTGCCGCATCCCGGAACGGACCATAAAACGCAGAAGCAAATTTTACGGAGTAAGACATAATCGGTATGTCTTTATGGCCTGCTTCATCCAAACCTTTTCGAATCGTAGTCGTAAATCCATCCATCATATTCGATGGGGCAATGATATCTGCTCCGGCATTTGCTTGTGAAACGGCGGTATCCGTCAATAGATGAAGAGACGGATCATTTAAAATCACACCGTCTTCGATAATACCGCAATGACCATGATCCGTATATTGACACAAACAAGTATCAGCAATAACAGTCATAGAAGCATTTGTTTCTTTAATCTGCCGGATTGCTTTTTGAACAATCCCTTCTTCTGCATAGGCTTCCGAACCATTTTGGTCTTTATGCTCTGGTACTCCAAACACCATAACCGACAAAACACCATGATGTTCCAGGCGATTCATTTCTTCTGTCAAGTAATCGAGCGAAACATGAAACACACCGGGCATAGAAGGTACTTCTTTTTTTATATTTTCACCTTCGACCACAAAAATAGGATAAATTAAATCTTCCTTGCGCAGAAAATTTTCCCGTACCATTTTTCGAATCCCCGTTGTACGGCGTAATCGACGATGTCTATCATACGTTATTTCACTCATTATGATTTTCCTCCTTTATTAAGTCCGCTATACTGCGAACCATCCCTTCAATCGTATAAGGATAAGCCGTTTTATGACAGGTGAACCCTTGTCGTACCACTTCTTCATCTGTCACAGACCCGATACTAACGACAGGATTTTTTTTCCATAGAGCGGGAGGGGTTTCCTGTAAAAATGAAACAAAGGCTTTTACGGCAGAAGGACTTGTAAACGTCAGTATATCTACATTGCCTTTGTTTATATAGTCCAGCAGCTTCGTCTTGTTTTCCTCCGCAGGAACGCTTGTGTAAAGTGGCAATTCTTCTACATAAGCTCCTATTTCTCTAAGCGCCATCGGGATAACAGGACGAGCACGAGCACTTTTCGGAAATAATACCCGCTCTCCCTCCGCAACGTGAACTTGCAGCAATTCTGCTAACCCTTCCGCCGTATATTTATTGGGCACTAAATCAGGAGTTCTGCCCTTTTTTTTCAACCAGTTAGATGTTTTTTTTCCGACAGAAGCTATTCGAACATCGTCATGTAGTGAAAGACCGGTTTCTTGCTGTACTTCCTCAAAAAAAGCTACCGCATTTGCACTTGTAAAAACAATCCAATCCCAGGAAGAAGATTGAACTGTGGAGATTTGTTCTTTACTTTTTGGTAAGCGTACCGTACGAATTAACGGAAGGTTATGTGCTACACCGCCTTCTGCTTCAATTAAGCGTTGCAAGGCGGGAGCTTGTCGAGGCGGCCTTGTCACAAGGACAGTATGTCCCTTGAGTGGCTGGGACATTAGCCATCCAGCTCTGCTTTTACTTTATCAAGAATTTCTTTGCCGCCTCTTTCAAGCAATGCACGAGCTGCCAACCGTCCTACTTCTTGTGGATCTTGTCCTGTTCTTTTTTCACGTAAAATCGTTTCTCCATCCGGCGAACCGACAAGAGCTGTTAAGGAAATATCACCATTTGATTCCAGTAACGCATATCCCCCTATTGGAACTTGACAACCGCCTTCTACTTCTTGTAAAAAGGCTCGTTCTGCTGTCACTCTCTTAGCAACGGCTTCATCATTTAATTCAGCAAGCACACGTTGTACTTCCTCATCATCTGAACGACATTCTAAACCAAGTGCGCCTTGACCAACAGCAGGTAAACACACATCAGGATCTAAATATTCCGTTACAATTTCTTCGCTCCAACCCATTCGACTTAAACCAGCTGAAGCCAATACAATAGCATCAAAGTTTTCTTCACGCAGTTTGCGCAATCTTGTTTCAATATTTCCGCGTATCCATTGCACGTGTAAATCGGGACGCTCAGCTAAAATTTGGGAAGATCGGCGCAAACTGCTTGTACCGACAACAGCCCCTTCTGGAAGATCAGCAAAACGAACATTATCGTTTGAAATCAGCACATCACGAGGATCCACACGGTTGGTAATGGCACCAATCATAAATCCTTCCTCTAATTCACCGGGCAAGTCTTTCATGCTATGTACGGCGATATCAATTTCGTGATTCATCATCGCTTCCTCGATTTCTTTAACAAAAAGACCTTTCCCCCCTACTTTTGAAAGCGTCACGTCTAAGATTTTATCACCTTTTGTGACAATCTTTTTTGTATCAAACGTGTAAGGAAGATCTCGTTTATTTAATTCATTTACTACCCATTCAGTCTGCTTCATCGCCAGATTGCTTTTTCGAGTTCCTAATATAATTGTACGCATGTTATTCCTCCATCCATGATGACTGCTTTTTCTAAAAATACCAAAAATGAAAATCCGTCAATTCGCCTGACAAAAAATAGTTAATTAACACAAGCAGAAATCCCGCCAGATTAAGAAGTGCCATATTGTAACCTCTTCGATGTTTGACCGCCCAGAGGTATAAGTAAACACTATAAACAATGAGCACGAGCTCCGATCCAATTACTTTTGCATCCAACCATGGAAGTTCCTGAAGTTGTATCGACGCCCAAACAAACCCAAGAATGAAACCAAGCAACATACACGGTACGCCAATTGTTGTCATTAAAAAAGAAAGACGTTCCATCTTCGGCAGGTTTTCCAAGCGTAATAACCGTTTTCCCCACTGTTTCCTTTTCAAAAGGTGATGCTGCAGCATGTATAAAACAGAAAATACAACAGCTATCGTGAATGCAGCGTAGGAAAGCATTATAAGTGATACATGAACGACGAGTAATTCCGAAATAAGTAAGTCGTTTAATCCATTCGGCACGTCACCATCTGGTGTAAATAGGCTGAACGACATCATGACAAAGCCTACCACATTAGTAAAAAAAACAAGGAAATCTACTCGAAAAAACCAATTGATAACCAACGATAAGGTTACAAGTAACCAAGCATAAAAAAACAGCCCCTCAAATGGTGTAATAACGGGCATTCTGTCATATTGCAACGCCCGGATGATAAAAAATGCTGTTTGCAGCACCCAGACTATAGAAAGCAACCAGAAGGCGAATCGATTCACCCTCCGGTTATTTTGCAAAAAGTCTATGAAATACCCAAATACACTCAGGCTGTAAAGCACGATGGTTACCACATAGATAATTCCAGCTGAAGCAACCATTCGTTAAAACTCCTCTCCTAGGAGCGGAAGGTAACATCTTTTGCATAAGCATAAGGAGAAATAGATCGTTTCTTTTGTTTTCCCCAGGTTTTCTCCGCTTCTTCTACTTTTGCTTGTTGTTCTTCCGCTTCCTTTGCCATTTCCACTTCTTCTTCTAAACCGAAAATTTCAGTGAATAAAGCCAGGGAATCGTCTGCATCCGGTTCCGCAGCCATTTCTTTAGCTCTCGTAATCGGCTCACGCAACATTTGGTTTATAATACTTTTCGTGTGCTTTTGCAGAACTTTCTTGTCCCTATCAGACAAATCTGGAAGTTTTCGCTCAATACTATCCATTGTTTCTGATTGAATAGAAAGAGCTTTTGAGCGCAAAGCAGATATTACAGGAACGACACCAAGTGTGTGTACCCACTCTTTAAAAGCGTTTATCTCAGGTTGAATCATACCTTCAATCTCTTCTGCTTCTTGTTTACGTTCCTTCATATTCGCAGCTACAATTCCTTGTAAATCATCAATATCATACAAGAAAATGTTATCTAATTCAGCAAGTTCCGGATCAAAATCCCGTGGAACTGCAATATCAACCATAAAAAGTGGACGTCCTTTACGCTGCTTTAACACTTTTTGGAGCATTGGTTTATCCAGTACGTACTCCGCTGATCCTGTGGAAGAAATCACAACATCTGCATCAATCATGTGCTGACGCAGATTGTCCATACTTCCTGCCTTTCCAAAGAAACGTTCAGCAAGTTCTGCTGCCTTAGCATACGTTCGATTTAGTACTGTCACTTCTGCTGCGCCGCTTGAGTGAAGATGTTTCGCTGTTAGCTCACTCATTTTACCGGCACCAATTACGACAACATGCTTGTCCTTAAAATCACCGAGGATTTTCTTCCCTAGTTCAACCGCCGCATAACTTACAGAAACAGC
This sequence comes from Salibacterium salarium, assembly GCF_030813635.1. Classification (GTDB taxonomy): domain Bacteria; phylum Bacillota; class Bacilli; order Bacillales; family Marinococcaceae; genus Salibacterium; species Salibacterium salarium. Next base: position 1,111,937 of record NZ_JAUSUM010000001.1, on the reverse strand, counting down.
ATTATCATTAATCTCTGTATCATTATGGGCTTTTTTAGCAAAAGTTATAGCCTGCCGAAATAATTCATTTAAAACAGTTCCAGTCGCTTCCTCATTTTGAGCCTGAAAGAAACTGTGTTTCACCTGACCTAAAATCTGTGTTTCTCCAAGCACCATAGAATCCAATCCTGTTGCAACACGAAACAAATGCTCTATTGCTGTATCGTTTTCGCGAATATTTAAATGAGCCCCAAACTCATCTATAGGTAAACCAAACCATTCATATAAAAACTTTTTTACAAAATGGCGTCCTGTGTGTAATTGATCGGCTACCACATAAATTTCTGTCCGATTACAGGTAGACACAATTGTACACTCCAGAATACTTTTCATACCACGAAGTTTATGCAAAGCGTCAGGAAGGGATTCGTCTTGAAATGCCAACTGTTCCCTTATTGCTACAGGGGTTGTTTTATAATCAAAGCCAGCCTCTATAATATGCATCTTCTACTCACCCCCACCATTGCTGCAAACACAGTTGTTTGTCTATATTATTCATTATTTCTACATATTCGTAACATCATACATTATTGTAACATGTATGAAAAAAATATCAAAAAATCAAATGTGAACAGTACTTGACATTTATGATATCATAAACATTCGACATGATTCTATTCTATGTTCTGGAGGGCTGTCATGAAAAAACAAAGCCTTTTTTACGGTATTATTCTGGTCGGAATCGGCCTTCTCTTTTTATTACAACATTGGAATGTTGGTATCACAGCACGTTGGTTTGACTGGCCGACTCTTTTACTGATTACAGGTATTGCTTTTGTAGCTGAATCTGTTATTGGACGTTCGTCCCAATCTTTTCTGCCAGGAATTCTTATGCTGCTTTTCGGACTTCATTTTCATTTTTTAGAATGGTTTACGAATTGGCCAAATCACATTAGCATGTACACTGTATTAATAGGCAGTGCTATCCTGCTTAGTTATATAAAAACACGTACAACTGGCTGGTTCACCGGATTGCTACTACTTTTAATCGGAGCTGCCTCCTTTTATTCTGGGGAAATAGGGACATTAATTGGAGAATCTATCGTATCTTCCCTCCATCGTTTTGGCCCGTTGCTCCTCATCATTGTTGGTATTTATTTCATATTTAAAAAATAATCATAAGAGAATAATGACAATATAATTAAAATACCACGTTAAAAAACCTTATCCAAGCATTTTGCTCAGATAAGGTTTTTTATAGCTTTCCAACTGTCTTCTTTCCCATGGCCTGTTTCAGCAGAAAATAAAATAATCGAATCTGTTTTCTCCATTTCTAACGTTTCTTTTATTTGTTTCACATGCCTTGGACGTTTATTTTTTGATACTTTGTCAGCCTTAGTGGCAATAATAACAATCGGAAGATCAAAGTATTTAAGGTACTTGTACATTTGCACGTCCTCTGAACTAGGTAAGTGTCTTACATCAATAATTAATACAACACCCCGTAAACTTTCTCTTGTGGAAAAATAAGTTTCCATCATTCTTCCCCAGGCCGCACGTTCGGTTTTAGAAACTTTCGCATAACCATATCCTGGAACATCGACAAAGATATAGCGCCCCTCAATGTCATAAAAATTCAGTGTTTGCGTTTTTCCTGGTTTTGACGAAGTATATGCCAAGTTCTTCCTAGTTAATAACGTATTAATAAATGATGATTTCCCCACATTAGACCGACCGGCCAAAGCGATTTCCGGCAGTCCATTTTGTGGGTATTGTTCCGTGCTTACTGCGCTTATCATCAGTTCCGCCTGATTAACTTTCATTTTCCTCCCCCAATGCATGTGCTAAAACTTCATCTAAATGTGAAACAGCAATAAAGGTAAGGCCTTTTTTCACACTCTCTGGAATATCTTCTAAATCTTTTTTATTTTCTTTTGGAATGATAATTGTTTCCAGGCCGGCACGGTGAGCACTCATTGATTTCTCTTTTAAACCGCCAATTGGAAGAACTCTTCCGCGTAGTGTAATTTCACCTGTCATACCAACTTCTTTTTTTACGACTCGGCCGGTCAAGGCAGAAATTAAGGCAGTTGCCATCGTAATACCGGCAGAAGGCCCATCTTTAGGAGTGGCTCCTTCAGGTACGTGAATATGAATATCGTATTTTTCATGAAAATCTGGTTCAATTTTTAATTCATCTGAACGAGAACGTATATAACTGAAAGCTGCTTGTGCGGATTCTTTCATCACGTCTCCCAGCTTACCAGTCAAGGTCAATTCTCCTTTGCCTTTTGCTAAGGACACTTCAATTGATAGTGTGTTTCCACCTGCGGTTGTATAAGCAAGTCCTGTGGCAGCTCCTACTTGATCGATTTCTTCTGCTTTTCCATAACGGAATTTTGGCTTGCCCAACATTTCTTCCACCGTATTTTCGGTCACAATCACTCTTTTTCTTTCGCCAGAGATAATGCGTTTAACCGCTTTCCGGCAGACTGTCGCAATTTCTCGTTCCAAGCTTCTTACACCTGCTTCTCTAGTGTAATAGCGAATCAACTTTAACAGCGCATTATCTTTGACTTGAATTTTACCCTTTGTTAAACCATGTTCTTTTATCTGTTTTGGAAGAAGGTGATTTTTGGCTATTCCTTGTTTCTCCACTTCCGTATACCCTGCAATCGAAATGAATTCCATTCTATCAAGCAGAGGTTCCGGGATGGTTGACACGTTGTTAGCTGTTGTAACAAACATTACCTTAGAAAGATCATACGGTTCTTCAATAAAATGATCACTAAATGTATTATTTTGTTCAGGATCTAATACTTCGAGCATAGCCGACGATGGATCTCCACGAAAATCGCTCGCCATTTTGTCAATTTCATCAAGCAAAAATACAGGGTTTGTGGATTCTGCTTTTTTCATACCTTGAATAATACGGCCCGGCATCGCTCCAACATATGTACGGCGATGTCCGCGAATTTCAGCTTCATCTCTCACACCGCCGAGTGAAATTCGTACAAATTTCCGCTCTAGTGCACGTGCAATAGAACGTGCAAGTGAAGTTTTACCTACACCCGGAGGTCCAGTTAAACAAAGAATGGGTCCTTTCAGTGATTGTGTCATTTCCTGGACGGCTAAATATTCAAGCACTCGCTCTTTTACTTTGTCGAGTCCATGGTGGTCTTCATCAAGAATTTCTTGAGCGTGATTAACATCCAATCGGTCTTCTGTTTCTTCTGTCCAAGGAATGGCCACTAACCACTCGATATAGTTTCTAATAACAGAACTTTCCGAAGAGGATGAAGGCATTTTTTCGTAACGATCCAATTCTTTGTATGCCTTTTCCTCTACATTTTCCGGCATTGTAGATTGTTGGATTTTTTCTTTAAGTTCTTCTACTTCTCCAGTCTTTCCATCCTTGTCTCCGAGTTCTTTTTGAATAGCTTTCATTTGCTCACGAAGGTAATACTCTTTTTGCGTTTTTTCCATCGATTTCTTAACGCGCTGTCCAATTTTTTGTTCTAAACCTAGCACTTCTTTTTCATTGTTCAAAATTTCTAATATTTCCATCAACCTGTCTCTTACGGGTATCGTTTCGAGCAACTTTTGCTTTTGAGCTACCTTTAACGGCAGATGAGAAGAAACAACGTCAGCTAAACGTCCAGGCTCTGCAATATCCTGAACTGTTTGCAACGTCTCATTTGAAACTTTTTTAGAAATAGAAACATACTGTTCAAATTGCTCCATTACGTTTCGCATTAACGCTAACTCTTCTGAATCATTAAGGTTTTCGTCAGGATTCAATACTTTCATTTCCACTTCAAAATAGTCATCCCGCTCAATAAATTGACTAATCTCTGCACGACCAAGCCCTTCTACCAGAACACGAATCGTACCATTTGGAAGCTTAAGCATTTGCTTTACTTTTGCGAGAGTTCCAATTTGATACATATCATTTTCAGACGGATCATCTATAGATAAATCAACTTGACTAGTAAGTAAAATTTCACTGTCATCTACCATCGCTTGTTCCAATGCCTGCACTGATTTCTCTCTTCCTACATCTAAATGAAGAACCATAGTAGGAAAAACGAGCAGACCTCTTAACGGCAGCAACGGAATTCTTCGTGCGACTTCTTGTTCCACTGGAAAACCTCCATTATCTTTATTAAACTTATGTACCCTCATTTTAAAAGAGCGTAAGGGACGCTTTATTGAAAACGTGTCATGTTACACATTTTATTTTGTAAAAAGACCCGCTTTTCACCTATCCCTTTCATCAAAAGCGGGTCTTACCATTTATATTCATTTATATTAACAATTTTCTATTCCTTGTTCATTCTATCCTATTCGTCTTGTGTTTGTCTAATACCCAGCCCTGTGGGAAATGAGACAGCTTTTCTCATTGATTTATCCAAAGTCCACAGATTTTCCTGCCACGATTCTTCTTCGTTATCATCAACAAGAGCGGTTTGTAGCAAATCTTCCATGCGGGTGATTGGTAAAACTCGCACCCCCTTCTCGTAATGAAAAGAGGATTGATCATTATCTGCTGGGATAAGAACAAGAGAAGCTCCGGCTTTAGCTGCCGCTTCTACTTTTGCTGCTACTCCTCCTACCGGTTTTATATCACCATGAATCCCAATTTCTCCTGTTACTGCAACATCATTATATACTTTAATGTGTTTAATTGCCGAATAAACAGCAAGAGTAATGGCAGCCCCGGCTGAAGGTCCATCAATTGGGATGCCGCCTGGAAAATTAACGTGAATATCATAATCTTTGACAGGCAAATGCAAGGATTGAAGAACGGTCACAACATTTTCCACAGAGCTTTTAGCCAAACTCTTTCTTTTTGTGGAATAAGAAGGGGTTCCGTGATTCTCCTCTTCCACAATGCCCGTTACAATAACGTTTCCTGTTCCCTTTACTTTTTTCGCCGTTGCTTCTATTTCAATCAGCATCCCCATGCCCGCCTGCGTTACTCCAAGACCATTTACGACACCCACAGCTGGTGTATGTCGGACTTGTTTATCAAGACGCGGACTTAATCTGCTCGCTTGTATCACCCATTGCATATCTTCCTTCATAATATTATTTCTATTGTCCTCTTTCACAACTCCTGCAGCTATCTGCACGGTGTTAACTGCTTCACGGCCGTTATGCGCAAATTTTGATACCAATTCAACTGCTTCATCTGCTAATTCTACCTCACTTTTAGCTGCAGCATGCGTAGCAATCTCTCCTACTTCAGCTGCATCCAACCCACGGAAGTAAATTTCCATGCATCTAGAACGAAGGGCAGCTGGTAATTCTTCTGGCTGCCTTGTTGTTGCTCCGACTAAGCGAAAATCAGCTGGAAGACCATGTTTAAAAATGTCATGAATATAGGTGGGAATTTGATTGTTGGACTCACTATAATAAGCACTTTCTAAGAATACTTTTCGATCTTCAAGCACCTTCAACAGTTTATTTAATTGAATCGAATGAAGTTCGCCAATTTCATCAATAAATAGCATACCACCGTGCGCTTTAGTAACCGCACCTTGTTTAGGTTGCGGTACTCCGGCTTGCCCCATCGCACCTGCTCCTTGATAAATTGGGTCGTGGACCGAACCGATGAGCGGGTCAGCAATGCCACGGTCATCAAAACGGGACGTTGCTCCATCCATTTCTACAAACGAGGCATTCTTCTTAAAAGGAGACGCTGGATTTCGTTTTGCTATGTCAAGTACAAGTCGTGCAGCAGCTGTTTTTCCGATCCCCGGGGGGCCGTATATAATAACATGCTGCGGATTTTCACCACACAAAGCCGCTTTCAAAGCTTTTACCCCTTCTTTTTGACCGATCACTTCAGACAATATAGATGGTCTCACTTTTTCAGATAGTGGCTTGGATAACGATATCGAACGTAGCCGGCTTAATTGTTCTACTTCTTTTTTTGAATCTCGATCTACTGATACTTTTTGGGTACGTTGTTGTCGTAGCAAGTTCCAAAAATACATTCCGATGATAACACCAAAAACAAGCTGAATAACGAGAGCAATCATCATAAAATTCAATAGAAAAGACCCCCTTGAATGAATCCCATTGCTTGTAGTATGGATATCTTCTATAAAAAACATGCAAACAATGAACAATCACTTAAAAGGGGGATATAGAAAAAAGCCGCCCGGTATCATTACAAAACCGGGCGGATTATTTTATTCTATCAGGCGCTTTCTTTCGGTTCTTCTTTTTTATCTAAAAAAACTTCTTTTCCTTCGCTCGTCTTCAATACTGGAGACGCATCATCTGTTACTGCTTCTGCTGTAATAGTGCAACTCACTATATCTTCTTTATTTGGAAGGTCATACATTACATCAAGCATAATTCCTTCGATAATCGAACGAAGACCACGTGCACCTGTCTTACGGTCAATCGCTTCTCTAGATATTTCACGCAGTGCTTCTTCTGTAAAATCAAGTTCTACTTCATCCATTTCCAACAAACGTTGATATTGTTTAACGAGAGCATTCTTTGGTTGTGTAAGAATTTCAACCAATGCATCTTCATCAAGTTGGGAAAGACTTGAAATAACAGGAAGACGACCGATAAATTCTGGAATTAAACCATAACGAAGTAAGTCTTCTGGTAAAATTTGACTCATGTACTCATCAGTTTCCATTTCAACTTTTTCTGATTCGGAGCCAAATCCAATGACTTGCTTTCCAAGACGTTGTTTAACAATTTGATCAACACCATCGAAAGCTCCACCGCAAATAAAGAGAACATTGGTCGTGTCAATTTGAATGAATTCTTGATGAGGGTGTTTTCGTCCCCCTTGTGGAGGTACACTTGCAGTCGTTCCTTCTAAAATCTTCAGCAATGCCTGTTGAACACCTTCACCGGAAACATCCCTGGTGATGGAAGGATTTTCTGATTTTCTAGCTACTTTATCAATTTCATCAATGTAAATAATGCCTTTTTCAGCTTTTTCTACATCGTAATCAGCAGCTTGAATAAGTTTTAATAAAATATTTTCCACATCTTCCCCAACGTAGCCGGCTTCGGTTAAAGACGTTGCATCTGCCATCGCAAACGGAACGTTCAAAATACGGGCAAGTGTTTGTGCCATTAATGTCTTACCGCTCCCCGTCGGACCAATTAGACAGATATTACTTTTAGCAAGCTCTACTTCATCCTGTTTGGTCGATGTGTTTACACGCTTATAATGATTGTACACAGCGACAGCCAGTGAGCGTTTCGCACGCTTTTGTCCTATCACATAATCATCCAGTATTTCATTAATTTCATTTGGCTTTGGAATTTCTTCAAATTCCACTTCTTCTTCTGTTCCAAGCTCTTCTTCTACGATTTCCGTACAAAGCTCGATGCATTCGTCACATATATAAACACCAGGTCCAGCCACTAATTTTCTGACTTGGTCCTGCGTTTTTCCGCAAAAAGAACACTTTAATTGTCCTTTTTCTTCGTTAAACTTAAACATCAACTTCACCCCTTACATAAATATTGTACACGAATCTTCCGTTTTCAGTACACAAATAAGCCCTGAATTTTTGCGTATTTTTTGAGAAGCCTATTTGTTAGTGTACATGTCTTTATTATTATATGACCATGAACTGCATTGTATCATATAAACAGAACCGACATGAAATAATATGGAAAAAAGATATGTATATGCTTTCTATCCCGGCATAGGTCTTTGTAAACCCTTTACTACTTTCGATAGCTGATTGGTGAATTCCTTCTTTTTTCTAGTATTATAGAAAAACCCTAAAAGCCTTGAAACTTTTAGGGTTTGGTGAAGACTTACTCTTCTTCTTCATTTTCCTCAGACTTAGGAACTGTTTTGCTATGTTCTACTAAGAAATCAATTGCTTTTTGAACACGCAAATCACCTTTTAACGCATCTGTTCCACCTTGCATAGCAAGGAGTTGGCGAATTTCTTCTTTCTCGCGTTGATACGTTTCCGCCATCTTATCAAGTTCTTTTTCGACATCTTCATCTGAAGCTTCCACTTCTTCAGCTTCCGATACTGCTTCTAACGTAAGGTTCATCTTAACGCGCTTTTCAGCTTCGGATTTGAACTGTTCTTTCATGCCTTCTTCATCTGTACCAGCTACTTGATAGTACATATCCAAAGACATGCCTTGAGCTTGCAGACGTTGATCGAATTCCTGCATCATACGATCCGTTTCACTTGTAATCATAGCTTCCGGAATATCGACTTTCGCATTTTCAGAAGCTTTTTCTACTACTGTATCACGTTCATGATGCTCTTTTTCGTGCTCTTTATCATGCTTTAGCTTGTCCTTTTGTTTTTCTTTCAATTCAGCTAATGTTTCTACATCTTCATCCACATCTTTTGCGAATTCATCGTCGAACTCTGGCAGTTCCTTACGCTTAATGTCATGAAGTTTTACCGAAAAGACTGCTTCTTTTCCTGCAAGATCTTCAGAATGATACTCTTCAGGGAACGTAATAGTAATGTCTTTTTCCTCACCGGCTGTCATACCAACAAGTTGTTCTTCAAATCCAGGAATAAACTGGCCAGAACCGATTTCAAGAGAATAATTTTCTGCTTCACCGCCTTCAAAGGCTTCTCCATCTACAAATCCTTTGAAGTCCATAACGATGGTATCTCCCTCTTGAACTTCCCCTTCTTCAACAACAACAAGCTCTGCTTGCTGCTCTTGTAATTTGTTCAATTCTTCTTCGACATCTTCATCTGAAACAGAAGTATCAAATTCTTCTACTTCCAAACCTTTATATTCACCAAGCTCCACTTCCGGTTTCACGGTTACAGTAGCTTTAAATACAAGATTTTTTCCTTTTTCAATTTCTTCAATATCAATTTGCGGTTGGTCTACAGGGTCAATATTTGTTTCCTGGACTGCTTCAGAATAAGCATCCGGCAAAACAATATCCACTGCATCTTGATAGAGAGATTCTACCCCAAAACGTTGTTCAAACAACTTGCGGGGTACTTTCCCCTTACGAAAACCAGGTACGTTCACTTGCTTCTTTACTTTTTCAAATGCTTGATCCAGCGCATTGTCAAACGTTTCCGAATCGACTTCAACAGTCAACACGCCCTGGTTTCCTTCGAGTTTTTCCCAATTAGTACTATTGGCACTCATTTATCTTTCCCTCCAAGTTTCATAGGTTATATCCGTATTCACAACCTCCTTATTATAACATATCAATTATTCATTTCAATGAAAAATACCATAAGAAAGCCTGAAAGAACACAGATTATAACTCTGACAGTTTGGTTTTTAATTTATCATATTCTTCTCTTGTTTCACAAAAATTTTTTTCTAATATTTCATAATGACTGCATAAAAAAAGTACATTCACTTCCAGCCCTGATTGGTTTAAGGCTTCTGCGTGAATCACTGCTGCCAGCGGCTCCATTTGAACAGATGGCGGAAACGGATAATAGAACAATAAAATTTCTTTTAACAGATGAAGGGCATTTTTAAAAAGAACAGGATCTTCGTGAGCCAAACTATTTTCAAGTAGTTGCGATACTTTTATGTACGTCATACTTTCTTCTATAGCTGAAAGTGAGGTTGGCAAAAATTCGCCTTTACGATCGATTTTTTCGATCCATACATTTTTCTCTATATTCCAATCTTTCAAAAGGAACAATAACAATGTTTTTAACAAAGGCTTGCATTCTTCATCCGACAACATTTCTTCTATCACAGGCGTGACTTCTTCTGGATGTTGCTGTCTCATTTCGCTTAAAACGGCTAGTTTATTTTCGGACTCACGGTGTCTTTTTAACTCATTTTTCCAATCAATATCATGGTTGGATTCTCTGAATTCTGTGTTTTCATCGTTTGGAGTTTTTTCTACTTCAGCATTTGCCATATTACGAGACAATTCAAGAAGCTCAAACAATTGTTCAGCCATTCTTGCCGGAAAACGTTCTTCTGCCTGAACAGCTTCAAGCGTGTGAACAACTTTCTCATACGCTCCTAATTGAGCAAGAAGAGAAACATATACTTGGAGCACTTCAAAATAACTGCCTGTCGCTTTTTCCATCATTTTTTCAGCCCACTCACTGCCCTGCTTTAAACGTCCAGTCTCCGCATACGCCAACAGTAAACCATATGCCGCTTCTTCATGGTCATTATCATGTACCAACGCTTCCGAAAATAAGAAGACTGCCTTCTCTTTGTCTCCATTTTTTAACTCTTCTAATCCTTCTTTGGATAATTTGTTTGCTGATCCGGGGAAAGGGACGATGTTGCTATATTCATCTTCATCACTCATCCTCCATCCTCCTTTATACAGCACGAATGTGTGTAAAAAAGAAGGCAGCCACAGTACAGGCCGCCTTCCTGTATTAAACCTTCATCTTCTCTTCGTACTGATCAATCTTGTCTTCATAACGCAAAGTAATACTAATTTCATCCCAGCCGTTTATAAGCATTTCTTTGTAATACGAATCAATTTCAAAAGTTTCTTCAAAACCGTTGTTATCCTTAATCGTTTGATTAGGTAAATCAACTGTTACTTCATACTTGCTATCTTTCCCATTTTCCATGAGTTTATAAACTTTTTCTTCTGCTAAACGGATCGGAAGAATGCCATTTTTAAAACAATTACTATAGAAAATATCTGCAAAACTAGGAGCAATAATGACACGAATTCCATAATCCTGCAACGCCCAAGGAGCGTGTTCCCTCGAAGAACCACTGCCAAAGTTATGATCTGCAATTAATATGGAAGCAGCTTCAGCTTGCGGTTGATTTAATTCAAAATCAGGATTGTCGCTTCCATCTTCTAGAAAACGCCAATCAAAAAATAAATATTGACCAAATCCAGTACGTTCCACACGTTTTAAAAATTGCTTTGGTATAATTTGATCTGTATCCACGTTCACCCGCGGTAAAACGGCAGTATTTCCTGTGTGTACCACAACTGGTTCCATAACCTTCACCCTCTTTTCGTTTTAATTCGTAACTGTTTCGTCTAGGTGGCGAATATCTACAAAGTGTCCTGCGATTGCAGCCGCAGTTGCCATAGCCGGGCTAACAAGGTGAGTGCGTGCACCTTTCCCCTGCCGACCTTCAAAGTTTCGGTTAGATGTAGAAGCACAGCGCTCTCCTGCTGGAACAAAATCAGGATTCATGCTTAAACACATGCTACAACCGGATTGTCTCCAGTCAAACCCTGCTTCTTTAAATATTTTGTCTAGTCCTTCTTCTTCTGCTTGCATTTTTACTTGTTGCGAACCTGGTACTACCATTGCTCTTACACCATCAGCGACTTTTCTTCCTTCAGCGATTTTAGCTGCTGCGCGAAGATCACTGATTCGAGCGTTCGTACATGAACCTAGGAACACATGTTGAATAGAAATATCTGTCATTTTTGTACCTGGTTCTAAATCCATGTACTCTAATGACTGCTCAATAGCCTTTTTCTCAGCCCCAGTTTCTGCGTCTTCAGGATATGGAACCGTTCCATGAATTCCTACTCCCTGGGATGGATTTGTTCCCCATGTCACCATTGGTTGAATTTCCTCACTATCAATTTCTACAATGGCGTCATATTCTGCACCTTCATCTGTTGCTAGAGCTTTCCATTCTGCAACCTTTTTCTCGTAATCGTCCCCTTTTGGAACATTTTTACGTCCTTCCAAGTAGTCAAATGTTACTTGATCCGGGCTAATCAAACCTGCTCTAGCCCCAGCTTCAATTGACATATTACAAATGGTCATCCGCTCTTCCATGGTAAGACCACGAATAGCCTCTCCTGTATATTCCAGCACATATCCAGTTCCAAAATCCACACCGTGCTTTGCAATAACAGCCAAAATAATATCTTTTGCTGTAGCTCCAGGATTCAAGCGTCCATTCACTCGTACTTCCATTGTCTTTGGTGGAGACTGCCACAACGTTTGAGTTGCAAGCGTATGCTCTACTTCACTTGTTCCTATTCCAAACGCTAGAGCACCAAACGCACCATGGGTGGAAGTGTGACTATCTCCACAGACAATGATTTTACCAGGTTGAGTTAGACCTAATTCTGGTCCGATTATATGAACAATTCCGTTGTTAGGACTATCTAAGCCTGCTACTTCAACCCCGAACTCTTCGCAGTTTTGTGACAAAGTCTCCATTTGTTTTTTGGAAATTTCGTCTTTTATCGATGATCTGTTTTCAGTTGGTACGTTATGGTCCATTGTTGCAAACGTTAAATCCGGGCGACGGACTTTTCTGCCTGCAAGACGAAGTCCTTCAAAAGCTTGTGGAGAAGTTACTTCATGTACCATTTGCAAATCGACATACATCAAGTCCGGTTTTCCCTCTTCAGAAAGGACTTTGTGACTTTCCCAAATTTTCTCTACAATTGTTTTTGGTTTCATCTTACTTCCCTCGCTTTTTTCATATATTTTAAGTGTCATCTAATCTCTATTTTTTCAAGGCATTTAATACTTTTTCCGTCATTTCCTCTGTTGATAAAACAGGCTCTCCCTGCTTAGCAATATCTCCTGTACGATGGCCGTTTGTAAGGACGTCTGCTACAGCTCGGTCCACTGAATCGGCTTCCTCTTGCATATCAAATGAATATTTCAACATCATCGCAGCCGATGAAATGGTCGCCAATGGGTTTGCTTTTCCTTCACCAGCTATATCTGGAGCTGAACCATGAACCGGTTCGTATAAACCAGGTGCTTCACTCCCTACACTGGCAGACGGAAGCATTCCGAGAGAACCTGTCAGCATAGATGCTTCATCGCTCAAAATATCGCCGAACATATTTTCAGTTACAATGACATCAAATTGTTTCGGGTCACGAATAAGTTGCATTGCTGCATTATCAACGAGCATGTGATCTAATCCCACTTCCGGGTAATCTTTTTTCACTTCTTCTACTGTTTCTCTCCACAAACGACTCGATTCAAGCACATTAGCTTTATCAACGGATGTTAACTGTTTACGGCGGAGCTTTGCCATTTCGAATCCTTGGCGGACGATTCTTTCAATCTCTGATTTTTTATATTGGAGGGTGTCAACAGCCGCTTCTTCTCCATCTACTTGACGGCGTTCTTGTGGTTCACCAAAGTAAAGCCCGCCGGTGAGCTCCCGCAATATCATAAGATCTACGTTATCTACTACTTCTTTTCGAAGAGTAGAAGAATCTGTTAAACTTTCGTGACCTGTAACCGGGCGCAAATTGGCAAATAGTTTAAGTTCTTTTCGAATGCCAAGCAGCCCTTGTTCAGGTCGAATACCTTTAGGATGGTTATCCCATTTTGGTCCTCCAACGGCACCTAAGAGTACCCCATCACTGTTTTTACAAGCATTAATGGTTTCTTGCGGCAACGGATTTTCATATTTATCTATTGCAGCACCACCAATGTCTGCATATTGATAGTCAAAATGATGCCCATACATATCAGCTATTTTATCCAGTACGACAGTTGTAGCTTTCACTACTTCAAGACCAATCCCGTCTCCTGGAAGAATTGTTATTGTTTTGTTCATCCTTTTCTCTCCCTTACAGATACGTAGAAAATTGACGATTTAAGCGCGTTATACGTTTACTTTTTCTGCTTGCTGTCGCAATCCATTTTGACGGTTCAATACCCGATTCACAGCGTTAATATAAGCTTTAGCTGACGCTTCGAGTACATCATTTGCCGTACCTCGACCAGAAACTTCTTCGCCCTTATATTCAATTTGGACAAAAACTTCTGCTAATGCATCCCGGCCACCGGTAATCGATTGAATTCGATAATCCTTAAGCTGTATTTCGCCTCCGATAATCCGTCCAATTGTATTATAAACGGCTTCTACACTTCCCGATCCGGTAGCAGCTTCCTGTACAATTTCACCCTTTGGATCTTTAATAGTAACAGTCGCTGTCGGTATATTTGTTGTTCCATAGTTAACCTGAAGCGTTTCTACATCGTAATAGTTCACAGCTTCCCCGGCTTTTTCTTCCGACATTAATGCAAATATATCTTCATCTGTGATTTCATGCTTTTTATCTGCAAGACTCTTAAATGCTTCGAACACTTTTTTCAACTCTTGTTCTGTTGCCTTATATCCTAAAGATTCAATCTTTTCCTTAAATGCATGGCGTCCGCTTAATTTTCCTAGCACCATTCGATTGGATGTGACTCCAACCAAATCAGGTGTGATGATTTCGTACGTGGACTTTTCTTTTAACATACCATCCTGATGAATACCTGATTCATGCGCAAAAGCATTGTCTCCTACGACAGCTTTATTGTTTGGTACAACCATGCCGGAAAGCTTACTTATCATGCTGCTTGTTCGTTTGATTTCATTCAACGTAAGGCCTGTTTCAGCTTTATAAAAATCGTTACGGATTTTTAAAGCGACAGCAATCTCTTCTAGTGAAGCATTACCTGCACGCTCTCCTATTCCATTAATCGTTCCTTCAACTTGGCCTGCCCCTGCTTCCACGGCAGCAAGAGAATTAGCCGTTGCCATACCAAGATCATCATGACAATGTGTAGAAAGAATAGCCTTGTCACTGTTTGGCACTTTCTCTTTAACGTATCTGAATATATGACGAATTTCTTCCTGCGTGACATAACCGACAGTATCTGGAAGATTAATGACTTCCGCTCCGGCATCAATTACTTTTTCAATGATCTTTACTAAAAAGTCAAGATCAGAACGGCAAGCATCTTCTGCCGAAAATTGCACGTGCGGAAAGCGTTTTTTAGCATATTTAACGGACTCCACTGCATTTTCAATTACTTGATCTGGTGTCATGCGAAGTTTGTGCTCCATATGAATGGGTGATGTTGCGATAAATACATGCAGCCTCGGTTCTTCCCCATTTTTTAACGCTTCCCACGCCGCATCGATTTCTTTTTGGACAGAACGAGAAAGACCGGTTACAGAACTGCCTTTCACTGTTTCAGCAATACTCTTCACTGATTGAAAAGCCCCTTTGGATGAAGCCGGGAATCCGGCCTCGATGATATCCACACCGAGGCGTTCCAGCTGTGTTGCTATTTGAAGTTTTTCTTCAAAGTTGAAATTCACACCGGGAGATTGCTCGCCGTCACGAAGCGTCGTGTCAAAAACGTTAATTTTTCGCACTACCCACCACTCCTTTAGATTTGCCTTTGACAAATGGCATCATTTCTCTTAATTCGCGTCCAACTTCTTCAATTTGGTGTCTATTTTCACGAGCATTTGTCGCATTAAACTCTGGACGATTTGCTTGATTTTCTAAAATCCAGCCTTTAGCAAAACGTCCTGTTTGAATATCTGAAAGGATGTCACGCATGGCATCTCTAGTTTGATCTGTAATGATACGAGGTCCTGCTTGGAAATCTCCCCATTGCGCTGTATCCGAAATGGAGTGACGCATTCCTTCTAATCCACCTTCATACATCAAGTCAACAATGAGCTTCATTTCATGGAGACACTCAAAGTATGCGACTTCTGGTTGATAGCCAGCTTCTACAAGTGTTTCAAAACCTGCTTTAACGAGCGCGGAAGTTCCGCCACAAAGAACAGCTTGCTCACCGAAAAGGTCTGTTTCCGTTTCTTCTTGGAACGTTGTTTCCATAATGCCTGCACGGCCAGAACCGATTTGTTTGGCATATGCAAGAGCAACGTCTTTTGCTTGGTTTGTCGCATCTTGATAAACCGCAATAAGGGATGGGACTCCAGCACCATCTTCAAATGTACGACGAACAATATGTCCCGGACCTTTTGGCGCTATCATGAAGACATCAATGTCAGCTGGCGGAACAACTTGATTGAAGTGAATGTTAAAGCCGTGTGCGAAAGCGATAGCCTTTCCTTCTTTCAATTCAGGTTTAATTTCGTTTTCATAAATAGTAGGTTGATACTCATCCGGAAGCAAAATCATAATCACATCAGCTTTCGCTGTAGCTTCTTGTACAGTATAAACATTAAATCCATCTTCTTCTGCTTTTGTCCAAGATTTACCCTTTCTAAGGCCGATAATAACATCTACGCCGCTTTCTCTCATATTTTGAGCGTGAGCGTGACCTTGAGAACCATACCCCACTACTGCCACTGTTTTTCCTTGTAGTACACCTTCGTTTACATCTCCGTTATAAAATACTTTTGCCATGATTAATACCTCTCCTTTTTTTAGAATTAAGTTTAATGAATAATAGAATATTTCGGGGTTTCAAAATCGCTTTTTGTCGTGCCTCGTTTAAAGGCTGTAATACCTGTTCTTGCGAGTTCCTTGATGCCATATGGTTTGAGCAAATCAATCAATGCCTCTACCTTTTGCTGATCCCCTGTTACTTGAAGGGTAATACTTTCTCTACCAACATCAACAACGGAAGCACGAAATGGTTCAGCAAGAGCGGATATTTCTCCGCGATGTTGTGGAGCAGACACTACTTTAATTAGTGCAAGCTCTCTTTCAACCGTCGCATCATCGGTAATATCGCGCACTTTCAGCACATCCACTTGTTTATTCAATTGTTTTATAACTTGATCAAGCCCGCGTTGGTTATCTACACTTACAACAAATGTCATTCTTGATACCGATGGGTTTTCAGTCATCCCTACAGTTATGCTGTCAATGTTAAATTGGCGGCGGGCAAATAACCCTGTTATGCGATTCATTACGCCGGATGTGTTATTTACTGTTGCTACAATTGTTCGTTTCACGGTTTGATTCCCTCCATTTCATGATGACCTTTACCAGGGGCAATCATTGGATATACATTCTCATCTTTTTCTACGCGGCAATCCATCAAAACAGGTCCTTCATAATCTAAAGCTTCTCTTAAAGCCGCTTGCATTTCATTTGGATCCTCTATCTTCCAACCTTTAATATTATAAGCATCAGCCATTTTCACAAAATCTGGCTGTATAGGAAAGATAGAATTAGAATAGCGCTGATCATAGAATAACTCTTGCCATTGACGGACCATTCCAAGAGAAGCGTTATTCACAAGAATGATTTTTACTGGTAAATTCAATTCCTGCAAAATGGACATTTCTTGAGCTGTCATTTGAAAACCAGCATCTCCGAGAACCGCTACTACTTGTTTATCCGGCGCCGCAAATTGTGCTCCTATGGCGGCCGGGAAACCAAAGCCCATCGTTCCTAGGCCGCCTGAGGTAACCCAACAGTTCGGGTTATCAAACTTATAATATTGAGCAGCCCACATCTGATGTTGGCCAACGTCTGTGGTAACAACCGCTTCTCCTTTTGTTTCTTCATAAATCATCTCCATAAGACGTTGGGGCTTTAACGATTCACCTTCTTCTTTGTACCAAAGTGGGTATTCCTCTTCCCAGCTGTTTAGTTGTTCTTTCCAAGCTGAAAACTCACCCGGCGTGCCGTCATATTCATTCAACATACGCAATGCTTCTTTAGCATCTCCAACAACAGGAATTTGTGTTTCAATATTTTTTCCGATTTCTGCCGGATCGATATCAATATGGGCTACTTTTGCATTTGGTGCGAAGTATTTCAAATTGCCGGTTACTCGGTCATCAAAACGGGCCCCAATACTGATAAGTAAATCCGCTTCATGTAGTGCCATGTTCCCAGTATACGTGCCGTGCATCCCTACCATCCCGAGAAACAGTTCATGGTTCCCCGGGAAAGCACCTAAACCAAGTAAAGTACTTGCTACCGGGATTTGCTGCTTTGTAATATACTCCATCAATTCATCAGCACCATGTGCGTGGAGAATACCGGCACCAGTTAACACCACCGGCTTTTTCGCTTCTGTTACTGCGTCGGCTAACTTTTTAATTTGAAGTTTATTTGGAATAACAGTTGGCTGATAACCCGGCAAATCTATGGATTGCTCATAATTGAAAATGCCAGAGGTACTTGCTACGTCTTTAGGAAGATCAATCAAAACCGGTCCCGGCCTCCCTGTCGTCGCGATATGAAAGGCCTCTTTAATCATTCTTGGTAAATCTTCAACTTCGCGTGCTTGGAAATTGTGTTTTGTGATTGGCATTGTTACTCCAATGACATCCGCTTCCTGAAATGCGTCTGTTCCGATTGCAGAAGTAGCGACCTGACCTGTAATAACAATTAAAGGCAGAGAATCAATCATTGCATCTGCAATGCCCGTCACAACGTTAGTAGCTCCCGGACCAGATGTAACAACGCAGACTCCCGGTTTTCCTGAAACTCTTGCATAACCTTCTGCTGCATGGACTGCTCCTTGTTCATGACGAGCCAATACGTGATGAATTCCGGTTCTATAAATTTCATCATAGGTAGAAAGGTTGGCTCCGCCTGGATAGCCAAAGATGACATCCACTTTCTCCCTGCCCAATGCTTGAATAAGCATGCTAGCCCCCGTCATTTCTTGATATTCTTCTTTTAGCTTGCGACCCTGTACCTCTTCCATTTTAGGACCCATCTTTGCTTCCTCCCTTTCTCCAATTTTTAATGTTTTCATTATCCTGTAGATATAAAAAAATCTTTCCACCCCTTCGACCAGAGATTAGCTGGTCAAAGGGGTGAAAAGATTACTTTCACGGTACCACCCTTTTTCACGGTTTTCACAACCGCCTCAAGACAGAACATGTTGCTCCGTCTGTTTATTTAACGAGTGAGTCGTTCATACTTGTCACCCGGCCTAAATTACTAACTGTCGTTTTCACAAAGGCACTCGGAGGCGAGTTCGTTCATGGTGGTTTTACCGCTTCTCAGCTCTAACGGTTCTCTGTAAAAACTCAGACCAAAAACTACTTTTCCTCTTCTACGTTTTATAATATTCTGTTTTATTAGTGTATGATACTTCTTTAAAATATTGTACATCTTCAGAAATAATTTATCCGATTTCTATTTCAGATTCTGTTTCTTTTGGATAAACACTTACGCCGTCTTCAACTACTTTTTTACGAAAAGCATCAAGTAAGCGCTGTGTTTCTGTACCAGGTTTCCCGTCTCCTATAATACGGCCGTCTACTTTCACTACTGCTATGACTTCAGCAGCAGTACCTGTCAGGAACACTTCGTCGGCTGTATATACATCATGACGAGTAAAAGGTTCTTCTCTCAAATCATAACCTAATTCTTTTGCAAGTTCAACTATTGCTTGGCGGGTTATACCTTCTAAAGCTCCTATATATCCTGGCGGCGTATAAAGTACACCACCCCGGAGAATGAAAATATTGTCCGCAGAGCCTTCCGCTACATACCCCTCGTTATTAAGCATTAAAGCTTCACTAACACCGGCAAGGCTGGCTTCAATTTTCACAAGAATATTATTAAGATAGTTAAGAGATTTTACTTTTGGGCTTAAGACGTCCGGTCGATTTCTTCTTGTTGCAACCGTAATAATGTCAAGGCCATTTTCATAAAATTCTTTTGGGTAAATGGCTAATTCTTCTGCGATAACGACAATTTGAGGGCTTGAACACGATGCAGGATCCAATCCCAGATTACCAACTCCACGAGAGATAACCAGACGGATATAAGCATCACGTAATTCATTTTTTTTCAAGGTTTCGATTATAATTTCCGTCATTTCATCCATCGTATGCGGTATTTCAAGCATAATTGACTTGGCGGAATTATAAAGACGTATGAGATGTTCATCTAATTTATACACATTACCGTTATAAACCCGAATGCCTTCAAAAACACCATCACCGTACAAGAAGCCGTGGTCAAAAACGGAAATTTTTGCATCTTCTTTCCTTACAAATTCTCCGTCTAAATATATCCATTGCTCCTCCATGGCTGATCACCTCTGATGCTTCTCTTTAAATTTATTTCAATGTTGTTATATGGTTTATTTCAGCGAAATAATTAATATTTTATATCATTATCGTATTTGACGTTTATAATACGCCGATTGACGTTGTTGGTCAACCGTTTTTTTAAAATTATTAGACGATTCAAACAAGCGTGTAAATAAATGAATACGCTTACGCTATATATATGTCAAGGTTTTGTGTCAGTTTTTCTCTCAAAAAAAAGAAGCCAGTCAAATGATTAATATTTTTGTGCAAGAAAAGTTATTACTTTTTTTGACTGTTCAATCGTTCGTTGTTCGCGGTTAACAACATTGTAATGTTGCTCTTCTTTTTCGACTACAATACGCCAGGACGCAAATGCTTGCCGTAAATATTTTTTCATTTCGGATGCTTCCATATTTTGTTCAACGAGAGGTTCCAACATCTTTTGTGTTCCTGCTTCTCTTTCTTTAACGTCTGTGTCAATTACAAATGTGACATAACGCTTTGAAATGACACCGGCTTCTATACGCAGAAGTAATTGTAAAAGGGCTGTTTCAGAAGATACATGCTCAAGCAGAGAAACTGCAAATACCCAATCGAAATTTTGTTCAGGTATGTCGATATTTTCTACTTCTGCCACCTCAGTCTGAACACTATTTTCTACTTCATATTGAAAACTGTACATTTTTAATTGTTCAATGGCCTCAGGCAGATAATCAACAGCCACTACTTGTCCACCTTGAGGAGAGATAGCCTTAGCTACAGGAATAGCATGACGGCCAGGTCCGCATCCTAAATCCAAAACTTTGCTATGTGGCGTTTTTTGGATAACCGGAATGTATTTTTGAATGGTTTCCGAAGGGGTTTCAAGCCATGAACCCTTTTCGAATAATGTGTGATTGTGGTAAAGATGGGTATAGTAATAACGTGCTCTTTCTCTGATTTGACTCATTTTTTTCATCCTTATCTCTATCTAAATTCTTTCATCCCTATTATATCGTCCCCCATTACTAAAAAATAGGGAACGATGCATTTGCGGTATTATTTGGTTGTTGTATATAGGCGGTTCTCTAACATTTCTTTTAATACAAGAATAAATTCATCATTAAGATCCATTTCTTTAGCCTTCTGGTAGGATTCTAAAAGTACAGAGGTTGATACTCGTTTTAACTCCATCGATTTTCCTCCTATAGTTATTTTATATACCTCGTTAAGTATAAACTAATATTCTAATATTTCAAACATTTTTAAATCATTATATATTAAATGTTTTTTATTATCATTTAATTTTAATACCACACACTAAATAAGACAAAACCTGCTTGTATGATACAAATAAAAAATACCTCTTTTGTCAGACAGTTAAGTCTAATAAAAGAGGCATGAGATTCCACTATATTATACGATGTAAATACGGATATATTTATCATTTCGTATGTATTAATTTGGTGTCCCAGGCAGGATTCGAACCTGCGACCTACGGCTTAGAAGGCCGTTGCTCTATCCAGCTGAGCTACTGGGACATTTTTTATCTCTGTTTTGCAGCGACATAAATAATTTTATTACACTCAAGATGTGAAGTCAACCGGTTTTTTATGGTTCCATTATTTAATTTGTAATACGAGAAAGTAACGTTTGCTGCTGTCATCAAAACCTTAGATGACAGCAAGAACGTCTTTTTATTATTATTTCGGGAACGATTGATAAAGATCTTTCAATTCTTCCCCTGATTTTCTTTCTAAAAATCGAATTTCTGCTCCTCCATTTGTATCAAACGAAGCTATAGCATATGTTTGCTCAGGACGGCTTCTTGGTTGCAGTAGACTGCCTGGATTTACGAAAATAACGCCATTCTCTTCAAAAGCGGCTGGGACATGGCTATGGCCAAAGCAAGCCATACGAGCTTCTTTTTCCTCCGCTCGATAAGAAAGCGGCACGTGAGTCATTTTAATGTTGTATAGATGCCCATGGGTAATATACACCCGTATTCCCTTTATTTCTTCTGTTCTATCTTCTGGGAACTCCCCTGGAATATCAACGTTTCCCTGCACCGGATATGTATAACGAAGGATCGAAGAGGATTGTTTTAGTTCAGAATCTCCACAATGAAAAATAGCATCTACGGATGAGCGATGTCGCTCTATCACTTCTTCTAATTCTTGTTCACTGCCATGACTATCACTAATGATTAAACACTCCATACATAAGTCTCTCCTTTTAAACAACATTAACCATAAATATTATTCCAGTTTTGTACAAGTTTCTGAAGGGCATGGTGTCTGTGGCTGATTGCATTTTTTTCTTCGGATGAAAGTTCAGCCATTGTAGCATTTTTTTCTGGTACAAAAAATACAGGGTCATAGCCAAATCCTTCTGTTCCTTTTTTTGAAAACGCTATCTGTCCTTCACACGTTCCCCGATACGTCTTTGTTTCTTTCCCAGGAACAGCTGCTGCCATGACACAAACAAAACGTGCCGAACGATCTGACTCTGGAACTTGTTTTAATTCTTCGAGTACTTTTGTTATGTTATTTTCATCATTTTTGTCCTCTCCGGCATATCGTGCAGAATACACTCCAGGACGCCCATTTAAGGCGTCTATTTCAAGCCCAGAGTCATCAGCTATAGCCGGAAGATGGTATGCATTTACAATGGCCTCCGCTTTAATGACGGCATTTTCTTCGAATGTTTCTCCCGTCTCTTCGATATCTTTCACTTCCATGTCAAGTAAAGATTTCACTTCAACCTTAGGACCAAACATTTCTTGAAACTCTTTGATTTTACCTTGATTTTTCGTAGCAATAATTATCTTTTCCATTATTCCGCTTCCTTTAAATTGGTTATATGATCGGCTGTGCTCCCAAGCAATTCGCGCTGCAGGTTAAACAACTCCTGCATCCCTTTCTCTCCAAGGTCTAACATGTGGTTAAGTTGTTCTCTTGAGTAAGAAGCTTCTTCACCGGTACCCTGCAACTCTACAAACTCTCCTGTACCTGTCATGACAATATTCATATCAACCGCCGCCGATGCGTCCTCTTTATAGCATAAGTCTAGCAATTCTGTCTGTTCCGGGTCAACTCCAACCGACACAGCTGCTAAAAAATCAGTAACAGGCCATGATTTAATCTTTTTAAGATCAATAAATTCTTTAATCGCCATTGTCATTGCTACAAATGCCCCTGTAATCGATGCCGTTCTAGTTCCTCCGTCTGCTTGGATTACATCACAATCAATCCAAATCGTACGTTCTCCAATTTTTGTTAGATCAACAACAGAACGTAGCGAACGACCGATAAGACGTTGAATTTCCATCGTCCTTCCACTTAATTTTCCTTTTGCTGCCTCACGAATGTTTCGTTGTTCTGTTGCTCTTGGCAGCATTGAATATTCTGCAGCAATCCATCCCTTTCCCGAGTTTCTCATAAAAGGGGGGACACGATCTTCAATGCTGGCGGTACAAATTACTTTCGTGTCCCCAACTGTAATCAACACAGATCCTTCCGGGTGTTTTAAATAATCGGTATCCATCGTTATCGGCCGCATTTCATTGTTTTCTCTTCCATCAATACGTGTCATTCTTTTTCATCCTCCTGATGTTGCCGAGAGCAACAACTTTTTTAATTCATGTCTCGTTTTTGCAAATAAAACTCGGCTTATCACCAGTAGTACTAAGGTGCAAGCCGAAGTATTTAATATTTGTTCAATATTTCAATAATATACACATATCAAAGTTTATCGATGAAGACATCGCTCTATTATTTCATTTCGCTCCTGCTTCGTCAAAGGTCAGCGTTAACAAGAGCAGGACGAGCTAAAGGCTCCACAGATTCGCCGTTGACTTTAACGACATCATCTACTCCTTCTACATTTAATTCAACTTCTTCAATACCCTCAAACTCCGTTGCAGAAAGGGCAATAGCATGTAGGGCCTCGTCCGAGACAGCAGTTCCTTCTTGCTCGGTTAAAAGACCTTCGTCAAAAGAGAGAGACGCTGTTTTTCCATCAATTATTACTTCATCTGCTAAAGAAGTACCTTCACGAAACACATCATAAAGAGAACTTTCCGGAGACGGACCTTTTACTAGTTCTTCCATAGCTGCACCTAAAAGACTTCCGTCTTCTTGCCCTTTGATTCTGCGAGTCACCGGCACATAATAAGATTCATCCTGATTTTGGGATAAAAAGTATATTGTTACACTGTCACTACCAGTCATATCACTAACTTGACCATTTTCTAGATTAATCCCATTTTCTCTGCTGTACGATTCACCAATAGGAGTGTCATTTACAGGCATCGTTTCTTGCTCATACCCATTTATTTGAAAGGATACATCGTCAACATTTTCAAATTGCGTCAATGTCCAAGTTACAGCTTGCAAAATAGATTGTTCATGCTTTGGATCATAATCTCTAAACTCAGGTGAAAAATCAGTGATTGCTGTTCCATCTTCCGTTAGATGAACATCCACTTCAGTACCAGCAGGAAGTACAGCCTGAAAACCATTAGGAAGCATAGATGTCAATGGACCTTCGGATACAAGATATTCGAGAGATTGATTCAGTACCCCTTCCTCTTTAGGAAGTTCAAATGTTTGCGGAACGACCATACCTTCTTCATCCAACAAATATAACTCTCGCTCTACTGTATCTGTGTTCCCATCCGTTTCATCCCCCTCTTCAGAAGATGATCCTTCCATTTCTTCTTCCTCCGTGTCACCTTCTTCATCACCTGATTCTAAGTCTTCCCACTCAATCTCTTCTGTAACTTCTTCAGGCGGCTCATCCATCTCCTCAGAACCTTCATTATTGCCAAAACCGCATCCTTGTAAAACAAAGGGTACGATAAGGAATGCTGCTGCCCCACTTATCCATCTTGTTTTCATCATCCATTCCCTCCCAGACCAGTTTGTACTAATATTTATACGAGCCTAGAAAAGAAATAGACCTAACAATCAATGAAAATTTGTAAGAAAAAGTGGAAGACCCATTATACACAATCCTGTTACGATATGTACCTGAGATTTTGTTTTATACTACTTCGCCGAGATGAATCGATTGAACATCTGTAGCGTGTCCATCGAGCCAGCGATTAGCTATAAGTCGAAAATGATCTGCCTTGCCGGTTGTATAAAATGTATGATCAGACGAAGGAGCACCAGTATACAATATTCCATTGTAATGAAGAATTGTGCTAACTTCTCTTGCTGTTTCATCCCCTGAAGAAATTAAAGAAATTGATTGTCCAACAACATCCTGTATTACTTCAGAGAGAAGCGGATAGTGAGTACAACCAAGAATTAGTGTATCATATGATGATGTAGCAAGCGGGGTCAATGTATTTCGTACGATAGATACTGCTTCTTCCCCTTCACATATGCCTTGTTCTACAAGCGGGACAAAAGGCGGACATGCCAATGTATCTACTTCTACCTCCCCATTAATGGTCCGTAAAGCTTTCTCATAGGCACCGCTTGCAATCGTTCCTTCGGTTCCTATGACAGCTACATGATTATTCTTTGTGATTTTCAATGCTGTAATTGCCCCTGGTTGAACAACCCCCACTACTGGAATGTCTAGTTTTTCTTTCACCTCATCGAGTAAAACGGCAGTAGCTGTATTACAAGCAATAACAAGCATTTTTATATTTTCTTGCCGTAGTCGTTCGATCATTTCCCATGTAAACTGTTGAACCTCTTGCACAGGACGCGGTCCATACGGACAACGAGCAGTATCACCTATATATATAATCCTTTCTTTAGGAAGCTGACGTGCTATTTCGCGAGCAACAGTCAATCCTCCGACACCAGAGTCAATGATTCCAATTGGTTGATTCACGAGATGTCCCTCAATTTCTATTATTATTTAATATCTTCACGTTCTTTTTCGATTTCTACCGATGTCATACAGTCATGAAGCATCATGATGCTTTGTTCCACATTACGTACCTCTTCGGTGGAAAAATGACCTAATATATTATGCAAATAGAGCTGCCTTTCCTTCACCACTTCTTTAATAATATTTTCCCCTTTTTCGAGCAGATGAATATAAACAACTCTACGATCTTTTTTATCTTTCACACGTTCGACTAAATCGTTTTTTTCCATTCGGTCTACTAAATCAGTTGTAGTGCTGCATGCCAAAGAAATTTTTTGTGATAAACCACCAATCGTCATTTCTCCTTCTTCTTGGAGCCATTGCAATGCAACGAATTGAGGCGGCGTGATAGGAAATTGATTTAAAATTTCTCTTCCTTTTTGTTTGACGATATAAGACACGTGCCTTAATGATTTTTCAATCCCTGTTACTTGGGTTTGATCCGCCATAATTTTCCTCCCTGTTTATCTATCTTTTTACATTTTCTCTTTTTTCAATCTACATTGCAAGAATTCTAAGGGCATCGTCACAGCTTTGTAAGGCCGTTACCTATATATTATGTTGTCTAGCGTTCAACAGCCACATCTAATACGAAAAAAACTACCGACACGCATTATCCGTACCGGTAGTTCATCATTCTCAAGAGACAATAAAACCTTTTTTCTCAACTAATTCAGCTACTTCTTTAGAAGTTGGTAACTGTATTGCTTCTTCTGCTAATAATTCTGTATCCTGTTTGGAAAGACTTCGAACCTGACTTCTTGCCGGAAGTACAGAGGTAGCACTCATGCTGAACTCATCAAGGCCTAAGCCTAGGAGCAACGGAACTGCTGTTTCTTCGCCTGCCATTTCGCCACACATCCCTGCCCACTTTCCTTCTTTATGAGCAGCTTCTATAACGTTTTTGACAAGACGGAGAATAGCTGGGTGATAAGGCTGATAGAGATGAGCCACTTTCTCACTCATTCTATCTGCTGCAAGAGTGTATTGAATTAAGTCATTCGTACCAATACTGAAAAAGTCCACTTCTTTTGCAAACAAGTCAGCAATGGCAGCAGTGGAAGGGATTTCCACCATAATTCCAGTCTCAACTTTTTCTGCAACAGCCTGTCCTTCTTTAAGAAGATCTTTTCTAACATCATCCACCATTGATTTTGCTTCCCTGAATTCTTCAAGTGTAGCTACCATCGGAAACATTATTTTTAAATTCCCAAACGCGCTTGCTCGAAGCAGTGCTCTTAACTGCGTTCGGAACATGTCCTTTTCCTCAAGACAAAGCCTGATAGCACGAAAACCGAGGAATGGATTTAACTCGTGGGGCAGGTTTAAGTAAGGAAGTTCTTTATCTCCACCTACATCAAGAGTACGGATAACAACTGGTTTACCTTCCATTCGTTCAAGAACAGTTTTATAAGCTTCGAACTGTTCTTCTTCGCTCGGTAGTTCGTTACGACCCATGTATAAAAATTCTGTACGGTATAAACCAATGCCTTCCGCTCCGTTGGATAACACACCATCTAGGTCATTAGGAGTACCAATATTGGCGGCAAGTTCTACTTGATGTCCATCGGTCGTTATCGATTTTTCATTGACAAGTTTCGCCCATTCTTCTTTTTGACGAATGTATTCCGCTTGTTTTTCCTTATAAGAATCTACAACAGTTTGTTCCGGATTCACAAGGACATGACCTTCCATCCCGTCAATAATGATCGTATCACCTGTTGAAACAGCTTTTGTAGCTTCTTTCGTCCCAACAACCGCTGGGATCTCCATCGAACGTGCCATAATTGCGGAATGGGAAGTTCTTCCACCAATATCCGTCGCAAAACCTAGAACATAATTAAGATCTAACTGTGCAGTATCAGAAGGAGTCAAGTCTTCAGCAATGACCACAGTTTCTTCCTGTATAGCTGCCAAGCTTGTGTTCTCCACACCTAGTAAATGCAGTAATATGCGCTGGGAAACATCCCGAATATCGGATGCCCGTTCTTTCATGTAGTCATTATCCATGCCTTCAAACATCGTGACATACATATCAGATATTTCTTTCATCGCATGTTCAGCATTTACGCTGTCTTCCTTAATTTTAGAAGATACTCCATCAATGATTTCCGGGTCCTCTAAAACGAGCAGATGGGCCGAAAATATTTCAGCTTTATCTTCTCCCATTTCTTTTAACGTTTTATCCTTAATAATTTGAAGTTCTTCTTTTGAGCTGTTCACAGCTTCTTTAAAGCGGTTGATTTCAGAATCCTGATTGGTTATTTCTTTTTTTTCAATAGTCATTTCTGGTTGCTCAAGGACAAAAGCCTTTGCGAAAGCAATTCCTTTCGAGGCTGCAATGCCCTCTAAGGTATTAGCCATTACTCTCCAAGCCCTTCTTTCACAACTTCGTCTACCGCTTTCATTGCTTCTTCTTCGTCCGAACCTTCAATTTTAATAGTAACTTCTGCATCTTTCCCTACACCAAGGGACATAACACCCATAATTGACTTTAAGTTTACAGATTTACCATTGTACTCTAATGTTAC
Source organism: Salibacterium salarium (assembly GCF_030813635.1). GTDB lineage: Bacteria > Bacillota > Bacilli > Bacillales > Marinococcaceae > Salibacterium > Salibacterium salarium. The sequence goes on along the minus strand of NZ_JAUSUM010000001.1, from coordinate 1,083,837 downwards.
TTCAGAAGAAAATTGTCCGGCTTTATTAACTAACTGAGTTGCTGGTCTAGCGTGAATCCCTGTATCGTTGGTAATAGTGTACTTTTGTTCTTTCATTATAGAAACCCCTTTTCAAAAAATTTATATCGCTTACATAAACATACTAAGTAATGCAGCATCTAGTCAAGCGGGATACCCGTCCTAGTATGGACTATCAAATATGTGTTAAAAAGTAAAAAAGCATGAGCAAACGCAAAAGGCTAGTGTAGAAATAAGCCTATAACCATACTCATTTCTTCCTGATGCATTTACTCATGCCTGATCATATCAGTAACACGTAAACAAAACATATTTTGACTAAAACGCACTGCAAACTTTGTTAATAATTATAGCATCCCCTAAAAAAACTAGCAAGTCATATTCCTTCAGTTTGTGTATTATTTTTGTGTTAACCATATTTCTTTAAAATACCGGCTTTTCCAAAATAATAAAAGAAAAGCCGGCTTCTAAATTAAATAGTAAGTTCCCCTAGTTTTATTAGCTCAATTACAGCTTGGGAACGCCCCTTCACTCCCAGTTTTTGCATCGTATTGGATATATGGTTACGAACTGTTTTTTCACTTATAAATAACTGGGCAGCTATTTCTTTAGTCGTCTTATCCTGGACGAGTAATTCAAAGACTTCCCGTTCCCTTTTAGTAAGCAGATTACGGTAGCCTCTGTCCATCTCCCTCAATGGCTTCACCCTTTCTTGACAAGGCTGTCCCCGTCCTATGCCTGACGGCGTAAGGGTCGGAGTATGGAAAGAATATAGTCAGCATATTTTATGCTTACTTAAGGCGGTCTGTTACGGGCTAGTGTCGTTATCCAACGCCCTTTTGAAGTTATTTCTTTATAGATTTACATATCAAAACAGTCTGTAAGCGGAAAGGAGAAGGATTCTATAATCCTGAAAAACTTATATCAAAAAAAGCTGTTCTGTACGGAAAACCCGTATCAGAACAGCCAAAAATAATAATTTATGCTTTGTCGCTTCCGAAGAAATTTTTAAATGCTTGTAAGGATGTGTCACGGTTCATCGCTGCAATAGACGTTGTAAGCGGAATACCTTTTGGACAGGATTCTACACAATTTTGAGAGTTCCCGCAGCTTCCAAGTCCACCTTCTCCCATTAAACTTTCCAACCGCTCAGATTTGTTCATCTCGCCGGTTGGATGAGCGTTAAACAAGCGAACTTGTGACAACGCTGCAGGTCCGATAAAGTCGGAATTGTCGTTAACGTTCGGACAAGCCTCTAAACAAACACCACATGTCATACATTTTGAAAGCTCATATGCCCATTGCCGTTTGTTTTCTGCCATCCTCGGCCCTGGCCCTAAATCATAAGTCCCATCAATCGGGATCCATGCTTTTACTTTTTTCAAAGAATCAAACATTCTACTCCGATCTACTATTAAATCTCTCACAACCGGAAATGTTTTCATAGGTTCAAGGCGTATAGGCTGTTCAAATTGATCGATAAGTGCGGTACAAGACTGTTGTGGTTTTCCATTAATGATCATTGAACAAGCGCCGCATACTTCCTCTAAACAATTCATATCCCACACAACCGGTGATGTTACATTACCATTTGCATCTACCGGATTACGGCGAATCTCCATAAGTGCGGAGATAACGTTCATATTAGGACGATACGGCAATGCAAATTCTTCGGTATATGATTCACCTTCTGGATTATCTTGACGAGTTACAATTAGACGGATGTTTTTTTCTTCACTCATTATTTACCAGCTCCTTGTTTCCCTTTTGAATAATCCCGTTTGCGCGGCTTAATAAGGGAAGTGTCCACATCTTCATACTCAAAATCAGGACCGCCTTTGGCTGCATTGTATTTTGCCTTCGTTGTTTTCAAGAATTCTTCATCATTTCGTTCAGGGAATTCTGGTTTGTAATGGGCACCGCGACTTTCATTACGATGGTACGCACCAAGAGTCATCACGCGAGCTAAATTAAGCATTCCCTTTAACTGACGAGTAAAGGAAGCAGCTTGGTTACTCCAGCGTGCCGTATCCGTCATGTTAATATTTTCATAACGCTCCATGAGTTCTTGAATTTTCTCATCTGTCTTGAGAAGTTTTTCATTATCTCGTACTACCGTTACGTTACTAGTCATCCATTCGCCCAGTTCTTTATGAAGAGCATAGGCATTTTCTTCGCCTTCCATATTAAGTATTTTTTCAAATTCTTCTTCTTCTTTCTTTTTATTTTTATCATAAATATCAGAAGGAAGATCATCAGAAAGCTTGTCTAGTCCATTAACATATTCTGCCGCACTTGGTCCGGCAACCATACCGCCATAAATAGCGGATAAAAGCCCGTTTGCACCAAGACGATTAGCACCGTGTTGTGTATAATCACATTCACCCGCTGCAAACAATCCAGGAATGTTGGTCATTTGATCATAGTTCACCCACATACCACCCATTGAGTAGTGAACCGCCGGGAATATCTTCATTGGAACTTTACGAGGATCATCTCCCATGAACTTTTCGTAAATCTCCATAATACCTCCCAGTTTAACATCTAACTCTTTCGGGTCTTTATGAGACAGATCCAGGTATACCATGTTCTCGCCGTTAATACCGAGTTTTTGGTTCACACACACATCAAAAATTTCACGTGTCGCAATATCACGCGGAACAAGATTTCCGTATGCCGGATATTTTTCCTCAAGGAAATACCAAGGCTTACCATCTTTATATGTCCATACACGTCCACCTTCACCGCGAGCAGACTCACTCATCAGACGAAGCTTATCGTCCCCAGGGATAGCCGTCGGGTGAATTTGAATAAATTCTCCATTCGCATAATACACGCCTTGTTCATACAAAGAAGCTGCAGCAAATCCAGTGTTAATCATCGAGTTAGTCGATTTACCAAAAATAATACCAGGACCACCTGTAGCTACAATAACAGCATCCGCACGGAATGTTTCAATCTCCATCGTTGTTAAATTCTGAGATGTAATCCCACGACAGGTACCGTCTTCATCAAGAACAGCCGAAAGAAATTCCCAGCCTTCGTATTTATTAACAAGTCCCTCTACCTCATATCGACGAACTTGTTCATCCAATGCATAAAGCAATTGCTGTCCACTAGTCGCACCAGCGAAAGCTGTACGGTGATGCTGTGTCCCACCAAAACGGCGGAAATCAAGCAAACCTTCAGAAGTTCTGTTAAACATAACACCCATGCGGTCCATCAAATGGATAATTCCCGGCGCTGCTTCCGTCATCGCTTTGACCGGAGGCTGGTTTGCCAAAAAGTCACCGCCGTATACTGTATCATCGAAATGTTCCCACGGAGAATCCCCTTCCCCTTTTGTATTCAACGCTCCATTAATGCCTCCCTGGGCACAGACGGAGTGAGAACGTTTCACGGGAACAACAGAAAAAAGTTTAACGTTTTTTCCGGCTTCTGCTGCTTTTATCGTCGCCATCAGTCCGCCAAGACCACCGCCGACTACAATAATATTACCATCGCTCATGTACCATACACTCCTTACAAATTGGCTAAATCGGGATTAATAAACGCTAATAAAGCACTCATTCCAATTACGGACAAAGCAACAAAAATAACCGCTGTCGCATAAGTCGCAATTCTTTGAGAACGAGGATTGACTGTAATTCCCCAAGATACCAAGAAAGACCACAGCCCGTTGGAAAAATGAAATGTAGCTGCTAAAACTCCAACGATATAAAAGACAAGCATGAAAGGACTGCTAAGTATATCTGCCATCATATCATAATTCACATTTGCGCCTAAAGCAGCCTGCACTCGAGTCTGCCAAACGTGCCAGGCTATAAAGATTAATAAGTAAACACCTGTTATACGCTGAAATAAAAACATCCAATTTCTAAAATACCCAAATCGTCTTGTATTGCTCTTCCCTTGAAAAACAATAAAAAGACCATAAATAGCGTGAAACAAAATAGGAAGATAAATAACAAATATTTCTAAGAAAATACGGTACGGTAAAGATTCCATAAAATGAGCAGCTGCGTTAAATGAATCCGCGCCGCGCGTAGCAAAAAAGTTTACCGTCAAATGCTGGATAAGAAAGACGCCGATAGGAATAACGCCCAGCAAGGAATGCAGTCTGCGATTCATAAATTCACGGTTTTCAGCCATGCCAATGTTCCCCCTAATAATTTTTTGCTTCTTTGTTTTGTCGAAATCACTGCATATTACTTCTTTTCAATGAAACGACCTCCTGCCTTTCCCAGAGAGAACTAACATTCCCCACAATGAAGAAAACAGCTTTCTAGTTTACCTAGACTGTTCATTTTTTATCAATCATACTATGTATAGGGGATGTACCTTTCTCCTCTAGTAATAATTGTTACTCTTGTCCTAGTTAGCCTTGTTATTTTCAAGATTAACAAAACAATCGCTGGCCAAATAGTCTAACTACTCCACAAAATATTTTTTATCTTTCAGAATTCCGACAAATTTATTGTACTCCCAGTTTCACGGCGAGTCAAGAAACCGGATACAGTCATATATACGATTTCCGATAAGAAAAACCGGCCTTTTCAATCACTGACCGGTCTTTCATTAGTTTCTCTTATTAACCAATAATCATGCGTTCTGTTGGATAACGATAATGAGACTTCGTTTCTTTACGTTTCACCGAAAATAATAACACCAAAATCCCGACACGTCCGATGAACATAAGAGTCATTAATAAAACGAGACTGGCAGTTGATAAACTGTTCGTAATGCCCGTTGACAAGCCACTTGTTCCAAAGGCGGAACTTGTTTCAAAAATAATATCTATCAGCTCCACGTTTTGGTTCCCCTGTTCAAATGCACTGATTAATATTACGGCACTGAACAAACCAAACAAGAAAAATGACAAGACCATAAACGCCTTTTGTTTATCTTCTGGATGAATTTCTCGTCCAAACACTTTCACTTCACTTTTTCCAAGAGCAAAACTGCGAATAGACAAAAACATGACAGCAAGTGTCGTCGTTCGAATACCTCCCCCCACACTCGAAGGACTTGCTCCTATAATCATGAGTGAAGATATGAACAACAATGTGGGCAGTGTGAAGGATGACACTTCCATTGTAGACAAGCCGGCACTTCGAGCTGTTGCTGAATTAAAAATAGAATAGAAAAACTGTTGATGCCATGACATACTCTCATAAAACATATTTTTTTCCAGTACCCAAATACCAACAGCTCCTACAACAAAAATAAGAAAATACGTCGTCACTGTTACTTTTGTAAACAAACTGAATCTAAAGAGATTTCCCTTCGTCATGAAATATTCTTTAATTTCCATCAAGACCGGAAACCCAATTGCACCAGCAAAGATCAGTAACAAAACAATAAATTGTACGTAATAGTCATTAGCAAACGGTATCAAAGATTCCCCTGTTACATCAAAGCCCGCATTGGTAAATGCACTAAGTGCTGCAAAAGAGCCTTGATAGTAAGCTTCACCAACCGTATCAAAATGTTGAAGGTAGTAAGTACCCAAAATAAGTGCTCCCACAGCCTCTATTGCAAGTGCAAGCAGTAATATACCACGCATCAATTTGACCATACCAGAAAATTGATATTGGTTTTGGTCAACCATTATTAATAAACGCTGGGACAAATTAATTTTCCGCTTAAACAGCATCCACACAAAAGTACCGAGTGACATAATACCGATACCGCCAACCTGCATGGCGAGCGCAAGGATGAACACACCGACGTAGCTTAATGTATCGGATATGTCAACCAAAGTCAGCCCCGTCACACTTACCGCAGAAACAGAAGTGAAAAAAGACTCGAAGTAAGAAAGATTTACTCCAGGCTGATGAGAAAATGGCATCCATAATAAAAAACTGAATAAAAACATCGATAAAATATACGCAACAATAATCATCCGAAACGGTGTCATAAATTGTTCTAATCCCTTTTTCATTTCTCTTACCTCCGAAAGAACTCGGGCTTCAGTATATCATTTCTACTATACGTTAGCTATAGAGATTTCCACTTTTTAAAGTTATAATAATATGAGGAGAAAGGGTGAAAATATTATGAGTTATCCAGATAATCAAGAGCTTCATTTCGGGTATAATTTATTGAGGGAAACGTTGATTCCAGAATTGTTAGGAAGTGAAGAATCCGATATTTTGTATTGGGGCGGAAAACGAATTGCCCGCAAATATCCAGCTGCTGATATAGATGAAATGATACATTTTTTTCAAGAAGCGGGATGGGGACATCTTGAATGGACAAATGACAAAAAAAAGAGAGTCAATTTGAAATGAGCCTGATGCCATCAAAAGAATCAATCGACCGTCACATGGAAGCGGGATATCTTGCTCAACAGATAGAATATCAAAAGGGAAAACCAGCAGAAACTTTTATTATAGAAAAACGAAAACGGATTATGTTTCAAGTACAGTGGGATTAAAAACGCCAAATACTACCCTTACATAAGTAAACCGCTGATTTTCATACGAATCAGCGGTTTTACTCTGTTTCCTGCAGACGCTGCATTAATTCACGTGACACATTATCAGGAATGGAGATACCTCTGAAATCTTCAATAGACGCTTCTTTCATCTTTTTAATGGAACCAAAATGACGAAGTAGTAATCTCTTTCGTTTTTCACCAATCCCGGAAACATCATCGAGTATAGAAGTGAACATGTTTTTTTGGCGGGTTTGGCGGTGAAAAGTTATCGCAAACCGGTGAACTTCATCTTGAATTCGTTGGAGCAAATAAAAGGAATGGCTGTTTCTTTTTAGTGTAATCACTTCAGCCGGGTCCCCCATGATAAGCTCCGATGTTTTATGCTTATCATCCTTGGCCATACCAGCAACCGGCAAAAGCAGCCCCAACTCATCTTCAATAACACTTTTCGCAGCGCTGAGCTGCCCTTTTCCACCATCGATTAATATTAAATCGGGCAAGGCAGTTTTTTCTTTTAAGATTCGCACGTAACGACGGCGAATAACCTCTTTCATAGATGCGTAATCGTCTGGTCCCTCAACACTTTTAACTTTGTACTTACGATAATCTTTCTTAAACGGTTTGCCGTCCAAAAAGGTAACCATCGCTGCAACTGGATCTGTCCCTTGAATATTTGAATTGTCAAATGCTTCTATACGGAACGGCGTATCAATTTTCATCGTTTCTCCCAGTTGTTCCACTGCTTTGATCGTTCGTTCTTCGTCTCTTTCAATCAGTTGAAAACGCTCCGTCAATGCCTGTTCTGCATTCTTTTCTGCCAGACGGACTAATTCCCGCTTTTGTCCTCTTTTTGGCTGCAGCACTTTTACGGAAAGAAGCTGTTCGGCCATATCTAGGTCAATGCCTTCTGGTACTAACACTTCCCTTGGGAGCATATGCTCTTCTTTTAAATAAAATTGACCTAAAAAAGTTAAAAAGTCTTCTTGGTGGTCTTGATAAAACGGAAAAATGGATACGTCACGTTCTATTAATTTGCCCTGGCGCACAAAGAACACTTGTACACACATCCAACCTTTATCATAAGAATAAGCAAATACATCTCGATTCATCTGATCATTGATAGTCATTTTTTGTTTTTCCATGACGGCATCAATATGCTGAATTTGATCACGCAATTCTTTTGCCCGCTCAAAATTTAATTCTTCTGCTGCTTCTTCCATTTTTTCCTTTAAGTCCGTTTTTACTTGTTGATGCCCATTGTTCAGAAACTTTGTCATTTCTTGAACAAGATTGTGATTCGTTTCTTCGGATACATGAAATTCACACGGCGCCAAACATTGTCCGATATGATAATACAAACATACCCTATCAGGAAGCGTCCGGCATTTTCTCAAAGGGTAAAGACGATCAAGTAATTTTTTTGTTTCATTTGCTGCTCCAGCATTGGGATAGGGCCCGAAATATTTCGCCCCATCTTTTTTCACTTTTCTCGTTATAATTAAACGCGGATGTTCTTCGTTTGTAATTTTTAAATACGGATAAGATTTATCATCTTTTAAAATAACATTATACTTCGGTTCGTGCTTTTTGATTAAATTCATCTCTAAGATAAGGGCTTCTACGTTTGAAGACGTAATAATATATTCAAAATCGGTAATCTCGCTAACAAGCTGTTGTGTTTTTCCATCATGAGATCCGGTGAAGTATGAACGGACACGATTTTTCAACACTTTAGCTTTGCCTACATAAATAATCGTGCCATGTTTATTTTTCATTAGGTAACATCCCGGCTGTGCCGGAAGCACTGCGAGTAGTTCCTTTATGGTGGACAAGTCCGGTCACCTCTACTCCTTTTCTAACTTTTCTTCCATCCATTGCTGTAACAGCACAGCATGATTGTATTTTTCATCTTTGGCAGCAAAAACCAGAGTTACCTCTTTATCTACTGCTATATTTGTAAGCTCATTTAGTTTTTGTCTTCCTTCTTTGTTTGATTGTAATTCTTTTTTATATTCCTCTGCAAATACGATAAATTTATCTTTTTCATGATTAAACCACTTTCTCAGCTCCGGAGTTGGAGTTATCTCTTTGGCCCATTCATCAAGTTTTGCACGTTCTTTTGAAACACCACGCGGCCATACTTTGTCAACCAATACTCTATAACCGTCTTTTTCAGACACTTGTTCGTATATTCTTTTTATTTGAACAGGCATTTTCAACCCTCCCTCGGCGGCTTATAGTTCTTATCTGATTAAAAAAACTGCTGAGTAAATATCAGCAGTTTTTTATATTAAACATGTTTGTTAATAAGTTCCACCAATTGTTCTTTTGGCTGGAAACCAACGATTGTTTCCACCACTTCTCCATCTTTAAACATAAGAAGTGTTGGAATACTCATTACTCCGTATTTACCAGCAGTTTCTTGGTTCTCATCAACATCGAGTTTGGCGATTTTGACTTGATCTCCCATTTCCGAATCAATTTCTTCAAGTACGGGAGCAATCATTTTACAAGGTCCGCACCATGTAGCCCAGAAGTCAGCCAATACGACTCCTTCTGATGTTTCTTCAGCGAAACTTTGATCTGACACATTTACTATTGCCATTGTAATTGTCCTCCTTTTTAGCTAACAATCTGAATCTATTTTTCATTATAGCATCATGATTTATTCGTTGCGAATAAATTGCTTTAAATAATTTACCCAAGATAAAAATGAGTAAAACATTAAAAATGGGTTCCTTAAAAGAAAACCCATTTGTTTATTTTCTTATGTGGTTACGTTTTTGCATTCTTCAGTCAGCATCGGGATGACTTCAAAAAGATCCCCGACAATGCCGTAATCTGCCACATCAAAGATAGGTGCTTCTGGATCTTTGTTTATCGCAACAATTACTTTAGCATTAGACATACCGGCTAGATGTTGAATCGCACCAGATATACCGGCTGCGATATAAAGGTCCGGGGTGACGACTTTACCGGTTTGCCCGATTTGCAAAGAGTATTCACAATACTCTGCGTCACAAGCGCCTCTTGACGCCCCAATTGCCGCCCCCAGTACGTCCGCCAATTGTTCAAGCGGCTTAAATCCTTCCGCACTTTTTACGCCGCGGCCGCCGGCGACAATAATATTTGCTTCTGCCAAATCCACACCGTCGGTTGTTTTTTTCACCACTTCTTTAATCGTTGTTCGTAAGTCCTTCAGCTCTACATCCATACTGGTAATTGTACCCGTTCTCGATAAATCTTCAGTGCGTGCAGGAATATTATTCGGACGAATCGTTGCAAAAATAATGCCCTCTTCCATTATTTTCTTTTCAAATGCCTTCCCTGAATAAATAGGACGTGTGAACACGGGTGTTCCCGAGTCATTTTCTATAGCAACAACATCTGAAACGAGTCCATTGTTCAACTTTGCTGCTAACCTAGGTGCTAAATCTTTACCAACAGATGTATGAGCAAGAATAATTCCATTTGGCTTTTCTTGTTCATACACTTGTAAAAATGCCTGGCTGTAGGCATCCGTTGTATAATCTGCTAATTCTTCCCTCTCAACCGTAATGATACGGTCCGCTCCATAATGGATCATCGCTTTTGCGTGACTAGTCAGATTTTCTCCAAACAACACCCCGACAATCTCACCACCATCTGCTATATTCATAGCAGCAGCAATCGTTTCAAACGAAACATGACGCAATGTGTTATCTTTGACTTCCCCTACTACTAACATTTTCCTTGTCATAAGATATCCCTCCGTTATATAACTTTGGATTCATTCCGTAATAAACCAACCAGTTCCCTTACTTGATCCTTCGTTTCCCCTTGAAGTACTTTGCCTGCTTGCTTTTCTGGAGGAAGAAAACGATCCAGCGTATTTGTTTTAGCTTCTATTTTTTTCTCATCCAAATCGAGTTCATCTACGTCTATGGTCTCTAACGGTTTCTTTTTTGCCTTCATTATACCGGGAAGGGAAGGATATCGTGGTTCATTTAACCCCTGTTGACAAGTGACAACGAGCGGGAGGGAAGCCTCTACATATTCCACATCCCCTTCTACTTCTCTTTCTATTTTCACATCTCTATCTTCCACTTCTATTTTTGTAATCGTCGTTACCTGATTGATGCCTAATTTCTCTGCCACACGTGGAGCTACTTGACCAGATCCATCATCAACAGCAACATTGCCACCAAGAATGATATCTATTTCTTTGTCTATAAAATAAGCTGCTAATACCTCGCTAACAGAATAGTGATCCACTTCTCCTTCTAATTCTTCTATATCTAACAGGACAGCTTGGTCTACCCCCATCGCCAGTGCTGTGCGCAGTTCCTTTTCAGCCTCTTCCTCTCCTACAGTTACAACAGTTACTGTCCCGTCGTGTTTGTCACGCAAAACAATCGCCTCTTCTAAGGCATATTCATCGTAAGGATTGATAATAAATTCTACATCTTCTTCATCAATGCTTCCATTTTCAATAACAACTTTTTCCTCTGTATCAAACGTCCTTTTCATAATTACAAAGATATTCATTTTTCCTCCCCCTCATTTTGTAAAGGTTTTCAAAAAATAATAAACAATATGGCAAATTCAACGGCTTTTTATAAAACATCTTCTCGTAACTTAAATCCTTGTAAAAGCATATCAAATACCGGTTTTGAAAGAGACTCTAAATCATATTTACAATCTTTCATAACCCAATTTGTGGTTACTTCATCTAACGTTCCAAATATCATCTGGCGCGCCAATTTATCATTTACATCTTGTGAAAATACATTGGATGCTTTTCCTTTTTCAATAATACTTTCCATCACGCTTAAATATTCTTTCAACACTTCGTTAATACGTTGGCGCAACTTATAATTAGACTGTCTAAGTTCCAATTGCGTCACCACGGCAAGGTTTTTATCCGCAGCTAATTGCTTCAAATGCATTTCCACTAAGAACTGAAGCTCTTCTTCAATTGTGTTTGCTTCCGTGAGCTTAGAACGGATATGATCGACAAATGTTCCCATTTTCTCTTCAAACAAAGATATTAAAATATCTTCTTTATTTTTGAAATACAAATAAATTGTTCCATCTGCTACACCTGCTTCTTTTGCTATTCTTGAAACTTGTGCCTGATGGTAACCATTTTGCGCGATAACAGTTACTGCTGCATCTATAATTTGATCATACTTGGGTCCTTTTTTCGTAGCCATTGTTTAACGTCCTTCCTGTCCGCTTATCTTGTTTGTTTTCCTATGTCAGCCTTCAGATATGAATGAACAATCATTCATATCTGTGTTTTAATTGTAAAAAAACTGTTCTATTCTGTCAATAGGTGAACGAAGCATGGGCAGAAGAACCCTTTAACTCCGTTCTTTTTCTTCTTTGATTAACACTCTCTTCAAAATCTTTCCCACGCTCGTTTTTGGCAGCTCGTTACGAAACTCATACGTACGCGGTACTTTAAAAGAAGCCAGTCGATTTCTAGAAAACGTGTTTAAATCGTCCTCACTCAATTGCTCTCCTTCTTTTTTTACGACGATTGCTTTAACTGTTTCACCTCTGTATTTATCGGGGACACCGATCACTACTGCTTCTTGTACCGCCTCATGTTCATACAGAACTTCTTCAATTTCTCTAGGATAAATGTTAAAGCCTCCAGCGATAATCATATCTTTTTTTCGATCAACAATGTAAAAATATCCTTCTTCATCCATATAGCCCATATCCCCTGTTAACAACCAGTCGTTTCTAAACGCAATATCGGTTTCCTCCGGTCGGTTCCAATACCCCTTCATTACTTGCGGGCCTTTAACAACAATTTCTCCGACCTCCCCTGGTTCAGCAAAATCTCCTCCTTCTTGAGAAAGTATAGCTGCTTTGGTATCAGGCCATGGTAAACCAATACCTCCATCTTTTCTCCTTCCCCAAATTAAATTACAGTGTGTCACAGGAGAAGCTTCTGTCAATCCATATCCTTCGACTAGTTTGCCACCGGTTAACGCTTCAAATTGTTGCTGAACTTCTCGTGGAAGTGAAGCTGAACCGCTAATGCAAGCCTCGATGGAGGAGAGATTGTAGTCGTTAATATTTTTCTGGTTTAATAAACCGATATACATAGTAGGAGCTCCGGGAAACAGAGTTATTTTTTCTTTCTCTATCGTCTTCAATACTTTTTCGGGATCAAATTTCGGTAATATAACAAGCTCCGCTCCATGCATAATGGATAAATTCATGGATACCGTCATTCCATAAACATGAAAAAAAGGTAGCACGGCTAACGTTTTTTCTTGTCCCTTTTCTAGTTTATACATCCACTGCAAACATTGAGTAGTATTAGCAACAAGATTATGATGGGTGAGCATTACTCCTTTAGCTGGTCCTGTTGTCCCACCTGTGTATTGTAGCAACGCTATATCCCGCCTCGGTTTGATCTCTACTTCAGGAACAATACAGCTTCCCCGTTGGATTAGCTTTTCAAAGCGGTGAACATTTTCATCATAATTAATGTTCACTTTCATTTGTTGTGACCTCTTTTTTGTAAGCGGATACAATAAGTTTTTCGGAAAAGCTAGAGCATCTTTCACTCCTGTAACAATGATATTCTCAATCGATGTATTCTCCAGTACCTTCATGACACGCGGAAAAAGCGTATCTAAACATACAATCACTTTTGCGCCGGAATCTATTAGCTGATGTTCAAGCTCTCTTTCAACATATAAAGGATTGGTTTGCACTACAATAGCACCAGCCATTAATACTCCGTAATAACTTATAACGGATTGTGGCGTATTCGGCAACATAATCGAAACTCTGTCCCCTTTTTCAATCCCAAATGTCTTTATGAGCTGATTTGAAAATGCCGCCGCTTCTTTCAAGAGCTGTTCATACGTCCATTGATTTCCGTGAAAGCTCATTGCCTTGTGATTCGGGAAATCAGCAGCCGTCGTACTTAAAATGCCATGCAAAGGCGTATCAGGGTATGAAATAGTAGAGGGAATGTCCTTTGGATATTGTTGAAACCAGATGTCTCCCATTTTTGTTTGCAACCAATCGTCCTCCTCTTTTCCCTCTTTCATTTAAAAGCGTCTCCTCTTTCCTTTTATTATACTGAATAGCAATTCATTTTCATAGCGTTTTTTATGTAAAGATTATCACTCCACCTAAATTTCTTTTATTACAATGAAATTCAGGCGGAAATGATGATTTTTGCTCTTAATGGTTCCCTGTAGTCTCATCGCTTTGAAGCTTTTTCTTTTCTTCTTCCAGTAGAACACGCCTTAATACTTTACCAACCATCGTTTTTGGAAGCTCATCTCTGAACTCAAATAACCTCGGTACTTTAAACGAGGCCAAACGTTTACGACAGAAAGCTTGAAGTTCATCACTTGTAAGACGTTGATGTTCTTTTAATACAATAAACGCTTTAACTGTTTCGCCCCGGTATGGATCTGGGATACCAATGACTACAGCTTCTTGTATACCGACGTGTTCGTATAACACTTCCTCAATTTCACGTGGATAAATATTGAATCCGCCTGCAATAATTACATTCTTTTTGCGGTCGACAATGTAAAAATAACCATCCTCATCCCGGTAACCCATATCTCCTGTTAAAAACCAGTCTTCATTAAACGAAGCGGCTGTTTCTTCCGGCTGATTCCAATATCCTTTCATCACTTGGGGCCCTTTTACTATTATTTCACCAATTTCACCATCTTTAGCAGATTGATTTGTTTGAATAGATAAAATGTCTGCATCCGTATCCGGCCAAGGTATGCCTGTGCTCCCTATTTTTTGCTTTCCCCAAATGGGCATCGACATAACAACCGGAGAGGTCTCGGTTAATCCGTAGCCTTCTACTAGTTTTCCTCCCGATAGTTTCTCAAACCTTTCTTGAACTTCTAAAGGAAGAGGAGCTGATCCACTTAAACAGACTTTAATAGAGGATAAATTATATTTTTTCATAGAGGGTTCATTTATAAGACCAACATACATCGTCGGTGTGCCTGGAAAAAGTGTAATATCATGTTTATCAATGGCTTTAAGTGCCTGCACTGGATCAAATTTTGGCAAAATAATCATTTTTGAACGATACATAATTGAAAAATTCATAACAACAGTCATTCCATACACGTGAAAAAATGGCAGTGCTGCTAACGTCCGTTCTTCTCCCGCTCGCATTCGGTACATCCAAGCTCCAGCTTGCTGGGTATTTATAACAAGATTAGAGTGTGTCAGCATCACTCCTTTAGCCAAGCCCGTTGTCCCACCTGTATATTGCAGTAACGCTAAATCCTCACTTGGATCCACCGTAACTTCTGGTTCCACAGCTTGCCCTGACGTTAGTATAGATGTCAGATGATGAGTGTTGTCATTATAATCAATAGTTACTTTCATTCCTGTCTGTCTTTTTTGAACAAACGGATATATAAGATTTTTAGGAAAAGAAAGATAGTCTTTTATACTTGTTACAATGACATGTTCAAGACTGCTATTTCCACGAATCTTTTCCACCCTGGGAAATAAAGCATCCAGACAAATCATTACCTTTGCTTCTGAATCATTGACTTGATGTTCAATTTCACGTTCAACGTAGAGAGGGTTTGTTTGGACAACAATAGCTCCTGACATAAGAACCCCGTAATAACAGATGACAGCTTGTGGGGAATTAGCCAACATCACAGCTACCCTGTCTCCCTTTTTTATGCCAAGCAATATTAACTGGTTTGCAAGACGCAGTGCTTCATCGTACACCTCATGATATGTCATTGTTTTCCCAAGAAAATCGAGTGCTTCTTTATTTGGAACCGCATGAGCAGCTTCTTTTAAATAGGAATGTAAGGTTTTATTTTCATATGAAAGCGATGAGGAGATTTGATCAGGATAATGACGTAGCCATATTTTGTCTGTGGTCACCGGTTGGTCCTCCTTTATGTGAAAAAATAGCAATATCTTCTTTCTTTATCCTCTATTACTGTATGAGAAGCGAAGAGTCCTCATCCATATTATTTTCATTTAAAAGAAGGCGCTTACAACAAAGGTGCGATAACAGGGAGATACAATATTCGATACTATAAAATTATAATCATTCAAAACCGCTCCCTTATTACTGTCTACGCAAGAAAAACGGAATCTGGTAACCAGAGTTCCGTCTTGTGTGGGGCCACACTTTTTTTAAATATGCTTCTATCCACATCCGGTGGAACGCCCGTCTTCCGCTCCTGCTAAACGCCCAAAATATAAATCGCGTAAATTCTATCTTCTCCTATCTAACTAAAAAACAAAAGGTAAACTGCTCCAGACAGTACGAATAATATACAACAAATAATTAATATTTTTGAGAGACGCTCCACTTAACTTTCCTCCATATCTTATACTCTCTTACGCTAAGATACCTGCTCCGATGACAAATGACATTCCCGTAGAAATAATGAACGAAATAAAGCCCACCGCACGATTGTCTTTTGCTATTTCATCGTCTACTTTAAACATAGGTGTTAAAAACTCGAACATAACATAACTGAACACTAACAGAATAAATCCATAGGTTCCCCATAATACCATGGTTAAAACAGCATCATTATGTTCAATTGAAAAATGAAGAATGTTGGCCACCCCAAAAATTTTCCCGCCTGTGGCAAGGGCGACTGCAATATTACCATTTTTGATTTCTTCCCAATTTCGATAAGATGTAATCGTTTCAAAGATTGCCAGAAAAACAATAAGAGACAAGACCGCTACGCTAAAATGAGCGGCTGTTTCTACGAATGCATTTTGCATCAATGCTTCCACGTCTGTTCATCCTCTCTTACAGCCTGTTTATTTTAATTGAGCAACGGTATTTCCAATCCCGCCCTCATTCATTCCACCATCTCTCGTTTCTGCGACACTAGGATGCTTTTTCAACAGCTCTTTAACCCCTTTGCGCAATGCACCAGTGCCTTTACCGTGAATGATATGAACTTGTGGATAGCCTGCAAGAACTGCGTCATCTAAATACTTTTCGACTTTTCTCATTGCATCTTCATAACGAACGCCTCGCAAATCAAGCTCTGGTTTAACCGTTGTATTGGTCGAAACTGTAGAAACTGGGCGCGTCGGTTGAGACACAGATTCCTGTTTCACCTTTTCCATATCCTCTGCTTTTACATTTACTTTCATAATACCAAGTTGTACCCGATATTCTTTGTCATTTGATTTCTCTAGTATTTGACCTTGTTGACCAAAGCTTAGGACCCGTACTTCGTCTCCTGGTTCAAAAGACTGCTGTTTTTGAGCTTGTTTTTTTATTTGTTTTTGACGTTTGCTTAGTTCAGGAGCAGCAGTTTCCATTCGCTTTTTAGCATCAATTAATTCGTGCTCTTTTACACTGTGTCCCTGTTTTTGTAATTCTCTTAAGTCATGGATAATAGAATCAGCTTCATTACGCGCTTTATCCAACTCTTTTTGTGCCTTGTCTTCGGCGGATTTGAGAATGTCGTCTTTTTTCTTTTCTAACTCTTTCATTTTTTGGTCAAGATCATGATGAAGTTGTTCTGCTTCATATCTCGTTTTTTGGGCTTGTTTCATTTCTTCTTCGGCTGACCGCTGCTTTCCCTCAAGGGAGGTAATCATATTTTCCACTTGGCGGCTTTCAGCATTCACTTCTGATTCTGCCGCTTCAATAATCGATTCGTCGAGGCCAAGCCGTCGTGAAATTGCAAACGCATTACTTCGACCTGGAATTCCTGTTAACAGTCGATATGTCGGACGCAGCGTTTCTACATCAAACTCTACACTTGCGTTCATGACACCTTCACGATTATACGCATAACCCTTCAATTCGCTATAGTGTGTGGTGGCGACAAGTTTTGCACCGCTGTTGTACACATAATCAAGAATGGAAACGGCTAATGCAGCACCTTCTGTAGGATCCGTTCCTGCCCCTATTTCATCAAACAGGACAAGACTTTCATGATCCACCTGCTGTAAAATATCAACAATATTCGTCATGTGGGAAGAAAATGTACTTAAGTTTTGTTCAATTGATTGTTCATCCCCTATATCGGCAAACACGCTCGAGAACACAGCTGCTTCCGAGTCTTCTTCAACAGGCAAAAATAGACCAGATTGCGCCATTAAGGTAAGTAGCCCTACCGTTTTTAATGTAACAGTCTTACCACCTGTGTTCGGCCCTGTTATGACAAGTGATGAGAAATCCGTACCAAGTTCCACATCAATGGGAACTACTTCATCTTCAATTAAGAGAGGGTGCTTGGCATCTTTAAAGTGTAGCCGTCCCGTTCCGTTTAACCGTGGCTGTGTCGCTTTCATTTCTCTAGCATAGTAAGCTTTGCTAAAGAGGAAGTCCAGTTCTGCCAGATAGTTGATATTTTGTAACAATTCTTCCGTATATTCTTGCACTTGAGCCGACAGTTCTTTTAAAATTCTTTCTATTTCCTGGCGTTCTTTGCCTTTTGCTTCATTCAACTGATTGTTCATGGTGACAACAGCCTGAGGTTCAATAAACAGCGTCGCACCAGAAGCAGATTGGTCATGAACTATACCGCCGAATGAAGAACGATATTCTTGTTTTACCGGTACAACATAACGATCATTACGAACGGTCACAATCGAATCTGATAATTTTTTTTGCTGTTCAGATGACCTTGTCATTCGTTCCAATTTCGAACGAATTTCTGCTTCACTGCTTCTTATTTGCTGACGAATACCTCGAAGTGTGTGACTCGCGGAATCTAATACTTCTCCGTGGTCATCAATACATTGTTTTATCGTACGTTCCAAATCTGTAAGCGGTGTAATATATTCAACAAGATCAGCTAACAAAGGAACTTCTATTTCCTCTTCCACCATTGTTTCAACAAAAGATTTCATTCTCCGTCCGCCATACACCGTATCTGCTATTTCCATTAATTCACCTGCATTAAGCGTTCCGCCAATTTGTGCTCGTTTCAGGTGAGCATGAATGTTTCGAATGCCTCCTAAAGGTACTTGTCCTTTAAGACGAAGAACTTTTGCTCCTTCATAGGTTCTGCTTTGTTCAAGCTGGGCTGTCTCAAGATTAGTGTGGGGCTGAAGCTTTTCCACCCTACTTCTGCCAAGCGATGATGCTACGTGCGTTTTTAACTGTTCTTTCATTTTTTCGTATTCTAGCACACGGTTTACTCGTGCGTTCATGCCTGTCATCCTTTCAAGCTTTATAAACTGAAGTTGAGTAGTCTGTTCTGTTTTACCTGCTCCGTTTTTCCCGCAGAAAAGACAGAAGAGACGCATAGCTCCGCGTATTTACAATTTGGTCTTTTGTGAGCAAAGCTTTTCTTGCAATACCCGCCCCTATTTCCATATGACTTAACATGTCCGGCGAATGTGCGTCTGTATTTATCGTAATCACCGTGCCAATCTCACCAGCTTTACGAAGCCATTCCGCCGATAAATCAAGTCGATTTGGGTTTGAATTCAACTCAAGTGCGGTGCCAGTTGAGGCTGCTTGCTGCAACAGTGATTCTACGTCTACTTTGTAACCATCCCGCCGTCCAATCAAGCGCCCAGTCGGGTGAGCAATAATATTTACATATGGACTGTATAACGCTGCTTTCATCCTGTTCATAATTTCTTCTTCTGATTGTGAAAAAGACGAATGAATCGATGCAATCACAACATCAAGTTTTTCAAGTACAGTTTCTTCTAAATCAAGTGTTCCGTCCGGACGAATGTCCATTTCAATTCCAGCCAACACTTCGATGTCATCATACTTATTGTTTACTCTGCGAATTTCTTCTATTTGTCGAAGAACTCTTTCTTCATTCAAACCATGAGCCACTTGTAAAAATTTCGAATGATCGGTTATCGCAATCCATTCGTGTCCCCTATTTTTGGCTTCTAATGTCATTTCTTCGACAGAAAGAGCTCCGTCACTCCAGGTTGTGTGCATATGAAGGTCCCCGCGAATATCTCTTCGTGTAACAGACTCAAATGGTTCTCTGTAGCGCTCGATTTCTTCCCCACCCAACCTTGCTTCTGGTGGAATATAGTATAACCCGAAATGAGAAAAAAAGGCTTCTTCTGAAGAAAATGTCTTGATTTCTCCCGTTTCAAGATCCTCAATGCCATACTCACTGACTTTTTCTCCTTGTGCTTTAGCCATTTGACGGATGAGTACGTTGTGATCTTTTGATCCTGTAAAATGGTGAAGTGTTGTTGCGAAAGCTTTTTCTTCCACAAGACGAACATCAACCTGAACCGGGTAAGTAAAAGTAAGTTCTAACGACACTTTTGCCTGTCCGTCCGCTATTACTTCAGAAACCAATTCCAATTCTTTTAACTGCTGCCGTGCCACATCAGGATCTTTCACTACCATAATATAGTCAAGATCTTTAATCGTCTCTTCCATCCTCCGCAAACTGCCCGCTCTTTCATAACGTTCTACTTCGATATTCTCTTCAATTTGCTGTTCTACCACTTTTGCAACCTCTAACATAAAATGAATAGGTAAACGTTCCGGACGGTTCCCCATATCTTCCAGCGCCGAGAGAATTTTTTCTTCCGTTTTTGCTCCGAAACCAGCCAATTTTTGTACTTTTCCTGCATGACACTCCGTTTTTAAAGATGCTGCGTCAGTTATTCCCAGCTCCTGGTATAACTTCGCGAGTTTTTTCCCTCCAAGGCCTGGTAAGTCTAACAGCGGAACAAGTCCTGAAGGTACGTCCTTTTTTAATGTTTCTAACAATTCTGATCGATTTGTTTCTCTCAACTCTTTAATCACAGCAGCTGTCCCTTTTCCTATCCCTTGCAATACCCCCGGGTCTTCTATTTCTGAAAGGGAGCGTTCGTCTTGCTCTAACGCTTGCGCTGCTTTACGGTATGCGGATATTTTAAATGAATTCTCGCCTTTTAGTTCCAAATAAACAGCAATCATTTCTAATGACTTGATTAACTCTTTTTTATTCATCGGCGTTTTTTCCTCCTAGTTAGAAAAAACTTCTCATCTTACAGAGAAGTTTCTAAATCTATCATACATCCGACCATAAGTCCTTTAACCAATCGGACAATATCGGGGTATGGTTAATTATTGCATTAGCCACCCATGAATCAGCTATTGCGTTTTGCAGCATCTCAATTGGCATAAGTGCAGCTGTTATTAACAAAATAAACAAAATCAAATACGTTTCTACTAATCCAAGCACTCCACCAAGCCAACGGTTTAATGTTTTCAACACTGGGAGTTTTGTTACAAAATCGAGCATGGAACCGATAATTTGCAATATAATTTTCGCAACAAAAAACAACAAGAAAAACGAAATACCTGAATAATAGACAGACTCCAAATCAAAGGATGCAACAGCCATGCTGACAACGCCGTCCCCATCACTTGAAATTTCCGGGTATGGGAGCCATAGCCGTAAATATTCCGCAAGATCTTGATAAAAGTAAAAAGCAATAAATAAAGCAACAAAAAAACTGACAAGGTGTATAAGTTGTAAAATGAATCCTCTTCGTAGACCAACGAAGAAACTAACTAATAAAATCAGGACTAACAGAAGACTTAGCATAACTTACCTATCCTCTTTCTCATTTCTATCATTATTCTCTATAGATTGTTTTAATTTCATATAATCATCAACGACGTTCAAGGCCGTTAAAACTGCGAGTCTCGATGTGTCTAAATAAGGGTTGTGACGTTTAAATTCCCGCATTTTCTGGTCAAGTTGTTCTGCAACACTTATTACATGCTCAGAAGGTTCGTCTCCTACAATCGTATAAGGCTGCCCAAAAATAGTAACAGTTGTTCTCTGTTTTTCCTTGTCTTCTTCCACCGGAAAAACCTCCTGTCTTCGCAAAATACCTATCCATTATAATAACAGAATCATTTTAGAATGGAAATGTTTTTAAAAGGGAAACAAAAACCGTTACGTTATAGAAGCTTATGCCTGCCGTGCAATCATTTATTATAAAAACTCCCGCACCTAAAAACGATAGCGGGAGTATAACATTTATTGTCGGAGGGAAGCGTTCACTTGCTCTTGAAGCTGTGTTAACACATTATCATGTGCTTTGGATACCTCTTCATCCGTTAACGTTCGTTCTGGATCCAAGTAGACTAGGGAAAAAGCGAGCGATTTTTGGCCATCACTCAAATTCTCACCTTGGTATACATCGAATAAGGAAACACGATGTAACAGATCACCGCCTGCATTTATAATAACTTGCTGCACGTCTCCTGCTGCTACTTCTTCCCCAACTACAAGCGCAATATCTCTCGTAATGGAAGGGTAACGTGGAATTGTTTCATAAAACAGCGCATTCGCTGTAAATGCTAGTAATGCATCTACATCAAGTTGGAAAACATATGTTTCTTTAATACCCCATTCTTTTTCTACCATCGGATGGGTTTGGCCGATGAAGCCGATGGTTTGTCCATCCAGATAGACATCAGCGCTTCGTCCAGGATGTAGTTCCGTATGGTTCGAGCGATGAAATTGAATATGGTCTGCCAGCCCGATTTCTTCAAACAAACCTTCCAATATCCCTTTCACAATGAAGAAATCTGTCTTTTTCTTCTCTCCCTGCCAAAGCTGCACATCCCACATTCCAGCAATGGCTCCAGCGAGTACTTGTTTTTCGTGCGGTTGTTTGGAAAGCGATTCTTTTTCCCCGATAAAAATAGATCCTAATTCAAACACCGCTACATCATTCAATTGGCGATTACGATTGTATTGAACGGTATCAAGCAGATGAGGCAACAAGCTGGTTCTCATTTTACTTCTGTCTTCACTCATCGGCATCGACACATCAACCGTTCCCGGCACATCTTGCAGTTGAAACCTATTACTTCGATTCGAAGAAGTTAATGTGTACGTAATCGCTTCGTGCAATCCTGAACCTTCTAAATATCTGCGGATTTTTCTCCTTTTTTGTTGAGCAGGAGAAAGCGATCCTGGTGTAGTAGTACCAGCCGGAAGCGTTGTTGGAATGTTATCATAGCCGTACAAACGAGCTACTTCCTCTGCTAGATCTACTTCCATTTCAAGGTCAGGCCGTCTCGTTGGCACATCCACAATAATATGATTCTTGTCTACTCTTGCTTCTAAACGAAGACGTCGAAAAATGGAGAGGATGTCGTCTTCTTTTAAATCCATTCCTAATAATTTGTTCAATTGAGCAGAGCTTGTTGTAATCATTGGGTTTTCTGTTGGACGATGATCGACTTCTACAGTTCCTTCCAGTACATCACCACCAGCATATTGTTCTAACAATTTTGCTGCACGTTCTGCTGCTTCTTCTATCCTTCCAGAGTCGATTCCTTTTTCAAAACGGATGCTTGATTCACTGCGAATTCCTATATCTTTTGACGCTTTACGAACGCGCGTCGGCTGAAAGTAAGCAGCTTCTAACAGAACTGTCGTTGTATCGTCCTGTACTTCAGAGAAGGATCCACCCATAACACCAGCAAGAGCCACCGGTTCTTCACCATTTGTTATAACCAAATGCTCGTTTGTCAATGTCCGTACTTCTTCATCCAGTGTCTTCATTTGTTCATCAGCATTAGCACGACGTACAACAATGTCGGAAGATCCAAACTTATCCAAGTCAAAAGCGTGCAGCGGTTGTCCATACTCCATTAACACATAATTCGTAATATCTACAACATTGTTTATAGGTCTAATCCCTGCTGCTGTTAACCTGTTTTGCATCCATTGTGGGGAAGGTCCAACCGAAATGTTGCGAATCACTTTTGCACCGTAATATGGATTATCATTCGGCGTTTCCACTTGAACAGCTATATAATCTTTCACGGATTCTCCAGCTTGCCCGTGAGTCACAGATGGGTGTTGAACACCTCTATCTAAGAGAGCTGCCATTTCGTAAGCTACACCTAAAATGCTAAGGCAGTCTGGCCGATTCGGTGTCAAGTCAAGTTCTAGCACCGTATCTCGAAGGGAAAGTTCTGCCACAGCATCAGAACCGATTGCTGCCTCATCAGAGAAAACATAAATACCATCCATGAACTCTTTTGCTACAAGTTTTTGTTCAATGCCAAGTTCTTGCAGAGAGCAAATCATACCTTCTGACGTTTGTCCCCGTAATTCTGTTTTTTCAATTTTCATACCACCAGGAAGAACAGCACCAGGTTTTGCCACCGCAACTTTTTGACCTGCCTTTACGTTAGGTGCGCCACACACAATCGGCGCTGTCTGTTCTCCAGTATTGACCTGGCACACATTTAGTTTATCTGCATCAGGATGCCTCTCACAAGACTCTACATATCCTACGACGACATTATTAATTCCTTCACTGCGCGGATGAAGCATGTCTACTTCTACACCGCCACGCGTCAAACGCTCTGCTGTTTCTTCTACACTTAAGTCTTTTATATCTACATAATCTTTTAACCATTGATAGGATACTAACATATCTTTAACCTCCTTTAAGCCCGTTTAAATTGGTCTAAAAACCGAATATCGTTTGTGTAAAAGTGGCGAATATCATCAATACCGTATTTCAGCATTGCAAATCGTTCCACACCCATACCGAACGCAAATCCGCTGTATTCTTCTGGATCAAAGCCACTCATTTCAAGAACATGTGGATGAACCATTCCAGCACCTAATACTTCAATCCAGCCTGTATGTTTACAAATGCGACAACCTTCTCCTTTGCATATGCCACACGAAACATCAACCTCCACAGAAGGTTCTGTAAATGGGAAGAAACTTGGACGCAAACGAATGCTTCGATCAACACCAAAATATTTTTGTACAAACGCTTCTAGAATTCCTTTTAAGTCACTCATACGAATATTATGGTCTACGTATAATCCCTCAATTTGTAAAAATTGATGGGAGTGTGTCGCATCATCATCATCCCGGCGATAAACTTTACCAGGGCATACAATCTTAACAGGGCCTTTTCCTTCATGTTTTTCCATCGTACGAGCCTGTACAGGAGATGTTTGTGTTCTTAGTAACATGTCTGTTGTTACATAAAACGAATCCTGCATATCCCTGGCCGGATGCTCTTGCGGCAGGTTCAGCGCTTCAAAGTTATAATAATCCGTTTCTACTTCCGGTCCTTCCGTCACTTGAAACCCTAACCCAATGAATATGTCCTCAATTTCTTCTACTACTGCTGTTAATGGATGGCGGGCCCCTCGTTTAATTTCCTTTCCAGGCAGCGTCACATCTACAGATTCTGCTTGTAATTTTTCTTCTAATGCCTTTTTCTCCAGCTCTGCCGACTTTTCATCCAGCTTTTCTTGAATATGTTCACGAACGTCATTAGCTTTTTGTCCGACTTTCGGTCTTTCTTCAGCAGATAATTTCCCCATTCCTCTTAACACTTCAGTGATAGGACCTTTTTTCCCTAAATATTTCACTCGGACATCTTCTAATGCCTTAACAGTGTTGGCTTCCTTAATTTCTTGCAAAGCTTCGTCTCCGAGCTCTTTAAGCCGTTCTATCATTAATGACTCCTCCTTTTTATATAAACACAAACATAAAAAAACCTCGTCCAACAAAAGGGACGAAGGTTCGCGGTACCACCCTTGTTAATCGCAAAAAAACACTCAGCGATTCACTCGATGTATCGATAACGGAATCCCGGGGCACTTTAACGTAACAGTCGTCAGCGTCTTCCAGTGCCGGCTCCAGAGCGAATTCAGTCAGCCTTTCGATAGGAATGTTTTCAGTCTATGACATTCCCTCCCTGCATGACGGTTCCTAACTTACTACTCTCTTTCCACGCCTTTTTTATATTTTTATTTAAGTATATAACGAACGGATATGGTGTTAGTATATGAAAAAATCTTTTTCATTGCAAGTTGTTTGCGATTATATCGTTTGTTTCAAGTGATATAGTAAAATCCCGGTGGCCACTGATACATTCAACGACTCCGCGTTACCGTATATCGGGACGTATATGTTTTGATCGGTCATTTCTAAATATTTTTCCTGTACACCTGCTCCCTCATTACCAACTAACAGAGCAAAACCTTTTTGGGATGCGATTGCGGAATGAGTAGTTCCTTTGCCAACTGCCGTCCCAAAAACAGGAATGGACATTTTGTTGCATCCGTCTATCCATTCTTCGAGTTCCCCTTTTATAACAGGAAGGTGAAACAGGGAACCTTGTGTTGCTCGTATCACTTTATCATTATAAGAATCTACAGTACCTTCGCCAAGGATAACAGCTGTTATACCAACTGCATCTGCCGTTCGAATGATTGTACCTAGGTTTCCGGGGTCTTGAACACCATCTACGAACAAATAATTGTTATTTTGATTCAATAACACATCCCTTTGATCAGGCATTCTGCAAATAGCTAGAATTCCTTGCGGTGTCTCGGTGTGACTCATTTCATTCATTACCTGTTCTGTTACGATAGTGACAGGAAGACCTGAAACGTCAAGATGTGGGCGAAATTCTTTGTTTTCGCTGATTAACAATTCTTGCACCGTTACCTCATGGCTGAGAACCTCTTCTAAAAGGTGCCATCCTTCCACTACAAATTGTTGTTCTCGTTCTCTGTACTTTTTTTTCGATAAACGCTTCACACTTTTCACTTTCGGGTTTTTCGTAGAATCAATTCGGTTCAATCGCATTCCCTTCCCTTGCTTGGCAAAAATACATATATTTTTCTTTATTTGTCATACTACAAATATCGACATATGTTGATACTTACTATTTTATCACAAATGAGGAGGAAAAGAAGATGTCATTTAATCTCCGATCGGCCGTACTTCAAAATGTATCAGGCCATAGCGAAGAAGACGTGGAAGCAACAATAAAAGACGCCGTTGAAAGCGGGGAGGAAAAAATGCTTCCCGGACTCGGTGTTTTATTTGAAGTGTTTTGGCAACAAGCCGGTGAAGAGGAAAAAAATCAAGTAATCACCGATATTTCCCAAGGTCTGCAATAGCAATTCCACAAACTATCCCTTACATTCCATCTCTTTTTAAAAAAGAAGCTGTCTCAAAAGTTAATATTAAACTTTTGAGGTCAGCTTTTTCACTTCCGTTATTAGTCATCTAGTTGTTGATATCCTGATTGACTGAACTGATTGATAAGAAATGATTTTTGCATAGTAACCTAATCGGCGTTCAGACAAAGCTCATGAAGAGTGGTTTTGTTCTAGCTTATACATCAAAAGTAATGGACTTTACTTTTTCTTCATCCAATCCTTTTACAATCTCTACAAAAAGTTGAACAGCGTGTTCAAAATCATCGTAATGTAAGATTGCCGCATGTGTATGGATATAACGTGTCGGAACAGTTATCGCAAGGGATGGGACCCCTTCACCAGAAAGATGAATCGAACCTGCGTCTGTCGCACCACCACTCATTGCGTCAAATTGATACGGAATATTGTGTTTATCCGCTGTTTCCGTAACAAAGTCACGCAAACCTTTGTGTGAAACCATAGAACGGTCAAACACTAAAATTTGTGGACCTTTACCGATTTCTGCTTTTGCATCATTTTCTGTTACTCCGGGGGTATCACCGGCAATACCAACATCAACCGCAAAACCGATATCGGGGGTGATTTTGTTCGCAGCGGTCTTTGCTCCCCGTAAACCGACTTCTTCTTGTACAGCTCCGACTCCGTATACCTCGTTAGCGTGTTCTTCATTTTGCAGGCGCTTCATTACTTCAATAGCAATGGCACAACCAATCCGATTATCCCATGCTTTTGCCATCATCAACTTTTCATTGTTCATCACCGTAAAGTCGCAAATTGGTACAACAGAATCACCGGGAGTAACGCCGAAGTTTTCTGCTTCCTCTTTACTGGAAGCTCCGATATCGATAAACATGTCTTTTATTTCAACGGCCTTTTTGCGTTGTTCTGCTGACAGAATATGTGGTGGCTTTGAACCAATCACACCGACAATATTACCTTTTTTCGTCATAATGTTCACGCGCTGAGCAAGCATAACTTGGCTCCACCAGCCGCCAACTGTTTGAAATTTCAAGAAGCCTTTATCATCAATTTGTGTAATCATGAATCCAATTTCATCAAGATGTCCGGTAATCATAATCTTCGGTCCACCGGCTTTACCAGTTTTTTTGGCAATTAAGCTTCCTAAATGATCGGTGGTTATTTCATCCGCGTAAGGTGAAATATTATCTCTCATGACGTCTCTTGCTTCTTTTTCATTACCCGGAATACCATTTGCATCCGTCAATTCTTTTAACATATTCGTTGTTTGATCTAAATTTGACACGATTACAACATCCTCCTTCAATTATGTACTTCCTTATTTTAGTATATAGCGAACTGTTTCGATACTCAAATAATTTTTAATATCCTTCATTTTGTCGTTTATGATTTGTATTATTTTTAGACATATACGCTGTCTCAATATCCTGTTCATCATAGCCTAACATTTCCCCAAGCTTTAAATACGTTTGAAACAACGTTAAGTAACTATCCTGACTTTGCTTTGTATTAAATACAGCTACAGCTTGATATACCGCATGAAATTGTTCTGTCAATGATTCCATTTTATCTGCAGGCTGAGCAGGAACCTTTTCCCATCCTCCATCTATACCAAGCGATAAAATAAAATGCAATCCATCTACATACTCCTCTAAAATAACCCTTTCATCCGCAGCTGGTTTGCGGCTCCAATATTTGAAACAGCGTGTTTCATTCGCAAGTTCCCCGATTTCAACTTGCAACGCTAATATTTTGTCTGTGCGGACTTCTTCTCTTTGAAGGCCGTGTTCTTCTAAAATTTTATTATCCAATTGACGCTGAATCGAAAATAATTGCTCCATCTTATCTTTTCCCTTCTCTTATCTTTTCCATTACAATGAAACTAGAAATGAATATATTTCGTATAGTATACTGCAAACAATTTCTATACTTCGAACGTTAATAAAAAACAGACTACACTAAAGTTACAAGGGAGGCAGTGACGAATGGCCCTTTTATTACGCGCACTCATTTTCATCGCTTTAATTATTCTGATTTATGCTGTCGTCAAATACATTTTAAACCCTAAACGAAAACTAGAATTAGCCCATGAAAAGAAAAACTTTTACTTTCTGGACGAACCGAAAAATGTACGCAAAAATTTTCTTATCACGTACAAAGGCGTTATGTTTGAAGGGGAAAAGTATTTAGGTACTACAGAAAACGCTTTTGATATTACTTTTGTCTCCATTTGGGTAAAAAATAAAGATCGTTTACAAGGACTTCAACTACAAGATTTCAATTTTCTTGAAAAAGAAATTCGTCAACACTATTCCCATGCAGAATTAGACTGGAAAAGTCCAATCAAAGAATTTATCCGACAAGCCGAACAAGATAAAAAGTAAAAGCGCCACGTGTATCAGTAACACAAATGGGACTCCGACAATGAATGGTGTATGTTTCGTTTTATGGCGAAACATGTACATCGAAAGCAGAGTTCCTGCACTCCCTCCTATTATCGTTAAAAACCATAGTTGTTTTTCACTTATCCTTTGTCTTCGTTTACGTGCATTTCGTTTATCTATCCCCATAATCAGCCACGATAAAACACTAATAAACCCCATATAACCTAAAATGTATGACAGCATCTATCTGTCTCCTTATGAAAATAAGCCCGGGAAACATATCAAACAGTTCCCGGGCTTATTATTTATTATTTCAAATGAGCTTTTGCTTTATCGGCTAACTCAGAAAATCCTTTTTCATCATTTACAGCCAAATCCGCTAGCATTTTACGGTTCATATTAATATCTGCCTGCTTCAATCCGTGCATCAAACGGCTGTATGATAGTCCGTTCAAACGAGCAGCGGCATTAATACGTGTAATCCAAAGTCTGCGGAAATCGCGTTTACGTTGACGGCGATCCCGATATGCATATTGTAGTGATTTCATTACCTGTTCTTGTGCTGTTTTAAACAAACGGTGCTTCGAACCTTGGTAACCCTTTGCTAGTTTCAGTACCTTATTCCTACGACGACGCGCCACATAACCGCCTTTTACTCTTGGCATCGTCTATCCCTCCTTCAATTTCAATTCGATTTATTCGTATTAGTATTTACTGTTTGGTAACAAGCTGTCGATACGCTTTTGGTCTGTTTTATCGACCATAGCTGGCTTGCTTAAATCTCTTTTTTGATCTTTAGATTTATTGCGGAACAAGTGACTAGTAAACGCGTGACTACGCTTTAGTTTTCCTGAACCTGTTCTGCGAAAACGCTTCGCCGCACCTCTATGAGTTTTCATTTTTGGCATGATTGGTTCCTCCTTGTTTTACTTAAGCTTTCGCTTTATTATTCACGGGTTACTTGCTTTCTTTTTCCGATTTTGGAGCGAGCATTAAAAACATGCTTCGTCCTTCCATCTTCGGCTTTGTTTCTACAGAAGCAATGTCTCCACACTCTTCAGCCATCCGTTCTAACACTTTCTTTCCGATGTCAGAGTGAGTAATCATACGTCCGCGGAAACGAATTGCTGCTTTTACCTTATCGCCTTTAGTTAAAAACTTACGGGCATTCCGAAGCTTTGTATTAAAGTCATGTTCTTCGATGTTTGGGCTCAAGCGTACTTCTTTGACGTTAATCACTGTTTGCTTTTTACGAGCCTCTTTTTCTTTCTTCTGCTGTTCAAAACGGTACTTTCCGTAGTCCATAATACGGCAAACCGGTGGCTTCGCGTTTGGAGCTACTAGTACTAAATCAAGGTCTGCATTTTGAGCCAAATCCAACGCTTCGTTTTTCGATTTTACCCCAAGCTGCTCGCCATTGGAATCGATAAGGCGTACCTCGCGTGCCCGGATTCCATCATTAACCTTCATGTCATTACGAATAATGAGCCACCTCCAAAAAATTTACGAATCAAAGCATCCAGATGCTTGCACAAATTGTGCCGACTTCTACATTGACTTATACAAAAAGAACATCTTTGTGAGCTATATAAGTTTATTAGAAGCTCTTTTTACTAGCAGAAGGTCCGCTACCGTTAAGTGCGAACTTAGCAGAAGGTCTTCTTTACCTTAAACACAAAAAAGTGGGCGCATACACACTGCGCCCACGATTGGTTGTTAGAGTTCACCGTGACCTGCCGACAGCCTTTAGCGTCAATCAGGTGAGAAGCGGGCGCTTCTGCTTTGCTTTGGTATCGTTATTGAAACACTTACTAAAGATACCACATGCCTATCAGACTGTCAACCTTCGTCCTGTTTATTACTTTAAAAATAGTGAATCTTAAGCAGTTTCTCTATGTCTGCTGCCGGCATAGGTTTACTAAAGTAAAATCCTTGCATCTCATCGCATTTTTCCTGCTGCAGAAATTGAAACGTTCCTTTTGTTTCCACACCCTCTGCTATCACTCTCATACCGAGACTTCCAGCTAGATGAATAATAGAGGAAATAAGAGCCCGATCTTTTTCCTTTTCATTAATATGATTCATAAATGATTTATCAATTTTCAGCGTTGTTAACGGAAAATGGCGCAAATAGCTCAAAGAGGAATATCCAATCCCAAAATCATCAATAGACAAATGAACACCCATTCGGTGTAGCGTATGGAGTGTGTTCGTTGTCAGACCGGTGTTTTGGAGAAGGCTGTTTTCGGTAAGTTCTAGTTCCAATTGTTTGGCAGGAACTTGAGCGTTCTCCAGCATTGTTTGTACGGTATTTGCAAAATGCGATTGGTTAAAATGCTCCGCTGCAATGTTCACACTCATTCGTAATTGAGAGTAACCCTGTTCACGCCATAATTGCAACTGGGTCAACGCCTTTTCTAATACCATTTCTCCGATTGGTATAATCAAACCTGAACTTTCCGCTATGGGTATGAATTTACCGGGAGAGATAATCCCTTCTTCTGGATGGTTCCATCTTATTAAAGCTTCTACTCCTACTATTTTATTCGTTTTCAAACAAACCTGGGGCTGATAATACAGTTCAAATTCATCATTGGATAAAGCTTTACGAATATTGTTTGTCATATAAATTTTTTCAGTAATGTGTTCATTCATTTGATCTTCATAGACGCAGCAAAGGTTTCTCCCTTTTTCTTTTGCTGTGTACAGAGCGGTATCTACATTTTTCAACAACTCCAGCGAAGACTTACCGTGTACGGGATAATGACTAACGCCGACACTAATTGTTACATAATAAGCAATTTCTTCAGAAATGAACGGCTCCTTAAAAGCTTCAAACAGTGAATCCACCACATCATTAGGCTGAAATGTTATCAATGCAAACTCATCCGCTCCTAAATGATAAACAGGAAGCTGCTTTCTCTGCAAGCGTTGAGCTGCCTGCTTTAAGACGTCATCTCCTACCTTATGCCCGGATGAATCATTAATTTGTTTAAATTGATCTAAGTCAATCATAATCAACTGAAACGGTTCTCCCTTTTTTATATGACAGGTAAGATCATCCAATAGCTTTTGTCTATTTGGCAATCCCGTCAATACAGTATGATATGTCATATGATGAACTTGCTGCTCTGTTTGTTTTTTCTCATCAATATCAATAGCAGTGCCCACAATTTCTTTGACACGTCCATTCTGATAAATCGGAGATAAACTGATATAAAAATATGTATGAAACAAATTAATTTCAAAAGAACAATTTTTTCCTGAAAAAGCTTCTCTATAATAGGATTCGAGTATATGTGCATCGTCTTCTAAAAAAATTTCAAACGCCGTCTTCCCGTACAATTTCTCCGGTTTTACGGAAAACCTTCTCTTCAATTTCCCTGCAAAAAAAGAATAAACGAAAGTCTCTTCATACTGTCTCACTTTAAAAACCAAACTGTCCATATGGTTCAAAATTTCATAAAAATCATCCTGCACAGATTCTAGTTTTTTCGCTTCTTGCTGCTTTTCTTCGGTCACATCTTTCATAACTGCTATACTCCTATATACGTTTCCACCTTCATTGAAGAATGGAAATATACTCGTTTGAAGCCAATATGTACCTCCTTCTTTATGATGATTCTTTATTTCCCCTTCCCAAACATGACCTTTTTTTATGGTATCCCACATTTTTTCAAAAAATGAACCAGGATGATAGTCTGATTTTAGAAAATGATGATATGTACCAATGATTTGTGATCTGGAACAACCTGATACTTCAGAAAATAAAGTGTTTACATCTGTGATGACACCGTTTTCGTCCATGACAGAAATCAGAAGCGATTGATCTAACTCTGAAATAAAGCCTTTTAATTGATAAAGGCTTTTCGATATTTCAGACGTTGTATTCACGCGCTGCTGCTTCCATTCTTCTTCTATTTTCTTTAACATTTCCGGCATTGTATTGGGGTTGTATAGAGGAATCTCCATTACACAACCTCCCTTGAACATTTTATAGGATTTATTTATTAGTCATCTTCCGTCTATCAAGAAATTTGTCGATAGCTGTTAGTTAAATTGTAACTATTTTCTCATTATTATTCAATCTTTTATTAATAAAATAATACCGTTTTCCTATTTAAAGTGAACATATAGGATTACATTTTACATATGCTTGGTTCATTGTCGGCATTTAAAAACCCGAATAAGGAGAAGAGTCCTCATTCGGGTTAAGAGAATTTTATTCTTAGTCTAAATGTCTATTGTCTATTTTTTCTTTTATTGTTCTCGTAAATTCTTCTAGTTCAACGGTCTCGGAGTCTTGTTGACTATAGCGCCGTACATTGACAGTACCGGCTTCTATTTCTTTATCCCCAATTACTAGCATATAAGGCGTTTTCTTCATTTGTGCTTCACGAATCTTATATCCGATCTTTTCATCTCGAGTATCTACTTCCACACGCACTCCCGCTTTTCTCAACTCATCTTCCACCTTACGGGCATAATCAAGATGTGCATCAGCAGATACAGGAATGACTTTGGCTTGTACAGGAGATAACCAAGTCGGTAACGCCCCTTTGTATTCCTCAAGTAAAAACGCAATAAAACGTTCCATCGTTGAAACAATACCACGATGAATGACAACAGGACGGTGATCTTGACCATCTTGGCCTACATACGTCAAATCAAATCGTTCTGGTAAACGATAATCCAATTGTACCGTGGAGAGTGTTTCATCTTTTCCAAGAGCGGTTTTGACTTGGACATCCAGCTTTGGTCCATAAAACGCTGCTTCTCCAATCGCTTCCACGTAATCGACATTCATGTCATCCATCGCCTCTTTCAGCATGGATTGAGCTTTTTCCCACATCTCATCGTTATCGATATATTTCTCTTTATCTTCAGGATCACGATAGGATAGACGGAAATAGTAATCATTCAAACCAAAATCTTTGTATACGTGTTGTACAAGTTCCACTGTCCGAATAAATTCTTCTTTTAATTGATCAGGACGAGCAAAAATATGCGCGTCATTTAACGTCATCGCGCGAACCCGTTGTAAGCCGGCGAGGGATCCAGATTTTTCATAACGATGCATCATTCCAAGTTCCGCAAGTCGAACGGGGAGATCACGATAGCTGTGAAATTGATTTTTAAATACCATCATATGATGTGGACAGTTCATCGGACGAATAACAAGGGTTTCATTGTCCATTTCCATCGGCGGGAACATATCGTCTTGATAGTGATCCCAGTGACCAGATGTTTTGTACAATTCTGAGCTTCCAAGGACAGGTGTATAAACATGATCGTACCCTAAACGTTCTTCCATATCGACAATATAACGTTCGATTGTACGACGAATTGTTGCCCCGTTTGGAAGCCATAACGGAAGACCTTGTCCTACTTTTTGATTTATTGCAAAGATATCAAGTTCTTTCCCGATTTTGCGATGGTCGCGTTCTTTCGCTTCTTCTAACATCTTCAAATGTTCATCCAGTTCAGACTGCTTCCCAAACGCCGTACCATATATCCGCTGCAGCATTTTATTATCGCTGTCTCCACGCCAATAAGCTCCTGAAATATTCATCAGTTGGAACGTCTTCAGTTTCGCCGTATTTGGCACATGAACCCCTCGGCACAAATCAAAAAACTCACCTTGTTCATAAATGGTAAGTGTTTCACCTTCAGGTATATCTTCAATTAATTCCAATTTCAAATCATCACCGATGTTTTCATAAATCTCTTTTGCTTGTTCGCGTGTCACTTCTTTTCGAACAATTTCATGATTTTCATCGATGATTTTTTTCATTTCTTTTTCGATTTTCGGTAAATCTTCCGGGGTTAAAGCGTGAGGCATATCTATATCATAATAAAAACCATTTTCAATGACGGGCCCAACCCCAAGCTTCACATCATCGAACAATCTTTTCACAGCTTGGGCCATCAAGTGAGCCGTACTGTGACGCAGAATCTCGAGTCCTTCCTCATTTTTTACCGTAATAATTTCAACGGCTCCATCCTCATGAATCGGTGTTCGTAAATCAATTAATTCTCCATTATGTTTTCCGGCAAGTGCTTGCTTTTTCAAACCCGGACTGATAGAGAATGCTATTTCTTCAGTGGTCACTCCTTCATCAAACGCCTTAACATTCCCATCAGGAAATGTAATATTTACTTGATTTTCCAACTTCATTCCCTCCTATGTCTTCATATATAACCATAAAAAACACCCCTTCCTTGTACAGAAGGGGCGTAATATACGCGGTTCCACCCTTGTTTTCAGACCTATGTCTAATCTCAAAGACCGAAGTAACGATTCGGTTGTCGTCAACGGATAGTAAGGAAGGTATGTAAGCAATTCCTGTTCCCCGCTGCTGCTAAAAGGTGGTAAGAAACTATATTTTTACGAAAAGCTTTCAGCCATGACTTTTCTCTCTAAAGTAAAAAAACCATAATTTCTCTTGTCCTTATGAACGCATTTTCCTTTTGTTAATACTATTTTATGATTGTCATTATAGAGAGAATTCCAATGAAAATCAAGCCTTCTTTTGTTTTAACGGCCATTCTTTTTTTGGAAAAGTTTTCATTTTTTCTTGAAAAATCATTTGAAACGTTTGAACCGTTCCGTCTTCTGTATCAGAATAAATAAATAATTGCTCCGGTGCTAGACTTACCGCTGGACTGATAACCATATATTCAAAAGGCAACTGTTTCTCAAAAACAATCGTCGGTTCTAAATGATGAAGTCTTGTCCACTCATCAATGATTTGTTTATCTTCATCTAAAAATACTGGTTCTTCCTGAAGTAAAACATGAAGTTCCGGACACGTCGGGTTTGTATGTTTAATGTAATGGCGGCACCCTTCAATCATTGTTTGATATTCTTGTTCCCATTTGTACTCATCAATTGCAGCTGAAGCCGCCTTTACAAGTAAGTGATGATAGGTGCCTAAACGGAATGTAAGCATAGGTTCCCATTGAATTTCTTTCGTTTGCTTCATTTCTTCGGTCATTTCCCGATAGACAAAGTGTTTTCTTTTTTGTAAAAGACTGGTTTCCGGAACATCTTCCCTCTTCCCGTCCAACAAGGAGTTCGCAATATCGGTAATAGCCGGGGCTTCTTCTTCATATAAAAATGTTCGTTCAATGTACCCTTGTACCCACTGCAATTCTTTTTCTTCTACCATATAATCACACAGACTGGCAGCCAAATAAGGAACAAGACTCTCCCGCCACTGTTGCTCATTTCCATAGAAATCCCACTTTATTTTGGCGTTATGTTTGTAAATATCACCGGTGTTTATTCCTTTTTGTTCCCATTCTCGTTTATCTTGTGTAAAAATTTGATAAACTACAGCGCTATCCGCTTCACATTCAAAATCGATTGAGAACAATCGTTCATTCCCCCTTACTCACGGCATCTTTATCTTTTGCATGGTTTGTACTGTTTTATAACTATGGAAAAGGAACAAGAAACATGCCTAAAAAAATCTGCGTAGGATGAAACGAATTCTTAAGGAGGAGATGTGAATAAAGCATGGATCAATATTATGATAATGGTGGGCGATATTAATTGTTCGAACCACGTAAAAACCTCCCGAAATCGTTTCAGGAGGTTAAATGTTTTATTTTAATTTTGCATGACGAAGTCTTTTTCTGCTGTCGTTTCGCCGTCGAACCGGCGTAAAATATTATATTTTGTATCACGTTGCGCCGGGATTTTTCCAGCTTCACGGATATACTTCAAAATTTCGTTCGTGTTCACCTTATGTGTTGTTCCGGCTGCTGATACAACGTTTTCCTCCATCATCGTACTCCCGAAATCATTACAGCCAAATTCCAATGATTTCTTCCCGGTTATTGGTCCCATCGTTACCCAGGAAGACTGGAAGTTAGGAATATTATCTAAGAATAAACGGGAAATCGCAACGTTTTTCAAGTAACCTTCAGACGAAATGATTTCTCCTTTCATCCCATTATTTCCAGGCTGAAATGTCCAGGAAATAAAGGCAAGGAAACAATCCATTTCATCTTGAGCATCACGAATCCGCTGCAGGTGCAGAGCGCGCTCTTCGTATGTCTCTGTTAATCCAATAACCATTGTGGCTGTTCCATGCATACCGACTTTCTTCGCTGTCTTCATGCACTCAATCCATTCTTCCCAGCTTGACTTTAAACGACTCACTTTTTGACGAGTCTTTTCCGTCAAAATTTCAGCACCGCCACCAGGTACAGAATCCAATCCTGCTTCATGTAATTCTGTTAACACCTCTTCAATGGAAAGGCCAGATACTTCCGACATTTTAAATATTTCAGAAGGTGAAAAAGAATGCATAGTGATGTTAGGGAACCTCTTCTTAATATTACGAAGCAAATCAGTGTAATAGCTGAACGGTAAATCTGGATTCGTACCACCCTGCATTAAGATTTCAGTGCCATCTACATCTTGTGTTTCTTGTATTTTATTAAAAATATCTTCATCTGAAAGAACATAGCCGTCAGATGATCCGGGTTTTCGATAAAATGCGCAAAAACGACAATACGTATCACATAAGTTTGTATAGTTAACATTCCGTCCTATAACAAATGTGGTTACCGGTTCAGGGTGCCACCTCTTCGTTATTTCATTAGCCGCAGCACCTATTTTTTCTAATTCATCACTTTCATATAGTGCCACCGCATCTTCCATTGTCAAGCGTTCTCCATTCAAAGCTTTTGTCAGAATCGAGTCTATACTCATTACTTAACCCCCAAACCTCGAGAATGAATCCGGGCA
This sequence comes from Salibacterium salarium, assembly GCF_030813635.1. Lineage (GTDB taxonomy): Bacteria > Bacillota > Bacilli > Bacillales > Marinococcaceae > Salibacterium > Salibacterium salarium. The sequence goes on along the minus strand of NZ_JAUSUM010000001.1, from coordinate 1,046,311 downwards.
TTTTTTGTCCGGTAAAAATAGTATACGTATGATTTGTCATACATTTATAAACAATACTTTCAGTCTACCATATTTTCCTATCATTTTCCCACAGATTGGCGGGAATCTTTACATTTCTCTTCGATTTTTTCCATCCACAAATACCGGAACCGTTAAATGTTTAACCCGTTCCATAATTCGTTTTGCTTTTAATTCTTCAATGCCACCTTTTTGAGAATAGGCAAGATGGTTTTCTAATTCATCATAGTCATAATTTGACGTATACACTGTTGGTAGTTTTTGCATCAAACGGTATTGAAGGATAACACCAAGGACATCATCACGGATCCAAGCTGACGTTGTTTCTGCACCAATATCGTCAAGCATTAACACTTCTGCATTTTTGACTTCATCCATTTTTTCCTGCACTGTTCCATCCGATAAAGCCTGTTTCATTTCTCGGAAAAAATCAGGAGCATACACTATCATGGAAGAAATATCACGCACCATCAATTCATTAGCAATCGCACCTACCATGTACGTCTTTCCTACCCCGAATTTTCCGTGTAAGTACAAGCCGGTTGCGTCCTCCCCCGGATTTGCTTCAAATGCGAATTTCAAACAAGCATTGCTTGCCGACAATCTGCTGGCATGATCTTGTTCGATATCGTCAAAGCTGGCTTCAAGAATTTCTTTTGGAATATGCATGCTTTGAATGAGTGATTGCTGTCTTTTTTGCTCATCGGCCTGTTGTTTGAGACGGCATGGGTGGTAACGAACAGTTAGTTGACCAGTATCTGAATACAATTCCGGCTGATAGCCCTGCATCATATTAGGACAATTTTTAAGTCCTGGACAGGTGTCACAATTCTGCCTTTCACGTTTGTATTCAAACAACTTCATCATGTTGTTCTCCATGGCTTCTTCTGTCACTTCTGGATGTTCCTGTTGGAATGTTTGTATCTTAGGATAAGATAATACTTCTTCCCGCAGTTCTTCGTAACGGCGTCGCCAGTCTTTGTTTTTCATAAACTGGTCCAACGACGACCGGATAGAATTCATTGTTGGTCACCTCATTTTTGGCGGCTGCTTTTACGCAACCTAAGCATTTCCTCAAACTGTTGTTTTTCTTCATTAAGCTTTGTTTCTTCTTCTTGTTTAGATTCCGCTGTTTTCTCTTGATTATTATCATTCTCAAGCCACTTTGGAAGCTTGTCCTTTCTCACATAAGGACGAGTAGAACGATTTTTATTGTTAGACGACGTGGAACGGGATGACTCCTGTTGCGCCCGTTTCTTTTTCTCCTGATATTCTCTTTTAGCAAGCTCCATTGCATCTTCCACTGTATAAATCTTCTTTCTCGACCACTGTCCTGCAATAGTCTGAACGAAATTTTTGACCAGCTTCATATTATTTAATCTCATAGCATAGTCAACCAATACGTTGACCACACCAGGCTGTAGTTGATAATCAAATAAGAGTGATTCAACAAGTTTCACATCTGTTTGCGGGGCCTTTGCTCCATCAGAAACACTTTCTAGAAAAGACAACGGCGATGTTTTTTCATAAAAAAGTACCATTTTTTCATGCTCTGTTAAAGATTCATCTTTTTCATCTTTTTCTTTCATCGTTCGATACTTATCCGGCTGCGTCCGCATTCCAAGAGCAGGCGGAGAACTTCCGTGTTCCGTGCGATACCATTCCTGTGCTCTGCGACGCAATTCGTTCTGATCTACCGTTTCATCACTAGCCAATGACTGCTGGACCAATTTGCTCATCACTAACGGCTCAATCCGGTACACAAAAGCCAAACGGACTATGGCTAATTTTGTAGGCTCATCTAACAATGTATCACCGTCAATAAAAACGGGAAGATCGGCTTTCAACAACTCTAAATCATACTCTTCTTCCCTAAATGTAACATCGCCGTTATGAACGATTCCTTGATATTCATGACTATCTGCAAAAGCATTCTCATTCATCACAGGAGTCATCTCTGAGTATTGTAAAGAAGTATAAACATCATTAAACGCTGCTGTTACTTCCGTATATGCTCTTTCATCAATGGCTTCAATCATAAAACGGTTTCTTAACTCAAGATATCGATTTTTCCCCAGTTTATTAAATAAAAAAACACTTAGAACATCATTTTGAAAAAATTGTGCCGGTGTCATAGGCGGCTGGATTTCATAAATAAATAACGTAGAAGTATCTTCTTTTCTTTGAAACGTACGCAGTAATCCAATACCTTCTAATCGCCTTCTTGCCTCAAAAATGTCATCGAGCGGGAGGCTGAGCATCGCCATTAATTCATGGTGAACCGCTTCACTGCTGAAAAAACAGTCTTTTTCCAATTTACTCCACAACATGGAATATAATGAAATAGCTGTCGACCCAACAAGAGGTTGATATAATAATTGCAATGTTTTAAAGTCTCTATCTCCTAATTGATCAGCTGTTCGTACTGAAAATCTATCAACTGGTAAAAGCTCTGTCCAGTGCATAATCATGGCTGCCTCCCCTCTTTGATTGATCAGAGCACATTTAGACATAACACAATCATTCTCTATTTTTCATCCTTACTAATCAATTCTTTCAATTCATCAATGAAAACATTAATGTCTTTAAATTGTCTATACACCGAAGCAAATCGGACATACGCGACATCATCGACATTAGCAAGTCTTTCCATAACCAATTCCCCAACTTCTTCGCTTTGTATCTCTGACTTTCCGTCACTGCGAAGCTGTTGTTCTACTTCACTAACGATATCTTCCAGCGTTTCTAGAGCAACCGGCCTTTTTTCACAAGCACGAATAAGACCACGCAATATTTTTTCGCGGCTGAATTCCTCTCTCGTTCCTTCTTTTTTTACGACAACAAGCGGAATTTCTTCTACCATTTCAAATGTGGTGAAACGTTCATGACAGGCATCGCATTCACGCCGACGCCTTATTGATTTCCCTTCATTGCTCGGTCTAGAATCAAGCACTCTTGTTCCATTGGAATGACAAGAGGGACAACGCATATTTATCATCTCCACTAAACGAACTATGTCCGACATCTTTATTTACAAAAAGCTTCATTTAACGATACATTCATATACTCCATCATACCATTAAAGCTTGCCGATTGGAAAGAAAGAGAGGAGAAGGGGAAAAGAAAGGATAAGAAAGGAACATATTATTTAAAAAAAGAGACAATATATGAATAGGAGGGTGTCGAAATGAAAGATAAAACGGTATTGAATATAACAACCATCATAGGAGTTGGAGGGATGACTCTTTTATTTCGCAAAGGGCCGATAAAAGAGTGGATTCTCGTTTATTTATTAAAAACATTGGTTTGTACGCTTTTGGATGTACCGGTCGTTCAGAAAAAATTAGTGAGGTATCCTAAACGTTATTTTGCCAAGTCTTTTGATTCTAATGTCGTCTACATTTACATCATATTTCCACTGTTATGTGTTGCCTACAACCAGTTTACGTTTCAAAAAAATTTACTGAAAACAATACCAAATGTGTTCTTCTTTAGTGGGCCTATGGCAATAGTGGAAAATTGGTTGGAAAAAAACACTAAGCTTATTCAGTATGGAAATGGATGGAACAGTTATTACACATTAGCGTATCTAACATTTTCCTTTTGGTTAGTCCGAACATTGATAGTGTGGATTCGCTGGATAGATAACAAAAGATCTTCTTTCCATTCTTGATGCCTGTTCTAGTTATATTGAGACTCTTCTGAGAAATAATGGTGATAAATTCCAACAACCCTATTCCAATCCAATGGAATAGGGTATTATCCATCATAACTATTTAACTAACCATCGTTTTTTTAGAAAGTAGACAGCCAACGTAATGAACTAAATCAACGACACGGCAGGAGTAAGCCCACTCATTGTCATACCAAGCTATTATTTTTGCTTGTTTTTTATTCATTACGGTTGTTGACAAACCATCCACAATGGCTGAGTGATTATTGCCGTTAAAATCAACCGACACAAGCGGATCATTTGTTATATCCAAAATTCCTTTCATATTTGTATGTGCTGATTTTTCAAATGCCTGATTAACATCTTCTGCATCGACACAGGTTTCTAAACTAACGACTAAATCAACAAGAGATACGTTTGGTGTTGGAACCCGCAACGCCATACCATTCATTTTTCCATCAAGATGGGGCAGTAATTTAGATATTGATTTAGCAGCACCTGTAGAGGTTGGAATGATGGACTGTCCACAAGACCTTGCCCTTCGTAAATCTTTATGAGGATTATCAATATTCATCTGATCATTCGTGTAAGAATGAACGGTTGTCATTAAACCACTTTCTATTCCAAACGTGTAATCGAGGACTTTCACTACAGGAGCTAAACAATTAGTAGTGCAGGAAGAATTAGATATAATATGATGATTATCCGGTTGATATTCCTCTTCGTTCACCCCCATCACAATTGTCACATCTTCTTCTTTACCCGGTGCGGTGACGATTACTTTTTGTGCACCTGCTGTAAGATGACGCTCAGCTTCGTGTTTTGATTTAAATTTGCCTGTAGCTTCCACCACGATATCTACTTGCAACTGTTTCCATGGAAGATATTCAGGGTTCCGATTATTCACTATAGCAATTCGTTTATTATTTACAATAATTTCATCGTTATCGCTTTCAATATTTCCATCAAAGATGCCATGAGTCGAATCAAATTTTAATAAATGAGCCAGTGTTTCCGCAGGATAACTGGCATTAATAGCTACGATATCAAGCGATTCATCCATTAACGCCTTTCGAAATACCATTCGTCCAATACGCCCAAATCCGTTTACAGCTACTCTCGGTTTCATAAAACAGATATCCTCCTCACAATTATGTTATACTAAATAGCCATTATTTCATAATTAGTATATCATAATTATAAAAATTTGTACCTTTTTTAAAAAAATAAGGGATTTGTTCCTATCTATAAAAAAGAATAGAGCTTAGGAAAAGTTTAAGAGAAGCCCGTCCAAACAACAAAAATTTTATATTCCCTATCGTATCTAAAAAACCTCTCCTTCGGTAAAAACACCTGAAGGAGAGGTTAAATCAATGTATATTCCATTGTTTTAGTATGTCTTTTAATTGAGTGATAGTATGTTCTCTTGTCGTATTATTATCAATAATAGCATCCGCATAATCCAATTTTTCATCTAATGACATTTGTGAAGCTATTCTCTGGTTTGCGTCTTCTCCTCCCGCTTGGTCCCGATGAATTAAACGTCTTTTCTGTTCTTCTTTGTTCACATAAACGAGTAACACTTTATCCACCATAAACTGAAGATTATTTTCTATCAACAAGGGAAGGTCAAACACGATCACATCATATCCTTGTTTTTCAAACATAGCTTTTTTCTCCAGCATTCGTTTGCGAATCGCCGGATGCATGATTTGGTTCAGTATTTGTCTTTTCTCAGAGTCCGAAAAAATCAATGTCCCTAGTTTTTTACGATTTAAACTTCCATCAAGTTCCAAAATTTCATTTCCAAAATGTTCGACAATTTGTTCGTATGCCAATTCTCCTGGTTCAGCAACTTCTCTGGCAATCTGATCCGCATCAATGACAGGATACCCATACTGCTCCAATTCCGTAGAAACTAGACTCTTTCCACTCGCTATTCCTCCTGTCAATCCGATAATCATCGTCTCTCCCTCCTTTCTGATTACTAAATTAATGCAAATTCCATACTCCTAAACAGATAAGTACAACCCCCGGCAAAAATGAAAACTTTTGAACCAGTGGTGTACCGGCTAATTTACGACCGCCTTTCATACCTACCGATAAAAATAAAGCACACATAAGTCCAACGGTTACAGCTAAAATGATAGGAGACAATCCTAATAAAGCAGATGCCGTGCCCGCACCAAATGCATCAAGCGAAAGAGCAGCACCTAAAAACACGGCTTCTTTAGTATTAATTGTCCCCGAATGATCAATATCCGCTTCATCCGGTTTTTTCACAATAAAGACGAGCTGCTTCCAAAACCCTTTTGGCTCGGATGTCGTTTTCTTTTCACCTTGTCTCACGCTTTGATTTTGATTTGTGTCATCCTTCAAGACTTGTATAATTGCCCATATCCCAATGCCTATTAAAATAACTCCACCCATTACTTCCGTTACGGCATCCGGAAGATATCTCGACATTAGTGCAGCCATCATTCCCCCAGTCAATACCGAAAAAGCTGAACACAAACTAATGCATAATAAAGAGTAGAACGGCAATTTTAACCCTCTAAGACCGTAAGCAAGACCCGCACCGAAACTATCAACACTCACAGCAAACGCCAATACACATAGTGAAAAAAATACTGTCATAGGAGATGAGCTCCTCCCTGTTTTTTCTACGATACTATATGGGAGGAGCCCACTCAGTGTTCTTCGATTTCTTTAATTTCGTTGACAGTGGGGACAAAAATGGGTCCCGCGACCAGCAACCACTGTCTTCATAATCTCATTACCACAAACCGAACAAGGTTCCCCTCGTCGTCCGTATACATTCAGTTGAAGCTGAAACATCCCCATTTCTCCGTTTCCATTGACATAGGACCGGACCGAACTGCCTCCTTTTTCGACGGCATCTTTTATCGTTTCTGTTATTTTTTTCTGTAACGTATTTATTCGTTTTTTAGATAATGTCGATGCAACCGTGTCTGGCCTAATACCAGCTTGATACAATGCTTCATCTACATATATATTACCTAAACCCGCAATCGCACGTTGATCGAGCAACACCGTTTTCACATCTCGGTTTGTTTTCGCACATACACGCTGTAAATAAGCTCCCGTAAAGACGGAATCGTTATATGGTTCCGGTCCTAATTGTTTTAAAGGAAGTTCTGCTTCCTCTTCCCCTTTTACAAACAAATGCATCGTACCAAACTTTCGAACATCCTTATAGCGCAGTTCTGTTTCGTCGGAAAAGAAAAAACGAACGTGAGTATGTTTATCTGGCTCGTTTCCATCTGCCATTTCATATTTCCCCTCCATCCGCAGATGAGAGACGAGAACATAGTCATCAAGATAGAACATCAAAAATTTTCCGCGCCGCCCAATGTCGTGAATTTTCTGGTCATTCAGTTGAAGCCGAAAAACATCGCTGTCATCCGGTTTTTTTATCATTTTCGGCCATCTCACAGCTACTTCTTGTATTGTTTTCCCTTGGACTAAGGATTGTAATGTCCGTCTGACCGTTTCCACTTCCGGTAATTCCGGCATTGTTCTCTCCCCTTACTTCGCGTCGTACCATGTATCCCCGTAAGAAACATCTGCTTTTATAGGGGCATCGAGTGTCATGGTTTTTTCCATCATTTCCGGTACAAGCCGTTTCATCATTTCTACTTCAGCAGGAGGCACCTCAAATATTAATTCATCGTGTACTTGCAAAAGCAGTCGGCTATCGAGATTCTGTCTTTTCAGTTCATCGCTGACATCGACCATGGCTTTTTTAATTATATCAGCTGCTGTTCCTTGAATCGGTGTATTCATGGCCGTTCGTTCAGCGAAAGAACGCATATTAAAGTTACGGCTCGTAATCTCTGGTAAATAACGGCGCCGGTGTAACAGTGTTGTCACATAACCATTTTCACGAGCCTCTTCTTTGACACTATCCATATACTCTTTAACATTTGGATAACTAGCAAGGTAACTGTCTATGAACGATTGTGCTTCTTTTCTTGTAATACCAAGACTTTGGGATAAACCATAGTCTGAAATACCATATACAATGCCAAAATTAACTGCTTTGGCGCTACGACGCATATTAGATGTTACTTCTTCCTCTGTTACTTGAAACACGTCCATCGCTGTTTTGGTATGAATGTCCTTATTGTTTTGAAAGGCTTCCAGCAATCCTTCATCTCCAGCGATATGCGCCAATACTCGCAGTTCAATTTGAGAGTAATCGGCTGCTAAAATAATCCAGTCCTTTTCAGAAGGGATGAAGGCTTTTCGAATTTTCCTCCCTTCTTCTAAACGAATTGGTATATTTTGTAGATTCGGTTCTGTCGAACTTAATCGTCCCGTTTGTGTGATAGCCTGGTTAAAAATAGTATGAATTTTATTCGTCTCGTTACGAACCACCTTAAGCAATCCTTCTACATATGTTGATTTCAATTTAGAAACTTGCCGGTATAAAAGGAGTTTTGGAATCACTTCATGTTCATCTTCCAGTTTTTCAAGCACATCAGCTGATGTCGAATATCCTGTTTTTGTTTTTTTAATAACAGGAAGCTCCAGTTTTTCAAACAGTATCGGACCCAGTTGTTTTGGAGAATTAATATTGAACGTCTCTCCGGCCAACTCATGAATTTCCTTTTCTAATTCTGTCAGTTTCGCATCCAATTCTTCTCCCATATTTTCCAACTGCGTTTTGTCCACTTGGACACCTGTTGTTTCCATCCGTCCTAGGACAAGCGATAAAGGCATCTCCAGCTGCGCGAAAAGTTCATATTGTTCGTTTTTCTTTAAATCTTCTTCAAGTGAATCTTTTAATGTAAAAACCGCTTCTCCTTTTCGTATTAGATGCTCAGCTAACGCTTCTTCATCCGGTACTGTTCGTTTCGCACCTTTTCCATACACCGCTTCATCACTGTTGACAACCTTTTTCTTTTTTCTATTGGCAATGTCTGCTACGTTGTGTGAGGACATCGACGGATCAATTAAATACGAGGCAATGAGCATATCATGCGTTACACCTGCTACATCTATACCTTTCCAACCGAGTGCAACGACTCCACGTTTCGTATCAACCATATATTTTTCTTTTGTCTCATCTTTTGCCCACATTCGGAATACGTCTGAAGCTAACGCTGTTTCCAATGGAATATAATAGCGCCCTGTTTGATTGACAACAGCTATTCCCCATATATCCCCGTTATGATAATTTTCATCCGGTACTTCTACTACAAGTGCAGACGGGGATTCGAACATGTTTTCTTTTATATCTTCCACTTTCTCAAAAGGTAAGTCTTCAAAATCTTGTTGTTCTTCCTCTACATTTTCAAATCTATCGAGGAGTGATTGAAATTCGAGTTCTTTAAATAAGTCTGTCACTTTTTTCGTCTCGTAGTCCTTGTACTTCAAATCTTCCAATTTTATATCAAGGGGAGTCTCACGGAATATGACCGCCAACTCTTTACTCATTAACGCTTGCTCTTTATTTTCATGCAGACGTTCTTTCATTTTCTTTCCTGATATTTGATCAATCGAGTCCAATACTTTTTCTACACTGCCATGCTCAGCCAGAAGCTTTAATGCCGTTTTTTCGCCAATACCAGGAACACCTGGTATATTATCAGAGTTATCGCCCATTAACCCTTTCATATCAACAATTTGCATCGCTTCAATGCCATATTTATCAGCTATCATCTGCTTATCGTATGTTTCTACCGTTGTGATTCCTTTTTTTGTTAAGGCAACCGTCGTTTTATCTGAAACGAGCTGAAGTAAGTCCTTATCTCCGGTAAATACTTTTACATCCCAACCTTGCTCTTCTGCGCGCTTAGACAATGTTCCTATTATGTCATCGGCTTCATAATTGTTTAATTCGGTATATGAAATATCAAATGCCGTGAGCATTTCTCGCAGTACAGGTAACTGTTCCGACAACTCTGACGGCGTTTTTTGACGTCCCGATTTATATTCTCCATACGTTTCATGACGAAACGTCGTCTTGCCCGCGTCAAATGCCACAAGAATATGAGTTGGTTCCTCTTCTTCTAAAATTTTCATAATCATCTGCGTAAATCCAAATACCGCGTTCGTATAGACACCTTTGTCGTTGTTTAAGAGCGGCAGGGCAAAAAACGCACGGTATGCGATACTGTTTCCATCAATTAATACTAGCTTGTCCACAGAGAAAACACCTCTCTTTGTTTAAAATTATTCCCGTTATGTCATGCTTAACTATTTTACCATAGCTCTCATCTTATAGAAAAAACAGCCCTCTCAGTAAGGGCTGTTTGTATCTATTTAATCAACATACCCCATAAGAATTCGGGCGTACGGAGAATCAGACGGAAGCACAATAACTGTTTCATCATCAACTGTTGTTTCATACGTTTGTAACGTTTTGTATAATTCATAGAAATCAGGGTCGCGGCTGAATGCTGCATTATAAACTTCAGCAGCTTCTGCTTCCCCCTCCCCGATGATTTCCTCTGCATCCGCTTCAGCAGAGGCAATCGTTTCTTTTACTTCTCTATCTGTATTAGCACGTATTCGATTCGCTTCGGCGTCCCCTTCTGATAAATACTCTTGTGCTGTGGACTCACGTTCAGATATCATGCGCTGATAGACGGCTTCCTCATTATCTTCAGGGAGATCTGTTCTTTTCATACGAACATCTGTTACAGAAATACCATAGTTATCTTCTGCGAGAAGCTCATTGACTCGTTCTCCTACCATTTCGTTAACGTCGCCCCTTGCCGATTCATCCGTTTCATTAATGATTTGTTCAAAATTCATCTGTCCAAGCTCAGAGCGAATCACCGAATTAATAAAATTCGCCATAATCGATTCTGCATTCTCCACTGTTTTTGCATTAGAAATCATTGCTTGCGGGTTATCTACACCCCAAACGACATAGTTATCAACGAGCACTCTTTTTTTATCGAGTGTATTGATTTCAGCAGAAGTAATATCATAATTCATTTGATATTTTGGAATCGACGAGACTTGCTGGATAAAAGGAATTTTTGCACTTAAACCTGGGTTTTCAGCAATTCGCACGACTTCACCAAATTGGGTGACCACTTTGTATTCATCTTGTTTTACAATAAAGACGTTCATAATACCTACGATGAGAAGAAACAGCAGGACGATAATAATGATGCCAGTACGAATCCATTTTGTCCAAGGAGCAGGGGATTGTTTTTCATCCATATCAAATACATTGTTATCATTGTTCATTTGACTCATCCCCTTCCGCTGCGTTACTTTCAGATTCCACGTTATCTTCTGATATCGTCGGCTGTCCATTTTCTTGATTTAATGGTCGTATCGGTAAATAATTAACGGTATCCTGCTGACTGTCGATAATATACATTTCCGTATTCGGTAATACGTCTTCCAATGTTTCGAGTACAAGACGCTGCCTTGTCACTTCAGGATCATTAACATATTCTTCATACAATGCATTAAATCGTGAAGATTCCCCGCGCGCTTGTTCTACTCGTTCGGTTCTATCTCCTTCTGCTCTAGAAATAATGGCGTCTTTTTCGCCTTCTACTTCGTTTTTTTCCTTATTACGATATTTATTAGCTTCGTTTATTTTTGTTAAACGTTCTTCCCGGGCATCAGTAACAGCAGTAAAAGCTTTTCTTACTTTTTCTGTTGGAAGTTCCACATCTTGAAGCTTTACATCAAGAACAGTAACCCCTATTTTATACCGATCAATAAGCTCGGTTAACGATTCGAGAACGGTTTCTTCAATCTCGGCCCTTTGATCCGTCAATACATCATCTACCTCGGAATTACCAATCACTCCACGTAAGGAAGCAGATGAAGCCTGATATAAAATATCATCCGGTTTATGTGCATTATATAAGTATTCTTCCGGATTTGTTATCCGCCATTGTACAACAAGATCGACAAATAGTATGTTTTCATCTCCTGTAATCATTTTCGCTTCATCTTCATACTCTGTAACTTCTCCGTCCTCCGACGCTTCATATCCCACACTTGTTGTATTTGTCGAAACCGGTAATATCTCGGCCTTTTGAATAGGCCATGGCAGTTTAAATTTCAAGCCTGGTTCTGTTATCGTTTCATTTACTTCACCAAACGTCACAAGCGCAGCTTGTTCAGACTCATCGACGGTGTACCAGCCTGTAATTAAAAACAAAACTAATATCGCCATGCCGATGAGCGAAAAGAAACCTAGTATAATTTGCTTGATAGTAAGCACAGCGTGACCCCCTTCTTTTTTCTCTACGACTTTCTTTCGAAATAGTTTCACATTGCTTCGAATTCCTCAAACTCCGAGAGAAAAAGTGAACCCGTTTCATTATATTATAAATAGAAAAAGTTTCCACCCTTATTTTTGAAAACCTTAAAACAGCAGTACTACATTCTCTGGTTAAAAAACGTAAAAAGAACGAAAGCCAAGGGGAGGCTTTCGTTCTTAAAAGGGGATGTAGTTCCGACTACCCAATTAGTATTGAAGGGATGATCAAATACTAATTAGCATGATAGAAGAAACCGTTCAATAATAATGGTAATGGATACAGGTTAATCCATCGTTGAGGAAATATTAAATTTTTGTAAAGATATCCAGTGACAGGAATTATTCCTTCAACCGTTTTTCAGGAAAATATATCTTGAAGGTTGTTCCTTTATCTTTTTCACTTTCCACATCAATGCTGCCATTATGAGCCTCTACTAAGTGCTTTACAATCGCAAGACCTAGACCTGTACCGCCAGAGTTTCTGCTTCTATCTTTATCTACACGATAAAATCGTTCAAAGATACGAGGCCATTCTTCCTTACTGATTCCAATACCAGAGTCCTGAACGATAAGCAAGATAAACATGCCTTCTTGTATTACTTCTGCATGAATATACCCATTTTCCGGTGTATAAACAATGGCGTTATTCATTAAGTTTATCAATATTTGTTTAAACCGTGCCGTATCCCCCTCCATAACCAAGTTCTCTTGTTTATTCACAGTAAACTCTAATCCTTTTTCCTTTATCCGTGGATCAAGCAAATCTACAACTTCCTGGAAAGCCGTTGTGACATCAACAGACTGCCAATTTAATTGGAAAAATTCTTGTTCAATCCTGGACAATTCCAATAAGTCAGTAATCAAATCTTGAAGACGGTCTCCTTCTTTCCAAATAATATCTAGAAATTGTTTTCGTGCCTTTTGGTCATCCATCGCTCCATCTAACAACGTTTCTGTAAACCCTTTAAGCGATGTTACCGGTGTTTTTAATTCGTGTGAAACATTTGCAACAAAATCTTTTCTAACTTGTTCAAGCTTTTTCAGTTCGGTTATATCATGCAGTACGAGCACAATCCCTCTTAATCGTTCTTTTTCCCCAACAATGGGGGCTCCGTACACATCATAGTGATGAACTTCTAACCTTGAATTCAGTTGAACTTGGCGGCGGACTTTCGTTTCGGTTAAGAATATTTGTTGAATGAGTTTTATTAACGTTTGGTCTTCAATGACCTTATGATACACAAGATGAAGCCACTGATCTGTATCCGTATCAAAAATATCCTTGCAATACTGGTTGATTAACGTAATATCACCGCGGTCATTAATGAAAATTAATCCGCTTCCCATATTATCTATTAATGTTTCCAACCGTTCTTGCTGTGTTTGGTAACGGCTCGTTATTTGATCAAGATTGTAGGCCAAGATATTAATGGATCGGGTTAGCTGACCAACTTCATCTTTACTGCCTACATATGTTCTTGCTTTAAAATTCCCTTTTGCTAATTCATTTGCCACATCTGTCACTTGACCAATCGGTCTCGTTAATTGATTAGCAATGCGGTAACTAAGTGTCATAATAACAATAAAGGCGAGCGAAAAGCTGATCGCAATGAACATCCAAATTTGTTGATTGACTTCTTTTATCCTTTCAACTGGCATCGCCAATCGTAAATAACCTTGGTCATCTTCAAAGTTGACGGGAGCGGCATAGAATAACAATTCATTCCCTGTTGCTGCACTATTACGGATACTTGTTCCGCCGGATTCATCTATTTCCTCAAATTCTGGTACATCTATGTCTACTTCTGTGGAAGACGCCTTTTCTTCTGTTTCTGCTTCTACTTCCCCATTTTCTTTTAGTACGGTAACACGTACATCCAAACGGTTCATTATGTCTTCTGCAAATTCCTGGCGATTATTTTCTTCCACATCTTCTATAGCAAGAGAAGCCAAAGAAGCTTCCTTCCCAAGTCTCTCCTCTAATTGTTCCACGTAAAACCCTTTTAGTAATTGGCCAATTAATATCCCCAGAGCAGCCATTACAAACAGGGTAACGATTAACAAACCGAAAATCAGTCTCGTTCTAAATTTCATCATGCAGACGGCGGCTCCTCAAACTTATAACCAAGTCCCCTTACAGTCTTTATATAAACTGGCTTCTTTGTATTAGGCTCAATTTTCTCACGTAAATGACTGATATGGACATCTACTATGCGTGTGTCTCCCACAAATTCATAATTCCATACTGCATTCAACAATTGATCTCTTGTCAGTACGCGACCCTTATTATTTGATAAATACAAAAGCAATTCAAATTCTTTTGGCGTAAGCTCGAGCTGCTCTGTTTTGACAAAAACCTCATAATTATCTGGATAAATTGTTAGGTGGCCGATAACCCTTTTGAAATCATTTTGTATGGTTTCAGGGGCATAATCAAGCCGTCTTAGAATAGCCCGTACCCGTGCTACAAGTTCCCTTGGGCTGAACGGTTTTGTCATATAATCGTCTGCACCTAGTTCAAGACCAAGTACTTTATCGAACTCTTCGTCTTTGGCTGTCAGCATTAAAATCGGTACTTTTATTTTTTCTTGACGTATTTGTCTGCAAACCTCTAGTCCATCAATCTCCGGAAGCATTAAATCTAAAACTATTAAATCATAAGATGAACTTTTTGCTTTTTCTATGGCTGACTGACCATCCATTGCCGTATCAACTTCATAGCCTGATTGCTCTAAATTATATGAAATAAGCGTTATGATAGATTCTTCATCATCAACAACGAGCAGTTTTTGAGACATGTTTTTCCTCCATCTAGCCAGGTTCCCCTTCACCTAGGCAGTAAAGATTACGATTTCTTTCTATATCCCCTATAGCGTTTGTTTAAAAAAGTCAGCTGTTTAATGTAACAGCTGACTTTATCTCATTTTAATCTTTCGGAAGAGCTTCCATTACACTGCGCACGGAATCCACAGACTTAGAAAGATCGGCTTTTTCTTCTTCTGTCAAATCGAGTTCAATTACTTTTTCGATGCCATCTCCACCGAGAACAGTCGGCACTCCCAAGTACAAATCGTTTTGACCATATTCTCCTTCTAAATACGCAATCGACGGAAGAACACGTTTTTTATCTTTTACAATCGCTTCAACCATTTTAGTTAACGATGCAGCTGGAGCATAGTAGGCACTGCCGTTACCCAATAGTTTAACGATTTCACCGCCGCCTTTTCTCGTGCGTTCAACAATCTCATCAATACGTTCTTGAGAGAGAAGTTTTGTCAATGGTACTCCGCCCGCATTGGAATAGCGGATAAGTGGAACCATATCATCTCCATGACCACCTAAAACGAAACCTTGAATGTCCTCTACAGACATGCCTAGCTCTTGTGCGACGAACGTTCGGAAACGAGCTGTATCCAATACCCCGGATTGGCCAATAACACGATTTTTTGGCAGTCCTGATTCTTTAAACACGGTGTATGTCATCGCATCTGCCGGATTTGTAAGTACGATAATATAGCAATCTGGTGAATGCTTTACGACTTGTTGCGTGACAGACTTCATAATATTTGCATTCGTGTTCACGAGATCATCACGGCTCATGCCAGGTTTTCTTGCGATCCCTGCTGTAATGACTACAACATCAGAACCGGCGGTGTCTTTATAATCAGAAGTACCAATTACATTCACATCAGAACCTTCTACCGGAGTCGCTTCAAGCATGTCCAATGCTTTTCCTTTAGTTGGGTCTTCCATATCCGGAATATCAACTAGGACAACATCACCTAATTCTTTTTGAGCACTCATCAATGCCGTTGTAGCACCGGTAAATCCACCGCCTATAACCGAAATCTTTTTGCGTTTTATAGCCATCTCGTTTTCCTCCTTCAATAAAAATTACATATTTTTAATGAGTTCGTCGCCAAATTCAGAACACTTGACTTCTCTAGCACCATCCATGAGGCGGGCAAAGTCATATGTTACTACTTTGTTTCCAATTGTTTTATCCATAGAAGTAAGAACAAGATTAGCTGCTTCGTGCCAGCCAAGATGGCGAAGTAAAAGCTCTCCGGATAAAATAAGAGAGGACGGATTTACTTTGTCCATTCCAGCATATTTTGGAGCTGTTCCGTGGGTTGCTTCAAAAATCGCATGCCCGGATTCATAGTTAATGTTTGCGCCAGGTGCAATACCAATTCCGCCAACTTGTGCGGCAAGAGCGTCAGATACATAATCCCCATTGAGATTCATAGTAGCAACAACATCGAATTCCTTTGGACGAGTAAGAATTTGCTGCAAGAAGATGTCTGCAATTGCATCTTTAATAATAATTTTGCCGTCAGCTTCTGCTTTGTCTTGTGCAGCATTAGCAGCATCTTTTCCTTCTTTTTCAACAATCTCATCATATTCCTGCCATGTGAATACTTTATCTCCATACTCACGCTCAGCAAGCTCATAACCCCATGCTTTAAAAGCACCTTCTGTAAACTTCATGATGTTACCTTTATGAACAAGAGTTACGCTTTTACGCCCTTCTTCAATAGCGTAATCAATAGCTGCACGAATCAATCGTTCACTTCCCTCTTTGGATACAGGTTTAACACCAATACCAGAAGTTTCAGGGAATCGGATGTTCGTCGCTCCCATTTCTTCTTGAAGGAAGTCCACGACTTTTTTCGCTTCCGGTGTTCCTTCTTTATATTCAATACCTGCATAAATATCTTCTGTATTTTCACGGAAAATAGCCATATTAACATCTTCTGGCTTTTTAACCGGAGAAGGTACACCTGTAAAGTGGCGAACTGGACGTAAACAAGTAAATAAGTCAAGTCTTTGACGTAAAGCAACGTTTAATGAACGTATACCTCCGCCAATCGGTGTAGTAAGAGGACCTTTAATAGCAATTAAATATTCACGGATCGTTTCCAACGATTGATCCGGAAGCCATTCTCCAGTATTATTATAAGCTTTTTCCCCTACTAGTGTTTCTGTCCAGTGAATCTTCTTTTTACCGTTATATGCTTTTTCCACGGCTGCATCTAATACTCTATGAGCAGAAGCCCAAATGTCGGGTCCTGTGCCGTCCCCTTCGATATAAGGAATGATTGGTTCATCAGGTACATTCAAAACTCCATTGTTTGTTGTAATCTTTTCTCCATTAGCCATTACATAAAACCTCCTGATAAGTAGTTAATAATTCCAATTCTATAGTAAATAAATTGTTACCGCTTTTCTACTGGGATATACTCTTGTTTATCTGGTCCAACATACTCTGCGCGCGGACGAATCAAGCGATTATCTTCATATTGTTCAAGAATGTGAGCTAACCATCCTGAAACCCTGCTTGTGGCAAATATTGGGGTGAATAAATCATGGTCAATACCTAAACTGTGATAAACGGATGCCGAATAAAAGTCAACATTAGGTAGTAGTCCTTTTTCATTAACAACAAGATCTTCAATCTTAACAGACATATCATACCATTTTGATTCCCCAGTTATGTTTGTAAGTCTTTGTGACATATCCCGCAAGTGTTTTGCGCGCGGGTCTCCATTTTTATAGACACGGTGTCCGAATCCCATGATTTTTTCTTTCTTCTCGAATACATCACGAATATAAGATTCCACATTATCTGTGTCGCCAATTTCGGTTAACATTGCCATAACTCTTTCGTTAGCACCGCCATGTAATGGGCCTTTCAATGCCCCAATTGCAGCTGTGATACCAGAATAAATATCAGATAACGTTGCCACACAAACTCTAGCAGTGAAAGTAGACGCATTCAGCTCATGGTCTGCATGCAGGACAAGAGCTTTATTAAAAGCTAGTTCTGACGTTTCATCTGGTTCTTCACCGTTCAACATATACAAAAAGTTACCAGCAAAGCTTAACGTTTCTTTAGGTGCCACCGGTTCCTTGCCTTCACGAATCCGGCTGAAACCTGTTACGATTGCTGGAATCTTAGCTTGCAGCTTAACAGCTTTGCGCTTATTCGCTGCTTCATTCATTTCGTCTGCTTCTTCATCGTACAAACCAAGTTGGGATACGGCAGTCCGGAGTGCTGCCATAGGGTGGACATCACCGATTGGGTAAGCTTTCATATAATCAAAAATTTCGTTCGGAACCTGCATATTTTTGGCTAAATCTTTCGTCAATTCATTAAGTTCATTTTCTTTAGGCAGGCGTCCATTCCAAAGTAAAAATATTACTTCTTCAAAGGAAGCATTTTCAGCTAAATCATCGATGTGAAACCCTTGATACGTTAAGACATCATCAATAATAGAGCTTACACTGGATGACGTTGCGACTACACCTTCAAGACCACGAGTTGTGCTCATACCAACCTCTCCTTTACCAAGAAATAAAATTCCAAATTGTTCAAAAAACGAAAATGCTTACATTTCATATTACTTTGTATATTAAGCCGTGTATTATGTAGAATGGTTAGTCTGTTGTGGGTACACTTTTGTATAAAACACGGTTTAATAACGGTATCATAAGCTATGTAAGAAGTAAGGAGGAACCATCTTTATTATAAACATTTTTCACTATTTTGTGAATGTAAACGATATAAAGTTCCTCAAACGCCAGTGGAAGAGAAAAACTCGACAGCTTTCATGATTGCGTATGCAATACCAGCACCAATAAGAGGTCCAACTGCTACACCATTAAAAAAGCCTACTGCCAAAATCGTACCTATAACAAGAGCTGCTGTTATATGGGGATCATTTTGAAGCAGTTCCACTCCGCCTTTTGCAATCAAAGCCACAAAAATACCAGAAGCAAGTGCAATCCAAGCGTAATACGATTTAACTGCCTCTCCCATCTCTTTAAATCCAATTTCACCAGTTACAATTGGTATTAAAACAGAAATTGTCAGTATCGTAACTGCTATTGGTATTCCCTTTGCTTGTAAAAAAGGAAAAGCTTTATCGCCTAATCCTGTCCATTTCATAATCAACAGTGCGATAACTGCTATTACTAGTGTTTGGTTTTTACCTATGACTCCGATCGCAAGCAAAATCAACATAAACAAGGTAGCCTGCGATATCAACGTCCGTACATCCTTCCACATAGACTTCGCTTTTATCCTATCACATTTAGACACAATCTGTCATGTAATTACAGACTGAATAGTTTATTTTCTACGTATGAAAACAACGCTTCCACTACTTATTAACTTATTAAAAAGTTTTTGCAATAATGCTTTCAACATTCCTCTTGTGTAGGGAATAAGCAGAAGAAAACCGATAACATCTGTAATAAAGCCCGGTGTTAATAACACTGTGCCTCCAATCAAAATACAAATACCATCTATAACGAGCGTGCTAGGGACTTCTCCATTCTGCATCTGCAATTGAGCTGTCCGAATCGTTTCCAGCCCCTCTTTTTTTGCCAGCCAGGCTCCTAAAAGACCTGTTAAAATAATGAGTAAAATGGTCGGCCAAATGCCTATTGTGTTCCCTGATAGTATAAGTACTCCAATTTCTAATGCTGGAACAATGATTAATAATAAAACAAACCATTTTCCCATAAAACAGTCCTCCTACATTCTGGCGTTCTGCCTGCTGATATTAACAATGAAGCGTTTTGGACGTCTCCCTCCAACCGCTTTTTATCATCTCATACTGTAAAACAAACCTCCTCGGCAAGTTTTTATCTCTTTTCTGGCCGGGGGAGGTTTGCATTCTTCTTATTATAGGACGCTTGCATGTCCACGGTAAAGGTCACCGCGGGCACTATCTACCGTTACTTCTTCACCATCTGTAAACAAATCCATTGCTTCATTAACTCCAACTATAACAGGAGTGCCTAAATTCAAACCGACAACAGCGGCATGCGAAGTAAGACCACCTTCTTCTGTAATCACAGCTGAAGCTTTTTCAAAGGCAGGAACCATCTCTTTATCTGTACTATAAGTGACGAGAATATTTCCTGTTTCCATTTTTTTATTAGCTTCTTCCGCGCTGCGCGCAAGAACTACTCGTCCAGAAGCTGTTTTACGGCCAATGCCTTGGCCTTTCCCAATAACTTCCCCTATAACATGCACTTTCATAATATTTGTTGTACCTGTTTCACCAACCGGTACTCCAGCAGTTATAACAACGAGATCTCCGTGACTTACTAGTTCTGCTTTAAGCGATTCCTGCACCGTACTATCCAACATTTCATCTGTTGTATTAGCTGCTTTCCCTAACAGTGGTGTAACACCCCATACAAGTGAAAGTTTACGATACACTGGCTCATTGCTCGTCACAGCAATAACGGGGGATTCAGGACGATATTTCGAAACAATTTTAGCAGTATAACCGCTTTCGGTCGCGGTCAAAATAGCAGAAGCCTCTAAATTGTAAGCCGTATGAGATACGGATTGGCTAATAGAATTCGTTATAGATTTATCACTTTCTTTTGTGCGCTGACTCAAGATTGTTTCGTATTTCAAGGATGACTCAGCTTTTATTGCAATATTACTCATTGTTTGTACTGTTTCCACTGGATAATCCCCTGCAGCTGTTTCACCAGAAAGCATAATAGCATCTGTACCATCAAAAATAGCATTTGCTACATCGCTTGCTTCTGCTCTTGTCGGGCGTGGATTACGCTGCATGGAATCGAGCATTTGCGTCGCAGTAATAACCGGTTTAGCCGCAGTATTGCATTGTTTAATAAGGTCTTTTTGAGCAAGTGGGACATCTTCTGGTGGTATTTCTACGCCTAAATCACCGCGAGCTACCATAAGCCCATCCGACACTTCTATAATGTCTTCAATATTATCAATACCTTCTTGATTTTCGATTTTTGGTATAATCTCTGTATTTTCTGCACCATGATTTTCCAAAATTTCTCGAATTTCAAGCACATCAGAAGGGCGTCTTACAAAAGAAGCAGCGATAAAGTCAACTTCCTGTTCAATACCAAATTTAATATCTGCCGCATCCTTGTCTGTAATGCCGGGCAAATTAACTTTAACATTTGGCAGATTGACACCTTTCTTATTCTTTAGCTCTCCATTATTTAATACTTTTGTCCGTAAATTCTTACCTGACACTTCAAGTACTTCGAGTTCAATTAGTCCGTCATCCAACAGGATTTTTTTACCCGGTTCCAAGTCATCAGCAATTCCAGGATATGTAACCGATATTTTTTCTTCGGTGCCTTCTACTTCATCAGGAGTAACAATCAGTTCCCGGCCTTCTACTAAGTTAATTGCTCCGTCTTTCATCGTATGAGTCCGAACTTCCGGACCTTTCGTATCCAATAGAATACCAACGTTTTTCCCCGTTTCGTCCGCAATTTCACGAATAGCATCAATTCGAGCCTTATGTTCATCAAAGTCGCCATGGGAAAAGTTAAGTCGTGCTACATTCATTCCTGCTTCCATCAGTTTCCGAAGCATTTCCGGCGATTCACTTGCCGGTCCAATCGTGCATACAATCTTCGTTTTTCTCATAATTGTCCTCCTCTTCTCTCCAACACATTTATTATTATAACATAGCTTTTCCGCATGCAGGCATTTAGATAGACAGTTCTTGTGATAACTTGTACATATCACTATCGACAACGTGCTTTTCTGCTAACGCTTCGGATATATTTCTATGGACAACTTTGTTATTTCTAATGCCTACCATACGTCCTTTTTCTCCATCCAACAGTAATTCCACTGCATTAGCTGCTAACCGGCTCGCGAGTACTCGATCGTAACCTGTAGGAGAACCGCCGCGTTGGATATGTCCTAATACGGTCACTCGGGTTTCGAGTTCTGTGGCATCTTTAATCTTTTGGCCAAATTCCGGACCGCTTCCGACACCTTCTGCTACGATAATAATACTATGTTTTTTCCCACGTTCGTGCCCTCTTTTTAAGCGGCTTATAATATCTTCCATGTTATGATCTTCTTCTGGAATTAATATCGTTTCCGCACCATCAGCAAGACCTGACCAAAGAGCAAGGTCCCCAGCGTTTCTTCCCATGACTTCAATAACATACGTCCTTTCATGAGATGTTGCTGTGTCACGGATTTTATCAATCGCATTGATTACTGTATTAAGAGCCGTATCAAAACCAATCGTGTAATCGGTTCCTGGTATATCATTATCAATCGTACCCGGTACTCCTATGGTAGGATATCCTATTTCGGTTAATTTTTTCGCTCCTTGGAATGAACCATCTCCACCGATAACAACTAAGCCTTCTATTCCAAGTGCGTTTAAGTTGTCCACCGCTACTTGTCTACCTTCTGGTGTTTTGAATTCTTCACAGCGGGCTGTATATAATTTTGTTCCCCCGCGGTGAATGATATCACCGACATCCCCTATTTCTAACTTATCAATATCATTACTAATGAGACCAGCAAAACCGTATTTCACACCATACACTTCTACTCCGTGATAGATAGCCTTTCTAACAACTGCACGAATAGCGGCATTCATGCCGGGAGAATCTCCACCACTCGTTAAAACTCCAATTTTTTTCACAAAAAATCACACCTTTTTATAAAATATCTATCTAAAGAATGACCGCATGTATTTATGGGTCATTTCTTAAAAGCTTATATCTTACAGTAATAATAGTATAACATTCTCAACAGACTGTCATGAAAAAATGCTTCCCGAAATTCTCAGAAAGCATTCCAACTATTCGGTGGAAGGCACAACATTTTCGCCAGCCAATAGACCAATTTTTTGATACTTGTCATATCGATTTAGAACAAGTTCATCTTCAGATAGTTTGGCTAAGGTATGTAATGAATGCTCTAAAACCTCATCAATATAAATAACTTGTTGCTCTAAATCTTTATGAGCGCCACCCCTTACTTCCGGAATCATTTTATCAATAATTTCTAATTCTTTTAAGTCAGGAGCAGTAATTTTCATTGTCTCTGATGCCTCTTTTGCATACGATGCATCTTTCCATAGTAAAGCAGAAGCACCTTCCGGAGAAATGACAGAATAAGTCGAGTTTTCAAGCATATGAATTTCATTTCCAACTCCTAATGCTAAAGCTCCTCCGCTTCCACCTTCTCCAATAACAACACTAATAACAGGAACTTTTAATCCTGCCATTTCCATTATATTACGAGCAATTGCCTCACTTTGCCCTCTTTCTTCCGCTGCTTTTCCTGGAAAAGCCCCTTTTGTATCAATAAAACATATAACTGGACGGGAAAACTTCTCTGCTTGTTTCATAAGTCTAAGTGCTTTTCGATAACCTTCTGGGTGAGGCATACCAAAGTTTCGTTTTAAATTTTCTTTCGTGTCTTTTCCACGTTGATGTCCAATAACTGTAACAGGACGTCCTTTGAATTTTGCAATCCCGCCTACTATTGCTTCATCGTCACCATAAAGGCGGTCTCCATGCATTTCCATAAAATCAGTAAAAAGATAATTAATATAGTCCAACGTTGTCGGACGTTCTCCATGTCTAGCAATTTGAACTCTCTGCCACGGCTGCAAGTTTCCATAAATATCTTTTTCAAGCTGCTCGAGGCGATCTTCTAACGTGGATATTTCATCAGACAAATCTATTTCTTTTTCTTCGGTAAATGACTTTAGTTCAGCAATTTTTTCACGTAGCTCTATTACTGGTTTTTCAAATGGCAAATAGCTATGCACTTCATTTCACCTCCTTGTTGTTATTGTTCTTTATACCCATGAATATCAAGAATTTTCACTAGCGTATCTTTCATTTCATCTCTTGGAATAACACGATCCAACTGCCCATGCTTTAAAAGGAATTCAGCGGTTTGAAAGTCGTCTGGCAATTCCTCTCGAATGGTTTGTTCTATAATACGCCTTCCAGCAAATCCTATCAAGGCTTTCGGCTCTGCAAAATTATAATCACCTAACGAGGCAAAACTTGCCGATACTCCGCCCGTCGTAGGATCAGTCATAACTGAGATATACAATAAACCTTTTTCATCTAATCGTTTTAAGGCAGCACTCGTTTTCGCCATTTGCATGAGACTGAGTACGCCTTCCTGCATCCGGGCACCTCCAGATGCTGCAAACATAATAAACGGTCTGTTTTTCGTTAAAGCTGCTTCGATAGCGCGGGCAATCTTTTCCCCTACAACTGATCCCATACTTCCCATTCTAAACCTTGAATCCATTACACCTATTACAACAGGACAGTCTTCCATATATCCTTCGCCAGTAACTACCGCTTCATTCAAACCTGTTTTTTCACGGTCTTTATCCAACTTTTGATGATACTCCGGAAAATCTAAAGGATTAGCTGAGGTCATACCAGCATCATATTCTTCAAAGGTTTTCTCATCCAGCAAAGAATCAATGCGCTCGTAAGCCGTCATAGAAAGATGGTGGCCGCAACTAATACAAACCATGTCATATTTTTTTAACTCTTTTGTGTAAATAATAGATTTACACTCTGGACATTTCGTCATGACACCTTCGTTCATATTCGTCGGCTGCTGGCGTTCGGATGGGATCGTCGCGTATTTTCGTTTTTTATTAAAAAAGTCTTTTAATGACACGAGGACACCTTCTTTTATTGTCTAAAATATGGGGGATGCTCATACTGCATTCAAAACATGAACCTCTGAACGAACAGAGGAGTGACCGTTCCTCTGTCGATCACTCGCTTTTTATGCTATACCTTGCGCACCCCGGTACGTAATCACTCAAGAGAACAGTTCCATCATGTTTTCAAGTCTTATTCCTTATCAATCATGGAAAGGCGACTTGTTTTCTCCGCTACTTCGTCCGGATTAACTTCTTTACGTGCCACACCAGTTTCCATCGCTGTTTTAGCAACCGCGGAAGCTACAGCCGGAGCTACTCGTTTATCGAATGGAGCTGGAATGACATAATCAGCATGTAATTCGTCATCTTCCATCAAATCGGCAATTGCATAAACGGCAGCCTTTTTCATATCTTCGTTTATATGCGTAGCATTAACATCAAGTGCTCCTCTAAAAATACCAGGAAACGCAAGAACGTTATTAACCTGATTCGGGAAATCCGAACGTCCTGTTCCAATAACTTTTGCGCCTGCTTCCTTAGCGTCTTTCGGCATGATTTCCGGATCTGGATTTGCCATTGCAAAAATAACTGGATCATCATTCATCGACTTAACCATCTCTTTAGAAAGAGCACCTGCTACAGATACACCAATGAACACATCTGTATCAGCAATAACATCGACTAAATCACCTTGAACATTATCTTTATTCGTGACCTTTGCAATCTCCACTTTCTGATCATTCATACCAACCGTTCTACCTTCATAAATAGCACCCTTGGAATCACATAGGATAACGTCACGTACTCCCATTCTAAGCAAAAGTTTTATGATTGCAATGCCTGCTGATCCTGCCCCGTTAACTACTACCTTTATTTCTGAAAGGGACTTTCCATTTAGTTTCAATGCATTAATCAGTCCTGCCGCTGTTACAATAGCAGTTCCATGCTGGTCATCGTGAAAAACCGGGATATTCACTTCTTTTTTTAAACGCTCTTCAATAATAAAGCAATTAGGTGCTGCGATATCCTCAAGGTTCACACCACCGAATGTTGGCTGCATTAACTTCACAGTCTCAACAATCCGGTCTACTTCTGTTGTATCCAAACATATCGGAAATGCGTCAACTCCCGCAAAAGACTTGAACAAAACAGCTTTTCCTTCCATTACAGGAAGAGCTGCTTCTGGTCCGATATTTCCGAGCCCGAGTACAGCGGTCCCATCCGAAACAACAGCTACCATATTTCCCTTCATGGTATAGTCAAATACTTTTTGTTTATCATCAAATATAGCCTTACACGGTTCAGCTACTCCAGGGGAATAAGCTAGACTTAAATCTTTCGTATTTTGAACTCGCACTTTAGATTTTGATTCAAGTTTCCCTTGATTCTCCCGATGCATTTGCAAGGCCTCTTCTCTAGTCGTTGACACAAACTCCACTCTCCTTCTTCCGCGATCCATGTTAATAAATTATTTTTCATTATCCTGTACATGGTCATACCGATGCAAAACTTACCTTATTATAACAGAAGACAAAGACATGTTCACCCTCTATGTTTTTTTAAAACAACAAATTCTTCGGAAAGAATGTTTTTTAATTCGTTTAAAGATCTTTCTGAAGCTTGAAAACGGTACTTGTCCGATAGTTGGACAACCTTATTTTCTTCTTCATAATAAAGACAAACCGCAACACTTCCTGGATACTTTTTCAAAACTTCTTTTATTTTTCCACCTGTTTTTACTGCATCTTCCTTGTTCTCCATTTTTAGATAAAGAATATCTCTGGAAGAACTCAATAATTCTTCTAAATCAATAACGTCGTCAACAAGCAGTTTCTTCGTTTCACTTTTTTTATCCGGACGTCCACCAATCAATACAGGATTTTGTTCATTCAGATACGTTCGAACATTTCGATATACATTTGGAAAAATAACAACTTCAAGTTCCCCTGTGCCATCCGTCACTGTCACAAATGCCATCGACTGTCCTTGTTTAGTACGTACCGTTCGTATATCTTCAATAATACCTGCTGTCCACACTTTTTTTCTATCTGTTGGAAAGGTGTCATATAGAAATTTAGGGGCAAAAGGCACGAGTACCTGTTCATATTTATCAAGCGGATGCCCACTTACGTAAAAACCGATAGCCTCTTTCTCTGCTTCAAATCGTTCCACATCAGAAAACGGTTCAATGTCTACGTACCGAAAATTTTCTTCTCCCCCAAACACAAAATCACCAAGGTCATTTTGAAATCCCGCGTACTCCATAGCACGGTCCAACGAAGCCAGTAACACAGCTCTATCTTTACCAAATTCATTAAATGCACCGGCTTTTATTAATGATTCCAACGCTTTCCTTCCAATATCCTCCTTTTCTGTTCGCATTAAAAAGTCAATAAAATCTTGAAACAGAGCATTTTTCCTCTCTTTTACAATCGATTGAACAGCATTTCTATTTACATTTTTTATCGTGGCAAGACCAAACTGAATACTATTTCCGTCTGCTTTAAATCCTATTTCACTCTTGTTCACAGAGGGAGGGATGATGTGGATGTTTTTTTGTTTTGCCTCCCTCAAGTAAGCACCCATTTTTTCTGTATTGCCGCGATTGACCGTTAACAGGGAAGCATAAAAATGAGCCGGATAGTGGGCTTTTAAATAGGCAAGTTGATAAGCGATAAAACTGTAAGCAACGGCATGAGAACGGTTAAAACCATATTCCGCGAAACGAACAATTAAATCATACACTTGAGAAGCTGCCGCAAGGTCATGTCCAAGCTGTTCGGCGCCTTTTAAAAACCGTGATCTTTCTTGTTCGAGCACAACCCTATCCTTCTTGCTTACTGCCCGCCGCAGCAAATCAGATTCTCCAAAACTGTATCCTGCAATAGCAGAAGCTATCTGCATAATTTGCTCCTGATATACAATCACTCCATAGGTAGGCGACAATATATCTTTCAAACTATGATGAGGATAATCCGGCTCCAATTGTTTTTGTTTTCTTTCTGCATATATCGGAATATTTTCCATCGGTCCTGGCCTGTATAATGCATTCACTGCAGCAATATCTTCAAACGTGGTCGGCTTAATTTGCTGTAAAGCTGTTCTCATTCCAGCAGATTCTAACTGAAAGATTCCAGTTGTATCCCCTTCTGCTAACATGTCATATGTCAAAGAATCTTGTAAGGACAGATTACGTAAATCTATAGTTCGTTTTTCTTTAAAATGAATAGAAGATGTTATTTTTTCAAGTAAACTTAAATTTTTTAACCCTAGCAAATCGATTTTCAAAAGACCTATTTCCTCAAGTCCTTCCATCGAAAATTGTGTTAGCGATAACCCATCATCTTTTTTCATTAACGGAACATGATTGTATAGAAAATCACCGCTCATAACGATACCAGCAGCATGTATAGAAGTGTGCCTAGGCAGTCCTTCTATTTTAAAAGCTAGCTTAAGGATTGTTTTAGCTAAAGGTTCTCTCCCGATAAGGTCTTGAAAAGTGCTGTTTTCTTCATATGCTGTTTTTAACGTCTTCCCTTGTGTTATAAAAGAGGCTATTCTATCAACCAGAGCTTGAGGTGCTTCGAGAATGCGGCCTACATCTCTTATCGCTGCTCTCGCACCGAAAGTACCAAATGTTACGATTTGCGCTACTTTATTTTTTCCATATTTATTTGCGACATATTCTATTACTTCATCACGGCGATAATCTGGAAAATCAATATCAATGTCCGGCATATTCACCCGTTCAGGATTTAAAAAGCGTTCAAACAACAAATCATGCTTTAATGGATCGACATCAGTAATTTCAAGTACATATGAAACGAGACTCCCAGCGGCCGATCCTCTACCTGGTCCAACAAGCATCCCAGCATTCCGGGCATATAAAACAAAGTCGGCTACAATAAGAAAGTAGTCATCGAATCCCATCTGGTGGATAATCTGAAGTTCATGTTCAAGTCGTTCTTTTATTGCATCATTCCACTTTCCGTAACGCAAAGTAACTCCTTTTTCACAGTGGTCTCTCAGTACTTGTTCTGCGTTTCTATCATACGACAACGGATACGTTGGAAGTAGCATTTGTCCAAAATCAATCGTCACTTCACATCTATCGGCTATAGCTTTCGATTGCTGGATAGCTTCATAATCGTTATCAAGTTGGGTTTTCATGTTAGCTTCTGTGATAAATGTACCGACGTCTTCATTATCTTCTATTTTCATATTTGCCAGCGTCTGACTGTCACCAATTGCTCTCAGGGCTTGACGAGCTTCCTTTTCATCTTTTTGAATGGAATGAACATTATTGCCAGCTACGAGCGGCAAGGACAAACGATAAGATATATCTTTCCATTGCCGCAATATCGTTTTTTCTTCTGTCGGTTGTCTTTCCAAATATATAGATTGTGCATCATATGACTGCTTCCATGCCGTTAACACGCGCAGCGCCTTTTCTTCTTCTTCCAATCGTAAAAGTTCTGCTGCTTCACTGTCTGCATAAGGAAAAATGACGACACAGTCCTTCAATATTTCTATCGTTTTTTGCATCGTAATGGCACTTTCTGTTTGCTTTATTGTTGATAGCTGCAACAAAGCTCGATACCCTTCCTTTGTCTCTGCTAGCAAAAGGACAGGATAGCTTCCGCTTAATTCGAGACCTTCCACCCAAAGCTCCAACCCGATAATCGGTTTAATGTTCGCTGCCTGACATTGTTTATAAAACGGGATTACCCCATACATCACGTCTTTGTCTGTGATCGCAAGTGCCTTCATATTTTGAGCGGCAGCTGCCTCTATTAATTTAGGGATACGAGCAGTACTTTGCAGCAAGCTATATTCCGTGTGGGTATGTAAATGGACAAACTCCATAAAAAGCATGCTCCTTTGCTTTATACCTTTCCTTCTTTTAAGTATGAACAGCTTTTCCTATGAAAACAAGCATATACCTTCAGTCATTTTCTTATATTTATAGTATAGAAGTAAATAATCATCGTTCACAGCAAGGAAAGAAGGAGGAATAAAATATGATAAGTCGAGATTTTGCCGGGACTCTTGTTATGGATTTCTTTGTTGCCTTCGGTGTTATTATAGGCGGTTCCATCATAGGCGGGATGGGGGCCTTATTAATCGGAAAACCACCTCTTTCTACGATTCATGACCTCGCTTCGAGTTTAAAGATATGGGCGTTGGTCGCAGCGATAGGAGGTACGTTTGACGCAATTACCTCGTTGGAACGAGGGTTGTTTTACGGAACACACGCTGATATGTATAAAACCATTGCTATGATATTTGTAGCTCTAGGTGGAGCTAACGCCGGTACATTAATTATCCAGTGGATTACACAGGAGCAGATTTCCCCATGAGAATACCGCCCTACTACAGGCGTCCAGGTTGGCAGCGTTTCTTTGCCGGTATTTTAATTGGAGCTCTCGGAGGATGGGCCTTTTTTCTATTTCAATTCGGATCCGTTCATGAAGAATTAGTGATTGAATTAAATAAACAAAGGCTTCAAATCAAAGATCAAGAAGAACAAATTGAAGTCCTCCGCAGTGAAGAAAGAGAAAGAAATGAGGAAAATGAACAGAAACTAACCATCCAAGATATTGTCATTGATTTCACAAATCAAGAAAAAGCCCGCTTAAATGAATTGACATTGTATGAATTGAAGCAGCAGGCGGAAGGAGAAGTGAACTTCTTAAAAAATAAAAACATCGAGAGCGTCGTCGAAGGAAAAGAACTTATTAAAAACGCAGTGGAAAACAAGGTTTACGACGTCGGAGAACGAGAATACAGGCTTCAAATTGAAGAAATGCATATCTATTCCAGTCTTGAACTTCATATAAAAATCATTTTACCGGATGAATAAAGCTCCGACTTATATCGGAGCTTCAACCGGTCATGTGTGCTGCCTGCAAAGTTCCTTTAATTCAGCAATAATTTCTTTGACCTCCGTCTCATCAGCCGCTTTCGCCCCGGATGCCATAGGATGTCCTCCACCGTTATGATTAGCAGCAACTTCGTTGATAACAGGACCTTTCGATCTCAACCTTACCCTGTACTGATCGTCTTCTTCTACAAAGAACACCCATGCTTGCAGACCTTTTGTTCCTGAAAATATATTCATAAGTGCCGAAGATTCATTTATGGTTATTTCGTACTCCTCTAATAATTCTTTCGTTAAATGCATAATCCCCAAGCCCTCTTCGGTCAATTCAAACTCTTCTAGCACTCTCCCTTTCAAACGGACCATTTTTTCATCACTTTCATAAAAACGGGTAAACAGTTCGGTTGTATCAATGGGATACTCTAACACTTCCGCTGCTAAACGCATCGTTTGTGGCTTTGTATTAGAAAACTGAAAACGTCCGGTATCCCCAACAATACCAGCATACAGCAATCTTGCAGCTTCTGTTGTCATTTCCCAATTTCTTTCTTTTTTCGCAAATAGAAAAAAATCAATAATCATTTCAGAAGTTGAGCTGGCTTCTGTATTTACCCAAATGGTATCGCCATAAGGCTCCACATTCGGATGGTGGTCTATTTTTATTAGCTCCGTTCCTTCTTGCCAATCCTCGCCGTCAATTCGTTCGGTATTGCCCGTGTCACAAACAATGGTCAAAAAAGGTTCACCGGAGAAAATGGATGTATCTATATTGTCCATTTCTGTAAGAAAGGTTAAAGAAGGCTCCTCCTCTCCAATCATATAGATTTTTTTGTTCGGATAGTTATATTTTAACAAAGTAGCCAGCCCTGCTTGCGAACCAAGTGCGTCTGGGTCAGGCTTTTCATGGCGGTATATAGCAATAGTGGAATAAGTCTCTATCCTATCCAATATGTTCTGCTTCATGTTATCTCCCTTTCTCTTCTATCATTTATAGTTGCTATCTTACTTTAACGACAAGTACAATGTAGTTGAATAGCTTATTTCATAAATCCAGGAGGGAAAAGTATTGACCCAAATCTTCACCATTATACTTGTTATAGCTCTTGCAATGTATGTGTTTTACAAAATAAAGACGTTCCGATCAAAAGCCCCGGCAGCAAAAAAGTGGATACAAACAAAAGCAAATATTAGTATAGGTTTATTCATGGCTGCTTTTGGAGCAATTTTGCTTGGTACAAACCGAGATACAATCGACATCATTATCGGCTCAGTATTTTTGGTACTTGGAGCTGCTAATATTGTTCTAGGCTACCGAGCTTACCGGATATACTTGCCTTATGCCATAAAAGAAGCAGAAGAGCAAAGGGTAAACACCTAATGAAACCTAATAGGAGGCTGTTCCTACTAAAACAGCAGAAGGTTCTGTCCGAAAAGCAATCTTTACAGGCAGACGCTTTCGATGGGCAGTGCTTCAGCCTCCTGCTTCACATTTTCCAAAGCTTAAAGGTTAACGATCTAATAATTGAGCCATCAATAACGCTTTGCCAACAATTTCTCCTTCATGATACAACTCTACATCCACTTTTCCGTGTTTTCTCCCGACTTCTAACAATTTACCTTTCATATCTATTGTGCTTTCTATTTGTACGGGCTTAATAAAGTAAAGGGTAATATTTTCAACTACAATATCCCCGCGCTTATATTGACGCAGTAATCTACTTCCGGTTTCCGTTACAAGTGTCGAGAGTACCCCATAAGAAATCATTCCTAGATGGTTTGTCATTTGTGGTGTTACATCGCTTTGGTAGTTATATTCAGAATCAGGGCCCATTTCATGAAAACCACCTGTCACTAAGTCATCAATGGTTTCCCCCACGTGTGGCTGACGCTGTGTCATCTGCAACGCTTTCAAAACATCCTGCCTGCTGATAACTCCCAACAAATGACGCTGTTCATCAATAACTGGAAGCAATTCGATCCCTTCCCAAACCATTACATGGGCAACCGATGCTACCGACGTTCGTTCTTTCACTGTTATCGGATTCTTTGTCATCACTTTTTCAATCGGCAATTGCATATTTGCGCCCAAAACATCTTTAGCCGCTACCATCCCTTGCACCTTCATTTCCCCATCGATGACAGGATAACGGCTGTGACTTGTACGTTGGTTGATTTCATGCCACTTTTCTACCGTATTATCTGTCGTCATGAAAAAGGTATCCTGTAAAGGAATTAAAATATCATCAACTAGTACAATTTCCTTTTTTATGAGCTGGTCGTAAATGGCACGATTTATCATCGTAGCAACGGTGAATGTATCATAACTCGTCGAAATAACCGGCATTCCTAATTCATCAGCAAGAGCGATCACATTTTCATTTGTGTCAAAACCACCGGTTATTAACACTGCCGCTCCAGCTTCAAGCGCCAGCTTATGAACCTGGTAACGATTTCCGACGATGAGCAGATTCCCCGGTTCTACATATCGCATCATTGCTTCTAGTTTCATTGCCCCTATGACGAAACGGTTTAACGTTTTGTGAAGACCATTTCTTCCACCCAAAACTTGTCCATCCACTATATTAACTACTTCGGCATAGGTCAGCTTCTCAATATTATCTTTTTGTTTTTTCTCTATTCTGATTGTTCCCACACGCTCAATAGTACTTACCATTCCTTGATTTTCCGCTTCCTTAATTGCCCGATATGCCGTTCCTTCGCTTACATTAAGGCTTTTTGCTACTTGGCGTACGGATATTTTTTCTCCTACTCCAAGCTCGGTAATATGTTGAAGAATCTGTTCATGTTTCGTAGCCATTTTTCCACCTCTCTTTCTATCCTACCTGTATCAATATCTATAACGAACTGTATTATATCTCATTATACGTTTTACATATAATCATAGCAAGGTTCTACTGTGACTGATTGTTGTCCTATAACCATTCAAAGATGATAGATTAATGTCTAAACACGCGCTTTTATCCCTTTTGAGTCCAAGGACGGTCTCCCGTTTTTTGGTACTGTTTGAAAACAGATAAATAAAAAAGCTGTTCCAAAAGTATATAAAATACTTTGAAACAGCTTTAGAAATCCTTTTATAATTCTATCGATTCACCAGCGCTCAGTGCTTTTCCTTTTGTTGGAGCAATAGATTCCACAAATGCATCTCCATCTTGATTAATCAAAGGGAATGTATTGTAATGAACGGGAACAACATATCCTGGGTTAGTCCACTGGACCGCTTGTTTTGCGTCTTCTGGTCCCATAGTAAAATTGTCTCCAATCGGGACGAACAACAAATCAATGTTATTACGTTCACCGATCATTTTCATATCCGAATACAAGCCGGTATCTCCCATGTGATACACAGTCTTTCCTTCCGATTCAAACAGAATTCCCGCAGGCATTCCAGTATAAACAATATTGCCATTTTCTTCTTCTGTGTAAGCTGAACCATGGAAAGCTTGTGTTAACTTAACCCATCCAAATTCAAATGTATGGGCTCCTCCTATGTGCATTGGATGAGCGTCAATACCCTGCCATCCAAGATACGTCGCTAATTCAAAAGGAGCTACTACAAAGGATCCATTTCGCTTGGCAATATCAACCGTATCGCCAACGTGATCATTATGTCCATGTGTAAGCAGAATAACATCAGGTTTTACCTTATCTGCTTCTAAATCGCAGGCACCATTTCCCGTAATAAAAGGATCAATTAAAATACTTTTACCATTGGTCTCAATATGGACGACTGAATGTCCGTGGTAGGTAACTTTCATATCTAATATGTCCTCCTTTTTGTTTTTCCTATTCTCTTTTCCCATTAAACCACACCTTTTAAACATATGTCATAGGAAAAACAATCGTCAATCAATAAGGGGTTCTTTATTCTTGATTTTTATCCCACAACCACGTATATAAGTCACCATTCTCATCCTGCCAGCGTACATCAATACGGCTCATATCTTCATATCCAGCGTTCCGGAACGCTCTTGCAATGGCTTCTTTATCCATATCTTGAGACAAAGAAATATCTTCATACATGTCTTCTACTTGTTGTTTAGCTTTTCCACCATGCAGGGCTTTTCCATTAACATGATATTCAAAATTATCCGGGCTGTTATATTCCCAATGGTAAGTTTCGTCATCTGCTTCCACCGTTGCCTTGAAGAGAAAAACTTCACTCAATGATTCTGCTTCTCCTACATGAGGAAAAGCAACAGATATCATCACAGCAAAAATAAGCATCCAACGTTTCATTATTAATCACCTCATTATGTAAGATGCCAATTTTTACTGAACATTATACGTGATAGAATGGTTTCAACGCCTTTTATGCAAAACATCGACGCCGCCTGTAATTTCTAACACAGATCCGGTAATCATATCCGAATTTTCTTCGCATAAAAAAGCAATCGCCCGCGCAATATCCTCTCCTGTCGCTGGACGTCCTACTGGTGTTTTTTTATCAATCACCGTTTGTGCATCTTCAATAAAAGCTTCCTTATAATCAGATGTCACAACACCAGGACAGACCATGTTTACAGTAATACCGTATTCGGCCTCTTCTATCGACACTGTCTTCGTCAACGACACAAGCCCGGATTTGGCAGCTGCATAAGCAGAACGATAAATCCAGGCCGGTGCATCTTCAGCTCCTTGAAATCCATAAGTGACGATTCGTCCATATTGTTGATCCCGCATGATTGGAATGGCAGCTTGAAATAAATAAAACATTGCAGTTAAATTTCCATTTATCATATCATGCCACTCTTCAATCGAATAATCCATTAACTTTTTCCGTTCAAATACATAAGGTCCAGCATTATTCACCAATATATCAAGTCGGCCAAACCGTTCTTTCACGGCGGAAATCATATTTTTAAGGTCTTGTGCTTTAGTCACATCAGCTTGTACGAATTGAATACAATTTATATAAGCAGCCCATTCTGTTTTAAGGTTTTCTACCGCCTGAATATCTTTAAAATAACTGACAGTCACGGTGTAACCTTTTTTTAAAAATTGTTCGGCCGCCATCTTTCCCAGCCCTTTCGTTCCAGCGGTTATCAATGCATGCCGCATGACAGAATCCTCCTTCAATCAATAAAAGCGTCTCTTTCTGTTGTCTATAATCAATTATACATGAACGGAGGGGATGTAGGAAAAATATTGACGTTTGCAGTATGTAAAGAAAGGGAATAGTGAAAACAAAGAGAAGGAAGCATTTCATCTTTCTTGAGGGGGCTTCAATATGGCAAAGTATAATAATGTCCTTGTTGCTGTGGATGGATCCGATGAATCAAAAATTGCTTTTAAAAAAGCCTTAGATTTAGCTAAAGAAAACAGTGCCAGTCTTACTATTGTTCATATTATCGACACTCGCACTTTTGCCACTATTGAACAGTATGACAGAACGATTGTTTCACGTGCCGAAAACTATGGACAAGAACTTCTTGAACAATACGAAGAAGAAGCAAAACAAACGGGAATTGAAGATGTGGCCACTGTTATTGATTTTGGCTCTCCGAAATCAAAAATCCCAAAAGACATTGCCAAACAATATAATATTGATTTAATTATTACTGGAGCTACAGGTTTAAATGCAGTGGAACGTATGTTAATCGGAAGTGTTTCAGAAGCTATTGCCAGACAAGCGGCTTGCGATGTACTCATCGTACGTTCGCCTTAAAAATCTATCTCAGTTAGAAGAGTCTGTCTCTTGATGATAACCCCACCGGAGAACAGACTCTTTTGTGCTTTTTACGGTTTTAATACAACTTTAATACAATCATCGTGTTTTTCGTCAAAAATATCATATCCGTATGCTGCTTGATCCATCGGCAGCTGATGAGAAATAATGTCGGTTGGATCGAATTCTTCGTTAATTATTTTTTTATAAAGGGTCGGTATATAGTGAATAATAGGGGCTTGTCCCATTTTCAAGGTAATATTGCGGGCAAAAAAATCTCCGAGCGGAAACGCATTGTAACGCGTTCCATAAACCCCGACAATGCTGACCGTACCACCTTTACGTACACAACGGCTTGCCAGTACAATCGGCCCCATCGTTCCGCCTTGCAGCTTTAACGCGGTTTCCACCATCTCTACCGCATTCTTTTTCCCATCCATTCCCACACAATCAATTACAGAATCAGCGCCGCCTTTGGTTAGCTCCTTTAAATGACTCCCTAAATCATCAAATTTAGAAAAATCAAAGACTTCAACATTGTTAGCCCGTTTTGCGTGTTCAAGACGGTATTGCACATAATCAACCGCGATTACCCGTTTCGCGCCTTTCATCCAGGCAAATTTCTGCGCAAGCAGTCCCACCGGTCCGCACCCTAATACAATAACGGTGTCGTCTTGTTTAACATTTGCCTGTTCTACACCCCAATAAGCGGTTGGAATAATATCCGACAAAAACAAAATCTTTTCATCTTCCAGCTCACAACTTTCTGGAACGACAAACGGTGTGAAATTTCCATAAGGAACACGCAGCAATTCCGCCTGGCCGCCAGGATACCCTCCAAACGTCCCGGAATAGCCGAAATAAGCGCCTGCTTCTCCATGCGGATTCGAGTTATCACACTGACTTTCCAGTTCATGTTGGCAGTAATAACACTCCCCGCAGGCGATATTAAACGGCACAATTACGCGATCTCCCTTTTTCACTTTTGTAACATCAGGCCCTATCTCTTCTACAATTCCCATCGGTTCATGACCAATAATATAGCCTTCCGGAAAATGCGGAATCATGCCGTGCACTAGATGTAAATCAGATCCGCAAATCGCTGTACTGGTAATACGAACTAAAACATCATCTTTCTTTTCTATGGTTGCATCCGCCACTTCTTTTACTTTTACATCTTTTATCCCTTGATAGGTTACAGCTTTCATGGCTTGTACTCCTTTTTAAAAAGTCGTACCTAGCGTCCCCTAAATATGGGCGTAATACACTTTTTGCATCATCAAGAAGGGGCTGGTCTCAAAATCACTTTTGGACCAGCCCCTCTTTTTACTTTTGCTGCAATGCGGTTTTTCCCGATTCAATTGCTTTACGAACTTGCTCAAATCCAGTTCCACCCGCACTATTTCGTCTAGCCACCACAGTAGAAGGTTTCAGCACATCATAAATATCCTCTTCAAACAAGGAGCTCGCTTGTTTATAATCAGTCATCGGTAAATCCAATAAATAGATACCTCTTTCGATACACGTGAGCACAAGCTTTCCAACAACTTCATGCGCTTCCCGGAATGGAAGTCCTTTTGATGCTAGATAATCAGCCAGCTCTGTCGCATTCGAAAAATCCGAATGGGTCTCTTTTGCCATCACATCTGTGTTTACTGTCATGGTTTCAATCATCCCAGTAAAAATCTTAATAGATCCTTTCACCGTTGTAACGGTATCAAACATGCCTTCCTTATCTTCCTGCATATCTTTATTATAAGCAAGCGGCAGACCTTTTAACAGCGTTAACAATGAAACAAAATTTCCATACACACGCCCCGTTTTTCCGCGCACTAATTCTGCCATATCCGGGTTTTTCTTTTGCGGCATAATACTGCTTCCTGTCGCAAACGTATCATCTAATTCCACAAAGTTAAATTCTTGGCTTGACCAAAGAATCATTTCTTCGGACAAACGGGAGAGATGCATCATAATCATCGAAGACGCACTCATAAATTCAAGTATGAAATCGCGGTCACTCACTGCATCCAGACTATTTTCATAAATACTATCAAAGCCTAATAACTCCGCCGAATAATGACGGTCAATTGGAAAAGTTGTACCTGCTAAAGCTCCTGCTCCAAGCGGCGACACATTCATTCTCTTCAAGCTGTCTTGAAGCCGTCCGTAGTCACGTTCAAGCATCCAGAAGTAGGCGAGCAAATGGTGGGCAAAAGATATTGGCTGCGCTCTTTGTAAATGAGTATAGCCCGGGATTATTGTTTCAATATGTTGTTCAGCCTGATGAAGAAGCGCCTGTTGCATCTGTTTGATAGCATCCATTATTTCCTCAGTATGTTTTTTTAAGTACAAATGCATATCTGTCGCTATTTGATCATTTCTACTTCTGCCCGTATGCAGTTTTCCCCCGACCGGACCTATTTCATCTGTTAAAAATTTTTCTAAATTCAAGTGAATATCTTCATTTTGAATAGAATAGTCTAGCTCATCTTTCTTTGCTTTTTCTAAAAGGGTTTCAAGACCTGTTTTGATTGTTGACGCTTCATCGTTTGTTAAAATATTACAGGCAGCGAGCATTTTCACATGAGCCAGACTTCCTTCAATATCTTCTTCTACAAGCTCCTTATCAAAAGGGATGGATGCCCCAAAGGCATCCACCCATTCTTCCGCGCTTTTTGTAAATCTTCCACCCCATAATTTCGTCATACGTTGACACCTTTCTTGTTCACCATGCTGTGTACTTTTGTAGGAAGTCCCCACAAGTTAATGAATCCAACCGCTGACTGATGGTTAAACTCATCGTCTGTAGAATAGGTGGCAAGCTTTTCATTATAAAGAGAAAGATCTGACTTTCTTCCTTCTACGATCGCATGTCCTTTAAAGAGTTTAACTCTTACCAATCCTGTTACATTTTGTTGAGTTTCCTTTAAAAAGGCTTCCAACCCGTCTCTGATTTGAGAAAACCAAAGGCCGTCATAAATTACTTCAGATAGCTTTTTCTCAATAGTTGGTTTAAAATGTGCTACTTCTTTTGGTAACGTAAGATCTTCTAATTCTTTATGGGCAGTAATGAGCGTCATCGCACCCGGACATTCATATACTTCTCTTGATTTAATACCAACCATTCTGTTTTCCACATGATCAATTCTGCCTACTCCGTGCTTTCCAGCCACTTCATTTAATTTCAAAATTAAGTCATCCAATTCATAAGATGTCCCGTTTAATGCAACCGGCTTTCCTTGTTGAAACTCAATTTCTACCATGTCAGGTTCATCCGGTGTTTCTTCTAGTGGCGCCGTTAGTTCATATGCTCCAGTTGGAGGGGTAGCCCACGGATCTTCCAACGCTCCGCACTCGTTACTTCTTCCCCACAGGTTTTGGTCCACGGAGTATGGATTATCAAGGTCAATAGGAATCGGAATCTCATTTTTCTTCGCATAGTCTATTTCTTCGTCTCTAGACCATCCCCATTCTCTTACAGGTGCAAGGACTTCAAGGTCCGGATTCAACGCTTGAATAGACACTTCAAAACGAACTTGGTCATTTCCTTTCCCCGTGCAACCATGAGCCACAGCGTCAGCATTCGTTTGTTCAGCTATTTCAACCAGTTTTTTAGAAATTAACGGTCTTGATAATGCCGAAACAAGTGGATATTTTTGTTCATAAAGCGTATGTGCCTGCATAGCTGGAAGGACAAACTCTTCTGCAAATTCTTTTTTAGCATCAACGGTATACGATTGAACAGCGCCAACTTGTAATGCCTTATCTTTCACAAATTCAAGATCTTTCCCTTCTCCTACGTCCAATCCAACTGCCACTACGTCATATCCTTGATCTGCAAGCCACCGAATAGCAACTGATGTGTCAAGTCCTCCGGAATATGCCAATACAATCTTTTTCTTCGCCATGGTGCTATACCCTCCATCTCCGGTATGAATATTCATACTAAAGTTATTATTTTTATACATTGTTTTGCAAAAATTGGAGAGGCCTTGGCCTCACTTTCGATTTCATTCATATTAACTGTTTGCTGTTACTAAATACTTTAACAAGACTTGTAGGGATTTGCAATACTTATTCACAAAAAAGCATAAAAATTTATTTTTAACTCATTAGAAAAACTAGCTCCATTATCTTTCATCCCCTTTTATAATAGCTTTTTTAATTGCATTACACTTTTAAACATAATAAAACCACGATGAATATACTTGCATTTTCTACACTTATATTCATTTCCACTATTTTTGTAACCTTTGCGAAAAAATCAAGAAATACAAAGCTTTGGAAAATAGTCCAACATCCGTTTGCAGCAGAGGTGTTCTCAAAGAATTTTCGTTTTATGCTTTTCCCGTTGTATTCGCTTCTGCTGCAAACTAGTGATGAACACAAAAAGCGGGCCCTGATCATCAGAGAGCCCGCTCTTAACGTCCTATATTCTATTGGCCGAGCCGAACTGTATCACGGGCGAGCATTACTTCTTCATTCGTTGGTACAACCAACACTTTGACAGGAGAGCCGTCTTTATTAATAAACGCTTCTTCTCCTCTTGTCTGGTTTGCATTTTTATCAAATTGAACGCCCATAAATTCTAGTCCTTGACATACTTTTTCTCGAATAGTCAGGCTGTTTTCACCTACCCCAGCCGTGAAAACAATAGCATCTAAGCCATTCATACTTGCTGCATACGTTCCGATATACTTATGAATTCTCGTTGCATATATATCTAAAGCCGTCTGGGCTTTTTCACTACCCTCATTTGCTTTTCCTTCAACATCTCGCACATCACTTGAAACATTACTCAACCCAACAAGACCGCTTTTCTTATTTAACATCGATATAATCTCTTCGGCGGATTGATTCGTTTTTTCCATCATAAATGGAATCAGAGCAGGATCAATATTTCCGGAACGAGTTCCCATCGTAACACCGGCAAGTGGTGTGAAACCCATCGATGTATCTACCGATTCGCCCCCATCAATAGCGGTAACACTAACACCATTGCCAATATGACATGAAACGATTTTGAGATCAGTTTGTGGTTGTTCCATTAATTCAGCTGCTCTCTGCCCTACATATTTATGAGATGTTCCGTGGAACCCATATTTACGTATTCCATATTGCTCATAATATTCATACGGAATACTGTATAAATATTTTTCTTTTGGCATCGATTGATGAAACGCTGTATCGAAAACAGCGACTGCTGGTACATTCGGCAAAATTTCTTTAAACGCTCTTATTCCTGTTAGATTAGCAGGATTATGAAGTGGAGCCAGTTCGCTTACTTCTTCTATTGCCTCAATCACGTTATCATCAATTAAGATAGAATCAGAAAACTTTTCTCCTCCATGTACAACACGGTGCCCGATGCCATCAATTTCATCAAGAGACTGAATAACATTATAATCAGTTAGAGCATCTAACAAAATTTTTACTGCTTCTGCATGATTTGGAATATCAGGAGTCTTTTCTACTTTCTCTTCATTAAGTTCAATAGTAATAATTGAACCATCTAAACCAATTCTTTCTACTACACCCTTTGTTATGATTTTTTCTTCGGGCATACGCAATAGTTGAAACTTCAACGATGAACTACCAGCATTGATTGCCATAATATTAGCCATAAATAATGCTCCTTTTTTATTAAATTAAACTTTCGTTTTTAAATCAGCAATTTCTTCGATCATTTTCACCTTTTCTATTTAAACACCCGACTGTCGTAAATGCAAGAAACCCCTGCTATATCAATGAAATTCAATACTTTCACTAAATTCTGATATGTATACGCTTGCCGAAAGTATAAAAACGGCACTCTTATTTAAAAGAGCACCGTTAGTGTTTAAAGAATCAGGAGGTGAACCCTTCTTCTTTAAACCATTTATCCATTTGTTTCATCATATCTAGCAATGCTTCCTGATTCGAAAAGGAAGGAAGTTCAGCTAACAATGCTTGTCCCGGCTGTACTGTCTCCGGACCTTTTTTCTGCAGAAGCCAGATGCTTTTCCAAAATTGGCCTGATTTAAACATCGAGCCTGGAAGCTGTAGGAGACCAAGAATCACTGCTTCATCTTTAATAAATTGATGCAGGGCAGAGGCTTCTTCACTTTCAAAAATAAAGTTCGGAATGAGTAACACGAAAAAACCACCGGGTTTCACGTGACTCATGCTTTTCTCAATCATAAGGTGATGAAGATAGGAATGACCTTCTTCTGCCTTCAATCGGAATGATTCTGCTACATCGTCTTTCGGATAATAACCAACAGGAAGATCTGACACAACAACGTCCGCTTCAGGAGAAGCTAAGTTCTCAATGCTGTCTTGATGAAACAGCTCTACATCATGTTCTTGTAAGTTCGACAGTACATATGCAATCTTCAACAACGTTTCATCTACTTCGGTACCGTACGCAATCGTTTCTTTTGGAATTTGATTTAATACCGCACTCAACAAATTAACAGTTCCCGCGGCAGGATCAAGCAGTGCTAACGATTCTCTTTTTGATGTCAACTTCTCCACAAGATAGCCCATAAACATCGCAACAGCATCAGGAGTCATGGCGTGGTGCGGCTGCACCGCTTCCTTCATCCCTTTGATGACTGCCAATTGGAAAGCTTTACGGATTTGTTCTTTTTTCATCTCTTCTGGAAGTTCTTGCTGTAGTTTTTCTTCAAGTCTTTTCTTTTCATCATCTGGCAAATTCTGAATGATGTCATGTTGAAATATATTCTCGCCTGCTTCAGCTAGCGCTTCTAGATACGTAACATCTGTGTGCTTTTGAATCGATGAAGCCATTTCATCGATTAATGTATGCAGTTTTTCTATCTCCGTTACCGGTTGCACGAGACATCGCCCTTTCTACAATCATCTTCTTTCACTTTTCCTTCGAAAGTATAGCAGAAATAGAGAAGAATTTAAATTATTGCGTTTAATATGAAAACCCTGTTCCGATACATTTCAGAACAGGGTTTTCTGCGGCTGTTTCAGCGCAAAGCTGTGGTTTGGATCACACAGGGACAACATTTGGATAATGCCGACCAAGTTACGATGCCATACGCTATGTTTCTTAAAACAGAGATGAAAAAATTGATGGACGATTCCTTCGCTCAATGCCGGGTTTATTTTGCCTTTTTTACAGCATCAATAGCCGCGTCATAATCTGGATGATTCGTTGCTTCTGGCACATATTCTGTATATGTGACTTCACCATCACTGTTAATAACGAAAATAGAACGTGCTAACAGTCGAAGTTCTTCCATCGCTACCCCATAATTCTTTCCGAAAGAAAGGTCACGGTGATCGGACAGTACTTGCAAGTTTTCGATACCTGCTGCCGCGCACCATCTTTTTTGAGCAAAAGGAAGATCGCAACTAATTGTAAGAACTTCTACGTTATCAAGGTTCGCAGCTTCTTCATTAAAACGGCGCGTCTGTTGATCGCATACACCAGTATCTACAGATGGTACGACACTAATTAAACGGACTTTCCCCTTTGAATCTTTAAGACTAACTTCTGACAAGTCGTTAGCTAGTACTGTAAAATCTGGTGCTTTATCGCCTGGTTTCACTTCATTCCCCATAAGAGTCATCGGCGTTTCTTTGAATGTAACATTAGCCATATTATTTCTCTCCCTTCTTGAATCTTACTATGTACAATTCTATCGTACGCTTTTTGAGAAAATTTATCAATTTATGGAGATGGCAAAAGCTGAACCCGGGAGAAATAATCTACCCGGGTCTTCATTAAATGGGAGGTTCTTGTCCATAATTATTTTGGTTAGTCGATTGGTTGGACTGATTCCCTTTTAACATGTCTTGAATTTTTTCCACCACTTGAGGTGTGAATTCAAGTAATTTTTCATATAGGTGCGTATTCTCGTCAAGATGTACCATCTTAACTCCATTTGATCCAACGATCAGGAATGCGACAGGAGTAATGGAAACTCCTCCCCCGCTCCCGCCACCAAAAGGATGTTCTGGCACTGATGCAGAGCTTTCCTTTGTTATAAATTCACTGCCGCCTGCAGCAAATCCGAAACCTACCTTTGTTACGGGAATAATAACACTACCGTCTGGAGTATCTACTGGATCACCAACAATCGTGTTTACATCCACCATTTCTTTTAAGTTTTCCATCGCTGTCCGCATTAAACCTTGAATAGGATGATCTGTCATTAGGATGCTTCCTCCCTTCGCAATTCTTCTTTCGATTTTTTCCACAACGAAAACATGTTTCCTTTTAAGTGTTTGATGACACGAATTCCTGCAATGATAGCATGCCCGAGACGTGTTGTTACCATACATGAGAACTCTACATCTAAAGCTGTTTTTTGAAAATCGGGCACGATATCTATTTGTGGATCACACCTTAGCTGTAATACAGCCGACATCAAACCAACGGCGATATGCTTCACAGACCATAATGATCCAGACAGCAATCCTGTCCAAGCTGCATCCCCCGTTCCAATTTTGCTTTTCCAGTAAAAATCTTTAACCTTCCATTTATTCAAAAAAGAATGCAAAATCGTGCGCAATCCTGTTATATGACGAATCCATAGCCAGAGCGATTCCACCTGATTCTGAAATTCTTCTGGTGTTTCTTTAATATCCTTTTCTTCTATTTTTCCTGTAGAAGCTTTCGTTTTCTCTTTCATTACAAGAGA
Source organism: Salibacterium salarium (assembly GCF_030813635.1). Classification (GTDB taxonomy): domain Bacteria; phylum Bacillota; class Bacilli; order Bacillales; family Marinococcaceae; genus Salibacterium; species Salibacterium salarium. The sequence goes on along the minus strand of NZ_JAUSUM010000001.1, from coordinate 1,001,645 downwards.
TCCCGTTTCTTCTTCAAAAGAGACGACAGGAAGTGCAAATGTTTTATAAAAAACATGCCATACCGTTATTTTTAAATAAAGATCTTGATTTGTTTTTTTCTGTATAAATTGAAACGACAAGGTCACAGGAGTAATGACCACGACACCTACAAGAATAATTAAAATACTTAAGATTCCTATTACCCATCCCATACATCTTCCGCCTTTTTATTTACTGCTCCCATTATATCCAATTCTTTCCTTCTTTAACCTTCACGGTGTGATGGATGACTTAACGTTTTAGCATAGGAGAAGCGAAAGCACCTTGAGAGCCGCGAGCAGTTTGAACCGGAAAGGTAACACCCCTTCCTCCGCCTCATCTAGAGGAAAACAACAAAATGAATATCCTACATTGTTCAAAAGTCACCCGCAGCATCCCTTTCTGAACTAAAAAAGGGAGCGTTCGGTTCCTTTCGAACCAAACGCTCCCTTTTTTATTTTTCAATATGAATGACCCTAGTGTCTGCGAAAACATCATGGATCCCTTGCTTTTGATCAGTAAAACCGACAATAATATATATTATATTTGTAAAAACGAGACTGCGGTACATAAAACGGCCGATAATTTCCCGAAAAACTAAATCTGACCACCGCGGAGCTGTAGCATCTTTGCGTACCACTTTCAGTCCCAACATCATCTTGCCAAGCGTCTGACCGAGCCATTTTGTCATCAATAAGAAATAGATATAGGACGTAACCGCACTAAGAATACCTTGTAAGGTGAAAAATCCCATAACGCTGATTTGATCTACAAACAAGAATGGGCTCAGTAAAAGACCGTTTAAACTCGAAACAATCACTAAATCGATAATATACGCCCAAAACCGCATCCAAAACCCTGCATATTTCAATGTAGGTTTAGGAGTCTCACGCTCGTTATCGTAATCTGACATACTCGTTTCCGTCTCTGTCTGCTGCTTTTCACTGACTTCCTTTTCATCCGGCGTATTCATATCCATCTGAGCACCTCCTTATTCTGTGTATAGATACATGGCACGTGGTGTTTCTGAATCCATTAACAATTGTTTAATACCAAATAAATCTGCGTCGTTCACAAACAAACTCCGCGCTGACGTTCCAAGAAATTGATTAAAATTAAACGCTTCGGCTTGGTAACGTACGACGTTAGGATTATTCATCCCTTCCTCTTCTGCCATCATGGCTATAGTATCATCAAGTGTTCCAAGATCATCAACCAATCCATTTTCTTTTGCTTGAGACCCAGAATAAACACGGCCGTCTCCGATTTCACGCACTTTCTCTTCTGACATATCGCGACCATCGGCTATGACGCCAACAAAATCTGAATAAAAATCATCAACGAGTGTTTGCAAGATTTCTTCTTCATCTTCTGTCATGTCGCGATTCCCTGACATAATGTCTTTAAATTCTCCACTCTTAATCGTTTCAAATTCGACACCAAGTTCATCCGCTAAATCAGAGTAATTAATGCTTTGCATAATAACTCCGATAGAACCAGTAACGGTTGCTGGATGAGCAACAATTTTATCAGCAGGCGCTGATACATAATAACCGCCAGAGGCAGCTGTATTTCCCATGGAAACATAAATAGGAGTATCTGTTTTTTCTTTAATATCTACGATTTTTTCGTGAATTTCTGCGCTTTCTACAACACCTCCGCCCGGTGTATTCACTCTTAGGATAATGCCATCAACCATCGCATCTTCCCCGGCTGTTTCTAACGTCCGTAAAAATTGACGATGATTGTAAGTCCCAGAACTCATAAACCCTGGTGTTTGTCCAGTATCTTGAATCGTTCCTTGTAAATCAATGACGGCAATTTTTCCGGAACCTGCTGAACCTGTTTCCATCACTTGTTCCTGAACGCCGTTTTCACTACTTGCAAAAAAATCTTCCATATTCGTAGTAATAACCGACCCTGCAAACTGAAAACCTAGTGATACTATAAACAATAAAGCTGCAATTCCTAAAGCTATCCATCTTTTTCCGTTCAATCTTATTTCCTCCTCTGTTCTTTCGCTGTACCGTACTGAAATTCACCTTCAATGACTGTTCCTGCTATAGAAACATGTACGATGCTATCGAGCGGAATATGAAAAATATCTTCTTCCAGTATCGTAAAATCGGCACGGTATCCCGCTGCAATTTTTCCTAATTCGTTTTCTTTCCCTACCGCAGCAGCACTTCCCTTCGTGTATAAGGATACTGCTTCAAACCGAGTTAACTTTTGAGCGGGAATATACCCTTGATGAGTAGTATCTGTTGGTAATTTTCTAGAGATGGCGGCATGGATTCCCTGCAAAGGGCTAACCGGTTCGATAGGGGCATCAGAACTACCGGCGCAATGAAGACCTGCGTCCAACAACGTTTTCCAGGCAAATGAGTGATGAAGTCGTTCCTCACCAAGCCTTTCTTCCACCCATGGAAAGTCAGATAATACAAACCGGGGCTGCAAGTCAAAAGTAACTGCCAAGTTTTGCAGACGTTCCACTAAATCATTCGGTGTTATTTGTGCGTGAATCAGCCTATCTTTTTCCCCTTCCGGTGGAGGGTATTCTTCTAAAGCTTCTACCGCATATTCTAAGGCTAAGTCCCCGATAACGTGAATCGCTACCGGCATATTTGACGCACGGGCTTCTTTTACAATATGTTTTAATCCATCTTTTGAATGAATGGCTACACCTGATGTTTCTGGATCATCATAATATGGACTTCTCAAAAGAGCGGTTCTACCGCCAATCGCCCCATCGGCAAAAATTTTAACTGCTCCAAAAGATAAATAGTCGTCAATTCTTCCATATTTATAGCCGAGTTCTTTCATGTCGTTTAGTACGCCGTGATGAACGAGCAAGTTTGTTCGAAATTTTATCCCGTTCTCGTTTATCACATCTTGGAAAGCACGAAAGGTTCGTTGAAAACTACCGTAATAATTCAAGTCTTCCGTATGTCCGCCAGTCAAGCCTTGTTCAAGCATTGACGAAACAGCCATACGCAGTGCAGCACGCAACTGTTCATCTTTCACAGGAGGTAGAATTTTTTTCACCAAATCAGCAGCTTGATCGAGTAGGTAGCCCGTTGCTTCTCCGTCTTCATCCCTAACAATAATACCACCTTCAGGATTAGTGGTATCCTTTGTAATATCAGCTTTTTTTAAGGCAGCAGAATTGACTAAGGAAGCGTGCCTACATATTCTTGTCAGCAACATCGGATTATTTGGAGCAATTTCATCAAGTTCTGTCCTGTGGAAAATTTTCCGATCTGAAAAATTATTTTCATTCCAGCCTTCTCCTATTAACCATTCTCCACTTTTTAGAGATTCTGTACGTTTTTGCAACGCTTGCTTCATCTCAGTGGCAGAAGTAATATCAGACAAATCTAAACTTAACATCGTTTCCCCAAGACCAAGCATATGTAAATGACTATCGGTAAAACCAGGATACATAGCAGCACCCTGCAAATTTATTTCTTCTGCAGGCTGATATTCTCTTTCCAGCATTTCTTTAGTTCCTGTTGCTTTAATCCAGCCGCTTTCGGTATAAACTGCCTCTGTGATGCTGTCTTCGTGTTCCATCGTATAAATAGATCCATTATACCAAAGTCGCCCCATGCCTAGCGCCCCCTTCTACCTTTTACGGGTAACATATAGCAAATGTTTCACTTTTATCTAAAAGAATATTATAAATTGAACCCCCTATCTATCTCATAAACAGGGGGCATATTTTATAACAAATCATCCATGTCTTGATTTGTTTTCTGTTGACCTCTCCCGAATGTTATCGTTTCTGTATTAGCCACTGCTTCTTCCACATACGATTGAAATTCAAAAGCTTCTTCAAAACGCGACGCTTTATCACGGCGTGGTTTTGTGACAGAGTTTGTCGGCAGAAAAATCGTACAGCAATCTTCATAAGGGAGAATTGAAATAGGATAAGTGCCGATTTTTTCAGATATCTCAATTACTTCCTGCTTATCCATTGTAACAAGTGGGCGCAAAATAGGGAGATTCGTTACTTCATTTATCGTGTGCATACTTTCTAGCGTTTGTGAAGCAACTTGACCTAAACTTTCTCCATTTGCAAGAGCCTTAATATTTCGGTTTTCTGCTATTTGTTCTGTGATACGAAGCATCATTCGACGCATAATCGTCATCGCATAATTCGAGTGAATATTAGCGTGAATCGCCTTTTGCAGTTCCGTGAATGGGACGACATGTAATGTAACAGGACCTCCGAACGTCGTGAGCATTTCAGTTAAGTCTTCTACTTTCTTGCGAGCTCTTTCATTTGTATAAGGAGGACTGTGAAAATGGACAGCCTCTAGCTCTGCCCCTCTTTTCATAGCGAGATAACCGGCCACCGGGCTATCTATGCCACCCGAAAGCATGAGCATTACTTTCCCAGCCGTTCCTACTGGCAATCCACCTGAACCTTCTACACGACCGCACGTAACATACGTGCCTTGTTCCCGAATTTCTACATTTACTTCAATATCAGGATGATGAACATCGACTGTAACATCTTCTGTGTTGGATAAAATATGCCCACCGATGATCTGATTAGCTTCTTGCGAAGAAATCGGAAAAGGTTTGAAGGCACGGCGCGCATTCACTTTAAATGTTCTTTTTTTTCCATCATGCTGTAAAAAAGCTTGTAGTGCGGTTTCTTTTATTTGTTCGATTTCATTCGGAGATTTCATCGCTAAACTAAATGAAGACAATCCGAAAACGTGCTTAAGAGGTTCCATCACCTTTTCTGGATTCTCATTATTTAATTCAATCATCATGCGTCCATATGTCTTTTTCACCTTTGCAGTAGGAAAATCTTGAATGGCGTATTGAATGTTCCGTTTTAATTTATTTTCAAATTCCGTTCGGTTTTTCCCTTTTAAAGCTAGTTCGCCGTATCGAACTAAAATATGATCATAACGCATTATTTCTTCTCTCCCATTACTTTTTGCATTTCTGGTACGTTGCTATTTAATACTGCCAACAGTCTATCAATTTCTTCCTGAGTTGTGTCGAACGAAAAACTGATTCTTATCGCACTAGCTGCCCGTTTTTCTCCTAGACCTGCTGCTTTTATTACTGCGCTCGGTTCTTGAAGTTTAGAAGAACATGCAGATTTGGTCGAAACGTGAATGGAGTGCCTTGTTAATTCTTGCACCAACACTTCCGGTTTCATCTCTGGAAAAGAGACATTGATAATATGCGGAGCGGATCCATATATTGGTGTATTCACTATGGCTCCGTCTATCTTTTGTAATCTCTCCATCAAGTACTCTTTTAAAGATGAAAGACGTCCTTTATCATCAGACTGCTTTTCTCTCGACATACGAAGTGCTTTAGACATTGCTACTATACCTGGTACATTTTCCGTTCCTGCACGTGCAGCCTGTTCTTGCGTTCCACCATGAAATAACGAAGAGAGATATACCCCTTGTTTCGTATATAAAGCCCCAGTCCCTTTTAACCCATGAAATTTGTGACCAGATATCGTACATAAATCTACGAAAGATTGACTTAAATCGAGTGGAACATGAGCGGCTCCCTGCACATGATCAGTATGAAAATACAGTTTCGGATAACGGGCAAGACGACGGCCAATTTCTTCAATTGGCTGAATAGTACCTATTTCATTATTCACATGAATGATAGAAACGAGAGTCGTATCTTCTCTTACCGCGTTCTCCACTTCTTCAGGGTCAATCCGCCCCCTTGCATCTACAGGTACATAAGTCACATCAAAACCGAATGACTCTAGTTCTAGAAATGCTTCTTTAACGGAGGGATGCTCTACGGTTGAGGTAACTAGATGTTGACCTCTATCTCGATGTTTCATTGCTATCCCTTTTATAGCCAGGTTGTTACTTTCTGTACCTCCAGAAGTATACACTAACTCTTCCGGTTTTGTATGAAGCAGGGAAGCTAAAGATTCTCTTGCTTTTTGCATTAACGTTTCTGCTTCCAAACCGGGATGATGTAAAGAAGAAGGATTACCGTAGTAAGAAGAGGCAGCTTTATAAAATGTATCAAGTACTTCTGTCCATGGTTTTGTCGTAGCACTATTATCTAAATAAACCATAGGTTTTACCCCTTTATTTCTATTTTATATATTACATTTTTTTCATTGAACGAAGGACAATGCAACAATAAATAGTAACACATTTTTTTATCTAAAGAAATATAACAACATTCTTATATTCTGCATTTTGTCGACGTTTACTAAATTTTTTCAAGAACCTACAAAAAGCTGCCCTATTCATTAGGGCAGCTAGCACCGATTACCTGTTATTCATTTATTATTTTCATCAGTTCATCTATCGGTACGCTTTCATCGTCCGGTCCTAGGGAAATAGCGCTAGATTCTGTTGTTCTAACAGATTCATTTATATCCTCTGATGACGGAGCTGATGCCAATGCTACAGAACGGTCTTTATCGGTTACCGTTTCTGTACCTTCTTGTTTTTCCGATTCCTCTGCTTCATCATCTGTGTTGTTTTGTTGTTCTGTTTGACTGTCTTTTATTGTTGAACTACTCTCGTCTGACTTTTCTTCGGACGAATCAACTCCGAGTGCCTCATCCAGTTCTCCGGCTAGCTCTTCTGTTGATTTTGTTTCCGTTTTACTATTACTATCGTCCGCACTATCATAAAGGAGAATCGTCGCGGCCGTTCCGATAATTGTAAAACACACAAGTACTGCAACACCTATCACATAAAACGGCTTCATAATCGCCCTCCTTCGCACGTGACTATTATATCACTTAATCAACCAAAAACAAAGGACTTTTGTAGGTCGTATAACGCAATCAGTAATAAAGACCTATTCTGGCCATTCTATGCTAAAGCATTAATTTTATCTACCGCATTTGGTTCTTTTTGTTCTATGGCTTGTATTGCCGTACTAACGGCTTCATCATAATATCCTTTTCTGAAGTAATTTTCTGCCTGTAATAAAGCTTCTTCGACAGCGGCGGAACTACTTCTGTACTTATTTCCATATTGTATAGCACGTTCAGCAAAGCGAGCTTGTTCCATCGTTGCCTTCAGCTGTTGATGAACTTTGTTCACATGATGTTCAGCATCTTCCACAGACCCATTCACTCTTCCTATTTCAACGGGAACTTCTTCTAAAATAGATGCCGCTGCCTCAAGCCGTTCCTCTGCTGCATCTATTTCGTTCAAGAGAGAAGATGGGACTTTCGGAAGAAAAGAACGCTGCAGCGTCATCTGGTCCCTTAATAATTGACGACGTAGGTTCTTTAACATTTCTAACGCTTTTACTTCATCCTTACGGAGAGTATACAGCTTTTCTTTTGATCCTCGTATGCTTTTTTCGAGATTATTAATTTCTTTTTTTATTTGTTCCAACGTCTTTTTCAGACCAGAAAACGACTGCTTTTGATGTTCTTTCACATCTTCAAAAACGCGCCATTGTTGAAAAGTAGCTTGTAAATTTTTCGCCGTTTTTTCCTGACGCTGTTGTTCCTCATCCGGAATACGGTAACTAGCTTGTACTTTTTCTCGTTCCTGTTCAAGTTCATTGATTTGCTCTTCTAATTGTACTAATTCTTGTTTTGCTTCCGGTGTCTGTTCTTCAACATAACGGCGGGCTTCTACTTCTTTTTCTAATGTATTAAAGGCTTCTTCTATAAAACTGCGAATTTCTTTTATTCGATCTTGAATCCCTTCTAGTTCAAGGTTAGAAACAGCCTTTGTCATTTCCGTAAATGCTTCTTGCGATTCACGGATACGAGTCCTGAAATTATAATGGTCAACTTTGTAGCCGTCTGCTTCCATCTCTTCAATACCTTGTTCTAGTTCCTTACATTCCTCTGGTAAATCTTTTTCAATCTCCACCAACATAGCTGGAACAGCATGCATTCGTTCTTCTTCCGCAGTCATTTCTTCATGCAGTTGATTTAAGATCTGATTCGCTTTTTTGTAATTACCCGCTTCTCTTTCTTCATAAAAGGCAGAGAAAGACTTCTCCATCTCCTTACATCTTTTCTCCAAAATAAGAGCTGCTTTCCCTAAAGAAAGCCAGTTTTGGGAAAGGAATTGACGCATATTCTCATATTGTTTCTGCTTATCGGTAATACCTGTGCGGTTTTCTTCTTCACTATGTATAAGCTGTTCCACTTCTTGAAAAATGGCTGCTATATGTGTATCAATGTCTTGAAGTTGTTGTTCCACACCTTCAATATGAACTTTCGATGTTCGAAATCGATATTTATTAGCCCATTCTTCAATATCAAACAGCGCTTCTTCCACATTCGGAAGCTGGATACCAAGGATGTCATCCCACTCTTTGCGCCATTCTTCAAACTTTTCTTCTGTTTCTCCTGACATCGTCAGCCCTTTTACTTTGGAAATTTCGTCTGCTACTGGCTTATTGGCAATCTTTGTTTTCCAACTTTCAAGACGATCCACAGCTTTGTAAATGTTTCGTCGATACAGTGCACCGTAAATAATAACGCCTGCAATTAGTAAGGCCAGTATTAATATCACATAATATATCATGAGTCTTCACTCCAGTTCCCGTCACTTGTATATAGTCCATTTTCGGCATTTTTCGTTATATTCCTGCTTATTTTGCTAGATTTTTAATAAATCCTTATTTCTGAAAGATACCTTTATGATAACATGGAAATACTTATCATGTGGGAAATCTATAATAAAATTACAAATTTTTATGCTGGGAATAAAGTTGGAGGAGATAATATGTCGATTAATCGGGACGGACACATCCACACACCATTCTGTCCACACGGGTCCGCGGATTCTTTCCACTCTTATATTGAGCAAGCTATATTAAACGGGTTACAAACAATAACATTTACAGAACATGCCCCATTGCCTGAGGGGTTTCATGATCCTGTCCCTGAAAAAGATAGTTCCATGCCATTTGACCAGTTGGAGGAATACATGGATACAATAGGTACATTAAAAAAAGAATACAAACAAGATATTACTATTTTAACCGGACTCGAAATAGATTATATTGAAGGGTTTGAAAAAGAAACGGCGGAATTTCTGAGGGAGATTGGTCCTAAGCTTGACGACAGTATTTTATCGGTTCATTTTTTGAAAGCCGGGGAATCCTATACGTGTATTGATTATAGTGTAGACAGTTTTGCTGAATTAATAGAAAGAACGGGATCCACCGAAAAAGCAGCGCAGCTGTATTTTCAAACACTGCTCTATTCTATCGAAAGTGATTTAGGTTTTTATAAGCCTAAACGAATTGGGCATATGACACTCATCAGAAAGTTCCACCAACAATTTCCAAATATGAATATTAACAAACATATAGCCCCTGTTCTAGAACGCATTCACCAACAAGAGATGGCAATTGATTACAACGGCGCCGGTACTGCTAAACCACTATGTGGTGAACCTTATCCTTCTAACGATATAGCCTGGCAGGCAAAAAAAAGAGGCATCCCTCTTATTTATGGTTCGGATGCTCATCGATCAGCAGATATGATGCAAGGCGTTCACCAAATGATATCTATTTGATAGTTGGGTCTATCTACCTAGATGCTGCATTGACTTTAGGGATGGGAGGATGAAATGAGTCGTCTCTTCCTTCCTTTTTTAATAACGCTTTGGACGCCCATTGTCGTACCTGTTTTTGATACAATGTAACAAAAGGCGGCTCTTGAGGGTTCATGTGAAAAACTTCTCGTACATATTGGTGGTGTAAAAAAGGCATCAAAATCATGTTTCTTAGATGCATCATCGTCCAATGTAACGGTTCAGATTCAAAGACCCCTTCCTGTACTCCCTTCTTCAACACGATGGAATATAAATGTTTTTCTTTCATGAGATATGTGCTCGTTACCTCGCGAATAAGAGTTGAATCAAGAGTCATTTCCCGAAGTACGAAACGCGCCCGCAAGTGCCGGTGCTGCATATATAACAAACTACTCTCGGCCATGTCCATCAATGTTTCAAACGCGTTAGAACACTTTTTTTTCATCACTTGTTCCAAACTTTCTATATACCCTTCTAAAAAATCTACCATTAATGCTTCCAATAATCCTTGTTTCCCTCCAAAATGGTAAGAAACAAGGGACAAATTCACCCCAGTTTTTTTTGCGATTTCACGCACGGACGTTCCATCAAATCCTCTACTTGTAAACAAAATCGTAGCAGCTTCTAACATTTTATCTCTGGTCAATGACAAACCTCCTTATTAGAAACCTTTACTACTACATTCCTTCACACAGCCGCCTTTCCCTTTAAAAAGTTCTCGACAATTTCGTTTGTTTTTTGCAGTAGGAAATAAGAGACGTATCATTTTTTTCTATGATATACTACCAAAATAATAAAGATAACAAAGGAGAGAATAAGATATGTTTCAATCAATACAATACAACGGTTCGCTGGAAGAATCTTATCAATCCGTAACAAAACAACTAGCCTCTCTGTTAGAGGGAGAATCCAATCAAATTGCTAATCTTGCCAATGCCGCCGCTTTATTAAACCAGTTTCTAAATAACGTAAACTGGGTTGGCTTTTATTTGTATCAGCCGCAAGATCAAGAATTGGTGCTTGGACCATTCCAAGGTTTGCCCGCTTGTATCAGAATTCCAATGGGTAAAGGTGTTTGCGGAACGAGTGCCAGCGAAAGAAAAACAACTAGGGTTGGAGATGTTACCCAATTTCCCGGTCATATTGCCTGTGATGCTGCTTCCTGCTCAGAAATTGTCATACCAATCATAAAAAATGATCAATTACTCGGTGTGCTCGACATTGATAGTCCTCACTATCATCGCTTTACTCCTGAGGAAGAAAGCTATCTTGAATCGTTTGTCCAAACATTACAAAACTATATTTAATGAAAATTTTAGTAAGAAACCTGTATTGGACTCTTACCTTACAAAAAAACCGAATAAGGGCACTTTTTTTCAAGTGTCCATTATTCGGGTTACAGTTCATTCATCACGGTTGCTTTTATTTTTAGAAAAGCGTCCAGGGCAGTTCCTTTTTTATGACTTCATTTCATATACTACTTGGTTTTTTCCACTTCGTTTTGCCTGATATAAAGCTTGATCGGCTCGTTGAAATAAGTCATCGAGGGTTATTTGTTCTTCTTGCTCCCAAGTTGTAGCTCCGCATGAAATAGTAACAGGTGGAGCCGAGGCTTCTTCTACGTTTTTAACTATGCGTTCAGCTACTTTCCATCCAGAATCTGCAGAAGCTTGTGGAAGATAAACAGCTAATTCCTCACCGCCCCACCTCGCCGCAACATCACCACTTCTAATATTATCTTCAATAATGCGCCCTACTTGAATAATAATACTATCCCCAGTTTGGTGCCCGTAATTATCGTTGACATTTTTAAAATTATCAATATCAAACAACAAAAAAGTACCTTGGGTTTCATTATTCAGCGAATCTCTAACACATTCATCCAAATGGTGACGAGAATGAAGCTTCGTCAAATGATCTGTAATAACCAATGTTTCAAGTTTTTCATGTAAGACGGCATTCATAAAAGCTAGGGTAGAATGATGAATCAATGACTGCATCAATTTAAACTGGTGAAATGTAAATGCATTAGGTACCTCTCCAAGAACGATAACTGCACCTTTCAGTTCACCACTTTGTTTCATCGGCCCAGCCATCATAGACCTGTATCCTGAAAATTGATAGGCGGATTCATCATTTAAATCACTAATAAAAATGGAATCTTGATCCCGTTCGAATCGATCCATGACACGGTATATCGTTTCAAGTTGATTGGAATCATTAAAATAGGAATCATTAAGAATTCTCAAATTACGTACGTCATCTATCAGTATAAATCCTACTTGACTTTCTGGAATAAATTTTTTAATTTGCTTTTGCATGCTTTGCACAGTTTCTTCAATTTTTAAACGTGAATTGAGAATATGAGACGTTTCATTTATTAACTGCAGGTCCTTAATTAACGTCCGGGACTGCTGATACAGCTCTGCATTTTCTAGAGCGTTCCCCCCTGTATCAGCAAGTGTTTTAATATATTCCCTTTCTTTCTCATCCTTCACAAGAGACCGCGCCGCTTCCATACTAAGTACCCCATATACACCTTGCTTTCCCCGCAACGGAATATAAATGACAGAAACGTTCCAATCCCTAGTTTCTTCTACCTGCATTTGTCCGACTAGGTAAGTTTGCTTCATTTTTTCATTCAAATTATGGAACCCGAAGGAACAATCAATATGTGCTAGATCCGTATGTACTTCCCAATCTTGAGCTAGGTGAAGAGTTATACGGCTAGACGGGTAAATAAATTCCAAAGCCTTTACAATTTCCTTTAATACTGCATCTGCTTTCATGGAAGAATGGAATTTTTTCGTTACTTGAATCATTAAATCATTCCGTTTTTGTGCAGCATATTGCAGGTTCGGTGCTTTATCCGTCAGCCATCTTTTCACAGACGGAACCAACGCCGTTAAAAATGCTTGTAATACCTGTTTTTCAGGATTATCTCCTATGATACCAACTTTCCAATCAGTTGGTCCGAAGCATATAGTCTTTTCTTCCGATTTATGCATTTCTTCCATTACTTCTATCAACCCTGCCTGCTGTTTAACGGCATTCGGCGCTTGTTCTGTATGGAACGTAGATAAAATGTGACGATTACTATCCTTAAGATAAAAGATACATGGACCTAAAACCGTTTGCATGTTGTTTGTAGGAAGGACGTTTTCCCACATTTCCCGGTATTGTGCCTCTTCTTCAGATAAATAGATATCTTTTTTCATTTTTCACACCACCGTATAGCATATTGCCTATGAATTAAGTATCTGTACACTGTTTTCAGGAACAAGGACTTTTTAACTAATCAATACGTAATGAACCATTTGACCTGTGACTATTATCTATAATAATTATTATAACTTATTTTCCAAAACATTTCTTGTATTTTTTTGAAATGAAACAAATTATTTTAATAAGTTTAATAGATTGCGCCATGTTGACTTTATGCTCTCAAAAATATATAATGGCTTTTGTGTAAAAAGACAGCCCGGACAAACTTGGTGTGTGCACCCTTGTCATTTTGTTCCTTACATTATGCGGCTGCAAGACTAATGTTAGGTGTATTGTGTAACCTCTAGCTGTCGAGGCGAAGATACTTGAAAACAAAATGGGCATGTCAAGAGATTGTCAACGTTGTTTTTTTCCAATACTTTTACAAATAAAAGGAGGCGTTCTTGTATGGCACGTTATACAGGACCTACTTGGAAAAAATCCCGCCGCTTTGGTGTTTCCTTAAGCGGAACGGGAAAAGAATTAGAAAAGCGCCCTTACCCACCAGGTGAGCATGGCCCAACACAACGCAGAAAGCTTTCCGAATACGGAGAACAGCTTCAAGAAAAACAAAAGCTTCGTTATATGTACGGGTTGAATGAAAGACAATTTCTCCGCACATTCAAACAAGCTGGTAATCTTCCAGGGGTTCATGGTGAAAACTTCTTGATTTTGTTGGAGTCTCGTCTCGACAATATCGTGTATCGTCTCGGACTTGCGCGTACGCGTAAAGCTGCCCGCCAGCTCGTGACACACGGTCACGTGACAGTTGATGGAGGACGCGTTGACGTTCCTTCTTACCGCTTGAAACCTGGACAAACGATTGGATTGCGCGAAAAATCCCGCAACCTTTCCGCTGTAAAAGACGCTCTTGAAGCTAGTAGCTTTGTTCCAGAATATCTAACATTTGATGAGGATAAAATGGAAGGCGTGTACAGCCGTTATCCTGAACGTTCTGAGCTTCCTTCTGAAATTACAGAAGCGCTTATCGTTGAATTCTATTCCCGTTAATCTGCACATGTTGCAGGTTAACGCAGAAAGAGCCCTTGAATGTTGTTATATCAACGTTTCAAGGGCTCTTTATTTATTGTCGGTTAGATTGACCGAAGTCTCACACTATAAAATCTCATTGCTTTTGGAACACCTTTCATTTCAAAAATTTCGTTTATTATTAAGTGTCTTAATCTATACTCAAAGTATTCGTCCCCAATATATTGATTTAAGTGTCCCATTCCCCCACCAACCAATCGTGCTGATTTTATCCACTCCCTATCATTCCGTTCGTTATGTAACGTTTTAGCTGTATTAATTATATAGTTATCATAATAGTCGTCATCAACACTGAATACTTCGTTATTTCTCCATATCCTTAAAACTTCTTGTGTCGTAGATAACTCTCCCCATTCCTCCTCAAAATATTTCCGTTCTTCTTGAGCCTCCTATAGCGTATGAAAATGACATCTTTTTTACGTACCGTCAAAGACATAAAAAACTCTCCCCTCGAGGAAGATAGACTTCTGCCTGTCGGGGAGATATCACATATAGGCCTATTATTTGTATTGAATCAAAAAGTATTTTTTCTTTCCACGTCGGATAACCGTAAAAGCTTCATCAATTTTATCTGCAGCACCCACAACTTTATCTAATTCCTGACAGCGGTCCCCGTTAATGTACACTGCACCGTTGGTTACGTCTTCTCTTGCCTGACGCTTCGATGATACAATCCCCGCTTCAACAAGCAATTCGACGAGTCCTATTTCATTTCCTTCTACCACATGAGCTGGTACATCTTTAAAGCCTTGTTCAATTTCGGCTGCAGTAAGTTCTTTAATATTTCCTTCACGGCCAAAGAGGGCTTGCGTTATATTTTGTGCTTGCTGTAACGCTTCTTCTCCGTGAACAAATGTTGTAACTTCTTCAGCCAGTCGGCGTTGAGCTGTCCTTTGTTCCGGCTGATTCTTCACTTCTTCCTCCAATTCTTTTATTTCTTCCTCTGTTAGAAAGGTGAAATAACGGATAAACGTCACGACATCTCTATCATCCGTATTAATGAGAAATTGGTAAAACTCGTATGGTGATGTTTTAGCTGAATCAAGCCAAATTGCTCCACCTTCTGATTTGCCGAATTTCTCTCCGTCAGCCTTTGTCACAAGCGGAATTGTAAAACCATAAGCTTCTGCCTGTTCTGTCTCTGTCTCTCTGCTCCGGCGAATAAGTTCCAGGCCAGCTGTAATGTTTCCCCATTGATCACTCCCACCAATTTGAAGCTGACAACCTTTTTCATCAAAAAGATAGTTGAAATCAAGCGACTGCAAAATCTGGTAGCTAAACTCTGTAAATGATATTCCAGATTGAATGCGAGAGTCCACCGACTCCTTACTTAACATGTAATTTAAACTGAAATGCTTCCCAACATCCCTTAAAAAGGAAGTAACAGACATATTCCCTATCCAATCATAGTTATTAACAACTTCCGCTTTTTCTCCTCCTTCAAAATCCAAGTACTTTTGAAGCTGGTTCTTGATTCGATCTGTATACATTCGGACAACGTCTTCTTCATTTAATGTACGTTCTGCTTTTTTACCGCTCGGATCACCTATTAAGCCAGTAGCGCCACCAACTAGTGCCAACGGTTTATGGCCAGCTAGCTGAAAACGCCGAAGTGTGATGATTGTTAACAGATGACCAACATGTAAGCTATCCCCCGTTGGATCAAACCCGCAGTAAAGGGTTACCTGTTGATTATTTAACAGTTTTTGCAACCCTTCTTCGTCTGTCACTTGATTAACTAACCCTCTGTTTTTTAAATTCTGTAAGATATCCATTTTTTAACTCCTTTTTTAAATAAGACTGTCAGCGACAAATCATAGTCATAACTTCTGTCTTGAGTACGTTCTGACATATGCCTTCACGCTGCTGCTTAAACACATTTTCTTTGATGTAACAACACTTGGACGCTTGCGCCAAACATGGAAAGCGTAAAATATACACATTTTCAATAAAAAACGCCCCTTCTTTAGCAGAAGGGACGATGTAAATCGCGGTACCACCCTTGTTGAAAGCTCGTGCTTTCCACTCGGTATTCTGTAACGGGAATTCCCGTTTCCACAGCAAACAAAGGCTGTCTGCTGAGAAAAAAGCTCCAGTACGTAATTCACTTCTTCCTGTGTACCGGTTCGCAGCTCCCACCGGCTCTCTGAAACAGGGAGAAAAAAGCTAGTTCAAACTTTCAACACTTTTCATTAATTTATACGTTTTATGAAGATTTATCGTTCATCCAAGCAGACTCAAAAAAATGTCCTCGCCACTATAATGCTTCTACTATTCTTGAATAAAAATAGACTATTCTTCTTTTACCACATTTATTTCCAAATTGTCAATATAACTTCTAGTAAATTGTCAAAAATGGATAGGAAGCAAAGGCAGGTTATGCTATAATTAGCGTTGATGTCTAGGGGGAATTTCATGAGAAACTTTTTTGAAAAACTTAATAACAATATTGATAACATGAAAGATAAACCTGTAATAAAAAGCCTTAATATTACATCCCAAGTTTTTTGGAATCTTTTATTAATACTGTTTGTTTCACTTATAATGTTAACGCTTTTTGCAGGAGGAACAGGGGCTGGTTATTTTCTATCTTTGATTGATGATCAGAAAGCTTACAGTCAAGAAGAATTTCAAAACACCATTTTTGATTATGAAGAAACAAGCGGAATTTATTTTTCAGAGGGCGAGTTTTTAGGAGAAATTCCCGCCGAACTTGAGAGAAAAGAACGATCACTTGATGAAATGTCTGATAATCTTGTAAATGCTGTTATTTCCACCGAAGATGAGTATTTTTTTGAACATGATGGTATTGTTCCTAAAGCACTTTTACGTGCAACATATCAAGAAGTTACGAATGCCGAAACCCAAACAGGCGGCAGTACGTTAACTCAGCAAGTTGTAAAAAATCAAATTTTGACAAACGAAGTGTCTTTCGATAGAAAAGCAAAAGAAATTGCGCTTGCTATGCGAATGGAACAATATTTTGATAAAGAAGAAATTTTAGAAGCCTATTTAAATATTGTTCCTTTTGGTCGTAATTCAGACGGACAAAATATCGCCGGTGCCCAATCCGCTTCGGAAGGGATTTTTGGTGTAGATGCTTCGGAATTAAATCCGGCCCAAGCCGCTTTTATTGCCGGACTTCCCAAAAACCCCTACACATATACTCCCTTCGCGCAAGGCGGGGAAGTAAAGGAAAGTTTTGAAGCTGGACTCAATCGTATGGAGCTCGTATTAGCTAACATGCGTGAAAATGATTTTATAACAGAAGAAGAATACCAGAAAGCCCTTGAATATAACATTAAGGAAAATCTCACTGGTCCAACTGAAAGTTCTCTCGATGATTATCCGTATTTAACGAATGAGACACAACGTAGAGCCAAGGAGATTATTCTTGATGATTTACTAGAAGACGCAAATATTAACCTTGAAGACTTGGATGAAGAAGAACGGCAGGAATATGATATGCAGGCAGGTAATGAATTGGCCGTTGGTGGATATAATGTCCATATTACCATTCAAAAAGACATTTACGATGCCATGCAAAATGCGGTTGCTTCCTCTCAGTGGTTTGGACCGGATAAAGTAGAAAAAGATGGGGAAGGAACCGTACAAGAAGAAGTCGGCGCTATGATGATCGATAATAACAGCGGTGCTATATTGAGTTTTGTCGGGGGACGCGATTTTAACGTTCAAAACCTGAACCATGCCACACAAACCCGCAGACAAAACGGATCTACAATGAAGCCACTGCTTGCGTATGGCCCAGCAATGGAAGAAGGTTTGGTACAACCAGGAACGGTTCTTCCCGACGTACCTGGAGAATTCAGCAACGGAGAAGGATATACAAACTATGGCGACGGATATGAAGGGTTCGTAAGTGTGAGAGAAGGTTTAAAGGAATCGAGAAACTCACCTGCCGTGCGTACTTTCGAAAAAATTGTAAATTTGGATCACGACATTGCAAGAAATGCCTTATTAGATCTTGGTTTTACCAACGTGGCACCGGCGGAACCTTATCCGTCCGCAGCAATTGGCGCTTTTGGTACAACGGTAGAACAAAATACAAATGCATTTTCTACTTTCGGTAACAATGGGGAATACAATGATTCTTATATGATTGAAAAGATTGAAACAAAAGACGGAGAAGTAATCTTTGAACAATCACCAGAAAGTAATGAAGTTTTCTCCCCTCAAACAACGTTTCTCATGGTCGATATGTTAAGAGATGTTCTAGACCCAGGGGGAACAGCCGGAGCATTGCCCGGTATGATGAATTTTGGAGGAGACTGGGCTGGAAAAACGGGAACGACGAATGACACCCGTGATTCATGGTTTGTCGGCTTTAACCCGAATGTTACATTCGGAACATGGATTGGCTACGATGACCCACAGACAATTGAAAATTATCACGGCCTTAGTTACGGGGCACGAACACAACAAATTTGGTCTGATATGATGAATGCTGCCTATGAAGCAGACGAAGAGACATTGGGGTTAGAAGATCAATTTGAGCAGCCAAACGGTATTGTCCGACAAACAATTTGTGGAATCTCAGGGAAATTACCTAGTTCCAGATGCCAGGAAGCCGGCTTAACAACGACTGATTATTTTAATGAAAAATATCTTCCATCACAATCAGATGATAGTCTAGAATCAGAACCATTTGTGACGATTAACGGCAACCGCTACTTGGCGTATGATTCAACTCCTTCTGAGTTTACTCAAACTGGCATTTCTATTGATGAAGATTTGTTTGACGTCGAAGAAGTAGGGGAATATCTTCCCGATGACTGGGATAACGTAACGCCGGATACTGAAGCGCCAAATAATGGCCGCACTCCTTCACCTGTAGCAAACGTTTCATACAGTAACGGTGAATTAACCTGGTCAGCGCATTCAGATAATGATATTGTAGGTTATCGTGTCTACAGTGATAATGGTTCTTCTATCGGGAGCGTTCAAGGAGATAGTACATCGTTCTCTATTGGAAGTGGTTCTTACTTTGTGACAGCTGTTGATTCTGTTGGGCGCGAATCTAGCCAATCGGCAACAACAGAAAGAAGTAATCAAAACGATAACGACGATGAGGAAGAGAACGAAGAAGATAGTGATTCGTCTGATGATAATACAGATAACAATGAAGATAACAACAGTGAAGATGACAACTCTAGTAACGACGATAATAACAATAATAATTCAGAGGACAATTCAGAAAATAGTACAGAAAATGAACAAAACGACAATTCCGAAGATCAGAATGATTCCGGAAACGATAATTCTAACGATGACGATGACAACGAAAACGAAGACTCCGCCGATTAAAAGGCGGAGTCTTTTTTTATCTTATTTGTTATTAATCATCCATCGTGGAAAGATCACCTGTTGGTAAGTCAAGCTCCCATGCTTTTAAGACACGACGCATAATTTTACCACTTCTTGTTTTTGGTAATTTATCTCTAAATTCTAATTCACGTGGTGCTGCATGTGCAGAAAGACCTTTTTTAACAAACGTGCGAATATCTTCTTTCAACTCTTCTGTTACTTCTTCTCCATCGCGTAACGATACGAAAGCTTTAATGATTTCACCGCGAACTGGATCAGGTTTTCCAATCACACCTGCTTCTGTTACAGCAGGGTGTTCTAGTAGCTTACTTTCTACTTCGAATGGACCTACTCTTTCACCAGCTGTCATAATCACATCATCTATCCGTCCTTGGAACCAAAAGTAGCCCTCATCATCCATATAAGCGGAATCCCCTGACACATACCAACCGTCAAGTTCAAAATAGCTGTTGAATTTCTCTTCATTGTTCCAGATTGTCCTCATCATTGATGGCCAACCTTTATCGATAGCTAAATTGCCCATACGATGCGGCGGTAACTCATTACCTTGGTCATCAACAATTGCCGCTTTTACACCAGGAATCGGTTTCCCCATTGATCCTGCTTTAATGGCCATGGATGGATAGTTACAAATCATCATTGCTCCCGTCTCCGTCATCCACCACGTATCATGAATACGAAGGTTAAATACTTTTTCTCCCCACATAACAACTTCAGGGTTCAATGGTTCACCGACGCTTAAGATGTGGCGAAGATTAGATAAATCATAATTCTTTACTACTTCATCGCCGGCACTCATCAACATACGAAATGCAGTTGGGGCACTATACCACACTGTTACTTTGAACCGTTCCAATGTTTCATACCAATCTTGCGGACTAAAACGTCCACCTCGTACAACGTTTGTCGTCCCTGTCAGCCATGGGCCAAATATGCCGTAAGATGTTCCTGTCACCCAGCCCGGATCAGCTGTGCACCAATAAACATCCCCTTCTTGCAGGTCGAGCACCCATTTTGCTGTTTGATAATGTTGAATCATTGCATTGTGAACATGAAGAACTCCTTTTGGTTTACCTGTAGAACCAGAAGTATAATGTAAAATCAATCCATCTTCCCGATCCACCCATTCTACTTCAAACGTATCACTGGCTTTATCTAAGCGTGACTTAAAGTCGTAATATGGACCTTCTTCCTTCACATCTTCTCCCATAACAAACACAGTGTCTAACTGCGGTAAATCATCTACAGGAACCCGTTCTAACAATGTAGGAGTTGTTACAATTGCTTTTGCATCGCTATCTTCTAAACGATCCCGCACAGCGCCTTCCATGAAAGCCTCAAATAAAGGTCCTACAATAGCGCCGATTTTGATTGCTCCAAAAATAGCAAAATAAAGTTCAGGAGAGCGCGGCATAAAAATAAAGACCCGATCTCCTTTTGTAATACCTGCATCTTTCATTGTATTTGCTGCTTGATTGGAGAGTTTTTTCATTTCTTCAAATGTATATTGTTCATCTCTGTTTGCATCACTGTAATATAACGCAACTTGATTTTTCTTTTCCGGCTGATCTGCAAAACGATCAATCGCTTCATGAGCAAGATTGACTTTACCAGTTTCAAACCAGCTAAACTCCTTTTCAACCTCTGTCCAATCAAAGTTTTGCGCTGTTTTCTCGTAATCTTTTAAGTTAAAATTTCCTTTTTCGGGTGGAAGCGTTTGCACATTCATATATCATCTTCCTCTCTATATATGTATTTGTGTTCTAATACACATTATAATATATTTAGAATGTTTCTTCAATTTAATTTACAGATAAATCAGCCCCTTTTGAATCATCTTACTATTTTTATACCACCATCTTTTCGAAATAAACCCGTAATTTTGAAAATTTTTATTAATGGATTTTTTCTTCCCCTCCATAGGATTCACTCAATCGTGTATAATAAAGACATTAACAATGATGGAATTACGCAATAAAGGTGGTACTCGGATGATCCATAAGAAGACGTATTATGCTAGAGAAATAGAAGTGGACGGGCGTACGCTCCTTATGGAAGGCCCGATTTCCGGAACCAAAATTCATGATTATGATTTTCATGAAGGATTGGTCGCCTTCCGTACTCCTGAAGAACAAAAGAAAGCTTTAATTGGTATTGCTGATCTCCCTGAAGGACGAATCAATGCTGTAATTGATGAAGAAACGATTGTCGGTTATGTTACTTTCGTTTATCCTGATCCATTAGAACGTTGGTCCGAAGCAAACATGGACAAGCTTCTAGAGCTTGGTGCTATCGAAATTGCAGAAGAATACCGAAGCGCTAAAATTGGGACGCGTCTTCTCGAGTTTTCGATGCTTGATGATGCTATGGAAGATTATATCATCATAACAACAGAATATTACTGGCATTGGGATTTAAAAGGAAGTAATTTATCGATTTGGGATTACAGGAAGGTTATGGAAAAAATGATGAATGCAGGAGGGCTAGAATGGATGGCAACCGACGACCCTGAGATTTGTTCTCACCCAGCTAACTGTTTAATGGTTCGAATCGGCAGTCGTATAGGTAACGATGCTGTCCAACAATTTGACACTGTACGGTTCTCTAATCGATTTATGTATTAAGAAAAGTACCAACGCCTTATTAATGATAAAAGAGGTGACGTTAATGCTTGTAGAAGAAATTATGCAATCCAACCCCATTCACATTTCTGATGGTACCACCATCGAAACGGCAATGGACTTGATTCACCAGCATAAAATACGACACATTCCCGTCGTTGATTCCAGTCACATTCTTAAAGGAATTGTATCAGACCGTGATATTCGAGATGCCAGTCCTTCTATCTTTCATGTGAACGAATTCAAAGAAGATATGAAAAGACCGGTTTCCACTATTATGAAATATCCTGTTATAACAGCACACCCGCTTGATTTTATTGAAGAGGCCGCCGTTATATTATATGAAAATGACATTAGCGCTCTACCTGTAGTTGAAGACGATGATAAACTTAAAGGAATATTAACAGAAACAGAGGTCCTTCATACCCTTGTCCGCTTAACCGGTGCGCACCAGCCTTCTTCCCGTATCGAGGTGAAGGTGTCGAATGTCCCCGGTCAATTAGCCGCCATTTCTTCTATTTTTAAAGAAGCCCAAGTCAACGTCACAAGTGTTTTGGTTTATCCCGGCACAATACCCAATACAAAATTTCTTACATTCCGAGTACAAACGATGGACCCAAGGCAGCTTATTCACAACATTGAAAAGTTAGGCTATGAAACAAAATGGCCGCGTGTTCCGGGGTTGAACGAATGAAACATCACGCCTCCTTCGTCTACTCGGAAGAACAATTATCTTATAAATTCAGTGAAGATCATCCATTTAACCATTTACGGTTAACATTAACCTACGATTTATTGAAGCGTTTAGGAACGATTGATACCAGTGACATTCATCCTCCACGAATGGCTACAGATGAAGAGATTGCCCTCTTTCACGATAAGCCGTACATAGATGCTATTAAAGCAGCAGGAGAAGGTAATTTGAGCCGGGGAATTGCTAATAATTACGGTATCGGGACAGAGGACACTCCAATATTTTCAAACATGCATGAGGCCGCGGCTCTTTTAGTTGGCGGGACATTAACAGCTGTTGACCTTGTCATGGAAGGAAAAAGTAAACATGCTCTTAACATGGGAGGGGGTCTGCATCACGGCTTTCGAGGAAAAGCTTCAGGATTCTGTATATACAACGACAGTTCGATAGCGATTGAATATATTCGGCGTCACTACGGAGCAAAAGTATTGTATGTTGATACAGATGCCCACCACGGAGATGGAGTTCAATGGGCTTTTTATGATGATCCAGATGTATGTACGTTGTCTATTCACGAAACAGGCCGATACCTTTTCCCAGGTACCGGAGATGTTACCGAGAAAGGAAGCGGACAAGGATATGGCTTTTCCATTAACATTCCAGTTGATGCTTTCACAGAAGATGAATCATTCCTTGAAAATTATGAAAAGTCTTTTCGGGAAATAATTGATTTTTTTAAACCAGATGTTCTCATCACCCAAAACGGAGCCGATGCCCATTACTATGACCCTCTCACCCATTTATCAACATCTATCAATGTGTATCACCATATTCCAAGACTTGCTCATAAACTGGCACATGAATATTGTGATGGTAAATGGATAGCTGTCGGAGGGGGCGGTTATGATATGTGGAGAGTTGTGCCTAGGGCCTGGGCGATGATATGGCTCGAGATGACAGAACAAACTCATTTACTAGAACAGCCTCTTCCGCAAAGCTGGCATAGCGCTTGGGAATTAAAAGCTCCCGTGCACTTACCGCAAACATGGCTTGATCCAGAAAATATGTATCCGGCTATACCACGGCGTTCTGAAATAACAGACAAAAACCGCAAAACTCTGGAAAAAGCGTTATATCACATACGTAATGAACAAAGAAAGAAACCAAATTAATACAGAGTTCTGCTTTTACGTAGCGTTGACACTTTCAGCAGAACCGCTCTTGAAAAAGGCTTTGACTCATACTATTCCCATAGAAAACGCGTCCTCTGCTCCTGCTGAAGATTAGCCATACCGTACATTTATTCCTATCTGATGAAAAAACGGAGGTCGATTTATTTCGACACTCCGTTTTTTATGTAGTATTCCTTTTATAATTCCCCGGCTGACTCTTTCAGTTCTTCTTCATACTCTGGATCAGAAATGACAATGACAACACGACGGTTTTCCCGCAAGTTTTCTTCTGTATCATTTGGAGCAACGGGTCTTGTTTCACCATATCCAGTTGCCAAAAATCGATTAGGAACAAGAGAATGATTATCTGTTAAGTATCGTATTACACTGCTTGCACGTGCAGTTGAAAGTTCCCAGTTGGAAGGATATCTAAAAGTAGTAATAGGACGATTGTCTGTATGTCCTTCTACCTTCACTACATTCGGCAACGTTTGAAGAAGGGATCCCACTTTATTTAGAAACGGTTCAGCGTCGCTAAGAATTTGGGCTTCTGCCGTCTCAAATAACAGTTGCTCCTGCAAAACTAGAACAACGCCACGATCATCTCTCGTCGCTGAAATCTGATCGTTCAACTCATTTTCATCCAAATATTCTTCCACTTCTTGAAGTAGTCTATCCAATTCCGCATCTTCAGCCGATTGTTCCTGCTCTTGTTCATCTTCTTCCATTTCGGAAGCTTCACTATCCTCATTCGAAGTTTGACTTCCGGTCTCCATTTCGATCATGGACGGAAGCTCTTCTAAAATCTGTCTTTCATTGAATGATTCAGCAATGGCTTCAAATTTCTTAGCATCAATGACAGACATAGAAAACAACATAACAAAAAACACTAAAACGAGCAAAACGATGTCAGAAAACGTAGTCATCCATTTCGGCGATCCTTTTTCCGGATCTTTCCCTCTACGCTTCATTGGCTAGTTCCTCCTGTTCCTCCGCTTCT
The DNA here is from genome assembly GCF_030813635.1 of Salibacterium salarium. Taxonomy (GTDB): domain Bacteria; phylum Bacillota; class Bacilli; order Bacillales; family Marinococcaceae; genus Salibacterium; species Salibacterium salarium. Next base: position 976,940 of record NZ_JAUSUM010000001.1, on the reverse strand, counting down.
TTCTCTTTACCGTTTTCCTGCACAAATGCACTCAATTTCTCCTGCAGAATCTTCGGATTTTGTCCGGATTGAACACCAATGACACCTTCTATCACGATTTGTCTAACGAATACTTCATCATCCGTTTTCTGTTCTAACTTACTGGCCATCGGGATAAATAGCATATTTGCAAGGACTGTTCCATAAAGTGTAGTAATAAGAGCCAAAGCCATGTTTGGACCTAGCGTGGCAGGGTCGTCGAGTTCTTGTAACATTAGTACAAGTCCGACCAGTGTACCGACCATTCCCCAAGCTGGAGAATAGTCGCCTGCTTTTTCAAAGATGCGGCGTCCTTTCTTATGCCGTTCTTCCATTGCAACTACTTCAGCCATCATAATATCTTTAATAATATCCGGTTCTATACCATCGACAGCTAGCAGCACCCCTTTTTTTATAAAAGGATCATCTACTTCATCCAGACTCGCTTCTAAAGCAAGCAGACCTTCACGTCTAGCTTTCGTTGAAAGATCCGAGAACGTGTCAATTAATTCATTAAGGTCATGATCTTGTTCTTTAAACGCTTCCCGTGTAATTTTTGGGATTAACTTCAACTCTTGTTTAGAGAAGCCTATTAGTAAAGCAGCTATTAATCCACCAACTACGATGGATAAGGAAGCAACTTGTATAAAAAAAACGACAGAACCTAAGCCCGCATTGGTAAATACTGCAAACAGCAAGGTTATAATTCCTAGTACCAATCCAATAGGCGTCATAATATCAAATTTCTTCATAATTATCCCCTGACTCCCTATAACCTAATTTTGCCGGGTGCACAAGCGGGCACGAGTCAACAGTACAAACTACTAAAATGTTGTGGAATCCCGGTATTCCATAAGATGTGGTAGTGCAACTACCTCATCTTCCACATCTTCTTTGTTCATGTACTTTGTCAACAGCCTCATAGATACAGCTCCAATGTCATACATCGGTTGGACAACTGTAGTTAACGTAGGCCGTACCATTTGTGCAAGACGCGTGTTATCAAAACCGATAACTTGTACATCTTCTGGAACTTTTAACCCAATATCTTGTAAACCATGAATTACTCCAAGAGCCATTTCATCTGTTGCTGCAAAAATAGCCGTTGGAGAATCATCCAAACCAACCAGTTTTTGTGCTCCCTCTAAACCTGAGTGATATGTGTAGTCACCAACAGCAACAAGGTTTTCATCAAAACCCTGTCCTTTTTCTTCGCACGCTTTTTTATAGCCGCTGAATTTTTGATATCCGTTTACCGGATCTTCCAGTGGGCCAGTTACCATCCCCACCCGTTTCACACCAGCATTAATTAAATCAGATACAGCATCAAAAGCAGCTTGTTGATAATTAATATTCACTGACGGCATTTCTTTATCTGCATCAAGTGTTGCTGCCAATACAATTGGTACAGGAGAGCGTTTAAAAGTCTCCGCATGCTCTTCTGTAATTTCTCCTCCCATGAATAAGATACCATCCACCTGTTTTTCTAGCATGGTATTAATGAGATGAATTTCTTTTTCCTTATTCTGATCAGAGTTACACAGAATAATATTGTACTTATACATTGTAGCTATATCTTCAATTCCACGCGCCAATTCAGCGAAAAAGATGCTCGAAATGTCTGGAATAATAACTCCAACGGTTGTTGTTTTTTTGCTGGCAAGTCCTCGTGCCACTGCGTTTGGTCTATATCCTAAACCTTCAATGGCATCTAATACTTTCTTTCTTGTAGCTGGTTTTACATTTGGGTTGCCGTTTACTACTCGTGAAACAGTAGCCATAGAAACGCCTGCTTCTCGTGCCACGTCATAAATTGTTGTATTCACTGGAATGCCTCCTCTTTTTTCCTTTCATTCTACTTTCATACGTACTGTAATCATATTATAACTTAAGGAGGTTCCGCAATTCCTTTCCCTAGTTATATCGGTATAATCGCCAAAATTTACACTATTTTATACAAAAATCCGCGGATTTTCATTGAAAAGTAGATAAAAGTTGTCGTGTTGCACTTTCTAAAAACACGTTTCCATAGAAACACGATATAAGAAACGTGTATAATAAAAAGCGTCTTCCTCATAACAGGAAGACGCTCTAAACATTATTTAAAGTTTGTACAACCCAGATTCGCGCAGTGATTCAAGAAACGCTTGGAATTGCGGAATATCCATTTGTTGTGCGGAATCTGACAGCGCAACTGCAGGATCTGGATGTACTTCTGCCATCACTCCGTCTGCACCAATGGCAAGAGCCGCTTTCGCTGTTGGTTCTAGGAGGTCACGACGTCCAGTTGAATGCGTAACATCTACAAGAATCGGCAGGTGGGTTTCTTGTTTCAAAATGGGAACGGCAGAAATATCAAGTGTATTTCTTGTTGCTTTTTCGTACGTACGAATACCACGCTCACAAAGAATAATATTTTCATTGCCGTTAGCTATAATATATTCAGCCGCTTTAACAAACTCATCAATCGTTGCAGAAAGACCACGTTTGAGAAGAACCGGTGTATTGTGAGAACCGACTTCCTTCAGCAAATCGAAGTTCTGCATGTTTCTAGCTCCGATCTGAATGACGTCCACGTATTTCGTTGCCATTTCAACATCTTGTGGGTTCATCACTTCACTGATTACGGTCATATCAAGTTCATCTGCCACGCGTTTTAAGATTTCCAGACCTTCTTTACCAAGTCCTTGGAAATCATATGGAGAAGAACGAGGCTTGAACGCACCTCCGCGAAGCAATGTTAATCCTTCTTTTTTCATAGCTGAAGCCACTTCATATACCTGTTCATAACTTTCAACTGAGCAAGGCCCCATGATTAAGCGCTGCTGACCATCACCGACTTTTTCACCTTTCAAGTCTACAACCGTATTTTCTGCTTTCTTCTTTCTTGAAACGAGTAATGCTTTACGATTGTCATCCTCTTGTAATTCTAGGCTTGCCTGAAAAATTTGTTTGAATAAATGCTGTAATGTGCTTGTTTCAAACGGCCCTTTATTGTTTTCAGCAATCATATCGAGCATATTTCTTTCGCGGACAGGGTCAAAACGTTTTTGACCTGCTGTACTTTTCACCTGTCCTATTTCTTGAGCTATACGCGCACGCTCATTAATTAAATCCAATAATTGCATATTTACGTCATCTAATTGTTCTCTTAGTGCATCCAATTGTTCATTGCTCATTCTCTTCTCCACTCCTTATATGAATTTCCATTTTCGTTTAATCTGTGTTACATTTTTTAATGATTAAGGACTATTATATAAGATGATTCAGTAATTGTCACCCTCTTTTTCTTTATTAATTAAACGCTTTTAAGTGCTAAAGTTAATAATGCTTTGATAACGGTGTTTACGGAAATTTGCATCAGAATATTTTTTTGAGGTGTTATGAATCTATGAAAGATAATGAGGAAACTTTATTCGCTTTAGATATAGGTACCCGTTCCGTTACAGGATTAATACTAAAGCGTACAAATGATGAATTTGAACTAATGGATGTGGAAACAAGAGAACATAAGGAACGCTCGATGATGGATGGACAAATTCATAATATTGTAGCAGTAGCTGAACTGCTTGAAGAAATTAAGATGACCTTAGAAGAAAGACATGGCAAACTTGAAAAAGTCTGCGTCGCTGCTGCCGGTCGTTCTTTAAAAACGGAACGAGGGGCGATGGAACTTGATATTTCTTCCCAGTCGTCTGTATACCAACAAGACGTGACGCCATTAGAACTTGGGGCTGTCCAATCAGCACAACACAAACTGGCTTTTGAAACGGAAGAAAAAGAAGATAAAAGCTTTCGATACCATTGTGTTGGTTATTCTGTAATAGCTTATTACTTGGATGGAGAAGAGATGGGAAGTTTAATTGATCAATCCGGACAGACGGCTTCGGTTGAAGTAATTGCTACATTTCTTCCAAAAGTCGTTGTTGAATCATTAATCAGCGCCTTACAAAGAGCCAATCTAGTTCTTGAAGCATTGACTCTCGAACCCATTGCTGCCATTAACGTATTAATCCCACCATCGATGAGGCGATTAAACGTAGCATTAGTTGACATCGGTGCAGGTACATCCGATATTGCAATTACTGATCTAAGTACTGTTACTGCTTATGGTATGGTACCAATAGCAGGCGATGAAGTCACAGAGGCACTAAGCGATCAATTTTTGCTCGACTTTCCAGATGCAGAACGAGTGAAACGGCAGTTAGCGTCAAAGGAAGACGTGTCGATCACGGATATTCTCGGAATCGAAACGATGTATCCTCCTGAAGAAGTTCTTCAGCCGATTCGCCCTGTTATCCAACAGTTAGCAGCAGAAATCAGCTCCGAAATCATGACATTAAACCGAAAAGTTCCAAAAGCGGTCATGTTGGTAGGTGGCGGAAGTATGACGCCAGAAATCGGAATACAGCTTAGTGAAGCTCTTGGTCTCCCTGAAAACAGAGTAGCTATCCGTGATATTGACGCAATCAAAAACCTTTCTTATTCTGATATCCAGCCAGGACCTGAATTGGTTACTCCAGTTGGTATCGCTATAGCAGCTAAAGAACATCCCGTAGAATACATGCCTGTCACGGTAAATGGTGACTCACTACGCTTATTCGATGTTAAAAGCTTGACCGTAGGCGATGCCGTTTTGGCTTCCGGATTATCAATACCTAAACTATATGGGAAGCCGGGAGCAGCTATTGTCGTTACTTTAAATGAACGAGTTGTGTCGATTCCAGGCTCAAGAGGAGATGCTCCAAGCATCCAAAAAAATGGAGAACCTTCCGATTTAAAAGACACAATAGCAGCTAAAGACAATATAACCATTACCGAAGGCAGGCATGGGGAACCAGCTGAGGCAACATTTCAAGACTTATTAGACAAACCACCAGAACTTCAGATAACAGTAAATGATAAACATATTGTAGTACCTCCGCTATATGTGAAAAACGGAGAACCAACAACACAACACGTAGAGCTGCAGGATAGGGATCGTTTAGAATGCCGGCTTCCTTCTAGTATTTCAGAAATCTGGGCTGCTATGAATTGGGAAAAACCACAATCTAACGAAGCAATTATTTATCTTGATAATAAAGCTGTCAGTCCCGCCAACTTAAAAAATGAATGCACAATTAACGGGAAACCAGCTAATATGAACCACACTGTTAAATCAGGAGATTCTATTAGGTTCAAACAATCTTCTACAACGAACATTACTATTCGGGAATTGCTCGAGCAAGAAGGAATACATCCAGACATAACGAAGCACATACGGTTCAATCAAGAGGAAATAACAATGAAAAAAAACATGCTCGACATTGAAAAAAACAATACGGAAGCATCTTTAGAAGATAGTGTCAGCCACGAGGATTACGTGAAAACAACAAAAAATGTTTCCGGTTCTACTTTTATCGTACAAGATGTCTTTCACTATGTAACTGTTGATTTAAGCGGATCGGCTAACAAAAAATGGGACCTTACTCAAAATGGTATGCCTGCTGCATTTACTGATGAAATAAAAGAAGGCGATCACATCGAACTCATTCTCACTGACAAAAATCAGGCAGATACAGAAAAACGCTCCGCAGATTGATAAGCTGCGAAGCGTTTTTTCGTTATTACTATTTATCCGATTCTTCTGACGCTGATGCGTGTAAGTCTCTCACATCGTCATTGACTCTTTCTTCTTCGGATTCCAAATCCTCTGAGAGCTCATTTGCCAATTCATCTGCAGTTTTTTCCGCATTTGAATTCGATGCAGAACCGGCAACACCTTTTACCCGATCATAAATTTGATAGGATTGGTCCGTTACATTTTTAGCAAGTTCTGACGATTTGTCTTTTGCGCGGTTGGCCCACTCTGAACCTTTTTCATAAGCTTCATTTGTAAATTCACTCGTTTTAATTTTTGCTGATTGAGCACCTTCCGACAAATCTTCTCGTAGTTCTTTACCGGCTTTTGGAGCTAATAAAAGAGCTGAGCAGGCTCCTACAATACTTCCTATTAATGTACCAATAACAAAATCTTTCGTGTTCATTTGTGACATTGCGCATCATCCCCCTGTAGTATAAGATTGTTCTGTTTGATTTACTTCTGTTTTCTTTTTTCTTTCCTGCCATTTGGCATACATGTCAATCGCCGCATTTCCCCACTGTACAGCTTGTGCTACTTGATTTGACTGTTGTTTTGAATGGCGGCTGATCGAATCAGACATGTTTTGAAAAGAACTGTTCACTGTTTCTAAGGAATCTCCTACATTTCTCAGAGATGCAAATAAACCGTTCAATGATTCGGTTTTATGTTGTACATCATCCGCAATGAGGTTCGTTTTTTGAACCAATTGCTCAGATTCTTTGGATATTCCCTCCATTTGCTTTTCAAAACGTTCAACTGTGTTAGATACCCGTTCCATCGTACTCGTTGCTGCTTTTAATGTTTTAACAATATAGATAACTAATGCCGCAATAGAAAGTGCTACAATGAGTGCACTTATGTAAACTAATTCCATTGAACGATTACACCTCCCTATTGTTCAGTTTACCACGAATAGATCTTCTTAAAACATGAATATGTTATGATTTTTAACCAATTTTAGTCTATAGTATATTATTCGCTGTGTTGGCACCTTACACCTTCTTTATAAAATTTTAACATTTAGATAAATAAAAAGTCTTCTTTCGTTTATTAGAAAGAAGACTTTTTATTTATCCATTTAAAGAGTTTTCATAAGCCTGCTGAAATTTTTGAATATCTCCTGCTCCCATGAATAACAAGATACCTTCTTCATGTGATTTTAACTGGTCAACTTCTTCTTCTGTAATTATCTTAGAATCAGGAATCCTTTCTTGTAAATCTTCAATAGAAAGGGCTCCGTCTTCTTCTCTTGCTGAACCAAAAATATCACAAAGGTAAACGCGGTCAGCTGCTCTTAAACTGTCAGCGAAGTCCTCCAAGAAAGCTTTTGTTCTTGAGAACGTATGCGGTTGAAAAACGGCAATAACATCGCGGCCCGGATATTTCTGCTGAGCCGATTCTAGAGTGGCTCTTATTTCGGTAGGATGGTGTGCATAATCATCAATCAGTACTTGGTTGTCGACTTCTTTTTCAGTAAATCTCCGTTTCACTCCTGGGAAAGAAGCAAGCTGTTCTTTCATGACGCTGGCGGGAACTTCCTCATAATGACAAATTGCTATAACACCAAGCGCATTTAATACATTATGTCTTCCGTAGCTTGGGATAATAAACGTGCCATATCGGTCTCCACGTATTTTCACATCAAATGTTGTTCCTTGTTCATCCGTCTGAATATTGTCAGCATTAAAATCGTATTTCCCATCTATCCCATAGTACATTATAGGAACAGGTGCATTTAAAGTTTGTAAATATTCGTCATCTCCACATGCAACAATGCCTTTTTTTACATTTTTCGCCATTTCATCAAAAGCAGAAACAACATCGTCTACATCTTTAAAATAATCTGGATGATCAAAATCAATGTTTGTCATGATTGCATAATCCGGTTTGTATTGAAGAAAATGCCGTCTGTATTCACACGCTTCGAAGACAAAAAAATTACTATCTTCTTCCCCTTTGCCAGAGCCATCTCCAATTAAAAAAGAAGTCGGTTTGTATTCACCAATAACATGGGCCAATAAACCAGTTGTCGATGTTTTCCCATGAGAACCTGTCACAGCAATGGAAGTGAATTGTTCGAGAAATTCTCCCAGAAATGTTGGATAGCGATGTACTGGTATGTCTAATTCTTTCGCTTCTTTAATTTCCTGATTATCTTCTCCATAAGCAGGAGAAGCAATCAGTGTCTGTCCTTTTTTTATATTTTCCTTTTGAAAAGGGAGAATCGGAATTCCTTTTGTTTCCAAAGGTTTTTGTGTAAAAAAACGTTTTTCCACATCTGATCCTTGCACGTTACATTTCATATCATGAAGAATTTGAGCTAGTGCGCTCATTCCTGATCCTTTAATACCTATAAAATGATAGGTCGTCATAATTATGGCCCTCCATCTTATCCTACTGCCCGTCTGTTAAACATTCGGGTTAGAAACACTTGTTGTTTCATTCTAGGTTTGTTAAGTAATTGTTTAAACACCTACATAATTATATCAGAAACGGGTTCCCCCTCCAATAAAAGAAAAGATATGGCAATAAGACATTAAAATGATGATCGAGTTGCAGCAAAAGTTAGCCAACTTGCTCCATGTTCTTTCATAAAACGGAGCCGCTGATTTTCAGCCTCTTTTTCTTTTGACACAGACTTCCACTTGTCAATGATATCATGTTGTTCGGGTAAAACAAGTGGAACCATCGGACTAAATGCTCTGTCTTCAAATCCGCAGTGAACGGTCCGCGCCAAAATGTGAGAAGTCTCGGAACTTGTCGCATCTAACTCATAAACCGAGGTTAATCTCTTTTCATCATCTCCTAGTAGTGGAGTTGCCAGTATTGTATTGTTGTTTCGGTCGATAATCTGAAAAGGTTCAAGTACTGCCGTCAAAATAAGACCGCTTAGCTGTATTTTCGAAGGAGACAGATTTTTAGCGTTTTCTTTTACAAACATGTCAAATAAACGTGTCCCTATGATGGTGATGTAGTCAAAGGCAAACCAATCTTCAAAGTATTGTTTCCATGGCTGTTCTTCTAAATCTTCCACTGTTTGATCTGCCAATTCTGCGAATAAATGTTTCGCTCTAACTTTCTCACGTAAATTCGTGTTACGTTTTAACCAGCTGTTGTAGCACTCTAATAACTCTATAAAATCTTGATCTGCTTGTTGTTGTTTTTCTTGACGATATTTTTTTAAATCCGGCACATTTGAAGCCATCTATGGCCAGACCCCTTTCTCATTTTCATTGCCTTATGCTTTTTCCAGACGTGGATTCGGACGGTAGTAGCGCCCTGCTTTCGCTTCATCTTTATTGTTGATTTTTACATTATCCCCTGTAAAACCAATATGAATGTTTAATAAACTACTGCCGACGCCATAAATATCAACAGGTACTCCCATCGATTCATATTCACTTATTTTTTCTGCAGTAAACCCGCCGCTGGCAAGAATTTTCACATGGTGGTATCCTTCAGCATCTAAAGCGTTTCTTAATGCAAAAACGAGTTCTGAGTTAACGCCGCGGGGATCAAATGCTCCCATAACCTCTGGATGTCTGCAGAAATGTTGGTCCACCATGTTATTGGAAGTATCAATTCGAACCCCTTTCAAGTCTTCTCCAAATTCTCGAGCCACTTTCAATGAATCCGTAATGACATCATTATTATAATCAACCAACGTCATTAAATCATCTTCTGGATACGTTTCTTGATAGGCTTTCGATGCAGCTACAACGTCTCCTTCAAATAGTTGAATTAACGCGTGCGGCATTGTACCCATACCTTTTTTTCCCCACCATTCACTCATAGCATGGGTTGCTTGGGCTTTAGAGCCGCCGATATATGCAGAATAGCCATCTCCCGCCTGTTGAGTAAAGTGGTCGTCACGATCCCCCATAAATATTACCGGTTTTTGGGTTCCAGATATTCTCGCAGCTTTTACAACATTATATACATTCGTTGCAACAGATGTGCGGCGAGCGAATATCCCATCAATTAATCCTTCTAAATGTCCGAAATATTGATAAGGACCAGTAATCATTAATACTGTTTCATAAGGCTCTATTTTATCTCCGTCTTCCAACGAATATATTTCTAATTCTTCAGGGTTTTTAGCGAAGGTTTTGATTAAAGCAATGACTTCATCTGTGCCACATAAAACACTATGTTTTTTTTGAAAAAATTGCATAGTTACGATATCGTTAGATTTATATTTTTCAGCAATTTCTCTCGTCTTTAAGAAATAAACAGCGGAAAACCAACCTTCGCCTACTCTTTCGTCAAATTTAAACGTTTTGTTCGTAAGCCGTTTAATATCACCTTGCATTTTAAGTTCGATTTCTTTCATTGATTTACTCCTTGCTTTCTCTAGTAATCTTCTAGAAAAATATTAGAAAAAGCTGTTCCAAAGGGAAAAAGCTGAGCAGGCAATAAATCTGTTGGAAGATTTACCGTTGTTCACACCTTTATACCTTTTGAAACAGCCTTATTCAAGCAACCTCTTTTCTGCTTGAAGTTCATTCCCTTCAAACAACATCCATTAATGAACAATAGAATCTTGTCCGCGTTCCATAATCACAGCCTCCATAATCTCTTGCACATCCGCTTCGCTTACATCACGCAAACCATCCTGCAGTACAATCGGCACCGTCTTTTCCTCTGTTTTCAACAGGTCAAGTGCTTGCGGATAAAGGAATTCTAACAATACATCCAGCTGAATCTGTTCCATAAGAGGTCCTCCTTTGTTTGAAGAAGTCTGCTTACGTTACATTCAGCCTAAGCTGTTTTCTTTGCTGCGTCTTGATTGCAATGATTTGAATTGACCTCAGGCTGTATATTGGTGCTATAGTTCTAGCTTACTCTCTATCATATATAACCTTGCAGTGAAAGACAAGGTATGAAACCTATAATCATTACGTATTTTTGATAAAACTACATCAATTGTTGTTCTTCTATTTCATTTTGGCTCATCAGAACCTGTCTTGGTTTACTTCCTCTTGGCCCTGAAATGATTCCTTTTTTCTCCATCATGTCGATTAATTTTGCAGCTCGATTATACCCTATAGAGAAATGGCGCTGCAACAAGGAGGACGAAGCACTACCTTGTTCTGTTACAAAATGACAAGCTTCAGGAAATAATGCATCACCACTTTCCTGTTGATCTACTTTTTTAGCAAGCTCTTCACGTTGAAACATATAGGCAGGTGCTTTTTGACTTTTTACAAACTCAGTGACAGCATCAATTTCTTCATCGCTTACAAAGGTTCCTTGCACTCTTAACGGCTTCGGCGAGGTATTTTCATGAAAAAGCATGTCGCCTTTACCAATTAGTCTTTCTGCTCCGCCCATATCAAGAATAGTACGTGAATCAACTTGTGATGACACAGCAAAAGCAGTCCGACTTGGAATATTTGCTTTAATTAAACCAGTAATAACATCCACCGACGGACGCTGTGTTGCGAGTAACAGATGAATACCGCATGCTCTTGCTTTTTGAGCAATTCTGCACACCGCATCTTCCACGTCCTGTGGAGACACCATCATTAAATCAGCCAGCTCATCAATAATAATGACAATATATGGCATTTTCTTTTCCGGAGTGCCTTTTTGCTGTACACGCTCATTGTATTTTGTTATATCGCGCACTCCCTCGTGGGCCAACCTTTCATACCGCTCTTCCATTTCAGCAACAGCCCATTTCAAGCCGGCCGTCGCTTCTTTAGCGTCATTTATAACCGGTGTGACAAGATGGGGAATTTCCTTGTAAGATGCAAGTTCAACCATTTTGGGATCTATAAGCATCAGTTTTACTTCTTCAGGATTCGACTTATAAAGAATACTCAACAAAATGGAATTAATACATACACTTTTCCCTGAACCTGTGGCTCCAGCAATGAGACCATGAGGCATTTTTTGAAGGTCTGCAACAATAGGGCTTCCTGAAATATCAAGCCCCATCGCCACTGTTAAAGGAGAATCACTCCGAGTAAATACATCTCGTCGTAAAATTTCTCGTAAAAAAACTGGTTTGCTGACGGGGTTCGGGACTTCAATACCAATCGCATTTTTACCAGGAATAGGCGCTTCCATTCTAAGATCTTTTGCGGCAAGAGCCAGCTTCATATCATCAGTTAAATTAGTGATTTTATTCACTTTAACGCCTGCAGCCGGCTGTACTTCATACCTTGTGACAGAAGGTCCTTTTGTCACATCGATAACTTTTGCATCAACGTTAAAGTTGTGAAGCGTATTTTCAAGCTGTTGTTTTTGTTGTTGCAGTTCTTCCGAATCATTTTCTTCTGCTTTAGGCGGTACATTTAATAAGTGTATTCCCGGAAATTCATATGTAGTAGATGCACTCTTTTTGCCTCTTTTTGTTTGTGAATGATGTGCATTTTCATACATTAACACGTTAAAAGGGACAGTTGACTGGGAACTTTTCTGAGAGGACTCTTGAGTCTTCTCTTCGTTCTTCTCGCGTGATTCTCTTCGCTGTCTGCGGCGTTCTTGACGTGAAAGACGTTGCGACTCTGCTTTTGCTTCAGTATCAACTGACTCTGTTTCTTTGTTCACTGTTTCTACTTGTGTTTGGTCAACAACTTCCGAATTTGAGGAATACGGCTGACTAGTATCCCCTGCTGCAGAAGGAATTGATATATCGACTGTCTGTTCACTATAAAAGGTCGACTCCATCCTGTCGTCTATTTCATTTTCCGTAGACTGAGGTGGTTCTTGCTTTTCTAACTCTGACTCCAATCTTATTTCTTCTGACGCAGTGCTTTCTTCCTCTTCGGACTCCATTTCCCGACTTTCTGTGACAGGTAATACCGTATGATTCCTTTTCTTTAAGAAATCTGGGTGGAGTGGTACTCTTTCAAACCCGAAAACAGGCGAAGGAATTTCCTCAGATGAAAAATCATTTCCCTGGAAATAATTTTGTCTTTCTACTGAAGAAACCGAATTTTGTTCTTTTCTTTCTGTTGTACTTTGTCGTTCTGTCTTCTTATCTGCTTGTTCGTTATTAGTAAACGAGGAGTCATAAAACGTGGTTTCTCTCGGTTTCTCTTCCGTTTTCTGCACTGGTTGATGCGCCGGTTCTTTAGATTCCCCTACATCAAGCGGAAATCTGAAATTTCCTTTTTTTGGATAATAATGGACGACTTTGGCATTTGATTCTGTGTCCTTATAAATTTGTGCATGCTGCCGAGACTTTTTTTGATGTTGAGGAGAAGGAGCAGCAGTTGAATTGCTTTCTTTATCTGTTTCTTCTCCTCCTAACAATAAGTCCTGCATTTTTTGTTTTAATCGCTGAAAGGAACCGCCCATGGTACCATCCCCTTTTTATGGTTGCTGTAAACTGATTGCATCACTAGTGGATTTACAAAAAACCACTAGCCCTTCCCAGTGGTTTTTTCGGTAGAAAGTGTACCTACATCGTCACCCTATTAGTATGATGATGGTTCTCTTAGTTATGGTATTGAGAAAGAAATTCACGGCCTGTCTCGTACGAATCGTTTAGCACAAGAATTCCCTTTTCATTTGGAGCATCCGCTAATACTAGTTCTTTAGCTGAACAAATCATTCCGTTTGATGACACTCCGCGCAGTTTTGATTTTTTGATTTTCATTCCGCCGGGCATGAAAGCTCCTGGCATTGCAATAACTACTTTTTGACCTTTATCTACATTAGGTGCTCCACACACAATCTGGTATGTTTCTTCTCCGACATCCACTTGGCAGACACTTAGTTTGTCAGCATCCGGGTGTTTCTTTCTTTCCTTCACAAAACCGACAACAAACGACGGAGTTTCTGGAAATGTGATCTTTTCGGTCCAGCCATTTTGGTTCAAGGCGCTTTCGATAAGATTCTTCACATCTGTTGAGAGTGAAATCATTCCCGTTTGATCAATATTTCCATAGTTCGACGCATGAAAAATTGTATAGCCTGTCGTCTCGCCAGTATTTTCGTGATACAACCGTGCTACGTCACCTTTTCGTTCAACAGCACGTTTTTGTTTTTCAATTTCTTTAAGGGACACAATCAATGTGTCTCCCATTCCATTATTGTTATAAAAGACATTCATTATTATAGTAACTCCTTCATTCGAACATTTCCTCATTCATTGTATCATAAAAATAACAGTGCTCCCCGTTATTTTTGTGGTTTTTTACGAGCTAGAATAAAAATCGGTTCCAGTGACCCATTTTCATATAAAAATGGTAAGGCGGTGATTGGTATTCTTCCATTATTAAAGAACCGGAAAGTCATTTGTCCTAACACATCATAACCTTGGTCATTGTGAATATCTGCAATAATCAACACATCTTGGTGCGGGACCGCAACAGCCATGTCACCTTCGATAAAATGACTTATTTCTTCTGTGAATGCTTCGTTCAACAGACGGCTTGCATCATATCCATCGTTTGTATTGATGAAATAAAAAGTGTTACCAGCCACTTCATCTGTCTTATACGTATTTTCAAGTGAACGTACATTAAATAAAGCTAATTCTTTCAACTGTTCTGCAGTGAAACCTTCCTTATCAGCTGTCTCTTGCTCGAGCATAGTATATGCTTCCCCTAAATCAAGAGCGTAATAAATACGAGTTTCTGCCGTGTGTTCAGAGAAAATTAATGTTTTCCCATCCCTTGTTTCGGTTGGAAAAGAAGTCGAACGTAATACAGGATAAATGTTTTTTTCTTTTCCTTTTAACGTCACATTTCGTTCCATTGCCTCAAACGAAGCATTAATAAAATCGGCAGCTTCTTTTAACGCCTGTTCATGGTCCTTATCGTTTTTTGCCAACAATTTGTTTAAATCTAAATCGACGCCTTTATTTAAACCAGTATGATCCACTCTTAATGAACTATGCTCTTCATCGAACACAAAACGACGATTGTCTTTTTCCAATCGTTTCTCTAATTTTTGTTTAAATTCTAATATATCCATACAGGAATCTCTCCTTTTTTCTTACAACTCACGTATTGTGCTATTGCTTCACTTAGTTTAACACGATTAATACATAGCATAAATGAGTTTGCCTTTTCATTTTAGTTCTAAAGTTTTATTTTTTATGTTTTAATTTATTATCCATTTCTCTCTTGAATAACTACAAAAAACTTTTCTGGAGAAGAAACAATAGCATCTTCCACCAACACTTTACAAACAAAGGTTTCTTCGATATCAAAATCAGCTTAAACGAGGAATTTTTTCAAGTAAACAAAAAAGCAGCTGTGATGAATAACTCATTACAGCTGCTTTTTTATACTACACGAAGACAAAGATGGGGTAGACAATCCACCTCTGCTTATTCTAGACATCCTTCGTCGTTAATGTTTCTCTACTATCAAGAACTGATTTTTTGATTCGCTTCATCTAAAAAGGCTTGTACTTGTTCTGGCGTTTTTCTATCTTTATCTACATAACGATGGATTTCTTCACCATTTTCAAACACTAGAAAACTTGGGATGCCGAAAATGTCATAATCCTGACAAACATCTATTAATTGATCGCGATCTGCGTGATAAAAGGAAAAGCTTTTATTCTCCTCCTCTAATTCGGGAAGCGCCGGTTCAATCACTCGACAATCCGGGCACCAATCCGCCGAAAACATAACTACAGCCTTTTCATTAGAAATAACCTTATCAAATTGAGCTCTTTCTGTAATATCCTGCATATTCCATACCTCCTAGTTTATCCTTGGTCTATCTCCATATCTCCAAGTTTAATCCATTCTTTCTTTCTCATCCACTCAGACAAACTGAGACTTACAATAGCAGGCCCTGCAACGTGAATCAAAAGCATAATGAATAATAGTGGAAGATGAAACCCCATTACTGAAAACGTCATTATTTGACCGACAAATCCACTGGTCCCCATCCCTGCTCCAGATGGATTATTTTCCATAAAAAATACCATGGTAGACAGGGGGGCAAACACAGCACCTGCTATCGTTGGCGGTAAAAGTATAAGTGGATTTTTTACCACATTTGGAACTTGGAGCATCGATGTGCCAATTCCTAGTGCAGCAAGACCCGATATACCGTTTTCCCGGTAACTGCTCACCGCAAAACCTACCATTTGCGCCGCACATCCAACCGTTGCAGCTCCTGCGGCAATCCCCTCAAGTTCAATCATAATTGCAATTGCTGCACTCGATATAGGAGCCGTCAAAGCAAGTCCCATTAACACAGCGACAATTATTCCCATTATGAAAGGTTGCTGTTCCGTTGCCCACATGATAGTATTTCCTATATTTATTAAAGCAACATCAATAATCGGTCCTAGAAAATAAGCGACAGTATAACCAACAGCAATCGTCACAAAAGGAGTAACGATAATATCCAGTTTCGTTTCTTTTGAAACAAGCTTTCCTATTTCCACCGATAAGAGTGCTGCTGCAAATGCTCCTGCCGGTCCACCTAAATCCGCCCCTGCAGCACCAGTTATGACCGCAGAAAAAACAATAAGAGGTGGTGCTTTTAAACCATACGCAACTGCCGCTCCTATCGCAGGACCCATTAAATCCATCGCCAACTGTCCCATGTCGACAAAAAAGCCCCATTCTAGTTGTTCTCCTATCGTACGAATAATGAGTCCAATAATTAATGATGCAAATAAACCGAGAGCCATATAACTCAATGACGTTATCGCATATGTCTTTACAGATAAGTTTACACCCTTACGCAAAAAAAATTGCTTCATTTCTCTCCCCCATTATCGACAATCTATGATTTCTTTCAGTTGTTATCATCTTACCTTCATTTCTTATGAATTGACAAGAAAAAGAATACATTTGATGATATTTATAGAGAAACAATACAAGGAAAGGGGATTTATGATGGAGTTACACGTATACTTAGCAGGACAAATTCACGACAATTGGCGGGATGACATTCGCGAGCAAGCCCAATCTATGAATTTACCAATTGAATTTTCAGGACCTATGGAAAACCATGACCGTTCTGATAATATCGGGGAAGAAATCTTAGGCAAACAACCAGATCCCGTTTTTAAGGACGAAGCAGCTTCAAGCTTAAACAATTTGCGTACAGAAGTTCTCATGCAAAAAGCAGACGTTGTGATTGCTTTATTCGGCGAAAAGTACAAGCAATGGAATTCGGCAATGGATGCAGGCGCGGCCATTGCTATGGGAAAACCTTTCATTTTAATTCGCCCTCGTGAACTTCACCATCCGACAAAAGAACTGGCCAACAAGGCTCAAGTGGTTGTCGAAACAAAACAACAAGCATTACAAGCCTTATCCTACATTTTTGAAAAGAATTAAAGCAAAAAAACGGAGCAGGTTTTTCCTGCTCCGTTTTTCTTATCTTCATGATAAATAAAAGCACCGTTGTCCATAAAGTAATCGAACCGTATGAATAAACATGTCAGTTCTTGAAATCACTCCGTTTGTGAAAATACCAACAGCTCCCTCTTCGTGGCTTATTCCATGACGATTTGTATACAAATCCATCACCGTCTTCAATTCTTCTCCGCGATGAAGGCCGCTGGCTATTTCTTCGGGAAGTAGAATTTTCGCTCCCGCTGCCGTGAATACATGATTCTGCTTATCAGCAATAGCGCCCCAATTGCAAAGGTACAATCCATCGTTCATTTGCATGACACCACCTTCAAGCCCAATCCCGATTTCCACGTCTTTTTCTAGAACCGCTTTTGCTCTACTTATAGCCCCTGCTTTTGTTTCTTCATCGGAAAACGGCTGTGCCGAAACCGTACTATCGACATCAAAACCTTGCACGTCATAGTCAACTTCAGCGAAAACAGAAGCTACAGCCTGGAGTTTCGCTTGATTTTTTGACCCTACTCCACATCGTTTCATTTTCCTTATACACCTTTTCGAATGTATTCTACCGCATTATTGTCTGTTGTTTCTACCAATTTTGTAATGAGCTCTTTGGCGGCAGCGTAGTCATCTACGTGAAGCATCGAAGCGGCCGTATGAATATAACGGGAACAGACGCCAACGACTGCGGACGGCACCCCTTCATTTGACATGTGTACACGTCCTGCATCTGTTCCCCCTTGGGAAACAAAATATTGATATGGAATGTCATTACTTTCCGCTGTATCCAACACAAAATCACGTATGCCTCGATGAGTCACCATTGTCTGATCAAAAATGCGCAAAAGCGCCCCTTTACCAAGATGACCAAACGCATCATCGCCACCAGTGGCATCATTAGCAGGACTTGCATCTAAAGCATAAAATACATCTGGTTGAATCATCTGAGAAGATGTCGCTGCACCTCGTAAGCCTACCTCTTCCTGTACGGTAGCCCCGGAATAAACAATGTTAGGGTGATTTTTATGCTGTAGCTCTTTCAACAGTTCTATTGCTAATCCTACGCCATAACGGTTATCCCATGATTTAGCGAGTATCTTTTTTTCATTTGCCATAGGAGTGAATGGGCAAATCGGCAAAATCGGCTGCCCTGGTTTGATACCAATTGTTTCGGCATCTTCCTTATCATCGGCTCCTACATCTATGTACATCTTATTCATCGGCATCGGCTTTTGGCGTTGAGATTCTTCGAGCAAATGAGGGGGTGTTGAACCAATGACACCAGTAATCGGCCCGTTATCTGTGATAACCTGCACACGTTGGGCGAGCAAAACTTGACTCCACCACCCACCAAGAGGTTCAAACTGAATCATCCCCTTTTTGTTAATAGCTTTTACCATAAACCCAACTTCATCCATATGACCTGCTACCATAACCCTTGGTCCATTCTGGCTGCTGGATTTCACCCCAAACACACTACCTAACTTGTCTTGTACAATGTTTTCGCTGTATTTTTCAAGTTCATTTTTAACGTAAGCTCTAACGTCATGTTCAAAGCCAGGAGCTCCCGGCAATTCTGTTAATGTCTTAAACATATCCATCGTTTCTTGCTTCATAGTATACTTCCTTTCGTCACTTTATCTCCTTTACATTTTACCGAAAGCGCTTATTTTTTTCTACCTACAGCTTGATTATATTTGGAATCTCGTTTATTTTAGGCTATACTTGTAGAAAATCCATTAGAGAAAGGCAGGGTAAATATGAAAGCAAGAGATATACTTATTGGAGCTGGCATCGGTTTTTTAGCAGGGTATGTGTTGAAGGAATACGCAGGAGGGGAACATATTACTCCTGAAAAAGCACTTAAAACGGTGAAAGAGAACATTCAGGATCATATTCCTGTCAATGGCTCTTGGATTCATATGACTGCGGAGAATTATAAAAAAGACGATCTTGAATACAAAGTATACAGAGGCGGCATTTCAAGTACGAAAGAAGGCGAAACGACGCAAATGGATTTCATTGTCGACGCCAAAACCGGAACAATCCTTGAACTTAGTTCTTAATGAAAACCTTTTAAAAGATAGAACAGAAACCTTATTCTCAACGTCTGCTCCTTTCTAGAGACGTTGAGAATAGGTTTCTTTGTTTTTATACCTTCCTCCGTTTCCCATAGACCTATGCAGATTATGTATTATGAAAGATTTTGTTCATCAGAATAACTCGGATGCAGCTTCAAATAAGTATGCGCATAAAGGTCCTAGTACCGTAAATCCTATAAACAATGCAATAATTTTCACGGGAGTAGACAAACCTTGGTTTTTATTACTCATTTCATCGAGTTTGGCATTTAATTCATGTAATATCTGTTTTTCCTGTTCATCAGACATTATTATCTCCCTCCTTTTTGCGATAAACGAAATCCATGGACTTAAAATGAGTACAAATCAACGTCCCTGCTACAGTAACAACCGACCACTTATTTTAACATGTATATCCAAATGTTGTAATAATCTTGTGTATCGATGCTTCTTTTCGTATCCGCTGCAAACGGGACAAGGGCATGGTCTCTTCGAAGGCGGTTCGTCCCTTTCTTACCTTTTTAAAGAGGGGCTGTATCAAAAGTCTACTACTAGCCAAAAAATGCTTCACTAACATTTAGGGCATGCGCTGCAGGCGGACGCTTTCCGCGGGCAGCGCCTCAGCTTCTGCCCATGGTTGAATTCTCTTTGTTATAGAAAGGAGCTGTACCTTTTGATACAGCTCCTCTCATCCATTTTTTCTATATTATTTTACGGGACGTTTCAACAATCCGACGAGAATCGCTGTCACGGCCGTTCCGATTAAAATCGCAAGGACATAAAGTAGAGGGGCTCCTTGTACTGTTGGAATAACAAAGGCTCCTCCGTGTGGTGCAGGAAGGCCGATTCCAAATAACATCGCAAACGCACCAGCTGTTGCCGAACCAGCTATGAACGCTGGAATGATACGAGCGGGATCCGCTGCTGCAAAAGGTATTGCACCTTCTGTAATAAAGAACGCTCCAAGGAAATAACTGGATAGTCCAGCATCTCGTTCTTCCTTTGTAAATTTATTTCTAAATATCGTTGTCGCAACCGCAATACCGAGCGGTGGCACCATACCACCTGCCATAATCGCTGCGTGTGGTGCAAAATTACCTGCGTCAATCATTGCAATACCGAATGTGAAGGCCGCCTTATTGACAGGACCTCCCATATCAACCGCCATCATTCCACCGAGAACAATTCCGAGAATGACAATATTACCCGTTCCCATGCCATTAAGCCAATTTTCTAGAATCGTATTAAATTGACTTACAGGCGGAGTAATAACAAAATGCATTAAAATACCGACAATAAAAATACTTAATACAGGATAAAAAAGAATCGTTTTAATGCCGTCTAATACCTTAGGCAGGCCTGCTAATGCTTTTTTCAATAGAATGACAATATAACCTGCGAGAAAGCCGGCGATTAAACCGCCAAGAAAACCAGCGCCACCTGTCGTCGCCATGAGACCGCCAATCATACCGGGAGCAAAGCCAGGGCGGTCAGCGATACTCATCGCAATAAACCCGGCAAGAACAGCTACCATCAAATGAAAAGCATGGTCCCCACCAATAGAATAGAGAGCTGCTGCAAATTCATTATAACTTTCATGATCGGGGTCAGCTGAATTAATACCGAAGAAAAAGGAGACAGCCATTAGTACCCCGCCTCCGACAACAAACGGAAGCATGTTGGATACACCATTCATTAAATGTTTATAAAAGCCGGAACGTCCTTTACTGTCACTCGATGCTCCACTGCTTCCTTCCGCAGCCTTATACAAAGGAGCTTCTCCATTTTGCACTTGATCAATGAGCTCTTTTGGACGTTTCATACCGTCCGTAACTCCTTTAATAAGAACGGGCTTACCATCGAAACGATCCATCTCCACTTTTGTATCTGAAGCTAAGATGATTCCTTCCGCGTTTGCAATTTCATCAGCTGTTAGACGATTACCAATTCCATCAGAACCATTGGTTTCCACTTTAATGGAAATTCCCATTTCTTTCGCTTGTTCTTTTAATGCATCTGCTGCCATAAACGTATGTGCAATTCCTGTTGGACAACCCGTTACAGCAAGAATTTGCGGACCAGATGATTCCTCTGCCTGCGCAGCATTATCGTCTTCTTCTGTTCCAAGCTTTTCTTTTTCTTTGTCGTCAATAAGTTTCATTACTTCATTTTCTGTGTCTGCGCTTAATAAGTCTGAGCGAAATCCTTCATCCATCAAGAGTGTCGATAATCTCGATAACGTCTGTAAGTGATCTTGGTTTGCCCCTTCACTAGCAGCAATCATAAAAATTAAATGTGCCGGCTGACCATCCAACGATTCATAGTCAGTGCCTTCTGTCGAACGACCAAAGGCGATAGCTGGTGTTTTCACCGCATCGGTTTTGGCATGTGGAATCGCTATCCCTTCGCCAATGCCGGTTGAACTTTCACCTTCTCGGGTATGAATTGCTTCTTTAAATTTTGCCGGATTTTGAAGTCTTCCTGCTTTGTCCAGCTTCTGAACCAGCTCATCAATGACGCCATTTTTCGAATCTGCTTGAAGATCGAGAATCACGGTGTCCGTTTTCAACAAATCAGTAATTTTCACTTCCCTCACCCCTTCTTTAAAATTCCCTTTGGCTTTTGTTTTTCTCTTTCAATGGCTTTGTCTCCACTTGTCTGTAAACGGCTTCTACTTCTTCCAACGTGCAAAACGTTTCGGAAAAAGCAGTCGCACTTCCTGTTGCAACAGCATAAGTTAATACTTCTTGTGAATTGTCTGAGGCAAGATGTTTAGCTATAAACCCTGCAACTAGAGAGTCTCCTGCACCTACTGAATTAACAGCCGGACGTTCTGGGGGTACTGCTTGGTACGCACCTTGTTCATTCAAATAAATAGCACCTTCACCAGCCATCGATATAACAGCATGATCAATTTCGTATTCTTCCATCATTTTTTCTCCATACTCGATTGCATCCTCCACCGAAGAAATCGTTGTTTGATACAAATCTGCTAACTCATGATGATTTGGTTTAACGAAATATGGTTTGGCCTGCAATGCAGCCTTCAACGGCTTTCCACTAGTATCAAGGTAGACGTTAACCTTTTTTTCTTTTAATCCTGACATTAACGTTTGATACAAATCTTCGGGTAGCATAGACGGAAGACTTCCTGCGATAACGAGATGATCATTTTCTTCCAATTTGTCTAGTTTGGTAAGCAATTCGTCAATGTTTTCTTTAGAAATATCTGGAGAAGTTCCGTTGATTTCTGTTTCTTCTTCTCCTCTTATTTTCACATTGATTCTCGTATCCCCGTCGACATCAATAAATTCCGTTGTGATATTCTCTTGATTTAATACTTGTTTAATATAGTCACCGGTGAATCCTCCTGAAAACCCAAGTGCTGTACTGGAGACACCGAGTCTATCGAGGACGCGGGATACGTTAATACCTTTACCACCTGGGTACTTTAAGTCTTCTTTTGAACGGTTAATGGTCCCTGTTTGAAAATCGGGCGTCTCGATGACATAATCAAGAGCCGGATTTAGGGTTAATGTGTAAATCATTTTTTCACGACCTTTACTTCTGTTCGTTGTCTCAACTTTTCTAATTGCTCTAATTCTATTTGTTCGGAAGTAATAATAATTGCCTCTTCCAGCGAAGCAACACTGGCAAAAGCGACTTCTGCTGTTTTCGAATGATCTGCAAGTACATATGGTCTTGTCGATAGAGTAAGTGCTGTTTTCTTAACATGAGCTTCTTCTGGGTCTGGTGTTGTAAAGCCACTTTCGACATCCATTCCGTTGATACCGAGAAAACATGCATCAAATCGAAACTCTTTTAGGGAAGATGCAGCTTTTTCCCCTGTCAATGCAGATGTTCCTGGTTTTGCTTTCCCTCCTGTAACATACGTTTGAATACCGTGTTCTAACAAAAGCGGCACATGTGGAATCCCGTTCGTTACAACGACTACTTCTTTTTGAGCTAAAAAAGGTATCATTTCTACTGTGGTTGTTCCAGCATCCATAAACAAACAATCTTTATCATTCACTAGAGAAGCCGCCCACTCAGCAATACCGCGTTTCTCTGTTTGATGAATACTTTGTTTTTCAGCAACAGAAGGTTCTTCTAATTTCCTTTTAGAAAGGGACGCCCCTCCATGTAAACGCTTTATAAACTGTTCTGACTCCAATTCGGTCAAATCTCGTCTGATGGTGGATTCGGACGCTCCTGTAGCCGTAACAAGATCTTGAACAGATGCCACTTCTTGAGATTTCAAAACGTTTAAGATAGCTTCTCTTCTTTCAACGTGAAGCATGGGTACCTCCTCTCTTATCAGCAAGGAAACGCTTACTTACAAATTCTGATTACAGTATATAATCATTTTCATTCAAAATCAAGCATTAACAATCATATTTTGCATTAATTTTTGATTGTATTCAATCAATACGCATACAAAAACTGCCTCATTGAGAGATTCACTCATGAGACAGCTTCAAATCAGACTATATTTCATTTTTTTTAGCAAGGGACGATTGGATTAATCCAGCACTATCCAACTGTATCGCCCGATATTTGTAATCATGATAAAACGTGAACCAGGCTTCATTGTTACAACCAATATCCATAAACTTTTGTTTCATTGCGATAGAATCAATCGGATAATCATCATACGCCATCACCCACAATACAGGTTGATGAGCATGTGTTCCCATATTATCAGCCATATGAATAAGCATGTCATCATTTTGTTCTATTGTTATGATACACATGCCTTTACTATGGCCTCCTGTTTTTTGTTGAACAATTCCTGGAGCTGCTGTCCGCTCTTCCTGAAAAGTTTTGACCATATGTTCAACCGGCTTCCAATTCTGCTTCCAATATGTATTTGCGGAGCGGATGTTAGGGTTTTTCGTTTCTTCCCATTCTGTTTCTGACAAGTAAATCACCGCATTTTCAAAGGCGGGCACTTCTTTACTATCCTCCCACTTAACTAAACCTGCGGCATGATCATAATGCATATGAGTCATCAGCACTTCATCTATGTCAGCTGATGTCAGTCCTAGAGCATGAAGATCTTCATCGACAAAAGACTCTTCGGTAATGCCGAAATTCCGCTTTTGTTTTTCAGTAAATCTATCAATGCCAAGACCTGCTTCTATCAATATATTTTTACCGTTTCCTTGAATAAGAATCGGATCAGAGCGAAGTTCAATTTGATTTTTATCATTCACAGGATATTTTTTTGACCAAAGCGGCTTTGGTACTACTCCGAACATGGCACCGCCGTCTAAATGAGTGACACCTCCGCGAAGCCACGTCAAAGTATAGTTTCCTATCGTTAATTGTTCCATAAAAGACCTCCTGTGCATGCGTTTTCACAACCTTAGTATACATATTATATATTAAAAAAACTACCCGAATTTGATTTTCGAGTAGGTTATGAAGGGTAGGGAGAGGAAAAATAAGACTCGAGTCGAAAAATACGTTGACCTTTTTGAGAAAATTTCTCCTCATATTCTGTCATAATATTATCTTCCTTTTCACTGTTATGAAGATCGAGTGAAATATTTTTTAACGTCATGCCATAACGAGACATGCTCTCCAGCGAGTATTCAAACAGCCCTTGGTTGTCCGTTTTCATATGAATTTCAGCGTTGTCGCTCATAATTTGCTCATAAAGCGATAAAAAAGATTTATACGTCAGTCTTCTTTTCTCATGTCTTTTTTTCGGCCATGGATCGGTAAAATTAATAAACAGCCGATCTACTTCTCCCGGTTGAAAAAAATCAAGCAAATCAAGAACATCTCCATTAATAAAGCGGACATTGCTTTTATGATCTTTTAATAAACGTTGTAATCCCATCACTAAAACACTTTCGGACTTCTCTATCCCAATAAAGTTAATATTCGGATATTCTTGGCTCATGTTATCGAGAAATTTTCCTTTTCCAGTACCCACTTCCACATAAATAGGATTATCATTTCCAAACAGCTCTTTCCAACTTGTCTTGGTTTTTGAAGAAGAGGTCATCACGTATTCCGGATGTTCTTCAATGAATTGTTTCGCCCACGGTTTATGACGGAGTCTCATACCGCCCCTCCTTTTTCTGTTTTCCTACCAGTTAAAAAGGTCCGGCTTTCACACCGGGCCTTGCTTCTATCGACTATTCTATCTTTCCATCATACAATAATTGGTGGAGATATTCTGTCCAGCTTAACGTTTGTTTCTCGTTTCCTTTGTGGATGTAGTAAAGGGCATGATCCAAAGCATGAGAAACAACGTACCAATGCATACGGTGTTTTAAATTAGTCGTCAATGGAAACCCGTAATGATGGAGCCAGGCTTCCCACTTGTCAGTTGGTATATATTCATATAACAGCAAACCAAGATCAAAGGCTGGATCGGCAACCGTTGCCCCGTCCCAATCAATCAAGTAAAGCTCGTTATGGGAATTAATCATCCAATTGTTATGATTAATATCACAATGACAGACGACCATACTCGGTGCCTTCACTTCTTGATAATTTGAAACCAAATATTGAATAGCTTCATGAAATAAAGAATATGACGTTCCCGTTGCAAGCATCCGGGTATTCAAATTCTCAATCATTGTCGAGGGCGTCAGCGGTTCGTTGCCTATCCGTTTGAACATATCAAGCAATTCACTCGATGAATGTATCTTGCTTAATAAACGAGCAACATCAGAGCGTTCCATGTCTGAAGCACTTAGCTCTCGACCATGAACCCATCTCTGAGCTGTAATCACGTCTCCATTTTCCAATCGCTTGGTCCATAATAACTTAGGAACAATTCCTTCGGCAGAAAGTACTGCTAAAAATGGAGAAGAATTGCGCTTTAAGAACAGCTTTTGCTCTCCTGTCCAGGCAATATATGCTTCACCAGTAGTTCCTCCAGCGGGTTCAACTGTCCAGTCTTCTCCTAATAGAAGTTCCAATACCTTCACCCTCGTTTTCACTCATTTTTATCTTGATTAGTCATTGCTTTTCTAAAGCTACTGCTTTTGCAGTCATGCAGCACTCTTTTCCATTTTATATTAAACATAAATAGCATAAGGAAGCAGAGTCTAAAGACAGTGACTCTGCTTTATCAAATACGAAATTATGGTATGGATTGAACATTCACTAATATAAGAGTGAATCGTTTTTAATAGTATCAAAGAAATGGATTCAACGTCAACGACAATATATTACTCTCGTCGTCTAAAATACGGATATGTTGCACTTTAACATCGGTTCTGTTTACAAACGTCCCCCTTGAACAACAACATTCAAGTCTTGATGTCTTATCGATCTTCTTTTTTTTCAGTAAAAGGAGTGATATAGTAAACTCGAAGTGAATCACAAAAAATAAATTAATGTAGCAAATGGAGGAAAATCTCGATGCACCAATCAAACACATCGAATCGGGCACGCCTGCTCATATCCTGTTCAGACCAACCTGGAATTGTGGCGTCCGTTTCTAAATACTTACACGATAATAAAGCAAATATAGTGCAATCCGACCAATACAGTACTGATCCAGAAGGCGGCATGTTTTTTATGAGAATTGAATTCGACCTTCCTTCTTTCCAAGAAACGTATGACACTATTCTTGCGCAATTCCCAGCGATAGCGGAACAATTTAATATGAGTTGGCGGCTTGAGCAGGAACGTAAGACGAAAAAGATGGCTATTTTCGTTTCAAAGGAAGACCATTGTTTGCTTGAATTGTTATGGAAATGGAGATCAGGAGAATTAGAGGTTGACATTCCCGTAGTTATAAGCAATCATGCTGACTTAAAAGATATCGTTGAAAGTTATGGAATTACATTTCACCATATTCCAGTGACAAAAGAAACAAAGCCCGAAGCTGAACATGAAGCAAAGCAAGTGCTTAATTATTATAACGTTGATTTCATTGTGCTTGCTCGTTATATGCAGATTCTATCTTCTAATTTTGTTCAAGCGTATCGACATAAGGTGATTAACATTCACCATTCTTTTCTACCAGCCTTTATTGGTGCTAATCCATATAAAAAAGCATTCGAACGAGGTGTTAAATTAATCGGGGCAACGGCTCATTATATTACAGATGATTTAGATGAAGGACCGATTATCGAGCAAGAGATTCTTCGTGTTAACCACCGCTATTCCGCAGAAGATTTAAAAATCGCGGGACGTAATGTGGAAAAAATAGCGCTAGCAAGAGCTGTGGAGTGGCACATCAACGATAAAATACTTGTGCACGAAAATAAGACATTAGTATTTAATTAATAATACGAGGAGAAAAGGCAGGGACAAAACATTATAAAAACAAAAAATCCGAACGATTCATATCAAATGAATCGTTCGGATTTTTGAATTGTTTTATCGCTACGTCAAAATAGGTCGTTTTTTATCCAGCGGTATCTTCGGCTCGTGCTGTTCGAGGCCGCTGAAAAAGTACGCATGTCAAATATTTTATTCATAATAAAACGATTCCCTTTATATCAGAACAGAAAGCAAGACAGCACAGAGATTAACTTCCTTTTTATTCAAAAATAAGTATAAATAGACAGTGCCTCCACCTCTTTTAGCAGACTACTTTGTTTTGTCCCTGGCTCTTTTTTCATCAGATTAATGGGAGCACCTGTGATTTATAAATACTCTTCATTCTCTTTGACATCATAGTTTTCGACCAAATCCCGACGCCTGAATGAATTCGTTAATGCATGTTGTAATAACACGTCAACCGCATATAGTTGATTCTTTTTTATAGGCGAAGGATTTCTTTTTCTTTTTTCAAACCATTCATCTATATTTCTCTTATCTACGATTTCTATTTTCGTGCCAGCTGACCTATTATCAATAATAGATTCAGGGGATAATACGATACGACGCAGTTGCATATCAAGAGAAGTGTCTTGTAAAAATGAGCGCAACACACTGCTCATGCGATTCAACGAAATAACAGGGTTCACCCGCCGTCTTCTTTCTTTATGAACATACTCGTTCCAATATCGCCCTGACGATGACTCAAAAACACTATTCACATCACCATTCAAAACAGACACACAATATATCGAGGTGGGACTTAATAAAATAATATCCATTTCAAGCGGAGTTTTCCCAATGGAAAAGACGGGATAATAAAACACCATATAATTATCAGGAAGTTGTCTTAAAAAATAACGAAGAGTTTGGTCGTACCTATATTTAGGATTGAGACTTGACTCATCGAGCAAAGAAGCACTGGCCCAACGTAACTGCGCTTGAAATAAGTTTTCATAAAAAGTTTCTTTCACTTCTTCTAAAGATTTTCCTTTATAAAACTCTTCTTCCTTCTCTTCCTCTGTCTCTTCGTTTACGTCCCGGTTTCTACCAGATAAACTTTTTAACCGGTTAAGGGTCGCTGTAAAAAAACCTCTATCTGCTCCTTCAAGCCAATCATCAAGGGTTTCTTCATCGGTTTCTTCTGCAGCGGAGCGATTTGCCTTTATCCATTCCCGCTTCATACTTTCCCAGCGTTCTTTTTTTAAACGGGAAAACTGGCCAAGATAGCGTTGAATATCATGTTGATATCTAGACGTATAATCTTCTATTTTTATTAAATGAGCCACTTGTGTACCTCCATTACTCTTTAAAATAATATTATAACTAATGAGGGAACAATGACAGATACTAGCAATGCACTTAAAGTCATTGCTACCGAACTTGCCGCTCCTTCTCTTTCACTATTTCCCAACGCTTTTGCCGTGCCTATTGCATGAGAAGCTGTTCCAGAAGCAATTCCACGGGCCAAATCATTAGCTATCCCGCACCATTTAAATAGATACGGTGCCGTCACTACTCCTCCAATGCCAGCTACCATAACAAAAATTGCTGCCAGAGACGGATTTCCCCCTATGGAATCAGACACATCCATCGCTACTGGAGTCGTCACAGATTTAGGAAGAACAGAAGCGATGAGCATGTCATCTATTTGCAGCCAACGGACCGGAAAATATCCAGAAAGCAATCCAACTGATGATCCAACGGCAACAGCAGTAGTCAACGGAAAAAAGTACTTTTTTAACATATCTCGTTGTTTATATAAAGGCATGGCTAGAGCAACAACAGCAGGTCCCAGCAAATGCTCAATCCATTGTCCCCCTATCATATATGTAGGGTATGATACATTCGTAAACACTAAAAAAAGAACAATAACTAACGTCCCCGTCACAATAGGTAGAGTAAACGGTTGCGGATAACGACTGTAAAAATAACGTCCTGACACATATACAAGGATTGTTCCTGCAACGGCCATAATTGCAATCAGCCAATCATTCATTGGATCCCCTCCTATTCACAATAAATTGAGCAGTCCAGCCTGACACAATCATTACTATAAGGGTGCTGACAAAAGCAATGAATACCAACCATAATCCTGAACCTGTGAATATATGAAAATAAGTAATTACTCCTGCTGTTACAGGTAAAAATAATAAAGGCATGTGCGACAATAAAAGGTTTACTCCCTTTTCCACATATTTTGTTCGGAAGATTTTTAAGTAAAAACAGCAAAGCAGCAACAACATTCCTATAATACTTCCGGGAATCATCATATTAAATGTGTTCTCAATCCATACTCCTGCATAATAAAAAAGATAAAGAACCCCTATATGAACAACCACTCGAATATGTTCCAACGTTATTTCTCCTCTAACCACAGCCAAGTCAGGCTATCGTTCCACTTAGTAATTCTTTAACATATCTTGAACGGTCGATGAACACCCGTTATCCCCCAAGTGAAAAACGTTCCAACACCTCATACTTTGGTTCTTGATTTAAATGAGTTTTATACAAGACAAAATGATCAATTTCCCAGTCAAAATCGTATAGTTCAGGAACGTTTTCCACTTGTTTTTGAAAAGAGTTATCTCCCGTCCATTTTCGAGCTATCGTAATATGAGGACGATATTGCCGTTTCTCTTCGTTAAAACCAAGTTCTACGCATTTCGCTGATATCTTTGCTTGAATCTCCGCTAACCTTGAATTAAGTCGGGAACCCACCCAACAAACTTTAGGGGTATCAGGAGGACCAAAATATCCTATTCCTCCTCCGGAAATAATAAAAGGAGATGCTACCGCAGCCATATCCGACATCGCGTCAGATATCTTTTTTACTTGATGAGAATTCATCGAGCCTAAGAAAAAAAGAGTAATGTGGTAATCCTTTTCGTGAACCCATTTCTTAAAGGAAAGATACGGTTTCGCCTCCTCTTTCCAACGTGTAATCCGCCGTTTTTCTTCTACAGGAAGAGGAAGGGCTAGGAAATAATGAGAATCCACAACATTTCTCCTTTCATCGGTTACCTATATTAACCCCATTATACCGAATACAAAAACATTTGGCCAAGAAAAGTAAAACCTTATGAAACAGACTTGTCAAGTAGATTGACTGATCTCACATAGCTTTAGACTAGATCAATTAATGTCATCATACACGGGAGAAGAATCACGTAATGGGAATAAAGAAACAGGTTATGTTAAGATATATGCTAAAGATTTTTTCGTAAGAAATGAAAAAATGCACAAAATACGCCGAGAAACTTGGTTTCTATCGTAAAGATTTTCGAAACTCGAGTAGGATGCGCTACATTTTATATTTAAAAAAAGGAAGTGACTAGTCTCATGCGTGTGGTCGACAATATGAGTAATCTAGTGGGACAAACCCCATTAGTAAAATTAAATAATCTACCAGATGCCGATGGAGCTCAAGTTTATTTGAAATTAGAGTTCCAAAACCCGAGTGGAAGCGTCAAAGACCGGGCTGCTAAAAATATGATTGTTCAAGCAGAAAATAAAGGCCTTCTCCACTCTGATTCGGTTATTATTGAGCCAACATCAGGAAATACCGGTATCGGACTTGCTATGAATGCTTCAGCTAGAGGATACCGCTCCATTTTAGTTATGCCGGATACGATGTCACAAGAACGAATTAATTTACTAAAAGCATATGGGGCAGAAGTTGAGCTCACTACCGGTAGTAAAAAAATGCCGGGAGCGATAGAAAGAGCACATGAATTAACAGAAGAAATCCCTAACAGCTTCATGCCGATGCAATTTGAAAACGAAGACAACCCATCAGCCCACAGAACAGGTACAGCAGAGGAAATAAAAGAAGCAATGGATGAAATCGGAAAACCTTTAGGGGCATTTGTA
Organism: Salibacterium salarium; assembly: GCF_030813635.1. Classification (GTDB taxonomy): domain Bacteria; phylum Bacillota; class Bacilli; order Bacillales; family Marinococcaceae; genus Salibacterium; species Salibacterium salarium. Next base: position 945,760 of record NZ_JAUSUM010000001.1, on the reverse strand, counting down.
GCAGCATCTGGAACCGGCGGTACTATAACAGGCACAGGAGAAACATTAAAACAGTATTATCCAGGACTTACCATCCATGTTGTTGAACCTTATGGATCCCCTGTATTATCAGGCGGAAAACCTGGTCCGCATAAACTTGTTGGAACGAGTCCAGGATTTATCCCGCCTGTATTAAACCAAGACATTTATAGTCACATTTATAAAATTTCAGATGAAGACGCTTATCGGGTGACACGTGGTCTTGCAGAAAAAGAAGGCATCCTCGTCGGTCCTTCTTCTGGTGCAGCTTGTTTTGCCGGTATGGAAACAGCTAAGCAGTTGGACCCTGACGAAATTGTCATTGTGATTGCTTGTGACACTGGAGAACGCTACCTCTCCACAGACCTTTTTGATTTTGAAAACGCAACAGACGCTTAAATATAATAAACTTTCTAGTCTTACAACGTTTAACATGCTTAGATGGGGCTGTATCAAAAGGTACAGCTCCTTTTCTGTGATAAAGAAAATTTAACCATGGGCAGGAGCGGAAGGCGGCGACTTCAGCGGGAAGAGCAGCAGCCGAAGATCCCTTCATACGGACAATAGTCCGTATGAAGAAGCTGAGGCGCTGCCCGCGGCAAAGAAGACACGGTGATCCGCAGGGAGCCGATGTCGCTCTTGTGCTATGGAGTGAAAGCGTCCGCCTGCAGCGCATGCCCAAAATGCTAGCAAAGTACTTTTTGGCTATTAGTAGACTTTTGATACAACCCCCTTTTGTATAATAAGAATACTAAACGACTGGTAACGGGATACATTCTCCGCTAACAGCTCTCTTTTGGATAGTAACAAATCTTATCGTTTAAAAAATATTACTTTTCTATATTTTTTATTAAGTCTTGCAAACACGCCTTTTATATGCTTTGCGCATGAATATAATTTATTGTATAATAAAAGTACAAAATAAGGGGCCGTTGATAGGATTAATTAATTAAATTATTATACTTGCTTTTACTTTGGTTAACACTTACAAACACGACGAACTATATCATCTCTCTTACTAATGAATGGAATGTTGCATCATTTTCCTGTCAATGCGGAACATACACCATGAAATGATAACGCCCCTGAAGTTCAGACCAATCTGTACTTCGCTATCCATTAAAGTTAAGGAGTGGTTTTTTGAGGCCATCAACCGATCGTATGATTACCCGCGTAAAGTCGATTTATCTTTATATTAAAGAGAAAGGAACAGTGACAACGAGGGAACTGGTTGACGAATTCGGAATCACCCAGCGAACGATTCAGAGGGATCTGAATGTGCTGGAATATAATCATTTGGTGCATAGTCCGTCAAGAGGAAAGTGGGCAGCCACTAGTAAGAAGGTAAAAGTATCATAATGAATGAAAACAAATAAAGACGGAGCCGCTTTATGAAGGAGCGGTTCCGTCTTTTGTGTGTCTGTAAGCTTCTTCAAGCAATTGCGTGACTTCCTCTTCCTCCATATCTCTATACTCTCCGCTTCCAAGCGTCTCATCAAGTGGAATGCTTCCAATCTGGATGCGCTTCAAATCAAGGACACGCTTTCCTACTGATTCAAACATTCTTTTAACTTGATGGTATTTTCCTTCGCGGATCGTTATCGTTACGGTTTCTGGATATTCCTCGTTAAGATACAATTCTGCCGGTTTCGTTTCATACCCATCATCAAGGGTCACTCCTTTTGAAAATGCCGTGGCATCTTCTGTTGTCACCGCTTGATCAATCGTTGCTGTATATGTTTTAGGCACACCTTTTTTAGGGGAAGTCAACGCATGAGAAAACTTTCCGTCATTCGTTAAAAGTAGCAGCCCATCTGTATCTTTATCTAATCGCCCGATCGGAAAAGGTTTTCGTACTATGTCTTCAAACTCTAAAATATCTATTACTGTTTCGTGCAAATCGTCTTCCGTTGCACAAATGACATCTTTCGGTTTATTCATCATCAAATATATATACTCCCGATATACAAGCGGTTCACCTTTTACTTCTACGTCTTGTGTATCTGGGTCTATTTGTTCGGAAGCTTGTGTCACTTTTTGTCCGTCTACAGTGACAGCACCTTGTTTCAAGAGTTTTTTCACCTCTTTACGTGTCCCAAATCCAGTATTCGCCAGTAGCTTATCTGCTCTCATTATCCTTTATCTCCTTTATTCATCTCGAGCTGTTTCAATACTTTTTTCGCAAATGCCCCGTGCGTCCCTTCCAAGTGAGCACGTATGACGCCAGCGGGGATTTGCGCTAACACAACATCTTGTACAGCAGGAGACACTTTTGCGTCACTTAACCGATTTTCTAGCGCAACAATTAGTTTCATCGTTTCTTCCACCGCTACTCGGTTCGCCGTTTCTACCATTTCTTCCGTTCCGTCTACCACGTTAAAAACTGGTCCAAGCCACTTCTTTAACATATCTCGTTCCTCTTCAAATGATGTTGGAACGACAAACATACCCGGTTGTTTATCTCTTTTCGCCTGTTGGGCATGTCCAGCAAATTTTGAAGGTACGATATGGTGATCCGGAGCTTCCCTTTTTAATTCATCCGTGGACAGGCTTGTTGCGGGAAGAAAAAATACAGAACCTTTTGGAAACAATGATGCATATTGTTTTATAAAAGAAACACATGCCTCTGACGGTAACGCAAGAAACACGTAACGGAACTTTGAAAAAGATTCTGGATTGCAATATTGAATGCGTTTATCAAAAGAAGCTGCTTTTTTTACTTTATCTGCTGTTCGATTATAAATATAGAACGTTTTTTGCTCTTGGTTTAGAGAAAGAATCATCTGTGCCAATTTTCCGTATCCAACAAGCAGCAACAAACACACTCCTTTCCGTGGTTCCAACCATCTAAGCGGCTTGTGTTGCCTCTTTTTCTCGTTTCGACCTTTTCCCATCTTTAGAAATGCTCGCCAGTATGCCAATCCCTATTAATGATACGAGTAATGACGAACCGCCGTAACTTAAAAACGGAAACGGCAGACCGGTAATCGGCAAAAGACCAGTTGCTGCCCCTGCATTAATGACAGCTTGACTAACAAGCTGAAAAACCAGTCCAAACGCAAGTAACGTTCCAAACGTATTATCGCAACGAATTCCAGCTAATATACCACGCCAGGCAATCGTAAGAAGACAAATCAAAACAAAACCAATCCCAAAAATACCAAGCTCTTCTGCAATGACAGCTAAAATGAAGTCCGTGTGCGGGTCCGGTAAAAAATGCATCTTTTGTACACTTTTCCCCAGTCCAGCACCGGTCAAACCACCGTGAGCCATTGCAATATACGCTTGAATTAATTGATAAGCACCGCCACTGGCTCGTTCTGCTGTTTCAAAAGGGTCTTGAAAGGCAGCCAAGCGTTCAATTCTATACGATTCGCTCAGTGCAAAATAAGTAACGACTCCCCCAGATAGAATACCAAGTACCGTCAAATGGCGTATTTTTGCTCCTGACAAAAATACAATAATACCAGCTGTCATCAGAATAGCAGCTGCTGTACCCAGATCAGGCTGTAGCATAATTAACAAAAAGATAAATACGACAACGACAAGCGGTGGGATAACACCGCTTATAAATTTATTAATATACGCTTGTTTCTGCGAATAAACCTGTGCCAAATAAATAATAATTGCAAGCTTCACAAATTCTGCAGGTTGAACACTAAACGGCCCAATCGATATCCAACTTACCGCACCTCTTGTATTTGTACCTAAAATTAAAACGGCAACCAAAGACAAGATAGATACTATAATCAATAACGGCGATAAATTTTTTAATACAGCATAACGAAAATGCATAAAGAAAAACAACAGTATCGAACCAATAGCTAACCAAATGAGCTGTCTGTTAAAAAAATAAGAAGGATCGTCATATATGTCGATTGCAAGCGGAAAGCTTGCACTGTATATCATGATGGCCCCGAAAACGCTAATCAATAACGTCGCTATAATTAACCACCAATCATAATCTTTATAACGTTTTAATTTCATTGTTCCTCCAAGGATGTAAGAATGGAATCTCTTCTGTATGAAACAAAGTCTGTTTCAATGAATTTTCGAGTGTTGTTATATTATACCACTGGGCTATCCCGGAAAAAAGGGACATTCGCCTGTATTTCATACGGGGATGACCTACACTCACTACGTATTATTATTTTTTTTCAATATCGAAAAACGATCTCCAAGAACGATACCGGCTAGTCCCGTTTTTACAGTTAAAATAAAATATAGCCCTGCTCCAGTAATGACACTAAACAATTCAATTAAAAGTGCATTCATCCATGAATCGAGCGGAAACAACGCTGTTGCTCCTTCTTTAACAATAATGACAGCGACTGCCATACCGAGTGTAAGCATGACTATTAAAATCGTTCGTTTTATAATTATTGCGTAGTCAAATGCTGCAAACTTACCAATTGCCCAAATATTGATAATAAGCGCTGTGCTATAACCTGCAAGTGTACTGAAGCTTCCTCCAATCGGCCCCATCATATATAAAAAACCATAAGCTGATGTTGCTTTTACGATAAGACCTGCCAGCAAGGACATAACGGCAATTTTTTGACAATTAATACCTTGCAAAACTGCTGCTGTCACAGAAAATAACGAAAACATAATCGCAGCTGGTGCATAATATCGTAAAATCGTGCCGCCTAATTCCACGTCTCCAAGGCCAAATAGAATCGCAAACGTCGGATAAGATAAAACCATCAACCCAGCCGCTGCCGGAATCGCAAGAAATAATATGACTTGATAAGTTTGTGTGATTTGTCGCTGCAGCAACGCCCTATCACCATTAGTAAAAGAATTCGTAATGGTTGGAATAAGTGTCACGGACATTGCTGTTGCAATAGCTACAGGAATTAATATGAGTTTATGAGCAGAACCAGAAAAAACGCCATACGCTGTTTCTGCCTCCCCTTGAGTAAATGCCTCCGTCGCTGTTAACGCATTATTAAATGTAAATAAGTCAATTAGTTGAAATAGCGGAATAGCTAGTCCGACAAACGATAGCGGCAAAGCATAAGCAATAAGTTCCTTATACATTGACTTTAACGGAACTTGATAATCCACCGGGCTTTGGTCAACTTCTGTTTGCATATCATGCTTTCGTTTTTTCCAATAATACAACAATACACCAAGTGCACCTAAACCACCGACAAAAGCGCCAAATGTTGCGAAACCGATGGCTGTAGCTCGTTCTCCATTAAAGATGTTTAAGATGGCGAACGTCATCGCCAATATAAATCCTATTCGGATAATTTGTTCAATAATTTGAGAAACAGCCGTCGGCCCCATCGATTGATGTCCTTGAAAGTAGCCGCGAAACACAGACATCGCCGGAATTAATAGAAGGGCCACACTTACCATCCGTATCGTAAAGACGACAGAAGATAAATCGTTCCCACCTATTTCATCGGGGTTTTGTATAATCCAATCCGCAATCGTCGGGGCCATCAAAAATAACAGCACAAACGCAACAAAGCCGGTTAATGTCATCACTATTAATCCAGATTGAAACAACCTTTGTCCTGTCCTGTAGTCACCGAGTGCATTATATTTTGATACAAACTTTGACACAGCCATTGGCACGCCAAGTGTTGCCAGACTCAATAGAATCGTATAAGGCTGATAGCCATATTGATAAAGTGCCATCCCCTGCTGTTCTACCATAGCGACAAAAGGGAACACATAAATCATTCCAAGAAACTTTGAAAGAAACTGGGATAAAGATAAAATCATTGTACCCCGTAAAAATTTATTTGAATCGGACATTCCTTCCACTCCAATAACGCTCAAGCTAAAGTGATACATCACTCCTTTGAAATTTTACCATACTCGACGTATATATTCCCCTATCGATTATTTCGAATCTGTCATTCCTTTCAAATACATGGTGCGCTTGCGTGGTCCATCGAACTCACAAAAATAAATGCCTTGCCACGTGCCAAGAATCAAACTTCCATGATCAACAATAATAGATTGCTGCGTTCCGACAGTACTTGCCTTTAGATGAGAGGCAGAATTCCCTTCCCCGTGTCTGTACTTTGAATGATTCCACGGATACACTTCATCAAGTCTCATCAACATATCTCGTTGTACATCCGGATCCGCATTTTCGTTCACTGTGATGCCAGCTGTTGTATGCGGACAATAAACAATGACTATACCGTTTTCCATTCCTTGTCTACTAATAAAACGTTTGACCTCGTTTGTCATATCTACCATTTCATCGTGGTCATTTGTTTCCACCGTTAATTTTTCCAACATGCTGTGTGTCCTCCTTTTTTGACAACTTGTTTATGTTTGTAATAATGGATTATGATAGTTATAGCTTATCACATCACCGAGAAATTAAATAAGGTAGGGAAGTATATGAAATATAATGTCGTTATTATCGGCGGGGGGCCAGCCGGCTTAATGGCTGCTGTATCAGCCGCCACCCATGGAGCAAGTGTCGTCATCGTCGACAAAGGTAAAAAGTTAGGTAGAAAACTAGCCATTTCCGGCGGGGGACGCTGTAATGTCACCAACAGAATGGAACAAAAAGAACTGATTGATCATATTCCAGGGAACGGGAAATTCATGCATAGTCCTTTTTCTGTTTTTAACAACGAAGATATTATCGCTTTTTTCGAAAACCTTGGCATCGAATTGAAAGAAGAGGATATGGGACGAATGTTTCCCGTAAACGATAAAGCGATGACAGTCGTTCAAACATTGCTGGACAAAATCGCAAAATTGGGTGTTGATACTCGATTGCAAACGAAAGTGGACTCTCTCCTACTAGAAGAAGAAAAGACAACTGGTGTTATGTTAGAAGGGGGAGAGCAGCTGCACGCAGATGCTGTTATTATTGCAACCGGCGGTAAATCCGTCCCTAATACTGGAAGTACAGGAGACGGATATCCATGGGCAAAAGCCGCCGGACATACCATCACAGAACTATACCCAACCGAAGTACCAATCACATCTGATGAATCCTTTATCAAAGACAAGACACTACAAGGCATTTCGCTCTCAAATGCCGCCTTAACGGTGTACAATCCGAAAGGAAAAAAAATCAAAACCCACCGCGGAGATATGATTTTTACCCATTTTGGAATATCGGGCCCGATTGTGCTTCGTTGCAGTCAATTTGTCGTGAAAGCTCTGAAAAAACATCAAACAAAAACGATTCCAATGGGAATTTCCATCTATCCTGATACAAATACAGAAGACATGTTTCAAAAGCTTCTGGAACGAAAGAAGCAAGAAGGAGCCAAAGCTTCGAAAAACGCGTTAAAAAATATCGCTGCCGAACGATTGTTATCCTTTTTTCTAAAAAAAGCCGACATTGTAGAAACGAAAGCATTGCAAGATATCCCTAATGATTCCTTGCGAACGCTTGCCGGTTTATTAACCGATTTTCGCTTTGAGGTAAATGGCACCTTGTCGATTGAAGATGCCTTTGTGACAGGAGGTGGAGTTTCCATTAAAGAAATATACCCGAAACGAATGGAATCTAAATACAAAAGCGGCTTATACTTCTGCGGTGAAATTCTCGATATTCATGCCTACACAGGCGGCTTCAATATTACATGCGCTTTTTCCACTGGTTATACAGCAGGGAAAGCAGCCGCTGAATCCATTGCAGAAGCCAACACGTTTTCCCCATAATGTGGACAAATGTATGTTGATAAACTGTGGAAAATTAACACCCGTCACGACACCTTTTTTCTAATAATGAATCGGTTACAGTCACTATTCATCCATCCATTTATTCATAGTTATCCACAAAAACAAAAGTTATCCACAAATTTATACACAAGGGCTTTCGCTCCCTATCTAATAACTAAAAATGCTGATGGAAAAGTCCACCAGCATTTTTTCATTCATTAGGTTGCCACAATGTTCACAAGTTTGCCTGGGACAGCAATGACTTTGCGTATTGTTTTGCCTTCGATTTCTTCTTTTATTTTTTCGTCTTCTTTTGCCAACTCTTCTAATTGATCTTTATCGGCATCTTTTGGAACGATTGCCTTAGAGCGAACTTTGCCATTGATTTGCAAGACGATTTCTACTTCATCTTCTATCAACATGTTCTCATCATACGTTGGCCACGGTTCATAAGCGATAGTGCCTCCATGACCTAAAAGCTCCCAGATTTCTTCTGAAATGTGTGGAGCAACAGGAGACAACAGCTTCATAAAGCCTTCTGCGAATTCGCGCGGCAACGTATCTTGCTTATAAGCTTCATTTACAAACACCATTAACTGACTAATGCCTGTGTTAAAACGTAGATGTTCGAATTCTTCGGTTACCTTTTGCACCGTTTTATGATACGTCCGCGTGAATTCTTCGTCTTCCACATTATCTGTGATGGCTTCAGTCAGCCCTTGTTTATCATTAGTGAATAAGCGCCAAACGCGATCTAGAAAACGACGTGCTCCATCCAGACCATTTTCAGACCATGCGACAGAAGCATCAAGCGGTCCCATAAACATTTCGTATAAACGCAATGTATCCGCACCATGCGTTTTAATGATATCATCAGGGTTCACAACATTTCCTTTGGACTTACTCATCTTTTCATTATTTTCACCGAGAATCATGCCTTGGTTATAAAGTCGTTGAAACGGTTCTTTCGTTGGTACAATTCCTATATCATATAAGACTTTATGCCAAAAGCGTGCATATAACAGGTGAAGCACCGCATGTTCAGCACCGCCTACATAAATATCAACCGGCAGCCAACGCTTTAATTTTTCCTCATCGGCGAGCTTTTCATCGTTATCCGGATCAATGAAACGTAAATAATACCAGCAGCTTCCTGCCCATTGTGGCATTGTATTCGTTTCACGACGGCCTTTCATTCCCGTTTCTGGATCAATGACCTCAAGCCATTCCGTCGCGTTAGCAAGTGGGGATTCACCATTACCCGACGGCTTAAACTCTCCTAATTGCGGCAGTTCAAGCGGCAATTCATTTTCAGAAACGGGGGATAAAGACCCATCTTCCCAGTGAATCATCGGAATCGGTTCGCCCCAATAACGCTGACGGCTAAATAACCAATCGCGCAAACGATACGTTACTTGCTTCTTACCTTTGCCGTCTGTTTCCAAGCGTTCTATCATTTTTGGAATTGCCTCAGAAGTATGAAGACCATTCAAAAACTCTGAATTCACGTGTGCGCCATCTCCATCATACGCTTCTTCATTCAGATTGCCGCCTTCTACCACTTCTACAATCGGAAGTTCGAATTTCTGAGCAAATTCATAGTCACGCTGATCGTGGCCTGGCACAGCCATAATCGCACCACTTCCATAGCTGACAAGAACATAGTCTGCAATCCAAATTGGAAGCTTTTCCCCGCTTACTGGATTCAATGCGTAAGCCCCTGTAAAAACGCCGGTTTTATCTTTTTGAAGTTCGGTCCGTTCCAAATCACTTTTCGTACCTACTTCTTTTTTGTACGCTTCTACAGCTTGTTTTTGCTCTTCTGTCGTTATTTTATCAATTAACTCATGTTCTGGCGCGAACACGCAGTAGGTAGCCCCAAACAATGTATCAGGGCGGGTGGTAAACGCAGTAAAGTTTTCATCTAGACCATCAACATTAAAATAAACTTCCGCCCCTTCCGAGCGGCCAATCCAGTTACGTTGCATATCTTTGACACTTTCCGGCCAATCGAGTTCATCCAAATCTTCAAGCAAGCGGTCAGCGTAATCTGTGATTTTCAACATCCATTGCTTCATTGGACGACGTTCAACCGGGTGATCGCCTCTTTCACTCTTGCCATCAATCACTTCTTCATTCGCAAGAACCGTACCAAGAGCCGGACACCAGTTCACTGCAACTTCATCGATGTAAGCAAGACCTTTTTTATACAGCTGAATAAAAATCCATTGTGTCCACTTATAGTAATTCGGATCCGTCGTATTGATTTCACGGTCCCAATCATAAGAAAATCCTAGTGCTTTGATTTGGCGTTTAAACGTTTCGATATTCGCTTGTGTGAATTCACGCGGATTTTTGCCGGTATCCAGCGCAAATTGCTCAGCCGGAAGTCCAAATGCGTCCCATCCCATTGGGTGCAGAACATTATATCCTTGCATCCGTCTCATTCGTGAAAGGATGTCCGTTGCTGTATAGCCTTCCGGATGACCAACGTGAAGTCCGGAACCAGATGGATACGGAAACATGTCCAACGCATAAAAGTCCGGCCCTTCTCCCGGTTGATCCGACGTTTTAAATACTTTATTATTTTCCCAATACTGCTGCCATTTTTTCTCTATGTCTTGATGGGAAAAAGCCATCGTATGTCACCCTCCTTTGCTTTCTTCAAACATGCTCATATACGTATGTTTTTTACCATATAGAAAAAACCTCCCGCCCCCTAACACGTCATAGGGACGAGAGGTTGTCGTGCTTATAACCATTCCCGCGGTACCACCCTGGTTGACATGGCAAATGCATGCCCGCTCTTGTTATCCATAACGCGGATGAACGGCAGAAAATACTTCAGCCTTCTTCCCTGCAACTCAAAGGGGAGTTCACAGCTGCCTTCGTCCAACTTTCACCACCCGTCGACTCTCTGTAACCAGGCCAAACTATTACTATTCCTTATCAACGTATTCTTCTTATATTGCCTGCACGCATGCGCATAAAAATAGACCATACGCAACCTCTTAATACTTGACATTTTATGAATTCATTATGCATCTGTCAAGAATTGGCGGGGTTTGCTCGTTATTATAAAACAAATATGTACATATCTAAAATCTATACTACCATATTAACTAACGTTATTGAAGCAAAAGAACGGTCTCTTCATTTGGGATTATCACAATAAACATGCTAAAATACAGAAGAATAGCGTTTTTTGAAGGAGAGATTAAATAATGACTGCAGCAAGTCGAGATCCCGTTCCTCTAAAATGGGGAGAAAAACGGTATCATACATGGAATTATCATTTACGTGATCATTTTGGCGAAAAAATCTTTAAGATTCCATTGGACGCAGGTTTTACGTGCCCCAACCGTGATGGACAAGCCGCTTCAGGCGGATGTACCTTTTGTTCTGCTCGTGGGTCGGGAGATTTTGCTGGAGACCGCAAAGACGACTTAGTCACCCAATTTCACGAAATCAAAGATAAAATGCACAAAAAATGGAAAAACGGAAAATATATCGGTTATTTTCAAGCTTTTAGTAATACGTATGCACCTGTCGAAGAACTTAGAGAACTATTTGAAGTCATTTTAGAACAAGATGGCGTTGTCGGTCTTGCGATTGCTACAAGACCAGACTGTCTTCCAGATGACGTAGTTGAATACTTGGCTGAGCTTAATGAACGAACGTATCTATGGGTAGAACTTGGCTTACAAACGGTTCATGAGAGTACAGCTGACATCATCAATCGTGCGCATGATTACGAATGTTACAAGGAAGGCGTCAACAAGCTTCGTAAGCATGGCATCCGCGTTTGTTCCCATATTATAGACGGTCTTCCACTTGAAACGCATGATATGATGAAAGAAACAGCAGCCGAAGTGGCGAAATTAGATGTGCAAGGCATCAAAATTCATCTACTACACCTTTTGAAACACACACCGATGGTAAGGCAATATGAAAAAGGTATGCTCGAGTTTATGGAGATGGACGAGTATGTAAATCTCGTCGTCGATCAGATAGAATTGCTGCCTCCGGACATGGTGATTCATCGCTTAACAGGGGACGGACCTCCTGACATCATGATCGGCCCGATGTGGAGTTTGAACAAATGGGAAGTGTTAAACGCCATCGACAGCGAACTAGAACGGCGGGACAGCTGGCAGGGAAAGTTTTACGAACCTGAACCAGCGCTTTCAACATGACGCTTCCTACCGTACTGGAATTTTCAAAAGAACTATTGAACCGTTCCATTCACGCAGGGGATATAGCCATTGATGCAACCGCAGGTAAGGGGAACGACACCCTTTTCCTTGCCAATTGCGTTGGAGAAGCGGGGAAAGTATATAGTTTCGATGTTCAAAAGCAAGCTATAGATCAAACAAAACAGTTGCTTTGCGATCATCAATTGGATCACCGGGTTACGTTGCTCCAGCAAGGACATGAACAAGCAAACAACCTTATTCCTAGTGACGAGCGGGGGCGCTTAAAGGCGGTTGTATTTAATCTCGGCTACCTTCCCGGTGGAAACAAAGACATCACTACCCAAACAAATACGACTATTCAAGCTATTACCGATTTTCTGGATATGCTTCCAAACGGCGGGCTTGTTGCTGTTATCGTCTATCACGGTCATGAAGAAGGAAAAAAAGAAAAAGACGCACTTGAAATGTTTGCAAATACGCTTCCTCAACAAAACGTGCAAGTACTGCGATACGAATTCGTCAATCAAGTCAATCGTCCTCCGTTTTTATTAACTTTCGAAAAAAGATAGGGAGAGATTTCTAATGTCAGTAATGGATTCCATTCTTTCTTTTAATGAAAAATTTGTAGAAAATAAACAGTATGAAGCCTTTGAAACATCGAAATTCCCAGATAAGAAAATCGTTATTTTAACGTGCATGGATACTCGTTTAATTGAATTGCTGCCTCAAGCCATGAACTTAAAAAATGGGGATGCCAAAATTTTAAAAAATGCCGGTGCCATGATTTCTCATCCGTATGGAAGTATCATGCGAAGTATTATTGTAGCACTATATGAACTTCAAGCAGATGAGGTGGCTGTTGTTGGTCACTATGGCTGTGGCATGACCGGTTTACAGTCAGATTCTATTTTGGAAAAGGCAAAGGAAAACGGCGTTGACTTGTCCCGCATTGATGATGCCGCTTATGCCGGTATAGATGTAGAAGGCTGGTTGAAAGGATTTAATGATGTGGAAGAAAACGTTAGCAATAGCGTAGATATTATCCGTCGTCATCCGCTTCTACCAAAGAATACTCCGGTTCACGGACTTGCTATTTCGCCAGAAACCGGAAAACTTCACGTTATCGAGAAACCATAGTATTAATATCTAATAAGAACGCAGCTTCCTAATAAAAGGAGCTGCATTCTTATTATTCAGCTGACCCTAATATTTCTTTTGATTTCCTCCGATAAATCCATGTATTTAAATAAAAAAAGGCAGTTGGCAGGCCGCCAAAACGAATAAATTGGTTGGCTGTTTTCTTCATCGCAGGATTAGTTTGAACTTTTTCATCTGCCAGATAAATCGCGATAAGTCCTTTAATGATCATCGAATGGAATTTAGCGTCTGGAAGAACGCTGACACTTTTCTCTGCCTGCTGTTTAAAGTAGCGAATCCGTTCTGCCATTTTTTCCTCATCTGGATATTGCGCACAAAAGTTCAATTCATCGTCTTCGATATCTTCCTCTCGATCAATAAAATAGTCCAATAAGATATGAATCCCCTGTACGTAAGGAAAATAAGCCGATTTAATCGAGTCTGCCTGTATTTTGGCCAGATGACTTCTTGCAGCATGACCGGCCATAGCAAAAATACCAAGCGTTGAACCCGTACAGGCATTAAATTCGTACCACGTCATCTCAGGCAGATGTGCCCGGTTTCGCTCAAACCAAGTTGTTAAACGAGGTTCCCGGTCTTTTTTCACGACATGTTTATGTACTTGCAGTCCTCTATAGTAAGCGGAAAGCTCCTCCATATTCTCCTGCACATTGGAAAAACCGGGAAAAGTGACTAAACTAGACTGACATGTCTCTACTAGTTCTTTTAAGTACCCGTTATCGTCCTGATCTTTTCTATATTTATAATAATTGTCGGTTGGGGTTCCTGGCGCTAGTGCGTGTTTCAGTGATTCATGCAGCATCTCGAAATCATCAGGGTCTTGTGAATCACTCCAATCACAAAGATTGTCTAAGTAATCACAAATGGTTTGATATGCAATAATAAACCGCAGCAAATCTTTCCGTTTATTTTTCGCCAATAGGCTGTATGCCGCGCCGCCCTCACAGTGAAAAGCTTTCGTTTCCATACTTACTAACGCTTGCCGGCGCAACTCGTCATTTGGAATTTGTGCAGCGCGCGCTCTCCATTCTCCCATGATACGGTGAACATCCGGGACGGTTTCCTTATAAATGGTATACATTAACGTCCAGGGTTTTGTCGGTGTATTCAAGCATAATCCTCCTTTGACATTTACAAACGTTGGTGAATGAAGTTCATCATAAAACGAAATACTTCTTCTTTTTCTGGTTCATTTAAAAGTTCATGATAAAGGCCATCCCATTCTTTTAACGCACGATCTCCTATTTCTAAACGGTTAAACCAGCGGTGCGTCACGTGTTGATCCACGACATAATCTTCGCCCGCCTGCATCACAAGCGTTGGAACATTAGGATAACGTTCCGTATGCAGCATACTGGTCTTCATTGCTTTTAACATTTCTTGATACCAGCGGGCCGTCACGGTTGTAATGTTAAGTTCATCTTGTTGATAAGCTGCCCGCACTTCTGGGTCTCTTGTAATATATTCAGCTTTTAATCCTGATTGTGAGCTGAGTGTTGGAGTCAGCCGGTGCATCATTCGCGTCGCCATTTCCTGCATACGGCTTGGATATTCATATAATCCTAAACAAGGAGAGGACAAAATGACCCCGTGAACAGGCATATATTTTTCCATCAGAGCCCGAATCGCTATCAGCCCTCCCATGCTGTGACCATAAAGAAAAACAGGCACCTCATAAGAAGCAGCTTCTTTATACCATGCATAAATTGTGTCTATATATTGATCAAACCGATCGATATGTCCACGTTTTCCTCTCGTTCTGCCGTGACCAGGTAAATCTCCACTTACGACATGGAATCCCTGGTGGTTCAATCGATCGATAATCCATTCATATCGGCCATGATGTTCCCCCGCTCCATGAACAATAATAACGGTTCCACGGGCGCGTTCACTTATCCAGTTTTTCATCATCTTGTTTACCCGCCTTTCCTCACACATCGCCTTGTCTGTCTTTCACGTCTGAATTTTATACTATTCATTTTACTACTTTTTTTGCTAAACTTACATTAGTTAGGAAAATTTATTGAGCCGTGGGAGGTTTTGCAATGATTTATTCCTATAAAGGAAAGTATCCGGAAATAGCTGATTCTGTTTATATCGCTGATTATGTAACGATAACCGGTGATGTGAAAATCGGTGAGGAATCCAGTGTGTGGTTTAATACAGTTATTCGCGGCGATGTCGCTCCAACTGTCATTGGCAGCCGCGTCAACATTCAGGACAATTCCGTTTTGCATCAAAGTCCAAAGAATCCGCTCATTCTTGAAGATGATGTCACAATCGGCCACATGGTAATTTTACATAGTGCCATCGTTCGTAAAAATGCTCTTATCGGAATGGGGTCAAAAATACTGGACGGAGCAGAAATTGGAGAAGAAGCCTTTATCGGTGCGGGAAGCCTTGTTCCCCCAGGAAAAGTCATCCCACCGCGTACTCTTGCTTTGGGAAGCCCGGCGAAAGTCGTCCGTGATTTGACCGAAGACGATATAGCCGAAATGCAACGCATTCAACAATCTTACGTAGAAAAGGCAAAATATTATAAAGAAAACTAGGCGACTGACAAGCCGAAGGCGCTGACAGAGCCTTCGGCGTTTTTGGAGATGGATGCGGAGGACTTGACCCCAACGGAACCTTAAACACTACAAAAAAAGTGAGGTTTTTCTGCAATAAAACTACTACTAAAACCTTCTGAAGAAATTATTCTCCTGATACTATATCAAAAGATTTCGACTCCCCATTTTTCATACTTTTAATCACATCATACTCCTTATCCCTATAAATCTTGTACAATCGTTGCTGTTTCTGCGCTTCGTTTTCATCTGACGTATCAAGTTTTTCCTCATCATAGTCAATTGTCACAATATCTCCATCCGATTTCACATCAAAATCATTAAACCAGACAGCTTCTTCACCTTCTGGAGGGTTTTTCCCATTTAGAAACACATAGAAAGCTGTGTCCGCTTGATATAGATATAATCCCTTATCCTGTTCCACACTTTCTAAAAAAGACTGAACCTCTTTTTTTACTTTCCCCGCTTTCATTTCAGAAAAAGACAGCTCCGAGTGACAGCCTGTTACCAAAAAAACGAGAACACAAACAAATAACAGTTTTTTCATCTTTTACACCTCTATGAATCATATATCATCTAATAACAAGACGTCTCCATTTCCCGCATGTACTCCGTATGACGAGTCGATTTTTCCACATAAAATATATTTCTGTTGTTCGACGTCATACACATAAACCGGGGAAATTATAATTTCAGTTTTTATTTTCTCAAAAGCTTCCTCTTTATCAATGGTCCGTGTATCCGGTTTAGCAAAATTCTGATACATTTCTATTAAAAAGGCATTATCCATATAATTCAATACAATCCATTGCTCCCTATCAAGAACAACTTTCAGTTTTCGCTGAAACACCAGATGACTTGGACTATTATGTTTTATTGTAGCTATAATATATGAATGATCCCGATGTAATGTCTTGAGAATCCAATTCCCTGTTTCATCTGGGAACTCCTGACGCATAAACGTTTCGACTGCTGTTATGCATTGTGATTGCTCCCTAGTTGTAATTGGAAATGAATCTGGATGCGGTTCACCCGACAAAGCCTCCTCTTCTGTCACTTCCTCATTGAAATCAAGTTTTGACCTTTCAAATGGGTTTTCCATCGACGTGTCCCAATTCATTATTTTATTGATTGATACATGAGAGATTTCTTCTAAAAGAGTTCCAAACGGAATCGTAAACAGGCCATCATTGCTGACATAGATTTCTTCGATTCCATATACGGGAATAAGTCGTTCTAGTTCATGCGAAGGAAATTCAATAAGTTTCAACTGCTGTTTTGCCAACGACTTTACGGCATCAAATGTTAACAAAAAAGGTTCTTCCTCGACTTCCTCTTTCGTTGGAAAGTAGCCATCAACAGAATAGAAAGTCAAATTCCCTTCATCATCAAAACGAATTTCAATAAATCCATCAGGAGCCACTTCTATCCCATGAATCGACGCTGCAAACCGATACCCCCGTTCTTCCTCTTTAACAAGATGAAACTGTTCTTCGTACGTAATCCCGATTTCCTTTTCCAACCACTGTATCACGTCTTGATTATTCCTTTGCGCAAACCGAATTCCATTTTTTGCAAATGACTGACCACCAACAAAAACGATACTCTTAAACTGACCGTTGCTTATATCTATGTCAATTGCTGCGGTACCTTTCGGGTTCAGACCATCTTCCTCCCGCCCAGTAACATGTGTTGGAAACCATTCCATGCTTAAGATATACACCGTTTCATTAATAAGATTCACAGACTTGTGAAGGTGGTAAGTATATAAATAATAATTCCCTAGTCCAATAGAGGAATGCGTGAAATCAATCCATTCTCTTAATCTTTTATTCAAAAAACCACTCCTATGTATTGAAAACATCTAACAATTCAGGCAAACTTAAACAATATATCACTGAGTATTATAACATTTCTGGAGTGAATTTTAATGATAGCCTCTATGTACGAGCGTAGAATGAAAGCTGCCAATCGTATTGCTGTGGTAATTTTTCTCATCGGAATCGTTGTTCTTCTTATCGATTGGCCCGACTCTTCCGATGATTGGTTTAATCTTATTTCTATTGGCATCTTAGGTTTGTTGATGATAAGTATCGCATCTAGCAGTCGAAAAAAATACTTAGACGTGAAAGATATTCATATTCCAGACTCCAACGTTCCTTTAAATGAATTAGACCATCTCGTTTTAAAAAAAGAAGTTAGTCTATTCCCACGGTTACTTTTATTTGAAAAAAGTGGTTTTTTTGTAGGAGTAGTAAAGCCGATTCGGGTTATCTCACTGCTTTATCCTCTCAGCCTGCTGCTTCGAGATTCTCTCATTTTGATGATCCCTATCTCCTACGGTGTCTTTAACAATGAAAACAACTTATTGTTCACCTTCAAAAAATCAGGTATTAAACAATCAACAGTTATTATAAAAAATGAAAAGGGAAAACATATCGGTACATATGAACAGGACAATTTTAAAAAAATAATGAATATAACAGGGCGTCTTAAAAACGCGGAGGGTGATATTATTCTACCTGTGGAAACGCAAGGACTTGCGGGTGATTTCACGTTATTCGACAAGCAAGGGAGACAATGGGCACATTTTTATCATGGTTATTTTCCCTATGAATATACAGACTTGTTTAGTGATACGGAGAATAACATTGTATATTTATCAGACGACCTCGACAAACCTTCAAAAAGATTATTGATAGGATTAATTAGTTATATGTTCCTCACACGAAACAGCAGGTAAACCCCTGCTGTTTCTCCTCTTTTCTAGAACCATAAAATTAATCAAATCGAAGTCCAATGACGACAACTCGATTTTCCTGTTCGATAATTTTCGACAGCTCTTCTTTTTCAAACCAATGACTAGACAACGAATTCCCTGAATGCATTAAAATGAGTGGGGACATTTCATTTGATTTAGGTTTAATCTGTTGAACCTGTGTACTTGCCTTCTGGTCAAAGGAAAACGGCAACTCTATCGGTACAGTCATTGTTTGAGAATTTATAGTATCTGCTTGTTCTGGTTCAGATGTTGTCCCAGTAAAAAAATCGATTTGATCCTCATCATCTGAACGTAACCCATATACAATGTCATCTGTTTCTGCGAAGTCACCCTCTTGAAGTCCATTTGGGCCTGATTTTTCTTCTATTTTTTCACCTTTTTCATAAAAATTAACCACGAAGCTAAACGTGTCAAATTCATCGTCAAATGATTCCACATCTAAAATACCAGCTTGATCTAGGCCAAAACCGAGATAATATTGTTCTTCGTCCGTTAATTCTTTCGATTGAATCATATTACCGTCATCAGCTTGACTACATGCAGATAAGAAAAGGGTGAAAACGCCTATTGGTAATAAACGTTTCATACATAAACCTCCATGCTTCTATCTCTGTTGATAATTATTCTGAACTAGGTGGTTCCGTGATTTCAATTTTTTGATAAATTGTTTTAGTAACTCCATCATTTACCAGGTCTCCTTCAAGGTGTTCTCCTTCTTCTCCGTATACGTCTTGGATATGCTCTATTTCTCCCGCCGGTCTCATTTTCACTCTCACAAATGGATCAGCATCATAATCAATAGAGTCCTCACTCGGAAGCGGTACCCTTAATTGAAACGATCCGTCTGGATGAACATCATCATCATTGTTATATCCTGAAATTATGTATTGATCGGCATCCACTGTCCCGAGTATTCTTGAACCTTCCAATATATTACTTTCTCCTTCTATGTACATAAAGCCATTTTCTACCTTCGATTCGATATCCATCCATACGTTCGTGTCTCCATAGTCTTCAGGCCTTTGATAATTAGGAGCTTCAATCTTTTGCGTTTCTCTTTCTTCATCTACATCAAAGGTGTAATCCAAATAGCCCATGTAAACGGGATCACCGTTTTCCTGCACTTCATCAGGATCAACTCTTATGAATGGTCCTTCCAACTTTTCACCATATTCACCATAGACTTCTTGCACATCTTCTTCTTGATCATTTGGTGCAAACGTAAACATCAATTCAACTGGCTCATCATAATTCGGAAAATCAATCTCGTCCGAAAAAGATCCATCTTCTTCTACGCGCAATGTAGTACCATATCCTATTAACATCTTATTAACAACGTCAAAATGAACAGAAATAGTTGAACCTGGTACCAAATTCGTTGTTCCTTCTACGCGAATCTTATCATCATCATCAATAAAAGAGATGTCACCATCGATATCTATGTTGGTATCACCTTGATTTTCCTTGGGTTCTTCTGATTTTTTCTCTTCAGACGCGGATTTATTTGTTTCCTCAGATTGCGCATCATCCGAAGTTTTTTCTGCAGAGGATTCTGAAGGTTCGGTTTCATCTACAGAACATCCTGCTCCCACAGCTAGCAAAGTAAACAGACCTATCAAAAACAGTTTTCTTTTAAACATTACTTATTTTCCTTTCTTTCCCCATTGCAGACGGTGTAACTTCGTTTTAAAATCCTATCATTCCTCGAGTTCCTCAGACTGAATAATAATTTCTACACGACGATTCTTTTCACGATTTTCTTCTGAATCATTAGATACGATTGGTTCGCTCTCTCCAAATCCCTCCGTCGTGTAGTCAAAACTACTAATATTGTCTTGCTCTAGAAAATAGTCCTTTACTGCTTCCGCACGTTCTTCTGACAAGGTTTGATTATAAGAAGCATCCCCTTGATCGTCTGTATGTCCGTTAACAGCAACATCTGCATCTTCGTACTCTTCTAGTTCTCCACTTATTTCTTCCAATAAACTTTCGGCATCATCCCGAAGAGTGGATTCATCAAAATCAAATAATAAGTGATCCGGTACTTCCATTTTCACTTCTTCCTTTTCATTATTCCAATTTACCGTTACATCTGGCACACTTATTTCTGGCACTGTTATATCATATGAAAAATCGTAGTTAGAAAAAGAAAAATCATAGTTAGAAAAGGAAAAGTCATAACCTGAACTACCTTCTTCCTCATTTTCTTCTTCTTTCTCCTCTTCTTCCTCATCGTTTTCTTCATCATCTTGATTTTCTTCCTGTGACGACTCATCTTGGTCATTCGTAGCTTCTGTTTCTGATTCTTCTGCTGCATTGGATTCAGATTCCATTTCTTCTGGATCAGACGATTCATTCTGATTCGAACAAGCAACCAACCCAATTAATATAAAAATCCATAGAAACCCGTGTTTTATAGACATAATAATTCCTCCTCGTTTTATCCAAACCATGTACTTAATAACGGCCAACCATCTTTCCAGTCAAAAAATAAAAAACCTAACACGTTAAGTACAAAAGCCTTCTTCACATGGTCTAGTTTTAATTCTTTATCCTTATATTTCAAACGCATCACGTTAGACATTATCCCTAAACTTAATATTGCTACAAGTATATTAGACGTAACAAAGATCCATGTTATTCCAAATACTTTTTCAAACGGCGATGAATCAATCGATACCCACACCATTAATGAAGTTCCTAATACAAAAAATGAAATTGAAATTATATTTAAGAGTTTGACTAACATACTTTATCCCTTTCTTGCTCCAAACAATTAAACGGCTAGGGGGCTCTCTATCCTTAAATAGATTTCATTCTCTTTTATCCAAACCACACGCTAATTACCGGCCATCCGTTCTTCCAATCAACAAACAGAAAACCAAATACGTTAATTATAACAGCATTCTTTACATGTATTAGTTTTATTTCTTTATCCTTACTATGTATACGTAGAAGGTTAGACACCATTCCCGTGCCCAATACCCAGGTAAGTACCTGTAATGTAACAGAAATCCATGTTACTTCAGATATTTTTTCAAACAGCGATATATCAATTCCTGCCCATATGAACAATGTAAAAGTTATTACTGGAAAAAATACTGAAATTATATTTAGGAGCTTCACTAATATACTATTACTCCTTCCTATCCTTAATTATTAAAGGTTAGGGAAAGGAATCTCCATCATCCTTAATTGGCTTTCCTCCTCGTTTTATCCAAACCACACACTAGTTACCGGCCATCCATTTTTCCATTCGAAAAGCAGTAAACCAAATACGTTAATTATGACAGCATTCTTCACATGTATTAGTTTTATTTCTTTATCCTTACTATACATACGCAAAAGGTTAGACATCATCCCATAAACAATACCCCGAAAAGTACGAATAATAAAGTCGTTTAAAACGCAACATCGTCGGTATGTTCATCTAATAATTCGTCCATTACTCCCACTCCTTTATGTGTCGCATTTTCCGTCATGCTAATGATCGTCGATGTAAGTATCAATCACTATTTCGGAGATAAGTTTTCTACATTTGGATGGTTGCTTAACGGCTCCGTATATAGCAACATGTTGATTCCCATACCCACTGTAAATTCTACATAAGCCCCACTACTAGCGTCTTTCCCGTAGTACCTATCGCAATCCCCACCACTTCTATAAACTCCGTCAGTTCCAGGCGCAGGTGTTACAAGATTTCCATCAACATCTTCATATATTCTATAATCAGGGGTTAGAGATGTACACATAGAAACCGGAGGACCGTCTAATGCATAATAACCAATCATTTTTCCGTCAGAGTTTTGCAAGTACACATACGCTAATTGCCCTTCTTTGTCCCATGTCTCTGTCCAAAAATTAATTGTTTCTCTAGTTTTTGGATTATTCATTTCTTTTGCCGGTTCTAACTCTGTTAATCTATCATAGGTGTCTTGTTGTGCTTCAGTTTCTTTGTCCTGTGATGTTTCTTCCCCTTGGCACGCTGTTAAAAATACCGCCGTCATCGTTACTAAAAACATTAAAATTGTTGTTTTACCTATTGCACCGTGCATACCGTTTCCTCCTTGTTTTTATTAATTTCATACGGAAGGTCTGACGCTCTAAATTTTCCTCTTGTAGATTCCTTCCGAGCATCTGCATTGTACGAGTCTATTAATTCCACTCTTTTATTCTCAGAGGCTGTTATTGACGTATTTAAAACTGTTTTCCGTTGCTGGCTATCCGTTGTCTCCAATTCGTCTTCCATGTTCTCAATTTTGCTTTCTAAAGATTGAATACCAGCGCAAGTATCGTAAAAACGGTCATATGAAGCTATCCGATAGTCACTATCAGCCTCTGTTTGTTCAATCTGACCTGTTTCTCCACGGAAATCTGCCGTACTTCTTTGTAAAAATCCAAACCCATAAACGGCTACCAGAAACAATACTGCAACCGCTAATAGTGAACCAATCAATATTATAATAATTTTTTTCATGTTTCCTCTCCCTTTCTTTCGTTAAGTTTTAAGCGCATATTCCGTCTAGTATTTATTGTTCTAATTTTTTTATAGCGCCATTCAGAGCTAAACCGAGTGATTTTCCATGGCCTATCTGTGATGTAACAGAAATCCATGTCATTCCAAATATTTTTTCAAACGGCGATATTTGTTTTGGACGAAACAATAGGATTTAGTAATAATGACTACCTTTTCAAAATGGACCTACCTTGTTTAATAAAAAAAGCAAAAACCAACACTGATCAGCTTCAAAGGGATATTGAGGACAAAAACAAAAGCAAATCCCCTTCCCCTTAATGTTTATATAGAGGGAAGGGATAAAGTATGCTAGTGAAACTCCTAAATATAATTTCAGTGTTTACACCGGTAATAGCAGTTACACTGTTCATATGGGCAGGAATTGATAAGCATTGTCATCATCCTATTCTAAAAATTTATCTATTAATATCTATCATGTGTATTTAGATACACTATTTTTATCATAGGGAATACTTTCCATCAAATTCTTTCAGAGGAAAATACTGTTCTTATTGTTTAGCAAAGGACCTTTGGCTTAAATAGAATGGACTAGTGGTATTAAAAATGAATTGGGACTTAATAATCTAGTGTTTTACAAAAAACCTTCTTTTTCTCTTTTGATAACTTATTTTATACTATAAATGAACACGTATATATCTGAATATTATGTAATCTCAACGCATTATTTTGTTATATTAGGACGATTGATTTATTTTATAATCGAGACTATTGCACTTCCTGATTTTAGACAAGAAAACCAAAAATCGTAAATATTTTTGGTTTTCTCTTTAACTGGGGGAAGAGTGTACTTGGCTAGTATATTAGAGGTTGTTTTTTCGGCTTGATACTTTTTGATACATATATGATATGCCTAGTAATACTAAACCAAAGCAGAAATATGCGATGATTTTGCTTCCTTCTGTTAAGAAAGCTAGATCAACGAAACATAGCTTTGCCGTTGAAAACAACGATAATCCTAGTCCAATACGGCGGACAGCAACGTAATTCTTTTTAAATCCATATAAGATATAGGCGACCGCTGTAACCAAGAAAATCAAGCTAATCACAAATCCGACATCGCTCAGCTGAAACTGAACGTTTAGAAATGCTGCTAACACAGCAATAAAATAAACAGAAAGAATGGTCGGATACAGCTCCATGTTTTTATATTGCCCGCGTATATAAGCCACTAACAAATCACGGCCTGTCGCATAAATCAATATGTTAAATCCAATCAAAACCACAAGTGCTGTATAATCAGTGAACGCATTCTGCTCTCCACTTAGTGCAGGCATCGTTGCCGTTACAATCCACCCAACGAAACTTCCAATTCCGTATAGAAACAGACAAAAATACTTGACGGTTCGATCATACAATAGCGGTATTTTTTTCAATCCGTATCCTAATCCAACGGATAAGAAAGAAAATACTAGGAACTGATAAAACCAATAGTGTTCAAAATCACTTGCAACATTTTGACTGAACAAATATGCCCCTTCATAAACGACATAGATCCACACATTCACAAGTGTGAAGTACTTTAATCCAAGGATAAATCCAGCAAATCCTCCAAATAGATTGGTCCGAGTTGTCCTTGTCTGATCATATACGTAATACAGCATGACTAACACTAATCCAGCGATAATCGCAAAATATTTAAAATGAAAGAAATCCGGATTGAAACCATTGATGTATCGATAAACGTCTAACGAAAATGTCGCGACAGTTAATCCAAATATGCTCCAACCAGCTTTTTCTAGCAAGGATAGTTTGTAACGATTCGCATATAGCATAATGACAACACTTTCAACTAGCCAGCCAAGAGCGAGCCATTCTACCCCGAATTGGAAAGGAATAATCAACACAGCAAACGCAATCGACGTTCCGTAAAAAAGAACCATTGTTTGCTTTTCGAGAGGCATTCTTCTCTCAACAAACCGTCCTAATGCAAAATAAACAAGACCGAATGTAACAGCCAGTAATCCTCTATAGTCATTCCAATCCAACGTATGGAAAAGGAAATAAATAACAGAACAGCTAATGCCAGTATTAAATGCTAACAGAACGATATCAGCCCACTTCATCGATACTTTATACGTTAGTGGATATCCGATTGTCAGCATTAAATAAAGCAGGAACGTTACTATTGTATACGTCAGACTAACTCCACTGCTTGGCGATAGAAAAACGAGAATAAAGAAAGATGGAATGTTCAAGAAATAACTAATGTAGTGAATGATAATCCACTGTTTTTGAAACGTTATCCACAAAATAGAGCCGCTCAAAATAAGTAAGTACGCCATCGCGGCATATACCGCGTTATCCTCAAGACCAAATGAAAACAAATACGAGTAAAACGGAATGTATCCCCCTACTAAACCAAACGTGCACACAGTTTTCGATTGATAGCGTAAAGACAGTACCACTGCAGTGACGGTAACCAATACAGACAGAAGCAAAGCAGCATTTAGTCCTATAATTTCTAATAAAAAATAACTGAAGAAAATCGATCCATATAACACAGCAATTCCGCCGCCAATTAACCCAAGTGCAAATGTTTGTCTGCCTTTCCGATACAGCCATTCACCACCAAAAAGCATAAGGATACCAAACAGCGAAAACATGCCGCCTTTCAGGTAATCATTAAACCAAGATGTGTAAGAATACCGAAACGCAGCCGCCACACCTAAAATGATTAAAAGCATTCCTAATTTATTAATCCAATGCAAACCGATTTTCATTTCAATCTGATTTTGTTTGGCACGCTTTTGAATAACGTCTTCGGTCACTTCTTCTTGACCTAACTGTTCATATTGACTAGAAAATGAATGTAATAAATCCTGCTCTTCCTTTGCTAGAAGATTACGTTCTTTTCTGATTGTTTCATCAACTTCTGCCGCTAAATCCTCTAATTTCGTTGTGATTTCCTGTTTATCCTCGCGAATCGAGTGGTTCACACGTTCTTTCAGCTTCAAAATTTCTGCTTTAGAAGATGTCTCAAGTTCAGTTAATTGGTCTCTTTTTGTTTCCAATTCCGTGCTAAAATATGTATTCAATTTCTGCTTGGATAATTTAAGAATATTAGTTTTTTCATCTATAATCTGCTCATGAAGGGCATAGCGCAATTTTTGATTTTCATGCTCCATCTGACTGTATTTCTCCCCTAAATCATGAAGCCTTTCGAGATAATCCTGATTAGTTTTCCTAAGAGTTTCATTCTCCTGCAGAACATTACTTGATTCGTATTCCATAACAACAGCATTAAATTCTTCCATAAGCCTTTTCTGCTCATATTTCATTTGAGTTAATTTTTCTTTCATTCTATCCACTTTATCCCTCCTCTTCTTTGTTTTCCTCAACCAATATCTCCCATTTTACTAAAAAGACATACAAATAAAAGCGTTTTTTACCATTTCACACCATATTCCATAATTTCGAGACATTACGGATGAATAATAGAATACGGGTAGACACACAATACACTAAAAAGGAGACTCAATATGGACACGAAACGAGCAAAAGATATTCTAGCATCGGAACATTTGATTAACGTTACTTATCAAGGAGATCCCATCTACATTCAAGACGTTGATGAGCAAAATAATGCGGCAAAAGTGTATGAGCTTGAAAATCCTCAGCAAAAACATCACGTCTCTGTTCATGAGTTACAAGAAAAATAAGGCATATTAAAACGACCCGATTTTCTTCTAAAGCAAAACAGGTCGTTTTTATATGTAATTGTCGGAAGACGTCGCATCTTCTACTTCGTGCGCTTGCAATTTTTGTTAGATTTACAGTTGTTTTGAAAACATCTGTAGAATCTGCAAATTTTCACCAAAAATGCTTCACTTTTCTTTATAATTATTCTAAAATATTCTTTGTGCGTTTTTAGATTACTATTCTCATCCTTCAGGAGGTACGTGATGAAAATCCAAAAAGTAGAAGTAAATAAACTGGAAGATAAAATAAAAGGACTACGTATTCGCATGGTTTACAATGGACAATCCAAAGGACTGACCCACCCCGATACCATTAAATACAGCCAAGAACTTGATGTATACTTAAATAAAATTCAATCATTATAAGCACCGCGAGCCTGTATACAAGGAGACAATATGATATTCTTTGATATCGATGGTACGCTACTAGATCACAATAGGGCGGAAGAGGAGGGTTTTCTAGAGTTTTTACGGGCTCATCGTCACAATTTTCCTTTTTCTGAAAACGAATCTATTCATTTATGGAAAAAGCTATCAAAAACCTATTTTGAAACATTTTTGTCGAATCAATTAACATTCCATGAGCAGAAAATATTACGAATGATCTCTTTTTTTCACGCCGCTAACATTGATATAAGTAACCAAGCCGCTGAACAAAAATTTAATTTATATCTTTCATTTTATAAGAAAAATTGGAGACCTTTTCAAGATGTTACTCCAACGTTGCATCGGCTAAAAGCAAAGGGACATACTTTGGGAATAATTAGTAATGGTGATTATGACCAACAAGTCGAAAAATTGCAAGATATGAAGATAATCCAATATTTCGATTCTATTACCACATCTGGTGAATGCGGTATATCTAAACCAGATAAGACTATTTTTAAAAAAGCTTGCGCTAACACTGATACACCATGTCGTGATTGTTACTATGTAGGGGACAGGTTAGATACCGATGCACTTGGGAGTATAAATGCTGGTATGAAGGGAATTTGGCTTAATCGTGGTACCTTCAATATAACGCATCAAGATGTCATCGTTATCCATAGCCTCAACGAGCTAAGTGACATACGTGTATAAACTTCTAATAGCAAGTAAATAGGATAAAGTTGACAGTAACACTACCATTTTGGCTAGTAAATAGTTAGTTTTGGACAGTAAATGTAAGTTTAGCTAATAAATATACTGATTTGGGCAAGTAATCATGGTTCTTTGGCTATATTTTATCTTTTTAAAAAAAACGGAATCTGGTAACCAGAGATTCCATCCTTTGTGCAGCCTCAATTTTTTAAGAGTGTGCTTCTTTCCACATCCGCTGCAGACGGACCTTCTTTGAAGGAGGATAAGCTATGGGCTGCATGTCCTGCGCCAACGCCATAGATAGAGGAGGTTCGGTTAAAAGCCACCTCATGACGGACATTTTCGGACGTTTTCAACATTGATTTGTCCTGAGAAAAATGCAAGCGCGCCTGCTTCCCGAAGTCACTTTCACAAGAGGTGATGACTTCAACGTCCGAGAACAGGACGTTCGACGAAGAACGTCCTGTCCGGAGGCAACACCGAACGAACCTGCATCCTACAGGTCCTCGTGTCGGCCTCCGAACGGCTGGGCGCTGAAGCTGGATTCCAAAAACGCCAATATTTTCTTATCCTTTTAAAAAGAGCGAATCCTTATATAACATAAGAATTCGCTCTTTTTTTTACTTCGTTTGGGCTGCTGCTTCTTTCAACGTATCGGCTTTGTCTGTTTTTTCCCACGGCAGTTCCACATCTGTTCGGCCAAAGTGACCGTATGCAGCCGTTTGACTGTAGATCGGACGTCGTAAATCCAGCATTTTAATAATCCCGGCCGGACGCAAGTCGAAATTTTCTCTTACCAGTTCAGCCAACGTATCCTCAGATACATGAGCTGTTCCAAATGTTTCGACCGAAACCGATACAGGCTGTGCTACACCGATAGCATAGGCGAGCTGCACTTCACATTTTTTGGCAAGACCTGCAGCAACGATATTTTTAGCTGCATAGCGGGCTGCGTATGAAGCGGAACGATCGACTTTAGTCGCATCTTTTCCAGAAAACGCACCTCCCCCATGACGGGCGAATCCACCATATGTGTCCACAATGATTTTTCTGCCTGTCAATCCAGCATCGCCTTGAGGGCCGCCTATAACAAAACGTCCTGTCGGATTGATGAAATACTTCGTTTCTTCGGTTAATAAGTGTTCCGGCACAACAGGTTTAATAACGTGCTCTTTCAAATCTTTTTCAATTTGTTCTAATGTTATGTCCGCATGATGTTGTGTAGAAATGACAATCGTTTCTGCCCGAAGCGGCGTGCCATCTTCTCCGTATTCCACCGTTACCTGCGTTTTCCCATCTGGACGCAAATAAGGAATAGTACCGTCTTTACGTACCGTTGCTAATCGACGGGCCAATTTATGAGACAAGGAAATCGGCAGTGGCATAAGTTCAGGAGTTTCGTTATCCGCATACCCAAACATTAAGCCTTGATCCCCCGCCCCAATCGCTTCTAATTCGTCTTCCGTCATTTGTCCTTCTCTTGACTCGAGAGCCTCATCTACCCCTTGAGCTATATCAGCAGATTGTTCATCGATGGAAGTAAGTACCGAACACGTTTCATAGTCAAACCCATACTTCGCACGTGTGTAACCTATATTTTTCAGCGTATCTCTTGCTATTTTTGGAATATCTACATACGTAGATGTCGTAATTTCTCCTGCAACGAGAACAAGCCCTGTATTCACAATCGTCTCACAAGCAACACGTGCGTTCGGGTCTTTCGATATAATTTCATCTAAAATGGCATCGGATATTTGATCACAAATTTTGTCGGGATGCCCCTCAGTAACTGATTCTGATGTAAATAATCTTCGTCCAACCGTTGACATATATACTGCCTCCCTAACTAAGATTCTTGTGGATGCTCCACGCAATGGTGGATTCCTCAAAACGTTTTTTACTAAAAGACGAGAAGGAAAAACAGTTTATTTAAGTATAAAAAAACATAAATACCCCTTTTCCATGGCGAGGAAAAGGGGTTTGTCCGTTCACCTTTTTCGCCTCTTATCTTCCAAGACGATATCCGTCTCTCCAGGTTAGCACCTTTGCCTCTTTTTCTAAATGAGGATGGTTGCTGGGCTTCAAAGGGCCTGTCCCTCCACCAACTCGGGATAAGAGTATCCGTTCGGAAATATAATAACGCAGTTAAACACTCCTGTCAACTAATTACTCTCCTATATTGCAGGCTCCTGTTTCACAGCGGTGACGTATAAACTTGTGTCTATTTCTCGCTACCAATTTGTACATCTTGTCTCCCGCCCAGTCGGCTCCAGGTAAATAAAGCAGCGGCGCCACCCATTTTCCGGCTGGGATGAGTTGTATGATTCGTTTCACCGCTGCATATCCAGTGTATAGATACGTGTTTTTTTCTAAAAGGTGCATCGCCTGCTGTACATTTCTTTCTTTTAAAAAAGGATACTCGTTTAAAATGTCAGGATCTTGAATGGAACGCCAAGTTATTAATTGGTGGTGGTCCCATTTTTCGATTTCATGCTTTGACTGCTGACATAACCCGCATGATTCATCATAAAAAACAACAAGTGTCTTTGTCTTGTCTTCCATTCATGATCCCTTCTTTCATCATTAATATCTATCATTATTTTAACACGTTCTTCCAATTAATAATATAATATCAAAATCACCAATTTAGTATAGACTATTTAAATAAATGTGTTATACTAATTCGTAATAAAAATATTAATGTAACTCAGAAAGGATGTACCGAGATGATGACAACCCGTTTTTCAAACAAACTATCTAATCTTCTTCATGGAGAAAATGTTGAGATGAACCTTTCCATCTCCACTCTTATTGAAAAATCATTATTTCGCGGGGAAGGGCAATTGACATCAAATGGCGCATTAAGTGTATCAACCGGAAAATACACAGGAAGGTCTCCAAAAGACAAATATATTGTCGAAGAGGATTCGGTGAAAGACAAAGTAGATTGGGGAAACGTGAATCAGCCTATTACTCGTGAACGTTTTTCTTCGCTATATGAAAAGGTTTTGAAACACTTAACTCATAAAGATGAATTATTTGTTACTCAAGGGTATGCGGGTGCGGATCCGGCCTATCAACTTCCGATTCAAGTCATCAATGAATATGCTTGGCATAATGTATTTGCTCGTCAGCTTTTCATTCGTTCGGATAACGCCTGCCGACAAACAGACGATACCACTTTCACAATCATTAGTGCGCCTCATTTCAAAGCGGATCCAGAGCGGGATGGGACAAAATCTGAAACGTTTATTATCATTTCGTTTGAAGAACGGGTCGTATTAATCGGCGGAACAGAATATGCCGGAGAAATAAAAAAATCTATCTTTTCGGTTATGAATTTTCTTTTACCAGAACAAGACGTCCTTTCTATGCATTGCTCAGCTAATGTGGGAGAAGAAGGAGATGCCGCTTTATTTTTCGGTCTATCGGGCACAGGAAAAACGACGCTTTCTGCTGATCCGAATCGGTATTTAATCGGGGACGATGAACACGGCTGGTCCGATAATGGCGTTTTTAATATCGAAGGGGGTTGTTATGCGAAATGCGTTCATTTATCTTACAAAAAAGAACCAGAAATTTGGAATGCCATCCGGTTTGGGAGCGTGCTTGAAAATGTAGCCGTGGACCCACAGTCAGGTGTTCCGGACTATGACGATACAGCTGTAACCGAAAACACGCGGGCCGCTTACCCATTAGATAATATTCCAAATGCTTTAGAGAACAGCATGGCAGGTCATCCTTCCACTATTATATTTTTGACAGCGGATGCCTTTGGCGTACTGCCTCCCATCAGTAAATTAACAAAAGAACAAGCTATGTATCATTTTTTAAGTGGGTACACTAGTAAATTAGGAGGAACAGAACGAGGTATCACCGAACCTCAAGCAACGTTTTCTACTTGTTTCGGCTCTCCTTTTCTGCCACTAGAAGCGTCGCACTATGCCGAAATGCTGGGAGAAAAAATTCAGCAGCATGATGTTGATGTTTTTCTCGTTAATACAGGCTGGTCGGGAGGTCCTTATGGCGTTGGTAAACGAATGGATTTGTCGTACACGAGAGCTATGATTCAAGCCGCATTAGAGGGCGAATTGCAGACATCAGAAACAAGTCAAGATTCTATTTTCGGACTCCATGTTCCACTGCAGTGCCCTGGGGTTCCAGATAAACTTTTACAACCGGCTCACACTTGGGATAACAAAGAAGCTTACATCGAGAAAGCGAACGAACTCGCCCGTCAATTCCAAAATAATTTCGAGAAATTCTCAAATATGCCAGAACACGTGAAAGCAGCTGGACCAAAAGCAAACATTCCAGCCACAGCGAAATATTAACGAAGTCTAAACGAAGGGATAAACCTCCCTTCGTTTTTTTGTGAAAAAGGGGAAGATAGTAGATTCCGCCGTCCGATTCAGACATATCTTTTTCCTTGCAGGGAATTTTTGTCCCGTATTCCACCCTTTCCAGACTTCCTCCCCTTTTCTCCTTCCATCTGTCCTGTACTCCATCTTTGCCAAACTCTTCTCTACATAAATTTTAATACGGACACGGGGGCCATGCCTTCTTCATATCATGTATTACAAGCTGATATGGAGAGGGGAAGATAAAATGAAAAAGCTAGTGGTATCTGCGTTGTGTAGTATTGTCCTATTAACGGGGGCTTTAGCTGGATGCAATGCATTTCAAAAAGAGGAAAACACAACCGTTGAGCTTGCTGAAGTTACACGATCTATATTCTATGCGCCTCTCTATGTTGCTATGGAGCAAGGTTTCTTTGAAGAAGAAAATCTCAACATAGAACTAACAACAACCTGGGGTGGAGATAAAACAATGACGTCCCTTTTATCCGATGGAGCTGACGTCGCCCTCGTTGGTGCAGAAACATCGATCTATGTAAATGCTCAAGAACCGGCAGAACCGATTATTAATTTTGCCATGCTTACTCAAACAGACGGTACGTTTCTAATGGCTAAAGAAGAAACAGATTCTTTTTCCTGGGAGGACTTAGAAGGAACTACTTTCTTAGGACAGCGTAAAGGCGGCATGCCCCAAATGACAGGAGAGTATGTATTAAAACAACATGATATTGATCCCGCTGCAGACCTTAATTTAATTCAAAATATCGATTTTGCCAACATAGCAAATGCCTACGCTTCGGGCACAGGAGAGTATGTACAATTATTTGAGCCGCAGGCTACCTTGTTTGAGCAGGAAGGACTGGGGCAAATCGTCGCTTCATTCGGTGAAGAATCAGGTGCACTGCCATATACAGTATTTATGGCAAAAGAAGGATTTATTAATGGAGATGAAGACACGGCCCTACGATTTACCCGTGCGATTTATAAAGCACAGCAATGGATCTATGACGCATCACCTGAAGATATCGCATCAACCATTTCACCTTATTTTGATGACACACCGGAAGAAGTCATCGCTGACTCCGCCGTACGCTACCGCGATCAAGAGTCGTACGCACAAACCCCTGTTTTACCGGAAGAAGCGTGGGATAACCTGCAGAACATCATGGAAGAAGCTGGTGAACTGCCTGAACCTTCCGACTATGATGAATTCGTTAATACAGAGTTAGCAGAGAAAGTGATGGAGGATTAAAGGAGGAGCGTTCGATGCTTTCTTTACACAATGTTGAAAAGGTGTACTTCACGGAGGAAAACGCAGTGCAAGCTGTCACCGGGATTGATTTGAACGTATCCGATGGAGAATTCATCTCCTTTATCGGTCCCAGCGGCTGTGGAAAAACTACCGTATTATCCATGATTGCCGGTTTATTTCCACCAACATCAGGCCGAATTATCATGCGTGACAAAGAAATGAAAGGATATTCCAAAGAAACTGGATACATGCTGCAAGAAGATTACTTGTTCCCATGGCTAACGATACGCAAGAATATCGAACTAGGGTTAATCATTACTGGAATGCATAACAAAAATACAATCAACGAAACCCTTTCTCTTTTAAAACAGCTTGGTCTGGAAGATAAAGCGGATGCGTTTCCTTCAGAATTATCCGGGGGGATGAGACAGCGGGCTGCCTTAGTCCGTATGCTTGCCCCGCATCCATCCTTGTTATTACTTGACGAACCGTTTTCTGCCCTGGACTATCAAACCAAATTAAAGCTTGAAGATCTCGTATACACCACTTTAAAAGAACAACAGAAAACCGCTATTCTCGTTACGCATGATCTTAGCGAAGCAATCGCCATGTCAGATCGAATCTATTTATTCCAGTCTAATCCTGGTCGGATCCACAACGTATTTGACGTTCCGGAAACTTTTAAATATAAACGACCGCTCGAGGCAAGAAATAATCCGGATTTTCATCCGTTCTTCCAAAGAGTATGGAAGGAGTTGGAGAATGTTGAAGTACCAAATACAAACACTTCATAAACATTATCTTCACAAAATAAAAAAAGAAAAACGCCGCATCATTGGCACACAGCTTCTGCTTTTATGCGTTTTCTTTCTAACTTGGGAAGTATTAAGCAGATTACAATGGATCGACCCGCTTATTTTCAGTATGCCAAGCCGGGTTTGGGAGCTTGCTATCGAAAATATAGCGGATGGCTCGTTGCTTATCCATTCATCCGTCACCTTAACAGAAACCATTATCGGTTTTACACTAGGAACGATAGGCGGCACATGTATTGCCCTTATTTTATGGTGGTCTCCCTTTCTTTCCAAAGTTCTTGATCCCTATCTCGTTGTACTGAATTCGATGCCAAAAGTAGCTCTTGGGCCTATTATTATTGTCGCATTCGGACCAGGTATTCCTTCTGTTATAGCCATGGCTTGTCTGCTCTCCATTGTCATCACAACCCTTGTCGTTTATAATGCCTTCCAGCAGGTTGATGAAAATTATAAAAAAGTTTTACTCACATTCGGCGCAACCAAAAAACAGCTGTTTCGCCATGCGGTTTTGCCAGCTTGTTATCCAACTATTATTTCAACAATGAAAGTAAATGTGGGATTATCATGGGTCGGGGTCATTGTCGGAGAATTCCTTGTCGCAAAACAAGGATTGGGATATTTGATTATATATGGCTTTCAAGTCTTTCAATTTCAACAAGTGATGATGAGTTTACTTGTTATTGCCATACTAGCCTCTCTTATGTATAAAAGCATTGAAGGGTTAGAAAAATATCTCATGAAGCGAAAAAAACGAATGTAATAAATATCATTCCCTCGCCTACTTTTTCTTAGAGCGAGGGTTAGTTATGATGCAACATCTTTTTTGTCCGCAAGTGTTGTAACGTCCGCGGCAAAACCTCATCTCTCATAATAAAACTATACGAGTCATTCAAATGTTCCGGCAGTCGATCAAACAAAACCGGTCCTTTCGTTTCCATATAATTATCTTTTTCCACTAATTGATTAATATCAGCAAAGTAAACATTTTTCACAACCGTTTCTGCTTTTCCTTGAACCATATACTGACCAACTTGGACAATATGATTCACTTCCCCTCCGGTTTCTTCCCATATCTCTCTTATTGCCGCTTCTTTCGGAGTTTCAGCTCGTTCAATCTTACCACCTGGAAATTCAAATCCTCTCCGCGGATGGTGTGTTAACAGCCATTTTTGCTGAAATCGACAAACAATCCACACATGGCCCGGATTGTTGGAAAATGGACTGTCTTCAAAAGCAAGTTGTACTTCATTTTGGTAATAGTCGAGAAAAGTAAATTTTTTCATTCATGATCGTCCTCTTTAACAATAGTTGCTGCTTATTTTCTTATTCTTTCGTGTATTTAAACGGTTGACTCCTGATAAATTCGTTCTGCCAGCTTTTTTGACCAGCGTACTTGATCTTCTTTTCGTTCCGAGAACTCTTTTAATAAGGCATCTCCTGTGTATCCATCTTCGATCAAGCCCTCTAATATAAGATTTGATATATCGTCTTTATTAGCCGCCATCTTTGCATCAATCATAACACTAACGGATTCATTTAACATAACTACATTTCGTATGGTCCCTGTCATTAACGCTGGATCATTATGCCTATCCGTAATAATCACTTCTAGTACAAGCATTTGCTCACGTTGTTGTTTGTCTTGAAAAAAAGTCTCTTGATTTTTAGGGACGACTGCTTCTATTAACCAAGACTTATCATTCTCTTCCCGATTAATAATTAATCCCTGCTCTAATGGCACATCATGAGTAATAATTTGCTCGTCCTGCATTAACAGTAATTGAACGGTCACTAATCGGAACGTTTTCATACGTATCCTCCTTTTGAGCCATACCAGTTCCTAATTGTAAAAAAGCTGTCCTCAAAAAGGTACAACTTTTGTGACAGCTTTTTTAGTATAATGGAACTGTTTATTCATTAACTTTCTGCTTCGAGTACCTCCGACTGTGCGTCTTCATCCTTCGCCTGACGCTCAGCTATCCATTGAATAAGTGCTCTTTCATCTGCGGTTAACAAGCGACCAAGCTTTTTTTCAAAATCCCTCTGAAGCTCTTCCGCAAAATGTTTCTGCTTCATAAAAACTAGGCTCCTTTTCGTACGTACAGAATGTTAAATAAACCGACAAGTTCTTCAGGGAATTCCCTGAACACATCTTGTACTATACTAAGGATTCTATTCGATACTTGGATAAATCATTCCTGCCAAAACAAAAAAGTTATCAAAAACTATGCATTTTCATAGGCCTTTTTCAGTCTTTTTAACCCTTCTTCCAGAGTAGTCTTTGGGCAGGCTGCATTAATGCGAACAAAACCAGAACCTTCCTCACCAAATATATGCCCTTCACTGAGAGCAAGTTTCGCATTCTTTCGAAGCCAATGTTCCAATTCTTTGTCACTCTTATTCAAGCCGCGCATATCAATCCAAATAAGGTATGTTCCTTCTGGTTCAATCACTTTCATTCCCGGTATATTCGTTTCAATGTATTCTTTAACATAACGTACATTGTTCCGTACATATTCTAATAAACTTTCCAGCCATTCTTCCCCGTGACGGTACGCAGCTTCTGCCGCAACGGTAGCAAATGGGTTGTCAATTCCTACAAATTCGCGCTGCAAATGAGCTTCATATGCTTTTTGTGAACGACTGTTTTCAAATACAACATAAGACAACTGCAAGGAGGCCAAGTTAAACGTCTTACTTGGAGCAAGACATGTCATGGTTTCTACTTCTCTGTCAGCAGCAACTTTTGCAAACGGAGTATGTTTGCCTTCTAAAATGAGATCGGCATGAATTTCATCAGAAACAACGAACACATTGTACGTTTCTGCGAGCTTTGCTATTTCAGTCAGCTCTTGTTCACTCCATACTCTTCCAATCGGATTGTGCGGGCTGCAAAGTAATAGCATTTTCGCACCAGCCTGCATTTTTTTCTCCAAGTCTTCCAAATCTACCGTAAATCCTTCTTCCGCTTCTTTTAACGGGTTGCGCACAAGCGTCCGTTTATTATTTTGGACGAGAGCATAAAAAGGATAATACACAGGCGGTTGAATGATAACACCGTCGCCTTCTTCCGTGAACGTTTGAATGAGATGACTAATTGCTGGAACAACACCGGGTGTAAACACAATTTGGTTGTTGTCTACATCCCAGTCAAACCGTTTTTTTAACCATTCTGTCGTTGCGTCAAACAGTGAAGATGGTCGTCTATGATATCCAAAGATTCCGTGATTCACGACTTCCTGCATAGCATCCAATACAGGTTGCGGGGTTTGAAAATCCATATCTGCGACCCACATTGGCCATAAATCGTCGGCACCATAACGGTCCGGATAAAAATCCCATTTCATCGAATTCGTTTTATTTCTATCAATTACTTTTTCAAAATCCATTATGATTTCCTCCTTATCGGACTATTCAGCGTCCTTAATTACAAGAAAAGCGCAAGGCAACAAAGCTGCAATACGTTTTGGACCGGCCGTTGCGGCTATCTCCGGGCAACTTGACGCTTCCACTAAACATGGAAGACCCAAAAGTATGTAGTTTCCTGTCTTATTTAAATAATAGAATACAAATATTAGTGTGCCTCTTTTTACTACATTTTTCAAGACTTCCACAAGATGTGGTGACTTCAATGCCCACGAACAGGACGTCGCGGTCTTCGCCTGCCAATAAAAAACGACTCCTAGAAGAGAAGTCGTTTTTCACCGTTTATGCGGCTGCATTTGCCGTTCTTTTTTGCTTACGTTTCGGTTTCATTTTTTGTTGTACATAAGGCTGCAAGTAATAGTCTCCCCCGAATCTTCCAGCATTATGTCCAGCGGCTAGCACGAAAAATCCGAGCAATAACATGAGTGGGTTCGTCGACACCGTGCCTGCAAATAGAAACGCAAAGTTCATCGATAATCCAAAGAACGAAGCGTACACGGTTAGAATTCCAAAAATGAGACCCAATCCGACGAATACCTCCCCATATGCGACCATAAAACTGAATATATTACCGAGTGGCAGAGCTACAGCCTCTAGAAACGCTACATACCACGGAAACGCAGCATCACCCGCTTGATTGGTAACAGGATTAGCAATCGCGCCTTGGATAAACCCGCTGGCATCAAACTCACTAGTTACTTTCCCCCATCCTGAAGTCAACCAGTTCCAGCCAAGATATACTCTTATTACTAATAACAAAGCTGCCATAACAACACTGTTTCTTAATGCATTCATCATCATACCATCCACTCCCTTTTTAAGGAACATAACATTGTGAAATATTTCACAATTAAATTATAACCTATTTTACTCCGACACACCACATTTGTCACTGTTTCGTAAACTGTTTTTGATTAAAAAGTATATTGATTATTTTTTATTTTATAAGCAAACTGATTCTTTTTACGATATACTGAATATAGCGAAAAACAGCCATAACAAGGGCTGAAATGGAATTTATAGCGAGGTTATGAAAATGTTAACAAATTGGATCACCAATATAGAAGATGGTCAATATTTAGACATGATTTTTAATAATATTTCTGACATGGTATTTTTGCTGTCCATGAATGACGACGGTTCCTTTCAATATGTCACGGCGAATCAAACAGCGGTAGAAACCCTTCATTTCCCTAAAAATTTTAGAGGAAAACAGGTAAGTAGTCTTATGCCTCCTGCGTCAGCCCAAGTAATTACAGAAAAATACCGAGAAGCAATCACCAAACAGACGACGATAACGTATCAGACAAAAATTGAATTTCCTACGAGTCGCGGTGCTGAATCAACACGCTTCAACTATGTAGAATCAAAAGTAACACCTATTCTTAATAATCAAGGAAAATACGAACATATTATAGCCGTAACTCGGGATGTCACCGATTGGGTTGAACAAGAAAGACAATTAAAACAAGTAAATAAACAAGTAGAACTGATGTTTAACCATGCCGCAGATGCCGTATTTATGTTTGATCATAAGGCAGATTATACGAAAGTTAATCAAGGATTCACTAATCTGTTCGGGTGGACAGAAAAGGAGTTAGTACGTGGCAAAAACATTAGTATCCTACCTCCCACAGACAACGATTTCCCAAACATTTTCGAGCAATTACAAACAGGAAATGTAATTCAAAATCACCATTCCAAACGAGTGACAAAAGAAGGACAGACTGTTGATGTATTAGCATCCTACTCTCCAATCATCGAAGAAGACAGATTGGTTGGCGGCGTTGCGCTGTATAAGGATATTACGGATATGAAGCGTATGCAGGATCGTGTTAGGGAAAGTGAAGAGCGTTACCGCGCGATAGCAAATCACACGAATGATTTAATTCGCACGTTGGATAGAGACGGCATTATTCAATATGCCTCCCCTTCCCATGAGCGTGTGTTAGGCATGCCAGCGGATTTTTACGTTGGCAAGTCGGTCTTATCATTCGCTCACCCAGACGACATGGGAGTACTTCAAAACATGGTCGAACACATCGTTCAAACGGGAGAATCTGCGGAGACGGAATATCGACGCTTCCACAAAAATAGAGACATTATATGGGTAGAGGCAAAGGGAACGCCAGTAATGGACTCAAAAGAATACGTCGAGCAAATTATTATCGTGGCAAGAGACATTTCCAAACGCAAAGACTGGGAAGAAGAGTTAATGACATTAGCTTTACATGACGAATTAACACAACTTCCTAACCGTAGATTGTTCCAACAAGAACTAAAACATTCGATAGAAGATGTGAAACGTAATAACAGCGAACTCGCAATATTAACGATGGATTGTGACGATTTTAAATCTATTAATGATCAGTATGGGCACGATGTTGGTGATGAAGTTATTAAAGGACTCGCCCAGAGAATCAACCAAAGTTTGCGCAGTACTGATATGGTTAGTCGAATGGGAGGCGATGAATTTCACGCTTTACTGACAGACATTTATACAAGCAAAGAAGGAGAACTTGTTGCAGAACGGATTCTGCACGAAATGGCAAAACCTTTTCACATTTGGAATCATACTTTGTATTTGACGATAAGTATTGGTATTACATTTTATCATGGCCATCAAACGGTAGAACAATTATTTAAAGAATCCGATAAAGCTTTATATAACGCTAAAATGACAGGAAAAAATATGTATTGTATTTACGATTCCTAGCCTGGACAGATACTCCCGGATGAAAAAGAAATTTCATTCGGGAGTATACTTATATGCTATTCCTCTTCTTTTGCTTCATCTATATATTCCATTAAATCTCCAGGCTGACAATCAAGGGCTTCGCACAACGCATCAAGTGTTGTGAAGCGAATCGCTTTTCCTTTTTCATTTTTTAGTATCGATAAATTGGCTGGTGTGATGTCGACTAGTTCAGATAATTTATTTAACGACATTTTACGCTCTGCCATCATCACATCTAATTTTATTCGTATCATTTGTCCCTCGCCTACTTCATCCTTTAAATTGTTTTTTTATTTTCTTCCACAGCATTCACTGCTATCTTCAAGGCTGATGCAATAATCATAAGTATCCCCCCGCCGATAACTGTATCGACATAAGAAATATTTGAAAATGTGACCTCCCCATTAGAAACATCTAATGCCGTTAACGCTTTTGATAAAAGAAGACCATCCGTATAAGTGAAGGCAGAACCTAAAACCATAATTGATATCCCTAATTTTAGTATAATAGATACGTTTTCATACATAAAAAGGCTATCTTTATAGATATTTTTTAACAATTTACGCATGTACCATAAAAACAAGAGCATAAGTAACAACGCCGTTATCGAGGAAATAAATGAAATAACAACGATGGACTGTTCAGTATATATATCCGGTTGTTGATCAAAAATGATATCAATATACGCAATGGTTGGGGCAAACGAACCAAATGATTCAGCAAGCGCGCTACCAGGCATCCATAATCTCGAACCATATTCTAATAATATAAAGACAGCCAGTAAAAGAATGAGGTAAAAAAGGACAGAACAAATGATTGATCCTATTTTAAAGAAAATCTTCGGTTTCATGATAAACTCCTTTATATTTTCCGATTGTACATTCTTCTCCTATATGCAAGTGTGGACAGGAGATGCAGTGGCTTTATTGGCCCGCTACATCTCTTTTCGAAAAGAAACTCCAGCTTAACAAAAGGAAAATAACATAATAAACAGCAAGGACCGTGATTGAAAACCCTAAAGTCATATTTTCTACTAAAGGTGTTCCGTTTCCATATTGCTGCAAGTCGGTATTAGCAAACAATATGTATTTGGACCAACTATACTTGCTTAGGAAAGCAATAATCCCATTCCCTGCAAACATAAGAAAAATTGATACCCCAATGGCTAGAGAACTTTGCCTGAAAATCGTTGAAATGGCAAAGGCAAGCGTCGCCATCATAAGAAGAGTAACAAGCTGGAATCCATACCCTTCAATAATCTTATCCATAACCGAAACATATTCCAAATTCCCCATCGTAGAAATAACTATATGACTATCTATCGGGTTCACACCAAAAAGTAAAGCGCCAACGATCCATGAAAAAGCTAACACATATAAAAGGGTAAATAGCGCAAACAGAAGGACAGATACGTATTTAGATAGAAGAATTTTTAACCTTGAAATCGGACGTATCAGCAGCAACTTAATCGTCCCCCATCGAAACTCGTTAGCTACTATTCCTGCTGCCACAATAATAGTGAATAAACTGACCAAAGACAGCGTAAATTCGTTATCCATTACAAGTTGCCACGCATCATAAGAAGCAGGCTGAATGTCATTTTCAAGATAGTAATTATTTCTCTCTATATTACTAGTATAAGCCCCTTCGAATACTTCTTCATTTTCCATTTCCGCTGTCATCTCAGCATTTTCATCCTGCAGCGTTTGCTTCCACTCATCATTCTGATATTGTTCATTCGTAATATCGGAAAAACTAAACATCAACGCCATACCGATAATGATTAAAGATGCTATGATATACATTGCCCATGTCGATTTACGTACATATATTTTGTATTGTTCATTTTTTACTAACTGAAAAAAATTAGCCAATTGTATTCTCTCCAATCAAATCAAAGAATTTATCTTCTAAGGTTGTTTTTGTGATTTCAACTTGATAAACAAGCACATCATGTTGAACCAACGTTTGAATGATTGTTGGAATGTTATTCCGCTCTGTGCGAATCATTAACTTGTTATCTCCTACTTCAGCTTCTATATTGTGATTGGACTGAAGAACAGCCTGTGCATTTTCTAGCGGACTTACTTCCATTTGTACTTGCATGACATTTTCTTGATTCGTCAACGCATCTCCTACTTCTTGTACAGCAACTAGTTCCCCGTTTTTAATAAGTCCGATACGATCACACATCTGTTCAATTTCCAATAGCAAATGACTGGAAATAATGACAGCTACATTTTCTTCGGTCGCTATGGATCGTATGTATTGACGAATTTCTCGAATGCCTGCGGGATCCAGACCATTAGTCGGCTCGTCAAAAATGAGAACAGACGGCTTATGTAGTAATGCTTGCGCAATCCCTAACCGTTGTCTCATCCCCAACGAATATTTTTTCACTTTTTCCTTTATCGGCTTCTCAAGCCCAACTAGTTGAACAACTTCATGGACTCGCTCTTTCGTTACTCCTGGTATCATGCGCGCATAGTGTAATAGATTTTGCCATCCGCTCATAAATGGGTACATCTCAGGATTCTCTACAATCGCTCCAACCTCACGAACAGCATCTTTAAAATCTGTTTTGACACTATTCCCTAAAATACGTATATCTCCCTCACTAATGTTCATCAATCCGACCATCATCCGGATAGTGGTAGTCTTTCCTGCCCCATTCGGCCCGATAAAGCCAAAAACTTCTCCTTTATCAATCGTAAAAGACAGACCTTTAATTACCTCTTTTCTGCCGATTGTTTTTTTAACATCGGTTAACTCCATAGCTGGTTCCGTCATAAGTTCGGTACCTCCGTTTGCTATTAAAATTTTTTAAATCATTGGCACAATAACTTCCTTTTTCTTCAAGTAATACATTACCATAGTTTATTAAATAAAGATATAGTTTTATCGAAAAACAATAAAAACAGGTTGAATTAATAAATAGCAAGTGCTATATTATGGTAGCAAGAAATAACTGGATGCGGAGGAATAATCATGGTGAATCATAAACATAGATTGGATTTTATTGATGCTTTAAGGGGGTGGGCATTATTTGGAATCCTTATTGCTAATTTGTTAATTTTCCAATATGGAATTTGGGGAAAAGACAATATTTCGTATTTTCCTCTTTCTTCCAATGATATGTACTCTTATTATTTTGTGAAAATATTTGTAGAATTCTCGTTTATGCCTATTTTCACATTTATCTTCGGTTATGGATTAATTTTAATGAAGAACAGTCTACAACGTAACGAGTTAAGAGTAAAATCGCATATGTTTCGGCGATTCATCGTCCTCATTGTGTTTGGTCTTTTACACAGCATCTTTTTGTGGGAAGGAGATATTTTATTTGTTTATGGATGTATGGGACTTTTTCTATTAATATTTGTTCATCGTAAACCTAAAACACTACTTATATGGGGATTATCATTATTTATAATTTTTGCGGCAGTGAGTGTCTTTGGGGCCGGTGATGATAGTAATGTAATAAGTGAATCTGAAACGACGAGTTATCTTGATGAGACATTGAAAGTATATAGCACAGGGACTTATAGTGATATTAAATATCACCGAAATAACGTAGATCCCCTTGATCTTCATCCAGGAGAAGCTGTTTTTACGTTATTACTTACACCATTTTTTATAAGCCCGATGTTTTTATTTGGAATGTATGCCGCACATAAAAAGTGGCTGCATCACCCATTTTATATGAAAAAACAATTCAAAGCCGGAGTTCTAACACTTATTCCAATTGGATTGTTATTAAAGTCGTTACCCTATTTATTTCATTCTATGAATTCCATAGATACGAGCATGGTGGGAGGAAACGTTCTATCTTTTGGTTACATATGTCTATTTGCTTTAATGTATATTACGTTTCATGCCAATTACTGGTTTCATCCTTTTAAGAATATCGGAAAACTATCATTAACCAATTATATTGCGCAAACGATTATTTGCACGTCTATTTTTTATGGTTATGGATTAGGGATGTTCGGACAAATCAGCGTAACTGCCTCCATATTGTTAGGAATGATCATTTTCTCTTTACAGGCTGTTGGAAGTACAATCTATTTGAAGTACTTTAACCAAGGTCCACTTGAAAAACTAACGAAGATTTGTGTATATATGAAACGCCATTCATTTAGAAAAAAGAATACTATGAAAGCAAGTTGAAAGATGGGGAGTGATTGTAGTGCCTGAACAACGACTATCAAAAGAAGCGGTCAAAATATGGATAATGAAAGGTGCAATAATGGAATTACTCGGTTTTTCCACACTTG
Organism: Salibacterium salarium; assembly: GCF_030813635.1. Classification (GTDB taxonomy): domain Bacteria; phylum Bacillota; class Bacilli; order Bacillales; family Marinococcaceae; genus Salibacterium; species Salibacterium salarium. Next base: position 901,200 of record NZ_JAUSUM010000001.1, on the reverse strand, counting down.
GCATACTATTTTACTTGGATTACCTATTTGGATGGAAAGACTGGATTGGCTGGATTTTAATTGGTATAACTTTCATATCTGTTGTGATGGCGGTGTGGGCGCTTTTCATTGAACCTTTTTTGCTTTATAAAAACTGGCGTTATGAAGTGAGTGAACAGTTCTTACAATTGAAATTCGGAGCAATAAACGAAGCACACCATCTTGTTCCAATGACTAAGATACAATCGGTTGCCACCAATCAAGGACCATTCCTGCGAAAATACGGCCTTTCTTCCTTAACAATACAAACGATGGGTTCTTCCCACTCCATTCCTGCACTACCGGAAGAAACAGCGCAACAGCTTAGAAACAATATTGCTCAGTTTGCCCAAATAAAGGAGGTGGACGAATGAATGAAGCAAAAAGGTATCATCCGCTTATTATTGTTTATCGTATATTCAAATTACTAAGAAACTCCTTTGTCTTTGCCTTTTATTTATTCGTAATTAAATGGGGAGCAGAATCAACGTTTCTTACATACGGGAGACTTCTGTTCATTCTCCTCTTTGGATTTTCCATTGTATCTATCGTTTATAACTGGTTCACCAATACGTATAAACTAGATAATGCTTCCTTTCATATCTATAAAGGACTTTTTACAAAGACGAAGCGTACGATTCCTTTTTCAAAAATTCAAAACGTCAGCCGCCATAGTTCTACTTTTCATCTAACTTTTAATGTAACATCAATAACATTCGAAACCAGTATGGCAGATAAAGATGCTTCGGTCTCCTTCCCGGTTATTTCTCGAGAAGAAGCAGATCGAATCGATGACCATATAGCAAACCCAAAATCGTTCGATTCAAACGACGTCAATACAGCACAAACGGACCATTCAAGAACGATTCATTTTACACCAACGAAAAAAGATATAATAAGAGCTTCCTTTACATCGTTAAGTTTTCTAGCTGTTATCCCTATCATGATATCCTTGTATTCCAAAATCAATCGGATGATGGATGCAGATCGTACATCAGAAGTACTTATATCCAGTATGAAGGATTCTTGGTTGGTCGTTTCCATCCTTACTGTAGTTACTATCGCTGCTTTTGTCTTGTTTGGGATTGTTAGAACAATAGTGAAATACGGCAAATATGAAATTTCATCAGATGGTGAACGTATTCACATCGTCAAAGGGCTTATAAATAAAACTTCCTTTTCCATTTTAAAAAGTAAAGTCCAGGCGATTGAAATCAAACAGTCACCAATAAAACGGTTGGCCGGCACTGCCGAGGTGAAATTGACTAGCGCTGGCAGTTTGGATATCGACGAAGATACACTTGAGGTGAACTCCCTTTATCCATTTCTACCCGTTCAACGTGCTTATGATATGATTTCAGAGATTTTGCCGTCTTATGAAGTGACCTCAGACATGAATCGTCTTCCGAAAAAGTCCTTTTGGGTACGGATGTTAAAACCGAGCTGGTTGTGGATCATATCAACAACCGTTCTATTTTATTTTAAACCGTCTGTTTTAAATGTAGAACAAGCTTGGTGGATTATCTCTATTTCCTTATGTATAATCATCGGCGCGGCGAGATGGCTTGATTATTTCCATACACAGTACACGTTGAATAACCAGTTTATACAACTGAAAACAGGTAGTCTAACGACAACATTATTCGTCTCTAAAAGAGACAAAATTATTGAAGTAGCAACCACCCAAAACGTATATCAAAAACGGATAGGTCTTTCGTCTGTTAAAACAATCAACCGTGCTAAACCAGTGAAACATAAAGGTGTACATGATGTTCCCATCGAACTGGCGGACTCTTTTTATTCATGGTACATGAGACGTTATCAAGAGACTAAAGTAGAGTAACGATTATTCTAAAATTCCTTGAACTTTTTTCTTATGGTATTAGATTCTTTAACAATATCTGCAATGATGTCTCTAGCTGATTTGGTTTGACTTAAACGGGGAGCCTGCCCTGCCCACAACGACATAAATTCTGGGCGATTTTGCAGAGCTGCTTCTTTTCGTATATCTTTGGTCAGATTATTTAGAATGGGATAGCCAGGCAGTGTATCGGCATGTTCTTGCATGTCACGGATAAATTGATTTTGAATGCCGCGTGCCGGTTTTCCGCTAAAGACAGAGGTCAATATGGAATCCGCTTCGCTGCTGTTGCTGATTGCTCGTTTGTGCTGAACTTTAGCACCACTTTCTTCACTTGTCACAAAGGCTGTTCCCATTTGAACGCCCTCTGCACCTAGTGCTAAAGCAGCCGTCATCCCTCTGCCATCCATAATACCTCCCGCCGCAATGACAGGAATTCGGATATTATCGACGATTTGCGGAACGAGCGCCATTGTTCCAACCATGGCGTTCTCATAGGAGGCTGAAAACGTTCCTCTATGACCTCCTGCTTCACTGCCTTGTGCTACGACAATATCGATTCCCTGTTCTTCATTTATCATTGCTTCCTCCACTGTCGTAGCTGTTCCTATCGTGACAATACCTGCTTTTTGTAAGTCCTGTATCAATTCTTGAGACGGCACTCCAAATGTAAAACTGCACACCGGAACTCTTTTATCAAAAATAACGTTCACCTGTTCTTCAAATAAGGTCTTCGAATAGTCAGGGGATGGTGTAGGTCTTATTTGTAATTTCTCTCTGTAGGGTTCCAGAAATTGGTTTGCCTCTTCTATTTCGTCCCTTTTTATCAAAGGATATTCTGGAATAAAAAGATTCACTCCGAAGGATTGAGTTGTGCGTTTTTGAATCTGATTAATACTATCTTCCATTGCTTCGGCACTCATATACCCCGCTCCAAGGGTACCTAATGCGCCGGCATTAGAAACAGCTGCCACTAAATGGGGCGTGGTCACTCCACCTGCCATACCTGCTTGTATAAGTGGAAGGTCAACGTGTAATATATCCGTCATCCGATTACGACTCACGGGCTCATCTCTCCTTTGTCTTTACATCGAAATCCATTAGTCCTTTCATTCTGACATACTACTTCCTTATTTCAAGTACTACTGTTCACTTATATGAAAAAAGCTCCTGCATATATAGATGCAAGAGCTTCTATCATTATTCGGCTTCGTTCTCTACAGGTTCATTTGACTCAGAATTATTTTCCGTTTCATTTTCTATGTCAAACTGTTCTACTCCACCAAACTCATCTTCAATCGTAACGTTTGTATAGTCGATTACGTTTAATACATTCTCCTCTGTATCAACCACATCAGCTTCGATTTCATCTCCTTCACGTAGAAAGACTACGTCTGATATATTGGTCACATCGAATTCAAGTACCCTACTCTCTCCAGAAATTAGAACTTGAATCACCTGATCATTTATATTACTAACACGATACACCGTGCCTTCCACCGTTTCTTCTTCCAAAATATCAGTAGGAGTATAATCGTCTGTGTCCAGCTCATTTGCAAGGGTTTGTCGATAACTGCTAAAGGCCTCTTCCCGAGTAGAACCATGTGCGATTGTCCCAGTATCTGCGTGAACCATCGCAATCTCTCTCATTAACCCGTTCTGGTCAACGACAGGCACTACCCACGTATAACTGTCATAAACAGAATACAACACAGGCTGGGTTCCACTCCATTGCTCACGTTGGAACGATTTATTAACGACTTCCCGTGCACCGCCAGCATTCAACAAACCAGATGAACCAGTATAATAAGTCGCTTCACCTGTTTGTGCGTTCACCATCGTAAATCCGACCATCGTGTTTGAATCTTGGTTGGGACGCATATGGTCTATCATCCAGTACATATCGTTATCAGGGCCGAGGACACCGATCATTTCTTCGTCACTTGTCGGTTCATGCACCCCTTCTTTTGCAAAAATTGAATTCAACAACCCGTTGCTGTATTTTCCGAACCAACTCGCATAATCTAGAGCCATTCGATAATCTATTGCATTATCAACAAATTCGGGCTGTTCCCCTAAATCATACTTTTCCATTTCACCGGTTTCGGCATCTACAAGAATTACACCATCAGCGTCAGGTCCGGCGCGGTAATGATCATAGTATGCATAAGAATAAGCGTAATAAGGCTTACCATCATCATTTGGTTCAAATGATGCTCCCATCAAAATAACGTCTTCGTACTTCTGTCTTACATGTCGTTCTAAATTTTCATTCAAAAACGCACTAGGAACGTATTTCATTTCATAATCATCAACAAGCTGTGCTTCTGCATTTGGATTTTCTGCACTCACCTTGATGTATCCTGGCACACTGTCTGCCCGCCACCATCTCCAAACACTAGCATATTCAATTGGAGTAACCCAGAACAATTCATCATCGATTTTCTGAATACTTGATTCTCCTAATTCATAGAAGGAGTAATTATCGATATTTCCAAATACTATTTCTGATTTATACCGTGCATACGTATGAGGCACCGAACGAACGGCTTCTTCTGTCACGGATTCAATTGGTTCTGTACTCGTTTCTATCTCACCCATTTCTGCTAAATCTTTTGTTACCGTAAATGGATAGACAAGATTTAAAAACAGCAGCACGATTAGAAATAAAAATCCAATTCCACTCTGAAGCGGAACTCTTTTCGTCTTTTTCTTTTTCTTTAACTGCTCTTCTTTTGAATCTGTTCGATTGGCAGGATGAAATAAGCCCGATATCATAAGGTTTATTGCAATAATAAATCCAAACGTATTCATCAATCCTGTAATCGAAATATCAATCAACAGAAAATAAATAATTATAAAACTCAACAGTAGCCCGATGACGTACCGCCCCAACTGGACGATAAAAAATCTCCGTCCCCGCTTCATCCCCTTTACCCACACTTGGGGATTTAATTCTATACAACTCAACGCCATAATAAAAATCCAACTAAACATAATCCTGTCTCCCCTTGTTGTTATCAACTAATATCTATAATATATGTACGAAGCAGCTAGAATAATGTTTCAAAACGGCCACTCTTTATTTCAAGCTGAAAATAGAAAAAACCATCCTTACAGAGTTCAACTCAAGATAGGATGGCTTTAACTATATAGGATAAGGGATATAAACCTTTCCCTTCATTTTTGCTATTCCAACGCTTCTTCTGCTTCTCCTTTTCGAATAATTTCCCGGTGATAAGGGAAGTCATCCTCTGGTTCATCCAAAAAAGGATAATTATTATATTCAATGCAAATACTGCGCTCGTATTCATTAATCACACTGCATGCTTTTCCTTTGTAAGAAATCTGCTGACCAATTGTAAACAATTTCTTACCTACATCCAGCTCCTCTTTCTTTTCTTCTTCCTCGTCCTTCTCTTCTTCATCTTTCTCTTCTTCCTCTTCTGGTTCGAGCTCTTCTTCGTTTTCTTCTTCATTTTCTTCTTCTAGTTTTGAGTATTCTTGATTTTCATTACGTTCCTGCTCTGCCACATTGATCACCTCTCTACAATACTACCATCGCTATTTTAGTACGAAAGCGACAACTTCTTCATCACATAAGATTGTATATCTATTTAAGTTTACTTTCCCCATTATGTCTGGATTGTACTCGTTATTTCAATCTCTTTTAACGCTTGAGATGCTAGTTTGTCCGCTTCCTGATTCCCTTTACGTGAAACAAGTTCAAAATTTGGATAAATTCCTGATTGTCTTAGTCGTCGTTCAATCCAGTCTATCCATTTTGCTAATTCTTCTTCTAAACACGGCCATTCACCTTTTAACTGATTGATGACAACCTGGGAATCACCGATAAATGTAACAGGTAAATCGCGAACATGCAACTGTTCTAATTCTTGTATGGCTAAATAAAGGGCAGCATATTCTGCTTCATTGTTCGTTTGAAGCTCCTTCAATAAAGCATTTTTTCGAACCCGAAAAGATTTATTATTTTGTTTATAATAAATCGTACAACCTAACCCCGATGTTTTTGTTTTTCTGTCAAAACCTCCATCAAAATATACCACTATATGATGGGGTTCCGTTTGAATTTCAGCCCTATATTTTTTTAATTCCTTCAGCGTCCAGCTTGTTTCAAAGCTATCGATAAACCTAATATTCTTTACACGACCTGTGCGTTCAAAATCTTCAACAAGACTCATCGCCTCATCAGCAGACATTTCACTTGAATAGAAATCACTTTCTATTCCTTTTGGAGTTTTGTATGTTAACTCAATCCGGACATTCACTATTTAGGACCTCCTTTCCCGAAGGTATACAATAATTCATTCATTTTTTAGCATATCCACTGCCCGTGTTTTTAACTGAATCATTTTAAAGATCGAGCAAAACACATCGGCGACGTCTTTTACTTTTTGTGATTTAACTTTGTAATCAATCCTTTATATAACCATATTCCCGCAAATTTCTTTCTAAAACACCATCTATAACGACAATACGCAGTCTTTTATTTTTCCCGATTGCATAAATTATATTTAAGGTCTTTTTTAAACCTTAGAATACCACATATTATAAAATCCCTTATCATATAGTACACACAGGAAAACAAGCATTTTTTTTAACCAAGGAGGGGAGGGAAGGCGAAATGTCTTTCCTGCATGGGCATGGGTGGGCGTTATTTATTCTTTCTGAGGGATTAACGTGGGTGGCTGCACTGATGTTTTTAGTCAGCCGTTATGGTTTCCAGTTAAAACGCCTAAGTCAGTGGTTCTTAACTTGTATCATCTTATTCACTATATTTCAGGGAGCTTTAGCCGGAATTGATTACTATATCACTGGAAAAGTATCTGCCTTTCAAGTTTTTATTATCCTTTTTATTGTTTATACAAGTACATTAGGAAGCTCTGATTTTGAACGTATCGATTTATATATAAAACAAAAAATAGACAAGCACCACAGAACATATAACAATGACCGATCCCCTGTTCAAACAGATTCGTATGTAAAACATAAGCAATTATTATTTATTGTACACACCATAAGTTTTTTCGGGGTACACCTTTTCTTGTATGTCATCGATTCAAACGCCATTGTGTTTTTTTATGTAAACGAGTGGCTTCACCATCCTCATAAAGGGCTGTTCCATCATCCCTTCATCAACATCATTAGCTATGGATGGAGTATTATCTATCTGATTGATCTTTATTTTTACTTGATAAATAAAATACTTTGGTGGCTAAAAAACGTATATGGACGTTTTTGAAAAAGATCTAGGATTAACTAGCGAGAATCAATTATCAAGTAATACTGACATTCTTTGTCACTAAGATTAAGAAACCGGTGATTCTTGTCTGCTTCAAAATACATGGAATCCCCTTGTTCTAAAATATAGTCCTTCTTCCCGTTTTCTAACTCAACCTGCAATGACCCTTCTGCCACAAAGATGTATTCATCGACTCCTTGTTTATGAGATGGAAAAACCCCAGATTCCTGATGAGGCGGAACAATATTCAATATAAATTCTAACCCCTTTACGGAAACAGACGGGGATAAAAGATGTCTTTCAAAACCAGAATCCGGATCTTTATACATCAGCCTCTGATGTTTACGAATGATTACCACTTCTTCTTGTTTTTGCTCCCCTAATAATTGCGAAATCGTAACGCCCATCCCTTCAGCGATTTGAGCTGCTATTTGTATCGTTGGATTTTTTTCTTCGCGTTCTATCTTAGATAGCATCGAGCGGCTGACCTGCGTTCGTTCGGACAATTCTTCCAGCGTTATTCCCATTCGTTTTCGCTCCGACTTAACTTTTTCTCCAAACTCCATTTTTATCCCCCTATCCTATCTACTATAGTAGAAATGTTTCTTGACTTTTCATACCCAGACACTTACTATACATTATAGAATTAATTCTACTATAGTACACAAAAAGACACAATGAAGTCACTTTTCATTCATTTTACTGGAGGAATAAAAGCATGAATTTTGTTGCTGCATTACTTCCCATCATCGGAATCTTCTTTTTGCTATTTGTATGGAAACAATCATCACTCAAAGCTGGTTTAGCGGCTTATGCTGTAACTGTTGTTATTACCCTGTCCCATTCATCGTTTGCGCTGGAAATCCAAGAAATAGTAAACGCTTCTATTAAAGGATTGTTAACTTCCTTTATCGTTGCATATGTCTTACTATTCGGGATTTTTCTTTTTCATTTAATGAATAAAGCTGGTGCCATAGACGATATAGCTGCTTTCATCTCGCAATCAACAGACGATCAAATCACACAAACGATTATTCTGGTTACTGGATTTTCCCCATTGATTGAGTCAACAAGTGGATTTGGTACAGCTTTTTTTATCGTAACACCGATTTTTATTGCCTTAGGGTTCCATCGTTTTAAAGCAGTATTGCTCGGCCTTATCAGCCTGCTTGCTGTGCCTTGGGGAGCTTTAGCTACCGGTACAATGATAGGATCTGACTTGGGAAATATCCCCATTTCAAACTTGGGGATTGGCAGCGCTATAATAAGTATTCCCATTTTTGTTTACTTTGTCACCATCGTCGTTTATGTAGCAGGAGGATGGCGTGCTCTTCGAGAAAAGCGGAGAGCTATATTGTTGTATTCTCTCACTTTCGGGATATCCCTGTTATTTTTTAATACATACATCAGTGTAGAACTATCTGGAGTCTTAGCATCTTTTGTTACAGTAGGGATAGGGCTAACTGTAATAAAAAAACAAAGAAAACGTCGAAACACAACAACAAAAGAAACCATTCCAAAACGTCTTTCGATTATTAAACTAGCCAGCCCTTATCTATTGCTAACGATTTGCATCTTTATATCCCGGCTCGTTCCACCTATAAAACATTTTTTCCACTCTCATATCGTAATTGATTTACCAGCCTACTCATTCTCCTTGGCATTATTGTATTCTCCTGGTTTTTGGTTATGTGTAACGTGTCTTTTTACAATCATCATCTTTCAAATACAGCGTGATGTTATATGGAATGCTTGGAAAGCTTCGTTAAAACAATGGATTCCCTTTGTTATAGCCACTACCGGGTTTGTATCAATGTCTGAAGTCATGGCTGATGCTGGAATGATTGCACAGATTGCAACGACTACAACTACCGTATTTGGTTCAAGTTTTATTTTTCTTTCTCCTTTCATTGGGGGTTTAGGTGGCTTTCTTACAGGAAGCAATACAGGGGCAAACGCAATGTTCATGAAGTTGCAAGTTCAGACAGCCCATCAACTTGACATCCCTCCCGATATACTTGCTTTCAGCCAGAATACAAGTGCCTCGCATGTGACTATGGCCTCCCCTTCCCGAGTGATGGTTGGTGCAGCGCTATGTGATATGAAGTCACAAGAGAACCGTTTGTTAAAAAGCATCTCCCTCATAGCAGGTGGAGCATTACTACTCATCGTATCGATAACGTTTGGCTGGATTTGGTTTGTTTCTTAAACAATACTACCTTCCTCTGTTCAAAGTAATAAAAAACAGAAATAGACCGCTTATTGCGATCTATTTCTGTTCTATTGTCAAACAAAAAGTAAGTGGACTACGATTTATTTTCATCCTTCGAATCTTCTTCCGTCTCTTCTTGAATAACGTCTTCTTGTATTTTTTTCTCACTTTGTAAATCTTCTAAAGCAGCATAGATACGTTGCCTTTCAACCGGCAATGATCCATCACGCAACTCATTATATAATGCCCGAAGCAAGCAGTATACCATTAACAGCATAATTATCATGAACGGAAAACCGCCGACAAATGAAGCGGTCTGGAGTGCTTCTAATCCTCCAACTAATAGCAGTACAATCGCAAATAACCCTTCAATCGTCCCCCATGTTATACGTACTCCAAGTGGAGGGTTAGGATTCCCTTTAGAAGTTAACATACCGATAACATACGTACCGGAATCCGATGAGGTAACAAAGAATACCGCGACAGAAACCATCGCTACCGCAATTAGTAAGCCTGATAAAGGAAATTGGGATAACAAAGCAAAGAAACCTTGTGCTTCATCTTCCAATACCGGAGTAAGCAAATCAACATCCGTGAAATGCTGGCTGTAAAGGGCTGCACCACCAAACACAGCAAACCAAACCATACTGACCGCTGTTGGAACAAGTAGCACCCCGATAGCGAAGCTACGAATTGTCCGTCCTCTTGAAACACGAGCAATAAAGGAACCTACAAATGGTGCCCAAGCAATCCACCAAGCCCAATAGAAGATAGTCCATGCATCATACCAGCCTTCTGGACCTTCTCCGGCAGCATCAAGGCCAAACGACATTTGTAGAAGGTTTTGTAGATAACCACCTGTTGTATGAGTGAACGCTTCTAATATAAACAGTGTCGGTCCAATTATTAACACAATCAGCATAAGAAGACCAGCAACACTCAGATTAATTTGACTTAACCACTTAATCCCTTTGTCAATACCAGTTGTAGTAGAAATGATTGCCAGAACAGTGACAACTGCTACAATAGCAACCCACAATGCTTGGTTGTTAGGTATACCAAATAAAGTCTCCAAACCACCGCCGATCTGCATCACACCAAGACCAAGGGATGTCGAGATACCAAGCAATGTTGCCAGCACCCCTATAATATTAACAACGTTTCCCCAAGCTCCATGTATATTGTCTCGACCTAAAATCGGCTCTAGCGTCGAACTAAGCAGCATAGGAAGGCCCTTGCGATAAGAAAAATATGCAAGAGCGCAAGCTACGACTGCATAGATTGCCCACGGGTGAAATCCCCAGTGGAAAAACGTATATTGCAAAGCAGTATGTATCGTTGATTCCGTACCTGCCTCACCTAGTGGTGGCCAATCATAGTGGTTAATTGGTTCTGACACACCCCAGAATAGAAGTCCAATCCCCATACCAGCACTAAATAACATAGAAAACCATGCTGGTGTAGAATATTCTGGTTTTTCATCGTCTCTCCCCAATTTAATTTCACCGAGCGGGCTGAAAATAAGATAAATAGTTATTACCAAAAATACACTGGCTCCAATAATAAAAGCCCAACCGAGGTGAGTTGTTACCCAGTCGAATGTAGCCGTCGTATAATTACCAAATCCCGGTAAAAACATACCGCAAAGGACAAAGACAGCAGCTAAAATAAATGAAATAATAAATACGGGAGTTTTTAATGTCTCTTTAAAAGAGTGTAGACCCCTGTTTCCACTTTCCATAATTCGCCTCCTTGTTTTAATGAGTCACGCTATACAGGTTAGGAAAAAAGATAATAGTAAACAAACACTGAAAATAGCCAAAAAGCCAACTTTTTTGACTAAAATTCGCATTTATCGACAAATATCTCATAGTATTGCACGAATACGATACATTAGAATATTATCTCCAAAACACCAATTTTTATTACTATGTTATACGTGACTTGATACCGGGTAAAATACGTTGAGTTCAAACAGCCTCACTAAAGAAGGGAAAAATAATATATGCCTCCATTAACGAAACAAGTCGTTTTAATCACAGGTGCCAATCGAGGACAGGGAAAGGTTATTGCTGAACATCTTGCATCCATAGGTGCTATAGTGGTCATCGCTGCCCGAAAATATGATAATGCTCAAGATGTGGCAGCATCTATCGGAAGAGAACACGCCTATCCAGTGCAATTGGATGTCACAAAAGAATCCGAGTGGAAAACAGCCGTCGATGAAGTTGTCGATACATTCGGTAAAATCGATGTACTGGTGAACAACGCTGGTTCCCTAATACGAAAACCATTTAAAGACATTACCATAGACGATTACCAAGAACTCATCAATGTAAACCAGCTCGGTGTATTTATGGGAATGCAGACAGTCACACCGCATATGGAACACCAAAAGAAAGGTTCCATCATAAACAATGTGTCCATCTCTGCATTTGCTCCAATCGGTCATGCTTCCGCTTATGCTGCGACCAAAGCATCTGTTGTTGCAATGTCTAAAGCGACAGCGATTGAACTAGGTCCAAAAGGCATTCGAGTAAACATGATACATCCTGGCGGTATAGAAACAGAAATGGCTGCCAAAGACAACGGAACACCAGATTCTTATAATTCTGTTCCTCTTGGACGTATTGGACAACCAATCGACATTGCCCATGCAGTAGCCTTTCTTGCTTCCGATGAAAGTTCGTATTGCACAGGTACAGAAATCGTTGTTGACGGTGGACTGACGTTAGGAACCTAACGGAATATTTTGCTTGCTTTGGACAGTAAGACCTACTTTTTGTCTAGTAAATGTTTGCGCATTAACTTTTTTGTGATCCTTACCAAAAAGGAGTATGTAATATGACCGATAAAAAAGTAATTGCTTTTGACGTGTACGGAACCTTATTTGATGTACATTCCATTACAACGACATGTGAAAAATATTTTCCGGGCTACGGAGATGCGATCAGTAAATTATGGCGGGAAAAACAGATTCAATACACCTTTTTACGCCAAGCGATGGGAAAATATGAACCTTTTTCCACTATTACAAAAGATGCGCTCCAATTTGCTGCTGCTTCTTTTGACATTTCATTAACGCCTTCTATTGAAGACAATTTGTTTGAGGCTTATAAAGCTCTTGATCTTTATCCCGAAAGTAAGGAAGTTTTACAAACGTTAAAGGATAATCAATACACTCTTATTGTATTCAGCAATGGGTCAAAGGACATGCTTGAACCTCTATTAAAGCAAGCTGGAATAGATGAATACATCGACCATGCACTAAGTGTGGACGACGTCAAACAATATAAACCATCCCCTGCTTCTTACCATTTTATTCTAGATAAAATCGAATGTCGGCGCGAAGACGTGACTTTTTTATCAAGTAATGGGTGGGATATTAGCGGTGCCAAAGCATTTGGATTTACAACAGCTTGGATTAATCGGAGCATGCAGCCCGAAGAACGGCTTCAGCTAACACCGGATTATACTTACAAATCTTTATCGCCCATCATAAATTGGTAACCAACTCACATTATTTTAGCGTGTTTACACAGGCATTTGACCATTTCTGCAACCTATGAGAAATAGTTCACACTTTCTTGGACAATTCGATATATGATGTAAGGAAAACGATATGAAGGAGTGTAAAACATGGGTAACAGAAATCGTAGAATGCAAGAAGACGTTTCTTCTGAAGATAATACGGAGCATCACGATACTAGAAGGCGCTGTGCAGTCGGAAGCTGCGTATGTGACACCGTTGCTGCTATTAAAAGAGCGCAAGACGAAGCAGAAGACAACGATAGTCGTAATTGTAGAAATCGCTGTTTTGACAGCTTATTAAGTCCAACCAGCAACAACAACGGTTTGGATACGATTCCATTTATTCTTCAAGACAAAAAAGGAAACTATTTTTCCGCCACGGGTGGTATTGGCACAAACGACTGTTTTCAAACTATCTTCTTCCGTGTACAAAGTATAGATAAAGATAGCTGTTGCGCTACATTGTCTATGCTTCTCCCAGATTGTGACTTGGATTTTGACAAATGCTGTGTTGATCCAACTTCATTGTGCGACATTGAGGAACTTGAACGTACAAGACATTGCATCGAGGTAGATCTTGATTGCTTCTGCTCTATTCAGTGTCTAGATCCGAACCTTGTCGGCGATATTAATAATCACCATCGTCATCATTAAAACAAAAGGACTGTTCTATCGTGAATCTTCACGTTTAGAACAGTCCTTTTTGTAAGTTATTGGTCTTCTTCAGGTCTTTGCTTTACAGATTCCCCGTTTTTCCCTTCAAAACGTAACCCCCAGCTAGTAAGAGCTGCGATTAACATAATAATAGTTAGGAACCACCCTTGGAATACGAATGGAAATACTTCTGTTGGGCCAACTGAAGGGAGCCAGGAATACGTATCCTGCATCGTCTGGATAGTGGACCACCCTAGCAATACGGGAGCCCCCCACGGAAAGATATAGCCTAAAGCTGATGTTACGGCATCAAGCATATTGGCTCTTCTATACCGATGAATCCGGTACTTTTCACCAATCGCCCTCACAAATGGAGCGGCAGCAATTTCAGCAGCAGTGTTTATCGTTATCGCACTATTTAAAAGGGCAACAATCGTCCACATTGCTGTTTCTGCCCGGCGCATCGACGAACGAATCCATTTCATTGCGGCGTTTGTAATAGTTTCCATCGTTCCACCAAGACGCAAAAGATGCGCAGCGGCTACAATCAATATAATAAGGATAGCCATATTGACATAACCCGTAATGCCGTCAATTAACGCTCCTTGTATGACAGCATCCGTCGAAGCATCAAAATGAATAATATCACTAAAGCTTCCTAAGTTTAAAAGAATAATTAAAGGAATGGATGAAATAATGCCCCATGTTAAAGATGTTAATAAGTGATGACCCATTAAAGCCAAAATCAATACTAATACAAAAGGAATCAACATCACTAATCCAATCGGATCTGTAGAGCTTGCAATGTTTGTAAGTGCTTCTTGATTCCCGTTTGAAGCATCTCCACCACCAAAAATGGCAAATAAAATAACAGAAGGAATCGCAGCTGCAATGGAATATTTGAAACGACTGCGCACAACACCAGGCACGTCTGCGTCCTGGGTTGTAGCTGATACGATAGTAGTATCAGAAACCGGCGCCAAGTTATCTCCAAACACAGCACCTGCCAAAATGGCAGCAAATAGCATAACCGGATCGGCACCTGTCACAATACCTGCCGGAAACATTAATGTACAAAAAGCTACTGTCGTGCCATAACCAGTGCCGACAGCCGTTGAAAAAACTGCCGCTAAAATAAACGTAAGTGCAACAAAAAGACCACCTGTCACTCCTGTAGCCAGTCCAATCCAAACAAGACCTTCCACTAATCCGCCTAACTGCAGGACTTGTGAGAACATTCCTGCGTAAAACCAGGCTACGATTGCTATAACACCGATGGGTTGAGCCAAGCCATCGAATAATCCTTGTGCGTAGTTTTCCCATTTGCTTTTACAAAGCAGTAGACCAAGGGTTAACCCGATAATAGCCCCCATTACTAAATTAATTTCCGATGAAATCTGCAGCACACTTGTTGTTACCGCCCATGCCACAAAAAATATAAGCGGAATGGCAGCACCAAATGCTCCAAAACGAAAATTCAAAGATGTTACTTTATTGTTTTCTTCCATCTGTTCCGAATCATCTGTCATATGTTTTCACCTTCTCTTCTAAATAGTTTGAAAAACTAGACTATTTCTTATAGTATAGTTTTCTAGCATCATATCATGACGGTTATTACAATAAAATTAGCAAAATACAACTATATATTATGAATGACAATCCTTCGCAAAATCAATAGATAATTTCTACCTGAGTGATGACATATTTATATACAGGTTACTCCCACGTATTGTAATAAGAGCCTTCGGCATTGTGAACATGTTTAAAATCGTGTTGTTCCGCTAACTTCCTGCTTTCTTCCTTCTCCTTAAAAGAAACAGTAAACACCTCAGTTCCGTAATCATCACGTACTTGTTTCAAGCTTTCCATTCTGTCCTCCGACCAAGCATCATTGTTTACCGTAGAGTACGAAAAATCTTCCCACATTATAAAATCTACATAAGGAGCAGTATGTTCCACAAGAGTGTCTATCCCCCAATTCTGCGAAATGGATAATCGTGGAAATTTTTCTTCGATCCGCTGCATAAATGTCGCCATCGCTTCACGCTGTTCTTTTAAAACAACAGGATCACCTTCAAATTGTGAATCAATATTACCAACGGTATCTAAAAACACACCATCTAAACCTTTATCCGCTACTTCCGCTTCCACTTCATCCAACAACACATCTTGATAATGCTTAGATGTCATGTCCATTAAATAAGAATCCCACTCTGAGAAATACACTTTCTTTCCATTTTCTACAAAAAAATCATCTTCATTAAATTGCTCGTAAAGGTCTTCTTTCCACTTGTCAGCTTCCATCGAGTTAATATAACCATAAACTAAAGTCCCGCTATTTTGCGCTGCTTGAATGTACGCTTCATCCATAACAACTGGTTCTACAATGACGACATCTTGTTTTTTCATTTTATCTTCAATAGAAGAATTACCTTCATCTAAATAATATTTAAAAGAAGATACATTGTTCAGTTCACCTTCCTCTACTCTATCTTGAGTGCTGGAATCTTGGTTTAACAGTAACGGAAGTCCAAATACAATGGTAAAAGTCAGTATTGTTATAGTATATTGTTTTTTCACAACCGCCTTCCTCCTCCACTTGCTTATGCTTCTATTGATAGGTGACGAAGAAAAAAGTTTTCTCGGATCCCTGTCATTAAAAGGCTTTGTTTACTTAAACCATCCTTTTTCTTCAACCCGGGAAATTGCTTCAATGCGATTACTCACTTCGAGCTTATCCAGTATAACAGACACATAATTACGAACAGTGCCCGTTTTAATATAGAGCTGGTTAGATATTTCCTTCGTCGTTTTGCCATCGGCGATTAACCTAATAATTTGGCTTTCCCGCTCCGTTAATGGATTGTTATTCTCATAGGCCATATCGACAAGTTCTGGCGCATACACTCTTCTCCCATCCATAATCGTACGAATTGAGCTTGCCAAGTCTTCACTCGGACTATCTTTCAGCAAATACCCATTCACATCCGCTTTACGCGCCCTTTCAAAATAACCTGTCCGTGCAAAAGTAGTCAGAACAATGACTTTACAAGAATGATCCTTCAATTCTAAAGCTGCCTCTAACCCACTTTTATTCGGCATTTCAATATCCATAATACAAATATCAGGCTCGTATTTCGTTACTAACGTCACCGCTTCTTCTCCATTTTTTGCCTTTCCTATAACTTCCATATCTTTTTCTAAATCAAGTAAAGAAGCAAGTGCTCCAAGGAGCATTTGCTGGTCTTCTGCAATCACAATTCGAATCACACGGAACCCCTCCTGCTTCGATTATTGAACTATGTGCGGTACTTGTATCGTTAGTTTCAAGCCATTCAATGATTCATAACGTAGATTCCCATTAACAAATTCCAAACGTTCTTTCATTCCTTGAAGTCCACTTTCTTTGAAAAAAGTACCGTCTAAAGAAGAGATTCCAATTCCATCATCATGTACCGTCATCACCAATTCAGATGACGCTTGCCTAAAAGAAACTTGGCAAACAGAAGCCTGACTATGCTTCACCACGTTCGTTACCGCTTCTTTTAAACACATACTCAGGACATTTTCACTTAATAAAGGAAGCGTGAGATTTTCAGGAGAATCCCCTTTGAGTCGAAACTCTATATCGGACGTTCTTAAAATTTCCTCCACGTGGGTAACTTCATCTTTTACTTTTATCCTTTTCATATCAGAAACGATCTCACGTACTTCTTTTAAAGCAGTTCTTGCTGTTTGATGAATATCATCAATTTCTAATTTTGCTGAATCAGAATCAACATCCATTAACTTTTTAGCTAAATCACTTTTAAATCCAATAAGAGACAACTTTTGGCCCAATGTATCATGTAAGTCGCGCGCAATACGCTGGCGTTCCTCCACCACCATAAGTTGTGAAATTCTTTCATTTGCGTCTTCAAGTTCATTTTCTAATTGTTCTCGTTTGTTTCGATTATAAATACTAATCGGCAACAATATAACACCAATAACACTAATAACAATAAACGGAATCTGCATCATAAACACTTGATTTTGTATAAAAAAGCCGATACTAATCGCGGAAATAGTCGTGGTCAAATGAACTACATACAATGTGATAAAACCGGCTTTCTGTTGTATATTCCCGATGAAAAAGGCAAGAAACAGGGCAAAATATACATAACCAAAATACATTGTCATTCCGACGTTTATAACCATTTCGATGCCAATAGAGACGTAAACCGTCCATCCCTTTTTTATAAAAGACAACCGATATGTTGTAAAAAAAAGGATAATAACTACAATACCAATAAAAATTTCAATAGGACCAGAAGAGCTGATTACAAAATAAAAAGGAAGAAGACAAAATATAATCCAAGCATACAAGCTTAGCCCTGTGTTTTTTGGGAAAATGTGAAACCAGTTCTGCACACCGCACCTCTTTTCTACTATCGTTTTCAATTAAGTATAACAAAAACAGAAGAAGGAGCCTCCTGTGGAAAGGCTCCCTCCATTTTACACTTTTATTTTCAACAATTATTGATACACACGGTTTTCTTTTTTCAATAGAGCTTTCATTTCTTTAAAGTTTACAAAGGATTTATTTTTTTCATCATACAAACGAAATCGTATCGATTGCAAACTTGATGCAAGCGTGATTGTAGTCGCTTGTTGGAGCGGCGTTACATTTTCGTGTGTTTTTTCCAAGTTGTAATTGGGGACTCTCGGGCTGAGATGATGCACGTGATGGAAGCCAATGTTTCCTGTCATCCATTGCATCACTTTAGGAAGCTTATAATAGGAACTACCATCAACAGCGGCTTTTACAAAGCTCCAGTCTTCTTCATTTTCAAAATAAGAGTCTTCAAACTGATGTTGAACATAAAACAGCCAAATGCCAAGGGATCCTGATACAAATAGAATTGGAACTTGTACTATCAGAAATGCCTGCCAGCCTATAGCCCAAATCAATAACGCATATATAGTGACAATAGAAGCATTGATGATATACGTGTTCAGCTTTTCTTTTCGTTTTGCCTGCTTTTTATTAAATCGATTTTCAATAAGAAACAAGAAAAACGGTCCTAGCCCAAACATAACAATTGGATTACGGTACAAACGATATTGCAGCCTCTTTCCAAAGGAAGCATTTCTGTATTCATCCACTGTCATCATCCATATATCGCCTGTACCTCGTTTATCTAAATTACTACTTGTCGCATGATGTATCGCGTGACTGTGTTTCCATTTCATGAAAGCAAAGTGGGTCATAATTCCGGTTAATGTTCCTACTATCCTATTCGCTTTTTTGCTTTTGAAAAAAGAATCATGGGCACAATCATGGAGTATAATAAAGGTTCGGACCGCAAAACCGGCTGCCACCACTGTTAGTGGAAGTGTTAACCAAATAGAGATAGATAAACTTTGGTACGCAAGAAACCAAACGATGAAGAATGGAAAAATTGTATTTATTATTTGAGAAATACTTGATTTTGTATTTGGTGCTGCAAAGGGTGCGACACTTTTCTTTAGCTCTGCTTGTTGTTGTTTACTCATCATTTCCCCCTACAATTATTTATATTATATCCAAAGATTAACGAAATATAATCTATACTTTATTGTAAAGGAAACGGTTGAATAAAATAAGACATAGATGTCAGGAGTGAAGTATGACAAGTGTCATATGGACAGGTTCCTGTCCCCATTGCTGTGCTTAATAATGAAACAACATGGCGATCGGTTTATACCCCTAAGAAAAAATCAAAAGTCGTATTCTGCTTCTTTTTCTTCCCTTATCTTTGTAAATGTTTCTGTTAATATCACTGTATCTTCTACCAAACGATCAATTCGGAATAAAACATCGTCATTCGTAATTTCTTTTCGATAAAAGCTTTCCTCTTCAATAAACACATACGTCTGAACAATTTGTGTTTTCATGTATCCTAAAATAGGTTTCAACTGTTGTTCCGGGATTAAATAATGCTTGGGTGAACCTGCTGTAACAAGCATACTGACTACTTTATCCCGCAAGGCATCTACCGGAAGCAGATCAAAGATATTCTTTAATGTAGCTGGTATCGATGCTTGAAAAATAGGAGTTCCTATTATAATAGCATCAGCTTCCATTATTGTCTGTGCAACATACCCCGTATCACCGTCATAGTCCAAATAATGACGTCCATCACTAAATTGAACATCATAATCAGCTAAATCCAATAAGGTTATTTCGGCATCCGGATAGTTTTTGGTAAGAGATTGAACCGTATAATCCATCGCTGTTTTTGTTTTAGACCCTACTTTTGAACCAGATAAACCGATAATTTTCATCGTTCTCTCCCCCTACTTTTGTGCCGTATATTTTTTTATCGCTGGTAAAATTTCTGTACCAATTATTTCGATGTTTTTCATTAATTTATCAAATGGCATGCCGCCAAAATCAATTTGAGCAATATAACGTTGGTGCCCAAACACTTCGTGCTGATAGAGAATTTTTTCAATGATTTCCTGTGGACTGCCAATATTCATGACACTTTCTTTATGTGCACCTTGCGCAAAAAGTTGTTTAGAGAATCCGCCACCGTTCGTGCGTTTCATCCCCTCGTTGATATGGGGATACATCTCTTTCAGCGCCTGCTGTGATGTTTTTGCGGTATAGAAAAATCCAGCCGTTGCAACAGGCAGTGCCGCTGGATCAAATCCACTGCTTTGCGCAGCTTCTCGGTATGCATCAACAGTTTTTTTAAAAGCTGTCGTTGGCCCACCCAAATGAGCCATAAACATTGGAACACCAGCATAACCTGCCTTCATCGCACTTTGCGGTGTTCCACCGACGGCGCGCCAAATCGGCATTTTCCCTTGCTGTGGACGCGGCAGAACTTTGGCATTATTTAGAGGCGCACGAAATTCTCCATTCCAGTTCACAACCTCTTCTTCGTTAATTTTTAACAGCAGATCAAACTTTTCTTCATATAATTCTTCATAATCACGAACATCGTACCCTAGTAAATCAAAAAGTCCTATTCGTGAAGCACGGCCTGCTACAATCTCCGCACGTCCTTTCGAAATCAAATCAATGGTTGCAAAATTTTCATAGACACGCACCGGATCTGATGTACTGATAATAGTTGAGGAGCTGGCAAGTTTAATATTCTCTGTAGCCTGTGCAATGCTTGAGAGCACTACAGCGTGCGCTTGAGTAGCAAAATAGTCTTGATGACTTTCCCCCACGCTGAAAAAATCAATGCCAGCTTGATCCGCAAGCTTCGCGTATTCAATAATTTCATGAATCCGGTCTTCTGCCGAGATTCTCTCTCCACTATGTGGATCAGGCAAATGATCGCCCAATGTATAAATCCCAAACTCTAATCCTTTGCTTTCATCGATACGATATTGTTCCATTTCATGTTCACCATTCTTTCTTTAAATAACAACAATGATGTTTTACCTTTTCAATGTTATTATAGATTATAATGCAATTTCGCATAAGTACGCACTTAAAAGTGGTATAGTATCATAAATGATACTGAGGAGGGATTAAGGTGGAGAAAATACCGGAACAATGCCGTGTTGAAGATGCTTTAAGCATTTTAGTTGGAAAATGGAAACCTATTATTTTATTACACTTGTTACAAGAAGGGACTAAACGTTTTAATGAATTGAAACGAAAAATGCCTGGTATTACGCAAAAAATGTTAACAAAACAATTGAGAGAGTTAGAAGAAGAGGACATTATCGAACGTACCGTATATCCACAAGTTCCACCCAAAGTGGAATACTCCATCACTGAATACGGCAGGGGATTAGAACCGATTTTGGAAGCCATGCATGAATGGGGTACGAAACACACTCTGCATAAAATGAATAAGCAAACAGAAAACAGTTCATAAAGCAGTAATATAGATTTCCTCCACTATCCAAATTTACCACAACACCCACCACAGTAGCAGAAGAAGGAGCTGCCTCTATGACAGCTCCTTCTTCTTCATTATTTGTCACCTACTATTTCTTTTAAAATCTCATATGAACGTTTTTGTTTATCGCGGTCATAAATGTAAGATACAGCCATAATTTCATCTACATCATACTTTTCTTGAAAACGTGTCAATTGTTCTCGTATCGAGTCTTTACTTCCTAGTAAGGTCATGCTGGACATAGATGTCGACATTTCTTTCTCGCGCGTACTCCAAAGCTCATCCATGTTTTCGACTGGAGGACTTAATGGCTGTCTGGAACCTCGGACCACATTTAAGAAAAATTGCTGCATCGTCGTTTGTTCCAACTTAGCCTCTTCATCACTTTCCGCCGCAATGACATTTAAACATACCATCATATAAGGAGAATCCAGATATTCCGATGGCTGGAACTGCTGGCGGTAAATCGAAATCGCTTCTTCCATATGCGTTGGTGCAAAATGAGAAGCAAATACATACGGCAAACCTAATTTCGCTGCCAAAACAGCCGAGTCCGTTGATGAACCAAGGATATAAAGCGGAATATTAGAATCAATACCTAAATCTGCTTTTACGTAACCTTGTTCTTCTTCTGACCCAAAGTAAGTAAGAAGAGATTTCACATCTTCTGGAAAAGAATAAACTGCCTGGTCACTCTGAGACCGCCTTAATGCACTGGCAGTCAACATATCTGTACCTGGAGCCCGGCCAAGACCCAAATCCAATCGATCTGGATAAAGGGTTGCCATCGTTCCAAATTGTTCCGCTACTACCAAAGGCGAATGGTTTGGCAGCATAATACCGCCTGACCCCACACGAATGTGTTCTGTGTGTTCTAACGTGTGCTTTATGAGGATAGAAGTCGCAGAGCTTACCAACGTTGATGTATTATGGTGCTCGGCAATCCAATATCTGCTGTACCCCATTTTTTCCGTCGCCTGCGCCAAATCAACCATGGAATCAATTGCATCTTTGGCGCTCTCTCCCTGTCGAATAGGAGCTAAATTTAAGACAGAAACGGGTATTTGTATTGTTGACATGTGAAATTTCTCCTTTGCTTGTTTAACTTTCGAATTCACGTATCATTATAACATCGAGCCCTGTGTT
The DNA here is from genome assembly GCF_030813635.1 of Salibacterium salarium. GTDB lineage: Bacteria > Bacillota > Bacilli > Bacillales > Marinococcaceae > Salibacterium > Salibacterium salarium. The sequence goes on along the minus strand of NZ_JAUSUM010000001.1, from coordinate 878,626 downwards.
TTATTGTATTTTTGCTCAGTGGCCGGTTTATCATTCCATCTATTTCTATAGTAAATTCAATTGTTTGAAAAAGTATTCAGCAAGGTATATCATACATTACCACCGGAGATAACCGGTAACAAAAGAAAGGGTGAGACACATGCACACTGATTTTACAAAGCAATATATAAATGGATCATGGGTAACAGGATCCTCTAAAAAAACGATAGAAAATACAAACCCTTATAATGGAGAGTCTCTCGGGGTTATCGTTTCTGCCAATCAGGACGACTTAGATCTCGCTTACCAATCCGCAAACGATTATCAAAAAACATGGGATGCGCACTCCCCTGGAGAAAAACAATACTATCTCCGCCGTTTATACGAAGTCATGCAACAGAATAAAGACACCATTATCAATTGGCTTATTCAAGAGTCTGGTAGTAGTAAATTAAAAGCAGAAACCGAATTTAACACAGCGTCCAACATTGTCTTTGAATCTGCTTCATTCCCTAATCGGATTCACGGTTCTACCGCTCCGTCCAATACACCTGGGAAGGAAAATTATACGTATCGTTCCGCGAAAGGAGTCATAGGTATGATTGGCCCGTGGAATTTCCCATTCCACTTAGCTATGAGATCCATTGCGCCAGCCATTGCTACCGGAAACACCGTCGTCGTTAAACCGGCGTCAGATACACCTGTTACATCAGGATTTCTTATCGCAGCTCTGTTTGAAGAAGCTGGCTTTCCCGCCGGTGTACTTCACGTAACAGCCGGACGCGGTTCCGAAATCGGGGACGCTTTCGTTACGCATCCTGTACCGGCTTTATTATCATTCACCGGCTCGACAGAAGTAGGAACACACATTGCAGAACTTGCTGCGAAACATTTAAAAGAGACAGCATTAGAACTCGGCGGTAATAATGCAATGGTTGTTCTTCAAGATGCCGACGTGAAAAAAGCAGCAAAAGCAGCTGTGTTTGGATCATATCTCCACCAGGGACAAATATGCCTTGCCTTGAATCGGGTCATTATTCATGAAGACATTTACGATGAATTCGTTAAAGAATTTACAAACGTAGCGAAAACAATAAAATCCGGTAATCCAGAAGATGAAGAAGTAATGGTTGGTCCTATCATTAATCAAGAACAAGTCGATAATATTCACCAACTTGTTCAAGGTACAGTCGACGCTGGCGCTACCCTACAAACCGAATTTTCAATCAACGGCAACGTTATTCCCCCAGTTGTTTTATCTGACGTGACAAACGACATGCCAGCCGCAAAAAATGAAGTTTTTGGGCCCGTATCGACACTAATTAAAGTTTCGAGCGAAGAAGAAGCGATACGTACTGCTAATGATTCGCCATATGGCTTAAGCGGTTCTGTCTTTACTCAAGACCGTTACCACGGCATGCAGGTTGCTCGTCAATTGAACTCCGGCATGGTTCACGTTAACGATCAATCCGTTAATGACGAAGCTCATCTTCCGTTCGGAGGCGAAAAACAATCCGGTATCGGACGTTTTAATGGGGAATGGATACTAGAAGAATTCACTACTGTTCAATGGGTCAGTGTACAAGCAGAAGATCGTCCTTTTCCTTTGTAAAAAAATAAATAGAGTGTAGATCCCTCATTTCATTCGAGTGGATTTCTGACTAATAACCAAAAAAGATTCCGATTATCCAAAAACGATAACCGGAATCTTTTTTACTATTTCGGATGTTCCTTATCTGTATGGTCCAGATAAAAAATTATAGGTTGTTCGTAATGTCCGCATCCTCACGAAGGTCTTCGACAAGCGTTTGAGATGCTTCCGATTCTTTTTGAGTCTTTACTTGCTCTTTAAGATCTGGTTTCATTTCTTCAAACGATGGAATTTCTACTTCTTCTCCATCTTCACCACTCATCTGTTCTTGTTGGGCTGTTACCTGATCATAAGCTTCTTGTAATTCCTCTTCTGTTGGCTCGATATCACCAGCTTCTTCTGAAATAAGCTTTTCCATTTTTACCTGCAGTTCAACTTGGGACATGACATCTTCTTCACTCATCCCTTGCTGTTCCTCTAGAGTGGATAAAAACGCGTCTTTTGATTCAAGATTGTTTTGTTCTACCAAATCACTTACTGTATTGTCTATCTCTTCTTGTGATGCTTCAATATCTCGATTATTTGCTTCCTGTGTAAGAAGTTCCGTACTAATCAAGCTTTCTGCCACTTGTTGTTTTAATTGGTCTTGATCAAGTTCTTGTCCAGTCATTTGAGATTGCATCGCTGCTTGTTGAAATTGCCCTTCATAAGATGTTTCAAACTCATCTTTTGTTATTTCTTCTCCATTTACTTCAGCAACAACGTCAGGAGTACCTTCTAAATCAGGCTCTGGAGTTTCAGTACTTCCTCCGTCTTCAGAAGCTGCTTCGCCATCTTCAGATGTACCCTCACTTTCTCCATCTGTCTCTTCCTCTTGTGTATCTGATCCTTCACTGTTTTCTCCCTCTGATTCGTCTCCATTACCACATGCCGCTATAACCGATACAAATACGGCAAGAAACAAACTTAATAACCATTTTTTATTCAATGTTATTCTCCTTTCTAATCATCAATAGATGCAGGTGGAACGATATCATACCATTTCGTTTAATGAAACCCTATTTTCTATTTTCGATGTAAGATGTATTTAATCATCCATTCATCATGCCCCCATATAAATCTCAAATTGTAAGTCATCCTCCCTATCCATTTTCAACTTTATCAACCCCATATGTCAGCTATGTGTCAATGAGCTTCCGGTCTACTTTTTGACAAAGCAAAGCACTAATTTTATCATGCACATTTTTGCTAAATTTATTAATAAGTGGCAAACCTGGTTTCTATTTTAATGTTTTCTTAGGGAGGTCGTGGTATAATTTCCGAACCCATCCCTCAAAAAGGAAGTGCCTCTCATGCAACGATTTGAACAAGCTTTTAATGACTGGATTCAACAAAATATTTCTGAAGAAAAAAATCATAGAAGACGTGAAATACTGCTGAAAGGACTCGGACATGGAACGATTGAATTCCTGCGGCTGATTTGGTTTCCTACCGTTGGCCATTTCAATGATTTATACCCGGAGTGGGAAGTACGTGATTTTAACAACGGTTATCGTTACTTGGATTTGGCCTACATGCCCGGCAGTGCGAAAGGAGGCATAGAGATTCAAGAATACGGTCCTCATGCCAGAGATCTTGATGTTAGACGTTTCAAAGATTTGTGCTGGCGTCATTCCCTACTAGCCTTAGACGGCTGGACTTTCCTACCCATAGCTTATTTATCCATAAAGACGAGCCGAAACGATGTCAACAACTTATCCTTGCTTTTATTGGAAAATTCATTTCGGAAAAAGCGCCTTCTTCTTTAACATGGGTTGAAGCTGAAATTGTACGCTATTCCCGACGTTTGCTCCGTCCATTCACCCCACTTGAAGCGTTAGTTTAAGATAACGCTTCTGGTTTATTTGGATTGTTCTTTTTGCCTGCAAAATAATTCCAACTATAATAGACAACCCAAAAGACAATTATTACCAAAAATGAAAAGTACCTGTAATTATTAGGGAGAAAGGTAAATAGTAATAGTGCAATAATTAAAAATGGTGGCATAAGTATCCAATAACGCTTGTTTTTAAAATCTTTAAACACAATATCTCCCCCCATATTTTGAAGATTATTCTATTAAATTATATTTTTAACATAACTACTGCTAATGCTAGAAGATAGGGAGCAAATCCTTATTGATGATAAGCACCCGTTAGCTTAACAAATTTCCAAAAAATATAACGAAAGTTAAAAACACTGATAATCCCAATGTAAGAATGATAGTAGTTACACTTCTCGCCATCCCTTTCCAATCTTGAATGCCTGAAAAACTTAATACCCCTAAAACAAAAGTAATCAATGTAATATATAGGACCAGATTTAAAGGGTGAATACCCATTAGGGAATAATCAATTGGACCTGAAAAAGAAACAATAAAAAATAATAAAATACAAATTATTGATAAGATAAATGACCAAATGTTAATCTTTTTCATCATTTGAGACCTCATTTTAGTTTATCTTGAACTAAACTGCCTCGTTAGACATGGGAGGGAAAGCCTCCAGGGGCGGCGTGGAAAATGTGTGAAGTATATTGGAAATAAATGGAGTTATTATTACCTCCTCTATTCTCGCATGCCTTCATGTAGCCTTTATTAGCAATACTCATTCCGTTCATCCGTTATTGTTCTTACAAGTGGTTTGAAATCCTGCGAATAGGCGAGCGTTTAAGGGTAAATCGAATCTATCTGAGGGAGTTTAAGTATATTTCTTCACAATCTGGCCCGATTCTTGAATAGAGGAGGAGTTTTAAACAACTATTTTATCTTTTAAATGACTTTATTATTCGTGTTCAAGTGGCACATCATCTCCATATTAGTGATCGTCATGCGCGCTTCTAAATAGCGGAATAAATATCCACACAACCATTCGCCCCCACCAAATAAAAATAACGCCGGGCCGAGGGATATCCTCAAACCGGCGTATGTATGGCGCACCCTGATGCTTCAGCAACGATAGCCCCTTGCCAGCCAAACTGTTGTCATCTCTCTGTTCACCAAATTTATGAATGTTCTCTAATGATTTGTTGCATTAAAGGTTTTATTTTCTTTAAGTCAGTTGTTATAATCTCCCATACAATCTGCTCATCAATACCAAAGTATTCGTGTATTAGGATGTTTCTCAACCCTATTATATTTTTCCAAGGTATTAACGAATACTTTTGACGAATCTCTTGTGGAACATGTTTGGCCGCCTCCCCTATAACTTCGAGATTGCGAACCACTGCATCTATTAAAAGCTGGTTTTGGTCAAATTCTTCACTACTTATCCCTAAAGTGTATTTTTCAATTTTATTAATACAAGCTAGCATATCTTCTAGATATAAGGTCGGCTTGCGGGTCATTGGTAAATGACCTCTTTCAATACGGCTTCCTTCAGTTGTGGTTTCAATGCTTTTACGGTGACGAGATCCACTTTTAGATTCAGTTCTTGTTCTAGATACTCCTTAAGGGAAATAAATTCAAGCCCAATCGGTTTTGAAAACTCAACCAATATATCGATATCGCTTTCCTTTGTCTGTTCCTCCCGTGCATAGGATCCAAAATAGCCAATTTTACTAACATGGTATTTTTCCTGCAGAACAGGTTTAATGAGTTTCAGACGCTGATCAATGTTTTCTTGCATAGCCATATAATCATCACGCCTTTCATATAAATTTCGACTTCTTACTACTATTGTACATTATCAATCAGAAAAAATCATATTATGCACATCGAACCAAGATATCTTCCACATTTTGTATATTGCATCCTGATGTTCGTCTGCGCTGATGTTTCATCATACAACCACCTATTGGTAGAGAATCAAATTATTTAGGGCAACGGACATTTAGTCCGTTATTGACTGAAAATACATTGATTGTTATATGAATCTTTCTAAATGGCGGAATAAATATCCGATTGAACCCTCATTTCAGGCATTCAGGAAGAAATAAAAGAATAAATGCCCACACAACCATTTGTCCCCACCAAATAAAAATAACGCCGGGCCGAGGGATATCCTCAAACCGGCGTCATTGGCCTAATTATGTATGGTGCACCAAAGGCGCTTCCAGAGAAGGCGCTCATTGTTTATATGGTGGAGCATATCGGGCTCGAACCGATGACCTCTTGGCTGCCAGCCAAGCGCTCTCCCAGCTGAGCTAATGCCCCATATGAAACGACAATTACGATTATAATGAGATTTACTCAAACTGTCAACACTAAAATAGAAGTTCAATTACTGTCCATCCGATAGCGCCACAGACTCCGGCAAGAAATGATTCAACGACCTTCTCTTTTCTCCACTTCTTTTCTCGAGAGTAGTCAAATAAAATCCAACCAATAAATACAGCTAAGCCAAAACTTACCGCTTCTAAAATTACCAAGTCAAGCCCTCCCCACCCTATTCTACTCATTACACAATATCAAATGACGAATGAAACGACAATGGTCTGGCTATATTGGTAAAAGAGGAATTGCGTCAATCTGGTTTTCACTTTTGTGCGCCGTAACAAATAGATAAAAGGAGAGGGTGCCTGTTGATTCATTATACGATTCGTTTGTATGATCGCATTCCAGTTTTAGTTCGGTTATCTTTTATTATTACCTTGATTCTTTTTTTCTTTGCTTTTTTGCTTCATCATCTAGAGCCCGAGACGTTCCCTACTTTTTTTGAAGCGGTGTGGTGGGCGATTGTGACGTCTACTACAGTCGGTTATGGAGACTTTGTTCCGACATCTACATTGGGCCGATTGGCGGGGATGGTGTTAATTTTATTTGGCATTGGATTTGTTCTGTTTTTTGTACAAAATCTTGCTTCTGCTACTGTAGATGAGAAACGGCACTGGCAGAAAGGGACTATTTCTTCTAGTTTTAACAACCACTATATTATTGTGAACTGGAATGAGCGGTCACGCCAGTTTATTGAACAAATACAACGTGCTTATCCTGAACGCTCAACTGTCTTGATTGATAATACATTATCTGACAGTCCTTTTTACAATAGCAATTCCTTACAATTCATAAAAGGGAATCCTAGTTTTCAAGATACATTGAAGAAAGCAAATATTAGAAAGGCGCGGGCACTTATTATTACAGCGGGGTTAGAGGAAACAGAACAAAGTGCAGATGCACAATCAATTCTGACGCTGTTAACAGCAAAACATTATTGCGATGACATTTACATAACCGTTGAAATTTTGACGTCAGAGCAGCTTCCGAACGCTCGTCATGCAGGTGCCGATGAGATTATTGCATCGAACATCATTTCAAGTCTTCTTATGACCGAAAGTTTAGAACAACAGGGAATTGCCGAGACAATCGCATTATTGTTGGATGTCGAAGCCACCCCCTTTTTACGTTCGATTCCTTGTCCGGAGGAATGGATAGGAAATACGTTTCAAGAAATCAGCACGCAAGCACAAGAGGATGCGAAGCTGCTACTTGGCATCAGCAAAAATGGGCAGACGACATTAAATCCGGAAGGATCTACCGTCATTCATGAAGATGATTCTATCTTTTTACTCGATTCTTCACGTTAACAATACATCCTCCAATTCTTTTTTCAATCGTTCTCCTTGTTCAATAAAAGCCGTTGGAACGTCCGCATCTTGATTCGTCGGCTCCTGGAATTGATTTAGGACAGAATTATAAGGTTCCTCTACATTATGGTCGATACCTTCTTGATATTGGTGCGTCAATACAAACGGTCTGCCAAGTTCAACTTTCACCCCTTTTTGATCTAATTCGCCGTCCACTGACTGAAATGGCAGACGAAAAAATTGGTATCCCCCTTCATCTGACATTTTATAATCAAAATAGCCGTGGTCGTATTCCCAACCTCCACCAATGTCATAGCCAAGTGGTTTTATCTTTTTTTCAAGGTCATTTAATACAAACTGATGTCCTTCTAATTTAGATTGTATTTCTAGCATTTGCAGCCGCCTCCTTCCTTTCTACTGTCCCCCTATTGTTTTTTGTTCATGCAAAAATCCCAGGAGAGTTCCTGGGATTCGTTCCTTTAATTATTTAATCTTTTTTGTAAAAGGGCTTGTTGTTCTTCAAATCCTGGTTTACCAAGGAGAGCAAACATATTTTTCTTGTAAGCTTCAACGCCTGGTTGATCGAATGGATTGACACCAAGCAAATATCCACTCATCGCGCATGCTTTTTCAAAGAAATAAACGAGATACCCGAAGTAATACTCATTCAGTTCCGGGACACGTACAATCAAGTTTGGTACATCACCGTCTGTGTGAGCAAGCAACGTTCCTTGAAACGCTTTTTCATTAACAAAATCCATCGACTTCCCAGCAAGATAATTAAGACCGTCTAAATCATCATCTGTTTTTTCAATCGTTATGTCTTTACCTGCATGTTCGACTTGCACAACCGTTTCAAACAAGTGACGACGGCCTTCTTGTACATATTGACCCATGGAGTGAAGGTCAGTGGAAAAATTAACCGAAGCTGGAAATAATCCTTTATTATCCTTTCCTTCACTTTCTCCGAATAATTGCTTCCACCATTCAGAAACATATTGAAGACTTGGCTCATAATTCACCAACAATTCAATCGCTTTTCCTTTTTGATAAAGGGCGTGACGCATCGCAGCGTATTGATAAGCTTCGTTGTTTTCTAAATGCGGATCTGCGTATGTTTTTCTTGCTTGGTTTGCTCCATCCATCATACTTGTAATATCAAGTCCAGCGGCAGCAATTGGTAAAAGCCCGACAGCAGTAAGGACAGAGTAACGTCCGCCTACGTCATCAGGAACGACGAATGTTTCGTAACCCTGCTCTGATGCCAATGTTTTCAAAGCACCTTTTTCTTTGTCCGTTGTGGCGTAAATACGGCGGGCAGCTTCTTCTTTTCCATATTTGTTTTCCAAATACTCACGGAAAATTCGAAACGCAATCGCTGGTTCTGTCGTTGTCCCCGATTTTGAAATCACGTTAATAGAAATATCTTTTCCTTCTATGACATCCATCAAGTCTCTGATATAGGATTGGCTGATATGGTGACCAGCAAAATAAATTTCTGTATTATTACCGATCTGGTTTCGGAACGCATGAGTTAAGCTTTCAATTGCAGCTTTTGCTCCTAAATAGGAGCCGCCAATACCTAAAACAAGCAGTACGTCCGAATCACTTTTTATTTTCTCTGCCGCTTTTTGAATACGGGAAAATTCTTCTTTGTCGTAATTCTCAGGGAGATCCACCCATCCTAAAAAGTCATGTCCTGCTCCCGTCTGCTCATGAATTGCTGTGTGCGCCTGTGTCACTTGGTCACTTAGTTGCTTAAGTTCGTTTTCGTTTACAAAAGATAATGCATTACTGTAATCAAAGTGGATTTCTTTTTTCATTATTTTTTCCTCCATTCTCTTTCTCTACCTCAAATGTATACAAGCTTTCAGATGAATTCAAGTCATTCTAATTATGTAATCGTATTCATTTTATATTCATTTGAAAACGATGTATAAACTTGCTACCTTTCATTCATCATAGAGAGTAAGCGTAGAAATTGGTGAAGGGGGGTGAACAGCTATGAGCGGATTACAACGTACTGCTCTTGTTCTTACCATAATTGGTGCTATTAACTGGGGATTGATTGGTTTTTTTGGATTTGATTTAATCGCCGCTATATTCGGAAGCCAGGCACAAGCAATGTCTCGAGTTATATATGCGCTCGTCGGGATTGCTGGACTTTATAGTATTTCCATTCTAATGAAGCCGGACGAAGAATTAGAAAGAAGCCCCGAGCCACAGCGTTAATACTAAAGTATATAAAAAAAGAAGGGGACATGTTCCTTCTCTTATCCCCTTCTTTCTTTTTTCATTTACTTACGAATGCGTTTATTCAAGTCTGCTTGAATCTCATTGGATTGCTTCAACCAATCCTTTAGCTTATCTTCTAGTGTATTGAAACCTTGGTTTTGGTTCTTTTGATTGTTAGTGTTATTATTGCGCGGGCCTGATTTAGAACCTCCACCACCACTATAACTGCTTTTCTTTTCTTCTCTTTCCGGTGCAGCCTGTGTGTCACGGATAGAAAGAGAAATCTTTCCTGAACTTTCATCAATGGACTTAACTTTCACTTGCACTTCGTCTCCAACTGTTAATGCTTCATTTATGTCTTTTACGTATCCGTGAGCCACTTCGGAAATGTGAACCAAGCCTTGTTTGTTTTCATCAAGCGCAACAAACGCACCAAATGGTTTAATTCCCGTAATTTTTCCTTCAACGATACTTCCAACCTCATATTGCTCTACCGACATTCGAACATCTCCTAACTATTTATTAGCCTATAAATTGTAACATAAAATCGGTATGTTCGGCAATTTTATCTTCACCGAAATATTGAATATTCATGAAAGATGATTGACAATAAACAGCAATATTCGATAATGTGTAGAGATGTTTGCATTTTTTAATGGAAGGAGAATTTTATGAGTGACGGAAGAGATCAATGGAAATCTAAAATTGGTTTTATCTTGGCCGCTGCCGGATCTGCGATTGGGTTAGGAGCAGTCTGGAAACTCCCCTATGTTGCCGGAACAAGTGGCGGAGGAGCCTTTTTTCTTATATTTCTCGTATTTACCTTATTATTAGGAACTTCCTTGCTTTTAGCAGAATTTATTGTCGGTCGAAAAACACAAAAGCCGCCGATACAAGCTTATAAGGAATTGGCGCCCGGCAGTGTTTGGCATTGGCTCGGGGTTCTTGGAATTATTTCATCGTGTTTGATTCTTTCTTTTTATTCTGTGGTCGGCGGGTGGATCATCACTTATTTTGTTCGCAGCTTGACAGGATCACTAACAGATCCGGCCACTGGAGATTATGGATCTTTGTTTGATTCCATCATTTCAAATCATTGGGAAGTCGGAATAGCCCACCTTATATTTATCATCATTACAATCTTGATTGTTCAAGGCGGCATTCAAAAAGGTATCGAACGCGCAAGCAGCATTATGATGCCAGCACTGTTCATTATTTTTATTGTTCTCGTGATTCGTTCCTTAACGCTCGATGGCGCTATGGAGGGCGTAACCTTTTTCTTACAACCCGATTTGAGTAATGTTGACGGCGAAACGATACTTTTTGCCCTCGGGCAGGCCTTCTTTTCTTTGAGTCTGGGTGTTTCGATTATGGTCACATACAGCTCTTATCTTGGAAAACAAGAAAACCTAATTCGTTCCGCTTCTTCCATTGTCAGTTTAAGTATTTTGATCGCTCTATTATCCGGACTAGCTATATTTCCAGGTGTTTTTGCCTTCGGACTTGAGCCAAATGATGGTCCTAGTTTAATTTTCACCGTATTACCAGCAGTATTTAGTGAAATGGCATTTGGATCTATCTTTTTGTCCTTATTCCTTTTATTATTATTGTTTGCAACGTTAACCTCTGCGTTTTCTTTGCTTGAAATCGTTGTGTCCTCGACCGCTAAAAATAACCCTAAACGGCGTCGAATAGCGGCTTGGATTGGCGGACTTAGCATTTTCATCATTGGAATACCATCAAATTTGTCCTACGGTTTATTATCGGAGTGGCACCTTTTTGGTGATATCTTTTTCAACCAAATAGACTTTTTGGTCAGTAATATTTTGCTTCCGGTTGGAGCATTTTTCATTTCTGTATTCGTTCCAATGAAAATCAGCCGTCAGGATTTGAAAGAAGAATTATTGCGTGGTTCTAAGCTTGGAACAGGTTTTTTTGAGACGTGGCTTGTAGTCATCCGTTATATCACCCCCCTTGCTATCCTCGCAGCTTTCTTAAATGTATTAGGGGTATGGTAAAAGGCTTCGGCTTTTGCTTTTTTTGATAAAATAACGTGAACGAAAAAAGGAGCTGTATCAAAAGGTACAGCTCCTTTCTATAACAAAGATAATTTAACCATGGGCAGAAGCGGAAGGCGGCGACTCCTGCGGGAAGAAGCTGAGGCGCTGCCCGCGGCAAAGGAGACACGGTGATCCGCAGGGAGCCGATGTCGCTCTTGTGCTCTGGAGTGAAAGCGTCCGCCTGCAGCGCATGCCCTAAATGTTAGTGAAGCATTTTTTGGCTAGTAGTAGACTTTTGATACAGCCCCTTTTTCATATTAAACCTTTTAAGATGAATGTTTTTTTATAAAACGGCCAATACGTTCAATTGCTGTTTCTAATGATTCCATTGATGTTGCATACGAACAGCGGATATGTCCTTCTCCACCTTCTCCAAAAACATTCCCTGGTACTACGGCTACACGTTCTTCATGTAGTAACCCTTCAGCAAATGCATTCGAATCCATACCGGTTTCTTCAATCGAGGGAAACGCATAAAAAGCTCCACCCGGAACATGGCAGGATAAACCAATTTCCGCAAACGACTTCACCATATAATTACGGCGTTGTTTATAGCTTGTTACCATCCGTTCTACATCGTCTTGGCCACTCCGCAACGCTTCTAACGCCCCATATTGTGCTGGAGTTGACGCACACATCATCGCATATTGATGTATTTTCAACATTGCTGCTGTGATATCTGCTGGAGCGCATACAAATCCGAGACGCCAACCTGTCATCGCAAATGCTTTAGAAAATCCGGAAATGAGAATAGTTCGCTCCTTCATTCCTGGAAGACGTGCAAAACTGTAATGTTTTTGATCATAACTCAACTCAGCATAAATTTCATCAGAAAGTACCAGCAGATCATTTTTCTCAATGATTTCCACAAGAGGATCAAGGTCCTCTTTTGTCATCACAGCGCCTGTGGGATTATTCGGAAAACAGAGCATAATTGCTTTTGTGTTCGAAGTAATCGCTGCTTCCAACTCTTCTTTTGTTACCTTGAACTCATTTTCTTTTTTTGTTCCTATCGATACTGGTTTTCCTCCTGCAAGAGATACAATCGGAGCATAGGAAACAAACCCCGGTTCAATAATAACAACTTCTTCACCCGGATTAACCGTGGAGCGGATAGCAATATCAATCGCTTCACTTGCCCCTACGGTGACAATGATTTCATTCTCTGGGTCATAAGGAGTAGAGAACTGGCGTGATAAGTACGAGGATATTTCTTCCCTTAATTCGATAATACCGGGGTTGGCCGTATATGCCGTATATCCTCTCTCCATCGAGTCAATACTCGCTTCTCTTACCTTCCAAGGGGTTACAAAGTCAGGTTCTCCGACACCTAGTGAAATGACGTTGTCCATCGTAGACGCCATATCAAAAAAACGGCGGATTCCTGATGGTTGGATGTTTTGAACGGCTTCAGACAATCTTCCTTTTTTTCTTACAGGTGTTGTCATGGTGACACCACAATTCTTTTATCATCATCTTCTCCGTCACCAAACATAATACCATCGTGTTTATATGTCTTTAGCCGGAAGTGCGTCGTTGTTGAAATAACCGAGTCCAACGCTGAAAGTTTTTCAGACACAAATCTCGCAATTTCAGACATCGTGTCTCCATCAATAACAACTAACAAATCATAAGCACCGGAAACTAAATACAAAGCCTCCACTTCGGGAAAACGGTAAATCCGCTCCGCTACTTCATCGAATCCTACGCCACGTTGAGGTGTAACTTTAACATCAATCATCGCTGTTACCCCTTCGCGTTCATTTACTTTGCTCCAATCGACTACTGCCGCGTAACTTAATATAATATTCTCTTTTTCTAATTTATTTAAAACCGTCTGGACTTCCTCTTCTGTTCGATCAACCATTTTCGCAATCGTTGCAATATCCAGACGTCCATTTTCTTCCACTAAACGTAAAATTTCAAGTTCATGCTCTTCCATCCTTACGTCTCCTTTCGCTTGCACTTGTCGGCATCTATCTTCATTACCGTCTATCTTATCATACTAACAAGCTGCAGCGTAATTGTATTTTTATATTTAGATGTTGGAACCAACAGTCGCTTTTGCGATAATAAACGTCGCATTAATGATATTTAAAATGATGGAATGACGGGAATGGTAAACGAGATAAGAAAAACGGAGGGATCAGTATGGCAGAGGAAAATCTCCCACACGTAGAAGAAAAAGCAACGACGGCTCTTATTATATTGGATATGGTCAATGACATGGAATTTGAAGATAGGGATTACCTTTTTCCGCATGCGCTAAAAGCAGCTAAGCAGATTGCTCGCCTAAAAGCAACAGTAAAAGATTATGGAATTCCGGTCATTTATGTGAATGATAATTATGGACGATGGCAAAGTGATTTTCAAGAATTAGTCGCCCACTGCAAGCGTGATGACGTTAAAGGAAAGCCGATTACCGAGAAAATTGAACCGGAAAGCGATGATTATTTTGTATTGAAACCCCAATTTTCCGGTTTTTTTGCTACACCGTTGGATTTACTACTTGAATACTTGGACGTGAAAACACTTATTATAACGGGAGTCGCTGGCAATATGTGCGTTCATTTTACAGCTAATGATGCCTATATGCGGCATTATCAATTATTTGTCCCTGCCGACTGTACCGCGTCCAATGACGAACACGATAATCAACTGGCTTTAGACTTAATGAGTCATGTATTAAACGCAGATATTACAAAGTCTTCTGATTATCAATTGGAACATATTATCACACAGGCAAAACAACACTATGACAAAAATATATAAGCAACGCTACCTTAACACTGTAAAAATAGGCGCAGTCAAATGGGCACCAAAGATAAAAAGAACGTTCAAGCGATATACTTGAGCGTTCTTTTTAGTCATCCTTAAAATACTTTTTGCAAATCCTGCTTATCTTGTCTGAGCCAGTACCTCATCCACTCTTTTGCATTTTCCAAATGATGAAGTTTAGCCTGCCCGCATTGCTCTTCATTCGCTGCTGGAACTTCGTCCAAGCCTAAAGAATACTCCATTGTCTTTTCAAGAATATCAATAAGTTCAGCAATTTCAGGTTCTCCGTTCATAATCAAATAAAACCCAGTCTGGCAACCCATCGGCGAAAGATCGATGACTTCAAAATGAGAGTAATCATCGGCGAAGCGACGAATATTTAAAGCCAGTAAATGTTCTAACGTATGAATAACGGGCGGAGTCATATTTTGCTTATTCGGTTGAGCAAAGCGGATATCGAATTTGTTCACAATACCGTCTGTTCCTACCCGCTGCACACCTGCATGTCGAACGTACGGGGCTTTTACTATCGTATGATCTAATTCAAAGCTTTCTACGCGTGCCATTCCATAACACTCCTTTATTTATCCATTGTCTCTATGATACAACGATAGTCTTCTATGAAGCAAACAAACAATTCTTTACTTTCTATGCATTAAGGCGATGCTTATGTTATCTGTAAAAATACCATCCACACCAAGTCTTACAAATTTTTTCATTTTCTCAGGGTGATTAACCGTCCACACATAGATGTCATAACCTTTTTTCTGCAGACGTTGAATAAATAATTTATTTGCAAGCCGGTAATGCGGACACACGATATCGGCTTTAGCTTTTCTCAATCTGTTTTCTGGAAAATAGTCACGCCAATGGGCTAATGTTTTCTGTTGTCCAGCAAATATGGATGTTCCAACAATCAGTCCTGTGCGAATATTGGAATCTATCTCTTTCACATTTGCTATCACAGATTCTTCAAAAGAGGTAATAATAACTCTCTCTTTAGAAAAAGAAGAAGGTATTGTCTCTAGTACTTGCCTTTCCAATCCCCTTTCTTTTATTTCAATGTTAAATTGGATTCCGTTATCAAGTAATGCAAATACTTCCGATAAAAGCGGTGGATACCATCCCTCTTGGGCGGTAATTTTAGTCTTTAACTCTTCATACGTCATTTCATTTATTTTTTTGTTTTTCCATTCCGCATTATGAGAACATATTAGTTTTCTGTCTTTTGTTGACCGTATGTCTGTCTCTATCATATCAGCTCCCTCTATTAAGGAGAGTCCAAAAGCTTCTATCGTATTTTCTTTAATAGATGGCGCCGTGGTGCCACGATGGGCAATGATCATTAAATGTGAATCCACTGAATAACTCATTTCAATCATTACCTCCAACATTTGATATATGATGCATCGTATTTTTCTACAAAGTAAATATAAAGTTATTTAATATTGTTTCCTTATCGTAAACCTTAAATTAAATTAAGTTGACACAAATTCTTAAATCCTTTAGTATTAGTTAAAACCGACTAGTTACACATCTTTAAACATGGTACATACAAACACGAAAGGAGAATAAATGTATGACATTTAAACCGATTGACATTGTTTCTGTTGCTTTATTTGCCGCCTTAATGGGAATAGGGGCGAATATTACTGCATTTCTTGTTATCGGGGGAGTACCCATCACCTTACAACCGATTATTGCCATTTTAGCAGGAGCGATTCTTGGCAGCCGTTTAGGAGCTTTCTCGATGATTATTTACATGTTCATCGGTCTCATCGGTATGCCGGTCTTCTCTGAATTTTCCGGAGGCATTCGTGCTTTAGTCAGCCCGACTTTTGGTTTTATCTTATCCTTCATTGTGATGGCATTCGTTACTGGTAAAATGATTGAACGTAAAAAAAGCCCGCAATTACGTCATTTTCTCATCGCTGCTTTTACAGGTCTTTTTATTAATTATATCATGGGAACGAATTATATGTATTATGCCTATCAGTGGATTGCTGACGCGCCGGAAGGATTCAGTTATGCTATGGTATGGGGGTGGATGGCCCTTCCACTAGTGAAAGATATCATCTTTACTATTTTAGCAGTTGCTGCGATCCCAAAAATCTATTATTTATTACAAAGACAAACGTCCTTAAACCCGTCCAAACGCGCAGCTTAATTATTCTTAGCATACACCTTTGTTTCATTCAAAAGGTGTATTTTTTTTGAACATATTCGTAAACAGTTTCTTGATTTCGACTGTCTACCGTTTTTTGCCCAAGCTCTGAGCTTTTTTGGTCAACTGTTTTCCTACATATAGGATTCTGTTTTATTAGCACGCTTTCAGCACGGCTACTATCAATTTCCTCTATCTCTGCTTCCGAAACGGGCTTCACTACATGGTTTTCCCGCAATTTTATAATTTTTTATCTCATAACAAAAGGGCTGTACCCACAAGTCATTTATCACTTGTGAGACAGCCCCTTTTTTCTCAAAAATTATTCGCCGGTAATCTCTTCAATTTCTGTTTCGAGTTTGTCTAAAATAGCTCCAGCTTCATCTCCAGCATTGTCTCGATAGAAATCACGCATTGGTGTAGCCAATTCACGGAATTCTTCACGCTGCTCCGAAGATAATTCTGTTACTTCTGTTGGAGTATCTTCATTGTCTTCAATATCTGACAATAAGCTACTGTTCAACTCATCTTGCATATCAAATCCTACATCACGCATTTCATCTACTGTTTCATCAATAAGACTTTGAACATTTTCTGGTAATCCATTATAAAAATCAGGATTCACCGTTGTCATAGCAACATAAGAATTGTGGTTAGAAATCGTCATGTAATCCTGAACTTCGTGATAGGAAGAATCTGCGATAAAGAAGATTGGATTCTCTTGACCATCAACTGTTCCATTCTGAAGTGCTGTGTAAAGATCTCCGGCACTCATAACAGACGGATCTGCACCATATTCTTCATATGTCTGCTGAATTAATGGGGAGTCCTGTGTTCTCATTGTAAAGCCATCAAAATCAGCAGGTTCGGTGATTTCACTGCTTCCCGTCCACTGCATGAACCCTTCTGTAAAGAAAGACAGCGGTAATATATCTTCTTCTTCATATAACGCAGCAAGATCTTCATTCAATGCTTCACTTGTGTTTAACAGTTCATGGACTTGTTCCTGGTCTTCTGGGAGTAAGAACTGCAAAGCAAATACTTGCCCTTCTTCTACCATCGTACCAGTAAAACCTGGAGATACGATTGCAAACTCAACCGCTCCACTTTGAAGTTGTTCTACTTGGTCAACTTCTGTACCTAGTTGACCAAATTCAAATACATCCATCGTAATTTGACCACCTGATTTTTCATTCAAACGATCAGCTAATTCTTGTGCATATTCATATTGCATTTGACCTTCATTTTCTTCAGTTACGAAAGTCCAATTGTAAGATTCTTCAATTTCCGCAGTGTCTTCTGCTGTATCTTCGTCTTCTGATTCCTCTGCATTATCACCTTCACTGCCGCCTTCATCTTCACTGTCGCCACCACCTTCTTCTGTTTCCCCGCCGCCACAAGCAGCCAATACTAAAGAAGACATGAGTGCTGTACTTATTAGCCAACTAAATTTGTTTTTTCTCATATTTCTTTCCCCCTAAAATTGTTTTTAATTTATCTCGACTTCCGCATTAAAGCAGGAAGAGAGAAATCTCTGGAAATAAAATCAATAAGACACAAACAATAAGCATCATCACAATAAAAGGTGGTGTTCCTCTTATCGTATCAAGATAAGATCGATTAAAGACTGCACTCGCTGTAAATATATCGACACCAAACGGCGGTGTTGCAGATCCTAATGCAGCCTGGAAGGTGATGATAACCCCTAAATGTACAGGATCTATCCCTGCCTGCATCGCTGCCGGTTGCAGGATTGGTGTTAAAATCAAAATAACAACAATTGGATCAACAAACATGCAACCTACGAAAAAGAAAATAGATACAATAATTAATACTTCTATCGGTCCTGGATTTCCAGATAGAAACGTATCAGCAATCATCCCAGGAATACCAGCCATACCTAGTGTAAACGCAAAAGCTTGCCCCCCGGCAACTAATATAAACACCGCTGACGTTATCAATCCAGTTGAAAGTGCGACGCTCGGCACTTTTTTAATACTAAACGAACGATAAATCACTAGTTCGAGCAACAGAGCATATAGTACGGAAATACCGGCTGCCTCTGTCGGAGTAAAAAAACCACTGTAAATACCGCCAATGATAATGACTGGAAACATTAATGGAAATATTGCTTTCCACGTGAATTGAAATCGTTCTGTCCAGGTAGCTTTATCAGCGAGCGGTATTTTGTACAAATAAGCATGTATGTAAGCGTACAAAGCAAAAAATGAAAAAATAAGGAGTCCCGGACCGATACCAGCTATAAATAAATCCCCAACGGACGTACGGGAAATTAATCCATAAATAATCATACCGATACTAGGTGGAACTAATAAAGCAACATCACTAGCATTAATAATAAGAGCAATCGCAGTTGAATCTTTGTATCCCACTTTTAACAATCTTTGCCTCATTGGTGTTCCAATCGCGACAACCGTTCCTTGCGTAGAACCTGAAATAGAGCCGAACAATGTGCAAGCTGCTGCTGTCGTAATGGCGTAGCCACCACGAAGGTGACCAACAAATGAACCAACAAAATCAAGCAGACGATTTGAAGTCTTTCCCATAGACATAATATCTGCTGCAAAAATAAATAAAGGTACGGCAAGTAATATAGGTTCCGAAATCCCACTCAGCATCTGTTGAACCATTAAGAATGGTTCGACTTGCGGCATGAAAAACAATACAATGACGAGCGGCGCAAGAATGAGTGGTATCATCATTGGAAAACCTAGCATTAAGAAGACAAATAATATAATTAACAGTGTCGTTACCATCTGCTATTCCCCGCTATTCTGTATAGGTTTACGTTGAACTCTGGTTTTCTACCTCTTCTTCGGTCTTATAATCTTTACGCTCTTCTGCTAAATAAACTTCTTTATTTCTGACATTCACATAGAAATTACGTAAAAACTGTAGACCTCCTAACACAAATCCTATCGGCGCCCAAATATTCATCCAATAATAAGGAATACGCAAGGCAGATGTTACTCGCCCTGAGGTAGATTGTACATATTCATACGAAAAGTATGCTAATGTGAACAGGATAATTGCTGTAATCAAAGGGATAATAGTAGCTAACGTCTTTCTAAATGCAAACGGTACATTATCTATAACGGCAGACATTGTAATATGCCGACCTTTCCTTGCTACGTAACCAATTCCCATAAATGTCGCGACATATAAAGATAATTCACTCAATTCTTCCGCAAAAGCCCAGCTGTTATTAAAGAAATTACGGCTTAATGCATTACCTGCTACCATTACCGTAATCATCAGAATGGACGCACTTAAAATAAATTCCTCTAATTTGCTTAATCCGTAATCTAATGTTTTTAAAAGTTTCATAACAATACCAACATCCAATCTATCGTTCCATTCAATGCAGTAAGTAATGACTTATTTACAGCAATATGTTATTCATACTACTGACAGCATCCAATTTATTCAAACCCGATTTAAATTCATATTTGTTTAAAAATAGGGAATATTCTTGATAAGCATTAACTAAACCTTTATATCTGTAACATACCTGTAATGCATCACTTCCTTCTTTTTCTCATTTTACTATTTTTTCTTTTAAAATTGTGAAAGGTTGTCAGATAATAAAACAAAGAAACGCTTTGTCCCTATCCTATGATACAATTAGTGATGTAGAATATAGATAAACTTAATTCCTTCTTCCATACTATAAAGGAATTTTCTAAAATGTCTAAAAAATTATATTTATATAAGTGTAACAGTACTTCTTCCATTATAAAAGAATTACTTATATATCCTGGTACACTATTGGGAGCAGTTACATGTACAAATTATCGAAAGGACGTTCTTAGACTATGGAACTACTGGGTAACTTCCCCTTATGGATTGCGCTTTTTTCCATCTTATTCGCACAAGGTATTAAAATTCCACTATCTTATATCGCAACAAAAAAATGGGATTTTACATTAGTAACCAGTACAGGAGGGATGCCAAGCTCACACTCAGCTGCCGTAACTGCTGTCTCGGTTGCTATTGGTTTGGAAAACGGGTTCGATTCTAATTTATTTGCAATTTGTATTATTTTCGGAGTGATTGTAATGTTTGACGCAACAGGAGTACGTCGTCACGCAGGTTATCATGCTACCGTGTTAAATCAACTTCTCGTCGATTTTAATAAGTTTGTCACAGAAGCCAAGTCTTGGCAGAAAAAAGAAGACACAGAAAAAAGAGAAGAATTAAAAGAACTTCTTGGCCATCAACCGATTGAAGTTTTTTTCGGAGTGGTTGTCGGATTGCTTATTGCTCTGGCCGGGCATTATTATGTTGCCATTTAAAACAGACTCGATACGACAAGGGGCATGACTTTCATTCTGTTACACAAAAAATAAAACTTTTAAGTCCATCGCCAATTGAACTCAAAAGTTTGTGTGGCTGTTACTAGTTATAAAGAAGAAGGAGCTGGATTCCATACCGGTAAAGCCCCTTCTTTATTTATATCTTCCATTTCCTCTTCACTTAACGTTCCGTCACCTTTTTTCAACACATGAACTCTTATATCGCGCTTTCCCCATTCTTCATACACATCTTCGACTGAATGATAAAACAAATCCAGCTTCTTACCTTTAATTGCCGAGCCAGTATCGGCTACGATTCCATAACCGTAATCCGGAATATATAAAATGGTGCCTATTGGAAATAGTTCTGGATCAGCTGCTACAGTAGAAACTAAGTCCCTTCTTACTTTAACTCCAGAATACGTAATTCCATACGCAGGATCGTTTTTCGTTTTTCCAGTCGATTCATACCCTGCCGTATAACCGGTTGCCGTCACCATTTCTGTAAGACCCTCTTCCATTTCAAACAGTAACTCAGCTTCCGGGATATCTCCCTGTTTTTCTATCCAATCTGTCTTCTCTTCACTTGAAGGATGTCGTTTATAATGGTCTGAATCAGCTTTCATAGGTTGTGGTAAACTTGCTTTTTCGTCTGATTGATTTTGTTGAATGTAATCATAAAAATACCCCGGCAATTCAGCAGCTTTCACGTTTGTTACATAAGACACTGTCGTTATAACTGCTATGACAAAAAGTGCTGACATTAGTAATCTCCGGTATACAGTGCTGTTTAGCATAGTGAACACTCCTCTCACCAAAACAGCATCTCCAGAAATAACTAATATTATTCCAAATAGATAACACGTAAAGGTTATGTTGGAAACAGATTGCAGTAAAAAAACTGCTCTCACAGATACAACCAGCCTTCAAGACTGTACTGTAACTGCAACGAGCAGTTTGTTAGAACATTTGATATCCCCTGTTACGCAACATTCGAATAGCTATTCCCGCTAAAATCGACCCTATTAATCCGCTTATTAAAATGAGCGCATCGATAATTTGTAATCCTGCAATATCTCCGCCTAATGAACGGAAGGAGGAAACAGGTGAAAGTACATAATCAAAGAAACCAACGTTATCGATAATCAATATAACGATCACAGGATAACATATTGTCATAATCCATGTAGATCGCAATATCATATTAAGCAAAAATCCAATACCGAAAAACAAGAGCAAAAACAGCATAATTGATATAATCAGCTGTGGAACACTTCCAATACCAGTCAACGGCAGATTCACCTCCAAATACACATCAGTCTATAAAAGAAATACCTGTTAATGGTTCATGCTACATCATATATTTGACAAAGTCGTGAAATCAATAAAAAACATTGAAACATATCTAATTAAAATACCCCGCGAGATTTACATTCCCGCAGGGCTACCTTGCTTCTAAAATGGATTTTTCCCTCTTTTTAGAACAAGACCGGCTCCGCCTAAAATCCACAAATAGCGATTATCAATCATCTTCTTCATAAAGTTAGCGGATGTGCCGTATAATTTCTTATTGCCAACAATACCAATCGCTTCTTTACCGCCAAGAGAAGCAACGGTACCTTTAATATCCGGCTTGAATTCTTGCAGCGACTCGCCTTTGATAAGTGCTTTTAGGTTTACCGCTACCGTTTCAGCTTGCTGCATAGCAATTTGAGCTGTTGGCGGGAAAGGACGTTCCGTTTCTTCATTAATCATAAGAGAACAGTCTCCGATAACAAAAATGTTATCTTCACCTGGTGCGCGTAGATCTTTTTCAACTTTCACACGACCACGCATATTTTCAAATCCAGATTGTTCAATAACTGGATTGCCTCGCACGCCAGTCGCCCAAACAACGGTTTTTGATTTGATTTCTTCTCCGTCTTTCAGGATAACACCGTCAGCTGTTACTTCGCTGATTGGCTGATTAATTTTAAATTCAACCCCTCGATTTTCGAGCAAATTCATCGCATATTCCACTAGCTCCGGATCAAAACCAGGAAGTGCTGTTGGAGCAGCTTCAATAACATACATCTTTACTTTATTTTTTGGAATGTCGTATTCTTCACAGAGATGCGGAATACGTTCACTCAGTTCACCAATAAATTCCATACCAGTAAACCCTGCACCAGCGACGACAAACGTTAAATAGTCATCTCTTGGTTCTGGTTCATTATTATACTTAGCAAATAAATACTCGATATGGTCTTTCATTTCACGGGCACCATTCACTGTCCATTTACTGAAAGCATGTTCAAATACGCCGTCAACACCAAATGTTTCTGGAACAGACCCTAAAGCAGTAACTAGATAGTCATAATCAACTTGTCCTTTTTCTTTCAATGTTACTTTGTTTTCTTCCCTATGGATTTCCTGAACTTCATCTTGAATAAAATTAATTTTGCTTTCGTTAATAACGCTAGAAATCGGCATCCGCGTACGATCTGCGTGCATAGTACCTGCAGCCGGTTCATGCAGCCAAGTTGTTTGGTAATGATAATTGTGTTTACTTACAAGCGTCACGTTTGCATCGTTTTGACCTAGTTGTTTTGCAATCTTAGTGGCTGTCACCATACCGCCGTAACCGCCGCCTAAGATAAGAATAGTTGGTTTTGTAGCCAATGTTATCACTTCCATTTTCTTAAAATATTAAGTCTTCCTATGTTACCCAATTCAAACAATAAAACCAGCATGTGATTTATTTCACGTATGCAGGTTTAGAAAAAACGTCCTTCTTTTAAAAGACGATGGTCATGAAAAAGAGAGCTTTGTTTTCCGTAAAATAATAAATAAATAATAGCAATCGAAAATTTGTCACAAATCACATCCTTTATGATATTTCTTTTTTTTACGTTTTTCAACCATTTTCTTAAAAACTCTTGACATGTGATGTCATGCTTTTGTCAAATTCCTAATTTGGCAGACCTTTTCCCTTTCAAAATTATTATCAATATGATTATAATAAAAGAAGTATTTTACGAGAAAAATTAGGAGGTGGAGGTTTTGATTCCAGAACAGGATCTATATGATATTACTATTATCGGCGGCGGTCCGACCGGACTTTTTACCGCTTTTTACGGCGGTATGAGGCAAGCTAAAGTGAAATTAATTGAAAGTATGCCTCAGCTTGGTGGGCAGCTGTCTGCACTATATCCGGAAAAATACATTTATGATGTGGCTGGTTTTCCAAAAGTAAGAGCACAGGACTTAATAGATAATCTTGTGGAACAAATGCAAACATTCGAAAATGACGTCGTATTAGAACAATCCGTACAAAATGTCATCAAAAACGATGACGGTGTTTTCGAACTTCACACAGAGAAAGAGATTCATTATTCCAAAACCATTATTATTACAGCTGGAATCGGTGCATTTCAACCACGCAGGCTCAATATTGAGGGGGCAGAGCCATACGAAAACAAAAACCTTCATTACTTCGTCGATGACTTACAAAAATTTGCTGGTCAGCGCGTGTTCATTTGCGGGGGTGGGGATTCTGCTGTCGATTGGGCCAATATGCTTGACTCGATTGCCTCTGATGTGACACTTATGCACCGTCGCGACAAGTTTCGTGCGCATGAGCACAGTGTAGAGCAGCTTGAACAATCCGGTGTCAACATCATTACTCCGTATCAAGTAAAAGATATTATCGGTGAAAATGATTATATAAACCAAGTTGTCATCGAAGAAGTAAAAGGAGAAAACGTGAAAACGATAAATGTAGATGCGGTAATTGTGAATTACGGCTTTATCTCGTCATTGGGCCCTATTAAGGAATGGGGAATAAATATTGAAAAAAATTCAATCCCTGTCAATTCCAAAATGGAAACAAATATTGAAGGAATTTACGCAGCAGGTGATATTTCCACTTATGAAGGAAAAGTTAAGCTTATAGCCACAGGATTCGGTGAAGCACCAACTGCGGTCAACAATGCTAAGTCCTATATCGATCCAAAAGCTCGACTTCAACCAGGACACAGTTCTCACATGTTTTAAAGCAACCGATAAAATCAACGCCCCTTCCTCCATTTTATTATACGAGGAAGGGATTGTTTTATGTCATCCATATGCACAGGCATTTCACGAAAAAATCCCCTGCAACGAATTCGCCGCAAGGGATTTTTTTACTTTTACTTTAACAATCTTCCGGTGTACCAGCTCTTGTTGCTGTTTTAAATGAGCTTCCACAGCCGCAATTTGCGATAGCGTTCGGATTATCGATGGTGAAGCCTCCGCCCATCATATTTTGCTTATAATCAATGACAACACCTTCAAGTACATCAGCACTTTCTTTATCAACAAGAACACTCAAACCGTTTTGTTCAATAACATTATCGGTCTCTTCCACTTCTGTATCAAAGCCCATACCGTAGGATAAGCCGGAACAACCTCCACCTTTGACCCCTACGCGAAGCTTAAGGTTCTCATCCTCTTCTTCTTTCATCATCTCCTGCACTTGCGCTGCAGCAGCATCTGTGATTGTAATCATGGAAAAACCTCCTCTTCCAATAGTAATAGTCGGCACCACAATGCTAATAAAAGTATATCGTTTTTATTAACACGTATCAAACAATCTGCCAATTTTTCCGAGTTGGATATATTTTTGAAGGGAAAAGATCCTTTGGAGCATGTAAACCAAGCATTCTATTGTGTTCCTGATCAATTCGCTGACTGTAGTGATGGACTAAAGGATGATGAAATCCGTGAATTTCCGCTTCTTCCATCATCTTTTTACGGAGTAATTCTATGTGCTCTTTCTGAAAATAACGATGAACATTATCCTCCACTTTCTCTCCCCTCCCTCTTTGATTCAAGCAACACAAACACTGACTATTATTTCTATTCTACCTTTTTTTCCATAAAAAAACAATTATTGTGTACGGTAAAATTTTCCACAGAAAGACGTTTCTTATTATTAAATACCAACCGTCACTCTTTTATTCCCTAAAATCTAGTAGTATAATATTCATTGAACAAATAGTGTTAAAAGGAGGCGCTTTTATAAAAACCACGTCTACACAAATGTCGGACATTATTGAAAAAATTCATGGTGCAGAAAGACTTTCTTTTGAAGATGGCGCTTTTTTAATGAAATCCAATAACTTACTACAACTTGGTTTATTGGCTGACCAAGTAAAAGAACGACTTCATGGAAATAATGTTTATTTTATTCAAAACACTCACCTTAATTACACCAATGTCTGTTATCTTCAATGCAAACTTTGTGCATTTGGGGTAAAACCAAATCATCCTAGTTCTTATTCCCTTTCCTTGGACGATTTAAAACAAAAGTTCATTGAAATGAAAGGAAAAGGTTACAAAGAATTGCATATTGTTGGCGGGGTTAATCCAAAGCTGCCTTTTAGCTACTACGAAGATATGATGACCATATCTAAACAACATAATCCAGACATCCACATCCAAGCTTTCACGGCTGTAGAAATAGATTATCTCGCCAAGGTTGCTAAAATACCCGTCGAAAAAGCACTGGAAAGATTGCGTAAAGCAGGACTTGATTCCATACTTGGAGGAGGAGCTGAAATATTCGATCCTGTCATTCGGAAGACTATTTCAGGTCATAAAACCAATGCTAGCCGCTGGTTTGACATTCACCGTAAAACCCATGAAATAGGAATGAAATCCAACGCATCTATTCTCTACGGCCATATTGAAAAACCGGAGCATGTCATTGACCACTTGATACGCTTACGTGATTTACAAGATGAAACACATGGATTTAATGCTTTCTTTGGTTTTGCTTTCCAGCCAGAAAACACAGACCTGGCGAAGGAATTCCAGATTGAAAACGAAACGACAGGCTGGTATGACTTAAAAATACTAGCTGTGGCGAGACTGATGCTTGATAATTTCCCCCACATTCGTGCGTTTTGGATGTTGATTGGAAAAAAACTGGCTCAGGTCGCTCTTCAGTTCGGAGCAGATGACTTGGATGGAACCGTGATGGAGGAGCAAATTGTACATGCCGCCGGGAACAGTGCAGCCCAAATGATACCTAAACAGTGGTTCATTGACATGATAAAAGAAACTGGAAAAAAGCCGGTAGAGCGTGATACGCTGTACAATGTTATCCAAACATATCATTGAACCGCTCCAGGAAAGGAAGGATACAATGGCAGTTACGTTAATGAAAGATACCAAAATGGAGGAAATTGCCGACAAAGTACAAAAAGGAGTTCGTCTATCGATAGAAGACGGTCTTTATTTGTACGAAACGAGCGACCTATTGACCATTGCACAACTGGCAGATCAAGTAAATCGCAACAAAAACGGAGACAATGTATATTTTATAGAAAATATGTACATCAATCCTACAAATGTGTGTGAAGCAAGCTGCAGTTTCTGCGGTTTCAAACGTAAACCGGGAGAAGAAGGCGCGTACACTATGCATGAAGAAGAACTACTGGATTACGTCGAAAAACGTTGGAATGACAACATTAAAGAATTCCATATCGTCGGCGGTCATAACGTAGATGTTGGTTTTGACTATTACTTAAATACAGTCCGAACGCTTAAAAAGCATTATCCTCAAGCTTCAATTAAAGCATACACTGCAGCTGAAATTGAATTTTTCGCGAGGATTTCCGGTCTTTCTATGAAAGAAGTATTAGAGGAATTGATGAAAGCTGGTTTGGATACTCTTCCTGGCGGCGGTGCTGAAATACTCACAGAGCGCTACCGGGCAAAAATGAGCCCCGACAAAGCTTCCACTTACGAGTGGCTCGAAGCACACGAGACAGCACACAACCTTGGGATGAAAACCCATGCAACAATGCTATACGGTTCCATTGATACGTTTGAAGAACGGCTTATTCATATGGACCGCTTACGCCAACTGCAAGACAAGACCAGTGGATTTATGGTTTTTATTCCGCTTGCTATGCAGCCCCGCAAAGTAAACGCCGGCTGGCATCAACGTACATCTCCGTATGATGATATGCGTACGGTTGCGATTTCTCGTTTAATGCTCGATAATTTTGATCACATTAAAGCGTATTGGATTAATATCGGTGCACAATTAACACAAATGGCGCTTACATTCGGTTCTGATGACATACATGGCACTTTAATTGAAGAGCGGATTTCTCATTCTGTTGGAGCTCTTACCACTCAAGGTCTCACAAGAAAAGAACTGATTCACCTCATTAAAGGCGCCAATAAACAACCAATTGAACGAGATACTTTCTACAATACGATAAAAGCATATTAAAAAAGCATGGAGAGTAGGGGGTTTCCCCCTACTTCCATGCTTTTATTTTCTGTTATATATGCCTGTACAGATTGTTTCTGCCGGTCCGTTCATCCATACCGTTCCATTCATATCCCATGTCACGCACAAGTCTCCGCCAAGCAAATGAACGATTATTTCTTTCCCTTTACTGGCACGTCCCGTCAGTACTGCTGCAACAACCGCTGCACATGCCCCTGTTCCACATGCCTGTGTAATTCCAGAACCTCTTTCCCATACACGAAAATGCATTTCTTGTTCAGACACCATTTCTACAAATTCTATATTCGCCCATTCCGGAAACATCTTGTGTTTTTCCAAATAGGGACCAATCAATGAAACCGGAGCATATTGAATATCCTTTTCAAAAAAAACGGCATGGGGATTTCCCATCGATACTGCAGTCATTCGTAACGTTTCCCCGTTTACTTGAATCGGTTCTTCAATCGTTTGTTGTTCTGGTTCACCATTGGTGAGTGGTAGTTGTTGTTTCTGCAGTCTTGGCTTTCCCATATCCACTGTTACACGTTCCACCTCATCCGATGAAGAATCAATTTCAAGTATTGCTTTCACTCTTCCTCCAAGGGTTTCGACCGTTATTTCTGTATTTGGGATTATGCCCTTCTCATAAGCAAGTTTAACTGCACAACGTATCCCATTTCCGCAGTTTCTTGCTTCCGAACCATCAGCATTAAATACTCTCATTCGTATATCTTCTGTTTCGGACGGTCCAATCAAAATCAATCCATCCGAACCAATCCCCGTATTTTTGTCAGCAACAGCCTCTGCTAAAGAGGAAAGTTCTTGTTCTTCGAGTGACTCTTCAAATAAGTCCACATAAATATAACTATTACCTAATCCATGCATTTTTGTGAAATTCATTATTTCTTCCCTTCTATCGTAACCGCTCCGTTGTCCAAAAGTAATCATCATCCGCATCTGCAACAATCATAGTTGCATGACAGCATGGCATAACAACGCGAGTTTTAATGCCGTCTTTCGCTTGTTGTAAATGTTCTTCTTTCATATAGGTTAAGACATTCGTTTCTTTGCAATAAGGACATTCTTCAATGTAAATATCTTCTCCCATTTTTTCATAAGGCCATGTATTCTCAAACGGAATTAATTTCATTTTGACACCGACCCTTCATTTATTGTTATGTATAAAAGAGACTGCTTTCAGAACAGACGACCTGTCTTAAAAAAGCAGCCTCCTTCTATTAAAACATTGGATTTTCCTCCAAATGTTGATAAATGTTGGAAACCAAATCTTCCGGGTCATCCCCATCTACGACTTCACCATTTACTAATGCATACATGCTTATCGCACATTGAGCACAGTTTCCTAAACAGCCGTATTCGATGATATCAAGGTTAGGATCTTTTTCTAATTCTTCCATTGCCTCTTGCGACCCGCTTGCCAAATTACTTAGGCAAAATTCTATAATAGGCCTCATTTGTTTCACCTTCTTTACGAGTCTCTCAATAATCCTATCGTTGCTTAAATAATTAGTCAACACGTCTGCTTATATCCATTGTCATAGAATGGTGATGGATTGTTGTAAATCTGTCATAAAATCGTTATAATCTAAAGTGACCGAGGTCATTTTTTGCAATACAGTTGTTCTTTTTGTTTCTCCGCACTATCTTACGTGAGCATCATAAGACGGAGTCAAACAGCGTAACATCCGGAGTTGATAAAAAATATGAATCGTTCTGAAAAAAAACAGCAAACACAAGAAAGAATATTACATGCAGCGGTTGAACTTTTTCGCCACAAAGGATTTGAAGCGACAACCGTGCAAGAAATTACAGAAACAGCCGAAGTTGCAAAAGGAACTTTTTTTAATTATTTCCCGACAAAAGAATCCCTCATGCATACGTTAGCTAAAGATAGGCTGTATAAAGTCGATCACTATATAAAAACATATGGCTTGAAACGTTTACCTTTTCTTTCAAAATTACGTGCTCACTTCAGCTACTTTCTTGGAGAATTTCATTTAAATCAAGATTTAACCCGCCTCACCTGGCAGCACTTGATTGAAAAGGATTCCCTGCTTTTAAAAAAATGGGAGGAAGTTCTTTCAGCAGGAAAAAATGAAGAGGAAATAGAAAGTAACGCTAATCTCTCCTTATGGGCAAACATTATAAACAGTCACTTTTATTACATGCTATCCACTTGTACTGAGGAAACGAGAGATGGTTTTCTTGATCAATTAATGTTACTTCTACATACGAGCCTTAATGGTATTTTAACAAAAAGGGGACATCGCGCTATGAAAAAATTAGTTGTTTTAGGCGGGGGCTACGGTGGTATGAGAATTTTGCAGAAAATGCTTCCAAATGACCTTCCGGATGACGTTGAACTTATACTTGTAGATAAATTGCCTTATCACTGTTTAAAAACAGAATATTATGCTCTTGCTGCCGGAACAGAGTCTGATCAGGACGTCAGAGTTCCATTTCCAAAAGAAGAAAGACTTACACTTCATTTTGGCACTGTAGACCGTATTGATAAAGATGAGAACCTCATTCATTTACGGGGAGAAGATCCGATTTCCTACGATTATTTAATTATCGGTCTTGGCTGTGAAGACAAATATCATGGTGTACCGGGAGCAGATAAACATACGTACAGTATTCAAAGCATGGAAAAAACACGGAGGACCTATGAAACGCTTAATAACCTTCCTGCTAACTCTACTGTTTCCGTTGTAGGAGCTGGTTTAAGCGGGGTTGAGCTTTCCAGTGAACTTCGTGAAAGTCGAGATGACCTTCATATTCAACTATTTGATCGCGGCGAAACGATTCTGCCGATGTTCCCTAAAAGGCTTAGTAACTACGTACAAAATTGGTTTGAAAAACATCAAGTTGACGTTATAAGTAATTCAGATATTACGCAGGTCGATGAAAACGGGCTGTATAATCACGATGAATTCATTGAATCGAAAGCAATTATTTGGACAGCTGGCATTCAACCTAACAAAGTCGTTCGAGATTTGGATGTGGAAAAAGATGAAAAGGGGCGTATCATTCTCACTAATCATCACCATCTTCCTGACAATGAAAATATTTTCGTCGTTGGCGACTGTGCCAGTCTTCCTCATGCTCCTAGTGCTCAACTGGCGGAAGGTCAAGCGGAACAAATTGCGATGGTTCTAAAAAAGCGTTGGAAAGGGGAAGAAATACCGAAACGGTTACCTGCTATAAAATTAAAAGGTGTTCTTGGATCTCTCGGTAAAAAACATGGATTTGGTGTTATGGGAGACACTGCTTTAACTGGACGTGTGGCCCGCTTACTAAAAAGTGGTGTGCTTTGGATGTATAAACACCATTCCGGCGTATAACACCTAATCCATATATTGATTATACTCATTTATAGAAGTGCTTCGGTTGTCATCTACGTGCGTTTCATAGTAGAATATGGATTAAGCCCTTATGATTGTGGAATTTCTCCAAAATGGGTAGTATAATGAAAGAAAAGAAAGGAGAGATCAAATCATGCCACAAACGACGGATATGCACGCTCAAGTTACAGAAGTTCTTGAAAAATTGCGCCCCTTCTTGCTTCGTGATGGTGGGGACGTTGAATTGGTTGATGTGGAAGACGGTATTGTAAAAGTTCGTCTTATGGGAGCTTGCGGCTCTTGCCCATCTTCAACCATTACATTAAAAGCCGGAATCGAGCGCGCTCTGCTAGAAGAGGTTCCTGGCGTAGTAGAACTTGAACAAGTATTTTAAAATATACTCACATGTTTAAAGATGCCCTTATGAAAAATAAGGGTATCTTTTTTGTATTGTTGAAAAGAGAAGAAATAAGGACAAGTTTAGTCAAAAGATTCTTATCTTACGAAAAAAACGTCCTCTTTAAAAAGGAGGACGCTTCCCTATTACATAGACATGCCGCTATTTTCTTTCATCTTCATATATTGGACCACAGCACCGAATGCTGCTGGCTCCGCTGTTTGTACATGAAAATCAGGATAATCAGCTTGAAGCTTGTTTCTAACATATTCTCCACTTCCACGTGGTGCTAAACACATGACAGTAGGACCAGCTCCACTCAACGCAGCCCCATATGCACCATAATCTTGAATGTTATCCATTATACTTAGTAGGCCTGGCACTAGTTTTGCTCGGTATGGGTGATGAAACACATCGCGTCCCATCATTTTACCTGCCAGTTCCCAGTCTTCTTTCAAGAGTGCTGCCACTAAAACATTGCTGACAGAACTACCACGAATCGAATGATGGTACTCCAACTGCTCAGGCAAAATACCACGCGCTTTTTTTGTCATTAACTCGGAATCCGGAACGGCCATTACTAAATCAACGTCTGGCACACCACAATGAACCATGTTTGTATCTTCATCTGTATGCGTCCCGACAATTAATCCTCCGTAAAGACAAGGTCCGACGTTATCCGGGTGTCCTTCCCACAAACTCGCAAACCTCATTTTTTCTTCTTTTGTTAAAGAGGCACCTGTCAGCTGATCTGTTAGTTCAATCGCAGCTATAATCGCTGCTGCACTGCTGCCTAATCCGCGCGCAAGTGGAATATCACTGGTCATCTTGACTTCACATGGTGGAAGATCCATTCCAAGCTGTCTAGCCAGTTCTTCTGCCACTTGATAAACAAGATTATCTTTTCCTTCAGCAATTCCATCTAATTCGGAAGAAGTGGAAGAAAAACTCCATTCTGCTGCTTTTTCTGCCTCTAAAGTCAAAAATCGGTTAACCGCCAGACCGATAGAATCAAAGCCTGGCCCTAGATTAGCAGAACTAGCCGGAACAGTGATGACCATTTTTTCACCTTCCACCTGCAACACCACCTTTTAATTTTTCAAGAAAGGCTTCCTCACTATTCGGCAGAACTGTTGGTTTTACCGTTACTGTATCAATCGCAGTACTTGGATCTTTTAATCCATTTCCAGTTAAAACACAAACGACTTTTGACCCTTTAGCAATAGTACCGTTTTCTAATTGTTTCTTTAGTCCAGCCATGGATGCACACGAGGCAGGTTCAGCAAACACTCCTTCTTTTTGGGCAAGAAGTTGATAAGCTTCCAAAATTTCATCATCAGTCACGTAGCTGATTTCGCCGTTCGATTCGGTTGCCGCATCAACAGCTTTACTCCAGCTTGCAGGGTTTCCGATACGAATTGCTGTAGCAACCGTTTCTGGTTCTTCAATGACTTTATCTTGTACTATCGCAGCAGCACCTTCCGCTTCAAAACCGCGCATTTGTGGAAGACCGGTATTTTTTTGCTCGTGATACTCTTTGAATCCTTTCCAATACGCGGTGATATTCCCGGCGTTTCCAACTGGTATCGCTAAAATATCAGGGGCTTCTCCCAATGCGTCACATACTTCAAACGCCGATGTTTTTTGCCCTTCAATGCGGTAAGGGTTAACGGAGTTGACAAGCGTTATATTTTCTTTCTCACTGATTGAACGTACAATCTCGAGAGCGTTATCGAAGTTACCTTGAATTTCAAATACTTCCGCTCCGTACATAACAGCTTGGGCTAGTTTTCCAAGTGCTATTTTCCCTTCAGGTATTACAACGATGCAACGAAGACCAGCTCTTGCAGCATAAGCAGCAGCGGAGGCAGAAGTATTACCTGTAGATGCACAAATAATCGCCTTACTGCCTTCCTCTTTCGCTTTGGCAACAGCCATCACCATTCCCCGATCTTTAAAAGAACCAGTGGGGTTAATCCCTTCGGTTTTTACGTAAATGTCTGCCCCCCACTCGTCCGATAATTGTTCCAAACGTACCAATGGGGTGTTTCCTTCGTTTAATGTAAGTGATGGTGTTTCTTCATTCACCGGTAAATAATCTTTATAGGCATCAATTAAGCCATTCCAGCTGCTCATGATACTTGTCCTCCCTCTACGCGATAACTGCTTTTAACATCCAGTACAACGTCCATATTTTCAAGTTCTTGATAAATTCTCTCATAAGCGGCTCGATTCGTCATATGAGTAATAATAACCACTTCAGACATAGTATTGTCTTCTTCTTCTAAAGGCCATTGTAATAGCTTATCAAAACCAACATCCTCTTTTGCAAACAAAGAAGTTAAGTCATCAAACGTTCCTGTCTCGTCTTTCACTTGCAAGCGTAAAAAGTATTTAGAAAGGACTTCTTCATTTGCTTGAATAGCTTTCGTGTGAAGTGGTCTGGAAGCAAAACCACTGCCAGCACCTAATTTTAAATTTTTAATAGTTGCTACAAGATCTGATACTATTGCCGTCGCCGTTGGCAAAGATCCCGCTCCCGGTCCATAAAACATCGTTTCTCCTACTGCTTCGCCATGAACATATACAGCATTGTACTCGTTTTGGACAGAAGCGAGCGGGTGATCATTAGGGAGTAACATTGGCTGCACGGTCAACTCTACTCGTTCTTCGGTCCGCTTTGCCAAACCGATTAATTTCAATGTGTATCCTAATTGGTTACAATAATCCATATCATCGGTCGTTACTGTCGTAATACCTTTCAATTCTACGTCATCCAACTCGACATTCATAGAAAAGCCAAGTCGCGCCAATATGGCTATTTTTCGTGCTGCGTCTAATCCTTCAACGTCCGAAGTAGGATCGCTTTCAGCAAATCCTAATTCTTGGGCTTCCGCTAACACTTCTTCATAATCTCTTTCTTCTTGCGCCATTTTTGTTAAGATATAGTTCGTTGTACCATTAACAATTCCCATCATTTGAGTAATTCTGTCAGACGCCAATCCTTCAGTGATACCTCTAATAACAGGTATACCACCTGCAACGCTTGCTTCATAAAACAAGCAGCACTCATTTTCCTCAGCCTTTGTCAGTAATTCTGTGCCGTGCAGTGCCATTAAGTCTTTATTAGCAGTTACCACATGTTTTTTGTTTTGTATTGCTTGAAGGATGTAATCACGGGCCTCTGTTATTCCACCCATAACTTCAATTACAACGTCTATTTCCGGATCCTCTATTACATCAGCCGCTTTTTCGGTTAAAATCAAATGGCTTGTGTCCAGATTACGTTCTTTTGTTTTGTTATTTACGAGAACTTTGCTCACTGACACCGCACTTCCCGTTTGGTGTTGCAATTCCTGTTGGTGTTCATCAATAATCTGAATGACTCCACTTCCCACTGTTCCCAGACCTAATAGACCGATATTTATTTGTTCCATTCTCTCTCACCTCTCGCTGACTGCTGCATTTCTTTTTATATTATGATTTATTTCATCTTGTGTTTGCTAGGGAAACAAATGTCTTTATATAATGGACATTATATAAGGTTATTCATTATTTTACAAGGGAAACGATAAGAATTATAAGAAAGATACATCTCTGCCTAAAAGCCAATCCGGCAATTTTTGAAAATGATATGGAAAGATTTCTTTCAGTGAGGAAATATGTTCCAGCCGAGTTCCTTCTTTTTCCCATGATTGTTCTAAATGATACAAAGTTTCTTCCATTGCTCCTATGTTCTCTCGTAAATACGTTTGTTCCATTTGTTCGAGATAATAATAAGGAAATAACAAACGACCTATTATTAAATCCCAACCAAACGATGTTACTTGGTTATACCGTTCATAATTTTGTACAAAGCTTTCGATTTGTGTGTGTGAATAGCCTTGTTCCATCGCATGCCTCATCCATTCTGCTATATCCCGGGTCGGGTGATCATACAACCAATCTGATGGTAATTTAATTGGTCGTGTATTTGGGGCTATCGTCACCCATGCTGCAGGAGTGTAACAAAAGTGACTAATACAACCAGCTTCTTCTGTTCTTTCATGAACCGGAATTGCTTTTAACCACTGTATTGCATTTTCTGTCATCCCTAAATAATAAGGGAATGTTTTGATAAACCAACGGTCCATGAGCGAAAATGCGGGTTTTGTTTTTACGCTTTGATACCAGTTTTCCAACTGGTCCAGCCTTTTCTCCCACCACTCACTCCAACGCTGCACAAACAACTCGGAAGAGACAGGTGGAAACATGACCATTCCTCGATTGTGAAATTTCGCCAATTCTCTGCCATTATATTCTTCTGTACCGTCGTCTCTTGTTTTTTCGACATACAGTTGGAATAATAGTTGTTTTTCTCCATCTAGTGTTATCGAACGGTTTTTTTGTATGG
Organism: Salibacterium salarium; assembly: GCF_030813635.1. Classification (GTDB taxonomy): domain Bacteria; phylum Bacillota; class Bacilli; order Bacillales; family Marinococcaceae; genus Salibacterium; species Salibacterium salarium. The sequence goes on along the minus strand of NZ_JAUSUM010000001.1, from coordinate 842,519 downwards.
AAGGAATAAACAGCGCAACCGTTTCATCCCCCTGCCTCATCATTTGGGCCCATTGTAACTTTTCTTCCCACACTGACGTGTTTTCTTGGCTTTCAGGTACGAAAAGATAATTAGCATCTTTTGTAGCAAATCCAGTATAACGACCGACCTGAAACTGTTCCTCCATATACAAACCGTAATAATCGTACACCATTCTCTGCATCATAAATATTCCCTCCTGTCATACTGTTATTTGATTGTATGACAGAGAGAAGTTTGATACCCCTGTAGCTGCTTTGAAAAATGATAAAAAGTAATAATGGATGACAAGCCTGTTGATTAACCAAATATATACAACGTTTTCGTTTGGCTCCGCCCTTTCCTGCTCGCTTTCCGCGGGCGTCGCCTCAGCTACCGGGAAAACCACCCGATTATCTTCGGCTGACGCTTCTCCCGCTGGAGTCGAGCAGACGGCACTGCCAAACGAAAAACAGGGATTAAGAGCGCTTTGATCGCTGTTTTTGAGGACAATAAAGCCTTTTTATAGGGCGGAAAATGGTAAATCAACAGGCGTAAATGGATGGACGAATTACATATCCCATTCACACAGAGAAGAAATTGCATAAGTCGGCGCAGTTGGCTTTTCGTCAAGCTCTTCAGTTAAAGTAACGCCTGTCCCAACATGAATCGTGTCTAAACCGGCATTAATTCCTGCTTTTATATCTGTATCGTAATTATCGCCAACGACAACTGTTTCTTCCGGTTTCAGCCCTAGTATTTCCACTGCTTGTTCAATCATAATTGTCTCAGGTTTACCTATAAATACAGGTTCTGTGCCAGTAGATATGGAAATAACGGACGTCAACGCTCCATTTCCAGGCAAAAACCCTCTTTCAGAAGGCAGAGCAACGTCTGCATTCGTACTGACAAAGTGAGCCCCATTTCTAACAGCGAGACAAGCATTTGCTAATTTTTGATATGTTACGCTGCGGTCCATGCCAATTACGACAAAACCCGGATTTTCTTCTTCTTCCACGATACCAACCTCTTCTATCGCTTTTCTTAGACCATTTTCTCCAATCACATAAGCACTTTGTTTGACTGCACGATTGGACAAATAAGTAGCTGCCGATAAACTGGTTGTCAGCACATGAGATTCTTCACACGGAACGTCCATGCTTTGCAGTTTTTTGGCCACATCCGCCGGTGTTGCAGAAGAATTATTAGTTACAAATAAATAAGGTATCCCTTTTGATTCGAGTTTTCTGACAAACGAACCCGCTTCAGGAATCGGTTCTGTCCCACGGTACATCGTACCATCTAAATCAATTAAGTAGCCTTTATATGATTTCAACCTTTTAGTCCTCCTCTGACGTTTTGTTGTCATTCGGCAAAAAAGCAGATACAGGGCCCAATTCGTTTTCTAAATAATAACGAACGTGCGCCGGAAACTGCTCAACAGACTTACTGTGTGTCGTTAAAACATCCTGAAGCACTCCATAATCAATATTATAATACTCTTGCACTAATTTTTTACGAAGTCTTATGACCTGTTTTAAACCTTCTACGTCTTGTTCAGGTACCACTTTTTCATCATGAAGGATATCTATAATATCTTCATATCCTCCAGGGTCTCTCATAATGAAGCCATCAATCACTTGATTGCCTGTATCTGTTATAGCTTCAATCCAGCCTTGCGTGATTCGTTCTAGTGCCAATTGTTCCTTCTTTGTTTTGGCCTCCGTTACTTCCGGAAATACGGAAGCAAGTTCTTCTATATATGTAAGAATATGTTCAATTTTTTTTCGATCGACAAAATACAAATGTAAAGCCCCCTATTCGCTAAAATATCCTGTCCTCTAGTATATCATATGAATGGAACATACTCTTTTTTAAAAGTTGTTATCCAAAATATCTTTTCTTATGGTAGGATAAATGACGGAATTGTTTTTTCATTTTTACGGATTTTATTTTCTTTTAGGAGGATATAACGTTGGATAGAGAATTAGCTCTAGAAATTGTACGCGTAACAGAAGCTGCTGCTATCGCTTCTGCCCAATGGCTTGGCCGGGGAGAAAAAATCGAAGCCGATGATGCTGCCACTACCGCCATGAGAACGATGTTTGACTCCGTAAGTTGTCAAGGAACGGTTGTAATAGGTGAAGGAGAAAAAGATGAAGCACCGATGCTCTACATTGGCGAAGAAGTCGGCAGTGATAACGGACCAGAAGTGGATATTGCCGTCGATCCATTAGAAGGCACAAATATTGTTGCAAGTGGGCGTTCTAATGCAATGGCTGTTATTGCAGTAGCAGACCGAGGAACCTTACTACATGCGCCAGACATGTACATGGAAAAACTTGTCGTTGGCCCAAAAGCCGCTGGTCTTGTTCGAATTGATGATCCAATCGAAAAAACAATAGATATTGTCGCAAAGATGACTAATAAACGAGTACGTGATTTAACGATTATTATTCAAGACCGAGACCGTCATCAAGATATTGTCGATCGCGTACGTGCAAAAGGCGCAAGAGTTAAATTATTTGGGGATGGAGATGTTGGAGCTTCCATAGCAACAGCCCTTCCACACACTGGGATTGACTTATTTGTAGGTATCGGTGGAGCGCCTGAAGGAGTTATTTCAGCAGCTGCCATCAAAGCATTAGGTGGTGACATGCAGGGCCGCCTTGCCCCACGCAATGAACATGAAGAAGAGCGCTGCCGGGAAATGGGATTGGAAAATACATCTAATGTCTTAACCCTAGATGACCTTGTCAAAGGCGACGATGCCATTTTTGCCGCTTCGGGAGTTTCGTCAGGAGAACTGCTCGAAGGTGTTCGTTTTCTTGGAGGAGACTTGACAGAAACAGATTCGATTGTCATGCGTGCGAAAACTCGAACTGTCCGCTACATTAAAGCACACCATCACCTTGATCACAAGCCGCATCTTGTCATGGAAGAAGACGATTAACGATGTTTTGGAAAATGATACATGCTATATATTTAAAAAAGAAGTGGGGAATATAGAACAGAGGAGGGATAAGGGTGAAAGGGAGATATAAAAAATATCGTGAAGCCCATGAATCAGCCACTTATGAAGACTTTGCCAACGTAGAAGTGAGTCGTGAATATGTGCTGCCGGAAACGTTTCCAGAAGGTCCCTATGGTTCTCCCATTGAAAGAGAACCCGGCAAAAGCACACCCTGGAAAGAAGGACAGCGATCTTACAGTGCCTTTAATTACGAAAACAAAGACCTTCATAATGATAACCCGAGACATTATCCAAATGCTCATCCTGTTCATTCCTATGCTCAAAAAAAATAAACTAATTATAAAAACTCTCCCATCTGCCAAAAGCAGCGGGAGAGTTTTTATTCTTCTTCTCTTATTTTTCTCAAAACAAAATAAGCGCATCCAAAATTGCAGTATTCCAATAAATAATCCTGCAGTGTACTGATTTTTGAATCAAACGATACTTTCTTACGGGAATCATCAAAAAAACCACGTAGCCTTAGTTGACTATGACCCCAATCGCCAACAATATAATCATATTTATTAAGTACTTCACTATAACGTTCTGTAAAAACATCCTCATCCCAACCGTCACGGTTTTCTTCCACTAATTCAAATTGTTGATCTTGAATTTCAATCACGGTAAACACCTCACCTTATCTATCCCATTGTAGCATATGACGTTTTTTTCATCGATATTTCCGCGAATTCCCACCTTAATTTACTACAGAATGAGACATACTACGACTAGTACGAAAGAAGAAAAGGAGGCAAATATCTTGAAGAATACTGCTTTTATTTTAGTCTTCATTCTCTTGCTCCAAGGATGTGCAGGCATTACAAATACAGAAAAAGAAGATTTAAGTGCGGAATACGGACCGGAAAATGCTCTTGATTATATCTCTAATGATAAAGACGGAGAAATAAAGCCGGAGGATGGAAATCGGTTTGGGTACGGCCGAAGTGTTTTTAATGATAATGATTTAGACGAAGACATGTCGATGCATGATTTAATTGATCGTCAACGTATTGCCGAAGGTCTCAGTAACATAATTGCTCGGTCCCCAGAAGTGGAAGAAGCCGGGGTTTTAGTAACTAACGAATATGCCCTTGCCGCATTTAAAACCGATAGAGATGACACGCAAGAAGTCGCAAAACACGTTAAAATGATGGTAGAAGCGGCCGTTCCTTATTTTTTCATTACTGTTGTAACAGACAATGAAAACATGATTGAAGATATTGAATCCTACAAAGGGATGCGTGCTCGTTCCGTCGAAGGACGCCAGTCTATAGAAAAAGTCGTTGAAAGCATGCGCAATATGACGGAGCAGCCTGTCACACCAAAGGAAAAGGCCGAATCCTACACGATGTAGGAAAATCGGCCTTTTTTCTACTGGGAGATTGGGGTGTCTTGCTAAGTCACTCCAGGCTGCAGGCAACCCCTACATCCTTTCAGGGCGCTTGTGCTTTTCTTATTAAGCGTACTTATTAGCTTCTTCATGTACTTGTGCTTCATTCACCTGCTCATCAGCGTGATACGAAGAACGGACAAGTGGACCAGATTCACAATGACTGAATCCTTTTTGCATCGCAATTTCTTTTAATTCAGCAAACTCATCTGGGGTATAATACTTTTGTACTTTTAGATGTTTTTTGGTTGGCTGAAGATATTGGCCAATAGTCATTATATTAACATTGTGGGCACGCAAATCATCCATCGTTTCTATAATTTCTTCCTTGGTCTCTCCCAATCCTACCATTAGGCTGGACTTCGTTGGAATGTCAGGATGCAATTCCTTTGACTGTTTAAGGAAATTCAATGTTCTTTCGTATGTAGCTCTGGCTCGTACTTTAGGTGTTAATCGACGCACCGTTTCGATGTTGTGATTTAATATATTCGGGCGTGCTTCCATTAATATTTCAAGGTTTTCATCCCGTCCCATCATATCCGATGGAAGTACTTCAATCGTGCACATAGGGTTGCGGCGTCTGATAGCACGCACGGTTTCGGCAAATACTGCTGAACCACCATCTTTCAGGTCGTCTCTTGCAACAGCTGTAATAACGACGTGTTTAAGACCCATTTGCTCTACAGACTCGGCAACACGCTCTGGCTCTCCCCAATCCAATTCGTTTGGTAACCCTGTTTTCACAGCACAAAAGCGGCAACCTCTTGTACATATATCACCTAGAATCATAAAAGTCGCCGTTTTTCGTTCTCCCCAACATTCGTGGATGTTTGGGCACCTCGCTTCTTCACAAACGGTATGCAGGTTTTTTTCCCGCATCATTTTTTTCAACCCTTTATATGACTCATTCGTGTTTAATTTAATTTTTAACCAATCCGGCTTACGGAGATATTCTTCTGTTTTGGCCAACCTTTATCACTCCTATTTTTCTAATCTATAAGGGGAATTCCCTGTAGGTAACTATTTCTATATTCCTCTATACTTTAACATGTCTTGTACCGGACCGCCAACTGTCTAGTTTATTTCCAGTGATTGTCATAGTAAAAAAACAAGAGGAAGACATACTACAATTAGAATATAAAAAAGGACCGGTTGTACATGAAAAAACAATTAATAATAATGCTTCTATTACTATTATTTATCGCTCTCCCCCATGCTTCTGCCGCCGCTGATAAATCGGCAGAAGACATATACGCAGAACGAATGTCATTGTATAAAAAAATGGAAACCATGACGCAAATTCCTTGGTATTGGCTTGCTGGTGTCGATGCGTATGAAAAAGGGCTTCGTCGTGCCAGAAACGATCGAGAAGAAGCAAAAGGAGTCATAAATATTTACTATTCCCCTAAGGAATGGTCTGGCCCGCTGAACCCTAATATGGAGGAAGATAACCCGACTGCTATTTCTATGTTTGACGGTGTTGGTCTCGACGGGAATGAGAATGGGAAAGCTTCTCTAAAAGAGGATGCAGACGTATTATATACATTTGCCAATTATCTTGCGGAATACGGTTTTGACGATAACAATATCCAACTTGGCCTGTGGGAATATTACAAACGAGACCAAGCGATAAACATTATTACAGGACATGCCCGGATTTATCGAAAATACGGTACACTGGATTTGGACGATCATGCTTTTCCTGTGCCATTGAATTATAATTACAGTTACCGCAGTACGTGGGGAGATACAAGAGGATGGGGTGGACGTCGCATTCATGAAGGAACCGATATTTTTGCAGGGTATCGTACACCTGCGCGGGCGACATCTTATGGAGTAGTCGAATTAAAAGGTTGGAACAAATACGGAGGCTGGCGTCTCGGCATTCGGGATCTTACAAATACGTATCATTACTATGGTCATTTAACTAGTTACGAAGAAGGTTTAGAAAAAGGTGATATTGTAGCCCCCGGTGATACGATAGGCTACGTCGGAAGTACCGGTTACGGAAAACCCGGTACTGAAGGGAAATTCCCACCCCACTTGCACTACGGGATGTATCGAGATAATGGTTACAGTGAGTGGTCGTTTGATCCTTATCCTTCCTTAAAATCGTGGGAAAAGGGAGAACGTAACAACGAATAGATTCTGTTCCAGGATTGGATAACGACAAATGAGTGAAAAAGGAGCTGTATCAAAAGGTACAGCTCCTTTCTATAACAAAGAGAATTTAACCATGGGCAGAAGCGGAAGGCGGCTCTGCCCGCGGCAAAGGAGACACGGTGATCCGCAGGGAGCCGATGTCGCTCTTATGCTCTGGAGTGAAAGCGTCCACCTGCAGCGCATGCCCTAAATGTTAAAAGCATTTTTTGGCTAGTAGTAGACTTTTGATACAGCCCCTTCCTTTAGTGGTCTGCGCTTCATACAAGACGCTTTCCACTGACATGGTCTTAGCCTTACTTCCACAAAACTCCACATTTTATAAAAAAGGAGACATCTCATTTTTGAGACATCTCCTTTTCATACATTATTTTTTTTGCTTGGCCACCTTGCGCGCATAAACAACGCTTGCGGTGAGGCCACCCCAAATAATGAGCATACCGAGTATCATCATAAAAATTGCACTACCTGTCATAATTAACTCGCCTCCTCATCGGTTTCGGGCTTATTCTTCCAACGGATAAACATGAAGATAACACCTATAATCAAGGCTAACGCTGCCACAAGCCATCCGTTTAACAAGATAAACATATCCGGATAACCTTCATAGTTTCCATTGTCCGTCTCAAATAGCTTCAGTAAGTTTTGACGGAATAGATCAAACATCATATAACCGAGTACTAGTGGTGTGATGATGCCAAGACATATTTTCCACCAAACACCCACACGAATATCCGAAACAGAGTTTGCGTGCTGTTGAAAATCGTTAAGTTTACGCATGAACCAAGCAATAGTTACAACTTCCACAAGACCGAGTAATGCTACACCAAATTGATTGATAAAATAATCGGCCGCATCTAAGAAGTTAATACCACCTCTTGTTGCATAAACTAGAGAAATCACAGCAGCCAGTCCACCGCCGAAAGTAACAGCTTTTGCCCTTGATATGCCTAGTTTTTCTGAAATACCTTTTACATACGTTTCTGTAATAGAAATAAGCGAAGACAATCCGGCTAACACGAGCGAAGCGAAGAATAAGAAACCGAACAGACCGCTTAGTGCTGGAAATTCATTAATGATTTGCGGCAGTACAATAAACGCAAGACCAATACCGCCATCTACAACTTCATCAACAGACGTTCCTGCTTGAGTTGCCATAAATCCAAGGGCACCAAAAATACCAATTCCGGCAAGCAACTCAAAACTAGAGTTACTGAACCCTGTGATAAAGGCATTATTTGTAATATCCGATTTTTTCGGAAGATAACTCGAATACGTAATCATAATTGCAAACGCAATCGATAAACTGAAGAAAATTTGACCATATGCAGCTACCCACACGCCTCCTGAAGTGATCGCATTAAAATCAGGTTCGAAAAAGGCTTGAAGACCTGCTGCAGCCCCAGGTAAAGTAACGGCGCGAATAACAATAATGATAAATATAACAACAAGTGTCGGAATAAAAATCCGATTCGCCATTTCAATACCCTTTTTCACACCTCGGAAAAGTACGCCAAGTGTAACCAGCCATACGATAATAAGCGGGATAAGTACGCCCGGTACGAGGCCTCCAAATTGACCAGGATCTGTTGCCTGTAAATAATCCCCTGTTAAAAATCCTGCCGTATCTGAGCCCCATTCCAAGTTAAAGGAAAAGATACTGTAGGACATAGCCCACGCAATAATAACGGAATAATAGGTGGATATGATAAACGAAACGACCACCATCCACCAGCCAATCCATTCTGATTTCTTACCCATTTTTGCATAACTTAACGGCGCTGATCCGCGGTATTTATGACCTATCGTAAATTCCAAAATCAAAAGCGGAATCCCAGCCGTAAGCAATGCAAATAGGTACGGGATAAAAAACGCGCCGCCGCCGTTTTCAAATGCTGTCGCCGGAAAACGCCATATATTACCCAATCCGACAGCGGAACCAACGGCTGCTAGTATAAAACCGGCACGTGTTCCCCATTGCTCTCTCATACTCATGGGTCACTGAACTCCTTTCTTGTGTACGACATATCCAATATTGAATATTCAGAATAATGCCCTCTAATTATTTATACTTCACGAAAAACGTAAAGAAAAGCCCTGTCCCTCCTCTCTTGCAACTTTTGTCTGATAATTCATTGTTTTATTGTAATTTTTAAACTTACATTTGTCAAAAAATATATGTCACTCATTTTCATTTTCTTGTAAAATATTTTCTTCCGGATTTTCTTCTTGCTGAGGGGCTTCCGGATCTTCCACTTCCGCATCCGCTTCCTCGTCTAGCACGTTGTCAAAATCTTCTTCTTGAATCACCGCTGGAGATGGCATATCACCGTCCCCCGAGTTATAAAACTCCGGCACTTCGCCAGATATAAATACCATACCTACAGGAATGGAAGTCGAAACCACTTGCGTATCTGTCGCAAATGGAATGACAACCCGGACATCCACTTCAATATCAACAGAAACACGCATATAAGTGTTATTAATTCCTGATTCGTATATCGACTCGCTTAAATTTGCTTTTACATCCCCAATCGCAGTAAAACGGACAGGGACTCTAGGTCCCAGTTGAGCTAATAACGCATTATTTGTAGCCTGACCGAGTGGAATAACATGAATAATCCCTTCTTCTGTAAAATTTTCCGTTTCTAATTCCTGCTCTATTTCTTTAGGCATACCCAATTCTTCTATATTTCCTTGTTCCACCATGTGTAAATATCTTTGCACTCGCAAGACGGCTTCGGACTGGACTAAATTATACATTTCCGAATTAAAGTTCACCGACGTCACGTTTCCTTCGCTATCCGTTTCCATATCAATCATGTCTTCAATATCAATGTACTCGACAATTTTATTAGAAACCGCATCATTAATAGCCTGTGTCGCAATTTTTTGGGTTTCTGTATGCGCAATAGCCATCAAGGTTGGGCGTATGCCTTTCTCAACCAGAACGAGTCCTTGAACGGTAAATAAAATAAATATTAGAAAGGATATAAAAAAAACATACCGGAAAGGGAGCGGTCCTCTTGCCCGTCGTGGAGTATTAAATAATCGTTTTTGTTTCATAAGAACCCCGTCCTCCTTTGCCTGTTTCATTTATATGCAAAGAAGTACGGGTTCAATCATTATTTATGCTTTTCTTTCCAACGTTAGAAATGTGTGGGGATGGTTATTTTTTTCGTCCATCGTCCCTTCGACTTCCTCTAGTTTTTTCCACTCCTCCTCATTCCAAGCTGGAAAATAGGTGTCTCCTGAAAACGTGTCATGAATAATGGTTAAATACATTTTAGAAGCAAGAGCAAACGTTTGTTCAAATATAGTGGCCCCGCCTATTACAAAAATTTCTTCTTCCGAGGGCTCCGTCTGCAGCGATTGAATGTCTTCCACAGAATGCAATACCTCACAACCCTGTGCCTTATAATCTACGTCACTCGTTATAATAATATTGCGCCGGCCGGGAAGCGGTTTTCCAATCGACTCAAAAGTTTTTCTTCCCATAACAATAGGATTGCCGTGAGTTACTTTTTTAAAATGTTTGAGATCATTCGGCAGATACCACGGCATTTTATTGTCAGCACCTATGACTCTTTTCTCGTCCATAGCAGCAACAAAGCTGATAATCATACCGACACCTCTCCTTTAATATGAGGATGTGGGTCATATCCATCGAGCTCAAAATCGTCTATCGTGAATTCAAAAATAGATTCGACATCAGGATTTATCCACATCGTTGGTAGCGGACGTGGGTCTCTTGTTAACTGCTTTTTCACTTGCTCTACGTGATTCAGATAAATATGCGCATCTCCAAATGTATGTATAAATTCAGATGCTTTCAAGCCGCACACCTGTGCAATCATTTTAGTCAAAAGAGCGTAGGAGGCGATATTAAACGGTACTCCTAGGAACATATCCGCACTTCGTTGATAGAGCTGACAGGAAAGCTTACCGTCGTGTACATAAAATTGAAAGAGGCAATGACAGGGGGCAAGAGCCATATCTTCTATTTCAGCCACATTCCATGCGCTTACAATCATTCGGCGGGAATCCGGATTATTTTTTATTTGATCAATCACTTGAGAAATCTGGTCTACTATCTTTCCGTCCGCCCCTTCCCAAGAACGCCACTGCTTGCCGTAAATAGGACCTAAATCACCGTTTTCATCCGCCCACTCGTTCCATATCTTTACGTTTCTTTCTTGTAAATATTTGTTGTTCGTATCACCTTTCAAAAACCATAATAGTTCGTGGATGATAGCACGGAGTGGCAGTTTTTTCGTCGTAATAACAGGAAATCCTTCTTCTAAATTAAAACGCATCTGCCAGCCAAACGTACTAATTGTTCCGGTGCCTGTCCTATCTTTTTTTTCGATTCCGTTATCAAGTATATGTTTACACAAGTGTAAGTATTGTTCCATACTATCGCTGCCTTTCTTCCGATATGGTTATTCTATATCTTCGTATGTTTCACTACCGGTAATCGTAATATTTGTTTTGAGTAATAAATCAATGTCATAAGGTTCGGATACAGTCTCCCCATTTTCCTCCATCACTCTGACAACCGGCCGATGTGGCAAGTTTTTATTTTGTTTCACAACAACTCCCTTAGAACCATCACTAAGATCGATTTTCATGCCAGACGGATATAAGGCTACCACTTTCTGAAATGCTGCAACCTTTTCATAATCGAATAATGTTCCCGCTCCGCTGTATAAAATCTCTAACCCTTGTGAAGGTAACATAGCGCTTCTATACACTCGATGAGAAGTGACAGCGTCAAATACATCCGCAACCGATATCACTTTCGCGTAGTCGTGCATTTCTTTGTCGGTTAGTCCAGACGGGTAGCCGCTTCCATCCAAACGTTCATGGTGTTGCAACGCACAATGAGCTGCCAGAAGCGGAACATTCGGCATATCTTTCAAAATGTAATAACCATTTTCAGGATGTTTTTTTATCTCCTTAAACTCATCTTCTGTAAGTTTTCCACGTTTATTCAATATTTCTTCCGGCAATTTCATTTTGCCGACATCGTGTAAAATCGCTCCGAGTCCAATTTCTCTTAACTGTTTATCAGAGTAACCAAGCTCCATGGCAAGTCGAAGAGAGTAGATGGTCACCTGTAGAGAATGAGAAAAGACGTAAGAATCAAATAGCATGACATCAGATAACAAAGAGACAGCTTCACTATGACCTTTGACATCATTCAAAACCATATCGACAACATTAGTGAAGTTCTCACTAACTTTTTCTGCCCTCAAGGATGTAGCTAACTTTTCATCTTTTCCAATAACAGTAAATTCCTCTTTCATTGTTTGTAAAGCCTTAACCCTAGTTTCATCACTTAGGGGCTGTTCGACGACTATATCATCAGTCTCACTGTCCTCAATGTATACATATTTAATATGATTTTCATTTAACCGTTTAATCAACCGCGGCGACAGCCCTACCCCTTTATTAAGTAATACTTTCCCATCGTCATTTAATAATGCTTTACCAAGTTTATCGTTCGATTCTAAAGCATCGACTCTTTTCAGTTTCATCTCTCTCCACTCCCTTACTGGCACCTATCAACAATGTTATACGTTCTATTGCCATACATAACTAATTCATCACTGAAAATCTTTTTTTAATTTATCAGCCAATACATCTCGCATCATTTCCGGCATGAAGTATTTTTTAGAGGTACTATGAGAAAGTCCAGGATATAATGGACCAAATGTGAACATATCGGCTGTGCCTAACTTATATATTCCATCAGGATCTAAAGGCATGCCGCGCACGGTAATGTCTTTTACGTGCAACTCTTCTTCTATTTCTTCTACTTCGACTTCCATCCCTGAAAACGCCATACGTCCTAATATTTCACCGCGAAATCCGAGACCCTTCAGGGGAAGGTGTATCATTTTATTCGTAAAAGCTGCAGCTATGGTTTCTTTTAATACAGCTCCCTTCACTTCTATTAAACAAGGATTAATTGGATGGGGACATAAACGATGAAGGTCTTTCAACGTTACACTGCCGGGCTGAAGAGACTCCAGTAACAACCCTGAATTCAGCATCGCAATATCAGCTTCACACCAGTCTCGAATAGCTTCCGCCAACAAATCAGCAAATAACGACGGCTCGGTCCACGAAACAGGAATATGATAAGGAAGATCTACGATTGGTGAATTTAACACTTTAGCTGCCTCATCATTTAATTGTTTCAGCAAAGCTTTTGTTTGCGGATGATAGTCTTCCTTACTCACATCCACAGCAGCCCCTTCTTTCTTCATCACTCGCTTCGTTTCTCGGTCTATCAATAGCTTAATCTGTCCAACGTAATAGCTGTTCTTCCCACATTGGGCAATAAGTGTGTTATTTAACAGTACCGACGTTTTTAATAAGTGGTGAGTATGCGCACCAATAATGACATCTATATCAAACTGACGCGCAATTTCTTCATCCTGTGGATAGCCAAGGTGAGAGAGCAGTACCACAACATCAGATTGTGCTCTAACTTCTTCAAGTAATGCTGGCAACATTTCGACCGGATCTCTTATATCCCAGCCTAGTTCACTGTAGAACGGGTAAAAAGGTATCGTTAGCCCGATTAAGCCTACTCTGATTCCTTCCTTTGTCTCTAAAACATCAAAAGGTATTGCCCATCTAGGTCGTTCTCCTTTTTCATTAAAAAGATTGGCAAGCAATACCTTAAATTCAGCATTATCATAAAGACTTTCCAATTCTTCTTTAGAAAGGGTAATTCCTTCATTATTGCCAATTGTGGCATGATGAATGCCGGCTTGATTTATAAGTGTAACGTTACCTTTTCCTCGCGTCGCTTCTGTCATGGGATGTGCACGATCCGCGTGATCACCAATATCCAAAAAAAAGGCGGATTCTTTTTTCTGTTCATGAAAATGGCGGCGTTTTTCCATGAAGGATACAGCAGCCGGCCATTGTTCTAAATGACTATGTAAATCGTTGGTATGGTAAAAATGTAAAGGTATGATTGAAGACAATGCTTGCACCGCCTTTTCCTGCGTGTCATATATGATTATAAACTAGTGAATCCTTGCCACATTAATCTGATTCCAATAATAATAAGAAACACTCGTAGTATCATTACTAAAGTATTACTCTTCAACCGACGATTAATTTCTGCTCCGAGTTTAGCGCCAAACCAAGCTCCCGGGATTAAAGCGAGGGCAAATAACCATTCTACGTTTCCAAGAGCGATATGGGACACAGAGCTGATCAAAGCAGAAAGTAAAACCATAAACATAGATGTGGCTACAGCCAAGTGAGGTGGAAATCCAAACAATAATATCATAACCGGAACCATTAATGAACCTCCGCCAATACCGAATAAACCCGAAAGCATCCCTACCACAAAAGCAATTACAATCGCTACGACAGGTTGAAATCCGTACTCGACTTCTTGCCCGTCTGTGTTAATATATGTTCGTCTGACTCCCTTTCCTTTTATTTTAAGTGGGCTTAATTTATGCCGGACTAACAGAATAAAAGATACGACCACCATAAATAGTCCAAAGAAAATAAGAAAAGGAGCAGCTTCAATATCTTTATTTAACCAAACTCCAAATAATGCGCCTGGGCCACCGCCTATTATGAATACCGCTCCAGCTATGTAATCAACTTTTTTTTGTTTCATATAAGCCAAGGTGGAAGACAAACCTGTAAATATCATAATCAAAAGAGACGTTCCCACCGCAGTCTGTGGCGTAATATCAGCAAAAAAAGCGCTAAATCCACTAAGAATCATTAAAGCAGGCACAACAATGATTCCTCCGCCAAGACCCATCAAACTTCCAAGCGTTCCGGCGAGTAGTCCAGTTGCAACTAACACTACCCATTCCATAGTTTCCCTCTTTTCGTTTTACCAAAGCTATTTTAATAATTTTTACCGTTTATGTTTTGCTTATCCTATTATTTTACTATGATTCCATGTCATCAAACAATGAAATTTGTTGAGGAGCAAGTCCTTCATATGAAATATCGGCAATATCCAGAAAAGTTTTTGCATTCGCAGCAGCGTGTCTGCCCGAATTATTGTTAAAAATAAAATAAATGTGGTTCGTTTGCTGTTCTAATTTTTGCAGGTCTTTGTACCATTCTTCCAACTCATTTCTTGAATAATTATATAAGTACCGTACACTACGCCATCTTTCTCCTTGAACGGGGCTCTTCCAAGCCTCTTTATTTCTGCCGTGTAAACGTACTAACGTTTTATCCTCATGTGTCGGACGTAAAATGGTGGGGACAGAACCAGTCCCTGCTTGTGGTTCGTCGCATATACTATGAATCCATTCCTCTTCTTTCATGAATTCTAATGTTTTCTCTTTATAATCAGAAGAAAACCAAGATTGATGCCGGAATTCTAAGGCACAAGAAAAATCTCCTAATTTTTCTCTAACATAACGTAAATAGGCAACGTTTTCTTTATTGCACTCAAACCACGGGGGAAACTGACATAAAACCATGTCCAATTTCCCTGCTTCCTGTAACGGTTTTAAAGACTCCGTGTAAGCCAAAAACATTTCTTTTTTCGTATCAAACGGAATATCCCCACGCTCATGGCCCGTAATACCTTGATACGCCTTCACAATAAAGGAAAAACGATCTGGAGTTTCCCGAATCCATTTGTTATAGTTTTTTGCTGGTTGAACAGCATAAAATGCCGTATCTAATTCTACAACCGGAAAATGAGAACTATAGGCTTGTAATTTCTCTGTTTGCTTCGTTCCAGGCGGATATATTAGATCATGATCGCCCCATCCCGTTAAACCAACATGAATCATATACCGTTCCTCCTTTTTACAGTGCGTCAAAGAAAAAGCGAACCCTCTACTGGGTTCGCTTTTATCGTGCTTAAACGTAGTATCAAAAATTAACCGATAGAGCCTTCCATTTCGAAACGGATTAAACGGTTCATTTCTACCGCATATTCCATCGGTAATTCTTTAGTAAATGGCTCAATAAAGCCCATTACAATCATCTCTACTGCTTCTTCTTCTGAAACACCGCGACTCATCAAGTAGAAGAGTTGTTCTTCTGACACTTTTGAAACTGTTGCTTCGTGTTCCAGCGCGATATTGTTATTCAAAATCTCATTGTAAGGAATAGTATCGGAAGTTGATTCATTGTCCATAATCAACGTGTCACACTCTACTTTAGACTTAGAGCCTTCCGCTTTGCGTCCAAAGTGTGCGATACCGCGATACGTAACTTTTCCACCATGTTTGGAAATGGATTTAGAAACAATCGTAGAAGAGCAGTTTGGTGCCAAGTGCATCACCTTAGCGCCTGCATCTTGGTGTTGATTCTTCCCTGCGATAGCAATGGAAAGAATAGTACCTTTTGCTCCTTCGCCACGCATCAAAACAGATGGGTATTTCATCGTAAGTTTTGAACCAATATTACCATCTACCCACTCCATTGTTGCGCCTTCGTCAGCAACCGCACGTTTTGTCACAAGGTTATAAACGTTAGGAGCCCAGTTTTGGATTGTCGTGTAACGGCAATATGCATTCTTCTTCACGATAATTTCAACGACTGCGCTGTGCAGAGAGTCTGTGGAGTAAACAGGTGCTGTGCAACCTTCCACATAGTGAACGGAACTATCTTCGTCTGCAATAATTAGCGTACGTTCAAATTGTCCCATATTTTCGGAGTTAATACGGAAATAAGCCTGAAGCGGCGTTTCCGTTTTTACGCCTTTTGGAACATAGATGAATGATCCACCGGACCAAACAGCTGAGTTCAACGCCGAGAATTTATTATCTGATGCCGGGATAACCGTAGCAAAGTGTTGTCTGAACAACTCTTCATTTTCTTTCAGTGCAGTATCTGTATCTTTAAACACAATACCTTGTTCTTCTAGGTCTTCCTGCAAGTTATGATAAACAACTTCAGACTCATATTGAGCTGATACACCAGCTAAATATTTTTGTTCTGCTTCCGGAATACCAAGTTTATCAAATGTGTTTTTAATTTCTTCCGGCACTTCATCCCATGAATTCTCAGAGCGCTCGGAAGGTTTTACATAATAAGTGATGTCATCAAAATGTAAACCTGACAAGTCACCACCCCATTGAGGAGTAGGCATTTTATAAAATTGTTCAAGAGATTTCAAACGGAAATTAAGCATCCATTCCGGTTCCTCTTTGATACTTGAAATTTCACGGACAATATCTTCAGTCAATCCTCGTTCAGACCTGAAAATAGAGACGTCTTTATCATGGAAGCCGTACTGATATTCTTCCATTTCTGGCATTTGCTTAGCCATATTGAATGACCTCCTTTTAGGAAATATTGTTCCTTTGACCTTTGCAACTATTTGAGAAACAACTTCCTTCTTTCATTATAGGGGCTATCCCTTGAAAAAAGAAAGGTATATAATCATTTTTCTTACAATTTACTTGTCTTCTTCTTCATTGAGCCCTTTTTCCATTGCTTTCCATGCAAGTGTAGCACATTTTATTCGTGCCGGAAATTTTGTCACTCCTTGAAGAGCTTCAATATCGCCAAGCTCAAACTTTTCATCATCATAATCCTGACCTTGCATCATTTTTGAGAATATATCGGACATTTCAAGCGCATCTTCTAACGTCTGACCTTTTACTGCTTCCGTCATCATAGATGCAGAAGATAAGCTGATTGAACATCCTTCCCCTACAAACTTAGCGTCGGATATTTTATTGTCATCCACTTTCAGCTGTAGTTGAATACGATCCCCGCAAGTAGGGTTGTTCATATTGATATGAAGAGCGTCGCCTTCTATATCCCCACGGTTTCTCGGGTTCTTATAATGATCCATAATTACTTGGCGGTAAAGAGTATCGAGATTACTATGCAAAGACATCACCAAAATACTCCTTTGTTTTTATTAAACCTTCTTTAAGGGTATCAATATCTTCTTTTGTATTGTACACATAGAAACTAGCGCGGGCCGTTGCGACCACATCAAGCCATTTCATTAAAGGCTGTGCACAATGGTGACCTGCCCGTACCGCAATTCCTTCTGAGTCAAGTACCGTCGCAGCATCATGGGGGTGCACACTGTCTATATTAAACGTAACCAACGCCGCACGTTTATCAGGACCATAGATATGAAGTCCATCTACGTCTTTTAATTGATCCAGTGCATATTGTGCCAGTTCCGTTTCATGGGCTTCGATATTATCCATTCCTATATCTTCAAGAAAATCGATAGCTGCACCTAAACCAATAGCACCAGCAATAATCGGAGTACCACCTTCAAATTTCCACGGTAGCTCTTTCCATGTCGAATCATATAAGTCGACGAAATCAATCATTTCCCCGCCAAACTCTACTGGTTCCATGTTCTCAAGCAGCCGTTTCTTTCCGTACAATACCCCAATACCTGTAGGACCACCCATTTTGTGCCCCGAAAAAGCAAAAAAGTCACAATCAAGTTCCTGTACGTTCACTTTCATATGAGGGACACTTTGGGCACCGTCCACTAGAATAACCGCACCATTGTCATGAGCTATCTGTGCAATTTCCCGAATTGGATTTAACGTACCGAGGACATTAGATACGTGTGTTACAGCCACAATTTTCGTGTTGGATGTAATGGTTGCTTTTACATCCTCAAGCGATAGCGTACCATCAGCCTGCATCGGTATATACTTTAACGTCGCTCCAGTCGCCTTAGCTGTTTGCTGCCATGGAATGATATTACTGTGGTGTTCCATCGGCGTCAGAACGATTTCATCTCCTTCTTGAAGGTTCGTACGTCCATAGCTATAGGCAACGGTATTAATAGCTGTCGTCGTGCCACGTGTGAAAACAATCTCTTGCGTGCTGGCAGCATGAATAAAGGAGCGGACTTTTTCACGTGCACCCTCATAACCGTCTGTCGCGAGACTCCCCAATGTGTGAACGCCTCGGTGAACGTTAGAGTTATAACGTCTATAATAATCTTCCACCGCTTCAATCACCTTATACGGCTTCTGGGAAGTAGCCGCGCTGTCTAAATAGACGAGCGGGCTGTCGTTTACTTCTTGATGCAAAATAGGAAACTGTTTTCTGATTTCCTTTACATCCATTAATACACTTTCCTTTCGATAACTTCAGTCAAGCGATCTTTAACCGCTTGAATTGGAAGTTCGTTTACCACTGGAGCAAGGAATCCGTGGATAATCAAGCGTTCTGCTTCCGTTCTGGAAACACCTCTGCTCATCATATAGAACATTTGCATTGGGTCGACACGTCCAACAGATGCCGCGTGACCAGCTGTTACATCATCCTCATCAATAAGCAAAATAGGGTTAGCATCTCCGCGTGCTTTTTCACTAAGCATTAATACGCGTTCTGTCTGCTGTCCATCTGCTTTTGTACCACCTTTTTCAATCTTTGTGACACCATTAAAGATAGAAGAAGCTTTATCTTTCATAACACCGTGAGTGAGGATGTGCCCGGTTGAGTGTTTTCCGTAATGCACAATATTGGTCCAGAAGTTTTGGCTTTGGTCATCACGTCCAATTGATACAGCTTTTGTATCGGCATGAGACCCGTCACCTAGAAGGTAGGTAGTGTTGTCTGAAACCGTGTTTCCTTCGTTCATTTGACCTAATGCCCACTCCAAGTAGCCATCTTTATCAACATGACCGCGACGATTCACATATGTCGTAACCCCTTTTTCAAAGTGATCGACACCGCCGTAAGAAACGCTTGAACCTGCGCCGGCATAAACTTCTGCAATAATATTAGCTACAGCGTTCTGTTCTTTATTAAAGGAAACATAGTTCTCAAGATAAGTCACTTCACTATTATCTTCTGCCACTACAACAACATGGTTGAAAAGCCCGACTTCCGGGTCTTCCTGCCAATAAATTGTTTGAAGAGGAGCCTCTACTTTTACATTTTTAGGAACATAAATAAATGTACCACCGTTTAGTAGAGCTACATGGAGTGCGGTAAGACGATGTTCATCAACATCAACTGCTTTACCCATGAAGTATTTCTTGAGAAGGTCGCTGTGGTCTTTCGCCGCTGTCTCTATATCTAGAAACAGTACACCCTGTTCTTTTAAATGATCGCTTGCTTTCTTGTAAATCGGCTTTCCATCGCGAAAGACAATGAGATTCTGTTCTTCACTGCTGCGATCAATAAGCTTCTGTACATCATCGTGAAGATCATCGACAGAATCAACTGTTGCTACTTCACCCGAATCGTGCTTGAATTCTGTGAAATTCCATGTTTTTATATTCGTTTTTTCTGGCTTAGGAAGCTCCAGCTCATCCACAAGACGGATAGCAGCAAGGCGCTCTTCTGTAAGCCATTCTGGTTCACCACGATTTTGAGAATACTCTCTTACGTAATTTTCATCAAACGTCCATTTTGTATCCACTGACATCATATAACCTCCCTGCTATTACGCCTCTTCGCCGACTTTTTCGTCTTCTATTCCAAGTTCTGCTTTAATCCAGTCGTACCCTTCATTCTCTAATCGTTCAGCCAACTCAGCACCGCCAGATTTCACAACACGTCCTTGCATCATAACGTGAACTTTATCTGGTGTGATGTAGTTCAACAGACGCTGATAGTGTGTAATAATTAAGCAGCCAAACTCAGGCCCTTTCACGCTGTTTATCCCCTTAGAAACAACTTTAAGGGCATCGATATCAAGACCGGAGTCAATTTCGTCAAGAATAGCCAATCTTGGTTCAAGCATTAGAAGTTGAAGAATTTCGTTACGTTTCTTCTCCCCGCCAGAGAACCCTTCGTTTAAGTAACGCTGAGCGAAAGATTGATCTATTTCCAGTTCATCCATCTTGTTATCCATTTTTCTAATGAACTTCATCAATGAAATCTCGTCGCCTTCCTCACGATTAGCATTAATTGCAGAACGCATGAAGTCTGAGTTTGTCACTCCGCTGATTTCACTTGGATATTGCATGGCAAGGAACATTCCTGCATGCGCACGCTCGTCCACTTCCATTTCAAGGACGTCTTTACCATCAAGATAAACGCTACCTTTAGTAATGTCATATCTTGGGTGACCCATGATTGCGGAAGCAAGTGTAGACTTACCCGTTCCGTTAGGTCCCATAATTGCGTGAATTTCTCCACCGTTAATTTCTAAATCCAACCCTTTAATAATTTCTGAACCGTCAATCTCGACATGAAGATTTTCGATTTTAAGTGTTGATCCTGCCATATGAAATACCTCCATCGTATCAATTTTAAAGGAATTTTTACGCTTCCTTATAATTCTCAATTTATTCTCATTATTATTTTATAACAAATCCAAATAGACTTCAAGAAAAGAGAAACTCCCCCGATCTCTTGTCTTTCTGTCATTTAAAAAGGGAGCCGCCATGATTAGGCTCAGCCCCCCCTTCTTCATTGAATTCACTTTTTATAGTATAACAAAGATACTTTCTCCGAGAAAGTAAAATACTTACTTAAAGCTTATGAAACTCTGCTGCAAGTTGGCAACTTGCTTTATAATCCCGTTCTCTCGACGCTTCTACTTTCAATCGTTTTTCTAAACTTCGATTGTACTCTGCGTAACCGAAACCGTGTGATTGATGCATAGCTTTTTCCATTTCATTCGTAATTGTATGGATAATAAATCCATCCTTTCTTTTGTTATAACACGGTTTTAACTATATCATTCAGGTTTTATCACAACAAAACGGAATAATTGTTAAATTATCTTACAATTCAATCTTAGAAAGGATGGTTCTGAATATTTTTAAATATAGTTACAATTGCGCTGAGTTTCTTCCCTATACTACTGTGTTAGTGAACGTTATTGCCCGTTTGTAACTCGTCTATTGATTCTTGAACCAGTGTCACTGCTTGGCTCATTGCGGCTCCCCCTCCGAATGCTGCGGTGACTCCTATCGTTTCAAGAATTTCTTTTTCAGAGCAACCTTCATCTAAACAACCTTTCGTGTGATAAATGATACAATATTCATCTTGTGCAAAAACACTAATTCCTAATGCAATTCTTTGTTTTTCTTTTTGAGATAACGCTCCTTTGGCAAAGCAAGCTTCTGTGAAGGCATTATATCTTCTTGCTATATGTGGTATCTTTTCATTAAATTGACTCAATCCCTCTTTGTACTCTTGCAACGCTTGTTGAACCATTGATTGTTGTTGGTTTTCTTGTTCCGGCATCTGGAATCCCCCTATTTTTTCCTTTAGCCTTAGTATGCTTCAAACGCTTACTCTCATTCTTATGTTTCAACATTTGCAATTTTTCCTGTAACGGGGCCTGTAAATCGATGTTCATATCTCCATTGCATGATCTCCTTACCAATGAAAAAAGCCCGGGAATACCGGGCTTTTTGTACGATTATATTATTCATTTGCTGGAACAACGGCTCCACCGTATTCATCATTAATGAACTCCGTCACCTCATCAGATTGAAGAACTTCAACTAATGTTTGAATGTCCTCATTGTCTTCATCTTCACTCCGAGCTGCGATTATATTTACGTATGGATTCTCGTCCGTATTTTCAAATGCAATCGCATCTTCCGCTGGATCTAAATCAGCATCAAGTGCATAGTTCGAGTTAATAAGGACAGCGTCTCCTTCTCCATTTTTATAAGCCTGAGGAAGTGTAGCCGGTTCTATATCAGCACGAAACTCAAAATTGTTCGGATTCTCTTCAATATCCTCAATTGTTGCATCCACACCTGCGTCATCCGGTAATGTAATGAGACCTTCCTTTTGTAACATTAACAAAATGCGGCCGTGATCGGTAACTGAACTACCCATAATGATTTCAGCATTTTCCGGCAAGTCCTCTAATGAATCATATTCCTGGGAGTAAAGACCAATTGGCTCAATATGAATGCCTCCCATGTTAATGAAGTCAAAGTTTTCATTTTCTTCGAGTTGATTTTCAAAATAAGGAACGTGTTGAAAATAGTTCGCATCAATTTCTTCTTGAGCAAGAGCCTTATTCGGAAGAACATAATCATTGAACGTTTCAATTTCAAGATCAATGCCCTCTTCTGCTAATTGATCAGACGCAAATTCTAAAATTTCAGCGTGAGGTACATTTGACGCTCCTACTGTTAACGTTGTGTTTTCTTCTGATGCTTGGTCTTCCCCATCGCCTGATTCTTGTTCCTCATTTTCTCCTGTGCCGCAAGCAGCTAGTAGTAATACAAGCGCAAACACGGCAAACAATTGCCATACATTTTTCATAATAAAATCCCCCTCTTATCTTTTATCTGTTTTGTACGTTATCCAATCGCCTATCGTTTGAAAGATAAACACGATGATAAGAACGATAACCGTTGCCGCAAACGTAACATCCGGTTGAGTCCGCTGGAATCCTTCTCTGTAAGCAAGATCTCCTAGACCACCTGCTCCAATTGCTCCTGCCATCGCCGTATAACTCACAAGAGTGATACCGGTAACGGTGATTCCAGAAATGAGTGCAGGCATTGATTCTGGCAACAGCACTTTCATAATAATGCTCCATTGACCAGCACCCATAGACTGTGCTGCTTCAATTACACCTTTATCCACTTCCCGGAGTCCAATTTCAACAAGTCTAGCATAAAATGGAGCAGCACCTACAATCAAGGCCGGTAATGCAGCACTTGGTCCGAGCATCGTTCCAATCAATAGGTTTGTAAATGGGATAAGCAATATTAGTAATATAATAAACGGAACCGAACGGAATATATTCACAACTGTCGCGGTAATGGCATGAATCGTTTTGTTTTCCCAAAAGTTTCCTTTATCTGTTAAATATAAAAGCAATCCTAAGATAATTCCCAATACAAAGGTGATTGCCACCGCAACAATACTCATATATACCGTTTCGAGCGACGCTTCCCACATACTTTCCCAATTCACATTCGGCAACAAATTATTAATCATTCTTTAACACCTCCGCTTCTACACGGTGGTCTTCAAGGAACTGTAACGCTTTATCCAAGTTTTCTTGTTCTCCCTGAAGTTCGACAAACAACGTTCCATAACTACCTTCTCTTGTTTTAGACACCTTGCCTTGCAATATGTTCACAGCAACACCGCAGTGGCGTATCAACTCGGTCATTACAGGCTGCTCGGCGTCTTCTCCTAAAAACATAAGCTTGATAATAGGACCTTGATTTTTGTCATGGAGCCAGTCAGAGATAGATTCCATCGTTTCCTCCGGCTCTGTCACTTGTTTCACAAATTCTTTTGTCATTTCTTCTTTAGGCTGACGGAATACATCAAGTACCGGACCTTGCTCGACAATACGTCCTTCTTCCATAACAGCAACACGATGACAGATTTTACGAATGACATGCATTTCATGAGTAATCAGAACAATCGTTAGACCAAGTTTTTTATTTATATCAGTCAGTAAATCTAAAATCGAATCTGTCGTTTTGGGATCAAGCGCTGATGTAGCCTCATCACACAACAACACTTTAGGGTTATTAGCTAAAGCTCTTGCAATACCGACCCGTTGTTTTTGTCCACCACTTAGCTGGGAAGGATATGCGTCTTCACGGCCTTTTAACCCAACCAAATCGATTAACTCATGGACTCGGCTGTTCCTGTCTTCTTTAGCAACACCGGCAATTTCTAATGGAAAAGCTATGTTTTCTTTCACCGTTCTCGACCAAAGTAGGTTAAAATGTTGAAAAATCATACTGATTTCTTGTCTGGCCTCACGCAGCGAACGGCCGCTTAACGATGACATATCCTTATCCGCTACCGTTACATTTCCACTAGTCGGGCGTTCGAGCATATTAAGGATACGAATTAATGTACTCTTTCCCGCACCGCTATAACCGATGATTCCAAAAATTTCTCCCTCGTCAACCGATAAATCAACGGAATCAACAGCTGTAATCGTAGAGGCGGATGTCTTAAATATTTTGGATAATTGTTTTAATGATATCATGATTCATCCCTCGTCTACTTAATCCTGATTAATCTTATCAGAAAACTTATTAAAAAACCTTAGAAAAATCCGGCTTTTCAGCTCGGAGTGTAGGAACAACGTTGTTCCTTTCTATATTATGCATGTCATTTCTTCGTATTGTCTATCAAATTGCACACTAGAGAAGTGTTTCAGCCTTTCAGACAAAATGAATACTAGCATGACTATCCTTTCATGTCAACACGGAAAGCATGATGTGATATTCGCTAGTAAAAGAGTCTGTTTCGCTAGAAAATGCTCTAAAATAAAAATGCGGGCATTTTACTGAGGTATCCTTCTCCATAAAATGCCCGCTTGTTCATCCTGCTTCCAATACATTAAATTGTGCGCATACTAAACGGTAATATTCTCCGTTATGACGCATAAGTTCATCATGATTGCCTTGTTCTAACACACGCCCTTGTTCTAGCACCATGATTTTATCGGCCTCTCTAATAGTTGAGAGTCTATGTGCAATCATAATAGCTGTTCTTCCCTTTAATAAGGTTTTCAAAGCGTGTTGAATAATTTGTTCGGTTTCGGTATCAATGGATGCTGTTGCTTCATCAAGAATTAAAATACGCGGATCCGCAAGCAAAGCTCTCGCAAACGAAATAAGCTGCCGTTCACCGACTGACAACACATTTCCCCGTTCTTCCACTTCCGTATCGTAGCCATTTTTTAATTCACGAATAAATTGATCAGCACCTACTTGGTAAGCAGCCTCCATCACTTCTTCGTCTGTAGCATTCGGTTCTCCAAAGCGGATATTTTCCATTATTGTGCCTGAAAAAATAAAGGTATCCTGCAATACGACACTGACTTGAGAACGGATACTGTCAATAGTGACATCTCGCAAGTCTTTCCCATCAATCATGACTCTTCCTTTCGTCGGATCATAAAATCGGCTGATAAGATTAACAATCGTTGTCTTCCCAGAACCTGTATGACCAACAAGTGCAAAAGTTTCTCCTGGTTTCATGTGAATATCCATTTCATGTAATGCAACGCGTGTTTCGTCATAGCTGAACTCCACTTTGTCAAAACGAACATCACCTTCTATATCTCCAAGTGACGTTGCATTCTTTTTTTCCGGTACAGATGGTCTTTCGTCCATATATTCAAATATGCGCTCGGAAGAAGCCATTGCCATAAGTAATTGATTGTAAATTTGACCAAGACGAGATATAGGCTCCCAAAACATTCCTAAGAACGTCGCAAAGGTTACAAAATTACCGATTGAAAAAGCCGTTGTATCAATCAAGTAAATACCATACCAAATTAGTATAGCTGTGCCTACCGCATTGGATAATTCCACAAGCGGCCGGAATTTAGCACTTTTTCTCGTCGCTTGATCCCACGCATCAAACGTATCTTTATTAAGATCTGAAAAGTAATCCATATTTTCGTACTCTTGGGTATAGGCTTGCGTCACGCGAATACCTTGAATGCTTTCATTTAAATGAGAGTTCATCGTCGATTGCTTCAATCTAACAACTTGCCAGGAGCGACGAATCTTTTTTCGTAAATTCGTAGAAATGTAAAACATAATCGGCAGTACAACCATGATCGCAATCGTCAGCTCTGGACTAATTACAAACAGAATCGTGATGATCCCCAAAAGCATAACCGTATCCATCATCAAATTAATGACACCATTCGTGAACAACTCTTGCAAAGAATGAACGTCATTCGTTACCCTGACCAGAATAGAACCCGCCGAACGCTGATCAAAAAAACGATGGGATAATCGTTGAATATGATTGAATAAGTCACGCCGCAAATCAAAAATCACATATTGCCCGACTTGATTAATCCATTTTATACGAAAAAAGTTGGCAATCCATTGAATAGCATACATGCCTGCTAAAATTATTGTAATCCACATGAGCAACGTCCAGTTTCCGGGACGGATTGCTTCATCTATCGTATTACCAATTAGAACAGGGGCAATTAACCGTATGATTGTACCTATCAGCATTGCGGCCACTGCAAGCGGCAGCAGCCGTTTTGAATAAGGTTTCATATAACGCAATAAACGTTTTAATTGATCCCAGTTGAACGCCTTATCAATCACATTATCCTGCGAGTAATGAAAACGTCCTTGTGACGCTCTATCTTGAACAGTGATTTTACCCTTTTTCAACCTTTTCCCTCCTTGTTCTTAAGCGTGGCGTTTCAAAACGGCATCCCGATCTTGAAATTGAATGTCATAAATTTTTCTATACACGCTCTTATTTTCTAACAATTCCTCATGCACACCGTGTTCAATAACTTTTCCGTGTTCTAATACCATAATTTGATCTGCATGTTTTAATGAAGAAATTCTGTGAGCAATAATAAACGTCGTCCTTCCTTTCATTACTTCCTGAAAAGCTGCTTGAATCCGCTGTTCCGTTTCCATATCAACAGCGCTCGTTGCGTCATCCAGAACGAGGATAGCAGGATTGACTAATATAGCCCGGGCAATAGCAATTCGCTGCTTCTGGCCACCGGACAATCCCATGCCTCTTTCACCGAGCACCGTGTCATATCCGTGTTCCATATCTATAATAAAATCATGCGCCTGTGCCCTTTTCGCGGCATCTACTATATCGTTCATATTTGCGTATGGGTTTCCATAAGAGATATTGTCCCGAATAGTGGAAGAAAACAAAAACGATTCCTGCAGTACAAAACCAATATTTTTACGCAAGTCAGCTAATCTATAATGAGACATTGGTTTTCCATCAATGAAAATGTCTCCCTTTTTCGGTTCATAAAATCCGGAAATTAATTGCGTTATCGTCGTTTTCCCGGCTCCTGTTGCACCAATTAAACCTATCGTTTCACCTGGAGAGGCATGAAAAGAAATATTATTTAAGGCTTGTTGATCTTCACCTTCATACGTATGACTAATATTTGCAAAGGTTACATCTCCTTGCAGCTGATCAACGGCCACTGCATTTGTCCTATGATCTACCTCTCCTTCATCTAACACCTCAAGCAGTCTCTCCCCGGATGCTTTCGATTGAGAAAAGGTATTAATGATAAAACCAAGATTCATCAAAGGTCCAATAATGTACCAAATTAAGCTAAAAGAAGCGGCAAGCTGACCAATTTGGAGTTGTCCTTGCATGACAAGAAAACCACCGTATCCAAGTAATACAACAACACAAATGTTCCCTATAAGCTCCATCACCGGAAAGAATTTAGCCCATAAACCAGCGGTATATAACGATTTATTTTTATAATCATCATTTCTGTGTTCGAACCGTCCGATTTCAAAATCTTCTTTGGACAATGATTTCACCGTGCTCATTCCACTCACATTTTCCTGGACTTTAGTCGTAAGTGAGGCAAACGATTCTCTAATTCGCTTAAATCCAGGGTGCACTTTACGATCGAAACGATACACAACAATAGCTAAAAACGGCATCGAAACTAGTGTCATTAGTGCTAACTGCGGGCTGTAAAACATCATGACTCCAAAGCTGAAAGAAACGATTAATACTAAATTAATGACTTGGGCAAAACCAAACGAAAGAAAAAAACGAAAGGCTTCCACGTCAGCGGTCAACCTCGACATGAGATCGCCCGTTTTTGCATTATCATAAAAGGTAAAGGGAAGGAACTGTAATTTTTTATATAAGCGATCACGCAGCCGATACACAGAACGAATTCCAAACATATCCCCACAGTATTGATGAATATATGTCGCAATCGCTTTCAACACAGTAATAAGTACAAACCCCACCGCCAGATACGGCAGCAATCCCCAATTCGACCCTATGACCACTTCATCAATTGCATACTGAAGTACAATTGGATAAGCCATCGTTAAACTTGTCATTACGATTAAAAAACATATGGATATAACGAAAAGTCGCTTATCCGGCCAATAAAAGTCTTTTAATCTTTTAAAGATGTACATCGTATCCCTCCTAATTGGAACCCTTTTTACAGCAGTATTATTACTATATCGACTTTCGAAATAGTTATCGAGAAGCAGGACGACCCGTGAAGTGTAAAGAATTTAAGAAAAGTGAAGAAAAAAGGGTTTAATTCATGACTATCGTTTGATTTGAAAAATTTTGAAAGTTAAAGGAGGAACCGCTTTCATTTTTGTTTGTAAATATAAATTATTTTAATAAATTCCGGAACACCAGCTTCGATTATGGTAGCCATTGTTTTTAGAATTTACTTGCTCTTCTGGCGTGAAATTTATATTTTAAGTTGCGCGTTTACATTTATGTATTCCCTGTGGATATAAATCTTTATTTCATTTTCACAAGTCATTCTTAATGTTTATACTATGCCATAAAAAAACACCCCAAGAAGAAAGATCTTTTGGGGTGAATGTTTTTGTTTATTCTTCTAACACTGGTTCCTCTTTTGTAATACCAATTTCATTCAAATATACTTCGGTCCCGTCACCAATGGATATATTGGTGACTCTCTTATTGGCTGCAGACATAACTGACCGATATAAAGTCGGAAAAACTGGTACTTCTTCTGTCATCAATTGCTGCCATTCATTGTAAACCTCTGAACGATAATCTAAATCAAAAGCTTCGTCGGAGAGACCGTCATTAATTAATTCATCATTTTTTTCACTCGTATACCGTGAATAATTAGATGGGCTTGTGCGTCCATACAATGAACCAGGATCCACATCAATACCAACACCCCATGCAGCTTGAAACACATCAATATCCTCATCATCATTTTCAACTCGATCATAAAAGGCATTAAACTCTTGCAAACGCCCATCTAATAGTTCAACATTCAAACCAACTTGTTCCCATGCCTGTATATAATACTTAGCAATTGGCTCAGCCGTGTCGCCGCCTTCCATTGAAGCAAATTGAATGGTAATCTCCTCTCCATCAGGGTCCTCACGAAAACCATCATCATTAACGTCCATATACCCTGCCTCATCCAAGATATCGTTCGCCATTTCTTGATCATATTGTAATCCTTCATTATTTTCATCATGATAATTCGGGTGCGAAGGCGGAATTAACGTTGTTCCTGCCCAACGAAGACCGTCATAAAAGTTATCAGCTACGGCTTGATTGTCAACAGCGTGAGCCATTGCTTTTCTCAAGTTAACATCTGCCATCTTAGCATCGGGATTCATTACATTTTCACCAGCAGCTGCATCCCATTCTCCAAGTTTAAATCCGATATAGGTGTAGGCTCTATCCGTCGTTGCTATATAATCTAGATTCGAAACATCTTTGTTATCTGTATACTGGTCTGTCGGAAATTCAGGAGCATAATCTATCTCACCGCTTCGCAAAGCTTCAGCAACAACGTTTGGTCCAACCACTTGTAATACGACTTCGTCTAAATTCGGTTCACCACGCCAATAGTCTTTGTTTTTTTCTAGTGTTACCGACTCACCTGGAACAATATTTTCTACTTTAAAAGGCCCAAAACCAATAGGATTTTCTCTTACCGCACCAGAAGACTCCATCTCCTCTATTGGAATATCTTCGAAAATGTGTTTTGCCAACGGATAATTCCACAGCCCGCCAGTTACTATAGATGGGGTTGCTTCAGTAAATGTAACTTCTATTGTTTTTTCATCGATAATCTCTATTCCGGAAATACTATCAGCTTCTCCCTCGTGATACTCGGGCATTCCTTCCACGTTTGCAATATCTTCACCATAGCGCATCCCTGTATAATCCGGATGTCCAATCACTTCATAAGCATAAGCAAGATCTTCCGCCTTTACCGGCTCACCATCATGCCAGTTAACATCATCACGAATTTCGATGGTATATGTCCGATTATCATCAGAGACCTCATAGGTTGCCGCTCCATTATTATTATAAACATAATCCTCACCCCACTCCAGCAGCGCTTCATCAAACCATTGTAAAATCTGGGCATCGTGTGTCCCGAAATAAAAACTCCAGTTCAACGTTCCTTCAAAAGCAGAATCGCTTGTCAACGCTACGTTCATGGATCCACCATCGATTATGTCGTCGCTGCCGCTGTTTTTCAGATTGCTAAAATCATCTATTGACACCAGATCCTTGCTTTCAGGTGATTCTCCGTCCGACTTTTCATCGTTTAATTCCTCTTCCACGTCTATTTTTGTTTCATCATTTGAACAGGCTGTTATCCCGACCAGTAAAACAAGTATTACAAGGTACCAACATCTACTTGACTTTACCTTTTTCATATTTTCTTTCCCCTTTCTTATACCCTTCTTTGTCTAGCATCTGTTGCCCGTTTAATCGCTTGACCTACATTGTTCACACACAACATCAAAATCAGTATTAAAAGGGAGGCGGGTAGCCAAATCCACCACCGACTTTCTAAAGTTGCTGGATTGGTAGCATAGCTGACTAATGTTCCAAGAGAGGGTGTACTTTCCGGAAGGCCGAACCCTAAAAAAGATAGTCCGGATTCAATACCAATATTCATTGCAAGCTGCAAAGTCATTGTGACAATAATAATCGAGCTTAGATTAGGCATCACCTCCCGAAACATCACACGCAAATTTGAAGATCCTAGCGTCTTTGAAGCTTCAACATACTGGAGTTCTCTTTGCTGCAGGGCCTTTGAACGTAACATTCTTGCAATTGGCATCCATTGAAAAATCGTCATAATGAGGGCAAATGTTATCACCGAATAATCAGGAACAATAGCTACAAATACAATAATGATTAATAGATTTGGTAAAAACATAAAAAAATCTACAATTCTCATTAGTACGTTATCAACAAATCCACCATAATACCCGGAAGCTAAACCAAATATTATTCCAACTACTCCACTTAATAGTGTTACTAATATACCTATTGACAAGGAGTTTCTCGTACCAATGATTAGTTGCCCGAATATATCTCTTCCTCCATAGTCGGTACCCAGCCAAAATTCAGAAGAAGGAGGTGCGTGAATGGAAAATAAATCTACCCTAACAATTTCATCCTGCTCAAGCACAATAGTCCCCCCATACACAACAATCATTATACAAACAACGAGTATAAGGGAAATTAATGAAACTTTATCGTAGAGAATTTCTCTCCATACCACTTTCCAACCAGGAGTACTTTCACTCGTAATTGCTTGATCGTCTAAATTTTTGTGTTGGACATTCACCACCAGTCCCTCCCTATTTACTTTATTCGAATTCTTGGATCTACTATGCTCATTATTACGTCTGACAATAAAGCACCAAGTATTGTTGCTGCCCCAAAGAGCAAGACTAATGCAGTGACCACACTAAAGTCTCTCAGCTGAATAGAATCTAAAAATAGTTGTCCCATTCCTGGATAACTAAAAATAGTCTCTACAAAAATGGAGCCGACGATTAAACCAGTAATTTCATATCCGAAAAACGCTGCAATAGGTAACAATGAATTACGAAGTATATGACGGGAATAAACGTTGGATTCACCAATCCCCTTAGAACGAGCTGTCAAAATAAATTCTTTATGCTTTGTATCTATAATTTCACTTCTTAAATATTGTACTGTTGATACAGTAGCTATAAGTGCCATAGACAGCGCCGGCAGTATTAAGTGATAAATCTTACTCAGAACATATTCAAAAAAGTTTCCCGTGTTAGGTGCAACACTTCCCCCCCGTCGGAAACCACCCTAATTGAAATCCGAAAATAAACAGCATAATTAGTGCAAAAATAAAGAGCGGCGCGGCAAAGCCGATGTATGTATAACCTGTAATCATTCGGTCAACTAAAGAATCGTTCCAACGCCCACTAATGATTCCTAAAGGAATAGAAATAATATAAACAAACACCACAGCAGTAAGGGACAACCAAAATGTATTTACCAGACGTTGTGCAACGATTTCCGAAACCGGTATTTTATGGGTATACGAAACCCCGAAATCACCAGTAAGTGCATGACCCGCCCATTCCATATATTGGACATACCACGGGTTATTGAGGCCCATTTCCTCTCTCATTTCTGCTATTGTCTCTCGGTCTATCCCCGGATCATTAATCGCGCCTGTTAATGCATCTCCCGGCATTGCTTTTGCCAATAAGAAAACAATCAAACTTAACAAAAAAAGCTGGGGAATCATTAAAAGAATTCTTCTTGTAATAAACTTCCACACCGAGCTTCACCCCTTCCGTTGCAATGCCGCTGAATGGGTTTTTGAAATGGATATCATATCCATCACTTCCCCCTCGTCATCAAAATAATCTTTATACGTTTGCTCATACTCTTCTCGTATTTTCTTACGGTGTTTCGAGTGTTTTTCTCTGTTTTCTGGATTAATGTCCGGTACGGCAGCAATGAGTCGTTTAGTATAGATGTGTTGAGGGTTATGATAAATATCATTACTCGATCCTTCCTCAACCAATCGACCTTTGTACATAACCCCAATTCTGTCGCACATATGTCTTACCACGCCTATATCATGACTGATAAACAAAAGGGTTAAATGCAGATTGGTTTGAATCTCCTTTAAAAAATTCAATACTTGTGCCTGCACGGACACATCTAATGCAGATACTGGTTCATCGGCTATTATTAATTTGGGATGAAGGGCAAGTGCGCGGGCAACTCCGATTCTTTGACGCTGTCCACCTGAAAATTCGTGCGGATACTTATAGATACTTTCTGGGGTCAGTCCTATTTGATCCATTAATACTTCGACTTTATGTTTCTCCGTCCATTTCGTATTTTTTTCATAGTTTCTAAGTGGTTCGGCGACTATATCTAACACCCTTTTTTTAGGGTTTAGAGAGGAGTAAGGGTCTTGGAAGATCATTTGAATATCACGCAAGTCTTTTTTTGATCTCTTTCTCTTATTTTTTAGTTCCACCCCTTTAAATAAAATGCTCCCGGACGTTTTATCCGTAAGTCCTATAATCGATCGTCCCATTGTCGTTTTACCAGACCCCGACTCTCCTACTAACCCATATGTTTGACCTTCTTTAATATCGATACTTATCCCATCCACCGCTTTCATCGTATCAACGGTTCGCCTGAGTAGTCCTCCTTTGACAGGAAAATGAACTTTCAGATTACGTACTTGAAGTATAGACATTTGGTTTTTCCTCCCGTGGTGTTACATTTTGAAAATAAAAATCTTTATAACATGTACATCTCACGTAGTGATTTCTCGCTACTTCATGAAGTTCAGGATGGGATTCGTGTGCTTCATCTCTTATCCAAGGAATTCTTTCTTTAAAACGGCATCCTTTTCTTGGCAAATGTTGAATGGGTGGAACTTTTCCTTGAATAACGTGGAGTTGAGATTGTAAATCTGAAACGGAAGGAACAGAATTTAATAAGGATCGGGTATATGGGTGTTGAGGGGTCTTGAAGAGAGTTTTAACATCTGCTATTTCTACGAGTTCACCTGCATACATAACAGCTACTCTGTCAGCAATTTCTGCAACCACTCCTAAATCATGTGTAATAAGCAGCACTCCCGCATCTTTGGATAATTTTAAATTCTCTAGTAGTTCAATAATTTGACCTTGAATAGTAGCGTCAAGGGCTGTTGTCGGTTCATCTGCAATTAATAAAGAAGGAGCACATGCGATCGCAATAGCAATAATTACCCTTTGCCTCATTCCACCAGAGAGTTCATGCGGATATTGTTGGTAAACCGTATCAGGTGATGGAATTCCAACTTCATCTAATAGAGAAATTACTTTTTTATATCTCTGATTTTTTGTCATATTCGTATGAAGGATTAGCACTTCTTCAATTTGATGCCCTGCCTTCATTAAGGGATTAAGAGCAGCTAAAGGATCTTGAAAAATCATGCCTATCTCTTTTCCTCGAATTTTATTTAAACTCGATTCCGTTAAATCATTAATATTTTGCCCTTTAAATAGAAGATCCCCTTCTACCATTGTTTTTGATCGTTCGTGTAAACCCATAATCGAGTAGGCTAAAGCACTTTTGCCACACCCCGATTCTCCTACTATCGCTAACACTTCATTTTCATAAACATTTATACTCACCCCGTCCACCGCTTCATAAAAACCACCTTCTATTTTAAAAGATGTCTTTATATTGTTAATTTTCAAAATAATTTTGTTGTTAGTCATTTATTAACAACTCGCTTTTGATTTTATAATTATATTTTATTATAAAAAAACCACCTTCCAATTGCAACAATAATTTGAAAATTTTATCATTTTTATGTGTTATTTTCTTACAACTCTTTATTCCACTGCTAGAGATAGGTTTAGGCAAAATAAGAACATCAACTCTTTGGAAAAGCACCCATGAGTTTAGCGCCTGTACATTTATTAGAATATTACTGTTAGATAGTGTTGCTTTGGCGTTCGAAATCAGAAACATATTAAAAAGAGCCCACTCTGTCGGGAGCGGACTCTTATGTATTAATCTTCGCCAATCATTTCTTCATATTCCTCTGCGGACATTAATTTTTCTACTTCCTTTGGATCCGTTGGTTCAACGACAATCATCCATGCTTTATCATACGGCGATTCGTTAACATATTCAGGAGCATCCTCAAGTTCTTCATTAATTTCTACAACTTTTCCGCTAACGGGGGCGTATAGTTCCGACACCGTCTTCACCGATTCTACACTGCCAAACGGCTCATCCGTTTTCACTTCGTCTCCCACTTCCGGAAGCTCGGCAAACACAATATCTCCTAATTCAGATTGAGCAAAATCCGTAATACCAACACGAATTTTCCCATCTTCTTCTTTCACCCATTCATGTTCTTGTGAATACTTTAGTTCCTTTGGTACACTCATATCTCATTACCTCCATTTCAAAGTTTACTGCTTCCATACTTCCTCGAATTGGTCTTCTTTAAACCCAACAGTTACCTGTTTCCCATCGGTAACGATTGGGCGTTTCATCAACATACCATCGGAAGCAAGAAGATCAAGCAGCTCGCTTTCATCTGCTGTCTTCATTTTATCTTTTATTCCTAATTCACGATACTTTTTTCCACTTGTATTAAAAAATTTCTTCAACGGCATTCCGCTTTTACGATAAAAGTCCTCGATTTCTTCCCGAGTTGGAGGCGCTTGTACAATATCATGCTCCTCGTATGCTAGACCGTTATCATCCAACCATTTTTTCGCATTTCGGCATGTTCCACATTTAGAATAACCGTAATAAGTAAGTGCCATTAATATCCTTCTCCTTTTCCTAGGTCGATTCCTTCTCTATTATATACAAATCGTCCGCTTTTCTCATCTCATAAGAAAAAGTCCCATTCATACGGGACTTTTTCATAAGAGAGGAGATCACCTTTCCAACGAAAGGGGATATATTATTTTAGGACGAACGAAACGCCCTAAATTGAATAACAGTTATACAACAAAACGCTCTTCCTTCAGCACTACCGCAGCTGCTTCGCGTTTAAGTGCCACCACATTTACAGGGGTATGTCGAGTTAGCTTCCGGAGCATCGAGAGCATGGTACGAAGAGTATCTCCTTCTTCCATGTGTATAAGCGATTCTCTCGCATTCGCTTCTAATCGATTTACCGCCTCCTGACAGAAAATTTGTGTCAATCGCAGCTTTCGTTCTTCTTTATCTGCTCCATTGGCTTGAATGGCTTTTTCCGTTCGCAAAATCGCAGATTCCATCGAATAAATGTCGCTTATAATGTCTGCCGTATTTATTAATAACTCTTGTTCTCTTTCTAGACCTTCACCATATTTCTGTGCCCCATTACCAGATACCATCAACAACACTTTTTTCATATTCTTTAAAAGATACTTTTCCTGATCAAGCGGGGCTTCTCCTGGTTCTTCTGGAATCATTGCCATGAGCTCTTCCTGCAATTTCTCAGCCTTCGACAAAAGCGGAAGTTCCCCTTTCACCGCCTTTCTCATAATTGTTCCGGGAACGAGCAGGCGGTTTATTTCGTTTGTTCCTTCAAAAATTCGGTTAATGCGGGAATCCCGGTAAATCGTTTCTACTTCGTATTCTGACATAAAACCATAACCACCGTGGATTTGTACTGCCTCATCAGCGACAAAATCCAGTGTTTCGGAGGCGGCAAATTTGTTCAGTGAGCATTCAACCGCATACTCTGCAATAGATGACGCTACTTTACTTCCATCTTCTTGTTCTTCCTCCGTCAATTTTCCAAGCTTTTCTTCAAACAGCCCGCCGGTACGATAAATCGCACTTTCTGCTGCATACGTTTCAGATACCATCGTACCGAGCTTTTCTTGAATGGAAGTAAATTGGGAGATCGGTGTGCCAAATTGTTTTCGTTCATTCGCATAAGCGGCTGACAATTGAATCGCCCGTTTCGATGCACCAATACAACCTACTCCCAGTTTGTAACGACCTACGTTTAAAATATTAAAAGCAATCACATGACCGCGCCCAGCCTCTCCGAGTAGATTTTCTTTTGGCACCTTCACATCATCTAAAATCAACGTTCGTGTCGATGATCCTTTTATTCCCATTTTCTTTTCTTCCGGACCTGTCGACACACCTTCATATTCACGTTCAATAATAAATGCCGAAAACTGTTTACCATTTATCTTTGCATAAACGACAAAAATGTCAGCAAACGCAGAATTCGTAATCCACTGTTTTTCCCCATTCAAAACGTAATGGGTTCCTTCGTCGTTTAACACAGCAGTTGTTTTTGCACTAAGGGCGTCTGACCCTGAACTAGGCTCTGTCAACGCATATGCCGCCACCTTTTCCCCGGTTGCCAGTCCTGGAAGGTAATTTTTCTTTTGTGTTTCGTTTCCAAAAAACACGATTGGTAAAGTACCAATACCCACGTGAGCACCGTGACTTAAGGAAAAAGCACCGGCGCGGGAAAATTTCTCGGTTATTAAGGTAGAACTGATTTTATCCAACCCAAGTCCTCCGTATTTTTCTGACACATCCGCACCTAACAAACCGAGATCACCAGCTTTTTCAAGGAGACGCCGTGAGATATCAAACTGATGGTTTTCTATTTTTTCTACTTCTGGCACAACCTCACCCACCACAAAATCTTCAGTCGTTTTTGCAATCATTTTGTGCTCTTCGGTGAAATCTTCCGGTGTAAAAATTTGATCAGGCCTCGCATCATCTACTAAAAAACCCGCACCTTTGACAGCTATTTCAATCGTACTACTCATTTGTTTATACCTCCCTGTTTATCATCCGTTTTAAAGTAGTTCAAATACACCTGCGGCCCCCATCCCGCCACCTATGCACATCGTGACAACACCGAATTGTTTATGAGTACGTTTCATTTCATTCATTAAGGTTAAGGTTAACTTCGTACCTGTGCAGCCTAATGGATGACCTAGCGCTATAGCCCCGCCATTCACATTAACTTTGTCATGATTAAGATTAAGTTCACGTATAACTTGCAAGGCTTGAGAAGCAAAAGCTTCATTTAATTCAAACAAATCAATATCGGAAAGTTCGAGCCCTGCCATTTTCACCGCTTTTGGAATTGCTTCCACCGGACCAATTCCCATAATGTCAGGTCTAACTCCGGCAACTGCAAAAGCATGGTACTTCACTATAGGAGTTAAGCCTTCTGCTTGTGCTTCCTCTCGTTCCATTAACAATACAGAAGCTGCACCATCACTCATTTGTGAAGCATTACCAGCTGTAACAGAGCCTTGAGAATGAAAAGCAGGCCTTAATGAAGCAAGTGTTTCTAACGACGTATCCGCCCGGATCCCTTCATCTTGGCGAAGTGTCACTTGTTGCTCTTTTCTCTTATTATCTTCACCGACTGAACGCAAGGTGATATCAACGGGGACTATTTCCTCGTCAAACTTCCCGGCTTCCACTGCTGAAGCAGCTCTCCGATGACTTTCCACAGCAAAAGCATCTTGGTCTTCTCTAGAAACTCCGAACTCATTTGCCACCTGTTCTGCCGTATAACCCATTCCCATATAATATTCCGGTGCTTCATCTACTAGAGTTGGGTTCGGTGCAATCACATGTCCTCCCATCGGTATAAGACTCATCGATTCCGCGCCACCTGCAATAATCGAACGAGACTGCCCGAGCATTATCCGTTCCGCTCCATAAGCGATACTCTGCAGCCCTGAAGAACAATACCGGTTAACCGTGATTGCAGGTACAGTATGCGGGAGACCGGCAAGTACAGAAATATTTCGAGCCATATTCATTCCTTGCTCTGCTTCCGGCATGGCACATCCGATAATAACGTCTTCTATACGGGCAGGATTAAAGTCATTCGCGCGTTTCAATGTTTCTTTCACCGTCAATGCTCCATAATCATCAGGGCGGGTACTCGCCAGCGTCCCTTTATTTGCTTTTCCTACCGGTGTTCTTGCACCGGACACAATAACCGCTTCTTTCAACTGCTTTCCCTCCTAATCTTTGAAAAAATTAATTGCGCAACGGTTTTCCTTTTGAAAGCATATATTGCATGCGCTGCTGTGTTTTCGGTTCACCGACTAAACTGAGAAAAGCTTCACGTTCCAGGTCCAATAAATAACTTTCGTCCACTAGTGTTCCTTTAGGGATGTTTCCACCAGCGAGAACAAAAGCAAGTTTTTCCGCTATTTTGACATCATGATTAGATGCTTTTCCTCCCATTTGTAGCGTTTTAGCCCCTAGTTTCATCGCTGCATAGCCTGTTTCTCCTACGACCGGAATTTTAGTCGGACGTGGTGGCACGTACCCTTTGTCAAATAAATGAAGCACTTGCTGTTTTGCTTTATAAATAATGTGATCTGCATTAAAAGTGACATGATCCCGTTCACTTAAAAACCCATGCTCACGGGCTTCATCGGCCGACATTGATACGGTGGCTAATGCTATTTTTTCAAAGATATTGTTTGCAATCGGAAGCAAGTCAACGTTACTGCCTTGTGGAAGATTTTCAATATGGCGCAAGTACAATTCTTTGTTTCCGCCGCCACCAGGGATGAGTCCAACCCCTGTTTCAACAAGCCCCATATATGTTTCCGATGACGCCTGAATGCTCGCAGAAGGCAGACATATTTCCGTACCACCACCCAGTGTCATTTGATGAGGTGCTGTAACTACGGGCCGCTTGGCATAACGAATTTTTGTTGTCATTGCTTGAAATTTACGCACCACCATATCGATTTCAAAGAAATTATCATCTTGTGCTTCCATTAAAATCATCATCAAGTTAGCGCCAACACAGAAATTTTTCCCTTGATTGCCGATAACAAGACCTTTATAATTTTTTTCCACTTCGTCAATTGACTGACTAATCATCTGCAGTACATCGAGACCGATAGAGTTATTTGGAGAATGAAACTCTAGACCAGCTACCCCCTCCCCAAGATCAATTAAGCTTGCACCAGCATTTTTCATAATGACTTTGTTGTCACCTTTTAACGATTTCAAGTTTATTTCTTTTTCATTCAATGCTTTTTTTTCATAGTTTCCACGCTGATAATACAAATTCTCCGATTTATAAAACGTGGTATCCCCTTGGCCCAGCATCTCCTTCACCCATGCCGGAACGGTTTCACCTTCTGCTTCCATCCGCTGAACCGATTTTTCTACGCCTATCGCATCCCACGTCTCAAATGGGCCTAGCTGCCAACCGAATCCCCATTTAATAGCATCATCAATCGCTGTAATATTATTTGCTATTTCCCCGCACTTTTCGGCGGAATACAACAATACTGGTTTCAACACGTTCCATACGAACGTTCCAGCTTCATCTTCAGCATATACAAGCGCTTTCATTTTATCGGATATGTTTTTGGCCTGTTTTGCTTCGTCTGTGGATGACGTTTTTACTTTTTTTGTTGGCTGATAATCAAACGTTTCCGGATTCAATTCAAGGATTTCGCTTCCATTTTCATTTTTTATTTTCTTATAAAATCCTTGACCTGCTTTGCTGCCAATCCAGCCTTTTGCAGCCATATCTTTCATAAAATCCGGAGGATCAAATAACTCTTTTTCTTCTCCTTCCACTTGGTCATACACATTTTTTGCCACGTGAAGAAACGTATCCAGTCCGACCACATCAAGCGTCCGAAATGTTGCACTCTTAGGACGTCCAATCGCAGGTCCTGTCACAGAATCAATTTCTCCAACAGACCATCCACCCTTCACCATTTCTTGCACTGTCACTAATAGACCGTATGTCCCAATTCGGTTGCCAATGAAATTAGGTGTATCTTTCGCTTCTACTACCCCTTTTCCGAGCGTATTTTCAGCAAAATTTTTCATAAATGTTAGAACATTTTCATCGGTTTTTTCGTTTGGAATGATTTCAAGCAATTTTAAATAACGAGGTGGATTAAAAAAGTGAGTGCCCAGAAAATGCGATTGAAACTCTTCAGATCGTCCTTCTGCCATCGCAGTGATCGATATTCCCGATGTATTAGAGCTTACAATTGATCCCTCTCTACGATGCGCTTCAACTTTTTCGAATACTTGCTTTTTTGCGTCCAGGTTCTCTACGACAACTTCAATAATCCAATCTGCTTCCCTTATACGAGACATGTCATCTTCAAAATTACCAACTTCAATGAGAGACAAATTTTTTTTTGTCGTTAGCGGAGCAGGCTTTTGCTTTTGTAATTGTTTAAGCGCCCCTTCACTCAAACGATTACGAACAGCCTTATTTTCTAACGTTAGTCCTTTAGCTTTTTCATTTTCCGTTAGCTTGTTTGGCACCATATCAAGTAAAAGAACAGGAATTCCAACATTAGCAAGATGAGCTGCAATGCCAGACCCCATTACACCAGATCCGAGAACAACCGCCTTTTCCACGCTGTCCTTCATCGTCTACCTCCTTCATATTTTTTGAATGAATAATCATTCATTTTTTACCCAAAAAATAAAAACCTATTTCGTTATTCTTCTTTAACTATAAACGATGAAAGTTGGAATGACAATAGAAGTGACAGAAAATTTTCATGTCTTTTTTGAATAAATACCTTCTCCTACCCACATACTACGCAGGAAAAAATAATCGAGAATAAGAAAGGAGAATTTCTATGGATCCACAACAACAGGCGCCAGATCAGCAAAACGTTATGCCTCAACCCCCACAGACGATTACCGTAAAAGATCATTTATATTTGTCAGATATGCTTAGCTGGAATTTGAATGCCGCGAAAAAATCAGCCTTTTTTGCGAAACAATGCACAGATATGGATGTAAAAACAGAGCTCGAAAAAACAGCACATATGCATGAACGTCACTATCAACAGCTGCTTCCCCATCTTCAATCAGGGACACAGCCTATTCAACCAAATGCAAACTAGGAGGTCTTTCTATTGTCTGATTCAACAAAAATTCAAAATCCAGAAACACAGGTTCCAAAAACTCCGGAAATGAATGATCGTGATTTTCTTAATGATATGGTCACGACGGAGAAATACATGACGGATGCATATAGTACGGCCATGAATGAAGCAAGTCACGAAGATTTATACGATGAAGTATCCATGATCTGCAGCGAATCTCAAAACATGCAGCGCAATTTATTTAACTTAATGTTTGAAAAAGGCTGGTACAGCTTTGAAGGTGCCTCCTCTTCGACACTTGATCAAACGTATCAACAATTCACAGAATATACTAACCAGCTTCCCTCCTCTGGAATGATTCAATAAATCATTGTACACCGTCTTACCCTTGGACTCCTGTAAGGCGGTGTATTTCATTACACTCAATATTGATTTTTGTATAACATCCGCTTTTCTTAATATCCACAGCTATGGTTACTTTCTTTATACCTTCCTTTTTTACACTTCAAACCAAAAATTTTATAAATTTTTTTAAATCGTGAAACTGTTGTCTTATCTGGTTTACAGAAGTGCCTATTATTTTTTCGCACGTTTTTTTCCATTTGTGGTGTTTATTTAAAAATTTACTTGGGTATCAGTCTCAACGACTCGCCATTTTCAATAAAATTTGAATGTGGAAAAGGAGTGATGGTGTAATGGCAGTCGATAAATATCCTTCTAGAAACGGGCAACAAGCTCAGATTATGGAACGGAAAGACCCAGTAGTTCACCGTAATCCTGCATTTTCGGAAGGACCTTTGCGAAAGGATGAGGTTGACTCTTTCGAAAAGAATGGGTATCTAATGTTTGAAAAACTGTTTAATGACGATGAGGTTTCCATTATGAAAAACGAGTTGCAACGTACGATGGA
This sequence comes from Salibacterium salarium, assembly GCF_030813635.1. Taxonomy (GTDB): domain Bacteria; phylum Bacillota; class Bacilli; order Bacillales; family Marinococcaceae; genus Salibacterium; species Salibacterium salarium. Next base: position 799,968 of record NZ_JAUSUM010000001.1, on the reverse strand, counting down.
CCGAAATCGTGAACGAGAAGCAGACGATGTCATTAAGGAACCAGGAAGCAATGAAATGCGCTCTGTTTTTGAAATTCATAAAGACAGCGGTTTCTTTCAAGCGTTAGCTAAAAATGAACGGATCGTCAAAGCGGCAGAGCAATTATTAGGAAGCCAGGTCTACATCACGCAGTCCCGAATAAATTTCAAACCAGGCTTTAAAGGTAAGGAGTTCTACTGGCATTCGGACTTTGAAACGTGGCACACCGAAGACGGCATGCCTGATATGCGCGCTCTTAGTTGCTCTATTGTACTTACCGACAACTACGAATACAATGGTCCGCTTATGCTCATTCCTGGATCTCAGAAATGGTATGTCTCTTGCCCTGGTGTAACACCGGATGCTAATTACAAATCATCTTTGAAAAAACAGGAAACCGGCATTCCCGATAACGACAGCATGAGCTGGCTCGTTGACCAAGCAGGTGGACGAATTGATCGTGCAACCGGCCCTGCTGGATCTGTGTTATTCTTTGATTGCAATACTATGCACGGATCGGCCGGTAACATTTCTCCATACCCACGCAGTAATGTTTTCTTTGTTTTCAATTCAATTGAAAACAAACTACAAGATCCATTTTCCGGTCAAACACCGCGTCCCGAATTTCTTGCCAATCGTGAAAACATCGAGCCTATCACACCAAACAAAGATCGTCTGCAAAACTTTTCAAATCGTATAAAAAGACAATAAGCAAAAAAGGGACTGCTCCAATAACTATAGAAGAGCAGTCCCTTTTTATGTTATGTGATATTTCTTATATTGATACTAGTTTTCTTGCTTGTTTCGTTCTCCATCACCAGCGTTTTCTGTTGTCAATAAACCGTACAACAACGAAAAGATCATACCCGAGAAACCAATAATCTGAAACAATGAGCTTTTCATCCCTTGAAAAGAAACAGCCGCTACAAAGAACATAATGACAAAAACAGATAACATAAGAAACACCCATACCATTGGCAGTTTCATCCATGCAGCCTCCTTTATCCCTATGTTTCAATGTATGCAACCCGTTATTTCTTATTAATAACGATTGATTTACGTTTGCATCACCGGATATTTATATCTCCACTTACCGTTTCAATGATTAAATCATCCGAACCTGAACCTTTCACTCCGCTTAAATGACGTTGCGTCTGTTCCACAGAGTCTAGAGTCAATTCGTTACTTATATCGCCACTGACTACCGAACAATCCAACCGGATATCTGCATCCCCTACTGAAACATCGACATCGCCTGACGTCACCTCAATCGTTGATTCTTCAAATTTTTCAAACGTAACATCTATCCCGCCTGACGTTAATGTCGCTGTTAGCGGTCCTTTAAACTGATCGATTTCCATGTCTCCAGAAATTGTTTCAACGGAAGATTGATTCGAAGAAACATTGGTAATCGAAAAATCCCCTGATTTTGCCGATAACTCTAAATCATCTACTGCCATATGGCGGATATCAACGTCACCAGATGCCACAGTCATTTGCAGTGAACGTATCGTTTCATTTCCATTATCTACATTAATATCACTTGATCCACCATTTGCTTTCAAATCACCGGAAAAGGAAGCGGGAATTTTCACTTCCCACTCTGAGCCCGTTTCAAAAAACAAAAGCGACAGCCAACTAGTCTTATCCTGACGTATCACTACGTTGTCGTTAGTAGTAGAAACATCGATATTATCCTGTCCGCTCGATTGTATATCTACTGTATCTTTGTCGTGCCTTGTTATCGTTATATCTTGAGAGTTTACATCGAATTCAATCGTTTCCGCTTCTTCATATGCGATCGATTGTTGCTGAGCTTTGCTCTCTATAGGATTGATCCAGCCTAAAACGTTAAACCCCGCAGAAACAGCAAAAACAAAAATCCCCATCATAACAAGGAATAAACCAGCTAATTTTTTCATTACATTCCCCCTCTTCCCTTTTATATTAAGGGCAATCAGCCATTATCCTTATCTTTATATAATTTCAACAGAGAGTAACCAGTTCCTATAATAATAATGATGGCAAGAAACGTTGGAAGCCACCCTGTCAAGACGAGAGACCCAAGAACAAGCATCGCAATTCCTGTTACAATCATGAAGGAAGACGATTGTTTTTGCAGCAGCTTAGCTCCAGTGTAAAAAAGCAAAACAGCCATTAATATAGTAAAAACTCTAAACAGATTATTACCAAGCAACGCTATCAGTCCTATGACAGCAAGGATACCTACTATTAATTTATACCATTTCCCATTTATCATGATGAACAACGAACCCCATTTCTCACATATATGTCATCTATTTATTTTACGAGAAAACATAACAATTTTCACCATGGTACAGGAGGATTTTCTCTCCTCCTTCAGATGGAGTAAAAATATTTTGTCTAGTTCGAATAATGTATTTGATAGTCCAGCTATCTCCTAGTATCATATAGTTAGGTTTATTATATTAACTCACCCTGCAATTAATCCTAGAGAGGGATGAAGAAAATGACAGAGAACAAAAAAGATTTACGCATTAGAAGTAAGGTTATTAGCGAAAGTGCTAATCGTGTTCCAAACCGTGCTATGTTGCGCGCTGTCGGTTTTGAGGATGAAGATTTTAAAAAACCGATGATTGGAGTAGCCAGCACATGGAGTGAAGTTACACCATGTAACATACATATTGACCGTCTGGCTCGAGAAGCCAAAACCGGCGCGTCTGAAAACGGCGGCGCTCCGATGATTTTTAATACAATCACTGTTTCTGATGGGATTGCAATGGGGCATGAAGGAATGAATTATTCTCTCCCAAGCCGTGAAATTATTGCTGACTCCATCGAGACCGTAACAGGCGCGGAACGTTTTGATGGATATGTTGCCATCGGCGGCTGTGATAAGACGACACCTGGCTGTTTAATCTCTATGGGACGATTGAACCTCCCTTCCGTTTACATTTATGGCGGAACCATTCAACCTGGAAAGTTAAATGGACAAGATGTCGATATTGTGTCTGCTTTTGAAGCAGTAGGTCAACATCAGCAAGGTATGATAAACGATGAAGACCTCCACAAAGTCGAATGTAGCGTATGTCCAGGAGCCGGTGCGTGCGGTGGCATGTATACAGCTAACACAATGGCTGCTGCCGTTGAAGCGCTGGGCATGAGTATTCCAGGATCTTCGTCTACTCCAGCTATTTACGACTATAAAGAACAAGAATGTAAACAGGCTGGTGCCATGGTCGTTGATTTATTGGAAAAAGAAATCTATCCTCGCGACATTATGACAAAGGCCGCTTTCGAAAATGCGATTACGGTTGTTATGGCCCTGGGCGGATCAACAAATGCCTTTTTACATTTGTTAGCTATCGCTCAATCAGCAGGGGTTGACCTAACGTACGATGATTTTGAAAGAGTGCGTAAAAATGTTCCTCATATTGCTGATTTAAAACCGAGTGGAAAATACGTGATGCAGGATCTGTTCGCTATCGGCGGAGTTCCCGGCGTCATGAAACTGCTTCTTGACAAAGGACTTCTTCACGGAGATTGCATAACTGTGACCGGAAAAACATTAGCGGAAAATCTGGCAGAAGCTCCGGATTTAGAAGAAGGACAAGACATCATCAAACCAATTGATGAGCCGATTAAACCAAATGGTCCGCTTGTTGTATTGAAAGGTAACCTTGCTCCAGAAGGTGCTGTTGCAAAAATGTCCGGTCAAAAAATCAGTCGATTCGAAGGACCGGCTAAAGTTTATGACAGTGAAGCAACAGCCACAAAGGCGATTGAAGCTGGGGAAATCAAGGAAGGCGATGTTCTCGTCATCCGTAATGTCGGTCCAAAAGGCGGACCAGGCATGCCGGAAATGCTTTCTGTTACAGCCATGATTGTCGGACAAGGTCTGGGCGGAAAAGTGGCTCTATTAACAGATGGCAGATTTTCGGGCGGATCACACGGCTTTGTTATCGGTCATTTGGCCCCTGAAGCTGCTGCCGGTGGACCGATCTCCTTATTACAAGAAGGAGACACCGTTACCATTGACAGCGACACACAAGAAATTAACTTTGAAGTGTCCGATGAAGAGCTAGACAAACGCGCTCGCGAGCACAAACCATTTGAACCAAGATACAAGACCGGCGCACTCGCAAAATACGCAAAACTCGTTTCATCCAGCGCAAAGGGCGCCATTACCGACGCCAACCTTTACTAGAAAATAATTTAAAGAGAGCTGCCCACACGGTGACATTTTCACCAAAGGGGCAGCTCTTTTTTATGTATCCATGCTGGTGTGGCACTATATTTTTCGGAAAACTCGTTATTATAGCTGAAACAGGCATGAAGCCATTCAACTTTCCTTGAACCTTTTAATCTGTTCAAAATACTAGGGATAACACTTCTGAAGTGATAGAATGGATGTGCTAATAAAAACAGTTAGTATTTCATGTAATGAAGGTGGAAAAAACGTGACCAATATTCTCCCAATGATCAGTACATTATGTATAATTATCAGTGCCATTTTCGTTGCTCTCGGCTTGTATTTTATTAAACAAGGGAAGCGTTTATCCCATCAAAGAACGATGATAATGGGAGCCGTTTTTGCCATACTATTTCTGGCTATCTATATTTCCAGAACTATCCTTATTGGAAATACCTCTTTTGGCGGTCCGACTGCTGTAGAACCTTACTATACAGCATTTCTCGTCTTTCATATTTGTCTCGCTGTAACGGGACTTGTGTTCGGCGGGATAACGATGAGATTGGCTTTTAAAGGAAGATTTATGAAACATAAAAAAGCAGGTCCTTGGGCAGCTATTATCTGGTTTTTTTCGGCGGCAACCGGCGTTGTCGTATATCTAACCCTTTATATCTTTTGGGAACCCGGTCCCACTACTAACTTGTTGCGGGCTATTTTTGGATAAAACATTGATAGAAATTAGATGAAACGTAACTCACAGTGTATATTCGACTTCACCCCATCCATAGCTTGTGAGCTCCCGCATCCATTATTGACGTGGGGCAAACAACATTACGGTAACGCCAATCACACAGATGCCCGCTCCTATGAAATCATAAAAATCAGGCCACACCGTCATTTCGTTATGTGGCGTCTAATCCATAGTATCGCAAGTATCGTGCTTACGATGGTTAACAGGAGAGACGGTTTAAAAAACGGAGGAGTGTATGTTAATTGAATAGTATTGATACCTTCTGTAATTGGAAACCCTAGAAATGCATAATTCACTTTCTTCAACGGCTGTCTGACATTATTGACATGAACTTCCCAACCTCTTTCATACGGAATCGGCAGCATCATATAGCGGTCCTTTTTCTCGTTGTTGTGAGTTATTGTTAATTTGTCACCGCCCCATTTGATATACTCTGTATTCGAAGGTTCTTCCTTCACTGTTTCTAGGGTTTGATAATTTTCTCTAAACAAGCCTAAATCTTTTAAAATGTAATTTCCTTTTGGGATACGAATTGATATTTTATCTGCTTTTGGTACTCGAATGATAAGGTCATCGACATAAGTTTTGTAGACCGATTGATTGTGCTTTCGTTTTGTTTTGTAGTCATTTACTTTTAACGTAAAGCCTTGACTTTCTGCTTGATTTTCAAGATGAAAACGTACAAAATAATCCTCCGTATTCACATCGGGATTATCGATAAGAAGATCAATGCCTCCTTTTTTTTCAGTCACAGAAAGCTTATCGTTTTCAAAGGAGGCACCGACCGTTTCGATAGATGTTTGATTGATCATATTCGGCACAGGACGTATTTCTGTCGTTGTCGTAGGTCCATCTGCCACAATCGCCCCTTCTAACATAGCATGTTCCCTTTCGAGGACATTCGCTTTTTCCATGCTTTCTTCCGAAAAAATTTGATCCGTTGTCCGCACAAATGGGAGGATATTTGTATTTTCATAGACGTTATAATGTTTAGAGCTTAGCATTTTCTCGAAACCATACGGAATATTAGCGGTATTGCTCTTTTTTCTTATCATATATTTCCCTTGAAATAAGCTATAGAGATTCGTGCGATGACCAAGTGTTGCATAACGACTCACGCTTTCCCGGCCCATATCAACGTTTAGGTCATATAAATAAAAATAGAGCAGGTGCTGATTAAGAATGCTTGAATAGGCACTTATGCCGTTAAAATCTTGAACAATGGGAGTATTGTTTAAGGAACGAACTTTCCAGTCGATTCGATAAAACGATCCAGATTCTCGCTCCTTTATTTTCTCTAGCAGTTCGCGTTGTTCCTCTCCATTGTATTCATCACTATTCAAATAACGATCAGACACTTGATTCACTCCGCCGTATTCTGATATGGCATATTGGGCAATGTTGACAATTCCAATGCAAATGAATAAGGTTCCAGCATGCAAGCAAACATACCACGCCATATTTCGCTTCCAAGTGAAACCCATGGCTAACGTCAAGATAAGCAGCATAAACAGAAACATACCTATACTAGGAAACGAATAAAAGGAAAGATCCTGATCTTTGTAAAAAAAGAGAAGATATATAGCAAGCACCATAAGACATGCTGTAAGAATGTTCTTTTTTCCTACTATGGTTATATACTGCAAGCCTGTGGATACCGCTCCTCCCATAACAAAGGACAACAAGTATTCAAACCGGTATTTAGGGGCAGAAAAACCGTTAAAGACACTTGCGACAACCGGACTGAAATGAAATATGATAAACAAAATACTTAGCAAAACAAATAATCGGAATGTCATTATTTTATACAGTGAAAAAGTAAAAACGAAAAGTACATAAAGGACAGGTAAGATAACAACTCGGCTGGTGAATAAAATATTATCCGAGAAATCGAAGGTTTCTATGGGGAGAGAATAAGACGGCCGGTGATTATGTAAAAAACCGTAGACAGCTGGAATGAACGAGACCGCACTAATACCCAATCCGACCAGCCCACTAATGACAAATAACGGAACACGTTTGCCCCCGGATATTTCATTAGCATCCAGACGGACAACAAAGCGGAATATAACATAAATCACAATAAAAAGAAGATTAATATAGGCAAAATAGAAATTATCAAATAACGTTAGGGCAAAAGCAACAATGAACCATCCACATCGCCCTTCCCGTATCATCTTTTCTGCTCCCAATACGAGCAGCGGCAGCCAAATCATCGCATCCGCAAAAAATTCCCAATATATTACGTGACGGTAATACATAATCGACAATCCATACACAGCAGCCCCTGTAAATGCAGGCATCCAATTCAATTTCATGTATCGAAATACGTACGTTGTTATAAATAAAATAAGCGTTAGTCGGCATATGCTAATGAAAACCGCAGCCTTTGCCCAAAAGATGACATCCGTCGTTTCAATAAAATGAACGAATTCTAACACAAAAACAACAACGGTCGTGATCAGGAAAACGAGCGATGTCGAAAAGTAAAAGGCTAACTGGCTGTATGTTCCTCCGCCCAAGCCAAATTGATAAGAATAAAAAAAATTTCCGTCTGTATATTGCTCATAAAGGAGTTTCTTAAATGTCACCATTTGCTGCAATCCATCATTAGATCCAAGCATGTACTGCCCTTCCGTCCATTCTTTTAAAAAGAATAGATGCGCCAGAACGGCAAGAACAAAGCTACACACAAATAGAATAAAAAGGGTTCGCTTTCTTTTCATTTAAAATCCCCGTTACTTTGTTAGAATTTTTCCTGTTACGATAAACGTGAGCGGAACCGTAATGAAAACTGATAAAATCGGCGCCACCGTACTATCGATATGAAAATGTTCCACAAGGATATACACAAATATAGAAGAAACGGTAATATTAAAAACTTGAGTTAACGGAAATTGCAAAAACTTGGCTAACGTAGGTTTTACCCGAAACGTAATATAAACATTTAAAAAAAAGGAAAGGAATAAGCTCAGCAAAAACCCAATGACATGGGCTGTCATATAATGAATCTCCAGCATTTCGTGTAATATCAAATAACTGATGTAATAGTGAGTGGTATTAATCACCCCCACTACGATAAACCTTATGAATTCCTGACTCGTTCTCTTCATCATTTTCTCCACTATTTATATTCGTTTCTTGTATTAGATAATGGGGGCGTTTTTTTGTTTCGTAATAAATTCTCCCGATATATTCACCTATAACACCTAGACTGAGCAATTGAATGCCTCCTAACAACAGAATAGCAGAAATAGTCGTGAAATACCCATGTTCTACAATCCCATAGTTCATAATCATAAGTAAGTGAACGATGATATAGACAAGCGACAATAACAAAATAAAACTTCCCGTATAAAAACATATTCGAAGGGGCCGATTATTAAAAGAAATCGCACCGTCAATACCATAATTCAGTAACTTGGAAAACTTCCATTTGGAGGATCCATTTTTTCGTTCAACATTATCATAATCTATAATTTTTTGGCTGAGTCCAATCCAGGAAAACAGTCCTTTTGAAAAACGGCTTCCTTCATTCAACTTTAATAGCCCATCCACTGCTTTACGGCTTAAAAGTCTAAAGTCACCTACACCATCTCTTAATTCTACATCAACGAACTTGTTGATCAGGCAGTAATAAAAAGAAGACAGGCATGACCGCACCCACCCATCTCCTTTTCGATTACGACGGCCAACCACTTGATGGTACCCTTCTTCATACCCTTCAATAAAAGGTTTAATTAGGGAACAAGGATGTTGTAAATCGGCATCCATCACAATAACGGCTTCCCCTTTCACGTGTTGAAACCCCGCCAGGAGCGCTACTTCTTTTCCAAAATTTCTAGTGAACGAAATATATTTCACTTTGTTATTCGTTAATACCAGCTTTTTTATACGAGCCAACGTATCATCCGTGCTTCCATCATTAATAAAAAGAATTTCATAATCATAAGTAAGATCTTCAAATTCCTTATCTAACGCTTTATAAATATGTTCGATATTACTAGCTTCATTAAAAGAAGGTATAATAAACGAAAGGAGACGAGCTGTCATGATAAGCACCTCCTTTTATGTGGATAAAGCAATGAAAGGTTCCTTTTCTTATGCTCCCCGAAAGAGCAAATATTATGCAATGTAAAAACAGACCGTCTACTCTATAAAAAAGACACTTTCCTTTATGAAAGTGCCCTCAAATATTAAGCATTGCTATCCTTTATATGTTTATATTTCTTGGTTCATTCGATCCACCCAACGTTTTAGGAGGCGATAATATTTTTCTATATTAGCTTGAATTTTCTCAGCGATTTCCTCATTATACGTGTGAACGGTAAGATTACGATCGTTCACCATGTTTAAAGCTGTAACAGTCTCTTCCTCATTGAATAGATTCACTTCTCGGCTGCTTCGAATAACACCTTTCGGAGACCCGATATCCAGGCCTTCGATATCATATAAATACTGTTTAGCTAATTTCCAACAAGCCTCAAAGGAAAACTCAAACCGTTGAATAGCAGCATCACGTTCAACATCAGACAGATTTTCGAGCATGGCAAGCTGTCGCAATGAAACTAACGCTTTCTCGGCAGATTCTAATCGGTGACGCAATCTTTCCATACTATTCCCTCCTCTTTGACTTTTCGTACAAGATTGGAACTTGCCTTTCGTAAATCTACGACATCTACGTTATACGGAATGGTGGACTCTTCTATTTTCTCTACAAGATCGTTCCATGTTAATGGATCCAACGGGCGCTCGGTTTCAATAGCAATGTCAATATCTGAGCTTTGCTTTTCTTCTTGCGTTGCCCAAGATCCAAACAAATAGATACGAACCTTCTCAGAGGATAATTGACCAATAACCAGCTCCTTTAGTTCCTGAAGGATCTTGTCTCGAATAGCTGCATGATCCTGCATGAAATATCTCCCTTTTTGATTTTTATTCATTGTATCATAGGCACGATAGTAAGGAATTGGTTTCATTTAAAACCGCTCTATTAACCAAGGGAAGCCTCCTTAATTTTGAAACAGACGGATTAGAAATCCATCTTCCTCTACATTGGGAATAAAATACTCTGTCCCATAAACGGAAGCAACAGTAATAATCACTGTCCATAGTAATAAGCTGACAAGCATCCAAATGACTACCATACTTCTCCCCGACCCAAAACTCATTCCCATAAAAGCAGAAACGTGGGAGCCGACAAAGAAGGGACCAATGATTGCTAAACCAGGTAAACCGTATTTATCAAACAGAAATCTGGCTCGTTTTCCCTTTTTTGAGTGTTCCGCTTCTTCATTATTCGATGACGTCTTCTCCGTATCATCTTGTTGTCTATCCTTCCTTTTCTTTAACCATTTCTTCACCTTATCAACAAAAACAACTAACAAAAAGACGGTCAGCGCATTTCCTAGAAAAGCCAGAATAGCTGCCGGTACTGGATGTAACCCGCCAATAACAGCAAGTGGAATAACAGCAGCAAGTTCGACTAACGGAATAGAAGCTAATACAAATACCAGTACATAAGATAAAAACATAGGATGGATGCCTCTCTCTCCCTGACGATTAATCATGTAATTTTTTATTTCTCACAAAAAAATCAAATCGATATAGCTTATCATTGATTGATTCATTTGCCATCACTTTTTTAAAGGCAGTCTATAAGATGAATCCTAATTAGATGCCTCTGAGCGAATAACATACAATTTTGAAACAAAATGTATGATGTGGTATAGTTACCATATAATAAAAAAGGTAGGGACTATCCCCTACCAAAAAACGAAGCAATCGAATACCCTGTTAAGGGAACAGCTAATGTTGAGGTTTTGAATAAAAACCATCCTTTTAGAGCCGGTCACTCTTTAAGGATGGTTTTTATCGTTCACTGCCAGACATAACCAGCACCATGATAATCGTTAATACGATCATTAGCAGCTCATAGTCTGACATAAGCATCACCCCCTTTCTTCGGGGGATCAGCTGTTCATCCTTAAAGAGTTATTCGATTACAACGTCTTTCTATTATAACATAACATTTTCGTTCTTTTGTTCATCACTTCCCTTCGTTAGTACTTTTCCTTTCGTAAATATGATAATCAATTGTTAAAAATGGCAGGTGAAACATCGTCATGCGGTGATATGCCTGTAATGTTCCTTTTCCCCCTTCTTTGACATGAAAACGTTCATCGATTGGCAATTTAAACAAATGATTTTTCACAGCTAAATAAATACCCGGACCCGATATTCTTTGTTGGCTCTCACTGGTTAGAATTAATTCGTTTCCCGATTGGTTAAGTTCTAAAATCCCCGTCATTGCAGAAAAAGGAAGCGGCAGGGAAATATTCATATATGTTCGGCCTTCTTCTTGATGAGAAGAATATAAAGCGACAAATGTCACGTCTTCCTTTATTTTACGAACCCATGCTCTTGTATGGTACCTTCCATCTAACGCATCCTTCACGGAGAATATATCGCCAGTCATTTCTACCTGCTTTCGTGACAGGGGGAGATTTATTTGTTTGACATACCGACTAATCAAACGATACACGCCAGCAAAAGGTTTAAACCATGTGTGCCACTTCACTTCAGCAAATAACTTGTAATCATTTGTATTTTCATAGAAATCGATAATCATAGAAGACAGTGTTTGGGTATCAATACTTGGCTCAAAATGTCTCATATCATCTACTAATCCATTATAAAGAATTCCATCCATTTTTCCCGTTAACACTTTCTCACCAACGGCTCCACTTCCTCTTATTTTGCTCATAGGAAACGAAGGAATCTTTGAATTAGCAGATGGTACGTTCATGGACCAGCCTACCAGTCCCATTAATGCGAATAATATGGTATTCATCACACCATGAGAATACAGCATAAAATCTATTGTCACCTCAAACGCCTGGGCCCAGTGACTTACCGTATATAACAAAGAGAATAGAATGGTTAATCCTAGAGAACAAAACGACGCCCGAATGAGAAACTTTTGCATGATATGTTGAAAAGTTATTTTAAATGATAAAACGATGAAACCGTAAATCCCAATAATATATACCAACACAGACAGTAATTCAAGCACAGGCGAATAAGAAATGCCTGCTGCTACTAAGATCGGTGCAATAATTACCATCCAACTGATGAATATATAGAATGATGATTTATGTAACCTTCCCAGAAGACCTACAAATAGTAAGAGTAAAAAAGAAGCGTAGTGAAAATGAATACTAGTTAACCAAGTTAGGGTAGTGGAAAACCCCGTGTCTATGTTAGCTTCATAAGCTAAAAACCATGCCCCGCCGACCACGATGTAAAAAAACCCCGCATCTATGACAAACTCTTCAAAGTTGACAAAGCCTCTCTTTAAGAAACGAATTATCCCATAAAGAGCAATAAGAATAGTAAACATAAAATAGAGTGTTGCAAGCAGTGTATCCCAAGCCGTTTGATCTGTTATGTGTAAAAATAGAACTGCCAAAAATGCAGGAACGGAAAGAGACGGCAAATATGTTGCAACCCAGCCCTTATCCTTTTTCATGATGACATGCAGCATAAAGGGAACATATAGAAGCTGGGCTGCTGTTAACATCAAGAAATACGGAGGATGAGCAGAAAATATGATGATAACAAGAAATAATAATACATTAAGGCATCCAACTGTGCGGAATGTCATCACTTGTAAACTCTCCTTCATATGAAAAAAGCCTGCCAATTAAAAGGTTTTTAACGACGACTTTTATTTCAAACACTTGATGTTCTTCATTAAATGTCTCAGATACGGTGGCTAAGCCTTGAAAAAGTTTTGGAATAGGAATTTCCATTTTTCCGAGTATCAACCGCTGCTTCTCTGATGTAATATGTAGACCACCATCTCGTGAGGTAGAAAAGGATAAATCGGAATAGACAATCGGGGGATCTCCCAAGTAATCCTTTATCCTATTTCTTTGCTTATCAAGGCTCATGATAGCATTAAAGAATCTTTTCTTTTTTCCAAAATAAAAGATTCTTTCCCAATAGATTTCCTCCTGTCCGTCCTCTCTTGTTCTACGGGTATTCCTCATCGTAAAAGGAATATTTTCACCGCGTTCGGGAAACAAAAATTTCCATCTGGCTCCCAGTGCAAACAAGGGAAGTAACAACTTTGGACCTCCCTCCACTGTTCTCATCACGCCTTCCCCTTCAAAGCGGCTTCCGTCTATTAACTCATATCTTCTCTGCAGCGCTGGATGTAATCGATGAAATTCGTCTCCTAGTACCTGTTTGTAAATCGTCATCAAAATCTCCTTATTTCTTTCTTTTACAGTTCGTTGCTGTTGGCAGACCTGTACTGATGAAATACCCAATTATCGATAGAACAAATAACGCCAGATTAAAGGTTAAAGGGTTAAAAGGATCAACGAGATAACGTGGGTCAGCTAGCACCGCAGAAAGGGTGAGCAAAGGTAAAAGAATCATTTGGAGAAAAAATAAATGCCGTTTCTTTCTATAACACAGCCACATCAATCCAAACAAGGCTTCACCTATTCCTATGATCAGCACCACCCATAATGCTGCCGTATTCGAAAGCGGAATGGAAGCCTGCACCATCCCGATTTCATCCGGGTGTCTATAAATCAGCTTAGGAATAAGACCATGATACATCCATATAAAAAAGAAAAAGAATGTCAGGATCCAGTGACTAAAAAACCTTACATATTGAGAAACCGGCGTCTCTCCTTTTTCCAACCACTTTTTTAAAACATCAAAACTAAGGGCGGTTCCCCACCCCATCAATGGTCGAAAAATAAAATGATCTACCCAATTACCAATTTGGCCAAATCGAGGAGTATAATCATATTGTGTTAAAAAAGTAATCGTATCATCATGTTTCGGTTGGTACTTCCAATATCCTCTTCCTTCACGAATCGGGGAAATCGTTTGATCCGTTCCAAAATGCAAAGACGATGTGCGTGAGCCGTCTTCCCCATGAAAGCTTCCGACACTTTTCCCCCATCCTTCTACTTCTATACCAAAACCAATCCTTGTTTTATATGAAAATAACTGAGGTTCCGATTCATTTTTTGGTAAATAAGTAATAGAGGAAAATCTAAGATCCCATTGCGTATGCAAATCTGGATTTTGACTGGCCTCCCATAACGCATCCATGTTCGTATGTATAGGTATCTCAACATAAATAGGGTTGTTCTTCATGTCCTTTTCACATCCAATACGGTAACCTAGCTTAATTTTAGCACACGTTTTAGCCTGTCCGTTGATTGTTTGAAGATATAAACAAAGAGTTTCAAGTCCTTATTAAACAATCTTGCTCCATTGATTACTACTAAATTATTTCAAAGTGGGAAGTGTAAATCCATACTTATTTGCGCCCATTTACTTTAATTCGAATAAAGTATGCATTGATGACATCCCTTGAATTTATTTATCCTCTTTTCTTAATTTCCGAAAAACGTATAAGCTGCATTGCATTATTAACCCTATCGATCCAATAACTAGCCCAATGAATAAAATAACTTGATACATAAATACAGTGGAAGAGGTCGTTACATTAATGATATGAATGACAACGATAATGAGTAAACCGATTTTCATTATAATTTCACTTACTTTTTCCATTTGCGTTCCCCTCTCCCTTGTTTATTAATTCCAATTATTTCAAAAAGAAAAGGGTAACTCAATACTTATTACGTAAAAAAATGCTGGTTCATCCTACGGATCGCCTTTGAAATATTCGAGGGTGGTAGAAGTTGACAGAAAGAACTAGGACGAGGACTCATTTTCCTGAATAATCAATAAAGCCAGGGCATCTGCCCTGGCTTTATTTCCTATTACTCCGCGATGACGGATTCTGCTTCATTTGCCATTTCCGAAACGGATTGGAGACCACCGCCGGAAAGGTACCAATAGTTTGGATTGAGGTAAACTATATTATCATTTTCGTAAGCTGTCGTTGTTTCTGTGAGTTCATTCTCGATAACTTCTTGCGCAGAAGAATCCCCACCTACAACGGCACCGCGATCAATCACAAATAAGTAATCAGGATCTTCTTCCGTGACATATTCAAAAGAAACGCTTTGACCGTGCGTCGATGCTTCAATCTCTTCATCCGCTTCAGCAAAACCAAATTCATCGTGAATAATGCCAAACCGTGAACCTGATCCATAGGCACTCAACTGACCGTCATTTGCTAGTACAATCAGTGCTTCCTTATCGAGAGAAGATGCTTCTTCACTCAACGCTTCCACATCTTCTTTAATAGATGCTAGTTCTTCTTCTGCTTGATCTTCTTTATCAAAAATACTGGCTAACGTATTTACATTATCCTCAAAAGAGTTCCAGTAATCTTCGTTGTCTACTGCTGTATAAATTGTCGGTGCAATCTCACTGAACTCTTCATATGCATCAGATTGTCTTCCAGAAATAATAATTAAACCAGGTTCCATCGCAGCTATTTTTTCGAAATCTGGTTCTTTTAAACCACCGACATTTTCATAATCAGAACTTTCATATTGTTCAAGATAAGTCGGGATATTAGCTTGCGGAACCCCACCAACATCAACACCTAGTGTATCTAGTGTATCAAGGCTGCCGAAATCAAATACTACTACATTTTCCGGATTTTTTTCTACCGTTGTTTCTCCAAGTTCATGATCAATGGTCACTTCTTCTGTTTCTTCGTCATTGCTTTCTTCTTCTGTTTCCTCACCGGAAGTGTTTTCTTCGGTGGATTCGTCTGCCTCTTCTCCGGAAGCTTCCTCTGAATCATCCGATCCGCAAGCAGCAATCACCAAAATAACTAATAATAATGCAGACAACATACTAAGTTTTTTCATTTTTATGTTTCCTCCTTAAGTAGAATAAAAAATTTCAGATTGGTGCTTTTTTCTGCCCCCCTTTTGTATTTAAAAGTAAACACAGATTTTTTGTTGATTAATATGCTGGATCGTCATATCCAGTTCATAGATATCCCGTAATACCTCGCGATTAATAATTTCTTCGGTTGGACCTTCTTTTACAATCTTTCCATGTTTCATCGCGACGATATAATCGGAATAACAGGAAGCAAAATTAATATCATGAATCACAAGTACGACCGTTTTCCCAAGATCGTCAACCAGTTGACGCAACACTTTCATAATTTGCACCGAATGTTTCATATCAAGGTTGTTCAATGGTTCATCAAGCAATATATAATCTGTATCTTGTGCGATAACCATGGCAATAAATGCTCTTTGTTTTTGACCGCCACTCAACTCATCGATAAATTTTTCCTGCATGGTTTCTAGTTCCATATATTCAATAGCATCATTAACATGGTTCCAATCTTCTTTATTCAATCTTCCTTGAGAATAGGGAAAGCGGCCGAAACAAACTAATTCCTTTACCGTAAGTCTCACATTCATATAATTAGATTGTTTTAATATAGAAATCTTTTTTGCTAGTTCCTGGCTTGATGTTTTCGATACATCTTGATTGTCAACGAGAACTTCCCCACTGTCTCTTGCTATAAGACGACTCACCATCGACATAAGCGTACTTTTTCCGGCTCCATTTGGTCCGATAAATGTCGTAATTTTCCCAGGCTCAATCTCTGCCGATACATCTTTTACTACGTTTTGATTACCATACTTTTTAAACACATTTTTCACATTTACCATGATTTATTCTCCTTTAATAAAAGATATATGAAGTAAACACCGCCTACAAAATTGACAATGACGCTGAGCGTTGTCGAAAACGTGAAGACTCGTTCCACGATGAGCTGCCCGCCTACGAGCGCAATAATACTAATTAAAATAGAACCTGTGATAAGAGGCTTATGGCGGAATGTTTTCATAAATTCGTGCGCCACGTTGGCCACCAACAACCCTAAAAATGTAATTGGACCAACCAGTGCCGTTGAAATCGAAATTAACACAACCACGACAAGAAGCAGTCTTTTCACAACATAATTGTAAGAAACACCTAGATTGACCGCGTGTTCTTTACCCAGTGCTAAGACATCTAGATACTTCGCAAAACGTAGAAAGTAGAGAACCGTTACTCCCATTCCTATCATAGATATCGTCAGCAAATCGGTCTGAATGTTATTAAAACTAGCGAACATCCGGTCCTGTACAATCAAGAATTCGTTGGGATCAATTAACATTTGCATAAAAGATGAGATGCTTCCAAAAAATGTCCCAAAAACCAAACCGATTAACAATAGGAAGTAAATGTTTCGTCCTTCACCGCGAAATAGAAACTGGTATAACAAAATTGCAAATAACATCATGATGCTGACCGATAACATAAAGTTCACATTTTTATTAGTGATAGATAACGTATCAGATCCGTAAAGAAAAATAATAAGCGTCTGGGTTAACATGTACAACGAATCAAGCCCGATAATACTGGGTGTTAAAATCCTGTTATTGGTCAAGGTCTGAAAAATGATGGTTGCAAATGCAATGGCCCCTCCGGTTACCACAATAGCTAATATTTTTTTGCCCCGGCTTGGCAGAACATAACCCCAATTCCCTTCGACACCTTGAAACATGAATATAGCAGTACATACGAGTGCGATGGCTGTTAGAATAAGTAGTTTCATCTTATGACTCATAGGATTTTCTCCTCAACAACAAGTAAATAAAAATGCCGCTTCCAATTACACCGACTGTTAACCCAATTGATATTTCATACGGAAATATAATCAGCCGTCCGAGAATATCGCAAAAGAGAACAAACACAGCGCCGAGCAATGCTGTTTGAGGTAAACTTTTTTTCAAGTTATCCCCGCGGAATATGGTGACGATGTTGGGAACGACTAGACCTAAAAACGGAATCATCCCTGCTGTCAGGACAACAACTGACGTTACCATCGCTACAATAATCAGTCCAATATTCACTACTTTTCGATAATTCAACCCAAGATTTACCGAGAAATCTTCTCCCATCCCGGCAACCGTAAACTTGTTGGCAAATAAATAAGCAAGAACAAGTACCGGGAGACTTATGTACATCAACTCGTATTGGCCTCTTATAATCATTGAAAAGTCTCCGTGTAGCCAAGAAGACATGTTTTGAATTAAATCGTTTTTGTAAGCAAAGAACGTTGTAATAGAGCTAACAATGCTTCCAAACATAAGACCGACGAGCGGTATAAATACGGTATCTTTGAATTTAATTTTCTCTAATATTTTCATAAATATAAAAGTTCCGAGTAAGGCAAAAGCAAAGGAAATAGCTGCCTTCACTAACGGAGGCGCGCTTGTAAAAATCATAAGAGAAACGAGAATACCAAGCCTTGCCGAATCCATTGTTCCTGCTGTTGTCGGTGACACAAATTTGTTTCGAGTTAATTGCTGCATAATCATTCCACAAATACTCATACTTATTCCAGCAATTAAGATACTGATAAGTCTTGGCACTCTGCTTGCTGCGAGTGTATGGGCCTGCTCTTCCGTCAAATCGAATATATCGAAAGGAGAAATCGGCGTAACCCCAATGAAAATGGAAGCAATCGATAGAATAATCAACGCTGTTACTAAGTATCTCTTTTTCATAAGGCCTCTTACTTTCTACTTCTATTTGATTCTTTACTTTCTTCTCTACATTGAATAACACGCGTGCAATCTCTAATAATGAAAATCATTATCAATTGATTGATAACAATTCTCATTCTAACACTGAAATATGAATTGTCAATATATTCTTTTAAGGTTGTTTTCACATTCCTAGTTGTTACAACCATAGTTAAAACACACCCCGCTTTCCCATGGCAAAACGTTTGACAGCACATAAGACACGGAGTAATATAAAAGAAAAGTTTACCTTAGGCAACAAAATGTTATATAGTCAAAATAGGAGATGTAACTATGGAAAGTTTTATAAGTTTACACCCTGTCATGCAGGCGTTTCTGTGGACAATGTTTACATGGGGAATGACAGCTTTCGGGGCATCGGCAGTCTTTTTTGCTAAAGGGACGAATCATAAGCTCATGGATGGAATGCTTGCTTTTGCAGGTGGAGTGATGATTGCAGCCAGTTTTTGGTCCTTGCTTTCCCCTGCGATAGATATGGCCGAAGACAGTAATGTCCCTGGTTATATACCAGCGGTTGTTGGATTTTTATTAGGTGGTGCGTTACTATTACTTGTGGATAAATTGCTGCCTATTTTCAACCAGGATCGTTATTTCACTGAAATAAAAGACGTTAAAGCTAAACACCGCACAGCTTTACTCGTATTTTCTGTCACCCTTCATAATATTCCGGAAGGGCTGGCGATTGGGGTTGCATTTGGTGCTTTAGCTGCGGAACTTTCGAGTGCCTCTTTAGGAGGAGCCATAGCGTTAGCTCTCGGTATTGGTATTCAGAATTTTCCCGAGGGCATGGCGGTCTCTATGCCATTAAGACGTGAAGGCATGTCGAAAATGAAAAGTTTTATGTATGGTCAATTTTCAGGAATGGTTGAGCCTATTGCTGCTGTAATAGGCGCTTTTGCCATTATTTTAATTGATCCTCTGCTCCCTTATGCATTAAGCTTTGCTGCGGGTGCGATGATATTTGTCGTTGCTAAAGAAATTATTCCCGGTTCCCAAGAAAGAGGATACGTTCAATTGTCTTCCATTTGTTTAATGATTGGTTTTGCTGTCATGATGGTCCTCGATGTCGCCCTCGGGTAAGATCAAGGATTCTGTGTCCACTTATCCTAGTCATTATTCACTCGCCATAGTATCCGTTCTTTCCCTATCATTTCGGGCATTATGAAGCTTTTATAAAACTCGAAGATAAAGTTCTATAAAAAAAGAGGGAAATCCCGGAGAAGGATTTCCCTCTTTTTTTATCAATAAGGGTCTGATACGTGGCCCCATTTTTCTGCGTCTTTCACACCTTCTTCACTATCATCTGTTCCGATAGGGCCGTGGCTTCCTGTTCCCATTTCCATTTTCAAACCATCGGCAACGCGCGCACCATAATCTTTGTCACATTCTGATAGCAGGGAAACCATTTGCTCCTGAATGTCCTTATGACAGGTTTTCAGTGTATCGACCAAATTAGATATTAAATCGCTGCGTTCCCACTTGCTAAGACGGCGGTACGTTTCACCAGCCTGCCCAAAGTTATTCGTCCGCTCAATCGACTCCCGTTTTAAATGTCCTGATACATACGGTTCATGCTCCACACCTGGATTTTTCTGTTCTTTTAATCCCTCAATAAGAGACGGTTCGTAATTAACATGTTTATTCCGATGTTCCGAATAATCGGTTCTATAATCCATCTGTCCTTTTTGCTGGTTCGTTACTGTTTCTTTTTTCGGTTTATTGATGGGAAGCTGCAAGTAATTGCTGCCAACCCGGTAACGCTGTGTATCCGAATAAGAAAACGTTCGTCCTTGCAACAATTTATCATCTGAAAAGTCGAGCCCATCAACCAATACCCCCGTTCCAAAGGATGCTTGTTCCACTTCGGCAAAATAATTATCAGGGTTTTTGTTCAACACCATTTTTCCAACCGGAAGCCACGGATATTCATCCTTATACCATAGTTTCGTTGGGTCCAAAGGGTCAAAATCCAGTTCTGGATGTTCTCCATCTTCCATGATTTGAACATACAGTTCCCATTCTGGATAATTTCCATCTTCTATGGCCTCAAATAAATCCTGTGTCGCATGGTTGAAGTTTTTTCCTTGAATCTCATCTGCTTCCCCTTGACTTAAGTTTTTAATTCCTTCCAACGGTTCCCAATGATATTTCACAAGCACAGATTTTCCATCTTTATTTACCCACTTGTACGTATTTACGCCAGACCCTTGCATGTGGCGGTAATTCGCTGGAATCCCCCACGGTGAAAACAAAAACGTAATCATGTGCAGTGCTTCCGGAGATTGGGACACAAAATCAAAAATACGCTCACCGTCTTGAATATTTGTAACTGGATCTGGTTGAAATGCGTGAACAAAATCAGGAAATTTAATCGGATCACGGATAAAGAATATTTTTAAATTGTTACCAACTAAATCCCAATTTCCATCTTCTGTGTAAAATTTAACGGCAAAACCTCGCGGATCCCGCAATGTCTCAGGAGAATGTTTCCCATGATTGACGGTTGAAAATCGCGTAAATACAGGAGTTCGTTTTCCTTTTTCCTGAAAAACTTTCGCCCTTGTGTACTTAGATATTGGTTCATTTCCAACCATTCCATACGACTCAAAATAACCGTGTGCTCCCGCCCCGCGAGCATGTACAATCCGCTCTGGAATTTTCTCGCGGTCAAAGTGACTGATTTTTTCTAAAAAATCATAGTTCTCTAGCAGCGCTGGGCCACGATTCCCGATGGTTCTCGTGTTTTGATTGTCTGTGACCGGATGACCTTGACGATTAGTGAGCATTTCATCATTTTCATGTTGGTGCTTTTTCTTATTATTCATAACTAAACCGTCTCCTTTCCTCTTATCATTGTTTCCAAGAAAACTTTATTTATAAAAAGTTTTTCTTTTTCATTCTTGCTTTTTTTACTTGTCATATTCCTGTTATATTTTTTTAATTTGACATAATTCTGACACGTAGGACGTTTATAGTCATTCTTGTATCTCATCCAAATGATAAATTCTACCAGAAAGGAAAGGATAATATGAACAACAAGCTGAAGTATCGTCATGAAGTGAAATATTATGTGCCTTATCCACAATATTTCGTAATCAAGCAGCGCTTAAAAAATGTGATGACACCCGATTTTCATGCTGGTCCAAACGGAGATTATCAGGTGCGGAGCCTTTATTTTGACGACGTTAATAATAAGGCACTGTTTGACAAACAGGCAGGGATTAAAGATCGAGTCAAATATCGAATTAGACTCTATAACATGAGAGATGACGTGATTCATTTTGAAAAGAAAATAAAGACCAATGATTACATCGCAAAAGTGAAAGAGAGTATTGACCGAGAAACGGCTGAAGGTTTTTCAAACGGGAATTACCATCACATCGATTCGGCGGATATGAAAAAAAATCTAATCGCCGAAGTATTCCATGAAATGAAAAATAAACTGTTGCGGCCTAAAGTAATTGTCGACTATACAAGAGAAGCATATACCGCTGACACTGGTAATGTCCGCATCACCTTTGATAAAAATTTGCAAACAGGGTTGGAGCAAGTCAATCTATTTGGTGAAGATGTGCAAACAATCAATGCTATCGACGAAAATTTCATCATCATGGAAGTAAAATACGATGAGTTTATTCCGGACTACATTAAGACGGCTCTACAAACGAGAGGAATACAACGACAAGCGGCTTCAAAATATGTCATTTGCCGCAAATTTATAAAATCAAATGCTTGGGAGGATCAATAATGACAAACAACATAAGCAATTTTTCCGATTTATTTAATCAAAACTTTTTAGAAAATTTTCAGTCCGATATTTCATTGACACAAACACTGCTATCACTAAGTATTTCTTTTTGCTTAGGGTTATTCATTTATTTTCTTTATAAACGAATTTTCAGCGGTGTCCTTTATTCGAAAAGCTTTAATACAGCTCTTGTAGGAATGGCTCTTATTACTTCTCTAATTATTATTGCGATTAATTCAAACTTAGTGTTGTCTTTAGGGATGGTAGGTGCTTTAAGTATTGTACGTTTTCGTACCCCTATTAAAGATGCAACTGATCTCGTTTTCTTATTCTGGTCTGTTGCTGTCGGCATTGTAACTGGCGCTGGTTTTTATTCTCTTGCGATTATGGGTTCTGTTGTCATCGGTCTTGTTTTATTTTTCTTCATGAAAAAAACGACGATGGATACACCTTACTTGTTTGTCGTTCATTGCGATGGAGCAGAAAGTGAACAGGCGGTATACACAGAAATGAACAAATTTGTGAAGCGTTTTAATGTAAAGCAGAAAAACGTCACGTCGGATGAAACGGAACTTACGTTAGAACTTCGTTTGAAAAAAGATGAACCAACGTTTGTTCACAACATTACTAATATTGCCGGGGTTAAAAATTCTGTATTGCTCAGTTACGACGGCGACTACACCTCGTAAGGTTAGGACGTGTATACAATGATAAAAAAAATATTTCCAATTGCTTTAATTATGTTTTGCTTCGCCACTATTCAAGCTGAAGCAGCTTCTTCAGACGAACAAGAGCAGCTCGAAGAAGAGATTTTCCCAGAAAACGAAGTAATTGATGTGGAAATTGAGATTGAAGAATCTGAATGGGAAGACATTCTAGAAAATCCAATGGAAGAAGAATATCACCCTGCCAGTGTGAACTATAATGGTTATCAATTAGACAATATCGGACTGCGCACAAAAGGAAATTCGAGTTTGTCGAGCGTGGCGAATCAGGATTCTGATCGATATAGTTTAAAGTTGAGCTTGGATGAATACATTAACGTACAAGATATTGCCGGCTTAAACAAAATCAACTTAAATAATAATTTTCAAGACCCGAGCTATATGAGAGAATATTTAACTTATGATTTAATGGAAGAAATGGGATTACCCACTCCTAACATTTCCTTTGTTAATGTGTATATTAACGGAGAACTTTGGGGGTTATATACGGCAGTTGAACAAATTGATGAATCGTTTCTTGAGCGTAATTTTGATAATAACTACGGGGCCTTATACAAGCCTGACGGAGAAGGAAGCGATCTTATTTGGCAAGATGATGATATAGACAGTTATAGTGGATTAAATCTAAAATCGGAGTCTTCCAATGATAATATTATTCTCGACATGATGGATGAGTTGAATAATGGCAGTAATTATGAAGACTATCTTAATGTTGATGAAATTCTTAAGTTTTTTGCTGTAAATACAGCGCTTGTCAATTTGGACAGCTATCAAGGAAGTACGGCACACAATTACTATTTGTATGAAAAAAATGGTATTTTCAATGTCGTTCCTTGGGATTACAATATGTCTTTTGGCGGGTTTGGAATGGGAATGGAAAGCAGTGATCAAACCGACCTTCTAATAGATGAACCGACACAAACTAGTTTAGAAGAAAGACCGTTACTCGCCAATTTACTTGAAAATGAGGAATACAAAGAAACCTATCATGAATATATAGATGAAATTGTCACAGGATATTTAGACGAAGATAGTTTTCAAAGCACCGTCCAGGAGGTTTCTAATCTCATTTCTGATGAGGTAGAAAATGACCCTACTGCTTTTTACAGCTATGACGAACACATTCAGTCCCTCGAGGAAGATGTTGACCAAGTACCGGGGCTCACATCATTTGTGAATGATCGCGTAGAAAATGTGACACAACAGCTTGATGGCACGATTCCTTCTTATGATGATGGAGAAGGAAGTGGTGGCAATCAAGGGGGCCCTGAAGGAGCAGGAGAAAATGGAAACGTTCAGAACGGAGAAATGCCAGAAGGCTTCGAAGACAGGGAACAAGGCGGTCCTCCAAATATGAACGGTGGAAATGAAGAAGAAATCAATGTGGATTACACTTCTGAAATGATCAATACTGGCATTTCTTTAGGAATACTTACTCTTTCCCTTCTATTTGTTGCACTCTTCCGAAGAAAAAGGATTTAAAAATATGGATTGTTTTTTCTACATGTGAAAACAGCCAAAAATTAATGAAAGCATCTCTGATGGACAATTCCAAACAGGGGTGCTTCTTTTCTATTCCGCTACCCCTTCTTTTTTTTAAAGATAAATGAGAAAATACAAAGGGAAATAATGTAATAAAAGGTTGTGAATTGGTATGGAGGAGGAAAAGAAAGAATATTATTTTTACTTTACTCTCGGTTATATCGGAATACTATTAATCCTCTTAGCCGCGTTAAGAGTTACTATCATTCTTGATGATGACTTAGGCGGAATCCTCGTCTTTTTAGGAATTGGTTTATTGATTAATTATGTTAATTATTTAGAAAGACAAACAGGGACAGACAAAAAAGCAAGATCTTATGCGAGAACTATTTCAGCCGTCATCCTTACTGGTATTAGTATTTTTGCTTTTTTCTAATTTTTCATTAGAAAATCTAGCTCTTCACCTTTTATGATATGATAAGCATAAGAGATTTGTACGACAAAGGAGGGGAGATTTTGAAGAGAAAACCAGAGAAAATTTTAATTATTTGCGGTATTGGCTTGTTTATAATCGGTGCTTTTTTTGTATTTGTATTTGGTAATGTTATAACAAATACGGATTTTGAAACCTTTATTAACGAGTCCGTTGAACAGGAATCCGAACAAGACATTCCTGTTGAAGAGTTTGAAGGCTTTTTTGAGCAGGTTCAATCGATTAATTATAATCTTCATGGTGTATTAATGGTGCTTATCGCCGCTATCGGTGCGGTAGCATTATTTACAAAACATAGTCGTTTGCTTTCTGGTATTTTTTCATTGATTGGAGCAGGTATGACAGTCATCATATTCTGGTGGATGATTCTTCCATTGGTTCCTGCCATATTGTACTTCATTGCCGGGTTTATGTTTCTTCTGAGAAAACCTCAGTCGAAATAAAGACACGCTTTGGCAAGTAAATCGTACCGTTTACCAGTAAAGGGTATAGTTTTGCCAGTAACCAGGCTATTTTGGATAGTACTACTGTTGAATTACAAATAAGTTTAATTTGCAATAAGGTGTTTAAAAACTTTTCTATTCAAAGCGCCCGTTTGTGGAAAATCATAAGACAGTATCGTTTAACACACGCTTTATCCAATTATTCATAGTTTCACGGAGCTGGCAACCTTCTAAACTTTCAGTTGCATTATTCTTAAGTTCTTGGTTGCAAAATACACGTTATTCAAATCAATTTCAAACAACTATATTGGAGCAAACCGCCTGATCAACGAGCAGTTAGAAGGAAAGACTTTTAAATAATCTCAAACAGCCGCCGAAGGATTCTGCTTCGACGGCTGTTTTCTCATCTCGAGCTGGGAATGGATTCAGTCTCCGCATTCAATGGCTCTATTGTCCGAAAACAGTAAATTGTGGTGCAGTTTGATCATAAGTCTTTTGAGATTATAATATATTTTTTAATTTAATTCCAAAAGTTAATACACCCAATATTCCGGCTGTAGCTAATATAGTCCAAACTATATATTCTGTAGATGACGAAGCATTTATAATGCCCGTGATGAAACCAAATGTAACTATACATAAAAGAATTATTTTCAACATCCTACTAACACCCTCTTATTAGTTTATTTCACAGTTATTTTCTTCACAGTGGCCTGTGGTACAATTAAGTCTTTATTTTTAGTAATTAATCTAGGATAGATTGGCTGCATATAAGGCGCTCTACCATTTAAAGAATGATATCCCCAAGATATTCTTTGATTTGCTATTTGATAACTAGTAGCTGGATTAGCAATAGACGCATCTTTATATTCAGGAACAATTTCATCTCCGGGTCGGTTGAAAATACTACACGATTATTTCGCCAGTAAAAATGACGAAGAGTATAGTCTTATTGTATCACAACACGAAGGAAAACATGAAAAAAATAGTAAATTATGTTTTAATTGTAATCGTTCAAAAAACGTGGTACATTACATCAAGCATACCATATACTCTTACCATTCAACCAATAATTCGTCATAATATTATGAATTTTAATTGAAGTGAATCTCAGGAGGCGGTGGAAATACTTTGAATAAAATTTTATTAAGAATCGAGGGGCTGGTGGTTCTAGGATTAAGTATTTATTTTTACTTCTACCTTCAATTTAGCTGGCTGATTTTTATCATTTTATTGCTTACGCCAGATTTGTCAGCACTCGGGTACTTAAGAAATAACAAAGTTGGATCGATATTGTATAATTTATTTCATACATACAGCATTCCAGCAGTAATATTAATGAGTGGTTTATTGGTACATAACAGTATTTCTTTAATGATTAGCTTAATTTGGGTTGCCCATATCGGGATGGATAGAATGATGGGCTATGGATTAAAATATCCGTCAAAATTTCAAGACACTCATTTTGATCGTATCTGATACAGCTAGTAAATCATAAATACATCGTGACTGTATAAAAAAAGAGAGTTGGCATCATTCCTTGTCGCCAACTCTCTTTCTTATTATTCGGTAGGTTCGCTTACTTTCACCAGTTGTTTTCCTAGATTTTCACCAGAAAACAGTCCTAGAAATGCTTTAGGTATATTCTCAAAACCTTCCACAATAGTTTCTTCATACTTTAGTTTCCCCTCAGAAAGCCAAGTTGCAAGTTTTTCGCTTCCCTCTTGGAATCTAGGGGCATAATCGCCGACGATAAATCCTTGTATAAGAGCGCGGCTTTTCACTAACGTAGGTTGTACGCGCTGCCCTACATCTTCCTCGGTTTTATTGTAGGAAGATATCGCACCGCAGACCGGAATTCGCGCAAAGTCATTTAATTGTGTCATAACCGCATCTGAAACGGGACCTCCCACGTTGTCAAAGTATACATCGACACCTTCCGGGCACGCTTGTTTGACGGATTTTACCAAATCATCTGTCGTGTTATAATTAATCGTTTCATTAAAACGAAGCTCTGATTTCAAATACTCCGTTTTTTTATCGGTTCCAGCAATTCCAACCACGCGTGCCCCTCTTAATTTGGCAATTTGTCCGGCTACCATACCAACTGCTCCGGCTGCACCAGACACAACGACGGTTTCACCTTCCGCTGGACGTCCAATATCTAATAACCCGAAATAAGCAGTGAGCCCTGTTAAGCCAAGAATACCTAAGTAAGTAGACAGCGGTGCAGCAGAGCCATCTATTTTTCGCACTGATGCATCTCCTACTGTATTGTAACGGCGCCAGCCCAACATTCCAATCACTTTGTCCCCTGTTTCAAACAGGCTTGACTTCGACTGTACAACTTCACCAACGACGTTTCCGTGAATTACTTCATTCACTTCAAACGGAGCAACATACGACTTAGCGCTGCTCATTCTTCCTCTCATATATGGATCTACAGAAAGATAAATCGTTTTAACGAGTATTTCTCCATCTTGTGGTTCGACTATGGATGTTTCTTGGTATTCAAAATTCTCATTACCCGGCATACCTTCCGGGCGGCTTGCAAGTACGATCTGTTGATTTTTTTCAGTCATATTATCACTTCTCCTTATCAGTGAATCAACTACTTCCATATCATCTCTCATATTACTCTTCTTGTAAAATAGTTTGATTTCCTGTTTTTCACTTTATCTTATTACGACAAGCCTCTCGCAACCCAGGACCATGGGATAGGTAATTGCGCTAAATATGAAAAACGCATGGTGGGTTATCTTTTGAACTTCCATGCGTTTTGTTATTGAAAAGTGTGTGTAGCTTACACCTTTCGGACATCTATTAATTTCCCTTTATTCATCGTGTTGAAACCAAAACTTTTAATAAATCTTCGTACGTGTTACATGTCAGCATTTGTTGCACAATCGATATATCATCGACTATATTTCCTAAACTTTTATATAGCATTTGCAAATCGGCACTGCTATTTTTTTCGACACTTAACAGACAAACAAATTGCACCCGTTTATCATCCCACATAATAGGCTTTTGCAGCGTGCAGATTGATAAAAATGTGTCTTCCGTTTGTGGTGTGATCGGGTGAGGAATAGCAACTAAATTGCCAAAGCTCGTCGGTGCCGCTTCCTCTCTTTCCTCCATTTTTCTTAAAAAATCATCCCCGACATAATTTTGTTGAAGCAGCTCCTGATGGAAAAATCGAAGCACCTCATCTTTTGAAGAAAGGTCTTTCTGTAAAAAAACAATGTCTTCGTTTATATACTCAAACATATTTTCCCTTTGCTCATCTGCCACAAAGCTTTCTACTTTTTGTAAGTCTCCTTCCCCCAATATCGTATTTACTTGAATAACAGGAACCGGCAACTCATCCGATATGGGGATAGTACTTACAATGAAATCGAGTCTATCAAACGATATTTGATTCAGCTTGTAATACTCTGTCGTCCCCGTGACTTCCAGTTTCGAACCAAATTGTGATTGAAGCTTGTAATATATTAATTGGGCACTGCCCGCCCCAGAAGCACAAATAACCATACACCGTTTGGGGCCTGTTGCTAATTTTTTTCGTTCCATGGCCGCTCCAATGTGTAACGCAATGTATCCAATTTCGCTTTCTTCTATCTTGACTTCTGTTTCTTCTTCCAACACCATTCCAGCAACAATAGCCGCTTCAAATGCAACCGGATAATTGGCTTTAATATCATGAAGAAGAGGATTCCTTATATTCATTCCATATCGATACCTGTTAACAGCAGGCTTCAAATGCAAACTTAAACCTACAATCAATTCGCGGTCGTGCCGGATTCCTAAATCAAGCTTATTTTCTATTCTTTCCAATATAGTAGATGTTAGGTGATAGACTTTCTCGTCCAAGACTTGTTCGATCCGTTCTTCAGTTAAATTCGTCTGAGAAATCATCTTTGTACCTAATAAGTGAATAGCTATATAAGCAATTTCGACTTCAGGAAAGGTTACATCAAGCGCGGTCTCCACTTTTTTTACGATAGTCTCAGCCACTTTATATTCTTTTTTGTCCATAATTTCGTTAAATTCTTTTGGATATAAAGAAACGTGATGACCAGATTGAACACGCTTATACGTAATCGCGATATGAATAAATAAATTATTAATAGCTATATCCGAAAGTGTTATGTCATGCGTTCTGATTTGATCTATAATAATATCCCATATGTCATTAAGATTTTCTTTAATAAGCCAAGGAAGCTGACTATTAAAAATGTCAATGTCACTTTTTTCACTGCGATCAAAAATATATTCCGACATACAAAAACGCAACTTCAGTTCGCTTCCGGTTATTTTCAAACCATAATTAGGTCGTTTTTCCAATGTAATATCATACGTTTGTAAAATGTCTTTTACCGTTCGAATATCGTTTTGAATCGTTGATCTACTGATTAGTAACTCGTCTGCCAGATCATCTAATTTAACATATCCGTTTGCGAGCAGCAGCCGTTTAATTAAATATGGAGTCCGCTCCTCTGGTAAATCTGGTATGTTATTATGTTTTGTTGGTTTTGTTGAACCACCTTGAAAAATCTCTTCCAAAAACGTTCGAAACAACTGGTCATCTTTTATTTCAAACTCATATCCTTTAGCACGAAGAGACGTAATCACCGCCCCGTTTTTAGAAAGAATAGTGTTGAGGTGTTTTATATCATTTCTCGTCGTCCGCGTCGTCACTTGATTGACATGTGCCAGATGCTGGCTCGTTAACGGTGCATCTGCTGCCATTAACTCTCGAAGCAGCGCAACAAGTCTTGTATTCATGGCTTCCCTCCTTTCTATTCCTTTACAAAAAGGCTCTGATTCATCATTCAGAGCCTTTCCTCCATTAACTTAAAAACCATTATTCTCTGATACTTCTTTTATCCACTCCGCACTTTTTTTAGCTGTTCTTTCTTTGGTTTCCACATCCACGGAGAAGAAACCGTATCTATTTTTATAAGCATTCATCCAGGACCAATTGTCCATAAACGACCATAAATGGTATCCTTTAGCATTACATCCTTCTTCTATTGCTTTATGCAGCCATTTCAAATGCTCTCTTATAAAGTCTATGCGATAGTCATCCTGAATTTGCCCATTTTCTATAAAACGTTCTTCATTTTGTACACCCATGCCATTCTCAGAAATGAACGATTCTATATTACCATAGTTTTCTTTCAGGTTCACCATAATGTCATAGACACCTTTTTCGTAAATTTCCCATCCACGATATGGATTCATTTTTCGACCTGGCATCTCGTAATTATCAAAAAACCAGTCCATCATAAACGGTCCGTACGGGTTAGGAAGGTGTTCTTTGGCCTTTACACGCCTTGGTTGATAGTAATTAACACCTAAAATATC
This sequence comes from Salibacterium salarium, assembly GCF_030813635.1. Lineage (GTDB taxonomy): Bacteria > Bacillota > Bacilli > Bacillales > Marinococcaceae > Salibacterium > Salibacterium salarium. The sequence goes on along the minus strand of NZ_JAUSUM010000001.1, from coordinate 769,189 downwards.
CGCAGTATTTTGTTTCATCAATTCGAAATCGCCTTCTTCTGTTTTAGGAAGCTGACCATGCTCTTTTAATATGTCCACTAACTCTTTTGGAAACTCGCCTTTAACAGAAGGATCCAAAAAACTTCGATTGAAAAATAAATCTGCTATTCTCGAAGCCCGCAAATCTGCTGGGTTCTCACTTCTCGGATAAGATGGAGTGAGATTAAGAATAATACCAATCTGCTCATCTTGTACAGAAAATGTACGAAATGCTTCTACAGCCTTCGCATGCGCAATGATGGTGTTGTAGGAAACCTGGACCGCCCGCTTAAAATCTACGACATTTGGATAATGAAAATCATATAAGTATCCACCTTCTACCGGAACAATCGGCTCATTAAATGTAAACCACTTGGAGACACGATCACCGAAATGCTTAAAGCACTCTTTCGCAAATGCTGTGTACGCATCTACTACTCTCCTGCTCTCCCATCCCCCGATATTTTGCATTTCAAGAGGCATATCAAAGTGAAAGAGATTGACAAATGGTTCGATATTTTGGGCTAGCAGTTCATCTATAACATTGTTGTAAAAAGTGACCGCTTCTTCGTTAACGTCCCCTTCTCCGCCAGGAATTAGCCTGGACCAGGAGATCGATAAACGAAATGTATTATGTCCGATATCTTTCATCCGCTGAATATCCTCTTTATATCTATGATAAAAATCAGATGTTGTTTCTGGCCCTACTCCTTCAAAAAAACGATTAGGCTCTTTTGTATACCAATAGTCCCATATGTTCCAGCCTTTGCCGCCTTCAAAAGCGGCTCCTTCTATTTGCGTCGCCGACGTTGCACTGCCCCACCAAAACCCTTCCGGAAACTTATACTCGACAGCCATCATTAAAACCTCCTGCTACTTATTTCTGTAGATTTCGATAATTTCCACTGCTAGATCTCGTACAGTCATTGATGTCATCAAGTGGTCCTGTGAATGGATTAACATCACATTCACAGGAGCTTCCTCACCACTTGCTTCTTGTTGCAACAGTTTCGTTTGGTACTCGTGTGCTTTCCCTAATTCCTCTCCTGCTTCTACAATCATTTCATCTGCTTTTTCAAAGTTAGAACTTTTTGCTTCTTGAATGGCTTCCATAGCACTTGATTTACCATTTCCAGCATATAAAATAATTTGAAACGCTATTTCCGTTATTTTTTCCATGATTGCCATCACCTCTTGAAGTACATCTTATTTTTAATCTTTTGCAGCTGCAGCTTCTTCTTGTTTTTCTGTTTCATAGTATTGTTTATCCATAATTTTCAAGAATGGCCACCATATTAAAAATACAATGAACATACTAACCAACTGGACGGCTGCTCCTTGCCAGGCACTACCCGTTGCCAGGAAGCCACTCAAGAGAGGCGGTGTCGTCCATGGAACGATAATACCTGCAGGTTTTGGAACCATTCCCGTTAACATAGAGAAGTATACGACAACAGCAACAACAACAGGAGCAAGCAGCCATGGTACAAGCACTAGCGGATTCAATATTATTGGCAGACCGAAAATAATAGGTTCGTTTACATTAAAAATACCCGCTGGAGCCGATACTCGCCCAACTTCTTTCATTTGACGACTTCGTCCGATAAGAAAAATACCTACGATGACAGCAAGCGTCATACCAGAACCGCCAATCCCAACAATAAATGTATCAATAAATTGCTTTGTTACGATGTTAGGAAGTTCTTCCCCAGCTTGAAAGGCATCGAGGTTTTGGTTATTTAATGTGTACCAGATTGGATCAAGCACCGAGTTTACTAGAATTTGTCCATGCAGTCCGAAGAACCAGAATAATTGGATGAGCAATACCGCAACTATTGTTGCTGGCAATCCACCACCTAAAGCCGTTAACGGTTCTTGTAACACGGTATAAATGAAATTTTGAACCGTATCAAATGGTGTGAAACTAAATAGAATACGAATAATTAGGAAAACGGCAAGCGACATAGTAACCGGGATGAGTGCACTGAAAGACCTTGATACAGCCCCTGGTACGCCAGCAGGCATTTTTATCGTCCAGTCTTTTTTCACAAAATATCGATATAGTTCTGCTGCAAGAAAAGCAGTTAAAATACCGACAAATAACCCTTCCGCCCCGATAGCTGCAACAGGAATACCTCCTGAAACATCTTCAACAACTTGCGGCGTGAGAATGAGAAAAGCTGCAAGTGCCACAACACCGCCATAAACGCCTTCTCCTCCGGATTGCTCTACTAATTTATACCCTATTCCGATAATGACAAACAAACCCATGATACTTAACGTTGCGGCGGATGCCGGATTTAACGCTTCTTGGTAAGCAGCGTATGCTTCTTCGCTTATCATTTGGTCTAAGAATGGAAAATTGGCAATAACTACAAAGATAGATCCAAAAATAATCAATGGCAACGCTACCAAAAAACCATCTCTTAACGCAGTTAAATAACGGTTGTTATTTAACTTTTCTGCGATTGGCATTAAGATTCGTTCTAACAAATCCATAAATTTACTGTTATTCATTTGTTCTTCCCCCTCCGTGCGTGATTTCTATTTCTTTTCTCCCATTAACTCAAGTGCTTTATTTAATACAGCTTCACCATCCACCCTTCCGTAAGCGACAGGATCAATAACGTCTAATGGAATTCCTACTGTTTCTGCTGTTTTAGAATATTTTTTCTTCATAAACCGCATTTGTGGTCCTATAAGAAGAACGTCGGCATTTTCCATTTCAGATTCCGCTTTATCTTGAGCAACTGCCCATATTTTCACGTCTAATCCTTTGGCTTTTGCTGCTTCCTCCATTTTCGTAACCAACATGCTTGTCGACATTCCGGCAGAACAAGCTAATAAAATATTTTTCATGATGATGAGTCCTCCTTTTGTTTTCTTTTGAATAGGTTATCTTAAGTATAAAAGCGCCGTCCGTATATGAAAACGCATACTTTTTCCGTTAAGAAGCGGAAATCTATTATTTGAGATATAGATGAGGTACATCATGCAGCTACTTGCTTGCAATATTAGAGGGAGTGGCCGATTTACTAGCCAACGAGAGGGAAATACTAGCCAAACTCTATGATTTACTTGCCATAATCAGATATTACTTGCTAAATTATAGTTTACTGTCCGAGCTCACACTTTTACTTGTCGAACAACAAGATTTACTGTCCAAACTCGTCATTTTACTATCCTAATTTTTATCTAGATCAGATAAATGAAGAGAATACACACGATTTTTATAGGATCCAGTAGAAGGAAGTTGAGAACGTTTCAACAACTTGGAGGCGACAGACACAGAGGAAAGGTGAAGAAAATCACGGAGTTTTGCGTTCGTGATTGTATCGTCGATGAGCAAAAGATAATCGATGAGAGACGGAAATGGACGTTTCTGTAACTTTTACAACAGTGGTTGCAAAACCAGTCGCCACGTTTTCGTATAATGGGTAGGGTAAAACAAGTGGGACAATGCACCCCTGTATGGATATCACTAGATTTTACGTGATATGAGAAGTCTGGTATGAGTGGTATATCTTGTTTTATCAAAGGTTCGTGATATTTTATTTATATTCTTTTTTGGCATGATAACACTGGAATACTTTTGTTGAAGGGAAGCTATTTTGGAAGGCAGAACGGGAGGTCGAATCACTGTAGACGATAAGTTTTTATAAGAAGGAGAAGCTTTAATAACAGTTGAGGAGTTGCTGATGATGACTACGCCTTCTACAGGAGCCAGCGGAAATTTAAATTTTTGCAGCCATATTTCTAATTGGCATTGTTGTCGATTTAATTGTACGACAGGGTCAGAAAATGCTTCTTCCTTTTCATGTATCGTTCGCAGCAACTGATTAAATTCCTGGTCAAAATACAATGTCCCAGCAATATTCTTCACTTCAAGAATGAGAAAGAAATGAGGAGTTAGCAGCAGAGTGTCTATTTGGAAAAACGTATTCTATTCTCCGGGGAGTCTAAGGTCATGCAAAATATAATAGTCATCATCAGGCAGAAAAGACAAATGATAATTCATCGACTCTTCGCCCCGGTATCCAGCATAACTCATTGCAAGTTGTTCCTGGATTTTGGGACGTTCTGGATGCGTTGGAGAAGTCCGTCTTAACAATGCTTCCAGTTTCCTTATTTTCAGCGGGACTTTTCGTGCTTTTTTTATCAGATTCATCACCTCTATCAAATGTAGTAAAAGAATACTTCTCTTTTCACTAGGGAAAGTCCCCTTTTTCTATGAAAATATCTGTACGCATTAGATTTACTAGCCAAACTTCACAGTTTACTTGCCAAAACCAGCGCTTTACTTGCCTAGTTCTAGTTTTCTGTCCAAAGGAACATGTTTACTAGCCCAATCCTAGACCTTACTGTCCATGTAACTTCATTTACTGGCTAAACCCTTTGCCAAGATAAGTCGACGCTTATTAACAGATTATTTAGCGTTTTTACCTCCTTCCCCTTGAAGATAATTAACATTTGGAGTCATATCATATACATGGTAGTCATTGACCTTCAAGGATTTTATTTGATTTACGTTATCTTTCTTAAAATGATCGATGAAGTCAAACGGGAAATCATGCTTTCTTTTTAAAGCAATGGTGGTATAATAACAAGTAAAGGAAAATGGAAGTGTAGATGGTTTTACATAGCAGACCGTTGCTTTGCGGTCTATTTTATTTGCGCAGGATGTTTAGAAAAAATAAAATAACAAAAATATTTAAAATAATTCTCACTACAGATTTGACAGTTAAGTTAAGATAACTAAAAACTTGAGAATGGAGGATTTTATGGAACAACCGTCTGCTGAATCAAAAATTAACCATGCCGAAAAAGAAGTCATTAGTGCTATTGCCGAAACGATGGATCTGTACGGTATAACCCCGTCCATTGGCAGACTATATGCTACAATGTATTTTAAACAACATCCGATGACCCTAGATGAAATGACAGACGATCTTGCCATGACTAAAGCTAGTATGAGTACAGCGGTCCGCAACTTACAGGAAATCCACATTGTCCGAAAAACATGGCAAAAAGGTTCCAGGAAGGACCATTTCATGGCTGAAAAAGACTTTTTTAATTATTTCGGTCGATTTTTCGGAGGTAAATGGAAAAGAGAAGCCGAGTTAAACCTTTCCGCCATTAAACAAGCGGAATATCAACTTCAAGAAGTCATTGAAGATGAAACTATTGAAGAAAATTTAATGGAAAGAGCCAAACAGGACCTTGAACAATTACAAGAATATAAGAAATACTGTCACTGGCTTCAAAAACTTGTGCGTTCCATTGACTCCGGTGAAATTTTTGACTTTTTACCTGTAGATGATTCAAATTCAAATACATGATTTTGAAAATAGTGTTTGTAAAAGGTCTGTTGAACTACCTTCATTAATAAAGCTTTATAACCAGTAATAATCTTCAGGCTTTGAATGGTCTGAAGGTTATTGCGTTATACATATGGCTCTTAATTTGGATTTTCCATGGCAGTGTACAACCTTAGGGTAACTCGAAGTAAAGAATTTGACTCGAAAAAAATGGGGAAACCCAGGATTTGGTAATCCCTTTCAAACAGTAAATGTAGATTTATGCTTACAGAGGGATTCATATAAGAGTGTACATTTTACTCCTATGAAGGATTTTATTGAAATTCTAGTTGGAGAAACTTTCACCACCTAGCCGCTGGTGTGTACTGACAATAAAGTTGTTTAATTATGCCGATAATACACATTACACCGTCCTCAAATCAGGACAGTGTAAAAAAATAAAGTTGTTTAATTTTTGGTGCAATTAACGAATAACACTTCATAGATGTAACAATAAAGTCGTTCAAATTGATGGTTGTTCAACAATCGGACCATTATATAAGCGCCCGATTGCAGAAGATTTATAAGCACCATTCCTTTAAACTAACGCACCCATTAGTTATACGTAAAGACCTACACAATTATTGCATATTATATAAATGAAGTGACAATAAGTAATTATTTCTTACCTTTTAGTTCTAAAAGTATAGGTGCTATATTTAGTGAGATAGAAACAATTGTCAAAAACCATAATGCCCTTTCCATACCAGGTACTACATCCGATAAAGCTGCCCAATCTTCCACTTTTACCCACCGAGATACAAGACTGTATTCTGCACAAAGTGTTAATGCTGTAAATGATAATCCCATCGCCATAGCAAGCTTATAATCCTTTCCTGCTTTATACATATAAAGATTTATAAAAGTTGCTACTATAGCAATAACCCCTAATATTACCCACATAACTATACCTCCATATATTTTTATTTATGTCGTGTAATAATACTAATGTGCTTCATCTCAATTTTTTGCATTATTTTTTATTAGACATTAATACGTCAAATCTTATTTTATAGTAAATGCTCTTCCTTTTGTGATTTCTTATTGAACAAACCTGCTGCGTTAGTTTAAGTATATCCATTCACAAAATTCCATTCATTTTAACATCTAAGTACAGAGTTACCTATAAAGAGTTATTCCAGAATCCGGCCCCATTCTGGAATAGAGGAGGAAGTTTTTTTAATAACTTTATTATATTTTAAACAACTTTATTATTCGTTCTCAGCTGGGATCGCTAAAAACTACTTTCATGCGTTTGAAAGTAACGTTACATTTGTTATATTTAAGTATAATTTTGCGTAACACGCAACGTTATGGTTTAATTCACAAATTTACTAGCCAATACGAAGCGAATACTAGCCAAACATTGTGATTTACTTGCCAAAGCCTAGACTTTACTTGCCAAGTTCTAGTTTACTGTCCAAACTCGACCGTTTACTTGCCAACCAACGACATTTACTGTCCAAGCAGCTTCCTTTACTATCCAAGCCATCCACTCCCAACGTACAGCACCTCCTTCGAGCGAGAAGGAGAAACCCTCATAAAAAAAGACCAACCTTATAAAGGTTAGCCGCAACTCTTCCACGCATACATATGTATTGGTGGAGACGGTGGGAATCGAACCCACGTCCAGAGATATCGTTGCCTAAGCTTCTACGAGCGTAGTCACTATTTTAGAATTCGCCGTTGCTTTGGCCTAGTGACGGGCCGCTGCAAGGCTAGTCTGATTAGTCTCTTCTGTCGACCTCAGACGGTGGCCGAACAGCGTAGCCCACTATTAGTGAGACCCCAAATCACTCCACATGGGCGATGGAGAGCGGGATCCGCAGAAGACTACTTACGCAGCTACTGCGAGGTTTTCGTTTGATTTGCCAGTTATTATTGGCGTAGGCCTTTTACGAGACTGCCTAGCTCGACTCGCCACTTAGGCTCGACCTATCCCTGTCGAAGCCATGTCGTCCCCAATTGTAAAAAGGGGATAGCTATATCCCCTATGGACAATTCATTATAACACACTCACACACATACGCAAGGTCTGACTATTCACCTTTCATTTGCCGACGCACCGCGCGATCCATTTCTCGTTTGGCATCTTTTTCTTTTAATGCCTGGCGTTTATCATACTTTTTCTTCCCTCGCGCAAGACCGATGAGAACTTTTGCCACCCCGCGTTTAATGTACACCTTTAACGGTATAATAGAATATCCGGCTTGCTGGCTTTTTCCAATCAATTGATTAATTTCGCGGCGGTGCAACAGTAATTTACGCGTTCGCAAAGGATCATGGTTAAATTGATTGCCCTGTTCATAATGGCTGATGTGCGCATTATGTAATTGCATTTCCCCGTTATCCACTTTGGCAAAGCTGTCTTTAATATTAATTTTCCCTGCCCGAATCGCTTTTATTTCGGTTCCTTTTAAAACAAGGCCCGCTTCAAACGTTTCTTCAATAAGAAAATCATGGCGGGCTTTTCTATTTTGCGCTAAGACTCTTCCCTCAGTTTTCGTCGCCATCTCCCGTACACCTTTCTTTCCTCTTTCATTGCTTTTATACTAGCAAAACAGGTAAAAAAGCGTCAACTCAATAAAAGCTTCCAATAGGAAGAATAGACACTGTCACAGTTGTCCCAGTGTCATTTCTTCCAGCTTACTTTTTCTTTTTTTTGCCTTGCTTTTTTGGTGCATTTTGATAAAACGTTTTGTTTCCATTACCACCATTTTTTCCTTTTTGACGGCCTTTTTTCGCTTTTGGATTTCCATTTTCCTTATTATTATTTGTACGGTTTCCGCCTTCAATGACTGTCGGGCTGTCTTTACGTTTCCGCTTTTTCGGTGGCTTCATCCCGACAATTTCAAAATCAATATCAGATTCCTCCAGATTGACCTGCAGCACCCGGACTTCAACCTCGTCCCCGATGCGGAAGACATTACCGGTTCGTTCGCCAATCAAGGCGTATTGTTTTTCATCATAATGGTAATAGTCGTCGGTTAAATAACTGATGTGGACCATACCTTCAATCGTGTTCTCTAACTCGACAAACAAACCAAAGTTCGCAGCTCCGCTAATAAAGCCGGTAAATTCTTCGCCTACTTTGTCTTTCATATACTGCGCTTTTTTCAAGTCATCCACTTCACGTTCGGCATCAACAGCGCGTCTTTCCATATCGGAAGAATGCTGAGCGATTTCTGGTAACTTGTCATTCCATTCACTACGTGTTTGTCCATCAAGATTTTTGTTAATCAAATACTCGCGAATCAGGCGGTGAACAATTAAGTCAGGATAACGACGAATTGGTGATGTGAAATGGGTATAGAAATCAGACGCAAGTCCGAAGTGACCGACATTTTCTGAGTCATATTTTGCCTGTTGCATCGAGCGCAGCAACACCGTATTAATGACTGCCTCTTCCGGTTCTCCCTTCACTTCATCGAGTACTTTCTGCATTGCACTTGGGTGAATCGTATTTGCCGTTCCTTTTACGACATATCCGAAATTCGTCACAAACTCGAGAAACCTCTCTAGTTTTTCCGAATCTGGATCATCGTGAATCCGGTAAATAAACGGCATCTTCATCCAATGAAAATGTTCTGCTACCGTTTCGTTTGCTGCCAGCATAAATTCTTCGATTAACCGCTCTGCAACCGAGCGTTCCACCAACACAACATCTTCTGGATTACCTTCTTCGTCCACTTTCACTTCTGCTTCTTTAAAATCAAAATCAATCGCACCACGCGCAAACCGTTTGCGGCGTAAAGTAGCGGCCAATTCTTCCATATCTTCGAAAAACGGTACGAGTCCGCTGAATTTTTCACGCGTTTCTTCGTCTTTTTCTTGTAAAATTAAACGAACATCACTGTATGTCATTCGTTCATTTGTGCGAATGACACTTTCAAAAATGTCATGATCCACGACTTCGCCTTTTTCATTAATTTCCATTTCACAAGATAAGGTGAGCCTGTCTACTTTTGGATTCAGACTACATATTCCATTGGAAAGACGGTGTGGAATCATAGGAATAACACGGTCTACTAGATATGCACTCGTTCCTCGTTCATAAGCCTCTTCATCAATAGGAGAACCTTCTTGTACGTAATAACTGACATCAGCAATATGAACACCCAGCATATAGTTACCGTTTTCCAATTTTTTCACTTGGACCGCATCATCTAAGTCTTTGGCGTCCGCCCCGTCAATTGTTACAATCGTTTCTTCGCGAAGGTCACGGCGCTGTGCGATTTCGTCTTCCTTTATCTCATCAGGCACATTATTTGCCTGTTCAAAGGATGCTTCCGGGAATTCACCAGGAAGTCCGTGCTTATGGATAATCGTTAAAATATCCACACCCGGGTCGTTTTTGTGTCCAATAATATTAACGACTTTTCCTTCTGCACTAAAGCGGCCTTCTGGGTATTTCGTTATTTCAACTACCACTTTGTGGCCGTCTACCGCTCCGTTTTCCGCGTCTTGCGGAATAAATATATCGTTGTTGATGTGCTTGTCATCCACTTCGACAAAACCATAATTGCGGTTGTCAATATACGTACCAACCACTTTCGTCGTGCCTCTTTCTAAAATGCGGACAATCGCACCCTCGGGCTTTGAACCTGAGGATTTATGCTGTACCCTCACGAGCACAGTATCTTTATTCATCGCGCCATTCAGTTCATTTGCCGGTACAAATACATCGTCTTCCTCTTTGTTTTCCGGCAGTATGAATGCAAAACCACGTTGATGACTTTGGACTCGTCCTTTTAATAAATTCATTTTCTCTGGAATACCGTAGCGATTGCTGCGAGTTCGAACAACATCGCCAGCATCTTCCATTTCATTCAAAGCCTTCATTAGCTCTTTCGTTTGTTCCGCATCTCCCATGTCAAAAGCTTCTTGAATTTCTTCAACAGACATAGGTTTCACGGCTTCATTTTTCATATATTGCAGTAATTCCTGCTTTTCTTCTTGATCCAACTATTTCATCTCCTTTCGTAATAATTTCTTCGTCAGATCATAACTCTATTTCTATTTGTCTGTTTCCCAGTCAAGCTGTTCTAAAAACTGGTAAATATCTTCGTGGAGTTGTTCTTTTTCTGGTCCATGAGTAATAACGTGTGGCGAATCTTTATACCATTTTAATGTTTTATCGGTAGTAGCAATTTCATCATGAATGATTTGAGCACTTTTGGTTTCTACCATTTCATCGTTTACCGCTTGGACGATAAAGGTCGGTGCATATATCATATCCAATGAATCCTTTACGTCTTTTATCGTTTCATTCACCGATTGAAGCGTGTCTAAAGGCAGTTCTTTAAATGCTTCCATTTCTTTTTCAATTTGGGCTTCCTCTTTTTTCTCCAACTGCTTGAATTCTTTTGTATAGCGCAGGACACCTTGATATAATCTCTCTTTATTTTCGGATATTGTCATTGGTGCACACATAGGTATAATTCCCTTCACATTAAACATGTATGCTGCTTTTAATGTCATTAAACCGCCAAGGGAAAGACCGGCTACGGCAATTTCATCATATCCTTCATTTTTAAGGTGCTGCCACGCTTTTTCTACGTCCTGCCACCAATCAAACGCATTTGATTCCATCAATTCTTCCGGGGGAACTCCATGACCCGACAAAATCGGTGCGTGACACGTATATCCTTTTTTCTGTAAAAATCTCCCCAACATCCGGACATCTGCTGAATTGCCGGTAAAAGCATGCAGCAATAAGACAGCCCGATTGCCTCCTTCAAACGTAAATGGTTTTGGTGGTACTACTTTCATGATGAATTCCCCTTTCTCTCTTTATTCTGCCTATCCATTTCATCTCTATCATATACATTTATTCCAATTCTTCCAGTTACTTCTTCTGTTTATTATATAAAAAAAGCAGCCAGGTGATGGTCCCGCTGCTTTCACTTATTCCCGTTTCTATTCTGTCTAATCATTACGCAAGATATTACAGAAAATAACCGAGCAATAATGTAAGTACAAAAAATAGCACCGCTAATACAACAGTAGCTCGAGTGAGGAAAGCTTCAATTCCACGCGCTTTTTGCTTTCCAATCATCTGCTCGGCGCCACCCGATATAGCTCCTGACAATCCAGCACTCCGGCCTGCTTGAAGAAGTACTACGGTTATTAAAGCTAACGAAACAATAATTAAAAGTACGTATAGCAACGTTTCCAATCATGACACCTCCACGTCCAAATCACACTATTCATAATGTAACACAACGACTTGTACTTGGCAATCATACCATTTATTTAAAAACGCCGCAGTTTGCCAGCGAGAAGCAAACTGCGGCGTTACGTATTATTTATTCAAGTTATAAAACGCGTTTTTCCCAGGATAAATGGACGTGCTACCAAGTTCATCTGTAATACGGATGAGCTGGTTGTATTTTGCAACACGATCGGTACGTGATGGTGCACCGGTCTTAATTTGTCCTGCGTTTACTGCTACGGCAATGTCAGCAATCGTTGCGTCTTCTGTTTCACCGGAACGATGGGATACAACAGCTGTGTAACCAGCACGTTTAGCCATTTCCATCGCGTCAAACGTTTCTGTAAGTGTTCCAATTTGGTTAACTTTGACAAGAATAGAGTTTCCAACTCCTTCTTCAATACCGCGGGATAACTTATTGGTGTTAGTCACAAACAAATCGTCCCCAACGAGCTGTACTTTATCGCCAATCGCTTCGGTTAGCTTCTTCCAGCCGTCCCAATCGTTTTCATCAAGACCATCTTCAATCGAAACAATTGGATATTTCTCTGTAAGGTCTTTATAGAAAGCAATCATTTCGTCCGCTGTTTTTACAACGCCTTCGCCTTTAAGGTTATATTTGCCGTCTTCATAAATTTCAGAAGAAGCAGCGTCCATAGCTAATTGCACTTGTTCACCTGGCTTATAGCCTGCTTTTTCAATCGCTTCAACAATGGTTTGCAACGCTTCTTCGTTCGATCCTAAGTTAGGAGCAAATCCACCTTCATCGCCAACAGCTGTGTTGTAGCCTTTATCTTTTAAAACCTTTTTCAAGTTATGAAAGATTTCAGCGCCCATGCGGATCGCTTGTGGAAAATCTTCCGCCCCTACTGGCATAATCATAAATTCTTGAATATCTACATTGTTATCTGCATGCTCTCCTCCGTTCAAGATGTTCATCATTGGAACCGGAAGGGTTTTCGCATTGAAACCACCCAAGTATTCATATAGTGGAATACCAAGGTCATGCGCAGATGCATGAGCAATCGCCATAGAAACACCTAGAATCGCATTAGCACCTAGTTTTTCTTTGTTATCTGTTCCATCTAATTCAAGCATAAGTTGATCAATACCTGTTTGATCGGTTACTTCCATTCCAATCACTTCTGGTGCGATATCTTCGTTCACGTGATCGACCGCTTGAATAACACCTTTACCCATAAAGCGATCGCCGCCATCACGCAATTCTACAGCTTCATATTCGCCTGTAGATGCACCACTAGGTACGAGCGCACGGCCAAATCCGCCTGTTTCTGTAAATACTTCAACTTCTACTGTTGGATTTCCGCGGGAGTCAAGGACTTCGCGACCATAAACATCTGTAATCATACTCATTGTTTCATTTCTCCTTTATTATCTAATTAACGATTGACCTGTCATTTCTTCTGGTTTTTCTATTTTCAAAAGATCTACTGCCGTTGGACAAAGGTCAGCTAATACACCATTCTCCTTCAAATCGATGCCATTCTTTGTCACGATAACAGGAACTTGGTTTGTCGTGTGAGCTGTCATCGGCTCATCTTCCAAAGTAACAACTTCATCTGCATTACCGTGATCGGCTGTAATGATCGCATTACCGCCTTTTTCTGTAATAAGGTCAACAATTTTACCAAGACATTCATCTACCGTCTCCACCGCTTTAATGGTAGCATCTAATTTCCCAGAATGACCAACCATATCTGGATTAGCAAAATTCAATACGATAAAATCATGATTTTCCGCCTTGATTTCGTCTAATAATGCGTCGGTTACTTTATATGCGCTCATTTCCGGCTGCAAATCATAAGTAGCCACTTTCGGAGAATCGATTAATATACGCTTTTCCCCATCAAACTCTTTTTCCTGTCCTCCGCTGAAAAAGAATGTGACGTGCGGATATTTCTCTGTTTCGGCAATTCGCAATTGCTTTTTCCCAGCTTTTGCGACCGTTTCACCCATAGTGTTTTCCAAGTTTTGCGGTGGATAAGCAACTTCTGCCTGAATCGCATCACTATAGGAAGTCATCGTAACGTAATGAAGGTTTTTAGGTGCCTTATCTCCTTTATCAAATCCACTAAAATCATCATTCGTAAACACTTCAGAAAGCTGAATCGCACGATCAGGACGGAAGTTAAAGAACACAACAGCATCATTATCCTGAATTGTTGCTACAGGTTGTCCGTCTTGTTCTGTCAGTATAGAAGGAACAAAAAACTCATCCCATACTTCTTCATCGTATGAAGTCTCAATCGCTTCTTCTGGTGAGTTATACGCTTGACCTTCCCCATATACTAAAGCTCGATAAGATTTTTCTAAACGTTCCCAACGCTTATCACGGTCCATTGAATAATAACGGCCGTGTAAGCTGGCAAGTTGACCAACACCAATTTCTTTCATTTTTGTTTCTAATTCTTCCACATACGTCTTTGCCGTTGTCTGTCCAACATCACGTCCGTCTAAAAAGGCATGAACATACACGTTTTTAATCCCTTTATCTTTCGCCATTTCAAGCAATCCAAAAAGATGCTTTATGTGGCTATGAACGCCGCCGTCAGACAATAGGCCATACAGATGAAGGCTGCTTCCGTGTTTTCTTACATGTTCCGTTGCACCAACTAACGCTTGGTTCTTTTGAAACGATCCTTCTTCAATCGCTTTGTTAATTCTTGTGAGACTTTGATAGACAACTCTTCCGGCGCCAATGTTCAAATGACCAACTTCAGAGTTTCCCATCTGTCCGTCCGGCAATCCAACAGCTGTACCGCATGCTTCTAAGTTTGTATGGGGATACGTTTCCCAGTACCGATCAAAATTAGGGGTGTTAGCTTGCGCAACAGCATTTCCTTTTTCTTCATCTCGAAGGGCGTAGCCGTCGAGAATAATAAGTGCTACAGGAGACTTACTCATGTTTGCCAGCCTCCACCAACTGTAGGAATGCATCAGACTTCAAGCTAGCACCGCCAACAAGAGCTCCATCAATATGTTCTTTTTCCATGTAACCTGCTATATTTTCAGGTTTCACACTTCCGCCGTATTGAATACGTACAGCTTCTGCGGTGTCTTGGTCATACAATTCAGCAATAACCTTACGAACAGTACCGCATGTTTCATTGGCATCTTCAGCGGTTGATGATTTGCCGGTTCCGATAGCCCAAATAGGTTCGTATGCTACAACAACCTGTTTTACTTGTTCTGCGCTTAGACCTTCGAATCCTTTTTCTACCTGTTCTTTCACAACTGCTTCTGTTTTGTTACTGTCACGTTCTTCCAACGTTTCTCCGCAGCACATAATCGGAGTAATTCCATGTTGGAAAGCGGCATGAAGTTTTTGATTAACGCTCTCGTCTGTTTCATTGAACATTTCACGGCGCTCGGAGTGGCCGATAATGGAGTAGTTAATACCCAAATCTTTCAATGCTGCCGGACTGATTTCTCCCGTGAACGCACCGTTTTCTTCAAAGTGCATCGTTTGTGCGCCAATTTCAACATCACTACCTGCTGCTTTATCGTTCATTTCTTTTAAAAATAAGGCTGGTGCACAAACTACCGTTTCAACCTCATTTGCAGAAGGGACATTGCCCTTGATTTCTTCAATAAACGTAACAGCTTCTCCATGAGTCTTGTTCATTTTCCAGTTTCCAGCAAGAATTGGTTTTCTCATATTAGAATGCTCCCTTCTTTCTAATTATTTCTATCGTTTGAGTTATTGTTTATTTATCACTTAGTGCTGCGACACCTGGAAGTACTTTTCCTTCCATGAATTCAAGGGAAGCGCCGCCTCCGGTTGATATGTGACTCATTTTGTCTGCCATACCAAATTTCTCTACGGCAGCTGCAGAATCGCCCCCGCCAATGACGGAATACGTTTCGGATGCTTCTGCTAGTGCTTCACCGATAGCTCTTGTGCCTTTTGAAAATGGTTTAAATTCAAATACACCCATTGGTCCGTTCCACAACACCAGCTTGGAATCTTGAATGACATCTTTATAAGCTTCCATCGTTTTAGGGCCAATGTCAAGTGCTTCCCAGTCAGATGGGATATTTTCGATATTTACCACTTTTGTATTAGCGTCTTCACTTAGATCATCAGCAACGGTTACATCAAGCGGCATGTAGAAGTTTACACCATTATCTTTTGCTTTTTGCATATATTCGTTCGCCAAGTCAATCTTTTCTTCATCTAAGAGGGATTTTCCGATTTCGTAGCCTTTTGCTTTAACGAATGTGTAAGCAAGTCCTCCACCGATGATTAAATTGTCTACTTTATCGAGCAGGTAATCAATCACACCGATTTTGTCTTTCACCTTTGCACCGCCGACGATAGCTGTGAATGGGCGTTCTGGTGTTGTTAATGCTTGTCCGAGTACTTCTAGTTCTTTTTCCATCAACAAGCCAGATACTGCCGGAATGTGACGTGCAACGCCTTCCGTTGAAGCATGAGCACGGTGTGCGGCACCAAACGCGTCATTTACATAAACATCCGCTAAGGAAGCAAGGTTTTTAGACAACGTTTCATCATTTTTCTCTTCGCCTGGTTCAAAACGAAGGTTTTCAAGCAACAATACTTCGCCTTCTACTAAGTTTTCAGCTGCCTGCTTCGCTTCATCTCCATAAACCTCATCCACTTTTTTTACATCTTTATGAAGAAGATTTCCAAGACGAACGGCAACCGGACCTAAACGAAGTTCATCAGAAGCCTCTCCTTTTGGACGGCCAAGATGGCTTCCAAGAATAATTTTCGCTCCTTGATCAATCAGATGTTGAATCGTTGGCAATGCTGCACGGATACGAGTATCATCCGTCACTTCGTCTTTATTCATCGGTACGTTAAAATCGACCCGGCAAAAGACAGTTTGTCCTTTTAAATCTATATCGCGTATTGATTTTTTGTTCATGAAAGAACCTCCTCGATTGTTAATCACATTTCCCTATCATTGTACCCATTAATAACACTTCATTCATAAGAAAAGGGAGTAAGAAATATTACTTCCTTCTCCCTTCTGTATCATTCCCAGGTTGCCTTGTTTCTTATTGTTGTTTTGCCATATATGCTACAAGATCAACCACACGGCTGGAATAGCCAAATTCGTTGTCGTACCAAGAAATAACTTTAACCATATTATCTTCCATTACCATTGTAGAAAGAGCGTCGATAGTGGAGGAGCTTGATTTACTGTTGTAGTCACTGGAAACAAGTGGTTCTTCACTGTAACCAAGAACACCTTTCAATTCTCCTTCGGAAGCTTCTTTCAATGCGTTATTTACATCTTCTGCGGAAACATTTTCATCAAGTTCAGCTACAAGATCGACAAGGGAAACGTTTGGAGTAGGTACACGCATTGCGCCACCATTCAATTTTCCTTCAAGTTCAGGAAGAACAAGAGCAACTGCTTTTGCTGCACCAGTAGAAGTTGGAATGATGTTTTGGCCGGCAGCACGTGCACGACGATAGTCTTTATGCGGAAGGTCAAGAATTTGCTGATCGTTTGTGTAAGAGTGAACAGTTGTCATAAGACCGCGCTTAAGACCAAACTTATCATTTAGTACTTTTGCAACGGGAGCGAGGCAGTTAGTAGTACAAGATGCGTTAGAAACAACGTCATGCTTAGCAGGATCATACGTGTCTTCATTAACGCCCATTACGAATGTAGCATCTGTCTCTTTACCTGGTGCAGAAATGATAACTTTCTTCGCGCCTGCTTCAAGGTGCTTCGCTGCATCGTCACGATTTACAAACAATCCAGTAGATTCTACAACGAGCTCAACGCCAGCTGCGCTCCAGTTGATTTCCGCTGGATTTTTTTGTGCAGTAACGCGAATTTCTTTGCCACCAACAACAAGGTTGTCACCATTAACGGATACCTCTTGATCTAGGCTTCCATGAACAGAGTCATACTTCAATAGATGAGCCAGCATGTCAGCGTCTGTAAGGTCATTGATTGCTACAACTTCCACGTCATCATTACTCAATGCTGCGCGAAATACAACGCGTCCAATTCTTCCAAAACCGTTAATACCAATTTTTGTTGCCATAAATAAATCCTCCTTAAGATTAGTGAAACTTTTTATATTAACCCAGAAAGCAGTGTAGTCAAAGCTTTCTGCGGGTTGATCCATCCGGGACTTTCTATATTAATCCTAAAATAGCTTGGGATGCCCCTTCATCTGTAATCAGTACATCACTTGGGCGGTATTTCATATATGCTGTAATAGCTTCTGCTTTAGAAGCACCGCCAGCCACTGTAACGACAGTCTGATTTTCTTGTAAATCATCAAGCTGGAGTCCAATCGTTTTTTCCTTATGAACAATGTGGCCGGATTTGTCAAAGTAATAACCAAACGCTTCCGCCACCGCTTGTTTTTGCTCCAAGGTGTCCAGTGTCTCTTCTTTTGTTTCGCGCCTTTCAGCCATAGTAGAAGCGGCACCGACACCATGAACAACCATTTTAGCCTGACGGATAGAGCGAAGTAACTCTTTAATGCCGGGTTCAAGCACTAATGATTCTCTCGTTTCTTTACTCAATTGGTCCGGCACGTGAAGCAACCTGTACTTACCATTAGCTTTTGTTGCCATCGTGGAACTGATTGTATTTGCTTGAATTTCTACTTTTTCTCCCAAACCACCGCGAGCTGGAACAAAGGTGACATTATTAAAATTAGAGTCAGGACTCATCATTTCCGCAACATCAGCCAAGGTTGTTCCGCCTGCTACAGCAACAATGTCATCGGGTACAAGCATTTCTTTCATTTGCTGTACACACGCTCTACCCAATTCTTTTTTCACCCATGAATAACGGTCGCTATTCTCAGGAACAATAATGACTCTTTGCACCTGCAATGTATCAGCTACTCGCTTCTCCATGTCTGCAAGTCCTGTCACAGACTTCATTGTTTCTTCCAGACCAGCAAGAAGATTTTCTCCTTCATCGGTCAAAGTCATACCGGATGCTCCAATATAGACAAGACCTTGGTCTTTTAAAAACAGGACTTCACCCCGCAACACGCGCTCTGATACTTCTAAACTTCCCGCAAGCGTTCGCCTGCCAACAGGTTGCATTAATCTGAGGTATTGCAAAATTCTATAACGTTTTTCCATCACATCCAGTACATCTGGCTGTAATTTTTTCTGAAATTCTATGAAATTTCTCATATGTACCCATCACCAGACTCTCACGGGACGTGAATGGTCCCGCTAAGACATTTTTAGTCCCGCTTACGGCATAAAAAAGGTTTTCTTCTTTATGCATGTTTATTTTATCAAGAATCAACGCCACAAGCAACTACAAGTTTCGCCATAGTAAAAATGGAGAAGAAAACTTTTCAATACTTATCTTCCCCATTTTATTCTTTTTCAAACGTAACGTTTTCGTTTCGAAGAGGAAGGAATATTTAATTCATCTCTGTACTTAGCAACCGCTCGTCTTGATATAGATATACCTTTGTCGGATTCTATCTGGGTCGAAATTTTTTGATCGGACAAAGGGGCTTGTTTTTCCTCTTGATTTACTAAATCATGAATCATTTTCTTAATAGCTAACGTTGATGTTTGTTCACCATCCAAACTGTTCACACCAGTTGAGAAAAAGTGTTTCAATTCAAATAATCCGTGGGGCGTTTGGACATATTTATTGGTTGTTGTACGTGAGACCGTTGATTCATGTACGTCTGCCTTGTCTGCTACGTCTTTTAAAGTTAAAGGCTTCATTTCGTTAGAACCATCTTTAAAAAAGTCATACTGAAATTCAACAATCGCCTCCGTTACATTTTTAATCGTTTGTTGACGCTGATTGATGCTGTTCAATATCCATGTCAGTTGCTTATATTTTTTCTGCGCATATTCGGTTGCTTCTCCTTCTTCTTTGCTCTCCAACAGATGACGATATTGGTCGTTCAACCTTATTTTTGGAAGGCTGTCATCATGCAGGCGGACACAAAACTCGGAGCCATCTTTTTCAATATAAACGTCTGGTACTAACCATGCCGGTTCCTCACTATCAAACGGAGACCCAGGATACGGATTTAACTGTTGAATATCATCGTGTACTCTCTGAATATCTTTCAATGAGACGTTTAACTCTGTTGCGAGCTTCTTCCAATTATAGGTCCCTAATTCCTCCAAACCAGCCGCTGCTACTTTTTCGGCAAGCTCATTTCTTGGAGACATACGCTTAAGTTGAAGCATTAAACATTCCTGCAGAGAACGTGCGGCTACACCAGCCGGCTCTAAGGTTTGTAAGGTAACTACAAGCTCTTCATATTGCTTAGGCGAAATGGAAAATACTTTCGCTGCTTCTTTATAGCTCCCTTCCAAATAACCATTGTCTCCAACATTTCCGGCTAAATACATCAATTGTTTCATTTCTAGTTCATTTAAAGGCATCAGACGTATTTGTTCAATTAAGTAATCCGAGATTCCTATATTATCGTCTCTTACCTGATCAAACATTGAAAAATCACGATGGTCTTCTTTTTCTTGCATTTCAGGAGGTTCATCATGCCACATCACCGGCATCTTGTACGCTTCATGTATAGTATGCATCGTAAGTTCTTGACGTTCTATTTCCATTAACGGATTCTCTAATGCTGCTTCTTCAATATAATTAGTCAGCTCATGCGTAGATAATTGTAATAAGGAAATGGCCTGGCGTAGCTCTTGTGTCATAACGAGCTTCATAGACTGTTGTTGATATAACCCTATGTCCAGGTTCATGTTGTTCCCTCCTTCTCCCTTGTAAACGTTTTCCTTATTTATTATATCATATGAATCGGCGCTCGTACTTTATCCCGTCTTAATATGTTTTTCTAATAGAAGTTTGAATCAGCAAAGAAACGGTTATTATACAGAAAGATTCTCTTGTTTCAGAAAACAGAAAATTGTTAGCACCCATTTTCATTAAAACGTTAGAGTTAACGGTGTTTTTATTGTACAATGGTCTATGGTTAAGCGGATTTTTATTTTATCCGCCTTTTTATTTGACCATCATTGACCATAAGAGTATGATGGAATCAACAGCTAAACACAGGGCTGAAAGCATGAAATGAAGAGGAGGATGTATAAACATGAATTTAATTCCAACAGTTATTGAACAAACAAATCGCGGGGAACGTGCGTATGACATTTATTCCCGCCTACTGAAAGACCGCATTATTATGCTTGGATCTGGGATTGATGACAATATCGCTAATTCGGTTGTGGCTCAACTACTTTTCTTAGCCGCAGATGATCCGGAGAAAGATATTTCGCTATACATTAATAGTCCAGGTGGCTCGATTACAGCAGGAATGGCCATCTATGACACCATGCAGCATATTAAACCGGAAGTTTCCACTATTTGTGTCGGAATGGCTGCTTCTATGGGATCTTTCCTTTTGACTGCAGGACAAGAAGGAAAGCGTTATGCTCTTCCAAATAGTGAAGTCATGATTCACCAACCGCTCGGTGGGACACAAGGTCAGGCCACTGATATTGATATTCACGCTCGCCGTATCTTGGACATCCGGGAAAAGCTGAACAACATTCTATCCGAGCGTACAGGTCAACCACTTGAAGTTATTCAACGTGACACAGATCGTGATAACTTCATGACCGCAGAAGACGCAAAACAATATGGATTGATTGACGACGTTCTTTATAAGTAAACATTGTCTCTTCCATCGAGGCTGCCGAAACAGTGATATTCACTGCGCAGGCAGCCTTTTTCTACAGCAGAACCCTTAGGCTCCTAAGTAAAAAACAGCGCTTTCCTCTCTTTTCAGGAAAAAGCGCTGTTTTTCTTTATCATTCTTCTTTTTCTACAAATTGAACAAGTGCATTGATGGCTTCATCCTCGTCATTACCATCTACGGTTACCTTTATAACTTCTCCTGTTCTTGCTGCCAAACTCATAATGCCCATTATACTTTTGGCGTTGACCTTTTTACTATCTTTTTCAATAAACACATCTGATTGAAAACGGTTCGCTTCTTGCACAAATAAGGCGGCAGGGCGTGCTTGCAAACCTGTTTTCAATTTAACCTCTGTGGTTTTTTCGACCAATCGTATCTACCTCCCTCCATTAATCTACATGTACGTTGTTTTCGAGCTGAACATTCTCTCCATTTCGAATTTTTTCGGCCAATTGATTAATTTTTCGGAGACGGTGATTCACTCCTGATTTACTAACGGGACCACTTGGAACCATTTCACCAAGCTCTTTTAATGTGACATCTTGATGTTTCACCCGAAGTTCTGCCATTTCCCGAACTTTATCAGGCAGCTGTTCCAGTCCTATCTCATTATCAACTATTTGAATGTTTTCGACCTGTCGTAAAGCGGCTCCCACCGTTTTATTTAAATTAGCCGTTTCGCAATTAACTAGACGATTCACAGAATTTCTCATATCTTTCATAATACGAACGTCTTCGAAATAGAGGAGAGCCTGATGGGCCCCGATAACGTTTAGAAATTCTGTTATTTTCTCACTTTCTTTAATATATAGGATAAATCCTTTTTTTCGTTCCAAACTTTTTGAAGAAAGGTCAAATTCATGAAGAAGCTCACGAAGGGCTTTATTATGTTCCTCATATAAGGAGAATATTTCAAGGTGATACGAGGATGTTTCGGGATGGTTTACCGAGCCGCCAGCTAAAAAAGCCCCACGGAGATAAGCCCGTTTGCAACAATTGTCTTCTAAAATATCTGTGGAAATCGAACGAATGAAACGAAATCCATCTTTCATAATACTTAAGTCACTTAACAGCTCACGAGCTTCTTGTGTGATGCGTACGATGTATACGTTATTTTTTTTCAAACGCATTTTTTTTCGAACCATGAGTTCTACAACAATATCTTTATATACCCGTTTTATTAACTTATAAATTCTTCGTGCAATGGCTGCATTTTCTGTCGATACATCTAAAAGTAGTTGACCATTGCTGAAAGAAATTGATCCATTCATACGTATTAATGCGGCAAGTTCTGCCTTTGCGCAACATTCATCCGATTCGAATTGAGTTAATTCCTTTTTTGTCATAGCCGCAAAGGACGACATATTTCGTTCACCGCCTTTTTACATTGTAGAGCTTGATAGAAATGTCTTCCGCTCTACTAAAGTTCTTTTAATAAAGATTGGGATACTTTAACCGCATCATGTCGAAAAAGGTCACCATGATAATGCATAAATGCATCCTTTACGACAGAGTATCCTAAGTCCTCCAATCGTTGTTCATCAAAGTGTACCGGAAATGCGGACTCTTTCGCATATTTATCTAATACTTCAGCCGGAATCTCACTATTGTTCACAAGTACCGTATCTATCACATTGCAGCCAGTGTGAGAACGTATCGCTTCTACATGATCGGCTACTGAAAAATGATCCGTTTCCCCAGATTGTGTCATTCCATTGCATATATACACTTTACGTGCGGAAGCTTCTTGTATAGCCTTAGCAATTCCAGGAACGAGTAAATTGGGGATAACACTTGTGTACAAACTCCCCGGGCCAAGTACAATAAGATCAGCCTGTTTTATAGCTTCAAGGCTTTCCGGCAGCGGCTGAACGCCCTTCGGTGATAAACGGACCTTTTTAATCTGTTTACCTGAATGAGGAATATTTGATTCTCCTGTAACAATAGAACCATCCGTCATTTCAGCTTTTAATTCAATACTTTGATTAGCAGCCGGAAACACATTTCCCCTTACATTAAGGACCGTACTTAATTCACTAATTCCTCTTGAAAAATCTCCAGTAATTGAAGTCATACCTGCCAACAGCAAGTTTCCTAACGAGTGACCGGACAGACCATTTCCATTTTCAAACCGATGTTGAAACATCTGTTCAATCATCGGTTCTACTTCCGCAAGTGCTACGAGAACATTACGGACATCCCCTGGAGGTGGAATATTTAATTCTTTTCGAAGTATTCCTGAGCTGCCGCCGTCATCAGCAACGGTTACAATCGCCGTGATATCTACAGGAAAAGTTTTCAATCCCCGTAACAGTACAGACAATCCCGTTCCACCGCCGATGACGACGATTTTTGGTTTATTCACGATGACTATACCTTCCCTTTCTCTATATCCCGATGGCTCTTATGCGTGGCATATTCTCCTGCAAAATAATCAGCCACATACTCCGCCAGCGTGACAGAGCGGTGTTCCCCCCCGGTACAGCCAATCGCGATAATAAGCTGACTCTTACCTTCCCGTTTGTACTGAGGAAGCATATATTTCAACATATCTAGTAATTTTTCAACGAACTCCTTCGTTTCTGCCCACTTCAACACATAGGACGAAACTTCTTCTTCCAGACCCGTTTTAGGTTTAAGTGACTCGATATAATGAGGATTTGGCAGAAACCGAACATCAAACACTAAATCGGCATCAATGGGGAGACCATATTTATACCCAAACGACATAATATTGACAGAAAACGCATCCTTTTCCGGTCCAGAAAAAAATTGGATGATCCTCTCGCGCAGCTGTTTCGGCTGTAACTCACTTGTATCAATAATTTGACGTGCTCTTCCTTTTAAATCTTCTAAAATTTCTCTCTCCTGATTAATGCCTTCAAGCGGTGTTTCTTCTGCGGCAAGCGGATGCGACCGACGTGTTTCTTTATACCGCTGCACAAGCACATCATCTTTGGCATCCAAAAATAATATGTGAGTACTTAAATTTGATTTTAAACGTAGGTGATCAACCGCTTCAAACAAATGATCGAAGAATTCACGACCTCTTAAATCAATAACGAGAGCAACTTTGTTCATTTTTCCACCTGAGTTTTCGATTAACTCAATAAATGTCGGAATGAGTGCTGGTGGTAAGTTATCGACACAATAAAACCCTAAGTCTTCGAAACTCTGCACCGCTACCGTTTTACCGGCTCCGGACATTCCTGTAATGATAACTACATGAATGTCTTCTGTCAGTTCTCCCATCACTTGACCCTTCCCTTCTTCATTCCATCCTTTTGCTTTTAATGATGGAATACGTTCAGCTCCGCTGTAATGGATGACATATCTAACAGCTCGATTCTCTCTTTTCAGTATACTATGTAAAAGGGGTTTTGCTCAATTTTTTCCGTTTATTATACCCGGACCATTTTATCCCAGCTCTTTAAAATAAAAATCCGCTGCGGACGGGACGCTTTTCGCAAGCATGTATCTTCAAAAAAAAAAGAACACAGGCATCTTTTTGCCTGTGTTTCTCTAGCTTATATATAAAAAGGGGGTCAATTACTGATTTCATCATAACACGTTTATTGTTTCACCTTTGTTACAAACGAGTTAAAATCGATTTAAAATTGTTTAGGTTTTTTGTAGCATCCCTTTTTCATTTATGCGTTTACTGTGTTGTTTAGTTCTTCTACATACTGCTGTGCCGTTTGAGCGGCAACAGATCCATCCCCGGTTGCCGTTACAATTTGACGAAGAGATTTTTCACGCAAGTCTCCAGCGGCAAATATTCCAGGAATCTTTGTTTCCATTTCTTCATTTGTTTCTACATATCCCTCTTCGTTGATGATGCCCAATCCTTTCACAGCATCATTCAAAGGAAGCATACCGATGTAAATAAACGCTCCTTGTGTTTCAAATTCATAATCTTCGCCGGATTTTAAGTCGGTCAACGTAACGCTACCTACTTTTCCGTCTTTACCGTTAATCTCTTTAACAACGTGACTCCACTTAAATTCAATTTTTTCATTTTCAAAAGCACGTTGCTGCAATATTTTTTGTGCTCTAAGTTCATCGCGGCGGTGAATGACGGTTACTTTTGATGCAAAACGAGTAAGATATACCGCTTCTTCAACTGCAGAATCCCCGCCTCCAACAACGACGATTTCTTTATCACGGAAAAAGGCTCCGTCACAAACAGCACAGTAAGAAACCCCGCGACCGCCGAGTTCTTGTTCTCCCGGAACACCAATCTGCTTATAAACAGCGCCGGTGGATACAATAATCGAGCGTGTTTTATATTCTTTATTGCCGGCTCTTACTGTTTTATATTCTTTGCCATCTTCAATTTCTTTCACATCGCCATATGCATATTCTGCGCCAAATTTTTTCGCATGAGTAAACATTTTATTTGAAAGATCTGGACCTAAAATATGGTCAAACCCTGGATAGTTTTCTACATCTTCCGTATTTGCCACTTGGCCCCCTGGAATACCGCGTTCCAACATAAGCGTGGACATTTCTGCACGAGACGTGTACACAGCTGCAGTCATTCCGGCAGGACCGGCTCCTGCAATAATAACATCATAAATCTTTTCTTCTGACATGTTCATTCACTCCTCATTCATCCATAATATCCCCTTGATAATCATAGCCGATGCGTCAATCATTCCCTTTTTTCTTTGCAAGCCTATCGTAAGAAATTCTATAGAATAAGTCCAATAATGTGCTTGACATCTTTACATTAGTTCCATGACAAATACCTGAACCTTTTAAAAGAGCTTTTATTACATTCGATGATACATCCATGATTCATAACTCACATCGCTCGAGAATAACAGATTATGCTCCAGTTTTTCTAGTAAAACACTTGCTCCGTTATGTTGCATACTTCTAGCACGCTGCCATTGACTTTTTGCCTCCTGAATTCTTCCGGTTTCATAAGCTGCCACACCATACTGAAAGAAAAAATTTCCCTCTTCTGGTCGGAACCGAGCTTTAAATATTTTAAAAAACCGATAGGCATCCTCATATTCTTCTAACAGGCACAATGTAGAAGCTAATTGAAAAAGATGATCTTTATTCATCGGAACAACTTGTTTTAAAACGTCCGCTGTATCTTGCGCTTCTGCTTCACGATTTGCTTCTTTATAAAAAACAGCTAGCTGACAAACAGCAGGTAAATAATGATTTTCTCGTAACAAATCTTTCGTATAAGCTAGGGCTTCTTCTGTATGCCCTTTTAAATAAAGCACCCGGGAAAGCTGGGTTTGTGCCGGCCAATACATAGGATAGTCTGTCACGATATTTTCAAGAAGCATTTCTGCTTCATAATAATTTTCTTCCTTTATCATACGAAGTGCTTTTTCATACGTTATAATGAGTTCATCTTCTGTATCTGATGTTTCAGAGTCCGCTTGTTCTTCTTGATCCATTTCCAGCATTTCTAACAAGTCCTTCGTATCTTTTGCAAAGTCACCTTCTGGATCCATTTGCAAATACAATGTAGCTGTTTCGGCTGCTTTATCAAACAACCCTTGATAGGCATAATTGTTGGCCAAGAAAAAATAGCACTCATACATCGTTTCATCCACGTCATCGAGCACATGCAAAAGCATATCTATCGATTGATTATATTCGCCCATATCTGAATAAATAGCGGCTAACTGGCATTGGAACACACCTTGATTAGGGTTCAGTTCTACCGCGCGGCGCAAATATTTAACGGCGCGTTGCAGCTCTTTTTTCTGATAAGCATGGACGCCCCGTTTAAAAAAGTATTCGCCATTTTGTATAAAAGGGATTACTTGTCCCTGTGAGTGTTCCGTTTTCATCATATCCCCTCCATCGGAGAACTCATACATTTTTCATTATATCACCCGAAAGATGTGAAAAAAAGCTGTTTATAAAATCAGAGAATAGTCTGACTTGACAAAACTATTTTAGAAGTACAGTAGATAAGAAAACCATCAAGCTCCGTCCTTTATCGAGCCGCCATTTCGTTACGTCCTGAGCGAGCCTTTTATGTTTGGATAGTAAAAGTGGTCTTTTGGACAATATTTCAGTCTTTTTGGACAGTAATCCATTACCTTTAGACAGTAACGAATGGTTTGGCTAGAAAACATAGATATTTGGCCAGTAAATCTCCCAACTTGGCTAGTATTTCTTCCTCTTCCGCTAGTAAAACTTCTCCTATAAATTAAAGTCCACATAATGGTGTGAAAACAATCGGTCATCCATCTTTATTTGTTCTCCGGACCTTCGTCCTGCAGGCCCGCAACAGATTATGCGACGTACAGGAGGTGCTAGTGCCGCGTATAAAAAGGGGCTGGGACTAAACCTTTATAAGAATGAAAAATGCCGAACGATTTTACAAAATCGTTCGGCATTTTTCGTTCCTAAGACAAATCGCTGCGCCAAAATACTTCGCTTTCCGCGGGCACGGCTCGAAAAGAGAAAGATCGGCTAAAAGCAGCACGTCCTGTGCCAACGCCGATCTGACCCGCATCCTGCGGGCCCTCGGCAGAAAACCCCTGCCTGCGGGGTCTCACTTCCGCAGGATGCGGTGGCTTCTACGTTGCGCACAGGACGTGCGCGACTTTAGTAGAAGATCCTTCGTGCTTTTCCCGCAGGAGACGAAGCATTTTGGCTCCGCTAATATGCAGATCTTGACCAGCGCCACAAGACATTCGTGTTTACTACCACATATTTTTCTTTTGTCCCAGCCTCACTTTCCGTGCCGTTCTTCCAACACGTTTAACACGTCATCCAACGATAATTTTTGCTCTTGCAGCAGCACAAACAAGTGATATAGCAAGTCAGCAGTTTCCATACTCAATTCTTTTGGATCACGATTTTTAGAAGCGATAATGACTTCACTTGATTCTTCTCCGACTTTTTTCAAAATTTTATCGACGCCTTCTGAGAATAAGTACGTCGTATAAGCACCTTCTGGCATTTCTTTTTCACGTGCTGCGATTGTTTCTTCAAGTTCATTCAGTATGGCAAAACGATCTGCTTTCGCTTCTTTCTTATCACCTAATAAAGACTGGGTAAAACAACTGTATGTTCCTTCGTGACAGGCAGGTCCATTCGGGATAACGAGTACAACGATAGCGTCTTGATCGCAGTCATAACGTATATCTGTTACGTTTTGCGTGTTACCCGATGTTTCTCCTTTATGCCAAAGCTCTTGCCGGGAACGGCTATAAAACCAAGTTTCTTTCGTATCTATCGTTTTTTGCAGTGACTCTTTGTTCATATAAGCAAGAGTCAACACCTCTTTACTAATGGCATCCTGCACAATCGCTGGTATCAAACCTTGATCGTCAAATGTAAGATCGTTACTATTCATCGCACCCGCACTCCTTTTTCCCGTAAATACTTTTTCACTTCTTCAACCGATGTTTCTTTATAATGAAAAATAGAAGCTGCCAGTGCAGCATCCGCTCTCGTTTTTTCAAATACATCGACAAAATCTTCTTTCGCTCCGGCCCCGCCTGACGCGATAACTGGAACAGAAACAGCGTTATTAACGGTTTCGGTAAGCCCCATATCAAATCCATTTTTCGCACCGTCTTGGTCCATGCTTGTTAATAAAATTTCGCCAGCTCCACGACGGACAACTTCTTTTGCCCAGTCCGTTACTTCCCAATCTGTCGGCGTTCGTCCCCCGTGTGTATAAATCCGCCAGGAACCAAGCTCCTCATCGTATTTAGCATCTATCGCAACAACCATGCACTGTACACCGAAATAATCGGCACCTTCCCGAATAAGTTCCGGACGTTTAACTGCCGCTGTATTAAGCGAAACTTTATCTGCACCCGCGCGAAGAATCGTCCTCATATCGTCCACAGAATGAATACCGCCCCCGACCGTGAACGGAATCGCAAGGGTCCCTGCTACTTCTTTTACTACTTCAACCATTGTTTTCCGGCCTTCATGAGATGCAGAAATATCAAGGAATACAAGCTCATCTGCACCTTGCTCATCATAAAATGTAGACAATTCCACTGGATCACCAGCGTCACGTAACCCAACGAATTGTACGCCTTTGACGACACGTCCTTCTTTTACATCAAGACAAGGGATAATT
Source organism: Salibacterium salarium (assembly GCF_030813635.1). Lineage (GTDB taxonomy): Bacteria > Bacillota > Bacilli > Bacillales > Marinococcaceae > Salibacterium > Salibacterium salarium. The sequence continues at coordinate 739,833 of NZ_JAUSUM010000001.1, read as the reverse complement.
CTTTTTGTAATCATGAGTTTTTCACCTCTTGCAACGCGGCTTCGAGATTAAGTTTCCCTGTATAAACCGCTTTTCCTGTAATTGCTCCGGCTACCCCTTTATCGTAATACTGCACCAGTTCCTTCACATCGTCCATTTTACTAACGCCACCTGACGCGATAACATCTACACCCGTTTGTTCAGCCAAATTGGCAATAGCTTCTACATTTGGGCCTTCCATCATGCCGTCTTTAGCGATATCCGTGAAAATGAATGTTTTCGCACCATATTCTACCATTTTCTTCCCTAATGCAACCGCCGTTACTTTTGATGTTTCAAGCCAGCCGTTGACCGCAACGTAGCCATCACGGGCATCAAGTCCTATCGCTATTTTCTCTTTATATTTAGCAAGCATTTCTTTCGCAAAATCGGGATGCTGCACGGCAACACTTCCTAATATGACACGGTCCACTCCTTGATCTAAGTAATACGCAACATCTTCTGCGGTTCGGATACCGCCACCGACTTGAACCTTCACATCAAGCGAACGCGCTGTTTTTACAATCGCTGCATCATTAATTGGTTTCTTTTCTTTCGCTCCATCTAAGTCAACCATATGTATCCAGGTTGCGCCCGCATCCTTAAAACGAGCCGCCATATCATAGGGAGAATCACCATAGACGGTTTCTTTATCATAATCGCCTTGCAATAAGCGCACGCATTTTCCCCCGCGAATATCAATCGCCGGGTACAAATCAAATTTACTCATTGATGTTTCTCCCTTCTGCTACCATTTTTCCGAAGTTCTCTAAAAGCTGCATTCCAATTCTACTGCTTTTTTCCGGATGAAATTGTGTACCAATCACGTTCTTTTTACCAACTATAGCTGGTACTTCCCCGAAGTAATCAGCAGTTGCAAGCAAAATATCTTTTGCATCTGTTCTCATCACGTATGAATGAACAAAATAAACATGACCTTCTTCTATGTTTGTCAGCATAGCATGGTCCGGCTGCTTAAATTGAAGCTTATTCCATCCCATATGAGGCACTTTATAAGAAACATCCTTTTCACTTTTTCCTGGAAAAAGACGAGCATACCCCGGTAAAAAACCGAGACCTTCTGTGTCCCCGTTTTCTTCACTGCCGTCAAAAAGAAGCTGCATGCCAAGACAAATACCAAGAAGCGGCTTTCCGTCTGCGACCCATTGTTTAATGAAGTCCACCTGTTTTTTTTCCTTCAATATATTCATCGCATCATGAAAAGATCCAACCCCCGGCAAAATCAATCCGTCCGCTTTTGCCAATTCCTCCGTATCTTCTGTTAAAACATATGATAAGTCAAGGCGCTCTAATGCTTTACTGACACTGTGCAAGTTTCCCATGCCATAATCAATAATGCCAATCATCCGCTATCCAACCCTTCTTCAAAACTTGGCTTGTACCTATCACGTGAACGTTATAACATTCCTTTGGTCGATGGTATGCCTTTCACCCGCGCGTCCTGTTGCGTTGCTTCATCAAGCGCACGTGCCATTGCTTTAAAAATCGCTTCAATAATGTGATGCGTATTATGTCCGTAATGTACAATGACGTGAAGATTGATTCTTGCTTCTACTGCAAATTTCCACAAAAATTCATGAACCAATTCAGTATCAAATGTCCCTACCTTATCGTTTGGAATGTCAGCACGATATTCTAAGTGAGGACGATTGCTTAAGTCCACGACAACTTGTGCTAGCGCGTCGTCCATTGGAATCGTTACATTCCCATAACGGTGAATCCCTTTTTTATCGCCAACCGCTTCATTAAAAACCTGCCCAAGGCAAATACCAATATCTTCGGTAGTATGATGATCATCTACCTCCGTATCCCCATTAGCATTAATTGTTACATCAAAGTGACCATGTTTAGTAAACAGATCAAGCATATGGCTCATGAAAGGAACACCGGTTGAGATATTACTGTTTCCTTCCCCATCAATGTCCATTTCCAGTAGTATTTGCGTTTCCTTTGTGTGACGCTCGATTGAACTTGATCGTTTTGCCATTATTTTTCTCCTTTCCCGCGAATTTCAACAGCTCGTGCGTGTGCTTCTAGTCCTTCCATTCTAGCAATTGCGGCAATATCGTCCGCCTCTTGAAGAAAAGCTTGCTCGCTGTATGAAATGATACTTGATTTTTTCGTAAAATCGTCCACACTCAAAGGACTTGAAAAACGGGCTGTTCCGTTGGTAGGAAGTACATGGTTCGGTCCGGCCATATAATCACCAACAGGTTCGGAACTGTTTGAACCGAGAAAAATAGCACCAGCGTGGCGGATTTTCCCTAGCAATGCATGCGGGTCCTGTATTAATAATTCCAAATGTTCCGGGGCTAGTTCATTAACAGCTTCTACCGCCTCATCTAAAGAGTCTGCCACATAAATCGCACCATAATTTTTGATGGAAGCCTCTGCTATTTCTTTGCGGGGAAGATCGGCCAGCTGTTTTTCTACTTCCGCTTTAGTTTTTTCGGCTATGGTACGAGATGTCGTTACCATCACCGCAGACGACATCTCATCGTGTTCAGCTTGAGAAAGAAGATCTGCTGCTGCATAGTCCGGGCGTGTAGAGTCATCGGCCAGCACAACGATTTCGCTAGGGCCGGCAATCATATCAATATCCACCTGCCCAAACACCGCTCGTTTAGCAAGAGCGACATAAATGTTGCCGGGGCCGGTGATTTTATCGACACGCGGTACAGATTCCGTTCCATAAGCTAGTGCTGCAACAGCTTGCGCACCACCTGCCTTCAAAATATGAGTGACACCTAGTTCCGCTGCTGTCACTAAAACCGCTGGTGTCAATTTGCCGTCTTGATTCGGCGGAGATGTCATAATAATATTTCTCACCCCTGCCGTCTGGGCAGGAATGACATTCATCATAATCGTTGAAGGATAGGCCGCTTTTCCACCGGGAACATAGACGCCTGCATAATCAAGAGGGGTAATTTTCTGGCCAAGCATTGTCCCATCTTCCTCCGTTGTCATCCATGACTGACGAATTTGTTTTTTATGAAAAGAACGAATATTTTCAATCGCCCTTTGTAATGCGGCTAAAGAGCGGTCATCAAAATCTTTATAAGCTTCTTCATATTCTTCTTCGCTGACAAATAATTCATCAAGTTGGACCCCATCATACATTTCCGTAAGATCTTTCAGCCCTTGATCTCCTTTTTCCCGCACTTTACGGATAATAGCCTGGACCGAGTCCTGCTGTTTTTCCGTGCCGGACTCCAAATCACGGGTGAGACTGACATTTTCATCAAGTTGAATGATGTTCATGCGTCATCCTCCTCTACCACACGGGCAAGACGTTCAACCATGTCATCAATACGGGTGTCCTTCATCCGGTAACTGACCGGGTTAACTATCAAACGGGACGTAATAGACACCATTTTTTCTAATTCGACGAGACCGTTCTCTTTCAACGTTTGACCGCTCGATACAATATCGACAATCCGATCCGCCAAACCAACGAGCGGAGCAATTTCAATCGAACCATTTAATTTAATAATTTCTACTTGTTCCCCTTGCTCTTTAAAATATTGAGTCGCTAAATTAGGATATTTCGAAGCAACTTTTGGGTTTATGTCTGTTTTTTCATAGCCAGGAAGACCAGCAACTGCCATGTAACACTCACTTATGTTTAAATCCAACACTTCATAAACGTCACGTTCTTCTTCAATCATCGTGTCTTTACCAGCAACACCAATATCGGCAACCCCGTGTTCCACGTAAGTCGGCACATCCATCGGTTTTGCTAGAATAAATCGCATATTCGCATCTGGTGCCTCTATGATTAACTTTCGGGAGTCGTCAAACTCAGACGGAAGCGCAAAGTCCGCTTGACGTAAAAGTTCTATAGCTTCTTCGAAAATTCGTCCTTTTGGCATGGCCACCTTTAATGGTTCGCTCATTCGTTGCTGTCCCCTTTCTTGTTATCGATAAATGAAATCACTTCGGAAAACGCTTCGCTCCATTCATCGACATTTCCTACTCCTTGTAAATCCTGAAGCACAACCCTTTTTCCTTGCTCACGCTGTTGTTTCGCTTCTTCTATCGCTTCTTTTCTTCGTTCCTTACTAAAAAGAATACACGTTTGTTGGGGCTGTTGTTTTGTTTGTCCGAGAGCTTCGACAAGCAAATCAAGACGGATTCCAAATCCAGTTGCCTGAGCTGGTCGATTAAATTTTTGTAAAAGTTCGTCATAACGACCACCGCTCGATAATGGGAAACCAAGCCGACTCCCATATCCTTCAAAAACAACGCCGGTATAATAACTCATATGCATGACTAAGTTAAAGTCAAGCTTAATATGGTCTGTTACACCATACCCTTCCAGTACATCCCACAACTGACGTAGATTGTCCAATGCTTTCGCAGCGTCGCCATTATATACTAACTCTTCTGCTTCATTGAGTTTTTCTGAGCCACCGCGTAATTTTAGAAGTCCAAGCAAACGTTTTTCATCAATGGAAGAAAGATTCAAGCTTTCTACATGGTGTTTAAATCCGACATAGTTTTTTTCGTATAAAAAGCGGCGCAATGTACCTGCTCGTTCTTCATTTCCTACAACATCAAGCAGGAGGGCGTTCACATAACCGATATGTCCGACCGCAATTTGAAAATCTTTTAGTCCTGCTGCTTTCAATGCATCAATCATAAGTGCAATCATTTCTCCGTCTGCACTTGCGGTGTCATCTCCGACCAATTCTACACCCATTTGCTCGAATTCGGCTGGTCTTCCACCTTCACGCTGCTGTGCACGAAATACATTCGTGTGATAGGAGAGACGAAGCGGAAACGTGTGATCTTTCAGACTCGATGCTGCCACTCTGGCAATCGGTGCTGTCATATCTGGACGCAAGACGAGCGTATTTCCTTGTTGATCTAATAATTTAAACAACTGCTGATCCAATATTGCAGATGCATGACCAACCGTATCGTAATATTCCAAAGCTGGAGTTTCGATTGGCAAGTAACCCCAGCTTCCTATTTCTTCTTCCATTTGGTCCCGGACACTGCGCTTGGTTTGATAATAAGCGGGCAGCGTATCACGCATACCTATAGGTTTTTCAAACATAAAAGGCTGACTCATAACGATAATCCTACCTTTCTTTTTTATGTATAATTGTATGTACTTTAGTTTGCTAATGTAATAGAGAGATAAAGTGTATACCGTGTAGTTTACACTCGATTCTAAAAAGCGTCAATCTAAAAAAATCCCTTCCTAGAGGGACGCTCTATTCAGGGAGTGAATCATCTTTATTTTCATTCGAACGAATCCGTTGCAATGGATTGCCACCTACGATGGAACCTGCTTCTACATCTTTATGAACAACCGAACCAGCTGCAACCACCGCACCATCTCCAATATGCACCCCTGGAAGAATAGTAGTGTTTGCACCAATCATCACATGATCACCGATGTCCACCTTTCCTAAACGGTACTCTTTAATTAAGTATTCATGTGCCAAAATCGTTGTGTTGTAACCAATAACGCTATTGGAGCCAATACTTATCTTTTCCGGAAACATGACATCCGGCATCATCATCAATGCAAATGCCGTCTTTTCCCCCACTTTCATTCGTAAAAAGGTTCGATACATCCAATTTTTCAGAGGTAAGAAAGGGATAATACGTGCTACTTGAATGACGACGAAATTTTTAACGACTTTCCAAAAGGGGACTGTTTTGTATATATGCCAGAGGGAATTGGCAGATTCCACAGGATATCGTTCGGTCCTTCTCATGTTCGTTTCACGCCAAGGTAATTCAGCAAGTCCGGCATTTTTTGGAGCATGACATCCGGCTCAAACGAGGCAAGATAATCCTCCCCTTTTATCGTCCAAGCCACACCGGCTGTCTTCACCCCGGCATTCTTCCCTCCGAGAATATCATACTGACTGTCACCAACCATCATGGTCTCTTCCGGCTTTGCTCCTAATTCTTTCATTGCCTTATCAAGCGGTTCTGAGTGAGGCTTCACTTCTTCTACATCATCAAGTGTAATAACAGAAGAAAAATGAGGAAGCAGTCCCATCAATTCCAAACCTTTGTAAGCGGTTTGTTTACGTTTTGTCGTAACGATAGCTAGTTTATACCCTTGTTGGTCTAAAGCTGCTATTGTCTCTGCTACCCCTTCATATTCTTCAATTAATTCATCATGGTGCTCCAAATTGTGTTGTTGATATAGCTTAATCATTTCTTCTGCCCGGTCTGGGTCCATTTCTCGGAAATTTTCAGGAAGAGACAAGCCAATAAAGCCGATAATATCTTCTCTTCCATATTTTTCGGGAAAATATGTATCTAACACACGTTCATAAGACTTAATAATGAGTTCATTTGTATTAACAAGTGTTCCATCAAAATCGAACAAAATGTTATGAATAGTCATAGGTGGCCTCCTTGCGGATATATTCTTTCTTTTCGACCTTTTTCCATACATAGGCAACGATGACTGTTAAAATAACAGCCGTAACAAAACGAATAAGCAGTAATGGCAATACAGGAATGCCAAGCGGTATAAAAATCAGGGTATCTTCGATAACAGCATGGCAAGCGACAAGAAATATCAATACAAGATATACATCTTTTTTCTTTACATTGTCGTCTTTTATGGCCTGAATCATAACCCCAGCACCAAAAGCAAGCCCAAAAAATATTCCAGATGCCAGCGTGGTCGATGTATTTTTATTAATCCCTAGCATCTTCGTAAAAGGAGACATCCATGTTGAAAACTTTTGCAGCCAATTCAAATCTTTCATCATTTGAATAAAAATCATAATCGGAATGACGACGGCGGCTAACTGAACGACACCGAAAAAAGCACTAGATATCCCTTCCCAAATAATTCCTTCCCAGCCACTAACAGTACTTTGGCTATCATTAGAAACAAAACCATAGCTTGCCATCTCAGACCCACCTCTCCAAAAAACATGGATAAGAAAGGCGGACAAGACAGCAAGCCCTAGTCGAACTGCCAGCACGACCGACATCCGGACGCCTGCTTTGACTGCTACTGCTGATTCAATGAATAAATTATGAGAAAAAGAAAGCATGACTGCTAATATGAACACTTCTTTTACAGCCAAGTCCATTGATAAAATAGCTCCAATGGCAGCATATAAATTTAGGACATTACCGAGTACGAGTGGAATCGCAGCTTCACCAGGAAGACCAATCCAACCCATTAACGGCGCCAGTAAACCAGCAATCCAGGTGAGAACCGGCGTATATCCAAGCATCGTAATAATGAGAGTTATAGGAAATATGATTTTCCCAAGCGTCCACGTTGTTTGAAGTCCGGCGATGCAACCTTGTTTTAATGTTTTCATAGGTTTCACCTTTTTCACTTTTTATTCTTTTTTGAGCCACCAGATTTACGTTTAGATTTAGGTTTAGGAATACCAGATCCATCATCATCGAGATAATGGGCAGCGGAAAGCCCCGTTCTTCTTCGGTACACCCACAACGCTATGGCGCCAATAATCAGCATCACCGAAATAACTTGTGCTGCACGCAATACGTCTCCTATCATAAGACTATCTGTACGCATTCCCTCAATGAAAAATCGTCCAAACGAATACCAAATAACATAGCTTAAGAATATTTCACCGCGCCGCAAATTCACTCGGCGAAGTAATAATAACAGCGCAAAACCAAGCAGACTCCAAAGCGATTCATACAAAAATGTCGGGTGATAGTATGTACCATCAATAAACATTTGATTAACAATAAACTCTGGCAGTTGCAGGCTTTCTAAATAATCACGTGTAACAGGGCCGCCGTGTGCTTCTTGGTTCATAAAATTTCCCCAGCGTCCAATCGCCTGCGCTAAAATAATGCTTGGTGCTGCTATATCTGCGATTTTCCAAAACGATATTTTTCGCTTTCTCGTAAAAACAATCGCTGTTAATACGGCACCGATAAGGCCGCCGTGAATCGCTAAACCACCTTCCCAAACAGCTAATATATGTCCTGGGTTCTGTGAATAATAGCCCCATCGAAACGCAACATAATATAATCTCGCACACAATATCGCAATTGGAATCGCAAAAATAAGCAAATCTGCAAAAACATCTTTTGGCAAACCACGCTTTTTTGATTCTTTATTTGCTATAACATATCCGATAAGAGCACCTAACCCAATAATGATTCCATACCAATATACCGTTAGTTGCCCCAGTTCAAAGGCTACACGGCCAATTGGTTCAATCGAATACAACATCTGACTTCTCTCCTATCCATAAAAATCATCACGGTCGCCTTCTTCAATCACATCTGTAAGACGATCGGAAAACTGCTTCGCTGTATTGATCCCCATCCGTTTTAAACGGAAGTTCATCGCAGCGACTTCCACGATAACAGCAAGATTTCGTCCCGGGCGCACCGGAATCGTATATTTTGGAATTTCTGTATCGATAATCTGCAATTTCGCTTCTTCCAAACCTAAACGGTCATATGCCTTATTTTCATCCCAAAGTTCAAGGTGAATCGTCAAGCCTATCCGTTTAAACGGACGGACTGCGCCGGCGCCAAATAATGTCATGACATCAATGATGCCAAGACCTCTTATTTCTAAAAGGTGTCGTATGAGTTCCGGCGAACTACCAACTAATGTATCCCCATGCTGCTGAAAGATTTCAACAGAATCATCAGCTACTAAACGATGTCCACGACGAACAAGATCAAGTGCAGTTTCACTTTTACCAACACCGCTTGCTCCTGTTAATAGTACACCAATGCCGTAAATATCCACAAGTACACCGTGCACAGCGGTTGATTTTGCCAAACGCGCTTCTAAAAAGTTCGTTAATTGACTGCTAAGCCGAGTCGTTGTGACATCTGCCCGCATGACCGGAACAGCCATATTTTCCGCACTTTCTACCAATTCCGGCGGCGCAATCAATCCTCGTGAAATGATAATGCCAGGGGTGTCATATGTACAAAGCTTTGACATTCGTTCCTTTTTTTCGTCCGGGGACAACTGTTGAAAAAACGAAAGTTCAGTGCGTCCGATAAGTTGCAATCGTTTCGCCGGATAATACGTGAAAAAACCAGCCATTTCAATTCCCGGCCGTGAAATATCACTTGTTGTAATTGCACGGTAAACGCCTTCCTCCCCGGCCAACACTTCTAAATTAAATTGACTCGCTAAATCATTCGCGGTTACTTTTGGCATCTATATCCCTCTAATCTTCACAAATTCAATCGGAAAGCTCGTTTAAAATCATCAGAATTTTTCCACTTACACTCTTTTCATTGTAGCATGATTCCTAATGATTGTGGAAATAGCAAATCACTATTTACGCTGTTTATACATTCTTATACCTTACGAAAAAAGCTGCCCATCGTAGGACAGCTTGACACTTATTTCTTTTTCCGCAAAGGATCAACGATGAAATGGTTAATAAGCACATTCAAGATGGCAATAATAATAGCTGCTAGTAACGCCATACCAAAGTTCGATATAGTGAAGGCATCACCCATTAAACCAGCAGTCAACATTAATAAAGCTGCGTTAATAATAAAAATGAACAACCCAAGAGAGAGAACAGTGATAGGAAGCGTAAACAGAACGAGGAGCGGCCGAATAAAAAGATTGATAACCGATAAAATAATGCTCGCGATAACAGCAGCAGCAATCCCATCAAGTTCAAAACCGTTGAAAAAACCAGCCACGACCATGAGCGTAACTGTATTAACAAGGAACGGTACAAGACAACCCATTATTCTACAGAATCTCCCTCATTCGGCATAATAACAGCTAAGATAATATAGGCGACCGGGATGGGGAATACAGCTGTAACAAAAAATAGGATGACGGTAATGATACGAACCAGCGTAGCATCTACATTAAAATAGTGAGCAATGCCCCCGCATACTCCAGCAAGCATTCGATTATGCCGGCTTCGTTCTAGTTTTTTCATGGTGCTTCCCTCCTCAAGCATGTTCTGGTTTTACAGAAATGGAACCAGTTTTCGTACTGGCATTCAATCGCAATCGCGGGGATCCCGTATGATTGGATGTGAACTGTAATGACTTTTGAATAAAATCCTTCTTTTCTTCATGAATCTCCATGTCATCCAAAGAATAATTATAATTTCCCACATTTGTTCGCAACTGTCCTTCTGTCCGGATATTGTCCGGCAACGTGACAAAAATACTCCCCGTAGTCGCAGATAAATTCGCTCGTGCGTCTTGGTTGATTTTCATCAAACTATCAATCGTTCCATTCACAGATTCCGCTTCAACATCTCTTATTTCAGAATGAAGTTCAATCGTTCCATTCATGGTTTTAATATCCCCAATATCTAAATTTCCACCCGAAACTTTTATCGGGCCATTCACAGTCTCTGCGTGAAATTTCATCGCATCCGGGTTTTGAACGGCTAAACTCCCATTAACCGCTTTAGCGGAAAAACTATTTACTTTTACATCTTCCCCCTTCAAATGCCCATTAAACGTATATAGCTGCACACGTTCATATGTCTTGCGGGGGACATACATTACCGCATTAACTTTCATTGCTTTCGTACGAGTGTAAAACAACAGATGCGTGCCGTCCACTTCAAATACCGTTTCCTTTAAAAACTCACGACGGGCGTCATCCAACGTTTTTCCTTTATAAACTTTCACATCGCATTCAATCTTTACATCAGGTTCATCCCACGGCTTCCATTCTAAGGAACCGTTCTCCAATGAAATGTCAATGACAGATTGGTCCATTCCCTTATGTTGAAAGATATGATGAACCTCTTGATAAGGACCAAAGTTAAAATCTAAATCCAACTCTTTAATTTTTTGGATAGCACTGTCAATAAAATCAGTGAATCCTGTGGCGGGATCCGTTTTTTTCTGCTGTTCTGTTTCTTCTTCCGTGCGCCCTCTTCTATCATGTTCCCAATTTACTTTTGTTGACAAGTCTGTGCCTGTCGTTGCTTCTGACACATCTTCCGCCTTTTCTTTCGAAGACGCTTTTGCTGAATAAGAATGGTGTGAATCCTTTGGACCACTAACCGAAGATGCAGATTCCTCTGTCTCTGACTCTTCCGGCTTGTCTTCCTTGTCCGAATGAAGCGCTTTTAATAACTTCGTTCCATCTTCTGCTGTTATTTTTCCATCGTCTATCATTTTTAAGATAATCTTGCGTTCTTCTTCCATGATTGATCCCTTCCTTTTTTAAATAATCGGAGACCAGACACACTTTTTTCGTTCACACCGTTTCCTATTTTCTCATCTACGTTTAAGATACCGTATTCGTTTCAGCATTTCTTCGGTCTGAAGTCGGAATGCCTCTCCCCCTGCTGTCCGTTTTTGCATGTGGGGTGCAAAAAAATAGCGTCCCACCTGCACATACAATGGTTTTGAATTCGATGACTAATAGGTCTATCATCCATTTTCTGCAGACGGGACGGCTATACATTACGAAGTTGAATGTTCTGCTACTTTTTCAGCGGCAGCCATTCGTTCTTCCATTCTTTTTCGTTCTCTTTCTAAAATCGGCTTAAGATAATAACCGGTATACGATTCTTTATTTTCGGCCACTTTTTCCGGTGTTCCGGTGGCAACGATTTTGCCTCCTTTGTCACCGCCTTCTGGACCAAGATCAATAATGTGATCAGCTGATTTAATAACATCTAAGTTATGCTCGATAATAAGAACACTGTCGCCATTTTCTACTAAACGCTGAAGTACGGTTAAAAGTCGGTCGATATCGTCAATATGAAGTCCTGTCGTAGGTTCGTCCAGTATATAGAGGGACTTGCCATTGGAGCGTCGTTGCAGCTGACTAGCTAATTTCACACGTTGTGCTTCACCACCCGATAATGTCGTAGCTTGCTGGCCGAGTGTAATATACCCCAAACCTACGTCATAAAGCGTTTGGATTTTGCGCTTTATTTTCGGGATATTTTCAAAGAAATCTAACGCTTCTTCTACTGTCATCGCTAGAACATCTGCAATACTTTTCCCTTTGTATCGTATGTCGAGCGTATCACGGTTATACCTTGAGCCTCCACATTCTTCACAAGGAACATACACATCGGGGAGAAAATGCATCTCAATCTTTATAATCCCGTCCCCTTTACAAGCCTCACAACGTCCGCCTTTAACGTTGAAACTGAACCTTCCTTTGTTGTAGCCGCGTATTTTGGCTTCATTTGTCATAGCAAATACATCCCGGATATTATCAAACACACCCGTGTACGTAGCCGGATTGGAACGAGGGGTCCGTCCGATCGGCGATTGATCGATATCGACGACTTTTTCTAATTGGTCGATTCCTTCTACTTTTTTATGTGCTCCCGGTTTTCCTTTGCCTCGGTGGAGCTTTTGCGACAATGACTTGTACAAAATATCATTAATCAACGTACTTTTTCCGGAACCGGATACACCTGTAACTGCTGTTAGCAAGCCTAACGGGATATCAACATTTGTAGTCTGAAGGTTATTTTCTTTCGCTCCTTTTATTTTTAATTGACGCTTCTCTGGTTTTCTTCTCGACATCGGAAGTGGGATGAATTTCTTACCTGACAAGTATTGTCCCGTCATTGAACGATCGTCTTCTTTAACTTCTTCCGGAGTTCCTTCGGAGACAACGTAGCCCCCATGTACCCCTGCACCTGGACCAATATCGACAATATGGTCAGCCGCAAGCATAGTATCTTCATCGTGTTCAACGACAATCAACGTATTACCTAGGTCTCTCATCCGTTCGAGTGTCTTAATAAGGCGGTTATTATCACGTTGATGTAACCCAATCGATGGTTCATCTAAAATATAGAGAACCCCCATTAATGAAGAACCGATTTGGGTTGCAAGCCGGATCCGCTGCGCTTCTCCGCCAGATAAAGTGCCGGCTGAACGACTCATCGTTAAATAATCAAGGCCGACATTAATTAAAAATCCAAGTCTTTCATCAATCTCTCTTAAAATAAGGCGGGCAATCATTAAATCTTTTTCAGAGAGTTCCAGACGTTCAAAAAAGTCTTTCGCATCTTTAATAGATAATGTCGTTATTTCTCCAATATGATTGCCGGCTATTTTGACCGCGAGACTTTCTTTACGAAGTCTGTTCCCTTTACATGTTTGGCAAGCATTGTTCGCCATATATTGTTCCATTTGTTCTCGAATAAAATCTGACGCTGTTTCATGATAACGACGGGACACATTATTTAATACACCTTCAAAGTAAATGTCGCGCTCGGTGATACTACCACGGTCATTTTCATAGCGAAATGTCATTTTTTCTTTCCGGTTGCCATGCAAAAGAATATCGAGCTTTTCCTTCGGCAGTTCTTTGACTGCAACATCCATATCAATATTAAAATGACGGCACACCGACTGAAGCAGCTGCGGATAATATTGTGAACTCGTAGGTTCCCACGCTGCGATTGCGTTATCATTTAATGTGCGGTCCCAATCTGGAATAACTAGCTCTTCATCTACTTCTAGTTTACTTCCCAACCCGTCACATGTCGGGCAGGCGCCAAAGGGACTGTTAAATGAAAACAACCGCGGTTCTAATTCGCCGATAGAAAAACCGCAATGAGGGCAGGCGTGATGTTGGTTAAAAAGAAGTTCTTCTCCATCAATAACATCAGCCATCGCCTTACCACCGCTTAAATCAAGCGCTGTTTCTAAAGAGTCGGCAAGCCGTGTTTCCACCCCTTCTTTTATAACAATTCGGTCTACAACAACTTCGATATCATGTTTTTTATTCTTTTCGAGATTAAATTCTTCACTCACTTCACGCATTTCACCATCGACACGAACGCGGACAAACCCTTTTTTCTGCAAATCTTCTAATACTTTGACGTGCTCGCCTTTACGACCTGAAATAAGTGGCGCAAGAATCTGCATTTTTGTCCTTTCGGGATATTCCATCATCAAATCAACCATTTGCTGCACAGTTTGCGAAGAAATTTCGACGTTATGAACAGGACATATCGGACGCCCCACTCTTGCAAAAAGTAGTCTCAGGTAGTCATATATTTCTGTCACGGTTCCTACAGTAGAACGAGGATTGCGGCTTGTCGTTTTTTGATCAATGGAAATAGCAGGCGAAAGTCCTTCAATTGAATCAACATCAGGTTTATCCATCTGTCCTAAAAACTGACGAGCATAAGCAGATAATGATTCTACATAACGGCGCTGTCCTTCTGCATAGATCGTATCAAACGCCAAAGAAGACTTCCCTGAACCGGATAAGCCTGTAAAAACAATCAGTTTGTCACGGGGAATCGTCACATCGATATCTTTGAGATTGTGAGAACGAGCCCCTTTAATTTGTAAATTTTCGATTGACATAACGGTCACCCTTCCGCTTTTAGTTCAAGTAGCATATCACGCAGTTCTGCCGCTCGCTCAAATTGGAGGTCTTTGGCAGCTGTTTTCATTTCTGATTCCATCTGTTCGATGACTTTTTCACGCTCTTTTTTACTCATTTTGTCCAAGGCAGGCTTATCAAGGTCGCTACTGTCATCTGAGGTGATAGTTGCCTGAATGAGCTCTGGAATTTCTTTTTGAATGGTCGTTGGGGTTATATCATGCTTTTCATTAAATTCTTTTTGAATGGTACGACGTCGATTCGTTTCTTCTATAGCAACATTCATAGAATTCGTGATCTTGTCAGCATACATGATAACGTGTCCATTCGCATTTCTTGCAGCACGTCCCATCGTTTGAATGAGAGAGCGTTCTGCCCGTAAGAATCCTTCTTTGTCTGCATCAAGAATCGTGACAAGAGATACTTCTGGTATATCCAGACCTTCACGCAATAAGTTTATTCCAACTAGTACATCGAATTCCCCGAGACGAAGTTGACGGATAATATCAATACGCTCTAACGTTTTCACTTCTGAGTGCAAATATTTCACTTTAATACCAACCTCTTTTAAATAAGAGGTTAAATCCTCTGCCATTTTCTTTGTTAGGGTCGTGACGAGGACTCTTTCTTTTCGTTGTTTCCGTTCGTTAATTTGTCCTATTAAATCATCAATTTGACCTTCAATCGGTTTGATATCAATGGTTGGGTCTAACAAACCGGTAGGGCGAATGATTTGTTCAATCACTCCAGGAGACTTTTCTAGTTCATAAGGTCCCGGTGTCGCTGAAATATAGACCACTTGTTTAAAGCGTTGTTCCAATTCTTCGAATTGCAACGGTCTGTTATCCATCGCAGACGGTAGCCGAAAGCCATGTTCCACCAAGACTCCTTTTCGTGCCCGGTCTCCTTTATACATTCCACGAGCCTGCGGTAGGGTAACATGAGACTCATCTACAATTAACAAGAAGTCATCCGGAAAAAAGTCCATCAAAGTGTATGGAGATTCTCCGGGTTTTCGAAAGGTAAGATGGCGGGAATAGTTTTCAATCCCCGAACAAAAGCCCATTTCTTTCATCATTTCTAAATCATAGTTCGTACGTTGCTCCAGCCGTTGTGCCTCAAGCTCTCTACCATTATCACGAAAAGTCTGAAGCTGCTCTTCCAGTTCTTTTTCGATATTTTCAATCGCACGAGTCATCTTCTCTTCTCTTGTCACAAAGTGAGAAGCAGGGAAGATGGCAACGTGGCCACGCTCCCCTAGTATTTCACCAGTTAAAGCATCTACTTCTGTAATACGGTCAATCTCATCACCGAAAAATTCTACACGTATACAATGCTCGTCTCTCGATGCAGGAAAAATCTCTACTACATCTCCACGTACTCGAAATGTTCCGCGTACAAAATTAATATCATTTCTTTCATATTGAATATCGACTAACTCACGCAATAACGCATTTCTCTCTTTTTCCATATCTTTTCTAAGGGATAAAACGAGATCTCGATACTCTTCTGGAGAACCAAGTCCATAAATACAAGAAACACTGGCTACAATAATGACATCGTTTCGTTCAAATAAAGCACTTGTAGCTGAGTGCCGTAACTTATCAATCTCATCATTAATACTTGCATCTTTTTCTATAAACATATCGGTTGAAGGAACATAGGCTTCTGGCTGATAGTAATCATAATAGCTGACAAAATACTCTACAGCATTATTTGGAAACAGTTCTTTAAATTCATTATAAAGTTGGCCAGCTAATGTTTTGTTATGTGCCATCACTAAGGTGGGCTTATTCACTTCTTGAATGACGTTTGAGACGGTAAATGTCTTTCCAGTTCCCGTAGCGCCAAGCAATGTTTGATGTTTTTCCCCATTATTTATGCCCTCAGTAAGAGCTTGGATAGCTGCCGGTTGATCTCCTTGAGGGTCATATTTAGAAACCAACTCAAACGTTTCGTTCATGACTGAATCCCCCACTTTATATATTAAAACTTTCATTCTTCATTTATATATCCGCTTATACATTATACCACAGATATTAGCAATTTAAACGACTTTTTCGAATATATGTTCGTTTTATGACATTTTCAATTTAAAAAAATCTGTACCTTTTAAACGTTCCGTCAAACAAATCATACAAAAAAGCAGCCGTAATGATTTAGTCATCACAACTGCTTTTACTTTTGTTGGAATATGGAATAATTCCTTTGCTTTATGTTATGCCTCTTTTGCGGACGGATCGAATGTGTTTTTTTCTTTTACTAATAAGACACCTATTTCATGATGTTCGTTGTCATACACCGCTGATTGGACGTGCCTCAATTCTCCTTGTAAATCAGTGACCTCTATTTTACAGTAAGCGGAATTCTTTTGTAACGCATAATAAAATTCCTTTTCTGAATTCACTTGCTGTCCATTCACTTTCATAATCGTCTCGCCCGGCGCCAACCCCATTTTAGCAGCCGGTGAACTTGGCAGAATACCTAGAACTCCTACCCCTCGTGATCTTGGCATAAAAAAGGCGGGTCTTGTCCGTTCTTCTCTGTTCAACCAAACCGTTAATGCTTCTCGAATCAGTATTGCAGCGGCAGCTGTATATAATGCGGCCTCTGGGAAATAAAAGACCGTGGCAGCCCCTCCTCCAGTCAACAAGCTTAATAGAATAATCCGCTGTCCCGCCCTTTTTACAGCAGGAGCTGGAAGCGTATGAAATATCGTATAGTTTGTCCCCATTGCAAATGGGATCAGAAATAAAGCAAAATCATTTCCTCCGACTGGCAACAACGGCCACCAAGAGATTGATTCAATCATCCCATCTGGAACAAGCATAATAGAGGGTATAAACCAAATTCGTTGCAGCCGGTGAGCCCCCATCCTTTTCCCGCGTGTACTTTTCACAACGACAGGAGACGTGTGTTTGTTTCCGTTTTTCCATATTAATATACCTTCTATCATGATTAAAACGGCAAGCCATATGATTACGAGTCTAAAATCGGTGCCTGCCAATGCTTGCAACCAATTATCTATAAACGCATTGCCACTGTTCCATTCGGGTAGAAACAAAGCCAAAATTACTGCTGTACTAACGGTAAAAGCAGGTGATAACCAATTTGTCCGCCCTGTCATTAAAACAAGCAGCAAAATAATCGACACTAAACCGATAAATGCAAAAGGAACAGCAATACCGCTTACAATCACGATAATTGACAACACTAAACCTGCCAGAAAGCCAGGGAGTAAAGGTGCCGTCAAATCAAAGGCCATTTGAAAGATACGAGTATGAAACGTCAAACGTTCCCGTTTCACTCGAAAATATCCGAGCAGCAACATCGCAATCGGAATGACATAAGTAAGCGGATGAGCAAAAAATCGTCCAATAGCTTGTACGAATTCCCAGCCTATTTCTTCCATGACAACACCTCCATCCATTATGAGAAAAGCGCAGCATCATAAACTGCGCTTTAAGCATGTTCTCTATTTTCTTTATTATTTAGAAGTTTTTTCACCAATCAGTTCAAGCGCTCTATTTAACTGGTTATCATTTGCGGGATCTTGAATGAGTTCGAGCAAATCCTGATTCATCCTGGTCGTCGTTTTCTCATTAATCACACCAGTTACCTGAAGGTCATCCACAGATTCTTGGTACGAACGAACCGCGTTTGCTGTGTCCTCATCAAAGTAGCCATCCATTCGTTCTGGGTCATATCCGAGACCTTTTAACATTTGCTGAGCGATTTCGACTTGCTCTCCACTGGCTTCCTGTTCAAGATCTTCTTCCGGTGAAAGGACGGCGGAATAAAAATATTCGGGTTGTTCTACTTCTACCGTCGGCTCGACACCCTCTTCATTAATCCAATTGCCATCGGAGGTAAGCCATTTGTACATCGATAGCTTAAGTTGACTGCCATCTCCTAAACTCGTGGACTGCTGTACAGTTCCTTTCCCATAGGTTGTTTGACCGACTAAATCGTACTCACCTGCTTCTTTTAACGCACCGGCCAGTATTTCTGAAGCAGACACACTTCCTTCATCAATCAGACCAACAATTGGATACTCTTTCTTTTCATCAAGGGACGAAATCGAACGGGTTGTGTTACCGTTTGGCGGTTCAATTTGAACAATCGGTTCATCTCCCGGAATAATCAAGTCTCCAATATCTTCAACGCTTTCTAAATATCCGCCGGGATTTCCTCGAACATCAATTACCAACCCATCAATACCCTCTTCTTCCAAGTTGGTTAAATGCTCTTCAAATTCCTCAGCAGTATTTTCTGAAAACGAGGTCAATTCTATTATACCAATGGATTGACCGTTTTGATCTTTCACTTCAGAATTTACCGTTTCAACGGGGATTTCATCTCGTTCTACATCTACTTCAAAAGGATCCGATGAACCTTGACGTTGCACGGTTAACGTTACGGTGGATCCTTTTTCACCGCGAATTTTTAAGACCGTCTCATTCAACGTATCCCCTTCTGTACTTTCCCCATCCACTTCTAAAATCTGGTCATTGGGCTGCAATCCTGCTTCTTCGGCAGGGGAGCCTCCAAAGGGGGAAACAATGGTAACAGTGTCATCAACCATACTAACTTCTGCACCGATTCCTTCAAACGAAGAGTCCAATGATTGACTAAATTGAGAAGCCGTATCTTCATCCATATAGGCAGAATGAGGATCATCGAGTTCATCGACCATTCCATTCAATGCGCCTTCAAACAATTTTTCCGTATCTACATCACCCACGTAATCCTCATCAATCGTTTTATAAACACGTTCTAATTTTTTCAGTTCCTCTTCCACCGAATCCGACGTATCATCTTCGGTTTCTGATTGTAACTGTTGGGCCATATTCGAAACGGATTGAGTCGTATCGTCCTTTTCTTCACCATTTATGTTCATTCCGGCATACACTCCGCCGGCTCCAGAAATTAATACCGCTCCCGTTATCGCTGAAGCTAATTTTGTTTTCCATTCCATTATGCTTTCCACCCCAGCTCTTCTATATAATAACCTTGTCATCGAGTATCATCATCTTATTATATTCTAGCATGAAAATGGGATTCAAAAAATATTATTTAACAAACATTAAGAAAAACTTGGGATTTGTTGCAACGTTTGATTATAGCGCATAGCTTCCTTTATTTTATCAACCAATAAATATACCACAGACGATTCCAATAATAACCACTTGCCAAGCAGAAATTTTCCAGAAATACAGCAATGCAAACAGCCCAACTGCAAGTGCAAAATCTACCTGACTGCCTATTGCACTTGTAAATATCGGATCATAAAATGCAGCAGCCAAAATTCCTACGACGGCGGCATTCACGCCATACAACGCTGCATTAATTTTAGCGTGTTGGCGTAGTTTATCCCAAAACGGAATACTTCCTATAATGAGTAAAAAAGCAGGTAAGAATATGGCAATCGTTGCTAGCAATGCTGTGGACCAACCACCCATCACAGCTCCAAGATAAGAAGCGAACGTAAAAAGAGGTCCAGGCACAGCTTGAGCTGCTCCGTATCCTGCCAAGAATTCTTCTGCATTTACCCAACCATGTGAAACAACTTCTTGTTCTAACAACGGAAGTACGACATGTCCGCCTCCAAATACTAATGCTCCCGCTCGATAAAAACTATCAAACACATCCAATGCTTCAATGGAAAACACAGAGCGCGCTATCGGAAGCAGCACTAGTAAACTAAGAAATATTCCTAAACATATGGCGCCCGTTTTGGCGTGAATCGGAACAGCCATCGATTGAGATTTTGGATCTTTCTTTTCTTTATATATGTAAAGACCGACAAAGCCAGCTGCTATAATAAGCAGCACTTGACTATAAACAGTCTGCCAAAGCAATAGTAGAATCATAGTCACAACTGCGATAGAAGTACGCTCACGGTCCGGAGTTAATTTTTTTCCCATTCCTAATATGGCATGTGCAACGACTGCGACCGCCACTACTTTCAGTCCATTTATCCAACTAGCATCTGCTAAATCATAGTTTTGCAACAATACTGCAAAAATGACTAATACCATAACAGACGGTAGTGTAAATCCTAGAAAAGAAACAAAAGCTCCAGGAATGCCCGCTCGTACCATTCCGATTCCCATCCCAACTTGACTGCTGGCAGGACCAGGCAAAAATTGCGCTAATGCTACCAAGTCGGCATAATTTTTTTCATCCAACCATTGACGGCGGCGAACGTACTCTTCATGAAAATATCCAAGATGGGCAACCGGTCCCCCGAATGAAGTAAGTCCAAGCCGTAAAGATATTAGTAACAGTTCTAATAAACTTCCACCGTTTCTCATATACACCTTCCTCCAATAAATTCATAACTTGTCTCATCATACCGAAACTTTGCAACATAAGGTAGATATTTTCTCTTGTCTTTACAAAATTTTTACCTTACAGTTTTCAGTATCAACAAGATATAGATTGGAGGTCCAGGATGAAACGAATTTATATGGATTACAATGCCAGCACACCGATTGCGCCTGAAGTCCAACAAATAATCATCGAAACGCTCGAAGGAGCATACGGAAATCCTTCCGCTTCTCATTGGGCTGGCATACCTGCCAAAAAAGCTGTAGAAAAGGCCCGTGCACAAATTGCATCCCTAATTGGAGCTGCTCCAGAGGAAATTATTTTCACCAGCGGAGGAACCGAAGCAAACAATCACGTATTAAAAGGGACAATCGATGCCTGTCCACATAAAGGTCATATTATTACAACAAAGGTTGAACACCCTGCCGTACTAGAACCTTGTCGTCATCTTGAAAAATATGGTACAGAGGTGACATATTTAGAAACCGATACATATGGGCAAGTCCATCCAGCGGATATTAAAGCAGCCATTAAAGAAAACACCGTGCTTATTTCTGTAATGCATGCGAATAATGAAGTCGGTACGGTGAACCCGATTCATCAAATAGCAGACATCGCTCGTCGTCATCATATTCCATTGCACTCCGATGCTGCGCAGTCACTTGGAAAAATTCCTGTAGATGTGAATGAACTGGGAGTGGATTATCTTTCAATTGCCGGACACAAATTATATGCTCCAAAAGGTATCGGTGCCTTGTATATTCGAAAAGGACAAACTCCTGAGTCTTTTATGCACGGAGCGGGACATGAACAAGGAAGACGAGCCGGAACGGAAAACGTAGTACTTGCCGCCGGTTTAGGAAAGGCTTGCGAATTGATTGAATACGATAACCACCAGACAGATATACAAGAGCTTCGGGATGACTTTTGGCAGCAACTACAAAACGAATTTGGCAGCCGAATTATTCTGAACGGCCACCCGGTAGAACGACTGCCAAACACCTTACATGTCAGCTTTAAAGGATATATAGGACAAGATATTCTCAACGACATTCCCGACGTATGTGCATCCACCGGTGCCGCCTGCCATTCTGGATCCGTGAATCTCTCCCCCGTATTAAAAGCAATCGGAAAAGATACCGAATCCGGGAAAGGGGCCATTCGTTTTAGTCTAGGTCGATACACGAAAAAAAGCGATATCCAGATAGTGGTGGAAAGTCTCAAGAAAATCATTTCCAAATAAAAAGCTAACCACCTACCGCAGATCCTTATCGTTAGAGAGCGGATGTCCATTATTTTCTATTTCAGTAAAAATAGTGGACTCCGCCTGTTTTTGTTGTTGGGGCGAAATCATTCCCGCCATCATTTCTTTAAACTGGCCTACCGTTATCGGTTTCGCATCCTCTTTCAACTCGTATCCCAATTGTCCGTTCGGTTCAAGAGTCGCTTTTTTCACATCCGTTATGTTGGAAACACCTTGTTGACGAAGCCTCATTTCCAGTGTATCAATCGTAAACCTCATCTTCTTCAGGGTCTCGTATTGCGGTACTCCTTCATTGATAACAAGTTTCGACTTACCTGTAATAATTTTTTCCAGTGCATTAAACTTTAACTGTAAATACTCAATCAATACAAGCATTCCAATAAAAATGGCAGATGCTACGATCGTTTTCCATAGACTATTTTCGATAATTGGTTGTATAATAATCGATCCAATGGAAATCATAACAACCGTTTGCGCAAGCGACATTTGCGAAATCGATTTACGTCCCGCTATGCGAAGCAATAAAATACCAGCAAGCACTAAAACGGCTGATTCCCAGATGAAATGTAAGTCCATAATCGACCCTCCGTGTATGTCCATTGTGCATGTCCCTTAGTGTGAGATAATAGAAACTGTTTATACTACGAACACGTAAAAAATCTCTGTATTTTCATATAACGGAGTATCGTTCTAGCATGTCGGCCTTCTAGAGTGTTGGGATTTTGAAGTAACATTAATTGTTTGATGAACGCTTGATCACAACCGCAATAGTTTCCAAATTTCCGGTAACATTCGTCATGTGCTTTACATGCAGCATCGACTGCATTGATTGGCGGTCTCGGACCACTACATCCCGGACCACACCAATTATATCCAGGAAATATACAAAGTCTCGGACGGTTCAGCCTTCGATTGTTATAGTTGTAGGCCATCGTTCCTCCCTCTCAAAACATTTTTCGTTATGATATGAAACATATAAATTTTTTGCTTGGACGACAGCCTTGTTTCACAGCCTATTTTCATAGAATTGGTGCTGATTGGAGACTAGGCTGTTGTCCATGGAGACCGGTTGTTCTTTAAAAGTGGAGAAGAGGTGGATTGTCCGATCGGCGCTCTTTTGTTTGTAACGACTGTTTTTTAAATCTATCGGTTTAAATTAATTAATACGTCTAAAGATAGCAAAAAATTGGCGCAGAAACATAAAGAAAGAACCCTACATAGAAAAAAACGCCTTATCTCTAAGACGCCCCTACCCTTAAACGACAACATTTCTAGTATCCTATTTCATAATGTCCCAACCCATCTAAATCTCAGTGAGGCTATCCTGAGCAGTCCTGTATGTTGGAATGCCAGTATGTATACTCACTCTCAGATACGGCACATAAAAAATTATTGTCGATAAGTGTTCCCTTCTATTTTGTCGACTACTTTAACTAAATTACTAAGAAATGTAGTCATTGATTTTCTATTTATGTTAGAATTTTACATTAATATAAACATACAGTTGTTTTACTTTCAAACTATTCAAAACAACTTATGTTAATATTCAAAATTTAAAAAGAGGTGAATTTACAAATGAGAAAATTCATGCTGTCGTAATAAATAATGACAGACCAGATAGATCTACACATTATCCTGACTATTCCAGAGGTGGACTACAGTGAGTAACATTGAAAGAAAGCAGCTTTTTGTTGAACATGAAACAAAAAGGTTCACACAAGATGAAGATAATTTAAAAACTGTGTTACAAGGTTTATTTTACTCTGAAAGAATTTATGAGAATGACCAAATTTTTATTCAACAGGTTATTACTTTAGAGTGGGATTCTCAAGGCAGGTCTAGTAAACATCTCATTATTCTAAATTTAGAAAGAGACTTAGACAATCCAGGGGATGAATTTATTCCTTGATAATTTAACAGTTACCAAAAGGCAACCAAATTGGTTCATATACCATTTGGTTGCCTTTATTAGAGTTCTGTAATTAGCAACGATAATTTTATAATCAAACGCGGTAGATGTTGATGGTACATTTCTTTTATCTTACGCCATGGTCAATTCGTCCATCCACATGCCGGTACTGAGCAGGACATACAGCATCGTATAAATAAAACGGTCCTTCTTTTGAAAAATGATCCTACAGAAATTGGACTCCTCGTCGCGAAAGTCCCGGTTCACTAGTTCCTTTTTCGGCGTGGCGAACCTCCCATCTGTTTCTTTCAGAAGAACGGGTAAAAGAATAGATACAATAGGCAAGGATTTGCAATAGTATTTGGTCGCGGGTCCTTGCCTGTTTTTGAGATACCGTTTCGTTTTTTGTCTCACATACCTTCATGTACTTCAAAATGAAGACGTGCCCCTCGTTTTCCAAATGGAATCACCATCGGCGTCCCGTGCAATGGGTCAGGCGTGATGTGACAGTTTAATTCAAAGACATGATTCACCGTATCAACTGTCATAATATCTGCCGGACGTCCTTGGGCATAAACGGTTTTATCCTTTATCGCCACAAGATTATGAGCATAACGACAGGCCATATTCATGTCATGAAGTACCATAACAATCGTCCTGCCTTCTGTTTCATTTAATTCATATAATAAATCGAGCACTTCTACTTGATGAGCCATATCCAAGTATGTTGTCGGTTCATCTAAAAGCAGCGTTTCTGTTCCTTGTGCAAGACTCATTGCAATCCACGCACGCTGACGCTGGCCGCCGGAGAGCATGTCAACTGATTGATGAGCCCAGTCTTCCATATTGGTTGCTGCCAGCGCTTGATGCACCATATTCTCATCTTCGGTTGACCACTGTTTTAACCAGCTTTGATGAGGATATCTGCCTTGTTGAACGAGTTGTTCGACGGTTAATCCTTCCGGAGCTGTCGGGCCTTGCGGAAGAATGGACATTTTTTTTGCTACTTCTTTCGTTTTAAGACGAGAAATATTTTCCCCGTCAAGCAATACTGTTCCTGTTTCCGGCTGGAGTAAACGAGCGATGGTTCGCAGCAATGTTGACTTTCCGCATCCGTTCCCACCGATAAAAACCGTTATTTCTCCTTCTGGAATACTAATAGACAAGTCTTTCAAAATCGGCTCCTTATCATAAGAAAAGCTCAGATCTGTCACTTGCAAATTTTTCATGAATGGAAGCCTCCCTTGTTAAAGTTGATTTCGATTTCTATACAATAGATAAAGAAAAAATGGAGCCCCTACACCTGCTGTAAACACCCCTGCCGGTACATCGATAGGGTAAAATATCGTACGGGCGGTTACGTCTGCCGCAAATAATAATAGAGCACCTACGAGTGCTGATGCCGTAATCAATCCACCAAATGTACGTCCGACCAGAACGCGGGCGATATGTGGAGCAATTAAACCGACAAACCCGATAGCTCCAACTACTGCTACTGCAGTCCCCGCTAAAACAACACTAATAAATAATAAAGTAAAGCGGTCTCTCTGCATCCGGACACCTAGACCTTCTGCTGTATCGTCTCCGAACTGCTGAGCATTCAAACTTTTTGAAAAAACGAGAGCAAAAGGCGTAAGTAAAAAAACAACAGGGAACATGATATATATATCTTCCCACGAAGCCCCGTAAATACTTCCCGTCAACCATAAATATGCTTGCCCTGCAGCGACTGATGAACTAGCTACAATCATAAAGGTTGTTCCCGCACTCATAATAGCAGCAATACCAATTCCGATTAAAACAAGCCTGATGGGCGTTACTCCTTTTTTCCAAGCCAATACATATAGGAGTATTGACATGAGTAGCGCTCCTGTAATGGCTGCAACAGGAAGCCATTTAATCCCAACACTGCTTCCAGCGGCATACGTTAAAAACGCTATAGCTGCGACAGAAGCTCCCCCAGTTATACCAATAATATCTGGTGCAGCCAGAGGATTTCTAACCACTCCCTGCAATATCACACCGGAAACACCGAGAGCCGCACCAACTAGAAGAGAAACCAGTGTACGAGGAAGACGGGAATTATTAATGATGAAATAGTCCCCGCCTGTCCCCGTGCCAAACATTATTTGGATGACTTCGATGGGATGAATTATTTTGTTCCCCAAAGAAGGCCCGAGAACGCAGGCACACAATACAGCTGCCAGAAGCAGCGCCAGTCTCCAAACCATTCGTTTTTCCATTTTAAATGAAGCCGTCTTCCCGCGAAATGTTAAAACTGGTTTCATCTGCTGGACACTCCTTTCCTAGCAATATACACGAAAAAAGGACCGCCAACGATTGCTGTCATTACACCAATTGGAACTTCCTGGGGCATGATGATGAGACGAGCCAGCACGTCTGCTGAAACGAGCAGAACAGCCCCAATCAAAGCTGAAAATGGAAGAAGCAAGCGGTAGTCACTGCCTGCAAAAAAACGAGCAATATGTGGAACAACCAGTCCAATGAACCCGACAGCCCCAACAACCGCTACCGCACTTCCAGCAAGGATTACGACTATTATTCCCATCGTTCCTTTCAATTCGGCTACATGCTGTCCCATTCCTTTTGCAACGTCATCCCCTGTCACCAGTAGATTTATAGCTTTTCCCATACACAACGCTATAATGATAGCTGCACCCATAAATGGAAGAACCGGAAGTAGCATCTCAAATGTACGCCCGCTAACAGAACCAGCAAGCCAGAACAGAACGTCCTGCAACCCCGCTTCATCCAAGACTAGAATTCCCTGCGTATAGGATTGAAATAAAGCACTAATGGCTGCACCAGCCAACACCATTTTGACCGGTGTCAGTCCATCTCTTCCGATAGACCCAAGAAAATATACAACCATAGCGGCAACAGCAGCGCCCAAAAATGCGAGCCCCATTAAGGAAACCAAAGACGAAACCGAAAGAAAGACAACACCAATGACGACAAAAAATATTGCTCCCTGATTAATGCCGAATATGCTTGGAGAAGCCAATGGATTTCTTGTTAAAGCTTGCATAAACGCTCCCGCCACTGCCAAACTGGCTCCTACAATCGTAGCGATAACCGCACGTGGCAGACGGTTGGATTGGATGACGATGTGCTCTGTCGACGTCTCATCATAAGAATGAAAAGAAGACAAAGCCTGTTCCAGCGTTATAGATGTTTGTCCGAAAACGATGCTTGCTGCAAAAGACAGCAAAAAGAGTATAAAAATCAGACAAAAACGAATCCTTTTTTTCATTAAAACTGCTTTCATCTATCTCCCTCTTCCTTATTCACCCTTTCTATGATCTGATTATTCTTCTACGCCAAACATATCGTACAAATCGTCTACCATAAGATTAGCAGCCAATACACCACCGCCAGCATTCCATGTTTCCTCTTCCACCATGTAGACTTCATCGTTTTGTACAGCTTCGAGTTCTTGCCAGAGCGGATGAGACGTCCACTCTTCATATGTCTCTTCAATCTGCTCGGTTTCCGTTCCCGAATTAAAATTAAAAATAACTTCTGCATCAGCTTCAGGAATGCTTTCTTTTGATGATAGTTTAATACCCCATTCATCCGGATTATCGTGCCCTTCTGGTCTTTCAAATCCGGCATCTTTTAAAATTTGACCTGCAAATCCCATATAAAAAATCCGAGCGTGGTCGGCACGAAAATTCGTTATTGCCGCTTCGATTGGAAGGTCATCCCCCATTTTTTCTTTAAAAGTATCGACGCGATTTTCATAATCTTCCAATAACTGATTGGCTTCTTCTTCTTTATTCAGGGCTTCCCCGGTAATTCTGAGAGTATCTTTCCATTTGTACACTTCTTCTCCTACGACGGTTGGTGCAATGGCAGACAAGTCATCATATATCTCCTCATGTCGTGTTTTAGAAGCAATAATGACATCAGGATCCATTTCTGCAATCGCCTCAAGATTAGGTTGTGTTTCTTGTCCGATAATTTCTGTCCCTTCAAGATCATCACGTAAGTATTCATAAATCGGCTGTTGGGTCCATGACTCCACCATTCCGATTGGTTCTATGTCAAGCGCCGCTGCCGTATCATTCGCTCCTTGATACAGTGTCACTACTTTATCAGGGGTTCCCTCTATTTCTGTCTCTCCCATCGCATGTTCTACTATTCTAGTTTCACTGCTCTCTCCTGATTCGTTATCTGAATCTGCACTACTACTGTTTCCAGACCCTTCTTCTGTACCGCAAGCAGCTAAAAGAGCAATAATGAATAAAAAAGGTATAAGTTTTCTTGTGTCGAACATAGTAATTCTCCTCCTATTAATAATTGATAATGATTTTCATTGTTAACTATAGAGTTATTTTATACTATCGTCAACACTTTTCAAAAAAAAGTATTATTTGTCGAATAGAAGGGAGATTCTCCAAATGTATTTTGATCCGGAAACGAGCCAAATAACGAATTAAATATCCGCCAGCTTCTCTACTCTTCGTATCTGCTAACGAATCGTCGTGCGCCATTCAAACCACTGCTCTGTTTCACTTCCTCCACTTCATGTGTTTCCCTTGATCACTTATCAATAGGTGTTACCTCAGGATTTCTCAATGGACCCCCGCACATTTACTAGTAGAACCAAAAAAAGGCCCACAACATTAACTAGTTGTGAGCCTTTCTTCCAGTATATTTTCACTACTATGGCAAATAGTTTCTTGGATTCACAGAGTTCGATTTAGCTCCGTTCCACGGGCCTTCGTGTACTTCAAAATGGAGGTGTGCTCCTTGAGAAGCACCGGTATTTCCCATCACTCCAATTTGTTGTCCTCTCGATACGCTGTCACCAGATGAGACTTGGGTAGAGGACATATGTGCATAAAGAGTTGTCACTTGTTGCCCATCAATCCGGTGCGAAAGCATAACGGTATTACCGTATCCATTCATGTAACCTGCTTTTACAACCGTACCACTCTCCGCCGCAACAATAGGAACATTCGAACGACCTCCGGATCCTATATCAATACCAGCGTGCAATCTGCCCCAACGCTGGCCATACTCCGAAGTGTATGTACCAGTAGCAGGTTTCATCATAGAACCGCCATTGTCTGCGGGGGCACTGCCCGAAGGTCCACTGCCAGAACCGCCAGTAGATTCTTCCTGAGCCTGTTGACGCTGACGTTCCTCATAAGCTTCAAGTTCTTGTTCCGCCGCTTTCTCTTGTTTTTCGAGAAGTTCTTCTTCATCTTGAAGAGATAATAACGCATCTTCCAATACATTTTCTTCTTCTTCTAAGTTACCTAGAATATCACGTTTTTCTTCACGCTGGGATTCTTGTTCTTCCTTCAAATCCTCTAAGTCCGCCATTTCCTCCTCTAGGGATTGGCGTTCCTTTTCTACTTCTTCTTTCGCATCCTCAAGTTCTTTCTGGTCCTTAATGTGGTCCTCCAAGATTTTTTTATCCTGATCTGCAATTGTATTTAGAGCAGATACCCGGTCCAGAAAATCGCCAAAGCTTTTCGCACCCATTAACACGTCAAGATAATCAACCGAACCGCCGTTTTGATACATAGCTTTCGCTCTATCTTTTAAAAGCTCGTCCCGTTCTGCGATTCTTTCTTCCAATTCCTTGATGCGTCCATCCAATTCTTCAATACGCTCTTCTGTATCAGCAATCTCTTCTTTTTTTTCCGTTATCTTTTCATTGGTTTCGGTCATCTTTTGATCAAGATTTTTTATTTCTTCATTTACCTCTTGAATATCATCTTCAAGTGCTTGCATTTCTTCCTTTGTTTCTTCAGATTCTGACTCTTTATTCTCTTGTTTTTCCTGCAAATCATTTAATTTTTGGCGAAGTTCTTCATTAGCTTCAGCGGTGTTTTCAGAAAAACCGTATGTAAAACCGGATGATACAACAAATACCGCAGCCATGACTTTGATTAATCCTTTTCTCATCCCCATGGTTCCTCCTCTAGTCTAAACTTTCAAGAACTTACGAACGGACGTAATACTTCCCCATATTCCAACCAGTATGCCTATCCCAAGTAAAACAAGGGATACTTGCAGGGTTAGCGGGAAAACCGGCAGCATTTCGGCAAAATTTAGGCTGAGCCTGTCCGCATAGGCATCATATAAGTAATGATATCCTCCTGTCATGACGGCAATCGGTATGACAGATCCTGCCACTCCGAGCAACAACCCTTCTATGAAGAAAGGCCAACGTATAAATCCATTTGCCGCGCCGACAAGCTTCATGATTTGAATTTCTTTTTGCCGTGCTACAATCGTCAATTTAATAGTGTTAGAAATTAAGAACATAGCGGTAAACATGAGTCCTAATACAAGAACAACCCCAATAATCCGCAAAATATTCGTTACATTAAAGAGTTGTTCTACTACTTGCTCTCCAAAGTCAACTCTTTCAATATTAGGAAGTTCCTGTGCTTGTTCTGCCACATTTTCGGTCAATTGCGGCGATGTCGCTTGAAGAATAAACGCATCATTCAAAGGATTTTCATCCCGCAGTGACTCAAATGCTTCACTGTTATCTCCTAAACTATTAATCAGTTGATCGAGTCCTTCATCTTTACTCAAATATGTAACACTATCTACATTTTCTAATTGTTTTAATTCCTCTTCCAGTTCTTCTTGTTCCTGGTCAGATGCAGTCACATCAATATAAACCCTAACTTCTACATCCTCTTCGACCGATGACATGAAATGGTTCATATTCATAATCAAGAGAAGAAACACACCAACAACTAGGAGCATAATCGTAACGGCACTAATAGAAGCAAAACTCATCCAACCGTTACGACCAATATTTTTCATGCCTTCTTTTCCGTGACGCACTAAGGTTCTACTTTTCATAGCCGTAGGTCCCCCTTGTTTCATCACGAACAATTCGACCTGCTTCAATCGCAATAACGCGTTTCTTTATCGCGTTTACAATCTCTCGATTATGGGTAGCCATAAGAATAGTCGTGCCATTTCTATTGATGTTTTCTAGTATCTCCATAATCTCCCATGATGTATCTGGATCTAGATTTCCGGTAGGCTCGTCCGCAATCACAACACGCGGGTAGTTGACTATGGCACGAGCAATAGATACGCGTTGTTGTTCTCCACCTGATAGTTCATCCGGGAGGAAGCGCGCCTTATTTTTTAATTTAACAATATCAAGAACTTCCATTACACGTTTGCGAATGACATCACGTGATTCTTCAATCACTTCGAGTGCAAATGCCACATTTTCAAAAACAGACAATCTCGGAAGAAGTTTAAAGTCTTGAAAGACGACGCCGATTTTTCTGCGTAAATGCGGTACGTGTTTTTCTTTCAATGTTGTAAGGTCTGTTCCGTGTATGGTGATTGATCCATCCGATGGCTTTTCTTCTCTATAAATCATTTTGATAAACGTTGATTTACCAGCGCCGCTTGGTCCAACCACATAGACAAACTCACCTTTTTCAATCAAAATATCGATGTTATTAAGGGCATTAACCCCGTTTTTATAGGTCTTTGTTACATTGTTCATTTCTATCATACAAATCACTTCCTGAAGCAAACATATTCTGTGTTGTTCTTCTTGTTCGTTGCCCGCTCAAGCACCTTTACATGAAAAGATACTTGGACGTACCCAAGCACATTCAATCTTTTTTCTAGATGTCATTGTTTAGCTTCTTTTGTTGAAAAAACGAAAGAATGCAATATTTCTGTCGTTGTCCATTACATATTGTATCATTTTTTTATCATGAAAAATGCTAAAAAAGTATTACATTTTTATTTCAATCATTGTAAAAATTTAACCAAATACATATGTTACATTGATTCACCAGTTATTTCCGGGCTTTTCGTATTAATAAACATAGGTATATATACCTATGTTTATTTTGTTTTACATGTTTTCTGCAAAAGAAACGCAAGACGTCCGTAAAGCTGCGATACAGACGGGCGCTTTCAGAAGTTACTCTCGAAGCGGCTCTGCATCATCCTCCCTGGATTCGCCCGCCTATCGTTTCTGCCCAGAACCTTATAAAAACAAAAAGACCCTGTTGGAAAGCATTGTTTCCTAACAGAGTCTTTCTATTTCTTATTGATCAGCAATCCAGGCTGCTACATTTTCTGCTTCTTCACCTTCAATGATGTTAGCCTGCATACCGTTACCACCATTTTGGATCATCGATAGTACTTCGTCTTTTGACAAGTCATTGCCGGATAATTCCGGTCCTACTTGACCCTCAAGGTTTTCACCATGACATTGCAGACAGTTACTGTCATAGCTTTCTTGTGCGGCTTCGGCGTCGTATGACTTCCCGCCGCCATTTCCACCGCCGTTGTCAGCGCCAGAATCTCCAGCTTCATCTTCTCCGCCGCCACCACAGGCGCCAAGGATTAACATAGCACTTCCAGCAAATGCCAACATCGCTTTCTTCATGTTGATACCCTCCCTTTGTAAAAAAAACTGCAAAATATTACATATTTTATTGTAACCCACATTTTACATTTTAAAACCCTTTCCTAATACTTCCGTAGCGTTCGTAACAATGACAAATGCTTCTTCATCAGTGGTTTGTACGAGTTGTTTCAATTTAGTGACTTCGTTTTGCTGAACGACACACATAAGAACAGGTCGCGGATCTTGTGTGTAGCCGCCTTCCCCGGATAACCTTGTCACACCGCGGTCCACCTGGTGCAATATAGCATCCTGTACATCTTTTTCTTGGCGTGTAATAATCAGCGCAACTTTAGCATATCCCACACCGGTTTGAACAACATCTATAGTCTTCCCCGTAACAAACAAAGCTATTAATGCATATAACGCATATTCCAAACTAAATACAAAAGCAGAT
Organism: Salibacterium salarium; assembly: GCF_030813635.1. Taxonomy (GTDB): domain Bacteria; phylum Bacillota; class Bacilli; order Bacillales; family Marinococcaceae; genus Salibacterium; species Salibacterium salarium. The sequence continues at coordinate 707,137 of NZ_JAUSUM010000001.1, read as the reverse complement.
GTCAAAACGATTAAACCATCCATTATAAAGACGCACGCTCCAAGCGAAACGCCCGTATATTTATGTATAATTTGTGCGATTAAATCGGTGCCACCTGTTGATGCATAAGCCCGAAAGACAAGCCCTAATCCTATGCCTACCCCGATTCCTCCAAATAAAGAAGCAAGCAGCGGATCACTCACAGCCGGATCGATATTTCTCGTAAGGTAAATAACTAAAGGGACAAACAGGGTTCCCGCTAATGTTTTCCCCCCATATTTCCATCCACCTAACAACAGAATGCCGGCGATAAATACTGGAATATTCAAACTCCATAACGTAATAGCTGGTTCGATTCCCGTCACTTCATAGACAATCGTCGCAAAGCCGCTTAGACCACCGGAAGCAATTCGATTCGGAAGTAAAAAAAGATTATAAGAGACAGCTAAAATGCTTGATCCCGCCAAGATTAGAATGGTGTTTAGCGTACGTTCCAGATTTTTCGGCATTGGTTCTCGTCGTTTCTTCCAATTCATATCAATATCCTCCTTTCCTTCAAGGTTTCTAAAAGATCTCCAAGAAAAAAAGGCCTGGCCACCGATAGAGCCAGACCTCCATTACGATTACGTTTCCATACTATGACGCAAATATTCGTCAATAAATGGGTCAATATTGCCATCCATCACAGAAGATGTATTGCCAATTTCTCGATTCGTGCGGTGATCTTTGACCATATTGTATGGATGAAACACATACGAACGAATTTGGCTTCCCCAGCCGATTTCTTTTTGTTCCCCGCGAATATCATCCAATTCTTTTTGTTGTTCTTCAATTTTTAGTTGATACAGTTTCGCGCGCAGCATTTTCATGGCTGTTTCTCTGTTTTTCAGCTGAGATCTCTCATTTTGACAAGTAACAATGGTATTTGTCGGGTGGTGCGTAATTCGGACCGCTGAATCCGTCGTGTTGACGTGCTGACCACCAGCCCCGCTGGAACGATACGTATCAATTCTTAAATCTTCATTATTTACTTCAACTTCTACATCATCTTCCATCTCCGGCATCACATCACAAGAGGCAAAAGACGTATGCCGCCGTCCAGATGAATCAAAAGGAGAAATTCGAACCAACCGATGAACTCCTTTCTCCGCCTTCAAAAATCCATAGGCGTTGTGGCCTTTAATGTAGATGGTTGCACTTTTTAGACCTGCTTCGTCTCCAGCAAGATAGTCCAATGTTTCGACAGAGAATCCTTTACTTTCTGCCCAACGCACGTACATGCGTAAAAGCATCGAAGCCCAGTCCTGCGATTCTGTGCCACCAGCCCCTGGGTGCAATTCAAGGATAGCGTTATTTTTATCATACGGTTCATTTAATAACATGTACAATTCAAAGTCATTTAATCTTTTGTTCAATGATTGTACGCCTTTTTCTAGTTCTTCCTTTAAATCCTCATCGTCTTCTTCTTTCACGAGTTCATAGGAAAGTTCCAAATCATCGTAAGCGTCGGCAAGCTCTTTATACCCATTCACTTTTTCTTTTAACGCATTGGATTCATCGATTACTTTTTTGGATTCTTCTGGGCGGTCCCAAAAGCCTGGTTCTGTCATTTTTTGCTCTAATTCCGTTATTCGCTCCTCTTTTTCAGAGAGGTCAAAGAGACCCCCTAAAGTCCGCTAAACGCTTAGCCATATTCGTAAGTTCATGATTTATTTCGGCCATATCCATATCGAATCACCTCTACTGAAATATTTTCTAGCTGGTTCGGGGTGTCGGTCCGATGCTTCTCTTTTCGAGACAGTCCTTCCCCCGAAATGTCTCGTATGATAAAGATTCAAGACATTTCACACCGATTTTCGTTACGTTTTGTCCTGGATTTGTCGTATTAGGGACAAAACGTTCTTCATCCATCTTTCATTTGTCCTCCAAATTTTCAACATTGATTTGTCTAGAAAAATGGAATCTGGTAACTAGAGATTCCACCCTTTGTGGGGGCTAACTTTTTTTAAAATGTGCTTATTTGTGCAGCCGCTCCAGACAGGACGGTTTCCGCGGGTATGGCCCGATTCGGTTCAAACCTCCTCGTTCTGAGACAACACCGAACTGACGCGTTGAAGCTGGTTCCCACACTCCTATCTACCAAGAAAAGAGGAGAAGGACACCGCCTCCCCCTCTCACCTCCTATTGCGCTTGTTCTTCACGGCCGTGGCAGTGCTTGTACTTTTTCCCGCTTCCACAAGGACACGGGTCATTACGACGCGTTGTCTCTGTTTTGCGGACGGGACGGCGTTTTTGGTTATCGCGTTCAGTGTTATCACCATGAACTGCTTTTCCTTCTGCCACTTCTTCGCGTTCAAGATTGCTGCGAACTTGCGCTTTAATGACGTAAGTTGCGACTTCTTCTTCAATAGAATGAACCATGTCTTCAAACATATTAAAGCCTTCGAATTTATATTCTCGCAACGGATCATTTTGACCATAGGCCCGCAAATGTATGCCTTGGCGGAGCTGATCCATCTGATCAATATGGTTCATCCACTTGCGGTCAACAGCGCGCAACATGACTACACGTTCAAATTCGCGCATCGTTTCTTCTGTTAGTTGATCTTCTTTTTCCTCATAATGAGCATTCACTTTTTCCATAACAAGCTCAGTGATTTCTTCCGGTTCCATGCCGCTGACTTCTTTTTCTGTTAAATCTCCTTCAAACAAGACGGTGCCTTGTAGATAGTTGACAAGCGCTTCGAGATCCCATTCTTCCGGAACCATATTTTCTGGTGTGTACACAGCAACAGCCCGTTCGACAACAGACTTTATCATGTTTTTCACGATGCTGCTAAGGTCTTCTGACTCAAGTACTTCCATCCGCTGGGCATAAATGATATCACGTTGCTCGCGCATCACATCATCATATTGAAGGACTTGCTTACGAGCGTCAAAGTTATGACCTTCCACCCGTTTTTGTGCTTGTTCGACCGCACGGCTAACGAGTCTGCTTTCAATCGGCTGATCATCTTCCATGCCCAATTTTTCCATCATATTGCGCATATTATCTGTACCAAACCGGCGCATTAATTCATCTTCCATGGAAAGATAAAATTGAGAAGCACCCGGATCTCCCTGACGTCCTGAACGTCCACGTAGCTGGTTATCTATACGACGGCTTTCGTGGCGTTCGGTTCCCAAGACAAACAAACCACCGCGTTCGGTGACACCGTCTCCTAGTTTAATATCAGTTCCACGTCCAGCCATGTTGGTTGCTATCGTGACAGCCCCTTTTTGGCCTGCGTTTTCAATAATACTTGCTTCGTTTTCGTGGTGTTTCGCGTTCAATACGTTATGAGGGACTTTTTTCTTTTTGAGCATGTTCGAAACGAGCTCCGATATCTCCACACTGACTGTACCGACAAGAACCGGCTGTTCGTTTTGATAAAGCTCTTCAATCTTATCCGCAATCGCACGAAACTTACCTTCTCGTGATTTATAAATCATATCTGGTTTATCATCGCGAACAATCGGCTTATTCGTTGGTATGGATGTCACGTTCATGCCATATATATTACGGAACTCTTCTTCTTCTGTCTTGGCAGTCCCTGTCATTCCGGCAAGTTTTTTATACATCCGGAAATAGTTTTGAAATGTGATAGAGGCAAGTGTCATGCTTTCTTTCTGTACTTCGAGTCCTTCTTTTGCCTCAATTGCCTGGTGCAACCCATCACTATAACGACGTCCAGCCATGAGCCGGCCTGTAAACTGATCGACAATGACAACTTGTCCGTCTTCCACGACATAATCTGTATCTTTATACATCGTGATGTGTGCTTTTAAGGCTTGGTTAATATGATGTATTAATTGAACATGTTTTTGGTCAAAAAGGTTATCAATACCAAATGCTTGCTCTGCTTTGTTAACCCCTTCTTCCGTCAATTGAACGTTCTTCGTTTTTTCGTCAAAAGTGTAGTCTTCTTCTGCTTTTAATCGACGAACAAATGCGTCTCCTGCCATATACATTTTCGTCGACTGCTGGACCGAACCTGAGATGATAAGCGGCGTCCGAGCTTCGTCCACTAAAATCGAGTCCACTTCATCGACAACAGCAAAATGAAGCGGGCGCTGCACCATTTTTTCCTTATAAAGAACCATGTTGTCACGCAAGTAGTCAAAGCCGAATTCGTTATTCGTTCCGTACGTTATATCTGCAAGATACGCTTCTCTTTTTTCTTCTTTTGACATCCCTTTTTGATTTAACCCGACCGTTAATCCAAGAAAGCGGTACAATTCACCCATGTCTTCACTGTCTCGTCCGGCTAAATAATCGTTTACTGTTACAACATGAACGCCTTTGCCTGCAATAGCATTAAGGTATACAGGCATGGTTGCAACTAAGGTTTTCCCTTCCCCTGTCTTCATTTCAGCAATATCACCTTGATGAAGGACAATTGCCCCCATCAATTGCACGCGGAAAGGGGTTAAACCGAGCACTCTTGTGGCTGCTTCCCGGCTGACAGCAAATGCTTCTGGGAGAAGTTGCTCCAACGTTTCTCCGTTCTCATATCGTTCTTTAAATTCTGATGTTTTTTCTCTCAAACCATCATTAGAAAGCTTCTTCATTTCGTCTGCGTAGCTTTCGATTTCATCGGTTGTTTTTTCCAGTTTTTTGACACTTCGCTGGTTTGTGTCGCCTATTACTTTTTTTAATAAGCCGATCATGACGCAATCATCGTCCTCTCTTTTTATATCAAGGAAACTTTTCCATTACACAGTTATTACTATTTTATCAGTTTGCTGCCAGGCTTACAACGTGAACCCATTATTACCTCTATTGGCAGGGAGTATGTGCCAGGCATATCGATTTATGGGACATGATGTGATCGTTTCGGGACACTTTTTGCATTTTTCGAGACACCTAGACGTGGTTCCGGACACTTTTCGCTTTTTTCGGGACAACTGTTTAATTACAACAAAGTTGTTTCATTTACAATAAAGTCATTTAAAAAACTTAAATTAAGATAATAATTTATAGGATAGTTAGTCCATTATGGAGACTGATTATCCTTTTTTATCTCCATATTATACTCAAGATATAAATATTGAAAATATGGATATGTTTTAGAAAGTATAATATGTAAATATAGAAAAGAACAATTGTTTGAGTTTAGGGGGGCGTAGCCTCGATTCGAGATAGCACTCCGCAGAACGAAGTTCGAGGACCATAGAACCATTAGTAGCAAAACACTTCGCAATTAGAAGTCCTATTGTGAATAACAAACTGATTGGAGGTGTGCTCATGAGGATAGAACAAATTTTTGTTTGTAGCAGAAAGGTATATCTCCTCATTGATAAAGATGGTTTACCCGTTGAGCCCGTTGCAAAGTATATGAAATACCTACACAACAGAGAGCTTAGCAGCAACACTTTGCAGACTTATTGTACGGCTTTGAAATTCTATTTTATGTATTTAGAGCAAATAGAAACTGATTATCAGCAAGTAAGCTTTGAAAAGTTATCCAACTTCGTCGCATGGCTTAGAAATCCATATGAAAGTGATAAAGTTGTCGCTCATTAAAAAAAGGTAGTATGATTTTCTTATTCAAGTAACGGCCCTTTAGTTGAATAAGGTAATAAAATTGGATCAAACATATTATATATGTCTAATATGTTTGGTTCTTTAAACGTCAACGGTTTCACTTTCCTAACCTAAATATAAAAAAACAATAAAGTTGTTAAAAAACTTCTTCTTCTATTCCAGAATAGGGGCCAGATTATTGTGTAAGAAATTTTCTCTTCTAATTGGATATTTATGTTAACATTGAAGGGGATTGTGAAGAAATATACTTAAATTAACGGAGCATTTAGTGCAAGAGCAATGATTAAACTGATATTCAACAAATGGTCCAAATTGCTTAATAAGCATAATTTATAGAAAGGGGGTAGTGTAATGGGGTTTTGGTACTTACTATTGCTTTTGATAGGTATTGTCTTTATTATTGTCGGTCTTACGAAAAAGGGTGTGCCTGCGGCTGTTAAAGTTGTTATATTGCTATTTGTTTTTGGAGTTCTATTTATCGTTATTTCAGTGTTTATGTTTCTTCCTGGTAGTGATGAGATTGTTGCAGAACTGCTGAAATTAGATTGGTGATTTCTTATTAAATATGCCTATTTAAAGCAATCGGACGCTTATTTAATGGTCCGATTGTTGAACAACCATCAATTTAAACGACTTTATTGTTACATCTATGAAGTGTTATTCGTTAATTGCACCAAAAATTAAACAACTTTATTTTACACCGTCCTCATTTGAGGACGGTGTAATGCGTATTATCGGTTTCATAATTAAACAACTTTATTGTCAGTACACAACAACGCGACATCACACACATCACGCAAAAAAGCTGCCTCTTAACAGAGACAGCCTTTGCAACATGTATATTATTCTGGTTCAATCAATCCATATTTTCCATCTCTTCGACGGTACACGACATTGGTATCGCCATTTACCGCATTCGAAAATACGAAAAACGCGTGTCCGAGCATGTCCATCTGTAAAATAGCTTCTTCTGTATCCATCGGTTTTAAATTAAACCGCTTTTTACGTACAATTTCATATTCATCTACTTCTTCTTCAGGGAATTCCTCATTGCCGAGCTCCCCCGTTGCAATCTCTTCATTTAAATCTTCAATATTATCTTTAAACATGTACTTTACGCTGCCCTCTTGGCGAAACTTGCGGTTCACTTTTGTCTTATGTTTTCTAATCTGCCGTTCAAGTTTCTCCACTACTAAATCAATGGCTGCGTACATGTCTGCGTGTTTTTCTTCGGCACGCAGTACTAGTTGAGGCATCGGAATCGTTACCTCTATACTACTTTCACTATTGTGGACCTGCATCTTGACGTGAACGTCCGCAACGGGCGTTGTATCAAAATATCTTTCCATTTTACTTACTTTCTTTTCCACATAACTCTTAAGTGCCGGAGTCACCTCTAGGTTTTCACCGCGAATATTATAATTCATCAAGTAAACTCCTCCTTTCGATACTACTACTATTCTATATTCACTTTACAAATACCTTCTAAAACTAAAAATTCGTCAAAATTTTTAACAATTTCTTTAACTTATCGACCTCTCTCCTTTTTTAGACTTAAAGTCCCATCGAAATATATTTTGTTTCTAAGAAAGGTTCGATTCCCTGATGACCGCCTTCACGTCCCATTCCACTCTGTTTCCAACCGCCAAATGGCGCCTGAGCCGCAGACGGCGATCCGTCATTCCAGCCAACAATGCCAAATTCCAGCCCTTCCGCTACTTTCATACCACGGCTCATGTTTTCTGTGAAAAAGTAAGCCGCCAATCCAAACGGAGAATCGTTAGCTAGACGAATTCCTTCTTCCAGACTTGAAATTTTTTGGACAGGGGCGATGGGGCCAAATGTCTCTTCTTCCATAATGACCATGTCACTGTCTATATTTTTTAAGATAGTCGGCTGATAAAAATATGCGCCATTTTCTTCATAGCCTTCTCCACCAGCAACTAGTTCCGCCCCTTTATCTATAGCATCCTTCACGTGACGATCCACTTTTTCAAATCCCTGTTCATTAATGAGCGGACCGACTGTTACACCTGCTTGAAAACCATCTCCCACTTTTAACCTGTCCACTTTTTCTTTTAATTTCTCGATAAATGTGTCGTACACGCTGTCATGGACATATATCCGATTACCGCAGACGCACGTTTGGCCTGCATTTCTAAATTTAGAGGCGACGGTTCCGTTAACCGCTTTTTCAATATCGGCATCATCGAGCACAAGAATAGGAGCGTGTCCGCCTAATTCCAGCGACAACTTTTTAATGTGGTCCGCTCCTTGTTCCATCAGTATTCTTCCTACTTCCGTCGAACCGGTGAATGTCACTTTACGTACGGTTTTGTTCTTCATAATCTCGCCGCCGATTTCTGAAGCTGATTTCCCGGTAACAAGGTTAAACACACCTTCCGGCAGCCCCGCTTCTTCACATATTTCCGCAAATTTAACCGCGGACAACGGTGTATCTTCCGCCGGTTTTAATACGACTGGACATCCTGCCGCTAAAGCAGGAGCCACTTTTCTTGTCACCATCGCCTGCGGAAAATTCCAAGGAGTAATCGCACCAACGACACCAATGGGCTGACGAATAACCATCAACCGTTTGTCCGAAGAATTCCCTGGAATTGTTTCGCCATAGACCCGTTTGGCTTCTTCGGCATACCATTCTAGAAATGAGGCTGCATAAGCTACTTCTCCTTTCGCTTCATGATATGGCTTTCCCATTTCAAAAGTAATCATTTCCGCCAGTTCTGTCTGCTTATCCATCATCAAGCGGTGGATTTCTTTCAAATAAGCTGATCGTTCAGGTGCTGGCAACCCTGCCCAGGTAGGAAAAGCACTCTCAGCAGCTTTTATCGCTTCTTGCGTTTCCTTTTCTCCACCATCAGCTGCCGTTCCGATAGAATCGTTATTTGCCGGATTATATACAACAAATGGTTCTTTTCCTGCCGTTTTCCATTCTCCATTTATATATAATTGACCATCCATGTTAAAACGCTCCTTCTAAACTATTTGTGATTTTATTCATTTATACCCGAAATTGAAGTTTACTAAGCTCGTATTTCACATACTGTGCTCCGTATTTGCGATACTGACGAACATAAGGGATTTTAGATACATTGCGTACACATTTTTTCCGTGTAAAATGACTAGCATAACGAACAGGACACATGACACCTTAGAAGACATCCCCAAGTCAAACTCCTCCATACTTAGCTTACAGGTAGAATGCCCCCCCCCGCTTTTCTACCACAACAACAAGCAAGAATCTGTCCCTATTCCCCGACAGAACTTGCTTTTTTCTTTTTTCTAAATTTTTACTTACTCTATCCAATTCGATGTTCATGTGATACTATTTTAATGATAACCCTCAGCCAGGAGGAGGAAACAACATGGAGAAATTCCGTGTAGGCATGCTCATCCTACTATTAACAACATTTTCCACGGGATGCATGTCAGAAGCAGAAACAGAGAACGAAGAAAATGGGGAAACAGAAGTCCCATCTGAAACCGAAGAAGAGCCGGATGAATCGGAAGAAAACGATGAAGAAGAAAAAACGGTGCAGGCTGACGACGTGTTGCAACAGTCTATTAACGAAATGGAAGACATCAAGAGTTACACGATAGATACGAATATGAATCAACACATACAATTGAATAAAGAGGCGTCCCTTGAGAATATATACCGTTCCAGTACGGAGGTGAATTTGGACCCTGTCCGTTACCACGAATCGTCCACTATCGAAAAGACAGAGACTGATCCAATGGAGACGAATTCTAGTTTAGTAGGGTTGGAACGTTATTTCACAGATGAAGGCTTTTATATTTTTGATTCTACGGAAGGTCATTGGACACAATTCCCTAATCAATTTACGCAGGATTTCCAGTCTTACGATAATTCGTTTGAAAATCCAGAACACATATTAGAAATGATAGAAACATATAATAACGAGATTGAGGTTAAAGAAGGGAATCGCCATTATCAATTAATTTTCCATGGTGACAATGACCAGAGCCAACAGATTGCCCTGCAAATGATAGGGATGGTCAACACAGATTTTTCTGAAACGATGGAAGATATGATGTACATGACAGAAATTGCCGACCTAGAATATGAATTACAGATTGATAAAGAAACCTTTTACGCGAAAAAACTCAAAATGAATTTAACGATGAACATGAATAGCGATGATGGGGAAAGCTATGAATCGAATCACGTTATCGTTTCCCATTACTCCGATGTTGCAGAAACCGATGAAGTCACAGTGCCATCCCATATTCTCGACCAAGCAGAAGAAATGGAGCTCGATGAATTCAGTGGGTTTGATGATATGGAAGAATTCGATTCGATTGAAGGAATAGAAATGGATGAACTTTATGACGATAGCGAGAGCGAATCAAGGGAAGACTCTATTTTAGATTTTGATTTGAACGAATATTTGAATGGGGAGAGCGAAGACGAATTAGAGGAAGACGACTCGTCGTCTGATTCGACCAATGCCGAGGACCCAAAATAAACAGAGGACAACCAGATCCTTTCTTGGATTCAGGTTGTCCTTATTTATTAGACAGGAAAATTATCGGGAGCGTAGTTCAGCAACCTTCTAGAATCACCTTTTTATTCTGCCACATTGTCAACCAGTATTTTCCACCGTTGAAAGGCTGGCATAAATTCTGAGGTCAGTTGCTCCATTTTTTCTTCAATCGATGAGAGCTCCTCTACTTTTTTGGCTTTTTCTACTTTTTCATGAAAGACTTGCATTTCTGATCCAAGCTCTTTCTTTTGAGAAAACAAATACAACATCGTCATATTGTCCGACGAGATTGGATCAAACCCTTCCATCATTTGTGTAAACAAACGATCACCGTTTCCCTCAAATCCTTCTCTGTAAAAATAAGCAACCGAACCTATTCCTTCTTCTACTGTTTGCAAAAATTCTTTATAGTTCTGCAAAAACTGTTGTTCTGCTTTTTCTAACCGCTCCGCCACGCCTACACTCCCTTTATCAAATGCTGATATGTCGAGGATAACATAAAAACAAGTATTATCCGTAAACCAGGCGGCTCACACGAAGAATCGGCTGTTTTGCATGCGATATCGGCGATATCGGCAGAAGAATCGGCGGAAATTGCTAAACAATCGGCGATAATGCTGAAAGCAAAAAAAGCAGCCGCGCCAGGCTGCTTTTTTCAGGTCTTTTTTATCGAACACCGTCGGACCGCTGGCTCGATTGCTTCTTGTTCTTTAGTTCCTGCATCCCAAGCCGCAGTTCTCCGCGGGATATTTCCAAATAACGCTGAATTTCTTCATTCATTTTCAATATTTCCTCGCCCATTGATTTTTCCGAGTCACTATAATTCATCGTTGTTTCCAACTGGGAGAGCAAGGAAGCGCGTTTACTTAAATACTCTTCTAATGTCTCGACATACTGCGCACGGGCATCCGTGTTTTTTGGTATCTGTTGAGAAACATGCTCGTACAATGCTTTGGTAACCGTCAACAGGTCTTCTACCAAAGCCATTTACGCTTGTCCTCCTTCACCAAACCGTTCCTGGCGATCTAACTTAATGATTTCCTTCCACGTGTCCCGAAATTCTACAACAAAGCGACGTGCTTCATGTAACGCTTCTTTGTCGTTTTTAATGTTTGCATCGACCAAGCGGCTGTGAATGAAATCATATAAGCTGTACATATCCTGCCCGACATCTGAATCCGTTTTAAGTGTTACCATCAATTCACGGATGATATCCTGCGCTCGTTTTAGAAAGTTATTTCTTTCCGCTATCTTCTTATCATCCATGGCATATTCTGCCTTATCGATGAACTTAATGCACCCATTATATAATAGTAATGTAAGTTCACCACTCGACGCTGTTTCCATTGCTGTCTGCTGATACGGGTTTGTGTTTTTCGATTGCGCCTGCGGATGAATGCTTCCTATATTTGTCCCACCTTCCGACGGTGGGGCCGAAGCTGTCGGAAATGTTTGTTTTCCTGTTTTCCCTGTATTCTTTTTATACGTCTCTGCTTGTTTCATTGTTTGTTGATAGGCTGATTGTGCGTTTTGAAAGGACATATTGTCGTTCCCCCAGTTTTTCTCTTAAATCTATATGATTATTTGCTTAATATTCTGCTATAACTTATATCGGTACGAATGAGGGAATATGAAGGGACAAAATAAGTTTTTTGAAGGCTGTTTTCGTATAGATTGTTGTTATCCTCTATTGGTTTAACTTTCTTCAACAGAGCAAGAAAATGGCGATCAAAGAACGAGTAAACCAAATGCTTTTAAGTGCGTGTCAGAAATCCAATTTGATTACGGTCAAATTTTTGGGTGAGGTCTAAAAAAACAGCCACTCCCAAAAGGAAGCGACTGTACTCATTATTCAACTAACGCACCCGTTAGTTGAAAACGGATTCATTAGTCAGAAATAATGATTACATTTTCTGCAACTTGCCTCTGGTCAGTAGAACTTGGGTTTTCAACCAATTCAAAGGATACTTTTTGACCTTGCTTTAGAAACCTGAACCCATCAGAAAACCTTGAAGTATCAGGTAAAATCGAACTAAAATGAACAAAAACGTGGTTTTCATCCTCACCGTCAAGCATAATACGACCATAACCCTTATCTTCTTTATACCATTTAACGATTCCTTGTCTTTTCATATTTACTCGACCACCCATTCATCGTTTCTTAACAAAACTGCGTCGTTACTTCAATAATTGAAGGAGCTGCCGCAATGACAACTCCTTGTTATGCTAGTTTTCCGATTTTTCAATCAGGTAATCTTGATGTTTTGTATCACAACCTTTTAAAAGTATTAATATTAGTTATTTTTAAACTTTTTAGTTGTATAATCAATAAACTGAATCAATGCACCTACAATAACAATTCCTGTTATTACCCATAAAAAGTTGGGAGAAAAATCATCAGGTGTGCCTTGAGCCAAAAAAATTATTTGATGAATGATTAACAAAACTAAGCCGGTTTTTACTATGATAGTACCTAATAATCCCATATCAAACCATCCAATCTAGTAACTGACCGTTAGTTAAAAAGAATAAGCATTACCGTTTTTCCAGTAATGCCCCCCCCTTTACTTGAAGACTCGATATCGAGGTAGTTAAACATTTTTTAATAAAGACCATACATTTTTCGCTTAGTATAGCAAAATGCATGATCATAACCTATGACAATGATTTCAAAAGAAACCACTATTTGAAGACCAAATCTTTACGCCAAACATTCCCCAATTAGGTATCCAACAAAGCGGTGAGGTCGGTGTTTTTCTAATTAAAGGAAATCCTCCTAGGCGTAGTTTTTCAATTAAGAGTTCAAAGTCAAGGAGGGAATTTACTTCAAAATTCCCGTTAAATGAATTGAAAATTGATTTTTGAGCTTGTATTAAATATTTGATTTTATTCAGTATAGACTTCTTACAAAAGCAAATGATAAAAGAAAATAAAAAGGGGAAAAGGATAAATGCAGGAATTTATAGAAAGTTTAGACCTGGGAGCAAAGGGGTTATGGTTTCCTGTTACTGTATGTGCTTTATTTGCTTTAACAGTCATTATTATTCCTAAAAAAAATATATCATGGCGGGAAATATATATTACATTTGGGGTTGTAGCGTTCTCTACTTGGTTTAGCGACAGTATACTCGCCAGAGGATTCGACCTTTTTGATTTAGGGGACGCCAAAAAATCTGGGTTAGGGGACATTCTTAGTTATACCTTTATACCTTCGTCACTTGCAATCCTTTATTTAAATTACCTTACCCAAAACAATAAATGGAAATTGACAACCATTTTTACTTTAATATCACTTATTATAACTTTTGGAATGGTCTATTTTGGGTATATGAAGTGGAAAGAATGGAATTGGTTTATTTCAATTATCGTTTTTCTTTTTGCTTTCGGATTTGCATTACCCACTCATATTAAGTTCATTAGAAATAAGTAACTATTGTCTCAAAGCCACGTGAGTATTTTTTATGATCGAGAGGAGCCAAACTCTCTTCTCTCCTAAACCCTAAGTATCGAGCCCCTACCACATGATTGTTTTCAATATCTCCACACCTACCATTAGTGTTTGGGAAGTTTATTATTCCACTTATATAACCTCATATTATAAGATAACTTTCCCTTTTACTGTCTCAAGACAATTTCATGTTACCAATAGGACTACTATAATATAACGGGAAAACTTGTTTCTCACATTTAAGCTTTAAGCACATTATATAAGGATTATTGAGATAGAATTTCTTTATTAGCATACCAATTTAAATTATAGACATCGGAAAAAACATTCAACTTTGAATGGAGGCAGAGAAACAGAGCCTTAAGTATAGATAAACTCTTTCCTTTTTTCCAAATTATTCAAATTACTCTTTCCACCAAATTAATATATCTCGAAATCAAGTCTTCAAGAATCCTGCTCCGTTAGCCCAATAAGCAATAGGAGCTACGACATCAACAGTTCCTTGTTCCACTAAAGCACCCGTTACTTTAAGTACAATCTTTCACAAAGATTGATTCTATTTATACCACTTCGGTTTTAATCTGCTGAAGTAATCATGATCTTCTAAATACATATACACTTTATCTAACATCTCATTAATGTCGTTTGGAATAGTTTTTAAAGTCCATACTACAGTAGAGAAAACGCACATTGCCAGGTAAAGTGAATATAACCTCCAAAAATCTTCATCAGGTCCTTTATTATTAAAATAACCTTTGATTTGTCCTATTGAAAAAGGAATGCTAATTCCTCGGCTAAAAATTCCTATCTTTAGAAACTCATGAAATGGATCTCCCCAATCATACCTGTTAAAATCTATAGCACCAGCGAACTTTTTATTATTCACAATGATGTTTCCAAGGTGAAAATCATCATGTTGAAATAAGTTCGGACGGTGTTTCATGAATTGTATATTCTCATCAATAAAATTCATTATTTTGTGATCATTATTAACCTTTACCTCACATTCTAAGTAAGCATCAATATATTTCCTATGCTTTTCAATTTTCCTTGAATACCATGAAGAGATATGGTTTGGAGCAGTTAATTGATGCATTTTTCTTAATTCTTTTCCTGCCTCAATACCAACATTAAATTGTTCTTCCTCTGAGTATTTTGAGATTTCATCCCCAGCATCCTTACCCTCTATGTATGATGTGATCATATACCCCCGATTTCCTACTTCACCAATTAAGATCGGTTGTGAACAAGTAACTTGATAATCCTGCATCCTTTCTAAAATAGAGTATTCTGCCTTCTTTAATTCCAACTCTTCTAAATTAAACATCCGAAGTAGTAGCTTATTGTTACCATCTTGCATATGTATTAAATATTTTTCATCTGAGGAAACCCCCTTTTTAATTTCAATAACTTCTTTACAATTACTTATTAAAGGTATCTGTTTTATTAGTTTTTTACTCACACCTTCACCCCTGTTTTTAAATTTTGAGGATTAATTCAATAATCGCAAACTCGTTTATTTCTATGAAAAAACTATATTTCCTTCTTTCACTAAACTGCTTCATTAGTGAAACATGGTTGCATTCGCCTTATTATAAGTACCCGTTAGTTATACATAAGACCTACACAATAATTGCATATTATATAAATGAAGTGACAATAAGTAATTATTTCTTACTTTTTAGTTCTAAAAGTATAGGTGCTATATTTAGTAAGATAGAAACCATTGTCAAAAACCATAATGCCCTTTCCATACCAGGTACTACATCCGATAAAGCTGCCCAATCTTCCACTGTTACCCACCGAGATACAAGACTGTATTCTGCACAAAGTGTTAATGCTGTAAATGATAATCCCATCGCCATAGCAAGCTTATAATCCTTTCCTGCTTTATACATATAAAGATTTATAAAAGTTGCTACTATAGCAATAACCCCTAATATTACCCACATAACTATACCTCCATATATTTTTATTTATGTCCTGTAATAATACTAATGTGCTTCATCTCAATTTTTTGCATTATTTTTTTATTAGACGTTAATACGTCTAATCTTATTTCACAGTAAATGCTCATTCCTTTTGTGATTTCTTATTGAACAAATCTGCCTCGATAGTAAATAAGCGTTTCTCCTTGTTCTAGAAACGCACCCTAGTTAGTTAAACATCCAACTGCTGATAACTTGAAAAATGATGAGAACAACCGCAATTGAAGGACCTACAATAAAAACTCCTATTAACAACGACTTTATAATATCCCATATAATAATAGGTGGTTTACCATCACTATCAATATCGTTGATTTTTTTGTCCATATTATGTAATGATTTATTTATATTCTTTAATTCATCCAAGATTTTACTTTCCGTATCTTTTTCCATAATTATAGCCCCCATTGTTTTAATAATACAGTTCTTATTTAAGTATCCTGCGTTAGCTTAATAACACATAAATACTTTAACATTAAGTTCCATCTATTTAATTGGATTATCCGAATTATTCAAAAAATTATTTTATTCCGTCATTTGGAAATGCTTTATTATATACCTAATTTGGGAGTGACTTTGAATGTTATTGTCCGAAGCTGCAAAATCTTATGAAGCAAATAAGAGAATTGAGGGCTTTTCACCACAAACTTTAAACGCTTATAGACTTCAAGCAAAATTATTGGTTAACTATTTTGGTAACACCAAAATAAATGACTTTACGCTTCATCAACTAAAGCAATATTTGGCTGAATCAAGCAATGATATATGAAACCTTCCAGCTTGTCTCATCGAATAAGGTTTATCCAATCATTATTCCGCTGGTCGCACGAAGAAGGAATCATTGATAGTAATCCTGCAAGCAAAATAAAAAAACCAAAGGTTGGCAAACGCATCCCAAAATTCTTGACCGAAAGGGAGATTGAGCATTTACGAGATGCTTGTTTTACTCCAATAGAAAGCTTTATTTGAATTTATGTTTTCAACAGGGTGTCGCATTGGAGAAATTGTTACACTTGACCGAAATAGTATTAATTGGGGAAGTCAATCCGTAATTGTCCGAGGAAAGGGTGATAAGGAAAGGGGGGTATATTTCAATATTCGTTGTGATATCTGGCTAAAGAAGTATCTTAATTGCAGGGACGATAAGGATCCAGCAATATTTGTTACCGAGCGTAGTCCGCATAGAATGAGTAAGCTCAAATGAGATACATAATAAAACGTATTTCAAATCGGGCTGGAATAACTAAAACAATCCATCCTCATCAATTTAGACACAGTTATGCTACTCATCTATTGAATAATGGTGCTCCACTTGAAGTTATACAAAGTTTACTGGGACACGAAAAAAGCGAAACAACACGAATTTATGCTCAGTTGAGCGGGAGATTGCAGCAGGAATTTTATAGGAAATATTTTTAAAATCTAAAGAGCAGCGTAATAATTTTCACGCTGCTCTTTTCAACTTTTGCTGTCCCGTTAGCACAATAGTGTTGTTCGTTTTTGAGTCTCACACTATAAAACCTCATCGCTTTTGGAACACCTTCTATTTCAAATATGCCATTCACAATTAAATGTCTTACTCTATACTCGAAAAACTGGTCGCCAATATATTGGTCTAAATATCCCATTACTTCGCCGATAAGACGAGCAGATTTTATAAATTCCATATTCTTTCTCTCTATATGTATTTTTCTTAATGTGTCGATTAGATAATCATCGTAATGAAATTCATTGACACTATGTATCATCTTATTTTTCCATATCCTTAAAACTTCTTTTTTTGTAGATAACTGTTCCCATTCATTCTCAAAATTCTTCCGTTCTTTTTGCGTTAATGTGTTATTTTTTCTATTTTTTTTATAGATTACCCTTAATTTATCAGGAGAAATTTCCCCAGTATGTAATGGAAAAATTTCAGTTTCAGGAACATCGAATTGATTTTTATAGTTTGCCGTTGTCTCCATTATCAAAATGTCGTTTGTTTTTTCTTTTAATATATATAGAACATATCTTAAAGCAGTTTGCTCATGAGCATTTTCTCCAAACCAAATGATTATTGGGGTATCATTTGGAATTTCGTTAATCTCTGATATTGTATTATTGAATTCGTCTTGATAGTTGTCTAAAATTTCATCATCCATATTTATATGATTTTTTAACCATTCATATCTGTTGCTAAGTCCCACCTTTTCATGTAATTGCCAAATTGGCCCAACAGAAAATATATCTGAAAAAGAAATAATCTTTTCTTCATCTTGCAATTCCATTTCTTTTAATGCACTTTTTAAACAACCCGATGCTGAATCACCAAAGATAATATGGACAACCTTATAGTTATTATTATTTTTTATATCAGTTTGTTTTCTTTTATAGTTCAGAAAATTATTATATGTTTTTTTTAAGTCAGCTACAAACTGTTCCTCTTTATATTGGTCAGTTTCTTCAAGCATATTGATTCGCAAAAGAATTTGAAATAAAAGTGATTTCACTTCATCTTCAGCAGAATTTTTAAGGATTCTTTTTAATTCATAAATCAATTTATTGCCCCCTTTACAGATAATATTACCAGCACATCTTATTAAACATAACTGCTTCGTTACTTCAATAAGCAATAGGAGCTGCCAAATCGACAACTCCTTGTTTCACTCTAGATCCCGTTAGTTGAATAACAAACACCTTATATTCTAATTTGTTTGAGTTGAGTTTTTACTCTGTCCATTCGTTTTTTTAATTCGTTTCTGTTATCAGGAATTAGTTGTATATCAGACAAAGAAGCAATCCTTTCTACTACAGATTCAATCGTCATAGTGGTGGTATCTATGTGTTGGTGAAATATATTATCCTGCAACCCTTGCATACATCTATCAATTTGTCTTACTGCCCATGAATTTTTTCGTTCTCCCCTTCTTCGTAATCTCTTTTCTAATGTCTCTTTTGAAGCCCATAAGACGAAGTGCTTAACTGTGATATTGTCTTCTCTCAATTGACCCACAATCTCTTTAAAATAATCACGATTTACAATAGTCATTGGAACAATGATTACTCCACCGTATTCAGAATTTATGTGTTTTAACATTGAGTAATTTGTTTCACGCCAATTTGGATAATCTTGAAAGTCGGCTTTCTTAATTTCTTTAGGAATATTTTTTTGTATAAAAAAACCAACGTTTTCTGGGTCATATACAAAAGAATTAGGAATTCTTCTATGTAATTCATATGATGTTTGTGTCTTCCCTGAACCAAATGCCCCATTAACTCAAATAATCAATATGAACACCTACCTCTTAAATTTAATTATTATCATCAACTCTTCTGCTCCGTTAGTAAATTGAATCTAACTGAGGGAGTTTAATAAGAAATCTACATCTAATGATACCATAAAATAGTAAATAAATTCCTTTTATCGGTGATTAGCAACAATCCTTACGAAAACAGCCTTTTTAAAAGAAAAAATCGGTTTCTACTGTTTCTCCATCTGCTGTTCTGCCAGCAGCGGTAGTACATTATCAAAGATATGTGTGTCATGGTCGTAAATCGAATAACCACCAAAATATTTGCTGTACCGGCGGGTTACAAGAAATTGTTTCATTTGTGTTCGAATGTCTTCTGCTAATGAAACATCTCCTATTTCAAGGCAATACATGATAAGGAGGGCATAAATAGCAGGAGACTCATATTCAACAAGCGGCTGCTTCGTCTTTCGGTCATATATTCCATGCACGAGGCCGCGCTGCTCCATTTCAGAACGAATAAATTGTAAAAAGTCTTTTGATCCTATTCCAATCTCAGATTGATGGAGAGCAACAAGAGCTTGATCGACCATATTTATTTTTTCATCATATACGTAATGATTCTCTTCTACATTGTACGTTTTTGGATAAAATCCTTGCTTCATCGGCGCTTGTTTCAACACTTCAATGGTCGATTCGGATACTTGCGGGGCTAAAGTTCCTTTGCTCCCTAAATATTGGAGCGTTTGCCCATCAATATAGGATAACGTAATAAATTCACTCGCATAGTTATCCTCTCGTTCATAAAAATCCGTAAGAATTTCTTGATTTTCATTATTTTGTGCAACATAAGCAGTTATTCTACTGGCAGTCTCGATATACTTCCGTTTGTTCCAGCTTTCTCCTGCTTTATACAACGCTCCGGCAATACGAATATCATCAATGAGAGCATTGGCGGATACATCCGTTTCTCCGCTTTCTTTCAATTTCCAAAACACAAACCCACTATCATCTAGAAAATAGCGGCGCAGCAACTGATAGCTTTTTTCAAACAGGGCTTTATCCTGCTTTTTGAGCGCATATGTCATCCACAACCCAAGCGTTTCTGACAACGCTTCTCTGCCTTTCACCTCATCTTCATCTTCTACGTCTCCATCCAGAATGTATGTTGCTAATGTACCATTATCATTTGTCAGCCATCGTTGGATAAATGCTTCCGTCATTTCGTCCGTTTCTTTATTTTCCACAAAAAACCAATAAAAACCTGCTCCAACTAGTACCACAACAATGATTAACATCTTCTTCACCCCTTATTGCACCACTCCTAACGATATATAACTTCGTCCGTTTTCCTTTGATAAATCACACGTGTCTCTTCTAACAAAGATTGGATAGTATGAACGATTTGTTTAGCGGAATAACCGTCTCCAAATGGATTAGGAGCATTAGCCATTTCATTATAAGCTGCTTCATCACGAAGAAGTTGCTCACACAGTGCGACGATTTTTTCCTCAGATGTTCCTACTACCTTCAAGGTTCCCGCTTCTATTCCTTCCGGGCGTTCTGTCGTGTCCCGCGCGACTAACACAGGTTTACCGAGGGCCGGTGCTTCTTCTTGAATGCCACCGGAATCTGTAATCACCATATAACAATGCTTCAAAACGTGCAGGAACTCTTCATAATCCAGAGGTTCAATTAAATGAATCTGTTTCATATTTGCAAATTCACGCATCACCTTCTGACGAATAAGCGGATTTTTATGAACAGGAAAAACAACTTGCACATCTTCATGTTGCTTGACAACGCGCTGTATTGCCCGGTACACATGTTTTAATTCATCTATGTTTTCTCTTCGATGCGTCGTCATTAAAATAGTTTTTTTCGTTGAATGAATAATCGATGCCAGCTCTCCTTCAAACTGATAATGTCTGCTCGTGATTTCAAGCAGCGCATCAATCACCGTGTTTCCGACGACCGCAATATTTTTTTCTGCTACATTTTCTTTTAATAGATTTTTTTTATTCGCTTCTGTCACAGCAAAATGATACGTTGCCAACCTCCCGACTAACTGACGATTAAGCTCTTCTGGAAAGGGAGAATACATGTGATTGGTTCGCAGTCCTGATTCTATGTGACCTACCGGGATCTGTTGTAAAAACGCAGCATACGCCCCAACAAAAGTTGTCGTTGTATCTCCGTGAACAAGCACCATATCAGGTTTCTCTTTTTCTAAAATCGGTGTAATTCCTTGAAATAAACGCATCGTTAATTCTTCTAAACGCTGTTTTGGCCTCATCACATTTAAATCATATTCAGGAACAAGCTGAAATAAATCAAGGACTTGGTCAAGCATTTCCCGATGCTGCGCCGTATTGACAAAAACACTGATCAGATTGTCCGTTCTCTCTATCTCTTTTACGACAGGAGCCATTTTAATCCCTTCTGGCCTCGTCCCCAACAATGTCATTATTTTCGCCGTCATAACGTATCCCCTTCTTTTTCACTATGATTTCTGATCAAACCGCTGTGTTTTATACCATTTCACTTCTTGCTTTAACAGGACGCGTTTCAATTCTAAGAACGTCGCGTTCATGACAAGCGCAATCCATAACTGCGAGTACGTGAAATACATAAACACGGCAGCGAACACATTTTTGACTGTCAATTGCCGTTTTTCGAGACTAAGCGCAAGCATCACTTCTATCACAAATAAAAGAAATCCAGTAATAAGCAACACGTAAGAGACCATGCCGATTGTTAAATCTAAATTGACAAACAGATTTATGACGAAAATAGCGTGTGACAACAGAATACCTGTAAAAAATAATAGATACGTGAACAAAAAGTAAAATAAGTCGAGAACAATTTTTTTATTTTTCAATTTGGCAAATCCGAATAAATATTTTGCGATTACATATTCATTTCCACGCGCCCATCTCATTCGCTGCTTCCACCATACTTTAAGGGTTTCCGGTTCCTGTTCCCACGTTATGGCAGCCGGGAAAAAGCGGATATAGTAACCAAGATTGTAAACCCGGAAGCTGAGCTCGGTATCTTCGGATAATGCTTTTTCGTCCCAACCCCCAAGCTCCTCCAATATCGAACGTCTAATCGCAAAGTTCGTGCCGGGAATCGTCGTCATTTTAAACCAGTACCATCGCCCTGCTTGCGCGAGCCACTGAAAGGTCAACGTTTCGAGATTAATGAGTCGAGTGAGAATATTTTTGTTAGCGTTTATGACGCGAAACTTCCCAATGACTGCACCCGCTTTCTCATCTTTATTTAAACTAAGGGCTAAGTAGTAAATCGCATCGGGCTCTGGTGTATTATCCGCATCATACACCGCCACCACACTTCCGCTCGAATGTTTCAGCCCTAGATTTAACGCTCCGGATTTCCCTTTTCCAGCATGCGGGGGTTTCGTATGAACCGCTTTGATAAAGGAATAACGATCTGCGTATTCGTCTATGATGGCACCTGTTCGATCTTTGGAATAATCGTTAACCACTATAATTTCGAGCTTTTCTTTCGGATAACGAAGATTTATCATCGCTTTCAGCGTATTTTCTATAACCATTTCCTCATTATGTGCGGGGATTAATATACTGAACGTCGGCATCTCTCCCGGATTCTGTTCCCACAACCGCTTTGTTTTTATATGCTTGGAGTAATGAAAATAACCGCCCTGCATGAGAAATATGTGATAAAACAACATAAGCCAAATGATGAACAAGGAAAGGTATAACACAAGGTCAGCCACCAGAGACTTCCCCCTCCAACCGTTTGCGACGGACCCGCTGAGTAATCACGTAACCTATAAAAAAGGAGACGGACAATAGCCCAATACCGGCTACACCCCACATCATTTTTTGGATAAATACTTTCACGTGATAGATTGGAAAATCGATGGATGACAGCATCAAGCCAGTTCGATCAATATCTGTAAAAATCGTGCCGCTGCCGCTTGTAATCACAACATTATCCGTCTCTACTTTATTGTCGTAGTCTTTTAAATCAATCCAATCAATATTTGGTACTTTTTCCATCTCACCAATGATTTCTTTCAACCCATCGACGCCTAAATACGGATGATAAAATCCTCCTACTATCCCTCCATCCATCACTTCATAGTTGTTCGCTTTTTTCATCATTCTATCAACAGCCTTACTATCCTCGGGCCGGATGTATCCAATGGTTTCAGGAAGTACTTCCATCCCGTTCAGGAAACTCGGTGTAGAGGCAGCTGGCGTTGTCTCCATCGTTTTCCAATCCTTATCGCTTAATTGAATTTGACCGACATACGTGGAGAAATAATTGCTAACAACATCATATCCATTTTGGGACATGGTATAGTGCGGTGCTTCAAACGCAAGCGGGTGCAGACCAAAGTTAGTCAGTTCTTCTATTCCTCTCGTTAACCGTTTTTCAATATATTCTCGTTCATATGCTTTATTTTCTTCCACATACGCCGCGTATTCTTCTTCCGAATCAAAATCTCTTTCTGTCTTTTTCACGACTTCCTCGTCCTGCCCATGATAAATCGGCATTTCATGTTCAACATCCCAAAATTCAAAACCTTCCCCTGTTTCACTGTCTCTGAACTGGTGAGTATATCCATGCAGGACGACACTGCCCCCATTTTCCTGCATATACCTCACTGCTTTTAATACTTCAGGGGAATCATTAAAGTGATATTCTTCTCCCGTCTCTGGATGGGTATAAACTGGGATAACAGCCATCAAATAAGGAATCTCTTTTTCTTTTAAAAATTCCGCCACTTCCATCAATTGATCCGGATCTGCTAACGGGTGAATATCTTCAAGACGAATATAACCGGGCGTTTTTTCTGACGGGTCTGTATCAAAGACGTCATGCAGCGCCTGACTGAAATAGACCGAATACGGAGGAACAAGCGAATCCAAAGCGGAATAATAGGTGTTATCTTGTTTTACAAACACTGGAATATCTTTTGATTTATGTTCTCCCGCTACTAAAACATCTGTCTCTTCTTCTGTGATCACACCTGTTACAGATTGTGATTGTATATTCGTTTTTTTCGTTTCATCTCCTACCATCTTTAATGTTGTTATCGTCTCGCATTCATCAAGAGAAACATAATCATATTTTTCGTCCAGCTGCTCTATATTTTTTCCTATCACGACCGTCGTTCCTGAAAAAGAAGTTATTTGTTTAACCGTATTAGAAGGAAGCGTTTCTGATTTATTTCCATAGTAAAATAGATGAGTGATGTCTTCTGTGTCTTCTGCTTCGACTTCTGCCGCATGTTTAAATGTGATATCGTTACTGAACGCACCGATTGCCATATCAAGTAAACGTTGATCAGAGTCAACGTTTCCATGCTTAGATGAATAGAGAACCAGTACTTTGGCTTCCTTTTCTATTTCCGTCGCTGCACTTGCCGCACCGACAGGAAGAAAAAAACTAAGCAACATCAATCCAATGACTTTCCATACCACAATTGTTTGCAGCGACTTTTTCAAGACTGTCACTCCTCCCCCTTATCTTCTCTTTTGTTCTTAATAAAGAACATAACACCCTTATATAAAGAATTCAATTAGTGTTTATCTTGAAAAATGCATGTTATACGTGTATAAGAACATAATTTATTCTTATTTCTCCCTTAAGCTTTCCATTACACTTTTTTCCTATTTTCCTTTTATTATTATGTTCTTAATAAAGAATAATTAGGTGGACAAATAGATTATAGGGCTACTCACCTATGCCTGCGTTGCGAGGGGAGGATTATTCATTAAAAAAATCTTCTGGTTGTCATAACCAGAAGACGGAGGATATTATTTACCGCTTGATACGAAGGAAGACAAGCAGTGCTGTTATGATTATAAATGCTGCAAAGGCGAGAAATGGAATCGTTATAAATCCTAACGCATTCACGTATTGTACCTGACATGGCACACCATCTGCGCATGGCTCGATTGGTGCAAATCCAGGAACTTTCTGCATAAGATAGTGATAAATAGATACGAGACCGCCTATAATAGAAAGGGGTAAAACATAGCCTACTATTTTCGTATCGTTATAAAATGCCGCGATTCCTAACAAAATCACAAGCGGATACATCGCAATCCGCTGATACCAGCAAAATTCACATGGAACATATCCAAGCACTTCGCTGAAGTATAGACTCCCAAACGTAGCCACAACTGAAACGAGCCAGGCGGCATAGAGAGCATAAGGTCGTAGAGAAGCCGTCATTATGAATCTTCCTCCAATGCTTCTTCGATTTCGGCGCTTAATTCCTCCCAGTCAAACGGATCTTCGAGTAATGTACCATTCACCATGATGCTGGGCGTCAATTCTATGTCATACTCCTGCACCAAATTCTGATCCGTCTCTACTTCTTCGGCAAAAGTCCCGTTTTCGACATCTTCCACAACCTGTTCTGCATCCGGACCATTTTCCAAACTACCCGCCATGTCACCCAATGATTCCGACGTTATCCAACGCTCATCATGGTTTTGTTGATCGGGCTGATTGTCGAAAATAGTCTTGTGAAAAGTCCAGAACGAATCCGGATTCTCTTCCCATACCGATTCACTCGCAAGCGCGGCAAGTTCCGATTCTTCCCCGTGAAACAACGTATTGATATACGTAAATGACACATCATCACTAGAGTTGAGGTAAGTCTCTTCTAGTAACGGAAACACCGTCTCTCCCCAAGACTTACACGCAGGACATTTATAATCGCCAAACTCAACTACAGAAACCGGCGCGGTCTCGTCCCCTAGTGTCGGCTGGTCTTCAATAGACGGACGGTCATCAAATGTTGTGCTCGTATCATTTCCCCAAATCACAAACACACCCATTCCTATAAAAACAACCGCCGTAACCAATACAAGTATTTTAGACTTCATCCTATACGCCTCCAAAACAATCCCTTTATCTATTATTTTACATGATTTGAAAGAAAAATGCTCGTGGGGGACTGACCCCCAGTGCGGTGCAGTGTTAAAGTGTTTCTGAATAAATTAAAATAAATGGCAAAAAAAGAAGGGGATTGTCACAGGATGGCGAATCTATTAAAAACCTCTTTAGAAAGGAATGAATACGTTTGGCACGAAAACCTCGTATTTGGTTTCCTGGGGCGACGTTTCATATTACAAGCCGTGGGAACCGGCGTGCGTCCATTTTTTACGATGACGACGATTGCTTTATGTATTTAACTCTCCTTGAAGAAACCCGCATGCATTTCCCCTTCCTCCTACATGCCTACTGTTTAATGAGTAACCATATCCATCTCCTCCTTGAAACGCAAGATCACTCCATTTCCATCATTATGAAAGATCTACACGCAAAGTACGTGATTTATTTTAATAAACGACATCAATTTTCTGGACACTTATTCCAAGGACGGTATGGAGGTCACTTAATTAACGACAACGATTATTTTCTTCAAGTCAGCCGTTATATTCATTTGAATCCTGTGAAAGCTGGACTCGTTCGCGATCCTATTCGCTACCCCTGGAGCAGTTACCACGCTTTCATTACCCCATCATCAAACATCCATATTACTTCAGCACGAACGCTTTCTTCCTTTTCTCCCCCATCAACTTTTCATTATCAACAATTTATCAAACAAAAGATAAAGGACATTCTTTGAAGGACAACAGTAGCAACTAGTATAGGGATACAAGGAAAGCCTGAACCATAGCTGAACTTACAAGCCAGTTCTCTTATTCGCGCGGAACACTTAAACGAAGCTTTAACGCATCATGCAAAAAAACGACCATCACATCGGGAATCCCTAACCAGATAACACCTATTCACACAAAAAGCCCCGCCAAACCGGCGAGGCTTTTTCTTTCCTTCTATCCTTTACCACTTGTACCGCGATGGGGGGCAGGAACTTTAACCCATCATACCTCCGCCCATGCCGCCCATGGCAGATTGCATTTGCTGCATTTGAGAATTATTACGTTGAATAGCTGTTTCCATTCTAGTAAATTCAGCATAATATCTTTGTTCCTTATCAGCAAGGCGCTCTTCAAAGGACTCGATACGATCACTGATACGTTCAATTTCTTTCCCCATTGTGTGCGATTGGTCTGTAATACTATTTTCGTTTCCTGCACGTCTTGACATACTGTCGACGGCATCACCAACCGTATCACGCAGACGTCTCGCTATTCCTTGTTCCGCATGTGTTCCTCCATCAGCGTTAAACATTTCATAAACAGCATCAGCATCCTTCTCCAGTGCTTTATCAAGTTTAGCCTCATCTACTTCAATTAATCCTTGTGTTCGCCAATCTCCCGTTTCTAGACCAATATCCGTCATATCCGTCATATCGCTATCCTGATTAGTGCTGTCTACATTTTCGGAAAAATCTTGACGCATCTGCGTTAAAGCGTTGCTGACACTTCTTTCATTTCTTAATGTTCCGCTTCTAGCCATTTCTTCCCACTGCTCTATTTCTTTCTCGCTCATTTCATCTTTTTGTGTATCGGTTAATGGTTCATAATCTCGGTTTCTTGTCTCCATTGTTTTCTCGTTGGCATCAGCAATTAGTTCATTATAGTCGTCGACAAAATTCATAATAGCTTCTTTCGCTGTTGCTTTATCCTGACCTACTTCGATATTTACTGGATTAGCAGACGTACTTTTCAAGTTAATATCTAAACCATTGACTTCAAACGAATTAGACGCTTTTTCCATTGCCATTCCATTTAGTTCAAATTGAGCATTTTGAACATCCTCAGCACCTAGATTTAATGATCCAATGAATCCAGCATTATCCGTTTCGATGCTTATTTCATCTGAACCATCATTTCTAAGTTCTCCTGTTTCTGAACGCATCATTGAAAACTGTCGTGTTTCTTCATCATAAAAAGCATTTAAACCAAGTTCAGAATTATTTACTTTATCAACCACATCTTGCATAGAATCTGAACTATTCATTGTAAATTCCTTCGAACCATCAGCCGTTGAAATTTCAAAAGTAAAATCAGTATTTTCTGCTATATCAAAGTCCCTAATATTATGCAATTCAGCATCACTAGCTAAATCATCAGCAATATCTCCTGTACTACCTTTTGAAGCAGCTGTAGCTAACTGGGAAATATTAGATATAGTATAGGTCCCTTCATTCGCATCACTACTGGCACTTGCTGTTGCGACATCTTCATTATCACTCGTCGCCACACTACCAGTAAATGTGGATTTACTGAAAATAGCGTCTGTTGAACTAGGTCTAAAACTTTGAAATTGTGAATTCATTGAACGCAAATCTTCTCGTTGCCATTCTACCCAAGTTTTATCTTGTTCCATGCGATCTACTTTAATACGTTCCGCATTCATCATTTGCGTTACCATAGAATCAATATCCATGCCTGAAGCTAGCCCGGTCATGCGCATACCACTATCCATATTATCATCCTTTCTCGTTTACCTTTTATTTCCGTATAAGACTTCTATTCTTATATCGTCAATCAGCAAAAAAGATTGATAAGAAAAAGGTACTATCATTTTTTCTTATCAAAAAAAACCCCATCTAATGTCCGTCTTTCATAGGGCATTTCATATTTACGGCCATGTTGTCTTTTTTTTCGGGTATCTGTCATTTGTTTTTTTAAGTCAACGAGTGAACCTTCGAGCCGCTGTTGAATAACTTGATTCATTGTCATCATTTCTTCAAATAATTTTTTTCCGCTTCATTGCGTGGTGGAGTGATTTGTTCAATCAAATCTTTCCTTTGTTCCAGCAATTCTTCTACTTTTTCTAAAAACGATTCGCGTTCATCATCTTTAGGGGGGACATCGGTATAATCATATAAATGTTTCGTCACAACAAAAAG
Organism: Salibacterium salarium; assembly: GCF_030813635.1. GTDB lineage: Bacteria > Bacillota > Bacilli > Bacillales > Marinococcaceae > Salibacterium > Salibacterium salarium. The sequence continues at coordinate 678,544 of NZ_JAUSUM010000001.1, read as the reverse complement.
ATCCTTTAAGACAGCCATATCATTTGCCCACCTGCACGTATTATTTGTATCACCATCTGTCCCCCTATACTTTCATTACATAATATACATCTGCTTGGACTTAAACTTCTTCGTCTACAATAACACCGCTTATTTTTAATAGCGCAGCTTTCATGTCAAGCAATTTTTCAGGTGGAATTTCTCGGATGACTTCATCTGTATCTCGATTCAACACCTGAACGAAAATCTGATCTAACGTGTCGTGAACATTAAATTTCAACTTATGAAAATCAACATCTAACGCTTTATTCGTTTCTTCTCCCTGTTGTTGTAATGCTTCACGCTTGCCTTGAGCTTCTCGGCCTTTTTCTGTATGCTTTTGAGCAGATTCTGTAACCGTCCGTTCAGAATTATGTGAAGTCTTGGATGTCTGGAATTCCTGAATGGCACCTCGTTGTACAGGCCATTGCCCCTCAGTAGACGTTTGTATCACGTCGAGTCCCTCCCCTTGTATTCCAGCTAATCTCTTCATTATATCGGCAATAGTGAAAAAATGTTAAATAAAAAAAGACCCGGCAAAAACCGAGTCTTTAAGAATAGCATGATTTACAGCTTGGTATCAATATTTCCACCCAAATGAGGTTGTGCCGCACGCTGCGCTTCCCCAGCTTCATTCATCATTTTTGAAACAAAATCACCTTGCTGCTGCGCAACATCCTTCGCTTTACTCATCAATTCCACACTGGCTTCACTCTTCGCTGTATTCGTACTAAGGGCAATCGAAGTCGCACCAACATCCATAAAGTTCACCTCCTGACAATTCTATTATTTATATCGACAATTGTTCTGTCGATTTCAATTTGAAAAATGACGTTGCAGATTCTGATCGTAAAAGTCCGCGTACTCCTGGAATTCTGGTAATACGTATTCTCTTAAAAATCCTATGTATTTAGTTTCAATAATTTTTTTCAAACACGAGGGAGTTTCACATCGAAAAAATCTTCTCTGGGTTTAGACATGCCGAGCAATCGATACATCTCATCAACCTGTTCAGCCGCGGCATATTCAACAAATCTACGATGAACCCATTTTCCACTATTGCCATAATTACTTACGATTTGGTTCTTTTCTTGCATGTTAGTGTAGTCTTTGGAATCACACAATGTATTTAATAACACGCTCGATATCTTATTAGTTTTTGAAAGTAAAAAAGTCCTTTTCAAATCCAGAGAAGTATTAATAGCGTGATTTATGGTCACTTCAGGATGTGGTACTTGAAACCTTTCCGCAATCGCACCCCAAAAGAGGGACTCATCTGTCTTTAAAAGTTCATAAGGAATAATCAGTACATTATTAAAATACCTTTTATAGCAATGTACGATATGTTCAGGATCCAACAAATGCCTAAGAAATCCATATTGATTCTTTATAAACTCCTGAGCACTTCCACTTGATCCTTGTTTAATAGATTGAATATAAATAAATTTTATCCATAAAATCGGATCTCTTATTACCAGTAATACATTTGGCGTTGAGCCGGATAATCTACCAAACTACGACTTGCATAATCGATAAACTGATGCATCCTTTGTTGAAAGGCAGCATCATTTAAATAAGCTGTTGAAAAACCTTCGTTGCTTATAACAAGCTTTTGTCCTTCTTGGTAAGGGATATCTACATTTATAGTATTTAAGCTGGGCTCTTCCTGCAAACTATCCTTTTTCACAGAGTCTCTCAATGTATGAAGAAAAGGAATGTTCCCTTTCCAGGATAAACAGTAAGAATTATCGTTCAACCATATTTTGCATATATGTAGTAGCAGTCTTCATCATACCTATATGGATAAAAGCTATGTCCATTTCATTCCACTCCTGACGTTATTTATACTTCATTTAAAACTTTGGTTACTGCCAGGACTACATCATGAACATCATTATCGGTCATTTTAGGAAATAAAGGCAAAGTAAGCACTTCTTCATACCATTTTTCAGCTATCGGACATTCTCCTTTTTCATAACCAAGCTCTTGATAATATGGATGATAATACACCGGAATATAATGTACATGAACTCCAATATTTTCTGCTCGCAACGCATCAAAAATAAAACGTCTATCTTTTTTAAGGTTATTGAGATTCAACCTTAAAATGTAAAGGTGCCAGCCAGATTTCGTACTCTTTAATTGATATGGAATCTTTACGTTTTTTAGTCTCGAGAAAGCTTCATTATATGCTTGAGCTATCTTTTGTCTACGTTCTATAAAATCCGGCAATTTTTTCAACTGGCTCGTTCCAAGAGCTGCTTGAATATCTGTCATTCGATAATTCATACCAAGGTCTTTCATTTCGTAATACCAAGGCTCTTTAGTTGAAATGTTCTCTTTTGTTATCCCGTGAGATCGAAACAAGCGTAATCGTTCAGCATAAACAGAATTATTCGTGACTATGACCCCTCCTTCCCCGGTTGTGACTGGTTTGACCGGGTGAAAACTAAACATTGTCATATCTGCCTGCGATCCGACAGGTTCATCTTTATAGGAAGCACCAAGAGAATGGGCACCATCGCTTATATAAACAAGGTTATGGTTATCAGCAAGCTCACGGAACCCATCATAATCAGCCGGTTGTCCAGTAAAATCAACAGAAACAATAGCTTTTGTGGATTTCGTTATTTTATGTGACACCTCTGAAACATCTAAATTATAAGTTCTATCATCAATATCAGCAAATATAGGAGTAGCTCCAACATATAATCCAGCATTAGCTGTTGCCGCAAAAGTTATTGGAGTTGTTATAAAGTCATCTCCAGCACTGAGCTCAGCTGCATAAAAGGCAGCATGCAACGCTGCCGTCCCACTAGAGAACGCCACAGCATGAGCGGTTTTCGTAAGATCCGCTATGTGTTCTTCAAATTTAGGAACTTGATTCCCCTGAGTAATCATAGAACTATTTAATATGTTCCAAACCTCGGTTTTATCCTCATCATTTAACCACTGCTTTCCATATGGAAGCAAGTTTTGTCGCACCGGTGTTCCATTATGCAAAGCCAACATAGGGTAACCCCCGTAATAATTTATTAAATTTCTTTGTCACTGAATTCAGCCTATAAATCACCAATTTATTTTACATTTTTTTGTGTTATATGAGCGTTAATATTAGCTACTTCACTATTTTCTATTAAATAATTTACGACATTTTTTGAGGAGACAAATATATCTTGATAAAAATGCTTAGCTAAGTTTGTACATAATACATAATCTTCTTCTGTATCAAGTGTTATTCTTAAACTCGGCTCTTCTAATTCGCTTGGCACTCTATAAAAATCGATATCAAATTCACTAGGATATTCCTTAGAGTAATATGTTACATGTTCCTTTTGGTGTGATTCAGTCCCGTATCGATACATGTATTCCAAACTTTCAAAGGAGAATATTTCAACTGTCAATCCTCTTGGTAGTTCTCCCGTCATTCTCAAAATGTCTGTTTTTTCTATTTTCATCTTGCTAATACACTCATCGGCTAACTCATAATCTACAAAAGGGCAATCAGCTGTCACCCTTACAACGATATCTGCATCAAAATATTTAGCACACTGATAATAGCGGGCAAGAACATCTAACTCTGAACCTCGAAAATACTCTACATTGTTACGACTACACCACTCCACAATTGCATAATCTCTGTCATGAGTAGAAGTTGCAACAACAACCTTAGCAGCATTAGTTATTCTATTGCATCTTTTAACTACATAATCTAAAACTACGCTATCACCTAAGGGTTTTAACACTTTGCCGGGCAAACGAGAAGAACCCATCCTCGCTTGTACGATAATAACTGTGTTCACAGTTCATCTCTCCTTACCGTTTCCTCACTCACAACATAATCCCACGTTAACGGGGTGCCTAAGGTTGCGCTTTTAGTAATCTTCTTCCCTAACAATATATCGTAATATTTAGGAGGAAGTCCTAGTCCAGGACGAATTGATCTCATATTAAATTCCGACAATACATCACCTTTCTTCATGTCTTTTGATATGTATAAAGATCTTCTTCGAGTCTGTGCTTTCTTTTCTTTTGATACAGGACCATATTGTATTTGCCCTAAAGCGCTATTTGCTCGATCCACTTCTTTCACTAATTGTCTCATTTCTTCTGGCTCCATAGAAAAAGCAGCATCCACACCACCATCTTCCCGTGAAATAGTAAAATGCTTTTCAATAACCGATGCCCCTAATGCAACGCTAGCCACCGATACTCCAACACCTAGTGTGTGATCTGACAAACCGACTTTACATTTAAAAAGTTCTTTCATATGCGGTATTGTAATCAAGTTACTATCTTCTGGTGATGCAGGATATGTACTTGTACATTTCAATAATGTTAAATCCTTACATCCCGCTTGACGCACTGTCTCTACCGCTTCTTCTATTTCTGATAATGAAGCCATGCCTGTCGACATAATAACTGGTTTCCCTGTTTCCCCAACTTTTTTTATAAGCGGAATGTCGACAATTTCAAATGAAGCTATTTTGTAAGCCGGGACTTCCAATGATTCTAAAAAATCTACCGCTGATTCATCAAAAGGAGAGCTAAATGCCGTAAGTCCCAATTCCATGCACCTATCAAAAATGGGTTTATGCCATTCCCATGGCGTGTACGCTTCCCCAAATAAATCGTATAAATTTCTTCCATACCAAATACTGTCTTTATTATCAATCATAAATTCACTCTTATTTACATCAAGAGTCATTGTATCTGGAGTGTAAGTTTGAAGCTTAACTGCATCTACTCCAGCATTGGCTGCTTCATCCACTAATTGAAGAGCCCGTTGTAAAGACTGGTTATGGTTTCCTGATAACTCAGCAATTAATTTCATCTGTTCACCTCGCTTGATTTATCCACTACGAAGGAGATTTTATTTTGACTTTCTTTATTGCCCTCTATTACTTGATTTATATTGTCACCTGCTGTAATTACATAAAAAAAACGGTCCGAAGCAGTATTTAAAGGACGAATTTCTAATCCCTCGTTAGGATTCACGAAATAATTAGCTTCTATAACATTTGGAATATTTCTTGCTTCTTCTATCCCTTCTGCCTTCAAAACTTTTCCAGTATCTAAAATCCCTGGTTTTGCTGTTAAAAAATCTATAAATACAGATTTGTAAACTTTGAATTGATTTATCTTTTCTAAATCAATTTCTTCATTTAGGGATAATTTTAGCTGAAGTTCAACCAAATCATACCCAGTTGCAAGTTTAAACACTTCCTTCATTTTTCCACCAGGAATTCTTTCTCCTACTTCAATTACGTATAAACAATTATCTTTTAATAAAATTTGAGGATATACAATACCATTAGAGATATTTAATGACTTTATTATTTTTTCACATAAACTACGTATTTCATGATAAAGAGTATCAGAATAATATTTTGAGGGAAATCTATGGCTTAATGCTACTCCAAATGATTTTGTTGGATGACGTTCTCTATCAGAAATAGTTAGCAACTCTATTCTGTTATTTTGCACAAAAATAACTATGTTCAATTCCTGTCCTTCTAAGTACTCTTCAATCACTACTTCTTTCTTTGAGGAATGTTTAAAGGCTTTTTCCATTGCTATTGACAGTTGACTTGGCTCGTAAACTCTATTTAATCCTATTTGTCCTGCCTTATCAGAAGGTTTTATAACAAGAGGGAAAGTCAATTTATCATAATCAATAGAATCTTGTTCACTAATTAATTGAAAATTGGGTCCTGGCACTTCAGATATTTCAAACATTCTTCTCATCTCATTCTTATTCTGACTGGCTTTTACACTTTCTTCAGACGGACCAGGTAAATTTAGACTCTTTGATATATATAAAACACTTTCCATGGGTGTTTCTGTTATCATGTAAGATACAGCATCAATTTGCTTTTCTGATGCCAACTTTAATAATTCTTCTTTATTTGTAGTACTAATGATATGGCTTTCACTTGCATACTCAAAACCCGGAGCCAGCGGATCAGCATCTGCTACTATTACGTAGTGCCCCATATCAAAGGCTTTAGAAATCATATCAATTTGTTCATATCCGGCTCCTACTATTAATATTTTTTTCATTTTCTACTCCTTTTTTGTATGTCCATAAAACTTATATCACTGTTTAAAGTGTCTGACCTTAACCCCATTCTCAAAGTAACTAAGGGAATTAAGTCGTTAAACGCTATATTCGACAGATTCACTTCATTATTTATTGAAGTTATAAAATAGGTTTGTAAATTCTTATTTGGAGCTTCAAAAATCAAGTTATTTATTTCAATATTTGATTCTATCAACGTTTGAACAGTGTCCTTTTTAACTTCTCCATTATCACTACAAATCCCACTGTTTCCACTTTCTCTAGCTTCAACAATCACTTTAGAAGCCCCCATGTCAAAATCTTGATTAATGTACTCCAACCATTTATTATTCGAAAGAGAATCAGATTTCCATGAGTCTTTATATCCCACTTCACTATAAACTATGAATTCACTGCTGAAATCTTTTATATATTTCCCTTTTTCTTCATTTGATAGGTTTATAGTTCCATTCGAAATTTCAACAATTGGGCATTCATTATCTTCACACAACTTGTGGAAATCGCTAACTTTATCGTCTATTACTGCTTTTTCAAATAGTGTTCCTCCAAAAAAAAATGCAATATTATACTCTATAAGTGTTGAAATTTTAATTTGCAAATCATTAGTTACTACCGCAGTTCCCCAGCCAAACTTCACATTATCAATATAATTATAATGGCTTTCCACATAATCAATAAATAGCCTAGTAGGTAAGCCATTATCTAGTAATATATTCATATTATTATTCATATCAATGTTAACTGTCATATAAATTTATCCTTTCAATAAAAGGAACATTTGCAGAAATATTTACCAACATGACAAATTCTTCACCATTTATTTCATTTGTGCAAATCTCCAAATCTTTGTAGTCAAATTGTTCTTTCGAAGTATCAAGAAATTTTTGCGCTGCATCTGATTTTAAAATCCTTTGCACTACTTGCACAGCATTGATTTTATTTTCATTCATTAACGCAGATTTTATATATTCCGCTACAGCATAGTCCTCATCACTAGAGGGGTGAGAAGCTATAATATTAACTTTAGCATTTTCATTGTAGCTTATTAAGTGATTTTTTATATACTTAATTGTGTTTGAAACATTAGTAAGACCTGTTGTAATAACCTTATCTGCATTTAATGAGTTTAGTGCTGCATTTACTCCATTTGTTGTTTTCTGGACCAGGATTTTATTTTGAAAGTTTTCATTTATAATGGAGGCTGGAGAGTTTCCGTAATCAAAACCTTTTATTCTTATACCTTGTTCTTCGCCTGCAAGAACCAAATTTTTATACTTTTTTCTAATTACAAAACAATCACTTTTATTTGACGACAATATGATTTTTTTTGCGTTTCTCAAGAATGCAATATGAGCAAATGTAAATGCTCTGATTACATCTATAACAACATTTATATCAGATTGCGGCAATTTAAGTTTATTGCCTTGATATATTTTTATATCCATATGTTTATAATCCTCTACACGTTTAAATTCTAACAATGTCTCTGAATTCACGATATTTTATTAGTTTCATTCCATTATCACTCATTAATCTTCTAGCTTCTCTATTTTTGAGTAGTTTTGATGTATAATTACTCAAAATGTAATGTGACATATTTGATATTTCACCTACGTACCATGTGGCATTATATACTTCATCATAAAGAGGTAGGGCTCTTTGGTTGGGTGCTGTTTTAATTGATATACTAGGGACACCCATAAACAATAATTCATTCATAGTAGTACCGCCTGCCGTTATTGCCATATCCGCCCAATTCATTACTACTGACACATCTTTTTGATCTTTAATAATCTCTATTTCGTGGTGACTACACACTGATTTTTGCTTAACAGTATTTAAATGAGGATTATCACTACCTATTAATATTTTGATGTTTAACCGTAATTCTTTAATCACATTCAAAGAATCAACAACTAAGGAAGTTGCATTTTGTGGATCAGCTCCTCCAAATGTCACCATAATGTTTCGGGGATTTTCACTTATTTTTTTCTTTAAATCAGAGTATTTTTTAAATTCTCTTCTTAAAAAAGTATATTCTGGTCCTAACAACAATTGAGTTTTCGGCAACTTGTTGGAATAATCATAATCTAATGCCTTCAAACTTCTGTTTATTACGATATCAGCATAATAGAATGACGAATGAACAAAGTCATCTAACACTATAAATGTAGACTCTAGCTTTGTAAGTTCTTTCTGAAACTCCTCACCAAAGTGATAACCATCTATTATAACAGTATCAGCATTCAATTCTTCAGATAGTAATCTCAAACACTTACCATCTTGAACTGATCCTATCTCGATATCTGACTCTGACATCATATAAACGTTGAAACCTTCTGTTATTAATCTTTTTCTTAATTTTTGAGAAATTACTTTGAAGCAAAAGGTTACTTCCCCTCCGGTGAATATCCAAGATTGTGCAATAGCTATACATCTCATAATATGTCCTGAGCCAATTACTTCAGAAGAATCAGCTCTAATTAATAACCTGTTTTTTTTCAAAATTTTTAACTACCTCTCCCTACATTAATAAAAGAAAAAACCAGTTATATTTCTTCCTATTCCCATTTCAGACAGAGTTTCATATATTTTATTTAAACCATCTGAATCGATAGAATGTAATAAATTTTCAATTTCAACCCTAGTGTGATGGCACTCCTTCCCTACTGTCTCTTCTTCAATATAATTTGTTTTTGAATTGAATAAATTTAAATCTATGGGAAAATCAGATATAATATTTTTTGTTTGAAAGCCATAGTGTTCCATTAAATTTTTTAAACCTTCTTTGTTAAAATAGGATAAATGATCAGGAACTTTTATCCAGTAGGGAGAAGAAATATAGTTGTTTTCTAATAAATGTTCTTGAATTACAGAAAAATCATTTGGTACTTCAATTACAACCACTCCGTTTGGGTTGAGACAATTCTTTAATAAGTAAATTAGATAATCCGGCTTCAAAACATGCTCTAATACATTATCAGCCCACACAATGTCAAATTTCATATTTTCATTATTAAGTTGACTGATGCACTCAAATAAATCACCTTGAATCACTCTGTCAACCAAATGTGGATTATGCCTGTTGATTCCATCAATACTATAATCAATACCGGTTACACTAAAACCTTTATTATTAAAATAATCTAGTGCCCAACCCTCCCCACATCCAATATCTATAAACGATTTATAATTAGTATTATATTTTTTTATAATAGAATGTTTTCTTTCCAATGTATTCTTTTTATTTATAATCTCATTCTTCAAATAGTGTTTTTCGTAGTTAGCTTGATTATTTTGATAGTACATCCTATTATAGTAGTCTTTTAAATAACCTTCAGAGAAAGTTTCTTCTAGTTGATAAAAACCAAATTTATTTTCCGTTACTTTCATGTAATCCCCCCCTTATTAATCGATAATATTTAATAATTCCTGTTTTTCAATCCACTTATTGTTTACGTCACTACTATAATGGAAATTGTCAGGGACACGTTCGCCTTCACTTTCCTCCTTTTTCTTCCACCAAAAATGGTCAGGTTCTATAGCATAATAATCATTGTATTCAAAAGTATTTCTTGCATCATCTTGAGTAATCATTACCTCATGAAGTTTTTCACCCGGACGAATTCCTGTAAACTCCTTCTCACACTCTGGAGCAATAGCTTCAGCTAAGTCCACTATCTTCATGCTAGGTATTTTAGGGATAAATATTTCTCCTCCATGCATCCTTTGTAAGTTATCTAAAACAAACTGTACACCTTGATCCAAAGTGATCCAAAATCTTGTCATTCTTTCATCTGTAATAGGTATGACCCCTGTCTCTCTTCTTTTTTTGAAAAAGGGGATAACACTTCCTCTACTACCAACAACATTTCCATATCTTACTACTGAGAACCTAGTGTCCTTTTCCCCTACATATGAATTAGCCGCTACAAATAACTTATCAGAACATAACTTCGTTGCACCGTATAAATTAATTGGATTTGCTGCTTTATCCGTACTTAAGGCTATTATTCGCTGGACTCCTTTATCAATCGCCGCATCAATTATGTTTTGAGCTCCAATAATGTTTGTTTGCACCGCTTCAAAAGGATTGTACTCACATGCTGGCACATGCTTTAACGCCGCAGCGTGTACCACTACATCTACGCCATCAAACGCTCTATATAATCGATTCCGATCTCTTACATCACCTATAAAAAAACGTACTCTTTCATCTCTAAATTCCTGTGCCATTTCATATTGTTTAAGTTCGTCTCTACTTAGTATAATAATCTTTTTCACTTGTTCTTCTAAAATTTTTTCAATGAATTTTTTACCAAATGACCCTGTTCCACCAGTTATTAATACAGTTTTATTTTTTAAATCCATAAAATTATTACACCTGCTTTGTTTCTTGTTGTATTTGGTCTTCCATTTCATCAATATAAGGAGACAAAATTTCGTCTGTCTCCAAACACCTTTCAATAAAAGGTTTGATTGTGTCAGTTAACGCATCTGCTTTTTTTTGATAATCTTGTTCTTCTGTCAATTTGTATTCATTTCTTAAAACATTTTGAAACTCTACTCTTAAATAGGGCTTAATAAAGTAAAGATAATAATCATTTTGTTGAAGCTTTTTCATGTATTTATCGAATTTCCCAAAACCTTTGTACATCTTTTGATAAAGTCGATGTTCTTTATTAGTAGAAATTTGAGTAATTGTTTTAATAATCTCTAGTAAAAGGGAATAACATTCTTCTTTCTTGCGCAGTAGTCTTCTTCTTTTATCTTCCACTAATTCAATGCTATATTTGTTCTCATAGTCAGGTATGTCAATCCACTCTTTGTCTACTACAGGTTCTTTTAGCCCATTTGTCATAACACTGTTCAAATCTTGAAAAACAGTGTAACTAATATTTGCTCCACCCTTGGTAGTATTTATAACTGTTCTACCTTGTTCCTGAAAGTGAAACAACATTTGTTCTATAGCATGTCGCATACGATCAAAGGAATCGTTTGTTTGAATCATTTCTCCTTCTACACTTTCTACTAGAATTTCATCCCGTTTATCACGTTCTTGTACTTCGCTCCCTCTTTTCTCATACTTAACACCACTAGAATAGAATTCATTATTTCTAAAAGCCAAGTTTTGTCCTACAAGAATCACAGGATCACACTGAAGATAGTACAAAACTTGAAGTGTAATAAGAGCAATAGTAGGAGAATCATTTACTATACCATACTCTTTTGTTTGATTTTTCATAAAGTAAGCTGATACAGTATCGGCACTTGTTATCATGTGTAATTTTTGACCTGGAAACTTTTGAACTGTTTCATGGCCAACACTAGACCCAAAAATCAAGGGTACTTCCTTTATGTTTTCAGTAATAATTTCTTCGTAAACCTTGTGATTATGTGCTTGGGGGTCATAGCTTAAGACAGCGTCCGGTAAAATGTTATGTTTAATCAAAGTTCGATTGGCTGACCCTACAGCAAAGATGTAAGCTGTTTCATCTTTTTTTATTTTTATTAATTGATCTAATTCATCATTCAATGAAGGTCCAGCCGCAACTAAAATTACTGGTTTATCTTTAAACTTTTGTTTATATTTATTTGTTAAAATATTCGGGGTTTTCAGGAGTTCACAATAGTTTTTTATACTATTTATAAGCCATCTATTTTCAAATTTTTTATTTGTAATAAATTCATTCTTAACATTTCTCAATGCCTTTTTAAAAGACTGAGAGAATAATTCAACAGATTCTGGTAGTGCTTGTTTATACGAAGGTAAGATAATTAGCAAAGTTTTTTTACTTGATTCTTTTAAAAATCTATTCAACCATAATTGTAGTGAATTATTGTCTGTATCAATAACTAATCTGTCTAAAGATAAATAGGTTAAAGACCTTGCTTCCATATGAGAAATAAAGACTTTCATGTCAGGCTCATAAGTCGAGTAAGACAGCGAAGGGTGCTCTTTCAAAAACTTTTCGACGTGATACCCTAAACCAAGTCCGTAAAAAAAGATTTGATCATATTCTTTAATTTGATCAGCAAATTCATTATAAAGAGCTTCGGCCTCTCTTATTGGATCATATTTACTATGTATTAATAGATTTTTATCACCAGCAGGAACTTTGATAGTCTTATAACCATTTTTTGTTTCGATACTCTTATAAGGTTCTAGACCGTTTTCTACTGCAGTTATGTATTTTTTATATAAGATTTCGTTTTGCCTTTTTAACAACTCTTCATTATTCATATATCAGCACCTCTATTTAATGCTCTCTGTTGTTTTTTATCACTGTGAGCCATTCTTCGAATACAGCTGCTATTTCATATTCTAGTAAGTCTGCTATCATAATATGGTCTTGGTTTTCCAAAGCCTCTTCCAGTTCCCCTAATGGTTCTGTTATAGCTGCAAGGGGAATTCCTGTCAGTGAATTATTTTTTTGCAAGCCTTCTATTGCACTTAAACACCATTGTATCGCCTCTAGTAACTTAGAAAGAACAGAAGTATCTAGCGATTCACCTTTCCTCAAGTTTTCTGCAAGATTTCTTGAGGCTGAAATTACATTTGGAATGAATTCATCTAGAGTCTGTATCGTCTCTTCAATAATTGTCATCTTTCTCACATCCTTATTCATTTATTATATCGGAATATATTAATACTTTTAAATAGAAAATAAAAAAAGCCTTGGCATTTGCCAAGACTTTTTCAATGAACCTATTATTGAAGCAACTGAAGTACAGATTGTGGTTGTTGGTTTGCTTGCGCCAACATCGATTGAGAAGCCTGAGAAAGAATATTGTTCTTCGTAAAGTCCATCATTTCTTCCGCCATATCTGTATCACGGATTCTAGATTCAGCAGCTTGCAAGTTTTCTGCTGCGTTATCAACATTACTAATTGTGTGCTCTAAACGATTCTGATAAGCACCAAGCTTAGATCTTTCATTAGATACATCTTGTATAGCGTTATCTATTGTCGTAATAGCAGATTCTGCTCCCGAAACGCTTGTGATGCCGCTACCAGCTAAGCCGCTAATGCCTACTCCAGAAGCGCTCATGCTATTAATCTCAAGATCGATACTTTCGCCTTCATTTGCACCAATCTGGAAGTTCAAAGCACCGCTTCCTGTTGCATCACCGTTAATCAGGTTTTTCCCGTTAAATTGAGTGTCATCAGAGATTCTATCTACTTCTTCAATTAACTGGTCCATTTCATTTTGAAGAGCTTCGCGGTCTTCTGTGCTGTTTGTATCGTTGGCAGACTGTACAGAAATTTCTCTCATCCGTTGTAGAATGGAATGCGTTTCACTCATAGCACCTTCAGCTGTTTGAATAAGAGAAACGTCATCTTGTGCGTTACGGCTTGCTTGATCCAAACCGTTGATTTGTCCGCGCATTTTCTCGGAAATGGAAAGACCTGCTGCGTCATCCCCAGCTTTGTTGATTCTCATACCAGAAGATAGTTTTTCCATGTTGCTTTGTTGCGCGTTTTGGTTGATTCCCATTTGGCGATTTGCGTTCATCGCCGTGATATTATTGTTAATAATCACGATAAATTCCTCCTTGAATGTGTGTTGGCACGTCCTTGTGCCATATTTTTTTGAAGCCTATGTACATATGTCGTACGCCATATGATGGTTCAGCCTCTTTCACACATAATATCGGCATAGGTTGATTTATGTTTAGTTCTTTTTTCTATTTTCATTAGATTTTTTTATACATTTGTTTGATTTTATAGTGAACTGACCATCCTAATCGCACACGATTGGTAAAAGCAAGGAAAGTGCTGGTTATTTTTCCCTAGTTGTGCTTATATAATATATAGATGTGGATTGCCGATTCGACAGCATATGGGTAATTATGAGGAGGAACGTTGTCGTGAATAGAAATTTATTAGAAGATATTCGGGATCGGTATGAGGTGATAAACAAAACGTTGGCATTACTTCCTGTGTTTGATTTAGACATTAAATCGATGATATACGAAACCAATCGGAAAATCATTTTCTCGCGGCAAACACCACTTGAGATTATGGAAGAAGCGTGTCTTGAAGGAGGCTCTTCCATTAGTGGTAGAGTTGCATTTGTACGTGAGGTTGTTGGAATTCATCGACGCCGACCTGTTCCTGTTAACGTTGCAGAGGACATTTATGCTTTTCCTACGTTTTCTCACAGAAACCCAAATAATTGTTGGATTTTTTATTCCCACGTCCGTAAAGGAATTGCTGATGAAAACACTGGAGAAGGGATAGTTATCTTTTTTGACGGGCAGCAGTTACCCGTCCATGTGTCATACCCTCGACTAGACAAGCAAATTCTTCGGACAAGTCGTTGTAAATCAATATGTGACCATTACCGGCACTACTAATCTCCTATACTTATGTATTATCATGAAGGCGCTTCCTTGTTTAACTCATAATATGTGAACCCAGCCTTCTTCAATCGCCCGTTTTATCGTATGGGTGCGGTCATTTGCTCCCATCTTTCTCGTTAAATGGCTGACATGGTTGTTGACCGTTGCTACAGCTAGAAAGCATTCTTCGGCAATTTTTCGGTTGCTTTTTCCTTCTAGAATTTTTTCAAAAACACGTACTTCTGCATCCGATAATGTTAGTCGTGCTTTTTCTTCATTTAATTTTAATTCCTGCTCCGGATCATCTTCGGAATCGTCATGAATCGATTGATACCTTTCAATCAAGCGCGGTTGAAACCATGGGTCCACGTAAACGAGAAACTCCTGCGAACGCTGGAAATGGCTGCACCATTCAGACTCTACTCGATCAGACGCTAGAATGATGGACACTTCCCGTCGAAATAACTGTTCGAGTAGTTCTGACTCATACGAAGGTAGATTTATACCCAATCGGAAATACGTTTGCATCGATTGGAGTTGATTTATTTTTTCGTAAATGGTTTCACTATCGCAGGCCGAATAGTAAATTGTATCTTTCTTTAGCCCTTTTTCAAAAAGAGTCAGCAATTGACTGTTCTCTTCTTCCACTACTTTTTTGCCAATGGATTCACCAGCATCCTTTACTCGATTGGTTCCATCCAAATCCAAGAACAAGGTTGGTAATCGGCTTCCTTGGTCATTATTATGGTGATAGATTGCGGGCATTATGTATCCCTCCTGGAGAGAAAGTGTCAGTATGTTCTTCCCACACTCCCTGTTCTATGTACCGTTCAGAATGCTCTAGTTATTTTTCTTCTTTCGTAAATCATATCTGCCAAACTACATCGACACAAGGAACGAGAGTACCTATATTACTCATTTTATCTATTTGTCACACTACATTTCTCCAACTTCTGTACCGGTACCGTTTTAACTAGAAGACTATACCAAAGGAGATAGTATCCATTTAGTTTTTTTTGATTTGTTGCGCTAGGGCTTCTAGAATGGAAAGGTTATCTTTTCCAACCGCTTGGTTATTTTCTTCTTGTATATCTAAGTAAATTTCTTTTCTATGAATATCAATATGTTGCGGAGCATCGATTCCTATTTTCACTTGATCGCCATCTACTGCTACAATCTTCACTTCAATATCATCGCCAATTTGAATCGATTGGTTGGTTTTGCGCGTCAATACTAACATTAGCGCGCCCCCTTTTGCTGTGCATCATCGCTGTTATTCTGCGGGAAGATATGGTGTTTTGTTTGATAAGGTGAATCACTTAACACCACTTGTTTGCCAGCTTTTTCTGCCATATTAATAATAATTGGTGCTTGTAGATTAGCTGTCGTGCTGGAAAAAGGATCTTGAAGTGTTAATATCGTGTATAATGCGACATCTTCTTGGGTTTCAATGTTCAGCTGTTCGATCACGCTATCGGACACTTCCACCTGGTAGTCCTCGAAAAATTGGAAAGGGTCCGTCATAACAAACGCAAGCTCAGGAGTGTGAACGGACTGTAAAATAAAAAATACCTCATCGCTGCTGAAAGGAAGTAACACAAAGGCTGTTTCCTCTTCAAAAGCGGGGAGGCCGTATTCGAAGGTTAATATTTGTTCCTTTTCTATTTCCATGACGCCAAGGTGTTTCGTTTGTAATTCCACAGTTGTTGCCCACCTTTATATAAATTATAATGCGCGGTCCACTTGACCTCCAACGACGTTGAATTCAATACTTGGTTTTTGTCTCATGTAGTGTTGTACTTCCCAGCGCGGTACTTGAAACTCTGGTTCATGTGGTTGAACATCCATATTGAACTGCGCTTTCTCAACATCAAATGTTATGCTTCCAGGATCAACATCAAACTTTACTTTATCTGCGCTTTCCGGGATGGTTGTCATTTCTGTTTCTAATTCAATCAGACGTGTGTTTTCTTTCGCAATCGAAGCAATGACTTTTCCTCCGCCTCCATTTTCGTCAATCGATTTCATTTGTTCGCCTTCTCGCGCTGTTTTAGCTACAAATTCGGAGGCTGTCTGTTCTGCTTTGCTTGCAAACTGTTTGGTGCGTTCTAAAGGCGGTATTAATCCGGCATCCGCAAACGCTTCGGATTGGTCAATATTCACCTCAACTGCTTCTGTGGAGATATTGACTGTATCCATGAATTTTTGTTCCATGCTAATGTCGGCTTCGCGTTGATTAATCTGTATGGGCGGGCGGGAACTAGTCATTCCCAGTTTTGCTTTTGTCGTATTCACTTCAACCATGGGGAAATCCATAGAACCGCCTCCCTTCTATCATGTCATATTTAGCGCAAGAAATCCATTAGTGTTGGCTGGATAATACGAGCGCCTGATGATAAAGCTGCCTGGTGAACATTTTCTTGGCTCATCAATTCCGTAATGACTTTCTCCATATCCGCATCTTCATTGTCAGACATAATCCGTTCTGCGGTAACCTCTTGTTGGTTGAGACGACTTTCAATCATCTCGACCCGATTCAACCGGGCCCCTACTTCCGCTCTTTCATTAACAATACTGTCAATATGCCCATCGATTGTTTCAATTTCAGCACTTAACTCTTCCCCTGTAGTATCAGGATCTCTTAAATCCTCTTCCAAACCTTCTAAGTCATCAAATAGGTCTTGACTAAATGTTTCTGTAGGGTTTGAGTTGACCGGAATATTTACCCCGTCTAAAAGTTCAATGGCTACTTCTCCCTCATTATCTGAAGCATCTATATTTGTTTTGTCATCAATTGGCGCATTGGTTGTATCAGTGCCATTAAAGATATATTTCCCGTTCATTTTTGTATTTGCCATATCCGCAATGTGATCTTTTAATTCCGCTACTTCTTCAGCAATATTTTCCCGCTGCCCTTCTTCATAGGTATCATTGGCAGCCTGCGTTGTTAATTCTCTGATACGCTGCATTGCGTCTGTCGTCTTACCAAGTGCTGAGTCTGTGGAATCCATCCAGTTATAAACTTCACCGGAGTTCCGCTGAAATTGTTCTACTTGCCCTGCTTCCGTACGATATCGAATTCCACTCATCGCAACAACAGGGTCTTGCGAGGCGCGGGTGATTTTCTTTCCCGTCGATAATTGGTCTTGAAGATTCCCCATTTTTTCGAAGCTTTGATTCAAATGACGAAGCGAATTTTGTGACAGCATCGATTGTGTGACGCGCATAAGGTTCACCTTCCTATCTGTTTATTTTTACCTTCCAACGAGACCCATATTATTTATAATCCGGTCTAGCATTTCATCCACATTTGTAATGTTTCTTGCTGCAGCATTATACGCATGCTGGAATTGAATCATGTTCGTCATTTCTTCGTCTAAAGATACACTGCTTACTTCTTGGCGTCTGCTATTTACATTATCACGGATTGTGGCGGTATTATCCATCTGTTGTTGTACTTCTGACGTTTCCACGGCTAGATCACCAATCATAGATTGATAGTCCCCGTCAAAATGATCGTCTTTCACATTCGATAAGTCGATGGCGTTTGAACCATCACCAGCATCGCCGTTTTGCGATGCAGCAATGTTGCCTGGATCGTTGCTGATGACGCTATCAACTTGAATACTTCCAGCAGCGTTGTCCCCATCAAAATCAAAGAAATTATTATTGTCATTCGTACCGTTTTCTATTTCATTTAACCCCTGTCCAGCTTGATGGACACTATTAAATTCATCAGCAAAGTTACTCACTAGGTCATTTAATTGCTGCATAACTTCTGGATACGTGCCTTCTTGACTATCACTTCTTCCATAGTCTTCTATCATCGCACTGAAAGAGCCTGGTGAATTTTTTAAATCAACGTTGACGGGGTCTCCACCACTTGCCAAGTTAAATGTTGACTGTGGATTATTGCTGAATTCATCGTTATTATCAAATGCGATATCAAGCTGTCTATAGTCTAATTCTTCCCCGTTTATCAGTTTTATATCGTCTCCACCGCTTGTCATGCGGTTTCCTTCTTCATTAAGCAAATAGACATTCACTTTTCCTTCGGCTGCATCTTCAGCCAGGCCTTCAGGTTCCAGATTTTCCACTTCTATATTCACTTTTTCAGACAGGTCATCCAGTAATCGGTCTCGCTCATCGTAATGGTCATTCGGCATTTGCCCGTTCGGTTCGACCCTTCCGATTTGCTCGTTCACATTATTAATATTTTTCAAAATCGAATTGATTTCTTCTTCGTTCGTTGTGATTTGGTTTTGTAAGTCTTGGCGATTCGCTTTCAACGTATCATCCATATAATTGAACGTATCTGCTAATGACACCCCTTGTTCTTTGACAACAGAGCGTGCGCCTGAATCTTCCGGGTTTGCCGATAAATCTTGGAGAGCATTATAAAATTCGTCCATTTGGCTTGATAGTCCTTCATCAGACGGTTCATTCATAAGGTCTTCAATTCTTTCTAAACTAGAATGTCTTGTTTCGTAGTAGCTCGCTTGGGAACTTTCCCCGCGATACTGCTGATCAAGATAACCGGAGCGAATACGTTGAACAAAATCCGCTTCCACACCAGTACCAATTTGCCCTGGCATTTGCGGAGCATTTCTTGCTGCTCCATTTGGGTAAGGCTCTGTTTGTGCAAAATTTACTCGTTGGCGCGAGTATCCATCTGTATTTGCGTTGGAAATGTTATGCCCGGTCGTATGTAAGGCCGCTTGTTGGGTGGCCATGCCGCGCCGTGCCGTTTCTAATCCATGAAAGGTTGAAGTCATCTTCTTTCCTCCTGATTTATCAAATAGTCTTATGCCTTTGAGTCAAAAATAGAATACCCTTCGCGTTTGTCCGTACCATCTGCTTCTGGGTGAGTATAATGAATGGCTTCTGGATCAGGTTGAATCATATCCAGTGTCATCTGTACGAATTGCAGAGAATCCTCCACTAACGTTCGATTCAATGCTTCTTTTTTCCGCAAGCTTGTCATTTCCTGCAATAAAGCATCTTGAAGTTTCAACAGCGGGTCATGATAGTCTTCGGGAATATGCTTAAGCAGTACACTTACTGTCCCGTCTGATTGTGTCTCTTCTTTATCATGTAAATAAGCAGTTGTTGCTTCCTGTCTTTTTTTTTCTGTCTGTTCCATCCTGCGGATATGTTTACTTTCATCCTTCAGCAGTGCAGATAGTTCTTTCGTCTGATTCTGTTTAATCAGTTCTGTTTTCTGGGCAGAGATGGTATTCAATTCTTTATGCTGCTGAACGAGCAGGGCCATGGACTCGAATATGGCTTTTATCGACATAAATTTCCCCGCTTTCTGTTCTTATCTTCCGCAGAATTAGGCTGTTTCCTTTGTGAACGTTAGAAACAGCCTTATATCTGGATTATTTGCCCATCCAAAAATCAGTGAATTTCTGTGCTGTTTCCTGAGCATCCATTTTATATTCGCCGGATTCGACTTTGGCTTTTAACGCATCAATCTTTTCCTGGCGGGATTGCTCAATATCATTATCCTGCTGCATTTGTTTGGCTTGGTTGGATATTTCTACTTTGTCTTGTTCTTGTTGGGGTGTTTCAGACTTTGCGTGACGTTGTGATTCAGCCTGCTTTTGGTACGGATTATTGACCTGTCCGATTGGGTTGATATTCACAGCGTTCACCTCCTATTTTAAAAACTTTTATCTATTATTGTGTATTTTCATTAGCTGTAACACCCATTATATCGGATAAACTCAATGATGTTTAACCGGTACAAATGTCTCATTTCAAGCGATTGTTCATGGAATGGTACGTTTGATAACGGCTTTTTTCTTCTTCTTTTACACGTTCCGCCCGTTCTTGTTCCCGTGCTTCCGATTGAAGTCCGCCTTCGATATTATCTTTACAATTTCCGCAAATGCGTCCTTCTCGTATTCCTTTTCCGCATGATTCACACGGGTATTCTAGATTCGGGAATTGGCGCAGATGAATGCGCCCTTCTTTAATAAAATGGGTGATATCCTCGTAAGACACACCGGTTCCTTCTATGACTTCCGACATAGTCGCTTGACGATTTTCTCTTTTTTTAATAAATGAATAGACTGTTTGGAATTTATCTTCTACCTCTTTATGGCATTTATTACAAACAGCGCGTAATGATTTTACAAATAAGTCTCCGCAACGTGGGCAATTTTCTAAGTTTTGCATGATGATTCCAACTACCTTTCTTTACCCTCTTATTAGAGTGATTGAACATATTTTCTTAGCACCGTGTTTTTTTAGTATGTCGGCCGCTTTTCTTAACGTCGTTCCCGTAGTGTAAATATCGTCTAATAATACAATATTTTTACCTTTTATTGAAGATTTTTTATTGAATTGAAATGGTTGAATGACGGAATGTATTCGTTCTTGCCGGGACTTTTTGCTTTGTTTATCTTCATGTATCGACCTGATAAGAGCATGTTCTATCGAAGGGGACGGCGGTCTTGCTCGTTGAAGAAACGACGCCAGCATTTCTGATTGATTAAATCCACGTTCTTCGGCGCGTTCTTTGCTGAGCGGAATCGGCACCGGAACATACCCGTTAAAATACTTGTTATAAACGGAAACAACTGGTTGATGAAAGCCATATCCTATTACCGCATCGCCGCGATATTTCCAACGAGCTATAACGTCTTTCATTTTTTCATTATACATATACAAAGAATAATTTTGTTCAAGTAAGCCGCTCCACTGACTGCTATTTTCCCAGCGCAAGCAGTCTTCGCAAACGGTTGCGGACGTTTGAGGACGACTACATGTCGGGCAAACATTTCCTGTAATACGTTCTAGTGACGCAACACATTCAGAACAAAGAGACGGGGAGGATGGTAAAAATAAAGACGTCCAGCTCGTCAAAGGGGTTGTATTTTCTCCACAATATAGACAGTAAGACATACGTCTGCTCATCCTTTTTGATTAGATTCTCTGTTCATTGTTGTAATATGGCGCTTGGCGGCTACCATTCCATTCGTTTTTCCAAAATGAAAGTAAACGACATCTGCCCCTGGTTGTTCCTTACTGCGCCCAGCTCTGCCTGCTATTTGGACTAACGCGCTTTCCGTAAAAATAGCCGATTCTGCTCCGAGTACAGCGACATCCACTCCTGGGATTGTCACTCCGCGTTCTAATATCGTCGTCGTTACAAGCAGCGGTATACTGCCTTTTCGGAACTGATTTACTTTTTGCAGCCGCTCCTGATCTCCACTATGGACCCCTTCTACTGCAGGCCATTGTTCTTTCAACAGATCTGTTACTTTTTCTAAAACGGCAACAGACGGCACGAACAAAAAGGCTGGTATGTTCTGTTCGATATGTTCCTGACTCCACTTGTTACAACTTGCAGGCAAGCTTCTGTTTTCTATTCGTGTTTGCCATGACCCTATCCATTGAAATCGCGGAACAGGTAAGGGGAAACCGTGGTAACGCTGGGGGATTCGAACACAGGGAAGTCTATTTGCATTGACACGTTTTTTTAGAAGTGGAGTAGGAGTGGCGGTAAGGTGGATGGTTGCCGCTTGTTGCTTCTTGGCTTTTGTCACGGCTTGCGTGAGAGAATGATCAGCTGTATAAGGAAAGGCGTCTACTTCATCGATAATGACCGTATCAAAAGTGGAGGTGAAACGCATCGTTTGGTGGGTTGTAGCAATAATTAGTTGAGCGGGGTTGTGTTTTTCTTCGCTATCACCGTATAAACCGGCAATGCTTGTAGTTGGCAGTACTTTTCTCAAACGGGGCAGTAATTCGAGAACAACATCGGTTCGAGGGGTCGTTATTAAGACTCGTTGACCGATTCGGAGCGCTTGTTCGAGTCCAGAAAAAAGTATTTCTGTTTTTCCCGCCCCGCAAACCGCCCAGACTAAAATATCAGCTTGTTCAAGTATCGTTTCTATGATTTTTGAGGCTGCCTTTTGTTGGCCGTTCGAAAATGTTCCATCCCATTTCAGGAGGATATCGTTGTAATGATACTTCGGCGCTGGCCCATTCCACCGTAATAGCACAGAGCACGTACTAATTCGCCCCATCATAATGCAATGACGACAGTACACGCACTTTTTGTGGCAGCGAAAACAGTCGAAACAACCGAAACTCTTCTTTGATGTTGTATGACAACGTTGACAACAGAATCCTTTTTTGTAAGGAAGCAACCCTGATTTTAATGTAATGAGACCTGTTTCAAGAAAAGGCTTTAATATTCCCCAAGAATATTCCATTTCTTCATATAACAATTCTTTACCGAATAGTGTTGCTTGTACATCATCGTAAAAAGGGATAGATACGGAGGGGATAACGTGAGAAGGAGTAGGTAATGCGGGCAATCGACTAATGACATCTGGTCCAGCCAGTATGTCTGCATCGTTTTCGACAAGCGCTTCTGGAAGACATCGTACGTCAGACTTTAATCGGACATGACAGTAATTCACTCCATCGCTCCTCATTATGTTGTTTTCTGTTTATTTATACTGATTTTATTTTCGAATAAATAGGACACGGTGGTCCCTGCGCGGGCTCGCTTTCCGCAGGCATGGCCTCAGCCTCCTCGAAAGCGCCTATCGGCTCTTTCTCCGGGGTCTTCAACTCATGCTTTCCCGCAGGAGTCTCGCCAGCTCCGGTCTCACCTCCCGTCATGATATAGGAAGAACCGTCTTATTATGCATGAAACAATTGAAATTCAGACTTTTTCATTAGCCCTAATAGCGCGAGATTAGATTCCACAGGATGTGGGTCAGATCGACGTTGATACAGGGTGCCGCTCTTCGTTGATCTGATCCGCTAACAAGAGTGATATTTTGACGGAGTCCGGATAACAATCAAAAATCAAAAAATCCAAATGGATTCAAGAGAATCGTTCGAAATTTCCTTATGAATAAAACACTTTTGTCCCAGCCTAAAACTTGCACCAGCCAATACCAAGGCCTCCTTCACCTAAATGTGTCCCGATGACCGGTCCAAAATAACCGATATCAATGTCGGCATTGGGATATGTATCAGCCAGCTTATTTCTTATATTCTCCGCCTGTTCGGGGCGATTCGCATGAATGACGGTAGCTCGAATCGAAGCACCTGTTCCGGCATCTTCTTCAAATAATTCAAATACGCGATTCCATGCTTTCTTACTCGTCCGGACTTTCTCAAATGGGACAATTAATTTGTCTTCAAAGTGAAGAATCGGCTTTATTTGCAAAAGACTCCCGACAAGAGCCTGTGCCCCATTCAAACGCCCGCCACGATGCAGATGATTAAGATCATCTACAATAAAGTAGGCGCGAGTATGACGTTTCATCTCTTCTAGCCGATTTAAAATAGTGTCGACCGTTTCGCCTTCATGAGCCATTTTGGCGGCTTCTAACGCATAGTATCCTTGCGGGGCACAGCTTATTTCTGAATCAAACGCATACACTTGAACGCCATCCACTTCTTTCCCTGCAGTTATTGCTGTTTGGTATGTTCCGCTTATACCGCTTGAAAGATGGATAGTAATAATCGATTCATATTTTTGACTAAGTTCTTCAAACACTTCCATAAAACGTCCGATAGATGGCTGAGAGGTCGTAGGAAAATCATTTACCTCTTTCAGCTTTTCATAAAAAGAAGCGGTAGACATATCAATTTCTTCTTGATAGGACGTATCACCGAAACTAACAGTTAGCGGCACAACGGTAATACCAGACTGCTCTATTTGATCAGACGGCAAATAGGCTGTACTGTCGGTAACAATCGCAATATTCGACATAGACGTAACCTCTTTTCAACACCATTTGTCGTTTGACTCTATTTTACGAACTTGTCTATATTACCGCAAGGAAAAGATGAGATGTTTCATCTCACTTTAACCCAGCCTTTTTTGATTGATTCGACAACAGCTTGAGTGCGGTCATTTACATTCATTTTTTGCAAAATATTGCTGACGTGGTTTTTTACCGTCTTTTCACTAATATACAAATATTCCCCAATCATGCGGTTACTGTAGCCATCCGTCATCAATTGCAGGACTTCGCACTCACGGCGTGTCAGGATATGAAGCGGCTTTCTGTATTCTACTTCTTTATAGCCAATCTCTCCATCAGATGAATCAACCATGCCTTCATCTCCATCCGCTAACCGGCGGTATTCATTAATTAAATTGTGAGTGACTTTCGGGTGAATATAAGCCCCACCTCGCCCTACTACTTTCACAGCTTCGATTAGCGCATCCGCATCCATTTCTTTTAATAAATATCCTGCAGCTCCCGTTTTCAAAACGTGCGTGACATAGGATTCATCGTCGTGGATAGAAAGAATAAGCACTTTCACATCCGGATGTTTTGCTATTAAATCTCTTGTCGCCTCTACCCCATTAGTCCCAGGCATATTAACATCCATTAATACGACATCAGGATCATTTTCTTCGACAAGCGTAATCGCTTCATCCCCGTCGTCTCCTTCTGCCACTACTTCAAAATTCGCTTCCATATCAAGAATACGTTTGACACCTTCTCTAAACAGCTGATGATCATCTATGAGAAGTAGGCTTATCGTTTCGTTCATTTGTTCTTGCATGTCGTTCATCCTTTCGATTACGTTTTCTTATAAATTTTTCACTCATACGTTCATCATTGAATCATTTTTTATTCGGCGGGTTCATCGATAGCTACTTGAATCATGACCACTGTTCCTTTTTGTGGAGCAGAGTCAATCGTTAACTCTCCTTCTAATGCGTTGATCCTTTCTCTCATTCCCATTAAACCAAAGGAATCTTCCTTGGTTTCTGTTGTATCGAACCCTTTTCCATCATCCTTTATGACGATAGAAACATGAGAACGTTTCATCTCGATTTTCACTTGAACCTCGGTAGGATCCGCGTGTTTATAAGCATTTTGTACTGCTTCTTGAACAAGTCGAAAAAGTCCGACCTCTAAGTTCGCCGGTAAACGAAGATCTTTTCCCATATGAGTGAATCTAATCACCATATTTGTCTGTTCTTCGACGTTTTTCAAATACTTGTTCAAGGTTGGAATGAGACCGAGATCATCGAGTGCCATTGGTCTTAAATCATAAATAATACGTCTGACTTCCGCTAAACTATCACGGATCATCGTTCGTAAGTCTTGAATTTCTTCGAGGGCCTTGTCCATTCCTTTTTCGTTGTGAACTCGTTCTACAAGTTCTGAACGAAGCATCACATTCGCTATCATTTGTGCGGGTCCGTCATGAATTTCACGCGCCACCCGTTTTCTTTCTTTTTCTTGTGCTTCTATTATTTTTAAGCCAAATTGTTGTTTTTCTCTGGCTTCTTCCATCATTTCTCCAACTTGTTTTAAATCGCCGGCTAAGAAATTGTACACGACCGATACTTGGCTGACAAGTGCTTCAGCCCGTTCAATCGTTCCTTCTAACTGTAGCAGTCGCCTTTCCACATTATCTCTGCGTTCGCGGAGCTGTTTCTCTTCTTGTTGGAGAACTGCAAGCTCTACTTGTAATTCATTCGCGTGTTCATATGCCTTTTTCACTTCTTCATCACTGTAATTGTGAAAATGACGGCTTACTTCTGCAAGACGATTTCTAGCAAACCTTGCCTGCATATCCATATTTTCTGATTTATCAATGATTGTCGCTACTTTTTCACGAATATCTTCTAATTCTTGTTGTAAGGATTCATATTCTCGCCTTGATCGTTCGCTGATGTCAAAAATTTGTTCTTTGCTATCTCCTACGGTACTCAACATTGTGTTAATTATTTCGTCTAAGGAGTGCTTTGTTGACAAGTGTGTCACCACGCTTTTTCTGAATCGTTTATTTGACAGACTGCCTCGATTCGTTATGATTATTTTAGCACACTCTTAAGGACCTATTGATAAAACCATTAAAAAATCAAACAATTACATATTTCACGAAAATATGTAGGTTTTAAACTTCCTACTACAGGATATCATGTCTAGCCCTTTTCAAGTTTTACAATATTATTATACTATAATTACATCATCAGGAGGAGTTACATCGTCATGCTTTCTTCATATTACACCGTAAAATCCACTGGAACAAACGAAATAACCATCAATAAGTCCCGTTTCATTGCACATGTCAAACGTGTTACAACCGAGAATGAAGCACAAGAATTTATTCAAGCTGTAAAAAAAGAGCATTCGAGCGCGACTCACAATTGTTCAGCTTACATGATTGGTGAACAAGATAACATCCAAAAAGCGAACGATGACGGGGAACCTTCAAGAACAGCCGGCGTACCTATGCTCGAAGTGTTAAAAAAAAGGCATTTAAAAGATACTTGTGTTGTAGTCACCCGTTATTTCGGAGGTATAAAACTCGGAGCCGGTGGATTAATTCGCGCTTACGGATCTTCTGTGACAGAAGGAATCAACGCGGTAGGTGTCGTAAACCGTCAGCTCATGAATGTCATTGGCATCACTTTAGATTATACGTGGCTTGGTAAAATGGAAAATGAAATTAGACAGTCGTCCTATTTATTAAAGGATGTCCTGTACGAAGAGTCCGTTTGTTTTTTAGTATATGTTCCGATTGATAACGTGACGTCTTTTACCGATTGGGTAACTAATATTACAAATGGTCAAGGAATCATAGAAGAAAAAGAAGAAGTATATCTTGAAGAAGACGTCACAGAAAAATAATCCCTCTCGCAAAAATTGTAGAACTAGACGGGTTTTATACAATATTTCCGGGGAAATATTTATTTCTTCGGGAATGTTGTATTTTTTTGTAACGTTCTGAAAGCTATGCACGTCTAAGAGAATGGGACAATAATGTCACAGCTTTGTTAGGTTTCTATGATAAAATACATTTACGTATGCCTTCTGCTTATGTAAAATGATTGAGAATGAATAAGCAGCTTAATTTTATGAAACAAGGAGAATATTATGGCTGATAATGCACCTCGCACAAGAATACGACGCCGAAAAACGAGAACTCGTCGTGTCTTAAAGATATTTATGATATTAGGATTGATTTCCTTTGTCGTTTTAGGCACATTGGTCGGGTATTTTTTCTGGAAATTCACAACAGTAGCAGCTGATACACAAGATTCTCTCGATCGCGGCGAAAAATCAGAAAAACGAGAAGCCGCCGTTGATCCACAGCAAGACAATATTTCTGTTTTATTTTTGGGAGTCGATGATCGCGATGGCGAACTCGAAGGTCGTACGGATGCTATGATTCTCGCCACTTTTAATAAAGAAGATTCATCGGTGAAAATGACGAGTATTCCAAGGGACTCTTTAGTTAGCATCCCTGGTCACGGTGAAGACAAAATCACACACGCTCACGCATTTGGCGGAACGGATTTAGCAGTTCAAACGGTAGAAAATATGCTGGATGTTCCGGTGGATTATTACGTGAAATTGAATTTTGAAGCCTTTATTGAAATTATAAACGCTCTTAACGGCATTGAAGTCGAGGTTCCTTTCTCCTTCACCGAACAAGACAGCGAAGGAAATGACAATGCAATTGCTCTTGAAGAGGGAACACAAATGCTCGACGGGGAAGAAGCTTTGGCTTATGCTAGAATGAGAAAACAGGATCCTCGCGGCGATATCGGCCGCGGTGACCGTCAGGAAGAGATTGTTTCTGCTCTTATTGAACGCGGAGCTTCGATTTCTTCGGTTCATAATTATGATGATGTGTTAGACAGTGTCGGTGATCATATGTCCATGAATTTAACGGTCGGTAATCTTGTTTCATTCCATAACTATATCGGCTCCGTTGACAACATTGATCAATTACAGTTACAAGGATCTGATGTCTATTATGATGATATTTATTATTACCAACTTGATCCTGCTGTAACCGATGAGGTGTCACAAGAGTTACGTAATCACTTAGAATTAGACGATAATGAAACTGCAGAATCTCCGTAAAAGGGGGTTCTGCTTTTTTTGAATGGGCGTGTGCTGGTTTCGGGACAGTGGGTGTGGTTTTCGGGACCGTTTGATTAAGTTTCGCTCCCATTTTGTCTAATTACGGGACACACCACCCCGTTTCGATCCCTATTTCCTCTCAATCGGGACAATCGCTAACAACGATGACAAATCATAAGTTCTGCCCTTATGCTTGTGATTATGCTTAAGTTGGAGAGATCGCAAAATCCTTGTCCCTGTCTTTCTCGAAGGAAGGCCGAGAAAATGGCAGCTTTGTTCATTGGTTATTGTAGTTTGAAATAATAGCGCACAATCAATAAGTGCTTTAATGTGGGTATTTTTGGAGCGATGACCGCAGACAGCACACTTCCACCCGGTGCTATACTTCATTGGGATTTCATCACATGCCTCACATTGAACACCACTTTTGATTGCTCCGGGATCTATTTCAAAATGTTGCACCATATTCGTATCGAGCGGACGGTGATGGCGTTTTAAACGGGAAGCAATCTGCTCCATCGATTTTGGCGATATAGTGAGGTTAGGGTGTTGCATTTCTAATTCGAGGATGTCATAAGGAAGTTGGGCGGCATGAATAACTTTTTCGAGGGAAGAAGACGGGGCTTCAATGATTGTAGTGGGAAAGCTGATGACTACGACTTTATAAATGGGAGGGATTGGTATTTGTTGCTGTTCCAGCCATTTTTCAAACTGTAGATGATGACGTTTGACTTGAAGTCTCGGATCAGAAAAGCCTTCCACTGTTCCATTAACCTTGCGGACCATCTGATAACGATGCGGATCAAACGACAGCGTTCCTGCTATATTTTTCACTTCAATGATAAGAAAAAAAGATGAAGTTAGAATCAGGGTGTCGATTTGAAAATAACCTAATGAATTGCGAAGACGGAGATCATGAAAAATCATGTGAGCGGGGTTTAGAAAGGTTAAATGATAATCGATGGATTGTTCCCCGCGATATCCCGCAGCATAATTGGATAGTGCTTTCTCGATTTGCTGTTGCTTCGGGTGTGATGCGTGGAGTCTTTTGTATAAAGATTCAAGTTGTCTTAATTTTAGAGGTTTGTTGCGTTGTTTTTTGATCATGGCATCGTCTCCTTGATTCTTTATTCGACTAAAAAGTGATATTTCCTTTTTGATGGGGAAGCTTTTTCTCATTTTTGGGACAATGTTCTCTCATTTCGGGACACTCTCGCTAATTATCGGGACAACATAGCGCCTTTCCGGACAATTTTCTCCACTTTCGGGACAACGAGACAACGACACCAAGTAAAAAAGCTCCCCACCTAAGTGGAGAGCTTAATTTATGGTCGTTTTGGAGAATTAAATTTGTTCATTAGTCGCTTCATCGGGCGGTAACTTTGATGGACCAGACCTACTTGTTCTGCCATCAGTTCAATACCGATAAGAAGAATCATCATAATCACCAGAGACACCCACAACGTTGAAATCGTAAAAACAACGGCGGATAGTCCAAAAAAGAGACTAAGCGCATAAATGATCAACACCGTTTGTTTATGGGAATACCCGAGACGCAGCAAACAGTGATGCAAGTGAGATTTGTCAGGCGCAGACAATGGCTGCTTGTTGACAACACGGCGTATAATCGCGAAAAACGTGTCCGAAATCGGTACCGCGAGTATAATGACCGGCACGACGAGAGAAAATATCGTTACGTTTTTAAAACCGAGTAGCGATATAACCCCTATCATAAACCCAAGGAACAGAGCACCACTGTCTCCCATGAAAATTTTTGCCGGATTGAAATTGTGAACGAGAAATCCAAGTGTACCACCTAAAAGGGCAATGCCAAGCGCTACAATGAATATATCTCCTTGAATAATCGACAGCACCGAAACGGTTGCAAGTACAATTGAAGACACCCCTGAAGCTAAACCGTCGAGTCCATCAATTAAGTTGATTGCGTTCGTTATTCCAATAATCCATATTAATGTTAGTGGAATGCTCAACAACCCTAAATGAAGACGACCGTCAAAGGGGAGGTTAATAAATTCAATTTGCACTCCGCCCATAATGACAATAACAGCGGCCGCTATTTGACCGAGAAGCTTCCATTTTGCCGACAATTCAATTAAATCGTCCAGAAAGCCGGTCATAAAAACAATCGTTCCTGCTGCTAAAATATATGGTAAATAACTGTTTTCAGGCTGTAATATTAATAACCCGACTAAAAATGAGACGTATATGGAAAGACCACCAAGTCTTGCCATGGCTCCTTTATGAACTTTTCGAGAATTTGGCTGGTCTGTTGCTCCGATTCGAAAGGCAAGCTTCTTCACAAGCGGAGTCAAGAACAGAGACAGTAAAAAACATGTGGTCAGTGCCAGTCCAGTGATCATTTTGAACCTCCTCCATTACCGTTACCCAATCTTTGTTATTTTATTACTTTTTATTTTCTAGTATTCTACTGGTTTTTAACCGCATTCCATCGAATTATATCATAATTTGCACAACGCAGTACCCTTTCATAGAAATTTTATGATATTTTTCTTCGTTAGACGTCCTTGACACTAGAACGTTACAATCTTTTTACGTTTATAAGAAATCTTTCCCTCTATGAAAATAGCTGATATAATGCATCTAGTCATAGATTTTTCGTTTCATACATTTTCACCTTTCTCTATGAAAGGATTAATAAAAAAGGAGGCATATTTTATTATGAAAAGATGGTTTTTTGCCGGAGCAGCAAGTTCAATTTTGGCTGTAGGTGTTCTCGTTACAACGCCTGCTATTGCTAAATCTGAACCAGTGCTTGCAAGTGTTGATTGGGTCGTCTCTCAAATTGAACCTTTAGAGGAGCGCATCAATGAATTGGAAGAAAGAGTGGATGAACTCGAAGGCGATGTAGAAGATTTGCAGGAAGAACAAAACAATTAATCCCTCCAATATATATACATAGAAAGAAGGATTCTGTATTATGTATAAAAAATTAACAGCAGCACTTCTGTCGGTTCCTCTGCTCGCCTTTGCTGCTTCTCAAGCACATGCAGAAGAACCGGAGGATTTATATCAAGACCCGATGACTATTAAACTAGTTCCGTCATCTAATTTTACCGTTTCGATTCACGGGTCCTATGAACTCATTGATCTTGAGAACGGAGAAACTGTTGAGATAGAGGATGAGATTAAGTTTCGACACGGTGAAGAAGATGTAACTCTAAGAATTCCTGGTGGTGAGGAAGAGGAAGAATACACTTCTTCTGAAGGGTACACATTGAAAGAAGACGGCGTATCAAGCGATAACTATGTTTCCATTACTTCTGTATTACGGGCCGGCACTTCTTTTCAAACGACCGATTACCGCGGTTCTCTTGTTATTGAACCCGAAGAAGACCGTAATCCAGATGGGGCTGATGATGTAGAAGAACAAGATCCAGAAAGTGATCCGGAAGAGGAAACGGTAGGTCGTCTTCAATTGTTCAACGTGCTTGATATGGAAGATTATTTAAAAGGTGTTGTTCCACGTGAGATGTCAGCTTCGTGGCCAATCGAGGCACTAAAAGCACAGGCAGTTGCTGCACGGAACTATGCTCAAATGAACATGGCATCGAATGAATTTTTGTATGACACTACCTCCCATCAAGTATATCACGGTCTTTCTGGAGAAGGAGCTCGAAGTAATCAAGCCGTGGAGGATACAAGAGGAGTAATTGCGACTCATAATGGCTCTCCGATATACGCTTATTTCCACGCGAGCTCAGGCGGCCACACGGATAACAGCGAAAATGTGTGGGCAAATGAAGTACCTTATATTCGTGGCGTGGAAGATTCCTATGATACACACGGTTCAAACCCTAATAACAATTGGACGACAACCCTGTCACAAGATGACGCGACAGAAGCGATTTTTCCGGATGGCAATCACGAACTGGTTGATTTAGAGATTATGGAAAAAAGTGACGCAGGCAGAGTTTTAGAAATGAAAGCTACTGGTATTAATGAAGATACTGGAGAAACAGAAGAAAAAGTACTACCCGATGGTTCATCCCCCGATTCTCTCCGTTGGAATCTAGGAACGACATTGAAGAGCACTATGTTTGACCTTTCTTCAGAAAGTAGCGGCAATGATGGCGTTACTATCAAAACGGCCGATGGCTCTGAAGAATCTTTTGATTCCGCAATAGGTATGGAAATGCGCCAGGAGGACGGATCAGATGAAGCTATTACTTATGAAAACCTGGCTGTACGAACAACCAGCGGTGTAGAATATGTAGACAATATTTCTGCTTCTTCGTTTGAATTTGAAGGCAGTGGCTGGGGACACGGTTTAGGCATGAGTCAATGGGGTGCTTATAACATGGCACAACAAGGCATGGATTATCGCGATATTCTCAACCACTATTACACAAATATCGACATTGTAGAACAATAAATAGACAAGCAAGCAGTTATAGCTGCTTGCTTTTTTATCGAAAAAAACAAATTAGGGTTCTCCCAATCAAATCTCGTTCATAAATAAAAATACCCCAAAGTTAGTTTTTTACTCTAACGTTGGGGTGCAATGCCAAATCGGACGTTTTTCATATTATTCTTCGTTGATAAAATAACTATCCATTGCGCGTGCCATAAATAAGGAGAACTGGGCACGGCTTGTCGTTTCATTCGGGCGGAACGCTTCACCTGCTTCTGATGTAATGTTTTGATCGGCAATCACATTAATTTGTTCAAAGTTCGGATAATCTTCTCCGATATCGGTGAAAGAATAAGTCGTGTCGGCTTCTGGTAAATCATAGGCTGCCACTAATAGGCTTGCCATTTGCGAACGTTTCAATCCTGCTCCTGGCATCATTCTACCATCGTTTCCTGTCATAATACCATGATATTCCAATGCCGCTAACTCATCATACGCATGATAATCAGCACTTACGTCTGTTGCTTTTATTTCATAATCTTCCGGTGCTTCTAAATCAAGTGCGGATGTCAGCATTTTCGCTGTTTGAGAGCGGGTAATTGTATCTCCTGGTTCAAAATTCCCACTAGGATAACCGTTAATAACACTTTGGTCAGCAAGATACTGGATTTCACCAAACGCATGGTAATCCGTACTTACATCTGCGAACATAGGATCTTCCGGAATCGAAGGCTCCCCTGCCCCCATTTCTCGGATATCACTTTCGAGTTCGTCCACTCGCTCTTCGGTTTCTTCTATGTTGTTCTCTGTCTCGGCCGTCTGTTCTTCTGTCCAATCAACACTTGCCGCTTCTTCTGACTCATCGGCTCCAGCTTCTGATGAACAACCTGCTAGCACCAAAGCACCAAGTATTCCTCCGCTAAGTACTGTGTTCTTCCATATGTTTCCCATACGTTCCTCTCCCTTCGAAAAAACAGTATTATTTACGCCCGATGCCGTGATAAATAATTCCATCTGCTTTCAATGATTTTACATCCAATGCATTTCTTCCATCAATGACGACTGGGCGTTTCAAATGATCTTTGAACTGGGTTGATGTCAGAGCTTTGCATTCATCCCATTCTGTCACCAGAAAAGCAGCATCTGCTCCATTTATAGCATCTACAGCAGTTTCTGTATAGGTAATATCAGCAGTTATCATTTGTTTTGCGTTTTCTGTAGCGACAGGATCAAATGCTCGGATATGAACACCACGATCAGCTAGTTCCTGTATAATTTTCAATGCCGGTGCTTCTCTTATGTCATCCGTGTTCGGTTTAAAGGCAAGGCCGAGAATCGCAACCGTCAACCCTTGCACCTCTTCGTCAAAAATCCGCAAAAGATGATCGACCATTTTACGGTTTTGCTGTTCATTCACATCATTCACAGCTTGTAACAGATTTGGATGATATTCTTTTTCTTCGGCTAAATACTTCAATGCTTTGACGTCTTTTGGAAAACAAGATCCTCCGTAACCAATGCCCGCATTCAAAAATTTCGGGCCAATTCGATGGTCAAGTCCCATTCCTTCAGCTACTGCATTCACGTCTGCATCATAAATATCACAAATATTGGCGATTTCGTTGATAAAGGATATTTTTGTAGCCAAAAACGCATTCGATGCATATTTTGTCATTTCTGAACTTCGCGTATCCGTCACAACTAGTTTATCGGTCAATGGTTGGTGAAGCTTTGTAAGAATTTCCGTCGCTTTTTGGGAAGAACCTCCGATGACGACACGATCTGGATGGAATGTATCTTTAACCGCAGATCCTTCGCGTAGAAACTCCGGCACGGAACAAACGTCAACACTTGCTGACGGCTGTCGTTTTTGAATAATACGTTCCACAGCTTCTGCTGTACCGACTGGAACTGTAGATTTATTGACTATGACTTTATATGTTTCGTCAAGCTCTGCGCCAATTTCTTCGGCGACCGCATAAACATAAGACAAATCGGCCGCACCCGTTTCAGTTTCCGGTGTCCCGACCGCAATCAAAATAACATCCGATTGGCGTACAGCTTGACCAATATCTGTCGTAAAACAGAGGTGACCAGCTTCCTTATTTTTTCTTACCAACTCTTTTAAACCTGGTTCATAAATTGGAATCTCACTACGATTCAGCCGTTCCACTTTTTCTTCGAGATTATCAACACAAACGACTTGATTACCCATTTCCGCAAAACAAGTTCCAGATACAAGTCCCACATATCCTGTTCCCACTACAGCTAAGTTCATCTTGATCTCACTACTTTCTTTTTAACATAGTTCATCATGTCATCTATTTCCCTGAATCGTAATACTTTCATTAAAAATACTAATAAAACTCCAGCGATGATGGCACCTGTTATTAGTGATATATATGGTCCATCCATTTGGAACAACCTATTCCAACCATACAACAAAGCGCCAAATGCAAGCAGCAATGTGACAAGTTTCAACACATCTGCTCCCCATTTCACTTCAGACTTCTTCTGCAATTTTAACACATATTTACTACCAATTAAGAGAAGACCAAAGTTACAAATCGACGCAATCGAAGTCCCCCATGCCAATCCGGCTGCCCCCATTGTGTCTATTAGTAAAAAATTAATACCGACATTGATTCCAAGTACCGACAATAAACTTACAACGACTGGGTAAATCGAATGTTCATAAGCATAAAAAAACCGTGTGACGTAAAGGTTAGCCGCATGAAAAAACATACCAATCACTAAAATTTTCAAAAGCGGTGCTGACATCGCTGTCGATTGCCCTGAAAAGTTACCGTATTGAAAAATCGCTTGAACGATATCTTCAGCATAAAATACGACAAATACCGCCACTGGTAAAATCGTCATTCCCATTAAGCGCAACCCTTTTAGATATAAATCGCTTATGCCGTCCTTTTCCGCAGCTGCCACTTTTCTTGACAACAACGGATAGACAACTGTCGTTACAGCCATCATGAGAACACTTTGTGGCAACTGTACTATTTTTGACATGTAATTTAAAGCGGCGATGTAACCTTCATCAAGGTACGAACCAAACATTCGGTGAATCAGGAAATAAAGTTGCAAAGTAGCACCGCCGAGCAATATCGGAATAGCTAATTTCATCGTCCGCCATGTTTCCGGGCTTCGGTTAAAACGAAACCCAAAGTGAAAGAACTTTCCACGCCGGATCAAAATGACGAGAAACACGCACATAAGTACCGCACTCACAACCGCACCCCAAGCATGAGCATATGCTCCTAACCATGGGAAAAACACAACCGCAATCCCGAGGAAAGAACCATTTAACAGTAATGTAGCCGTTGCTGCCCAGGAAAATCGGTCATTTACGTTCAAAATCCCAGTTAACCACATCGAAATCATTAAGAAAAAAGTTGCCGGTGCCATAATCCGAAACAAATCGGCCGTCAAACGAAAGTTTTCTTCGGACAGACCTGAAAAAAGAATGCCGATAATTTGTTCTGAAAAAAACATTAAGCCTGCACTGAAAACAATCAGGGCCATCGTCATCCACGCAAATACTCTTTCTAAGTACTCCCGCTGTCCAAGGGGACCTTCTATTTTTGTATAGACCGAAATGAAAGCTGTTGTAATAGCACCACCAACAACTACATAGAAAAAGTTCGGAAGTGTATAGGCAAGAGCAACACTATCTGCTTCATAACTTGTCCCAAACTGATAGCCGACGACAATTTCCCGGAATATACCTAAAAAACGCGATAATAAATTAATAATCGCGACAATTCCGATGGCTTGTAATAATCTTTTGCCTTTCATTTCACATACGATCCTTTCGGAGCGCCCTGACCTTCTTTACACTCGATCAATAAAATCTTCCAGCATGCCTATGATCTGTTCTTTACCGCTCACAAATGGAACAGGTTCAAAGCCGGCTGCCTTATGGAGCGCCTCTTTCAACTCCGCCGGCTGTTCTATACCGATAATGTGGCCGGCCGAGTCGAATTGTTCTACAATTTCTGTCTGATGATCATCATTATGCTCTCCATGTTCTGCAAGCCGTGGCACCGCAATGACAGGTTTACTTTTCTTTACGCCAGTAATGATCGACCCTGTTCCGCCGTGCGCCACAATGACACGAGCTTCGTCATATTTTTGATTCATCTCTTCAAAGCTTATAAATGGAAGGAGCGTCATTTGCTCCGATTCATATTTTGTATGGCCGGATTGAACAATAACTTCTTCTGTAATCGTTCCGTCATCTATTAAGTTTTCCGTTTCTTGCAATAGTCTGTGGAAGGGGAGCTCATGTGTGCCAAGTACGACTAAAATCAATAGATTGACCCCCCATGGACTGCTTTAGGATAATGCTCTAACATCGTTTCCCATTGTACGACAAACAAATCTGCAATCGGATAAACCAATTTACCGGATAATGTTGGTGATGATGTTTTTGCAAAACTTTCTATGAAAACAACTTTTTTTCTAAATAGCTTCGCAATGTAACACATCGGTACTGATGTATGTACCCCCGTTGTCACGACG
This sequence comes from Salibacterium salarium, assembly GCF_030813635.1. Taxonomy (GTDB): domain Bacteria; phylum Bacillota; class Bacilli; order Bacillales; family Marinococcaceae; genus Salibacterium; species Salibacterium salarium. The sequence goes on along the minus strand of NZ_JAUSUM010000001.1, from coordinate 641,290 downwards.
ACATCCGGTCTTTTTTTCAAAAAAATCCCCAACGATTTCAAGACGTTATAGGAAAATTTAAATAGATAACTTAACGGATAATTGCGAGCACCGTAAACAAGAAAGGACATCGGGTGCTCTTTTGCCATATCTTTCGTGACAATCGTTTTCTCCGTTACAAGATAATAATCATATTTTTCAAAGAGCGGCTTCAATTGCATTAACTGTGTAAGATGGCCGCCTACTGAGGATATAAATAACACTTTTTTCTGTTTATCTGCCATGCTATTTCCCATTCCTTTATTGTGCGTCTTCATAAATAGCAAGCACTTTGTCTGTCATTTTATCAGCGTCGTTCTCATCGACTTTTTCTTGCGCTTTTTCAACCAGTTGCTTGCGTTCATCGTCGTGGTTAAGTACATATACAATGTTGTCGGCAAGCGAGTCTGGCTGCTGCGGCTCCGTTAAAACTCCAGCGCCGTCATCCAATAAGTGGGCCAAACCACCTGTTTTCGTTCCAACAACTGCAGTGTGACAAGCCATCGCTTCCAAAGCAACAAGTCCGAATCCTTCTATGTGTGACGGTAAAATAAACACATCCGCTGCCGCCATCCATTCTGCTACTTCGTTTTGGGATTTTGGACCATGAAAATCAACTTGTTCTGAAAGACCTAATGTTTGAAGTCGTTCTTTCAACGTTTCAAGGTATGATTCTTGTTTTGCCGGACCTACCACATGCAAACGCATCGTCGGAAAGCGTTGCTTTACTTTCGGCAACGCTTCGATGAGATCTCCAATCCCTTTTTCTTCAATTATATTACCAACAAACAACAAATGCTTCTCGTAAGGGGATATGTCCCATTTTTTATGTATATCGGTCATCGGTCTTGGATAAAACACCTTCCGATCAACTCCCATACTGAAAACGGACACCTTATCGGACGGAATTTGAAAATCATCCATAACCTGCTTTTCCAAATCATGACCGACTACAATAACGTGTGCGGCGTCTTTAAGAATTTTTTTCGTTTGGTTATGAAAAAACCGTCCTTTTTTCGCCATTTTATTCAAGTCACCGCCATGGCAAGTAACAATATAGGGCGTACCAAATCGCTTGTGAAACCAGCGTGCTAACAATCCAGATGGAAAGGCATAATGCGCATGAACAACGTCATAGGATTTACCTGCAGAAACAAGGCGCCGAAATGTACTATAAATCCAGGAACTATACTTCTTGGCGACATTTTTCTTTCCCATGTTTGGATTGGTAATCGCGGCAACGTCCACCTGGTTTCCCTTATTCATCAGCGCCTCCACTTGATTTTTCACAAAAATACCAAACGTAGGTGCTTGATTGGAAGGATACATGTTACTAATCACTAGAATACGCATTGTCTATTCCTCCGTCGTTTTATCACGTTTATACCAATTAACGGCAATTCCAAGAAAGAGCCAGAAAAACAAAGCAATCTGATGGTTTTCCCAAGCGGTCGAAAGAGTTCCCATCAATAACCATGCCACCGTAAATGTAATAATAAACAAGCCGACCCAACGCCGTTTGGGATCATTGAATGAGATTAGTTTTGCCATTGTTTTAAAAATCGCAACGAAAATGAAGGCGAGCAGTATAACGCCAACCACACCGTACTCTACTAAAACATACAGCGCATTGTTATCCACCGTCTGCATCGTTGTTGGCAAGTCTTCATGCATGAACTGATGCATTTTCGAGTCAAAGAAAAACGCCGCATTGCTTCCAAACATACCCGGTCCGACACCAAATACCGGACTAAACGTAAACACAAGCAATCCACTTAAGACGATTAAATAACGATAGTTACTCGATAAATCAAACGTATTCGCATTGCGTTGGGCAAACCCTTCTAACGTCAATAAAGCAATTCCATATCCCACGATAAATACAACAAGTAAGCCGATTGCTCCGTAAAGCATTATTCGGAACGCTTTAGTTTTTCTAAAGATTAAACCTACTAATCCAAAACAACCTATCATTGCAAGAAATGCCTGACGTGAGAACGTTAACCCAAGTCCCGTTAATAGAACCAGTCCGATAAGTCCATAGATTAGCATCTGTTTTTTGCTTAATTGGGAACGATAAACAAATATATAAATCGCAAGCAACAATAAGATAGCTACTAAGTAGCCGCCAAGTGTATTACTTGAGTCCATCAGACCAAACGCCCGTATTTCTTCACCGATAGCAAGACTTCTACGCTCTTCTGCGTCACGAAGCGGGAGCGGTACCTTGAATAGAACTTCGAACATACCGACGACCACCTGTAACACACCAAGTCCTAAAATGATGTGAAAAAGCCGTTTCACCCACTGTTCGGGTATCTCAATCGTTAATAATATGAAAAACAAAATGAGGAATTGAAACAACGCACGGACACCGAAAACTCCTTGCGCAAACGGAACGTTATTCACAAATAAACTGAATAAAGCAAACACGAAAAAAACAAGCAAGCTCGTATTCAATGGATTTTTTAAACGTTTGAATAATTTTTCACGACCGATTTCGGGATGGAAAATCACCACCGCTGTCATTAAAATTAATAAGCCTTCACTGGCATACCCTAGTAAAGTGGGAACGATAGGCATCCAATTCGACCAAATCCTCGTAAATAATAATTCAAATGACGTCCATACTACCAATAGAGCAGTTGCCATTAATAATAAGTTGTTCGTTCTATCTACTGGCAGATACCGATTAAACATGTCTTTCACACCATTCATCCTAGTATTGTCCTTTCAGCTAAAAGCAGATTCATTCCTTCTGCAGCGCTTTGCTTTAATGAAACTGACACCGATTCTGTTTCTTCCTGAAGATTTCCCCATTCTTCCACTGCCTTTTCAAAGACAGCCGGGATATCGGTTACGTTATCAATCGCTACAGAATAGGATTCTTTATTTATTTCACTCATAAAGTCTTTCACTTTTTGATGGTACTCTACCCCTATCACTGGCGTCTGGGCATTAACAGACAAAATAAGCGAGTGAAGCCGTGTGCCAATCACCAAATCCTGCGCCGCAGCCACTTCTATAATGTCCTCCGGAGCTAGATTCTCTTCTAAAATATGGAGGCGCTCGTGATACTTCATCGAAGTCGCGATATCCTTTGTTACTTGCACGTCTTCTGGATATTTTGTCGAAAAAAAAGTGACATTCACATTATGTGTCTCGATAAGTTCGTCAAGAGATTGCGCCATTCCCTGAAGATACGCTTCATATTTGGCAGGGTTCGGCTCCGGCCAATAGTAATTACTGAAATACGGAACCGCCGTTACTCCAACGTTACGAATTTGCTCACTCCGTTGATGAGGTTGTTGAACCGGCACAGAGAACGCTGGATCATATATGACATTGATGTCCTTTTGGACGCCAATGCTTTGCAAAAGTTTCTTTGATTTTTCATCTCGCACCGCAACAGAGGACGAAGCACGAATTAACTGTTTAATAAAAAACGTGCCTGTTTTTGTTGTAATAGGGCCTGCTCCAACGCCATGTACTGCAACGCGGCAGCCGCTAAACTTCCCTGTTAAACCGAGAACACTATAGAGCGGAGCATCCCGTTTATACATATCCATCAAAAGACCGCCTCCGCCCACGATGAGGACATCAAGATGTTTCATTATTTTGCGGCTCTCTCGGATGGTTTTCCAACCTGATTTTAGAACAGTTCCCTCTTTATAAAGGAGTGGATAGGAAGATACTCCATGACGATCCTTTGTATTGGAGGGATTGTTGCTGAATACTACAATATTTTCCTTCTCCACCTTACCAACTGTTATCAATTGATGAATCAAACCGGCAAGGATGGCTTCATCCCCATTATTATTATGTCCATAATTACCTATAATGCCAACCTTCATATATGTAAGTACCTGACCTTTTCTTTATGTTTAGCAAGACAATGCTGCGCGCTAAACGATAAAGCCACGCAGCATTCTTCTATTATTACCATACCTCTTATTATACACCCGATTCACGTGAAAGCCTAGTTTCGATTTTTTTACAGTTCATAAGAAAAACGGAGCCTCACTTTTTAGAATGTGCTTCTTTCCCCATCCACTCCAGACGGGACACTTTCCACGGATATGCCCTCCTTAAAGGGTAAAAAACGTAAAGGTTCTGTTTTTTATAGAGGTCATTGAATAAAAGGACGGTGATCCCTGCGCGGGTTCGCTTTCCGTGGGCATGGCCTCAGCCTCCTCGAAAGCGCCTGGCGGCTCTTTCTCCGGGGTCTTCAACTCATGCTTTCCCCACAGGAGTCTCACCTGCTCCGGTCTCACCTCCCATCTTGATATAAAGGAAACCGTTTTATTATGCATAGAACATGTAACATGTAGACTTCTTCAGCAAAATATAAATTGAGCAGATTCTATTCTTTCTCGCCAATAGCTCCACATTTTATATACATTTTTATCTATTAAGAAAAACGGAATCTGGTAACCAGAAATTCCATCCTTTTTTAGACCTCACTTTTTTAAGTGATATGCTTCTTTCCGCATCCACTCCAGACGGCGTTTTCCACGGGCGTGGAAATACACTTATTTCAAAAAAATTGCAACATTAATAAATCCGCGGTCTTTTGTACATGAAACGACCGCGGATAAAAATTATTTAGGAGTATAGAAGTTTTGTGTATAGTACGGTTGTTTGCGAATTTCATCGAAAGCAACACCGACACCAAGACGATGATAATCACCCAGTAGAGCTTCGCGATGTCCGGTAGTGGAATTCATCCAGCTTTGGTGCACATACAACGGACTCACTTGACCATAAGCAATATTTTCGGCGGCATCACTATAATGAATACCATCATCCAACATTCGATCAAACGGGTCTTCTCCATCTAAATTTTGGTGTTCAAAGAAATGATTTCTCGCCATATCTACACTATGAGAAAATGCCGTTTCAGAAATGGCATCATCCCATTCTAAAATACGCTTTCCATACCTTTTTCGTTGTGCGTTAGCTAAATGAAACACTTGGCTCTCAAAGCTTTCTTTCAACGTTTCGTCCGGTTCCGCGTAATATTGGCGGAAATCTTCTTCTATCTCATCGTCAATAATGAAGACTGCTGTTATAAGATTGCTACGATGTGTATCATAGAAAAATGTTGTATATTGACCGTTTGATTTAAAGACGCTGCTAGAATCTTCTGTTTCAACACTAAATTGGGAACCACCCTTTTGAATATATTTAAGTGGTTCTCCATAAGCATCGAGAACATCGGACTTTCTATCGTTTAAGTCTAAATCATGTTCTCCCTGCCATGTGTTTTGATTCGAATAAGCCGCAACGACTTCCCCATCTTCTACACCAATCTGAACATAATCATTATAATTGTTATGGTATAAATACCATTCGAATCCATAACGACTTTGTTCCGTTTCTTTCGGTTCGCCTAGGGCAGCTTTCAAAGAAGTTTCTGAATCTCCAAGACCCACCCCACGAAAATGCCATGCTTTTTCATCGCTTCCTACATCAGAGGGAGGGGTATTGACACTTTCCACTCGAAAATCGTCTTCCATTGCTCTTGCTAGAAACACAGAGAATTGAGCTCTAGTGGTATTTTCTCCCGGTCCAAAACTTCCATCGGCATGTCCACTCGTTATTCTGTTCGCCGCCAAACGTTGAATCGCATCCAGTGCCCAATAGTCTTCCGGCACATCAGTGAATGAACCATCGTCTGATTTGTCAAAACCAAAAGCATTCGATAACACAACAGACATTTGCGCGCGCGACAGCTCTTCACTCATATCAAACGTTTCTCCGTCTCCCGTCATAATTCCCTCATTAGCTACCGCTGCGATATAAGGGTAGTAGTGGGAATCTTTGTCGACATCACTAAACTCGGGATCAGTTGGGTTATCAATATTTAAATCCAGTGCGTTCGCAAGCATTTTTGCTGTTTGTGCACGGCTCACATTTTCCTTCGGCCGAAACGTATCATCCTCATAACCGCTCACAATATCCTGCTCTGTTATATACTGAATTTCATCTACTGCCCAATGATCACCTCCTACATCAGGAAATACAGTTTCCGCTTCTGTCATCAAAGGAGTAATAACAAGCACTCCCGTTAACAATAACAGCAAGGTTCGTTTTTTAGGCATAATGGTGACCTCCGTTTGTTGTGTAACTTGCGTTAACAAACTTCTTTAATATGTAACTTTGACTCTATTTTATCACGAATTGCTTTTTAATGGTTGTTAATTCCAAATACTTCTTATATTTTCTTATTGATGTTGACAATTTATATAATTTGTTTAAAATAAATTATATAAATTAAAAATATTATTATATAATTACATAGGTGGTGAATCTTTAATGAGTACCGAATGGGATAAATTAGAAGAAGCCCGAGATGTCATGGAAAGCGCAATCGCCCAATCTATGGTTATCTATGGAGTCACACCTTCTGTTGGAAGAATTTACGGGATTCTTTATTTCGCAAACGAACCATTATCCATTGATGACATTACCGTTCAGGTAGCAATGAGCAAAGCAAGTGTCAGCAACGGACTCCGTGAATTAATTGAAACAGAGATGGTCACAAAAGTGTGGAAAAAGGGTGAACGTAAAGATCATTTCATTGCTGAAAAGGATTTTTTGCGTAACTTCCTTCATTATTTCGTAAAAAAAATACGACAAGAAAGAAATCTACTGATGAAAGCTGCTGAACAAACAAAACCTACTATCCAAGAAATTGCTCAACACACTACAGATGAACATATCGAAAATACAGCAAAACAAGATTTAGCTTTGATTAAAGAAGCCCAGAACTACTTAGACTGGACCACCCGCTTAGCTAACGCACTCGAATCAAAAGAAATACTAGATTACGTTCCTCCTAAGAATGAGGAGTAAAGGAGAAACTGCAATGAATATCAAACAATCCGCTTTAGTACTAATTGACCTTCAAAAAGAAAGTAACTTTGGTCTTCTTCAAATGGAAGATACTGTTTCTAACTGTAAACAACTAATTAAAGCTTGCCGTAACGCTGGTATCCCTATCATTTATACAAGGCAAATAAATAGAAAAGACGGAATCGCTTTATCTAAAGGAGAACCATTGAATGAAGATGGATCCCCTTTTTTCTACGCAGCCCACACAGAAAGTATTGAAATTCTTGACGGTATCCAACCTCATGAAAATGATATCGTCATTGACAAATACCGCTGGAGTGCCTTTTTTGAAACAAACCTTGACCTCACTTTAAAAAGTCTGGGTGTTAAAGATCTTATTATAGGAGGTGTTGTCACAGATGGATGTTTAATGACCTCCGTTTTTGACGCTTATTTTCGAGATTATGATATCCATCTCATTCAAGACATCTGTTCGTCCTCCAATGAAGGGTCTCATATGGCATCTTTACTGATTATGGCTAATTGGATTTACACGTTACAAATGTATGATACCCCTAATTTCATTCAGCGTTTAAACGGTAAATCTTTCAATCACTGGGAATCTCCTAAACCAGATTCCCTGCCTTTTTCACCAGAAACGATGCGCGAAACGTATCATCAATTACATCCAAGTAAGGAAGATTGAAAACGAAAAGTGGCAGCATCTGATAAACGCTTAGACATATTCGTAAGTTCATGATTTATTCGGCCATATCCATATTGAATCACTTCTGCTAGCTGGTTTGGGGTTGTAGGTCCGGTGCTTCCCTTTTCGAGATAGTTTTTCCCATGAAATGTTTCGCATTGTAAAGATTCGGGACATTTCACACCGATTTTCGTTACGTTTTATCCTGGATTGGTCGTATTAGGGACAAAACGTTTTTCATCTACTTTTTATTTGTCTCCAAAACTCCATTACGAGATTTTCAACATTGATTTGTCCTAAAAAGAGATGGACCCACATTCATTCAGAGTCCATCTCTTTCTATTTAGAATTTCCTTGCGGTGAAGAAGGACTTCTTTCCTTTGTTCAATCTTTCTCCTGTTTATACAAAAAAAATCCCACTTGGAGGTTTTATGACCATTCCAAGCGGGAAACGTATACTATTACCATTCATAATAGTCTTTTATTCCATTTACAACAGCTTGAGCTGCTTTACTTTCATAACCTGATTGTTTCATACGATTCGCATCTCCTGAATTTGTGACAAAACCTAGTTCAATTAGTGTGCTTGGCATTGTCGTATTGCGAATCACATAGAAACCAGTATCTGCAACGCGGCGATAGTTCATTCCTGTTTCACTGACTAACCGATCTTGAATGGATTCAGCTAATTCGCGGCTTTCTCTTGCTTTGTGGCCACTGTCATAAAAAGTCTCCGCACCTTCAGCAGCAGCGGAAGCCGCATTGGCATGAATACTTACAAAAGAATCTGCGTCCACGCGTTCAGCAATGTTGACTCTTCCACTCAAGGAAACAAATGTGTCATCGTCTCTTGTCATGACTACATTAACGCCTTCTTCTTCTAGTAACGACTCTACTCGAAGTCCTACAGAAAGAACGATATTTTTCTCTATCAATCCATTACCTTGTGCACCTGGATCGTGATCACCATGACCTGGATCGATAACAATTGTTTTGCCGCTGAGCGCGCTTTCTCCAGCAGGCTTCACATCCATATAACCGCTGTGAGTATAAGCCCATTCGCCATTAAACTTAATGAGAACCCAACTGCCATTCGTTTCTTCATAAATCTTAACCGTATCCCCTTCGCTTAAACGTCCTACCGTATCGTGGCTTGCACTAGGACCAGAACGGACATTTAAATTCGAAGCAGTCACTTTTCCATCAGAAATAGGGTCAGCCGGCTTGTCGTTGTTATCTTCTTGATCAGAACCGACGTCATCAGCTTTTTTTACGTAATTCTGGTGAACGTATCCGTCATTCCCATTAACCTGAACCTTCAGCCAATTCCCTTCCATGTCGTATACATCAACAGTTTCACCATCATTTAACGTCTGAATGACACTGTTTTCTACACCTGGGCCAGTCCGAACGTTAAGCGGTGTACTTGCATCGACAATTCCTTCGTACAGAATCTCACTGCCGACACCTTGATCAGGTTGTTCATCATTCTCATCTTCAGATTCGCCCAAGTCTTGATCCATGGCTCGTGCGACATAAACGGAAAACTCCGCTCGTGTGGCCGCGCTGTTTGGATCAAAATTGCCACCATCTTCTATTATATCGTTGTCAACAAGAGTAGTTATGTACCCTTCTGCCCAAAAGTCGTCTGAAATATCGTCAAAATCCACAGAATTGTTGTTACTCTCAGATTCTTCTCCAAAAAACGAACGTGCTACTACCGCTGCTATTTGTGCTTTTTTTATAGAATTTCCTGGTCTGAATTCCCCTTCATCCCCTTGGAAAATCCCCATTTGTGCGGCTCTTTCAATACGATTATACGACCAATAGTCTTTATCTACATCGTCAAATGTTGGTGCCGCCCGATCTAAACCATCCTCACCAAGAGCATTTGTAATTATTACAGAAGCTTGTGCCCTTGTTAGAGATTCATTCGGCCTGAAATTACCAGATTCGTCCCCTGTCGCAACGCCTTGTTCCGCCAAGTAATCAATTTCTTCCGATGCCCAGAAACTATCGCTGACATCAGAATACCTATCACTCGCTTCTGCTGTGTCCTTTCCTACGTTCGGAACGATGGAAAGCAGCAAGACAACAGCCATTAGCACATATGAAATTTTTATTTTCAAAGACTTGTTCCTCCTCTCTGTTGTTTTCCCTTTTTCTTGTCTCTTTAGGGAGAGTGTCTTTGGCACTTGGAAGTCATCGTATGTATGGCAGACAAAGGTGAAGTCTGTCAACATTCGCCATTCCTTCCTTCTGTTCTTAAGAATATCATGTGATAGAAAGATAAACTAGTTTTTTATGAGAAAAGATAGAAAATGGTAAAATATTATCAAAATAGGTTACATGTATGTTACATATGATATTTTTCTGTAATTATTAACAATGAGCACTTCTTTCTTTTCTTCCTTATTTCATATAAAATGAATAGGGTTCCCTTATATACAACGCATATTAAAGAATAGGTGATGAATAGATGAATAAAAGCATGGTCATTGGGCTTGTTACTATTTTACTTACAACATCAGGATGTTCCACCATTGGCATGAATCGCCACTTGGAACAAGAACAGACAGTCAATACGGATAAATATGCTTATGACGACGAAAATTTCGTGTACAACAATGAAACACTCCAGGAACTCGCCGACCGTTTTCGACTCGAGGACCTCTCCACTACTAATATTAACAGCATCATGGAAGAAGAAATAGAAAACGGTCGTTATAATGAAATTATTATTTATTTAAGAGAATTACGAGCAGAAGAACCGGAAGAGGCTGCTTCCTTTTCCAATCGCTATACGGAAGCCCTTCAAGCTCATGTTGAAAACACGGATGAACCTGCTCAGCCACTCGTTCAAGACGCAGCTGATATTTTACAAGACCAATATGAGAGTCAGCCGGACAATGAGGAAAATATTATTAACTACGCTACACTGCTAATGGAGTCTGAACATGATGTGGACAAAGGTACTTCTTTATTGTTTGATTTGGAAGAAGAGCTGCAAGAGAATGGAGAAGAGCCGGGACGAGATTTGCTGTTGGCATTAGCTCAAGCTTACTCTAGTACCGGTAACTATGAACAAAGTTTGGAACGTTTTGACACGCTTACCACCTTGGATGCTGAAGACCCTACCCATTTTTACCGGATGAGTGAGGTTTATGCAAAAATGGATGACCAACAAGGGGAAAGAGAAGCATTGACGCAGGCTTTTGAACCAACGTCCGATTTTCTCGAAAACTACGGAGATGACTCTTATACTTTGTATAAAGATTATTTGCGTGATTCCATTGAAAATGAATAATAATAAAAAGGCTGCCCGCAAATGTCGTGCTTGATTACTTTTGCGGGCAGCCTTATTTTATTTCGTCATGGCACGTTCTAAAAATCTAGCAAACTGAGAACGTGTTACATCGCCTCCAGGACGAAATGGATCTTCTGTCGTCAATTCGTGCTGATACAACTTATCAATGGCCTCATAATTCCAGAAATCTTGAGTCACATCTTCAAACTTATGCGGTTCCTCTGTAGCCGGCAGTTTTTCATCGTAGGCCGCTACTAAAACAGATGCCATTTGAGCTCTTGTCATCGTTTCATTTGGTCGAATGTTTTGATCGCTTCCTGTCATCAACCCGTGATATTCCACTGCTTTCATATCGGAGTAATAAGGACTGTCTTCTTCTACATCCGTTGCTTGTAATTCATAATCATCTGGGACATCAAGATCGAGCGCTTCTACAAGCATCGATGCCGCATGCTTTCTTGGAATCGATTTATTAGGAGCAAAGGTGCCATCAGGGTAACCGTTGATAATATCACGAGCCTCCAGATAACCAATCACTTCTGTTAATTTTTGATTACGCACATCTGAGAAGTTCGTAATTTCCCCTTCTCTTACATAAGCACTAGCCATGTAACCGTGAATATCCGCATAGTAAAAAGGATAGTAACCAAAATGATGGTCTCGATTATCGTCATGCTCTAAAGATCCTTCTACTTCAAGGGGCATATACAAAGGGACTTCTGATAATAATCGAGAAGTATTTGCCGATTCTTCCCGAAAATTAATGGTTGTTTCCGATTCACTTCGAAAAGTGTAGACATCTTCTCCATTTTCAAACATTTGAGTCGATAGTGTTTGTCTATCTGTCGTTACATTCTCTCCCTCTTCAAAACGAATCCGATTCTCACCGTCCTTGTACATTCCTTCCCATTCAGGTGTATCTATAGAAACGTCTTCTAAGAAACTCTTGTCCTCGATGGTACTATATATATCACTCTGATAGGTATCTCCATTATTGGTTGGATCGTTCCGTTGATCCAAACCATTATACGCCAGTATTGCGTAATACCAGTTTTCAAGAATATGTCTATTCCCATCGTTCACACTCGGAATAATATCTCCTGACCATTCCCACTTTTCATTCAACAATTCTGCACCTATTTCAATGTTGTACGCTGTATCATTTTCTAGTCTATCTTGATCGACATTTCTGTTTTCAAAATCATCTTCGTTTAGCGTTACTTGCATGATTCCAATCCCGCCGTCTTCGTTTTCATTTAAAACAGGATCCCCATTTTCATCAAACTGACGCATCCCTGTCTCTTCAAAAGCAATAGCTTTCAATATTTCAGGCGGAATATCTTTCTCAAGCGCTTCTTCTGTCAATAAATCCTTTTTTTGCTTATATGACAGCTCTTCATTACTTGGGGTGCCTATATCTTCGTCCGCCCCTAAAGCAGCATTTCCAAACATGCTAACTCCTACAACTAGCGTTGATACCGCTAACCATTTCTTCATTCTATTCCTCCTCTATGAATCTAATACTTATTATAGTAGCAAATCTGATATCTTCCAATCTTTTTTCAAATATACTTAAGTAATGAAACAAACAGGGAAAAAATGATATACTAGTTTAGTGAGTCTATAAGAATACAGGAACGGATAAGGAGAGAGCGTTGCATGATTGCTTCCTTAAAGAAAATCATTGGCGACGAACAACAACGTCGGTTAAAAAAATATAATAAAACGGTTGATAGAATCAATAAGTTAGAAGCGGAAATGGAAAGTCTTTCAGACGAAGAGTTACAGGCTAAAACACCAGCCTTTAAAGAACGCCTACAAAATGGCGAAAACTTATCTTCCGTCCGGGATGAAGCGTTTGCTGTTATCCGCGAAGCATCCAAACGCGTGATAGGTTTGCGTCACTTTGATGTGCAACTTCTCGGGGGATTAGCATTGAACGACGGGGATATTGCTGAAATGCCTACCGGTGAGGGAAAAACGATTGTTGCTTCTCTACCTAGTTACTTAAAAGCTTTAGAAGGTAAAGGAGTCCATGTCATCACGGTGAACGAATACCTCGCTCGACGCGACCGTGACTTTATCGGACAAGTTCATGAGTTTCTCGGACTAACGGTTGGACTTAACGTCCCAAAAATTGCAAAAGATGAAAAACGCAAAGCATACCAGGCCGACATAACATATGGGGTTAGTAATGAATTTGGATTTGACTTTTTAAGAGACAATATGGTTCAAAACAACATGGAAAAGGTTCAACGGCCTTTTCATTTTGCTATTATTGATGAAATTGACAGTGTTCTTGTCGATGAAGCTAAAACACCACTTATCATTGCAGGGAAAACGGAAGTGAACCCGAGTCTTTATCAAATTTGCGCAAAAATGGCACGTAGTTTTGACGCAGAAAAGGATTATTTATTCGACCCTATTACAAGGTCTGTCAGTTTGACAGAAGCAGGAATTACTAAGGTGGAACGCGCCTTTGGAATCGATAACCTATATGACTTGGAGCACCATACTCTTTATCATTTCGTCCTTCAAGGATTGCGGGCAAGAGTTATGTTCAAGCGCGATGTTGATTACATTGTCAAAGATGGTGAGGTCAAACTTATCGATATGTACACCGGTCGCATCATGGATGGCAGAACCTTCAGTGACGGGCTTCATCAAGCGTTAGAAGCGAAAGAAGGTCTAGAAATAACGGAAGAAAACAAAACGCAAGCTCAAATTACCATTCAAAACTATTTCAGAATGTATCCTAATCTGAGTGGTATGACAGGAACAGCCAAGACGGAGGAACAAGAATTCCGCAACTTATACGGGATGGACGTCATTCAAATTCCGACAAACAAACCGAGAATTCGTGAAGATCGAAAGGACATCATTTTTGCCACCGCCGAGGATAAATACCGGGCTGTTGCAAATGAAGTTTCCCAGCGTTATGAGAAAGGACAGCCTGTTTTGATTGGAACGACATCTATCATTCAATCAGAAACAATGGCGCGTTATTTAGATGAACAAAAAGTACCGTATGAACTGTTGAACGCCAAAAGCGTTGACAAAGAAGTACAACTTATTTCTCTTGCCGGCCAAAAGGGACAGATCACGATTGCAACAAACATGGCAGGGCGCGGAACAGATATTATGCTTGGAGAAGGTGTCGCTGAAACAGGCGGTTTATTTGTGCTGGGTACCGAACGCCACGAAAACCGCCGTATTGACAATCAATTAAAAGGCCGTTCCGGACGTCAAGGAGACCCCGGCGAAACGCAAATGTTTGTTTCACTTGAAGATGAAATGCTGCTTCGATTTGGAGAAGAAGATATCGAAAAGCTAAAAGAGAACCTAAAAACCGATGAGAACGGTATCGTCTTAAACGATGGAGCGCAAACGATAGTAGATCGCGCCCAAGAAATGTGCGAAAACGCGAATGCTTCGTTCCGTGAATACACTCTTAAACTCGATGACATCGCAAACGAGCAGCGCAACGTCATTTACACATTGCGCAATCAAATTCTTGACAGTGAAGATCCACTTCAAATATGGATGGACATGGTTCAATCGAGTACGAGTAAACTTGTTGAAACGTACTGTGGCGATGAATATGTTCCAGAAGAATGGAATATTACCGATCTGGAGACACGTTTGAACCAAATCATTCTTGAGCCGCAAGTACGTCTCCCTAAAAAGGTCGAGAATAAAAAGGAAATCTCTGAACTCACAGAAGAGCGGACGAAAGAATTCTTAGCAAAAGTCGAACCTTACCACGGAAAAAGCGGTGTCCAGAATCAAGCACGCAAAGTTCTGTTAACTAATATTGACCGTCATTGGCTCAGTCACTTAGAAGAAATGGCACGCTTGAAAGAAGGTATTGGCCTTCGGAGCTATGGACAAGAAGATCCAATGAGAGTATTTACAAGGGAAGGTTTCGAACTATTTTCACGGATGTATGACTCCATCGAACATGATGCTTCGATGCATTTGTCCAAACTACTCCGCTCCTTACTCCAACCAGAAGAGGTGAAAAAATAATGATCCCATTTTTCCGTAAGAAAGGAAATGGCAAGCCAAAAATGGAAGGGAATGAGTCGACCGTTTCTTCCGAAGATTTGTTGAATGAATCGGCTGATACAGCGTCTTCAGAAAAACAAATAGATACCGATCTTTCGGTCCATCCGGAATGGACAATATCAAAAGAAGATCAGTATTCCTTTCAATTTTTGAACATGGAATGCCCGCCGTTAAAGCCAAACCAAATTTCATTGTCAGGTATCAGTCTTCAACATGAAGAAGCCGGACAATATCAAATTACTGCCTTTATCCGCAGTAGTTTAAACAAAACGATTAAACTCCATGAAACGACACTTGTCCTGCTCGACAGCTCAGACAACGTCATTGGAAGAAAAACAATGGATCTTGAAGAAGCCGGCGACATTCCACCGCGGAGCAGTCGTCCCTGGAACTTCCATTTTACAGATCAAGATTTGTTTACAAAGGATATACCGGAAGAAGGATGGAAACTTGCCTTCCAACTCAAGCCATCTTCTCGTAAACACAGTTTAGATCTTCAAAACAGTTGGGAACAATCACTTGCTGAAAAAGACAAAAATCAACTTCAAGAAATGGTAGAAAAATTAGACCCGCCAAAGTCTGGCGAAGTGAACTTCATGGGATTAAAAGCTGTTCATAAAGAAGAAGGCGACCTTCACGTAACACTACTTGTACGAAATGGCAGTGCGAAAAGCATTAACCTTGAACAAATTCCACTTCAAGTGGAAGATGCGAATGGTGAAGTAATTGCTAAAGGCGGCTTCACATTAAAAGACTTCGGAGTCAAAGCCAATACAAGTAAGCCGTGGACGTTTATATTCCCTAAAGAGATGGTAACAGACGGAGACCTAGATTTGAGCAGCTGGAAAGCATATCCCGTTCAAAAAAATGCGGCACATTAAATAATAGAAGCTTCCCCCCTATTACGTTGGTGGGAAGCTTCTATTTTGTGAGCTTGCTTTTTTCGATGGTGTTTGGCAGTTTGGCTAGTAACTTTGGCGATTTGGATAGTATATAGACTTCGTTGGACAGTATTAGTATTTTATGCCTTCGATAGTAAATGTAGCGTTTTGGACAGTATATTAACTCCCTTGGCTAGTAAACTCGCAAATGACTACGGGTCTCGTCGTCATTTTCTTTATTTGCGCACAAGCATCAAACATAAAACCGCCTGCTGACACTCAATTTCCAGCAGGCGGTTTGTTTTTCATACATCTTTGTTACAAATCTTCTAACGCTCGTTCCATAAAGGTTGCAAATTGAGCTCTTGTCACTGGGTCTCCAGGATTAAATTCTCCATCGCTCCCCCGTCCAATATCATTGGCTGCTAGGGTCTCGATTGCTTCATATGCCCAAAAATCTGACTCTACATCTTCAAAAGTATTCCCAGTATTGACTTCTTCTAAATCAAATGCGCGTACAAGAATGACAGCCATTTGAGCGCGAGTTAAATCGTCGTTCGGACGGAAGCTTGAACCATCTCCATTGATTATATCTTCATCTGCTACCGTCGCTATCTCATCATAAGCATGAAATTCATTGTCGACATCCTGAAACCCTGGATTTGGCCGATTATCATTCGGTAAGTCAAAAGCTCTCACCATCATACTCGCCGCTTGCGAACGTTTCAGTTGCACACTAGGACGATAGGTGCCATCGTCATAGCCATTAATAATATCTTTCTCTGCTAAATATTCAATCGCATCAGACGCCCAATAATCATTCGACACATCACTAAACGTAGCTGGAGTATTTACTTGAACAGGAATTTCTGTCTCGTTCCCGGCAAGTTCAGCTGTAATCGTGCCCGTTCCTTTTTCACTAGCAGCACTGAAATTACCATCATTGTCGATAGTACCAATATCTCCACTAACACTCCAATTGATGCTGGAGGAGTTATATAATAAATTTTCCCCATTTGCAAGTTCTGGGTTCGCAGAAAGTTTGATACTTTCTCCTGTGCCGATATTCACTTCTGAATGAGATAAGTTCCATGAATCAAACGTATTTGTCACTTTAACGGAAGTAGAACCTACCTGATTACCATTAAAGTTCGCTTGAATACGTCCTTCACCGGTTTCTTCCGCTGTAAATGTCGATCCGTTCATCGAACCTACAGTGTTACTTACATCCCAAGCTAATTGATTTTCATCAACATCAACTGGATTATAATACTGATCCATCCCAAGACCTGTCGACATGTCTAAAGTACTTCCAACCAATACCGTTCCGTCTTCACGGGACAAAATCAATCGGGCAAGATCAGAAACTGGTGCTGTACTTACAGCCTGAAGCGTGGAGGAAACCGCACGTTCACTGCCGGCAGAAAGATTGTTCATAATACTCGCATACTCATCTCCATGTTTACGTGCAACGAGTGTGGTCGATCCGCCTCCATCAAAATTCAACGCACGATCGGCACCAATATCTCGCATGTATTTGGCCACATCCCGGATATTAGCGTTGTCCATCGTCACCATATAGACATTGTCTCCGGATTCATCTACCCCAACTGCTGTACGGGACGTCTTGGACGTATAACGCCAGCTGTTTGAATCCATCGAAATGGCAACTTCTCCATTACGAACTAACTGTGGACCACTTCCTAGTATGAAAGAAGCGTTTTTCCATTTATCATTAATCGAAGCATTCACCGTCACATTATCTCCGACCTTGACATTTTTGAACTGCTCATATTTATCACCAATAGCAGATATGACAAATCCATCATCCGGAATTGGCCCATTACCTGCTTCATTGTAAGAGCGGACAGCGGTCACTTGGCCACTGATTTCATCTCCAAAGGAGAAACTTCCTGGACTTCCACTTGCACCCTCTACAATAATTTCTACCCCATATTCGTTTGTTCCGGTACGTTCACTTATGTATGAAGGAGTAAATAATACCGCTTCATCATTTCGGCGTGTATTATTTATGTTATCAACAGCAATTGTATTCCCGTTAACATTTGCTGTTGCATTAGCATCGTATTGGCCAATGGCAGCTTTTCCATTGCTTGTTTCTCCAAAAACAATCGGTTCACTTCGATAATGTTCTCTTCCTTCAGAAACTCTGCCAAAGCTAATAATTTCGTTATCTTTTGTAATAATACTGAATGGAAGCTGTGTAGAACCCGATCCCATATCAAAAAAAGATGCGTTTACTGCGCCAACCACATGATGTTCATCTCTAGTCGCATTGATAGCCTGCTGAGAAGTTGTACGTAGTTGATTTAACGGATCTGGTACACCAATATCTAATTGGCTATATTCTTCCGTTAAATCGACTTGAAGTATGTTAGCTCCTGCACTCGAATCACTTTCATATGTAACACCCGGACCGACTTGAAAAGATGCTGCTCCAACCCCTTGAGCCACTGTGAAAAACAATGACAACGATAAGGCAGAGGCGATTCCCCGACGCATAACTTTTTTTACTTTCATTGTTAAGTATCCTCTCCTACTCATTCTATGAAACTTTGAAAAATATAGTCTCTATTTAACATTATTCCAATTGTCGGAAGCTGTCAATTGAAATTGAAAAAGTTAGGAGGAAAGTTAGAGCACAAGCAAAATATACAAATTTATATCAACAAATCGTCGCAATTCATTTAAGAACCAACACTGCAGCCAGATGTTTTCAGCAAGGGCGTTCTTAAGAGGGTTCGTTTCTCGCTAAAATCACACCTCTCGCTTTCCAATAAGAAAAACGGAGCTTGGAAAACCACTAGGGAGGCTATTTTTGTATAAACCTCATTTTGTTTTATTAACGGACTAAATGTCCGCGCGGCTTCTCTGCTAACGAACATCCGTGCGCTATTCAAACCACTGCCCTGTTTCACCTCATGCGTTTCCTTTGTTCGCGTCCCTCCAAATCCTGAGGAGACGAAACAGGAGGTGGTAGTGCCACGCAAAAACTAAAGAAGACCGGAGCTTATACTCCGATCTTCCCTTTTATTATTCTTGCAATACTTCAAAACTATCGATATGAACACGGTTGTTGTTTGATTTCTCTTGTTTTTCTCCTGTTACTGTGATTGTCATGGTATGCTGTCCCTCTTCTAAACCGTCAACAGAGAATAGTTCTCTATTAAACGAAGACTCTTCAGCAAAGGTATCGACTTCTTCCACCGCTTCTCCGTCTATCTCTATATCAGCTATCCCCTGGGTAGGACCTTTAAATCCAAACCAGCGAATTCCAGTACCTTCAAACGTAATCTCTATTTGATCTCCTGCAGTTTCACTGAATACAGCACTTCCTTTGTGATGGGAATCATTCTCGCTTTCTCCCCACATTCCTTCATATTGCGCAGCAGGATGTCCTTCATTATACACACGTGCTTCTTCGGCAGGATCGACAATTTGTATACGGGTCATTGCGATTACTTTATCGTCCTCATTATGAACGGTTAACAGTTCATCACCGGCAGCTTCTGCGGTAAATGTGTCATTCTTCACTGCACCAAGTCCAGCGTTGTTTATTGACGCATACGCACCATCTGTTTCTAATTCCTCCTGCCAGTTCCACTCTTCACCGACTTCTAACGTAATGTTCTCTTTTTCCACTTTTTCACCTGTTATTTGGATAACCCCTGCGGATTCTCCATTACTATCGGTTATCTCCACTTCTGTGTCAGCAGCCACCGATGGAATGATTCTCCCCTGTTCATCTATTTCTACGGCATCATCATTTGTCGACAACTCCGCCGGTTCTCCGTCCACCGTGATTTCCAGCGGTGTATCTGCTGCGTAGGTTCCCGACCATTCTCCATTCTCCAATGGAACCTCTTCGCCATAGACTTCTACAGCATGATTGCCTTCCATATGAAACGTAAGATCCGCATAACCGTCTAAGTCAAAATAATCGATTAAATGAGCATAGGAATAATCTGCCCGAACTTGCCCAAACTCCCTCATCACATCAACATTGTCGCGCCATTGTTCCATGCTGTCTGGTTCGCCCCAACGTTCTATATTTTTCTCCATTTCCGGCTCATACATCGCTTCAAATTCATCCAATTTGCTTACCACTTTTTCTTCATTAAACGTCGTATTTAAATAATGAGAAAAGGTTCCAATAAATTGAGATTGAAACTCTTTATTCTCCAGAAGCGTGCGAAGCATCATTGTCGACCAATCTGTGTTCGGCCAACTGTCATTGCCTGCTTCTGTTGCAAAATCAAGCGTGTGATGAGTATAAGACGATTCACCGCCTATGGCGCCGAAACCAAAGTCCGTATCAAAAACAGTCCATCTCCATTTTCCATTAGGTTTCTCTCGCCAATATCGATTGTTATTGGAAGGCCAGTCTGTATTTCTTGCATAAATTTCTGCAATATTATAATCAATGAAATTATTAACATCCAACTGCTCCGTTATCCGTTGATACACATTTGGATCTCTCACATCATTATCTTCCATATAAGAAATCATGTTTTTATAATGAGTATTCTCCCCTATTCTTACTTCCCCGTCACCTTCCAAGTAATCTATATTGTCTTCTAAAATTCCATACTTAAATTCAAAGTAATCATCATCAATCCGTTCACGCAAATTATAAATACCCCAATACTCCCCATTAACATACAGTAAGGCCGGTTCATACGCTTGTTTTTCCACATCAAAACCTTCTATCAATTCTTGAATAAAAGCATCTCGAAAACTTGTTTTATCCCAATCATTTCCTGAATTTCTCAACATCAGACGGTTATATTCCTGATCGTCTTCGCTTTCGAAAAGTGGATATCCAAACGTATTTTCTGAACTATAATCCGACCGCGCATAGAGACGAAATGATTTTTTCGGATAATACCGGCTTTTATTACCATGAAGTCTTACACCTGCTTGTTGGTGAATCATTTCAGTTCCATCCGAATCATATATTTCTACCGTACCTTCTCTTTCCCATAAATCTCCACTTTGAGAGTAATTTGCTGTTTCTTCCGGGACCGGGGCGTCCTCATCAAAATTCGCCCCTTCTGCATAAATTCCAGTTGCTTCACCGAAGAAGTTCTCGGGATTGCTAGAAATAGAAACAATCGGAAACTCACTCTCTTCTCCTATCACGTATGTGTTAGAAACCATTTCTCCTTCGTTACCGTATTGGTCGTAAAATTTCGCCTTCACCACTGTTGTTTCGTCTATTTCAAGTGGGGCTGTATACTCCTTCACTTCTTCATTTTCTACAGTCGGTTCACTCCCATCTAACGTGTAGCGGATTGTTCCTTCCTCTCCCATTAACTGGCTTAACTCAATCATTTGAGAATCCTTATAAGACCCACCGTTCTTGTTAAAAACAAGGGCTCTTTCCGGTTCATCGATGTCCATATTTTCTACTTGATCATATAAAGAAACAAAATCTTTCATCTTCAATCCCGGATTTCCCGATACAAATAAGCGTTTTGTCAAACGAGGCAGTTCAAATACCGGTGAAAAATCTTCAATTCTGTTATTACGCAGATTAATGTCTTCTAAATAAGTCAGTTCCGTCAGTACAGTTATATCTTTAATATGGTTATTACGAACATTTAATTGACGAAGTTCTGCCATATTTTTTATAGGTTCTAATGACGTAATATCATTTCCGCGAACATTTAAATCTGTTAATGCTGTCATCGTTGAAATGGGACTTAAATCCTCTATACCTGTGTCCCGCACATCAAGGGTTACCATTCTTTCCATTCCTTCAAGTGCGGAAAGATCTTCAATATGATTCCCCCGTAAATTAAGATCTTCCAGATAAATCAATTCTTCCAAAGCTTGTATATTTTCAATACGATTCCCCTGTAAATCTAGATCGCGTACAGTGATTACATTTTCTAATCCTTCTATTGATTCGATACCACTATTACTTAAATCAAGCGTATCCACACTTTCTAAATCTTCTTGCTTTATTGGTCCTTCGGGTTTACGTAATTCTTCCCTTATTGCTGTCTCCAAGTTCTCATCTTCAAAATCGACATCCGAACTTCCGGCAAACACAAACACCGCTGCTCCGGTTAATAGAGCAAGAGGAAGTAACAATAGTGCGATTCCTTTTATCTTTTTATTATTCAAGGTCGTCCCTGCCTTTCATGTACCATCCACACTTTTTCCATTAAACCGTATCTATTATAGCAAACTAGATTCACTCGCCATAGAGGACTTTTACACAACCTTACAAGTAATTTGTTCGTTTATACGTAAAAAAAATACGTAACAAGTATCATGACAACTTGGAACCAAAAATGTATAATTCAATATTGTAAAGCTTTTGTTAACATATTGTAAATATAACATGAAGGTATATAGCAACGAGGAACTTAGGTGGTGAAAAAAATGCTTTCCCAAGAAATATTTCAACGATACGAGCTCAAGTACCTCTTACCCTATAACAAATATCAGCAATTAGTGAATGTTCTTTCGTCTAATCATAAAATGCGGTACGATAAATACGGTGATGACGTTGGTCGTTACAATATCGTCAGCTTATACTTTGATTCCGATGACGACAAAATTTATTATGAAACTCGAAACAAACTGAATTTTAGGCAAAAGCTTCGTCTTCGTATTTATGATCAAGTAACAATAGACAGCCCTGCTTTTTTTGAAATCAAACAGAAGTTTAATAATGTCGTCAACAAACGGCGAACATCATTACAGTTGAGTAGCGCTTATGATTATTTGAAAAACGTTCCTAGCGAAGATATCAAAAACTACCATACTTCCAATCCACAAACCATGTCAGAAGTTGAATCTTTTCGCTCTCTGTATGGTTTAAAGCCGCGGGTTATTGTCAGCTATGACCGCCAAGCTTTTCATGGTATCGAAGATTCAGATTTACGTATAACATTTGATTACAATTTAATGGCAAGAGACCATAACCTTCGGATTGAAGATGGACCAGAGGGTACTCATTTTGTTGATTCTGATTTAGTCGTGATGGAAGTTAAAGTATCTCAAAGCGTACCATTTTGGCTTGCTAGACTGTTAAGCGATTTTGAATGTTCACGAGGAAGTCTTTCCAAATTTTGCACAAGCATAGACCTTATGGAAGATATGAAAAGAAATCCCAGAACACGCACACCTTCGATGATTATTTAAAGCTTTTGTTGCGAAACATCTTGTTATTAATATAGTTACCTGTGATTGAGGAGAAATTGTTAATGAGTCAATTTATGGATGAAATACGGAATTTTTCAGATTTAACGACACGGGCAGCGGTACTAGAAGGGATAGCAGCAATTGTCCTTAGTTTCCTGCTCAGTTTAATCATTACTTTTTTATACAAAAAAACACATAAAAGTGGAAGATATTCGCAATCGTTTGTGCATACGATTATTATCATGTCTTCGGTTGTTTCGATTATTATGATTGTCATTGGCAATAACATTGCGACTGCTTTTGGATTGGTCGGGGCTTTTTCCATCATTCGTTTTCGAAGTGCTATGAGTGATCCTAAAGATATTGCTTTTATCTTTTTTGGAATGGCAGCAGGAATTTCATGCGGTCTTGGATTTTACGCGTTGGCTGTCATGTTCACCATTATTTTATCGATCTTGATTTACCTTTTATTCGCGTTTGACTACGGCGGTATCAAAGGTTCTTACAAATCATTAAAAGTAACCATTCCAGAAAACATGCATTACGAAAATGTGTTTGATGATATTTTCGACGAATATTTGGAGTACCATCAGCTGAATATGGTGGAAACCACAAATCTCGGTACCATGTATCAGCTAACCTACTTAATCGCAAAAAAAGAAGACGTCAGCGATAAAGACGTCATGGATGCTATCCGTGAGCGAAATTCGAACTTGAAAGTTGCCATCGGTATGGTGGATTAACTATTATTTGACTAACCCGTCATGATTTTCTTTCATGACGGGTTTTTTATATGTTGTTTCACCGGTTCCTTAGGTTTACTGTTACTTCCTCTCGTCACCCCAACGCGTAAAAAAAGAGAGGCTCCACACCTCTCTTTTTCCTACTTATCTCCGCGTTCTGCTAACGTTTGTTGCAAATAGGCTTCGAGCGGTTCTTTTAAATCTTCCCGGCCCAAAGCAAAATCAAGTGTTGCTTTCACAAAACCGAATTTATCTCCAACATCATAGCGAACACCACCGAACTGATACGCAAGCACGGACTGAGATTGATTCAATTGCCTAATCGCATCCGTCAATTGAATTTCATTTCCAGACCCAGGTGCTAATCCATGTAAAATATCAAAGATTTCAGGACGCAACACGTAACGCCCCATGATCGCGTAATTAGAAGGGGCCTCTTCCAGCGACGGCTTTTCCTTCAGATCATTCAAATGTAAAACGCCAGACTCCATTTCTTCTCCTTTTGGAGAAACAATGCCGTATTTTGAAACATCGTTATCAGGAACCTGCTGTACACCAATGACAGAAGATTCATAGGTGTCATAGGTCTCAATTAACTGCTTCAAACAAGGCTTTTCTGACTTTACAATGTCATCGCCAAGCAGTACAGCAAATGGTTCATCTCCGACAAATCGGCTCGCACAGGCAATCGCATGACCAAGTCCTTTTGGTTCCTTTTGACGGATATAATGAATATTTGCCATGTTGGAGATTGTTTGGACTTCTTCTAATTGTGACCATTTTTCCTTTTGGGCTAAGGTTTCTTCTAATTCATACGATTTATCAAAATGATCCTCAATCGCCCGTTTCCCACGGCCACTGACGATAATGATATCTTCAATGCCAGACTCAATCGCTTCTTCGACGATATATTGAATGGTCGGCTTATCCACGATAGGAAGCATTTCTTTAGGTTGTGCTTTGGTCGCCGGCAAAAACCTTGTCCCAAGGCCAGCTGCCGGAATAATTGCCTTTCTTACTTTCACACGCGTCACTCTCCGTTCTATTTACTATTCCTGTTCGTCCCATAAAATAAATATATCACTAAGACGAGGAGTCACTTCCGTTGTTCCTAATACTTGTTCCTCCCCTGTTTCATCAGCAGTTATTAAGGCGTCCAATATTTCATCTGAGCTGTGCGGAGCACCAAGATTATGTGCTGCATCTGCCGCAAGTTCAAAGTTATCTTTAGACGTACGAGATATTACAAATTCTCTGCGTTCACCTTGATACGCCTGAAATAAATGATAATATTCTTGGTTCGCTGTTGCAAAACTATTACTGTCTTGCGCATACAATGTAACACCCGCTTCTTCATATAAAGAACGGACAGCTTCGGTATGTTCGTTCGAGCCTTCTGGTGTCATATCTAATAACGTGCTTGCCTCCCAGACCGATAATCCGTTATCATGCAGCCGTTTAAAGAACACCGCCGCTTGGGCTCGTGTCAACTTTCCATTTACATCATAGCGTTCCGTTTGTGTCTCTCCTTCTTGCCGTCCTGTAGTTAGACCTTCCTCAAACATCCAGGCAACAGATGGTTCTAAATCTGATTCCTGCGCTTGTGAATGAGCAAGAGCTCGTCCAATCACTGCCCGCGTAACAGAGCGATTTTTTACGCTGTTTTCACGCAATCCCGGCATGCGCAAGCTGTTATCTGACAAGGCAATGTAAGCAGGTTGAGACCAATGCTGGTTCTCCCTTTGTTCTGATGTTTCCATATTAAAATATCTCGTTAGCATCGTTACAAATTGAGCTTCGGTCATTTCATTTCCCGGGTCAAATGTTCCATCCTCATATCCTGTAATAATGCCTTCTTGATTGGCCCAATCAATTTCTTCAGAGGCCCAATAATCGTCGTCCACATCGGTGAAATCAGCCGCATCTGCTTCTGCGATAGAACTTATGTACAGAAAGAAAAATACACCTATCATAGCCGCGACAATTTTCCAATGAGATGTTACATAGAATTCTAGTTTTTTATCATTCATGATATGAAAGATCTAAGGGGAAGATCTTTATCCCACCTCCCGATTTCTAATTGTGCATCTCCCGTTATTATATCGTTTCTTCCAACACTCAAGCAAGAAGCTAAAGCATCAGGACCTCCAAATCAACTACTTACGATTTAGACATTTTTGCTTTTAGTACATACAAAGCAGGAATAACGACAAGCGTTAATATCGTAGAGAAGACCAATCCAGATACAATCGCAATTCCAAGAGGTTGAAATAAAGGATTATTTCCAAGGGCAATCGGAAGCAGTCCTGCAATAGAGGTCAAGCTCGTTAAAATAATTGGACGGAATCTTTCTTGACCAACCATCCTAACCGCTTCTTCCAACACCATCCCTTCCTTACGCCGTTGTTCCATAAATTCAATCATAACAATCCCGTTCCGAACGACGATTCCTGCTAAACTAACCGCACCCATCATCGACATAAATCCAAGTCCCGTTTGTGTAATAAATAGCCCGAGCACTGCGCCCGCTACAGCTAAATATACGGCACTTAGAATCAAAAACGGCATAATTAAAGAATAAAATTGAATAGCAATGACGATTAGAATAAGAAACACAACAACGATAAAAATCTGTCCAATATCAATGAAGACATCTGTCCGTTCGGATGTTTCTCCACCTACCGTGATAGTATAATCCGAAGATTCTTCGCTAATTGCATCCAGTTCTTCTTCCGTTTCTGCCAATATACTGTCTGCATCTTGATCTCCAGGAAACGCGCGCACAGTCACCGTTCTTTCTGTATTTTTATGCGGAATAGCTTGCACAGACGATGTTTCATTTCTCGTGACAAGGTCTGCAAGGGATACTCTTTGTGCCCCATTCGTTTGTTGCGTCAGTTCCACTCGCTCTATATCATCTTCTGTTACTGTTCCCTCTGTATCATAAACCATGCGCATGTCTATTATCTCATTGTTCACTTGCCATTCGCCTACCGGAACACCTTCTCCAAGCAATCGTAATTCTTGAGTAATTGCTTCACTTGTTACCCCTGTGTCTTCCAATGTTTCACGGTCTGGACTAAATTGATAAGCTGATAAATCATTGCCGGCGTTCACATCTGTGCTGGTCACACCTTCCGCTCCGGCAAATAATGATTCAATGTCATCTGTCACTTCCAGTATACCTTCCATGTCATCTCCGCTCACTTCGACTGCTATCGGTGCTCCAACAGGTGGTCCTGATTCAACAATCGAACCTCTGGCGTCTACCTCTGAAAATTGATCGTGCAGCGTTACATTCCATTCATTCATCGCATCTCGTGCTGTTGTTTTTTCATTATCAATATAGACGAGAAAGTTCACGTCATTACTATCCGGAGTTCCACCCCCGTCGTTTGAACCAAAAATCTTTGGAATCGTCGTCCCAACGTAAGTTGAAACGGATTCTACTTCTTCCTTGTCATAAAACCATTCTTCTATATTTCGAGCCTTTTCTTCTGTATCTTCAAGTTGCGTGCCTTCAGGCAAAGACGCTTCTATAAATACTTCTTCCCGATCCGTATCAGGGAAAAATTCCAACGGAGTAAATGGAATGAATCCATAAGCCGCTGTTCCTAACATTAACCCACTTAAGGAAATGAGTAGCGGGCGCTTCACAACTTTACCCAAAATACGGCGGCTGTAGAATGATGCCGTTTTATCAATCGTGTGCCCGAACCAGCCTGGCGATGTCGTTTTGGACGTTTTTGATTCTCTCGGCGGAAAAGACGATTTCGTTGAAAATGAAAGGGAATCAGATCGATTGGTTTTCTTTCGTTCTTCCCTCATCGTCCTATATATCGGAATAAGGACAAGAGCTACGACTGTAGACGCAATAATAGCTGCGATGAGCACTGCTGGAAGAGGTCGTATGAACGCACCTGCCGAACCTGGCAGCAGTAATAACGGTAAAAAGGTGAAAACAACCGTAAGTGTTGACGTGATAACAGATGCAGCTACCTGCCGGACTCCTTTTACCGAAGCATGATACGGTGATTCTCCCAATCTCAGTCTGCGATCAATATTTTCATTCACGACAATTCCGTCATCGACCAAAATGCCAAGGGAAATGATAAAAGCAATCAGAGATATTTGATTCTGCCCTACGCCAGCAAAAGGCAAAACAATCATAGCAATAGCAAGGGAAACAGGTATAGCTGTCGCAACCGATAAGGCAGTCGAAAAACGCAGTCCTATCGAACAAACAAGAAGCACGGACAAAAAGGCAATCACAAACGCCAGAAATAATTCGGAAAATAACTCTGACACAAGATCCGCTTGGGTGTACAGCTGTTCCAGTTCCGCTCCCTCAGGCAACTCTTTTTCAAAATCCGTAATAACTGGATCTAGCGCCTCTTGTATAGCCGGAACACTTGCTTCATCACTTAAAAAAAACGTCAGAGACAGCGCCGGCTCTCCTTCAAAAGCTACCGTGTTTTCAACCGATTGATATGTACGTTCAACACCGGCCACCTCTCCAAGACGAATCACATCTCCCTCTTCTGCGCTTCCAACCGGAAGGGTCTCCCATTTGGAAACTTCATCAAAAGAGTCATACGTTACCCTTTGTTTTTCGTCTGTCTCCCATTCACCCGGAGGCGTCGTATTATTTTCTCCGTTCAGTGCAGCGATTATTTGGTTCGAGGAGATATTGTTCTCACTCATCGCATCTGCATCCATCACAAAACGAAGTTCAGGTTCAAGAGCCCCTTGTACACCAATATCAGAAATCCCCGAAAGGCTGACAAATTCACTACGCCACTGCGTTAGCAACTCGTCAACTTGCGGCACCAGCTCTTCATTTTCAAGAGTGATCTGGTAAATCGAAAGCCCCTGCACACTGAGATCATTATCCAGAACAGGACTTTCTGCATTATCAGGAAACGAATTGGAAGTATTAGTGATTATTTGTGAAATATCATTCCAAACGGCCTCCGTATCAGGAAGATCTTCTTCCAATTCTACCGTCACTGAAGAAAATCCCGGACTCGACACAGACGATAATGTGTTACTATTTTCCACTTCAAGCAATGATTCTTCCAACGGGTCTGTTATCGCCGCTTCGACTTGTTCAGAAGATGCCCCTGGGTAAACTGTTGTTATTTGTCCAACTGGTGGATCAATGGCCGGCACTTCTTTTTGTGGCAGTTGAAGAAAAGACAAACCTCCTACTAATACAACCATCACAAAAAACAAAAGTGTAATTTTACGTTTTTTCACAAACCAATCTATCATTTTCTGATCCCCTTTTTGTCAGCTGTTGGTGTGCTTTCATATTTTTGAACCATACAACGCTATTTTAAGAAAATGACGGCAGTTTAAAAAAATTGTCGAAAAATTTATGTAGATAAATTTCAATAATCTGGTATATTAAAATTAACGCTCTACAGAAAGGAGGACCGTGTCGAAAAATGTTTCATCACCAAATGTAAGCCTCCCCTTGCTTACACGTTTCACCACTATTATTTTTCTACTCCCGTATTACCCCACTTTACTTCCGAAATAAAGGAGGTGATATTCCGTCCATGGCCTGCCAACCCAAAACTTCCACTTACCATATCATGATACGCGGTGCTAGACATTCTAACCTGTTTTACAGCCGAACAGACTATTCCCACTTTTTACACCTTCTAACCACATTGAAGTACCATTTTTCGATTGATGTACATGCTTATTCATTCGTTCCAAACCAAATCCATTTACTAATTGAAACCTTTCAACCTAAGATTTCTACTATCATATGTCAGATACAAACAAAATACGCCGCTTATTTTAACCAATCATATCGATTGAATGGGCTCATTTTTCAAGGTCAGTGTATTTCTCAGCGGATGAAAGATGACACTCATTTTTATCAGACGAGTCGATTCATTCACCTTCTCCCTCTTATGCAAAAGGTGACGTCGAATATATACCACTACCGGTGGTCGAGTGCTAGAGACTTTCTCGCCCCGCAGGCAGAAGATGCAACTATGCACCCCCTCCTCACCATAAATAGAACCTTGGAAATATTCCCCCATCCTAGGCATGAATCCTTTCATGACTTTCTCTATTCATCTATACAAATGAAAATGAATCTATAAACAAAAAAGGAGCTGCTCTATGTTTAATCAAGTCACGCTTGTCGGTCGTTTCACACGTGACCCTGAATTGATGCATACAAAAGACGGTACTGCTGTGTGTAATTTTACGTTAGCAGTACAACGGTCCTTTCGTAACATACAAGGTGATTTTGACGCCGACTTCGTTCCTATTACAGTATGGAGAAAACAAGCCGAGAATACTGCCTTATATTGTCATAAAGGAGCATTGGTTGGCGTGAATGGAAGAGTAAATACTCGAATATATGAAAACAAAGACCAAAAGAAAGTACAAGTTGTAGAAGTCAACGCTGATCAAATTCGATTTCTAAAGATCAACAATAATAACATAGCTGCTCCTCCAACAAAAACAGAAGAAAAACCGCTGCAACCCATCCAACCGAATCAGGTTGCAACAATAAACGAACCGAATAACGCATAATTATCCCCTCTGAAAACAAGGACTCCTTCGATTAGATCCCCCTCTATTAACCTCCTCTATATTGTTTCTTCCAATTATAAAACCCTTCCGCAACATTACCGCCGATTTCCCTTGTGATCGGCGGTATTTTGCTGGTATATCATCCTAAACATTTACTGTTGTGGAG
This sequence comes from Salibacterium salarium, assembly GCF_030813635.1. Lineage (GTDB taxonomy): Bacteria > Bacillota > Bacilli > Bacillales > Marinococcaceae > Salibacterium > Salibacterium salarium. The sequence continues at coordinate 610,824 of NZ_JAUSUM010000001.1, read as the reverse complement.
TTTGTAACCGTTCCTATGACTATTAGTGTATTATATCATATGAACAGTAAAAATATGGTTCCTTTTATGGTTAGTTTATTCAGGATTTCCTACTAATTCTTTCTTATGAGCCTATATTCCATGATAGGAACAGTTATTCCCAGACTATGTTCTCTAATTATTCATGAGTCTTTTGTGGCATATGACATCACGTTTTACTCTATAATCTACTTTCATTAAAATTAATATTGTTTAAAATAAATTTAATATTTTTACATTATTAAATGACAGAGGAGGTTTAGTAAGTACTTCATTTCCAAAATAAGTGTATAACAAGGGGGAAAAATAATGACAAAGCATTGGGTGAAAGGAATTAGTGTACTTATTCTTTTCGTATTTCTAATCGCATGTAGCAATGATGAAACATCTGACGTGACAGAAGACAACGATGAAAATAGTGGGGACGAGACCGTTTCAGAAGATAACACTAATGATGAAAATTCTGAACAAACGGAATCATCCGACATCCAGGAGCAAGATGTGATGAATATTGCTCACCGGGGGGCAAGCGGCAATGCACCAGAAGCAACAACGTTTGCATTTGACCAAGCAGCACAAACAGATCATGCCTGGCTTGAAATGGATATTCAAAAAACCAAAGACGATGAATTGGTCGTTATTCACGATGATGATATCAAGCGGACAACCAATGGTGAAGGGGAAGTTGGAGATTTCACGCTCGAAGAATTGAAAGAACTAGATGCAGGTACTTGGTTTAACGAAGCAAACCCTGATAAAGCCGATGAATCCTATGAAAATGCTGAATTGTTAACGCTAGAAGAAGTTTTTGAACGTTATGGAAAAGACGAAAACTATTACATAGAAACCAAATCTCCACAGTTAAATGAAGATATGGAAGAGCCTTTGGTGGATATGATAGAAGAACATGATCTTGTTGATAATGTCATTATTCAATCGTTTGAACCAAGCAGTTTACACGCCGTTCATGAGTTGAATGAAGATATCCCGCTTATCCAACTGCTTTGGTGGGAAGAAAATGAAGAAACTGGAGAACTTGAAGAGTGGCTCGATGTTACATCTGCTCCCGAAGCTATGGATGAAGAAGATTTTGCTGAGATTCGAGAGTATGCCGTTGGAATCGCTCCTCACTTGGAAGACTATGACGGAAATGAAGTGATAGATGAAGCTTTCGTCCAAAAAACGTTAGAGAATGATTTACTCATTCACGTTTATACAGTGGATACGAAAGAGAACATGGAACGATTGATAGACTGGGGCGTTACCGGTATTTTCACGAACTATACCGAACGTCTTAATGAAGTATTAAATGAAAAAGAGGATTCATAAAAGAATTGAACAAACCCTACTATAAAAACAGCATAAGATTCTAGTGTTTTAGAGCTGTCCCAAGAAAATCAACTCACGTGCTTATGGGACAGCTCCCTTCTCTTTTTACACCCATACTAACCAAGTAATGCTTATCGTCATAACCATCACAATAAGGCTGACCGGAATACCAACCTTCATAAAATCGACAAATCGATATCCACCTTGTCCGTAAACAAATAGATTAGTTTGATACCCGATAGGCGTCATAAAACTTGCTGATGCCGCAATAGCTACAATAATAGCAAACGGGGTGATACTTACACCCAGCAAGCTCGCCGTCTCAATCGACACAGGCAGCATGATAATAGCAGCGGCATTATTAGTAATCATCTCGGTAAAAATATTCGTCAATATATACATTAATATAAGCATACCTATTAATCCAAACGGCTCCATCCAATAGATCAATGTCTCTGCAATGTAGGTCGCTGCTCCTGTCTTCAACATCGCTTCTCCAATACCTAAAGCAGCAGCAATAACAATTAATACTTGAAAAGGAATATAATTTTTTGCTTCACGAAGCGGCATAATGTTCAAACCCAATACAAACACAACTGCCAGCAAAGCAGCGGTGAAAATCGAAATGATTTCAGCAGCAGCTAAAAACACCATGACCACCAGCAGCAAAATTGGCAGAAATCCTTTCCAAGACGGCAATGCTTGAAAAGGATTATCTCTTCCGTGTAATACCGTAAATTCATTACGGGAACTCGTTCGTTTTTCAAAATCAGGACCAGCCAACAGTAATAACGTATCCCCCGGTTTAATGGTAATATCTTTCATTCTTTCTTCTAAAGGTTCCTGATAACGATGAACCCCAAGTATGGCCGCATCAAATTGTTGCGGAAACAAAATATCTTTTATCTTTTTAAATAAAATCGAAGAATAGTGGGTCACCACCACTTCCAACAGACGATTTTCCCCTTCCCTTAATCCTTCCACCTGGTAAGAAGCGCCTGTTACTAAATGCAATCCTTTTTTTCTTTCCATCGCCGCAATGTCTTGCAGTCGACCCCTTAAAAGCAACCGATCTCCTTCTTGCAAAACATAATAAGGAGAACATTCGGTTTGGACCTTTTTATTTCGTATTACACCAATCAAACGAAGTCCGTTTTCCTGATGAAGTCCTACTTGCTTTAGCGTTTGGCCTTCAAAACCTCCATCTTTTTTCACAACCATCTCGGCTGAAAACTGTTTCTGCTCAGTTTCCCCGCTATAATAAGGCATAACCGGCTTCCGATTGGGTAACATTTTCATCCCTATGAATAACATAAACACAATTAATACAATCGTGATTGGTAGACCGATAATAGCCAGTTGAAAAAAAGAAAATCCTTCATAGCCACGTTCCACAAGCATTCCATGAACTACTAGATTTGTAGAGGTTCCAATCAGCGTCATCGTTCCTCCGACAATCGTAGCGTACGATATGGGCAGTAAAAATTTCGACGGAGCCACATCATGCTTTTCACACCACTGCCGGACAATCGGAGTGAAAGCTGCAACAATCGGAGTGTTATTCAATACCCCAGAAAAAACCGACGATGGCACTAAAATGCGCAATAAAGATTCACGTGGTGTTTTCCCTTTATTAAGAACGTAGTCAATGAACCGTTCTGTCATACCGCTTCGTTGTACGGCACCAGCTATAATACACAACAATCCAATCGTCAGCATACCTTGATTGAAAAACCCTTTCACCGCCTCTTGCGGTTGAAGAATGCCAGTCACCAACAACGCCATTAGTGCACCAAGTAAGACATATTCCGGTCTTGTTACTTCTTTCATTAACGTTACCATCATTGCAATGATGACAAAAACGGTCACTATCATTTCCCACGTCACAGCTTTCACCCCCTTTCTTCAGTATATGTTTTTAATCCTAAGTAATTTCATAGGTTTTATCAACTTATAATAACATTATATCTTTCATGTCGGAATTGTAAAGATTATTTGTTAGAATAGAGAAGAGAGATTAAATTTATTTGAACATTTATGGGAATTTAATCTCCCTGATCATAGGATCCCGCCCTGTGAAAAAGACTTCTTTGTTATAAATGACGGTTTGAAGTAAAATCGATTAGGTTATATAATGGCAAAAATAGAGATACTATTTTGCATGCCTACTGGCAATTATCCTGAAGTCTTTAACACATGGGCCACTTAATAAGGAGGTGGAACGTATGGCTTTTGTTATCACATCACCTTGTATGGACGAGAAAGCTGGCGACTGCGTCGACGTTTGTCCGGTAGACTGTATTGAAGAAGGAAAAGATCAATACTACATCGATCCTGACGTATGCATTGACTGCGGTGCTTGTATCGTTGTATGTCCGGTGGAAGCCATTGTGGAAGATACAGAACTCACGCCCGAGACAGAACCATTTCTCGAAAAGGCAAAAGAGTTTTATGGCACCACATAAAATACAATATTCAAAAAAGGAGTGTCCTAACGTGCTTTAGGACACTCCTTTTTTATAGAATAGAACATTTTAAACGTTGACCTTTTTGTGCTGCATCACTACTCCCTAGCCTTGAACTATTTTCTTCCCTAAGATTCGTTTCACTTATATTCCCTCGATTTTTGTTATATTTTCTTACATCATTTTTCGACTTTCTGTGCTTTCCATCACTTCTTCCTTTCTCCAGACATGTTAAAATGGTTAAAACACAAATGAGAATCACTTTTACTATTTTCCCTTTGAGGAGAGATATAGCATGAAACAAGTAAAGGACACATTCTATCGACCGTTAAGGGATCTGCGTATATCAGTCATTGACCGTTGTAATTTTCGATGCACATACTGTATGCCAGCTGAGATATTTGGTGATGACTATCCATTTATGCCAGAAAGTGAGCTTTTGTCCTTTGATGAGATTTTCTCTTTAGCTGAATCATTTACGGCACTCGGTGTGGAAAAAATTCGTATCACGGGCGGAGAACCGTTATTACGTAAAAACCTTTCCCATCTCATTAGTAGACTATCGTCACTAGATGGTATTCATGATATTGGGCTTACGACAAATGGTGTTTTCCTTGTGAAGCAAGCAAACGAGTTAAAAAGGTCCGGCCTGCACAGAGTTAATGTCAGTTTGGATGCCATAAATGAAGATATTTTTAAACAAATGAATGGACGGAATATGCAACCAAACGCCGTATTAAACGGTATTGATGCCGCCATAGACGCAGGCTTACAAGTGAAAGTGAATATGGTAGTGAAACGCGGTGTGAATGATTGCGAAATCCGTCCAATGGCAGAATACTGTAAGAATAAAGGAGTCACCTTGCGTTTTATTGAATATATGGACGTTGGACAGACGAATGGCTGGAATTTTTCCGAAGTGGTAACAAAAAAAGAGATTTATGACCAATTAACCGAAATTGCACCGTTAATCCCTGTTGAAAAAGCTTACTTCGGTGAAGTTGCCAACCGCTATAGATACAGTGGTTCCGACGTAGAAACCGGTTTTATTTCTTCCGTGTCGGATACATTTTGTTCGAGCTGTACACGCGCTAGAATATCCGCCGACGGCAAATTATACACTTGTCTTTTTGCCGAAAAAGGACATGATCTGCGCTCTCTTCTTCGTGATGGCTACTCTAAAGGCAGTGTGGAGAAATATCTTACATCGATATGGAAACAGCGCAGCGATAGATATTCAGAGGAACGAACCGAAGAAACCGTACGAAACCGTAAAAAAATCGAAATGTCTTATATAGGTGGTTAGGGGGATAATAGATGGAAAATCGTTATGCAAAACAAGAACTATTCTCTCCTATCGGAAGAGAAGGCCAGAATCTTCTCCAAACCAAACACATCCTTATTATGGGGGCAGGGGCTCTTGGCAGTGCAAATGCGGAGATGCTAGTGCGAGCTGGTATCGGAAAAGTGACAATCATCGATCGCGATATTGTAGAATCAAGCAACCTCCACCGGCAGCAGCTGTATACGGAAAAAGAGGCAGAGAAGCACACACCAAAAGCAATTGCCGCTAAAGAACGGTTACAGCAAATAAACCAAGACACAAAAATTGATGCATTTGTACTGGATGCCGATGCTGCTAACTTGGAGAAGCTAATTAGAAACGTCAACCTTATTATCGACGGAACGGATAACTTTGATATCCGATTTATTTTGAATGACCTTTCTCAAAAACATCAGATTCCGTGGATATTTGGCGCTAGTGCCGGCAGTTTCGGGATGACTTACACGTTTATCCCGGGAAAAACCCCGTGTCTCCATTGCCTTTTTCCGAGCATTCCAGGAATAGGGATGAGTTGTGACTCTTCTGGCATCATTGGCCCCGCTATCCAAATGACTGCTTCTTATCAAACGACGGAGGCAATGAAATGGCTGACGGAAAATGAAGAAGCACTTCGGACATCATTATTATTTTTTGATATATGGCACGGACAGCAACAAACGATCGGAATGAATAAAGGTAAAAACAAGGAATGTCTATCTTGTGGAAATAATCGCGCGTATCCCTATCTGAATCAATCAGAAACGGCTCATATCGACGTTTTATGTGGACGGGATACGGTTCAAATTCGCCCATCATCTAAAAAAAAGTATGACTTTTCTCACATTGCCAAACACCTCCAATCACATGGGAACGTCAAAAGCAACAACTATGTTTTAACTTGCTTGTACCGTGACTATCGGATCGCCGTCTTTCACGATGGCCGCGTCCTCATACATGGTACAAAGAAAAAAGACGAAGCGAAATCTATTTATCATGAGTTTTTTGCTGAAACAAACCTAAATCTTGTCACAAAGGAGTAGAAGATTATGGTGGAAAAAAGAACCCCAGTACCGGTTGCCGAAGCAGTAAACAGAGTAATGGAGCACCGCACCTCTAAAGATATAGAATGGGTGCCAATTGAAGAAGCAGGCGAGCGTTTTTTAGGAGAAGATATTGTAGCAGATCATGATGTGCCGCCGTTTGATAAGTCTCCATACGACGGGTTTGCTATTATCGCTGATGACACAATGAAAGCCAGCCGAGAATCCCCCGTTACATTAGAGGTAATCAGCGAAATCGGTGCTGGCTCTGTTTTTAATGAAAAGGTCTATAACGGCCAGGCCGTACGGATTATGACCGGAGCAAAGATTCCCAATGATTGTGACGCTGTTGTGATGCTTGAACTTGCTCAAACATACACGGAGAATGGGCTGGATTTTATCGACATTAAACGGCCGTTTTATCCGCATGATAATATTTCTTTTCAAGGAGAAGACACTCAAAAAGGAACCTCCCTTGTTTCTAAAGGTACTTACATCCATCCTGGTATTACTGCTCTACTTGCGACTTTTGGATATGCGCAAGTTCCCGTTGCAAAAAAGCCAGTTGTCGGAGTGATCGCCACTGGCAGTGAACTGCTTGATATAAAAGAACCGCTGCAGCCCGGAAAGATCCGTAACAGTAACACCTATATGATTCTCGCACAAGTTCAAAAAGCAGGAGGAGAAGCCAAATATTTCGGCACTCTCGCTGATGATTTCGAGAAATGTTTGAAAGCTGTCAAAGATGCTCTCTCAGAAGTTGACATCCTCCTTACAACCGGCGGGGTATCCGTTGGTGACTACGACTACATACCAGCTATATTAGAAAAGCTTGAAGCAAAAGTTCTGTTTAATAAAGTTGCCATGCGGCCCGGCAGTGTTACAACCGTTGCTTCCCTCGGCGATCAAATGATTTATGGGCTTTCCGGGAACCCGTCTGCTTGTTACGTCGGGTTTGAATTATTTGTCCGCCCTATCATTCGAAATGCGTTGTTTACAATTGCTCCTCACCTGCGTAAATCCAAAGCAAGGTTAGGTGCTGATTTCCCCAAACCGAATCCATTTATGCGGTTTGTACGAGCAAAACTCGTTGATGATGACGGCCATTATACCGCTGTGCCGGCAGGACTTGATAAGTCAGGGTCTGTCACTTCTTTATCAGAAGCTAATGCCTTTATCGTATTACCGGGTGGCACCAGAGGATATCAAACAGACATGACGGTAGATGTGCTTTTATTGAACGAGGAAGAAGGTAGTGAATGGCCATGGGAAAACATTGTCCCGTCTTACAAATAGTCGGCTATAAAGGGAGCGGGAAAACCACGTTAATGGAAAAATTAATCCACGCTGCTTCACAAAAAGGATTACGAGTTGCTTCGATTAAACACCATGGTCACGGAGGGCCGCCAGAACCATTTCATACAGACAGCGATCGACATGCCCATGCCGGTTCAGTCGTTGCAGCAGTTGAGGGGAATGGAGTGTTGCAATTACAAGCAAAACAGACAGAGAATTGGAACCTCGTTGATTTGATAGACTTCTATCAGTTTTTTCAACCGGATATCATTTTTGTCGAAGGATACAAACATACCAATTATCCGAAGGTTGTCTTGTTACGGACAGAAGAAGACAAAACTCTTTTCCAAATGTGTAAAACTATCATTTGTTCTATTTCCGAAAATAATTTGGAAACCGTCACCCAGAATGTTCCTCATTTTTCAAAAGCACAAGAACCCGAATACTTAACTTATTTGCTTAAAAAGGTAGGAGAATATTATGACCAGCAACTATTTTGAATTAACCGATCAACCAATCGTAACAGAAGCTGTCATCGAAAAGGTAAAACGTAGAGAAGCTGGTGCTGTCACTACTTTTATCGGCACTGTCCGAGAGTTTACAAACGACAAGCGCACGTTAAAATTAGAATACCAAGCCTACCAAAGCATGGCTGAAAAGAAGCTGGCTGACATTGGTGACGAAGTGTATGAAATATGGCCGGATGCAGTTGCTGCTATTACTCATCGTATCGGCATGTTGGACATTTCTGATGCAGCTGTTGTTATCGCTGTTTCCTCCCCTCATCGTAAAACGGCTTATGAAGCGAATGAATATATTATTAATAGAATCAAAGAAGTGGTTCCCATTTGGAAAAAAGAATTCTGGGAAGACGGAACCAGTTGGGTTGGGGACCAATTAGAGAAAACACATTATCCAACGGGAGAACCGTGGAAAGGAGAAGGTCATGATTAAAGTATTATTCTTTGCGCGTCTGCAAGAGGAGCTTGGAAAAGATAATATGGAACTGGATACAGCTGGATGGACGATTGATGAGTTGAAAAACTGGTTGGAAGCGGAATATAACCTCGATGGGGTTACACAGACAATGACAGCGGTAAATGAGGAGTTCACAGATGGCAGTCATATTCTAGCAAGCGGTGATACCGTTGCTTTCATTCCACCCGTGAGTGGAGGGTAGTTTTAGTTTACCCTGTCATTGTTATCGGGACACTTCTCTTTGGTTTCGGGACAGTATCGTTCAGTTTCGGGACAATTAATGTTTGATTCGGGACATCATCCCCTAGTTCGGGACAATTAATATTCGTTGCGGGACAGAAATCACAAAAAAGGACCATCCTAATGGACGGTCCTTTTTTCTATAACGTATTATTCAGCAGGCTGAAGATCTTCAATGGAATCAACATCCATATATTCAGGAACAACTAGACCAATTTTAGCGCCTTCTAGGTTCGCTCCAAGATCTACAACATCATCTTTGTATTCTTCATACAAATCTTCGTGAGTTGCTGGCAACCAAGCAGCTACCATACCATCAGCATCGCCACCGGCTACAGATTCCCACATAACAGCGTTATCGATAGGCGTTGGCGTAACATCAAAGCCTAAGTTAGATAGAACTTCTGAAACAACGTGTGTGGAAGCAACTTCTGTAGCCCACTCTACGTATACAAGTTCAATCTCTTTACCGTCTACTTCTTCTGCACCTTCTGTCCAAGAATCAACCAAGTCTTGATTCTCTTCTACAAAGTCTGCAGCAGCTTCATCTGGAGAAGCTCCTTCATTAATATCTAACATTACACTGTTCATTTGTGATTCATCCCACTCAAACTGGTCAAGAACAGTATATGCATTTGGCATGTCTTCTTCTAGGCCTTGACGAACCATTGTTTTAATTTCTTCTGCTTCGCCAAAAGAACCATTTGGATCTTCAAGATATTTCAAGTCATACGCTTCGAACTTCCAGTGTGGACTCCAACCAGTAACAACAATAGGTTCTTCATTTTCAATAGCTTCGCCTAGTGCCGTTGCCATCGCACCACCTGAAGAAGTTTCTACAGTCCAGCCATTAAGACTATCATATTCTTCTACAGCTGTTTCTGCTGATCCAACTACCCCAGCACCTGGTTCGATACCAGTGATTGTGTAGTCCATTTCTTCACTATAGTTAGCAGATCCTTCATCTTCACTGCCTTCTTCATCTGAACCTTCTTCTGTTGTTTCTTCACCGCTGTCGCCTTCTGTATCGTCTGAGCCTTCCTCGTCAGCGCCACAACCAGCAGCAACAAGTGTTAGTGAAAGTCCAGCAGTAATCCCTAGACGTTTCCAATTAAATTTCAACATAACTGATGTTTCCCCCTTAAAATATTTTATATATGGTAACTTTTCTATTTAAGAAAAGTATCCACCTTTGTCATGGATTCTAAGCTTTTGATTTGTTGAGGCTTTGTGTAAAACGATCAATGATAATCGCTAAGATAACAATACCAATACCTGCAACAAAACCAGTGCCTGCTTCAGCACGTTGTAAGGCTGATAGCACATCTCTTCCAAGACCTGGTGCACCAATCATCGATGCGATAACAACCATTGAAAGGGACAGCATTACAGTCTGGTTAATTCCAGCCATAATGGTGCTTTTAGCCATTGGAATTTCTACTTTCCATAGCTTTTGAGAACCTGTACTTCCAAATGCCTCAGATGCTTCAATAAGTTCTGTTGAAACTTGTCTAATACCCAAGTTTGTGAAACGCACGGTTGGCGGTGTCGCAAATACTAATGAAGCGAAAACACCTGGAACCATTCCGATACTAAAAAAGGCAACCGCCGGAATCAAGTACACAAATGCCGGCATCGTCTGCATGAAGTCCAGTATCGGTGTAATGATAGCCTCTGCGATTCTGCTCTTGGACATTAATATCCCAACAGGTACGCCTATTATCACAGATAAAATACTAGCTATAAGTACAAGTGTTAAGGTAAACATAAGTTGTTCCCATAACCCTTGATTATAAATAAGAAGCAGTCCTATAATACTGAATGCAACCAGTCCAAATTTTTTACCACTGGCGAAAAACGCCAAAATAGCAATAATTAGTATGACAATAACCGGAGGAATCGAAGCTAATTGATCCGCCGTATTATCCATAAAGTCGCCAAATTGGTTTTGAATGGGCTCGAATATAAAAGAAAAGGTCTCCGTAATCCTATCTATTAACCAATTGGTCCCTTCTGCTAAAGGAATCTCAGGGACATTTTCCATAAAATTAAGCATCGTTTGTCGTCACCTCGCTGTCTCCCGCAAGCGCGCCTATAACAGCACCACGTACAATAACCCCTAATAACTTTTCATCTTCGACAACTGCTATTGGAACAGGAGAATCATAAATTTGATTAAAAATTTCATTTAACGGTGTTTCTTTGGAAACAGTTGGAACATCCGTATTTAAAATAGCATTAATATCACGAGTATCTTCCTGTCTCGCTGTTGACGCGTCATCAGCTGTGACATACCCCTTCAAATTACGTTTACGGTCGGTTACATAAATACTTGAAAGTCCTTCTTCTCTCATTCTTTCAAGGGCAACTCTTGGACCGTGTTTTTCAACGTCAATCGTTTCTGGTCTCTTCATAATATTTTCCGCTGTGAGAACCTTAGAGCGGTCCACGTCTTCCACGAATTTCTCCACGTAATCGTTAGCAGGGTTTACCAAAATATCTTCTGGTGTGCCAATTTGTACGATAGAACCATCTTTCATAAGAGCGATTCTGTCCCCAATACGCAAAGCTTCGTCGAGATCGTGTGTAATAAATATAATCGTCTTCTTCATTGTTTCCTGCAAATCAAGAAGCTCGTCCTGCATTTCTTTTCTAATCAATGGGTCAAGCGCAGAAAACGCTTCGTCCATCAAAAGAACTTGCGGATCATTTGTAAGAGCGCGAGCAAGTCCAACACGTTGTTGCATACCACCAGACAATTGTCCAGGAGCTTGATTCATATAACCGCCCAACCCTACTAGTTCAAGCGATTTTTCAGCTTTTTCCTTACGTTCTGCTTTATCGACTCCTTGAATTTCGAGACCAAATTCAGCATTCGACAGAACAGTTCGGTGAGGGAATAAGGCAAAACGTTGAAACACCATGCTCATTTTTTCACGTCTAATTTTGCGTAGAGCCTCTTTATTCATCGTAGCAAGGTTATCATCATCGATATAGACATTGCCTTCTGTTGGTTCAATCAATCTGTTCAATAAACGAACTAATGTTGATTTCCCACTCCCGGATAATCCCATAATAACAAATACTTCGCCTTCTTCGACTTCAAAGGAAGCGCGGTTAACACCCACGGTATTACCCGTTTGTTCTAAGATTTCTTCTTTAGACTTATGCTCATCTAATAGCTTCAGTGCTCGTTCTGGATTACGTCCGAACACTTTCGATAAGTCTTCCACTTTAATGACCGGCACTTGTTTCCACCTCTTTACTTTTTAACCTAGTTTAGTAGCACTTGTTTCTCTATTAAATTCCACTATCATCGTGATTACCAGCATAGTGAAAATAATGTACAAGTTTCATTTCGTTACCGAAATCACTTTTCTAACTATACGCTAGTGTGAAAAAAGTAGCAAATAGCGTTTGTCGTTAATACAGTTTGTTTAAATCGTAAAGTACAAACTGTACGGAATTTATTTGCGCATATCTACAAATGTCTCTTTATATCGACAAGTTTCCTCTTCGTTTCTACATTTTGCCTTTTCTCTAAGGTCTGTTAAGATTTTCTGTAACGTCTTTTCATGATAATAGTTACCTATGCCTCGAGATATATCTTTATATCTCTTTTAGGAAGTATAGATGTAATAAACGGTACATAGGTTTTTGTTTACCATCAGAAAGGAGAACCATAATGGAAAAACAGCAAGGCAGGATATCAAAAGACTGGTCAGATCTCCACGATACGAGACACCGCTTTATATCCGTCATGGCTCAGAACATGGGTTTATATGATATTTCTGAAACAAATGGAAGGTTATACGGAACCGTCTTGTTCTCCGACGAACCTATGACATTAGATAGCATGAGTAAGGCACTTGAAATGAGCAAGACCAGTATGAGTACTGGGGTTCGTTTGCTCACGGAAGCGTCTATGCTTACAAGAGTCTGGGAAAAAGGAGTAAGAAAAGACTTATATGAGGTAGAAGAAGATTGGTATAAATCTTTCACTTCTGTGTTTGTTAACCGCTGGCGTGAAGCAACGGACAATAATCATAAAGCTGCGCTGACAGCCAATGAACAACTCGAAGATTTATACGAAAAAACGACGGACCCTGCGTTGAAACAGCAAGTTGAAAAAGATTTTGAAAAACTAGATTACGCTCTTCGTTATTACAGCTGGGTTGACGAAGTTATTTCAATGTTTGAAAACGGGGAAATTTTTGAAATCGTACCCAAAAAGTAAGTTCATTGCATTCTGTCTTATCTATAGAACAGTTTCGTACTCTGCTTAATTATGTATGTTAAATGCATAATATGGTAGAATATTGTTACCGATGATTTCCTATTAGAAAGGGCGGAATAAAATGAATGTAAAAACCATTATTCAAAACCGAAGAGAAATAACATCATATGAAGACAAAGCAATACCTGATGATGTTATAGGTGAATTAGTGGACGCAGCTACCTTAGCCCCATCCGGAAACAACCTGCCCTCCCGTGAATTTATTGTCATCCGGAATAAAGAAACGTTGAACCAATTAGCTGATACGCCCGCGACTGTATCTTGGTTAAAAGGAGTGAGCGCAGCTATAGTTATTACCGGCAGGCCTGACGTGAGTAAATACTGGTTGCAAGACTCTTCCATAGCGGCCGGATTTATTTGGTTAACCGCAGTTGATCAAGGGTTAGGCGCCGCTTTCGGTGCGATTTATCATGCCCAGGACCCGGAAGAATCAGAAAAACGAGAACATTACGTGAGAGAATCATTATCTATCCCAAATGACCGGCGCATTACTGCTATCCTTGGACTTGGATATCCTGCTGAACATCCTGGAGCAAAAACTCCTCCGGAAAATAGTGATCTCGTTCACTATGAAACGTTCAATGATTAACAAAGACTAGTGCTTGTAGTGATGGATTGGCAAGTAAATGATGTAATTTGGACAGTAATTATCGCTATTTAGCTAGTAAACTACCTTTTTTCGCTAGTAAAGACGACCATTGTAAAAAAAACCGGCTCTGATACATACCAGAACCGGTTTTTTTCATCTATTCATCTAACCTTTCACTGAACCTGCCAACAGGCCGCGCACAAAATATTTCCCTAAAATAATATAGACAAGAAGTGTCGGTAGGGCCGCAAGCAGAGCTCCTGCCATTTGCACATTCCATTGCACAATCTGACTTCCCGATAAATTTTGCAAAGCTACCATGACAGGCTGACTATCAGAGTTTGTAATCGTCACCGCAAACAAGAACTCATTCCATATATTTGTGAATTGCCAAATCGCTACAACGACAAAGCCTGTAATGGAGAGTGGAATCATAATTCTCCGAAAAATACCGAGAAAACTCGCTCCATCTATTTTCGCCGCCTCAATCATTGTATCTGGAATATTCGCATAAAAATTCCGGAACATCAGTGTCGTAATCGGCAGCCCATAAACAACGTGAGTTAAAATTAACCCCGCTATCGAATTATATAAATCAATACTGCGCAAAAACTGAATGAGTGGAATAAGGATACTTTGATACGGGATAAACATACCAAACAGCATCACTGTGAACAAAATTTCTGAACCTCGGAATTTCCACTTCGATAGCACATACCCATTCATAGCACCTAACAAGGCGGATAAGAAGGTGGCTGGAATAACGAGATAAAAACTGTTCATGACATTAGGTCCAAGTTCCTCAAAAGCTTGACTGTAACTGCTGAAGTCAATAGACGTCGGCAGTGCCCACATTGTACTTAACGATACTTCATCCAACGGCTTCAAACTAGTAACGAATATGACATACACAGGGGATAGAAAAATAATAGCCAGCGTAATTAATAGGATATATTTTAAGAATGTACTTATTTTGTTAGCTGCCATTAGTTATCCCCCTTTCGGTTGTACCATAAATACGGAACGATAAAGATAGCGACCAACAGCAGCATAATAATAGCAATCGCTGCCCCTTGGGCGTAGTAATTTCCACGGAATGTCGTTTCAAACATGTAAACACCAGGAACATCTGTCACAAAATTAGCACCAGAGCCAGTCATCGCATAAACGAGATCAAAGATTTTCAAGGAAATATGGGCCATAATAATGACAACACTCACGGTAATGGGCATCATCATGGGGATGACAACTTTTCGATAAACCTGCCGTTCCGATGCTCCATCCACTCGAGCTGCTTCCCTCAATTCATCCGGAATCCCCCGCAAACCAGCGAGATACATAGCAAGCGAAAATCCCGTCATTTGCCAGACAGCAGCTATAACTACTGCGATGATCGCAACAGGAACCCCGAATTCAATCGCGCCCCATTGGAAGCCGGCGAGAATATTCGTATCGGTGTACCACAGCGGCTGGATCCCAAACCATTTTAAAAAGTGATTAAATCCGGTTGATGGATTTAGCAGCCATTGCCAAACAACACCGGTAACGACAAAAGATAACGCCATCGGAAACAAAAAGATATTACGAAACAACGATTCTCCTTTTAGATTTTTCTCTATTAAAATTGCAATACCCAACCCTAGAATAATGACGGCCCCGATAAAAAACAGGGTAAAAAATAGCGTATTCCGTAAGTCAGCCTGAAATCTGAAATCACTGAACAAATAGAGATAATTGGATAATCCGGCAAATGAGAAATCCGGGGTCAACGTGTTCCAATTACTAAAAGACACGTATCCTGTCCATCCAATAAATCCATAAACAAAAACCGCAATTAACAAAATCGATGGCGCTAGAAAAGCAAGCGCTACCCATTGATCACTTGAAATTCGTTTTTTTCTTTTTATATTTTCTGCCATAAGGATCCTCTCCTACATCATACAAAGCAATCACTTTCAATTTACTGAGAAAAATAGGTCTGGCCCGAACAAGAAGGAACCAGACCTAGTCGTTTCTCTATTCTTCTGCCATTGCCGTTTCCAATGATTCGAGCAAGCGCTCCACATCTCCTTGAGTGACAAAAATATTTACTGCCTGATTTGCTTTTGTCAAATAGCCCTCGGAAGCCGCAGAACCATGTGCCAGACTTGGGGCGAGGGTTGCTTCACGAAAATCTTCAATCGTATCCACCCCATATTCATCGTACTTGCTTTCATCTGCATCCACTCGTGCAGGGATAGATCCTTTTAAGGGGTTAAATGTATCTTGCCCTTCCACCGATCCTAGCACCGACAAAAATTCTTTTACTTCTTCTTCATTTTCCACACCACTTGGAAGACCGAATGTATCAGAAATAACCATGAATTCGTCCGTTGTTTCAGGGAAGGCAAAATAGCCAAAGTCTTCATTAACTTCCATGTCAAGATCATTGCTAAAATATCCTTTTGCCCAATCTCCCATATTTATCATGGCGGCTTCTCCTTCACTGACTAGCTGTGCGGAATCTTGCCAGTTTCGTGACGCATGATCTTCGTTCACATATCCCAACATTTGTTTAAATGTTTCAGCTGCCTCTACAACCCGTTCATCATCAAAACTTATATCGCCATTCCACAACGCTTGATAATCTTCAGGTCCAAGGGAACCAAGTAAAACGTTTTCAAAAATTTGCGTCGCAGTCCACGCCTCTTTATCTCCAAGAGCAAGCGGTGTAACCCCTGCTTCATCAAGCTTTTCTGCTACATCCAAAAACTCATCAAACGTTGTCGGAGGTTCTAGGCCGTTCTCTTCAAACACACTCATGTTATAAAAAATGACGTTACCGCGATGAATGTTAACCGGTACAGAATAGATATCACCGTCTTGGCTGACCATATCTATTAACTCTTCCGGGAATTTATCCATTAGCTCTTCTTCTTCGTAAAAATCATTTAACGGCTCCATTTTATCTGCTGCCACCCAGCTCTGATTCAGTTCTTCCCCCGCATGGACTTGAAAAGTAGAAGGCGGGTCATTCCCTTGCATTCTTGTGGCAAGAACAGCTTTCGCGTTTGTACCAGCACCGCCTGCAACCGCTGCATTCTCAACAGCTATATCAGGGTGCTGTTCTTCAAACAGTTCAATTAAGGCATTCAACCCATCTTCTTCCCCAGCTCCTGTCCACCAACTGAAAATTTCAAGGTCTCCTCCTTCTCCCCCTTCAGCAGCAGCCTCTTCGGTTTCTTGTGAGTCATCTGTTTCTTCGCCACTGTCATTCCCATCAAACTGTTCTTCATCTGAATCATCCGCTCCACAAGCAACCATAGCCAAAACGAAAATCAGCATAACAATAAATCCAAAAAACTTCCTCATTAATATCCCCCTTTATTATTTATTGATAACGCTTTCAATAACTATTATAGCTATCGGACTAGCTATACAAGAAGAGAAATCATCTGTATTCTTTTATGAATTTCTTCATTTTTTTAATGTTGCTTTTTGGAACTGTTTCGGTGACAGATTATAATACTTTTTAAATACTCTGCTGAAATAATTAGGATCTTTGTACCCAATGAAAGAACTAATTTCTTTCAAACTATATTTTTGCTCTTTCAATAACACCACTGCCTTTTGCAGCCGATGCCTCGTAATATAATCAGTAACGTTCTCGCCTGTTGTCGCTTTAAATAAGTTAGAAAAATAGGCCGGACTGAGACTTGCTTTCTCCGCGATATCTTCTAACGAAAATGATTCATGGATGTGCTTATCGATCCATTGCTTGGCTCGTTCGATACTATTAAGAGACTGGTAATGTTGAATGACTCTTTGACAACTACTTTGAATAAACTCATACCATTGTTGGTCCGTGTTTATGTGGTGGACTGTCATCTCCGGTCGATGCACCTGTTGTTTGTCCAACACCTGTTTAACTAGATAAAATAATTCCTCTTTCAGCGCTTGATTGGCAGGGCGTTCCATTAGCAATAACGTGTTCGTTAAGGCTATTTGCACCTCTCCTTCTTGTACCGCATCTCTAATTCGCACTAGTATGTTCTGGTCGTTCCGCTCCGTTTCGACCGTTCCTCTTTTTTGTTTTTGCACATCTAACAGAGCTTCATAATACGAGCGCGATAACATTTCTACGGTATGTACGAGATTTCCGCTGCCTATGATCCACGATGTTCCGCATTCAAGTCTGATTCTTTTTTTTAATCGCGCCACCTCCTGCACGTCACGATGCCTTTCACTCATGCATTGCACAATCACTTGTTTTCCCCGCTCCTGATTGACAATGACATCGTCTCGCGTCCATTGTTTTATTTGTTGCGCTGTTATCGATACGACCGTGTTGTCCTGCCCTTCAAGAATAAGAAAAAATCCAGATGTCATGAAAGGATACAACTCTTGCTGTAATTCTTCTAATCCTTCTTCCTCATGAATAATTTTTGATAAAAATAATTGTTTCGCTAATTCTACCGTGTGATCATATTCCTTTTTACCTTTATTCACCTGCTCTATTTGCTTTTTTACACGTTCAATCGCTTCAATGGTTTCGTTTTTTTTGCCCGGTTTTAAAATATATTCTTTCACCCCAAGCTTTATCGCTTGTTTTGCGTAGTCAAAAGAATCATAAGCCGTCACCATAATAAATTGTACATCCGGTAAATATGCTTGAATGGTTTCGATTGCTTTCATCCCATTTATCCCAGGCATTTTAATATCCATTAAAATAATGTCCGGATTGGTGTCGAGTGCCAATTCAATCGCTGTCCGTCCATTAACCGCTTCTCCCACAATCGTTATATCTTTAAAATGGAATTCGAGAAATTTACGCATAGCTTTACGTTCTAAAATTTCATCCTCTGCTATAATTATATTCATTTTAAATCCCCCTTTCCGAATGTGAACATTCCGGTAAAAACAGCCGTATAACGGTTCCGCCATCTGGTTCTGATTCGATTTCTACAACATCCTCCAATTGATAAAATAATTGTAAACGCCGAATAACATTGGTTAATCCTAATCCCGTCGAGTGTCCAACATGTCCATCTGAAGCAATAATGTTCGGCGACAGAACGCTCTGTAATTGCTCCCTTTCCATCCCGATTCCATTATCTTCAACTTCCGCAATCGTATATTTTTCTTGTTGATAGACGCGCAATGAAATGGTCCCGCCTTCTTCTAAGCACTCCACTCCATGTATAAAGGCATTTTCGACTAATGGCTGTAGTATGAGACGGGGAACTCGTCTATTTAATTCGGTTTCCTCAAGCTCCACAGAGAAATGAATCCGCCCTTGGAAACGAGTCTGTTGAATATGAAAGTAACTTTGCACCACTTCTATTTCATCTTTTAAAGTGACCGATTTTTCAAGATCGCCAAGATTATATCGTAGTAAAGCGGACACCGAATCTATTAAATGAGAGGTGTCATCAGCGTCTTCCAAATAAGCCATTTTCGATACGGTGTTCAACGTATTAAAGAGAAAATGAGGATTTATTTGATTTTGTAAATGTTTTAACTCTAATTCTTTCATTAGACGATCCATTTCTGCCTTACCCTTCATTTCTTCTACGTATTCCGTTATATCTGTCCGCATTTGATCAAACGTATCTCCTAACAATTTCATCTCATCGTTTGACTGAATACTTACGGGCTCCCCTTTAAAATCCCCTCTAGACACTTCTTTTGCAGCGGCTGATAAAGACTGGAGGGGGCGATTAATTCCCGCTGAAAACCAAAATGCGAAAAAAACAGCAATCATAACAGTTGTTATAAATAAAAATATAATAAAAACCCGGAATGCTTCATTTCTATTTTGCAAATCAGCATATAGTTTTTGATATTCTGTCAATTCCAAGTCAATTAAACTCAATGTGTTCTCTTGAATGTAGGAAGCACTATTTTGTGTCTCTTGTAAGTAAGACGTGTAACGCTCAATGTCGTCCCGAAGTACAAATCCTACCGTTACTTCGCTATTACGAATGAGAGACTCTATTAAATTTAAATAATTGGATAATTCTATATTTTCAGATTCCTTCATGTTAGCTTCCAAACGGTTCTCCTCGTCTCTTAATTGAAGACGACTTCTATAGTAAGACGTTAAATTTTCTTCAGACGGATCTCGCACATACGCGTTTGTATCTTCATATAAATCATTTGCTTGTTGGGAAATAGAATTGAAAATTAAAAACCGTTCAAAACTCGTATTATATTCATTCGTTAGACGACTAGAACTAAAATATATAGAAACAGAGACAATATTAAATAACAAAATAAAGACAAAAAAACAAAACAATAATTTACCACGGATGGAGGAAAGCAGCTTCATAACGAATCCCCCAATTGGTCTGGTTCTCGAATAACTTCTGTTTTGGTATGTTGCAAAGGTTCCACATAGTCTTTATGTTGTAAATCGATCATTGTTTGAACGGCTTTCGTCCCCATTTTGTCCGGATATTGTGCAATAACAGCGTCAAGTTTCCCTTCTTCTAACAAATGTATTGTTTCTGGAAGAATGTCAAAGGCAATCATGTACGGACGCTCCCATACTGTAATTTCCTCTACTCCTTGGACCATACCAACGCCATCAAGCGCACTGGTCCCAAACAATGCATTAATGTCAGAATGCTGTTTCATCATGGAGTACGTCACCTGTGCGGCTCCCACTTCTGTAATGTTGGATTCTCTAATATCTACCACTTGTATTCGGTCCACATTTTTTATCGCCTCTTCAAACCCTTCCATTCGCTGTTGTTGATTAAGCGATTCCACATTTCCTGTTATAATGCCGACGACCTGTTCCCCCGTTGTCTCACGAATTAATTCTTCTCCTGCAAGATAGCCTGAATCAAAATTATCAGTCCCTATATAAGCGGTTCGTTCACTTTCCGGCATATCACTGTCCACTGTAACAACTGGAATATTATGTTCGTTTGCTTTATGGACAAGATCAAGAAAACGCGGTCCCGGAAGCCCTTGTGTGATAATTCCGTCGACTTTTGCTGCAATCATTTGATCCATCGTCCGCAGCACTTCATCCGGATTGGCTTTTCTCGGTCCTGTACTTTCTAAATAAATATTATGCTCTGCGGCCGTTGCTTTCGCACTTTGTTCAATTTCCTGCCAATAGGCATTTCCTGTTTCTTCTGTAATCAAAGCAAAATGATAGTCATACGTTTTTGCCGTCGATTCTGTCCCCTCTACATAAAACGTTTCTTTCCCAAAATAAAGCATGAACAAAAAAGAAATGCCGAACAATAACCCAGCTCCTGTATATAAAACGACTTTCTTTTTATGTTCCATCCTTATCCCTCCTTCCATCACATGTAAGAAACGATTCGACAAATGCTGTATACTTTCCTGCCTTCTTTAACCAATGGAAAGATTGCACTAATTTATATTAGTTAATGTATATAATTAATAGGAATTTAATTCCAACTACAAATTATATGTTACACTTAATACTACATATAGATTGTTCGCTTGGAGGGAGTATTACTCGATACAGAATAATGCTAGTCTATCCAGAAGATTGTTTGGTCTGGTTATGTAATTGGAAAACGTATCTGTCAGATTAAAATGAAAAGGATGATGATAATGAGGTTAAACTTTCAAACACTTTTTTAAGGAAAGTGGTGGTTTTCAAATAATCGGTTTCCTCACTTTTATATGATTGCGTTTAGAGATGGAATTCTTGATGTTGAAATACACAACAATGAACGTTAATAGAAACACGGAAGAGGAGTAGGATAAAATGTCAGCTCCATTTTTAATAAATGGATTACACGGAGATTCAGCACACGTAGACCCTGTTCACGTTTTTGAAGGGTTGGATTGGAGAAAGGCTGGGGAACAAATAAACGGGTGCCCTCACACTGTGTGGGAGATTCTTTTTCATATGACGTATTGGCAAGAGCATTTAATTCAGCTACTGTCTAAAGAATACCCAGAATATCCTAAACACAATCATTACACCTTTCCAAAAACGTCAGTTCCTAACAACGAACAAGAATGGCACGATACCTTACAACAATTTCGAAAAGGTATTAAGATAGCTGAAGCGGAAACAACAAAAGATTTAACAGAACAAGGGTTTGATGATAAAAATGCAACAAGAGGCGATTTACTTATCGACCTCATCACACATAATAGTTATCATGCTGCTCAATCGGCACAAATCCGTCGCATGACCGGATCATGGCCCCCTCCATCCGGCGGGCAAACTTGGTAATTGACGTCAAAAAGGATCTGGATAATGTATTGTCCAGATCCTTTTTAATGATTTAGCTTGTATGGTGTTGTTGTACCACTTCTTTATTCGGTTTCCAAATAGTTTCGATTTCTTCTAACGATTTATTTTTCGTTTCCGGCACAATCGTCATCACGAATGTAAAGCAAATGACGTTAATAACAGCGAACATCCAGAACGTAAACGTCCCTCCCATACCGTTAATTAACATTGGTGTGAATTGACCGATTGCCCAGTTCGCTCCCCACAAAAAGATGGTAGCTATACCTACTGCGCGGGCCCGTAAATGGTTCGGAAAAATTTCTGGAATCATCACCCAAGGAATCGGTCCCATCGAAATACAAAACGCCGCCGTAAACCCAGCAATAAAGATAAGCATCCATATCGCACTCGGAACATCAAGATAGAAAGCGCTCCCAATGAGGACCATAAAAAATGCCATTAAAATGGAACCAACTGCCATCAAGTTTTTACGACCTGCTTTATCAATCAATATAATCGCTAATATAGTGAATAAAACTTGAACACTACCGATTATACTTGTCGCTAAAAATTCCGTATTATTTTCAAATCCGGCCAACCTAAAAATTTCAGGACCATAATAAGTAACCGCATTCATACCTATTACTTGATTAAAGAGAGCAAGGAAAATTCCTACTGCCATCGCTTTTCGCCAACCTGGTTTCAGTAATTCCCTCATCGATGTATTGGTCTCCATTTCAATCGACGCCTGAATAGCTTCTTTTTCTTTCGTTGCAGTCTCTGTATCATTAATACGCTGCAGTACACGAAATGCTTCTTTCTCTCTTCCTTTTTGCAATAAGTATCTTGGACTTTCTGGTATGAATATTAAAAGGATAAAAAAGACAACACCTGGAATAACTCCGTACCCAAGCATCCAGCGCCAGCCCAGCTCTATCCCCCAACTGTGCGAGCCGGAATTCGCCACACCCCAATTAATATAAAACGTAGCTGAAATCCCTATAATTGTAAATAGTTGATACAACGAGCCTAATCTACCACGTATTGCCGGAGGGGCACATTCTGCAATGTAAGTAACTGATAAGGCTGAGGCAAAACCAATTCCTAGTCCACCAAGCACTCTAGCTAGAATTAAAATAGTAACATTTGTCGCGAGCGCGGAAGCAAGTGCTGATATAGCAAAAAAGATAGCCGCTACCATTAAGATTTTTCTTCTCCCATAACGATCACTTAAAAATCCTGATAGCGCAACACCGACTACACCACCAATCATAACACTTGAAATGACGAAGCCTTCCATTGCCGGGCTTAAGTCATATAGTTCTTGAAGAAATCCAATTGCCCCTGATATGACAGCGGTATCAAATCCGTATAAAAAACCTGCCATACCTGCAGCTGATGCAATAATAATGACGTACCAAACAGAATGGTTACTTTTCATCGTATTCACTCTCCACTCTTCTTGTTGTGTGTAAACCTTTTTCTACGTACAACTAGTTTTACAGTTAATGACATGCTTTTTTTCTGTCTTAATGACAGATGATGTATGCACAAGTTGAGCTAAAAAATGACATGCCATCTGCCTGTTTTGCCTTTTCTAAAAATTTAAGTATCTCCAGACTTCTATGATAACGTTCACATAAAACTATAAAACACGTACGTATAAATGTCAATTAAATATATTATAATTTAATAATGTACGTACAAGTTTAAAGAAATAATCACTCAACCCTTTATTGCTGAATTAGATCTAAAAAAAAGCACGGGCAAATTACCCGCGCCGTTCTACATTTTTTTATTTTTTGCCACTCCTGCAAGCACATACAACACGATGTTTGATGCCAAATGAGCAGAGAACTGATTTACATCCGTCTCAGGATACACTTCTACAAAATCCATTCCAACTAAGCCCTTTTTCCCAAACTCATGAATTAACGTCAACAACTCATAAGATGACAATCCATTTGCATCAGGCGGGCCACCTGGATTAAAAGCAAAATCAAGAATGTCGCTGCAAATAGAAAGATAGACAACATCTACATCTTGGCTTGCTTTTTCATAAATGTCATCCGCCATTTTATAAATATTACCGCATTCGCGAATGTCTCTCGATGTAATGGTCACCGCTCCTGCATCATTGGCGAATTTGCCGCTTTCCGGTTTATTCCGCGGACCATGAATTCCTGTATGAATCAAGCTCTCATTTCGAACTCCTTCTAGTTCATAGAGCCGCGCAAACGGAGTATTCCTTGCGTATTGGTCATTACCGTGAGACGGCATGTTATCGTAATGTGCATCCAAGTGGATAATTCCGACTTTCTTACCTTGTTGTTCAACTAGTCCTTTAATAATCGGATACGTAATACTATGATCACCGCCTAGACCAATAGGAAAAACATCGTTGCTCCAAAGATGATTTTTTGTAAAATCAGTAATCCGTTCCATTGTTTCCTCCGGATCATTCCAATTAATCGTCACATCACCTAAATCACCGAGCGTGAGATGTTCAAATACGTCTATTGCATCCAACTCTGGTAAAAAACCTGAATAACGCCCAGAGGCAAGACGCATCGATTTCGGCCCAAGTTCACAACTTGTATAATCTCCCCACGTCACGCCTCCTTCCCACGGAACACCATACACGACAGCATCCACATGCTCATGATTAGTATCATTGATTTTTTTACTATGTAAGAAACAAGGTGTATTGCCATACACATATTCTGTCATTGTCTCATGCACCCTTCCCTTCTAAGGTTTTGCCGACAATTATAACATTATCAACGGTAATTTTCTCTGACGACTGCATTATCTCGTCATTTACTACTTTTCCGCAAAACAAGTGTCGTGGCAATATCAACTCTTTTACTTACTTTTCGGTCTTCATTCACTTGTTCCATCAATAAATCGACGGCCGTTTCTCCCATCACTTCGGTATACACCTTCACCGTGCTAAGGGCAGGATACATATATTTTGAAATACTAATATCATTTACACTTATTAAGCTGATTTCATCCGGTACTTGAATCCCGTATTCATGCAAGGCCCTTAAGCAGCCGACAGCCATTGTATCATTTGCAACAAACACAGCCGTGGGGAGCTTATCACGGTATGCTTCAATCAACTCTTCCATCAAACGCTGTCCAGCTTGAACCGTGAAGGAGCCTGTAAATACAAGATTTCCATCATAATATCCATGTTTTGTCATAAAAGACTGAAATGTTCGCTCTCTAGGGTCATCTATTTCTTGCGAATCAAGCCGATACCTTTCTCTTCCCCCTATATAAGCAATCTGTTGATGTCCGCCTTCTATAAAATGCCGTAACACTTTTTCAGCAGCTCGTTCAAAATTTGCAACAACCGCATCAAATTGCTCACTATCAGGGGATGAATCAACAAACACGACATGGGGAGAAAATTCTACGATAGATGCTGCCTGTTCATAGCTGAATTTCCCGACGGCTATAATCCCATCAACATTACCCGGTTCAAGCTGGATAAAATCATCATAGACATACTTCACAAACTTGATAGCTTTAGACTGACAGCGTTGTTCTACCCCAAGTCGTATCGACATATAATAAAGATCTTCTAACTCCTCTTTTTCTGTATACCAGTGCACAATGGCTATAGAAGAAGCAACGGTGTTTTTTCGTTTACCTTTTTTATAGGCAAGCGCTTCTGCTGCTTCAAATACTCTCTTTTTCGTTGCTTCTGTCGCGGACAAAGACTCGTCATAGTTTAACACTCTAGAAACGGTTGCAAGCGAAACACCTGCTTTCTCCGCTATATCTTTAATTGTAGCCATTTTAGAGCTCCTTTATTTTTTTGTGCCAAATGTAAAGGTTGTTGCTGCTTTATATGGTTTGCCTGCTTCCAAGTGACAAGTCGGGCGGTCCAATTCGCGAAAATCTTCAGGCAGGCGTTCTGTTTCCACACATATTCCAGCAAAAACGTGGCCATTTCCTTCTTTAAAAGTTAAACTATCTTTCACTTTATTACCCGTATAGATAACAGCCCCGGGTTCTGTCGTTGCTGCTTCTAACGTGCGCCCGTTTTTTTCCTCATAAACGCTGATTTTTTTTTCTGCTTCTTTTTCAAATACGAAAAAATGATCAAATCCACCATTAGCTACAGATAATTGTGGATGACTCTCAGAAAAAACATCTTTTAATTTTCGCCCTTCTCTTATATCAAATGGAGTTCCGTCTATTTTAACAAGGTCTCCTGTCGGTATTAAATAATCATCAAGCTCGAATATGCATTCGGCAGGAGCCTGTACGACGTGATTGCCAATATCTCGTTTTTGATTACCACTTAGATTAAAATACGTGTGATTTGTTAAGCTTACCCAGGTCGTTTTATCTGACATTGCTTCATACTCTATCGAAAATTTTCCATTTTCCTCAAGAACATAAATCACCTTTATATCAACCGTTCCAGGATAACCTTCCTCTCCATCTACACTTTGCAGAGAAAAAACAATACGGTCTTCACCATCAGCTTCTTCCATGTCATAATACCAAAACCGGTGGCTGAATCCTGTCGTTCCTCCATGCAAATGATGAGAACCTTCATTTAAAGACAAATGATGTACGTCATTTGTTAACTCTAAACGGCCATATGGTATACGACCAGCTACTCGGCCAACCACTGCTCCAAGATAAATACTGTCGGTCTTGTAGTCTTTCACATCTTTATAAGCAAGTACTATATTTTCTACATTCCCTTTTTCATCTGGAACGTATAGACCATTAATACGGCAGCCAAAATTGAGCGCTTCCACTTTCATGCCTTGATTATTTTCCATTGTAAATTGAACAACCGGTTCTCCGTCCCAATGATCGATGATTTCTTTTTTTATCATATCTATTTCCTCCTATTATGATCCTTCATTTAAGGTTTTTATAAACGCTTCTAATCCTTTTTGACCATTCACATCACGTTTGAACACACCAGCATCTTCTAGCACTCGTAAAAACTTTTTCCCCACTTCCATTTTAACAATGGCATCAGCCCGTTCTTCATCTGTTTGTTCTCCGTATTTCTTCTTTAACTCTTTCGCCCACGGTAGATGAGCAGGCTCTACCTTCTGATTGTCTTTGAGTAAATAACGTTCGACTTCTTTAAGTTCTTCTGCTAAACGTTTTGGTAAAACCGCCAGTCCCATCACTTCAATTAAGCCAATATTCTCTTTTTTTATATGATGAACGTCAGCATGAGGATGAAATATACCTTCGGGGTGCTCATCATTTGTTCGATTATTGCGCAATACTAGGTCTAGTTCATATTCATCACCACGACAGCGCGCTATCGGAGTAATCGTGTTATGAGCAGTACCTTTTGTGTAAGCTTGAATGTCACGAGCAGGATCATTGTAATCTTTCCACTTTTTTAAAATCATGTCCGCTGCATTCACAAGATTCTCCTGATTTCCCGAACGAAGACGGAGTACAGTCATCGGCCATTTCACGATTGATCCCTGTACATCCGGATAAGCGGTCAATGAAAAGGAATAATCAGCAGGAGCTTTAGCCAGTGTAAATTCATAGCGTCCCCCTTGATAATGATCATGACTTAAAATAGAACCGCCTACAATCGGAATATCAGCGTTTGATCCCATAAAATAGTGTGGGTATTTTTCTACAAAGACAAGCAGCCGTTTAAAAGTGGATGCTTGAATTTTCATGTCGCGGTGCTCTTCTGCCAGCAAGATGCAATGTTCGTTGTAATAAACGTACGGCGAATATTGCAAGTACCAGCGTTCCCCTTCGAGCGGAACACGAATTAAGCGGTGGTTCGATCGTGCCGGATGACCAATTCTCCCGCCGTATCCTTCGTTTTCCATGCACAATAAACACAGCGGGTACGACGCATCCATTTTCCTCTGTTTTTCTTTTTCAATTTCTTTAGGATCCTTTTCCGGCTTCGATAAATTAATAGTAATATCAAGGCTTCCATATTCAGATTCCACTTGATAGTAAATATTTTTAGCAATGCGTTTCGTTTGAATATAATTGGAATTTTGACTTAGCTCATAAAAATAATTGGTTGCTTCCACTGGGTCTTTTTCGTATTTTTCATAGAATCGATGATTTACAACAGATGGCTGTGGGATAAACACATTCATCAAGGAGGAGGTCAACTGCTCTCTTTCTTCCAGCAAATTCTCTATTTGTTTTTGTTCCACAGCGTAGTCTGCAAGTTTCTCAAGAATATCCGGGATGCTAGCAGGAACTTTCTCTGCCCTATCTGGAACAAAATCGTGAATACCTAGCTGTTTTAACACTTGATTTCGACTGTAGACCTTATCTTCAGACGCCATCATACCAAGATTCCCAGCCTGCTGGACAAGTTCTTCTACTACCGTACATACATATTCTACTCTCATATCGAACGTCCTCCATAACCTTGAGGATTTTTTTGATGCCAGTTCCATGCATCTTTTACAATCGTCTGAACATCCGTACGTTTCGGTTCCCAATTCAGCACCTGTCTAGCTTTATCTGATGATGCTATTAATCTTGCAGGGTCCCCCGCTCTGCGTGCTCCCATTTGCTGAGGAATATCTTTTCCGGTTACTTGACGAGCTGCCTCTACCATTTCTTTGACGGAAAACCCTTCACTGCTGCCAAGGTTGAAAATGTTACTGTCGCCACCTTCTTTCAAATAGTGGAGCGCTTTTATATGTGCCGCTATTAAATCTTCAACATGAACGTAATCACGAATGCATGTGCCGTCTGGCGTAGAATAATCAGAGCCAAAAATGGTGATGGCATCTCTTTTTCCAAGTGCCACTTCAAGGATAATTGGTACAAGATGTGTCTCGGGCCGGTGATCTTCTCCAACCTTTCCTCCTGCGCGTGCTCCCGCTACATTAAAATAACGCAAGGATACATAACGGAGACCGTGAGCTTTTTCACACCACTTCATCATTTTTTCCATCGCCAGCTTTGTTTCACCATATGGATTCTCTGGTTTTGTCGGCGCTTCTTCTGTAATCGGTACTTTTTCCGGTTCTCCGTAAACGGCTGCTGTTGATGAAAAGACGATTTCACGTACGCCCGCTTCTATCATCGTTTCTAGTAAAACTTGTGTTCCATACACATTGTTATCAAAATACTCCAATGGTTTTTCCATCGATTCTCCAACAAGCGAGTGGGCCGCAAACATCATAACTTGTGTAATTCTTTTTCGCTTAAATACATTTCTCATAAACTCGCGGTCCCGTATGTCCCCTTCGTAGAATACCGCGCCACGCGGAATCGCTTCTTTATGGCCTGTTTGTAAATTATCGACGATGACTGGTTGTTTACCTTTATCCAGCAGTTGGTGAACAGCATGTGAACCTATATATCCGGCACCGCCCACGATTAAAACGCTCATTGTATCACTTCCTCTTCTGTTAATTCTTTCGCACCATCGCCCACGTTCGCTTCATAAATCGACGGTTTGTACCCAATAACAGATTGATAGTGTGCTTTTACTTTTGTTAGAAACATTTCTGTCTTCTCTTTTTCAACAATAGCAATAGCACACCCGCCAAAGCCTGCCCCAGTCATCCGTGCTCCAATCACACCATCTTGATCCCATGCCGCCTCCACTAACGTGTCCAATTCTTTTCCAGTCACTTCATAATCATCTCGGAGGGATACGTGAGATTCATTCATCAGCTCCCCGAATCCTTGTAAATTTCCTTCTTTTAATTTTTTCAGGGACGTTTTTGTTCTTTGATTTTCATAAACGGCATGTTTTGCCCGATACACAGCGGTCGGATTATTAATATAGGGCTTTAATTCTTCAAATTCTTTCGGCGACAATTCTCCAAGTGCGTGAATGTCTTCGTACAGTTGTAAATCGTTTAATGCCGATTCGCATTCTTCACGCCGTTCGTTGTATTTCGATGATGCCAACGTCCGCTCTTTGTTCGTATTCATTATGAGTAGTGTGTAATTTTCTAAATGCAAAGGCGCATATTCATAAAGTAACGTCTGACAATCCAGCAGTATACCGTAATCCTTTTTCCCCATACCAATCGCAAATTGATCCATAATGCCGCTGTTTACACCAATAAATTCATTCTCCACCTTTTGACCGGTTTTCACTAAATCCATTCGTTCCACCGATAATTGAAACAATGATTCTACTAAAACACCTGTAACTAGTTCAATAGAAGCCGAAGAAGAAAGACCTGCACCATTCGGTATGTTTCCATAAAAAAGAACATCCACCCCATAAGGGATATCAAAACCCGCCTCCATTAGTTTTAATATCATTCCTTTCGGATAATTTGCCCAATTATGGTCTTCCTGAAAAGACATATCATCCAAGTAAAATGTCATAACACCTTTATCGCTAAAATTTTCCGAATACATGCGGATTTTCCGGTCTTCCCGTTTTGCCGCTACCGCGTATGTTCCTTTTGTTATCGCACATGGAAATACATAACCGCCGTTATAATCTGTGTGTTCTCCTATTAAATTAATTCTCCCGGGAGCAAAAAATACTCGAAAATCACGCTCGCCATATAGTTCCATAAACTTGTTTTTTAAATCGCTTACAACCATTTCATTCCCGTCCTTCCTGCCTTTTATGTCTGTATCTTTATCATACGAAACAACAAGGTAAAATTTCAAGTAAAATTTACATTTATTTTTACTAAAAAGCATGTGAAGCAGTTTTTTTGCTATTTTAATGACATGCGATTCATAATATTACATAAGAGAACGTCGGATTATATTGAAAGGAGATGCCCGTTTTGAAATTAAGTATTCTCGATCAATCCCCTATTTCTAAGGGATCAACCCCTCAACAGGCACTAAAACAAACAAAAGAACTGGCACAATATGCCGAGTCTTTTGGTTACACCCGTTTTTGGGTTGCAGAACATCACAGTACGAGCGGTCTTGCTTCTAGTTCACCGGAAGTTTTGATTTCACATGTAGCATCCAACACAGAACAGATTCGAATTGGCTCTGGCGGCGTATTATTACCACAATACAGTCCCTACAAGGTAGCGGAAAATTTCAAACTGCTAGAAGCTTTGTTTCCCGGACGAATTGATCTCGGCGTCGGTCGTTCCCCAGGCGGTGGACAGACGATTCGACTTGCGCTTACAGATGGAGTGAAAAAGAACTTAATCGAGTTTCCGCGTCAACTTTCTGACTTACAAGGATTTTTAGACGGAACGTTGCCAAAAGATCATCCATACTCGTCAATCAAAACCGCTCCTCTCATTCATTCCCTGCCGCAAACATGGGTGCTCGGTTTATCCGCCCGAGGCGCAAAACATGCAGCTACAAACAGTGCAGGTTTTACTTACGGGCATTTTATTAATCCAAATCATGGAGAAGAGGCTGTAGAAAAATACGTATCTCATTTTCAACCGTCTGAACGAATGCCCTATCCTCATATAACGGCTTGTGTTTTTGTCGTTTGTGCTGAAATCGAGGAAGAAGCAGAAGAGCTCGCACTGAGCCAAGATTTATGGTTACTTGCTGTAGAAAAAGGCCGCAGCACAAAAATCCCCTCTGTCGAAGAAGCGAAACAGACGGTATTGTCAGAGGAAGAAAAACAACGCGTCAGAGAAAATCGCAAACGCGCAATTATTGGTACCCCGAATCAAGTGAAACAAGAACTTCAGCGATTAAGCGAGCGTTATCAAACAGATGAAATCATGGTCATTACTAATATTTATGACTTTAAGAAAAAAGTAGATTCCTACAAACTGCTAGCATCTGCGTTTGAACTTATTTAAGTAATATGTATGCATGTCCCCTTTTTGAGACACATTTTCTCGGTTACGGGACAGGTTTGCTGCTTTACGGGACAGCACTCCCTTTTTCGGGACATCCAACACCAAATAAAAAGAACCATTTTCCCAAAAAAAGAAGAAAATGGTTCAATGAATTCTTACACTAATCGAGCTCTTATTTTACCAGAGATAGCATCAATCAAAGTGACCATCACGATAATACCAAGTAAAATTATACCTACTCGACCCCAGTCCCTGACACTTAAGGCAAAAATCAGTGGAGTTCCGATACCTCCAGCTCCAATCACTCCTAAAATGGTTGCCGCTCTTAAATTAACTTCGAACCGATACAAGACAAAGGAAAAAAAGTTCGGCAATACTTGAGGAACAATCGCAAACATAAATGTTTTTACTGGATTACCTCCTGTGGCAATTAAAGCTTCTCTTGCGCTTAAATCAATACCTTCTACACTTTCAGAAATAAGTTTTCCCAGCATACCGACCGCACCGATGCCGAGTGCTAAGACACCTGCAAAGGCACCAGGTCCTACCGCTTTAATAAACAATAAAGCTAGAACGATATCGGGAAAAACACGAATAAAGCTTAAAACAAACTTGCTGGACCCTACCATCGTTTTTGTTTTTGCAATGTTTTTGGATGCCATAAACGAAAAAGGAATACACAGGACAGAAGCAATGAAGGTTCCTAGTAATGCAATAGCCAATGTGTCCAAAAGTCCTCGTAGTAAGTCTTCTCCTCCAGGATCGTAAACATAACCCCAATCCGGCTGAAAGAGTCCTGAAAAAATGGCGGAGACAATTTCTCCTGATGTTTCCTTCAATTCTAACAGCGGTAACCCTGCAAAGGCCCATATGTAAACCAATAACACTGCTGCAACAACAATGATTCGCCGTGTATAAATAAATGTTTTTCCATGTTGTTTCATTGTAATTTCTCCCTTACCTTCGTACTAAGGTTGTCTATAAGCAGCACCACGATTAATGTATAGACGATAATCGATGATACTTTTCCATATTCAAAAAAGCCGAGGTTTTGTTCATAATACAGCCCAATACCCCCAGCTCCAACTAACCCTAAAACAGCGGCTGCTCTTATATTAATTTCAAATGCATAAAGGAAAAAAGACATAAACGAAGCGGTGACTTGTGGGACTACTCCAAAAATAATCCACTTTATTTTATTGGCACCTACTGCTGTCATAGCTTCCATTGGACCAGAATCAATAGCTTCTACAGATTCATAGAATAATTTTGCTATAATCCCTAAGGAGAACAACATTAAAGCAAGTACACCTGGAATAGGACCGATCCCAAAAATTGCCACAAACAATGCGGCGAGTAAAAGCTCTGGTAACGTTCGGATTAAATTTAAAAGATATCTTGCTGGAACCGTAATCCAGGACGTATGAAAAACATTCCTGGCAGCCAACATCGACAGTGGAAATGCCAGTAATCCCCCAAAAGTCGTGCCAACCACAGCCATACGTATGGTTTCCAATATCGGAGAAGTAATCTCAGAGAAATACGCCCAATCAGGCGGAACTAGTTGAACCACTAAATCCCACATATTAGGCAATCCTTCGGTCAATTCAGATATGGAAAAACCTATCTGCCAGCCACTCCCTGCTACCAGTAAGAGTACGATTAATATGGTCAGAAAAGGCTTCATTTTTGAAGGAGGGACAGGAACATTAGAATGCTGTTGCGTTACCTCTGTTTCTTTTTTCATCATGCTTCCCCCATCAATTCATCTTCATTTACTGGTCTACCATAGATTTCACTGAACACATCATCTGTTGCTTCTTCTACAGGACCATCAAACACTACTTCTCCTTCTTTTAAACCAATAATCCTAGTGGCATATTTTCTAGCGACATCAATAAAGTGTAAATTGACAATCATCGTCATGTTCAATTCCTTATTAATTCGAGCTAAGTCATCCATGACTTGTTTTGTCGTCATAGGATCTAGAGAAGCGACGGGTTCATCCGCCAAAATTTGTGTTGCTTCTTGAGCTAAGGCACGCGCAATCGACACGCGCTGCTGTTGTCCACCGGATAGCTCATCGGCCCTCATGTATGCTTTTTCCGGCATATTCACCCGTTCTAAAGCTCGCATTGCGAGTTCTTTATCTTCTTTTGGAAATAAACCAAAAATCATCCGTAATGTAGAGTGATAGCCAACCCGTCCGGACAACACATTTCTCATTACCGAAGAACGTCGAACAAGATTAAAATTTTGGAAGATCATACCTATATCGCGACGAATGCGATACAATTCACTCCCGCCTGCTTTCGTGATCGATTCTCCATTAATTAAAATTTCCCCTTCTGTTATTTCATGAAGACGGTTAATCGATCGTAAAAATGTAGATTTTCCTGCGCCAGATAATCCGACAACTACGACAAATTCCCCATCATCCACACGTAAATCGACATTATTTAAGCCACGAGTTCCATTCGGATATACTTTTGAAACGTTTTTGAATTCTATCACGACATACCCTACTTTCATCTTGGTAGTAAAAGAAGGCCGACCGGAATATACCTCCGGCAGCCCGTGTTTAATCGTTTTACTTTATACATTCGTTTTACTTATTGAACTTCTTGACTTACGGTTTCTTCATATTCTCTTACAGTATCAAAATTGCTGTCTTCTGATTCTACATAACCTTCATGAGAATAAATGTCTTGAATAATTTCACGACCCTCATCATCTTTTCCAATAGCAATGAAAGCATCCGTTACCTCATCTTTCATTCCTTCACTCACTTCTGGACGAATGGTAACTGTGTCATTTGGAATATCTTCTGTAAATTCAATTATTCGTGTTTCCTCAAATACATCTTCATAGTCACCTACAACCGTGTTACGTGCGTCTTGGAACGTAACTGCTGCATCCACATCTCCATTTAATAGTGAAATAACTGCCTGATCGTGTCCTTTTAACGTTACAGGCTCTACATCTTCCAACGGATCAAGTCCCGCATCCATCAACGTTGCTGCAGGCCAAACAAAACCAGCTGAAGATGTTACGTTTTGATAACCAATAGATTTACCTTCTAAATCTTCAATAGATTCAATATCAGAATCGTCTCTGACAATGAAGATAGATTTATAGAAATCAACCAGCTCTTCGGTTGGTGATCCATCATCATTCACACCATAACGCTGTGATTGCAGTATAACTTCAGCTGCTCCTTGTTCTTCCGCCAATACGTATGCTGTTGGAGGTAAAAATCCAACATCTACTTGGTCGGAATCCATTGCTTCTACAATTGTATTGTAATCAGTTGATACACTAACTGTTACCGGAATCCCTAATTCGTCACTGAGTAAATCTTCTAGTGGTTTAGCTTTTGCTTCCAGAGTGTCAGCGTTTTGAGAAGGAACAAATTGTACAGATAGCTCATCCAATTCTTCCCCCTCTGCTTCTTCGGAGCTGTCTGTTTCTTCTGTTGTTTCTTCGTCAGTATCACCGTTATCCCCTGACGTATCCTCGGTATTTTCATCTCCCTCACCACAAGCAGCAAGGATACCTAACGACAGAAGAAGTGTAAGTCCCATGTGTGTAAATTTTTTCATTTTTTTACCCCCTATAGATTATTTTTATATGTCTATTACAATCTATCATTGCATTGTAAAAGATATATTTTTCTACATTATTTTTACTATTAAGTTTATTAATTTTCTGTTAATTTTTTAGGGTATGTCCAATATGAAAGGTATTCCTCTTCTACTTTTTTCCCCGACTGAGCTTCTAGTTGATGTAAAAGAGCATTCCATTTCCCACTCCTCGAAGGCTCATTTTTTGCCTTCTGAACATTTTCTGCTTTCTTCACCAACCTATCGACAACTTTCTCATCATGAATATATCCATTTTCTTCACCCAATTCGACTAGTTCATCCAATTGATTAATTCCCAGTACTCCTTCTATCTCAAAAGATCGTTCTGTTGTATGACCAGCTTCATCTTTAGCACGAACAGTAACTGCATACGTTCCAGGCTTGAACTGAAGAGGAGAAATATTTATCGTTTCATCCCAAGTTTCACCATTCATCTCTGCTGTAATAGTTGTGACGTCACTATCTTCATCCTTAACGATTAGTGGAACATCGTATTTTTTTGTAATCTCAAATTCCGACATAGAAATGTCTTGAATAACAGGAGGGGATGTATTTAACTCAACATCTTCAAGATCAAGCAGCATCAATTGATGGTTTCCTTGATATATAGAAGCTATTCCTGAGACAGATACTGAATCTCCTTCGTTAAATGAAGAATTGAAGTCTTCTAATGATATATTTGTTCGGTGATCAACTCGTACTTTAGTCGTTTGGCTATTTTTACGGATGTCAAACTCAAACGCATTATAGAAACTCTCCATATTTTCAATTGTTCCACCTGTAATGGTTACCCGCTCTCCTTGATTTTCCCCGTCCAAAAATTCTACTGTTTTATAGGGAGGAAGATTGCTCGTTCTCTGGATTTCTATAGATTTAATATTAACAAGTTCTTTTTCACTATTATAAGTGTCAAGAGAACCTGTAATTCTCACTTTGTCTCCCTTTTGAATCGAGTTGTCATCTTGAAAAATATAAATACCTGCTGATTCGTCTTGTATATAAAATCCTTGAGCCCCAAACATTCCAGGTGTTGAGGTAATCACACCTTCCACTTCAACTTCCGTTCCCTCCGTCTGTGTACGCGCTTCTTGTATACTCATGAATTCCGGCTCCCTTTCACCGTCATCAGGGGCTTCTGGATCTCCAGTACCCTCACCGATGGATACGGAAGTGGTATATAAGTTACTTCCACCTTGTCTGAGCCGCAGATTAGCTTCTCCTTGAGTTCCTTCTTGCACTCGAACGGTTAACTCTTTCACGGCAGTCCCATCTTCATCAGCAGTCACAGAAAAGTCTTCGCTATATCCATATTGAGAAGGCCAACTTCCATCGTCGTTTTGCACTTGGGCCACTTGTTGTCCTCCTTCAAGATACATTCCTATATTATAACTTGATATCGTTTGATTAGGATTCAAACCATCTATAACAAGCTCCAATGTAAATGATCCATCATTGGGAAGGGTGTCTTGGTGGTTAAATTTAAATGTCGGATTTTCCACCGGATCTTCACTGGACCCATAAGATCCATCAGCAAAGGTAGATGGATCATACCAATCATAACCAGTAGATGGCTGGGACCAAGGCTCCGGTTCTGGTTGACTGGTGTTTTCCGGTATTTCTTTGTTTAATAGTGGAGAAGTATCATCAAGCGGTATGTCTGTTTCCGAAAAGCTATCATACTCTTCCTCTTCGGCGAGCCAATCTATCATATTCAACAATAGTTCAGCATCATCTGCTTCTTGAAAACCGTCATATGTTGTTTTTGTTTGACCAGATTGTTCATTACGATATTTCGGTGTAGCATCTTCTACAGGAGAAGAGTCTCCGATAAAAGCCGCTTTTCCGTCTTTATGTTTGGCAATCGCTGCATAAGGTCCTTCGTCTTCTCCCCCTCCGTGATAGATTCCTTCATCTACAGCAGGATCCCATTTGTCGCTTTGATCGAGGTTATCCGGTAAGTATACAATTCCCTTTGCAACATCCGGATCTGTAATAGCCAGTGTAGATCCAGCGTGCATCGCCACCTCATTTACTCCTTCTGTAATACCAAATGAGTGAGCCGGATCTACAATTTGATCCGCTGTTACTGTACCAGGTGCATTAAATCGAAAACGAATACCGAAGTTATCAGACAACCAGTCAGAACTCTCTACATTTTGCATAGCCTCCGAATCTATTTCATCTTGATCCATCCCTTTCACAGGATCATCATACGCACCGCGCCGGTACCCATTCATTATTTCCGACGAATCCCAACGATTTAAGTTACGGTCCGCATTATAATGATCAGAAATGAAAAAGATACTTCCGCCGTTTTCTGTGTATTCAATCATTGCTTCTTGTTCTTCTTTCTTAAACGGAATATTCGCTTCCGGTATAACAAAGACATCATAAGGTTCTAAATCATCTACATCAATCGGGGTTGTTTGGCGAAGTTCATTAACGTGATATCCATTATCAGCAATCCCTTCTGCAAAATCAGAAAACGCTCCATCAATCACCCAATCGGCTTGTCCGGCGGTTTGTGCATGTGTATTATCAAACAATACACTTTTCCCATTGGAATCATCAGGAATGATTTCAGGGGCTGGATCATCCGGTCCTTCTGCTTGAATGAACCCTGGAACACCTATTATTCCTACACCTAATAACAAAGCAACTACTTTTTTCGCTCCTATTTTCATTCAACTCCCACCCTTTCATGTCATCTTATACCCCCATTGTAAAAATCTTTTATATAGCTAGTATTAATTTGAAATAAAGATTAATCGTAAATGCTAGATTTGAACACTAGGATGAGGTAAAGTAATACAAACAGAAAAAAAGTATATATTTACAAACTTGTTATTCTATGCTCTTTTAATTATATCACTTTTTTGAAAATTAGTAACATTAAATGTTACATTTTTTTACTAATTTCTGATTTCTTTAGGAGGCGATATACATTGACTATACCGTGGAACAAGATAGATGCAGCTATTTTT
The DNA here is from genome assembly GCF_030813635.1 of Salibacterium salarium. Taxonomy (GTDB): domain Bacteria; phylum Bacillota; class Bacilli; order Bacillales; family Marinococcaceae; genus Salibacterium; species Salibacterium salarium. The sequence continues at coordinate 572,650 of NZ_JAUSUM010000001.1, read as the reverse complement.
GACTTGGACGGCACTCTTTATGAAGATACTCATCATTTCGATTATTACGCGAAACAATTGGAAGAAAAATTACCGGAACATAAACGCTCTTCCTTTCGGAAAGACTATAATAAGATGATGAGGGGCGAACATCCCGTTGTGATTGGGCGGATATATGACACAACACGGGATCGAATTTTGGAAGTTCATCCTGAAACATATCAAGTGATGAAAACGTGGAACTGGGAGGGAGATGTTGTTTCAGAGGGAGAAGATTATAAAGTGCCGGTCAAATTTGATTTTGACACGATGATTGCTATTGGTGACGGCTGGTGGCCTCCCGTTGCTGCAGCCAAACATTACGGTGTCGGCAGTACATTTGACGCATACAAAGCGACAAAATTATATATGCAAACAGAAGCTTTTCAATTTGCCAAGCATCCCGAACGACGAGAATCTCTTCTACGGCTGCAACAATATATGACACTAGTACTACTTACTAATTCACAAGCAGATGATGTCGAACAGTTATTAACAACATTAGATTTACAGGGAGTATTTCATGATGTTATTCCTAATGCCAAAAAACCTGCTCAAACGGGCAACCAATTTACCACTGTAATGAAAAAATATAATCTGTCTCCAGACCAAGTTGTATCTATTGGTGATAATTACTTAAATGACATTATTCCAGCTGAAAACCTAGGGATGTATTCTGTGCTTATTGATCCACAAGGACGCACCCAAACACGTTCGAATACCGTACGTATCCGTTCTTTATCCGATTTATTCCCGTTAATAAATTTGTAATAGACAAACGAAATCCCGATGGATGTACCTTCAACTCCACCGGGATTCTTATATTTCTCTTGACAGGTAACTTATTTCTTTAAAATGTCGTGATCGACATAACGTTCTCCATTCATTTCTGATAAAACATTTACCGCCACTTTGGCGCCATCTCCAGCTGTTATGATAGTGTGTACACTTACTCCTGCCACGGTTCCAGCTGCCCACACGCCTTCGAGATTCGTCTTACCAGCCTCGTCTATGTCTATTATAGTCTTAATACGCGGCTCCTTGCCTTCCGTGGTTTTTATTCCTGAAGATTCAGCGAGTTTCGTACTGCCGCCGACTGTTATAATTACATGTTCTGCTTCGTACTCTCCATTATCCGTCTCTACTTTCACTCGCTGATTATCTGTTTTTGAAACAGATTCCACTTGTTTAGTAACAAATTCTGCTCCAAATTTCCCAGCTTGTTCTCGGCCCGTTTTCAAAAGTTCTGGTCCTTCTATTTCCGGTGCCCCGTAATGATTTTCTACCCAGGCCGCTTTTGTCATACTTTGATCGTTATCAAGGACGAGTGTCTTTTCACCAGCCTTAGCCGTAAATAAAGCAGCACTTGCGCCAGCAGGCCCTGCTCCTACAATAATAACATCATACATCGTATCTCCTCCTATTCAAAACTATCAAATTTTTCTAACAATACTAGTTTATGTTTCCCTTTTCAAGGAAGTCAACGATGAAGCTTTTTCCTTTGCTGCATCTCTTTTCGCTTTTGGACATGCTTTCTTAAGTGAAAATCGTGAATGAGGCGTATTGTCGGACGAATCAAAAGCTGTAAACTCCCCAATACGAAGAGCCATGTCCCAATATCTTGTAGTGCTTTAGAGAAAAAGAAAAAACTCCCTATAAAAAACCACACACCGATAAGAAAATCATTTACTGTATTTAATACTGTATACTTCTTTTGAAAGAAAAACTCATATCTTCCTAAAGAAATATCGACATAATCGTCTTGATTGCTTTTTGTTGCCACCAGCTCCATCTCCTCTTCCTTCATTCTATTTTTACTTTTCCACGAGAGAAAATGAAGTAAACACAAGCTAGTTAGTTCTCTGCCAAATAAAATATAGTGGAGACATGCTTTTTTAAGCATAAATAAATCCCCGATCGCTGCTATCGGGGATTCAAAATAAATAAGAAGACGTACATTTTGCTTCATGGCGAAAACATCAGCTGACCTCTGCCTAATCAGCCTATTTAAAAGGAGGAATTATCATGTTCACCGCCAGAAGAAGGGTTTTTGTACACAATGCGTCTCCTTATATGAAGGGGGACAGGATAGTGTTTTTATTATGTTTGCTATCCTTACATTTCATATAGTACACCGTTAATATGTCAGCGCGATGTCAGCCTCAATATTTTTCACTTTTTATACGACTTCATGATAGACTCCTATGTAGGAGGGATATAATGATTTCAGCTGAAAATATCTATGAAAAATTAGGACAGGGCATAAGTCAACGCGACTTTCTCGAAAGTATGAACCATCGTTACCGGGCAACCTTAAATCAATGGTATGAATTATTCACCTGGGAGGATCATCACCGAGAAGCTCTCCTACCATTAAAAGAACGCGATGATCTTCGTTGTGCGATTCTTGCCGGAGATTGGTGTGGAGACGTTCATCGGAACCTCGGTCCAGCAATAGAGGTAATGAATGAAGCCAACATACCCGTTGAAATTTTTATTATGGAAAAGCATGACGATCTCATGGATCAATTTCTAACAATGGGCGGGCGTTCTGTTCCTAAAGTTATTGTTACAAATCTTAATGGTGATGTGTTATTCAGCTGGGGCCCTCGACCAGCTTATATTCAAGAGCCAATGGCTGCCTTTAAACGAAAAAATCTTCATCCGGAAGATGCGTCAATCGATGAAGAGAAAAAGGCTGCTTATGCAGGAATCAAAGCAAGATACGGGGAAAATGGAGACTACCAAAAACTCGTCGTCTATGAATTAACCAACCAATTGCTGCAACTTTAATACATGACAATAACACGAGGCCGGATGCTGATTATGTGACAGTTTTCCGGCCCTTGCCATAAAAATCTAAAAGGAGAACTTCATTATGGATAAAAAGACAGCTCCGATTCCTGTTTTTGATACCTCTGCGGCAGAAAAAGCACGTGCTTATATCGATACCCTCACAAAACCACCAGGCAGCCTCGGGCGTTTGGAAGAAATCGCAATAGAACTTGCCGGCATGACAGGTCATCCTTTTCCTGACGTGAGTCCTCCCGGTATATTAGTCTTCGCAGCAGACCACGGCATCGTTGAAGAAGGAGTTTCCGCTTTCCCACAAGATATTACTGGTCAAATGGCTCAGAATTTTCTTCACGGGGGCGCTGCTATCAATGTGTTTGCTCAAGAAATCAAAGCACCGTTCCAACTCATTGATATTGGGATGGTTCAAGATATACAAGATTCCTCCCTTGTTTCTCGGAAAATAAAAAAAGGAACGGCTAATTTTCTCACTCAAGATGCGATGACACGTGAAGAAACGATAGAAGCTATCCATGCTGGATTTGAGGAAGCTTCTGCTTTTATTAAAGAAAACAAAATAAAAAGTTTAATTCTCGGTGAAATGGGGATTGGCAACACTACCGCAAGTAGTGCGGTCATAGCTGCACTAGCAAACATAGACATTGAATCAGTAACAGGAATAGGTACTGGATTGACCGATCATCAAATACAACATAAGCAGGACATTCTTAATCAAGCCCTTAAAAACCGTGACTTGACCACTGAGGACCCCATCGATGTTTTATCAAAAGTTGGTGGGTTAGAAATCGCCGGTATGACAGGAGCGATGCTTTCAGCTGCAAGCAGGCGCATTCCAATAATCATCGATGGATTTATTAGTTCAACAGCTGCCGTTGTAGCAGCAAAGATGAAGCCAGCCATTACTGATTTTATGATTGTCGGACATCTATCAGCAGAACCCGGGCACCACGTTTCCACGAAATTGCTCCAGAAAAAGCCTATACTAGACTTAGATATGAGACTGGGCGAAGGAAGCGGTGCCTCTCTTGCTTATCCGATTTTGCAATCAGCTTGTGCCATTGTTCATAAAATGGCGACTTTCACTGATCTTGAAAAATATTAATCTTACTTCTTCACTCTTCGATCTTGAGAATAGGCAATTCGAGAGTGAAGATTGTTTTTCCTGGACGACTTTCTTTTAATACCAAGTCTCCATCCATACTGCGTGCAATCATTTTGCTGAACGGCAGTCCCAAACCAAGACCATGAGTATCATACTTTTTATTTTCCCCTCTAAAGAAACGTTCAAATATCAATGTTTTTTCCTCTTCTGCTATGCCATCGCCATTGTCTTCTACATCTATCCCTAATATATAGCTATCTTTTTTATATAAAGAAACCGTAATCGTACCGTTTCCTTTCAGAGCCTGCTTCGCATTGTTTAATAGGTTGACCAACACCTGCTGCATCCTCATCGCATCAACTTCTGCGTCTACCTCTTCCTCAAGCAGATATGATTCTAATATTAATTCTTCTTCATCATTGGCAACTTCCCATTGATGAATAATTTCTTTTAAAAGCGTGTTCATATTATGATGGTCTTTAGAAACAGGAATCGAATAAGCTACAAATGAATTAAACTCTAATAGGTCCGCTACCATCGTCTTCATCCGATTCGCTTCACTTAATGACACATCAAGGAATTCCTTTGCTTCCTCTCCGCTTACAACATCATCCCTCACTGCTTGAATCAATCCAGTCATTGAGGTCACTGGTGTTTTCAACTCATGCGTCACTCCCGCTAAAAGCTCAGACCGAAGTCTCTCTAGTTCTTGAAGACGTCCAGACATCTCTTTAAACGAATGGACCAGTTCATGCACTTCTTTCTCCTTTATATTGGCAGGGAGAGAAAAATCATAGTCCTGTTCTTGCACATGCCTTGCTGCTGTTGCCACGTCTTGAATGGGTCTTGACAACCTCCGTGTCAGTACATAAATCGTCGCCCATCCAATAAGAGCCAGAGACACTAATAACGTCGCAAGCAGTCTGAATTCCTGATTCATCTGCGTAAGTTGATTAGCCGATTGAATGACAACTACCCAACCTGCTGTAACCCCTTCAGTTTGGATCGGTGTTTTTACTATATATGATTCTTCTCCCGTTTCAAGCTTAACTCGCTGAACATCATTTTCATTTTCAAGAATACCGACCGGAAAAACCCCTGACGTAAAAGGGTCTCTTTCAAAAGGATTCGACAGCACTCTTCCGTTACTATCCACGATATAAATAATTGGATCAAGTTCTGTGTCTAAAATATTCTGCCGTTCCCTTATATATTCTAAAACTCCTTCACGAGGAACCGTTTCCCCTGATTGTTCTTCCACAAAACGGTCAGCTATTTCTTGCGCCAAATATTTTGTTACATTTAAACGGTTTTCTAAATTTGTCTGTCTAATCCATAATACAGATATAACAGCAACAACGACCAAACCTATAACGAGTGTAATAAGATAACGCGTCGTCCAATAGCGCAGTAGCGAGACTTTTTTATCCTTTTTATTCATGAACACAAAACTGATACCCCAATCCTCGAAGTGTTTTTATCTCTCCCTCTGACTCCGGCCAATTTTGAAGCGACTTTCTAATACGTTTAATGGACAAATCTACCGCTCTGTCGCTTCCCTCGTAATCAATTCCCCACACCCGTTCAATTAACTGTTCGCGGTCAAAGGTTTGATTCGGATGGCGGGCTAAAAAAAGGAGCAGCGATAAATCTCTTGGAGTTAATGGAACATCCACCCCATTCAATTTCACAGTATGGGCTTTTTGGTTCACCGTTAAGCTTCCGTAATGATTCACCTCTTCTTCCTGCAAAATTGTCCCCGATCTTCGCAATACTGCTTTGGCACGAGCCACTACTTCACTCGAATCAAACGGCTTACTTATATAATCATCTGCTCCGCCGTTCAATCCTTTCAACCTATAATCGACATCGCCAAGCGCTGTCAGCATAATCACAGGTACAGCTGATTCTTCCCGAATACCACCTAATATCTCCCAACCATCCTGGCCCGGGAGCATAACATCAACAATAGCAAGGTCCGGGTGCATATCTCGAAATACAGGCATCGCTTCATCGCCGTGAAATACTGCTTTCACTTCAAATCCTTCTTTGTGAAAATATGCTTGAAGTACTTTACTAATCGCAACTTCATCTTCAATAATAAGTATTTTCTGCATCAAATGTCACTCCTTCCTCTCATTATATAAGAAAACTGTATTCACGAAAAATATTACTACGAATTATTAGCTTATTTTGCTTATAGATTGTTCAAAAAGTCCGGGAGAAATTGCTGTGAATTTCTTCGCCCGCTTGCTTTTCCATTTATATCACTTCAAATTTTTAACGAGCACACGACATGGATGCGACGTTTGAATTCTTTTTAAACATGCACTTATACAAAAGGAAATCCCCGATATAGCATCAGGGATTTCCATATATTAAAAAGGGGGGTAATGAAAAAAAGTTAGCTGTTATTCGCTGTGTTTTGTTCTACTGCTTGTGGCAACTAGATGGTGAGGCAAAATGCATGGTGAGGGGGGACACCTGCATTTTAATTTTTCTATTTTTATTCTCTATATCCATGCATGTAGGGGTCGACATCATGGTTTGGTGATGGGAAGAAATCCATGTCTTTCACTTCTTCCGCATGCTCATTGACAATTTCATTCGTTATTTCACGTGTGCTTTTTCCAGCGGTTTCAATTCCTAATTGTTCTGCTGTTAAAAAGGTTTGTTCCTCTTTTACTTCCATCATCAATTGGGCAATATCTTTTCCATCAGGGTCGATACCTAAATCAACGGCTTCAGCTTTTAATTCTGCTTCACTTATTGCTTTCACTAATTCATTGGTATCTTTATTCTCTATCTCGATGCCAAGCTCAGAAGCTCTCTCTTCCAAAACAGCTTCTCTCACCTCTTCCGTTAACGTACGAAGGTTTTTACCCTCTGTTGTTATACCGAGTTCGGAAGCTCTCTGCTTTGTTGCTACTTCTTTCACTTCTTGAGAGATTTCATAAATGTTTTTGTTTTCTGTCTCAATCCCTAGTTCTTCTGCGTAATTTTCCACGTCATCTGTTTTCATCGCTCGACCGTTATTAACATCGATTTGTTGATTAGCCCTGTTTTGAGAAAAGGTCGTATCGTCAGACGGAGCTTCCTCTTGAGCAGCAGTGTCGGTTGCATTGCTATTTGCAAACGCTACTCCTGGTACAGCTCCTATCACTCCAATCGACAAGACGGATGCAAGTAAATAGTTACCTTTACGATTCCATAGCACCTCGCTTCCCTCCTGAACGTTGTCATAGGATTGTGGATCAGCCTGTGCCGATCACATTTCTTACTTTAAAGAGATTGTATGTCAGCATGATGTCAACTTGAAATTTCTTTTAAAAAATTTTTTAGACGATATTATCTAAAGTTACTGCTGCGCTATTTGAATAAGATTGCCACATGTGTCATCGAAGACAGCCACTGTGACTTCGCCCATTTCTGTTGGCTCCATCATAAAGCTCACACCGCGTTCCATTAATCGTTTGTACTCTTTGCGAACATCCTCAACACCAAACATTGTTGCTGGGATGCCATCAGCAAATATCTTCTCTTGATACTCTTTGGCGGCCGGATGGTTATTCGGTTCGAGTAACAGCTCAGTACCGTCTGAATCATCGGGAGAAACAAACGTTAGCCACCTAAATTCTCCAGCGGGAACATCATGCTTTTTCACAAAACCTAGTTTTTCTGTATAAAACTCCAGTGCCCGGTTTTGATCTTGTACGAAAACACTGGTAACAATGATTTTCATATTATTTTCACCTTCCTTTGCTATGAGTTATGGTCATTTGCTAACCATACTCGTTTTATAAAAAGGGACATAACGCAACACTCTTATATATTCTTGACCATCCTTCCTTTCTTAAATATTACGATCTGCTCATCAAAGGGTTGTTTTATTTTAGGTTATCTTGACTCTCATTTATAAAGTAACCTTTTATAAAAAAATGACCCACCGTGGTCCGCATCGTTGAGAGGCGTGATGGGTTCTGTTAAGAATTAATACCTTAACGCAATCAGTAATTCAAAAGCACAATTAATGATAGCAACCTGACAACGTGTAACGTATTGGTTAGATAAAAGAGACCGATGCTATGAAATCGGCCTCTTTATTTCTAATATTATTGAAACTGTGATGGAATACTTTGGAGATCAATTCCCCATATAGCTGGCAAGTAAAGATTTACCGCCAACACTATTACAATAATGGCTAAAATATTGAGCCAGAAACCGTTTTTAACCATTTGAATGATTTTCAACTTCCCTGTTCCAAAAATAATCGCGTTCGGCGGAGTTCCCACCGGAAGCATGAACGCACAGTTGGCTGCCATTGCACAAGGTACCATCAAGGCGTATGGATGGATATTTAGTGCAATTGCCAAAGACGCAACAACCGGCAATATCATCGTTCCTGTCGCTGTGTTTGAAGTAATTTCGGTTAAGAACAGAACCAACGCCGTTGCAATCGCAACAATTAAGACAAAATTCATTCCTTCTAAGACAGTCAACTGCTCTGCCATCCAGTTAGATAATCCCGTACTTTCAAAACCAGACGCAATCGCAAGACCTCCACCAAACAATAGGAGAATCCCCCATGGAATTTCTTGCGAGTCCTTCCATTCCAAAATTTTCGTTTCTCCCTTTTGAGAAGCAGGGATGAGAAATAGCAAGAGTGTCGCTGCGATCGCAATCATTCCATCATTGATTTCTGGGAGCTCGACTATATCTTCCCAAATAAAGGTTCTTGTTATCCACATCACAGCAGCAAAAAGAAAGACGACAAGGACGGCTACTTCTTCTTGGCCAATTTTACCAAGAGCTGTTTTTTCTTGTTTAATCAATTCACGTCCGCCTGGAAGTTGTTTCATACCAATAGGATAAACGATTTTTGTAAGATAAATCCAAGCACAAGTGAGCAGAATTGCAACTAATGGAACCGCAAAAGTCATCCAGCCTGCGAATGAAATTTCTACATTGTATAACTCCTCCACTGTTCCTGCCAGCAAACTGTTAGGAGGAGTCCCGATTAACGTTCCAAGACCACCTATTGTACCTGCATATCCAATCCCAAAAATAATTGCTTTTTCAAATTTTCTTAGATCAGTCTCCTTGCCTTCGCCTTTAATAGCTTCTGACACTTGAGAGACAATGGCCAAACCAATTGGAATCATCATCATTGTAGATGCCGTATTGGATACCCACATAGACAAAAAACTAGTAGCAATCATAAAACCTAATATAATTTTATTAGTGCTTGTTCCTATTAAATCAATAATGTTCAATGCAATTCGTTTGTGTAAATTCCACTTTTCCATTGCGGTTGCGATGAAAAAGCCGCCTAAGAATAAGAATATAATATCATTACCATAAGAAGATACGACAGTGTCTCCATCTACCGCTCCAAATAACGGCAGTAACACAATAGGAAGTAACGATGTCGCTGGAATAGGAATGGCTTCTGTAATCCACCAGGTCGCTATCCACAATGTTGCAGCAAGTACTGTTCGGGCTTCGTGGCTTAAATCCTCAGGATTAAAAAATAACATCGCAAGTAAGAATAAAACCGGACCTAAAATAAGCCCGACAAGCTGCGCTCTTGTATAGGAAGGTTTGTCTTCTCCGTCTCCAGATCCTCCACCAGATCTATTGTTGCCTCCAGGGCCTCCGGGACCACTGCCGACAGCGGAATTCTCTTTCTTACTTTGAGACGAAGCACTTGCCGCTTCTCTAATTTGCGAAAAAGTCAATAATTTTTTGGTTTTAGAGTGAGAAGACCAGAGGCTTTTCCATATGGATGAAATCGCTTCTTTTGCCAACGTAAGTTCCTCCTTCCATGGTGTAAACGCTTTCTATATTGTATTATTAAATATATAATTTTCTGACAAGAATGTACACCTTTGATAACTAAGGTAACACTTTTTTAATTAAAAAAAGCAAACGTGGTTATTGTTCTTCAGCCACTTGTAAAGATTGAATAAATTCTGCTTTTTCAGGGTTCAATCTGTATTGGTGCAACGGTCTTCCTGTTGACTGGTAGATAACATCCGTTTCAAGTACATCACTATCGACAAGATAATGAAGATATTTTCGTACTGACACTTGTGAAATCCCTGTCTTATCTGCAATATCAGCCGCTGAAAACGCTTCTTGCTTCTTCTTTAAAATCTGCTTTGCAATATGAGAAAACGTTAAGGTCGTTAACCCTTTTGGCAATTCAACGCTTGATGATACTCTTTGGCTCTGCAATAAAAAAGGATCTAGGTCTGCCTGTGTAACAGACTCCCCTTTTTCGATTATTTCTTGTTTGTGACGGTAACGCAGCAAGGACTCTTTAAACCGGTCAAAATGAAACGGTTTGATAAGATAATCAACAGCCCCGTATCGAAGGGCTGTCTGTATTGATTGGTTGTCATTGGCTGCTGTGATAACAATAGCATCCACCGGACTTCCTGTTTTACGCATCTCCATCAACATTTCAAGACCGGTTGTGTTCTTCATATAAACATCCAGCAAAATAAGATCTACTGTATTCTCCTTTAAAAAATCCCATGCCTGCTTCACATCCGTAATTGTGCCGACCGGTTCAAATCCTTCCACCTTTTCTACATACACCCGATTAAACTTTGCGACCATCGGATCATCTTCTACTATTAACGTCTTTATCATGTGTCTTCACCTACATATGGAATTGTTATCTCAACCACTGTGCCTTCCCCTTTCTGGGAGGAAACTTTTATTGTTCCGTCCAATTCTTTCAGCGCTTTTTTTGTAAGCCACATACCATATCCTCTATTTTCTCCTTTTGTTGACAAACCATAGTCCAGCATATTTTCTTTTTCTACCTCACTCATACCGGGACCGTTATCATGCACTGAGAAATATAACACTTGGTCTTTATGGTTAATCGTCATTTGTATATATTTATATTCTTGATATTGAATCGCTTCCCACGCATTATCCGTTACATTACCTATAATGGTGATTATACCGTCTATACGTTCTGTGTCCTTTAATAATGGAAGAGGATAGTCACCTTTCAGTTCAACAACAACACCATTTTCTTTTAAATTATTAAATTTTCGCAGGAGATATCCGGCTAACACAGGGTCTTTCACGACACGTGATACCGTCCCTATGTCCCGGTGATAATTTGTAGAGATTTGTTCTATATAATCGTTTAATTCCTCATATGATTCGGTGTGTACCATCGCTGACATCACATGTAATTTATTCATGAATTCATGAGTCTGCGCCCGCAGCTTTTCCGCATAATGTCTCGCTCCCGTTAATTGTTCGACAAGGGAGGTTAGTTCTGTTTTTTCTCGAAATGTTGCAATGGCTCCAACCACTTCACCTTGCGTAATGACCGGGATTCGATTCACGACAAGGTCCAAACCATTCAGTGACTGCTCTTGGTCATATTCTGCTTCTTGATGGTAAAGAATTTCTTTTAATCTCGAACTGTTAAAAAAAGAATCAACGGAGTAGCCTATCGGTTTTTTCATGCATCCTGCCCGTTCAAAAATATTGGCGGCTGCATTATTAACTACAACAATAGTACCCTCATCATTTATGGCGATAATGCCTTCTCGAACAGATGCAAGCATCGCCTCTCGTTCTTGTAAATGCTGTGAAATCTCACGGGGTTCCAAGCCATGAAGCGTTTTTTTCACGCGCCGGGCTAAAAACAGAGCTCCAATTGCTCCAACCAACATACCCGCTACTGATCCTAAAAACACCATTTGCTGCCTATCCAGCATAACACTTTCCACATTATCCAATAAAATCCCTACAGAAACGACGCCGATTTGATTGCCATCCGCATCTTCAATCGGTGCAAATGATCGTAACGATTCGCCTAATGTGCCCTCTGCTACAGACGTGTATGTATTTCCACGAAAAGCTCTATTTTCGTCATCTCCAACAAAATATTGTCCTATTCTCTCTTCGACCGGATGGGACTGGCGAATATGATTCATATTCATCACAACAATATAAGCGACGTTAGTCTCTGTTTGAATACGCCGTGTATAATCCTGAATGTCTTCTGATTGTTCCTCTTCTATTAAACCGCTCTTAACAATTTCAGAATAACGAACAGTATTGGCAATATCCATTGTTTTCTCCGCCTGATTTTCTCTCGCATTCATAGCTGCATCTCGTCCAATTAAAAAACCAGTAACCGATAATGCCACCACAAGAACAAAGCATACTAATAATGTTATCCACGTAAGAAGACGGATTGGTTTTCTTTTCTGGTTAAAAATCTTCATGACATTCTCCCTGTTTAAAATACTTCACATATAATGTGCTACGCCATCCTACCGAAAATACGAAAGAAAAAACACCTTCATATGTGTGTTAGAACACAAGGTGTTTTCGATATTTTGTATAAAGTTTTAATCCATTTCTTTTCTTATTCTATTTTTTTCTTTTTGTTTTAACTCCAAATACTCCTTGAACTCCTCTTTTGTCGTGTTGGAAGACATCGCCTTTTGAACGACCTCCATCCACTCCTCATCTAAATCAGAAGCTTTTTCTTCACTCGATCGGGGTCCTAAAAGGTTTTGAACTGGGATATCCAACGCCTTGGCTATTCGTTCCACATACTGAACGGAAGGATACATCCAAATATTCTGCTCCATATCATTTAAATATTTTACAGAGATGCTTGTTCTTGCGGCTAGCTCATGAATAGACATATTTTCCTGCATACGATAATGGACAATCCGCTCCCCAATCATACGGAAACCCCCTTTAATACTACTCTAGCATGAAAACGAAAAACCTAACATAATCTATATATTATTGACTTTATCCGTCGAAATAAGTAGATAAAATGGTATAATAAAAGTTTTTATTACAATAATCACAACTTTTCTATTATTTATTACAACTATGTTACATGATAATATGTAAATCAAATGGAGATTTGAACCATAACATGGTCAGATCTGGTACTAAAAGGAGGAGTCATATTGAACGAAGACAAACCATACGTAGAACTGCTCATGTCATCCCCCAACCCACATTCTAGCTTTTTATCGTTATCGCAAACGATATTAAATCAAGACGATGTAAACACTCATTCGAAAAAGAATGCGTTACAAAAAGTCGTCGATGCCTATGAAGAAATCTGCTATCATCAACACCTCTGACAAAAAAATATCTTATAAACGAAATTATTCAATATATTACATTAAAAATAAAAATGGCAAAGTGTTTGCTGAAAAGCTTTCTGTCATAAACATGGCTTAAGCGAGCTCCATTCGTATCTTTTCAACAAAACCCAACCTTTTTCTAAGGTTGGGTTTATTATAGCACAATTAATCGTTATTTCGAACGAATATTTTATTTTTTATATTGATTTAATTTGGATGCACCGATAAAGCTTGGCCTATATGATTCTTTTTTTCTAGTTTCACAATACTTCACCATTACGTCCTAAGCAAGTTGTTTCGGGCAGCGTCCAACAGTTATTTATATTGTCTGGCATCGGAAAACACTTGTCATTAATCAACATATCCAAACAAATGGGGTTCCTTTAGATACACTGTACAAAATTATAAAGATACTGCCACCGGTTTCTTATTGCGGAAGAAATACCATTCGCGATAACCTAGTGATTTTAAAAACGCGCCCACCTCGTCAAAGTCGTCCCCCATCCGTTCCGGAACGTGGCTGTCTGAACCTAACGTAATCGGTATATTATAAAACTTTGCTCGTTCTAAAATGTCATCAGACGGATACCAGCCGCCGCAGTCTTTATTTTTACCGGATGTATTCACTTCAATCGCTACCCCACTTTCAGCGATCACTTTTAACGTCTGGTCTACAGCGTTGGTTGGAACATCAGATATGGAAGGAAAATAACCTTTTATTGCATCAATATGGCCCAACACTTGAAACATCCCGCTTTTCGCAGATTCTGCGATTAAGCGATAATACTCCTCTTTCACATCAAGTATCTGTTTTTCCCCAAGACCATCCCAACGACGTTTATCAAAAATATTAACACCATGTACAAAGTGAACGGAACCTATAATATAATCCATCGGATAGTTATCATAGACCTGCTTATAGGCTTTGGCAGCGTTCGGGAAAAAATCCGATTCTACTCCAAGTAAAACTTCTATTTTATCTTGATAGATTTCTTTTAGACGGCGCACTTCTCGAACATAGTTACTAAACTCACTTTTCGCCATCGTAAGTCCAGGATACGGATGATCTGCGTCCTCTCCAAAGTAAGGAGAGTGATCCGAAATACCAATGACGTGTAATCCTTTATCAATCGCAGACTGAATATAATCCTCGATTTCTCCGGTTGCGTGACCACAGCGCTTATGATGAGTATGTAAATCAAACTTCATGGCAAACCAGCTCCTTTTCCTACTCTTTTCTATTTGAATACCGATATAAAAAATCGGGGGACTGCAGCCGAAAAAAGTACGGCTGCGTCCCCCATAAGTGTCACGTATCTAAAACGAAATATTCACCGTTTGTTGTTCCCTTAAGGACTGATACGCACGTTCCACAAGTAGATTCACATCTTCCGAGTCGGCCATCGTATATTTCAGAGATCTATTATCTCGAATAGACGCTTGAATGTGTTCTATTTCATTCACATACGCATCATCTTTAATATCTGCAGCAGAAATGATGGTTCCGCCTTGATTCTTAACAGTAATTTTTCCACAGCCATTAGCTGATGCATCTGGTCTGTAAGCATGTTCTAGTAAAATAGAGCCTTTTTCGCAAATAATTTCATACTGATTGACCGGCGGCAGGTCAAAACTAGCCACAATCTCAGCAAACCTTCCTTTCTCATCTTCAAAAAGGGAGGTGGAAAGAACATCCACTTCATCATGGAGTTTGCCCCGGGTTGTCACTTTTTCTGGTTTCCATTCTAACAATTGATTCATTGTATGGATTCCGTAACAACCAACGTCATACAAAGCCCCGCCGCCTAATTGCTTGTTCAACCGAATATTCTTTTGGTTCGTTAGTTGAAAAGAAAACTGTGCTTTGAAGTATTTCCATTCACCTAATTTATTAGTTTGTAGAAGCTTTTTCACCACATCATGCTGTTTGTGAAACTGATGCATAAATGCTTCCATCACTACTACTTGATTTTTCTCCGCTGCTTTTTTCATGTCGGTAACTTCCTGAACAGAGACTCCGGCTGGTTTTTCAAGAAGCACATGTTTTCCTTTTTCCATAGCTTTTAACGCCCATTCAGCATGCAAAGCATTCGGGAGAGCGATATAAACTACATCAATCGAACGGTCTTCCAACAGTTCTTCATAAGACGAATAAAAGATAGGGATATCCTGATATTCGTCAGCACTTCGGGTTTTACTAGCTATCGCTCTCATTTCGCCTTTTTCTGACTTATGTAGCGCAGGCAAGAATTCCTCTTGTGCTATTCGTGCTCCACCTATAATGCCCCAGTTCAATGTTTCTTCCATGAAAACAGCTCCTTTGTATTTTTATACGTTTACCGTTTTGCTAGAAACCAAGGATTTTTTAGATTTTCTTTATTATACGATAAAAATTCATCTGAATCTGCAACTGTCACTGTTCCACCAGATGCCTCGACAATGGCTTGACCGGCGCCTGTATCCCATTCCATTGTTGGGGCATAGCGGGGATAATAATCTGCTGCCCCTTCGGCAACCAAACATAGTTTCAAAGAACTTCCTGTCGATAAGGTTTGCACTGTTTTGTATTCTTTCTCTATTTGTTGAATAAAAGCTTTCGTTTCCTCTGACATATGGGATCGGCTTGCTACAATATTCGCTGTATCATTATCTGATGTAACATTAGGCAAGGATACTCCTTGCTTAAACCAACCTTTGTCATCCGAAATACCTTCAAAATGAAGAGCTTGTTCCACTTTCACAGCTCCGAGTGCCGTATCTCCGATGTACAAAATATCCAATGCCGGCGCATAAATCACACCGAAACATGGTGCACCATGACTTACAAGCGCAATATTTACTGTGAACTCTCCATTTTTCTTGATAAACTCTTTTGTGCCATCAAGTGGATCAACGAGAAAAAATTCGTCCCACGATGACCTTTCTTTATACGACCACTGATTTCCTTCTTCACTTAACACAGGAGTATCCGGAAATGCTTTATGCAGAGCATTTGTAATAACTTCATTCGCCGTTTGATCCGCAATCGTAAGCGGTGACTCATCTTCTTTGTACTCTACATCAAAATCTTTTTCATAAATCTCCATGATTTTTTTTCCGGCATCCAGCGCCGCCTCAATTACTTTTAACATGGTATATACCCCTATTCTTGTCTCTAAAAATAAATATCCGGTAAGTCTACATTATATTCTTCCTGCAAATTCCGGTTACTTTCTATATATTGCGCTTTTAAATAGTTCGAGAGTTCCTTCGGTAAATGGTAACGCTTATAGTGAACCTTAAAGCTCCATTTACTTTGTAAAACTTTCCTAGGAGAAAATTTCCCTTTTATCGGAGAGGGGTTTACCGGTATAAGACCTTTGGGATGTAAACGTGTTTTAAACAGATAGTTTACTCTTCTCCCAATCATCATCTGCATGGTTCCATAGCTTCTATTCACTTGTTCATTCTCATACTCTGGAATTTTATTTTCTCCCATAAAGCTTAATAAATTAAACAATTGCTGTTCTGTCTGTTGTTTAAACAACTCATAGATAATTAAATAATAGTGATTCTTTCCGAATAATTCTTCTACTTTGTGCAGGTAATGATCATAGTGATAATGATCAAGAATACCTTGTTCTTCTAAGTTAGCCAGGTGTTCTTCTGCTTTTTTTACACCACCCTGGTGCACGTATTGAACATACAGGGAAGTGAGCAAATTCACCTGTTCCCTGATACCGACGATAATATGGACATCAAACTCTTCCTCCGGGAATACTCGACGTATATCCTCTAGGACTTTAATATTTGATTTAGATCGCTTTTGGGAAAAAGGACTTCCAGACAATCCTTCGTACGATATCAGAATCGGCTTTTTCTTGTAGAATGTTAGAATTTTTTCACGGATTTGTTGAATCTCTTCGTCTTCGAGTGTTTTCAAACGAAGATTATACAGTTGCTTTTTCAGAGCGCCATATTTAATATAGCGAACACTTTTCATCTTCGGGTAAATACATCTTTGCAAAAAAGAAGTGGCTGTCTTATGAAAACCAATATGTACATAAACTTTTTTCTTCATCACTTAACTCCAATTATTTATTCTTTCCTTTATCATACAATATTCTACCCTCCCTTCGCTACATTATGAAAAAAGTAAACCTTCATTAACAAGTATATATCCTATACAAGCGGCAACACTAGATTCAAAGATTACGGAACATCAGGGAGGCTATAATGAAATACCCGATTTATCAACACATTTTATTTGAGGAAAAAAGGGAAACATACGCCCGTAAATTTCACGCTTTAGCTGAAGTGTTAAAAAAGCACGACGTCGATGTTTCTTTACTACACGATGTTATTGATGCGTCTCATGATGTCGAAGATTTGGCTGCAGATATTGCATTTATGACAGGATACAAAAAAGGCTGGCATAACGGACAAGCCAATCGTCATTATGAAACGTTCCGCGAACATTTGAACAAGGAGAAACGAGTTGTTCAATAACAAAAAATTTACCTTATAAAGAAATTGGGGCACCACTCGAACAAGAAAAGCGCAAACAGCGTTCTATTTCTCGCTTCGTATTATCGACTAGGAGCTGAATGTTTATTGTGTTAACACTTTGCATGACAATCAGGGAAAAACTCGATAAGATGGAGTCAAACGTGAAATAGGGGTGGAAGAATGAAAAAATATATCGCATTTGATGTCGGTGGTTCCTTTATAAAAAATGGAATTATTAAAGAGGATTCTACGATTGTTAATCATGATAAAATAAAAACACCAAAAAGTTTAGAAGAAATGCTAACTATCATTTCTGACATCGCTATAGCTAACGACGATTGCGAAGGGATTGCTATCAGTGCTCCGGGTGCTGTTTCTGATGAAGGCATTATCTATGGAACAAGCGCCCTCCCCTATCTTCACGGACCTAATATCAAACAGCTTGTCTCTGAAAAAACGAAAATGCCGGTATACATGGAAAATGACGCGAATTGTGCCGGCTACGCTGAAGTCTGGAATGGGGCTGCCAAAGGAAAACAAGATGTGCTCGCTGTTGTTATCGGTACCGGTATCGGCGGTGCCATTATTAAAAACGGACAATTACATAAAGGAACTAACTTGCACGGCGGTGAGTTCGGTTATATGTTGTTGAACAGTGGGGATATTGGTAATCACGGAGTGTGGAGCAGTCTTGCTTCAACCCAAGCCTTAGTACAAAAAACAGCCGAAAAAAAAGGCATAGATAAAAACAGTCTCACAGGAGAAAAAGTTTTTGAATGGGCCGACGCCGGTGATGAAGCATGCATCGAGACAATAGAAGAATTTTATCACTTATTAGCGGTAGGGATTTATAATTTGCAGTATATCTATGATCCTGACATCATTCTTATTGGCGGCGGTATAAGCGCACGCGAAGATTTGATTGACAAAATCAATGAAAAAATAGATAACATTATCTCCTCGGTCCATATTGCTAAAATGACACCAAAGATTACCGCGTGCCAATTCCGCCAAAATGCAAATTTATTAGGGGCCGTATATGGATTCAAACAACATGTATAGAAAGCAAATAAAGCAGTATAAGAAGGGGCTGTATCAAAAGTCTGTTAACAGTCAAAAGGGGCTTGGTGAACAAGGATAAATAAAAATGTAATCGTTCAACCCTCTTTAACTTTGCTATAATAAGCGCACGACAAATTACACAATGATTCAATAACACAACAATAATACTAAAATGTGGGTAAGGGGGCATTCTGCATGAATGAAAACGATAAAAAGTTAGATGAAAAATATGAAAACATGACTGAAATAGAAAGAGAAGAACGAATGGAAGAGTTACTAAAGATTAACGCAAAACAACAAGAGATAATGAAGAAGCAAAAACAGGGGTATCCTAAACTTGAAATGAAAGATGGAAAAATCGTGGTTGATATAAATGATCCCAAGCAGCGTAAAATATGGGACGAATAATACTTTATATGACGAAAAAAACGGTTTAGAAACAAGAGATATTATATTAGTTGATGTAGGCACATTTTGTTCTGCTATCGTCTCTTTTGATTGAATGGCATTCTCAGAAAGTATAGAATCATCGTTTTCTATAATATGACCTTTGTTTAAAGCTACCACTGCATCCCCTAAATAAATAGGTAGAGTTGCATATTTGCTTCTCGTACCATAATCAAGTTCATCTATTTTACCTTTCTTTACAACTAGAAAAGTGTAATCATCCCCTTTGGTTGTTGTAAATTCACCATAACCTGCAATTGTATTATGAAGGGACAACGTAGCTGTAGGTTTCACAACCAAGAAACCTTCGTTTGCATGATTCATTTCATATACACTGTACTGGTGATTTCCTGAGCGTACAACAATTATTTCGTCATCGTCGGTCGTTTCAATGTTTCCACATCGCTTCTAGGATTTTCATTAAGGAAGTTGTTTATGGCTTCTTCTTTGGTAGGAAAGGTTTTATCTGTGACAGAATTAGTAGGTTCATCCTTACTGCATCCAGTTAATATTGCGATAAACAAAAAATTTATAAGTATAAGATACTTCCAATTCAATTTACCATCCCCTTTTAAGTCAAGCCAACCCTTCTTCCACTCTTCTGCTGCGTTAGTTTAAGCATTTTATTGCATTATTGTACTTTTACTATTTCTTCAAACTTTTTATACAAATATATTGCCAAAATAATTTATCGCTTCAAGGTATTGCTACCTGACAGTTTTGAAAAACTGGAATAAACTACTACCACCAATAAGTACACCTAATATTAGATACATTGTTGCTCTCTCCATCTCTCCGTATCCTGAGATTGAAGATATAATAATCCCTAATGCAAATAGAGTTATAAAGATATGAAATCCCATTTTAAATTTTTTTGTATCCTTTTGTTCACTCATGAATACTACCCTCCCATTCAAATAGTACTGTTTAATTTTACCATATAACCAATTTAGGAGTACAGTCCCGAAAATGCGAATTTACAACGTTAAAGAATTTCTTTCACAAAAATCCGAACGATTCATTAAGGAATCGTTCGGATTTTTTGTCTTTGGTATTGTTTTGTCCCAGACTCTAACTCACTTTAAAAATCAGAACAAAGGAATGGATACGATCCTTTGATATTTGGCTACCTTGTTGCTTTCTGTTCCGTGTTTGTCGTTTCAGGCGTACCATATCGTTCGTCTTGAATCTCTTCAAGGGACTTTCCACGTGTCTCCGGAGCAAGTGTCAAGCCTACCGCCATGTGAATCACAAGGAAACCAATCATGACAGCTCCTGCTGTTTGAAACCCTAATGTTGTAATCATAGCCGGAATAATAAGAGAAATTAAACCAACTAATACTCGTGCCGTACAAAAAAGAAATCCTTGTGCCGCTGCACGATATTTCGTATGGAACAACTCTGCCGACCAAAGACCGTAAAAGGCCTGTGCACCGAAACCAGCAGCCAGCCCCCACAATATAACAAAAGCCAGCAGTTCCACTGTTCCCATTCCACCAAATGATAAAATCACCCATGCGACGATTCCCATCACCGCACTAACACAAAAAATCAGTTTGCGATTCACTCTGTCTCCAAACTTGATGAAAACAAAATAGGTTGAAATAACGGTCAAAACCCATAAAAACGCTTGCAAAAGATTGGCATGAGCAGACGAGAGATTACCAACGGTTTCATAAATGTAAGGCATAAAATAACCCATAACACCTGCAACCATATTCCAAAAGGCATAAACACCTACAAGCAACGTAATAGCATGCAGATTAGCCTTATTTGTAAACAACTCTTTCAAATTCTCTTTATTAAAGATTCCACCTTGATTGGTAGTTTTTTCTTGTTTCTTTTGCTCTTCCCAAATGGATGACTCATCAATTTTACGTTGGAACAACCAAGTAAAGAAAGCGATTAAAAATAGCTGGAAAAAAATAATTCTACTACCTAACAAGCCTAAAGGAGCTAATGCAACAGAGAGCAATAATACGACAGCCGGCCCCATCGACCAGGCAAATTGTCCCCATCCTACACGAGCAGCCCGTTCCTTTTCCGGAGCTTCTTCGGCAATATATGTCCAAGAAGGAGGAATACCGGCTCCAACTGAAACACCAGTAATAACATAACCAATTAACAGCATTGGAAAGCTAAAGGAAAACACAATAAGTAATATTCCCAACATATAAACGAGTAGATTATATTTGTAAATAAATTTTCGGCCATACCGATCAACAAGAAATCCACTAATTAGTGCCCCAACGGCAGCCCCAAATCCATTAGCGCTTAGTGCACCTAGAAGTCCAACAGTTGTGTCAGTCAATCCAAGATACTCCACCCATAAAGTTAAACCGGCAGCACCGGCTACAATAGAACCCGCTTCTAAATAATTCGACATAGATACAGATAATGTAGCAGCTAAACTTCCCTTTTCTACTTTTTTCATCCGTTTTTCACCCTTTCCATAAAGTATTTAGAAATATTTGCTTTCCTTCTTTCATCACATTATTTTATTTTTATTTACTTTTGTTTATTTTGTATTTATTTTATTGTAAAGGCTTACAAAATAAAAATCAATACAAATATAAAAAATATAAAACACCTTAAAACGTGCTGGGAACATTATATGTTTTTCATTCACAAAAAATGGCTCCATCTCTATTTTTTATACACCTGTCTCTAGCTAATGGTATGAGACACGCTTCCCCCTTCTGAATTCTTTTGTGATAAGATGGAGTAAAAGAAAGCCGAGTGGAGTGATTCAAATGAAAGCATTGACACATGAAAATAAAGAAGGGATGGATGGGCTTTCCTATCGTGATGTAGAACCAGCGACTCCGCAATCCGGAGAAGTTCGGGTTCGCATCAAAGCAGCGGGATTAAACCACCGGGATTTATCGGTGTTGAAACGGCATCAGCCGACGGATCCCCCTTTTATTGTAGGTTCTGATGGCGCAGGAGTAGTGGAAGCCATTGGTGCTGATGTAAATACTGTTTCTGTAGGTGATGAAGTCATTGTTAACCCAGGGCTTGGCTGGCAGAAAAATAGTGATGCTCCGCCGAATGGTTTTGAAATTCTTGGTTTTCCTGATGATGGCACGTTTGCCGAGAACATTGTCATTGCTGCAGAAAATGTGGAACCAAAACCGGCCCATCTGACGTGGGAAGAATCCGGTGTACTAGCACTGCCCGCCCTCACAGCTTATCGCGTATTGTTCACAAGAGCCCGCATCGAACCTAATATGAAAATACTCATTCCCGGTATCGGAGGCGGAGTCGCAACGTTCCTACTGCAATTCGCCAAGGCGATAGGAGCAACCGTTTATGTAACGTCCCGTTCTGAGGAAAAACGAAACAAAGCGTTGGAACTTGGAGCCGATGCTGCGATCGACAGCCACGAAGATTGGGCTGATGCCCTCCATGGTGAAAAAATGGATGTCGTGATTGAATCCATAGGTGCAACCACCTTTAATGAGTCCCTTGATCAATTGCGTCGCGGCGGTACGATGGTTACATTTGGTTCTTCTACAGATGATCAGGTTCAACTTAATATACGTAAATTTTTCTACGGTCAATTCAATTTGCTTGGTTCAACGATGGGGAGTCAAGAAGAACTTCAAGCCATGCTTGATTTTATTAAAAAACATAATATCAAACCTATTATGGATCAAACCTTTCCGCTAAAAGATTACGAAAAAGGTTTCCAACGAATGGCTGAGGCTGCTCAGTTAGGGAAGATTGGATTCACTCTATAGCATTTAGATCGGGAGTGAAGACTGACGATTGGTCATTCTTTCAATAAGAAGAAGGGATTGGGAATGTAATGAAAAAAGTGAATAGTTATATCGATTCCGTGTTCAACAGCCAAGATGCTCTTTTGGAGGAGGTCATTTCTGCCATAAAAGAAAACGGGATGCCCTCCATATCTGTGTCCCCCTCGTCTGGAAAACTTCTCACCATGCTCATAACCATTTCAGGAGCTAAAAATATCTTAGAAATCGGGGCTCTTGGAGGATATAGTGGAATTTGCCTAGCTAGGGGATTCGGTGCAAAAGGCACATTAACCTCCTTGGAGCTAGAAGAGAACTACGCCCAGTTAGCCCATAGCCATTTAACAAAAGCTGGATTTGGAAATCAAGTATCTTACATGACTGGTGAAGCTTTGCAAAACCTTGAAACGTTGGTGAAGGATAAAAAACGATTTGATTTTTTCTTTATCGATGCTGACAAGCAAAATTATGAAAACTACTTAGAATATTGCGTTAAACTAGCAGAACCGGGTGCCATAATCGTTACTGACAATGTGCTTGCGGGAGGTAGTTTAATAGATCCTGAGGTTAAACCTAAAGGTTACACAGAATTAATGAGAAAATTTAATAAAACGGTAGCGAATCATCCTCAATTAGAATCTCTGCTCATGCCCATAGGGGATGGGATGACTGTTTCAAAAATAAAAGAATAAAAGGTTTGCCAAATGTAAAGAGGCCGTTCCCAAACAGGGACAGCCTCTTCTCTCTTTTTCATCATTTTATATAAGGGAGCAATGAGCACATAAGTTTTTAACAGATTTTTTCTGCAACACCTTTCAATGATTCAGGACTTTCACCAAGAATCATTTTACAAATGTTTTCATATCCAATACTTTTATACATCGAGAATAACTGCTCTACTTCTTGCTTCTCAGTGGGATGTTTCAGATTTTGCACTTCTTTTTGATATAAATCGAGAAGAGATGTTCGGATATGTTGATTGACAAACCGGGTTGAATCTTCTTCCATTATTAAACTTCCCAAATACTCATATCTTAGTTGCATTTGCTTTGTTAAGGTCACTACATGTACTAGTTTATCAAATAGATTTGGTGCAGACAGGTTCAACTGCTCTATTTTATTTTTAGCAGCTTGTAATTCTTCTATACTCGATAATGCTATCATCATTTGGCCGCCTTTCTATCAATCATTTTCCCATGGTTTGCTCAAACTGATAGAACCCGCGAGATCTTTACTTTTTTTCCGCTTCATTTTCCGAATTTCTTCCCGCTCCGGTCCTGTTTCGTATAACTTGATTTCCTCTTCTGTCACTGGTTCTACTTCTGGAACTTGGATTGGATTTTTATTCTCATCCAATGCTACAAACGTTAAAAACGCAGTCGTTGCGATTCGGCGTTCTCCGCTCATCATATCCTCCGCTATCACTTTACAAAAAATTTCCATGGAGCTCGATCCTGTATAAGATACAAAGGATTCCACACATACCGAATCCGTTTGATAAATCGGACTGAGAAAATCAATCGAGTCGGTTGAAGCTGTCACACATTCTTTCGCTCTCGAATGACGTCGCGCTGACAATACGGCACATCCATCTAACCGTTTCATCAACGCCCCGCCAAATAACGTATTATAATTATTTAAATCACTGCAAAGTACTTGATCAGTGTTTACAATCTTACTGTCTTTCGGCTGTTTTTTTTCCATTTTATATGCACCTTCCATGACTCTTTAATCACTCTGTTTATGATAACCATGAAAATACGATGCGTAAAATGGAATTAGTTCATACAATCTAATAACTTTTGTCTATGATATCGGATACAAAATAGTTGTTTTCTTAACAGCAGCTTTCTTTAGTAGCTGATATTCAAATTTTCTTTTGCAAAGCGAAGCCATTCGTTTGCAGCATGAGACAAATAGCTATCTTTTCGCCAAATAACAGCCAGCTTCCAATACATTTCAGGGTGGTCAATAGAAAGGATTTTCAAATCCCCTTTCAGCTCCTTGCATATACTTTCCGGCAGAAGTGTCACACCTAATTTCGAGGCTGCCATTTTTCCGAGTAAATCCCACTGTGAACTCTCAAATACGATAAACGGCTCGAATCCCTCATGATTGCACGCTGACATAATTCGGTTCCGTAAGGCAAAATCACTGTTCAATACCATAAAGTGTTCTTCTTTCAAGTCCTCTAGCGTGATACGCTTTTTTTCTAGCAAAGAATGATCCGCATGAACGACCAATTTGATATCTTCTGTGACGAAAGAAAAATAATCAAACATTTCTTCATTTGTCGGTAATACGACAACACCAATATCCAGCGTTCCGTCTTCCACATCTTCTGCGATTTTGTTGGAGCCGTTTTCCATTAATTCAATCGTAATTGCTGGATATTGTTCGCGAAAATGACCAATAATCATCGGAAAAAAACTTGATCCAACCATGGGAGGCAGACCTATTCGGATATGTCCTTGATTTAATTCAGATAAATCCTCTAACTGTAATTCTAAATCTTTAAACGCTTTATGGATAATTTGGGCTTGTTCCAAAATAATTTTACCCGCATCGGTTAATACGACTTGCTTTTTGGAGCGGTCAAATAAGCTTACATTGAACTCCTTTTCCATATTTTTAATCATCTTACTGATGGTTGGCTGGGTTATAAATAAATGCTCAGCAGCTCGGCTGAAACTTTTTAACCGATTAATTTCAATAAAATATTGAAGTTGCTTTATATCCACGATTTCCACCTGCTCTTATGTTTTGGTCGCTTCATTTCTTGACTTTTGTAGACTGATGAAGCCGCCTTTCAGTAGTCTTATGTCTGTTCTTCTTCTACAACACGCTTCACGCGTTCTACAAAGGCGATAACTGCTTTATCACTAGCAAACAGTAAAAACGGTTTCACTCGCCACTTCAACGGCTTATTCGTAGTAGAATAAATAAATCTTGTTTTATTATCATTCAGTTTCAATAACTCATAAGCTGTCGTAATCTCAAATAACTCGGACATGGTAAATACAATTTTTAACCGCTTCTTGTCATCGGTATCCACATACTCTAACGTTTCTACATCATATTCTGCTGTTTGGCTACCTTCTTGATACGTCTGCCGATACACACTTCCTACCACTTCTTCTGTCGTTTTAACTGGTTCATGCCCAATTACTTTCGGCATGATTTTTTGCATATTTTCAAGGGATTGATCAAATAAGCACCAGACTTCATCAATGGGTGCATCAATATCTATTTCTTTTTTCCATCGTTTCAACTACAACAACACCTTCTTTTGGATAAGAATAAGAATTCTCTGTCACGGTTATTATAAGCATTACTTTCATTATAAAGGAGAATCAAAGTATGGACGAGAAGAAAGAACCTCATAAAACGATGACGGATAAAAGCAATGGACTCAGCAGCACCCAGGAAGTCATATATAATGATGAATTCGTGGAAGCGGATGAAGCGTTTAAAGAGGAAAAATCAGAGAAAAACAAAGATCGTTCTTAAGAAAATCGGGATCTGGTAACCACAGATCCCGTCCTTTTGGACCCGGAAGCGAGTCAAATAACGGACTAAATGTCCGCGCATCTTCTTTACTCTTCGTTTCTGCTAGCGAAAATCGTCGTTAACCACTCCCTGCTTCATTTCCTCCACCTCATGCGTTTTCTTTGTTCGCTTATACCTCCAGATTTCTCAACGGACCCCCTCCCATTTACTACTCGCAAAATTCCCCCATCTTATAATGATTTCTCTGGCTTATTCTGCTTTAAAAGCTTCTTCCACAACTTTCACCCATTCTTTCGCGGCATGAGACTGATAACTTTGCTTTCGCCAAATCAGTGCCAGATTCCAATGAATCAGAGGCTCGGTTATGGATAAAACAGACACGTCAGAAAGATCTGCTTTCTCCAACACCGTTTCTGGTAAAAAGGCAATACCCATATTTTCTTTCGCCATTGTTAGAAGAAAATCCCATTGCGTGCTTTCGTTTCCAACGTGCGGTTCAAATCCTGCCTGAATGCAAGCTTCCCGCACCCTGTCATATAAGGAAAATCCCTGCCGGAACATGAGAAACGTTTCACCATGCAGCTCCTTCATTTTCACAGAATCATTATACGCCAGCGGATGCCGGGCTGAAACGACCAGAAGTAGTTCTTTTTCTATAATCGGCCGCACTTCAAAAGCATCATCATCCACTGGCAAAATTGCAACTCCCACATCAATGTTTCCTTCCAATAAAGACTCTTCCATAATTTTAGCGCCTTCTTCGACAATCTGCATATCCGTATCAGGATAATGTTTTCGAAAGAAAGCAATAATACTCGGAAAAAAACTGGACCCTATTACAGGTGGTAAACCGAACTTAAAACTTCCCTTTTTCCGTACTCTGATTTCATCTGCAGCTTTTTCCAAATCCTCTATATCCCGTAGCACTTTTTGAGCGTGGACACGCAATATTTCGCCTTCTTCCGATATTTTCAAATGTCGCGTGGACCGGTCAAACAGACGCATATCTAACTCCTCTTCCAACTGATGAATCACCTTACTAAGGGCCGGCTGTGAAGTATGCAACTTCTCACTTGCTTTTGAAAAACTCCCTTCCCGATGCACCTCTAAAAAATAACGTAACTGTTTTATTTCCATCGCTGTCTCCTTTTATTCTTTTAATGAATAAATATATAATATTTATCTATTTTACTTATGTAAGCGCTTTTAGTAAAGTGAAAGGTACATTAAAGATTTTATAAAAAGGAGTCTGAAAGCATGACAAAAATTTCAACATCCTTTAACGATATTGTCCGTATTATTCAAGACGGAGATACCGTCATTGTAGGGGGATTTGGATTATCAGGTATTCCTGAAAAAGCAATAATGGCGTTGGCCGAACAAGGAACCAAAGACCTTACGATTGTCAGCAACAATTGCGGTGTCGATGACTGGGGGCTTGGGCTTTTACTTCAAAACAAGCAAATCAAAAAAATCCTCGCTTCCTACGTTGGAGAAAATAAAGTATTTGAAGAGCAATATTTAAATGGCGAACTTGACGTAGAGTTAGTACCACAGGGAACACTTGCCGAGCGAATTCGCGCAGGCGGTGCCGGAATAAGCGGGTTCTACACTCCTACCGGTGTCGGCACACCAATTGCAGAAGGCAAAGAACACAAAAAATTTAACGGAAGAACGTGTATTTTGGAAACAGGAATTGTCGGGGACATTGCGCTCGTTAAAGCGTGGAAAGGTGATTCTTACGGCAATCTGCTTTACCGCAAAACATCCCGTAATTTCAACCCACTAGCGGCTGCAGCTGGAAATAAAACAATAGCTGAAGTTGAGGAACTTGTGGAAATTGGAGACTTAGATCCAAATTTCATTCACACACCTGGCCTTTACGTCCAGCACATCCTTAAGGGGGAGAATTATGAAAAACGAATCGAAAAACGCACGGTCCGCGCTTAAAACCCAACAAGGAGGTCACATATCATGAGTACTTCTCGCGAAAAAATTATCAACCGGGCTGTCCACGAAATACAAGATGGAATGACAGTAAATCTCGGAATTGGTATGCCGACGATGTTAGCAAATTTTATCCCAGCATCAATGAATGTCTATTTACACTCTGAAAATGGTTTGCTCGGGATTGGCCCCTATCCCCATGAAAATGTGGTCGATCCGGATTTGATAAATGCCGGTAAAGAAACGGTAACCGTGAAGGAAGGTGGATCTTTTTTTGACAACGCCGAGTCGTTTGCAATGATTCGCGGAGGACACATTGACCTCGCTGTTCTTGGCGGCATGGAAGTGTCTGAGAAAGGAGACCTTGCCAACTGGATGATTCCCGGGAAAATGGTCAAAGGGATGGGCGGTGCAATGGATATCGTCCAGGGCGCACGTAAGGTGGTTATTATAATGAATCACGTCAATAAATACGGAGAATCCAAAATCCGCGCCTCTTGTGAACTCCCTCTGACCGGGTCTCAAGTGGTCAGCCGTCTCATTACAGACATAGCCGTCTTTGATTTCACCGATAAAGGCATGGTTTTAAAAGAGATTTTAGAAGGAGCGAATCTTGATATGATCCGTAACAAGACAGAAGCTGACTTTAGTGTAGATAAAAATATCACACAGAAAGAGGGATCTTCGTGAGCAATAAAGATGTCGTTCTCGTCGGGGCAGTGCGAACTCCCATTGGTGGGTTTCGCGGTGCCTTAAAAGACGTCAAGGCAGTTGATCTCGGGGGTATTGTTCTTAAACGAGCGCTCGAACGCTCCGGTATCGAAGCTAACCAGGTTGATGAAGTTATAATGGGAAACGTTCTACAGGCGGGACTTGGCCAAAATCCCGCACGAATTGCCGCCATGAACGCCGAACTGCCAGAGTTCATTCCGGCTATGACCATTAATAAAGTGTGCGGATCCGGCCTTAAAGCTATTCATCTCGCTACACAGGCCATCCAAACAGGCGATGCTGAAATTATAGTTGCCGGCGGCATGGAAAATATGAGCCAGGCGCCTTATGTAAGCATGAATGCCAGAGATGGTTTTGGTATCGGCAATCAAACATTTATCGACAGCATCATTCATGATGGTCTCACTTGTGCGATGGAGAACTACCACATGGGTGTTACCGCTGAAAATATTAATGACCAGTACGGTTTCTCCCGGGAAGAGCAGGATGAATTCGCAGCCTGGAGCCAGCAAAAAGCAGCTGTGGCGCGGGATAATGGACGTTTCGATGAAGAAATCGTTCCTGTTAACGTTCCGCAGCGTAAAGGCGAGCCTATCGAAGTTCGAGAAGACGAACACATTCGCGAAGGGACCACCGCTGATAAACTGAGTAAACTGCGTCCTGCGTTTAAAAAAGAGGGAAGCGTCACCGCCGGCAATGCGTCCGGTATTAACGACGGGGCTTCCGCTATGGTTGTCATGAGCGAATCCCGAGCTAAAGAACTCAACATTATACCACTCGCCCGTATCCGCAGTAACGCAAGTGCAGCCGTCGATCCCAGAATCATGGGAACCGGCCCCGTTCCTGCAACCCAACGTGCGTTAAAAAAAGCTGACATGACCGTTTGCGACCTCGATTTGATTGAAGCAAATGAAGCTTTTTCCGCTCAGTCCCTCGCCGTTCAGCGTGATCTACAACTTCCCTCTGATCGTTTAAATGTTAACGGAGGCGCCATTGCACTTGGCCACCCTATCGGCGCAAGCGGCGCACGTATCCTTGTCACGCTGCTTTATGAAATGAAACGCCGCGACAGTATGTCTGGTCTTGCCACCTTATGTATCGGAGGAGGTCAAGGCGTTGCTACTATCGTCGAACGATGGCGCCAGTAAAAAGTTCTATTTGCCAGTAAAGACTCGAGTTCGGCAAGTATAAATGTTAATCTAGTCAGTATTCAACTAACTTCGGACAGTAAACTTCCAAGTTCAGCTAGTAAAATTCCATTTATTAAACCTGCTTTACACAGTCACATAAGTAGAAATCCCATTATCGAGTTGCTTCATTTCTTTTGCGACAAGTTGAGCAATCGTATATGCTCCTTTTTCCGTAAAATGGGTACAATCGGTACCGTTCATAGAAATCATAAATAGTTCCGCCGTCTTTTCATAGCCGATTGAAGAATAATAGGCAATGCTTTTCGCCATTAGATCGATTAACTCCACCTTTTCTTCTTCGGCTACTTCTTTCATGGCGTTACAGTAATCACCAAAATCAGCAAGGAACTCCTTTCTCACATAGTGAAGCCTTCCCACCGGTGTTATCAAAATCGGGGTCGCTTTATTACGACGCGCCTGTTCAATATACTGCCTGATGTACTGTTTGTAATCCGTATAAGGATCCGTATATCGTTCCGGTTTATTTTTCGTCGAATCGTTATGCCCCATTTGAATAAGCAAGTAATCCGTTTCTTTCATTTCACTTGATATAGTTTCCAGGCGACCTTCTGTAATAAACGTTTTTGAACTTCTACCTCCAATCGCGTGATTCGAAATTGATACAGCCTCATCAACATGACGATCTAAATACTGCCCCCATCCTGCCTGAGGCTTTTCGTTTGTACCATATGTCTGTACCGTTGAATCTCCTGCCAGATAAATAGTAATAGAGCTGTTCATATAGGTTATCTCCTTTTCTATGCATGCTCTGTATAAAAGAATCGCTGCCGGTCTTCAATTTTCACAAAGGTTCGATATGTTATCCACATTAAAATAAAACCAGTTAAGCTTGCTCCGAAAAATAATAGTAATATAGGTAAGGTATAAAACAAATGGTAGAGTGTAAAACAGGCTGCTATGAGATAAACAGTACGGAGTGGTTGAAAAACGGCAATTAACACCGCATTCTTGAAATAGCGAAAAAAGTTCGTTTCATAATGAGCCATTACCGGAAAAATATACAAAAGCATTGCGCCGTACAAAAGAGCGACACCTATAATGACATAGCGAAAGATGAGATGCAGCCATTCGCTTGGTAAAGTGAAATAGTTTAAATTCGTATATATCATCAGTCCAAAAACGAATAAAAGCCAGGCTAACACATTGGCCTTTACAAAATCTGCTCGAAACGCTTGCCAAAATGTAGTAAAAACGCGGACATCCGACGCTCCCATCGCCCATCTCCTAAATACCGTGAACATAGCTAAAGTACTGGGACCTAAACCAAAAATAATCAATCCGAGAAATGAAAACAATATCCATAATACGTTTACATAGACTAAAAATAAAACCGTTTCTCCGGCCCTGTAAAACCCTCCTACAACACCACTATTATCAAACACTTGACGACCTCCCCTCGGCTTCCTTTATAGAAACAGCCCGGTGGACTGTAAAATTAGAATACGCCGCTTCCATCGGAGCCATCTGCCTTATTCCTATTTTTCCACCTTTATATACGGGGCCGAATGTTTGACCGTCATCTTCCCACTCTAAAATCGGCAACTCATTTATAGAAAACTGAACGATTTCATCGTATTTTACTACTTTCATATGGTAGGGCTCTATGACATCCGTTACCGGAGGGAGTGGATCAGCGCCGTGTGCCACAAGATGAAAACCAAAACTTTTGCGTAAGTTACAAGTCCGAAAAGCCCTCTCTTCTGCTTGCTTGTGACGAAAATAAGAAAGGTGCAATGCATTTATAGCACCGGAGTGATATTGAGGATATACCCCCGTCCTATTCGGTAAAGATTGGTCAAAAATATCCTCCCCCTTACGGCCAGTCGCAGCGAAAAACATCATACACAACCCTGGTTCAGCAATTGGACAAAACTCCCATTGAATCATGACGTTATCCGGAAAATCAACCGGACACCAGAACACCCAATGCGACTTATCACCGTGGATATCAGGGTCTAATTTATTTTTCAAAAAAAGCGTATTTTTTTTAAAACGAGCAAACATTTCTCCTTCTACCTTCCAATCATCTATATCTTCTGGGGTTGATAGATTGTTTTTGTACAGCAGCTCTCCTTCAGCAAACTGGTGATATCCCACAGCTATTGTTCTTCCTTTCTATTAAAATCGACTAAAGAGTTTACTTTCACTGCCTGCCCCGTTTGTAAAGACTTGTTTCCAGCTATACCTGTTAAAATAGACATCGCTCCATCAATATGGGAGGCGGCCCGGTTCCATTCATCGTGAATGTCAGGATTGAAAAGGTTATTTAATAAAGCAGGGTCTCCTCCGCCATGACCACCTTCAACCTCGTCTACCTCGACCTGGTAAGACGTCCCAAACATCGGTAATATAGTGATAGACTTTTCTTCAATACGGCCCTCTTCCTGTTTTTCGCCGCCTGCGTTAACATACGATTGTTCTCGAACACGCACTTCCATTCTCCCTTTACTACCATTAAACGTAACGATATAACCTTCCCACGGTAAATACGCATGTAAAGAATAATTTAAAAGAGCTTTATTTTTGTAGGTGACTAAAACCCCAAGCGTATCTTCAATGCTGATTCCATCTCCGAACACACTTTGGTCACGTTGATACCCATCTTCTTTTTCCGCATCGAGATACATGGATTTTAAATGGGGGTTGTCTTCCAAATGAAGGGCAAAAGGATCCTCTTTCGCATACTCACTTCCATACGCCCGTTGATAAAATGAAGTAATTCCTCTGGATTCTGCATTTTCTTTCCCATAAAACCGCAATCCTCCCGCAGCATAAACAGTGTCTGGATGGGTTCCAAGCCAAAAGTTGACTAAATCAAAATGATGGGTCGATTTATGGACAAGCAATCCTCCACTATTTCTTTTATCTCTATGCCACCTGCGAAAATAGTCCGCGCCATGCTGCGTATCGAGCGCCCATTCAAAATTTACAGAGTACACTTTACCGAGCACTCCATTTGCAATTAGTTCTCTTATTTTTGTGTTATGTGGAGCATAACGATAATTAAATGCAACGCGTACCTTATTTCCTGTTTTGTCAATCGTATCTAAAATATCTTGGCATTTCTCTTCATCTATCGTCATCGGTTTTTCGGTAATAACGTCACACCCCAGCTCCAAAGCCCGTATAATGTAGAGATGATGTGTGCGATCTATCGAGGTGACAATAATAACATCTGGTTTTTCTGTATCAACCATCTCCTCAAACGCATTAGCCATATATGTCCTCACCGGAAAATGGTCATACGTTTCTTCTAAAAGATGATTGGCGTAATCCATTCTAGTTTGGTTCGTATCACAAAAAGCTACAAGCTCGCACATATCTTTGAATTCCTTTGCTATTGCTCCGTAAAAAAACTCAGCCCGTCCGCCTGTGCCGACCAATGCATATGCCTTTTTCATATATCTCACTCCTATGAACTAGATTTTAATTTTCTGTACTGTCCCGGTGTTACACCGACATGTTTTTTAAAGATACGATTAAAATAACTGTGACGGTATCCAACCTTTTCCGATACTTCATTGACTTTCATATTCGTATTTAACAGTAACTCTTTTGCTTTATCCATTCGTACTGTTGTAACGTAATCGATAAAGTTTACGCCCAGCACTCTTTTAAACGCCTTGCTTAACGTATAAGGATTGGTTCCAACGATATCAGCGTAACTTTCTAACGAGATATCCTTCATATAATCACTTTGAATTTCTTCTACCACTTGTTCTACTATGCGTTTCGTTTCAAAATCCATTCTTCCTTGCAATAT
This sequence comes from Salibacterium salarium, assembly GCF_030813635.1. Lineage (GTDB taxonomy): Bacteria > Bacillota > Bacilli > Bacillales > Marinococcaceae > Salibacterium > Salibacterium salarium. The sequence continues at coordinate 538,646 of NZ_JAUSUM010000001.1, read as the reverse complement.
ATTCACATATGGAGAAATAACTTCTTCTACAATCCACTCCACCATCCACTCTGATTCACGAATTTGTGTTAACTCTGCAAACATATTTCTTCCTTTAAACAAGTCATTTGGCTGAATACCTGAATGAAGAATCTCTTTTTGAATCGTCCCAAACAACTGCATCATGCCCGATTGAATGTTAATCTCCTTCATCCCTAAAAACGTTAATTCCTCTAAAAATTCCCGGGTTAACTGTTTCGCTTCGTTTATTTGACCACGGCGGACAGCTTGAACAATTTCTTTTTCGATTTCAAAAGGATAATATACGTTTACATGATTTGATTCTTTCTTGTGTTCCTGTAAGTCTATGAGTTGATTTTGATTTTCAAAATTCCTGTATCGCTTGCCTTGACTCACTTCTTCAAACAAATAAGGAATTCGTTTCACTTGATCAGCTGATTGACTTAATGTCACGGTTACTTGTAATTTGAGAATATCGTTTACTGCGTTCGTTATATTTTCAGCACATAGATAAAGGTCGTCTTTTACATTGTTCGATGAAGGAGTTATGATCAACATACCTACTGACAGATCGTGATAATTAATTGTCGTGAACTGTTCAAAATAATTCCTCGCTGATTCTTCCATTATATTTGCCATTGCGAACGTCACTAGACTTTCATCGTTTTCTAATATAATTTCTGATTCATAGATCCCTGTTAGCTGAATATCCATGATTAGAAACTTATGGTCCTCTATATTCCAATCATAATTTTCCATACGACTTCTCAATTCAGCTTCGGAGTATTCATATAAGTAACCTTTTGTCAATTGCAACAAAAAACTTTGTTTCAACTGAGGAATCTGAGCTGACAACTTCTGTTGCAATGATTCACTTTCATTAGAAAGCTTTATCCACTTTTCTTTTATCATTTCAAACTCATCTTGTTTATGTTTAGAGTCTCCCTCTTCACCTCCCAACACTTGCAGTAATTTCCTTACCGGACTATAAATTCTATTGGAGGCAAACCAAGCCATAATAAATGCGATGACTAATAAACTGAGACTAATAATTATTATTAAATTAGAAATAAAAACAATCGGAGATGTTATGGAAGAAATCGGGGCTGCCGATACATACAGCCATTCTGAATCAATTCTGTCCATATGTCCTGATGAAACAGAGTAAGTTTCTCCTTCCCACTCCATCGTAAAGGACTCGTTTGCACCCGCCTTTTGTTCTTGCACCTTCTCTTTTAAAGCGTTTTCAAAATTGGAGTGATTTGTACTGTTCGAGGATACCAACGTTTGCTCGTTTTCGTTCATCATAAGCGTAACCCCCGCATCATACGGGGTTAATGTTTTCAATAGCTGCGTCATCTTATACTCATCCATCGTGACAATAATTGTTCCGAATGGAGTCCTGCTATTTCCGGGAATATTATGCGTAAGTGCTACCGATGAACCTCCGAAATCATACAACGAAGTCCAATGAACATGTTGTCTTTCTGTTAATACAGAATGGTATTTATCATATTTCTCCTGCTCGTTTATAACTCCATAATGCGGACTAAACAAAATAGGATCTTCTGCATCCACAAACAGTCTTACCTGTTTTATTAACGGATGACTCCCTTTTAGAATCAAAAGTTTTTGGACGATATCACGTGTTTCCTGAAAATTTTCCACGTAATCAAGTTCCAGCAATGTTTCATTAAACCTCGGTTCAAATGCCCAGTGCGACAAAGACACTTCTAAATAATCAAATTGATCGTCAATATTGGCAGCACGTTGATTAATTTGATTTTCATGAATGTCTCTAAGTTCTTCTTCTACTTGTACGACACCAAACCCATAAAATCCAACACCAAATACAATTCCCGGAATAGAAGTAATGAACAAAATTAAAATAAAACTCTTGCGGAAATATCGACTTTTCCAGTCCAATCTCATTTCTTCTTTTGCTGTTTTACCTAGTTTAAACAACGTTATCCCCATCCTAACGTTACATCGAAGCTCATCCCTTTCTTTATTCTATATTATATTTTCATAATATTCATCCTATTTCTAAAATTATCCTTTTACCGAACCTAACATGACACCCTTGGCAAAATGCTTTTGTAAAAATGGGTAAAATACGAGTATTGGTAAGGTAGCTACTACAATGACGGCTAATTTAAGTGATTCTTCAGGAGGTTCAGCTAAAAGTGCATCCATGTCACCAAAATCAACATTAGCCACCATCATCAGTTGTTGCAGTAATAATTGGACAGGCCATTTGGAGCTATCACTAATATATAGTAGCGCATTAAAAAAGTCGTTCCAGTAAAACACCGCATAGAATAATGTAAATGTTGCAATCACCGGCTTAGACAATGGCAAAACAATTCTCCAAAAAACACCTATTTCCGTACAACCATCGATTTTCGCCGCTTCTTCCAATTCTACAGGAAGATTTTGAAAAAACGTTTTTACAATGATTAAATAAAAGGGATTAATAGCCATCGGTAAAATTAAAGCCCACAAGGAATCAAGCAATCCTAAGCTCCTCACAACGATATATGTCGGAACCATCCCTCCGCTAAATACCATCGAAAAAATAATAAGATTCAGAAGCAAGTTTCTCCCTACTAAATTTTTTCTTGATAAAGGGTAAGCCATCGTCATCGTTAAAGCTAAACTAACTAGTGTTCCAACCACGGTAACAAACACAGACACACCGATACTTCGTACAAATGTTGATGTTGAAAAAATATACCGGTACGCTTCCAAACTAAACGTTTCCGGGAAAATAAAAAAGGATCTTCTCGCTATTTCTGCTTCTGTTGCAAACGACCCCGCCATTACATAAACAAATGGCAAAAAGGTCACCAGCCCCAAAACGATTAATAATAAATGGTTACATACATCAAATATTCTGCCGGGCGTTGTATTATGCATTTTATTTATATTACTCATGAGCTTTTGCCTCCTGTATTAAAATAACCCTTCCTGACCCATTTTTTTAGCAAACCAGTTGGCTCCATAAATTAAGATAATCCCAACGACAGCCTTAAATAAACCAACTGCTGTGCTATAACTGAATGCCCCTTGCGTAATACCCATAAAGTAGACATACGTATCAAAGACATCAGCAACTTCCCGGTTCAAGGAGTTTGTCATCAGATAGATTTGTTGGAACCCTTGATCTAGAAAATTTCCTAATCGAAGAATAAGTAAGATAACGATCGTGCTTCGTAATGCTGGCAGCGTTACGTGCCAAACTCTTCGAAATCTGCCGGCCCCGTCCACAATCGCAGCTTCATATTGTTCTGAACTTACATTTGCAAGTGCAGCTAGAAAGATAACCGTACCCCAGCCGACTTCTTTCCAAATCACCTGTCCAATAATCATTGGCCGAAACCAGTCAGGATGGGACAAAAAAGAAACCGTTTCGCCTGTAAAGTGTGCGATAATGTCATTTATAATACCGCCACTTGTCGTTAGAAAGACGTAAGAAATACTGGCAATAATAACCCAAGACATAAAATGCGGTATATATACCAACGTTTGCACCGTCCGTTTAAACAGAGCCATCCGTACTTCATTAATTAATAGAGATAGAATAATAGGGACGGGAAAAAAGAAAATAATATCGTAGACAGCTAAAATTAAGGTATTTCTTAACAGCCTGAAAAAGTCAGGATTGCTGAAAAAGTTTTGAAAATGGGTGAACCCCACCCAATCACTTGCCCAAAATCCTAAAAAAGGAGAATAATCCTGAAAAGCCATCAAAATGCCCCACATAGGTAAATACTTAAAAAGGGCAAAATAAATAATCCCCGGAATTAAGAGCAAGTACAACCATTTATCTCTGCGTAATTTTTGTTTAAATGTTAATTTCTTCTTTTCTACTGGAAACGTAAGTTCTTGCTCAAACTCAATATTTGCCATGCAGATTCCTCACTTTCCTGTAAACACCAGCTTGTTTTAAAAGATAGGTGGGTTTAACGCCACCTATCTTTTATGCTGAATTTTCTAGTTTTGATTCTCTTCATACAACGTATTGATTTCTTCTATATAGTCATCACCACCAGATTGTTTCCATAGCGCTTCTGCTTCATCTAAACCTTCTTCATCAATTTGACCGACAATATACTTAATTCGAGCATCGTTCACAATATCATCAAGTTGCTGGCCGTGTTGGGCATACACTTCTGAGACAAGTGGTTCAGCCGGATTAGAGACGACGATATCCTCATTTTTAATTTTTAGCTCATTCCATTGCTCTGTCAGCTCTGATTCTTCCTCAACATGATAGCGTTCTGTAGGAAGTGCCGGCAGTATTTGATTCAGATCCTCATATTCATATACCAAGTTTTGGTCTGACTCTGGTACATATTCTCCATCTTCGATTTCGTAATGACGCCCTTCCACACCATTAAAAACAAGATTCTGACCTTCTTCTGTATTGATTTTATCTAAAAATTCTAATACTTCATGAAGCTCTTCTTCCGTTTTCACCGATGTTTTTGAAATAGCCAACATACTTGAATAGCCCAATGTAGGAAGATTATACAGGCCATCTGGACCTTCTACTGCACCGAAAAGACCGACAGACCCTTCTAAAGATGAATCGTCTTTAACCATATCTTTATGATTTCTATTAGCCGCATCCCCTACATCGACGATGACGCCGGCTTCCCCGTTCACAAAGGCATCATGCCATTTGGCGGGATCCATAACAGCAAAGTCTTCATTTACTAATCCTTCTTCATAGATTTTGTTGAAAAAATCCAAAGCTTCTCGGTACTCATCAGTCATAAAGTCCGGCACCAGCTCTCCATTCTCATCTTCTCCCCATTCATTCGGAACCCCAAACCATGTCTGCATAATGTCCCATGGACCTTCGTATTCCGACACCACCATACCTGTCGTATTATCTTCTCCATCACCATCAGGGTCTTCTTCTGTGAAAGCCTTTAGTACTTCATAAAATTCATCAATCGTTTCTGGTTTATCCAACCCTACATTTTCTAACCAATCTTCTCTAATTGTTACCGCATTTCTACCTAGCGGCCGAGAACGTGGAATAGAATATATTTCCCCTTCGATAGAAATATTATTTTTTACGATATCGTTCATTTGGCTGAGGTTCTCATATTCATCCAAATGATCTGTCAGATTCCAAAACGCTCCATCCTGTACCGCATTAATAAAACTTGGTGTTTTATCTGCTAACATGATGGAAGGAAGATCACCAGAAGCTAACGTGACATTAAACCGTTCGTCCCAATTGCTACTTGGAACATAGGTAATGTCTAAATTCGTGTTTGTATATTCCTCTAGTGCCTGCCAGGCTGGACTGCTTTCATCCGGTGGTTCTGGTGTATATGCTGTAGTTAAAATGGAAATATCGGTTGTTTCCCCGTCTGTGTTATCTTCATCAGAGGTATCTGCTTCCTCATTGCTGCAACCAAATAAAAGCACGAAGCATAATGAAAAGAACAATGGGTACGTTATGATGCTTTTTCTAAAAAAAATCTTCACTATATATATTCCTCCTTAAAAAAATGTGCAGCCTGCCTATTTTTTCTCATATATAAAAATGACTGCCACTCATAATATAAAGCGCTTACATTTTTCCGGCAATTATCCTTTTTTGTCTCTCTTCGATAACATCCTTCCAAAAAGCCATCTCAGATAGGAACAAGCGATTATTTGGTAGTACTTTTTTGATGAATAATACTTTTTTGCAAATCAGCTTCTGGTGCGATATCGCCGATTAATTCAAGAGCTACAATGACATTAAGACACCACTGTGAAATAGTGTTTGTCGTTACCCACGGAATTTCATCTAATGTTTTCCACGTTTTTATCGTTTCCTTTTCTATCGGCAGAGGAATGTGGCTGTATTCTGATTTTAATAATAATTGCCACACTTTTTGGGCAAGGTTGTCATCTTGTTTCCGGGAGGCTGCATAAGCTGCCATCCCTGCGGCAAACATCGGCCAGTCAAACATGTTATCGTTTATCTTGCCATTGCTTCTTTTCCTTTTCTCTTCATCCGTTAGTAAATAAAATTCTCCAAAGTCCGCTAGCATTTCTTTCCACTCATCGTCCTCTAAAAGTTCTGCCGTTTCCATCCACACTTGTGGAGCCCCAAAAGCGATAACCATATGATATCCCCCTGGTGTTCCGTCCCCAATATGATATAAGTTGGATGATCGTGCATCGTATTCAAAAACAGGACCAGACAATAGCCGGTTAGGGGTGTTCTTTAGATTATCAATGCCGGTTTCTATTTTTTCTTTGTAGGTTGTATTTTCCGTTCGTTCCCATTCCGACAGCCAATTCGAACAAAAGGCACTCCAATCTGGACCAACTCTCGTATGAGTAAGACCTGTTTTCGGTGGGTAAAACTCTCTCATCGGATCTAATTCCATCGTTGCATAATCTACATCACGTACATCTGTTAATAAGTCTCTTGTTCTTTCATCTGTTGTAAGAAAATAGTAATACCTATGAAGGCTCGCCATACTAATCCTTGCTTCCTTACAACCACATCCCCAATGAATAACATTATGTCTCGACCCTAATCCGGCATACTTCCCGATATGATATCGATCAACTTCACTTGTATGCCGCGTCATCGCTTCTGCCATCTCAAATATATCCTTACGCCCTGTTCTCAAAAATGCGTACCATAACCAAATATTCGGGACTAGTTCGGTATTTTGCCAAGCGAACCCTCCTTCATCATAAAGCCATTGATGACGAGTAGCATCATACGTATGCATGACATCGCCATAATTCCAATACCCGTACCAGCTTCGTTGTTCGACTTCTTGTTTGTAAAAAGAAAAAGCAGCTTCCAGCTGTGTTTCTAAAGCCGCTTTAAATGGATCCTCATCATCCGGCAAACTCCAGGTACCTAAAGCATAAGTACTATGATAATACTTCGACTCACATAGGAATAGGGCCGGATTTTGCCAGGTCTCACCGAGTCGAAGCAACTCTTCATTTACAGGTACTTTTGAAAACCCCCTCAGATTCACTTCACTTGTGTTTGCAACTCCATGAGGAGTAGAACGCATCTCATCAAATCCTTCATAAGCACTGCGAACGTGCGTATCGTTACTGTAATGACGCAAATCCATCGATTCTCCTTCAGGAGACCAGAACCAGACCATCATCGTTGGCATTTCTTTTGTAAACTGGGTTATTTCCAATTCGCTTGGGTTCTTCTTCCAAAAGTTTTTTAATCCTACTGCTATACCTCCATTGCTTCCACCCGCGTACATGAGTCCTTTAGCTTTAGAACCATGCACAGCATCCAGCCAGGAACAATTTTCTTCCGTTCTCTTTCTCACTTTATAGTGAAAACTCGAGTCTTGGACGATTTTAAAATCATTCCAGACTGCGTTCCCCTGCACATGGTCTTTTAAGGTAGGATGCTCCGTTATATTCACAGGCTCACCGGAAATTTGTTTTTCATACAACCCCTCTGCTTTTCCGTATGTTCTTGTCCATACTAGTTGACCGGGTTCAGAATAGATTCCTTCTTCACACAAAAAACGGACATTTCGGTTCCAAGGTTCACCTTGAACATTTGTTTGAAACTCTATCCCCAATCCTTTAACAAAATCATAATGAGGGTCCCCGTCGTAAATAAACGTATGAACCATTTTTATTTCAGGCGACGCTTGATAGAAATACATTCTAAGAACAAAGGGAAGCCATTCCTTCGTCTCATTCACATGAACTCCGGTTATTTTAATAACGGCTCTTATTGGACCTGTCTGTTCTATTTCAACAGCGTTGATTTTTCCTTCCAACCGTTCATGACGATATATTGTCCCTTCTTCACTGCGCTCGTTACGTTCCTCTCGAATACTGATTAGTTTTCCTTTGGTCCCAAGCACGTTTTCATTCACAACAAGATTATTGAGAATAGAGTGACCGTTTTTATTAATATTACACTGTAATGGACCTGTGTTCACTTCTATTTTTTCATCGGACTCCTGCACACAGAGAGGATGCTCAACTCGTTTATTATCGTCTATGTTCAACGTGTAAGCACCTTTACTATATTCTTGCATCACCGTCGCATGTCCTGTCCACTTCACACTACCGTCTGGCCAATAAGCCAACGGCCACGATTGCAAACTGATTTTTTCACCAGAAGGACCAACTAAAGCAAGCGGATCTTCCCGATTCAATACACCTTTCTTCCAAGGAACTCCCCATGAAACACCAGCAGCTGGCGCCGGTGTCTTGTCTAACCAGTGTAATTTCAAATCCTTCACACCCTTTCTTGTTTTCGTAGTATGGTGTAAAACATACAAGGTTGATTTATTTCCATCAACTGTACTTTTTTGCTTTTACATATAAGAAAAACGGAGCTTGGAAAACGACCAAGCTCCGTGCCGCGCGACATTCAAACCACTTCCTTCCTCCATCTCATACGCTTCCTTTGTTCGCGTACTCCCAACAGCCCCCTCACATTCCCTACTACAACCTTAAGAAAAACGGTGACACGCTTTTTCCGCTGGATTCGCCCGTCTTCCGCTCCTGCTGAAGGTTCGTTCCAAAAATAGTTCGGAGTTGTCGGTCCGATGCTTCCCTTTTCGAGAAAGTTCTCTTCCTGGAATGTCTCGCATGATAAAGATTCAGGACATTTCACACCAATTTTCGTTACGTATTGTCCTGAATTGGTTATATTAGGGACAAAACGTTCTTCATCTACCTTTTATTTGTCCTCCAAAATCTTATTATGGACATTTTCAATATTGATTTGTCCAAAAAAGGCTGCCAAATGGAGATGGCAGCCGGATTTCTAAATGATGTTACTGTTATCATTCTATTGTTTTGTAGATAGTTTTTGCTGTCTCCTTTTTTTATCTGCGAGACTAGATGTGTAGTTTGTAAGAACAAGCAGTCCATTCCCTTCCATACTCCTACTGTTTCCTAAAGATTCTGTTCGTTTAACGACTTGTGAATACATTTGCGGTTCGGTTAACTCTCGATCAAAATCATCTTCACACTGATTAATAATAATCGCTGCGGCGCCGGAAACATGCGGGGTAGCCATTGAAGTGCCTGACAGTCTTGCATATTTATGGTCTAGATACGTAGAAAGAATATTTACCCCAGGCGCAACCAGATCTATTTCGTCATTAAAATTAGTAAAAGAGGCAAGCTCCCCTTCAAAATCAACTGCCCCCACTTGCATGACCTCTTTATAGTAACCTGGATAAGCGATTTCTTCAGTATCTTCGTCCTCGTCTCCTTCATTTCCGGCAGCACAAACGACTAAAATGTTATGTTCCACCGCCCGTTTAATTGCTTCATGCATTTCCGGAATATCGTTGGGACCTCCAAGTGACATCGAAATGACACGAACCCTTTTTCCATCGTCTCCCCGCCAATCAATAGCATAATGAATAGAATCAATAATCCCCTGATATGATCCATATCCTTCTCCAGAAAGAGCTTTTAAAATAAGCAAATCTACTTCAGGTGCTACACCAACAATTCCTTTACCGTCTAATGCTGATCCAATCGTTCCTGCCACATGCGTTCCGTGGCCTTGATTATCCGTGAAGTTTTCTGTATCACTATTGTAATCGTCTGTGAAATTTCTTCCTCCAATAATTCGGCTTTTTAAGTCAGGATGATCCCTCTGACAACCTGTGTCTATCACTGCAACGACATTTCCTTTCCCTTGATAACCTTCTTCCCAAAGTTCCGGAGCTTGTACCATTGTAATACCTTGCGGAGTCTTTTCTTCTGATTCATTCAGTACTTCTTCCACGCGATAAGGAATTAACCGAACTTCTTTCTTCACAAAAAAACCTCCTTGTCTGAATATTACAATTTTTATTTTACTAGAATTTCCGTTTTTTTACACTCCGTCTTTCTTCGTGTTCTTTCTTTTTTATAAATTAAAAAAGAGAAGTTGGATATAATAAAGAAAAACTATTTTGGAAGTCGAGGATTATAAAAATGAAGCAAATCATACAAGAAAAAGAAGCAATCGGTATTCTATTAATTGATTCCACTATTCCATTTCTCCCAGGAGATATGGGGAATCCAGAAACCTTTTCGTTTCCTGTAAAATATAAAAAAGTAGAAGGATTAACGTTAGCAAAGATGTATGAGGATAAAATGGCTATTCTTCCGCAGCTTGTTATAGCAGGACAACAATTAATGGAGCAGGGAAATGTAAGAGCAATAACCGGGAATTGCGGATATCTCATGCTTTATCAACAAGAACTAGTAAAACAACTCCGCGTTCCTGTTTTTACATCTAGCTTACTAATGTTACCCTTACTTGAAAAAATGATTGATCCCTCCCAACAAACCATCGGCATTATAACGGCAGAATCGTTTCGGTTGGAGACATCTCTCTTACACGCTGTAAATACTACTCTGGACGTTGTACATATAAAAGGCTTAGAGCATAAAAAACATTTCTCAGAAGCTGCCATAAAAGAAACAGGAATGCTCGATTCCCAACGCTTGGAGCAGGAAGTACTCGAAGCGGCCGATGAACTTATACAGGAGCAACCTAATATTTCGGTGTTATTATTAGAGTGCAGCCTGCTTTCGCCTTACTCCAAAGCGTTACAAGAAAAAACAAAACGTCCAGTCTTCGATTATGTAAGCCTAATACATTTTGTCCACGATGGTTTTGTAAAAAAACAGTTCCCCCGTTTTTAGGGGCTTCATCATGTAACATTACCCGGTAAAAAACATATGATATCGCAGCAAAGAGGTGATATCTGCTATGAAAAATACACAATCCCAAGGTCCATTAGATCCGGACTCTGATATACATGATTTGTTTCAAAGAAGAGATCTCGAATACGTTGTTGCCGCACTATTGTTGTTGGACAAATTAAATGTCGATTCTGTTTCATTATATCGCGGATCTCCGGTGGTCGAATTAACACTACTAGGAAGATATAAAACACTCCATGATGATAAAATAAATGACCTTGTTGATTTCTTAGATAAAAATGGAGATATGACCATCGATGATTTTTTTACGGCACTTAACAAAAAAATTAAAAGAGGCAGGAGGTAAGTCAGGATGAACAACTTTGATGGAGAACGTTTTATGAAAGGAGTATTATTGTTCGTTTTAATAACTCTTCTCCTTTTTGGCTCTACTAATATTGAAGATTTACAAAACTATGTCAGTTAAATATCTCTCTGAGATGACCCGCTTTCTATTAGTGGCAAACGGATATAGAAACTGGTACCTTCGTACGGGACACTCGCTACGTTCAAACTCCCGTTCATCGTTTCAATAATTTTAAAAGCTGCCATCATACCAAGTCCCGTTCCTTCTCTCCCTTTGGTAGTAAAATAGGGTTCTCCTACACGGGATAACTCTTCTTTTGTCATCCCATTTCCATTATCAGAAATAGTAAGAATTAAATTTGATTCTTCTTTGCTTGTTTCTATGCGAAGCTTCCCGCTATCAGGCATCGCTTCAATACAGTTCTTTTTAATATTGATTAGACATTGTTGAAGATTATGTTCATCGCCCCGAGTTTTATAGTTATTGATATACGTTTCTATTTGAACCGCGTTCATGTTAGCAAGCGGTGTGATAATTTGAAGGGTCTTATGTATTTGTTTTTCTATATTAAGAACTTGTGTATGTTCAGGAGACGGTCGGGCAAAAGTTAAATAGTTTCCGAGTATCACATCGGCTCTATCAATCTCCTCCATCGAAAGTCTCATAAATTTCTTTCGTTTTTCGTCAGGGATACCTTCCTGCTCTATCATTTGCAAAAACCCTCGGACGACCGTCAATGGATTTCGAACTTCATGGGAAACAGAAGCGGCTAAATGACTCACCATCTCCATTTTTTCTGCTTTAATCACTCTTTTATTAATTAATAAATACTCATGAAAAACTTCGTATAAATAAATGATCAATACGGTTATCCCCCATGTTAGTACGAGATACATCGTAACAAATCGCCAATCCAAAGTAGCTCCAAAAATGAAAACACTGTTTAATAACGCTATTACAGCAGCAGACAATGCAATAGAACTGCCTATGATTAATTTATTTTTTCGCAAAGAACGATGGAACCATGCTGTTGTAAGTGCCAATAAAATGAGAAGCATGGTAACTTCTATTATAGTAGCAGAAGCGCCGACACCACCTATAAAAAATCGAAAACCAATCGTTACTCCTGATAATACACTCGTTAAGATGCCTCCATACAACCCTGCAATGGTGAGAGCAGCCAGACGTAAATCAAATATGTAACCTTCCATTATAGGAATAGGAAATAAAATACAACTAATAATTCCAATGGACGATGATGTATTAATAATCCACCTTTTTTGGTAATAGGAAAATCGATGCTTGCTTAGCTCTAAAAAAAGTGGCACTAATTGTAGAAACACAATAATAAACAAAACATTTAATAATAACGATTCCAAGCCATAGATAAAAATCCCCCCTCCCCTATGAACACTACTTCAAAACGCGCTCGTGCGTATCGTAATGTGTGCGATAATCCCACCGCATCATACCATATCTAGTGGCTATTTTCCTATCTCATCGTAAAAGTAGTCTAACACTTCCAGCGTAGAGGTTTGAAAAAAACAAAAATTACTATAAACAAAAACGGGACCGAAAAAGTTCAAGTTTCACTTCCCCGGTCCTTTATATTGGTTTAATATTTCGATACTAATCATAGGCATTTTGAAATAAAAAAGTTTTAATAAGGGTTTGACTTTCTACGTCATAAACAACCATAAGCGTTGGATATATCAATAGAATACCTTTATTTTTCCGACAGGCTTTCCTCTGTGAAATATTTCATATTTTCTTGTCCCCAATGGTACATGCTTTGAATAATCGGCATTAAGCTTTCTCCAAGTTCTGTTAAGGAATATTCTACCCGCGGCGGAACTTCCGGGTAGACTTCTCGGTGTATGAGTCTATCTTCCTCTAATTCGCGCAGCTGGGAGGTCAATACTTTATGTGTAATCTTTGGGAAGAGTCGCTTGATTTCATTGAAACGCATCGTTCCATCTTGACCGAGGTGATAAATGGTTGTGATTTTCCATTTTCCGTTGATAAGTGAAAGGGTCAATTCTTTTTCACAGTTAAAAGCGCCGTGCTTCACTTTTTTTCGTACTTCTTTCCGTAAGTCTTCCATAATCAGCCCGCCACCCTTTAAAAGTATCCTTAAAGTTACTCCCTAACAAAAAAGTGCGTTCTTTTCTTTCATTAGTTCGCTCGATAGACTGTACGTAAGGAGATTAACTCAGATAATTCAGAATTTCCTTTTTATTTCACTCCTTCTTACAGTTTAATGCAATGATTTCCAAACATCAAATACGGACAGGAGGTCTTTTTTATGGCAGGAAACCGTGCCGTTGCCTACGCAGGGGCTGGAAACGTAGAAGTGAAAGACATCGATTACCCTGAGCTGGTTTTACGAGACGGCCCCGGGGTTCATCCCTTGAATGTCGGCAGAAAATGTGAACATGGTGTTATCGTAAAAGTGATTACAACCAACATCTGCGGAAGTGATCAGCACATGGTTCGCGGGCGTACCACAGCGCCGGAAGGCCTTATTCTTGGTCACGAAATAACAGGTGAAGTGATAGAAACCGGCCGTGACGTCGAATTTATCAAAAAAGGCGACATGGTATCTGTTCCTTTCAACATTGCCTGCGGCCGTTGTCAGTCCTGCAAGGAACAAAATACCCACGTCTGCCTAAACGTCAATCCGGAGCGTCCCGGATCAGCGTATGGATACGTTGATATGGGAGGCTGGGTTGGCGGTCAGTCGGAGTATGTTATGGTTCCCTACGCCGATTTTCAGCTGCTTACTTTCCCGGACAAAGAGCAGGCGATGGACAAGATTCTTGATTTAACCATGCTGTCCGACATATTCCCAACGGGCTTTCACGGGGCATACAGTGCCGGGGTGAAACCCGGCTCTTCCGTCTACGTCGCCGGTGCCGGCCCGGTTGGATTAGCAGCCGCCCACTCCGCCCAGCTATTAGGAGCCTCTGTTGTTATCGTTGGTGATTTAATCCCCGAACGGCTCGAACAAGCCAGAAGCTTCGGGTGCGAAACTATCAACTTACGAGACCACGATAACCTAGGAGAACAAATCGAACAGATTCTCGGTGTTCCCGAGGTGGATAGCGCGATTGATGCGGTTGGCTTCGAAGCATCCGGGCACGGCCAAGACGCCAAAGAAGCTCCAGCCACCGTCCTAAACTCCATTATGGACGTGACGCGGGCCGCCGGACAACTTGGTATCCCAGGGCTTTACGTCACCGAAGATCCAGGAGCAGCAGACGAAGCAGCCAGGCAAGGGTCTCTCAGCATACGGTTTGGGCTCGGCTGGGCGAAGGGACACACGTTTGTAACCGGACAAACGCCCGTGATGCAGTACCACCGCTCCCTTTTAAACTCTATCCTGCACGGGAAAGCCAATATCGCAAAAGCCGTCAACGCCACCCTTATTTCGCTCGACGAAGCACCGCAGGGATACAACGAATTTGACAGCGGGGTCGCCAAAAAGTTCGTCATCGACCCTCACAACATGTTCACCAAATAATTTTTAACTGGAGGAGATATAATGGATAAATTAACATTAGACACAGCTACAAAAGTCATCGCAGGTGCGGAACAAGAAGCCAAAAATATCGGGGTATCCATGGTTATCAGCGTCGTTGATGATGGCGGCAACTTAATCGCTAAACATCGAATGGATGACGCCTGGATCGCCAGCATCGATATCGCCGAAGACAAAGCCTGGACCTCCGTTGCCCTAAAAATGCCGACATCCAATTTAGCCGAAGCTACCGTTCCAAACGCCGAGCTCTACGGCTTAAACACCACCAACAACGGACGCATCGTCGTATTCGGCGGAGGCATCCCTCTCCTGCAGGACGGCAAAGTTGTAGGAGCCATCGGAGTAAGCGGAAGCGCTGTCCCTGACGATGTCAAAGTCGCAGAAGCCGGCGTCCAAGCCTTCGAAAACATTAAGTAAGTCGCAGCACGCCTAAGAAGACAATGGACATAGCAACAGAAAAGGCATTGAATTTTATTTCAATGTCTTTTCTCCTTGTTTCACTCTGCGTTACGTTCCTTTAAGTAATTATCATACGCCTCTTGGACCTTATCTTTATGGGGGGATATCGTTGACAATCTTTTATGTATATCAGTCAGCAAATACATTCCTCTACCTAGGCAGCCAACCACAATACCAAAAGCAATCATTCCACCTACTAATGGCCCCATCATTAATAAAATCCAACCTAACATGGAACTCAATACAATAGATAAAAGCAAATACATAGTAACTCTCCATTTCTTACTTTCTAAGTCGTTTCAAATGTTTTAAATTCAACTTTCGCACCTAGAAATTCATTGTGAGCCTACGGTTTCTCTGCTAGCAGCATCCGCTGCAGACGTAACTTCAAGTAAAACTTGCAATTCCGCATCATTCTTTTTAGCTGACAATACATCGACTTTTGATGGATCAATGTTTTCAATAGAAGAGATGTCAACGTTCTCACCGGAAACCTCTTTTACTGGGAAACGGACTTCCCAGTTTCCTTTTGTATTGAAGAGTTGAGGAAACGTTAAAGTCAGCTCTCCTTTTGGTGGAAGTGCTTTACGAAAGTTTATTGTGGCATATCCAACATATTTTCCATCTGACACTTCTTTATCCCAGAAACTCCCGTTGGAATTCATCCATTCCCTGTCAAATTCTGTTTTAAAAGACCCTAGAACACTTCGGTGTTCCCAAACATCTGAGTTTACGTCTTTTTCTGTTTCAAGGGTGTAGGAATACGTGAATTGATTGCCGAAGTAATAAATATCATGGATGGTAAGGGTTATGTTTTGATCTGTAGAGGTTTGATTAATGGTCGAAAATAATTCATTTTTAATGATTGGAGATATTCGCTGATACGCGTCATCCAAGTTTCGTAATTCCAGAACATATTCCAGGTGAGACTGGTATTCATTTGGGAATTCCTCCGTTGTGCTATTTTTAGCAGCAACGACTTGTTCACTGTTCAAAACAACAAGAATACTTACAACCAAAACGGTTAAAGTCAATCGGAATCTAAGATGCATATAAGTCCCCTTACATGTATTAGTGACTGTTACTGCTTATCTTATTTGAGCTTGGCGACTTTATGCTTTTCAAAGTAAATAACTATGAACCATAAGATATAACTCATCGCCCCCGATAGCTCATCATTTTGCCTGCATATCTCTTCGTATGTCTCTAGCTTTATGTTCATCTTCTGTTTTTACGGAAATATTGGTCACATTTCTTGTTGAATAGGACATGTCACCTGAGCCGCCAATATCTTTTTCATACCAAATATCTCTTTCCCTTAAACGCTTGTTCAACCCTAAATGCTTCACCTGGATATATCGTATGAATAATAACTATAGTCCTTTTCAAGCTTAAACTCTTTCATCTCACAAGTCTTTAATGGAGCCCATGATTTAATAGTTGATACCTCATCGTTTCATTGCCGAGTGTAAACCATAGCAACAACAACCATACAATAATACCCATCAATAAACTAAACCAAGCAAAGTACATATTTTGCTTATGTATAAGCGGGAATAAAGCGATTAATAAAGCTCCTAATCCCAAAGTTACTACCACAGATAGTTGTCCTGTTAACGTTTCAAACACCAATTACTTATCCCTCCCCACCAATTAATTTCTTATTTTATTTCGCCCAATTGCGGAAGATGTATTTTACAACCAAGAATTTAAGAATAAGGCAGCCAAAAGTTTAGAAGGCTGCCAGCTCCTGGTGAAACTATGGATAAAAGAGGAAGAGATTTTCCCTTGTTATTTCGGACTATCCTTCGTCAGAATCAAGCCGAACTTCTTGAAGTAACGCCATAGATGAAATTCACAAGATAAACAAAACCAAAAAAAAAACAGTGTTGAAGTTCAACTTCTCTACTGTCTGCTTACTCTCTCTATTTCAGATTCAACTTTGTAAACTCTTTTATTCAATACTTCGGTTTTGTCATCAACATGTTCAGTAATTTTCTCTGTATAAGTTCCAAGACTTTCGATTAAGTTTTGCTGTAAGTTCTGTTGTCCGACTTCAAGTCTTGCTTGTCCCGTTTTTAAGTCACCTATATCTGCCTTAATTTCTTTCAGTTCACTTAAAATTTGTTTTAATATATCTTCCGCAGCACTTCCCTCCGCTTCAAGATACTCTTTTTCTAATTATACCACCTACAGCATAGAATGTCATAATAACAACTGCCGCTCCCACATATAAAGCCGGGATGGTTGAACTACTCCACCTTAATGTCTAGCGACATTTGAAGATGGAGATTCCTGAGAACACCGGCGTACCCGCCAGTTGCTTTATCAGGCTAACTCCGCAGCCCCTGCGGTTAGAAGCCTTACGGCTTCGGTTTTGATGTTTTTCGAAGCGTTTTTATCTCTATCATGGCAGCTGCCACACGAAGGGCAATCCCACGCACGAACAGACATTTCTTTCACATCTTTATGCTGGCACGTTGGTTCCCCTTGTCAAAAAGGTTAATCCCATTTCTTTATTACCATTTTTTTGAATATATACCAACCCTCTATGCTTATTTTCCATGCACCTTTCCAGCGTGATACCACACTTTACTTTAAATGATAAAATTCACAAGATAAAAAATCCATCAAAAACCTTAATATATTTGAAACACAAAATTTCCTAACCTATATTTTAAGTGAAAACTTTACAATGCTATGTTGCTTTTTAGCTTATTATTTCATTTCCACTTCCCTTCTTTTTTATAAGCATTGAACAATTCATCACCATGTTCATCAACCTTTTTAGTCCATGACTCCAGATTTTTTTCGGTTGGCTCCCCAAATTTTTCATTAAAATATTTATCCCAATATAAACCTCGAGTATAATTAATTTCCTCCCAAGTCTCGTAGTATTCTTCCGGGGATACTCCCAATAAAGATGCTTGTTCCCTATAAAAATCTTTATTTCCATATGCTTCAAACCTTCGGGTTAGATCAGCACCGGGGAATTCTTCTTGTACTCTTTCTTCTACCTCTTTTTCTGAAACCGTTATTTCCATATTTTTTGCTTCCTTAATAACAACCTCTTGTTTTAAGTACGATTTAATAATATCTTCTGGTTCTTTTTCTAAAGAAGATTGCCAAAGAACATCTTCTGCTGTGATTTCTTCTCCCTCTAATACCGCTATTGTTTCTTCTTTTTCATATTCAGGACCAGTACAGCCTACTAATAAGATTATAAAAATCAATAAAAATTTCACCCTAGTCCCCTAGTCCCCCTACATATTTCTAGAAGTTACGGTACTTCTGCGCTATTACAGGCACATACCTATTCCTTTAACTGAAAACGACTTCACATAGAAAACCTTTATTTATCTCATTCATTTTTGAACCTTTCGGAAATTGAAATCGCTTAATTTGACAGAAAAAACAAATGTATTACTTTCAAATTCATATGTATAACTTACTACATTTTCCCATTCAAAGAAAAAATCTGATATCTCTTGTGATATACCAGGCTCATTATCATTCTACATTTATTGCCCGCGATAGTTCCAATAATTTTTCTTTATCCATAGTTGCTTTCCCCTCTCGTAAGTTTATTTAAAAATTTGATTCTAATAGAGAAATAGGAATTTTTTTAATACCAAAATTTCAGGATCTTGGTAAGGTTTCTTATCTAAATCTAGATAGTCATCAAGATGCATTCTGCTCTCCCAATATTTTTTCATAAGTTCTTCTTTAGCAGGAAATCCCGGCTCAATAACCCCCCTGCCATCCATTTCCTCTACGTATTCATTCTCAATGTAGCCAAATAAATCCGTTGTAATCTCTTTGTCAAAGACATAGATTTGTTTTGTGAAAATTGGAAAACGCACATACTTTTTAAAATTATAAGGAGACTCTATGTTTTTGGGTTGTGGAGGCGGAGGAGGGTTATTCCTTCTATACCGTATCTTTCATGAAATTCCACAAGTTTATTTTCTATGTAGTTTTCAATTCCACTGATTTCGTTTTACGTCATTAGTGAAACAAGGTTGCAGCATTCGCCTTATAATAGTAAAGCACCCGTTACTTCAATAAGTCGTATACCTTATTTTCATCTTCTAAATATTCTTGTGATAGTTTTCTTAGTTCATCTTCACTAGAATACTCACTTAATTCTTTACCATACCAACCTTGTAGATTTTCTATGGTTAATTGGTATTCCTGATGTTTAAAATTAAATGTAACCCATTCTGCATTTTGAACTAAAGCAAATATAAATGTAGCATTGTAAATTGCCGTTTCTTTATACCTTTTTTCTATTTCCTCTGCTTCTATGCCTTCATAATTTAAAATCATTCCATAAGGTTCTTCTTTGGTCTTAAGTTCAAACCCTTTAAAATGTTCACCATTTGGTAATTGCTTAACAATGCTTTCTACCGCACTGTTATCTCCAATGTACGAACCTTTAAACTCAAATTTATCTACATTAGCATTATTTGTATTACAACCATTCAAGAAAAATAGTATCAATAATGAAAAGAAGAAAAATCTAATTGTTTTTGCCACTCTTTATTCCCCCTAATAATTAACTATCTACTTGATAAACACTATCATAAAATATAAATCCCGTGTTGAACTATTCTGCCTCATTAGTGAAACAAGGTTGCATTCTCCTTATTATAGTAAAACACCCGTTTGTTAAATAAATAACTACTAAGATTTATTCTTTTTCAACAACAACTTCACTCGCTGTCCTATTGTCAATTTCATTATTCTCCCCTTTATCAATTACCCATAGTTTTACAATTGGATGTTCTGTTTCACTTACGAACTCATTTAAGTTTTCAAATTTTTCAACTTCTCCATTGAACTCTGTTTTATCATCAATAAGAATTTCATATGTCGGATATGATGCTTCAGGGTCAATATCGTCTTCTCCTACCATGATACTATTTTCTTTTATTTCAAGTATTGTACCCTCATAATGTGCATCACTTTCATTACTACAACCCATAACAGAGAGAAGAATTACCGTAGCCGCAATTGCTAATTGTTTCTTCATAATTAACCCACCCTTCTTTGTAGATATGACGAACAAAATTAACAAAAAGTTTCAAATCCTTATTCGAATATCCTGCTTCGTTAGCATTCCTGTAGTGCGTTAATTTCGACTTTGAAAAAATAGAGCCCCTCAGTAAAATAAGAGTATAGACACCACTCTAACACTCAAAATCTAAGGAGGAGCTCTTATATGAAGTTTAAAATGCAAGATAAACAAAATCAACTCATGTAGCCTTTCTTGGCAAAACTCATTCCATTCATCCGTTATTGTTCTTACAAGTGGTTTGAAACCCTGCGAATAAGCGAGCATTTACGAGCAAATTGAATCTAACTGAAGGAGTTTAAGAAAGGGAGCCGGGGCGGGACCGCGGGCAATCAGTCCTAAAGCCCCGAAACGAGACGGCTGCACCAACCCTTGATTAAAATAAAGAAAGGAAAACCTAAAGTATCAGGCTTCCCTTTTTCCATCACACCTCCTGAACACTCATCGACAACACACGATTTGTATTCGGATTATAGGTAACACTTCCCCGCACCGTCATCGTTTCCTGTGGCGACTGCAGCGTAAACTCATACGTTTCCCGCATCCGCTCCGCATTCATCTGCGTCGTCTCCACCGATTGATAATCCGTCACATTATAATTAGGATAAGCCCGTTGAACCACTTCCACTAAATATTTCCCCCATTGTGTTTCCTCCACATCCGGAGACGGCGTGATTTCAATATCCATCACACCAACATTTGGATTGCTCCCAAGCGCTTCAAACGCCCGCCTGTGCAAGTTCAATCTATTATTAGGATAACCCGCGACTTCATCAACTACCGTCACAATCATCTCTCGGCCCGTGTTTAAATTTCTCACTTTCAACGCCTGACCACACTTATAAGGAGAATTTTCCCCAACAGCGGTTGTCATATATTGATTATCCGACCAAGCCATGTTGCATTTGGTCACCGGTCCGCCTTCGGTCCACGTCGCCTGTCCCCGCACCGTCTGCTGGCGCTCTGCATGCACCGGATACTCTCTATTGAAGGACGGCTGCGGCGGAGCATAAGGCACTTGATAAGGATTCACATACGGCTGAACATGTGGCACATAAGCATAATAATGGTTATAATACATATTTCTCCTCCTGTCATCGTCATAAACTCTTTGATACTTTATGTTTCAAAAAGCCTGACCCGTGACAGGAATCCAAAAATCTTTTTACACATATAAAAAATACACAATAGAAACGGTGGTTATCATACAAATCATTGTTAACGGAAACCCAATGCGGGCGTAATCACCAAACGAATAGCCGCCCGGCCCAAACACAATCAAGTTCGTTTGATAACCAATCGGTGACAAAAAGCTGGCGGATGCTGCAATGGCAACTAATACAGCCATTCCAATCGGATCAATGCCCATATCTAATGCAATCTCATACCCAATTGGAAACATAATGACTGCAGCTGCATTATTCGTAATAAACTCCGTAAATACATTTGTTAACAAATAAATCGTCACAAGGACGGCCACAACACCTAACGGAGCCAATCCATCAATCAGACCATGAGCCACCCAATCGGCTGTCCCCGTCTGCCTTATCACATTCCCAATACCCAGCGCACTAGCTATAAGAAGCAGCACTTGAAATTGTACCGAATCTTTCGCCTGATTCGGGGTAACAATTTTTGCAACTAGGAGCACGCCAACCGTAATCACCATTGCTTTAAAAATCGATAACCATCCGAACATAACCATCAAAATCATGCCAAGCAAGAGCCACAAAGTGAACCAGCCCTTCGATTCATCTTCATAAAATTTCCGCTCATCTGTTGGGGATGTAATATAAAAATCTTTGCGCTCCTGAATCCTTTCATTAAAGTCCGGACCAGTTACGAGCAATAATAAGTCTCCCGCTTTTGGAACTATATCTCCAACTTTTCCTTCCACCCGTTCATCATTACGATGAACAGCAACAACGGCTGCGTCGTAGATTTCTCGGAATCTACTTTGTTTAATCGTTTGTTGAGTTAAGAAAGATTGGTGGGAAATAACGACCTCCACTAGTCTACTGTCACCGTTTCGAATATTTTCCATAGAAAGGTCCGTCCCCGTGTTCACTTCTAGACCTTTTCGTTTTTGTAAGTCCGCAATCGTTGAAATCATTCCCGTGAAAACAAGTCTATCCCCTGCCTGCACTAACGTCCGGCTGCTGACAGGAGAAATTCTTTCCCGACCGCGTATAATTTCTATTAAATAAACCCCTTTTAAATTACGTAACTGCGCTTCTTCGACCGAATGATTGACATAGGCAAATTCATCAGTCACCATCATTTCACTTAAATAATCTTTTGTATTATCGCTCACACGCTGAATCATACTACGGTGATCAGGTAAAAGGACCGGGCCGCATGTAAAAATATAAATAAGTCCAATTATTGTTAAAGGGATACCAACCCAGGCCAATTGAAAAAATGAAAAACCTGCCTCTCCAGCATCAATGAGCAGTCCGTGAATCACAAGATTAGTCGATGTACCAATTAAAGTAATCGTGCCTCCTAAAATAGAGGCATATGAAAGTGGCAATAAATAACGAGATGGGGAAATATCATGTTTCGATGTCCAGCGCCGCACTACAGGGGTTAGAGCTGCGACGATGGGGGTATTATTAAAAAACGCAGAGAACGCAGACACTGGAAAAAGCAACTTTAAAAGTGCGCTACGTCCCGATTTTGTGTTAGTTAAAAACGATGTCACCAACCGTTCAATTAAACCGCTTTTCTCAAAAACTCCAGCCACCACAAACAACAAGGCCACCGTCATCATTCCTTGATTTGAAAAACCGGCAAGCGCTTCGTCTGGGGACACAAAACCAAACATGAGAAACATAAATAATGTAAAAAACACCATTAAATCAGGCCGGGCTATTTCAAAAAACAACCCAGCCATCATTATGCTGATACTAATAAGTACAATTATAATTTCAACCGTCATCAGAAACCTTCCTTCATTGCATTGCCTGCCTCATAGTATAGAAGACTAGAACTATCGTATCAAGCAGAACAGTCTAAGAACGAAAAAGGACTATTACTATACACACACGCCGATGCAAATTCCACGGAATAAACCGTATTTGCACCGGCGTATCCTACTCCATAAATGAACAAGAACCTCTTTGAAGGTTTACATGTAAGTCACGTCACAGTCATTCTATTTCATCTATCCTATATTAATGATATAAGATGTGTAAATCCCTTATATGACATCCATCTTCTTGCAGCCGGACTTATTTATTTTTCACTCATCCGATGTTGGCAGGGCAAAACGTTCATTCAAAGTAGCATAGTCTCCGGCAAGCCGAGCTAATGGCTTCCAACTGTCGATGTCGGTTTTATAATCACCTAAGTATGCCGATTGATCGACATGTGCACGTTGAACCTGACCTAGTACTACATGATCAGTTCCCACTGGAATGATTTTATCCAACTTGCATTCAAATGCGATGGGTGATTCTTTAATCGTCGGGACACTGATTGTATCGGAAAATTGTGGTGTCAGCGATCCTTTTTTAAATTCATCAATCTCCGGCGGGTAATTTTTCGCTGATTCATACATATGGTTAGAAAGCTCGTATGGCACAATATTAATGACATATTCTTCAAGTTCACGAATATTTGTTAGTGTATCTTTCACAGTGCCCTCGCGCTCTTTCACTCCTGGCCCGATGGATACTGCTAACGTCGGAGGCTGACGTGATGCGACGGTGAAAAAGCTGAATGGCGCGAGGTTCAATGTGCCTTTTTTATCCTTAGATGAAATCCAGGCAATCGGCCTCGGCACGACTGATCCAATCATTATTTTGTACATATCTTGAGTGTTCATTTGTTGTGGATCAAATGTCTGTGCATGTTTATTCGGCATACGCGCACACTCCTTCATTCATTTATTTTGGGTCATTCAACCCATCTTCCCCTTTTTCTGCTCAAAACTCGTTTTGATCTAACCCTTATTTATGGATTCACTTCTTTAAACGTTTTCCTCCAAATTGGTTCCGACATGGACTTGTTCGAATAGTTTATCTGAAAACTCTTCTAATGTGTAGCCTTTACACAAATAAAACGGGCATGGTTGAATTCTCTTTGTTATAGAGAAGGAGCTGTACCTTTTAATACAGCTCCGCTTGAATTATTTAGATTTATACACCGGAGTAAGCCATAAATCCGCCATCAACGGGGACGGTGACTCCTGTTACAAATCCAGACATTTTATGATCGCTCAGCCATACCAATGTACCTAATAAGTCCTCCGGCTTTCCTAGTCTCTCCATTGGCGTTTGACCTACGATTTTGGTAGATCGTTCAGTCAACTCCCCATTTTCGTCAAGGAGCAAATTACGATTTTGCGCAGTTAGGAAAAACCCTGGCGCAATAGCGTTACAGCGAATATTTTCTTTCGCCATATGCACTGCGAGCCATTGTGTGAAGTTATCAATTCCTGCTTTTGCTGAGCTGTACGACAGTACCTTTGTCATCGGGCTCGGCGCACTCATTGAGGAAATATTGATCACAATAGGATTTTCTCTATGAAGCATACTTTTCATAAATACTTGGGTGGAAAGAACGGTTCCAATATAATTCAAATGGAAGACGTGTTTCAATCCTTCTTCAGTAAGGTCAAAAAATGTTTTGATTTCATCATTGTCGAGGCTTTCGCTATGGAAATGTTCCTCGCTTGTTGCAGCGTCTGGGTGATTACCGCCCGCACCGTTAATTAAGATATCATAACCATCATAGTGTTCGCGTATTTGCCGATCGGCTTCTTCAATACTTTCCTTACTCAAAACGTCACAAGCCACGGCTATCGCTTCGCCGCCTTGTTCAACGATTTCATCCGCAACGCCTTGAGCGTTTTCCTGTTTTCTGCTTAGCACGGCTACTTTCACGCCATGTTGCGCTAGTTCACGAGCCATTTCCCCGCACAATACGCCACCACCACC
Organism: Salibacterium salarium; assembly: GCF_030813635.1. Taxonomy (GTDB): domain Bacteria; phylum Bacillota; class Bacilli; order Bacillales; family Marinococcaceae; genus Salibacterium; species Salibacterium salarium. The sequence goes on along the minus strand of NZ_JAUSUM010000001.1, from coordinate 513,576 downwards.
TGTAACAACCGCAACTTTTCCTTTTAAATTTTCATTAAAACTTAGCATTTATAATGCCTCCTTTTCACAAAGATCCCACGTTCCTAACATGTACATAATTCCCAATGCTCGGTCATAAAGTCCGTAACCGGGACGGCACTCTTCTCCCCAAAGGTGACGACCGTGATCTGGCCGGATATATCCTTTATATTCGATATCATGATAGGCCTTAATAATCGCCGTGATATCGACCGAGCCATCTTGCGAGCGATGTGAGGTCTCTATGAAATCACCATTTTCATAACGTCGTACATTGCGCACATGAGCGAAGTGGATACGGTCTTGAAACTCATGAATCATCGTTGGAATGTCATTGTCGGGATGCGCACCTAATGCACCACTGCAAAGTGTCAGACCGTTATACTCGCTGTCTACTAATGTAACTAGTTTCTGTAAATCCTCATGAGTCGAAACGATGCGTGGCAAATCAAACACAGACCACGGTGGGTCATCCGGGTGAATCGCCATCCGCACATCACATTCCTTGCACACCGGTATGATCTTTTCCAGAAAATAACGCAGATTATCACGCAAATCTTCCTCTGTCACGCCTCGGTATTGCTCGATTAAATGCTGAATCTGACTTAATCGTTCCGGTTCCCATCCCGGCATCGTGAACTCAGGATTTTCGGTTACTTTTTGAATCAATTCTTCCGGTGTAATATTATTGATCTTATCGCTTTCATAAAATAAAGCCGTCGATCCGTCTTCCATTTCTTTGTCTAAATCCGTCCGGATCCAATCGAACACAGGCATGAAGTTATAACAAATCACCTTCACCCCAGCCTCCGCTAAATTCCGAATCGTTTCTTTATAATTTTCGATATATTGATCTCTGCTCGTTATACCGAGTTTAATGTCTTCATGAATATTCACGCTTTCTACTACGTCAATATTCAATCCATGGGATTCTATATGTTTTTTTTCTTCTAAAATTTCGGGCAGTTCCCATACTTCCCCTGGCTGCTTATGGTGAAAAGCCCATACGGCGCCATCCACGCCTGGAATCTGTTTGATATGGTTCAACGACACACTGTCATTGTTTTTCCCATACCAACGAAAAACCATTTGCATATCATGTCCCTCCCCCTACTAATCTATCTTAATCATCACTTTTCTCACGTTTTCCGGGTCATCCTCCATTATTTTAAATGCTTGATCTGCGTCTTTTAGCTCAAACTCATGACTGACCAAATCTTTCACATTAAAAGAAAGAGTATTGAACAATTCAATCACTTTCGGAAAACGGTATGTCTGAAGTCTGGAACCGCAAATCGTAAGTTCTTTTTTAGTGATCGCCACTTGAGAAATCGATGATGGTTCGGGATGAAAACCAAGCAGCACCACTCGTCCGGCGGCGGATGCAATAGTAACCGATTGTTCAAATGTTTTCGGCAGGCCGACTGCATCCATAACAACGTTTGCCCCCATACCTCGTGTCCATTCTTGTATGGAATCACTGATGTCTTCTTTTTCCGGGTGTAGAAGCAGATCAGCCCCCCATTTTTCAGCGAAGTCCAACCGTTTTTCATTAAAATCGGAAATAGCGACTTTAGCTCCAGCTTCTTTCGCCATTTTCAAACAACATAACCCTATGGGTCCGGCGCCGATTATAAACACAACGTCATCCTTTTGAACTTGGCCCCGGTATACCGCCTGGGCTCCTATGGTAAAGGGTTCAACTAAAGCGATCTCAGACCAGTCCAATTTAGGGTTCACTTTATGGACAACGTTGGCATCCATCGTGATATATTCCTGACTTCCACCTTCAAGATGCACTCCATACACTTGAATCGACTCGCAAACATTGGGTCTGCCATTTTTGCAGGCATAGCACTCTCCGCAATATTTGATGGGTTCCATAACTGCTTTATCTCCCGGGGCAACCGTTGTTACGTCCCGGCCTACTTCTACCACTTCCCCTGCCACTTCATGTCCTATGATGCGCGGGTATGTTGCGAAAGGATTTTCTCCATGCAAAATGTGCATATCAGAACCGCAAATCCCCATCCGTTTCATTTTCAATTTAACTTCGTTTGCGGCAGGTTGTTTCGGCTCTTCTTTCTCAATAACCTGTAAACCCCCGGGTTCTGCAACTTGTAGTGCTTTCATATATTACTCTCCCCTTTTCTATGAGTCTAGTAAGTTAGGCAAAAACAACGTTATTTCTGGAATAAAGCTCACTAGTAATAGTACAACCAAACTAACGGCTAAAAACGGAATTAAAGCTATCGAAGATCGAACCAACGAAACTTTGCCAATATTAGATGCAACGAATAAACATACCCCAACTGGAGGCGTTGATAGACCAATCATTAAATTAAGAACCATCATCACACCGAATTGAACAGGATCCATACCAATCTCAGTTGCAACAGGCAGTAAAACCGGGAACAAAATGACGAGTGCTGCGATGGTTTCCATAAATGTCCCGATAAATAAAAGTAATAGATTCAACAATAGAATCACAATAATAGCGTTAGGAGAAATAGATAGGATTCCATCTGCTACGAGCTGCGGGATTTGTTCGCTTACTAATATCCAGCCGTAAAGGTTTGCGAATCCAACTAGTACTAGAATTCCTGCTGTTGTAATCATCGAATCAATCATGATTTTTGGAACGTCCTTTATCTTTAATTCACGATAAATGAACAATCCCACAATTAACGCATAAATGACAGCTACAATAGCGGCTTCTGTCGGTGTAAAAATACCGCTTAGGATACCGACAAGAATAACGACGGTCATCATCAACGCCCAGAATGCACCTGGAAACGCCTTTACAATGACTGATAGTTTTTCACGTTCTCCTTTGGGATATCCCTTTTTAACAGAAATGGCATAGGTTACAATCATTAAGCTGATTCCCAGTAAAACGCCCGGTACGGCACCGGCCAAAAATAAATCCCCAATGGAGACTGTTGCCAGCGTCCCCACGATAATCATCGGAAGGGAAGGCGGAATAATCGGACCAACCGTTGAAGATGATGAGGTTACCGCTACAGCAAACGGACCACTATAGCCTTCTTTTTTCATAGCTGGAATCATTACCGCCCCGATACTGGCAGTGTCAGCAAGCGCTGTTCCGGAAATACCTGCAAATCCCATCGAAGATCCCACATTAGCTAAGCCTAAACCGCCGCGGATATGTCCAATGATTTTCTTAGCAAAATCAATGATTCTAGGTGTAATGCCCCCTGCATTCATCAGATTCCCTGCCAGAACAAATCCAGGAATACATAAGAGGACAAACGAGTTGATCCCCTCGAACATTTTCTGCACCATGACATTCATCGGGATTTCCATGAGAAAAACATAAAGTAAAGAGGATAGACCCAAACTAAATGCTATGGGTACACCCAAAAAGATAAGTACAATAAAGGATACAAATAACAATACAGCCATTATTCTTCTGCCCCTCCTTCCTCTGATGCTGGTTCCGTTATAACTAAATACACATTCAGAAAACTATAAATCCCTAACAAAACAAACGCTGCAATCATGCTTGCATTGATATACGACATACTGATGGATAACGTGGCGGATGTACGATTTGTTCCAATCATTGTGAATTCGTAAGCATAATAAATCAGAAACGTCGAAAAAGCGCCGAGCACCAAATAAATGACAGCGTCATAATATCTTCTAATGCGCGCAGGCAGTAACCCGACCAGGACATCAACTCTGACAAAGTCGCGTTTTTCCATCGCTAAAGGGGCACCAAACGCTATCGAAAATATGAATAAGAAGCGTGACATCTCTTCGGTCCATATAAAGCCGAATGGCATAAATCTCGATAGGATTTGAAGCACCACGACAATAATCAAAGCAGAAAAGGACAATAATGTTACCAATTGAATCGCTCGACTTAACCAATGAAAAACTCGCATCGTCATCTCCTCTTTCTCTAAGGCCTTTAATATATAGGACTTTTCATGATGTCCCTATCACACGTTTATGGGGCATCCTGAAAAATCAATATAAGCACCTTTTTTTAGGGAAGAGAGCGCGGGCTTATGCCACACTCTCTTGTTTCCATTTTTTATTCGCCTGCTTCTACAATTCTTTCATAAAGATCTAATTGTTCTTCACTAAGACTTTCTTCAATTGCTGGTCTCATTGCTTCAGAAAAGGCATCTTTGTCGACATCTTCATTGAACTTCATGCCTTCATCTTTTAACATCTGTGTATATTCTTCTGTATCTTCTTCATATAATTCTTGGCTGAGACCTTGAACTTCTTCGCTTGCTTCCATAACAGCTTCCTGCATATCTTCATCTAATGCGTTGAATTGCTCATTACCAACAACCACATATACCCAGCCATATACATGCTCTGTAACGTTTACATAGTCTTGCACTTCATAAAATCCTGCACTGTGAATAAGATCAACCGGATTCTCCTGCCCATCAATCACGCCTTGCTGTAGTCCTGTAAATACCTCATTGAAAGCGATTGTTTGTGGACTTGCTCCTACTTCATTCCAGGAGTCCATATATAATGGAACATTTGGTACACGCATTTTGAACCCTTCCGCATCTGCCGGTGTATTAATCGGTTCGTTGGAAGTTAAATTACGTGGTGCTCTCATATGATAGTAAAGAGGTGTCAGACCAACGTCGTCTTTAATGGTTTGCTCTAATTCTTCACCAATCTCACCTTCTACTACTGTTTTCAAATGTTCTTCACTATTGATGGCATAAGGCGCACCAAGCATTGCCGTTTCAGGGGCCCAATTTGCCATCGATTCACCCGTAATAGTCATATCAGCTGTTCCAGCACTAATTCCATCTATGACATCGGTTTCGCTTCCGAGCTCTTCGTTAGGATAAATTTCAATTTGCAATTGACCATCTGTCTTTTCATCTACTAATTCAGCAAAACGTTCTGCCGTTTTGTGCCAAGAGTGATCTTCATTGGATAAATGACCTAATTTCCAAGTAATTGTTTCACCCGATTCTTCACCTTCTCCTCCAGCAGTTTCCTCATTATTAGAAGAGTCTTCTCCACAAGCACTAATGATAAATAAAAGCGCTGTCAAAATAGATAACCCCAATACTTTTTTCATGACACCTTCTCCCCTTTTTCATTATTATTTTATAAACGGTTTTATAGAAAACCGTTTATAACGCTACGAAATCAAGTAATCATAGACTGATTGAGAAATTGGAATACCATTTTTCGAATAGTTCTCTTGTTTCAATTGTTCTGGTTCACCTGGCACTAACACTTGATCAAATCCTTCTGCAGGAACCACGTTGTGCAATTCTTCAATCATCTTATCAACACTCGTCAAAAATTCATCTTTATCAACGAAAAGCCCCGCATCTATTGTAATAATCGTATGACCGAGCTTTCGATATTGGTCATAGTCCCCATACATCGTAACGATGGAGGAACCAAACGAAGAACCAGTCATAATACCAGATAATACATCTACAACTAATGCAAGACCGTACCCTTTAGCTCCACCTACCGGAAGAAGACTTTTAACAACCGAGGGATCCGTAACTGTATTTCCATCTTTATCTACGCCCCAGTTATCTGGAATCGGTTGACTATTTTCACGAGCGTTAATTATTTTTCCAAAAGCCACATTACTTGTTGCCATATCTAAAATAATGGGACGTTCATTTTTAGACGGAAAACCAAAAGCTATAGGATTCGTTCCAAAATATGAATCTGCTCCACCAAAAGGAACAACCGCACTATCTGTTTGAGTTACAACCATACTCACCATATCTTCATTCGCTGCTTGTTCAGCAAAATAAGAAAGAGCACCACAATGACTGGAATTTGTAACTCCAACAATACCTATCCCGTTTTCTTTTGATAACTTAATAGAATAATCCATTGCTTCTTTTGCAATGACATGCCCCATGCCATTATCACCATTGAACAATGCACCGGACTTTCCTTTATTTTCAACACTCGTTAAACTATTCGAATTAATCCCCCCTTCTGATAATCTCCTTACATAGTGTTCCGTTCTCAAAACACCATGTGAATGAACCCCCCTTAAATCTGCGTGAACCAACACATCTGCTACCGTTAGTGCATGGGCTTCCCGTAATCCAGCAGATATTAATTTATCTACAACTAATTTTCTTAGACGGTCTTCTTTAATGTTAACTTCGGACACCATAAACACCTCTGTTTCATCGTCCGCTGTAGAAAGCGGTTACATAAATGCTAATAGGCTTATAAATCCTTACTTAAAATACCCTGGAAACCTCTCTTTGAGTTCCTCTCGATCTACAGTTACGAGCTGTAAATGTTTCCTTACTACATTTTCCGCTGTCTCTTTATCATTGTTTTGGATAGCCTCTAAAATCTGCTCATGTTGAGAAATAATCGTGTCAGTGTTTAAATTTTCAGATAAGCTTAACAAGCGAACGCGGTTGAAATTCTTACTCATCATATCCTGAAGAACCGTCAAAATCCTCTGTTTATTACAACCTTCAAAAATAATAGCGTGAAATCTATCGTCTAAAGTGTAAAAGTGTCTTAAATCTTTCTTTTTCGCACTATTTTTTTGTTGTTCTACTATATCCTGAAGTTGTGCTATATTTTTTCTGAAAAAATGTCACATGCTAATTTTGTCACAGCCACTTCTAAATGCTCTCTCATAAACCTTGTTTCTTCTAAGTGGTCTAAGTCGATAAGAGAAACAATTGATGTTTTTTGAGGATACACTGTTATAAGATCATCTTGAGATAATCGTAAAAAAGCTTCCCTTACCGGCGTTCTACTTACTTCTAAGCGCTTGGAAATTTCATTTTCGCTTATCGAACGTCCCGGTTCTAATTGCAAAGCCATAATTTCTTGACGTAAGGAAGCATAAACTTCACTTCTCATAGATTTTGTATCTTTATTGGTTAAGTGATTTATATTCATGAATCCGCCTCCAAAAAATTGTCTAATACATCACTTTCGTTTAACTTGTATACAAGTATAAAAGAATACTAGAATGTTAACAAGACCGAATTTAAAATTTTTTGTTTTTTTACGAAATTATTGCTTTATCTCTTGTCGCCTCCTAAAAAAATACCCGAAACTTCGTTGGTCTCAAAGGTAGAAAGTCTTATTAAAAAGCCTTTCAGAGTATGTATTCCAAAAGGCTTTCACTGTTTATCCTAGAGTATCACTCGTTATAATGTTGTTTCGTTCTAGCTTAGGATAGATTCTTTTCACACATCGGACGTTTTGTTTTACAAACTTTCTTAAGTCGAAAGAAGTCCGATGCGATCAGCTGCTTCACGTAGACGCTCGGGAGTATCAAGGAGTCCAATGCGTATGTATCCTTCCCCGTATTCCCCAAAACCATTTCCCGGAGCTGTTGCGACATGAGCTTTTTCAAGTAATTTGTCTGAAAATTCTTCTGACGTATAGCCTTCAGGAACAGGGAGCCAGACAAAAAAGGTGCCTTTTGGAGATGCTGCCTCCCACCCATACTCTCGAAGTCGCCCCAAAAATGCGTTGCGACGAGCTTCGTATGTGGCAGCCAATTGCCGGACAGGTTCTTGATTGGCTGTTAAAGCGTAAGCAGCAGCTTCTTGAATTGCTCCAAATATGCTGACATACAGATGATCTTGAATAAGATTAATACTTTCAATGACGGAAGGATTTCCTACAGCAAAAGCTACACGCCATCCCGCCATATTATACGTTTTGGATAAGGTGTATATTTCAATCCCAATATCTTTCGCACCCTCTGACTGCATAAAACTTTGTGGCTTGTCTCCATCGAACCCAAGCGCACCATATGCAAAGTCATGCACGACACAAATATTGTGCGCTTTTGCCATTTCAATGGTTTTATCAAAAAATGTTTTATTGGCAGTAGCTGCAGTTGGATTATTAGGATAGTTTAAAAACATAAGCTTCGCCTTCTCCAAAACTTCCATTTGCAATGCGCTATAATCCGGTAAAAAATGGTTTCTTTCTAAAAGCGGCATTAGTTCTACATTCGCGTTAGCTAACGCCGTTCCTGATAAATAATCGGGGTATCCTGGATCCGGAAGCAATGCCGTATCTTCAGCATTAAGAAGACACTGACTAATCTCCACAAGTCCTGTTTTTGCACCAAATAAAATAGCCACTTCTGTTTCTGGTTGGATGTCTACATTATATTCCCTTTTATAAAAATCTGCAGCTGCTTGTTTCAATTCCCTGCGTCCACGAAAGGGAGAATATTTGTGATTTTCGTTTTTTTCGGCTGCTTGCTTTAATTCTTCAACAATTGGCGGTGGCGTAGGTAAATCAGGATTTCCTTGCCCGAGGTTAATGACATCGTATCCTTGTTTATACAAATGCTGCACTTTTTGCACCAAACCTGCGAAAAATTGTTCCGGCAGCCTTTTTAACGTATTTGATTGTTCAAAATGTCTCACATTTCTCTCTCCTCTATTAAATCATTTGGTGTCATATTATCATAATCTGTTGATTAGCTATATTTTTCATTATATTGTAAGTTATTTCCCGGGAAATTTCTTGTTTATTCTTGCCATTCATCTTGCACACAACAACGTTCTGACAAACATTCACATGCAAAAAACAAATCTTGTCAGGACTTCGAAAACATCCCTATAAAAAAGAACTGTCCCATCAGTCTTAAAAAGACTTTTGAGCACAGCTCTTACTGGTCTTCTATCTACGGTCCTTTACGGAAAGACAGGAAGCCTTTGATTAAACATTATAAGTATACGATTTTTTGTTCGAAAATATTGTTTAAGACATGTTCCACCTCAAACGCATCTGCTGTAACGTAGCGGCTACGTTGTGAGGTGCTCGTTTTCTCCAAGACTCCCAACCTATAAGCAAACCGAAATAAGAGTGTAATAAATTGGCGAAGCGTAGAGTTTTGATAATTAGACATCTCATGTAACTGATTAAAAAATTGGTCATAATAAGTTTTAGAAGAAAAAGACTCCTGCCCTTTCCACGTATGTAAATTCTCAAGAAACGTACGAAAAAAATCTATACTGACGGTGTACGTTTGCGGAGATTTTTTGAACTTTAAAAGAGAATCTTCTTCCATATAATAGAGCTCTAACGTATCCTTATTTGCAGAAGAAGTAGAATTATTTTCCTTCCTACTTTTTATACTACTAGGACTAGGGACAACCGTATCCCTTAAGCCCGTATTCTGTTCGTCATTGTTTTGTCTGTGTACAGATTGTTCGTTGTACCGACGAGGCTCTTCTTCAGAGATAAAAGCTTCTATTTCAGCTAATTGTCTCAAATGAGTAACCGCATCCTCCGCTCTCTCAAATTTATGTTTATCAATGGATGAGTGCAGGATATTCTGCAATTTTTGTTTTATTTGGTCTGACATAAATGGCACTCCTTTCGCTGTTCCTTTTTATATTTTACACAAAAGACAACTATATGGCTATAAAAAGTAAAACGTTTTCTTAAAACTGTAATACCTATGTTACTATTTCTCCCCTACTTAACCAGTTAAAGAATTGTATTATCGTAACAATTTACACGTTCCTGGTAACTTTTATTTTTCACTTTTACTAAATTCTGCACATACGCCGCATCATGTGGATGCAGTGGCGGCTGATTCTTGGTTCGTGTATTTCGTGGTTAAAGCGGAAAAAACAGGTGACCCATATAAATAAATATTTTCAACTTCAATATTACCCCCAACACAACCTTCAAAACATTAGATCAAACGCTAGAAATTGGTATAGACAACTATATTGAATGATGCTACAATAACTTCAACATTTATCACATAAATATTTAATGTTTATCGTTTATTTATTCCGAAAATAATGAAAGGACTGATTTTTTTATGTTGAATTTTTTGCAGCGAATTGGAAAGGCTTTAATGCTTCCCATTGCAACGCTCCCAGCTGCTGCGCTGTTACAGAGATTAGGTCAGGATGATTTATTCAACGTCCCCTTCATGGCCTCCGCTGGTTCTGCTCTCTTTGACAACCTTCCATTAATCTTTGCGATTGGTGTAGCGATTGGGTTATCAAAAGATGGCAACGGTGCGGCCGGCCTTGCCGGAGCCATTGGTTTTTTAGTGCTACAAGAAGGAACTGCTGCAATCAATGAGAACATAGATATGGCCTTTCTTGGAGGTATAATTTCTGGGGTTATTGCCGGTCTATTATACAATCGATTCCATAATATTAAACTCCCTAATTGGCTGGGTTTTTTTGGAGGAAGACGCTTCGTTCCGATTGTGACAGCTGCGACAATGGTTCTACTCGCAGGCATGTTCGGGTATGTTTGGCCGCCCGTACAAGGGGTCATTGATTCTATCGGCCAATGGATTATTGAGGCAGGTGCTCTCGGAGCCGGTGTGTATGGCTTCTTGAATCGTTTGTTGATTCCTATTGGGCTCCATCATGTCTTAAATTCGTTAATATGGTTTGAATTTGGTTCTTTTGAAGGAGCTTCCGGTGATCTCGATCGCTTCTTCGCGGGAGATCCGACCGCCGGTATATTCATGGCCGGGATGTTTCCAATAATGATGTTCGGTTTACCCGCTGCTTGTTTAGCTATGATTATTGCGGCTAAACCAGAAAAACGTGCTCAAGTGAGTGGTCTTTTAGCCGGCCTTGCGTTAACATCTTTTCTCACGGGTATTACTGAACCTATTGAATTCTCGTTTATGTTCATTTCGCCATTGTTATATGTTACTCATGCCCTCTTAACCGCTATATCCTTGGTTGTTACAAATATAGTTGGGACATTGCATGGTTTTGGTTTTTCAGCCGGTGCTATTGACTACTTTTTAAACTTTAATTTGGCGACAAGACCATTATTATTAGCAGGAATCGGTCTTATATTCGCCTGCATTTATTTCATTGTCTTTTATGCAATGATTAAAGGACTCGACTTAAAAACTCCCGGGCGGGAAGATGATGAGGACGATACCACTATTTATGAAGGGGATGATAAGTATCATGCGATGGCAAAAGAATTTGTAGCTGCTATCGGTGGTTATAAAAACATTCAAGCTATCGATAACTGTGTCACTCGTTTACGTTTACAAATGGATGATATGAATCAGATTGACGAGGATCGTTTAAAACGACATGGAGCTAAAGGTGTCATGAAAGTAGATAATAAAAACTTGCAAATTATTGTCGGCACCGACGTCGAGTTCGTTGCTGATGCGATGAGAAACCAACAATATACTGGTTTTAGCAGTGGGGATAAAAGGAAACAAACGACATTGATGAGTCCGTTAAAAGGAACTATTATTCCATTACAGCAAGTAAATGACGCTGCTTTTTCCTCCGAAGCACTTGGAAAGGGGATTGCCATTATCCCGACAGATGGCAGACTTTATGCACCTACTGCTGGAACGGTGAACACCGTATTTCCGACAAAGCATGCATATGGTATTACGACGACAGAAGGAGTAGAAATCTTATTGCACATTGGACTAAATACTGTCGAGTTATATGGAAAATATTTCACTTCTCACGTTGAGCAGGGCGAGAAGGTGCAAGAAGGACAGCTTGTCGCATCATTTGATATAGAAAGTATTCAAGCTGCCGGATTCGATATATCCACTCCCGTGATTATTACTAACGTTGAAGCTAATCAAGAAATCAGTAGCAATTCCGATGGAGATATAACACCTAAAGATTCAATAATAAAAATTAACTCCTAAAAATATGAACGTGGATTACCTGGCAGCGTGACTTTCTGCAAGACGGTCCCTTATTATAGTCGTAATAACGGTATCCTGTCTTCATATTTTTCTATTAATTTCTTATTATGTGCATCCGCTCCATCCATATTCCCTGACAAAAAAATAGGTGGTGTACTGTTTTTATCTATCAAATGCTCAATAACTCCGGCAAATAAGGTTTGTAAAATAACGGCTCCTATAACAGTGGAACTAGCACCATATGATTCTGTAATACTAGGATGGCTTAAAAGCACATCCCCTTTTTTACTTAAATTATCTAACACAAGATCTACACAATCATAAAGCCGCCATCCATTCTCATGTCGAGATGGCTGACTTTTAGAATACTCCATCGACGTTATGCCTATAACATAAAGTCCCATCTTTTTCCCATATTCCGCAACGTCAATCGGGACTGGATTCCGTCCGGATGTGGAAATGACAATCAAGACGTCTTGTTTTCGGAAAGAAATGTGTTCTAAAAATTCTTCTATGTACCTCTCTTTTCTTTCATTGATGGATGCCTGTAACGCTCCATTATGAAGCATAAGTGATTCTTCAAAAAGGGGATTTATCGGTGCTAACCCCCCGGCTCTAAAGAAAACCTCTTCACTCAAAATGTGAGAATGCCCCGCTCCAAAAATATGTATAATACCATCATTTGTAATCGACTCAGATACTTTACTAACGGCTTTTTCAATTGGAATCTGCTGATTAGTTTTTAATGAATGCAGCAATTCTTGAATCTGCTCTATATAATGAAACGCCATCCAGAGTTCTCCCTTCCGTGACTTGTGACTTCCCTGCGTAGGTAAAAAGCCGCTTTTCATAAACCTTTAGAAGACAGAAAACGGACCATTCGTGTTGGTCCGTTTTTATTCTAAGTCTTCCCTGCCGACTTCCAGGTGCTTGTACTTTTCCTATTTATCTTGGCATTTTAATGGTGAACTTATAGCGATCACCTCGATATACCGATTTTACATATTCAAATAATGTTCCGTCCTCTAAGTAAGTCATTCGTTTGATTAACAACACAGGATCTCCTACTTGTATGTCAAGATAATCCGCTTCTTCTTGTCGTGCCAAGGAGGATTCAAATGTTTGTTCACCGTTTCCAAGCTTTAATCCTTTTTCTGCTTCTAATATATAATATAACGAATGATTCTCAATATCTTCAGGGAGCTCTCCGACAAGCTCCTTATTCATATACGTCGTTTCCAAAGCCATAGGCACCTCATCTGCCAACCGGAGCCGTTTTATTTCGTATAATTGTTGATCACCTTGCATTTGCAACATCTCTGCGAATTTCAACGAAGGATTGTCTAAATTGTATTTCACTAACTTACTGCCCGGCTTCAATCCACGCTTTCTCATATCTTCCGTAAAGCTGGTCAATCCTTGCAGCGTCTGCTCAATTTTCGGTTCCAAAACAAAGGTCCCTTTTCCTTTTTCGCGACGCAGTAATCCTTCGTTAACAAGTTCCGTTACAGCCTGACGCACCGTCATACGACTAACATCATAACTTTCGGCGAAAATCCGTTCGGATGGGAGCATATCACCAGGCTCCCATTCATTAGAATCTATTTTTCCTCGAATCATTTCTTGAATTTGATAATAAATAGGGAGAGGTGAGGTTTTGTCGATCATCCGATTTCTCACTCCTTTTTTGTTACCATCATAATGGTTTCGCTTCGTCTTTTTCACTTGGTTCATCCGTTTTAGAAACAACGGCTAACGCATGTTCATCTGCAATAATTGTAACATATGGATGGTTTTTTAAGGAGGATGCTGGAAAGTCTTCTCTCGTATTTTCGTCTTCTAATAATCTTTTAACAGCTTCTTTTTTTCTTTCTCCAGAGGCGAGCAAAAGGATACTACGGCTATCCAATATGGATGATATCCCCATCGTGATGGCATGTTCAGGTACGTCTTCTTTGTTTTCAAAATAACGGGCGTTTGCTTCGCGAGTCGTTGGGTTCAGTTTTTCAATATGCGTTCGGGATGTGAATGAAGTACCTGGTTCATTAAAACCGATGTGGCCATTCTCGCCGATTCCAAGCAATTGTAAATCAATTCCTCCAACTTCCTTTATCATGCGTTCATAACGTTCAGCTTCCTTTTCTAAATGTGGAGCATTTCCTCTAGGAAGGTTGGTTTGCGAAGGTTGCAGCGCAAGTGGTTGAAACAAATGATTTTTCATATACAAATGATAGCTCTTAGGATGCTGCGGAGAAAGACCTACATACTCGTCGAGATTGAATGTCGTCAGCTCGGATAAAGATAAATTTTCTTGAAGTGCTTTTTGAACAAAAGCTTTATATGTTCCTTCTGGCGTCCCTCCAGTAGCCAGTCCAAGTACACTGTCTGATTTGCTTTTCACTTGGGCGGCGAGCATGTCCGCTGCTTTTTCACTCATTTCATTGTAATTTTTCACTCGAATAACCTGCATAGTAATCCCCCTTCCTATTTTTCATAAGCTATCTGACCACGGCACCACGTCCGAATGACCTCTTGGTTTTCATCAAGTAAAACAAAATCTGCATCCATCCCTGGTGCAATGGCACCTTTATGCTCAAGTCCTAGTTTTGCTGCTGCATTTGCAGACGTCATCGCTACCGCTTCTTTTAGACTGCAGTCTGTGTAGCTCATCATATTTTTCATCGCTTCATTCATCTTTAACATGCTTCCTGCTATTGTTCCATCTTCTAAATATGGACGATTCCCTTCTACGGTTACGGTTTGTCCACCTAGATCATAGTGTCCGTTCGGCAAACATTTCGCACGGATGGAGTCTGTTATAAGGAAAATATCCGTTGTTCCTTTCATTTGATGCGCCATTTTCACCATGGAAGGGTGCACATGAATACCGTCGGCTATTATTTCATTGGTTACTTTATGGTGTAACAAGGCTGCTGATGCAAGCCCGGGTTCCCGATGATGCAATCCGCTCATTCCGTTAAAAAGATGAGTCACATGCGACAACCCAGCGACTATCGACTGTTCCACTTCCTCAAGATTTGCATTTGAATGAGCAGCTGATGCAATTACACCGGTCTTTTTTAAATGACGAATTAATTGATAGTCCAAATCACATTCTGGAGCGAGTGAGACCCATTTTATTAACCCTTCTGCTGCTTCCTGCCATTCTTGAAACAACGATACATCTGCATCTAACAAAAAATTTTTTGGCTGGGCCCCCGCTTTCATTGGTGTGAAAAAAGGACCTTCCAAATGAACTCCGAGCATCTCCGCCTGTTGTGGAGCTTGATATTTACTAAAGACAGCAGCATTTTGCAGTGCTCTTGTAATAGCATCCTGGCTTTGCGTGATAGTGGTAGCAAGAAATGAGGTTGTTCCTTCAGCGGGAAGGGTTTGTGTCATAGTCGTCAATGCATCGAATGTGCCATCCATCACGTCTGCATTATTTACTCCATGAATATGTACATCAATCATACCTGGCACCAGTAACGTCCCCGACTCTACGGTATATTCTTTTAGCTTCCAGCGATCCATGTCCGGTATTTCTATCTCCATCCTGTCGTTCTCTCCGACAGCGGTGATTTTTCCGTTCTTCACGGTGATATAAGCATGTTCTATTTCTTCATTTGCATTATAAATGTGCACGTCACGAAGTACGAAGTTTTCCATCGTTCGCACCCTTTCTATGATTGGCGATTTTCTTTATCTTAACAAAATATAATTATAGTTGTCTATACCAATTCACTTTTGTATTACTTCGTTTCTCTTCTTTGAAAATGATTATATTATAAACACATATTAACACATTTATCCGGGCAACCTTTAGTAAGATGCAGTTTATTATTGGAGGTAAGCAGCTATGAACAAAAATATTATCGATTGGCCGACATTCATCGGCGCGTTGTTATTGTTAATAATTATAGCAGGACCTCTCATTATTGTACCTGAATTCGGAGAGAAGGTTGTGACTGCATCCAACACGTTTGTATCAAAAAATTTAGGCGTTATTTACTTATTAATTGGGATGCTTTTATTCGTGTTTTTGCTTTACATTGCTTTTAGCCAGTACGGTCGAATTGTGCTTGGCAGCCGTGGTGTGAAGCCCGAATTTAACACATTGACATGGGCAGCAATGCTTTTTGCTGCCGGAATCGGTTCTAGTGTCCTTTATTGGGGGACGATTGAATGGGCGTATTATTACACCGGACCGCCCTTTGGAATCGAAGCAGGCTCTGATGAAGCAATTGAATGGGCAGCAACGTATGGGATTTTTCACTGGGGGCCCATTGCTTGGGCGATATATTGTCTTCCCGCTCTCCCCATTTCTTATTTTTTCTATATTAGAAAACGACCAGTTTTAAAAATAAGCGAAGCCTGTCGACCGGTCTTGAAAAAATATTCTGATGGGCCTATAGGGGTTATTGTAGATATTCTTTTTATGTTCGGTCTACTTGGCGGGGCCGGTACAACTATGGCTCTTGCTACTCCTTTAATTTCCGAAGGTGTTCGCTATTTTACAGGAATTGAACCTAATATGGCCGTTAATACGGTCGTCCTTATTGTCGTTACGCTTATTTTTGCCATAAGCTCCTATTCCGGGCTGCGTAAAGGAATTCGTGTGCTTAGTGACATAAATTTATGGCTATCTTTTATTTTACTCGGTTTTGTTTTTATTGTTGGCCCTACTGTTTTTCTCGGAAATACGATGTTTAACAGCATCGGTATGTTAGCCGATAATTTTTTCAGAATGAGTATGTGGACTGAACCATTTGCCGGAGTCGGTGGTTTTGAAGAAACTGATTTTCCCGAAAGCTGGACCGTGTTTTATTGGGCGTGGTGGCTTGTTTATGCTCCATTTGTAGGATTGTTTGTCGCCCGGATATCACGGGGACGCACGATTCGAGAAATGATTGTCGGTACTCTTGTTTACGGAAGCATCGGTTGTGTCTTGTATTTTGGCATACTGGGAAATTTCGGACTGTATCTGGAGCTGACCGAACAGTATTCGGTGGTGGATGTGTTGAATAACGATGGTGCGCCAGCTGCTATTATTGGAACTATCAATCAACTACCCGGAAGTATATTGTTTGTTGGGATTTTTGTGGTACTGGCGACCGTTTTCTTAGCAACGACCTTTGATTCGGGCTCTTACATCTTAGCTTCGGTCACACAAAAAGAAATTGATGATGAACCTTTGCGCTGGAATCGTTTATTCTGGGCATTCGTTCTTGCTGCCCCGTCCCTTGTGTTGATGTATCTTGGTGGACTTGAAACACTTCAAACGGCGAGTATTGTCGCTGGATTTCCTTTAATATTTATTATGATTATGTTAATTATCTCTTTTACCAAGGCAGTCAAAGAAGATATGCCCAAAACGTTCGGCAGCAAATACTACATTTACCGTGATGAAAAGGAATAGGTTTTTTGAAAATAAAATTTATTCTTTTTCGCTATGATGATGGTGAAAGGAAGTGAGCTATCATTATAAAATCCCGCTACGAATCCGGCGAACTCCATAATTTTTCAATTCAATCTTCCCTCATTTTTGTTAACCAAGCATTCACACTATATGCACGCTTCCCCCAATCTTCCCATTATATTTCCGACCCAACAGGATCGTTTTATGGAAAAATGGAACCATACGAAACCCTTTCCTCTCACGCAAAAACACCGACAACTCGCTGAAACATTGACATCGATGCATGTGGAAGAATCCCCTCATACCCGGCTGCCATCATATCACTATAACCAATTGAAAAAAGGAATATTATGTCCTCTCAAGCGAGGTGTTAAACCCCGTATCCAAGCTTTTGGGACAACTGTTTGCCTGCTTCTTTTAACTGATTCACATAATGACGCATATCGTCGTCCGTTGTTCTCATGGTAAAAGTTGAAATACTTAGAGCGGCGGCAATATTGCCCGTGTGGTCACGTACCGGAATAGCGACGCAACGCACACCTGGTTCGTTTTCTTCGAGATCCTCAGCGTATCCCTTCTCACGCACCCGCTTAATCTCTTCCCAAAACCCTTCTCTTGTCGTAATCGTATGCTCCGTACGTCTGACAAACTCATAGTCATCAAGTACAAAAGAAATGGCTTGATCGGACTGGAATGCTATAAGCGCTTTTCCAACACCGCTGCAATGCAGAGGAATTCGGCGGCCGATTCGGGAATACAACACCGTTGCCGAGGCACTCTCTACTTTGTCGATGTACACGCCTTCTTTTCCATCTTGAATAACAAGATGCACCGTTTGTCCGGTATCTTTTGAAAGGGTATAGAGAAAATCTTTAGCTACACCCCGAATATCACGGCTCCGGATGACCGAATGGCCACGTTCAAACAATTTCATTCCCAACCGATACTTCCCGGATTGTTCATCTTGTTCTACATATTGGTGTTTTTCTAATGTTTTTAAAAGTGAGTGAACCGTGCTTTTATGAAGCATCATTTTTTCACTAATATCCGTTATTTTTAATTCAGATTCGGATTCATCAAATAAATCTAGTATGCTCAATGCACGATCAACCGATTGAATAATGGGCATAATTTCTCCTCCCTTCATTTATATGTATTGTAAAAGTAGCTCTAAGATAGTTCCACCCGTGCTAAACGGAAACGCAAAACCTATATTCGCTAGAGACACACGATATGGATTCTGATGTAACAGCATCCCCGTCAGAGAAACGGAAATGTTAAATGGTCATATAATACGGGAAATCAACAACTTGAATACCTTCAACAATCGTCAATACAAAAGCAATGCATAAAAAAATAGCCGCCGGCACTTGATAAAGCCGCTTCGCTTTCGTATATGAAAAAGCAGGGTGTGACTCCCCCTGCTCCTTTTCTTACTGAACAGCTTTTTGATAGGCTTCGGTAAATGCACGGGCGCGTTTTGTGAGCGCTGCTTTTTCCTCATTGTTCCACGGATTGTTCGTGTTAACAAGTGCACTTCCAACGCCTACTGCAACAGCTCCGTGATCAATATATTCATGAAGGTTTTCAACAGTAATGCCTCCGGTAGGCATTAGTGGAATTTGCGGAAGCGGTCCTTTTATATCCTTTAAATAACGTGGTCCGAATAAATTAGCCGGAAATACTTTAATCACGTCCGCTCCGCTCTCATAAGCGGTTAACATTTCTGTCGGTGTCATCGCACCCGGTATACTTATCACTCCATAACGTTTTGCGATTTGTATCGTTTCCGTATTTACCGTTGGAGCAAAAATAAATTGAGCGCCTGCCATGATCGCCGATCGCGCGGTTTCAGGATCAAGCACCGTCCCTGCACCGACAATCAATTCATCTTTATATGTTTTGCGCAATTTTTCAATCGCAGCCAGAACGTTAGGTGTTTCCATCGTTATCTCAAGCGTTTTGACGCCACCTTCCAAAAGCGCCTCTGCCATATCTTCAATCGATTCTGGATCCGCTCCACGGATAATTGCCACTATTCCATTGTTTTTAATATCTTGTATTGTTGTCATTGTCCTGCCCCTTTCTCGTTATCTTTGAACATCTTCACTATTATTATCATCGTTCACTAGTTGTTGTACATCCTCCATTTCTGGAAGACCTTCAACATCGCCTTCAGCCTGGGTTACAAGTGCACCGACCGCATTGCCGCGCTCGATTGCTTTTTCCGCTGATAACCCGTCAATAAGTCCTGACAAGTAACCTGCTGCAAAACCATCTCCGGCACCAACCGGATCTACTACTGTGTCTACTTTAAATGCGGGTACAAACTGTGACGAATCATGGTTATAGTAGTATGTACCTTGATCGCCCGCTTTCAATACCACTTCTTTCGATCCTTGCTTCAGAAATAAACGGCCCAGTTCATCTGGATCTTTTGTATCGAATAAAAATTCTCCTTCCGCTATTCCTGGCAAAATAATATCCACTTTAGATGCAATATCAAGCAATGTGTTCCGAGCCTCTTCTTCACTCCATAACGAGCGTCTAAGGTTCGGGTCAAACACAACCGTCACATCATTTTTTTTCGCTGTATTCACTGCTTCCATCAGCATTTCTTTGCACGATGCACTTAGAGCAGGTGTGATACCGCTAATATGTAAATAAGATGCCTGCTTAATGTAGTCTTCATCCACATCTTCTTTACTCATCCGGCTGGCTGCAGAACCTTTTCGATAGTATTGCACCCGAATATCACCAGCCTTCCTGAACTCCTTAAAATACAGCCCCGTCGGAGAATCTGGATCTATGGTTACTTTATCCACATTTACGCCTTCTCCACGGATGACGTGGAGCATGGCTTTACCCAGCTCATCATCACCAACACGGCTGACCCAGCCCGCTTGATGACCAAGTCTCGCTAACCCTATCGCCATATTTGATTCGGCCCCGCCGATTTTACGAGAATACGAGACGGCATATCTCATTAATCCGCTTTGATTGGGTGTAAACAGCGCCATTGTTTCTCCCATTGTTACAACATCCATATCGAACACCCTTTCATCGTTTTATATTATAAAACTGCGTTTTGTTATTTATACTTATATCGTATAACAACATAAAGGTATCGTCAATTTATAAATGAAGCGCTTTCTCAATAAATATTGACTTATAAAAAAAGAGCCTTACTTTTTTGTAAGTGCTCTCTAGTCTACGGCATGAGGTGGGTACCATTCCCATCCCAATTTCAGCAGGCTGACAATTTCTTCAGCTACTTCATCTTCATTCATAGAGTCCGTTTTTACTTGAAAACTATTATAACCATATGCGCCTTGTCTTTTTTGAAACAAATCTTCAATTTCTTCCATTGACTTATTTTGTAAAACGGGGCGGTTGTCGATAATCAAGTTCAAACGATCTTTCCATGAATCCCACGTCAAATCAAGCGAGATGACAATGCAGTATTTCATGCAAGCTTCGCGAATATCCGGTTGAGCATAAGCCCCTCCGCCAAGTGATAAAATCTTCAACCTTTCGTTTTTACACAAATGAATCGATGTTTCTTTTTCGATTTTGCGAAATTCCGTTTCGCCTTTTTCTTGAAAAATTTCTGGAATCTTCATGCCGTACTTCTCTTCAATTGCTTTATCGACATCTATAAAATCACGATATAACTTTTTTGAGACAAGTTCTCCGATGGTCGTTTTCCCTACCCCCATAAAACCGATAAGGGCAATATTTCTTTCTCTGAGCGACGGTACGTTTTCCATAGTACACACTCTTTCTCTGCCTAGAATTAGTATCTCTCATTCTACCCAAATTCTAAATTCAACGCAATATCAAGGTGATTCCGTAAGCCATCACTATATTCCACATCATAAATAAAAACGCAAATCCTATATTTTTCAAGCTTACTTTATATGGGTTCATATTGATATACATTCCCAATACAGCCGGAGTGACATTAAATGGTCCTATCATCAATGTACAAATGGCAGAACTTAGAATTGTTAAACTCAAACCGAATGTTAGCTCTTGTATAAACGGGTCTATAAACGGTACTAACAGAGCAATCGTTACAAGAGGATGAAACCCAGCAAAAGCCAGCACAAAAATAAACATCCCTATCACTAAAAACAACAAGAAATATAGGTTAGAAGTATATATTTGTTGAATGATTGTATTAATATATTCGAATGGACGGGTATATGGCATCAGTTCTACAAAAAATCCTGCCGATAAGAACAGAAAGAACAACCCATGCAGCTTAGACGTATTTTGTTTTGCCATATGATATCCAAGCGTAGAGAACATTTTGCCTTTTTTTATAGCTAATGCCCACACTAATGAAAACGGGATAATCGCTATCGTAACGACTAAAAGAAATCCTAGATGGAGGGCTTCGCTTCCAATTAATACAAGAACGACAAATATTAGAATCGCAGCTCCCATCTCCAGCCCTTTCTTTTTCATGCGACCATTATCTGTAGAGAAAGTATTGTGGCTGGCATCATGCAATTCCATACTCCCCCACTTTCGTTTGTGCCATGCCCAATCTATTCCTAAAAACAACAAACTATTCAACCATAAAACCGGCAGCAATAATAAATAATTTTGACCTGTTGTATCAAGGGTTAGAGCTAGTAAAATTTCCGTCGGACTCCAAAATAAAACAAGAGCATAAGGCCGCAATATACTATGGGTAAAAAAAGATTGCGAGAAAGCTGTTCCAAAATTCCTGATCTTATTACGAACAGCGCTTACGATCACAGGAACAGTCGCTACATTTAAAAAAATAGTCAATACATAAGTCGCAAATGATGTCTTTTTGTACAATGCCCCAACGTCGCTCGTATTCATTCCAATCATCCGGCTCAATGTTTTATCATAAAGACCTATTCGAATCACAGCATTCATAAAAGGTAAAATAAAAAATAATGCCAATAGTCCCATTAAGGAGTTGAAATACGTCAGTAACTGCATAGAAAATAAATCCTCGGTCCACACAACAATCAGCCCGAGTAACAGAAATACCAGCCCTACCGAACGGTATAACGGTGGAGCTTTTTTTACGGTACGAACTATAACAACAACAGCCAAAGCACCCAAAATATAACTAAGAAGTGCTAGATCCCATAATTCATGAATCAAATAAAGAATAATAAGAATAGCATATGTAAAGAAAATCGTCTCTCACCTGCTTTCTCTGGATGGAAATAAATACATCGGTATGGGCAGCCCACACCGATGTATTTTTAAATAACGCCTCTTTCTTTTAGGTCAGAAATTTCTTCCTCTGTATATCCTAACATGGAGGATAACACTTCATTATTATTTTCTCCAAGGTCTGGTGAGATATTTCTGACGCTGCCTGGTGTTTTTTCAAACTTAGGGACAATACCTGGTGTTTTAATTTTCCCTAAGCGAGGATGTTCCAATTCAATAATATTGTCTCGTGCTTGATATTGCGGGTTATTAAAGATATCCTGTATATTGAGGATCGGGCTTACGGGAACTCCGTGGTCGCCTAATAAATCCATGAGTTCATCCCGGTCCTTGGTTTTCATCCAATCCTCCACTATTTGCTTCATTTGCGCGTCATGCTGCAACCTTACCGAGTTGGTGTAGTATCTATCGTCCTCTAATAAGTCTTCCCTATCCATTGCTTTTGCGAGTCTATTAAATGTTGTATCTGTGCTTGTTACTAGTACAACCCAATGGCCGTCTTTTGTCATAAATGTACCTGCAGGACTGGAGTGACCGCTCAAACCTGGCGCCCTTTCTCTTACTTTTCCATGCTGATCAAATTCTGCTACGAGAAATTCCATCATTCGAAATACCGTCTCATAGAGAGCAATATCTATCATCTGTCCTGATCCTTTTTCGCTCATATCCCGATGATACAATCCAGTAACTGCTGCAAAAGCAACGTATACTCCAGTGATATAATCGGTTAATGAAAACGACGGACTCACCGGATGACGGTCTGAAAACCCTTGTAAATACGTAAAACCGCTGAATGCTGTGGCCGGTGTTCCAAATCCAGCTTTATCTTTGTAAGGACCTGTTTGTCCATATCCTGATACACGAATCATTAACAGTTCTGGGTTTATCCGTTTCAATTCATCATATCCTGCGCCCCATTTTTCCAACGTACCGGGGCGAAAATTCTCAATTAAAATATCGACTTCGGACGCCAATTTTTTTAATATATCTACCCCTTCTTTTGTGTGTAAATCCAAGGTCAATGATTTTTTATTTCGTGACAGACCGGGCCAGCGTAGAGGTTCATCTTCTTTAAATGGTCCGACGTGCCGAAGAGTATCGCCTTTTCCCGGCATTTCTACTTTAATAATTTCTGCCCCAAAATCTCCTAATAAAACCGATCCGTATGGCGCAGCTATCATGGTTGATACGTCTAAAACCTTTACTCCTTCAAGTGGTGTTCCTGCCATCAATCTCACCTCCAGTTAATACTTTTACGTCTTTACTTGCCTATTCAAATAATCTTTAGCTGTCTGTAAGCAACGACGCGCTAGCTCTTCATACCCTAAATCTTGAGCTTTTTTAACGTTTGGCAGTTCAATCGAATATGGAATGTCAGGCAATCGTTCTACGATACTCGCTACATCTATACCGCCTTCTCCAACATACGATCGTTCCTCTCGTAGAATTCGCGTCATCTCTTCTGTCGATGATGGAATGTCAACCGGAGCGTCACAAAGATGAAGATAGTTGAACCATTCTCGAGGGACATCCATTAAATCATCCGGCTTGTGCCCTGCACGGTGAAAATGATGCACATCAATCATTAAACCTGAGTTTTCCTGTTTTGCTGTACGCAGAACTTCCATTGCTCCTGTAAGATCTACCACACTCGCAATCGGAACAAATTCTAAATCGACTGTTAATCCATAAGGTTTAGCCAATTCGCAAATTTCAGAAAAACGTTCGATTCCGTAATTACGATCATCCGTCCAAATACTACTTAGTACGTGATTTCCACCGAGTTCCGCTGCTACTTCAAAGGCTGGTTCATAATTTTTAGGATCAACACCGTCATAAATTTTCGCCAATTCGATGTCAAGGAGCTTCATTCCGGTATTCTTCATCGCCATCTTTGTATCTCGAAACATCCTTTTATTCCGTGCAAGATCATAGTTTGATTCTCCAGGAAGCCCCATATAAATGGGTCGAAAACTGACAAAATCATAACCTGCTCGAGCAGCAATATAAGTCATTTCAGGAGGTGGTGAGTCAATGACTGTTAAATGCGCAAGCGAAAATTGATGTTTCATTGTTATAAATCTCCTCCTTCTCTGCATTATTATTACCCTTTATTTAACAGAAGAATGGGTTATATCTTTACCCGGTGAATAAATGTCCATAATGTTCCAATGTCCGTCTGTTGGCACAGGTTCATTTAACATACTGACGTCTAATAAAAACGGTTTATTGCTTTGAATGGCTCTTTCTAAGGCCGGTTTGAAGTCCGCTGCTTTTTCAATTTTCACACTGTCTACCCCATAGCCTTTTGCAATTAACGCAAAGTCAGGGGAATAAGATTCTCCATCTCTTTGAAAAACCGTCCCGTATGTCGTATCAAAATGACTTTTTTCCAGACCTGCAATCGTTCCATAAGAACTATTGTTCATCACGATCCAAATGACTGGAATGTTTTCTGATACTGCTGTTGCCATAACCGACGGATTCTGACCGAAACCACCGTCACCAATCATCGACACAACAACCTTGTCCGGATCGGCTAATTTGGCGCCAAGTGCCGCAGATGAACCAAATCCCATCGTAGCGTAACCTCCCGGGGTTAAGATGGTTCCAGCTTTATACGCCGGGAATTGCTGTCCGACTCCGTTTTTATTCCAGCCCACATCTGTCGTAATATAAGCATCTTTTGGTAAAGCAGCTCGGACATCACCCAAGATTCGTTCCGGACGTAGCGGGAATGCATCGCTTTTTTGATGTTCTTTTACTCTTCCGAAAAATTCTTCACGGTACGCAGCGATTGCTTCTTCCGCTTTATTATTTTTACGCCCTTCTGGAACGATTTCCTTTGCAACCCGGTTTAGTTCGATTAATGCCTCTTTGATATCTGCAACAATCCCCAAATCTACCGGATAATTTCTACCAAGTTCTTTGGAATCAATATCAATATGAATTAACTTCGTTTTCGGAATATCAAACGTATATTCTGGATACCACGAGCTTGAATCCGCTTCCGAAAAACGAGTACCTAAGGCCAAAATCAAATCTGCATCCCGGCAAGTGTCATTTATAAACTTCGTTCCCCAGAATCCTGTCATACCAAGCGTCAATGGATGGTCATCTGACACAGCTCCTTTGCCCATTAACGAATAAGCTACCGGAATCCCGAGATGGTCGACCAGTTCGCGTAATTCATCTGCAGCATCGGCTAACATGATACCGCCACCGACGTATAAAACCGGGTCACTTGCCTCTAGCAGTCTTTCAACAACTTCGCGTGCCTTCGAATCACTTACAGACGGCTTCGTCAAATCTTTATTGTTCTGCTTCACCCGCTCAAATAACTCGGTATCCATTTCGGCTGAAAAAATATCCATCGGAACCGATACGAGAACGGGGCCAGGACGACCGCTTTGTGCGAGAGAAAAGGCTTTATCAATAATTTCTGGAAACAAATCTGGTCGATCAACTCTCCAGGCTCTTTTCACAAACGGTCGATAGATTTCATATTGAGAAGCATCGGCATGCAGATTTACTTCTTGATGGGGATGCTTCCCATAATAATGGGATGGAACGTCTCCTGCGATAACGACCATAGGGATCGAATCAAGTGCCGCATTAGCGACACCTGTTGCTGCATTAGTTAGACCAGGTCCAAGATGCGATAATACAACCGATGTTTCTTTTTTGGCACGAGCATATCCATCTGCCGCATGAGCCGCAATTTGCTCATGTCGTACGTCGATAAAATCCACCGAACTATTTTCAAGTGCCGCCAGTACAGCAATATTCGTGTGCCCGCAAAGACCAAAAATATGCTCGACATTATTGTGTTCCAAATAATCTACTAGCTGTTCGGAAACATAATTTTTTGTCATGTCTATTCCTCCTCGTTAAAATCTAGTAATACTTTTCCAACCCTGCCAGAAAGAGCGGTCTCGAATGCTGCTTCATAGTCAGAAAAAGGATATATCTTTGAAATAATTGGAGTGAACATGTCAGGATAGTTTTTAAGAAAATCAAACGCTCTTTGAAAATCTTTCGGAAAATCATAAATAATAGAACCAAATACAGTCGCGTCACTTCGGACTATTTTTCTAGCAGGAAAGTGAACGTCTCCGTCCGTTATACCGATAATTACGACATTCCCTCCTGGTTTCACTATGTCAAAAGCTTGTTCCACAGATGGCGGGGTTCCCGCTGCTTCAATGACGTGATCATACTCTTCTTCTAATATACTAGGAGAACCAGAGTGGATATCTTGAAATCGTTTCATCATATCCAATTTCTCTTGATTGATATCCACCGCATTTACTTCACCACCCAACAGATTAGCAAGGATAGAGGATAGCATGCCTTCTGTACCGCACCCTATGACGGCTACGCTTTCTCCCTCTTCTATCGATATTTTCCGAAAAGCGTGGACAACCACAGCTAATGGTTCTGCTAAAACTGCTAGTTTTCCATCCATGTCATCCGGTACTACCAACAAGTTAGTGACAGGTACATCGACATAGTTGGAAAAGCCTCCGTTATCTGTAACACCAAGACTTACTTTATGACGGCATATATTCTTTTTTCCTTTCCGGCATAAATCGCATTCTCCGCAGGCAATGTTTGGCTGTACGACGACTTTCTGCCCTTTTGTAAATAAGTGATGTTTATCTGCTTCTGCCACCTCCCCATAAAGTTCATGGCCCATTACTACAGGATAACGAGCATGAGATATAACGCCTTTATAGACACTTAAATCACTGCCGCAAATACCGCCGAATTCTACTTTCACTCTGGCATTATTCTCTTTTACTTCCGGGTGAATCGGGACTGACTCTTTATTAAACGATTGGGGGGATTTTATAACAAGTGCCTGGTTATTTGTTGTCATATCCCAAATATCCCTCCAATTGACGTACCACTTCGATAGGAATTTGACCCGGGGCAGAACTTTTACTTCCTACTGCAAAAGTCATGGCAGATCCGAATTTCCAGCCTATCAATCGCGTCAGCCCTCCATCTGCTCCCATTGACATTGTAATAATTGGTATTTCCAATTCTTCACTGGCCGTCTGGGTCACTTGAAGGACAGCCAATACATCAGACATCGTCTCCGGCATCACCGCTATTTTCCCTAAATCTGCTTCATACGCTGCTGCCTGTTGTAATTTCTTCATCATTTCCTCTTCAGAAGGTGTCTTGGTGAAATGGTGAAAAGATAGGACAAGTTTCACATTATACTGCTGGGCAGCTTTTTGTATTTTCTTAATATCTTGTTCATTATTTCCTGTCTCATAATCGATAAGATCAATATGTCCCGATTCACAAACCTTTGTCATCAGTTCCACTTTTGCAGATTCATCCATACCAATGCGTTGTCCACCTTCTTTTTCTGAACGAATCGTGAAAAGAATAGGAATGTCGCCAAGTTTGTTACGTAACGTAGCAGCGGCATTTATAACAGCATCTGTGTTTGCAATTGCTTCAAAAAAATCAACGCGCCATTCTATGACGTCCGGCTTTTTCTCAAAAATGGCCTGCGCTTCTTCTAACAGCTCCGCTTCATTTTTTCCGGTTAATGGAGAACATATGGATGGTGTTCCGCCTTCTAAAGTTACATTTCGAACCTTCACACTTTTAGAACTCATACTATTACTCCTCTCCACTTTCTAAATGTACTATCATTTTCATCTCCGTCATTTCTTCGACTGCATACCGCGGCCCTTCTCTCCCGATACCGCTATTTTTTACACCGCCATAAGGCCAATGATCCAACCGGAAATTAGATGTTCCATTTACAACAACACCGCCAACATCCAACACGCGCGACGCTTTTTGAATGACTGACAAGTTGTTTGAAAAAATGCCGGCTTGAAGCCCCGTATCAGAATCATTAACTTCTGCCAACGCTTCATCCAAATATTCATAAGGAATGATACTTATGACTGGTCCAAAAACTTCCTCACATACCACTTTTGCTTCTTTAGGAGGATTAAATAGGACAGTTGGTTCTAACGACGCCTTATTTAAACCACCACCTGTTAGTATATCGGCACCTTTTTCTACAGCTTCTTCAATCCAAGATTTCACTCTCGCTGCAGCATTTTCGTCGACGAGTGTACCAACATCTGTATCTGGATCAACTGGGTCCCCAATTTTTAATGCTTCCACTTTTGTTTTCACTTTATCTTTGAAGCTTTCTAAAACAGACGCGTGCACATATATTCTTTGGACCGAAATACAACTTTGACCGGAATTGCTAAAACCTGTTTGGGCACAAAGAGTTGATGCTCGCTCGATATCAGCATCTTTGTGAACGATTGTTCCAGCGTTTCCGCCTAGTTCGAGCAGCACTTTTTTCATGCCGGCACGTTTGGAAATGTCACTGCCTCCTTTAATACCTCCAGTAAAGGAGATAAGATTTGTACGAGAATCTTCGACGATTTTCTGCCCTACTTCCACACCACCGTATACGACTTGAAGAGCATGTTTAGGATATCCTGCTTCAAGCAATAGTTCAACAAATGCGTGTGCAATAAGCGGGGTTTGTGGAGCCGGTTTTAAGATAACGACATTTCCTCCTGCAAACGCCGGCCCGATTTTATGAACCATCAAGTTCAGTGGTGCATTGAAAGGAGTAATGGCAGCAACAACACCCACCGGAACTTTATATGTCGATGCATGTGCTTTTTCTCCTCGTGAAGACACATCTCCTGGAAGGGTTTCCCCCATTAAACGCTTCGCTTCATCCGCTGAAAGTTGCAACGTTTCTAACGAACGCTCCACTTCGCCTCTTGTATTCTTTAAAGTTTTCCCTAGTTCACTGGATAACAGGTTCGCGAATTCTTCTTTTCGTTCTTTTAACAAGAAAGCAGCTTTATGAAGAATGTCAGCCCGTGTATGTGCCGGAATACTTTTCGTTTCTTGTTTTGCTTCGACTGCTGCCTTTAGAGCACGTTCAGTGTCTGATTCAGTTGCCATCACTTGCTCTCCTACAACTTCCCCATTATATGGGTTAAACACAGATGCTTTTTCACGATTTTCGGTCACCCATTCTCCATTAATAAGTAATGTTGCTGTTTTCATAGTCATGGTGATTCACCTCCTGTTAAAGTTCGAGCTTGTGGGCCGTTATATTTCACTAACTCTTCTTCATTAGGACATGGACCTTTCACTAGGACACCTGTTTTCATTTCTTCATAAGCATGGGCTGCAATTCCCATCCCGCGTGACAGTGAGAATATTCCTTTAGCTGCTTCAGCAGGAAGTCCTATTTCACATTGAATGGCTGCTGCGACACCATCAATGTTCATTGTTATGATACGATTCTTTTTTGCAGCCAATTGGCTTCGGTATTCCTCCATAATCTGCAAGTAAACACCAGATATCGTACCTTCCTCCACCATCGGTTCTGCTAAGTTATAAAGCCTGTGAACGCGTGGATCATCATCGTGCAGCTGATGGCCAACACCGGGTAGTTTCTCCTTATTAGCAAGCATATTGTCAAGCCGTGCTCCTACCACGTCTTGAATACGTTGATCATTCTGTTCTGCTTCTTTCCATGTTTTGTAGAGTAGCTCCATTCCTTTTTCTGTTGCTCCCCCATGAGAATCTCCTAGTACGTTGATCCCTGTAGCAACTGCAGAATTAAAGGAAATACCACATGTCGCAGCCATCCGTCCCGCTGCAATAGAAGGAGCTCGAGGTCCATGATCCGCTCCTGCTACTAAAACGCTTTCAAATAATGCAGCCTTTTTTTCATCTAAAATGTCTCCGCATAAGAGCAAATACAGCATTTGTGGGTATGAAATATTTCCAATTAACTCTTCCATTTTGTAACCGCGTATATTTACTTCGTTCTTTTTGATTTGACTGATTTCCGTTTGCCACCAGCCGTCTCCTTGGTTGTATGACTCGAGTGCGCTTCTGCCCGACATATTTTGACCTCCTTACTCTTATTCGGATTTACTAAAATGATATGGATATCCTAGATTGTTTGAAATTTCTACAGCGGCTGCCGTCAATGATGTTTTAAGTTCTGGAAGTTCTTTTGGTTTGAATCTACTTGATGGACCAGATACTGACAAAGCAGCTGTAATATTACCATCTATATCAAACACAGGAGATGATGCTGCTGACGTACCCATCTCTCTTTCATCTACACTCACTGCAAATTTTTCTTCAACAATAGTGTTTAGTTCATTTTTCAGATCTACTTTGCTGTGAAATATTGGTTGTTCAGCTATAACTTCGTCTATAAAGTCCTTGTCTTGATGGGCAAGCAGCATTTTACCACCGGCTCCTACAGTTAAAGGAAGCTTTTGCCCAATACTAACCATGTGCTTAACAGATTGTGTACTTTCATATTGTTGAACACAGGCTCGATAGTTTCCATCAAGAACATAAAGGTTAACGGTTTCCTTTGTTTGATTACGAAGACGTTTCATTGTCGGCTCTGCTACCGGTCTAAGTTCAATCGACTGACCCGCCAGATGCCCAATAAAGTAAAGCTGTCTTCCTAACCTGTACTTTGAAGTAATCGGATTTTTTTCCACAAAATGATTGGATTCAAGCGTTGATAACAATCTTGTTGTTGTCGATTTAGCTAACTCAATTTTTTGTGATATCTCCGTCAATGTCAGCTCTCTATCTTCTTCCTGGAAACAATGCAGAATATCAATCGCTCGCTGTAATGTCCTTATTCCTTTAGGAGATTCATTATTTTCCATATTATCCCTCCTCTCGAATGTTCTATCTGGTGGAATTTGATTTCGTTTAATGGAACTTTTATTTTATTCTAATAAACGTTTATATTATTTTCAAGTTTTTTTTGAATTTAAAATTTTTTTATATTTTTTGGTGACAGATACAAAACTGTCTGATAGAATTTCTATAAATAAAGTTCCACTTAACAATATTGAATTCCACTGAATGAAACTTTAAGTGAAAAGAGATTACAAATTATTGTAACCGATTTCATTTAAACCTTTTAAGCATTCAGGGAAAATAGAAACGGAAAGGAGGAACGTACAAAGCACTTATATACTTGAATTTTTCAATCTTTAATGAAATTTTTATTTTTTCAGTTAAAATAAAGGAGGAATATTTATGAAACTAAAAAAGTTTGGGTACACGTTATGTGTACTAACCCCTCTATTACTAACAGCTTGTGGAGGAGGAGACAGCTCCGGATCAGATAACACGTCAGGAGAAGAAGATTACTCTAATTATCCTGAACAAGATATCAATGGAGTTATACAATGGGGCGAAGGTGGAGCAACAGACAATATTTCGAGAACCGTCGCTCCATTAGTAGAAGATGAACTCGGCGGATCGCTCGTTATGGAAAATCGCGAAGGTGCTTCAGGCGCCACAGGTGCGCAATATGTATATGATCAACCTGCCGACGGATATACATTGCTTTTCGGAGCAGAAAACCCTAACCTTTATCAAGTACTTGGGATATCAGAACGTGATTACTTGAGCGATTTCAAACCAGTATCTATTATTGGGCAAAGTTACGCTGGAATCGTTGTGAGTGCTGATTCTGAATATGATAGTTTAGAAGATTTAATTAACTATTCAAGCGAAAATCCCGGTGAGCTTACAATGGGAACATCCGGTGAAGGCGGTCTCCCTCACGTAGCAAGTTCGATGCTGCAGGCTGAGCTTGACACTGAATTCAACCAAGTTCCTTATAATGGAGACGGTCCTTTAGCGACAGCATTGCTTGGAGGCGAAATTGATGCTACTGTTCTTGCTGTATCAGCAGCACAAGAATATGTAGAATCAGGTGACTTTAAAATGCTTGCTGTCATTAACGATGAATCATTAGACGCTGTCCCAGAAGCACCACCTATAACAGAACCTTATCCTGAATTTGAAAAGTATTTACCATGGGGACCGTTCCAAGGAGTTTTTGCTCATAAAGATACACCTGAACCAATTATGGATAAACTGACAACTTCTTTTGAAGCAGCACAAGAGGATGAAGAGTTTCAAGAAACGCTCGACAATCTTGGAGTGGAACCTATGAATATTCACGGAGAAGAAGCAATTGAATTTCTCGAACAAAACCAATCTACTTCAACTTGGATGCTACATGATACAGGGGAAACAGAAGTATCTCCTGAGGAATTTGATATTCCTAGAGTAGAAGAAGAGGAGTAGGTAAAGAGAGGTTTTTAAGCTATGAATATATGGAAATCGTCAAAATCAGGTATTTTGATGACTGCCTTCAGCCTTCTTATCTTAATTCAAGCAATAATGATGGAGGATCAGACTATTATCGATCCTTCTAGCGGAAGTTTTTTCCCCGCTCTCATAAGTATATGTATGTTTGCAGCCGGGGTTTTTACAATATTTCAAGAGCGCCTATCCTGGCGCTCTTCTTCCCAAAACAATTCTGCTGAAGGTGACGATGCAGATGATCTTAATACGAACAGCGAGACAACGAAAACGTCCAATGCCTTCACGAAAAAAGATTATACATTAATTCTGCTTTACTTCGGTATGGTTATTGTCTTTGTTCTCTTGCTTCCTGTAATCTCTTTTTTTCCAGCCGCTTTCTTATTTCTGATTACCAGCATGTTTTATCTAAGAGGGATTTCTCTTGTGTTAAACATAACCATATCTATACTCACCATCATCGTCATTTATTTCTTATTTTCGGAACTATTTAATATTGTGTTTCCATAAGGAGAATTCATCATGGACATCCTTCAACAACTGCTCATTCCATTTACAGACCTAAACTTGCTATTTCTTGTAGCTGCAGGGACGCTTGCCGGCATATTTATTGGGGCTATCCCTGGTTTATCCGTAACTATGGCGGTTGCTCTCTTACTTTCCTTGACTTACTCTTGGGAAATGCTCCCTGCTCTTGCATTAATGTTAGGTGTCTATTATGGCGGGGTTTTCGGAGGCTCACGTGCTGCTATTTTAGTAAACATGCCTGGGTCCCCATCATCTGTGGCTACTTCCTTTGATGGGTTTCCCCTTTCGCAAAAAGGTGAAGCCGGCCTAGCTTTAACGTTAACTACTATTTTCTCCTTTGTTGGAGGAATTATAGGTGTTGCCGTCCTTGCAACCGCGGCTCCCATTGTCGCAAGCTTTGCAATTGAATTTACACAAAGGGATTACTTTTTACTAGCGATGCTTGGATTATTATTAATAGGAAGTCTGAGTCAAGGCTCTATGGCAAAGGGGATTTTCGCAGCTGGTGCTGGTATTATATTAGGCCTTGTAGGCATGGATTCCATTGGCGGCGGCAGTCGTTTTACATTTGGCTCCTTGCAATTAATGAATGGTATTGATTTTATTACCGCTATTTTAGGTCTTTTTGGAATGTCTGAAATTTTGTATCAATTGAAATCGCTTAATGAAAAAGGAGAAAGAACCAGTCTGAAAAAAATGGCCATTCCGCCATTACGATTTATTTTCAAATTTCTTCCTCTTTCTCTTCGTGTATCTATTATGGGTGTATTAATAGGGGCACTCCCTGGTGCCGGAGGAGAAATCGCATCGTTAATAGCTTATGATCATGCCAAAAGAACGACAAAAAAGCCTGATAGACCATTTGGTGAAGGAGCTTATGAGGGGGTTATCGCTCCAGAAGCCGGTAATAACTCTGCCATTGGGGGAGCTCTTATTCCCTTGCTGACACTAGGCATACCGGGGGATGCCGTTACGGCAATTTTCATCGGTGCATTATTTATTCACGGATTGCAGCCAGGACCCATGCTTATGGAACAAAGCGGTGATTTATTTTGGATGATGGTTGGTTCTTCGGTTCTTGCTAATGTATTCTTGTTAATATTCGGTTTGCTCGTTGTAACGATTTTCATGCGTGTCGTTACTATCCCGAAACAAATCTTACTGCCAATTATTGCAGTGATTACCGTCATCGGGGCATATGCGCTTAATAACAGTATGACAGATGTTTATTGGATGCTCGGCTTTGGTATTGTCGGTTTCTTTATGAAAGTACACCATTTCTCTGTGGCACCTCTAGTACTCGGAATGATTCTAGGACCATTAATTGATACGTCCTTCAGACGTGCCTATATGACAGCAAATGATCCTGGTGTATTTCTTGCTGGTTTCATTAACTCTCCAATCAGCCTTATTTTAACGTTAGCGTTTGTTTTCACGCTTTTCTCTCAGACAAAAACTTACCAACATCTAAAAAACAACATCACTAAAAAAGTGAAAAAACAATGACTAACAGATTATTAGAGCCCTTTTTTTCGAAAATAAAAAAGGGCTCTTTCATAATGTTCCGCGTTTTATTAATCTTTTTTTGTAAAACTATTTTGACTAGTTATAAAATGGATGATACACTTACAGACAATTACATAAATTAGTCCACTAGGGGCGCTTTTTTAGCTGAGATAAGGAAGAAATTCCTTGGTCCCTTTGAACCTGATCTGGTTAGTACCAGCGAAGGGAAGTGGAGTCGGTTTGTCTGTTCATGGTAGGAGAGGTAGCACCACTCCTTCACATCCAACATATTCCTATGACAGAGCCGCTCCATTTCCGGAGTGGCTCTTTTTTATGTAAAACATAACATAGGGAGGATTTTATATGAAATTTTCTGAAATGCTGCGAAAGCAGGCAGACGACATCTTCAAAGCTTGTTACGATCATCCGTTTATCCAAGGACTGGGAAATGGAAAACTAGAGGAAGAACAGCTGATTCATTACGTAAAACAAGATTACGAGTATTTAAACGCGATGATTCAAGCAAAAGGGATTGGTCTTGCGAAGTCCAAAACCCGTGAAGATATGGAAATGTTTAATAAAAGTATCGGTTTCGTGTTAAACAGCGAGATTCACCCTCACCATAATTTATGCGACCAGGCCGGGGTTGGCTATGAAGAGTTACAAGGGTACCCACTTGCTCCTGTTGCTCAACACTACGCTAAACATATGCTGCACACGGCGTATGAAGGGAACTTAGGAGACATTATTGCTGTGACGCTTCCTTGCCCGTGGATTTATCTTTATGTTGGGCAACGCCTCGTTGAAGAATTTTCACCAGACGAATCACATCCGTTTTATGATTGGATTTCTTTTTACGGCAATCAAGAAGAACCACGAATGACTGACTATTTGAATAAACTCGATCAGCTTGCTGAAACGGCGTCAGAAGAAGATAAAAAACGGTGGCAGGATCATTTTATCGATGGGTGTCAACTTGAATATATGTTTTTTGACATGGCGTATAAAGCGGCGGACTGGCCATTTGTTGATCAAAAACAACCGGAGCATTCTTCCAAATGATAACCTCCCGTACTTTAAACTTAAGAGAGATCGTAGTGATGGCGTTTATTTCTGCCGTGTTTGGCGTCCTTTATTTACTCTGGGTGTTTTTAAATCAAGTTATTACTGGAGTATTGGGCCCCGTCGGCGGGGGTATATTGGCAGGATCATGGATTATGGCGCCGATTGTTTGTGCGCTGATTATTCAAAAACCGGGGGTAGCACTGATTGCTGAATTAATTGCAGCCGGTACAGAAGTGATGGTCGGCTCTGTGAATGCAGGGTCCGTCCTCATTCTTGGGTTCACCCAAGGTCTTGGTGCAGAAATTATTTTTGCGGTATTTCGATACCGCAGTTATAAACTTCCCGTTTTAATGCTTGCTGGTATGGCCGGCACGTTTGCCAGTTTTCTCACAATGTATGCCATGTATGGATACAGTCAGTATTCTTCCGTCGTCATTTGGGCGATGCTTGGCGTGATGCTGTTAAGCGGTATTATTTTAGGGGGATGGGGAAGTCATTATCTTACACACTCCCTCGTCCGCACCGGTGTACTCCATAATTTTGCTCTTGGCAAGGCGGAGTATCAGAAAAGAACGGAGGATTCCGCATAATGATAGACATCCAAACCACCGATGTATCTGTGCGTTACCCAATGCAAAACAATCCGTCCCTCCCACCTGTTAGCTTAGAAATAAATCAAGGCGAAAAAATCTTACTGCTCGGGGCAAGCGGGTCTGGCAAAAGTACGCTGGCCCTTGCCCTGCAGGGGTTAATCCCAAGAACGATAGATGCCGAAAAAACAGGATCGGTTGCGGTTAAAGGCATGGCTCCAGAATCTTGGTCGATAACGGACGCATGCCAGCATGTAGGCATTCTTTTTCAAGATCCAGACACCCAATTTTGTATGGTCACTGTTGAAGAAGAAATTATTTTCGGCCTTGAAAACATTGGCATTTCTGTAGACGAAATCGAGACTCGATTGGAAAATAGTCTTGCTATGACAGGCTTGACCAAACGTCGTCATGATTCTATAAATAACCTTTCTGGAGGGCTAAAACAAAAAACAGCGATTGCCTGCCTACTTGCAATTGATCCAGAAACGATGGTGCTTGATGAACCAACTGCCAACTTGGACCCACAAAGCACCGAAGACATTTTGCAATTGTGGATGGATATTGCTGAAAACAAAAATAAGACCCTCCTTTTTATCGAACACAATATTGGAAACCTTCTCCCTGACATAGACCGCGTCATTGTTTTGAGTAAAAACGGCGGGGTTATCACAGAAGGTTCTCCCCGTGAAGTGTTTCGGCATTCTTTTTCTGCACTCGAAGAAGAAGGAGTATGGATTCCAACGATTTGCCGGGAAGCTTTAAAACTAGAAGCTGAAGGAAAAATGAACTGGTCTCAACTACCACTCAGTTTGGAAGAATGGGAAACAGAATGTACAAGAATCGGTATGGAGAAATCAGACATAGACAGCACTACCGCTGAAAAATATCAAATCAGGGACGAAAAGCCTCTTATGGAAGTGAAAAATGTTTCTTTTTCCTACCGAGATCACCAAGCATTAACTAACATTCAATTTAACCTGTATGCTGGTGAATTTGTCGCTCTAGCAGGAGCTAACGGTGCTGGTAAAAGCACATTGGCAAAGCTTTTGGCTGGTATTCACGTCCCCACTACAGGATCCATTATCCGAAACGGGACACCTTCTGAAAACATGCGAACGGATGACATCATGAAACAAACCGGTTTTGTTTTTCAGAATCCAGAACATCAATTCATATGCGATACCGTAGAAGATGAACTGACATACGGATGGCGGATAGCAGGAGTAGCACAAAAAGAGTGGCAAAAAGATGTAGAAGACATGCTGGCAATGTTCCACTTAACAGATAAACGTCGCGAAAACCCATTTTCTCTCAGTCAGGGACAAAAACGTCGTTTGTCCGTGGCTACAATGTTAACGAGCAAACAGGACCTTCTTATTCTCGATGAACCGACATTCGGGCAGGATGAAGCGAACACCTCCGCCTTAATGAATATCTTGCAGAACTTACATCGAAACGGAAAAACCATACTCATGATTACTCACGACATGGAACTCATCGAACAATATGCTGAAAAGGTATTGCTGGTGGATGAAGGCGCAATAAAGTATGACGGTGCCGTCGATACTTTTTTCGAAAAAAAAGAATTATTGCATCAAGCATCCGTACAAGTACCTGTATCAAGAGAATTGAAACGTTGGCGTGAGACATTTCTAAGGCAGGAAATACTATGTTAGATGCTTTTCAAAAAAAGAATTGCTTTCTGCAAAAAGTTAACCCCGCTTTAAAGCTCGGGTCTGTGCTAGTTATTATTGCCGTCATGATCCCGATTTTTGATCCTTGGACTCCGCTTTTGTTGTTCGGAGTAACATTGGCAATGATTGTAGGATTAGGTGGGGTTTCGATTCGATTTCTGTCTCTGCTTCTGCTTCCTTTTCTGCTATTTGGTTTCAGTTTTATATGGATTCAAGTTGTATTTCCAGATGAGCGCGGAGAAACGATACTGTTCACCATTGCTAGCATGCCGGTTGCACTAGAAAATGTGTTCACCGGGGTTTCTCTTGGCATGCGTGCTCTTGTTTTCGCAAGTTGGTCACTATTATTTGTACTGACAACTGAACCGACACGTTTTATGCTGAGCTTGGTGCAGCAGTGTAAGCTTCCTCCTCGTTTCGGTTATGGCATGATGGCAGCCTACCGCTTTTTGCCTGCGTTTCAGCAAGAACTGCAACAAATCCGCACTGCCCACCGTATTCGCGGCCTTGGGGAAAAGCGTAAGCTGAAACAGTTTAAACGTTATTTTATTCCGTTGATGGCAGGGGCGATACGCAAAGCAGAGCGCACCGCGATTGCGATGGAATCGAAAGGATTTGACGGTAAACGCAGCCGTACCTTTTACCAGCGTATCCAATGGAACCGCTCGGACGCTGTATTTGCAGGAATGTTTGTTGCT
The DNA here is from genome assembly GCF_030813635.1 of Salibacterium salarium. Classification (GTDB taxonomy): domain Bacteria; phylum Bacillota; class Bacilli; order Bacillales; family Marinococcaceae; genus Salibacterium; species Salibacterium salarium. The sequence goes on along the minus strand of NZ_JAUSUM010000001.1, from coordinate 474,982 downwards.
TTGTTGGTCGTCCTGTTCTATGTGCGAATGGAATGGTTCATCTAAAAAAAGGATGGCGATTTTACTTGCCATCCTTTTCTGCTTTCCGAACACTTTATCTGGTTTTCAAGCCTGTGCTCGGTGTTTTTGCGCCCTTTTTTACGATTTTCGGGACAACACCATTTATTCTCGATTTGTGGAATCCGACTCATTCATGCTCACAATAGCTGGAATGAATAATGGTAAAATGACAAGGCCAAACAGCATAAGGCCTGTCACGACAACCGTTCCAACCTGCATTAGCGTGAGTACTCCGGATGGAATCATAGCGCCGAATGTACCGGACAATATAATAGCTGCGGTTATAATGACACTTCCCATTTTAACCATCGATTTCATCAAGCCTTCTCTGACACCGAGTTTCGATTCTTCCCGATACCGATCAAACAAGAAAATCGAGTAATCCACACCGAGCGCTACTAACATAACAAACGCGAAGAACGGCACCGGCCACATTATTCCCGGATAACCAAAGCCTTGCACGAAAATAAGTTCAGCCACTCCCATAGATGTGAAATAGGTCAACAGCAGACCTCCTAAAATAAATAGAGGTTGGAACAATGACCGTAACAAAATCACGAGAATGACAAACAGACCGATTAAAATAATAATGATACTGTTTATAAAATCATCGGACGAAATTTCTTTCAAATCATTGTTTGTCCCAGGAACTCCACTATACGTTATCGTATCATCTTCTAGAGACGTGCCCTCAACTTCTTGATCAACCATTTGCTCAATCCGCTCGGTCGCCTCCGTAGCTTCAATTGAATATGGATCTTCGGTTAAGCTGACCTCAATCGTCATCCCCGTCTCATCGTCAAAGGCATATTGATCGATACCATCTTGAAAATCGTCTTCCTCCAGCAACTCATCTGCTATAAACACGCCCGTTCCACGTGTATAAGAAGCCGCAGATACGGATTCTGTAAATTCTTCCGCATCTTGAAGTCCTTCTTCAATCTCCGTTAATCCATCCATTGCCTCTTGAATACCGTTCGCTAGTTCATCTAAGTTTCCTGATAGACCACTAACTTGCGATTGCTGGGCATTTATTTGTTGATTTCCTTGTTCTAAGCCTGATTGTACCTCATTCAATCCTTGCTGTACCCCAGCAAGTTGCTGGACCGCGGTTTGGATGTCTCCTGATTGCTGCAACTGCTGGGATATTCCCGCAACTTGGCTGTTAATGTCTTCTACGCCAGTTATTGCTTCATTTAAAGAACCGCCGCCTCCTGAACCTTGAACTTGGCTACTCATATCTTGTAAGCCATTTTGAACTTCTGTTAATCCGTCTTGGACGTCAGTCAATCCCTCTCTTGCGTCTGCAATTCCTGTGGACACGTCTTCCATTTGTGTATCCACATACATTTCATCAATGACAGAGCCAGTCGGACGTGTAATGCTCCGTACTTCTTCCACATCGCTCGAACGTTCGAGTTGTTCCGATAACGATTCAACGGCAGCTATTTTTTCTTTCGTTATCATGTCATCGTCTGAATCCATCACGATTTCAAGGGGGAGTGCATCTCCCATGCCAAAAGCATCTTCAATCACACGAAGCCCTTCCACTGATTTAGCCCCGGCACTAATTTCATCCGTATTGTTATACGACACATCATTATCGTACGTTAATATGAAAGGTAGCGTAATGATAGCTACAATGACAATCGAAAGAATCGGCCGATACACAGACAATCGCCCCATTGCTCCCCACAATTTATTATCACGATGAGAGGAACTTTTTTTGGACGGCCAAAACAGTTTTTCCTTTAATGTTGCCATGAAAAACGGGACAAGTGTATACAATACAATCAATAGTACGAAAATACCGACAGCCACCCCAACGGCAGACTGAAAAATCGCAAAATCGGCAAATCCGATGGCGGAAAAGCCAATAAATACTGCCAGACCGCTGTAAAATAACGTTTTTCCTGCTGTCTTATACGTGTTTATAATTGCATCTTTTAATTCATGGCCCTCCGATAACTCTTCTTTGTAACGGCTCAACAGCAAAATGCAATAATCGGTTCCAATGCCAAACAGCACAGCAACAAGGAAAATTTGCGTGTAGGTCGAAATAGGAAACCCAAACCATTCTGCTAATAAAGCGATAATTGATTGACTGAGTAAATAAGTAACTGCAACAGAAATCAATGGTACAAACGGTGTTACAATCGCCCGGAATACAACAAGCAATAAGGCGAATATGAGGACGACCGTAATACCTTCTGTCCGTTCGAGCCCCTCTTGGGTGGTTTCGTCAACGTCAGCAGTTATCATCGCGTCGCCGGTCACGTAGCGTTTCATCCCATCCGGTGCAGTTAATGTTTCCATTTTTTCTCCGACTTCTACCGCATCATCTGCGGAACCATCGATAGACACTGGCACCAGAACAACGTCTTCCTCTTCTGACACGAGTTGGTCCCTTATTTCTTCTCTCTCAAATGGGGACGTGACATCTTGAACAGCAGTCATATCATCAGATGACTCTACGTTTTCTATAAAATCCGTAATGCCCTGTTCCGTTGAATCTGTTAGCGGATCATCCAGTTCAAAAACAAGACTGATCGTTTCCGTCCCTTCTCCCGCATCTTCCATAATCTTGCTCGCTTGCTGTGAAGTCATTTCCTCGGGCAGTTGGAAACTTTCTTCCTCCTCAGCAAGCTCCGACAAGTCCGGCGACCACATAAACAACCCGACCGTTACTGCTAGCAACACAACTGCAATCGCCCAACGAAAACGCAATATCGTACGCATGGTTTCTCTCCCCCATTTTCTACTGTTGTTGTCTCAATAAATCTTTTACTTTTTGAAAAATAAAGATGAATTGATCGACTTCTTCGTCCTTAATTCCTTCCAAAACAGAGCTTAAGTATTCATTTACTTGATGGTTCGCTTCGCGGTAAGCCGCTCCCCCTTTATCAGTGAGAGCGATGTACTTTACACGCCTATCTTCTGCATCAGGCGTCACCTCTACATATTCTTTGTCTACTAATTTTTTTAAACGACTGGAGGTCGCACTCTTATGCCCTCCCTGAAATTCCGTCAATTGCTTGGAAGTGAGCGGACCGTGACGTTCTAGTAAATTAAGCATCTTAATCTGCTCCATCGAAAATTCTTTATGAAGCTCATCCTCTACTTTTCTAAACACTTCATTCTGTCCAACAACCATCACATCCGTAAATAAACGAATGGCTTCTTCCAACTTCTCATCTCTCATAAAAGTTTACCCCCTAAACCATAAAACAGTTTAACTCCTAAACTAGTTATTTGTCAAATCAAATAAACTTTTTAAAAAACTTTAGTGAATGAATTTCGTCATTCATTTTTCCGGTAGTAAAAATGAGCACTTAATGGATTCAAGTTATAAAGACAATAAATATCGATAATGTAAAAACAGAAATAATAGTAGAAAGAACAATCATTTTAGGAACTCGATCGACCAGCGTATGATATTTATCTGCCATCACATTTACAATGGCCCCCGTCGGTAATGCGGATAGAAGCATGGCAGTCATTGCCCACAAATCATTTAATTCAAAAACAAACGTGACAAGCCACCAAGTAATAATTGGTTGAATAGCTAGTTTGATACTCATAAACGTCGTATATTCTTTTATGCCGCTTATTCCGTTTTGATGCCCCGTATTACTCCAAGACAAACCTAAACCTAACGCAAATAACGCTGTTGGTCCTGCTGCCGCTCCTAATGTATCGGTGAAGACATTTATAGCTGTTGGAACCGGAATCTGCAAAACAGCAACGCTACATCCAGCAAGCAAGGACGCATTAATTGGATTCAAAAGAACTGCTTCCATAACCGGCTTCACTAACGATGCTTTTTCGTTTTTTTTGAAAAGACGATTGAGTTCAAACGACACGACTACAATAGTGATAAGAATTAAATCATATGTGAAATTTATAATAGCTGCAGGTACAGCTGCCTCTTGCCCAAAAGCTGCAATAACTAGTGGAATCCCCAGAAAACCAGTGTTTCCATAAGATGATGCCATTGCGTAAATCAAACCTTCGGAGAACGATTTTTTAAACAAAACAAGAAACACGATGATTGCTAAAACAAAACAAAGTATGAGACTCAAAACATTGACCATAATAAACGAAATAGACGTGATTTCCTGTTTTGTCGCCCCTGCCAAAGAGAAAAACAGTAATGCAGGTAGAGCAAAATAATACACATAAAAATTTAAAGCTTTTACCCCTGACTCTCGAATTAGCTCAAATTTCCCAGCTATTAAGCCACATAATATAATAGAAAATATTGGAATAATAACATCAATTATTGTCTGCATCGGCTTCATCCCCCATTCTCTCTCTATTCACAACATAATTTAACAAAATTTACTGTCTTATGTTGAACCTTGGTTACAATTTTAGTGGATAATACGTACGATGGGAGTGATAGCGGGAAGGACTAAAGGGAAAGTTTTTTCCAGATGATTAAAGTCAAGAATGTCCTCCACATATCTTCGAGAACATTTCTACTGAAAAAAGAGAGCGAAATATCTTAACCCGCCTCCACTTAAAATAAAAAGCCCCAGTCACAGGGACTGAAGCTGTTTTTCTAATGCATTTATTTTTGTATCGTGCTGACCCATTTTTCCACTTAAATACTCCATATCAATATGAGTATTTTTTAATTTATCGGCTACCACATTAAATGTTTCTCTATGGTCATCCAATTTTTTCTCTATACGCTTGAAATGACTTCTTGTTTCCGAAGCAAAATGGTCCAACTTTTCATCTATTTGATCAAATTTCGTTTCAAAGCGCTCTTGACGTTCATCTAACTGTGTTAGCTTTGTTTCAAAGCGATCCAATTTCATTTCAAATCGGTCTTGGCCTTGTTTTAATGCTTCTAAGGAGTCAAAAATAGCATTTAACTGTTTTTCCATGCTTTTTACCTCCGACTATATTTTCTTTCATTATAACATAGCTTATCCGAAGTTCGACGATATTCTCGGTAGCAAAACAAAAAGATTATTTCCAATCTCAGCCAAATCGATCTGACGGGGTTCCCTTTATATCGAGATCAATCGCAAACAAGCCACCAGCATGAGGTTCTCTTTGTAAAGCCTCAACACTTAAATTATTTCGAGCTGTTGTGATATATAATGTTTTCAAATCCGCACCGCCAAATACGCAAGAGGTGACTTGACTTGCCGGAACTTTAATTTCATCTATACATTCCCCGTTATCAGGGTTCCAACGACTGACTTTCCAGCCTCGATAGTGCGCAATCCAAATCATACCTTCACTATCTATCGTCATTCCGTCAGGACTTCCCGCATCTTCAGAAAACGTAATGATCGTGCGTCGGTTCGAAATAGCGCCACTTGTTAAATCGTAATCAAAAGCACTCACTTGACGGGTAGGTGTATCAATATAATACATCGTGTTTTTGTCGAGGTCCCAAGCTAATCCATTAGAAATCCCGATGTTATCAAGCTTCATTGAGAGCGTATAATCACTTTCCAGACAATAGAGGAACGCTTGATCTCTTTGTTTATCATAAGCCATAGTTCCAGCCCAGAAACGTCCGGCTGGATCACACTTGCCATCATTAAAGCGATTGTTTGGTATATTTTCTTCCGGATCGACAATAGCCTTCCATGTTCCCTGCTCAAAGTCAACAAAGTAAAAACCGTGTTGCATAGCAGCGATTAATTCGTTGGATTGGTGCACGACGACAGCTCCCGGGTGCTGTCCTACTGCTATGGTTTGATTTTTTTGACTTTCGGGGTGATAACAATGGATGTTTTCTCCCATAATATCTACCCAGTATAGAACATTTTTTCGATCGTCCCAGCTCGGCCCTTCTCCCAATAACGCTTTTTCATCAACGACTAAAGATGCTTCTTTGCTCATTGTTCAGCCTCCCTGAATAATATGTTCCGGTTTTTTCCCAAGAACTCCATTTATACATTGTTTCGCCGCGTCCATATACATAGCGTGTCTAGTTTCATGGGTAGCAGTTCCTATATGAGGCAGCGTTACGACATTATCCATAGACAATAGCGGATTTTTTGAATCTACTGGTTCTTTTTCAAACACGTCAAGTCCTGCTGCAGCAATATCTCCCTGACGCAAGGCTTCTATTAAATCATCTTCCACCACTACAGCACCACGTCCGCCATTCAGGAAAACAGCAGACTGTTTCATTTTACGAAACGCTCCGGCATCTATCATGTGGTACGTTGATTCTGTTAAAGGTGTCATTACCATGACGAAATCAGATGTTTCCAGCAATTCGTCGATTTCTTCAACAAAAGATGCTCCTGTTACAGCCTCTGCTTCAGGCTTTCGTGTACGATTGTAGTACACAACATCCATGTGAAAAGCGACACTAGCTCGGCGGGCGATTTCTTCGCCGATTCGCCCCATTCCAATGATACCCAGCGTTTTATGATGAACGTTTGTACCAAAAAAGGCTGGAGTCATAGGTTTGTTCCATTGTCCTTCTTTCACTAATCTATTCAACTCTGGCATTCGTCTGGCAGTAGCAATCATTAGACCTATCATCGTATCTGCCATCGTATCAATTAGTACAGTCGGTGTATGAGTAGCTATTATACCGCGCTTTGTTATCGCTTCCATATCAAGGTTATCATATCCCACCGACACATTACTGATAATTTTCAAATGAGGAGCGTGACGCAGTAATTCTTCATCTACTTTTAAACCCGCTCCATATAAACCATCTGCCTCTTTTAAGTAACGGTAAAACATATCTTTTTGTTTTTTTGGACGAGCCATCCAAACTTCACTATGTTCTTTCATTAAGTCTAATACATCGTTTGGAGGCTCTACATAAGATAGTATAATAGAAATAGCGGATTCCCCTTCCTCCATACTGTTCTTAAATTTTACCATAGATCAGACGGGTTGTTAGGCATAAACCGCCCTATTTTTTCCGGACGTTTTCGCTTTATACATTGCTTCATCCGCCATTTTCAGTATCTCTTTAGGGGATTGTTCGTAATCATAGCAACTCGCCACTCCAATAGAAGCTGTAATATTAAGCTTCTCACTCGTCGTAGTTACAATATAATCGTCTTTAATCCGTTGTCGTATCGATTCTGCCAACAACGGCACAGACAACCGATTGTCATTTTCTAAAATAACAACAAATTCTTCTCCACCATATCGGTAAACCGAACCTTGTTCCCGGATAGATTCTTTCATTCGACCGGCCGCTTCCACAAGTATTTCATCCCCGGTTTGATGACCTTTTTCATCATTAAATGTTTTAAAATTATCGATATCAATCAACATTAATGTGAACGGATGACGTTTAAACGCTAAGTATTCCAAGTGTTGATCCAGTTCACGTCGGTTATAAACTCCTGTCAATCCATCGATACGAGCCCGTTCTTCATATAATTTATTCATTAGATGATATTGTTGAACTAAGTGCACCATATAATGAAACAGAAATGCTGTTGCGAGAGAAGCAATACTATAAAAAATCCCTTCACTCCACACCCATCCCCCGTCTAACAGGAAATAAATAATAACGACATTTTGAAGAGTATAAATCGTCGTCACTGTCATAAAAGAAGCAAATGTCTTTCGAATCATAATGGATGCACCTATTATCAAAGTAACCATGACAAGTATATCGAGAGTTCCGACAAGAGAGCTCATATAAGGACTATAAAAAAGAAGCCTCCCAGCAGCTGCAACCATTGCAGCAGGCAGGCTCACCCAGGGCGAATAATATAGAGCAACATAAGTGAGAGGAATATGAAAAAAGGAAATCAGAAATTGTTCCGAGAGTTCATAAGCGTTTATCATCAGTAATATACAAGTTGCTCCCACCATGATTCCTAACAGAACCCGGCGTGTTTTATACAAGGACTGCTGGTGCAAAATAGATATATTCAAAACATATGTAATGACCACCGAAAACGTAAATAAAAGACTAAAGTTTACAATAAAGCTATTAACCATCTATATCCCTACTTCATTGACTATTATCATGTTGACATTGAATCATGTAGGAATGATAATACACATCTTTACACCTGTAAATATTTCAGCTTTGGAAAATATCCTTTTTACGGGGAAAACAGAATAACATAAGAAAAGCGCAAGCGCCCTGGGTAGTGGAAGTCACCACGTCCTGAAGCAATGCCGCACTGTTGTCGGTCCGATGCTTCCCTTTTCGAGACAGTTCTTCCCCTGAAATGTCACGAAAGATAAGGAATCAAGACATATCATTCCGATTTTCGTTACGTTTTGTCCTAGATTGGTCGTATTCGGGACACAACGTTCTTCATCTACCTTTTAAAATCTCATTACGGACATTTTCGGATATTCTCAACATTCATTTGTCCTAAGAAAACGGAATCTGGTAACCATAGATTCCGTCCTTTGTGGAGTCAGCCGTCTTCCACTCCGCGCAAAATATATACATTGAAAAAACCTGCGCGGTATAAGGCGCAAGTTTTTATAAAGTCGTCAAACCGTTTATAAACGCAATCGTCTCGATTGCTATCATTTCCTTATCGTTATCAAGCGGTGCTACATGGTAACTATCATGCATTCGAATTAGTCTTTTATTTTCCGACGCCAGATGATTATAAATATATTCACTGTTAGAAGGGGGGACAACGTGGTCTACATCTGACACAAAAATACGTGTCGGTACGTGAATAGTAGGAAGCTTTTCTCGTTGCTCTTTCATTAATTTTTGTATTTGCGAAAGAGATTGTACAGGTGTTTTTTCATAGGTGATTTCGTATACATCTTCCTGTTTTATATCCGGGATTTCCGTCTCCACAAACTGAACATCCGGTACCGCATCTGGATGCATAGCTGGAACATCTATCGCAGCGTTAATTAAAATAATTCCTTTAACGGAAGGAAATTGTTCCGCTACATGTAGTGTCAATGTCCCCCCCATAGAGAAGCCTACAATATAAATATTACGACACGTTTCCTTTAAAAAGTGATACCCTTCTTCTACCGTATTGCACCATTCCATATAGGAGGTCTGTTCTAAATCTTCATAATGGGTTCCATGTCCAGCAAGGCGCGGACCAAATACAGTGAATCCCGCCTGATGAAAAGTCTCTCCCAAAGGGCGCATACTTTGAGGAGTTCCCGTAAAACCGTGGATAACCAAGACTCCCGTCTCATTCCCTTCAAAATAGAAAGATTCTGCCCCTTCTATTACCGGGTAATTCTCCTCCATCTTTACTCCCTCCCATAACTGGTATAATACTACTTTCCCCACAGGATAGCGCAAAACCTTCCTTTTGTCATGAAAAAACTACTAATTCTTTCACCAGATATGGAATATAGACATATGTTGGACTACATTTATTAATCCGAGAAAGAAGAGGGAATAAAAATTAAGAACGAGCATTATCTTCTATTTCTTTCACCCTTTCAACTGGAATATGCCAGCCGTGGTCTTCTTTCACAGAACGTACCAGCATCGCGCCAAATGTAATAGCGGCACCGATTCCAATAACAATAATAGGAGGAATCCATGGATTTTCCATCACTAGCATTATCATTCCAAAGCCCCACCAGAAGAGACCAAACCCAATCAGAAACGGTAAAATGGAAGGACTTGGCATATGAATGTCATCAAGTGTTGTAGCAGGTTTCATTTTCCCTTCGCCATGAACTTTTTCATAAAACCAAGGATCAAGCGCACGAACTTGCGGAACTTGAGCAAAGTTGTATTCCGGTACGGGTGACGGAATCGACCACTCCAGTGTACGGGCATCCCACGGGTCACCGGTTGTTATTCGTTCTCCTTTAAAAGCAGAGTAGACTATATTTACGACGAGAACAATAATTGCTATCGTCATTAAAAAAGTTCCCATCGTCGAGATAAAGTTATAATTTTCGATGGCTCCGCCTTCCATGTAAGTAAAATGGCGTCGAGGCATACCAATGATACCTAAAATGTGCTGGACAAAGAACGTTAAATGAAAACCGATATACATTAACCAGAACATCCATATTCCCAACGTTTCATTCAACTTATGTCCAAACATTTTTGGATACCAGTAATACAACGCTGCAAGAAGTCCTAAAACAATACCGCCGATGATTATATAGTGAAAATGTGCCACAACAAAATAAGTGTCATGATATAACGTATCAACCGGGGCCATAGCCACCATAACCCCTGTTACACCACCAAGTACAAATGTCGGGACAAAGGAAGAGGCACAAAGCATTGCCGTACTGAATGTGATTTTCCCACCCCACATCGTAAACAGCCAATTAAAAATTTTAATTCCTGTCGGTATCGCAATCGCCATCGATGATAGGGCAAAAACAGAGTTTGAAATCGGACCTAGTCCTACGGTAAACATATGATGGGCCCAAACCATAAACCCTAGAAACGCGATAACCAAGGTTGCAAACACCATGGCAGTATAGCCAAATAATCGTTTTTTCGAAAAAGCAGGAATCACTTCAGAAATGAACCCGAATGCCGGTAAAACGAGAATATAAACTTCCGGGTGACCAAAAACCCAAAAAATATGCTGCCAAATGATTGGATTTCCGCCAGAATCCGGAATAAAAAATTGTCCACCAAATAAACGATCCAACATCAATAACGCTAACCCTGCCGCAAGAGGGGTGAACGCAAATACAATCAGGACAGAGGTGATAAGCGTCGTCCAACAAAATAATGTCATTCGCATCATTGTCATGCCCGGAGCGCGCATATTGATAATCGTAACAATAAAGTTGATTCCTGATACAAGCGTTCCTATTCCGCTCACTTGCAACCCAAGCACATAAAAATCCATGCCCATCGGTCCATATTCTGCAGTCGATAGGGGAGCATATGCCGTCCATCCGCTATCTGGTCCTCCACCAAAAAACCAACTGATACTAACAAGGAGGCCCCCAAAAAAGAATATCCAAAAAGCAAGGGCATTTAAGAAAGGAAAAGCTACATCCCGTGCCCCTATTTGGAGTGGTATGATGTAATTCATAAAAGCAAAAAGCAGGGGCGTAATCGCTAGAAAAAGCATAATAGTCCCGTGCATCGTCAAAAGCTCATTGTAAGTCTGACCCGTTAGAAAGGTGTTATCAGGATACATGAGTTGAATCCGCATGAAAAGCGCCATGACCCCTGCTTTAATAAAAAATATAGTTCCTGCTATTAAGTACAGTATCGCAATTTTCTTATGATCGACTGTCGTCAGCCAATCCCATAATACACTTTTTTCCTGTTTCGGTTTTGGTTCCATTGCTATTTCTGCCATCTTTTTCAACCTCCCGCCCTCATTGTTTCCAGAGTCCAATGAAGTTATACGAAAAGGTGACATGATGTGACAAATATCTCTCATTGAATTACAACAACGCAGTTTGCGCTAGCAGTGACTAAATTTGGCAGATAATAAACACTAACTACATCTTAAGAAAAACAGAAGGTAACTTGGAATCAGGTGGCTTTTCTTATAAAAAAAGCGGGTTGCATCGGACGCAACCCACTCTCCTCATCATTATGTTTCTTTTATCGTTAGAAGTTTCACAGAATGCGGAAACAATTCTTCTTTTATTTTATCGTAAAACCTTTGTGCTTGGTTTTTACATTCAAACATGATTTCGGGCGAGTTCGAATACTTCGTATAAGATTCAAGTCCAATTTCATTGCCTTCCTGGTCAACTGCCACAATCATATATTTTTCATTTTCATCATTCATAAAAAGCACTACCTTTACTCATTACTTGTATCACAATTAATATATTGGTTAATAAACGTTTCAATCTCAGAACTTTCGGTCGAACCTTCGTATTTATCTTTCAATTCTTGTCCTTCCATCACATAAAGAGAAGGATATCCTGTAACATCTAAATAATCAACCATGTCCTTTTTTCCAGATGAAACAATTTTAATATCTATATCATCATTACTGCAATTATTACTTTTCTTCAATAATGCTCTATAGTAAGGCTTTTCCTCAGAAATATTGTCCTCATCGGAAAATAAAAGCATCGATGTCTCTGCATCAAGGTCCTGTATCATAGCAGGTGTTCCTTGTGTAGTGCAGGCAGTAAGCGGAAGCATGAGAAAAAACGTCATTGCTGTGTTCCGCACTGTTGTATATGCCATGTTCAGTTCTCCTTTTCTATTAACCCTGTTCTTATCTACCCGCAAAGTATAGCTAATATGATTATACCTGTTATTCTCCTATATAAAACTTCATTATGTTATAAAACAAAATTTGAATCTTTCGGCCTGTTTTTATTACATTATCGTTTATAAGACATTACAAGAGGGAAATAGAATCATGATACTTTCCTATATTTTTTGAAAAGGAGGATTCCAATGAACTATACCATTTCACGTCATTCCGCTTACTGCAATACAGTGAACCGGTATATTAATTATGAATTCTCAATATATGTAGCCAATGGAAACATTGAATTCTCTGCTACTTGCACTGGGATTGATAATAAGTGTATGGGATGTCCAGTCTTAACGTACAATGAAAAATACCCTCCGCAATCAAAAGATCGGTTACCTGCGCGTTGAGGCCAACCGATCTTTTATTATTATAATAAGCATATATTTAGGGGCTTCCCTGTTTCACACAAACACACAGCCCTCAAGGATTCTTCTCGAAATTTCACGGCATGTAAGGCGCTTTTTGTACCTCTTATTCATGTGTTGTTAAACTGCAATCATCAGAGGAAAATTCAGTTTCTATTGTAATATGTTCGAGAGGATAACGCTGCAAAGCTTCTTTAATAGCCGTTTTCACCTTCATTATTTCTTCTTTACTAATATCTTCACATAACACCACATGTGTAGAAAGTACGTGCTGTTCACCATCAAGCGACCAAATATGAGTATGATGTGTTTCTTCCACGTTCTCAATCTGTTGAATGCTTTGTTCTACTTTCATAGCATCCATTTCTTCGGGCACACCGTCAAGAAAGATAAATAACGTCTTTTTTAAGTTTTTCAGTACATTAAACAAAATATAGACGGTAATTAATACAGAAAGTAGTGGATCTAGAATTGCAAAATCCCAAAACACCATAACAACACTGACGATAAATACAGCAACCCAACCTAAAACATCCTCCAATAAATGCCAAGATACTACTTTTTCATTCATGGTTTTGCCCGATTTTAATTTCAAAACAGCTGCGCCGTTCACGGCTATCCCCAACAACGACATCGCAAGCATCCCGCCGGCATGAGGAGATTCGGGATTCCAAAGTCTTGGTACAGCTTCTGATAATACAAACAGCGATCCTGCAATTAACACAAGGCTATTGATTAGGGCACCAAGTAAAGAAAATCGCTTGTAACCAAAAGTAAACGTGTCATTACTTTTTTGCTCCGACTTTTTTTGTAAAAACCAAGACGTACCAAGCGACAGCGAGTCTCCAAGGTCATGAATCGCATCTGAAATAATAGCTACACTATTTGTTAGAATACCACCGATTAATTCAATGATTGTAAAACCGAAATTTAAGAAAAAAGCTGTCTTAATATTTCCATGACTGTGATGATGATGGTGGTGATCGTGACTCATCGTTTGTCTTCCTCCAATGGCCTAATTTGTATTGTCCCGCACCGTTAACTCATGTTGGTGATCACTCGCTAATGTCACAATATCCTTAATATGACTATCATCGAGCGAATAATACACCAACTTTCCTTCCTTCCGATACTTAGCGAGACCCAATTTACGGAGATAGCGCAGGTGGTGAGAGGTGGAAGCAATGGACGCTCCAAGAATATTAGATGTGTCACAAACGCAAAGTTCTCCTTCTGTTGCAAGAGCCAGCATAATCTTCATCCGGTTTTTATCGGCCAATCCTTTAAACATAGTGGCCATACGGTCCACTTCTCGATCATCTATCGTTTCTTGCAATCGTCTAACTTTTTCTTCATCGACACAGGTGACTTCACAAACGTCTCCTATTAGGTCTTTGGGCTCTGCCAACGTAACCCCTCCTTTACATCTACCTTTATTATACTATATTCAAGTGATCTTTTGAATGTTTGTTCCGGAAAAAATGGTTAACGTTGTGCCATCGCTTCATTTAATTTTTTCATTTCGAAATAAAAATATAGATAGAAACTGATCCAAATGACTAGGTACAATATGAGAAAAAGCCCTATTTCAATGAAAAATCCAAGAATAGTAAAGGGAATCCAGCCTATGACAAAAGAAAGCATGAAATAAAGAAATGTGACAGTAAAAAAGTGAATGACCGTTCGTTTCACTAAACTCCATTGTTCTTTTACAAAAATCAGTCCACTCACGCTAAAAAACCAACCGCAAAACATGTATGCCACACCATTTTTGACAAAAATATCACTATCAAGCGTCTCTGCTCCTCCCAAGCCTATTATTCCAAAACAAGTCATCACCATAACAAATGCACCAAAACAAATACCGACAAAGCTGTGAAATAAAAATGATTTCATTATTTATTTTCTTCCTTTCCATTGGATTTTTTCTTTAATCGCACGAACGTAATGCCTCGAAACATACTCTTTCTCTCCTGTTCGAAAATACACACAGAGCGATCCGCTAAAGGAAGCTTCAAACTGTTTTAATTCATCGAGATTTGCAATAGAAGATTTGGACAATCGAACAAATCGATCAGCTGGCAGCTCTTCTTCCAGTTCGTATAACCTTTCTTTCATCTGAAACGTTCCCTGCTTAGTTTTTGCCATCACGGTCTTATTTTCAGCATAAAAATAAATCAATTCATCCGCCCGAAAAATGTGGCGTTCTTCTCCTTTGGTCCCCACAAAATAAGAACGTTCCCGTTCTTTCAAGCGATCCAGTATCTGATACACCTCGTCGTCCCAAGCTTTTGAACGAATGAGTACCTCCAACTTTTCAATCTCCTCATCAATCTCTACATTTATTTTCATCCGCGCCCCCTCCTTATCGTTGTTATGATTAAGTATAAATAATAAAATCCTTGGCAGGCTAGGTTTTTCTGACAAGTGGTACAAAAACACCGATGAAATGGTTCAATTTTTCTCCAAAATGATTAATAAGGCTTCGTTACCGGGTAAAGACTAAAAATATCAGGAAAATGGAGGGATAAATAATGAAAGAAGTTCAAGAAGATAAACATAGCGATTATGTCTTACGGTATCTTGTGAGACTTGCGGATAATGGGGCAGAAATGAATATTATGTTAAATGTCGGAGGCGCCACCATGAAAGGAGTGTTAATAGGGAATGTCACCTATTTACAAGAACTTGAGCATACACTGCATCGAGGTAACAGCGATTTAGAAGGGAAAATGACGACTTTTTTTGATAAAATGAAGGACAAATTTCAAAAAGAAACGGATCAAGATGAATATGAAAGTGGCTATATTCATTTAAGAGGTGCAAAATTAGTGGATTCCCAAGGAAAAATACCAATCGGCGGAAGTTTGTGGAGAGGAAAAATTTCTGACGTAAATGGGTTCAGCTTTGATTCCATTCAAGAATCCATTGATGCAGATGCACCAAAAGATTAAGAAAAGCGCAAGCGCCCTGGATAATGGAAGTTCGGCTAAGAACGTCACGTCTCGTGACAACGCCGAACTGACCTGCGTCCCGCAGGCCCGCGGCAAGTTTTGCGACGTGACGGTTTCATTATCCGCGCTAATACTCGCGATCGGCGGACGGATTCATTCCGTTATCTTGATTAAAAAAGGAATAATGAAGGGCTGCGTGGACATCTATTCCGCTATTAACGGTTTCCTTGGGTAGATTGCTAAGTTTTTTGGCTAATGGAAGAATAGATGTCCGATACTTGATCAAAAATAAGGAAAACTGGTCGAATAGCGGATTCAATGTCCGACCAGCTTCTCTACTCTTCGTTTCTGCTAGCGAAAAATCGCCGTGCCCCATACAAACTACTGCTTCATTTCTCATTCGCTGCACCATTCACTTCTGTAATTTCTTAGACATCCAATCATAAGAGTATTTTCCACTGACTTCGTGAACTCCGTCAAAAATATGACTATCCAACTGGTTCCCTGCATGTTCGTTTTCGTAAATTTCCGTTAAACGGAGAAGTGCTGATTCCGTTCCTTTCACAGGAAAAGTTGAATCCCTGCTTCCTGATTCAATAAAGAGCGGGCGTGGCGCAATTAATCCAATATAATCTGGAAGTTCCGCTACTTCTATGGCACCTGGAACATAATTATCAATACAGTGGTTTCTTGTTAATATGCTCTGTTTGTAAGTATTTGTAAACCCGCAAAGAACAGTAGCTCGAATACGTTCATCTAGAGCTGCCGTATGAGCAGCAATTAGTCCTCCCCCGGAAAATCCCATTACTCCAAGTCTCGTTTTACAAACATCCGAAAAAGTGTCTATTGTATCAAGGACACGTCTTGCTTCAAACACACGCAACCCGGCCAACGTTTTTCCTGCCATTAATAAATGATACGCCATCCTATAACAAGAAGAAGCATTTTCGTTTTCTATGTCTTCGGTCAAGCGTCTGTCACCAAATCCAATCACTTCTGGCGCAAACACTTTCATTCCTCGTTTAACGAGTTGTACCGCAAAATGTTGATGAATTCCGATAGCTGTATTATCTTCTTCCCCCGTGTCAGTCAATCCGACAATTTCTCTGCTCCCGTATCCATGACCATGCAGTGCCAATACCGCCGGATGCTCATTCCGGTCGTTTTTGGGTGTTAATACATATACAGGGGCAGACAGGTCAGCCGTAAAATGAAAAAGCCAACGTTCACGATGAAAGGATGAGAACTCCTTCGTTTCCATTAAAGTAGGGGTTTTTTCGACCAAAGTCTGGTCATCAAAACACCCAAGCATCGTTTTTAATTTGCTTCTTATCTCGATTTTGTCTTTCACATGGCTGGAAACAGCAGATTCATATAATTTTTGAAAAAAAACATCTATGGAACTCATTATAATTGCTCCTGTAAAAGCTCATAAAGAACGTTTGCACCTTCAAAAAATTGTTCGGGACTATCGTTTAAATATCGGGTAGTTTCTGTCGCCATCAAATGACTCATATGCTTCCTCCATCCCACTTCACCTTGTCTTTTGTCTAAAAGTACGAATCTTTATTTTTATTTTATTTGAAACCCCCTCTTCTTTCTTCTTATTTTCGGAACCATTCTCATATTATGCTACTATGTAACGTTTAAAAAAATAATTGGACATTTTAAAAGGAAGATTCCAATAAAATGCCCACAAAAGCTATACCACTATTCATGCTTATATTATTGCTGAAGCATCCGTTCTAATGCAGTCCACGCATCTCGTTTCGTTTGAGTTTCTACTTTAATAACATGGTGAGGATCCGGCGTCATAATACTTTCAAGTGACCACAACAAATGGGGTAAATCGATGCGATTCATCGTTAGACACGGACACATATTAGAATTCAATGAAAATACTGTCTTGTCTGTTTCCACTTGTGTCAGTCGATTCACGAGATTCATCTCCGTTCCAACCGCCCACTTACTTCCTGATGGTGCTTTGTGAATCGTATTAATGATTTTATTTGTTGATCCTGCATCATCCGCCGCTTGCACAACGTCAAATGTGCACTCTGGATGTACGATAATGTTAGCATCTGGATGCTCTCGGCGAGTGCTACGGACGTTTTCCATCGTAAACTTTTCATGAACCGAACAATGACCCTTCCATAGAATCATCCGCAGCTTAGCAGGGTCACCATCATATTCGAGCACCTGCTGAATCGGATCCCATACTGCCATTTCTTCTAATCGTATTCCCATGTCAAAAGCTGTATTCCGTCCAAGATGCTGATCCGGCAAAAATAGAATCCGTTCTTTTTGTGAAAAAGCCCACTCCAACATTTTTTTCGCGTTAGATGACGTTAACGTTGCACCTTCGTGACTTCCACAAAATGCTTTAATTGCTGCTGTACTATTAACATAAGTCAATGGTGTTATCGTGTCACCAAGATCAGCCTGCAGCTTCTCCCAAGCTTTTTCTAGTTGGTTAATATTCGCCATATCTGCCATCGAACAGCCTGCTCTTAAATCAGGCAGAAGCACCGTCTGATTTTCTTCTGATAAAATATCCGCCGTCTCTGCCATAAAGTGAACGCCGCAAAACACGATAAATTCCGCTTCCTTGTTAGCAGCTCCTGTTTTAGCCAACTGGAGAGAGTCTCCTGTTTCATCAGCGAATTGAATGACCTCATCTTTCTGATAATAATGACCGGGCATAAATAAACGCGAACCTAACTCCTTTTTTATATTCCATATTCTGTTTTCCATTTCTTGTTCGGTCATTGTTTTAATATAATCGGGCAGTACAGGTACCTGAAAACTTTCCAATACACTCATATGCTAACCTCCTTATCTCCTTTGAACCATTTTTTCCCCAAAGACTCATGTTGTAGAAACTAAAAAACTTATATCAAGCGCCGAAACGGAGTGTGTCAATGCACCGACCGACAAATAGTCTACCCCGCACCCGTGGTAATCCCCAATATTCTCTAAACCTATATTGCCGGACACTTCCGTCACGATCATATCCGGCACCAGCGGTACAAATTTTTTCACCTGGCCCGGCTTGGCATTATCAAACATAATTACATCCGCACGAGCCTCCACTGCTTCCAATACTTCCGCTTCCGTCGTTGTCTCCACTTCGATCTTCACCATATGACCTGCGCGTTGTCGTACCGATTCCACCGCTTCCGCGATGCCACCTGCAGCCGTAATGTGGTTATCCTTGATCATCGCCGCGTCGTCCAAACCAAACCGGTGATTCCAGCCGCCCCCAAGGCGTACTGCATATTTATCAAACAGGCGCAGCCCCGGCATCGTCTTTCTCGTATCACACACCCGAATCGAGGAATCACCCAACGCTGACACCACACGTCTGGTCATCGTCGCAATCCCGCACATCCGCTGTACTAGATTCAATAACACCCGCTCTCCACTCAGCAAAATAGACGTGCGGCCTTTTACTGTCACCAATGCATCGCCCTTTTTAACCCATTCACCATCCTTCACATGAACCGTCACCTCAACTGCCTCATCCAGTACTTTCCATCCTTCTGTAAACACAACGGATCCACAAAAAACTCCTTCTTCTTTAGAAAATACAGTGCCCTCTGATAGGTCATACGGCGAAAATATAGCATCGGTTGTTACATCGTGTGTCCCTATATCCTCTTTATAAAAAGCAAGGATTTTCTCTCTAACTAATAGCTGGTTCATGCCCACTCCCCCTCTCTTGATTTAGTCTGATTACGGGCTCGGTTTTTTCGTTCTCCCAACAAACGGCATAACGCACCCATTCTGGTTCTTCATCCGAATAATCAGTGCGAATATGCGCTCCTCTTGACTCTGTACGAACTAGCGCCCCATTTGTTATCAGCCATGCTGTTGTCATCATATTTTTCAGTGTCATATCTTTTTTTATTAAAACGGAAGAGCCTTTTGAAAAAATAAAATGATTATATGACTTCAGCCACTCCCGCATTTTCAAAAGATTTGTTTCCTCTTTTACAACCCCAACCCACTGATCCATATTTTCTTGCAACGATCGAATCTCAGGGGAGTTTCCTATATCACACGCTTCTTCCTGCTCCTCCCAAAGTGTCACTTGTTCCTGCCATGGTAAATGCTGTGCTAGCAACAAAGCTCCGGCCGCTGCTTCCAAGAGAGAATTACTTGCTAGACGATTAGCACCGTGCATACCTGTACAAGCTGCCTCACCTATGGCGTAAACTCCATTTTTATTCGTCCGTCCCCATTCATTTGTTTCAATACCACCCATCATAAAATGAGCCCCTGGCCGCACCGGAAGAAACCCTTTGGTTACATCTATCCCGTGAGCAAGAGCATTATCTGCAACCGTCGGAAATTTCTTCGTAAATTCAGATACTTTTTGGGTAGAAAGGTAGATTTCTTTTCCTGCTTGCAAGTGTTCAAATACTGTATTAGAGACAACAGAACGCGGAGCCAAATCTTCCAAAGGATGTCTATTTTTCATAATCGCGTTCCCGGCTTCATCTACAAGAATTCCACCTTCCCCTCGTACTGCTTCTGATACTAATCCCGCGCCTCTTCCATTTGAAAAAAGCATCGTAGGGTGAAACTGCATAAATTCCATATCCTTCAATCTCACTCCGGCCCGAAAAGCCATTGCCATCCCATCACTTGTCGCTTCTTCGGCATTAGATGTGACTGGATACAGCTGACCACAGCCGCCACTTGCAATAACTGTTGCCCCAGCATAAATTTTGCATAGTTGGTTTTCCTTATTTTTTCCCATGACTCCAATGCAACGATCTTTTGCCATCAACAAATCGTACGCCATAAAGTGTTCCAGTACTTGAATGTTGTCTGCGACATGCTTCTTTAATTGTTTCATCATATAAAAACCCGTAGCATCGCCGCCTGCGTGAAAAATCCGGCGGCGACTGTGCGCCCCTTCTTTAGCAAGCTGAAAAACTCCCTTATCATCACGGTCAAATGGAGTATTCCAGTCAAAAAACGCACTCATGACAGGAGCAGCCTGTTCTATTAACTTTTTTGCCACTTGTTCATTGTTGTGTCCATAACCTGCTGCTAGTGTATCTTGTATATGATCATAGAAACTGTCGTTTGCAGAAATTGCTGCTGCAATACCGCCTTGTGCTTTTTCCGAATTCCCAGCACCAATCGATGTCTTTGTCACCATTGTTACTTTCCTTGTTTGCGACAACTGTAAAGCAGCCATCAACCCCGCCATACCGCTTCCAATTATAACTACATCTGTCGTCATCCTCAGATTCTCCATGCTGCAACCCCTCATTCCCGTTTCAATCGAACCTTTGTTGGACTCTTCTTCCCCTTTTCTCTCTCTATCTGTCTCGTTTCGAACTTTTAGATTCACCATGTTGTAATCTTATACATAACATTACATGTGTCTTGACACTTATATTTACATATAATTATACTAAACACAACAGTTTTTGTGAAATTTTGAACAATCGAAAAGAGGGGAACCTATGATTTATTTAGATTATTGTGCAACAACGCCTATGAGCGCAAAAGCGCTGGACACTTATACAAAAACGGCCCAGTTTTTTTACGGAAACGAACAAAGTCTGCATGATGACGGAGAAGCAGCTTCGCAATTGTTACAACATTGCCGGGAAAAACTAACGACAATCATTCATGGCGAATCGGAAGGTATATATTTTACAAGCGGCGGATCTGACAGCAATATCACGGCTTTGCTGAGTTTGGCATATGGTAATGAGGATTACGGAAAACATATTATCACTTCCCCCCTTGAACATCCTTCTGTCTATCAAGCATTGGACCGATTAAAGCAGGAAGGTTTTTCTGTCAGTGAAGTAAAGGTGAAATCGAACGGGGAAGTCTGTCTTGATTCGCTACAACAGCTGTTGCGAGACGATACCATACTCGTTTCCATTACTCATGCGAGCAGTGAAACAGGAGTCATTCAGCCGCTTAAAGATATAGGACGTATTCTGGAGGGGAAAAATGTAGTTTTTCATAGCGATACAGTGCAGACGTTTGCGAAAATTCCAATCGATATCACCTCGTACCAACTAGACGCGATCTCGATTTCTGCGCATAAATTGAACGGTCCGAAAAACTGTGGAGCCTGTTACATTGCACCCGGAACAAATTGGAAAGGCTTATACTCAGGTGTTACACATCAACAGGGGTGGAAACCGGGCACTATAGATATCCCAGGCGTAACCGCGTTTACAGAAGCGGCTTTAGCTTTTCACGAACATCACGCGGAAACAGCGGCTAATTGGAAAGGGATGCAGCAATGGATGTTGACAAATCTCTCCGATGACGTATTTTCTCTATTTGGTGATATCGATAATCGCCTGCCTCATCACTTAGCCCTACGTGCAAAGGGGAAAGAAGGACAATGGATAATGCTCGAGTGTAACCGCAACGGCATTGCTATTTCCTCAGGCAGTGCATGTAAATCCAGTGATTCCAGCCCACCAAAGAGTCTGGTTGCAATGGGGCACACTGCAGAAGCTGCCCACGGGCTATTCCGCATCAGCTTCGGCAAAGACACAACCTACCGGGAATTGGAGAAAACAGTCGAAGTGCTCCACCGCATTACCGCTTGAAACATCGATAATCCGCCTTCATAATCCCCCTGATCATAATTTCCAAATAAAAAAAGAACGCATAAAGATTGTTATACAAGTTCCACTCATCCCTAATCGGGAAAAGGAAGGGATAAATAGTCCCCATGATCTTGGATTTTATAAATTTCCTCATCCATAATTACTGAAAAATATGCTTATTTAGAGTAAACTGGTAGGTAGATGTAACTTATTTTCGAGAATAAAGAGAGGGATAATCGATGGAATATGATTTAACAATTCAACAAACACCAACAAGAAAAGAAAAACCAGATTACAACGATTTAAGTTTTGGCAAACACTTTACTGATCATATGTTTGTGATGGATTACAATGAAGAAAACGGTTGGTTTGATGCAAGAATCATTCCGTATGAACCTCTTCTTATGGATCCGTCCTCCCTCGTCTTTCACTACGGCCAGGCTGTTTTTGAAGGAATGAAGGCTTACAACTCAAACGATGAGGTGCTCTTGTTTCGACCGGAGAAAAACTTCAATCGATTAAATATTTCAAATGAACGAATGAACATCCCAGCAATTGATCCAGACTTTTTAGTAGAATCTTTAAAGAAATTGATACATATCGACCGGGATTGGATTCCGACAAGTGAAGGCCAGTCGCTATACATCCGCCCATTTATTATCGCAACCGAACCCGCATTAAGTGTGAAACCTTCTGCAAACTACAAGTTAATGATTATTCTATCGCCGGTTGGAGCGTATTACTCCAACTCAGATCAAATGAGCCCGGTAAGTATCTACGTGGAAGACGAGTATGTACGCTCGGTTAAAGGCGGTGTCGGTTTCACAAAGACAGCCGGAAACTATGCCGCTAGTCTGAAAGCACAAACAAAAGCAAGTGAACTTGGATATGATCAAGTGCTTTGGCTTGATGCGATAGAGAAAAAATATATCGAAGAAGTCGGCAGTATGAATATCTTTTTCAAAGTCAACGGAGAAATCATTACACCTGCTTTGAATGGCAGTATTTTAGATGGAATTACGCGCGATTCTGTCATTGAGTTGTTACGATATTGGGGATATAATGTTCAAGAACGGCGAGTTTCAATGGATGAAATCGAGCAAGCTTATCGGGACGGGACTCTTGAAGAAGTATTTGGCACCGGTACGGCAGCTGTCATTTCTCCAGTTGGTACCTTGCAGTGGAAAGACGAAAAGCTTGTCGTCAATCATAATGAAACCGGAGACCTGTCTCTTGCCCTTTACGAAACCATTTCCGGTATTCAAACAGGCGAAAAAGAAGACAACCTTGGCTGGACCGTCCCCTTAGAAATGAAACAATCCTAGGATGAAAAACGATATAATGGTAAGATAGTTGTGATTGTTTCCAATCGTTTCATCTGATTCCTATTACTGTAAATTTATAAGAAAGGAGGGGTCCCATGTCAACGCAACCTCAGAAAAACTCTGGTCTCGCTGCAGTATTAAGCGCGATCTGGTGTGGACTTGGTCAAATTTACAATGGCCAAATCGGTAAAGGGATTACATTTATGGTCATCCAATTTATCAATTCGCTCTTATTTTTTGTATTTATTGGCTTTATTACATATCCAATCTTTTGGATTTACGGCATGATTAATGCTTACAAACAAGCAGAAAGACACAACGAAAGTCAGAAGATGTAACCGTTTTTCTATAAACATCATTTTGTTTGATTACAATAATGGTTTATGAACCAAAATAAAGAATCCGATGTCCTCTTCACCTAAAGCTGGACATCGGATTCTTGTTTTATTCAAAACATTATTTTTTCGTTCAATAAATTTGGCGGACGTTTGTCAGAAAGTACTGCATCAAGGTTTTCCGCCGCCAACAGTGACATTTCGTCTTCCGTTGCTCCTGTAGCAGAGCCGATATGAGGAAGGGTAACCACTTGATTCATGTTCAGTAAAGGATGGTTTGAAGACACGGGTTCTTCCTGAAAAACATCCAAGCCGGCGCTACGGATTTCTCCATTTTGGAGCGCCTCGACCAGTGCTGTTTCATCTACAGTGTCTCCTCTAGAACCATTGATGAAAATAGCACTTTTTTTCATCCGGGCAAATTGTTCATGTCCCATTAAACGTCTTGTTTCCGGGGTTAAAGGTGTCATTAAGCAGACAAAGTCGGATTCTGCCAACAAGTCATTTAACTCACGATATTCAGCAGCATATTCAGCTTCAAGCTCAGGCTTACGGGAACGATTATGATATAAAATTTCCATATCAAATCCAAAATGACCCCGTTTTGCTATCGCCTCTCCAATTCGTCCCATACCAATAATTCCTAGTTTTCGGTGATGAACATCGTAGCCGAATTTAGATTCAGGAAGCCCTGCGGTCCAATCGCCCTGCTTTACATAGCGGTCCAATTCCGGTATTCTTCTCGCTGTCGCAAGAAGCAGTCCGAAAATGGCGTCTGCTGTCGTATCATTCAAGACACCAGGTGTGTTCGTCCCCGCTATCCCTCGTTTTGTCATTTCATCCAGGTTGAGGTTGTCATAACCGACAGAAACATTGCTAATTACTTTAAGATGCGGCGCGTGATTTAAAAAAGTTTCATCAACTTGAATCCCAAGGCCAATAATACCTTCTGCCTCCCTCAGCGCCTGTTTGAACGTTTCATCTGTAAGATCTTCCTCACCTGAAAAATACTGAAGATCATATGCCTTACGCAGTTTTTCTTGTGCTTTCTCCCTCACTCGTCCATAAGCAATCACTTTTTTCTTCATAAGAAACTCCCATCCTTGTTCCTTTTCTTGTCTATTCTTCTAGCAGTTCTAACGCTTTTTCTGCCCCGACAACCGGCTGGTGACAGGCAAAATTCCGACATACATACACCGTCGTTTTCCCATCTATTTTGTGATGCAAAGCGGCAAACGGTGCCGCTTCCGCTAATTTATCAGGAGTAGAGTGGATAAGATACGTTATTTCCGGGTAAAATTGCTGCTGCAACTGTTGGGTTATTCGTTGTGCATCCTCTTCTGCTTCATTTGTTAAAACAATCACTTCCTTCATATCACTAAAAAGCAGTAAATAGCTTTGGATAAAGTGCATATGACCGTGCGGATATTGTTTTAACTCGCGTGCAAACGCGTCTTGCGCTTTTCTTGTTTTTTCTTCGTATTGTAAGTCTCCTGTAAAACGCGATAGACGCAATAATTGTATCGCAGCAACACTATTCCCCGAAGGCATGGCACCATCAAATGACTCTTTTGGACGAGCTAACAGCTGCTCTCCATCTTTTCCGTAAAAGAAAAACCCACCGTTCTCATCATCCCAAAACAGCTCTATCATCTGATCTGCGTAAACCTTTGCTTTTTCCAAATATGATACATCAAGGCTGCTTTCGTATAATTCAAGCGTCGCCCACAGTACATTTGCATAATCCTCGATAAACCCTTTGTGCTTCACATCCCCTTCACGGTAACGTACCATCAGGCGACCGTCTTGAACGAGATCAGATTCGATGAACGAAAACGCACGAGTTGCCTCTTCCAAATAATCCGGCACCTCAAACACACGAGCCGCCTTTGCAAGGGCTGCTACCATCAGTGCATTCCAGGACGTCAACACTTTATCGTCTTTGTGAGGATGAATGCGCTCTTCCCGATGTTCAAACAACAACTCTTTTGCTTGTTCCAAACGATCTTTCACTTGTACCGGGTCGAGTTCACGACTTACCGCAAATTGTTCGGGAGATTGGCGGATGAGATTTGGAATATTTTTTCCTTCAAAATTACCTTCTTCGGTAATATCGTACATTTCACAAAACAAGGAGCCATTTTCTTCTCCCAGAATCTCTTTTATTTCCTCAGGGTCCCAAATATAAAACTTTCCTTCTACTCCTTCTGAATCCGCATCTTCCCCCGAATAAAAACCGCCTTTTTCGTCCTGCATGTCACGTAAAATATACGTAAACACTTCTTCCGCTGTTTGGCGGTATTGATTATAACCAGTCACCTGATACGCTTCCGTGTAAGCCATCGCAAGCAACGCATTATCATACAGCATTTTTTCAAAGTGAGGGACCAGCCATTTTTCATCCACCGAATATCTCGAAAACCCGTATCCAATATGATCATATATACCGCCGGCCGCCATCCCGTCAAGAGTTTTCAACGCCATCTGCAACGCTGTTTCATTGCCCGAATATCTATAATACCGAAAAAGGAACATTAAGACATGCGGCTGCGGAAACTTTGGGGCATTGCCAAAACCACCGTGTGTAATATGAAACGTCTGCCGCATATAATCGAAGCCTTTTTGCAGTACTTCTTCGGATAGTTCTGTTTCCCCTTCTACGGTTTGCGGTTGAATAACATTTTCCATTTGATCACTGACTTCTTTTATTTTCTCAGGGTCTTCTATATATTTATCATACAATTGTGTGACAACATCCATCATGCCCGGCATTCCACGCATGCTTTGTTTTGGAAAATACGTCCCGGCATAAAATGGCTTTTGTTCCGGAGTGACGAACACATTCAACGGCCATCCACCGTGCCCTGTCATCGCCTGACAAGCAAGCATATAGATGGAATCAATATCAGGGCGCTCTTCACGGTCCACTTTAACCGCTACAAACCGCTCGTTCAAAAGCCTTGCCACTTCTTCATCTTCAAAACTTTCCCTTTCCATGACATGACACCAATGACAAGTGCTATACCCTATACTCACCATAACTGGTTTGTTTTCTCTTTTGGCTTTTTCAAACGCTTCTTCGCCCCACGGATACCAATCCACCGGGTTGTGAGCGTGTTGCAGTAAATAAGGTGATTTTTCATGAATTAAACGGTTTGCCATGCGAACACCTTCCTTTTTATAAATAGCTCTTTTCAAAGTGTACCCGATTTGAAATAAAGAAAAAACAGAACCCGTCCATCGGATTTTTTTCGGATAGGGATAGTGAAATGAATTGCTAAGATTAGTATAGGTAACATTCTTTATTGCTTAACCGCTCCAGCAACACCTTCAATAAAGTACCGCTGCATTAAAATAAACACTATAATGACCGGAAGCAGAGAAATGGTAGCTCCAGCAGCCATTCCAGACCAATCAGTTGAATGAGTCCCGACAAAATTTTGCATCCCTACGGCTAGTGTTCTTAGTTCTGGTTTAGAAATGGTGAGCACTGTTGGAATTAAGAATGAACTCCACGTCCAAATAAATTGCATAATAACGGTTGTCGCGACAATCGGTTTTGCCATCGGAAGCATCACCCTATAAAAGGTCCGGACAAATCCACACCCATCCATAATCGCTGCTTCTTCTAATTCTTTTGGCATTGTAGCAAAATACGAAGTAAATAATAGGATGAATAGGGTATGGGCCCCGGAAGCTTCTGCTATAATGACCCCAAATAAAGAATTCGTAAGACCCAATTGCTCTACCAGTTGGTATAATGGAATGATAGTATATCCTTTAGGAATAAACATCACGCCAACTACAAATATAATAACAGCTCTTCTTCCGGGGAAGTTAACTCGTCCTAGTGCATAACCAGTTAACGCTGATAAAACAACAACGATCAATACCGTAGCAAGAGTCATAATAACAGTATTCATAAAATAGCCGCTGAAATGGGCGTCCACCCATGCTCTTGTATAATTATCCCAATGAAAAGTTTCTGGAAAAGGACTAGTCGACAGAATAAATTCATTATTAGACTTTAAGGAAGCTAATATCATCCAAATAAAAGGATATATCCAAATGAAACCAGCGACTAGTAATAAAGCATGAATGAGATATTTTACCGTTTTACTTGAAATAATCACTTCTTATCACTCCCCTTTTTTCGTTTTATTCTTTTTTTGAGTAAAGAAACTAAATCCTCCAAAAATAGCGCTGATGATTAACGTAAATAAGCCCAGCATGACCCCCGCTGCTGATGCATACCCCATTCGTGACGTACCGCCGCCCATTCCTCCGCCAAATGCATAGTTGAATACATAAAGATCCAGCGTTTCTGTAGAGTTATAGGGATCGCCATTCGTTAATGTTTTTACTAAATCAAAAGCATGCATCCCGTTTACAATCGACAACAGCAAAATGACAGCCAATATAGGTTTCAGTAACGGTAATGTAATATGAACCAACGTTCTCCAAAAACCGGCCCCATCTAATTGCGCTGATTCATACATTTCAGACGGAATGGATTGTAAACCGGATAACCAGTAAATCATGTTCATTCCAAGGCTTTTCCAGGCTCCGATTACAACTAAAAGTATCATTGCTAAGGTGGACGAACCTAACCAGGGGATAGGTTGTTGTATGAAGTTAATCGATTGAAGTGTCTGGTTGACCAGTCCATTCACCCCAAAAATATTGTTCATAATAACTCCAATAATGGCTGTTGTCGTAACAACCGGTAGAAAATAAATCGTTCGATAAAATGCCTTTCCCGTAAATTGCTGTGTATTTAAAATGATAGCTAGAATCAAAGAGGCCCCTACCCCAATGACAGTAGTACCTAGAACATAGTAAATGGTATGTAAAAACGACCCCCAAAATCGAGTAGTTTGAAAAAGTTCAACATAGTTAGCAAAACCTACAAAATCATTAAGAGGGCTGGCACCATCCCACGCAAAAAAAGAGTAAACATAACTCATAATGATGGGGTATAACGATAAGCCTAAAAATACAATAGCCTGAGGGAGAAGAAATACATAAGCCCATCTATTTCTTGATTTAGTCAATGGAGTAGTTTTTTGCTTACCAATGGTTCTTGTTTTCTTAGCTATCTTTTCCATTTCAAGTTTTCTCCTTTCGCTTAAAAATAGGGCGAGCGTTTATTCCTTCTTCCCAACACTCGCCCCTCGTCTATTTATTCTAGTTCCTCATAATCTGCTTCTGTATATGGTTCAAAAGGAACCCAATTATCAAATATAAAATCCTTTCTATCTACAACATCGCTTTTATTAAGAGCACTTTCAAACGATTTCTTCCCTT
Source organism: Salibacterium salarium (assembly GCF_030813635.1). Taxonomy (GTDB): domain Bacteria; phylum Bacillota; class Bacilli; order Bacillales; family Marinococcaceae; genus Salibacterium; species Salibacterium salarium. The sequence continues at coordinate 445,864 of NZ_JAUSUM010000001.1, read as the reverse complement.
CCTCTGTCGCTTCCTCAAGTTCGGCTTCCAGGTCATCAATTTCTCCTTGTAAATAACCACGTAATATCTCACCGGCGCTGTAGGAAAGCGATCCATGATAATCTTGTATTACACCACTTGTGTTAATATTTCTTTTATAGATGTCTGGAACTTGCATACTGTGCTCACTCATAATATTTGTTATGTCATTATATTGCTCAAAAGGCGCCTCTTCTTCGCTGACCTCCGTTGCCAATGCCGTTTCATGAGCACCAGACGCTGCTACAACTTCCGTATATCCGTACTCTATAAAATAATTCAAAAATGTTTGAACCTCTTCCCAATGTTCCGTATATTCTGAAACCATTAAACCTTCTGTTGTTAAAGAATCACTATAATAAGGGTCTCCATTTTTCGTTGGCATAGGGGCAACACCCCAGTTTTCAAATCCTGCCCCTGTTTCTTCATTTACTAAATTGGCTCCGGTCCAATTTCCTCCAAAGAAAAAAGCAGCTCTCCCGGCAGCAAAGTTGGCAAGTGCTGTAGGCTCATCATTTTCAACACTTTGCGGATCTAAAACATTTTCATCCTGCAAGTCATTAATAAATTCAATGGTTTCTATAGTACCGTCCGTCGCAAAGTCAACTTCTCCATTTTGATAATTAATCTGTTTCCCTACATCGATAGACGTGTGCATACTAGGGGTAATAGATGTTCCCATCTGAGAAATAAACATATCAGATAACCAGCCTGCTTCAGCTCCAAGGGTCAAGCCATAAATACTTCCATTGGATTGTTCATTAATGTTTTTCCCGACTTCCATCATTTCTTCCCACGTTTTTGGAATCTGTTCTTCCGTCATACCTACAGTATCTAGAACATCTTTGTTATAGAACATCATCACACTGGAATTACCGGAGTATAGCGGTAACTGATAAACGTCGTCATCAAGAACAGTAAAATTCTCCGACCACGTGCCATCTCGAAAATTGTCCCTAATCTCGTCTGTAAAAATTTCATTCAAATTTTTTAGTTGATTTTGTTCTACTAGTTGCCTAACAGGCATGACATTCGCCCTCACAAAAATGTCCGGTAACTCATCGTTATTAATAGCTGTTTGAAACTGTTGGTTCCCTGAGGCCCCCAGATTTTCCATATTGATCGCTATATCCGGGTGTTCTTCTTCAAATTCTTCAATGAAAGATTGGAAGTGCGATTCTAATTCCGGCAGCCTGTTCCAAAAAGTTAAAGTAGTCTCCGCGTCGTTACTATCCTCTTCATTCTCGTCTTCTCCTGCTCCCTGAGCACATCCTGCCAATAAAATAAATACAAATGAAAAAACAAGTACCCATTTTTGGTTCATCAACATTTCCTCCTCTTAACTTAGTTTATCCTTTATTCAAACAAAGACCACAGCATTAAAATTTAATTCGTTCTAATATTCGGAATTTTTATCGTCGATTACTTCTTTATTTCATCCTATGATAAATTTATATCAATAAGACCGTAGCACTTTTATCGATTAAATCCGTAATTCTAAGCTTTTAACTTTGTTCCAAACGAAAGAACTTTTTCATTCTTGAGTCCAATAATCTTCCACTCAACATGCTGCATACGTTGACCCTACAGAAAATCACATAACCTAATTTTCATAATCTTTATTTACTATATAAACTAAGTATAGGTACTTATGAAAGCGGTGTCAATGTTTTGTTGTCTATATAATAAGGATCTGGCATGAAAGGTATTCATAAGCGAATAAAGAGGATACAGACATGTCTAGTGGGAAAAGAATTAAGACGTTTTCTTAGACATTACGAGGAGAGTCTCAGACGTGTTCTTAACCGTTTTCATTATGGCTGGGAAAAATTTTTTATGAATGATAAAATTGTAATAGTTCCCCTATAATGCGAAGACGGAGGGTTTTTATGATGGGTATTAAAGTTGAAAAATCGGAGGACAATCTCATTATTAAATGGCAGCTATCCAAGACCGAAATACCGATTTCCGATATCACGGATGTGACATTAGACGACACTTACGGCGGGCAGGACAAAGAAGCCATTAGAATAGGAACTCCTTATGCCACCACCGATAGAATTGCTATTACAACGGGAAGTGGCAGTTATATTTTGTGTACGACAAACGTCGATTCTCTTTTAAAGAAAATAAATAAATATGTGAATGAAGCATCTTAATTTGTTTACGGAAGTCGATTGATAACGTCTGTTATGTCTTGATTTAATGTTTCTTCGTCTATGTCTGACGGTGCTTCATTTTCAAGATTATATTCATCTTTCAGACGTAAAATCCGTTCTACACTTTCATCCAGTGTATCTTCAGAGATTTCTTCGTTTTCCACAGCCTCTAAAATCGCTGCTTTCACTTCGCCGTAATTTCCATTCATTGCATCATACATCATGAACATATCCGTACCAGCTTGAATGGATAATACGGCTGCTTCTGCCATTCCGTAGTTTTCGGTAATGGCTCCCATCGTCATATCGTCCGTAATCACGACACCATCAAAATTTAATTCTTCTCGAAGCATATCTGATATAACTTCATCAGACAGGGATGACGGGTACTCCTCATCAATTTCAGAATATAAAATATGTGCCACCATTACCATGTCCGCTCCTTCATCTATTGCGTCTCGGAACGGAACGAGCTCAAATTCTTTCAGTGTTTCCATCGATTTATTTACTTCTGGTAGATTAATATGTGAATCAACCGACGTGTCCCCGTGTCCTGGAAAATGTTTCACCACAGGTACGACCTGCTCTGCTTTGATGCCTTCCATTGTCGCTGTTCCTAAATCAGAAACAACGGCGGGGTTTGCCCCAAATGACCGGTCGCCAATAACGGGATTATTCGGGTTATTATTAACATCCAATACCGGTGCAAAGTCCATATTGAAGCCATATGCTTTCACCTTTTCAGCAAGCAGTTGGCCGATATCCTCCGACAATTCCGTGCTATTGGCCTCACCGATAACACGGTTGGTTGGAAAATTCTGTACTGGTTCAGGAATACGGCTCACTCGGCCTCCTTCTTCATCAATCCCCATAAATAAAGGAACATCATTCGTCTGATCAGCCTCTATAATATCTGTTGTATACTGTCGGAGTTGCGGACTGCTTTCTATATTTTCTTCTAATAAAAAAAGGCCTCCGAACTGTTCTTTTTCTATCGTGTCACGTTGTTGTTCACTTAATGACGTTCCTTGTACTCCCACATACATCATTTGGGATATCTTTTCTTCCAATGTCATTGATTCAACCTGCTCTGCAACAGCATCTTTATTGTTCTCTTCTTTCCTATCTGATTCGATAGGTTGCTGATTCATATTTTGAGGCTCCTCTGTATTGCTGTCCCTGTCCTGCGATGAATCATTGTCCGTACAGGCGGACAACATCATTATCCCTATCAAGCATGGTATAACGATACTTTTATTTTTAAACATGTAGATCTCCTTTGACCATTAACGTGTGCTTTTCAGTATAACGCATTCCAGATAATGACTCTAGGAGTAATTTGGACAGTATTCTTGCTTCTTTGGCAAGTAAATTCCGCTGTTTGGCTGGTATCAGTCTTCGTTTGTCTAGTAAACTAGTCCATAAAGTCAGATTTTATTTGGTCGTTGCCACTTGGGGGTCAAATAATTCAACTAACAGAAGCGAAACAGCTCCTAACGAGGTTGCGCGTTCCCCCAAATCGGAAATTACCACTTGGGTTTGCTTCGCTTTTTTCGTCAGTGCTTTTTCGGCAATCGTCGTCTTAATAGGTGATAATATAAACTTTTCCGCTTTCGCAACGCCGCCCCCTATGACAATTTTACCTGGATTCATGACGTGAATGAGATTTGTTAAACCAACACCGATATACACACCCGTTTCCTCAAGGATTGTCCGACACACATAATCATTCTCTAGTGCGGCTTGATAAACCAGCTCCCCATTGATACGGGAAATGTCATCATCTGCCATGTCTGTTATAATGCTTTTCTCTCCCGATTCGACGGATTCTTTTACTTTTTCCGCAATAGCCGGTCCTGACGCCACGGTTTGAAGGCAGCCATGGTTACCACACTGGCACTTCTTTCCGTGAATATCGAGGGTCATATGTCCAATTTCTCCAGCTGTATCGTACTCCCCATGATATAATTTTCCATCAATCACCATACCGGCCCCAATACCGCGCCCCATATTAACAGCCATCATACTTTTAGATGTTTCGCTATCTCCGAACCATGCTTCTCCAAGAGCCATGGCCCGCGCATCATTTTCAACCTTCACTACATAGGAAAACGTGTCTTCTAGCTCTTGTTTGATAGGAATATTGCGTAAATTCATGTTCGGTGCAAACAAAGAGGTTCCAGATTCAACATCAATCACCCCGTGCATCGCAACCCCGATACCGATCACTTTCTTTTGTAAATGTGCATATGTTTCCAGAAATTCTTCAATCCCTTTTTTAAGCATATTCATAAATTCTACTTCAGAAATAGAGGTCGTAATCGGGTAAGACGTTTCATAAATGATTTGCCCCGATAAGTCGGAAAGAATCATCTCCATTTCCTTAGGACCCGCATCAATTCCAATAATATAAAATTCTTTACTGTTGATAACCAACATCGTTGGTTTACGGCCGCCTTGGGATGTTCCGAGATTACTCTCTTTCACTAACCCTTGTTCGATCAACTCCTTCACAATACTGCTCACCGTTGGAGGAGTTAATTTTGTATCTTTTGCGATTTGTGCTCTAGATATCGGACCACTAGTCCGTATTTGGTTTAAAATAATAGATTTATTCAATGATTTCATCCATTGAAAACTTCCTGTTTGTATCATAATCATTTCCCCCAACCGAGAATTTTCCCCATCATACCATAAATAAATTAAATTAATTAACACACATCTATTATTGCTCATTTTATGTTATAATTTACATGGTTAATCGATACAAAGGAGACTATTATTACTTATGGAATCAGGTCTATATAAAATAAGTCATTGGATTATGCGTCTAGCTCACTTGAATCTCTTATGGATTTTATTTACTTTCGTTGGTCTTGTCGCTGCTGGTATCTTCCCCTCTACCACCGCTATGTTTACAATCGTTCGCGACTGGGTGAGAGGAGAGCATGATAAACCTATATTCTCAACATTTTGGTCGGCATACAAGAAGGAATTTTCTCGTTCCAATTTACTCGGATCGATTGTTTTAATCATTGGTATTATCTTATATGTCGATTACTTTTATTTCCTTAATATGCAAGGAGCTATTGGTACCGCCATGTCTATTTTATTTATCACTACTGCCGTATTGTACCTCATGCTGGTGTCTTTTTTATTTCCTGTTTTGGCCCATTATGATTTCAAGACTATCGATTATATCAAATACTCGTTTATTGTAGGAGCCTCTTATCCCCTGCATACCTTTTATATTGTATTAAGCGTTGGAGTCGTTTGGTACGCAACAGTGGTATTCCCCGTTATTCTAGTATTCTTTTCCGGAAGCTTTCTAAGTCTATTAATAATGAGATTTGCTTATACTGCTTTTGAAAAGATCGATAAAAAGATAACAGCAAATTAATTACAAAGCGCATAGAAATATTGGTAGAAATCAGGCAACATCTCGACCGTTGCCTGATTTTTTTATTACATCAATGGTTCAAAGCGCATCATAAATTCATACGAAGTCGTCTTTAATTTATACATATCGAGAACGTCCGGCCCGCAACTTGCCGAACCTAACCCATGATGCTTGTGGTCAAGGGTTAATGTTACTCGTTCATGTTCAGGTAAATCATACGTATGCTGCGCACGTTCTAAATCTTGTGTATCATAGTAATGAGCGCTAAAGTCAAACGTTGTATCGCCAGTCACCTTTATTCCTGTTTCCTGTTGACTATATAGTTTCACCCACGATACGTCATGACGATTGCCATTTTCTTGAGGAAAAACATATGGAGTGGATAGATTACGTATTTCCTTTTTCCACTTCCCGTACCTCACACCTTCTTTACTATCTATATAAGCTTCTCCAGGTCCCTTCCCAAACCATTCTGCCTTTTTTAAGTGATTGGACAGTTCAAGCTGCATACCGACACGAGGCAATGTTTCTGGATAATCCCCCTTCGGAACAATCCAACTTCTGCACTCTATGGCACCATCTGCATACACTTCATACGTTTGGCGTACTTGAAAATTCCAGTCAAGACTAGGAGGCGCCAATGATTTTTCAATTAAAATCACAATTTTCTCTTCTTTTTCCTCCAGCTGCACATTGTTCACTCGGCTCTGTAATGCTTGAAGTTTCGCGTCCTTCCACTCTTGAAAAGAAGGTTTTGATTTCCATTTCGGTTGTGCCCATATATCATTATCAATCGGAGCCCGCCAAAAATGTAGAGAAGGTCCCCGTTCTAGCAACTGTTCTCCATGATATTCCCATGTCTCTAACTGACCATTTTTTGTAAACAAAACACGGAAGTCTTCACCGGTTATCATGTAATACTCGTTTGTTTCTTGCGTTTCAAGAAAAGTGTGTATTCCACGGACTCTGTCAACTTGGTTGTAGGTAGGAAGCTTACATTGTTCCCATGCTATTTCAAATCCTGCGTCCGCCCAACGCGTAGCTTGAGCTAATGTAAACTGAAACGTTACATAAGAATCTTCTTCCCATTGATTGTCACTCCATGGGACAATAATTTCTGTAGTGGATTGGGGGGATATGCTCGACAAAGGCAATGTTCCGCTCTCTATCGTCTTTCCACCCTGTTCCACTGTCCATGAGGCATGAAGATGACCACTATCTATGAAATCATATACATTTGCAACCTGAAAACGACCTTGTTTTACATCAAGAGCTTCCACTTTTAAAGGTTGAATCACTTTTTTGTATTCTAGTAATGCTGGAGATGGAGTTCGATCGGGCATAACCAAACCGTCAATGACAAAATTGGAATCATGCGGATACTCTCCAAAGTCACCGCCATACGCGTAGTATGCTTCCCCGTCATCTGTGTAACGTAAAATACCATGATCTAACCATTCCCATACAAAACCGCCCTGCAGTCTATCATATCGGTAAAAGGTGTCCCAATACTCTTTTAGGTTTCCCGGCCCATTCCCCATGGCATGGGCATATTCACAAAGAATATGTGGTTTTTGTAAGTCTGTTCTTGTACCGAGATGCTCCATCGTATCAATCGATGTATACATCGTCGTGTGGACATCGGATGCTTCAGGATCCCTTGGAGGACTATTTTCATGTCCTTTTTCCCCCATTAGTAAGCGGGCTTCTCCTTCATAGTGTACTAATCTACCAGGATCACGGTTCTTCACCCAGTTCGCCATCGCCGTATGGTTTTCGCCAAATCCGGATTCATTTCCAAGAGACCACATAATAATCGATGGGTGATTTTTATCCCGTTCCACCATCCGTTCCATTCGATCTAAATAAGCTTCTTTCCAGTCAGGATTTTGGCTGAGTTGATCCCAATCATCGATAACAGTAAATCCATGACATTCAAGGTCTGCTTCATCTATGACATAGAGTCCGTATTTATCACAAAGATCATAAAATCGCGGATCATTTGGGTAATGAGCGGTCCGGACAGCATTAATATTATGTTGTTTCATTAACTTTACATCAGCTTCCATCCACTCCAAAGGAACAGCTCTTCCCAATTCTGGATGGTGGTCGTGTCGATTCACGCCTTTTAATTTTATCGGCTTTCCATTTAGAAGAAACAAACCATTTTTTAATTCAACCGAACGAAATCCTACGTTTTGGGAAATCCATTCTGTCGTCTCCCCGAATTCATCTGTATGTTCGAGTAAAAGAGTATACAAATACGGATACTCCGCAGACCATTTCGACGGATTATGAACAGGAATGGATAGTGTTTCGTTGCTTGAGAAGGATTCTTGCGCCACCGTTTTTCCATCCGCATCCAACAACGTTGCTTCTAAATGATTAGCATTCTTTCCTTCTATGTCTGTTTCCACCATCAACATAGCGTCTCTATAATGTTCATCTAACGTTGTTTTCACAAATACGTCGCGAATATGTGTTTTCGGTTTTGCCATGAGAAAAACATCACGGAAAATACCGCTTAACCACCACATATCCTGGTCTTCAATATAACTTCCATCTGACCACTGATACACTTGGACTGCTATTTGATTTTTTTGTTGAACCAAATAGTTGGTAATATTGAACTCGCTCCCCACTCTGCTTCCCTGACTGTAGCCTACTTCTATCCCATTAATCCAGACACGAAACGCACTATCGACTCCTTCAAATCTAAGAATAACCGTTGACATTAGCCAATCATCAGAGATATAAAACGTTCTTCGATAACATCCCGTTGGATTTTCGGACGGTACATTAGGAGGATCAACAGGAAACGGGTATGGAACGTTTGTGTAATGCGGTCTTCCATATCCATGCATTTGCCAATTGGACGGAACTGGTATATCACTCCAATCTTCATCTTTAAACGAAATAGAAAAAAATTGTTCTGGAACTCGAAAAGGAGTAGACCCGTAATAAAACTTCCATCTGCCATTCAATGTTTTTATATTCGTACCCCTTCCATCAGCTAGTGCTTCTTCCTTTGATGAATAAGAAAAAAATGTTGAATGCTCCGGTAACCTGTTCTTTTGCAGTACTAGTGGATTTTCCCAATCATGTTTCATGTGATCCTCCTTTTTCAAATGAATAATGTCCTATCTCTGTTTTGTATTCGACGCTCGTTCGCTTATAAATAGTTTTTTCGACCAAGTAGTAAGGCGAACAAAACCCCAGCTGACGCCAGAGTTTTTGAAATCCAGTCCTAATGTTTTAGTATCGCTAGTTACCATACATTCGAAAGACATTCAAAGAAGGTAAAGCTCTTCCTTCAAAATCAAACATCGCCTGATTCTCCCAGGCGTTTCCTTCCCCACTTCTCCATCCAGCTCCTTCTACAGGAATCCATATCGGCTCCCAATAAAAGACACCTCTGCCTCTGTCATTCGGAACGTCTCGAACAGCCTTCATCACATCTCTAAAAGACTTCGCCTGTCCTTGTATGCTTATTGGATAGCCCGCAATCTCTGCTTCCTGCTTTGTGAAAATATTTTCCCATCCGTCTCCTTCACGATCTGTGTATCCATAAGACGTCTCCGCTACAGCAACATCTTTATCATATCTATTACTTATATCATTTAAATTATGTTTTAATTCCTCTATCGTACCGTGCCAATATGGATAATAGGAAAGGCCGATAACATCAAACGCCACGTTTCTATCTGTGATTTCATCAAAAAACCACTGGTACATGTCATTATCCCCGCCATCTGCTAAATGCAGCATAATTTCTGTATCATCATGAGACGCCCCATCATGAACTCCTTCAATGCCAGCTTTGAGCACATCTGCAAGTTGATCAAATCCTCCTGCATCTTCTCCTGACAACGCTCCGTCCGGCCAAAGAACTCCATTTTGAATCTCATTTCCAATTTGAACCATATCTGGAGCAACATTTTCTTCTTTCATCTTTTCAATGACTTCCTTAGAGTAGGTATATACTTCTTCCACTAATTCTTCGGACGATAAATCACTCCATGCTGCCGGCTTATCTTGTCGTCCTGGATCCGCCCAAAAGTCCGAATAGTGAAAATCTAGCAGCACCTTCATGTCTCTTTCCTTTGCTCGTTTTGCAAGCGAAATCGTATCTTCTACATCGTTGTAGCCATCCATCTCTTCAGGATTATTCCAAAGCCTTAACCGAATGTAGTTCGCTCCATGGTTATCCAAAACATCAACGGGATCTGTGAGTTTTCCGCTTCTATCATAAAATTGTCCGCCGTTATCTTCTACAGCAGCTAAACTAGAAATATCAGCACCTTTAATAAAACGATCAGCAGATGATTGACTTGCAGCAGCAACATTTCCTCCTGCATTCCACAAAACAGTACTTGAGAGTATGAATGTCATAAATATAAGACTTATCTTCTTCATTCGTTCTCCCCCTATCATTTATTTTGTTCAGCTCATTCCTTAGTTTTTCACTGCGCCTGCTACCCCTTCGATAAAATAACGCTGCATAATAATGAAAATAATCATTACAGGTAACAAAGAGATGGTTGCCGCTGCTGCCATACCTGCATAATCAGCCGTATACGTCCCAACAAAGTTCTGCATCCCAACAGCCAACGTTCTTAACTCCGGCCTATTCACCGTTAGTACTAATGGAATCAGGAACGAACTCCAGGTCCATATAAACTGCATAATTGCTGTAGTTGCAACGATTGGAGCACTTAACGGAAGCATAATACGGAAAAATGTTCTTAAAAATCCAGAACCATCAATTTCAGCCGCCTCTTCCAATTCTTTTGGTATATTTGCAAAGAAAGAAGCAAACATTAAAATAAATAAAACATGGGCCCCGGAGGCTTCGGCCACAATAACCCCTAACAGAGAGTTTGATAACCCTAAATCACTGACAATTTTATATAAAGGAATCACGGTGTATCCTTTCGGGATAAACATAATGGCGACAACGATAATCATTACTGCTTTTTTACCCGGGAACTGAATTCTGCCTAAAGCATACCCAGTTAAAGCACTTAAAATAATGACAATACATACAGTTGCCAGCGTAAAGATAACCGTATTTCCAAAATAACCAGCAAAGTTTGCATTTTCCCAAGCGTTGGTATAATTGCTCCATTGCGGATCCTCAGGAATCGGGTTGATTCCACTCGTCAAAAACTCTGTATTCGTTTTCAAAGAAGAGAGTACCATCCATACAAACGGATAAATCCAGATCAACCCGAATATAATTAAACAAAAATGTATAACTAGACGTGCACTTTTGCTCGATATCATGATTCTTCGCCCCGCTTTCGCTTACGGTTTTCCAGAAAGGTTTTTATTTCTTTACGGAAAGACAACATTCCATATATTAAACTTATGACGAAGGTGAAAATCCCTAAAAGAACACCTGTAGCAGAAGCATATCCCATTCTTGTATTTCCACCTGCATGTTCACTAGAAAAAGCATAGTTATAAATAAACAAGTCAAGTGTTTCTGTTTGGTAATATGGTCCACCGTTTGTTAATGTTTTTACTAAATCAAAAGCATTGATTCCGGTTACTAAGGAAAGCAACACAATAACCGCAAGCATTGGTTTTAAAAGGGGTAGCGTAATGTGCCGCAATGTCTGCCAAAAACCAGCCCCATCTAATTGTGCTGATTCATACAATTCGTTTGGAATAGATTGTAAACCAGCCAGCCAATATACCATATTTACCCCTAATCCCTTCCAAGCACCAACAATAATAAGTACTAAAAGGGCCAAAGCACCGTCAGTCAGCCATGGAATAGGAGCATTTGTAAGGTTAAATGTTGTAAGAATTTCATTAACCAGCCCGTTAATCCCGAAAATACTATTCATAATAATACCAACGATGGCTGTTGTCGTAACGACAGGTAAGAAATAAATCGTGCGGTAGATTCCTTTCCCTTTTAGTCTTGCATCATTTAAGACAATAGCAAGTATTAATGCAACCCCGACACCAATAGAGGTCGTTCCGATAATATAATAAACAGAATTCTCAAAAGCCTGCCAAAATCGAGGGTGACTTAGCAATTGTTTATAGTTCCCAAACCCGATGAAATCATTAAGCGGACCAATTCCAGACCAATTATAAAAGGAATAAACGTAACTCATTATAATCGGATAAGCAGATAAAACAAAAAAGAACACAACTTGGGGTAAAAGAAATATATATGCCCATATTGCTCTCTTTTTTGCCCGCCCACTCATTTTTACTTTAGATGCTTTTTTATCAGATATTTCTTTAAAGGCATCCGATTGTTTTGGATTTATAGACATTATTTCTTGACTCCTTCTCCAACATCATTTAATAGAAAGGGGCACAAATTCTATAGCGGCTGAATATTTCAAGCTATAGAATGTTGTGCCCCAGCGTATGGTTTTAATCTAATTCTTCATAATCATCCAGGGTATAAGGAGTGAATGGCTCCCAGTTAGGGAATTTATAATCATCGCTTGAAACATCCGGGTATTCTTCTAACGTTGTTTCAAATGTGCCTTGCGCTTGTTCGTCCAATTCTTCTATTTCAGCTTCAATATCGTCCACAGCCCCAGCCAAGTACCCGACAACCGGGTCACCAATTCCTGCAAATCCTAAGCTGTCATTATAGCTTCTTTCAAATTCAACAGTATTTAAGTTATCTTGTGCTGGTTTTGGAACCGGTATAGCCAGTTCTTCCATTAAAGCAACGATATCATTATATTGATCATAAGGAGGTTCTCCACCTACGTCCTTTTTCGCTGGAACACCAGTACCAGATTTTACATATAACTCTTCATGAAGATTATCTAAGGCATACTCCAAAAAGACTTTAACCTCTTCCCAATGTTCTGTGTTGTTACTTACTTGAAGACCATCGGCCTGTCTAGCAGCTGGATAATAATAAGGTTCACCATCTTTGGTAGGAAGTTCAGCTACTCCCCAATTTTCGAAGCCATGATCGTTGTATAATTGTGTCCCTGTCCAGTTCCCACTGAACCAAAATGCGTTATTTCCAGCGGCGAAATTTGCTTCCGCATCTATCGTACTAACCTCTGTACTTGTAGGATCCATAATATTCTCTTGTTGCAATTGTTTCAGGTATTCTGCCGATTCCACTTTACCTTCTGTCGAAATGCTCGGTTGCCCTTCTGTGTAATCAAATCTCCAAGGTGTGTTTGGTGAAATTGCAGTTCCCATCATATTCACAAGAGAGTCATTTGACCAAGCTTCATTATTCCAAGCTAATGGATAAATGGACTCGCCTGATTCTTCATAAATCGTGTTCCCGACTTCAATAAATTCTTCCCACGTTTGTGGAATGTCATCTTCAGATAAGCCATACTGTTCTAGGACATCTAAGTTATAATACATTACCATCGCGCCGCTTTTCGGAGAAACAAACGGAAATACATACGCTGTTCCATCTAACGTTGTACCATTTTCCCACCATGTACCTTCTACGAACTCACCTCTTACTTCATCGGTAAATACTTCATCTAAATCCTTCACTGCATCTACTTCAACAAGCTCCTGTAAATCCGCAGCTGTAGTAAATAAATCAGGCAGTGAATTATCAGATAACGCCGTTTGAAATTGTGCTTCGTGAGATTCCAACGGTAAATCCTGTTTATTAATCTTTATATCTGGATGTTCTTCTTCAAAACCTTCTATGAGTCTATCAAAAGGCGCTCTCAATTCAGGATAACGGTTCCATAAATCTAGTGTAACAACACCATCTTCCTCTGATGCTTCATCACCATCCACACTGCTATCGCCGCCATCCTCTGGATTAGCACAAGCAGAAATCACCAAGCCGAATGTAAGTATGATTGTCAACAACCACAACGTTTTTTTCAAAAATAACTCCCCCTAAATGTAAGTTTTATTTAATTAAATTAATTAACTATGAAATCGTTGTCATAATATTACTTATTTTTTCGAATTTTGTCAATGTTATTTTAGCTAATAAAATGTGATTATTCTTCTTCATCTAATGAAATAGTAGATTCATAGATAGGAACGACTTTTATAGAGTTTACAACAGCTATTGTGTTTTCGGCTGTTTCTAATCTGGCAGCCATTGGAGAGTCAGTTTTCACTGTCACTCCTTCTTTTAACGGGGATATATAGACATACATTCCCTTTTCTAATAACCTATCTTCGAATCGTTTTAACCCGATTTCCCACGTATCATTATTACAAAAGTTGTCGTGAATTAATTCTCCATCTATGAACGCGTAACCGACATCTCCCACATAATCAATCTTTAATAATAATTCTTTCGCATTCTTAAAAATACTCGGTGAAAAGTCAAGCACTGCTTTGTCCTCGTCGACTTTGCTCCAATTAACATGTACCTCAGACCGTTCCTTTTCTATCCAATACTTCTGAAACATATTCGATTCCGTTTTCACCGGTAATAATTTATCTCCATCAACATATATTTCTTGTTGAAACGCCGGAAATATCTCGAGTGAATGCAGTTCTTTCTTTTCATATTCAAGTCTTAGATTACTTTCGTTATCGACAAGAACCGTATCTTCTGTGCGAAGAATTCTATCTTTTCCTTTTATATGAACCTTCCATAAATGCAAGCTATCCTCTTCTGTCCATGTAGATATATATACACGTTCCCCGTTTTCTAACTGGAGGGTTATAAGGCTAGTTGCCTGATCCACGTATACAAATGATTTTGTATCATCGCCTGTTACCTTACCGTTATCTACTTCGACGGAATTTATTGAATTGCTATCAAAGCAATATTCCCCATGCATTCCTTTTGGGATGAAGAAAAAATAATAGTCTTCCCCATTGTGCTCCATCGTAGTGATTAACTGCGTGGTAGCATACCGAAGATGACACCCGCTAAATTCCATATGAAAAGGCAGAATACAATTTTCTTTTCTCTCCAACGTCAAGCTTCCTGTCTCTGGAATACGAACTGTCTCCTCGTCAAACTCCAATGAAAAGAAAAAATCATTTTGATCTTTATTCTCCACATGGTCTTGAAAATTATTAATAAAAACAAACCCTGAATGGTCTGTTATTCGAATCGCATATCTCAACGTATCCACATCATGCGGATCTAAATCATTCCTATTATCTGGCAGCATCGTTTTCGTTTTAGCAAACGTCTTCTCAACATCCTTATAAAAATAATGCTGACGTTTCAACCTTTTATAGGATTTCCTTATTTGTCCAAATTCACCAATAGGGGCTTGATAATCATAAGAAATCTTCGGTGTCGCTGTTTCATTTAAGAACGGTGTTTTTTTACCAGTAGGATTGGAACCCCCGTGGAACACATAATACCCGACAAAATTACAGCCACCTGCTACTTTTATAGCACTGAGTGCATCCACGCTTTCATGCGGCAGCGTGAAACGGTAATTGTAAAAAACCGTCATGCCTCCGCCCATTTCCGCACAAGCAAAAGGCAGACTTTCTGGTTGATAATTTGGCTCGAAATCAAACGTTTCTGGCACGTCATTATTATGGTAATCTCTGAAAATGAAACTTGGTGTAGCGGGATGCTCCTCTACATCGCCGTAAAAAATCCACGGCCAATACGCATACCCGCCCCATAACGGCAGAACAGAATCAGTTGGTGCAGCAGCCCCTCCCCAAGCTGTAGCAGTATAAATCGGCGTATCAATGCCTGTTTGTATAGCTAGATGTTTTAACTTTTTTATATGAGCATCACCATCACGGCCTCCTGGCATCCAGGAATTACTCGTTCCCGTCGTCATCTCCCAAGGTGCAGCGGCATGCTGAAATTCATTTTCGAGTTGCGTACCAATAATCGGTCCTCCATCTTTAAAACAGAGTCCTTGAATTTGCTTACCAATCTCCTGAAAGTACTTTGATACAAATGATAAATAGCTTTCGTCATTAGAACGGAGCTCAAACGGCCTGCCAAACAACCAATCCGGCATTCCCCCGTTTCGCGCTTCCCCGTGATTAAAAGGACCAATTCTAAGTATCACATACAATCCATGCTTGCCACACAACTCAACAAATTTAGTTAGATTTTTGTTCTGTTTCCATTCAAAAACACCTTCGATTTCTTCATGGTGATTCCAAAATATATAGGTTGGAATCACTGTAATACCGCCAAGTTTCATTTTTATAATTTCATCTTCCCAAAAGCGATGGTCGTATCTGCTGAAATGAAACTCGCCGCTTATTGTGAAGGAAGGATACCCGTTCTTTTCCATGTAATAATTACTGAAACTTAATTGATCTCCTTTAGGATTTGTTCCCCCAAGTGGTGTGTCAACAGGATAAATATGCTTCACTGTATCCATTAAACGTACGTGGTGCTCTCTCATATTGCTACCCTCGTTTCATAACAGTGACTCCATAAGCAGG
The DNA here is from genome assembly GCF_030813635.1 of Salibacterium salarium. Taxonomy (GTDB): domain Bacteria; phylum Bacillota; class Bacilli; order Bacillales; family Marinococcaceae; genus Salibacterium; species Salibacterium salarium. Next base: position 429,916 of record NZ_JAUSUM010000001.1, on the reverse strand, counting down.
AAGTGTAAGTTGATCAGATAGTGCTTCTTGATGAATGATATTTGTAAGTGTTTCATTAGAGAGGTCGACTTTCTTCTCTTCTGCGCTGAAATTGGAAAGAAAGACGTACTCGTTTTTTCCATCCCCTCTTAACTGGGCCGTTACACCGTGAGGAAGTTCTGATTCTATCACTCTTGCAACGCCCGCTTCTTTTGTTACACTTTTATAAAAATCAGTGTAAAAAGGTTCACGTGTTCTTGCTGCAATATAATAAGCTCTTCCTTCACCGAATTGGTTCACCGTCAGTGCCGGACGCCCCGCATAAAAATCTTCCGTATAAGACGCTAAAGCTTGTGCTCCTTCTAGATGGATAAGATCACATAATTCAATCACTTCATAATGAGACTGCATATCAATAACGTTGCTCTCTATGTTCATTCCGTTTGTTTCGTTCTCATATAGACCGTCTATTTCTTCTGACCAAATACCAAAAGTCTTGCGCAACGGTCCCGGAAATCCACCTAGAAAGCATAAATCGTTTTCATCAACGATTCCAGACCAATACGTAGCAACAAGCGTCCCTCCGCTTTTAACAAACTGCTCTAGTTTTTCCCCAACACCTGGCCTCACCATATAAAGCATAGGGGCAACGACGAGTTTATAGCTTGAAATATCTCTGTCCATATCAATGACATCCACTGGTATACCTTGTTCCCAAAAAGCTTTGTAATGAGATTTCACTGTTTCCTCATACTTCAATCCCATATTTCTAGGTCCTTGTGCATCCTTTACCGCCCAACGGTTTTCTGTATCAAAAATGACGGCAACCTCTGGGTCAACGGATGTTCCCGGAATTTCATGAAGTTTTTTCAACGTTTCTCCTAACTGCTTTACTTCTTGAAAAACACGAGTATTTTCATGTCCGGCATGATCAACGACGGCTCCGTGAAATTTTTCACTGGAACCACGACTTTTTCGCCATTGAAAATATTGAACAGAATCAGAGCCGTGGGCCACCGCTTGAATGGATGACAACTCATGAACTCCCGGTTTTTTCAGCTTACTCATTGGTTGCCAGTTAGTCGTGCTTGGCGTGCTTTCCATTAAGAAAAACGGTTTGCCGTTTTTCATTGAACGGAACCAATCATGATTCATTCCTACCCAGGCAGCTAAGTCACTATCATCGTTATATTCGTGCCATGTAGGATAGGAATCCCAACAAATAAAGTCGAGAACATCCGCAAATTTAGCGTAATTCAACCCTTCAAACGCTTCCATAAAATTAGTTGTTGCAGGCAATTTTGGATTTTTCTCTTTCAATGGCGCTATTTCATGTTTATAAAAATCTATCGTTTGATCGGTAACGAATCGTTTCCAATCTAAGTTCAAACCGTGAACCATCGATTCTCCGTGCGGGGCAGGAGATTCTACTTGCGACCAACTCGTCATCGTATGACTCCAAAATGTGGTCCACCAAGCATGATTAAGGTTCTCCAACGTTTGATATTTATTTTTCACCCACTTTCGAAAAGCTTCCTGACAATAATCGCAATGACATTCTCCACCATACTCATTAGAAATATGCCAGCCTATCACTGCCGGGTGATGAGCATATCGTTCTGCTAACTTCGTATTCATCGTTGTCACTTTTTCTCGATAAACGGGAGACGTGAAACAATGATTGTGACGCAAACCATGCAAATTGCGAACACGATTGGATTCTACCCTCAAAACTTCAGAATATTTTTCAGACATCCAAGCCGGCCTTGCCCCGCTTGGTGTAGCCAAAAATGCAAAAATTCCGTTTTCTGCAAACGTATCTAGCACATGATCGAGCCATTCGAATTGAAAAACACCTTCTTCTGGTTCAATCGCTGCCCAAGAAAAAATACCGATAGACATCACATTACAATTTGCTTCTTTCATTAGACGTATATCTTCTTTGAAAATATCAGGATATGTATGCCATTGTTCCGGGTTATAGTCTGCCCCGTGCAGCATTCGAGGAATTCGTTCACTTATCGGTTTAAACGTTTTACTCATCATAATCACCTTTCCCTATTTTTGTTTTAGTTAATAAATTTAATTAACTAATTAAATTGAAAGCGATTGCTTATGTTTTTATATTCTATCTTATTTTTACATATCCTGCATTAAAAAATAGAAAACCCTTTGAAAAAGTTTTCTATCTTTTAAAAGAAAATTATAATAGATGTTCAATCCAAATATCCCAATTATTGTTATCATCTAATTCAATAACTTCTATATTCTCTTCTCTTTCTAAATGTTTCTTTATTCATACGAATGACGTGTTTGTTCCTCTCCTTCTTTTGTATAAATAATGGCTTCTGTTCCTTTGTTCTCTGCTATTTCTTTTGCTCGTTGTATAGCTTTTGATTTGTCTTCAAACACCTCATCTGGCTTCTTTGCTCCACGTGCTTGAACGGCCCAGCCATCTTCATGAGAAACCACCAATTCAGCTCGATCCAACAATTCTGGGCGGCTGTCATATTGCTTTCCTTCTTCTGAGCGCTCTGTCGGGTCAATCTCTTTTAATAATTCTTCTATTTCTTCATCGGTTGCGGTATCATACCATTCTTTTGCCTGTTCTATCGCAATCGGAATCGCTTGTCCTTCTTCGTATCCTTCATCTAGCATTGCGTTTGCAATATCAATCGCTTTTTTCCGTATCGGTTTATCAAAATTTTTCAGGGAAGACGGGTAGTCATTCATCGTCCAAGGCATGAATGCTTCCTCCTTTCCATTCCATTTGCGTTTACTATCATTCTACCCACTTTAAGGCTCTATGAATCACAAATGAATCGAGTCTAGTCGTTCCCTTTTTCCCATTTTGAACAAACTGTCAAAATTATCTCTACCTGACTGTAACTAGTACAATAGAAAACTTCTTCAATCAAACGTTTGTTTAATTCATCCCCATGGCTTTAATGTTCTATCTTATTTTCATCTTGAGTTAATAGGCTTGCGATAATATATCCTATAAACGAAAGCAGGACGGGTAACGTTACCGTGTGCATACCAAACGGTTCCGGCCAGATATTATGAATGATACTGTAAGCTCCTACTCCTACCACGATAGAAGTAATGGCTCCGTATTTGTTCCCTTTGGACCAATACAAACCTAGCACAACCGGCCAGATAAACGCTGACTCCAGTCCTCCAAACGCAAATAGATTCAGCCAAATCAGCAGATCAGGCGGACTTAACGACATCGCAAAAACGGAAATTCCAAGAACTGCCGTAACCCCAAAACTGATGGTCTTCACTTTTTTCTTTGTTGCATCAGGATTCACATAATTCAAATAGACATCCTTTACAACGGTCGAACTAACTAATAACAGCAATGAATCCACTGTCGACATGATGGCTGCCATTGGCGCTGCTAGTACGATGCCGGCAAGCCAGGCTGGTAATACTTCCATTGCAATACTCGGCATTACTGTGTCCGCCACTTCGATGCCTGGTAGAATCGGACGCGCCATCACACCAACAAGATGCATCCCAAACATCATAAAGGCCACCACGATAGTGCCGATGATAAGAGCTCGATGCATTCCTTTTGCACTCTTATAGGACATCGCTCGCACCGCCACTTGCGGAAGTCCAATGACTCCAACACCGACTAAAATCCAAAAAGAGGACACATAACGCGGGGTTAAACTGCCATCATGCCCGAATGGACTAACGAGATTCGGGTTTTCATTCATCAGATCCGTCATAATGTTTTCCATTCCGCCGCCTGCGACAATGGTTCCAATTAAAATAATCAACGTCCCAAAAAACATAACAATCCCTTGCAGAGCATCCGTCACTGCTACAGCTCGGAATCCGCCGATAATAACATATACAATGACCGAAACAGCAAAAATAAAGAGTGCCGATGTGTACGACAATCCGGTTAGAGATTCTATTAAACGGGCACCCCCAACCCATTGCGCAGCCATCGCCGAAAATAAGAAGATAATAATACTAATCGCACTTAACAAAACGACGACTTTACTGTTATCGTATCTTCCCTTCAAATAATCGACGAGAGTAACTGCTTTGTATTGCCTTGCTTTTATCGCAAATTTTTTCCCTAAAATCATTAAAACAAAATAGCCTGTTGCTACTTGTGACATCGATAATAATACCCAACCTAGCCCTTGACTATAGGCTGCACCTGGGCCACCAACAAAACTACTTGCACTTCCATATGTAGCAACCATCGTCATCGCAAGAATCAAGCCACCCAGTTCACGACTTCCTAAAAAATATTCCTGCAGGAAATCATTTTTTGCTGCTATATGACGGGTGGCCCAAAACCCTATAATAAAAATAGATAATAGAAAGAACAGCAAGGGTATAACGACTTCCCAATTCATGAGGGGTTCTCCTCCTCTTCATCTTCTTCTAAGTCCACTTCTTTAAAAAACGTTTTTACAACAAAAATTACTAATCCTATCATGACAAATGATCCTACCGCACAGCTATAAAAAAACCATGCCGGCATGCCAAGTACATAACTGTATTCCTCTACGGGTTTAGAACCAAGACCATAGGCAAACCCGAACCACCATAAAAAATTAAATAATACCAATCCAACACCAATTCTCGCTTCTCTATGTGCTATTTTAAATCGAGGATCAAATTTTTCTTTATGTCCTGTCATGCAACCCCTCCTTCCTATGGTATGACAAATAAGTAAAGGTTCACTACCTTGTATTCCGCCAATGTTAAGTAAATATTTGAAACCAAGTGTATATGACCTTATCTTTTCTGTCCATATAAATGTAACCTATGTAAAATGACAATAAAGATGTTTTAATATTAATACCTTGAACACGTATAACCCCGTTCTACTTTGAGATCGGGGTTAAAATGAGTTGTTTCATTTTTGATACGAAAATTCTTCGTACTTATAAATATAACAATAAAGTCGTTTTAATCTAAGGGTTTACTCAACCAAAATTTCAGAATCTTGATGCGGTAAATAAGAATAGAGTATTCTAACATTTACAGTCCACACCACTACCCCCATTGGAAGATGAGGCTACTTCTGATAATCCTAACGTCGGGAAGTCGAGTGTTTTCCAAGCTGCCAACCCTCCGTATAGTTCCTTTGCATCAAATCCATTTTCAAGCAACAAGACAGCAGCTTTGGAAGCAAGGGTACACCAAGTGTCCCAACAATACAGAACAATGGTTTTCTCCTTGGGAAGTTCCGGCATTCTGTCTTGCAATTCGTTTAAAGGTATAACCGTCGCACCTTCTAATACCTCTTTCCTGACTGTAACAGGCCCTACTCTGACATCAACCAGCACATAATTCTCGGGATGTTCTTTTTTAGCCTTGCGGTATTCCATCGGACTCATATTTGCTTCCAACCTTGCTTTAAAATAATCAAGTCGATTCATTCTTTTTCTCCCTTCTGTATGGTTGCCCACACTTTTAATAAAATGGACTTTAACTCTCTCTGCTCCTTATCTGTAAGACCTGCAAGGACAGCCAATTCAGTTTTTTCAAGATAGCTACGTCCAACTTTTAACTTTTCTCGACCTTGCTCTGTTGTTGTTAACCCAAAGAATCTCCTGTCCTTTGGATTCCTCAATCGTTGAACACACTGAATGTTTTCCAGATAATCAATTTGAGACACCATGGTTGTTCGATCAATGTGTAGCACTTCTCCTACTTGCTTTTGTGAGGAATTAGGATGTTCCTCAAGGTACTGAAGAATCCCAAATTGTCTGGCATTCAGTTTTAAAGGTGAAAGTTTCTCTATAAATCGTGATTCCATTTCTTCTTCTGCTTTTGCGAGTAAAAAACCATATGATTTTTGAAGGAACAAAATAGACACCATCTTTTAATCAGTTATTTATATAATCAGTTTAACTGATTATATAAATAAGTCAATAAAAAGGGGTGTATCAAAAGTATGTTAACAGCCAAAAGGGATTGGTGAACAAAGAGGGCATGCGCTGCAGGCGGACGCTTTCACTCCAGAGCACAAGAGCGACATCGGCTCCCTGTGCGGATCACCGTGTCTCCTTTGCCGCGGGCAGCGCCTCAGATTCTGCCCATGGTTGAATTCTCTTTGTTATAGAGAAGGAGCTGTACCTTTTGATACAGCTCCAATTATAGAGGAATCTTACCTCCATGCCTCAGTCGTATTTAGACTTTTTCTATAACCAAAGAAAGCATAACCACTCAAACTTAATTGAATAATGCTTAAAATCAGGAACTGTACAGTTGCTAGGTAAGTTTCACCTAAAATAATGACCTGACAAATCAAGCTGACAAAGAAGATTCCTCCCATAGTGGCAGATACAGCCCATGAACTATGACCTTTTTTAAAAGTAAAGATTGCTTACCTGTCATGATTTATTATTTGTTGCCCCGTTCTTTTGTGAACTTTCTGCTCCTCTTCTAATTACAATGGTATCAAAATTCTTCCTTTTGTACGTTAAGTTTATTTAGGAAACAGTCACTTTATTTTCTGAGAAGAAAGCTTCGACAGAGAAAGCCGCAGATCCGAGAGCACATGAATGAATACCAAAATGAGAAAACGAAATCGTTAACGAATTATAATAATACGAAAGCAATCTTTGCTCGAGCACATGTTGAATAGGATTTATTAACCATTTTTGCAGCTTAGATAAGCGATTACCGATAATAATCTGTTCTGGATTAAATGTATTTATAATGTTGGTTAATCCAATCCCAGCGTATTCTCCAATCCGATTAAACAGATTGATCACTTCCGTATTTCCTTTCTCCGCCTCTTCTATAAGAGATTCGAGAGTAATATCCATATCTTTTACAGAGGACAATGACTGAGCCTGCTCCAATAACGCACTTTCTGAACTATATAATTCCCAACAACCTTTATTGCCGCAGCGGCATTTTTTCCCATTTGCTTCAATCGTGAAGTGTCCCATCTCGCCGGATATGCCACTGACACCTTTGTATAATTTATCATTAATGATGATTCCCGCTCCTATCCCTATTCCCATACTAATGTAAATCAGGTCCGAGCTTTCCTTACCAGCCCCATAAATTTTCTCACCGTGCGCCCCTGCTTTTGCTTCGTTCTCAATGACGACAGGAATATTATATTCTTGTTCCAGAAAGCCTTTTAAGTCCACCTGTTCCCAATGTAAGTTTGGTGCGAACAGAATCATACCATCTTTATCCGTGATTCCAGGAACCCCTACTCCAATACCTACAACACCATATGTGCTTTCTTCTCCTTTTTCCATCAACGTATGAATGGCTTGTGTTAATTTAGAGAAAACAAAAGAAGTGCTCGTTTCCTCCAAATGCTCTTCAACTTTTTCCACTATATTTCCTTGCAAATCAGTCAATACAGCTAATATGTAATTAACCCCAAGATCAACGCCAATGGAATATCCAGCCGTTTGGTTAAAATACAGCATCACAGGCTTTCTGCCTCCACTGGATAAACCAGTTCCGATTTCTTGGACAAGGTTCTCTTCCATCAAGTCACTTACTAAAGCAGATACTGTTGCTTTATTTAATCCCGATTCTTTTGAAATTTGAGCTCTTGATATCGGACTACTTGATTGAATGGTTTGCAGCACAATTGATTTATTTATTTTCTTTACTAGTACGTGGTCACCCGTTTGCATTGAACATCCTCCACACTTTGTTTATTCAATAAACATAATACCATATTTCCGCATTTTCAAGAAGAGGAGTTTATCTTTATTTGCACAATATTCAAACTAATTGTTGACAGCGTTTTCAAAACAGATTTATACTTAGTTTAATCAATAAACAAATAACTATCTGTTATTTAGCCTTCTGGCTGAAAATATATTTTAAAGGGGTGTACTACATGAAAAAGCAGGTTACATGGACTTTAGGCTTCAGTTTAATCTTTTCTCTCACAGCATGCGGGGGAGGTGACGGTGAAGGCAGCGATGATGTAACACAAGAAGAGGGCACTACAAATGGGGAACCGGAAGAAGTACTGATATGGGACTATTTCACAGGTGTCGGTCAGGAAGTTTTCTACGAGCAGGTCGATGAGTTTAATAACTCACAAGATGACATCGTCGTTAAAACGGAATATGTTCCTTTTGATCAAATCAAACAACAGTTATCCGTAGGTTCAACCGGCGATGCACTTCCTGACATTGTAAACATCGATCACGTTGATAATGCCGCTTTGGCATCACAGGGAGTTTTAGCTGACATTACGGATAAAGTAGATGAATGGGGAGAAACAGAACATTTTCTGGAAGGACCGCTAAACTCCACTATGTATGAAGACAGTTATTATGGACTTCCTTATACGAGTAATACTTTAGGATTATTTTATAACGAAGATTTGTTAGAAGAAGCTGGTTTTTCTGAACCACCTGAAACGTGGGATGAGTTAGAAGAAGTAGCCGCTGCATTTTCAAACAGTGATGTAAACGGTTTTGGCATTGCAGGAGAACGCTCCGAAGAATCAACATTCCAGTTCTATCCTTTCCTGCGTTCTGCTGGGGCAGACTATGATAATCTGGATTCTCCACAGGCTGTTCGAGCTTTAGACTTTCTCGATGGTCTCCTAGAGAACGGTCACATGAGCTCTGATGTCATTAACACAGCTCAAGACGGTCTTACTAATCAATTTACTACCGAAGACTTAGCCATGATGGTTAACGGGTCTTGGAATATTGAACGCATTAAAGATGATAACCCAGACATGAATTGGCAAGTAACGGAAATTCCAAGAGACGAAGAGCATGCTTCCGTTATCGGTGGAGCAAATCTCTCTATCGTGGAGGGCGCAAATGAGGATCCTGCTTGGGAGTTCATGAAATGGTTAATGGATCCAGAGCAGTTAGAAAGTTATGCTGCTGATTCAGGGGTTTTCCCACCTCGTCAGGATATTCTCGATGAATCTGATTTCTGGGAAAACGATGAGTATCTCTCCAGTTTTGTTCCAATTATGGAATATGCGGATGCACGTGGACCGTCCCCTCATTGGCCCGATGTTTCTGAAGCTGTTCAATTGGCGATTCAAGAGTCATTCACTGATTCTAAATCTCCAGAGGATGCCATGAACGATGCCGCTGAAGAAGTCTCTCATGTTATCGACGATTAAATATAACGTTATATTTAATTTTCTGAGTAAACCAAGGGAAGGATCAGGTCCGTTTAATCTGATCCCTCCCCTTCATTCACAGCCATCAAGATGAATAAGGAGAATTCAATATGTTAAAAAAGTTGGCAAGTAAATGGGAAGGATATATGTTCGTTATTCCAGCTGTCATATATATGCTAGCTTTAATCGGCTATCCGCTCATTTATAATATTATTCTCAGTTTTCAAGATATTGATTTACAAGCGTTAAACACTGGTGATGGTAGTTTTCTAGGTTTTTCCAATTACATTGATTTAATACATGACAGTGTTTTTTGGATTTCGGTTAAAAATACACTGTTATATACCGTTGGAAGTGTTGTATTTCAATTCATTATCGGTTTTTTACTAGCTTTATTTTTTAGTATGAAATTCCGACTTGCTTCCTTTTTACGAGGAATTATGATGGTCAGTTGGTTAATTCCACTTACTATTTCCGCGTTGCTTTTTCGTTTTATGATGGGGTCAGAAGAAGGGATTTTTAATCAAATGCTGCTTTCCATTGGAATTATTAATGACCCTTTACCGTGGCTCACTAGTCCTGATATGGCGTTATGGAGTATCGTATTGGCAAACATATGGGTTGGTATTCCATTCAATATGCTATTACTTTCTACCGGGTTAAGCAATCTCCCGGAAGATATATATGAAAGTGCCAGTCTGGATGGAGCCAGTGTCATTCAGAAATTTTTTCACATTACCGTTCCCCTGCTTCGCCCTGTTATTTTAATCGTAATGATGCTTGGTTTCATTTATACATTTAAGGTTTTCGATTTAGTGTTTGTCATGACCGGCGGTGGACCTGTCAATTCTACAGAGGTCCTTTCTACACTTTCTTACCGATATTCTTTCGATGACTTTAATTTCAGTATGGGAGCTGCGACGGCAAATATACTATTTGTGATTTTGTTTGTTATCAGTCTCATTTATTTACGAATGATTAAGAAAGACGAGGTGATGTAGAGATGAAAAAAAGACAGAAAGAATGGCTATTGAACATTCTCGGAATCTTCATTGTCTTCGTCTTTTTGTTTCCTTTTTTCTGGATGATTGTTACGTCTTTCAAAACACAATCAGAAATATTTCAAATTCCTCCAACTTTTCTTCCAGTAGATTGGCAGTTCGAAAGCTATCAAGAAATCATGCAAAACAATATTGTACAGAACTTTTTTAATAGTCTCCTCATATCCAGTCTTACTACACTTGTCGTACTCTTGCTGTCCGTTCCTTCTGCGTACGGGTTAGCACGTTTTTCAATCAGAGGCAAAGAACTGTTTATATTATTGTTTTTAGTAACTCAAATGCTCCCTGCTACTGTTATTTTGACTCCATTATTTATTTTGTTTAATCAAATGGGAATATTGAATTCTTATGCGGGACCTATTCTTGCTTGTGCCACGCTTGGTATTCCGTTTTCTGTTCTTATACTACGAACCTTTTTTCTTGGGATTCCAAGAGAACTCGAGGATGCAGCAAAAATTGATGGATGTAATCCGCTTAGTGCTTTTGTCCGTATTGTAATGCCACTCGCAATGCCCAGCATTATTGTATGTGGCGCAGTCTCCTTCTTCTTCACTTGGGGTGACTTAATATTCAGTATAACCTTCAACAGAAGTCAAGAACTTTGGCCTTTAACGGCAGGAATATACAACGCTATCGGCCAATATGGTATCGAATGGAACTCTTTGATGGCCTTTGCAACCATTTCAGCTCTGCCAGTATTAATTATTTTCATATTGCTTCAAAAACGTTTAGTGAAAGGACTTGCTAGCGGAGCCGTAAAATAACGAAAAGAGGATGATTTATAAATGAAGTTTTCTGATGGGAATTGGCTAACACGCGTTGGATATGACATTCATACGCCCAAACTCGTTTATGACACGAAACAAGAGCAAAAATCCGTAACGTTTTATGCCCCATGTAAAGAAATCAACGATCGGGGGGCAACATTAGATGGACCCCTGCTAACAATAAAGCTTTCCTCCCCTGCCGAAAATATAATCCGAGTCCAAGCTTGGCATTTTAAAGGACAGGTAAAACGAGGCCCTTTCTTTTCATTAACAGAAAACGAGGCGGACATTTCTATCGACAATAAAAAGGAGAAAACTACTTTTGTAAGCGGCAACCTCAAAGCAACCATTAATAAACAGAATTGGGGCTTAGACTTTCACAATGAAAACGGAAAACTAACAAGCAGTCATCCGCAAAGTCTCGCATATATTGCATCTAGTAATGGACTTTCTTATATGAGAGAACAGCTTAATATCGGGGTAGGAGAAAACATCTATGGACTTGGTGAACGTTTTACACCGTTTGTGAAAAATGGTCAGGTCGTTGATATTTGGAATAAGGATGGCGGCACCAGCACTGAACAATCCTATAAAAATATTCCATTTTACTTTTCCAGCAAAGGGTATGGCGTATTTGTCAATCATCCAGAACATGTATCGTTTGAAGTGGGATCAGAAATCGTTTCAAAATCACAGTTTAGCGTGAAAGGTGAATGCTTAGATTACTTTATTATTAACGGCCCTTCCCCAAAAGACGTTATGAAAAATTACACGGATCTCACAGGAAAACCAGCCCTTCCCCCTGCTTGGTCTTTCGGTTTGTGGTTAACCACGTCATTTACAACAGATTACGACGAAGATACCGTCAACCATTTCGTCGACGGAATGGCTGAAAGAGATATACCGCTTAGTGTGTTTCACTTTGACTGCTTTTGGATGAAAGAATACGAGTGGTGCAATTTTAAATGGAATAAGCAATCCTTTCCGGATCCAGAGAACATGCTGAAACGTTTAAAAGACAAGGGGTTAAAAATATGTGTATGGATCAATCCTTATATTGCTCAAAAATCTAAACTATTCGACGAAGGAGCCGCGAATGATTACCTCATTAAACGGCCGAATGGTGATATATGGCAGTGGGATTTATGGCAAGCCGGACAGGCGATAGTAGATTTTACTAATCCTGATGCTAGAGACTGGTATCGTAAAAAACTCGAAGGATTAATAGACATGGGTGTAGATTGTTTCAAAACCGATTTTGGAGAACGGATTCCTACAGATGTCGTTTATCACGACGGGGCTGATCCACTAAAGATGCATAACTACTACACGTTCATGTTTAACCAGCTCGTTTTCAGTCTTTTACAAGACAAGTTAGGAAAAGAGGAAGCCGTTCTGTTTGCCCGTTCAGCAACTGCTGGAGGACAGCAATTCCCCGTACATTGGGGCGGCGACTGTTCTGCCGATTATGAGTCTATGGGAGAAAGCTTGCGCGGCGGACTTTCACTCACTTCATCCGGATTTGGATATTGGAGCCATGACATTGGAGGGTTTGAAAATACAGCCACTCCTGATTTATATAAACGCTGGACTGCATTTGGACTCCTATCCACACATAGTCGTTTGCATGGAAGCTCCTCCTACCGGGTTCCTTGGCTATTCGATGAAGAAGCGGTGAAAGTGACACGAAAGTTTGTTAAATTAAAGCATACTCTTATGCCCTACATTTATAAAGAAGCTTGCAAAACGTCGATGAGCGGTATCCCCTTCATGCGCTCTATGTCGATGGAATTCCCTGACGATCCAGCATGTCACCCGGTGGAAACACAATATATGCTTGGTGGTTCATTACTTGTTGCACCAGTATTCAACGAAGAGGGGACAGCAACTTTCTATCTACCCGACGGAACTTGGACACATTTGCTGACAAACCGTGAAGTAACGGGCAGCAGATGGAAAACAGAACACTATGACTATATGAATATACCGCTATTTGTTCGTCCTAACACATTGCTTCCCATCGGAAACAATGACCAGAAACCTGATTATCATTATGAGGAGAATGTTACCTTACATTTATTCTCCTTAGATGATGGAGAACAAGCAGACACTACTATCTTTGATACAGACGGGGAAAAAAAATTAAACGCAAAAGCTCTGCGTGAAGGAAATGTGATAACTATTTCGATGGACTCTGCTCAAGTAACAAAACCGTGGCATGTCATGTTACGAAATATCCATTCTATCAAAGAAGTTACAAACGGCAACTCACAAGAGACAGATCATGGTATTCACATTTCAGCTGTAAACCTTTCAGAAAAAATAGAAGTAACATTATCATCTTAATTCCACATTTCTTTTAGTACTTAGAGCCCTTTACTAATCAAAAGGAGGTGAATGAAAGTAATTTTCACTATTTATCTTGGGGAAGGGGTTTTATAGTAAAGATGAAAAAAAGAAAACATTTAAAATGCAAGTTCACTCGTTCTTTCCTTGCTTTTTCATTAAGTATTCCAATGATTATACCGTTTGGATCAGAAAACCTTAACGCGGAAGAAGAATACAATTATCCTTTTCAAAACCCTAATTTGTCCGTAGAAAAAAGAGTCGATGATTTAGTTTCGAGGCTGACAATCGACGAGAAAATATCGATGATGCATCAGTACCAACCTGAAATACCACGATTAGGAGTTGAAGCATTTAAAACAGGAACAGAAGCTTTACACGGGGTATCATGGCTCGGTGAAGCTACTGTATTTCCGCAGGCAGTTGGATTGGGCAGTACATGGAACACAGACTTGGTTAAACGGGTAGGAAATACGGTTGGTAAGGAAGTGAGAGGATATCACGCCGAAGACCCTTCTTTAAACGGACTTAATGTCTGGGCTCCTGTTGTCGATCCGTTACGCGATCCGCGCTGGGGAAGAAATGAAGAGGGGTACTCAGAAGACCCAACGGTTACTGGAGAAATATCTACTGCTTATGCTGCTGGGTTAAAGGGGGACGATCCGTTTTATATGCAAACGGTCCCTACCCTAAAACATTTTCTCGGATATAACAATGAAGAAAACAGAGGATTCAGTTCTTCAAGTATTGATCCTAGAAATATGCATGAGTACTATTTACCCCCATTCGAAACCGCTATCAAGAATGGGGCAGCCCACGGTATAATGCCTGCCTACAATGAAATTAACGGCAAACCTGCCATTTTAAGTCCGATGATCAATGATTTCGTAAAAAATAAATGGGCACCGGAAGAGTTTCTCGTGGTCAGCGACGCATTCGATCCATCAGCCATTGTAAATGACCATAACTATTATGATACTCATGCAGAGGCCCATGCCCATGCCATAAAGGCTGGTGTCGATAGTTTCACAGATCAAGGAACAGACCCTTCCCTTACAACAAATGCGATTAAAGGAGCCCTTCAACAAGAGCTGATTACTGAAAAGGATATTGATGAAGCCATCAGTAACACTTTTAGTATTAGATTCAGAACAGGAGAATTTGATCCGCCTGAAGATAATCCTTACTCCAATATTACTAAAGACGTTGTAAATGACGAAGAGCATCAAAAGCTTGCTCACGAAGCTGCTAAAGAATCCATGGTTCTATTAAAAAATGATCAGCAAACATTACCGCTTGATAGCGAGAGTGTAAATGATATATCTGTCATTGGCCCTATGGGTGATACGCTTTATGAAGACTGGTACAGTGGAACGATGCCTTATCAAGTTACAGCTTTGGATGGGCTAAAAAGAGAACTTGGAGAAGAACGAGTATCCTTTACAGAAGGAGTTCAATCCAATGCCTTCAAGTCTGTAGCAACTGGGAATTATATCACTGCTCAAGATAGCGTTAGTACTCCTCTATCCGCAGACGCGGATGACATTTCTGATAACGAAACGTTCGATCAAGAAGACTGGGGGAAAAATGTTATAACGCTTAGAGCCCAAGCAAATGGAAAATATGTGTCTATCGGGGATAACAATGATTTAGTCAACAGTGAGGACCAACCACACGATTGGGAAGTCCAAGAAACATTTGAAGAACAAGTTCAAGAGGATGGTACAGTTGCCCTTCAGCACATCGGCAGTAGTAGATATGTCAGTGTAACAGAAAATGATGAAATTACCCTTATTGATACGGATGAAATATCAGACGCTGAAAAATTTGAAGTGAACACCACCAATGATGGAGTAGAAGATGCCGTTACAAACGCAGAAAGCTCTGATGCTGCGATTGTTTTTGTTGGCAATAACCCTTATATTAACGGAAGAGAAACAGAAGACAGAGAAGATTTAAACTTACCGTCTAAACAACAAGAATTAATAGAGAAAGTTCACGAAGCAAACGCCAATACTATTGTCGTCGTAACAGGAAGTTATCCGTTTTCTATCAATTGGGCAGATGAAAATGTTCCGGCTATTCTCTATTCTGCTCACGGAGGGCAAGAATACGGAAACGCCGTCGCAGATGTCCTAAGTGGAAAATACAGTCCTGCAGGCAGACTTTCACAAACGTGGTATAAAGATGTTAACCAACTACCAGACAAAATGGATTATGATATTATTAAATCAGGCTGGACGTATCAATATTTTGACGAAAAACCACTATATCCCTTTGGACATGGGCTTACGTATACCGATTTTTCGTATGAAAATATGAACATTTCCAGCGAAAATGAACAAATTACTGTAACCGTTGATATTACTAACACCGGTTCCACAGCTAGTGATGAAGTCGTTCAACTATACTCTAAGGCTGCATTTGAATCGAAAATGGATAGACCGAACAAACAACTGCAAGATTTCAAAAGAATCCACGTTAAACCTAATCAATCAAAAGCAGTAGAATTTACCATTCCGAAGGAAAAACTTTCTATTTGGGACGTATCCGCTGAAGAAAACGTCGTAGAAACGGGTCCTTACGACTTTATGGTTGGAAAATCTTCAGAAGATATTCAAGTCCAAGAGACGTTGGAAATAGACGGAGAAGAACTTTCAAGTCGGGACCTCACAACATTCACAAAAGCGGAAAACTACAATTCGTATGAAGGTGTTGAAATAGTAGAAGAAGATCGCTATGAAACCTACGCCGTCGGAGAAATAGAAACAGGGGATTGGATAAGTTTTGAAGATAGTTTGTTTGAAGAAAAAACAAACAGATTCTCTGCAAGGGTAGCAACGGATACCGATAACGCAAAAATAGAAATTAAATCAGCTGACCCTGAAAAAGGAGAATTAATAAAAGAAATAAATGTACCGAATACAGGAGGTTCACAAAACTGGGATACCATTTCAACCGATATACATGAGATTTCTGGTAACCACGATATCTTTTTCCGATTCGAAGGAGAATTATCGATTGATTCTTTTCAGTTCTCCGATGGACTGGAAATCAGTCTATTGGAAAACAAGCTGAAAGAACACATTCATGCTGAAAATATCACCAACCCGTTAGAACGACAATTAATGAATCGTTTACGTCAAGCCAAGAGGCATTTGGAGGCGAAAAGATTCAGTAAATCAGCAGATAGCCTTCAAACATTCGATGACCAATTAAATAATGCCAGAATGCAAAAGCGTATCAACCAAGAAGCAAAAGACGATTTGAAAAAATCACTTTCTCCTGCAATAGAGGCGGTTCAAGCATTAAAATAATAGGAAAAAGAAAAGCCATGACAAGTGGATGAATATCTCCTCTGCTCGTCATGGCTCTTTTATAGTTTTCATGAATGATTCATTAGCTAGCCGCTTAACTCTTGTACTACCCTCTACTAATACTCCATTTACAATTCTGGGGCCCAGCCGTCCAAAACATTTTCTACTGTATATTCACTGGCTTCGTCCTCTGTGAGTTGTGGTCGAAACTCATTTTCTACAGCTCCGGGTCCTTCATTGTTATACTCATGAAACCGAGCATCTTCCGGTTGAAATCCTCCCATTTCCGTCCACGGATTTTCTTTGATGTGATCACCGAGATAGCTGTTTTTATATACAACACTGGCCACTGCATTAGTATTTCCACTTGGCTGCCAAGGGCGTCCGAGATAAACAGTGCCTGTAGCAGCGTCACTAGTCAATTCACTGTTTAAAAATAAAAAACCGTAAGGATGCTCAGTCAGAGTACTTGCTGCAGTAATATACCCATTGTTTGAATCAGAACCGCGATCTAATGAGTGGATAATTGAATTCTCAAAAACAGCACGAGCGCCACCAAAAATAAAATCCACATCTCCTTCGATATAGCTGTCATAGTAATACTGGGTCCCAGAATTCGCTAAAAGCGTATCCTGATGCCCGAGAAAACGAACATTATTAAATATCATCCGTTCTCCTCGAGCGTTGACAGCAACCGCCTGCTTTCCTTCCACGTCCCGGTTTCGATCAAATGAATTCTCAAAGGTGATGTTTTCCGCTTTAAAATCATTTGCATTTAAAAAGGCCGTTGCACTTGAACTAGTACCGATAGTTCCACCAACACCATTATCTTTTCCAGCATAGTTATCATAGGTAATTATGGTTTCTTCAGCACTTTCACCGGATAAAGTGATAAAAGGTTTATTTGCCGGAACATCTATAACCTCTTTATATTCCCCTTTTTTGACAGAGATGATTACTTCATGTGTATTATCATCTGGAACTGCATCAATAGCATCTTGAACACTCTCAAAGTCTCCGCTTCCATCTTGGTCAACCACTAACTCACCTTGAATATCTCCAATCTTTTCTGAATAGTCTTCTACCTTTTCAATTTGACCTTTTTTTAAATTCCGGTCCATTTCATCTTGAGAATTTGTGTTTTTCACTTGAACATACACCTTCCCTTCAAAATAGCCCGTTGTTTTAGCCGTTTCCAAGAGTTGTACAGCATAGCTTCCTGCCCATTGATATCCGTCTCTTCGTTCCTGCTCTATTTCGTTAATATCATACTTCACTACGCCATCACGTCCGGAGAATATCGCTTTATTCGTAGCAATTTCATAAAATCTGTACCATGTTACAGCATCCTCATCTTCCACAAAATATTCTCCATCTTCGTTCCCGCCGCTTACATACCGCATACCTTCGACTTTAGACTCTTCAAACCATTGTAACGCACCTTTAACCGCTTCTTTAATTTCTTTAGTTTGGTCTGGTCTTGACATAAGAAAACGAACAATACCGACCGATTCAGATCCTGAAATGGAAGGGTGCTCATACGTACGAGCCTGGACTGGTTCATAAGTGTGCGGGTCGTGTTGCGCACACCATGCAGTAAGTTTTCCATCTACTTCAATTTGTGCGTTTAAAATATAGTCAATTGCACTATCCATCGAACTTTCGAGTTTGTCATAGTACTCCTCATCTATGATGTCTGAGTCGTCAAACGGATATTTTTTATTTAAAATATCATCTATGACATCCAGCGTACGAATCATCGCTTCATCGTTAAAAGTCACATGATCCGAATAATTACCGCGTTCAGGATATACTTGAGCAAACCCTCCGGTATCGTATTGTAAGTCCATTAAAAAATCAATGCCAGCTTCCACGCTTTCTTTATAGCGTTCATCACCAGTTTCACTATAGACTTCAGCTAAATAACGGATTTCTTTAACGGTTGCATCATTATCAATCGTACCAAGTTCCACTCCATCGGATGTAACCCATTCTGAACGGGATTCCTCTCCGTCCCAGGCGTTGCTATAATCAATACCCTTAGACCAGCCACCATGTTCCATTTGCCATGTCAACATATTATCCGCTTGTTCAATAGCAGCTTCCAAATCTCCGGAAAACGTTGGCTCTTCCTCTTCTTCAATAAACTCAGCACCTTTATCTAGTTGATCCATGCTCTCAAGAATTAATACTGTATTCCCAAACATATCCGTCCCCTGAGCTGCTTTACTTATTCGTAAATCTCTATTTAACGCTGGCGTTAGACTCTCCCAAGTACCTGTTGGAACAGATACAGCAAGGTCATTGTAATCGAAATCTTCAAACGAACCATTTAATGTTACGGCAATCAGCCTATCCGTTAAGGTATCGACACGGGAAATATTTACATTGTCTGTGTCTTTGTCCGAGTGATCGGTTAACCCTTGTACCATTTCTTTAGCTTCAGACCAGGTCATATTTGATTTAATGCCATAATTATTATCACTGTTAGGATTCATCATACCCTGTTCAGCAAGTTTATCCATCATGCCCGGCCCTTCTTCATTTTCAGGAATCAAATCCATTAGATCACCGACAATCAGCGCTGCTTCCCTCTTAGTTAATTTCTTATCTAACTCCATCGATTCATTAAGGTGCTTAGGAATGTAGTGATGATTCTCAGCTATATCCATAACATAAGATCCCCACTGCTTATCAATCCCCTCCTTTGTATTACCTAGATGTTTAAACGTATCTTCTGCTTTTGCAAAACCAAAAGCGTTATTAATCAAAGCTATAAATTCAATGGTCGTCACTGGCTCATCGGCTTTTTCACTTATATCAGCCAATATGCCTATTTCTTCAAGCTTTTTCATCGTCACACCACTAACAATTTCAGACATTTCAACTTCTTCCGTTTCTACGGGCGTTTGGTCATTATCTTCATGAAGACTGTTATGAATCCGTAAATGATCGATATTTCCACCACCCTCCGGTCCTGTCGCCGTTAAACGGATGACATTTTCACCTTCTTGCAGTAGAAACTGGAGAGATTCTGATTCCCACTGCGCCCAATCCCCTGTAGGAGGAAATGGTAGTTCTTCAACAGTTTCATCATTTATCCTCACTTCTGCCGGTCTTTTACTACCTCCTGCATGAGCATAGCGGAAATCAAGAGTGTATTCCCCTGTGTGTGGTACATCAACTGTCCACTCAATATATCCACCAGGTACATTGGGCGCATAATCGGCAAAACCGTCACCAGTAAAACCATTATGCTTGTTATCTACAGTAATTCCTTCAAGTTCAGCATCTTCTGCTTCACTTGTTATATCTACACTCCTAAAAACATGTAAGTGGTCAATATTGGCTCCACCCTCACCAGCTGTGCCAGTTAATCGAACGGTATGCTGTCCTTCCGTCAATTCAGAGTTAGCGCTTACATATTTATAATCATCAAAATCACCTGTTTGCGGAAAATCTAATTGCTCTTCGATTATTTCACCATCAACTTGGAGCTCTGCGTGACGATTATCAGGTTTCCCATGTGCATAGCGGAAACCAAGTGTATACTCACCATCCTCCGGCACAGTAATGGTCCATTCAATATAACCACCAGGTTGATTGGGATCATAGTCAACAAAACCTTCTCCAGTAAAACCAATGTGCTTATTATCTGTTATAATACCTTCTCCATCCGCTTGTTCCGCTTCATATATGTTACTATTATCCCCTTCTTCTGCATGACTTTGACCTGTCAAAACAGATGTTAGGAGAAGGGCACACACAGCCATTGTTCCAGTGTAAAATACCTTCACTAACTTTTTTGATTTTTTCATCGTTTCATCTCTCCCCAAAAGTTTCTTTATCCTTCACTTCTTTTAGTAATCCCCCTTTCCTTATCATTTTCAAAGATAATGTTCGTGTGTTTTTATTATGAAAAACGTTTTTAATTCTGTATATAATCATCTTATTGTGTTTCCTGTTCTTTTAGTAAGATAAAAGGCCATTCAACACATTGCTAGTTTTATAAAATAAGAAAATGATTATAAATGTTATACGTTTTCTAACTATACCTTTCTTGCTTGTCTTCCACTTTTTTAAATACTTTATTTGAAAACCACATTAATAAATAACTAATTAGACTCGCTGCAAAAAACGGCACCAAACCTGGTATAAACATAAAAACTTCCTGCAAAACATACAAGCAAACAGCCATCATAAACGTATAATGAGGATAAGCCATTCCAAGAATAAGAGCTGTACGCAAATACAGTGGTGCTTTTAATTGAAAATGGACATAAACCGGAAAAATAAAAAGAACAGCAATTAGAAATAGGACACTAAAAAACAGAAGAACAACCCGCAACATTGATTCTAAAAGTTTAGGTTCTTGAATTAATTGAAAATTTGCATATAGTATCAATCCTAAAATTAGTAAAATACCACCTAATAGGTTTGATTTTATGAACTCTGATTTATAGTGGTTCCAAAATGTCCGAAACACCCGCACGTTTGTGATATTATTTGTCCATTTTCTCATGACAGCAAACATCGCCACTGTTGCCGGCATAAAACCAAACACACACAATCCAGCAAGGGTAAAAGTTATCCATAATATATTTACATACGCTAATTTTGATACCTTTACACTAATGTTATAAAAGGCTCCCATAAATCCATTTATTTCCATAAATCATTCGCCCTTTCTCCTATTCTTTATTTACTGAAATATTGGAGCAATTCTATGGAAATTTCTTTATGATCACTGTAATTTGGAACGATTGCGACGAGTGGTTCCTTTATTTCATTTTTGTATGGTTCAAACAATGAAGATTCTTCACTGATAGGAAAAGCAAATACTCGAACGGTACCGGTTTCAGGATCCATTTCTTTATAATCCTGCGGATATTCTTTGAATTTGTTTTCTTCAGTTACATCATCTAATGGATATAATCCTTTGGGATCCATTGCGGCTGACAACATTTGTTCCGGAATGAAAAAAACATCTCCATGATTTGCAGAAATTTCTACAATTAATTTTTCTAGTAAAGCTGGGTGAAACGTTAACTCGAAATGTTCTGGCTCTATGCTTTCCTGGCCATTTAAAATAATAGATTCCAAATCCTCCTCCATGGAATCTGGAATCTCCGAAAAAAACTTCCATTCGATTTGTGCTTTTTTGTCATCACAACCACATAGAAGGAGAATAAAAATAATGGGTAGAAGTAACCTTATACTTAAAATAGACTGTCACCTCGTTACATAACGTTTTTATCTACTTGTTTATTCGTTCGTGAGCTGCAACCAATGAAAATCTGTATAGCCAGAGCTCTTTCCCTCCCCTTTATGGACACAAAATATTCCAAGTTGAGCACCAATCCATCTCCCCGGGGTTGCTTGAAACAAATCCCCAACAGAGATAAATTGTTGACCATTTGTACTGAATGCAAATTGACAAACCGCTTGGCTTTTCACTTCAACTCTAAAATAACGCGGAATATCATCGGTTCGGTACACGATTTCCTCGTGTTCCCTTATTGCATCTTTCGTATGTTCCCCATCCACTATGACAATGTTCCACTCTGCTCCATATCTCTTAACAGTCACCCCCTTATATCGTTGACCGAGCACTATTAATCCTGCATAATCATTATCCATTTGGGGGTGGAAGGATAAAGACGTCGTAGCAGTGAAGGCAGGTGCAGAAAATTTCTGGGTTAAGATGTGCGGAATATTATAAAGTGTTTTGTCCTTTTTCATGGTGGAGATGGCATGCAATCGCAACTGATTTTCTTGTGCTATTACCTCCCACCAATCTCTCTTTTGATTACCCTGCCACTGCCACTGCAGCCCTAATGATTTTTTATCGAACGTATCACTTGTTTGAGGAACGATTATTTCATTCTTTATTGCTGAAGAGGAAATCTTTGGTTTTTTCCAACTTAAAACGGGTTCTCCCACGCCCTCTTTTCTTTCTTCTCCAATGACAGGCCAATCCTTTTTCCAATATAAAGGCTGGAGGTGGGTAATACGACCGTAAGCTCCTTTATCCTGAAAATGGATAAACCAAGATTCTCCTTCTTTTGTCTCCACCCAGCCGCCTTGATGAGGTCCGTTGATATCGGTGTCTCCCTGTTCTAACACCACTTTATCTTGATATGGGCCCGTAATGGATTCAGAGCGCAATACCGTTTGCCAGCCATCCGTCACTCCTCCTGCAGGTGCAAAAATATAATAATATCCATTCCGTTTATACATTTTTGGACCCTCAATGGTCGGATGATGATCCTTTCCGTTGAATATCATTTTACCTTCATCTAATAACCCAGTACCATCCTGCTTCATCTTACATATTTGCAACTGGCTTTTAATCCCGCTTCTGCTTTTAGCAAAGGCATGGACGAGATAAGCATTTCCATCGTCATCCCAAAATGGACAAGGATCAATCCACCCTTTAGCTTCTTTGACCAAATGCGGTTCCGACCATTTTCCAGAGGGATCGTTCGTTTTACACATGAAAACACCTTCATCCGGGGTCGCAAAAAATATCCAATACTCCCCATTGTGTTTACGAATACTTGGAGCCCATACTCCTTCCCCGTGTCGCGGTATGTCATATCGCGAGTAAGGTAGTTTCTCCATAACATGATTGATAAGTGTCCAGTTTACCAAGTCTTTCGAGTGCAGTATTGGTAAACAAGGAGACATGTGAAAACTAGATGCTACCATATAGAAGTCTTCCCCAACCCTTATTACATCCGGATCGGAATAATCAGCATAAAGAATCGGATTTTTATAATACCCATTTCCCAAGTCCGCTTTCCATAAAGCTCTTTCATCTCGAAACACATCAGTAATACCGTCATTTTTCATAAAAAATCTCCTCGATTCATGATTTTATATTTTTCTTATAGAGCCCGGTAATAGAATTTTCGAAACAAGGCTTTCCCTTCCCCAGTTACGTCCAATCCAATTCTTAGACTGAGAAAACCTCCAAATGTGTTATGGTGAAATCCCGAAGCGTCTATTACTTTATCGTATTTTATCCATTGTCTATCCTTGTCCTGATAATAAAATAACACAATATTATAATAATTTTTTAGAAGCAGGCGGACTTTATCTCCTTTATACGGAACCTGTTTGTACTTTTTGAAACTTCTAAAATGTTGAATCCCTTCTTCCGAAACTGAAATCCCAAAAAATGCAGTTTTATTATAGTACAGCATAAATTGTCCTTCTGCTTTTCCTTCTATGGACACCTCCACTTCAGCTTCATAGTAAGGATCTCCGGGCATGTAAAGAAGGGGCGAAGTGTTCTCATTGTTTCCTTCTACCACGTTCAAGGCTCCATTATTCTGGTAGAACCTCTTCCGTTGCGGTTCCCCCAACCATTGCCAGTGAAGTCCTAATGTATCTGTTGAAAAATCGTCTTTAACGGGAAAACCGTGGGATACTGCGAGTCCTTCTGGCTTTTTAATCGGCTGGCCTGCATGAATACCTGTTTGTACTTTCAACCACCCGTCATCCGTCCATTCTATAGGCAGCAACATCGTATGTCGTCCTAACGTATGAAGATTTTTTTCATAAGCATGATAGACCATCCAATACTCACCAGAAGGTGTATCAATGAGAGTGCCATGACCTTGAGACCACCAATACTCTTCTTTTGATTCCGTATGGATAATAGGATTGTAAGGAGAATGTTCCCAAGGTCCCCAAGGTGTTTCTGAACGCGAAGAAACAACCATGTGACTTGTGGGCGGCCCTGCTGTTCCTCCTATGGCTAAAATCATATAATAATAGTTGTTATGATAATACAATTTCGGCCCTTCCGGACTAAAGGCTTCTACTTCCCAGTCTTCAGGATAACACCAAGATTGGTAGACATGCCTCACCTCCCCAATAACTGACAATCCATCATCCGACAGTTGAACCATGTGCCCACCTGATAGATGTAAGTATCTTTTATTATCTGGCCCTACCACATGGCCAGGGTCAATGTAGTTTGTTTGAAGATCAATCGGCTTGCTCCAAGGACCTTTCGGGTCATTTGCGCTAACAACCCAATTTGTTCCATCGGCAGGGAAATATATATAATATACTCCTTTATGAAATACTAATTCCGGTGCCCACACATTACCATTTAAAGACTCAAGCGCCGTACCTATAGGCATCCAATTAACTAAATCACGAGATTGCCAAACAATTAAACCTGGAACATATTCATATGAGGTGTTTACCATGTAATAATTGTCCTTTACTCTCACAATGGAAGGATCAGCATAATTACCCCTTAGTACTGGGTTTAAAAATGTACCATCCCTTAAATCTCCATTACGTTTAATCGCCATTTTTATCAAACTCCCGTCCAATAAAGGTTTATTATGATGACCATCTTTATTTTTTGGTTTTATCCTTTTACAGAACCCAACAGTGCTCCTTTTGTAAAATGTTTTTGTAAAAAAGGATAAACTAATAAGACAGGTATGGTCGCTACAACAATTACAGCCATTTTAACCGATTGTTCTGGTGGTGGAACCTCTGTATAAACGGAACCATCGTAGTTCATCCCGCTCGCCAACACAACAATTTGCCTTAAGAGTACTTGAACGGGCCACTTAGAAGCATCGTCCAAATATAAAATAGCGTGCATATACGTGTTCCAATACGTGACGGCATAGAATAAGGAAATGGTTGCTATAGCTGGCATAGAGCACGGAATAACGATTCGAAATAAGATACCAAAGTCACTGCAACCATCTATTTTAGCTGATTCTTCTAAGCTCGGAGGAAGATTTTGAAAAAAGGTTTTTAGAATTATCATATTAAAGGCATTAATAGAAACTGGAACAATTAAAGCAAGTAACGAATCAAGTAGTCCTGTTTGCTGCACAACTAAAAAAGTAGGTATCATCCCCCCGTTAAATAGGAGAGTGAAAACGATAAAAAACATAATAATTCTTCTCCCAACCAAGTCCTTGCGTGAAAGTCCATAAGCTGTTAACGTCGATAGAAACATACTCCACAACGTTCCTCCTGTCGTTACAAATATAGACACCAGTAAAGCTCGAAAGATTGTATCTGTAGAAAACACATATTTGTAAGCCGACAAACTCCACTCTGTTGGAAAAATGACAAACTTTTTTTCTGCCAACTCTGCGCTCGTTGTAAAGGATCCAGCAACAACATGTAAAAATGGTAATACGCAAAGTAAGGCTACGATAATAAGTAGAGTAGCATTTGTTATATTAAAAAGACGACTGCTCAGTGTTTTATCTTCAACCATTACCGTTCCTCCTTCGTTTTTTTACTAGTAAACTCCTTCTTCACCTGCTTTCTTCGCCAGCCAATTAGCACCTATTACTAAAACAAGCCCTACAAGACCTTTAAAAAAGCCAACCGCAGTGCTGTAACTAAACTGCCCCTGTTTTAGCCCTGCCGTATACACGTAAGTATCAAAAATCTCTGCCACTTCCCGATTGGACGCATTTAAAAGTAGATACACATGCTCAAAACCCAATTCTAGGACATCTCCAATTTTTAAAATCAGCAAAATGATAATAACCCCTTTAATAGCCGGCAACGTTATATGCCACATTTGTCGAAAACGATTGGCTCCATCCATTCTTGCTGCCTCATACAACTGAACGTCAACGGCAGAAATAGCTGCTAAAAATATAATAGTTCCCCATCCAGCTTCTCTCCAGATCACTTGTAAAACGTACATCGGCCTGAACCAATCAGGGTTAAGCAAAAAGTTTACTTCTTGTTTTCCCATCGCCTCCAACGTTCCATTAACAATGCCATTGTCCATAGTCAATAACACGTAACTAATGGAAACGATAATAACCCATGACATGAAATGAGGGATGTATATCAAGGTCTGCACACTTCTTTTGAAATACATTTGCCTCACTTCATTCAGCATTAAAGACAATATGATAGGAATAGGAAAGAAAATGATAATTTGTAAGGCAAATAAAATAAGTGTATTTTTAAATATCATCCAAAAATCCGGATCTGAAAATAGACGTTTGAAATGTTCTAATCCTACCCATTCGCTACCCATTATTCCTTCATATGGCTTGTAATCCTGAAACGAAATAATCAACCCAAACATAGGCACATACTTATATATAAAAAAATATAAAATTCCGGGTAAAATCATTAAGTAAATCCATTTATTTTTTTTAATACTTTTTTTCAAAGCTATTCTTTTTTCCGTTTTCGTTAAAGCTGGTTTACCTTGCCTTTCTAAGTTAGAATTAGCATTCATTCCCTTCATCCTTTCTACTATTGTTTTCTGGATGGATGTCAGCCTTATATTATGTTTACAATCAATATTTTTGATAAAGGGACTGACTTCTAATTACTCAGTCCCTTCTAGTAGTCGCGCAGCTTATTCTTTGCTATTTTCGTAGGATTTGTTATATTCTGCGATAATATCTTCGCCACCGTTTTGTCTCCATGTTTCAACTGCTTGCTCAAATTCTTCTTTATCTATTTCTCCGAGAATGTAGTTATACGTCGCATCATTAATTCCTTCCTGCAATCGGTCACCAATTTCTATAGCTGATTCAGATTCAAGCGTGATACTTGGATCAGTAATCAAAAAGTTTTCATTGTCTTTGTTCAATTCTTCTGATTTTCTTTTAGGTTCATATGGATCATTAATTTCATACCTTCCATTTGTTTCAGGTTCACCAATTGGAAGAGACTGATATGGCTTAACCTCTCTTTCAAACTTTTGAGTGTTTTCATCCGGAACTGCCCCATCGTCCTCAACAGTGTAATGTTCTCCCTCCACTCCCCAATTTAATAGATTAGCATTTTCAGGTTTCATCAATTTATCGAAAAATTCTAATATTTTCCGTAACTCTTCTTCTGTTTCTACTGACGATTTCGGGAACAATTGCAACGATCCAAAACCAGGGATAGCCCAAATTCCATATTCCCCGTTCGGACCTTTCACTCGATTATGAACATCATACGTAGCATCAGGATTAATTTCTTTTGCATCGTTATAGATACTTCCAACGTCTCCCATAGAACCAACGTACAACCCAGCCGATCCATTTTTAAACATATTTTGTTGATCAGATTTACTAGTAACAGGGAAATCCTGATTGATATAACCATTCTCATGCATGTCTCTAAAAAAATCCATTGTCTCTATATATTCTGGGAACATGAACTCCGGCAAAAGCTCACCATCTTGCTTCCCCCAATAATTAGGTGTGCCAAACCAAGATGAAACTGTTTTAAACGCCCCATATATTAAGTCATCACGATCAGTCAATCCTATCGTGTCATCCTCACCATTTCCGTCTGGATCTTCCTCTGTAAAAGCTTTTGCCATTTCATAAAACTCATCTGTTGTTGTCGGAGCATCTAATCCCAAGTTATCTGCCCAATCTTTTCTATAAATAAGTCCTTGGCGCGATAGGGGTCTTCCTTGATAAAGTGAATACAGTTTGCCATCTACTAACGCATTATCCAATACGTCTTCTTTCAATTTACTTAAGTTCTCATATTCATCCATATAAGGTCCAATTTCCCAAAATTGATCGTCACGGACCGCATCTTTAAATTGATTAAATTGGTTAAATCCTAAATACACGACATCTGGCAAGGTACCAGTAGAAAAGGCTGTGTTTAATCGATCATCGTAGTTATTGTCTGGAACCCAGCTTATATCCAGTTCAACGTCCGTTTTTTCTTCGATTCTTTCTTCAATATTCGGTTCAGGTACTTCCGGAGTATGGAGCCTTGTCATAATTTCAATCTGGTTACCAGATTCCTCATCATTTGAAGCGCTTTCATCTTTGTTGTTAGAACATGCAACAAGTACAATAAGAACGGTAAACACAATTAAAACTTTATAACTCTGATTCCATCTCATTCAATGTCCCCCCGCATTTAATAGGTATATTACGATCAAATCAAATCGTCTTTTACTTTAATTCTTTAATACCTCCTTCATATAAAAGTGATTTCACTAACTCATTGACTTTTCAATGTTAATACTATTCTTAATTTTTTGTTAAGTATATAATCATTAGCTCATTTAAACCCTTATTAACAGGAGAGGTATAGTGTTTTTAAAATCAAGTGAAGAAATGATTATGGATAAAACGTCTAATTATTCCCTAATAAAACGAATCATTACTTCCATACTAAAATAGAAAATGACCCCAAAAGGAGCCACCTGTTCCCATCATGAAACGTCTCTATATTTTTGACGATAACGCCCCGGCGTCATATCTTCTTGTTTTTTAAATGATCTAATGAAATTCTGAGAATTTTTATATCTTAATTTTTCCGCTATCTCCTTAATTGTCATATCTGTTTCCAACAACCATTTTTTAGCTTGGGAAAATCGATACATCACAAGATACTCACTAAATGTATATTTTGTTTCCTGTTTAAAAACATTACTCAAATAATTAGCATTGTAATGCAGTTTTGAAGCACAGTCTTCTAAGCTCACGTCTGTCTCATAGTTCTTATGGATAATATCAATAATTTTTTCAGACAGGTTTTGAAACTGTGATTCCTTTCTCGCACGAAAAACCTTAATTAAAGGGTGAACTAATCTTTCCTTAAACCAATTTTCTACCTCATCTTTCGTTTGTAGTGTTAACACCTCTTCGTAAACCGATGCGTTGAACAAATCCATTTGTTGAAAACTGATACCATTCTCTTGTTTGACTATCAATAAATTGTTCAGCAGCCTCATCATAGATATTTGGTATTCGCGGGGGGATTGCGGATTTTTAAAAGCTTTTTCAACCCATTTTTGTAACAAGTCCATTGCTTTTACTTCTTCAGCCATCTTAATAGCATCAAACAATTCTTTTTCCGTACGTTCTGGATAGTTAAACATAATCGAATGTTTTTCCGAATGTATACTGTTATAATGTATAATGACTCCTTTGCCGAGTTTAATGCGATGTTTCAATACTTCTATACCTTCCAAATACCCTCTCGATGCCTTTTTTATTTCTGTAAAGGGCAGACTGATACCTATACTAATTGATACTTTCAATGTTTGTTGAATGTTATCCTGGATTGATTCTGTAATATTGTAAACTTCTTGCTGTAGGTTTTTCTTTTCAGAAAAACCTACTAATGTGACCAAAGTTTGATCTATCCAAACCGATGGCAATTTATTTTCTTTGGATATCGAGTCATTCAATATATTATGAACAGCAAAAAACAACAATTCTAAATCTCTAGGTTGGTTTTTTAACGTATCAATTTGTAGGGTTAATACCATCATTTGATCCCATTTTTCAATTAAATGACTTAAATTAAAGTATTCCAACTTATCATTAATTTCGCTCATTTTATAATTTCCTAAAAATAAACGATTAATAAATAATGACTGAAGCTGTTGGGTATGATCATGCAGCTTTTGTTCTAAACTGGATTGGGAAGAGTACATGTCTGTTATATGTTCTTCAATAAGTTGTAATTCATTTTTCTTTTTGGAGGATTGCTTAGGCCAGTTATCCTCAATAGAGGTTACCAACTTATTCACAGGAAAATATAGTTTACGACTAACAATAAATACACATGTCAAACACAGAATAATAATAAAAGAAATAATTAGAAAAGTAATCCAGCCAATACTTTTGGACTCCTCTGTCATTTTGTCAATGGAATGAAAAGATAAGTATGTCCAGTTATTAAATTCCGAAGTATGGTAGGTCACCGTATGTGGTTCTTCCATTGATCTAGTATTAAACTGACCATGTTCTCCTGAGAACCCATCAAGGTTTTCTACATGACCTGTTTCATCTAACGATTTACCAATCATAGATGGATTACTGTGTACCATTATGCGATACTCCTCATCTACTATCATTACTTCATCTGTCAAATCATCCATATTCGTCATTTCCGCAAGACTGCACGTTGGGATTTTTGCTAATGCTATACCATCTTTTGGACTCCTTTTAGCCGGAATTTTTTTTATTAAGCTGATACTGTTTTCACAGCCACTATAAGAAAGGGCTTCACTGAAGTTTTCTTGTTCTAATAACTCCCACGAGGAATCGTATTCTAAGTCAAGATAGGATAAATACTTTTCTTCATCCGGGTGATTACTTAGCCGATGAACTCCCTTGTTATTGATAATCCAGTCTTCGGTGAAATTTAAAACAATGATTTCTTCCACTTTGGTCTTATAAGAATGGAGTTTGCGAATGGATTCTGTAAACTCTCTATAAATGATAAAATCTCCACCAAGCATAGGACTACGAATCGCTTCATCCATTAAGGAATTGTCTATCGCATTATCCATGCTATGATCTATCATCAATAATACTTGTTCAACGTTGGCATTAATCTGCCGGGTCATCTGCATTTTTTCGTTGTTAACCTTTTCTTGCATTTGCTTGGAGGATTGAACATAAGAGAAAATACCAACAAAAAGCACTGGAACGATACTAATGATACACCCAAATATAATTAACTTAGTTAATAAGCTTCTACCTCTCACAATATCCCCCCTCTTAGGTTATACACTTAAAATAAGGGTAAATCGGTTTATGATTTATGAAAAGGCTTACATAATTAAGTATAACAGTGGATAGTAAAGAAGCAATAAACGATAATTATTACTTACATGGCAGTACACTTAATTCCTTTATAAGTGAATAAAAAAATAAGAAAGCACTCTATCATTAATACGTATTAAATAAGCATTACGTCATGACAAAGGCTTTCTTATGAAAAAATGATGCTCGTTTCATTGATTACTATTTTATTTACTTTCGAAACGTCATTAAGCGTTGGTTCAAAGCAGCGGTATTTGCATACACATCTTGATAAATGCGAAATAATTGTTTATATGTTTCCACCCGTTCCGGATCTGGCTGAAATACTTTATCCTCTCTTATGAAACGATTCGCGCATGCTTGTAAACTAGTAAAAGCGCCGCTCCCAAACGCAGCAAGCATTGCAGCTCCCATTGCCGGCCCCTGCTCACTCTTTAATTTCACAACAGCGGCATTAAATATGTCTGCCTGCATTTGCAGCCAGGACTCGTTTTTTGCGCCGCCTCCTATGGAAACAATTGTATCAACTGTTTTTCCGCTCTTTCTAAATAATTCAATCGATTCACATAAAGAAAATGTAATTCCTTCTAGTACAGCCCTAGCAAAATCTTTTCGCTCATGAGAACTATCCATTCCAATAAAACTAGCTCGGATGGATGCATCCGCGTGAGGTGTTCGTTCTCCATCTAAAAAAGGGGTGAATAACAGACCCTTTGATCCCGGCGGTACCGTATCTATTTCTGCCAGCATGGTGTCAAAGTCTTCTCTTTCAGCGAAAACATCTTTGAACCAGCGCAGACTGTTGCCAGCGGAGAGAGTTACCCCCATGGTATAATACGCATCCGGTACTGCGTGGTTAAAATAATGAACGTTACCGCCCAATTCTTTGTCTCCGTCTTTTTCATAGGACAAAACAACGCCGGAAGTTCCAATACTACAAAAGGTTTTCCCTTCAGATAAAATGCCGGATCCAACAGCACCGCAAGCATTATCTGCTCCTCCGGCAATAACAGACGTCACTTTTGAAATGCCGGATTGCTCCGTTATTTCCCTCGTGACAGAACCAATATCTGTAGTAGACTCGACTAACGAAGGACACATGGAACGATCTATTCCAAATGTGTCACACATCTTTTCACTCCACTCCCGGTTTGACACATCTAAAACAAGTGTCCCCGCCGCATCTGAGTACTCCATGTGAATTTTTCCCGTCAGTCTGTACCTTACATAATCCTTAGGCAGCACAAATCTCCTAGCTTTTTCAAAAATAGCAGGTTCGTTTTCTTTCACCCACATTAATTTCGGAAGGGTGAAGCCTTCGAGTGCCGGATTTTTCGTCACTTCTAGAACCCGTTCTTCTCCCATCGTTTCGTATATCTGTTTGCATTGCTCGGTTGTTCTCGTATCATTCCAAAGAATAGCACGTCTTAATACTTCGTTATTCTCATCTAACAGTACAAGCCCGTGCATTTGACCGGAAAAGCTCATGCCTTTAATATCTTCTCGATTTCCTGTAAATGTCTGAACTAAGTCAGATAACCCTTCGATTGTTTGACGAACCCAATCTTCAGGGTTTTGTTCACTATACCCTGTTTTCTCCTGGATGAGAGGATATGATTTAGAGACTTCATTCACCACATCTCCATGTTCATTCACTAACAATAGTTTCACGGCACTCGTTCCTAAATCTATGCCAATAAAATAACTCATTGCATCACCTCTTTATTTAGCAAACGTCGTTACGACATACTGATTAATGACAGCTTTCATTTTTTCTAAGTGACCCGATTGATGTTGGATATCCGACGTGTTCAACGCGTGATTTTCTAACGCATGAAAGTCGGCTTTGTTCTGAATAATAGTCGAACCAATTCCTTTGCTATAACTGCTGTAACGATCGGTTACAATGTTTTCAAGAACCTGATCTTCCAACAATCGATTCGCTATTTTTAAACCGGCTGCATAGCTATCCATACCTGCGATATGTGCGTGAAATAAGTCTTCAGGTTCAAATGATCCTCTTCGTACTTTCGCGTCAAAATTTAATCCGCCTTTGCCAAGTCCGCCGTTTTTAAGAATTTCATACATCGCTAACGTCGTTGTATATAAATCTGTTGGAAATTCGTCCGTGTCCCATCCAAGTAAAAGATCTCCCTGGTTTGCGTCTACAGATCCCAACATATCGTTTATGCGCGCATAACGGAGTTCATGTTCGAACGTATGCCCGGCAAGGGTTGCGTGATTGGCTTCTATATTAAACTTAAAGTCATCTTGTAAATCATACTTTTGTAAAAACGCATAGCCTGTTGCAACATCAAAATCATATTGATGTTTCATCGGTTCTTTTGGCTTCGGCTCGATTAAAAACTGCGCATCAAACCCGATTTCTTTTGCATAATCAACAGCCATGTGAAAGAACCGTCCCAAGTTATCCATTTCTAGTTTCATATCTGTGTTCAAAAGCGTTTCATATCCTTCACGGCCGCCCCAGAACACATAATTTTCACCTCCTAATTCTTTTCCTATCTCTAACTGCTTTTTAACTTTTGCAGCTGCATACGCAAACGCATCAGCATTGTTTGACGTTGCAGCCCCATGAATAAACCGCGGATGTGTAAAATTATTCGCAGTATTCCAAAGCAGCTTGGTTCTACTATCTTTCATATAATCTTTCATCAAGCCGACGATGGTATCCAAGTTTTGATTGGTTTCTCTTAAACTACCTCCCTCTGGAGCAATATCAACATCATGAAAACAGAAATACGGAACATTCAGCTTTTCAAACAGTTCAAACGCAGCATCCAGACGTGCTTTTGCCAAATCCATGCCGGAATAACGATCCCAAGGTCGTTGCATCGTGCCAACCCCAAACGGATCGGACCCATCCTCAACAAAGGTGTGCCAATACGCAACACTGAAACGAAGATGTTCTTCCATCGTTTTTCCTGCTACGTTTTCCGTTGGATTATAAAATTTAAAGGCATACGGATTAGTGGATGTCGGGCCTTCGTATGGAATGTTTTCGATACTATTAAAATAAGACACCTATTATTCCTCCTAACTTTTTTGGGAAGCGCTTTCTTTTTTCTTTAAAAAAATTGCTCTTTCATTTTATTTCTACTGTAAGAATACCAAACCTAACTTAATTTGTATAGTAAATAAACTAAGTATACTAAGAAAAGCGTAAGACCCTTGCCGATACAAAAAGGATGAGAAGCAGATCACTCTCATCCCTTTTCTGTTATATGACAGTATTGCCTAAAGAATACCAAGTAACAGTGTAATTGTACCGACACTTAAGACAGTTGATACTAAGGTAACGCTTGAGACATAGCGGGGCTGGGTGTTGAACTGTACCGCGTACATGACAATCGTTGCCGCAGATGGCATCGCTGCGGATATAATGAGGACCTTACTAAGTAGCGGATCCATTGGCATAATCATCGTCAAACCTACAGCAATCAACGGCGAAACAAACAGCCGTACCACCGTTGCATACGACACTTTCCCCCAGGCAAACTGGCCCCATTCCATTTTTGCAAGCTGCATGCCTAGAATTATCATAACCGTTGGAATCGTTGCTTCTGCGATAATATTTACAGTCATCATGATGTTTTCAGGCATCGTCCAGCCAAACGATTGTACAATAACACCTAATACCACAGCATATGTTGCCGGCATCTTGAAGACACTGCGTATCGCAAATCCTACACCATAATGGCCTTTCGCTGCATAATAAACACCGAATAGATTCATAATAATGGCCTGCAGGACAAGAAAAGATACCGCATAAGCAAACCCTTCATCTCCATAGGCAAACAAAATAATCGGTGCCCCGTAATTACCAGAATTCATAAATGCAGTAGATAAAATAAATCCGCTTTCTGTTTCTTTTGATTGCTTTGCGATTTTAGCTACTATTTTATTCACTATAATTAATACAGCAAGTAGCGCAATCGAAAAAATGACCATGAATAAGTATTGTCGGTCTATATCGGCATCATAAAACGTTTCAAACACAAGACATGGGGTCATAATATAAATAGCAACAACCGATATCGGTCCTATATCTACTTTTTTCCATTTCTCCACAGCATATCCTATTCCAAATACTAATAGAACTGGCAGAACGACACTCACAAATATTGACACGTTAAGGACTCCTTTATGTTTCTCCCTTACAATAAGAATGAAACTGGCATGACAACCAGTTTCACCCATTTTCCTAACCTTTGTACATTGATTGGATTAAGTTAAAAATCCGATTACTTTTCGCGCTGCTTCTGCAGCATCAGATCCTACTGCACGAACCGTTACCTGGTCCCCGTTTTGGATATGCATGCTTACTAAACCAAGCAGACTTTTCACGTTTGCTTCTACGACGTGACCTTCAGAACGGTTAACTAAGTAGACTTCTGATTTAAAAGGTTGCAGCATTTGGCTTAACTCTACAATGGTCTGTTTTTCATCAATTTGGATAACAATATCTTCTTTAAATTCTTCCATTATTCTGCCTCCTTACATAACTTACTGCCATATTATCCCCGGAATGTAGGCAGATACATCGATAATTGCGGGATAAATATGATAATAAATAAAGTGATAATCATTGCTATAAAGAACGGTATAATAGCTTTAGTCAATTCTTCGAGCGACAATCCAGATATACCCGAACCGACAAACAAATTAACACCAAGAGGCGGTGTAATGAAACCAATCGCCAAATTCACAACCATAATAATCCCAAAATGAACCGGATCATATCCGATATCGACAGCAATTGGTAGTAAGAGTGGAGTTAAAATAATAATCGCTGCCAGCGTGTCCATGAAACAACCTACGATTAAAAGCAACACAGTAATTAATAGAATGAGAATAATAGGATTTTCAGAGATTGATAGCATCCAATTAGCTACTTGGCTAGGAATCTGTTCACGAGTTAACAGTTTTCCAAATGCCGTAGCCGATCCAACAATAATCAACACTGTTGCTGTCGTTAAAGCACCGGCTGAAATAACGCTCGGTAATTGTTTTAGGCTTAGTTCACGATGCAAAATTGTGCTGACAAACAATCCATAGACAACGGCAATAACCGCAGCTTCAGTTGGTGTGAATACGCCTCCGTAAATACCTCCTAATATAATGATAGGTATGAGCAATGCCCATTTTGCATGCCAACTTGTTTTCGCAAATTTTTTCAAAGAGAATGGTTCGTTAGAAGCTTTATATCCCATTTTTCTTGAATAATAATAGGCGTAGGCGATTAAACCACCCGCTACAATAAGTCCTGGCAATATACCAGCAATGAACAAGTCACCGATTGATGTAGATCCAACCACACCATAGATAACCATTGGAATACTTGGAGGAATAATAACACCAAGTGACCCTGCTGCCGCAACCGTTGCCGTTGCAAATCGTTTATCATAGCCCATGCGAACCATCGCAGGAATCATAATACCGCCGATAGCTGCAACTGTTGCCGGAGCTGACCCTGAAATTGCTGCGAAAAACATACACGTAATAATCGTCGCAATAGCAAACCCGCCTGTTTTATTGCCAACTAGGGCATTCGCAACACCAAACAGCCGATCCGTAATGCCACCTCTACCCATAATTTCTCCGGCAAGGATAAAGAAAGGTACAGCCATTAAAGGAAAGGAGTCTACTGATGTCACTAATTCCTGGGCTAAAAATTCAATGGGCATCGCACCTGAATACATAACCGTAATAAGCGTCGCCAGACCAAGCGCGATTCCTACTGGCACACTCAATAGCAAAAGAATAGCAAAACTTATAAATAATACCGCTGTTGTCATAAATCTCCCTCCTATCCTTTAGAGTTCGGCTGCTTTTGACTAGCACCGTCCACTACATCTTCTTGATCTTCAAAAGCTTTTTCATGTTCCAATCCAACATCAAATGAATCTTTTCCAATAAGAGCTTTGCATTGCTTAATAAGCTGTTGAATCAAACGAATAGCAGTCAGTCCCATACCAACCGGGGTCGCCAAATAAACAATTCCCATTGGAATATGAAGCGCTGGAGATTCTTGTCCAAGCTCCAATATACGTAAGGCAACACTTTGTCCGTAATAAATAACAACGACAGCAAAAATTAGAAAGATAATATTTGCAATCATGTTCATCACAATTTTTCCTTTTTGTTTAAACAAAATCAGCATCGCATCTACTTTAATATGGCGTTGTTTTTTTACTCCATAGCTAATACCGATATAGACGAGCCAAATAAAACAGAATCTCGCTAATTCCTCGGACCATGAAAGAGAATCTCCGACCACATAGCGCATAAATACTTGCATGGCAATAACAACAACCATGACAACCGAAAAAGCCACGAGCAGTACTTCTTCCACATGTTCATCCAGCCAACGAACAAGACGCATAACGTCCACCTGCCTTCATATTTCTACTTGATATTTTGTGTAATAATCATGCTGCTTAATAATTCTTTATAAGAAAAGCTAAGCAAAACAACCGACATCTTTGTATGATGATTCTTTTGCTTTTCTTTTCTATTAGGTGGGAAGGAACTGCGAAGCAGTTCCTTCCCTGCCATTTCTACTCTTCTACATTTTCTTCTGCTTCTTCAATTGCTTGATATACTTCATCGACGAAATCAGTACCAATCTCTTCTGCATATTCATCAATAACAGGTTGTACAATTTCTGCCATCTCAGCACGATCTTCGTCTGATACTTCTGTTATTTCCATCCCTTCTTCTTCAAGGTCTGCAAGTAGTTCTTCATTGGCTTCACGATTTTGTTCGCGTTGGAATTCGCCAGCTTCTACTGCTGCATCTTCTACGATTGTCTGATACTCATCTGGAAGACCATCATAGAATTGCTTACTCATAAGGAAAACAAATGGGCTGTACACGTGGTGTGTATCAGAGTAGTAATCTTGTACTTCGTAAAAACTTTCAAGGTAAATCGTTGCCAGCGGATTTTCCTGACCATCAACGGTACCTTGCTGCATCGCTGTAAACAACTCACCAAACGCCATTGGGGTTGGATTTGCTCCTAACTCAGAAAACGCATCAAGATGCAAATCATTTTCCATTGTACGAAGAGTTAGACCTTCAAAGTCTTCGGCTGATTCTACAGGACGTTTACTGTTAGTAAGGTCACGGAAACCGTTTTCCCAATAAGCAAGCCCCACCATTTCTTCCTCTTCTAACTTATCAAGTAGTTGATCGCCGATTTCACCATCGAGCACTTCGTCTGCTACTTGTTCATTTGGAAACAAAAATGGGAAATCAAATACTGTAAACTCTTCCACAAAGTTCGCAACTGGTGCCGTGGATGGAATCGTTACTTCTTGCGTGTTGAGTTGCAATGATTCCATCATTTCACGGTCATCACCCAACTGACTGCTGTGATACGTTTCAACGTGAATATCTCCGTCTGTTTCTGCCTCCACTATTTCCTTAAATTCAAGTAGTCCTTTATATTGCGGGTGTTCATTATTTAAACCTATCCCTGCTTCAATCGTATATGTTGCATCTGCTGCATCATTGCCTTCTGTCTCTTCTGTTTCTGCACCTTCCCCTTCTGAAGCGCTTCCATTTCCATCCGTTTCTTCTCCCCCACAAGCCGTCAATCCGGCAACCAATGCAAAAGAGAATGCACTAGTGAGTAATGTTTTTTTCATTTTTCTTCCCCCTAAAATAAATAATAATATCTATGGAAGAGTTGACGATATGTTAGTTCCGTCAACTCGGACCAACGTTACTTGGAATTTACGACCGAATGGCCGCCAAATTCATTACGAAGTGCTGCAACTACTTTTCCTGTAAAAGTATCATTCTCCTGCGAACGGTACCGCATCATTAAAGATAACGCAATAACCGGTGTAGCAACTTCATTTTCAAGTGCAGCTTCTACTGTCCACTTGCCTTCTCCGGAAGAATTCATAACGCCTCGTAATTGACTTAAGTCGGAATCCTTTGAAAAGGCTGACTGTGTCAATTCCATGAGCCAAGAACGAATCACAGAGCCGTTATTCCAGAGTCTCGCAACCGATTCATAGTCAAAATCGTAAGAGCTTTTTTCTAGTAGCTCAAACCCTTCTGCGATTGAATGCATCATGCCATATTCGATGCCGTTATGAATCATTTTTAAGTAGTGTCCGCTTCCAGGTTCACCAGTGTGCAGGTAGCCATCAGTGGTAGTAATTTCTTCAAAAAGACTTTCTACTTTTTGAATCGCCCATAACTCACCTCCAGCCATAATACATGCCCCGTGGCGCGCCCCATCTGTACCTCCGCTTGTTCCAGCATCAATAAGAGCTATTCCTTTTTCCTTCAACGCTTGTGCTCTTTGGACCGTGTCCTTGTAATTGGAATTCCCGGCATCAATGACAATATCACCGCTTGATAAGTGTTCGGACAAGCTTCGAATTGATTCATCGGTCGGATCTCCTTCTGGAACCATTACCCAAATGACCCGCGGGGCTTCCAGTGCTTGAACGAGCTCCGCGTATGTTTTAACCCCCGTTGCCCCTTCTTTTTCTGCTTCAGTAATAGCGCTTTCATTTACGTCATTAGCAACAATGGAATGTCCGTGATCCATGCAATTTAACGCAACATTGTATCCCATTTTGCCAAGACCCACTATTCCTAATTTCATAGTGGCAACTCCTCTCTTCTGACCAATCAAAATAAGATTATGTCGAAATTATTTTCGGTTAAATTCATTATACAATAAAATTTTTTTCAATCAACCCGTTTTTCGAAAAAAATTTTTTTGATATGTAAGAGCTCTTTCTGTAATATAAAGATAAGATCATTATTCAAGGAGGCAAAGCTATGAGCACAACCGTAGACAATCTGCAATGTATCCCGCGCATCCAAGCACTTTACAGTCAAATGAGCGAAAAAGAAAAACGAATTGCTGATTATATATTGGAAGATCCACAGCGTATTGTTCATTCCACCATTAATCAAATCTCAGATGATTTAGATATAGCGGATGCTACCGTATTTCGTTTTTGCAAAAGACTTGGGTTCAAAGGCTATCAAGCCATGAAAATAGCACTCGCTACGGAGAAAACTTCGAGTTTGAATGATATTCATGAAACAATTCAAGAGGAAGATGATAATCAAGCTGTTATTGAAAAAGTTTTTCATTCGAATATTCGTACCATTGAAGATACGTTGCAATTACTTGACCCGGCACAGCTTGAACAGGCCGTTAACGCTATGCTGAATGCACGACGAATTGAATTTTATGGGAATGGCGGGTCTGGTGTCATCGCATTCGATGCTCACCATAAATTCATGCGAACTGGTCTTGAAACAGTGGCATATCAAGATGCTCATTTTCAATTAATGGCCGCTTCCTTATTAACACCAGATGACGTTGTATTTTTAATTTCACACTCTGGCACAAACAAAGATATGCTTCTCGCTTTAGAAACAGCGAAAGAACAAGGGGCCACTACGATTTGCATCACCTCATTGCAAAAATCACCATTAAGTAAACAGGCCGATATTGCATTGCATACAGCGGCTCAGGAAACCGAATACCGTTCGGAAGCTCTGTCATCTCGACTCGCTCAACTGAGTATTTTCGATGCGTTATATGTCAGCGTTAGCATGCAACGCAAAGATCAA
Organism: Salibacterium salarium; assembly: GCF_030813635.1. Classification (GTDB taxonomy): domain Bacteria; phylum Bacillota; class Bacilli; order Bacillales; family Marinococcaceae; genus Salibacterium; species Salibacterium salarium. Next base: position 389,146 of record NZ_JAUSUM010000001.1, on the reverse strand, counting down.
ATGCAAAATACCTTGCAGAATATTCGCGAAGCCATCTCCAAAAAACGTATGTGATTGCACTTCGCAACAGAAAGGACGATTGAAATGAAAGCCGTCATTGGTATAGATATAGGAACGACTAGTGCAAAAGCGGTGGTGTTTCACTCCAATGGTTCCGTTATTACAGAAGCGGAAACACCATATCCTGTGCTTGAACCCTATCCTGGTCACATGGAACAAGATCCACATGAAATTGAACAAGCACTTATCAGTTCGTTACACGAGGTAGTGTCCACTTCCGATCTGTCTTCTACAGACTTTCAAGCTATCGGAATTTCTTCTGCTATGCACTCCCTCATTTGTGTTGACGATTCTATGAGACCGCTTACTAATGTGATTATTTGGTCCGACCGACGCAGCGTTCCTCAAGTAGAACGCCTTCGCCCGGACGAGAGAAAAGCATTATATGAAAACACAGGTACACCCATTCATCCTATGTCACCGCTTCTTAAACTGCGTTGGATGTATGAAGAAAACTACTATCCGTATAAAACTGCCGCAAGCTATATTTCTATGAAGGAATATATTTTGCGCAAATGGTTCAACCAAGCTGTCGTGGATTATGCAACCGCCTCTGCTTCAGGTCTGTTTAACATTCATCATTTGGAATGGGATTCTTATGCTCTTGAGTACGCTGGGATTTCTGCAGAACAGCTGTCCACACCTGTACCACCGACTCATATCGTCACTGGTTTGGACAAAAAAATCTCCCTTCAAACTGGGTTGCAGCAAGATATACCTGTTGCTGTCGGTGCAAGTGACGGACCTTTAGCTAACATCGGTGTCGGTGCTGTGGACAACAGCAAAACCGTCATTACGGTAGGAACAAGTGGAGCGGTGCGGCAATTTGTGAATAAACCTTTGCTTGATCCACAAATGCGCGTTTTTTGTTATGCGGTAAACGAAAACCAATATGTCATGGGCGGTCCTACGAACAATGGAGGAAACGTGTTGGATTGGCTCCGCAAAACTGTGCAATCGCCGGAGCAGCAGTCGGAAAAGTCTGAAGTGGAGTCTTACTTAGAAATGGCAGGAAACATTAAAGCCGGCAGTAACGGTCTCTTGTTTTTACCGTTTTTAAACGGGGAACGTGCCCCACATTGGGATGCTACGTTAAAGGGTAGCTTCTTTGGGCTGAGCCATTCTCATACAAATGCTCATATGGCTCGTGCGGGTCTAGAAGGCGTCATCTATGCACTTTACAGCATTCAGGAAGCGATGGATACCCTCGGACATTCATCAGATACTATTTATGCAAACGGTGGATTCGCCCGGTCGGAGCTATGGCTGCAAATTCTTGCAGATGTCTTCGGGCGCACCGTAAAAGTACCCGTTAGTCACCAAAGTTCCGCTTGGGGCGCTGCCTGCACTGCCTTAATTGCAATTGGAACACTGTCTTCCTATGAAGAAGGAACCCAAGACATCGAATTTCAAACAACGATTCCTTATCAACAAGAAAACAATAGAACATATCACGAGCTCTACCAGTTATTCAAACGCTTAACGGAACAAACAAGCTCCATTGCCCACTGGCTTCACCAAATCAATATTGCACAAGAAGAGGTTAACCATGAGTAAATTCAAAGTATTAGTAACGGATTACACCTATGACACGCTATCCCCTGAAACAGAGGTTTTAGAGACGGTGGATGCCGAACTTATCACCGCACAGTGCCGCACAGAAGAAGACGTAATTGAAGCGGCTCAAGGTGTAGATGGAATAATTAGTCAGTATGCTCCTATCTCTGAAAAGGTTATTCAAAGCTTAGATAACTGTAAAGTCATTGCAAGATATGGTGTCGGTTTTGACACCATCGACGTCAAAGCGGCTACCGAGAAAGGAATAATGATAAGCAACGTTACCGATTATTGCGCTGAGGAAGTATCCAATCACGCTTTTGCCTTACTGCTTGCCTCTGCGAGAAAGATTGTTCAACTTCATGAATCTGTCCAAAATGGAAAATGGGATGCAAAAATCATGAAACCCGTCTATCGATTAAGTGAACAAACGCTTGGTCTAGTCGGTTTTGGGAATATTCCACAAATGCTGGCGAAAAAAGCACAAGCCTTTGGATTAGATATCATCACCTATGATCCTTTCGCTTCTGCCGACGTAGCGGCATCTATGGGAGTACGTATCGTTGAACTCGACGAGCTTTGTTATGAATCCGATTTCATCTCTGTCCATCCCCCACTTAACAAACATACACAAGGAATGTTAAGCAATGACCAGTTTAAAAAGATGAAAAAAGAAGCCTTTGTCATTAACACTGCCCGCGGTCCCGTTATAGACGAAGCGGCATTAATAAGAGCATTACAAGCAGGGGAAATAGCTGGCGCGGGACTGGATGTTATAGAAACAGAACCAATTTCACGTGATAATCCATTATTGGAGATGGACAATGTCATCCTTAACCCTCATGCTGCGTTCTACTCAGCCGAATCAGAAACGGAGTTAAAACAAAAAACAGCTCAAAACGTAGCCGATGTTTTACAAGGCAATTTTCCAACCTATCTAGTAAACCAAGAATTAAAACAGGACTAACAGCGGAGGGAATAAGAAATGGTTGAAAAAAACAATTATAACGAGCTAACAACACAAAGTGATTATGATAAAAAGGCAGCCGCTGAAAAATCAGTTGACTTCATAAAGAATGGTATGATTATCGGATTAGGTTCGGGCTCTACAGTATACTGGATGATGAAAGAGCTTAGTCAAAAAGTCGAGCAAGGGTTACAAGTTAAAGGAATTCCGTCCTCGAAAAGAACAGAAAACTGGGCAATAGAGTTACAAATACCTCTTACCGATTTTCATGAAAATCTAACACTGGACCTCGCCATTGACGGAGCGGATGAGATTGACCCCGATTTTAATCTTCTAAAAGGCGGGGGCGGTTCGCTGGTGAGAGAAAAAATAGTTAACAACGCTTCGAAAGAAGTAGTAATTATTGGTGACAAACCCAAACTCGTTTCACAATTGGGGAAGATCCCTCTTCCTATTGAAATCGTTCCGTTCGGTTGGGAGGTAACTGCCAATCACATCCTCTCACAGCTGGATTGTGAGCCTGTGTTAAGACGAAAAGATGGGGATATTTTTATTTCTGACAACGGGAACTATATCGTAGATTGTAGCTTCGAACATATTCCAAACCCGAAAGCACTGCACGACCAATTAAAAAACCTCGTCGGCGTCGTAGAAACAGGGTTATACGTTAATCTCGCGGATACTGTGGTGATTAGTGAAAAGGAACATGTCAATGTACTTATGGCAAGGAAGGACTAAAAACAACACTCAAGGGATTTGAAAAAAATGCAGATAAAGTGTCTTCCAACCAGATTTGGAGGACATTTTTATGATTAGGAATAGGAAAAAATCATTAGATAACGAAAATAATCCAATCATTCTCCATTTTAAACAGGATAAATTAAACAAACGTTTGATGAATAAATTACTATATAATCAATTCCATAAAACCAGGACTAAGTTATATTTCTGATATTTTCGACAAATTTTTCATAGTTATTAAAACAAAAATATGGTATAAAGGTATTATATTAAAACTATATGCACAGGAAGGACTAAAGGCTTATGAACATTTTTAAATGGAATAATATAAAAATCGGTCAGAAATTTGGCATTGCTTTAACCGTCGTCATTCTCTTATTTATTATTTCGACTATTATCGTTTCTATCCAACTTGATAACGTGGAAGAAAATATTGATGCGATGGATCGTCGAGCCGAACGATCTGTAAACATCACGGAAATGACTTCCCTTTTCAGTTCGAAAGACTCCCGGATTGGCGACTATCTTATTTCAGAGGAACCAGCCATGATAGATGAATACGAAACGATACTAAGTGAGTTTAAAAAGTTACAAGACACGATAGAACCCAAAATGGAGACAGAGGAGCAGAAGTCCCTTTTTAATCAAATTCAAGAAAAAAACCAAGAAATGACTGATATATTTTTAAATGAAATCGTGCCCGCAGTAGAAGATGGGAATATAGAAGAAGCCGAAGCACTTGGATATCAAACGACACAATTACGTGCAGAAAGTAATGAATTACTCAATAACCTTAGAACTATTGTTGACGAAGAACGCTTAGCCAGCGTAAACGAAGCCAAGTCAATAACCAACATGTCCTTCTGGACGCTTATAGGAGCCGTTGTTGCCTCTACGGTATTAGGAAGTGTCATTGTCATTATCATAAGTAAACTAGTAAGCCGAAATTTACAAGAAGTTGTTCAAATAAGTGAAAAAGTTAGCAACGGAGAGCTAAACGTAGACAAAATTTCGTATCAAGGAAAAGACGAAATCGGTCAAATCTCCAATGGCATCAACGAAATGATAGACAGCTTGAAAAATATGATCTATCAAATTCAGAATATTTCAGAGCAAGTAAGCAGTCGAAGTGAAGAGTTAACACAGTCTTCATATGAAGTGAGTTCTGGTGCTGAACAAATTTCATCAACCATGCAAGAACTATCCCATGGATCGGAAGAACAAGCGAGTTCCTCTACAGAAATTTCATCTATTATCGGAGAACTCAATGAACAAATACGCATATCTAATGATGAAAGCAAAGTTTTAGAGCAAAACTCTGAAGATGTTAGTAACATGTCTCAAGAAGGCAAAGATCAAATGGAACATTCCGTAAGTCAAATGAATAATATTACATCTCTTGTAAAAGACACATCGGATAAAGTCAAAGGATTAGAGCAGAGATCCGAAGAAATATCTAAACTGATTGAGGTTATTGAAAATATTGCAGAACAAACGAACTTACTTGCATTAAATGCTGCGATTGAAGCAGCGCGTGCTGGAGAATCAGGAAAAGGGTTTGCTGTTGTCGCAGATGAGGTGCGAAAGTTAGCGGAACAAGTAGCCAATTCCGTCTCTGATATCACAGGTATTATTCACGGCATTCAAACCGATACTAAAACGGTCGTACAATCACTTGAAGAAGGCCACACTACGGTAGAAAAAGGCAGTCAGCAAGTGCACAACAGCCGCGATTACTTTGAAACTATCAATCAATCTATATCGACAATCAAAGAACGTATTCAAAACGTATCAGCGAATCTGTCCAATATCTCATCAAATAGTAAAAAAGTCAGCGAGTCAGGACAAGAAATCGCAGCAACTTCAGAGGAAACTTCAGCGGGGATTGAACAAGTATCATCCACCGCTCAACAACAAACGTCCTCGATGCAGGAGGTCTCTGGAAGTGCAGAATCCCTTTCTCAAATGGCAGAAGAATTGAACGAATTAGCAAATAAATTCAAATTATAGCTGTCTTGGGGGCTGTCCGTAAAAGTAGGTCAAACTACTTTTACGGACAGCCTCTTTTTCGTAAACGGGGTTTCGTTCCTTTATTTCAGTTAAAACGAGTGGCAGATGCACGGACTTTAGTGTCGGGGCAGTATTATTCCCAATAATTAAACCCTTATTTCGCTATTTTCTTTTTATTATGAAAACGATATCAATAATTTTTTGAAAAAAAGGCACTGAAGTTCACTGAACTTCACTGAACTTCACTGAACGTTCTAACCTAATGTAGCAGCCAGTCAGAAACTTTGGTGGAAAATCAGCACTGTGATAGGATTTATCCCAGTTGATAAATTTATATTACATGATTTTAATAATTGCACAAATCTCTGTATGAGACAAAGGAGGAGTCACAATGATTGATACGGATATTCACGAAAGAGTGATGTATGAGGAATTGCTGCCTTATTTGGAGCAGCCATGGAGACGTTATATCGAGGATTGTCATTGGATTCAGGAAAAACATATGCCTTATACCCAGCCGGCTGTTGCAGGTGTAGACCGAGCTGACGCAAAAGTTCCGGACGGACGCCCTGCCGGAACAGATTTAGCCTTTATGCAGGAACAACTACTAGACCAAAACGGTCATGAAAAAGGAATTCTAACAGGGGCGCTCGACCCATCCCCTTCTTCCATGCACGGATGGTACGAAATGGCAACTGCTCTTGCTACAGCTTATAACGATTGGCAAATTGATAAATGGCTCGATCATGATGACCGTCTATACGGGTCGATTCATATTGCAGCTCAAGATCCACAAGGCGCAGTGAAAGAAATCGAACGACTTGGTTCTCACCCTAAGATGGTCCAGGTTCTCCTTCCAATTGATGATATTTTATGGGGAGATGCCTACTATCACCCGATTTTCGAAGCAGCTGAAAAGCATGATCTTGCTATTGGTATGCACCATAACGAACCACCGCTATATTATGGCAAATGGCCGAAATACTTTATCGAATGGCACACGTTGATCCCACTTTCCCATATGAACGTTATTACGAACATGATATTCAACGGTGTATTCGAAAAATTCCCTAAACTCAAACTAATTATGATTGAAGGCGGGTTTACGTACGTTCCATTTCTCATGAAAAAAATGGATCAACAATATAAAGACTTACGCCACGAAGTACCTTGGGTGAAACGGATGCCAAGTGATATCATTCGCGAGCATATGTGTTTTACCACCCAGCCATTAGAAGAAATGAAGAAAAAAGAACTTATGCAAATCATCGATCAAATCGGTTCAGACGAAGTGATTTCCTTTTCTACCGACTACCCGCACTGGGACTATGACTCCCCTGCGGAAGCTTTGCCGCCAAATCTCGATGACGATTTGAAGAAGAAATTATTCTCCGAAAATGCGAGAAATTTTTACCCAAAATTCCGTAAGTAATAGGAGGTCATAAGGATGGAACAAACGGTTTGTCACAAAGAAGATTTGCAACCGGGAGAAATGATGGAAAGTACGCTTGGCAAGCATTCAATCGTTGTATGCCGAGCTTCAGATGGCCATTATTATGCCTTTTTGAATAGATGTATTCACCAAGGTGCCCCCTTGTCAAAAGGAAAATTGTGCGGGGCACCCGCTCCAACCGAACATGTCGGCGAATATGCCTTTGAAAAAGACGGAGACATTTTGCGCTGTCCTTGGCACAGCCGTGAATTTGATATAAAAAATGAGGGCCGCATGCTTGTAAACGAAAAATTTAAAATTAAAAATTTTAATGTAACCGTCGAAAACGATGAAGTTATTGTATACAATGGTTAGTGGGTGATATCTATGATAAGTGAAGAAGAACTTTTTGATATAACAATAATCGGCGGTGGTCCAACTGGACTATTTGCTGCGTTTTATGCAGGAATGAGAGGAATGAGCGTAAAAATTATTGACAGTCTGCCTCAATTAGGCGGACAGCTCTCCACCCTCTATCCGGAAAAATATATTTACGATGTCGCTGGTTTTCCTGGTGTACGTGCGCAAAAGCTGGTTGATGACTTGGTGGAACAAGCTAATACGTTTGATCCGGAAATCGTGTTGGAGGAAACCGTGCAAGAAATCGACAAAGACGAGGACGGTAACTTCGAAATATCAACAAATGAAAAAACACATTATTCGAAAACTATCATCGTCACTGCCGGAATCGGTGCTTTTGAACCACGACGGCTGAAATTGGAAGAAGCAAGACAATATGAAGGCAAAAATCTTCATTATTTCGTGAATGACCTGCAGACGTTCTCCGGGCAGGAAGTCTTGATTTCAGGCGGCGGGGACTCTGCTCTTGATTGGGCACTAATGCTTGAACCTATTGCTAAAAACGTCACCGTTGTTCACCGCCGGGAAAAATTCCGTGCTCATGAACACAGTGTCGAACAACTCTTTGAGTCCGGCATGACGGTGAAAACACCGACAGAAATAAAAGAGTTTCACAGTGAAAATGGAAATATTACAAAAGCCGTCCTACAAAACATCAACAGCTCTGAAGAAGAGAGTCTCGATGTCGATTCAGTCATTGTGAACCACGGGTTCGTGTCATCCATTGGCCCTATTAAAGAATGGGGACTTGATTTACAAAAGAATTCCATCGTTGTGAACTCGAGAATGGAAACCAACGTTGATGGATTATACGCTGCAGGCGATATTGCAACGTACGAAGGCAAGGTAAAGTTAATTGCAACCGGCTTTGGCGAAGCCCCTATTGCGGTAAACAATGCGAAAGCCTATATTGATCCAAAAGCTAAAGTACAACCTCAACACAGTACTAGCTTGTTTTCCTAATAAAGAGGTTGGGACAAAAGAAAAATATGCGGTAGTAAACACGAATGTCTTGCGCTGGTCAAGAGCTGCATATTAGCGGAGCCAAAATGCTTCGACTCCTGCGGGAAAAGCACGTGTCTCGAGACCCCGCAGGCAGGGGTTTTCTGCCGAGGAGGCTCGAGCCGTGCCCGCGGAAAGCGAAGTATTTTGGCGCAGCGATTTGTCTTAGGAACGAAAAATGCCGAACGATTTTGTAAAATCGTTCGGCATTTTTCTATCTTATATAGGTTTAGTCCCAGCCCCTTTTGTAATAAACCAGTATTGGGCAAAACTCGGGCTGACTTTTGTTCCGCTAATCGTCGTTAGGAAGGAACAAGTTCCAAGATTCTAAGTAAATAGCGTATCCAATGTCCGTGAACAACTTATAAACGAGAAAAAAGCAAAAATAAGAGATCTCCTGTCCATCAAAACAAAGAGGCACACCCTCTCCCCAAGTTAGCGTGCGCGATCAAATTCTTGCTTGATTTCCTCCTCCGGTTCAGAACTCAAGAAGCTGAAAATAACTACAGCCAGTCCACCGAAAATAAAACCTGGCACAAGTTCATACAAATCAAAAATACCACCTTCAGGCAGAGCCCATAGAATAACCGTCACACCGCCGACGACCATTCCAGCAAGCGCTCCCCATTTTGTCGTACGCCTCCAAAACAGCGCCAGTAAAAGTACTGGACCAAACACAGCACCAAAGCCAGCCCACGCGTACTCGACAAGTTCCAGTACGGTACTTTCTGGATTATATGCCAAAAACGTTGCAATTAAAGCAATCAAAAGTACGCCAACACGCCCGACCCAAACAAGTTCTTTATCACTTGCATTCGGCTTTAGCATCCCTTTATAAAAATCCTCAGCCAGCGCACTCGATGATACAAGCAACTGAGAATCAATGGTGCTCATAATTGCAGCCAAGATTGCGGCCAGTAAAAAGCCTGCCACCCACGGATTAAACAACACTTGGGTAAACACAATGAAGACTGTTTCATGCGCCCCTTCTGCCAGCGGATCAGCCCCAGCACCACCCGAAAAATAGGCGATACCGACAAAACCAGTGAAAATAGCTCCGAATAACGATAAGACCATCCACGTCATACCGACCAATCTCGCTTTTGGTATTTCTGACTCGGATCGGATGGCCATAAAACGAGAAATGATATGAGGCTGTCCAAAATAACCAAGCCCCCAAGCAAGCAGCGAAATAATACCGATTGCTGATGTTCCCGCAAACGCATCTAAATGAGAAGGATCTATGTCTCCAGTCACTCGAATCATTTCATTCCAACCGCCGATTTCCTGAATCGCAACAATCGGCACGATAATAAGCGCAAGAAACATAAGAATTCCTTGAAAAAAGTCTGTCCAGCTGACTGCGAGAAACCCCCCCAAAAAGGTATATAAAATAATAACCGAAACACCAATCCAAAGCGCGGTTGTATACTCCCATCCAAAGGATTCTTGAAACAGTGTGGCTCCTCCAACCAACCCAGATGACGTATAAAAAGCGAAAAACAATAATATAAATACAGCCGACACCATGCGGAGAATCTTAGACTTATCACGAAACCGATTTTCGAGAAAATCAGGAATTGTAATCGAATCATTAGCGATTTTCGTATATCGAAGTAAGCGTAAAGCTAAAAACTGCCAGTTCAAGTAAGCACCTACTGCTAAACCGATAGGCAACCAGATTTCACTCATACCGCCAACATACATAGCACCCGGTAGCCCAAGGATAAGCCAGCTGCTCATATCTGAGGCGCCTGCACTTAACGCAGCAATACTTCCCCCTAATTTCCGGCCACCCAACACATAATCAGATAAATTATTAGTCAATCTGTAAAAAATAATACCTATCGTAAACATACCAACTAGGTATATGACAAAGGTTAAAATGGTTGCTCCATCCATCTTCGCCTCCCCTTTCTATTTTCTTTTTTGATTGGCGTAAGAAACAATCGACAGGACAATCAATAATGGCATAGGAACAAGTAACCAGAACCAAGTGGCTCCCGTCAATGCATACTCCATGTCTTTAACCTCCTTTTTCCGTCTGACACCTTTATACAATAGCAAGAACATTTCATATACTTACACAAAGGACACCTTACAATTCTATTTAGTATATGTTGAATTTTCAATCCTTTTCATCCACAATTTCGAAATAATACGAATGAAGGTGCTCTAACAATGTCAGAACACCTTCATCATTCTAAAGAATCGGCGATTTCAGCCCATGAATCAGCGATTTATTTGCATAAATCGGCGAAAACAGCACTGGTATCGGCGATATCTATCCTGTTATCGGCGAAACTTTCTATTTCACTTGTTTCACGAACTCACGCATGATAGCTGGAAGGTCAGGCCATGCGTGACCTGATACGAGATTACCGTCCACGTAGTCCATTTCATCTATATATTCCGCTCCAATACTTTCCACTTCCGGTTTACAAGCTGAATACGCGGTCAATTTCCGTCCCTTCACCTTTTCTGCAATAGGTGTTAATACTAGACTACCGTGACACATGATGGCAATTGGTTTGTTTTCATCAAAAAAATGAACCACAATATCGAGTAAGTCCTGGTCCATCCGAATGTGTTCTGGAGCCCGTCCGCCAGGAATAATGAGTGCATCGTACTCTTCTGCCTCTACGTCAGCAAACGCTTTGTTCGCATCAATCCCATAGCCCCGTTTCTCCGTGTACGTGTCCCAATCTTCAAAATCATGAATGACCGTATTTAACTTTTTTTGATTCGGAGCCGCAATATCTGTGTCAAAACCTTCCTCCAGGCAACGAAAATAAGGATAATAGACTTCCAATGCCTCTACCGCATCACCCGTCACAATAAGAACTTTTTTAGTTGACATAGAAATTCCTCCTCTTTTTTTCTATATTATACCAGTTTTCCGCTTGATCTATCTATGGAATAAAAAACACTTCAACCAATCTTAATATTAGCAAAAAGCCTGTCACCTATTGCATGCAACAAGTGACAGGCTCTCGTTTATTGCTGTAGCTCCTCGGCAATTTCTATCAAAGTCTCTGCTTCTGATTCAGATAGTGTTTTTCCAGATTGGACTTCTACCAGATTCATATAAGCATCGAGCTGATTATCTCGTGCTTTCATATTCCCCTTTTCGTCCAACTTCTCCGCTATTTTTACTTTCGTCTGCATTCCATTGCCGATACCTTCACTGCCAATATACTCTTCAGTTAGTGAAGATAAATTGTCAAAACTTACTTCTGGATCTGGTTCTGGCTCTGGATCGGTTATTTCATCTCCGGTCGTGATAGCTGGGGCATCAGGCGTTTCCATGTCATGACCAAGGAAAAATCCTGTATGTGGCGGCTGATTATACGCTACATTCTGCCAAGCAACACCGAGTCTGTACGTCGGATCATGCATCAGAGTGAAAATACGTTCATCAGTCGTATCCGTTGTTGTATAAATCCGCATCTCTTCACTGTCCGAAGAAGGCCAAGCCACTTCTTCTCTCCAGTCTCCATACAAATCAGCCTGCAAGGAAGGATTACCTTTTGTATAATTGTTCGAACGCGTTCCTTCTGGAATCAATACATTTTCCAACTTTTCCTCTTCCCAATTCCATTTGTCAATTCGACCTACACCGTGCGGTTCATTTCCCGCATCAAAATCGTGATCCAGTAGTTCACGTTGTAAGTCTCCGGTCCACCACACAGCATGGTTAATCGATGCCGGGGACTCGTCTGTGATTCGTTCTCCTTCAGCGGTAAATACACCACTACCGCCGCCGCTTCCATCCCAGCTAGCAGAAGCCCACATTTCGGCGCCATCGTGCGTAGGATCGATGTCAGCAGCCAATCCACGACCTACATCTGTTCCAGTTTCTACACCCCACAATTTCTCTCCCGTCTCTGCATCACGGAGACCGTATCCTACAGGAGAACCAGCATCTTCATGAGGTTGAAAAATTTCTAAACCTGAACGATTTGGGTCCAAATCACTAACATGCTGCGCATCGCCATGACCCCAACCAGTCGAATACAGGCCTGTTCCATCGTGGTCAATGACGGCTGCACCGTATACAATTTCATCAGACCCATCTCCATCTACATCATTAATGGAAAGGCTGTGATTTCCTTGTCCCGCATACTCTTCATTTCCTTCATCATCACTGTCAAAAATCCATCTTTCTTTCAATTCTCCATCCTCAAAATCATACGTTGCAAGAACTGCTCTTGTGTAGTAACCACGAGCCATAACAAGACTCGGTGTCTCCCCATCAAGATAAGCAACACCACCAAGGAAACGGTCTACACGATTTCCATATCCGTCTCCCCAATCGTTAACGTCACCTCTTGGTGGATAGTAATCAATCGTATCAAGAGCTGCCCCTGTTTCTCCATCAAAAATGGTTAAAAACTCATCGCCTTCCAAAATATAACCTTCATCATTTCTATGATCCGCATCAGCGTCTCCAATCACATTACCCTCTCCGTCAACAGTACCGTCGGCTGTTTTAAAAGCAACTTCCGACTTTCCATTTCCATCAAAATCATACACGAGAAATTGGGTATAGTGCGCTCCGGCGCGAATGTTCTTCCCGCCATCAATTCTCCAAAGCTTCTCTCCATCCAGAGTGTACGCGTCAATATAAACATTTCCCGTATACCCCGTTTGGGAATTATCTTTGGAATTCGTTGGATCCCATTTTACAATCATTTCATAGTTTCCGTCTCCAGTAACATCACCGACACTTGCATCATTGGCAGTGTACTCATACTCCTCACCATCTTCGGTAACGCCGCCTTCCGGTTTATCAAGCGGAATACTGGCATACTGTTCATTCCATACGTCAACAGATTCCGTTTCCTCTTCTCCACTTCCATTATTCACGTGAACTTGATACGTGGCATCTGCTGTGCCGTTTTCATCTAAAAAGTTCGTACTGTCTGCAATTGGCGATTCATTAATTTTTTCGCCATCCCGGTAAAGGTCGAACGTCACTTCTTCGGGATCCGTTCCGAGCATTTTCCAACCGACATACACACCATCATCGGTATCCACCGCAACCGGTGCCCGGTTCAACTGCTCCATTTGGCGAAGTTGTTCATTCACAATAGGGGATTCTAATGAATCAGACGGTTCAGATACTCCTCCTTCATTCACCGCTCGCACTTGGTAGTAATAGTGGCGGGACGTTGAAACAGAATCGTCTGTATACTGAGATTTGTCCGTCTCACCGATTTGCACGTATCCGTCCTCTTCAAAACGGGACCGGTACACATAATACTTTTCCGTATCATTTGCTTCTTCCCAGGAAAATTCCACACCATCATCTGTAGCATCATCGATTTCAAGATTTCCCGGGGCTTCCGGCACCGTTACCGCTTCATCAAACACATCTACTTGCACTTCATTGCTTTTCGGCGATTCTATCCCCTGGTTATTTCTGAGACTGACAGCGTACGTATAAGAAGAACCTAGTTGTACGGAATCATCTGTGTATTGATTCGTATCACTGTTTCCTATTCTCAAAAATTCATCATCATCTTCCTCTTGCCGATAAATTTCATAGCTCGTTGCAGCGTCATTATTATCCCACGTTAACGTGACCGATGATTCCGGTGTTAACGTCCGATCACTAACCTCTACATTCGTAACCTCTGACACAGGCATAATTTCCAGCCCATTGATACGGCCATTCTCGCTTATCTCCACATTCAACTGCCCGTCCGTCACTTCTACCGTTTTAGTAAGCTCTGTGTACTCCCCTGAATTCGATGTGATAGTCTCTTCCTCTTCACCTTCTACTGCAAAACTTGTCCGGTTAAAAGCAATATCATCTCCAGCAATGATTCTCACAAAATATTCTCCGTTAGAGATATCAGTCTTAAATTCATAATCATCATCCAAAATGAAATCTCTTCTCAAGTCATCCGGTGCTTCCCTGTCTCTATTTGCTATCTCTTTATCAATGCCGTATCCTCTATCACTGTCGTACAGCATTGTATTTGTCACTTGCGTATACCCACTTTCCACCGGGCTTGAGTCTGAACCAAAATCAAAACTCTGTCCATTATTCTCATTACCATCCGCTGCTATTGCACCAGTACTTGGAAACAACGAACTTACCAAAACACAAACCATGCATGCGGAAAACTTTCTACCCATGAAACCCCTCCATAAAAAATTTTCACTCGTGGTTTATTTCACACACCTCCTATATAAAATTAGAGGAAGCGCTTTCAATAAAAGCGAAAAATATATGCGCTTCTTTTTTTCTGAATATATAGCAAATTAAGATAACTATTTTTAGTTTATAACTTGATTCCGTAAAGTCCTATATCAAAAATGTTAAAAAACTATTAAAAATCAACAAAAATAAATAAAAGTTATTTATTCCTACTTCTTTGGCATTATAAAACTCTACCTTTTGACATTTGACATAACCAAAAGATTTACTAGCCGACGAGGTGTCTTTACTTACCAAAACATATGATTTACTGGCTAAATCCATATCATTACTAGCCAAATAAACTTTTACTGGCCAAATTCGCATCATTACTTGCGGAAATAGATGATTTACTGTCCAAAACGACAACTTTACTTGCCAAATTCATATCCAAAAAAAGCAGCTCCTTTATCAAAAAGGGAACTGCTTCATCTATCATCCTGCTATTTTTCGGTGGAGCCGGTAAAATGCGGAAAACGACAAAAAGGCGAGTAGCGAACCGGTAAATAAAGGAATGAGCAATGGGAAAATGTACAGGCTGATATACAGAATCACCCCGGAACAGAGAGCAACCGCAAGAAATACTAATGGACTCCCAATCGTCAACACAAAAGCATGTTTCAACCGCGCCAAAAACGTCATATTATAATGAACAACGACAGAGAAAAAGTTCATCGTGCATACAAATAAAAGGATGCCCATGATCATAAATAGACTCATCAGCCCTTCATGACGGCTCGAAAAATAATAAATATCAGCAATTAATACGATCCATAACGCTACAAACACAAGTCCAGCAAGGAAACTCGTTTTATAATTTTCTTTATAATAGCTGAAAAAAAAGCGGGGGTGACGCGTGTCTACTTCTTCTCTCACCCATTCACGCGCTTTTGCGAACAAGGCCGTAGTCGCCGGAAAAAACAACACAGGCAGAAGGACGACAATAGGAACTACTAAATAGATCACTCCGGCACTATCTTCTAAGTATAATAAACTAAGAAGGAGAAGTCCGATTGGTAGATTGAATAATACCCATAATAAATTAGTAATAGAAAAGCGCATCACCCATTCACTAATAGCATAAAATCCACCCATGAAACCAATACTTTTATTCATGACCAACCCCTCCTCCTTCACAACATCGTTTAGGCCCACCACATATCAACCGGTGCTTCTTCTATGTTGACTGCTTTCAAATTTTTCACTGCCTGGCCGAATCCTTCATCTACCGACATGATAGGATCCTCATGTTCAATACTAATGACATGATCGTAACCATATGTGCGAAGCGCACTTACGATATTCGACCACTCTTGACTACCGTGTCCGTATCCAACCGAACGAAACGTCCAAGCCCTAGTTTTCACTTCTGAATACGGCTGCATATCTGTCAGGCCGTACATATTAACATTTTCCTGGTCTATATATGTGTCTTTGGCGTGAAAATGATAAATAGCCCCGGCATTGCCAAGTATTTTAATAGCAGCAACCGGATCAATACCCTGCCACCATAAATGGCTTGGGTCCAAGTTCGCACCAATCGCATCACTCGTCGCTTCCCGTAATTTTAACATTGTATGCGGCGTGTGCACGAGAAAACCAGCGTGCAGTTCAAGTCCAATTTTCACTCCATGTTCTTCTGCGAACTGCCCTTGTTCTTTCCAATAAGGAATCAATTTCTCCTGCCACTGCCACTCTAACACATCAGAATACTCCGCCGGCCACGGGGTAACAGGCCAATTCGGCATCGTGTCAGCCTCTGATCCACCCGGCGTTCCTGAAAAAGTGTTAACAACCGGAACCCCCAGCTGCGACGCTAACTTCACCGTCTTCACGAATGCATCGTGAGATTCTGCGGCAAAGGTTTTATCCGGAGAAATTGGATTGCCATGACAACTAAAAGCACTAATCGTTAATCCACGCGCCTTGACCCTCTCCATAAATGCGGTACGCTTTTCCTCGCTCTCCAGCAATTCATCAACGTTACAATGAGCACCGCCAGGATAACCGCCTGTACCTATCTCGATCGCTTTCAACCCAGATTCTTTCACATGGTCGAGCATATCTTCGAATGATTTATCGGCGAAAAGTACGGTGAATACGCCCAATTTCATAAAACTCCACTCCCTTTTTGGCTAATCTAGTCTGAGGCTCGAACCCGTTTCGCTGCTTTTATAAATAGCTTCCATTAACTGAGTCACTCTCAATGCCTGCTCTGCCGTAACAACGGGATCTGCTTTTCCTAAGCAGCTGTCGGCAAAATTTTTCGCCTGAGAAAGTTCTGGACTTACCTCCTCTTCCGGCAGCCGAACTTTTGTATCCCACAATGCGCCGTATTTAGCCTGATAGAGTTCAAACGGATACACATCCATTCCGCCATCCACACCGGAAATACTTAAGGTCGTATGATCTTCTTTAATATTCGCTGCCCAGGAACATTCGAACTGCATGGATAAACCGTTCTCGAATGTTATGTAACTGGTAACATGATCGTCCACATTAAACGTTTTCGCATCAATCTCGCCCCAATCATTCACAAGTCCCGGTGTTTTGCTTAAACGATTGTATGTTTTTCCCATAACTTCAACGGGCTTCGGATCGTCCAGTAGCCATAACGCTAAATCAAGCAAGTGACAACCAAAATCGATCATACTGCCGCCGCCTTGCAAGTCTTTATTTGTAAACACGCCCCATCCTGGAACTTTGCGACGACGCATCGCTTGCACGCGCGTCACTAACGGATCTCCAATTTCACCTTGTATCATCAATCCCTTCGCCACTTTCGCCTCTGGCGTATAGCGATAGTGATATCCAATCGATAAATGACGGTCATTACGGTTCGCTGATTCAATCATTGCTTCGCATTCATTCGTTGTTATCGCCATCGGTTTTTCACACAAAACGTGAACACCTGCTTCTAACGCTGCAACGGCGATTTCAGAGTGAAATTTATTCGGCGTGCAAATCGTTACCGCATCCACCACTTTGAATAACTCATTATACTCTTCAAAAACATACGGAATGTTAAATAATGCTGCAACGGAGTGAGCGCGCTCATTGTTTAAATCCTGGACTGCGGTCAGTTCTACTTCATCTATTTCTGCAAAAGAAGGAAGATGACGCCCTTGAGCAATGTCTCCCACACCGATAAAACCCATTTTTAACTGGCTCATCGTGTACTCTCTCCTTTATTTCGAAATCTTTCCTGTTTCTTCTGATTCTAATGCTTTTAAAATCACTTCGAGCGACCGCTTTCCTTCGTATCCATCAATCAAAGGCTGTTTATCGTTCACGACAGACTCGACAAAATGATCAATCACATGCGTGTTCGTCTGACCACCTGCATCATTAGACTGAATTTGACCGAGCTCGTATTTCACAACCTCTCCGCTGGCGTACTGCAGCACAAGGGAGTGAACGGGATCATCTTCCAAACGCAGTGTTGCTTTTTCTGCATATATAACCGTTGAATTATCCTCTTCCGGCACGTAGGCCCAGCTTGCTGCCATCGTTCCAATGATGCCGGACTCCGTGCGCAGAATACATACTGCATTATCATCAACAGTTATATTTTCCTTAGCGTTATTTTCAATAAATCCAGCGACGTTCACGAATTCCTCACCGAGTAAATAACGAAGCAAATCGGCTTTATGTACACCGAGATCCCCCATTGCACCAATAAAAGCTTTGTCCTTCTCAAAAAACCAACTATTCTTCCCATCCGCACTCCAGCCTTCCGGACCACCGTGGCCAAAGGTTGTGCGAAAGCTGTAAATATTACCGATTTCCCCTGATTGAATCAGGCTACGGGCTCTTTCATGTGAAGATACAAAGCGCTGATTGTGCCCAATCATTAATTTCCTGCCGTTACGTTCCGCTGCATTAATCATGTCTTGCGCTTCTTGGCTAGATGTTGCCATCGGCTTTTCACATAATACATGCGCTCCCGCCTCAAGGGCTGCAATCGATACTGGTGCGTGTAATGCATTCGGCAGACACACACTCACGACATCTACCTTTTCGTTCTGCAAAAGTTTCTTGTAATCTGTATAAGCCGCAGCGTCATAGACTTCTGCTGTCTCCGTCAAACGGATTTCCACAACATCACAGACTGCCGTAATCTCCACTTGTTCATTTGCTTCATATTCAAGCAAATGACGATTTTTTGCGATGCTTCCGCACCCAATAACTGCCGCTTTCAATACTGCCATGCTGCATTCCTCCTATTTTTCAGATATGTTCTCTATCGGATCCGCATTGCCATAAATGTGTGTTGGCGTTCCAATGTTTTGTGCCCATTTCGCACCATTTTGAATAACCTGCTGAACTTCTTTGTTATAATACGTCGGGTATGTTTCGTGACCAGGACGGAAATAGAAAATTTTCCCGCGTCCGCGCTTAAACGTGGCACCACTTCGGAATACTTCACCACCTTCAAACCAACTGATGAAAATCAATTCTTCTGGAGTTGGGATATCAAAATGTTCGCCATACATCTCTTCTTTATCAATTTCAAGATACTGACCAATTCCTTCTGTAATTGGATGCGCCGGATCCACGACCCACATCCGCTCCCGGTCGTCTGCTTCTCGCCACTTCAAATCACACGTCGTTCCCATCAGTTTTCGGAACACTTTCGAAAAGTGAGCAGAATGCAACACGACCAGTCCCATTCCTTCCAACACACGATGTTTCACCGCTTCTGCAATATCTTCATCGACCTCGTCATGTGCTTTATGGCCCCACCACACAAGTACATCTGTATTGGCAAGCACCTCTTCGGTCAAGCCATGCTGTTCCTCGTCAAGCGTCGCCGTTCGAACCATATGACCGGCTTCTTCCAAAAATCCGGCAATCGTGTGGTGAATGCCATTCGGATAGATATCAGCAACGACTGGGTTTTCTTTTTCATGTCGATATTCATTCCATACTGTAATATTCATTGCTATCCCCTTCTTACACTATTATTTGACGGCTCCTTCTGAAACTCCCTTGATAATTTGTCTTTGGGCGAAGAAGTAACCGATAATCACAGGAATAATCGCGATGGTTAATCCTGCAAGTGCTAAATGCCACTGTTTTGTATATTGACCGAAAAAGTAGAACATCTTTAACGGAATCGTTGCGTTAGATTCACTCAATACAAGTGATGGCAGCAAGTAGTCATTCCAAATCCAAATGACGTTCAAGATCCCTACTGTGACACTAATTGGCTTGAGTAGCGGAAAAATAATGTACCAGAATAATTGCAGCCGATTCGCACCATCAATGATGGCCGCCTCGTCCATCGTCCTGCTGACACCCGTCATAGCTCCATGATACAAGAAAATCGATAAACTACAGCCAAAACCGAGATACATGAAAATCAAACCACCGGCGTTCAGCATATCTACCATACCAAACAGGGAAACGAGCGGAATCATAACAGATTGAAACGGAATTAACATCGCTGCGACGAAAATGAAAAACATAATCCCACTTAACTTACTTTTATTTCGAGCAAGGGCATATCCTGCCATAGAGGAAAAAATGATAATAAAAAAGATGCTCAAACCGGTAATTAACACAGAATTAAACAACGATTTCAAAAACTCTAAATCAATAAACGCCTGCACAAAGTTTTGAAATTGAAAGGTTTCAGGAATCCCTAATACTCCTTCAAAAATATCACGTTTCGATTTAAATGCATTGACAATCATGAGATAAAACGGAGAGATCCAGAGTAAACCGAGCACAATACCAAGCACTTCTATGGATATTAAATTGCGTTTCTCTTTATTCTTTTTCATTACATTTCCACCTCCCGTTTCTTGTTGTAGTAAACTTGCGTTAATGCGATAACCGCAACGATAAGGAAGAAAATAACCGCTTTTGACTGTGCATAAGCCATTTGATTGTCAGAGAAAGCTGTTCGCACAATTTCCATCGCAACCATTTGTGTTGAATTAAACGGTCCCCCATTAGTTAATGACAAATTTTGATCGTAAATTTTAAACGCCATCGACAAGGTTAAAAACATACTAACGGTAAAAGCAGGTGCTACAAGTGGAAATGTTACGTTTTTAAAACGTTGAAGACCATTTGCTCCATCAATCTTGGCTGCTTCAATCAAGTCTTTTGGAATATTTTCCAAGTAAGCAATGTAAATGATCATAATATAACCAGCCATCTGCCAAGCTGTTAAAATAACAAGACCCCAGAAACCAGTGTTCGTTGTGGATAGCCACCCCTGCATTCCTTCGATACCGAACATATTCCCAATGTCTCCAAAAACACTGACAAAAATAAACTGCCAGATAAATCCTAAAATCAGTCCACCAATTAAGTTAGGCATGAAAAATACTGTTCTTAAAAGATTATTCGTTTTTATATTACGAGTAACAATCAAGGCAAGGCCTAAACCGAATATATTCAATAGAATAACGGTAACCACCGCAAATTGAACCGTAAATACGATAGAATTCATAAACTCATCTTCTTGAAAAAGATTAATATAGTTTTGGAATCCTAAAAACTCTGTGGCCACAAGCCCGTTCCAATTCGTAAATGAGAAAATAAAACCATAAACAAATGGAATTACAACGACGATGCCTAGACCTAAAATGACAGGAGTAAGAAATAGCCAAAACCAGAGACTGCGATTCTGCATATACGTTTCCTCCAATGCTGTGTATTGCATGCGGCATAACGGTTAATGGTAGCTGACAAGAGTCATATCTAGCTCTTGTCAGCCTTTAGCTTCGTTTATTGACGAGATTCCTCCCAGGCTGATGTTGCTTTTTCTTCCACTTCATCCCATGTAATGTCACCCGCAATATACTCTTGCATCGCCACACCTAGAGCATCTTCGGTCCAAGCTGTCGGTGCTCCAAGAAATACCCAGCCTTGCGTATTTCCTTCACTCGCATAGTTGTAGATTTCTTGAGAAATAGGATCAGCAATTTCTAAGTCTTCGTATCCCTCGTAAGCAGGAACAAATTTGAATTCATCCGTCACAAACTGTTTGCCTGTCTCTGATGTGTACATCCAATCCAAGAAATTTTTACTAGCTTCAACCACTTCATCCTCCGACTGTTTATTGACAACCCAGTAGTTCGGTACACCGACAGGAATCGTACCCTCATATCCTTCTACTGGAATCGGAAGCAACCCTACATTTTCTTCCGCAAATTCAGGATCCATCGACTCGATTGTGTTATAAACCCAGTTCCCTTGTTGAATCATCGCTACATTTCCAAGTGAAAAATGCTCCTCGACTTGTTGCGAATAATCCAGATTCAACGTTGGCTGAATCGAATATTCATTTTGCAGATCAAGGAAACGTTTCATTTGATCGCCCATTTCAAATTGAACTGTGTCCGATTCATACGTTTCCATTACATCGTGATTAAACTCATCAGCTAGAAAAGTGTTTGCTAGATGGTTCCCCATCACCCATTTTTCTTTAGCCGGAAATGCAAACGGTGCTTCTATACCTAATTCCTCTTTTTGGTTGTCTAATGTTTGTACAGCTTCTTCAAGATCTTCGTGTGTTTCTATATCATCAGCATTAATTCCGGCATCTTCAAACACCTGCTTATTGTAAAGCAGACCATACCCTTCCTGGTTGAACGGAAGACCAAGCGTTTCATCATTTCTTGTTACACTCGAAAGTGTTCCGTCCAATGCAGCATCCGCGGCTTCTGTATCAGATACATCCGCCAAATATTTTTCATACTCATCAACATCCGTTGGCCCACCAATATTGAATATATCCGGCTCTTCCCCTGAAGACATGGAAGATTTCAATGAAGCACCGTAGTCATTACCTCCGCCCACTGTTTTTACGTTAATTTCAACATCTGGATTTTCTTCTTCATACATAGATACCAACTCTTCAAATTGATCTTTAAATTCTACTTTGAATTGAAAAACATCAACAGTCACTTTATCGCCACCGCCTGAAGACTCGTTATCACCATCTCCTGAAGTCTCATTCTCACCAGACGAAAAAGAACACCCCGTCAATGCAATGCTAGATGCAAGTAACACTGTCCCGATACTAGAATAAAACGTTTTCCCCTTCATATAACCCTCTCCTCTTTATGTGTTTTAATCACTGAACAAAATGAATGCGCTTCCAAACATTATTAAATAATATTCAGGGTTTCTTTCCCCTGAAATCACCTCTACTTCGCATCATATCAAGGATTACTCATATTTGTAATCGATTACTTTACATTCAATATTTAAGAAGACGATAAACAAATCCACCATTCATCAAATCATCCCTAATCGATAAAACCAACCCCTTTTCCAACCAAATAATGAAAACTAGCGTCGATTATCTAATAAGTTTTAAGATTTCTATAAGAAAACGATTACAACTACAATTAAAATCTTATAGTGCTTCTCGATAATTGTCAATCTTTTTTTCAGAATATTGTTCCTATAAAATGAGCTTCTGTTATCTTACATTTCTCGATTTATTGACAGGACAATAGAAATAAAATAAGATAAAAATAAACAAAGAGTAATCGTTTACATTAATCAAAGAAATGCGGGGATTGTATCTATGCCGACAATCAAAGATGTGGCCAAACAAGCGAACGTCTCGGTAGCAACCGTTTCGAGGGTATTAAGTAAAGCAGACACTGTTTCTGAGAAAAACACACAAAGTGTGCTAGAAGCCGTAGAGAAACTAAACTATAAACCGAATGCATTAGGACGTTATTTAAGAACAGCACATACCAAAACAATTTTGGTCGTCGTGCCTGACATTACCAATCCTTTTTTCTCCAATGTGATGAAAGGTATTCAAACGCTTGCCAATGAAAGAGAATACGATGTACTCGTTATGGACGCGGAGCACGCACATTTTGATACGATGAAATGCTTTGACATGTTAGAACAAAAGCAAGTGGATGGTCTTATTATGCTCACGTCCAGATTTGATCAACAAACACTGATAGACCTCAGTGCAGAGCATTCCATTGTACTTGCTTGTGAATATTTAGAAGGTACAACGATTCCCACCGTTTCTATTGATAATGTTAGCGCCGCCCGGAAGATGACAGAATATCTCATAGACCTTGCTTACACTAACATCGCTCATATTACCGGTCCGATGGAAACCGTATTAGGCATCGATAGACTTCGCGGATTTAAACAGGCGTTGCAAGCAAGAACCATCCCTGTGAAAACATCATATATCCAGGAAGGTGATTTCAGCGTTGACTCTGGGTACAACGTCATGTTCAAACTTTTAGCAATGGAAGACCGGCCGGATGCCGTATTTGCTGCAAACGATGAAATGGCAATGGGAGCCATCAACGCCGCCAAAGCCTTTGATCTAAAAGTTCCAGAAGACATTGCCATTGTAGGCTTTGATGATATAAGAATGGCATCCATGTTTACACCGCAATTAACGACGGTGTCCCAACCGACTTTTGACATCGGACAAAAATCAATGAGTCTCTTATTAGATTTATTAAACAAAGAACCATTAACGCAATCCCAATTTGTCTTAGAAAATACGTTAATGGTCCGTGATTCATGCGGTCATCATTTGAAAACAAAACACGACAAAGAAAGCCCGGTCTAACATTAATCAACCACAATGAAAATAGCGCATATTATCTCACCATATAACCATCTGCATCATGCAAAATGTTCCTAGCATCAAACTGACGAATCCTTTTAAAAGAAGAGTTCAATACGGAAATGGCTCCAACATATTCTTTATCCGGGCATAAATCTTTTATGACAGTATATTTCACGTCATACGAATAATTTTGAAAAAAAAGTAATTTTGGTGGTTGATCAGGTTTTGAAACGGTTACATGTGAAGGAGGGATGGAAAGTCCCTCGCCTGTAGCTTTCAAAACTGCCTCCTTTCTAGTCCAATATTTCAAAAATCCTTTTACCTTTGCCTCTACAGGCAATGCTCTAATCCGAAACAACTCTTTTTCTGTCAATATATCCCTAGCGATTTGATCTACTTTTACAGTAGGATCAACATGCTCCACATCCACCCCCACCGGTTCATATTTTGAAAACGCGACCGCAATTCTACTTCCCGAATGTGATATAGAAATGTGTGGTACACCAGAGGTCAACCGTGGCGGCCCATGTGGCTTATTACAAAATGGGCATGTACGAATAAGTGGCACACTCCAAGGTTCTGTCTGAAGAAACTTAGCCAGTATTAATCTAGTGATTACACAACCGATGATGAATCTAGACTGATCTTCTTCATGATAATATGACTTGACCCTCTTACGTTCTGTGTCATTAAGTATTAGGTTGTGCCACGGTCGGAAGTCAGTGGTTCGAGCCCACCATACTTGGCATGTGTGGCTGTTTAAATCAGGCACAGAACTAGGATACTCTTTGCTTTCACCTTCCATGTACTATCTTCCTTCCCTATTGTACCTAGACATACAAATATAGTTCGCTGTATAACCCACAATATAAACAAATTCCACACTGCAGATATTTTTTATTCACTAATCATTTCACTTGTTTCATCCTCGCCTAAATCATCCTGATTAGATTGATTCCCTTTTGCTGATACTGTATTTAAATCCTTAAACCGTAACACGAAATAGAAGGCTATAAGCAGAAACCCTGCCGTACTAAGCAAAGCCGCTCTATATGCTAAAAGATTGGTGGATTGCGCAGCTGTTACGTCTACCGAGTTGGTACTAAGTACAGCAAGAAGACTAGACAATAAAGCTACCCCCAATGCGGATCCCATCCGATTCTGAATATTAAATAATGTAGTTGCCTGCCCCATAGATGCCTGTATCGTGGTATTAAATATCGTAGCCTGAACAACACTGACCGTATTTCCAAGAAAAAAACCTGCAAAAAATAATAACAATCTAATGAACCAAGTACTTGTCTCTTGTCCTACCAGGCTCATCAACACAAATGTTACAGCAGCACATGGCAGCGCAGTTATCATTATTAATCGAGGGCCTGCTTTTGATAAGAACCAGGGTACGATCTGAGAGGCGACCATCAGTCCAACTGCTTCTGGAAAAGTTACCAGCCCTGACTCTAACGCAGAAGCATTCAATGCGTCCTGATACATTAACGGGAACACATAAAGCATCCCCAATAACCCCGCTGCGATGAAAAATGATGTCAAACTCATATTGCGGAACAAACGGTCTTTAAACAATCGCAATTCAAGCATCGGTTGGCTTATCCTTAATTCAACATAAATAAAGGAAATAATTAATAATATGCCACAAAGTCCAGTTATTACAATTTCCGGTGCACTCCATCCTTTTACTGAACTTTGATTTAAAGCATACATCAGCATAGAAAAACCAAACACGGACAAAAGAAATCCTTTCAAATCAAAACGTTTATTAGCAGATGCTTTATATTCCTTAAGACATATCCAGCCAAACAATAAAGCTAAACCTCCCACAGGAACGTTTATATAAAATATCCAACGCCAAGAAAGATATTCCACAAAAAAGCCACCAACAACGGGACCTAACATGGGGGCTAATGCAATGGGAATGACTAGCAGCCTCGATATCTTTGGGCGTTCTTCGGCTGTAAACGTTCGAAACAGCATCGCCATTCCCACAGGGGTAAGAAGTCCTCCACCTATTCCCTGAATCATGCGGGATAAATTTAAAGAAACAATGTGATTAGCCATTCCACTTATTGCAGATGCCCCTGTAAACAATACTAACGCAATCAAGAGGATTCTTTTTGTTCCAAAACGATCACCAAGCCATCCCGAAACAGGAAGAAACATCGCCAGACTAACTAGATAACCAACATTGACAGTTCCGGTAGCCGAAGGAGGAATTTGTAACTCCGCACTAATTGACTTCAGCGCAACGTTAACAATAGTTGCATCCATGGCAACCATAAACATAGCCGTCACATACACGATACTGACAACAATTTTTTGATTTCCTAATCTTCTCATGGATATTCCCTATCCTTACTATTAATTTTTAGTTCTTAATACGATTCGGTCTCATATCGCTCCAATTTGATTCAACAAAAGCAATACACGCTTTTCTACTGTTTTGTTCGTATACCACTTCCCATCCCGGTGGTACCTCAAGAAAAGCCGGCCAAAGAGAATATTGGCCTTGATCGTTTAGTAGTACAACGTAAAGGATATCCTCTTTTTCAAATGGATGTGTCATTGTTTATCTCCTCCCATTTATGAAGATGTGAAATTTGATATCGTCTTTAATTTTTCAGCTAATATACCTCCGATTTCTCTAATTGGTTCCGGCTGACATAAATCTTTATGCCTGCAATGAATATCATGTTGTTCAATTTCTCCGTCTACGTAAGAAGACCAGGTTTTTGGATTAATCGGATTGAACCAATCAGGAATAATCGTAGACCTAAAAAATAGCAGGTCTCCATGAAACGGTTTAGGAGTATTTTCACTTAATATGCGTACAGAATTGACATATGTCTCCTTTAAGTTTAAAACGGTGGACTCATCTAAACTTGCAAGAGCACTCCCGTCTTCCCGTAATAACTTCATAACATCTACAAGTGTCATTTGTTGACCATCCAAACTTTCCGGATCATACCCTCCCAAAGCAAGAAGAGCTACGAGAGCTTCTTCGTCATCTGGAGCTTTTTTAATAGGAAGAAAGTGACTTGGGTATGCATCTAGCATCACTAGAAGCGGAACATCGTCTCTTTGTTCTTGCAACTTAGTCGCCATCGCTTGAGCAATATTACCTCCGAGCGACCAACCTAATATATGGTAAGGTCCAGAAGGCTGAATTTTCTTAATCTGATCGACATAATCTGCGGCCATATCATCTAGATTTTTCGGAAGTGTTTCCTGTTGAGCAATACCACGCGCTTGTAATCCATAAATCGGGTATTCCTTACCAAGTGCCGTCATCAGTCCTGCATAGCACCAACTGAGCCCGCCAGCTGGATGTACACAAAAAAGAGGAACTTCAGTACCACTCGTCCTGAGTGGAAGTAATACATCCAACGCTCCTTGACCGCTTCCTCCTTCGAGTTTTTCTACAAGTCCGGAGACAGTAGGAGCTTCAAAGAGGTGACCAACGCCTAATTCCACACCTAACGCATCTCGAATGAGACTCATAAGACGAGCTGCCAGTAAAGAGTGCCCACCAAGATCAAAAAATCCCTCATCAATTCCTACATCCGATAAGCTGAGTACCTCCGCAAATAGATTGCACAGCAATTCTTCTTTCGGTGTCCTCGGTCCCCGACCCGACATTTCTTGTACTATATCTGGAGCAGGCAGGGAATTCGAGTCCAACTTCCCATTAGGTGTAAGCGGTAGTTCGTCTATGACCATATAATTTGGTGGAACCATATAACTCGGTAGGCTGTCACCAACAAAACGTCGAAGTTCAGAAGATGTGGGATGTGTATCAGATGCCAGTACAATATAAGCCATCAAACGTTTATCACCCGGCTGATTTTCATGTACAACAACAGCCACCTGTGCAATATCAGGATACCGTGCTAGGACTGTTTCAATCTCTCCCAATTCAATCCGAAACCCTCGAATCTTCACCTGATGATCAGCACGACCCAGGTGTTCCAGGGATCCATCCTTACGCCATCGAGCAAGATCTCCTGTTCGATACATACGATCCCCAGGAAATCCATGCGGATTGGCCACAAAACGCTCGGCTGTCAAGTCAGGGCGATTAAAATAGCCAATCCCCAGCCCTGCTCCAGCAACATATAGTTCTCCTTCTACTCCCAATGGAGTCGGCTGCAATACTTCATCAAGTACATATACCCGCAAATCAGGTATACCGCACCCAACCAAGCTTTTATTCTCACCAATGACAAGATCTCTATCAAGAGCAATATAACTGACATGCACCGTTGTCTCCGTAATACCGTACATATTGATAAGCTGGGGGGCATCATCTGAGTGACGTTCGTACCAGTCTTCTAACCGATTAAATTCCAGTGCTTCCCCACCAAATATGACGTAGCGTAAAGTAAGTTGTTGACCTAGCTCTGAATGTTCACGGTCAGCCTGCATTAATTGATAAAAAGCAGAAGGTGTCTGGTTAAGTACTGTCACTCCCTCTGTCACCAGTAAAGATAAAAATTCTTTTGGCGAACGGCTTATCTCGTAGGGGACCATAATAAGTTTTCCGCCATGTAGAAGTGCTCCCCAAATCTCCCATACTGAGAAATCAAAAGCATATGAATGAAACATTGTCCAAACATCATCTGTATTGAAATGAAACCATTGTTTAGTTGAATCAAAAAGCCTGACAACATTGTGATGCGGGATAACCACACCCTTCGGATTCCCCGTCGAACCAGATGTATAGATGATATAAGCAGGATGGAACGGGTTTAAAGGTTTACTTCGATCCACATCGCCGGGATTCATATTTGGGTAGCTTTCCAAAGCAACAACCACGTCAGGATCATCGATGACAACAAGCGGGCTTTCTTGGTAAAAAAACTCTGATGACAGTTGAGAATTAGTAATAATACATACAGGATTTGCATCATTTATCATGTAAGAAATCCGTTCTCGCGGATAATTCGGATCAAGCGGCAAATAGGCAGCACCGGACTTCAGAATAGCCAGCATTCCAACAATCATTTCTACCGACCTGGGCAAAGCTAATGCCACAAAATCTTCCGGCCCAACACCACGTTTAATCAGAAAATGAGCCAATTGATTGGCTTGTTCATTCAATTCAATGTAACTCAATAAATCACCATTACAAACAACAGCGCATTTATTGTTTTGTTCCTCAACCTGTTTTTCGAACAAAGTAGGAAGATCATCCTTTGGAGACATCTCCATGCTTCCGTTCCACTCTACCAGTAGCTTGTTCCGCTCCTTGAATCCCATAATGTCTAACATCATAATTGACTGATCAGGATAAACTGCTACTTCCTCCAACAAGCGGCACATATGGTCTATCATCCTCTGAACAGTATCACGTTCAAATATATCAGTACTATATTCAACAAATCCGTTAATGCCATTAGGTGAACCGTCTTCTTTTCTTTGTTCAATAAGCTCAAACGTAAGATCAAACTTAGCTGATCCGACACTTTTTATTTGCAGATTTGAATCAAGACCCGGCACATGAAATTTCGCTTCAGGTGTATTTTGAAAAGCTAACATTACCTGAAACAGAGGATTTCTTGAACGGGATCGATTCGGGTTCAATATTTCAACAAGCCGCTCAAAAGGTATGTCCTGATTATCATAGGCTTCTAAATTTACTTCACGAACCCTTTCCAGCAAATTACGGAAACTAGGATTACCAGAGGTATCCATACGCAACACCAACGTATTAACGAATAGACCTATAAGGTCATCTACCTCATTATGATGACGTCCAGCAACTGGACTTCCAATTGGAATATCCGTACCAGCTCCAAATCTCGTCAGCAACACTGCCAATCCTGACTGTAGAACCATGAACATACTCGACTTCTGGTTACGAGCCAAATTAAGCAGAGAGCGATGAGTTTCCATATCAATATTAAAATCAATGGTATCGCCTTGATGCGTTGATTTAGTTGGACGTGGCTTATCCATAGGTAATGCCAACTCTTCAGGTAGATTTTCAAGTTTTTTCTTCCAGAAAGTAATTTGTTTTGCAAACAGACTTTCAGGATCATCCTCATCACTAAGTAACTGTTGCTGCCATAATGCATAGTCAGCATATTGAATCGGGAGATCTTCCCAGCCCGCTTTAGCATTTTGCATTTGTGCTGTGTAAGCTGCCGAGATGTCGCGCGTTAACGGAGCTAAAGACCATCCATCTCCTGCGATATGATGCAACAACAATAGTAATACATACTCGTTTAATCCGGTTTCAAAAAGCTGTGCCCGAAAGGCCGGTTCTGAATTCAAATCGAAACTATATTGAACAGCTGAAGCGATTTCCTTAGAAATTTTGTTTCCATCAGTGTGAATAATGTTTAGCTCAGGCTTTGCTTCGGTAGCATCTAACACAAGCTGCTGAGACGAGCCTTGTTCCTCAGGAAAAATGGTTCGCAAGATTTCATGGCGTTCAACTACATCAGCGAGTGCATTCCGGAGTGCATTTTTATCAACTTCACCAGACAAATGGGCTACGAGAGGAATATTATAGGTAGGACTTGGCCCCTCCAAGCAATACAGGAACCATAGTCGGCGCTGGGCATAAGAAAGTGGAATTTGCTCCGGCTTCTCTATCTTTTGTAATGTAGGACGAACCTGCTGTTTTTGATCGAGCAGGGAAGCCAGCCCAGCAACAGTAGATTTTTCAAAAAGGTCAGCGATACCTAATTCTACACCTAATGAATCACGAACAAGACTTATAAGCCGTGCTGCCAACAAGGAATGGCCGCCTATTTCAAAAAAATCATCGTCCATTCCTACTTCCTGCAACCCAAGCACTTCCGCAAATAGATTGCACAACACCACTTCCTGTGGCGTTTGAGCTTGATTGGTTATCTTTTGCGTCAATTTAGGAGCCGGCAAAGCTTTTCGGTCCAACTTACCATTTGGAGTTAATGGCAATCTATCCAAAACCACATAAGCTTGTGGCACCATGTAATCTGGAAGACTATTTCCTGCAAATTGTCGAAGTTCAGACGACGTTGGATACGTTGTAGATTTCGGTACGACATATGCGATTAATTGTTTATCACCGACCTGAGATTCACGTACAATGGCAGTAACCTGCGCGATATCGGAATGTCGTGCTAGAACAGCTTCTACTTCACCTAATTCTATTCGAAAACCACGAATCTTCACCTGGTAATCAGCACGGCCAATATACTCTAGAGAACCATTCTTGCTCCATCGAACAAGATCTCCTGTTCGATACATACGGGTTGAAACGCCATATGGATTGGCTATAAAATGTTCAGCCGTTAAACCAGGCCGCTTAAAATAGCCTCGAGCCACTCCCTCTCCAGCAATGTACAATTCTCCTATAAAGCCTCGGGGAAGAGGTTGCAAAACACTGTCCAGTACGTAGACTCGTGTATTCCAGATTGGTGTACCAATAGGGGGCATTCCTATCATTTCGCTGTTTAGTTGAGCTGCGGTTGACCAAATGGTTGTTTCGGTTGGTCCATAGAGGTTCGTTACCTCGCATTCAAGCATTTGGAGTGAACTCATTAGACTTTCAGGAAGCATTTCACCACCAACAAGTATTTTAAGCCCCCTTAATTTTTGAGGATTTACCATAACAAGAGAGTGCCATAACGCGGGAGTGGCTTGCATGACGGTAGTCTCTGTATCTCTAATTAGCTTGGATAACGCTGACGGATCCTGTTTTGCTTCCTCATGAGCAAGAACAATTCCCGCCCCACTTAATAATGGAAGAAATATCTCCAAGTTTGAAATATCAAATGCAATGGTCGTCACGGCCATAAGACGATCATGTTTCTGCAGATTAAACTGATCACGCATAGACAGCAGAAAATTGTTTAAATTTTGATGTGACACTACGATTCCCTTTGGTTTTCCGGTGGAGCCTGAGGTATATATTACATAGGCAGGATGCAAGGGGTGTAATTCCCCATTGCGCTCTGCATCAGTTAAATTAGTAGCGGCATAATTTTTCAACGTATTCACTGTATCTGGGTTATCAAGAACTATAGAAGACACAAAAGAATCACGCAATACAAAGTTTTTTTCCTGAGTGGTCAATATATATGCTGGTTTAGCGTGATTAAGCATGTAAGTGATGCGCTCTTCCGGGTATTCAGGATCAAGCGGCAAGTATGCTGCCCCGCATTTAAGTACACCAAGCATAGCAACAACCATCTCTACCGATCGGGGCAATGCCAATGCAACTAATTGCTCCCTACCGAGACCTCTCTCTATTAATAGATGAGCAAGCTGATTCGCTCGTTCGTTTAATTCACGGTAACTAACTGATGCATTCTCACATATAAGAGCCGTTGCATTGGGTGTACTAACTACCTGCTTCTCTATTAAAGTAACTACATTACTCATTGGTAAATCTGTTTCAGTTTCATTCCATTCGCTCAGCACAGCATGACGTTCATCAGGGGAAAGAAAATTAATTTGACCAACTGGCAAGTTGCGGTCCTGTAATACAGTAATATTTCTCAAAAACCGTAGCAATCGATCTAGATGAGCCTCCACTTCCTCCTCACTGAAAACCTGAGGGTTGGCATCCATATCAATCTTCAAACCATTACCGTCAAGTCCACCATGAACATTAATCGAAAGATCATCAACTGGACCCGCACATAGGTTATGAGGAAAACCCCTCACTTCAGAAAAGTTTAAATCATAATCAAACGGCATAAAGTTGACAATTGGTCCAAATAATCTTTGATACTCTCCGACTAGTTTAAGGTCACGACGCAACTCCTCATGCCGATAGTATTGATGTATTTGTACCTGCCTTACTTCTTGCTCCACTTGTCTTAGAAGTTCAGAAATACTCATATTTTGATGAATGGACAAACGCACTGGCACCAAATTCATTATCATGCCTGGTACTTTTAACAAATCCGAACCAAATCGCCCCATCATGGGCAAACCGAGAATAATATCCTCTACCCCAGTCAGACGTGACATGTAGGCTGCTGTTGATGCAATAATTACTTCATACCAGCCTGTCCCCGAGGCATCCTTTAAATTCCTCGCATCAGCAGGCGATAAATACGCTGTTTTCCGCAGAAATGTATGGGAAGTCCTCGATTTTTTTTGTCCTAAGTTGATAATTTCAGGTTTATCCGCGAAACGTTCCATCCAAAATTGACGATCTTTTTTATACTGCTTGGATTCTCTATAGACCTTTTCTTCCTCTAAGACGGATTGAAAGGAGGAAAATTTTCGCTCATTATCAGGTAAATCATGAGTGATTGCCGTATAAATATTAGCCACCCGTTGAGCAATGAGCATAAATCCAAAACCGTCGATAGCAATATGATGTATACGTTGATACCAAAAATAACGATCTGACGCTACCTTAAAAAGCACTTCTGTAAAAAGAATATCCTTTTTCAGATCAACCGCCTTAGAAAGGTCCTTCTTCATCCACGATAGTGCACTCTCTTCCGGGTCAAGTTCCATGCTGACATCAATGACAGGCATCTCCCATTCTCTCTGCGTTTCAATGACTTGCCAGGGACCGTCTTTATTTTCACCGAAGCGAACATGCAATGATTCTGCTTCATTTACAGCCTTGCGCAATGCCCGCTCAAAACGTGAAACATCAATTGGACCCTGGATGTCTATATATTCACCAGTATTATAAATTGGATTATCTGGATCAAGTTGTTGAGCATACCAAATACCAGACTGAGCACCAGACAAAGGCCTACGAACACCTGTAACATTCCCCATCTATAATAACCTCCTTAACTCCTCTTAATAGAGGCAGTTTCTTCTATTCGATTAGCCAGTAACCTCCACCAAGCAGAAATTGTAGGGCTTTCTGCTAACTCAATGAAGCTGACATTTGCACCAATTTTCCGCCATTTTTCCACAAGGCTCATCATTCTTATGGAGTCGAGTCCCTTTTCAATCAGATTCTCTTCTAGTCCCATCTCTAAAGCCGGTACTTGAAGAAGTTGAGCGACTTGTTCACGAACGTATTGTTCTGTCAAACCTTTCTCTTCTGGTTCTGTCTCTGTCCTCGTTCTCAGCTGTTGTAGTAGATTTTGAGTTGAAGTCGTCATTGCACAACGGTTAGCTGCATAATTCAGAGCCATTTGATGATATTCTGAAGAAAAATCAGCCAACGCATCGCCAACAAGAAATGGTTGAATATCCTTCATAAATGCATCCGTTGCTGTTAATAAGCATCCTATATGGGCATAAACACCGCAAATAATGATCTGGTCACGTCCATATTGCTGTAAAGTTTCAAAGAGATTAGTTTTTTGAAATGCACTGTATCGCCATTTCGTAAGGATAGTATCATTGTTAGAGGGGGTTAATTCTTGAATAATGTCTTGATCTTCATCTCGTTCGATTCCCACTCCCCAAAAATCTTGAAGCAGTCCTCGTTGTTCAGCTGTTTGTTCGTTTGGCTGTGCGGAAAAAATTATTGGTATTCTCATTGCAGTGCAATAAGATTTTAAACTCTGAATGTTATTTAGTAGTTCTTTTAAAGGGGAGGCTCCAGATGTAAAAGGATCTATAAAATACTGTTGCATATCATGAATGAGCAAAACGCAACGATATGGATCAGGTTCCCATAACACTTTGTTTTCTGGGTACTCTTCTACCAATGGCATTCGATACGGTGCAATAGTTGGAATAGCCATAAAATGAATTCACATCCTTTATATTTGTAATAATGCTTTTACATCTCCAATACTCCTTCATAGTCTAAAATTTTATTAGTTTTTGTAATTCCTTCTTGCTCACTTTCCCTAATCTAGTTTTAGGAAATGAATCAATAAATTCGATTTGATCCGGGATTTTATATGCTGCCATTCCACGCTCGTGTAGTAATAACTTTAGTTCTTCTGTTGTAAGAGACATTTCACGTTTGATGATAAAAGCACAAGCCTTCTCTCCAAGAAATTCATCAAACATAGGGACCACAGATGCATCGTGAACAGATGGATGAGCCAGAAGATGATTTTCTACTTCTTCAGCAGAGATCTTTTCTCCACCACGGTTGATTTGATCTTTAGCCCTTCCTTCTACAATCAGATTGCCTGAAGAAGTCATTCTCACCATGTCACCTGTACGATAGAACCCTTCCGATGTGAACGCCTTTTCGTTTTGCACTTC
This sequence comes from Salibacterium salarium, assembly GCF_030813635.1. Lineage (GTDB taxonomy): Bacteria > Bacillota > Bacilli > Bacillales > Marinococcaceae > Salibacterium > Salibacterium salarium. Next base: position 354,009 of record NZ_JAUSUM010000001.1, on the reverse strand, counting down.
GTCTTTATAATACCCCCTTATTGTATAAGGTCCGCGCGCTAACAAATGGCCGATCTCCCCCATTTGCACTTCATTATCACTATCATCTACTATACAAATTTCGTCATACTCAGACATTGGCCTCCCTTGTGTGTGAATGATGACATCCTCTGTATCATCAAGTCTGGTGTAGTTAACTAGTCCCTCTGCCATTCCAAACACCTGCTGTAACACGCAATCAAATACAGGCTTAACCCGGCTTGCAACTTCCGGATTAAATTTTGCCCCACCTACTTGTAATACTTGTAGGCTGCTTAAATCTGCGTTACGAGCGGCAGCAGCTTCAAGCCATACCAGAGCAAGAGGTGGCACAAGTCCAGTTATTGTAACCCGTTGTTTTGCAATTAAAGGAAACGCTTCGTCTGGACTAGATCCTGTTGCAAGAACTACTTTGCCGCCTGCGTATAACGTACCTAGTACACCAGGTGAACTCAGCGGATAATTGTGTGCAATTGGGAGCGCAGCAAGATACACACTATCCTTATTAAGTCTGCATACTTCTACACTGGCTTTCAGGCTGTATATATAATCATCGTGAGTACGAGGAATGAGCTTGGGTAATCCCGTACTTCCTCCGGACAATTGAAAAAAAGCGACATCATATGCCTTCACCTCAGGTAAAGAAACCGGGGTCTGATATAGATCGGCCAGACCGATAAACGGTCCAGGATTTCCCGCGACAATAACATGTTTCAACGACGGTACTTTTGTTTTTACTTGTTCGGCCAGCTTTCTGTAATCGAAACCTGCGTGTGTTTCAGCTATAACATAAGCGTCTGCCTCCACATATTCACATATATAAGTGATTTCACTACTTCGATGAGAAGGCAGAGTAAAGACAGGAAGAGCGCCTATCCGAAATAGCGCAAAACACACTTCAAAAAAAGGAGTGATATTTGGTAGTTGAATCACAACCTTGTCCCCTTGCTTCACACCCAGATTTCTCCATCCAGCCGCTAATTGATCTGCCTTTGTATCTAGTTCTCTGTAACTCATGTAATATTCGCCATCAACAATAGCTGTTTTTTCCCCATATTTCACAGCCCATTGACGCAACAAATCCCCGAACGTATCTCCTTTCCAGCATCCTGTTTCCCTGTAATAATTTGCAACCTTCGATGGCCATTCTGAACATCCAAATAGCATTTTTAATACTCCTCATCATTTTTTGCTTTATTAAATATTTCCTAATCCTAAAGCATGAAGCATCGTTTTAAATTTGGCTGACGTTTCTGCCAGTTCATCTTCCGCTCTTGAATCTTCGACAATGCCAGCACCTGCATAAAGATGTAATAAACGATCACTGACTTTTGCACAACGAATGGTGACCACCCACTCACCATCTCCGTAATCATTGCACCAACCTACCATTCCTGTGTAAAATTGACGATCAAACGGTTCAATTTCGGCAATAGTTTTACGCGCTAGCTCAGTTGGAGAACCGCAAACTGCTGGAGTGGGATGTAATGCAGTTGCTAGATCCACTGATGAGATGGTAGGGTCGGCAATCTCCCCTTTTATCTCCGTAGAAAGATGCCACATCGTCGATGTTTTCAACAAAGACGGTTTATCCGGAACATCTATGCTCTTACAAAATGGCCCGAGAGCGTCCTTAACGGCAGAAACAACAACAGCATGCTCATGTCGGTCCTTTGCAGAGGACAGCAAGTCCTCTCCTCTCTTTTGATCCTCTATTGAATTTTCACATCTAGCTGCAGATCCTGCTAACGGATTCGCCACTACTTGTAATCCTGACTTTGAAACTAGCAATTCAGGAGTAGCGCCGATTAGCGTTGTTCGCTGGGAATCAGGTTTTTCGTATACCGATTCAAATGGGGGAAGGTCTACCGCGAAGGTGTATCCGTCTGTATTATTTGCGGCTAAGTGCCGAAGCAAATGATGAATATTGACCTTAGCTTTCGTAGTGAGTTCCAGCGATCTTGATAAAACGACTTTGCACAAATTATTATCCGATTTGAATTGATTAAGTGCCCTCTCCACTCCTCGTTTAAACTCGGTGGACTTCGGAACTTCACGAATATCAAATGAGTAATCAGGGGTTTGCTGTAGCGGCTCAGAAGCAAATGACAAGGGACCTGACCAACGAACCGTCTCGGGCACAATTAGGTGGGGAGATCGAGCAGGATGAAACGGAACAGCACCCACTACCACCGGACTACTATAGCCAGAATTTTTCGCATTCGTTAAAACAGTTTCCACCCGCTGAGGCAATGCTTCCATCTGATCGACATCTTCATTTACCGGAACCTTAGCAAACACGCCTTCGGCAAGAAGGGTGTGCTTAGGAGAAGTCAGAAAAAACGATTTACCGTAAAGATATTCATCGAGTAGCTTCGTGTCAGGCTTGACGGCTATGGCATAACGTTCCATTTTGTTACCTCCTTAAATCTTTTAAACTCCAAGAGTCGCGCCTCCATCAACACATAGATCCTGCATAGTCATATGGCGTGATTGATCTGAGATTAGAAAAAGAATAGCATCTGCAATATCTGAGGGGTTTGCTATCCTCTTAAGTGGAATTCCTAACCGAAATGACTCCTGTGATCCTGTAATAGTAGATTGCTCTCCATATTCATCTGACCATAATGAATGTTGCATAGGGGTCTCTGTAGAACCTGGCGACACAACATTGCATCGAATATTGAAATCAGCTAGTTCAAGTCCAAGACATTTAGTAAATTGCGTTGCCGCAGCTTTTGATGCAGCATAAGCAGCCATATACATCCTTGGTACAAATGCTGCATTTGAACTCACTGTCACAATTGATCCCGATTGACGTGGTACCATTTGCTTTGCAACAGCCCGAGACACGTTAAAAACTCCTGTGCTATTAACCGCAAAGATAGCTTCCCAATCCTCTTCACACAAAGTGTTAACCGATCCTGTCCGCAATACGCCTGCGCAATTTACCAATACATGAAGCGGACCCAAGTCACGTTCGATTTGATTTACCATCCTTTGCACTTCTTCACTATCACTAACGTCCACAGAGAAACCAGAAACACGACCTCCGTGTTTTTCTAGATCAAAAATAAACTCATGGAGCGCATCGGTATTTATATCCACTGCAGCAACAATGACACCCTTCTCCACCAACTTCTTTACAACAGTTTTCCCTATACCTTGTGCCGCCCCCGTTACAAGAGCAACTCTTCCCTTCATTTCTGTCATTTCGATATACTCCCTCCACTAAATACAAATAATAATGATAATCATTATCATTAATAAGTTATACTTATCCCCTCCTTTTATCTACCCCCGACTATTTAATTTGGATATTTTGGATATAACGCGAATCTCATTGCCCTGTTAATTAACACTGTCAGAACTGAAATATGGCCTTCTTCCTCAAACTCCTGAAAACGGACACTTACCCCTGATTTTTCAAGGGAAGACAACCGCTCTGATAGTTCTCTTGCGTTATCATTCATACGACTTTTATGATTTTTTTCCCATTCACCTACTGTCAGAAGGACATCGACATTCAGATTCTTTTGAGACAATTGCGAAGTAAATTGTTTTTCCTCTGCAAGAATACGTTGCTCGTTCCAGTGAATCGACGGACTCCCTGCCACATACGTTTGAAAAGCAGAAGGTCTTGTAAAAAGCATATGAAGTACAAACAGTCCACCGAGAGAATGGCCAAAAATCGTTTGTCTGTCAGCATCTATGTCGTATTTACGTTCCAATTCAGGCTTCAGATCATTTTCAATAAAAGCAGCAAAATCTTCTGCCCCTCCTTGATTCCCTCGTACATCCTTGCCATGGTGCTGTTGATGCGTTTCTATCTCAGGTACGGACAGCGTATAATCAAAAAATCGCGCTTGATCAAAAGGAGAATCCGTATCATATCCTATCCCGACAATAATCGCAGGGATAACCCCTGTCTTTTCTGGACGACGAGACTGCATTCGCAGTGTTTCCACCATCGTACCGAATACCGCATTGGCGTCTAGTACATAAATAATTGGATATCCCGATGAAGGGGGTTCCTCATTTGGTTTCCACATAAATATTCGATATTTACGATGTTGGCCACTGGAATGCATGATTCGTTGTTGTGCTCCGGGTAAGGAAAATGGTTGATATGACGGTTCTTCTACTTTGGATTTTTCTTTTCCCATTTTCTTTCCACCTTTTTATAACAATCTTGTCAATATGTCGCTTTGAATAATAAATATAAAAAATAAGGTACCCCTATAATTGAAATGACAATACCAACAGGCAATTCGACCGGGGAAAAAACTGTTTTAGCTATAAAATCAGACAAGACGACCAAGAACATGCCGACAACTCCACAGACAGGGAGGATGTGCTTATGATACATTCCCACCAACCGCCTTGAAATATGGGCGGATATCAGTCCGACAAACCCGATACTGCCTGATACAGAGACACATGCGCATACAATACCAATGCTGCTTATGAGCAAAATACTTTTTTCCTTTTCAACAGATACACCGAGACTTTTTGCCTTTGTTTCTCCTAATTGAAACAAATCCAGCACATGTGACTTGGTTAAAATAATTGGGATGAAAATAATCAGCCATGGCAATATAGAGACAATAAATTGCCAATTTGCGTTCCAAATGCTCCCTAAAAACCAAACAGTTGCCATTTCATAGTCTTGAGGATTCATTTTCAAAGAAACATACAATGAAAGAGCACCAAAGCCTGATCCAATGGCAATCCCAACTAGAATTAAACGTTGGGCATCCAGTGTTCCATTATTCCACGAAAACGCATAAATAAGTATTGCTGCCATCAAACCGCCTACCATCCCGAACAAGGGCATTGTCATAACAGACATCCACCCGTTTCCGCTCACTTGTCCCTGAAAAATAAGCATGAATATAACAACAGCAGCTCCTGCGCCTGCATTAATACCTAGAATTCCCGGGTCTGCTAACCCGTTTCTAGTGATTCCTTGTAATACAGCTCCCACAATACCAAGTCCTAAACCGACGAGAGCAGCAATTACAATACGAGGGAGTCTAAACTCAAATATAAGCACGTCGTATTCCCTTACAGGGTTCGTTCTAAAAAGGGTTTGCAGTACTTCTACTATCGTTATATCAAACGTACCGTTCGTCAGACTGATATAGATAACTGCCAAGACTCCTATAAGACTTGTTAGCAGTACCATCCAAAACCGTTTTGATAAAGCGTTAGGCATGGCTTCCTCCCCCTTTATTACGAATTAAGTAGAGGAAGAAAGGCACTCCGATTAGTGCGGTTACAACCCCAATCGGTGTTTCAAATGGGTGATTCAAAAATCTGCTCATCACATCAGCCAAACCAAGAAATACCGCTCCAATCATCCCTGCACAAGGAATAATCCAACGATAGTCCATACCTACCAAGAATCTAGTCATATGAGGGACAATTAAACCAACAAAGCCAATTGTTCCGACTAAAGATACTGAAATTCCTGTTAGAATGACAACAGTTACAGCTGCCGTTCCTTTTACTAGGTTTGTTTTGATTCCTAAACCCACAGCTACTTCCTTCCCTAGGGATAGAATTGTTATCTTTCTTGATATTACAAGAGCCAGGACTATACCCAGTACAGCAAATGGAATCGTCCATTTAATTAATTGAGGGTCCAATTGGTGTAAACGAGCATTATACCAAAAGCTTATGTCCTGGGAAATTTGAAAATAAGAGGCCATAGCTGCTGAAATACTGCTTAAAAAGGTTCCAATAACTGTCCCAATAATCGCCATTTGAACCGGTGCCATTCCATTGGGTACAAGCGAAGCAAAACCGAATACAATTCCAACAGCAACCGCTGAACCAATAAGAGAATACAGAATCATATCCATAGAGGACGCATGCGGAACAAAAATCATGCAGCATGTAATCGCAAAAGCTGACCCATCAGATACTCCCATAATAGACGGAGATGCTAAATAGTTTCGTGTCACCCCTTGCATAATTGCCCCTGATATTGCCAAAAAAGCTCCTATCAACAATGCCCCGATAGCTCTTGGTAATCGTGAATACCTTACAATTTGATGGTCCACATTATTAGGATCAAATGAAAAAAAAGCGTGTACAATCGTATTCCATTCGATTTCCTTTGCACCATATAACACAGACAACAAAAGCGTGAGAACAATGAAAATCGGAGAAAACCATAATATAAGTAATGGTACGTTGACTATTTTTCTCATGATTATAGCCTACTGATTAGACAGCTTCTCCTCGGCAGCCTCCAAAAATTTCATTTTACTCCAAGCTGTCCCCCCCTGTGCCACAGGGTCAACTACATTAACAAATACTCTGTCATGTTGCACCGCATTCATACTGTTCCAGATTGGATTGTCTTCTAAATCATCTAATGCTTCAGGCTGATCTGCATTCTCCGTCTCAGCAAACTGAACAAAGATATAATCCGGATTCATTTCACTGAACTTTTCCAAAGATATCACTTCCTGGGTCTCCGCATTTTTAATTTGTTCCGGCACCTTTAATCCTAAATCACTATAAAGGGAAGAATTAAAAAAGATATCTTCGGGATAAACCATAATATCTCCACCTCTGATCCGCGCTGTAACAACCGTTTGATTTTCTAGTGAATCACTGATTTCGTCCTTGACCTTGGCAACACCTTCTTCATAATCCTCTAGTATCTTGTCCGCTTCATCTTGTTTTCCCGTCAATGAAGCCAACAACTGCAAATTCTCCTTCCAATCCGCAGATATGTGAGATATAGGAATAGTCGTTGTTATTTTATTTAAATTGTCTTGAACCTCTTCTGGAAATTTAGTTGAGCTTAATATAACATCCGGTTCTAGCTCTAAGAGTCCCTCCATATCCGGCTGTTGCTTCTCTCCGCTAGAAACTGTGGAACCCGTAATGTCAGAGAACATTTCCGGAAATGTTCCACCTGTCGTAATTCCCGCAGCCGGTTCTACACCAAGTACAAGTGCGTCTTCCATCGATTCCATACTGCCTGTGATTGCAATATCCTCAACCTCTGCTGGAACGGTATATTCTTCCCCGAGGTACTGAACAGACTCCTTTTGCTCTTCCGTTTGTCCGGTTGCCTCCGTCGTCTCTGTACTCTCCTCGTTCTCATTGCTGCTTTCTCCATCGACTTCCTCTTGATTAGAACCGCAAGCTGCCAAAGAAAAAATCAATATAATGAATAAAAATATTCCTGCATATTTATTTTTTTGCATAAAAACTCCCCTTTCCTTTCTTATATATGATAATGATAATCGTTTTCAATTATAAGTCTGCTCAAGAAAAACGTACATGGATAATTTCCAGAATTTATTTTGTACTATTTCCAGATTGAAGGTTTATTAACTCATCTACTATACGCCAGTGTGCATAAGGGGAGTATTCCAGCCACGGATCTGAAGGAATAAGATGTGCTTTATTCTTTTGAACTGCCTTCAATTCATTCCACTCTATAGAATGTTGTAAGATTTCCCAATAAGCTAAAGTTTCTTCTTCCTGGCAAACCATGATAAGAAGATGATCAGCATCTATTCTTGCTAACTGCTCCAGTGTGATTTTCTCATTGTAAACGAGATACTTGTTCTTGTAGGCCGGAGTCAACTTCAAATCTTGGAACATTATTTCAGCCATACTACGATTACTCATAGCATAAATAGATTTCTTTAAAATTCTTATAACAAGAAATCTATCAGATTGCCAATCTTGTTTGATTCGATTTTCAGCAGCCTTCACGTGCCTTTCATACCTTTGTAACCAATATTTTGCCTCTTTTTGTTCTCCTAAAAAATCTGCCGTTAACTGTAGTTGCTCCTTCCAATGTTTCTCCGAGGGTACATAAAAAACGGGAGCTACTTTTTCCAGTTTTTCCTTCTCTACTACGTCCAAATTATCCATACTGATGATAGTTTCTGGACGAGTCTCAAAAAGAGTTTCAATATTGGATTGCCAATACTGATTTCTTCGATAGGCACTAAGATGTACAGGAATGTCCGAACGATACGTCCGGTAATAATACGGAGCCCATTTGGGATGAAGCGGAGCAGCATAAGGCATTACTTTGATTGCGAGCAGTTGGCCAATGTTGGCAGTTGTGTAAGAAGCTATCTTGCGGCGGCGGCTTTTAATATAGACCGTAGGCGTCATACTCACTTCTTTTTTGAATTTCCGGCTAAAATAAAATTCATCATTGAATCCAACTTGATAGGCGATATCTCGTAATTTTTTATTAGAACGAATCATCATGTTTTTCGCCTGATTGATTCGTACTTCGGTTAAGTAATCCATAGTACTGATTCCATACGTTTTTTTAAATAAATCCACAAAATATTTAGGACTGATATCAACCATTCGGGCCAGTTGTTCAATAGTTAAACTCTCATCATAATGACAATCAATATAATCTTTTACAGTCTCAAGCGATGGTTGAGACTGTTCATTTTCAGCAAACGGATAACGATTTTTTAATATTTGAAATATGCACTCTTGAAATTGAAGCTGACAACGAAATCGTTCTAACTTATCATTGCTTTGCCAGAGACGATATACCGATTCGCACAATATCTTTAGTTGTTCAATAAAATACAGCGGTATTTCCCTTTCTCTCATAGATAGATGCTGCTTTTTCACGCACGCCCCTTCTCTATGTAAATCATCTGTATCACAAAACAAAGCAAAACGAAAAAGATACATTTCCAACGCATGTTTAGAATACGATTCAGCTCCTAATGTCTCTCCTGGATGACAGACATACACGGTGTGCGGGCGAAGTCTGTAATCCTTACTAGCCATTGTTAGATTCCCTTCCCCGCTCACCATCACTAATAGAATATATGAATCGGTGTACTGCTGTTCCATTTTCCAATCTGATTTACTAGTAATACATTCCACGCCCCGAAGTCTAAACACCAAATTTTCCAACAGTGAACTGTCATCCCCCTGTTCCACCGGTTTGTTATTATCTATCATCCTTGCTTCACTCCCTGACATCATGAAAAAGTTATCACTTTATTGATATTGATAATCAATTTCAATAGTTGTTGTTTTAAATGATACCACTCTTATTTTTTTATTCAACTACTTGATAAAACAATAGGACAATGCAAGACGCAGAATGACAGATGCACTGCTTATGTGATACATTGTTCAGAAAGTTGGGACTAAATGAAGCACACATAGGAGGAGTGGATACGAATGGAGCAAAACCAACGAGCGACAGCAGATAAATTAAATGATGTGTATGAGGAATTGTCGAAAGTCGTAATCGGACGAAAGAAAGAGTGCAAGCTTTTTTTGATGGCGCTTCTTTCCAAAGGTCACGTATTATTAGAAGATATGCCAGGCATGGGGAAAACCTCGCTAGTCAAAGCCTTTTCCACTATACTAGATTGTGAGTACAAACGGGTACAGTGCACCCCCGATCTGCTCCCCTCAGATGTCACCGGAGTCTCTGTGTATAATCCAAAAACGTCAGAGTTTTCTTTTCGAAAAGGGCCGGTATTCACACAAATTCTATTAGTGGACGAAATAAACCGTGCCTTACCAAGAACCCAGTCGAGCCTATTAGAAAGCATGGAGGAACGGCAGATTTCTGTAGAAGGCAGAACGTATGAACTTGCTGAACCCTTTATGGTACTTGCCACCCAAAATCCGGTAGAAACAGAGGGAACGTTTCCGCTCCCCGAAGCACAGCTCGATCGTTTTTTAATTAAACTTCGCATGGGGTACTTGTCTCCATCAGAAGAGGAGAACATGCTTGAAAATCTCGGGCACGACCTTCCGTTTGATGACCTCTCCGCAGTTCTTGATGCTTCAACGATTGCAGCTTTTCAAGAGAAATCCAAAAATGTATATGTTCATCCCAATATTCGCACCTACATTGTTCAACTTGCTCACCAAACAAGGAGTCATCCTCTCATAGAAATGGGGATTAGTCCAAGAGCAACAAAAGCTATGTATCAGGCCGCACAAGCATGGGCGTTTCTCAATGGACGTGACTATGTTCAACCGGACGACGTAAAAGACATCCTTCCGTATGTGTGGTGCCACCGACTTATCCTAACATCGGAAGCGAGCTTTAATCAGTGGAACGCAGAAAATCTTCTTCAAGAAGAAATCGTGAAAAAAGTGGAGCTTCCTGAAGAAAATGTGGAGCGGGTAACATGAATCCATCCGAACACGATAGTTTAACAAATGAGGAAGAGAACCAATCGCGGGGAGAAAGCATCCTTTTTTCCCACTATATGATTTGGCCATTTGCTGCTCTCTTAGGCGTTTCTCTATGGTTTAACATGATTCCTTTCATCCTTATCAGCACGTTTTTGCTCGTCATAAGCCTCACTATTTCAATCTGGAAAAAACGAATGTGGAACCATATTCACCCTGTTCTTCATTTATCACAGACACGACTGTTCAACGGGCAATCCTTTTCCATCGAAGCCTCTCTTTCGAATGAAAAATGGCTTCCACTCGTATGGCTAGAATGGGAGCATCCTAGGCAGCCTGGCATCTTGTGGGGAGAAGAACAAAAACACCACTATATCATTCGACTACTATGGCTATTGAAATATCAGAAGATCAGTTGGGACATTACCGGGCAGGCAATGCAGCGTGGGGTTTATAAAATCGGAGACATCACGTTACGTTCTGGTGATCCTTTTCGACTGACAGAACAAGAAAAGAAATGGCCCCTTGCCAAAACACTATATGTTTACCCGGAATTACGTTCGGTCACAGTGCCGTTATTGTCCGCTTCGATGCCGTGGGAAATGCGTGGGAAAAAGGGCGGTATCGTGGAAGATCCTTTACTTATACAAGGAGTGCGCGACTATGAATCAGGAGACGATTGGCGCAATATTGACTGGCGTGCTACCGCTAAAACCGGCGAATTACAAACACGGATGTATGAACCAATCATGACGAAACAATTGATCATTTGCCTTGATGTAAAAAATTTTTATACATATCATACAGACCAACAAGAACAGCACGATTTATTTGAACGACTTTTATCCATTATGGCATCCATTGCGGTTCGTCATCACAAGCGAAACGTTCAAGTTGGCTACGTCACGAACGCTTTAGATAAATATAGAAACGTTATAGCCCCAAGTGCACCGCAGCAAAACCTTACTCCCTTGCTTGACTGTTTAGCTGGAATTACCGATTATCCAGCCTTCGATTCCATTCGTTTACTAGATCAACTTTTGAAAAAAGGAAAACAGTCGATACCGGTGTACATGTTTTGCGGAGCAGTGACTGAAACCCATTATCAATGGTTTTTAATGCATAAAAAGCAAGTCCCTTCTCTCACCTTTTATTATGTTAGAGAAACCGAATACGCTAAAAAGATGGGACAAGCGGCTCAACCGGCAGAAATCTTTTTGTCCAAAGTCGAGTCGAAAGGAGTGGAATCATGAACCTATGGCAGCGTTTGTCACAACCAGGCATCTTACTGTTTTGCGACGCGGTCTGGATGTATTTTGGCCTCCAGTTACTTTCGTCTATCATTTGGGGACAATCTCTCACCCCCCATCCCCTTATATGGACTGGCGTTCCTTTTCTCGGATTCATCGTTGGCTTATCGACAACCGGACGACGCGAAGGCTGGATTTTCTTTATCCATTGCATTGTTTTAGCTGTTATATTGCTCCCTCATTGGACGTTGTTTTATGTTAATATACTGTCCTACAGCCTGGTAGTAAGTGTTGCGCTTGCTTATTTATACATTCGTAGCAGTATTCATGTTTCTCATAAACCAACACGTCTTGATATGATGCTGCGCTTTGAAGGAACGGTCGTTTTTTATTGTATTTTCGTCTTAGTCAATCAGAATCAGCAACTATATACAGCATCATTTCATATTACATTTTTCTTCACCCTCATCATTAGTTTACTCGGCATGATGCTAACACTCTATGAAAAGGGCGATGAGTCTGAAAACGATGGGATAGAAACAAAAACGGCAGGCCGCTCGACATCCCTTCCGGTTATTATCGGAGGGCTTTTGGGAACGGTAACCGTTGTTTGTTTATTTCTATTTATTCCTACGGTCCAGACGACTTTTGTCACGGTTGTAAACGCTGCTAAAAACGGGGCGATTTGGGTGAGCACACAACTGTATGCAGCGTTTGTCTGGTTTGTAAACCTGTTCCCTAGCTCAAATGTAGATGATACGAATCTGACACCTCCTGACAATCCAGGAAATCCAGAACCTCCATCTTCCAGCACGAGTGGGGGAGAACTTCCGCTCATGTGGATTATCATTCCACTACTCATTCTCGGGGTTCTTGCTGCACTGTGGGTTTCAAGCCGACTGATTCGGCAATGGCGCCCATCAGCGAAAGGAACGATACGAAAAACAACACTAGAAAAAGAGCCTTTCTGGAAAACGCTCTGGCATCGTGTATATACCATGGTAAACAAATGGAGAAAAGCATGGCGCAAGCGCTCGCCCCACTTTTATGAATATAACATTTACTGGCATTTTCATTTATTAACCAACTGGGCTAAAAAACAAGGAATATCCCGCCAGTCTCATGAGACAGCTCAAGACTTCACGCAACAAATCACCCAACAACTCGATATGGAAGAAGATACGAAAGAAAAAGTTCTCAAGCTGGGGGAAGCATACTCCGCCGTGCATTACAGCAAAGGCACCGTTGAACCGGAATACGACGCAGAATCGCTCACTGCATTGCGGCGCATAAGGGCGGGGAAGAGACGTAGATAGGGCCTTCTACCTGTTCGCGGACATCAGATCCCTTATTTGCCTATAATTATTGAATAGTTACCTTTTACAGTGCAAATCACGAATTCGATCTCCACGCTCCCGCTCCTCCTCTCCATTTGCGCCAAAATAACGAAACGTTTGTCCTTCTCGCACGCAAGAATTACTCTTTGCACTTAAAAAAAGGGTTGCCCGCAAAAGGCAACCCAAATTTATACTACACATTCCCCATACTGCCAAGTAGAATCACTATAACCCAAAATAGAATTTTCAGCCCAATCGTAATAATACCTAAAATTAACCCCGCTTTAGATACACCTTGTTTCACAGGTTGCTTCATTCCAACAATACCAAAAATAATTGCTAGGACACCAAGCACATATGGAAGGAATGGAATCCAATTTAATACAACTCCGATAATTCCTAAAACCATCCCCGCTACCGCCATACCATTCCCTTCAGGTTTCTCTATGACGACTCTATTTTCCGACATCGTTTCATCCCCCTTTTCCTTTCTCTACATATAAACATATAAATAAGACCTAATCATTTTATCGTAATTTTTAATGTAAAGTAAAGCATCCCGATCTCTTAATCACGATTGGTATGCTTAGGGAGAAAGCCAAAAAAATCATATGGCTTGAATGAGCATGAACAGCCGGAAATATATAAAATAGACTATTTGGAGCATAGCCACAAGAGTTTCCCTGGAGAGTAACTTCATTTGAATGAACCGATCCACATTCTGTATCAAACTCCCTTGACACTGTGATTGAACCATCTGTAAAACAGGATCTTCTCCCATCAATTTCCGCAAGGAGATCCACCCTGGTCTTTTTATGTACAGCAAATGACAGACCATTAAAACAAACTAAACTGTTGTATCATTTCTCTCAAAATACTTTCACCTATCAAATTAGTAATGATAATGATAGCAACAAACGTAATAAGTGAAGCGTGAAAAGGATCCATGCCTTTGTTCGATTGATTTAATTGATAATAACTATAAATAATCCCTGCAAATAATGAAAACGTACTAAGCAAGATTAAAAACAGGGATAGACTTAAAATATTCACTAGAGTTAAAAGAAACGCAACGATCATCAATCCTGCTGATATGGTGTTAATACTTCCAAACAAAGCAATAAGTTTTTGAAAAGATATCTCGGTTCCCATCGCTTTTAACAATCCAAACATTATGACTAACAAAACCCCGAATAATAGTGCTAGTAAGATAACAGGTTGAACGAATCCTTCCATAAAGGAAACTTGTAGGAAACCCATAGAAACTCGGCTTATGTACGTAAAAAATGTAAGTGGTAAAAACAACACAAATAGAATGAGTGAGATGAGTCCAAATAACCACTCATTTTTTGAAACGGATACTCCCGTATCTGTCGGGGTTAAGACAGCATTCTTAGCAAAATCTAAGTAACTTGTCACCACGTTTAAAGCGTTATTGGCAGACGCCGACGAAGCAGTTGCAGTTGCCGCTACCTCTTCTTCTGTTTTGACAGCATTGTTGGCAGGGGATTCGCCTGATGTGTTCTTTGCTCCGCAATGAACACAAAACTTAGCACCCTCTTCCAATTCTTTTCCACACTCTTGACAATTCATTTGTTATCCTCCTTTATATGATACTTCACGCTTATTTTATGTCGGCATTTCAACCGTATGTTTGAACACTTTATTAAAGATCTGCCATTATTCGACATAAAAAAAGCGAGGAGGTGCACGGACCTCTGTTCCGTTATCTCTCTAAGTTACTTTTTCCTTGATCTCATCCAATGAAGGAATCAAATGTCCGAAACATAGTGTATATTTACACACCCGCCCCGTGCAAAAAACCACAAAAATTAGGTGTAATAGTCGAATTGATAAAAATAGTAAACTATTATAAAATTATTAAAGAATTGTAGCCAACATACGGTTACAATTTTATTTTCGCTTCATTTATCTTGCTCTTATCTATACCTGCCTAAGGTCCGCAGGTTTTTTGAATGATGCAAGAAGCAACTATACTAGCATAGATTTCTCTCATGTCGGCATTTCCGATTAGCTGAAATCCTTGCAATGGAGATGTATACAGATGGCCGATTTGCAAGTACCTGAAAAAAGGTTCCGCCCCGAAATAGAAGGGGTAAGAGCAGTTGCGGCTTTTCTCGTCGCAATCTATCACATTTGGTTAGGATCCGTTTCCGGCGGAGTAGACGTCTTTTTTATCGTTTCCGGCTATTTAATTACAACGACTTTACTAACAAGAATGGAACGAGAAGGACGGATTAACCTTTTTGAAAATGTGTTAGGACTGGCACGAAGACTATTTCCGATAGCCTTTATTGTTCTTTTATTTACAGCTATTTTTTCTATACTACTCTTGCCGCAATCGCAGTGGGAACAGACCATTGGCGAAATCTTTTCCTCTGCGTTTTATTATCAGAATTGGCAGCTGGCCAATAGTGCGATTGATTATTTGGCGCAGAACAATAACGCCAGTCCATTGCAGCACTTCTGGGCTCTATCAATTCAAGGCCAATTTTATATCACATGGCCTTTTGTCATTTTGTTATCCTTTTTCCTCGCAAAAAAGGTATTTAAAACGCCTGTGCGTAAAACTCTTTTAGGCTTATTAATCACCTTTTTTGTCGTTTCTATTGGATATTCGATTTACATTACCGCTGTTAATCAACCATGGGCATATTTTGATACATTTGCCCGTGTGTGGGAATTCAGTTTAGGCGGAATCTTAGCCTTATTACTTCCATATCTAAAATTTAATAAAGCGGTAAGCGCCGTGATCGGTTGGATTGGATTAGCCGTCATTGCTTTCACTGGGATGGTGTTGCCCGTATCCAGTCTCTTTCCAGGGTATGTCGCATTACTTCCGACAACCGGTGTTATATTCGTTATTCTCGCAGCAGAGAACGGCAGCCGATTTGGGGTCGAAAATTTATTAGGATCCAAACCGTTTTTATACTTTGGAAGCATTTCTTACGCATTTTATCTGTGGCACTGGCCGCTTTTAATTTTCTATTACTCCTACTGGGACACCGACACCGTTTCTATTCCGGGTGGCGTCGGCATTATAGCAACTGCTTTTGTATTGTCGGTTCTATCGAGTAAGATACTTGAAACTCCGGTACGAACCATTAGTGTAAAATCGAAAATCAAGCTGCCCGCCATTCTAGTCACATTTATGCTTCCTGCATTACTTGTCACTTATTTCTGGGGCAATTACGTCGACCAAAGTCAAGATGCACTGTATGAAGACTATGACGTTGAAAACTATCCAGGTGCGCTATCGATTTCTGACAATATTAAAGCAAATCCAGATAAAGAACCGCTTCCTACCGCCGTTCAAGCAGAAGACGATTTACCAGAGTTTTACGGTGATAACTGTTACACGGGACTGGAAGGATCAGAGGTAACCTCATGCTCCTATGGGGTAACAGATAATCCGGATTATACGGTTGCTCTTGTCGGTGGATCTCACTCCGGCCACTGGTTCCCTGCCTTGAAGGAATTATCGAAGGATTTGAACTTACAAATTGATGTTTACAATAAAGATGGATGTCGTTTTTCCGATGAAAATTTTGAAGGAGCATTGTCCGAATCGTGTATGGACTGGAATGAAAAAGTGGTAGATACTCTAAAATCAGACCCACCGGATTTAGTATTCTCGCCAGCTAACGTCAATGACGGGGCTACGATACCAGAAGGTTATATCCATCAATGGGAAAAGCTAGAGGGAGTGACAAAAGCACTGGCTGTTCGCGATACCCCAAGGATGGCAGAAGATATCCCGTTATGTTTAGAAGAAAATTCTCCGGATGAATGTGCGATACCAACAGAGGCTGCAATGTCAGAGAACCCTCCTTGGGAAAACACGGACGCCGAGGACATACCGGATAACGTCACCTTTGCCGATCTCACAACGGATTATTTCTGTAACGATGAAACGTGCGAGCCCGTTATTGGAAATGTGGTCGTATATCGTGACTACAACCACATCAGCACCTTATACTCCAAAACGCTAGCTCCAGCCTTAAAAGAACCTCTTGTCACCGCCTTAGAAAAAACAGAATAAAAAACGAAACCAGCCGTATCGTGTAACGGCTGGTTTTTAACGCCACTAGATACTGGGATTAAGACTTAATCAAACGTTTGTTTACCTATTACCCTTCTTGGTTACAAATAATCGATTTCCTCTATGGATTTAAGAATCACCAGAACATCCTAACATCAAAAAAAAGCCGCCCACATAGGACGGCTTCCATAGAATAGACTATTTATGCTTCTTCTGCATCCACAACGAAGGTTTCTCCGCCGTAGATTTCTTTTAAGGTGATGACAGCTTGACCATCATTAGAAGAGAAGTCTACATTATCAATCATGTAATCTTGTAAATCAGCATCGGATGAGGAAAGTTGATTAACATCCCATCCTCCATCGTTCTGAATCTCAAGAGCTTCTACACCTTCTGCGAGTTCAAGGTTTTCTATTTGAGAAATAGTATTTTCTACTTCAACCTCTACTTGAGCAAGCGTTGTCGTGAAGTCTCCTTCTACATGCTCGAGATATACTGTTGCTGTGCCTTCGGATTCACCGTTAACTTCAAAGTTCAAGGCTTCTGCTGCAGAAACATCAGTTTCTTCTCCATCAGCGACCGTTGCAATATCCTCATCACTAGTTCTAACTTGAAGTTGACCTGATTCATTTAAGCTTGTAAGCGCTTCTTCTACTTCGTCTTCACTTAGATCAGCACCGTCAAACATAGCATCAGATGTTACGGAAATCTCCAAGTCCTCGTGATTTTCATAGAAATCACCATTGCTGTCATCATGAGCATCTGCTAAGTCAACAGACTCTGGTTCAGCTGACAAGTTGAACTCATCTACTTCTGTTACATCAAGTTCAACAAATTCCAACGTCGTAGAAGCAATGTCTTCATCGTTGTACGTGAAGTTAAGCTCATATTCTCCTTCAAGGTTGTCAGGATAATCGATGTTAACTGTTCCATCGTTAATTGTTGCAGAATCTTCCTGAACAACCTCTCCTTCTTCATCTGTAATAGTGTAATCTATCGATTCAGGATTTTCTTCATCTTCCTCCCACTGCTCACCATATTGATCAACAACGGTAAAGGTATCGTTTTCTGCATTGGTTGTGTAACGCTGGGTTGTATTATTTTCTTCCACGCTACTAATTTCTTGATCTTCTACAACTTCAAGATCCATCTCAACTGGATCTTCAATTCCTTTAAACTTAACGGAAAGGGTAACTTCGCCTTCTCCGTTCACCTGAAGACCATCATTATAATAAGCAACCGCTACATCACTTGACGTGACACTTTCAATTTCTTCGTCAGCTTCTACTTCTTCACCAAATGAATTAAGTCCAGTAACAGCTTCAATCGTGTTTCCTTCATTTGCCGTTGTAACATAGTCGTTTTCATAGCGGTCGTCGCCATCAAACAAACCAACTTCTGTTACTTCTGTTACATCACTATCAGCGTTCACATCAACAGATACTTCCTCTGACGTTACTTCATTACCATCTTCATCCGTGATGGAAACGGCATAACGGAAGCTAGAATCTGTTTCTTCACCATTGATGATTCCTTCGTCCTGCGCTTCATCTGAGTCAAACGGAGCTTCATTTGAACTATAAAGGAATTCTACGTCATAGCCAGCATCCTCAAGTTGTTCAACAGAGAGGTCGCGAATACCATTTACTGTAAATTCAAGTTGCTGCTCTTCATTTTCCCTGATTTGTTCCGTTGTTCCCTCTACAGATTCAACTTCAATGTCTTCATAATCAAAATCAGATTCAAATCCGTTAACATGAAGCGTGCCTGCTGTACCTTCTAAATCATTATCAGCGTGTTCTACTGTGATAGACTCTCTATCTTCACTGATTGTTAGATTTGTAATATCTACATTTGTTTCTTCATCATCATTATTTGTAACGGAAACATCAAGAAGCTCTTCCACTTCTGACTCATCCAAATCTTCATCAAGTGTTTCGTCTAAGTTGACCTCAAAGCTTGATGTGGAAAGAACAGAAACATCGTCTACCATTACACCAGCGTTAACGCCAGTAACGGTTTGACCTGTGGCTTCTCCTTTATAAGAAAGAGAATAGCTTTCCTCTGCTTCTTGTTCTTCTGTTGTCAAACGTACAACCGTTCCTTCTGCACTTTCGCTTGCTTCCGATTCTTCAGGAGAAATAGTTTCTACTTCTGTAACAGCTATTTCAGGATCAAATGTGAAATCTTCTGCACTCACATCTTCTTCAAGATTACTGTTGAAGCTAACTTCTACCGTTGAACGATTAACAGCTTCTGCGTTTGCTACGTCTGTCGATTCCTCACCTTGGCTCACTTCCATTGCACGCTCTAGAAATACAGCGAATTGCGCACGGTTCACGGTTTCACTTGGACGGAAGCTACCGTCTGATGTGTTAGTAATATCATATTGCGCCAAGATTTTTACGTTTTCTTTATGGCTTTCATTAACGTCATCAATATCTGCCACATTTGCTTCAGCGCCTTCTTTTGGCTCCAATTCAAAAGCACGTACTAGAATAGTTGCTAGTTGTTGACGAGAAAGATCCATGCCAGCTGCAAAGTGTGTATTATCTTGACGTCCTTTGATGTAACCCGCCTCAGCTACAGCTTCTGCGAACGGAGTAGAGTAGCTATCATCGTTAAGATCTTCAAAGGAAGATTCTGCATTTTGATCCACTTCGAGGTCAAATGCATTTACGAGCAATTCAGCTACTTGGCCACGAGAAATCTCTTCTCCCGGACCGTATGTACCATCGGAGTATCCGTTAATGATACCTTCCTCAGCTAAACGCTGGATCGATCCGGAAGCCCAATAGTCACTAGATACGTCACTGAAAGACTCCGCAGCATCTGCTTGTTGTACGTCCGCCGGTGCTACCGCTGCAAACGTAGAAGCCACCATGGCTGCAGAAACGGATCCTGCGAGAAACTTACGATATGATTTTGGTTGATATGACAAAATGATTCCTCCTTGAGAATATATTAAGATAGTTGTCATCGGGTTACATATGTGTATTTACCATATTTCCATGATATTTAAACATAACCCTCCACTAATTAATAATAGAAATGCGAGTTGATATCGCGATATCTTTTTTCAATAGTAGAGCATAGTGGGGTATATTGAAAATCACCCATCCGTACCAATTCATTCTCTCCAATGAAAGACATTATCCTTACGTAATGGTCTCTTCTTCCTTTATAATTACCATTTTAAAAAAAATATGCCATGATAGACTATGATTATCCTTTTATTTCCATCTTGTATTTTACAAAAATATGAAAAGAAGCTGCCTTTGTTTTCAGCAGCTTCTTTTCTTTAAATAATTTATTCTAAAGTAATTTGCTCTAACATTTCTCCATCTTGAGCAAAAATAACATCAACCGTTTGATCTGGATATGCTTCTTGAATGATTTCGGAATAAGTTGTCTTTAAATCTTCCGACCATTCTTGATCAGCAGAAATATCGATGTCAATATTCACAAGTTGCCCGTCTTCTTCATCAACTAGCTGCACCATGGCTTCCTCTACAGCATCTTCTGATTCCAACTGTTGGGTTAATTCTTCATCCGTGCTTAATTCCGCACTAGGTTCTTCCTGATCTTCTTGTTCTTCTTGTTGCTCGTCTGCTTCTTGTTCTGAGTCTGTTGTATCAGCGTCGGAATCCTCTCCAGAAGAACATCCTATTAGTGAAATCATACCTATAACCAATAGCATTAACACTAACCAATTTCGTTTTGAAACCATCGCTGCATCTCTCTCCTTTTTGTCTGTTGACATATCGTATTGTAACTGAATCACTCGATAATGTACAGAGATGTATTACCTATTTTAACCAGTAACTTCTATCATAAAAGCTTATTTCTATTACTGTCAAAGGGAGACGAATTATTGTTGTGATTGTTGTTGTTCAACAAGACCTGATCGAAGGGATTCTATTTGTTTACATAGTAAAAAGTAGTTTTGTTCGGCAACTTTATGGTTCAGTTCTGCCTCTGTCACCTGTAATTGTGATAACTCATACTCTGACTCAGGTGCCACTCCAATATCAACCTGTGTTTTTAAATTTGCATAATCTGTTTTAGCATAGTTCAATTCATCCTCGGTGCTAATAACATTTTGATATTGAGTATCTGCTTCTGTAAACAATGATTCAATGGATGTTGTTAAATTCTCCCGTAATTGAACAATCTCTTCTTCTGCTATTTGCACATCAATATCCGCCTGTTCCTCTTCATGAGAGGTAGCATCTTCATCTTCATACACTTGTTCTTGATTGTATTCTGCAAGCTCTAATTCTTTTTTTGCACTCTTCATACTATAAGAGTTCTCAATTAATTCTTCTGTCTCTGTTTCTTGTTGCAATGGCTCCAACTCACCAATCTCAGGTTCTTCAAGACTCAAATCGGAATGGTATGTAATACCAATATCCAAAGCAAACTCGGCCATATCTCGTTCTAGTTCCAATTTTGATTGAGAAATCTCAGACTCCAAGCGTGTTACTTCCCGTTTAGCCGTATCCAATTCATCACGGGAAACCAAGCCAAGATCGTGGCGTTTTTGCGTGTTTGCTACGGTCTGTTCTTCTGTTTCCAACGACGCATGAAGCAAATCCAACTGGTCCTTTGCCATTACTAATTGAGTAAAAGTCGAAATCGCACTGAGCTCCATACTTTCTTTTGTAGCTTGTTTGTCAATTTCAGATGTTGTCGTATTCGTGTCTAATTCCTGAATCGAATCTTCTAGCTCATCTAGATTATCCTCTAACGTTTCCATTTGATTCTGAAGTTCGAGACGAGATTGGAACGTTCTTTCTCCCGTTTCTCTTTGTACATCTCTTAAGTTATCCATTTGATCTTCCAAATCGTCCAAATCATCATTTAAATCCTCATGGTCGTCTTCCAAACCATTCAGCTGACTTTTCATATTCTCTAATTGATAGTTTAATAGTAATAGGGACGTGTCGTCATTCAATGCGTGGTCCACAGCTTCTTCCATTGTCAATGTTTGAACAAGTTCCTCTTCATTCTCCTCGGCTTGCTGCTCATCCGCACTCGAGTCATTGTCTTCGTCTGCCAAAGCGGATGGAACGATATTTGCTGCCACTAAAACAGCACTCAACCCCGCGACAATACTTTTTTTCATAGGACGCTCCCCCTCTGTTTATTTAAAATTAGACATTTCTGTATGTTAATGTATAGATATTCCTTTAATACCTTTTTATTTTATCACAATATAATATTTATTGGTAATAAAACGTAAAAAACGTGTATAACATTTTCATTAAACAGAAACCTTACTGTGCAGGCAATTTTTACTTTTCACCGAAGGATTATCGTTTTCTCATGACAGACTCGTCAATAAATGTTCAAATGTGGGAGTCCTGTTGTTATACCGCTACTTATGATGTTAACGTGCATGAGCTCTGCTTTTAATCGCAAAGCTCTTTTTTTAGAAGGAATTTTTGTTTACTGCATTTTTTTCAAATAGATTGAAATCATAAAGATGAGTAGGTTACGACAGTGTGAGGGATTATAGGCAGCGATTCTTTTCTGCGCGCAGGGTAGCCTGTTTTCCGGAGTCACTTCCACAGGACGTGGTGACTTCGAACACGACGTTCGACGAAGAGCGTTGCACCCTGAGGCCAGCCCTTATGTGTTTGGAAAGTAAAAGTGGTCTTTTGGACAGTATTTCGGTCTTTTTGGCCAGTAATCCATCACCTTTAGACAGTAACGAATCGTTTGGCTAGAAAACATAGATATTTGGCTAGTAAATCTCCTGACTTGGCCAGTATTTCTTCCTCTTTCGCTAGTAAAACTTCTCCTATGAATTAAAAGTCCACATAATAGTGTAAATTTTGTTCTCCAAAATCGCCCTACGGACTTTTTTTACATTGATTTGTCTAAGAAAAGCAGCAATGCCGAACGAACCTGCATCCGACAGGCTTCCTGTGGACCTCCGAACGGCTGAGCTCTGCTGAATCCCGAAAACGCTAAAATTGTATACATTCCTATCTTTTAAGAATAGGCTGTATTAAAAGTCTGTGCACAACTATAAAGAGCTTGGTGACCAAAGAGAGCATGCGCTGGTAGCAGACGCTTTCACTCTAGAGCACAAAAGCGACATCGGCTCCCTCCGGATCGCCGTGTCTCCTTTGCCTCGGACAGCGCTCAGCTTCTTCAACGAACAGGATGTTCTAATGCCAGTGTTGGTCACAGGACGTGACCGTGTTTAGCCGGCGATCAACGAAATGTCGTCGTCTTCCGCTCCTGCCCATGGTCGCCTGCTTATTGTCATAGACAAGAAGCTGTACCTTTTGATACAGCTCTTTTGTTATCCACGTCGGTTGTCTGACACGGCACTAACAAGCAGCAATATCGCGGTAATTGTATGCAGTAACCAGCCTATAACTGGAATTCCAGCTATTAACGACGTAATAATACCAAAAACACTAGGCGTCTTCGCAGTCCGGTACACATACGCTATAATGAACGTAATGATATGAAGGGTCAAAGCAATTCCTAGTGCGGAATATCCGCTAAATAAAACGATACTCCCTCCGATTAAAGGGATTGCTAATAAAGCTTCATACCCTCCTGAAATAAATTTTGCAAGGGCGGACAATTTCATGATTCCCTCCTTTTGATTCCCATTCGTTCCTACTGTTCCCAATAACCAGCTTCGTCACGCATCGACATGGTATCACAATGATTAAGTCAAAGGAAAACAAAATAAATTTACGAGCGGATTTCACCCGATTTTTCAGTGTATTCTTCCGGTGCAGGTTCAGGAACGGCGGATAGGGGAGAAACAGCGATGCACGGTTATTTTCCCCATCTCCCCTATTTTCCACCTTTCTCCGGACATCTATTCCTTTATTTCCTCCAAACCTCGTCTTTCTCACCTTCTCTACTGCCGTTAGCGGAACAAATGACCGTCTCCCCCTCTAGAGACTAGAACATAACTAGCCAACTTAAAAAGATTCCGATCATCAACTTTTTGATGATCGGAACCTTTTTATTTTGAAGTATACCCTTCATTCATACCTCGATTTGCGTTCGAGGCAGTGTAACCACCATGAACGCAAAGCCTCATTCATTTTTCACATCCACCGTAACAAACGAGTGAAAAATCACCAGCATCAGCACCAATCAAGCAGCCAATCCTTTTTTATTCCTCAAGACTAGCACCATTGGAACGAATGACATTTTTATACCAATCAAAACTCTTCTTCTTTATCCTTTTCAAACTCCCATTTCCATCGTTATCTCTATCTACATAAATGTAGCCGTAGCGTTTCCTCATTTCTCCAGTGCTAGCGCTGACTAAGTCAATAGGACCCCAGCTTGTATAACCAATGATATCTACTCCATCCTCCATCGCTTCCGCCATTTCTAAAAAGTGCTGATTCAAGTAGTCTATTCGATAGTCATCATCTACCATGTCACCTTCTGGTATATTGTCCACTGCTCCTAATCCATTTTCGACGATAAACAAAGGCTTTTGGTAGCGGTCATACAGTTGGTTCGCAGTGATACGCAACCCTTTCGGATCAATTGTCCAACCCCACTCAGATGTTTTCAAATATGGATTTTTTACCGATCCAAACACATTTCCACCCGTTTTTTGTAAAATATCTTCATCCGTACTGGCACATCTGCTCGAATAGTAGCTAAAACCAATATAATCAACAGTATTGTTTTTTAAAATTTCTTCATCTTCTTTTTCCATCTCAATGTAAATATTGTTATCTTTGAAAAAACGTTTGGCGTAGTGCGGGTATTCACCGTGAGACTGCACATCAATAAAGAAGAAAGATTCCCGATCCTTCTCCATTGCCTTCCATACATCATCGGGATGACTCCTATAAGGATACACGGCCCCCGCCGCCAACATGCATCCAATGTTCGCACCTGGAATAATTTCATGGCATGCTTTTACAGCTAAAGCGCTGGCCACCAGTTGGTGATGAGCGGCCTGATACAATACTTGGTTCTTATCTTCTCCTGGTTGGAACACAAGACCTGCTCCAACAAATGGAAGATGTAATAACATATTAATTTCGTTAAACGTCATCCAATACTTCACTTTATCTTTGTATCGTTCAAAAATCGTTCGGACATAGCGTTCATAAAATGTAACCAACTCGCGACTTTTCCAACTGCCATACTTTTTCACCAAGTTAACGGGTACATCAAAATGAGCAGTAGTTACGACAGGTTCAATATTGTGTTTTAATAATTCATCAAACACATCATCATAAAATTGCAAACCAGCTTCATTAGGAACCGCATCATCTCCATTCGGAAAAATTCGGGCCCAAGCAATCGACAATCGGAAACTTTTAAAGCCCATTTCTGCAAACAACGCAATATCTTCTTTATAAGTGTGATAAAAATCAATAGCTTCATGTGAAGGATAATACGTTTCCGGTTGCGGCTCAAGATGATCAACTTGGCCAGTCATGATCTTTAATCGATCTTCTCCTGTGGGAAGAAGGTCTACCGTAGTCAGACCTTTCCCATCTTCTAAATACGCGCCTTCCACTTGATTAGCCGCTACAGCTCCGCCCCATAAAAAATCGGCTGGAAATTTTGATGTTTTCACCATATGATCACCTCTGTTTATAATTTGTTTATTCAACGGTTCACTCCAAATCGCTTTGTTCTGTAATCAAGCACTTTTATCTACACTTGATTGCGTTTCTTCTTTATATGCTTTCTTATCTATGATCCTAAAAAACGGATAATATATCAGCGTTGTTACAACAAACAGAATTGCTTGTAGAACAATTAACATGAGGCCTCCCTGCATAAAAGCGTTAAATATAACAGGGGCCCCTAACGGTAAGCCAACACTATTAACCCGCGGAAATATTTCTAGTGCCATTAATACATAAGGAACGATCGCTGCCGTTAATGGAGACAGAATAAATGGTACAGCCAAATACGGATTTAAAATAATAGGCGTACCAAAAATAATTGGTTCATTGATGCCAAACAGCGATGGCGCTACCGTTAACTTACCTAATGTTCTATAGCGCTTACTTTTTGCCATAAATGCCATTAAAAACGATAGACCTAATGTTGCCCCAGAACCTCCCAATAAAATGAAAGTCATTAATAAATCAGGAGTAACAATATTAGGAAGAGGCTCGCCTGAATTAAGGGCATTTAAGTTTTCTACACCTAATGGCAGCCACACACTCATCACCATAGGCATTACTACCAGCATGCCATGAACCCCAAACAGCCAAAGGATATGAATAACTAAAACGACAGCAACCATGGACCAAAAACTGCCACCGAGATTATTTAAAGGAGCCTGCACAAAAGTATAAATAAACTCATGTATACTTCCCATTGGGGTTAACGTAAATAATCCCATAACTATCGTCCAGAACACTACAATGAGAAATCCCGGAACTAAACTGGCAAATGATTTCGAAATAGTAGGCGGAACACCGTCAGGTAATTTTATCATCCACCCCTTGCCTTCAATAACAGAATATAGTTTAGCCGATATAAGCCCTACAATGATGGCTACGAATAATCCTTGAGCTCCTAAAAACTCAAAGGGTATAAGATTTCCTTCTTCCGCCAGGGTAATAGGGGTCAACACCATAAAACTGACTAATGCTGCCAGTCCCGCTCCCCCACGATCCGCATCAAAAGATGCAGCCAATCGATAAGCTATAAAAAACACAGCATAAATCGATAATATATTAATCGTCATTTCATAAGGCTTACTAATAATTGACCCTAGTCCTGTTGACTCTAGAAAGTCCTGATACTGATTAATCGGTAAACTTGCAATTAATGTAGAGAGCGCTCCAACAATCAATGCAGGAATCGTAGATACTAAACCGTCCGACACTGCTTTTAAGTATTTATTATTACTTATTGCTCCGGCAACCGTTTGCAATTTTGACTGTATTGCTGCTGTACGTGAATTTATTTTAAAAACCCCCTTTATATAAACATTTAGTTCATTACTTGCCTTCTATTAGCTCAAGTGCGTGATTTAATACTTTTTCTCCATCCATCATGCCGTAATCCACACTATTAATCACTTCCACAGGTACTCCTTGTGATTCGTATTCTTTTTCGTACTTACTTTTTAAGTAGCCGACTTGTGGCCCTAATAATAAAACATCCATGTCACTCGCATATTTTTCCAAATCAGAACCCGAACTTGCATTGATAGTGATATCTTCTTCCTTGCTTTGAGCAGCCTCATTCATTTTACTCACCATTAAACTTGTAGACATTCCCGCCGCGCAAACTAGTAAAATATTTTTCATTATAGTACCCTCCATTTTTTTATTTGTTTATTTCACAAGATTTTTATGAAGTTTTTCATGCAAGTCAATCATCTCTTCTGCTAAGTCTTTCAGCGTCATGGCATTCATCAAATGATCTTGAGCGTGCACCATTAACAATGTGACATCGTGTTTTGTTCCTCCCGCTTCTTGTTGAATAAGATCCGTTTGAACCTTGTGCGCTTCTCCCAACTCATCACTTGCCTGTTGAAGCGTTTCTTTCGCTTTAACAAATTCTTCGTTTTTGGCAAATTGAATCGATTCCATTGCCTTACTTCGTGCATTTCCAGAATTTACAATTAATCCAATAACCGTCTTTTCGTAATCCATTATTCTGTCACCTCTCCTTTTTATTTTTTACCTCACCCTTATATAATGCAAGAACCATGCCAACACAGAAATGAAATCATATAAAAAACGTTAACCCCTGTAATAATAGGAATTAACGTTTTTCAGTTTCCGGTGTTTTTATAAAAAAATTCGTGATATAACACACTTCATCTTGTGGTATTTTTACATTGTACTTTAATTCAATCTGTGTCAATGCATCATGAACCGTCTCATATACTTGCTCATTCTCAGCGATAAATGTATCTTTATCCGGAAAACGGGTGACATCACTGCCAATAAT
The DNA here is from genome assembly GCF_030813635.1 of Salibacterium salarium. GTDB lineage: Bacteria > Bacillota > Bacilli > Bacillales > Marinococcaceae > Salibacterium > Salibacterium salarium. The sequence goes on along the minus strand of NZ_JAUSUM010000001.1, from coordinate 326,230 downwards.
CAACCGGTCTATCATACAACTAATGTGGAATACAATACCAATCAATGTATGTGTGTTGATAGAAACAGCAAGTGTGTTGGTTATGGTTGAATGAAATGCTTTAATATCTGCTAATATTTCTTTTCCATTCACATATTCTAAGTGCTCATCCAACGTAATATCCATTTTCTTATATGTTGTCTCTACTTCAATGATTGATTGAATAGCTGGAATAGCTTCTCCATTAAGCATCTGTGATAAATCAAATTGTGGTACAGTCGATTCGAACGATAACGTGCTTACAACTGCAATAATCGAGTAACGTTGCTTCAACTCATCTAATTGTTTATAAATACTGTTCTTCCCAACCAAATTCACATTAATAATGTGAATAAGCGTAGAATCGAATTGAAGATGCTTCTCCAACATTCTTTTCATTGTTACAGCAGTACCTTCTCCTGTTAAACAAACAGTTGCAATTGCTAACGGAGCGTCAACTGAGTCTATCGGTTTATTTGCCGTTTCTACTGACTTTAACGGGGATTGCACACGCAACGTGTCGCGATATACTTCTTCTATTGAATAACCCATCGTCGCTTTTCTGGTCGCTTCAATAACATGCAGCGTACTGACCAATGGAATCGTTTTACTGCGTATCGGTAGTTCTTTCTCTACTTCTTCTCCGAAAGTAGTAAGAGAGCCCATATCAACAAGAAATAATATGTCGGACGTGCCTTGAAATTCTTTCAACACTTCACGCAAACGGTCCATGACATCTTGGGGCTTTTCATCCAAAGGAGCGTTAATCCCAACCGTGTGCTGAATGCCTAATAATCGATTCGCTGTTTCTGCCATTGATGTGGCCGTTGTACTACCATGCGCAATGACGATGATCTTCACCTCATCATTGGAATGAGTAATCTTTTCTTCGTCGTATACGAAAAACAGTGTCAAAAAAGCGGCTTCATCAATGGGCATCGACACGTCAAAGGTTTCTTCGATATACGTTAAACATTCCAAAGCCACTTGAAAAGCCTTAGGATGCTCAACACGGATAGTATGTAATTTTGGATTAACAATTTTTTGATTTTCTCTAATACGGTCTATCGAGTTCATAATATGAACCGCCATACCGTACTTTATCTTTTGGGTGAAGGAGTAAGACAACGTTCGTTCACTGTGAGCTATAATCTTATCCACGACCGCCAACACATTCGCTGGGACAATCATATCAAGTGCCGTCGTTCCTTCAGCAGAATCGACATCTTGAATATAACGAGCAAAATAATGTTCGATGTCTTTGTCCATTTCCTCTTCTATTTCATATCCACTCATATCGGAATGTTGCATTTCTTCCAATCGACTGTCTATGAGATTATATATCGTTTCGTGCTTATCCCAAGTATTGAACAATGAACGCTCTTCCCCTTGTCCAAACAGAAAATAACGTTCATTCACATTACGTAAACGGTTCCAAACTTTACGATGTTCTACTTGATTAAATAGACCATGAATAATATGTTCTGGTAAATCAATGCTATTTATTTGAATGGATGACTTCTTATTCGTCACAAAATCAGCATAAGCCTTTGCGCACGCCAACTGTATATCTGTTTTTAATTGACCGATATTATTTGGACAATGATAGCTAAGTATCGATCGCATCGAATTTACGGAAACTTTTATCACATGCCCTAATCTAGCAGATTCCTCGTTCAAAAAGTAATGAATCAAGTGAGAACGTTCCTCTAATGACCTCTCTTCTAAGGAAGGAATCTTCATCACCATTGGAATTCTTCTAGAAAATACTTTAAGCAGGGAAACGTCTGGATTTGTCGTTGTCGCACAAATTAATAAGACATCAGCTTTTCGAACATCATCTGTTTCTCCAAGCTTACGGTATGTGCCTTTGTCCATAAAAGTCACCAGCATTTCCTGCCCTTCTGGCGGAAGATGGTGTACTTCATCCAAAAATAATATACCTGTATCTGCTTTATCTACTAACCCTGGTTTATCTTCAGACGCTCCAGTAAAGGCTCCCTTTTTTGTACCAAATAATTGACTGAGTAATAACTGAGGATTATTCGAATAATCTGCACAGTTAAACATAATGAACGGGGCGTCTTTTGTTTTCTCCCCTGTCTCTATAGTATATTCATAGATTAACTCGGCAAACATAGACTTCCCTACCCCTGTCTCCCCTAAAATAAGCATATCCATGCCATTAGGTGGATATAAAACAGCAGTCACTGCTTTATCAACAATCGGAGCCAATGTCGTATTCTGATCAGCGAATTGTTCCAATCCAGTTTTGTCCGTCCAGTCTTCATTTACATCAAATAGTACGGGCTTCCCTTTTCCTTTCACCAGCTTTTCCTCTTTTACCAGCTGATTCAAATCTCGACTGACGTTCGAGCGATCCAGTTCCAAAATCTCTGAGATTTCCTCCGCCGACACACTCCGCCCAAGTTCTTTTATTTTTTCATAAATTCGTTCTACTCTCTTCATAAGAATCTCTCTCCTACACGTAGTCCTATGACAAAAATGCGCTTACATACTATTATACACGTTTTACAATATCTATACATCTAAAAGAATCGTATAGTGGTGATACAGAGTTGCGCGACCTCCTTTCATTATTCCTGTTTCACCCCGGGTAACGGAACATATGTCCACCTCTCCCTCCACCAATAAAACAAAAGAGCCAGAACAAGTCTGGCCCTTCGTCTCATTATCTTTCTTCATCCTCAGAGTCATCAGATGTTTCTTCTTCATGTTTGATCGTTTGCCCGTTTTCGAATTCAATCTTAATCTCCAACTCGCTGATTTCTTCAGCATCATCCAACGATTCGGTAATAGCGGAGACTGCTTGATCTGTCGTCATTTCCGATTCTAGGGCCCAAGCATCTAAATAGGCTTGAACCTCAGACAAAGCTTCATCTCCGCTTCGTTCTTTTTCTTCATCCTCTCGTTCTTCTTGGTCTTCGTTCTTTTCATATTTCAATTCAAAATCGCTATCATTGTTATACTCTGCTTCAACCTTCACGCTTTTCAATCCGGATGTCTCTTCTGATTCATCTGGCTCTTCGGTTTCTTCCGTTTCTTCTGTTTCTTCAGTAATCACGCTTGCATCTTCTATTTCGTTATCAAGAATGTCAAGGGATAACGCATCCCCCTCTTGTAACTGATTTGGTTCAATATAACGCCCTTCAAAAGAAACAACAAAATCCTCCCCATAGGAATATTCCGTTTGTTCTTCATCGGTTTGGAGAGTTAGAAGACGTTCTTGTGCATCATGACTTACTAATTCACCTTGTACAGAAAGAGCTCCTTCCTCCTCTAACCAATTATCATATGTTCTATCCAACACCGTAGCCATCTGTGCTCTTGTGATTGGTTTATTAGGTTGGAACAGGTTTTCCTTTGTTCCATTAACAATATCATGCTCATCCGCAATGTTTACATAACCGGTGGCTCCAGCTGGTATTGCTTCTGCATCATTAAAGTCAGGTGTCTCCGTCATCGCGTCTAATGCTTCTTCTTCCAGTCCCAGCGCACGAACTAATGTACTTGCCACCCAGACTCGCTTTGCCGGTTCATTCGCATCCAAGGTTGTTTCATTTGTATCGAACAATCCTTGTTCTAAAGCCACGAGAACATATCCTTTAGCCCAATCGTTCCGTTCCCCTTTAAAATATTGATCAGCATCTGTGAAAGAAACGGAAGTATCCACATCTTTTGCTTCTGCTTCCTCTTCTAATCCTAACAGCCGAACTGCCGTCACAATGGTTTGCATACGAGTTACAGGGTTACTTGGTCGAAAGGTTCCATCGTCATACCCTTGAAAAATATCTTTTGTCTGCATTTTTTCTACGGAATCTTCGGCCCAATATCCTTCATCCGTATCAGAAAATCCAGCCTGTGCCGGTACTCTTTCTGCTACATGCTCAGGTACATTTTCCCGGGCTTGCTCTGGTAACTTGTCCAAATGGTTGTTTGCCAACATCGTACCCGGGACACTAGCTAGAAGTACTGCAGCGAATATAGACATCCCTAGTTTTTTCATTTTCAAATTCCTCCTCAACGTTTGTAAAAAATTCATCTTCCAATGTTCATATCGGTTTTATTATAAAACCATTTATAGGATGAAGTGCTCAATAATAAAGCGTATTGACAAATAACTGTTGAATATAGGTGTTGACATGCGTAACAATTCAGTGGTAGAGTCAAGGGCATACAACAAATGAATGTAATTTGTTTGAGAATGTTACTGGTTACGCAGGCTAAACTCAAATGAGTATTCAAGCGGGAGACCCCTGTCTTTGAAACTTGTTTGAGTTTTTTTATGTCCTCTAGTCAGTAGATGCTTAGCGCGTGAGCAAAAATATTTGGCCAAATTTGTGAAAATGCACTTGTACTCCTTCAAAGGCATTTTAATGTTACCTTAGATGAGAAAGGTTTAGCTAACCTTATCTCGATTCGGGCATAGCTCAGGTACATTTCACCCCGACAAGAGAATAAGCTGGAAAGGAGGCGGCTTCGCATGAAGATTAAACAAGTTTTTAATAATAATGCCATCAGCGCGCTTGATCAACAGCAAAATGAACTTGTCATTATGGGGAAAGGACTTGGTTTTATGAAAAAACCAGGGGATGCTGTGGAAGAACAGCATATTGAGAAAGTATTCACCATTGACAATCAAGAAACTTCCAATTGGTTAACTAATCTATTAAATGAACTTCCCGAGCAGATGATTGATATATCCGATGAAATTATTAAGAACGCTAAGTTAACGCTTGGAAAGAACTTAAATGATATTATTTACGTCTCATTAACCGATCATATTTACTACGCATTACAGCGACATGAAAAAGGAATGGATATTCAAAATGCTCTCCTTTGGGAAATTAGTCGTTTATATCCCGAGGAATACAAAATGGGGCAAGAAGCTTTAAATATAATTGAACATTACACATCGGTACGTTTACCGGAAGATGAAGCTGGTTTTATCGCGCATCATATTGTAAATGCCGAACTGAATGAAGAAATGACCAACGTCGTGAACATTACACGATTAACGCAACAAGTATTAGATATCGTGAAGTACCAATATCATATAGATATTAATGCCAATACGTTATCGCATCACCGCTTTGTCACGCACTTAAAATTTTTTGCACAGCGTCTCTTCAGCGGTGTACAGCACGGTTCTAAAGATGAATTTTTATTTAACGTAGTGAAAGAGAAACATGAAGATGCATTTCGGTGTGTAAAAAAAATCAGTAAGTTTATAGAAGAAACATACGGTTATACGCTATCAAAAGATGACCAATTGTATTTAACCATTCATATTCATCGTGTCACTTCAAACGAACAAGTCACTAAAAATTCATAGTCTTTTATTTCATGCTGGGAATGTTACTGGTTATGCAGGCTAAACCCGAACGAATCTATGTCACGTCATGTTAGGACATAGCTTCGTTTGGGTTTTTTTATTACACAAAGAAAGGCGGCAAAACAATGGAAGAAAAACAACTAGCAGAAGAAATACTGAAAAATGTAGGTGGAAAAGAAAACGTCAATAGTCTTGTTCATTGTGCTACGAGATTACGTTTTAAACTGAATGACCTTAGCCAAGCCGATAAAGAAAGCTTACGTCAAAATGAAAAAATTCTAAGTGTTGTGGAAAGCGGAGGGCAATTTCAAGTTGTTATAGGAAGTTCCGTCGATAAAGTATATGAGGAAATAAAAAAGCACGGCGTTTCCACCGAGTCATCCGCTTCGTCTTCTTCAGAAACCACTTTAGTATCGCGAATATTTGAAATTATTTCAGGAAGTTTTTCACCTTTGATTCCAGCTCTTGCAGGGTCAGGAATGATTAAGGCTCTTCTTACTATATTAACGTTAACTGGTACATTGTCTGAAGAAAGTGGGACATATGCTCTTCTTTCTGCAGCAAGTAATGCCATCTTTTACTTTCTTCCTATCTTTTTAGGAATAACCATCTCTATTCAGTTTCGAGCGAACGCCTACGTTGGTGGTGTCATTGGAGCGGCATTATTTGAACCAGCTTATACAAGCTTAATGGAAAGCAGCGAACAAACAGGGTTCTTAGGGATACCAGTTATACTGGCTGATTATTCCACCTCTGTATTCCCAATTTTTATTGCTATAGCAATGTATGCCATCGTTGAAAAATTATTAAAACGTGTCATTATGAAAGATTTACAGTTATTCCTCGTTCCTATGCTGGCATTGATGATAATGCTGCCATTAACAGTCATCCTATTTGGCCCGTTTGGTACATATGTCGGTGGAGGTATTTCATCTGGAGCATGGTGGCTTATTGAAACAAGCGGATTTGTAGCCGGCATTCTTCTAGGCGGTCTACAAGCATTTCTTGTTGTTTTCGGATTACATTGGGGAATCACTCCAATTACTCTAGACAATCTTGCGACGCGCGGAGGCGACCCAATCGAAGCATTATTCGCTTGTTCCGTGTTTGCTCAAATGGGAATTGCTGCCGGAGTATTTATACGGGCAAAAAAGAGAAAAGAATTACGTGCGCTTGCAGGCTCTACTTCATTAACTGGCTTGTTATCCGGTGTGACAGAACCGATCTTGTACGGAATCATCCTTCGATATAAACGGGTTATTCCTCTACTAATTATTGCCGGCGGTGCAGGTGGTATCATAAACGGAACATCTGGTACGCAGATGACAGCTTACGTGTTTCACAATATATTCTCGATTCCAGCGTACTCCCCTATGTTCACCCATATTCTCAGTGTGACCGTTTCGTTCGCCACTGCTGCTATTCTTGTCGTGGTTTTTGGGTTTGAAAGCAAAAAAAAGATAGAAAAAGAGGAACAAGATAAAGAGACGATAGCGGATTCTTCATCTGCTTCCATCAAACAAGAACAGGTGCTCACTCCAGTCTCAGGAACCGTTATGGAGATTAGCGATGTGGAAGATACGGTTTTTGCTTCTGGAACCATGGGGCCGGGACTCGCCGTTGTTCCAAGTGAAAATGAATTAATTGCTCCTTTTGACGGTACAGTCAGTGCTGTGTTTCCAACAAAACATGCCATAGGTATCACAAGCTCAAAAGGAACGGAAATTTTAATGCATATTGGTTTAAATACGGTCCAGTTAAATGGAGAACATTTTACGTCCTTTTTCAAGGAAGGAGATGTTGTCCGTCAGGGAGATACTCTTCTCTCTTTCGACAGAGATGCAATCCAAGCCAAGGGTTATCAAATCACTACACCGATAATCGTCACTAACGGAGACGAAGAGCAAGAGATTTACGAGACAACGCAAATGGAAGTAAAAGCAGGTGAACCATTTTTCGCTATTGTCCGTTAATCCGTTTTGAAATAGCCGCTGTACATCAGCGGCTATTTCTATATCTTCACAAGGGAGGGGATTGGGCCGCGGACATTTATTCCTTTATTTTGCTCTTTTTCCTCGTTTTCGACCTTCCCCGGACGTCTGCTTTACCCACCGATTTGCACTTCACTCAACAAGACTGTAACACATATGCCCTGGGTGAATATCATGTATTTTGAAAGGAGAGGATAGCATGCATCCAGACAGCTATGCGTTGCACATGAGAAACCTACATGATCAGACTAGACAATACATGTACCATGATGTTGTTTTAACGATGAATGACGGCAGTACCTACAATGGAATCATTGAGGATGTTGGTACAGATCGGATGAGTGTATTAGTTGCAGAAGATGTGATGGAGCGTGAAGATGAGTTCGACGGGGACGCCCGGCAGTTTTTTGGTGGTGGAGGCTATGGTCGGCCGCGACGAAGGTTTCGTCGGTACAGACGAAGAAATTTCCCACTCGCATCCCTGGCAGCGTTAGCCCTATTGCCTTACGTCTCCCCGTATCCGTATTATCCCTATTATCCGTATTACTAAGCAGACCTGACCCCTGTCCCATTAAAGGTTAACATGGCGGGGGTCTTCTCTATCCCGCAAACCTCACCGTTGCACGAGAGACATCCCCTCAAAGTCGTTGACCGCCTCCCTGCATCATAAAGATTCCAAGTCCGTTAGAAGCTCACTGGCTGTTTGATACCCATGTTTTTCATCGAGAGCGGTTCCTTTTTTAATGATAGCTTTAACTTTTCCATGACCGATCCTAGGAGAATTCATTAGTAAATGAAGAAAAATCTGAATGACACCATCCAGGTCTTTCCGTTTTGTTCTATTGGTTTGAACAGCATTTCCAAAATCAATAATCTTCAAATCATTTGTGCCGTGCAGCATAATATTCCTCAACGTTATATCATTGTGCTTCATTCCTACCTTGTGCATCGACACGAGAGCTTTCGTAATAGTGATGACTATGCTCACAGCTTCTGTTTCACTAATCTTCTTTGTTTTCTTATACTTGTCTAACGTAAGCCCTTTAATACATTCCATCACAATATGGTATTTCTCATTCTCTGTAAAAAAATGATACATTTCAGGAATATAAGGACTGTTCCCGCAACGTTTCATCACCTTACGCTCGATGTTAGCTTTTTTCTTAGATGATATCGATTTAATAGCAACCAGCCTATCGTGCATCGGATCATGTCCCACATAAACAACCGCATTTCTACCTTTACCAATCGGATGAGGATTAATGTTATACCGGTTCAACTTTTTCATCGACGACCTCCCTTTTGAATACAATATTCATCAAAAGAGAATCGGAATAGATGATTGCCGCCGATATCACAATAGCAGTATCTTTTTTTAAAACACTTCATTGAATGTAAAGAACAACGAACCGCCTTATTGAAATAAATGATGCAATAACCGATCCTTGTCTTCAAAAAACTGCTTCATTATGTGGAAGTGATTTGTTTTCTCTAAAGATGTCTCGTGCATTCCTTCTTCACTAAGCTGAATAATTTTGGAGTTAGGATAAGCCATAATTATTGGGGAATGAGTAGATATAATAAACTGGGAACCTTCATTAACAAGTTCATGGATTCGAGAGAGCATAGACATTTGTCTTAATGGGGATAAGGCTGCTTCTGGTTCATCTAAAATGTATAAACCATTCCCTTGAAAACGATTGGTAAATGCTGCAAAAAAAGATTCTCCATGAGATTGTTTATGCAATGATTCCCCACCAAATGAGTCTATAATCTTAGGTCCAGAAGATGAAGCTTGATCTAATTCCTCAATATTTGTAGCTAAATTGTAGAAAGTCTCAGCTCTAAAGAAAAAGTTATCTTTTGCCTTATAAACACCTTTAGACAAACGTAAATATTGATTTAAGATGGAATGAGAATCATAATTAGAAAAATTAAAATTCAGAGTGCCTCCCTCAGGGGTGAATCCAAACTTGATGGCAATACCTTCTAGCAACGTGGATTTCCCCATACCGTTCTCTCCGACAATATAAGTCACATTAGGATGAAAAAATAGCTCCGTAAAATTCTTGATCACGGGTAAATGAAAAGGAAAAGACTCATATGAAAGTATATTTTCTGATTTTAAATTGAGACGTTTGATATACTGAGTATCTTTATTTAATATCACTTCACAACCCTACCTCTTCCAATTTTTTAATAGAGGAAAACAATTAATAACGGAAGATTAACTCTTTGAAACCGGTGTTGTATAAAAATATTAAGTTTATTATACCTTGAGCACTTTTGTATTAACAGTTTCTACTTTGCCAATCTATTTACAATGTTCAATATGCAAAAAGCGCCCAATCCATTCGTTAGATTTCTTTTTCATCCTTTTTCCATTTTATATAATTATAAACGATGTCTAGTAAGACAAGAGAATAGAAAATAATTGCAATGATTTGATATTCATTTAAAGTTAAATCTCCAAGCCAATATATAACAAGATATAATAGGGATGCATATGGAATTCCCCACAGTCCGCGTATCATCCTTCTTCTATAAGTTAATTTATGATAATTTAGTACAAAACCTTTATCGACCTTCTCAACGTCTCTATACAAAACGGAAAAAACTTATGCAAAATGAAAGTCACTACCAATGGACCAATAAAATACAGTGAGTTCATAAATATCCCCATGTACAAAATAATAGTCTTGAAAAACATTTCAATAACTTTTCCTAATTACTTCATACCAATCATTTCAAATACTCGTAATCCTCGCAATGAATTATCCAACATATGGATCAATTATTGTCTAGTAAGGAAAAATCAGCTAGCACCTTCTGCCTGCCAAACGTAAAAAAAGCGCAGTCTAGAAGAACGACTACGCTTTCTTTTAATAATTTAACGTTTCGGGGGCTTTTCCTCTTATATACTGTTGAGGGGAAACGCCAACGGTTCGTTTAAACATGCGGCTAAAATAATAACTGTCCTCATACCCAACTTCATGGGCAACATCGGCTATTTTCATCGAAGTCGAAGCGAGTAATTTTTTCGCTTCTGTTATTTTTGTATTCGTAATATATTGAAGTGGGGTGAAGCCTGTGTAATGTTTGAATTTTCTATAGAACAGGGACGTGTTCATTCCCGAAAACTGGACTAGCTTATGAATGGGTATGGCTTCATCATAATGCTCGTCTATATAATTTTTAATCGCAGCAATGTCATCTTCTGTCTCCATGATAGTTGAAACATTGGCTTTAACTACTGTTTCCATCACCTTTTTGAAATGTTTCTGAACGGTTTGTTTTTGGTTTCTCTTCCAGGTCTTATATAATTGCTCCAAGTAGTAGCCCGTCAAGGCATGAGAAACCTTCATCCCGTTATTTTGTAGAACATCTTTTTCCACTTGCTCTATATACCAGCAATCGTTCACACGAAAAGCACGAGCGCAAGTAAACATAACCGTGAATATCTCCAGCGGAACGCGAGCTGTCAAAACCTCTTGTTCTTTGCTTTGGGAAGAAAGAGCGAAAACGTCTCCTTTTTTAACCGACCTTCTCCGTGATTCGCCCTTCCATTCACCATATCCATCCATGACATAGACCATCATGGATTCACATGCATTCATTTTGACATAAGGATTCCATTGCTGATAAACCGTTTGTACATTAATTTTTCCGATATCGTATATAGTATGCGTTGTAGTCATGTTATGTTTGTCCCCCGCCTTCACAACATTGACCTTCTACAGCGTTTCCGTCTATTATTACATTATAATCGATAATGATTATCAGTGTCAATTATAACCAGAATCAACGGAAAGACACGACTTCAATGTTATTATCCGTATCGAAATATAAAGTGACGTCTCCTTTAAGATTTTCTGCAATGTCCTGATCAAAGGCTTCTACATCACCTTTACTATCTACAAAATAACCATCATATTCATAATTTTCTCCGTTCACATCTATGGATCGTTTAAAAACTCTCTCCACTTCTCCCTCAACAGTATCGTTGTAAACCTCTGCCACTTCCTCCTCATCATTAAAGAAAAGCATATCCCCAGCTTGAACATCTTCCGGCTGAATCCTTTCATGGTCTTTGACGAGTACGAATTCTTCAAGCACCACTTCTTGATTCATCCCTGAAGCTATACCATTATCTATGCTATGAATGAAAATACGATCATCTAAATCATATTGCCCTACAAATGCATTTTTTCTTTTCACTTTTTCCTCTTCCGACATGGTTTCGTATGCAACCATTTCATCTTCTCCATTAAATTCCACCATCATCTCCTTATTAAAAATAGAAATAAGGTCAACATCTATTGTCTCTGGAACGTTTATCGTCTTGTCCCCTTCTTCCTCTTCCTCTATCGTAATTCTTCGTTCTCTAATATCTTCAGCATCTAAACTCGTAATTTTTCCTTCTTCAATAAATTGAGTTCGATGGATAGAATAAGTAGTCTCTTCTTGATCAATCGTCATCTTCATAACGTAATCTTCCAGACGTTCTAATTCGGCTGATCGATAAAGAGTAAGAATTGCTTTATTACCACTATCCTGCATCTCTACCTCTTGTACACCATGTCTTTGATTAGACTTTTCATTAAAAATCTTCACTTGAAATCTGTCTAACGCTTGTACCGGTGAATTGAATGTAACTTCCAACAAGCGCCCATCCTCACTTAAAGGAACCACATTTATAATGTCTGTTTCTTCTTCCTCACCTACATCTTGTTCCGCAGCAGTTATTTCCCCTGGTTGAGAAAGAAATAGAAGAATAATACCAACAAGAGCAAAAAATAAAACCTTTTGATAAAAATAATAACTCTGAGTCAAAAGTAACCCCTCCTTTTTGAAATTGAAAATCATTATCAATTAAATTTTAAAAAAAATAATCCTTTTACAAAATGGATTATCTTATCTTTCTTTTAGACATTTTTAGCGGATGCATCAACAACGATGTCAAAGAAGATCAAAAAGTGTCAAAACGTGCCTTCTGGTCTTCGTACTTCAACTATAGACGCTACTATTTAAGTTACAGATGCGGCGGTAGCGCCATTTTGTGCTTGTGCATCTTTTTCTTCTCCCTATTATGATAAAGCTACCATGGAAAACCAAGACGGCGCGCCAGTCGATAGGAAATGAAAAATGAATAAACAATTAGGTACACCATTTGAAGAAATAGCAGCAGATTTCACACCACTTGTAACAGGTATGATGAAACGTTTACGCATTTATAAAAATAAAGAAGAATTTATACAGGTCGGATTCATTGCGTTGTGGAAAGCCTATGAAAAATACGAAGCCGATAAAGGGGCGTTCTCCTCATATGCCTATATGTGTGTAAAAGGAGAGATGTTGGCTCATTTGAACAAGGAAGCCACCTATGACGAACGAAACCAACTCCATTCTTTCGAGGACCACCACGAACCACCTGCGCCGGAGACCTTAACGGTGCAACAGGAAATCGACAGCATTACCCCTTATCTCAAACACCTCAGCAAACGAGAACAAGAATGGGTGTTAGAATACAGCGTAAACGGCCGAGGCATTACAGAAATCTCAAAGAAATATAACGTCTCTGTTACCACCGTGAAATCATGGCGCAAGTCCGCTCTCAAAAAACTTCGTCAGTTAGGAATCTGCTCCGATACCCTATAAAACAATGCCCTGCATAGGTTTCCTTTGCAGGGCATTGCCATGTAGAAGACCAAGACGTTTAACCTTCTTTCGTTCGTAACGTCTCCTAGGATTTCAGTCGTTTGGAGACAGTGGATCCGCTGGGATGTTTACCTCCCCATCCAACCGCCATCTACAGATAATAAGTGGCCATTCACATAGTTAGACGCCTGGGATGCTAAAAAGACAACGGCTCCTTTGAAGTCTTCCGGGTCTCCCCATCGATCCGCCGGAATTCTTTCAAGGATCTGTCTATTCCGTGCTTCATCATTAATGAGGGCCGTGTTCATATCGGTTGCGATATAACCGGGGACAATCGCATTCACATTCACATTTTCTTTCGCCCATTCGTTGGCCAACGCTTTCGTTACTTGTGCCACACCTCCTTTGGCTGCAGCATAAGCCGGAACCGTTAATCCGCCTTGATAGGAAAGGAGGGATCCCATATTGATAATTTTTCCGGATTTCTGCTCTACCATATACCGTCCGGCTTGCTGGGACAACATCCAGACGGTTTTTAGATTAATATCGATGACCTCGTCCCAATCCTCTTCCGAAAAATCGACAGCTGGTGAACGGCGCTGGATGCCTGCGTTATTGACCAGAATATCGATTTTCCCAAAAGCCGTAACCACCTTAGGAATGGCCTCTTTGACCTGTGTTTTATGTTCCAAGTCGCACGGAATAACTTCGCACCGGACGCCCCGTTTTACTATGTCTTCTTTGACATCCATTTGTTCTGGATTACGCTGCAGCAACGCCACATCCGCACCTGCTTCCGCTAATGCCACGGCCATCGCATAGCCGATCCCCCTTGAAGCTCCACTGATAGCTGCTGTTTTCCCCGTTAAATCAAATAAACTGGCTGTCATTTATTGGACTCCTCTCTTTCGCTCCGTTTCATACTTGTGTTCTTGTCGACAACTTTAACCAAACCACCATCGTTTTACAAAAGGGATTGAATGGAACGGTACGTGTCTTCATAGTGCTCGTTTAACGTTGTTTCCACTTGTTCTTTTTCCCCGGATTGAATGCTGTGGACGATTTCCTGATGTTTTGCAATCATTCCGGTCATATCTTCCTTCCTCTCGAACCGCTTTGCCGTTGTGATTAGTAATACCGCAAAGATAATGTGCTTCATGCCGTCCCACACATATTGAATTCTGTTGTGATGAATGCTTAAAATAATAGATTCATGAAACGCATAGTCAAGATACGCAAATTCTTCATCATTTCCATAACGATGCGCTACCTGCATTTTGTCGAGAGTGATTTCCAGTTGCTTCACTAAATGCGTCGTGTCCATGGAGACGAGCCTTTTTAAGGCAAACGACTCAATCAGATTCCTCACTTCATACAGTTCTTCCACCTCTGTAGCGTTCAGGCCTATGACCACGGCACCCATTCGTTCTAAACGAATCAATCCTTCCTGAGCCAAGGTTTTCAGGGCTTCTCTCACCGGAGACCGGCTCGTGCCGAATTGGTCGGAGATTTGATTTTCAGAAAGCCTTTCTCCAGGAGGAATATCACCGCTAATAATGTTCAGCCGCAATTCAAAGGAAATCTGACGTCCAAGAGAATCATGATATTGTCGAGAGAGTTTCATCATATAAACACCTTCATATCTAATTTCTAAAAAAATACCTGCACCAACAATCCGGTATACTTGTCGACAAGTTGTTTCGAAAATAAAGAAAATTCCTACACAAATCATACCGCTGGTTTCCTTATGTGTCAAAAAAATATCCCGAAACTTGCAAAGGTGTGAGCGGAAATTCATCCCGTTACTCCGAGCGAAACGCGCGCAGAATGTCCTCGCCTCACACCGTCCTACCAAATACAGCAGCAAGAGATGGCAAGGGGCGGAACGGTCGTGCTTCCCGTAGACTTTTTCTTTAACGCTTCACCGTGTTGGGGGTCAGACCCCCGTGACGATAATGGAAAACTCTGGTACCATAGGTATAGATTTAATAATATGGGAGGGAATTAGATGAATTCTAGGAGAATAGGAATAGTTTCATTGTCTACGGCCTTAGCAATAAGTTTCTCTGCTAGTGATGTGTCCGCAGAAGAAGCAGTTACAGAACAAGCCGAGACGGGGGAAAAGCAGGTAGTGGAAATAAGCGCTGCAGACGTCAATTTTACAAAAGAAGATTTGATTGATCGTTTCTATGAACTATTTCCTTCTGGGTTTGATTTTCTGGAGGAAAGCGACTTCCACATGAATCATTTCCGCGGAGTCGGGAGTGATGATGACATCATTCAGCATCACTTAAGTTTCCAGAAAGAAACAGCAGATGGAGAACCAGTTCGTGGAAGTGTTCAGTTTGTCGGGGAAGAGCTGGAACTGCAGTATTTTGACTATCAGCCTAAAAATGTTCAGGATGCCCTGTACCCGGCTGACGTGACACAAGAAGAAGCAGAGGCCTCTGCTAAGGAATTTATAGAGAATACCGCTTCCGGGGAATATGAATTAAGTGACCAACAGCGTCCGAATGTGTCCGTAGGCAATCAAACGCTGACGGAGCCTGTAGAATATGACCTCTACTTTCAACGTATGGAAAATGACATCCCGGTACAAAACCAGAATATCCAAGTAACGGTATTAGGAAACGGGGAAATATCCAGCTATAGAAATACTACATATCAAGAAGAGTCCGCTTCCTACGAAGAGCCGGAAGATGTCGTGGAAAAAGAGGAAGCAAAAGCATCTATTGCAGACAGCCTGGACCTTCGTCTACAGTATAACGTCCAGCATGATTTTGAATCGGACGAAGAAAATGTCAGCCTTGTCTATGCCCCATCTCCCGGATTCCAGGGCATTCAAGCAAAAACTGGAGATTGGGACGTGAATAACTCCTTTGTTTCAGAGCTGCCGGAAGAGAATGAGATTAAACGGCTCCGCGAAGAACCTGTAGAAACAGAGGCAGATCCTGTATCCCGCGAGGATGCGGAAGAAATGGCAAAGGATTTAATAACCGTTTCGGATGATGCTGAATTAAATATTGAATCTATCGAAGAGACAGAAAGAAACGGAACAGAGGTCTTTTCTGTTCAATTTATGATACATCGCGGCAATTCCGGGACCGGTACTAGTTTTGATATTGAAAAAGACACCGGTGATATTGTTCAGTTCCGAAACATCGATTATGATCAGCAATCGCAGGAGGTAAACTTAAGCGAAGAAGAAGCGTTGAAAGCTGCAGTGGAAGCTGCAGAAACCTACGGTGGTTCCTCCATTCACGAGTACGCGTATCCTATTAATGGTGGGATCGCTAACCTTAACAATCGTGGCGTTTACAACTTTTCTTTTCCACAGGTGAAAAACGGCCTGCCCGTACAAGGGAGAGCACTGAACATTGGAATTTCTGCGGAAGACGGGGAACTCGTTTCGTTTAGCAACATGCGTCAGGGAGAGATTGAGAACTGGCCCGAACCTGAAAGTGCAGTAGACAAAGAAAAAGCCTTGGAAGACTATAAGAATGACCTGGACGTAGACTTGTCTTATGTTTCCCACGACCAATCGGGGGATACTACAGATACGTACCATCTCGTCTATCAGCCTGCATATCATGCGAACGGTCTTTATTATGACGCGGCCGACGGAGACTGGGTGGAACCGCAGTCTAGTGATTCGTCCGCCGAAGAGGTCATTACCGATCATTGGGCAGCAGACGAAATTAATTATATGGTTCAATCCGGCATTCTCTCCGTGGATGAGGGAGAAGAGCTGAAACCAAATGAAGCCGTGTCCAAAGGCACCGCTCTGGAAATGCTGATGAAATCGATGGAAAGTTTCTATCCGAGCAATCCAACAGAAGACCAAACGGCAACTTTTGAAAATATCCAATCGGATCATCCCTCTTTTCAGGTAGTAGAGCGTGCGGTCCGTTCAGGCATTATTGATGCAGAAGAAGACACTTTCCCGGTCAACGACACGCTGACCCGTGAAGAGCTGGCCGTTTGGATTGTCCGATCGATGGAATTGGAAGAAGCGGCAAAACACGCAGACATTTATGGCCTTCCGTTTGAGGATGCGGACGATATTACGGAGGAACATGCTGGGTATGTAGGCCTTGCCTATGCCAAGGATATCCTGCAGGGAAGCGACAACCACTTCAACCCGGATGATGAAGTGACCTTGGCTCATTTAGCGGTAACCTGCTTCCGCCTAGCTGAAAAACAAGCTAACTAATATGCAAAAGCTGTCTCTGGAAAAATCCAGAGACAGCTTTTTTAAGTATTAGCAGGATAACACAACTTCTTCTTTAACGCTTCACCGTACCGGGGGTCAGGCACCTTAACAATTTGGCAAAACATGGAGACGTCTAGGAAAGGCGACATTAATTTGATCACCTTTTTGTAGAAGATTGGTGTGGAAAGGATTATTATCATCTAAGAACAAAGATTCTCCGTCCATTGAAAAATAATACCTGACATAATTGCCGTGATATACCGTTTTATCTACCGTTCCTTGGTAAGGACTAGCCGAATCCCGGTTCATCATTTCAGGTCGTAAGAGAATTGTTCCACTTTCAGATACCGGTCCTTCTACTTCAACAGGAAAGCGCAACCCATTCCCTTTCGTTTGAAAATATGTTTCCTCGCCTTCTACCGTGAATGTACCTTCTAATAGATTGGCATGTCCGACGAATTTAGCGACAAATTCATTCGCCGGACGTTGGTAAACGATAGAAGGCGTTTCTAATTGCTGCACAATCCCGTCTTTTAGAACAAGAATCCGATCCGATATACTCAATGCTTCCTCTTGATCGTGTGTAACAAAAACAATTGTGAGGTTTAACTCTTCTTTTAAACGTCTAATCTCATCACGCATCACTACACGCAAATTCGCATCGAGATTAGAAAGAGGTTCATCCAGGAGAAGGACTTTGGGCTTTAGAACCAGACAACGCGCAATCGCTACACGCTGTTGCTGCCCCCCACTCAGCTCACTTGGCTTACGGTTTTCATATCCGTCGAGCTGGACTTGTTGCAACGCATCTTTAATACGTTGATTTCTTTCCACTTTCCCAACGGTCTGAATTTTCAATCCGTATTCCACATTTTCATATACAGTCATGTGGGGAAACAGCGCATAGTTTTGAAAGACCATGCCCGTTGAGCGTTTTTCCGGAGGCAGAACATCAATCGTTTGTCCCCCGAGTAAAACCGTTCCGCCTGTCTGTTGGTGAAAACCACCCACCACTCGAAGCAACGTCGTCTTTCCACTGCCACTCGGTCCAATAAAGGTAACGAGTTCCCCTTCCTGAACATCGAGCGTTATGTTTCGAAGAACCGTCGTCTCTCCAAATGACTTTTCTATTTTTTTAAGTTGCAAAATTGGTTGCTCACTCATACCTATTTCCTCCTAAACATTCGATCCACTGCGTTTTTCAATTACTTTTAAAATCCCCATACAGGCAAGCACGATAACAATTAAAATAAAGGACATCGCAGAAGCCCGTCCAACAGCTGCTTGGTCGGCTAAGTTTAAAATATACGGCGCGGCCAAGTTCATTCCCGGTGCGATTAAGAAAATAACCGAGCTGACAGACACCATCGCGGTCATAAAAGTATAAACGAAACCGGCCATAAAAGCAGGGGTCAACAGCGGTGCAACCACTCGTCTGAACGTTTGATAAGGACCAGAACCAAGATCTGCAGAGGCCTCTTCTAGTGATACGTCCAACTGCTGCATTTGGCTGATACCGGACTCAAGCCCCACTCCGATTTTACGAAACGCCATATTCATCACGAGTAAAAAGATCGTTCCCGTCAAAAAGAAAGGTGGGCCATTGAATATTAATACATAACCAATACCCATAACAGTACCAGGGATTGCGAGTCCAAAGAGCGCTGTGAATTCCATCAGTTTTTTCATAGGAATATTTTTACGCGCCGTCATATACCCTTGTAGAATCCCAAGTCCAGCTGCTAAGAGCGCTGCAAAGAAGGACACAATGACACTGTTTCTTAGAAAATCCCAACCGGAAGTGTCCGAGAAGTGCTCAAGCGTAAATTCATTATTAATTCCAATAATTTGGACGAATGCACTCAATACAACCATTACAAACATGACAATGATGAAAAAAGCCATGAGGGTGCTGATTCCAAACATCGTCGCTTTCACTTTCGGATGAAGTGGATTGTTTTCTCCCCCCGTCGTTGTAGCAACCTCGTGATCTTTCAAAAGATAGGTCTGAAATAAAAACACAGCCAAGCTTGGCAAAATTAAAAAAACACCTAAAACAGCAGCCATTTCAAGATTTTGCTGACCCGTCACAAGTAAAAAGGCGTCTGAAGCGAGAAAGTTTTCGCCGCCTCCGATAACAAGAGGGTTAGAAAAGTCAGCAAGTGCCATAACAAACACAATCAGTCCGGCTTTTAAAATCGCCGTTCCAGCGAGAGGCAGTGTCACTTTTCGAATCGTCCGGCCTTGTCCTGCACCTAAATCCTGTGATGCCTGCTCTAAGCTTGGATTCATATTCCGCATTGAACTCTCAATCATCATATACGCCACTGGAAAATACCCTAGAATTTGTGCAATAACTACGCCCCAGAAACCATATATACTTACTTCTAAGCCAGTGAAATCAGCAATCCACTGAGACACGACACCTCTTCGACCGAATAAAATAATCAAAGCCAAAGAAAAAATAAACGGCGGTGCCACAAGCGGCAAAAGCCCAATACCTCGATAAACGGTAGAAAGCATTGTTTTCGAACGCGTCACATATAACGCAAAAGGAATAGCTATCATTAATATGACAAGAGTTGAAATAACTCCAGCTGCCATGCTATTAAATAAAGCCTGAAAATAGGATGAATTGGAAAAAAAACGCTTGTAGTTCTCAAGCGTAAAACCTCCATTTCCTATTCCAAAACTCTGCACAAATACAGCAAGTACCGGCGCCAAAATAAAAACAAAGAGAAGGACGGCAATACCCCAGGCAGCCGCCAAATATCCCTTCTCGACTTTCGTTTTTCTCTTATAGAAAACCGACGTTTGTTCTGTACTTACCTCATTCATCAATGTCGTCCTCCGTTACGTTCTTAGTCAAACTTTTTTTGCCATTCTTGCATGATGCGTTCACGGTTTTCAGCTGCCCAAACAGCGTCATAATCTATCAAGTTAGGTTCAAAATCAATCGTACCTTCTACTCCAGGTTTCGTTACCATCGAACGAGATTCGGCTGCAAGCTCCATCCCTTCATCGGTACCAATGTAATCAATCACTTTTTTTGCTGCTTCTTGATTCTCAGCGTCTTTGAAAATCCAGGCAACGTCTAAGTCATAACCTACGCCTTCTTCTGGAATGACAATATCAACTGGGTATCCTTCGTCCATCCGGTCAAAGATGGCTTGATCCCATGTAATGCCAATCGCATACTCTCCTTGGGCTGCCAATTGAGCTGGCTGTGAACCAGACTGTGAATACTGGCCGACGTTTTCATCCAGTTCTTCAAGATAGTCCCATGCTTCTTCTTCTCCCATAATCTGCATCAACGATGACACAAACAGGAAAGCTGTCCCAGATGTACCCGGGTCTGGGAGTACAATTTCCCCTTCATATTGAGGGTCCAATAAATCTTCCCAAGACTCTGGTTTATCAAGACCTTCTTCTTCTAATATTTCTTCATTAATAGCTAGTGCGTTAAACCAATACGACCAACCGTACCACTGGCCATCCGGATCTTTAAATTCATCAGGTACATCTTCCCATGTTTCCGATTCATACGACTCGAGCATGCCCTCCTCTTCTGCAACGAGGGCAAAACTATGAAGCATCCCCCACATCATATCAGCGTTAACGTCTGGATATTCTGAATCAATTCGGCTCCAAGCTTCTTCACTCGACATACGAAGAAGATCAACATTCACGTCGGTTTCTTCTTCCACGCCGGCAACAAATTCCTGCATCTCTTCTTCATCGTTGTGTGTGTACATCGTAACGGTGTCATCCCCCCCGCCACACGCACTTAATACGAATAAACTTCCTACTGCAACTATCCATTTTTTCACAATAAAAACCCCTTTTTTAAAACTGAATATCATCATAATGATTAATTATTTCATCTGCATCTATCAAATGATCTTTATGTGTGGTATAGCTCACCAACCCGATACTTGCTTTCGTTCCTGCCGCTCGTCCCGTTCTCATGTCAGAATTCGTATCCCCCAGCATCAGACACCGGGATGGCTCAACATCAAGTGAGTGACAAGCCCTATGTAACATATCCGGATAAGGCTTACTTTTTTCTACTTGGTCTGAGCCAATCACAGCTTCGAAATAAGAACGAATGCCTAGTGCTTTTAAGTGTTTCTCAGCAACAGCCGTTTCATCTGCAGTTACTACGGCTTTCTTTATATTTTTACGCTCAAGCCGGTGGAGAAAACCCTTCAGACCAGGAAGCAATTGGAGATCCTCCATATAGTGTTCCTTTACCTCTATCTCTTCGATGCTTTTATTCACCCTCTGCTTAGCAACATCCCAACTCCAGCCTGCTTCATAAAGACAACCAGCAAGCACCGTTTTTACGTCAATCACACTTCCAATCGCAAGCGGCCCATTGGGATCAACCACACCATCCTGAATTGAAATACCAAGCGCACGCTCTGTGCTCCTCAACGTTTCCCCACTAGAAACATCAGCAAGAACACCTTTGAGCCAATTGACCCAAAGAGAAGGAAAATCTACAATCGTTCCGTCCTTATCAAATAAAATGGCATCAATATCCCAGGAAGACTCATGAATAGATAAAGCAGAACTCATACAAACCTCCTTTCATTCAATTAATTAAGAATGTTATATTAATTTAATAATTATTTAACAAATTAAATATTAATGCAATGTTACAAAAAAGTAAAACGCCCTCAACACCGGAACGACACGGTATTTCAGCAAAATAGTACATCGTTCGAAACATTCCCGGTATATATTCCGATATCTCATATATATTCATCATAACGATATAATCCGTGCTGGAATAAAAACCCTTTGATAAACCTACACCTTTTCTAGCACCTTGAGATTTTTTAAAAAAAGAACCCCACCGCCCACGACAAGGACACCCATACACTTAAGTCCATTTATGCTTCACAGAAGGTTCCGCCCTGATCGTCAACTGCCATGTCTCGTTCAGAAATCTCAACCAAATACAACGTCGCCCCACTACCGTTAAAAACTGGCGCAAATTCGCCATCAAAAACTCTGTCAATTAGGCATAACCATGTAAAAAACATCCTGCAGAAATTCGTCTTTTTTGCAGGACACATAAGGTATAAAAGATTGAATATTCTGATAATATATGGCGGTAAAGACACCTTTAATCACCTTAGGCATCCCTCCTTCATATGCTTTACTGGATGGATTCATCCAAGGGATACCTAAAGAAATGACATTTCGTTTCATCTTAATGGTTAGAACATACACTATGAATTTCAGAAAGGAAGAGGCACACTAGTCTTGCTAGCTTCCTCCCAATCGTTAACCTCGTTGTGAAAGAAGTAAAATTTTATAAGGAAACGAATGATGAGAAATCGCCCGTCCCCATAAGTCTGGAAATGAAATCAATCCTGTCCTAGGGATTTAACCTCTTCTAACGTTAATCCTGTGACATCCACAATGACATTCGTTTCTATCCCTTTTTGTAGCATGTTGATCGCAATATTCCGTTTTTCTTCTCTTTTTCCTTGATCTTTTCCTTGTATGATTCCTTGTTCTCTGCCTTGTTCCTTCCCTTTTTCTAACCCCCGGCGTTCATAGGACACCATCACTTCCATGATCTGCTCTCCTTCCTTTTTATCCATTTGCTCCACCTCTTCTATCAATTGATTCTCTTCTTTCACGGAAAGCGGCAAATACGTTTCAAAAAATCTCGTCAATAAGGTTTGACGCGCGGCATCTATATTCATCCGTACTATCATACGCAAAAATTCTTTTTTCACTTCAACGCGTTCGTCTTCAGTATACCCCATCTTCGAAAGCAATGCAGCAGCAACAGGGTTCTCGGTACGGATAAAGCTTCGCCAGTTCTGTTTTTTCAATTCTAATTTTAAAAAATGAAAGGAAAGGATATCGGCAAATGGAAAGTGTATTTCGAAGGTGTCTGGTTCATCGCGAATCTTATCGTAGCTGAAAATAGCTATCGGAAGGATTTTACAGCGGTGGGTTTCATATAAACGACTAAAGTAGATAAACATACGTTCCTGAAAATACCTTTGTTCGTAGCTTTGTGGTTCAACGTGAACAATGATAAATGCGTCTTCCCCTTTTAACTTGGTCTCGGCCAGAACATCTACCCTATATTTCTCACCTTCAACAATGTCGGTAAATAATTCTTCGGACAAAAAGTGGAAGTCGTTAAAATCAATGGATTGGTGGACTTCCGGGAAAAAGAGTTTCATAAACTCCTCAAAATAGTGCGTGAGAAGCTCCTTGAACAAGCGGTCATGATCAATCGCCATGGAAGAATCCCCATTCTATAAAGTATTTATTCTTACTGAACCAAAAGGGGAACATTAGTTCGTTTCATAAACTCATCATATACGAATGTGATTATAAATTCAACCATTTTATCCAAGATATATACGATGGAAACAGTATCACCAGAAGTAGCCAGACGATATTAGACAGCTTTTCCGTCTAAAAATCTCTTTTGCTCATTCTATCCCAACGTATAGTCACCAATGGTTCAGCTGGGGAGAGGAATCCAAAGGGACTCGTAATTTCATTCGTATGATTATTATCATAATGGAAGCTCTAAAAAATAATCGCGTTCTTTGCATTGATGAGCTTGAAATCAGCCTGCATCCTCATCTACTTCACTATATAGTGGAGCAATTTCACGATTCTTCCATAAATACAGCGAACAGCCAATTGCTGTTCACGACTCATAATACAAGTCTGCAACATAAAAATCTGTTTCGTCGTGACCAAATATGGATCACAGAAAAAAAAGAAGAAACGATGGAATCTGTACTGTATTCACTGTCAGAGTTAAAGATTAGAAACGATGAAAACTTCGAAATCGGATATTTAACAGGGCGTTATGGCGGCACCACTTTCGACGTAGAGACATCAACTTGCTCATTGAACCAGTTAAATCGAAAACCAGGCTATGACTTTATATTAGTGGACTGAGACGTTTTATATGCTTGTTTCTTATGGATTGGAACATTTGTATCGCAGTTCTAATTTGTTCATTTCCACCTCCAAGAATCAGCTTTTCACCTTTTCTACATTCTTTTGATGCTCGTAACAATACGTTTTTCCTTCGAACTTCTTTGGGTTTGCTAAACAATAGGCTTTTACTTTTTCTGAGATAGATTTCTGGCAAACATAACAAGTAGCTTGTTCCTTTGAATCTTGTGCCGCGGTACTTTCTTTCCCGTTTTTCATTAACTCGATATGTTTTTTTCGTAATAAGGGGTCTTCAATATTGGCTTGTTTTAACTGGTTATATATAATCTGAATATCCTCTTGATTATATAAAGGCGCTTCGTTATATAGTTTTTCTACATTCATCTTTCTATGTATGAATTCTGATAGCTCCGTATCATAAACAATTAGCTGGTCTGATTTAATATCCCTTAGCTCTAAATCTACCTTAAACGTACAACGTCTTGTAAAGGAAACCATAGAAATTAATTTCTTATCTTTATTTAGATCCAAGGTTGATTTCACCGCTTCCAAATGACCATAGTTCTGCAAGAATGGATTCATCATTTGGAACCTATTATTTACATTCCATTTCTTTTCCTGCTTCTTGCCTTTAATCACTCCAACATAGTTCTTTGTCTCTATAACAACGAGGGCATAGGGAGTAATAATAACATGATCAATTTGCGAGTATCCTGTTCGAGATTTTGGATTTTCAATCATAACATCACTTAGGTACTTGTATTCTTTCGGGAGCTGATCTAGTTGAATATTAATCTTGAACTCTCCCAGCTCACCCTTTCTCACAGATTTCTGGTTACTAGTCTTCGTAGATTTTTGATTATTCCCTTTTGAAGGAGGCTGATTTTTGGACTGTTTTTCTTTCTCTTTATCTCCAAACAATTTTTTCAAAAATGATAACATAAAAGGACCTCCCTATCCTGTTTTCTTCTTCCAATGATGAAGCATATCGCGAACATAAGCTCCATTCATAAGGCGTATGTTTAAACGTTCTGCTGCCTCTATTGCAGACTTCGTGAAGTGACTCGTGGTGATAATCCATACCGGGGAAGCAGGCACGTACCAGCCAGAAAAACTGCCGCGCGGACACTGATTTCTCACGTTTGTACATATAAATTATTGTTACCATTATCTAATGTTCCATCAATAATAAATGGCGTTTCTATTGCTTTAGATATTTTTAGTAATGTCTCTACTTTGGGGCTAGTTGACCCCGCTTCTATTCTACCGATTGTAGATTTAGGAATACCAGCTAAATCAGCCAACTCTTGCTGAGTCATGTTTAATTTTTGTCGTTTCGTCTTGATTTGCGCAGCTATTCGCCCCTCTAGTTGAAGGCTTTCCACGTAGTCAACACCCCGGATGTCGGAATATCTTTTAAAAAAATCACTCATATTTTATATCTCCTTTTCCCTTCATAAAGATTGGGATCATCCATGCAGTAATCTTCATAACTCCACTCAGCTGGTATTAAATCATTACGTTTTATTAATCCGTTGTAACGTTTATCAAAATGGTAAAGCAGAATAACCTTGTGAAAGTTATGCATAGCATAAATGATACGATGATTCCCTGTTCTACCACCATTTATCCCCCACCTAAAGAAGTTACTATACAACGTATTCTTATCTATTTTCTTTATAGAAGGCGGTGTTTCATCATCTGTTGCTTTTTCTTTAGAAGTTATCCCCGGGTAAGGGTTGATACTTATGATAGTAAGTTGTCGAGCATATTCTGACACCATAATCCCGGCTTACCTATCCTTACTTCTTGATAAGAATTATTTAAAATTTGTTCTTCAAACGCTTCTACGTTTCCTTTATATACTACTTTAAATTTTTTTGACTCAGACATTTAATTATCCTTTTCGATATTATATTATTACCATCATGATAGCATTTATGCTATCATGATCCAATCAATATTTATTGAATAATTGTGACTTTTTTGGAGAAAAAACAACATCTCACACGACAGAGATTTTTCAGGTAATTCAGGAAAGAAAAATAACTATGTGGATACTAAGGTCTATCCTACTTCACGATATTGGTATGATGAAAGTCAAAATAGACACCCAAATGTACTGCTAGGATTTGGCGGTATGACTGAAGAGGAGATTGAACAAGGTATTAAACAACTAAGCAAAGTTTGGAGTAAGTGATAGTATGCAATCTTGATAAACATATTTGACTATATAATACATTTAACAAAAGTAAACGAATTCATATATCAAGTTATAATGAATCAAGACACAAAAATGGTTATATTGATAAAGATAATGAAGGAAACGGAACTGGAAAAAGAATAAAGAAAAAAGCTTTGAATGGTATAAAAATGTAATTAAATCTAATGGCAACATCATCCTAGTGCTAAGAAGTCTTCTTCTGATAGAATCACCAAATCATAACCTTCTGCAATGATGCTTACTAAAACTCTATCACTAAAATTTTACAATGAATAGATTCCCTGTCTCATTTTTCTAAAAATTTCCACTTTAATCGTTAAAATCGCACTTCCCTTGAAGAAAGGAAAACTGCGCCACACGACACGGAATCCAGTATATGCAAGTTCAATATCTTTCATGCCCAACCGCCACAGAAAGCCATTCCATGTGCCAAGAAGTCAAAAGTATTTCCCCTTACCTCGATAACAGGATTGGATGGTAGAATACACAATACAACATATACGGCCGCGGCATTACAGAAATTGCAAAGAAATACAACATCCTGGCGCAAATCCGCCATAAAAAAACTTCGACACTTACATATAGATCTTCTATGACCAAAAAGGAAGCTGCCCGTGACGGCAGCTTCTCTTATTTATACCAGGGTGCATCCCTATAGCACTGTACCACACCGGGGGTCAGGTACCGACTTCCCCACCCCCTCAAGATTAACCTTGAGAGGGGGAGAAGGGTCGTTAGTCTTAATCATATTCTCTTGCTACAGGCCAGCCGTCCTCGGTCCATGCTAGTTCACGGATTTGAAGACGGGGCGTACCATCGTCGTTCCCATCATAGTAGTGGTGTGCCAAATAGTACGTATCGCTATTTTCATCGTGATAGACATCTTGCCCGCCAGGACCGATTTGGTTATCTTCGGTGTCTAAAATAATCGTTCCACCGTTTTGAATATCGCCCTCTCCTTTAAGGGGGGTCCCGTCCCTATCTACGTAAGGTCCAGTAATGGAATCTGAACGTCCTACTGCAATTTTGTACGTGCTATCTGTTCCTGCACAACACGTATCCCATGACGTAAAGAGATAGTAGAAACCGTCCCGTTCTACAATATTTGGTGCTTCTACGGCGTTGACTTCATAATTACGATCTTGCAGCCAATGCATCTCGCCTTCTACTTCTGTCATATTATCATTGAGTGCCTGTAACTTGACGCCTTCCCAATAGGAGCCAAAAGTTAACCACCATTGACCATCAGCATATACAGGGGAACCATCAATGGCATTATAGTCATCACCTTCCTCCGACTCAACGACTGGGCCATGATCCTCCCAGCTTTCTAAACTACTTGGATCATCTGTACTGGCTACCCCGATAGCAGATTGATTTGTACCAAATTGAGAAGCCGCGTAATACAAGTAAACCGTGCCATCTTTTTCTGTGACAGCAGGTGCCCAAAGGTGAGTCGGGGTTCCTTCACTTTCTAACCAGTCATAGTTCATCACCCAATCAGGAACTTCTATTTCCCCCATCGATTCCCATTCGCCGCCGGGATTTTCTTCAGATTTTCGAACATAAATCCCACCTGGATCTTCTTCACTGCGTGAAATACCAGTAGAAAATACATAGTACGTCCCATCATGTTCAATCAAGGCTGGATCATGGGTTGGATCATCAATATCTTCCGAAGGATTAAACTCTCCCACATCCCCTGTCATATTAAGCTTTGTTCCTGAAACGCTCTCCTCTGTTTCTTCGGTACTAACACTAGCACCTTCTATTTCATTATCGATAAGCTGTAGTGATAGAATATCGCCTTCTTCTAATTGGTCTGGTCCAATATAGCTACCTTCAAAAGACACAGAGAAATCTTCTCCGTATGAATAATCCGTTTCCCCTTCTTCTGAGTTCAACGTAAGAAGACGTTCTTCTTCATCATGATTCACCAGTTCACCTTGAACAGTCTGAGCTTCTTCTTCTAACCAAATGTCATAAGTTCGATCCAAGACAGTCGCCATCTGTGCCCTTGTGATCGGTTTATTAGGTTGAAACAAGTCATCTTTTGTTCCGCCGATGATATCATATTCATCCGCAATGTTAGCATAACCTACCGCTCCATCAGGAATGGCATTCGCATCCTTAAAGTCAGGCGTTTCTGTCATTGCTTCTAACGCTTCTTCTTCCAATCCTAATGCACGCACTAATGTACTTGCGACCCAGACACGTTTCGCTGGCTCGTTCGCATCCAATGTTGTTTCATTCGTATCGAGTAATCCTTGTTCTAAAGCAACGAGAACGTATCCTTTCGCCCATTCATTTCGTCCATTTTTAAAATAGTTATCATCATCTAAGGAAACCGAGGCTTCAACATCCTTTTCTTGTGCCTCTTCTTCTAATCCTAGTAACCGGACCGCAGTAATAATTGTCTGCATGCGCGTTACGTGGTTACCTGGACGGAATGTACCATCGTCATATCCTTGAAAAATATCTTTCGTTTGCATCTTCCCTATAGATTCACTCGCCCAATAATCATCATCCGTATCTGAAAAACCAGCTTGTGCCGGCACTTTTTCCGCAACATGATCAGGTACTTGATCCGA
The DNA here is from genome assembly GCF_030813635.1 of Salibacterium salarium. Lineage (GTDB taxonomy): Bacteria > Bacillota > Bacilli > Bacillales > Marinococcaceae > Salibacterium > Salibacterium salarium. The sequence goes on along the minus strand of NZ_JAUSUM010000001.1, from coordinate 297,228 downwards.
GTGATTATTCGCCCCCACTGCAGCCGGTAAACTCCACAATAATACCGCAGCGAATACAGTTATTCCTAGTTTTTTCATTTTTCCAATTCCTCCTCCTAAACTTGAGAAAAGCTCGTCTTACACCCTGTTTGTAAGGGCTTTCAAACGAACTTTTACCACATACAGCAATCTGTCCATTTCATACTCTATTGACATTATACTATTCTATTAGAAAATTTTAAATAGTTTTTACAATACTTTCAATATTTTTTTCAATAACATAACATCAGCCATGGGACTTTTTGCATATCGATTGTTTTTACTTTTTCTAAAGGGACTACACCAACACGTCGCGCTTCGCGTAGACTACATTCCTGAATACTTCTTTAACACTTCACCGTAGCAGGGGTCAGGCTCCTTAATTATTGTGTCATAAAAATGCTCCCCTTCACGGTGAAACAGATTTTATATTTCATCTGTCCACCTTTTGGGGAGCGTTTTCTCTGTATTAGTTACTGAACTCTATAAACGTCAGGTATTCATCCAACATTTCAGCCATTTGAGCCCGTGTCGCACCTGATTTGGGATCAAATATGGAGCCGTCTTCGCGACCAGTGATGACTCCAGCTTGAAGGAGACGATTTACGTCATCTTGTGCCCATGTGCCAATACTTTCCCTGTCGTCGAAAGAATGGATGGTTTTTTGTGTGTTTAACTTTTCTTCCTCAAACCCGGTGACTTCCATGGCCCGTGACAGCATGGAGGCAGCCTGTTGACGGGTGACGGTTTCGTTTGGTGCAAACGTACCGTCTGTCCGTCCCTGGATGATGCCGTGTTCAATGGCTGGTTGAAGCTCTTCCGCAAACCAATCATCATTGTCTACATCTGTAAACGTTCCTTCATATTCCTTTGAAGAAGTAAGACCTAGGGCACGAGTGATTAATACTGTAAACTGGGATCTTCGCATTTTTTCGCCCGGGGCGACGGTTCCATCTTCCCGACCCTGAAAAATGTGGCGGGAACCGAGCTTTTCAAACGAATCGCCCGCCCAGTAGTCATCTGGAATGTCTGTAAATGACACTTCATTTTCAAGCACCGTGTATTTACTAAGAGACTGACTTTGGAATGTCGCTGTATTTCCATCAATGATGGTTGGAACGGAAGTAAAGCTGTTATTGTCTTCATTCAGTTTCACAACAACAGAATGTTTTTCATCCAAGTTTGTTTCACTGTTCAAGTCACGTTCAATATACTGATCAAAATGTGTTAGTTCTTTTTCGTTGTTACCCATACTAGCGGTGATTTGATAATCCACGACGGATGTCACAGCCGATAAATTGTTATTTTCTATGGTTTCGTCAGCTTCCGATTTATTAACGGAAACACTAATTTCTACACTTTCCGCTTCTTCTTCTGTGACCTCAAGTTGGGAACGAAGTGATTGTTCATCTAATTCTGAAACAGGCACCCGGATGGTTCCTTCAGCGGACTTAATCTCCAAGACAGAATCTTGGTTGTAGTCACGGACTGTATCGAGAACATCTTTAGAAAGTAAAACCTCGCCTCTTACATTTTCAGCCGTTTCCATATCAAAAGTAATAGTGTCAGTGTTTTTTTGTTCCTGTAAACGGTTGGCTAATTCATCTGCATTCACACGGCGGGATATCTGTTCTGTTCCATTCTCATCGGTGGTACGGTCTTCTTCATAAAAATCATCGGTCTCTGGTTTGTCCTCTTCACTGTCATCACTACCTTCGTTGGATGGAGAGCTTCCGCTACTGCTGCCACCGTCATTGTTGTTATCATCAGAAGGGGGTTCTTCCATATCTTCTTCGTTTCCTTTCTCAAACGTCCAGATGTTTGAAAAGCGTTCGCCGGAATATTGATCGGTAGCTTTTGCATACCAGGAGTACGTTTCCCCTTCTTCTAATCCTTCCCAAGTCATTTCGGCTGTGCTGCCGCTTGCTACATTTTCAACCGTGCCAATTTCGTTGTCACTGTAGACATTGATTTCAAAATGATCAGTGGCAATACGTTTTTCTTTGGCAGTAAGATCAAGATCAACAGTGAATTCATCTTTTTCGGGGTACTCGTCTGGATCGTAATAGTTGTAATCATCAAGATAGGGGGAGTAAGTGTTTACGATCATCTTGTTATTTTCCGTATCAAAATGAAGTAAACGAATGTAACCTTGTCCGCCTTCCGGACCTGCCTGATAGTCAGCAAGCATTTGATACACTTTACGATCTGTTTCCCCGTCTCCGTTGTCATCTAATTCATCCACCAGCGTCTGGCTTTCATGGTAGTGACCAGACAGCACAGCGAAGACATTTTCATTTGGAACAACGAGTTTCTCATACAATTCTTCACCTTCCGGATGACGGCTTCCGGTCGCAAGCAGGTATTCATGGAAGCTGAGAATTGCTTTTCTATTCGGGTGTTCCTCCAGTACCTCATTTACCCATTCTATCCCTTCTTCTTCGATGCCCCAGCCGAGATAGACCATGATGTAATCATTTCCATCAACGGACATCAAATCATAGTGGCCGCGATTGTTTTTGTAGGAACCACCATAGTAAGATTTGTCTTCAAAACGGTCTTTGCCAAAATACTTGTAGTACTCGGTGTAATCGTTGGTTTTTTGGGACACATCGTGATTTCCTGCAAGCACCCCATACGGCATGTCTGCGTCATCCAGCGTCTGCATGTACTCATCAGCCCGGTCCCACTGCTGCGGTTTGTTCGCTTGATTAACTAAATCCCCTGTATGGAACGTATAAGCAATCTTCATGTTTTCCTTATTGTCGGCAATCCACTGGGTCTGCTGGTCGAATATGTGCGGATAGCTTTCAGATAAATATTGAGTGTCGGATGTCCAGGCAAACGTATAATCGTAATCGTCGGAGGCAGGAATTTCATCTTGTACGATAACGTTAACTTTATGATCACTTACAAAATCGTTTACCGAAACCGTTCCTTTTAGTTGAAAATCCTCTTCCCCTGCAATGTTCTCATCGATTTCTTCCCAATCCGATGAAGTGTGACTCCAGGCATACATTGTGACTTTTCGACCTTCAAGGGAATTTCCGTTCCAAACTAACTCCACCGTATCGTTTTGATCTATGGATTCGTCAACGGTCACTTCAAAACGGTGGTACGGAAATTCGGTAGTGGAGTCCGTAACCATATACTCGTTGTCTTTCTCCTTTATTTTAGAAATACTTTCATCGGAGAACGGTTCTTCGTCCTTTGGTGCAGATTGTTGCGGAGGTTCCGTTTCAGATGTATGGTGATAGGATTTTACACGATCTACATGTCCAGGATTGTAATGAAATCCTTGATAAAAACCAACATTTAATTCGTCATTCGTCGGGTCCGAGACGTTTACTTTCAAAATCGGATCACCATCTGACGTTTCACCCATTTGTGGTGCAATATTTTCTGGCTGGGTCGGGTGTTCGTCCGCTGTAGAAAAAGGAATGTTTTCTGTTGTCTTGTTTCCTGCTGCATCTTCAGCTGTGATCGTCAGCTCATGTTCTCCGGCAGCAAGTTCACCGGAAGATGTCTCGTAAGGCAGCGAAATTACTTCATCATCCAGCATAACAGTGGAGGTTTCTACTCCAGCAATACTGTCGGTTATGGATGGATTAATAGTAAATTCACCCTTGTATTCTTTCCCTCTTTCTATATTTGTTGAGATGGTTGGGGCTGTGTTGTCAACACGTACGCTTGTTTCTATTTCATTGGTACCGTCCTGGATAGTGACGGAATGTTCTCCATCTGTTACCTCCGTTGTATCCCAGTTTAACCCTTTGGAATGAGCCTGTTCATCGCTGACGGTGAAAGTGAAGTCTTCCGCAATGCGATCTGTGCCGTTGTCTCCCATATCGAGAACTTCATTCGGGTCATTATAATTGGGATCCTGCAGTGTGGTTCCGTCTGCCATGATAAGACGAACATCTTTCATGTCGAAGTCATCTCTATTTTCTCCAGGGTTTCCTTCAAAAGGAGTAGCCTTATTTCCTGCCCGGAGCGTAAAAGTGTTATCCCCCGTACTCAAAAGTTCGGGGTCCACCGGAACCGTGATGGTCGTCCATTGCGCCATCCAGTCATCAAAGATTTGAATGACTTCCCCGTCCATGGTGACAGCGTTTTGGAAGTAGGTGTTAATGCCGCTCACATCAAATGCTAGATAGGCTGTATCCTCGACGGCCCGAAACGTATCACCGTTCCATTCCTGGTCATCTATTAAGAAACTCAAGTTTTCCGGTCCATCTTGTTCAGACGTTCCTTTTAAGACATTTGTTCCTGAAAGGATGTCGTTGTCGTTTATATTAAAGCGCAATTCAGATTCATCCAGTTCGTTATTGATCTTAATGGTGTGTGTTTCACTTTCTGTTTGATTCGTGCCGTCGGATGCTCTGAAATAATACTCCAGTGTGTCGTTTGCAATTAACTCAGGAGCATAAATGGTCCCGTGGTAAAGTCCGTCATCCGGATTTACCTGCACAGACATCGATTGGTAATCTTCCTCGTCATTGGTGCGGTAGAATAATTCGGCAGTACGGACTTGGGCATTGTCGTTGATGTCGGCTGCCAGGTCAATATTTTCGGATTGATGAACTTCCGTGACTTCGGTACGGTTATCAATGACGGGAGCTTCCGTGTCGTCTGGTACTTGAACAGGGTTTTCAGGAACTTGAAAATCTTCCACGACACCTGGTTTGGCATCCTTCTCCCCGGCACTCACCTTATCCATCACGTTGGATCCATCGGTTGGGAACTTGTACACAATGCCTTTATCCGGAAGGGTATCATCTGCATCTTCGGACTCTTCATTATAGTGGGCAATGGCCAGTTCGTGATCTGTATTTGTGGTTACAAGGAGACTTCTTATCCCGCCATTGGACAAGCCGGGGGTATAAATTTTGGCAATGTTGTCTTCTTGTACATTAGAACCATAGTTTCGGTTGAAATCCGCAATAGTTTCATCATTGTTGTCGCCGTTTATAATCCAGAATACCATGGTTTCCTGTGGTCCGACCTCCATATCGTCAGGGTCAGACGGCCAGTGCGTATCTCTGTCGGGGAGATTATTGTAACGGTATTGAATTTGATAGTCAGAAAAATCAATAGGTTGATTGGTGTTATTGTAAATCTCGATAAATTCATAGCCATCCGAGCCGCCAACATTCGTGGTGTCCGGGACTACTTCCGTTATAAGAATCGGGGGAACGTTCTCAGGGTCTTCCCCCGCAGCCACCTCAATGATAGATTCATCCGAACTAGTTGTATTTGTTCCGTCAGTGGCTTCCACGTAATACGTAAGGTTCGAATCCACAGCTGTTCCTGGTATTTCCGCCGAAAAGGTTGATAGGTCACCTGCATCCGGACGCATCATTACTTCTTCAAAATCATCTTTATTTTCATTTTTGTAATAAAGCGTGACGGAAGGCATTTTCAAATTATCTTCAACGGCTGCCTGGATTTCCACAGAAGAAAACGGATCCGCAGACTCTACCGGGGTATGGTCGATGACCGGCGCCTCTGTATCCTCCGGTAAGTCTGAGACATCAACTGCTGCGTCAGGAACCTGTGTGTTATCCACCGTTCCCGGTGTTGGATCTGCTAATGTTTCGTGTTTGATCATCTTCGTTCCATCTACTGGATATTGATAGTGAATGTCTTTTCCATCATTATTGTTGTCTTCTCCCAGATAATCAGCATAAATGACTTCCGCGTTATCCTTATCCGATAACATAAGGGCACGATCACCACCGTTAGCAAAACCGGGCAGACCTGTGGTATCTGTGACTTCTACCAATTGATCGGAGGTAAGTTCAGTATTAAATTTTTCGTTAAAGTCCTGCAATTCTTTGCCGGCATTGTTGTACCAAAAGACAAGCGTTTCCTGAGGTTCCATTTTGGTATGAGGAACCTGGAAAACACGCTCTTCTCCAGAATCGGTATAAACGTATTTAAACGCATATTGATGTAAATCAAGCGGCTGCTGAGTGTTGTTGTACAGCTCGAAGAATTCATATTCTTCCGCACCTGCAGTGTTAGGGGCAAATTCTGTGATAAGAACGTGCGGATTCTCCTGGCTGTTATTTTCTTCATGTGCTATCGTCACTTTGGCTGTGTCTGTCTGCACGCGGTTATATCGATCAGCAGCTGTAATATAGTAATCTAATGTTCCAGACCGCAAATCTGCTCCTGGAATGACTGCCTCATAATCATTATTATCTGATTTATTCATTTTGATAGATTCATAAATTTCTCCGGAGTCCGTTCGATAAAATAGACTTGTCTTCACATGGTCGGAGTCCTCATCTTCAATAACTGCTTCCATTCTCAAGTCTTCGCCGGCATTAATGTTTGTCAGCGTTTCGTGATGAATAGACGGTTTTTCGTTGGAAGAAAGAGATACTCTCTCTCCGGGGATTTGTGCCTCGTCTATGTGACCGGGAGATGCTTCTGCTTTTTGTTTATGTAATGACATTGCTGTTCCCGATTCAGGGTACGAAAACATCACACTCTGCCCTGAGCCGATATCATCTTCTACATAGCCTGCCTGAATAGTTTCTTCCCCGGCAGGAGTTTCAATGACGACCGCCCGGTTTCCACCGTTATTAAAGTTGGAACCACTGTATTCTACAACCTCTCCTTTAGACAAATCGACGTCATATTGACTGTTAAAATTGTCTAAGGACGCGCCTGAGTTATTACGCCAAAAAACCTTCGTTTCACCTGGATTGATTTCAGCAGCGGGGAACGCTATCGTTTTATCATCACTGGAGTCGTCCGTATAACGGTAGATAAAAGAATAGTAATTCAAGTTTAATGTTTTATCAGAATTATTGTACACTTCGAAATACTCGTAATCATCGGCGCCTGAGTCATCCGGCATTATTTCTGTAACTAATAATTCTGGCAGCTCATCAACATTCACATCCGCTGTTTCCTGTTGACGCTGCAATGGCTCTTCACCATCACCGCTCTCTTCTTCTTCAGAAATTTTTTCTTCTTCCACTGTTTCTTTTTCTTTCGATTCATTCTCTACCGGTTCGTCTTCATCCGATTCATTTGTACCAGATTCAACATCTGTAGTATTTTGTTCCGTACTGTCTTCCCTGATTTCTTCTTCACTGCCGGAAGTAGATCCCCCCTTATCAGAGTTAACCTGTTCTTCCGTAATATCATTGTCGGTTTCTTTGGATGTGTCGCTTTCTTCCGTTTCCTCTGATGTTTCGTCTTCAGCGGCTCCTGCTTTCTTCAACGGAAAGGCAGAAGACATGTTCATTAGCAGCATGGACAAAATGAGCATTATTGACAAAAACCTTCGACATCGTTTCCCCACTTTCATGATATTCCTCCTTCATTTCTCTACACCCTAACCCTAAGTTTTCAACATTAAGGTCTTATTAATTGGGTGTTAAAATGATGTTAAAGTGGAAACTATTATGTAATTAAGTGTAGAAATACCCAACACCTTTTCGGTGCTGCATCAAAAAGGTCATTTTTTCATAACCTTTTGATACAGCACCCTCTTTTCATCTAGGATGAAGGAAGCTTCAAAGTAAGGGTTGAGCTTAGATGTTTTAGATGATTCTCATCAGCCCATAAAATAAAGTAGTGATATGTTGTTCCTTCTATTTGAATGGGGATTGGATAACGGACAAGGAGGGCCGCTTGCCTTCTCATTTCTACCGGTTGGTCAGCGGACGGAAAAATAAAACAGGCCTCTTGGTTTTCTATGAGCGTGCTGAAGATGCGAGGATTAGAACCATATGGGAATAATGGGTGGAATGCTTCATTGCGGCAAACGAAGTGTAATGGTTCGTCTGTCGCAATCGCTGAAATTTGAAAGAAGCCATCTCGCCCTTCATATCTGCGATCCGCTACTTCCTCCCAATGGGCTGGATATTCGAATTGAACCTGATAAACAACATCGGTATACGTCCGCATCGAAAACGGAGCTGTCCCTGGCGACCATTGCAACGACGTTATCAATGCCCCACTTGTTACTTTAACTGGTACAGGGTGCCCTACATCAATGACCCACATTTCACTGGCTGTTCCATTTTCACAACCGGAGAGATAGGCCACTTTCCTGCTATCCGGGGACCATGTCACAGGAGTAGAAAAACAATTCGACATCGCCCTTGTTCGATCCCCCTCCGCTTGTCTCCCTGTTGTTCTAATCAATGAAAAATAGCCAACACCATTTTCAAAAGTATTGGCACTGTAGGCAATCGTTGATGAATCAGGAGACCATGCGGGATTATAATTTCTTCCAAGCGGCCCTCCCATCACCTCAAATACGCTGCCCATTGTAAGATCGATGGTAAAAATAATCGAAATGCTGACACCAGGTGTCGTATACAATACAAACGTACCATCCGGAGATAGACGGACATTATTCAGTCTGCCTTCGGTATTTTGAGTGATTTGCTGTCTAGCCGCTCCATCCGTCTGCATACCGAATAGTTGACTAATTCCATCTGAATCAGGCGCTTGAAAAAGTAATGCCGTCCCGCTTGGAAACCACTGAACATCCGTTGCAGCAGGCTCGTTTATTCTCTGCACTTGATGGGTGATGACGTTGTACAACATAATGTCATCCTGTTTTATATACGCAAGTTGTTGGCTGTCCGGTGACCAACTCAAAAAGACACCCAACCCCTCCGCAAACTGATCTATCCTGGCAACAGCACCTTCAACGAGCTGAATGACAAAAAGAATATTATTTCTTCCTACAAAAGCGATTTTCCTACTGTCTGGTGACCAAAAAGGAATGGAAAAAGATTCTCCGATACCGCTTGTAACCTGTGTGTCTATCCCCTGAGTTAGATGATATAACCATATATCATAACTTCCTCCGCGGTTAGATGTATAAGCTATCCATTCTTCCTCTTTGGGGCGGATGTCATAAAAATGTTGCATGATTTACCTCTCCCCCTTTTTTCAACAATACTATACCTTATCGCAGGAGAAAGGAAAAAATGCACAATCATCCACCATATTTCATTTTAATTATTCCCTTCATTTTCTATTTACAAATAAACCCTTGAGCATATACTTTCATGTTTCACCGTAACGGGGACAGACACCAATTGTGCAGGGACCTCTCCACTCGTGGCTCGGGCACACCCGCAAAACACCTTGCATCTACTTTTAATAGATCTTTAAGAGGCTTTGATAGACTTTGAGGTTCTAATGTTATCCATCTAAAGGAGTATATCATGGTCAAGACTCTTCCTAGAATTCATTCAGCATAGATTGTTTGGATATGTAATACATCCCATAAGAAAAACACCTCCATTAGTCGATAGTTGTTACATACGACATTGGAGGTGTTTTTTCCTGTGCCTCATTCAGTTAGGTCCCTCTACATTCATTTAGAGCCGCTGCAGATCAATTCTGCAGCGGCTTCTATGAGCCATCCTATTAGTTAACATTCTGCTGCTGTGCAGCGTTCTGTTTCTTGGCCAGTCCCATTTGAATCAGTTTAACATCACTGCGTTTCAATTCATGGTAAATCCCTTTGGAATTCGTAAAGCTGATCAGATCGCCATCCTCCTGGATTTTCTTCACCGCTTCTTCCTGACTCTCCGCTTCGATCAACCGGTTTATCTTAAAGTCCTGTTCCAAATAGTAAATCACGACAAATGTTTTCATGTTTTATCACTCCCTATGTATGTAACAGGGGAATTATACCAGACATATCGTATAGAAAAAAGCCTATCTTCAGCGTTGAGCATTCATATATCGGATGATTCAGGTGCTCATCGGGACTTGAGTGATGCATAACCAGAGTCTGTCATGCCAACAAGGGAACTTCAAAGCACTTATACTTGTTGCACAATCTGTGGCGATCTCTTTATTAGTACCTATTTACTATAGCAAGCGTCGAATCACCTGAATTACCCGTTCTTGATCTTCTATAGTCATGTTCGATCCTGAAGGGAGACAAAGACCATATTCGAATAATTCGTCCGAGAAACTGTAGTTCTCCTGCAAAGGATAATACGTCGCTCCTTCAAACAGTGGCTGCAGATGCAACGGCTTCCAGACGGGGCGGGCTTCAATATTTTCTTCTGCAAGGGCTTCAATCATCGTCGTACGCTCCACCCCCGTTCTTGCTGGATCAACCATAAGTGCGGTGAGCCAGCGGTTAGAACGGGCACCTTTCAACTCCGGCATAAAGGAGAATCCTTCTATGTCCTGAAATGCTTCTTGATAACGCGCAAAAACATCGCGACGTTGTTGGACACGTAAATCTATCGCTTCTAACTGCGCTCGTCCGATGCCGGCAACAATGTTACTCATCCGATAATTGTAGCCAATTTCACTATGCTGATAGTGAAGAGCAGGGTCCCGAGCCTGTGTGGATAAAAAGCGGGCTTTCTTTATCATAGCTTCATCATTACTCGTCAGCATTCCACCACCGGACGTCGTAATAATCTTGTTACCATTAAATGAAAAAACGCCAAAATACCCAAAAGAACCACTCTTCCGTTCCACGTAGTCTGCCCCAAGTGACTCCGCCGCATCTTCAATTAATGCAACATCATACGCATCACATAAGTCTGCTAACTCTTTCATTTTTGCGCTTTGTCCATATAAGTTTACGACAATGACAGCCTTCGGAAGATTATTTTCCGTCTTTGCATCACGCAAGGCCCGTTCTAGGGCAGCTGGTGACATATTCCACGTCTCCGGCTCAGAATCTATTAGAACAGGGGTGGCTTTTTCATATAAAATCGGATTCGCACTAGCCACAAACGTGAGCGAAGAACAAAAGACAGCATCCCCTTGTTCCACTTCCAACAAGCGGAGAGCCAAATGGATAGCTGCCGTTCCAGAACTAACTGCTGCCGCATGATTCACACCAACGTATTCCGCTAGTTCCTTTTCAAACCCATCGACATTATTCCCAAGCGGAGCAATCCAGTTTAAATCAAACGCTTCGTTTATGTAAGACTGTTCCTTCCCCGTCATATGTGGCGCTGATAAAAAAATTCGTTTGTTTGAACTCAAGTTCAATCACCTTCTTTCTCCATTACATCTTTATTAACCTTTCAAATAAAGGCGAACAGAAATTTATGTTGTAATACTATACATGCTAAACCACAAATTGCTTCAAGACTTTATCTAAGCTTGTTCGAGTAGAACTCCTGTCTTTTATGCTTCTATTATTTTAAATAAGATTACGTTGTTTTAAATAAGAAATAATTGTATCAACAGAATCTTTTAAAGTGTGTTGGTCTGTTCCCACTACAATTTCTGGTGCATCTGGTTCTTCATACGGTGCATCAACTCCTGTAAATCCTTTTATATCACCCTTCCTCGCCTTTTCATACAAACCTTTTGGATCACGCTCTTCACAGGTTTCCAAAGAACATTTAGTATACACTTCAATAAATTCACCGTCACCTAACAGTTCCCGTGCTTTCTGCCGGTCTTCCCTGTACGGAGAAATGAAAGCTGTTAACGTTAAAATACCGGCATCGTTCATTAATTTTGCAACTTCCCCAATGCGTCTAATATTTTCCACTCTATCTTCCGGACTAAAACCGAGGTTATTATTTAACCCTTGCCGAACATTATCTCCGTCCAATCGATACGTATGAATTTCCTTCTCATGCAGTGCTTTCTCCAATTCTACAGAAAGTGTAGATTTACCTGATCCAGACAAACCTGTAAACCAAATAACTGGACTTTTGTGACTTTTTAACGTTTGTCTATCTTGCTTTGTTATTTTGGACTCATGCCATGTAACATTGGTTGATTTCAATGATATGCTCCTCCTCATTTATAAATAGAAAGAAGACCGGGAAACCCGGTCTTTAAAAAAGGGACTTACACTTGTTTCATCCCTTTAATCAATACATCTGCCACTTCGGGGCGTGAAAATTCTTTAGGCGGGCGATAACCGTTACGAAGTAACTCCCGAACCTTGGTACCACTTAAGTGCACGTGGTGCGAAGAATCATGCGGACATGTTTTGGCAGTGGCCATATTTTCGCACGTGGAACAATAAAAGGCATGTTCAAAAGTGAAAATTTTAATACCTAGCTCCTCTTCATACTGGGTAATTAACTCTTGCGCATCGTAAGTACCATAATAATCACCGACACCGGCATGATCTCGTCCGACAATAAAATGGGTACAACCATAGTTTCTACGAACAATAGCATGCAAAATCGCCTCACGCGGACCTGCATACCGCATTGCAGCTGGGTATATTACAAGCCGTGTGCGATTTTTTGGATAATAGTTTTGGAGAATCGTTTGATAGCTCTCCATTCGTACATCCGCTGGAATATCTCCAGATTTCGTCTCTCCCACAAGCGGGTTTAACAGCAGTCCGTCGACAACTTCTAAAGCTGATTTCTGAATATATTCATGTGCGCGATGTACTGGATTTCTCGTCTGAAAACCAACAACAGTCTTCCAACCAAGATCTGCAAACATTTGGCGAGTCTCGGACGGATCCAAATAATATTCCTTAAACTCTCCGTGATTCGGACGGTTCAAGAGTGTAACCGGCCCTCCTAAATAAACGTTTCCTTTATCATAAACCTTCTGTACCCCGGGATGATTGGTATCTGTTGTACCATAAACAAGCCGTGCTTCTTTTTCTTTATCATAAGTGAATTTCTCTTTCACTTCTATTGTTCCATAAATAACGCCATCTTCTCCTATAAGAGCAACCTCTTCTCCAATATCAAGCGTGGTGGCTATTTCTTCACGGACCGGCAATGTGATCGGAATACTCCAGATGGTGCCATCTTGTAGACGCATATCATCGACTACACGTTCATAATCATCTTGTCCCATAAACCCTTCAAGCGGACTAAAACCACCAATCCCGATAAGTTCGAGATCAGAGACGATCCAGGAATTCACTTCTACTGATTTGTTACCTTTCATTTCTTCTAGCTTTTTCTTCGATTCTTCTTTATTTAACTCTTTGTTTACCAATGCCTTGTTCGATTCACTTATCATCAAAGTACATCCTCTCTATAAGACTAAGTCAATGTTTTCATAATGTAATATAAATCTTTAATAAACGAATAATTAGTTATGTATTCCTTGTTTATTTGTACTTTATGGGGATAGATAACTTTTGCATTATATTGCTCTGGATTATCTTGAGCAGCTAATAGTTCCTCTTCATTTTTATAGTGAATAGTGGCTGGACCTGTAATGCCTGGACGGATATTTAGGATAATGCGGTCTTCCCCCTCTAATTGGTCCGCATAACCAGGAACGTCTGGGCGAGGACCTACAAAACTCATATCACCTTTCAATACATTCCATAGCTGAGGCAATTCATCTAACTTCCATTTTCTAAACACTTTACCTGACTTTGTGATGCGCATGTCGTGGCTTGTAGTAACTGTGGTGTTCTCCGTTTTTCGCTGTTTCATCGTTTTAACTTTAATAACCTTAAATATAAATCCGTTTTTTCCAACTCGGTGTTGTGCAAAGAAGCCGTTGCTTTTTGTTTCAATCGCAGCAACGAGAAAACAAAGAATAATAACCCAAGAGGTTAACACTAAACCAACAAATGAAAAAAAGATATCGAAGCTTCGTTTCATGCTTCGTTCCAATAAAGACAGATCACATTTCATATTGATGACGCTCCATAGCCGGCTTTAAAATAGTATTTACTCGTTCTAATAGATTTTTATCACTTAACGTCCTCACGCCCTTGCCTACACTTTTACTACTAACGTCTTGAGTGAGTCGTTCTATTTCTTCTGGTGTTATTTCAATATTTAGAAAAGCACATATTTGTTTCATATTTTTAACGGGGTGTTCCACAAAATCTTCATAATAAATAGTGTGATATTGAGAAGAAGGGATAAAGTTTTTAAAAGCATTTGTTGCTTTTTCTACGCTTGCTTTCCATTGATAAGCACAAACTTCTTCTAAGGACACTTTTTTTAATTGTTCTGTCATTCCAGTGAATTGCGGCCCCCATGAAGCCAATCTATTTTCTCGTGAAGTTATTTTATATAATCTGTTTAAAAAATACTTAAATCCGTAATAAGGCAAGTCACTTTTGGGCACAAACCTCATCTTTTCGCCGATATATTCCGTATCCAATGGTGCTTCCCATCGCTTTTTCGCCGACTCCACAACATCTCTTCCATCTCTAACAATATGAAGATATTTCGCTTCTGGTACGACATTCTGAACAAACTCCACTCTAAGAGAATTGGCACATGTTTTTTCTACTAAGTATTTGGCATTTGTCTCTTCCGCCATTTCATCAAACTTTTGGCGTATGTATTTTTTAGCTTTAGAGGTTGCCATGTCTGAGGTGAACTCATCTGTTTTATGTGTTACGTTATGATGACGCCAGATATAATTTATTTCGTCACAAGGCCATGTTTCCACTCCTGCAATTTGTGTCAACGTATCTCGTAACATGTTTGTGCCCGATCGACCGGCGCCGATAATAACAACAGGTTTATAATTAATCATTTAGGCCTCTCCTTTAATGGTGCAGAATACATTGGGTTAATCATGCTTACTATATTCCTTTTGAAAGGTAAGAAGAATATTCATAGCAACGTAATATAATGATCTCATTTTTGACATACCAATAGTTTTTCTAAATAATTTGTATCTATAAATTATACCTTCGATTTTTTTACTAGATAGAGATTCATTACCAACCCTATACTTCATTAATGTATCTTTAATTCCATATATCATTTTCGATTCTTTTATTAATCGCAACCATAATTCGTAGTCTTCTGCTCTTTTTAAATCTTTAAATTCTATCATCTCACCAAAAAATTCTTTGTTAATCATTACTGAAGATGTACCTAAATAATTTTTTCTCAATAGCATTTTCTCATTAATTTTTAGTCTGGCATGAACTGTTCTAATTAAATCATTATGATCAAATTTCACGTATGAAGTATAGGAAAACTTAATTTCATTTGATTCCATAAAGTTAACTTGAATTTCTAATTTTGATTTTTCCCATAAATCATCACTGTCAAGGAATGCAATATATTTTCCTCTAGAGAAATTCACCCCTTTATTCCTTGATAACGATGGACCGATATTCTCTTCATTAACCAGTAATTTTATTCTTTTGTCACTATTAAGAAAATGGTTTATCACTTTTAAACTATTATCTGTTGAGTTATCGTCTATAATAATTAATTCAAAATTTGTAAATGATTGATTCAAAACTGACCTTATAGATTTTTCCAGATTTGCATCGCCGTTGTAATTAGGCATTATTATAGACACCATTGGCATTATAGAGCGCCTCCACTTATTTATTTTAAACTATGAATATAAAAAACTTTTAGTTCTTTATAGATGACCCTGCTTAGAAACATGTGTGTGCGAAAATTGACTAAATATATTTGAATACTTTTACTTTAAACAGTCTAGAAACTATAAAATATCCAGTTATATTTATAAGAACAATAGAAACCATACTTGCAAATGCAGCACCATTGATTCCATAAATAGGTATAAGAATAAAATTTAATGATATATTAACAATACACACAAATATATTTGCATATAATTGGAATTTCGTTTTCCCTGTCATGGAAAGCATTAACCATACACCGCCGACAGCAATATTTATAAACTGTCCTATACTTCGAAAATTCAGGGCCGTTACACCTTCAACTATATCTTCACCGAAAACTGATAGAATAAATTCGCTATTCATAATTATAATCACTGTGATTATCAAAGCAACTATAGCAAGTCCTCTAGTGGATACGACATACAATTTCTGTAATACTTCTATTTGACCACTATGATATAGATTTGCAATTTTTGGTGCGAACACAGTATTAAAAATAATTAGAAGACTTGCAACTGAATTTGAGACTAAAAACGTAATTTCATATATTCCCACATAACTTTCATTAGTCATATTACCAATCATTATTATGTCAATTCTATTAATAATAGTAGACATCATAGTTGCAAAAACCAAAGGAATAGAATACTTTAAATATTCTTTATCAACATTTACTTCACCAAAGTTTTTCTTATTTTTTATATAGTACACTACATTTGAGAAAATAAACGAAATATAAACTCCTAGCGCAACGCTATATTCATTTTCACCTGTTACGTAGTATAAACCAACTATTGAACCTATTCTTATAATCATTGATAAAAAACCATTAATAAAGTAATATTCCTTAATTTTTCCTTGAGAACGATATATTCCAAAAAAAAGTCTTTCTGCTGAAACTAACCATATTAATGGCAACATCCATCTAATGTATATATCTTGAATAAATACATATAATAGCACTACTATAACTATAGACAATAGAATATTTACAATAAAGCTAAAACTGATGTGTTTGTTATTATTTTTAGGTATTGAATACATTAAACCGTTGTCTAGTCCTGCTTTAGCAATTATCATAAATAAAGATACAAGTGAAAAAGCATAAGTATATTTCCCGAATATTTCTGGTCCGTATAACCTAGTGCATATTAGAGCGAACAATAAAGTAAAAACCATGAAAGACATTTTTCCGAAAAATGACTCTATTAATTTTAAAATAAATTCATTACTATTCTTTTTCAATGCATTCAATAGAAACAACTATATCCGACCTTAATGATTTCATTTATTGTACCTTTTATTTATAATATATCCCATCTGTAACCCTGCTAATCCCCAAAAACTTATTGCAGGTCTTGTCACTTGTAAGGCCTCTATTGTAATTGATTTCAGTGAAAAAACTATTACTATAGTCAATATAAATGCCTTATATTTTGAGTTCTTCCATAACACTGATATGGTAGTAATTAACAGCAATAAATGTAGGAAACTTCCCATTACTCCCATCTCAATAAAAGATCTTAAGTATTGACTATCAACTCCCAACGTGGAGTCTTGTTTAATTTGCTCAGGTATGCCTTTTCCCTTACCAAATAAATAATCCTCAATATTATCAAAACTATATAATTCGTATTCGTTAGCCCATTTATCAGACCTGTTTTCTACAGCATTATCAAGTTTATATATTCTTTCGGACAACACTTCAGCGTATTGTGTTTGAGTAAAACTTAAGAAAAGTATAATAATTAATACAAACATTGATAAGTTAATAATGGCGTTTTTTTTCTTTATACTAAACCCATTATTATAAAGCTTAGTAATAACTATGATAAAGATTATAAATATAAGTGAAACAATATTTATTCTTGACACTGTTGCAATTACGGGGAAAGAACAGATTATTATAAAGAAGAATACAGGTTTTATTTTATTTAATTCTAGGAAAGCCAAAACAAACACAATCATTAAATAAATTGACGCACTTGGCTCTGGAGAACCTGTGACTAGTGCACCAATTCCATAGAACGAAATTCCGCCCTTAACCATTTCGATATATGCATATAACACATTAATTACTACCAAAACAAAAAGTAGATTTAAAGAATATTTCTTTATGTAATAATAAGAATTGACTAGTAGAAAAAATAGAAGAAAGTATTCCATTTCTTTTATTATATAAAAAAATGACATTATCTCTATCTTATTAATAATAAATAAATATGTATTATATACAAACAAACTTAAGAAATATAACGTTCCTGCAATTTTTATAGGTATAAATATTCTCTTATTTGTTATTGGTCTTCTTATTGTTAGTATATACAACACATAAAACAATATGCCAACATCAAAAAGAGTAATGTTTGGTAGTATAGTAGAAATAATAAATTGATCTAATAATACAAACGAAATAGCAAGGTAAAGAAATATTCTCATTTTTATTACTCCAGCCAGTGATTTAAATCTTTCTCAATTAGTACAGAAAGTTTTTTTATATCGGTCTCATATACTGATTTTAAATACTCTTTGTCACTAACACTTAGTTCAGTTTTAGCTAAATTTTTTTCTAGGATTTTAAAATAATAATCTTTCAACTTATTAGCCATAGGGGTTGGCAAATATTTTTTCGCAAGAGACTTTGCTTTTAATGGACTTGCAATAACTTTAGTAATTTTATTTTTAGGTGTCCCTGACACATTGTACTTTTTTTCGGTGTTGTTAATTGTTACTGGGTCAACTTCAAGAAATTTATAAATATTTTTTAACGTTCCTTCTAAATCATCTTTTATCTCATCAAATAGTACTATATGTACATTTTCACGACCAAAAACTTCTAAATAATCTTTAACTTTTTGATAATACAAACCTTGCGCAATGTAATACCAGCCAACTTCATAATTATTTAACATACGATGATTTTCATTTTGAATCGCTTCTCTGAAACTCTCGCTCTCTCTTCCCCTTGAAACATAGTAAGTATATGCTGAATAAGCTCTTTCAATTGGATTTCTTAAAGAGATAATTATTTTAGCATCAGGACTTTCTTCTTTTAATTTATATGCAAGTCCATTAAAGTATAAATAATGCACAGAACTTTCAGCAATATACTTCTGTCCACTATAATTTGAAAACAACTTATAATATTCTTCAGCACTTCCAATTACATTTTTATCATATCTCTTATCATAGGGCCCATTATGTGGAAATGTATCAAAGAACGTTGTGAAATAATTTGGCTCTTTTTCAGATGAAAAGAATATATTTGGATGTTCTTTTAAATAGTTATAGAGTGAAGTCGTTGCACTTTTTTGAGCTCCAACTATAAATAAGTTAGGTGTATTTTTATTCATTCCCAATTCCATCCTTTGATTTATTTTAGTACTATATAGAGTTATGTCTACTAATTGTATTAAAAATTACATTTGTGATACTTTTTGTTCTTGTCTATTAGCAATTTCTATTAAATTAACCTTCAACTCTTCTTTTGATAAACCACTCAATCCATTTATTACAGTATTGAAAAATAGATTAATATTATACGTTTGACCTATATATATTTTTGGATAAATTTGTTCTGGATAGACTTCATCGTCCTTCAAGAGTTCTTCATACATTTTTTCTCCCGGGCGCATGCCGGAGTATTCGATTCCGATATCTTCTATGTTGTAGCCTGATAACTTAATTAAGTTTTTCGCGAGGTCGACAATCTTTACCGGTTCTCCCATGTCCAACACAAATACTTCTCCGCCTTTGGCAAGAGCGCCTGCTTGGATAACGAGCCTTGACGCTTCGGAAATCGTCATAAAATATCGTACCATATCGGGGTGGGTGACGGTGACCGGGCCTCCGTTTTGGATTTGCTTTTTGAATAATGGAATGACGCTGCCACGACTTCCGAGAACGTTGCCGAAACGAACCGATACAAACTTTGTTTCGCTTGTTGTATCCATGTGCTGGACGACCATTTCTGCAATTCGTTTGGTGGCGCCCATGACACTTGTTGGATTCACTGCTTTGTCCGTTGAAATCATAACGAATGTTTCGCTTCCGTATTCATTTGCCGCTTCTGCTAGATTCTTCGTTCCCTGGACATTGTTTTTGACAGCTTCTTCTGGATTTTTTTCCATTAATGGCACGTGTTTGTGTGCCGCTGCATGGAAAACAACATCAGGTCGATAAGACTCGAATATCGTGTCCATTTTTTCTTTATCTTTTACATCCGAAACTTCGGTAATCAGTTCACTGTATAATTCTTTCTGTTGCAGTTCCATCTCTACGTCGTATACACCATTTTCATAATGGTCCAGCAAAATCATTTTTTGTGGTTGGAATCCGCTAATTTGCCGGCATATTTCTGAACCAATGGAACCTGCTGCTCCTGTAACAAGGATGGTTTTATTCGTTATCGACTCGGAAATACCTTCAATATCAAGTTCGACGGGGTCTCGTCCCAATAAATCTTCGACTTCTACATCCCGGAACTCATTGACAGATACTTTTCCGCTCAAGAGATCCTCTATCATTGGCAGTATTTGTGTGCGAATGTTCGTTTTTTGACATTCATCGTAAATACGCTGTAATTCTTGTCTGGTTAAGGAAGGAATCGCGATGACGATGTGTTCGATATCAAGTTCGTTTGCAATGTTTTCTATGTTATGAACGGGACCTTCTACGGGCACACCCATAATCTCAAGCTTTTTCTTCGTCATATCATCATCAACAAAAGCAACAGGGGTTAATTCACTCTCGCCGCCCTGCATCATTTGGCGGGCCACCATCGTGCCTGCACTGCCTGAACCAACGATTAATGTCCGTTTTTTGTTTTTATGAGATTTTAAGAATGTATCACGATACATTCTCCAGGCAAAGCGAGATCCACCAATGAGCAATATGTGCAACATCCAAGTAATAACCAATGTACGTTTATGAATGATATCAAAAAATAGCTGTTGCATGATGACAGTCGCAATGATAGATAACGTCACTGCTTTAAATATTTCTTTTAGCTCATTAATGCTCGCATACTGCCATACCCGTTTGTATAACTTGAATTGGTACGCAAAAAAATGATGGAATACAACTAACGACAGCGAGCTGGCAATGATAATCGGAGAATCGATATATTCCGTATTATAAATCAGGTACCCGCCAATAAATACAGCGATCATTACAATAAGTGTGTCTATTCCCATCAATAATATCAAGCGTTTTCCGTATGTCATATCATCCCTCCTCTCTTCTTCATGTGATTCTTAGAATTCTAGGAGTGCTTACGACGAATCGGATTATTTTTGAAGAATTCTAACACAAACGCTAGTCCAACAGATACCATAGCTCCTATTACAAAGGCGATTGCCGTGTTCAACATAGGGTTTGGAGAATCTGGCGAGCGCGGCATGGTTGCCTGCTCGAACACTTCGGGTCCGTGAAGATCTTTCAATTCTAACTGTTGATCTTGTAATTGTTGATCAAGCTCATTCAACTGAGTCTCGTCCATTTCAACATAGTCAATCAAACGACTTCTGGATAAATCACGTTCTGTTTCACTTAGTTCTTCATTTTCCTCAATATCAGTTAGAGCTTCTTTGTTACGGGCTAAACTGGCTGACGTTTGTTCATAGTTTTCAAACGTTGATTCATATAACTGTTCGACAATTGCTTGCCTATCTTCATACGCCGGCTCTGCCCGATCTAAGTATTGTGTGATAACACCGCTCGCAATGTCCTGGGCACGTTCTGGTTTTTCATGGGTTGCTGTTATTTCTAACATGCTGGATTCCGATAAACTTTCTATCGATACGGAACCTCTTAAATCACGGGGCAAATCATGGCTTAACTCTAGATTTTCTATGACATCTTCTAACAAATCATTACTCATAATCACTTCTTCGGCACTGTCCGCTGACGTATACATCTCATTTCCAAAGTTTCCTAGGTATACTTTAGCCGTCGAACTATAGCTTGGCGTTAGAAACTGTGACACCCCAAAAGCAACCAAGGCTAGTGCAATCGGTAAGATAATAATTAAAAGTTTGTAATGCCAAATAATTGCTATTATTTCAGTCAGACTAATTTCGTCTGACTGTTGATCCATCTGCTGGTTTGGGTCATTTTCTGACATTCTCTTCCTCCTGTTTCCTGCGGTGTATATTTTTCTATTTTATCATACATTTTTCGACATATCGACACAGTATTACTTAAAAAAGGGGGTATAAGCTTCATAATAAGAAGTTGCTTTGTCATTTTGGTTTTTAAGTTGATTATATTTTTTCTTCGATTGTTCGTCTTTCCCTTGCTTTTCGAGAGCATGAATAACAAGTGCCTGCGCACGTAGATATATGTCTTCTTCCGCCTTCCCAATCGTATTCAGTACTTCTATACCAGAATCATATTCTTCATTTATCATATAGGCCTGTCCAGCCAGAAACCTTGATGATTTGTTTAAATCTAAATCTTTATAATTAGATTCAGGATTTTGCCGAAACTCCAACGTCGTGTTGGTATATTGTTCATACGTTTCGGTTGCTTGATCGGCAACGTTGGAGGCCTCTTCGTCCTTCCCATTTTGCTTCAAGCTAGCCGCCTCTCCAGACGTTAAACGTATCATCCGTTCATAAATACCTGTATTAAACGGGTCATATTCGAGTGCCTGCTTATATCTCTTTACTGCTTCGTCTATATAGCCAAAAGAGGCGTAACTGTTTCCGCTCTGCATCCAAGCCGTTCCACTCAATGGCTGAACATTAGTGAATTGATTACTCAATTCAAGTGTTAAATCTTCATTCCGTAGCTCCACCGCTGTACTTGCCTGATTAACAACATAATCAAGCCTGTACGGATTCAAGTCTCTTGCCTCACTCAATCCCTCCAACACTTCCTCCTTATTTGATGATTGCGTATTCGCTTGCGCCGTTCGCTGCGCTGCTTCAAACCGGAACGCATAAATCGATGAAATAATGACCAACACCGTAGCCAAGACGGACGCGCCAATTGCTGCAGGACGCTTATATTTTTCCATCGAAAAGGTTGGAAATTCTGGCTGCCCCGGCACAACCATTGCAAAAATCAGAAAGAACAAAAGCCATATCGACGCAAATGAAAAGTCAAAATCAATCGCGCCATGCCCTAACAACATCATAAGGGCAATAAGACCCGCCGGCACTATCCCATCAGCACTTTGCTTAAAGGCCTTTATACTTACAACTACAAACAGAACGAGCACACCTATCCAAACGACAAAACCTAGTAAACCGATATTTAACAACTGCTCCAACAGCACACTATGAACTTCATTACTAACATAAGGTTCGGTTTGATAGTCATGGTAAAGAATACTCCAGCCATCACCGCCCCAACCTATAATTGGAGCATTTTTAAACATATCCAGCGCATCGAAGAAAAACGTTAATCGTCCATCTTCAAATATCGTCTCATAGCCGATATTGTTTATACGATTTTGAACATTTTCCGGAAGGAGGTTGTAGATGACGCCTTTATAAACAAAATCAAGTACAAGCGCAACACCACCAACAAAGCTTGCGATTGGAAAGATGTATCGTAGTTTTTTATTCGACAATGTTAGATTAGCTTTCACATTCAACCCTTGATGTATGACAAACACAAGAGCAGTACTTAGTAAACTAACAAGCAAAAGGGCAATGATTTGACCTGTCGTCTCAAACGTCCCCCACTCATTGGAGAAGAACATAAAGAACACAAAACCACCGACAAAAGCAATCATTGTATATAGTATATATTTCACCTGCCCCACGAAAGAAAGACAGCATAAACCGACAAACCAAATAATCGGTAATAGAATCATAGCTCCTCTTGATAGAGATAAAAACAAGGTAGAAGCATATAACACAACTGGTAAACTAAATAAAATAATCGATAATGCCGAATGTCGTTTGATGGACATATACATTATATTGAACAGCAAGAGTGCCATCGTCACCGCAGCATACGTATTCGGGTATTGAAATACACTAGAAAAACGACGGCTAAGAATAGCGTCATTATACTCTAACCACTCCCACGATGTTAGAAACGGTAGAAACGCAATAAATAAGCCAAATAGCTGCAATAAAACCAGCATTCCTGTTTGAATAGACGGCATATTTTTCTTCAAACTAACTAAAACAAAGAAAAACATTGCAAATAGCATCCACTGAATAAACTGATCAAATGCCCCCTGCATCGTCACCGCATTCGTGAACGACAACAAATAACAGAGAGGAATCAGAAACACGATAAGATATAGATACGGTATTGTTTCTTTTTTCTTGAAAAATAAGTATAAAACGTAGCCTAAAAACAGAATCGACATTCCCACTTGCCATACATATATATGTTGATCATAAAAAAGTCCTTGATTATAAGAAGAAACAAAAAAGGATACACCAATGATAAGAAACACAATCCAATGCACCATGTCACAGCCTCCAAGCTAATATTTATTTCAAGGGGCATTATACCATTTTCAACCTTCGTAACGAACAGTTTTCCGGGATTTATTTCTATTATCTCCACATAGATGCCAGCAATGATGATAAAAACAGTTGAATTTCATATTATCCTTGTTCCAAAAATCCAAGAAAGAGAAAAATTCTACTACTCTTAGTCTCTATCCGTAATTAAAAAAAGGAAGCGGGATCCTTTATGAATCCCCGCTTCGTAAAGAGTAACTTCTGCTGATTGACATAGCATGCTAATTCAACATCCTGAACACCTTTGCGCTATCTGCTGTCGCTTTCAGCAATGCGAATATCAGAGCTATCTAGGGTTTCACGATACGGTCTAGTTAATTCAACAGAAAGAACGTGACCGTCATCGGTAAGAGCACAAAAACAATCTAATTTTTATATATAAACGAAAAATAGATAGACTTCTATATCAAGGCATTTATGTGAAACAGCTCTCTTTCCTACTACGAAAAGAGAGCTGTAAATGATATATCTAATTTTAGAAATGATTCATTCATGAAAAGAAGTAAAAGTTTACATTAAATTTTACTTTATTCCACCACAAAATCACCTTTTATCGTATCTTCCCCTAAATCAATTTCCAATTGATACGCTCCCGGTCCAAGTTGTTCAAAAATGCCGGCATTCAAGCCATTCATGACCTGAGTAGCATCTGGATTCACCTGCATCGTATTACTTGACACCTGTTCCCATTCATCGTCCGGATTCAATATATTTAATTGAACATTCAGTTGTTCCTGCCCAATAGAGGATTCAGTCTCTATCAAGAAATTAACTTTTTCGCCAACCTGAAAAACATTACCAGCCTGAATTTCATTTTCTCCTGTCACTTCTCCAAATACAATCCCGGGACCAGAGGAGTCACTCTCATTCGAACAGGCTCCCATAATTAAAACCACAAGAATAGAAGCGGCGAGAAATAAAGCGAACCGTTTCATTTTCATTCTCCTTACTAGAAAAAAAGAGTGAGCGCGAGGCCCACTCTTCAGGAATAACTAAGTTATTATTACTCAGTTACTTCATTTTGATTATAAACATCAACTGTTACAGTTGAATCTGTAAAGTTAACGGAATCATTAAAGAAGTTATTAGCACTGAAGTCTATATCCAGTGGATTTCCGTCTTCTGATTCGTTATATCCGTAAACATAAACACTCACGGTAGAACCAGTGTAAGCATAGCTACCAGTAGTAGAATCTGTAGCGTCTTCATACGTTCCTTCTGTCACACTGATGTCATCTCCACTATCATTTGTAACAGTGAAAGAATCACCATCTACATCAGCTTCTTCAGAAAACGAAAGCTTAATTTCACTCACACCAGTTTCAGAAGTCGCTGTAACTTCTTCAAAACTTAGATTTGCAGTAACGCCTTCAGGTTCATTCGAAAGAGCGATAACGTCAGCGAATCTGCTTCCTTCGTCAACTAGGGCTGCTCTTACATAGTCGCCTTCTTCAAGATCGCGCAGGCTTTCTACGGAGTAGTCGTCCGCGTCAGCATCAGTGGAATCATAAACTCCTCCATTGCTTTCAAGCTCAACGACCGTTCCGTCTTCGAATTCAACCGTATCATCGGAAACACTTACGCCATCGGTAGCAATTGTACCCGACACAATCTCACCGTCAACGTCAGCATCACTCAGCTGCTGAATTTCAGTGACTTCGTCGTTATTGTCATTGACAACAAGATTCACAATGTCACCTTCTGCTGCAGCGTCCTCGTCCAACGAATCAACGTCATACGTGACTTCTTCACCATCAACAAGTGCTACAAGACGATCGATTTCATTATCTGTGTTAACATCGAGACGCTTAATCAACGCTGTTTCATCTGATGTTTCACCAGCTTCAAAGTCTTCTACAAAGAGATGCGTGGCGTTATCTTCATCATCGTAATAAACGGATGCGTCATCGAGGTCTGTTCCATCTTCCTGAATCTGCTCCCAATTTTGGAAGGATACATCTTCAGCGTCAGGATACTCACCATCTGCAAGAGTTTCTTCAAGACCTACAACGGTTGTGGAATTGCCAAGACTCTTGCCGGCAGCATAGCTGTCGTCATACTCTACATCCACACCATTTTCGTCTGTTTCAAAGAATTTAAGACCTTGAAGTTCGTTGTCTTCATTTGTTGAAAGACCTACGAGCATATCGTTGTCACGAACTTCATAAATCACTTCTTCAAACTCATCTCCGTCGTCGTTTTCACCGACGGCTACAACGTCAAAAGAAGATGTCGGGAAGTCTGTGCCGTCAGCGGCGCGTACTTCAAAGCTGTCGATTTCAAAGTCTCCGCTCGGAGCGTCGTCTCCATCTTCGAATTCGAGGTCGTCACCGTTTTGCTGGACGACAAATTCATCGAGATCGTCAACGCCGATGTCATAAAGCTCTTCGCCATCTTTAGTAGCAACTTCAATTTCCATGCGGTCGTTGTTCAGGTTATCTTGATAAGCTTCGATGGACGCTGTAGTGTATGCAGCAGTGTACTCATCTTCTACAGTTCCTTCTGTTCCTTTAACAAGGATAATTTCGCCGCGGGCGTTGAAGTACGCTTCTACTTCGCCGCCTTCCTGAAGACTTTCAGCGCCGTCTTCATTGAGGGTTTCTTTATTATTGTCCTCATCAAGATACTGTGCGCCATCTACATAATCGTAGTTTTCGCCTTCAAGGTCGAAGGAATCTTTATAAACACTATCGATTTCACCAGTTACTGTGTCATTGTAAACGACTGCCAAGCCGTCTTCATGAGCATCTTCATTAAACATGATGAAGTCATCCTGCTCGATGTCATCTATGGAAATACCTTGACCGTCTTTAACAATAGTGTAGTCTTCAAGATCTACTTCTTCGCCGCCATAACCGATAGCGACATTTCCATCAACTTCTTCTACAGCAAAAGAATCTTCAGGAGCCATGGTGTAAGCGTAAACGCGTGCTACATCACCATTGTCATCCAGAATAACTTTTGCGTAGTCGTATTCATTACCGTCGTAGTTTGCTTCAATGTCCTCTGCACCAACTTTATCATCTTCATCATCAGTGCCGTATTCTTCGATGAACTCTGTATCTTCTGTCAGTTCATAACTTTCAGTATCGCCGTTTTCATTGATAGTGGAAATTTCGTCTCCGTCAACTTCAACAGCATCGGTGACTGCTTCAGATACAATTTCAATGTCTTCTACAACATCGTCACCATCGAACCATACGTTAACCTGCTGTCCAAGCGCTGCCTGGAAGTTGAAGTCCATGTCTTCCGGCACTTCCAATGTTTTATCGAGTACTTCAATTTCACGGTTCTCTTTGTCTACGGATTCAACATGGGCGCCATCGTCATCGTAATTCCAGTACTGTGGGCGAGCAAATGTTGTTTCAAGGTCTCCAATTTGAAGATCATAGTTAGTCAAACGCTCAATTTCAGCTGGAGCATCTTCACTTGTGTTGTCATAAAGAGTGATTTCAGCAGATTGACGGTCGGATGAAAGTTCTACATCCTCAACACCTTTGCGCTCTCCACTGTCTGCCTCAGAAATACGCACATCAGAGCTGTCAATGTCTTCAGTGTACGGTCTGTTGAAATTAACTTCCAATACGTGACCGTCATCAGTAAGAGCATTCACTTCAGAAATTGCAAGAGGCTCTTGAACATCAAGGGCACGATCCAAGAAAGTAGCGAATTGAGCACGGTTTACTGTTTCTTTTGGACGGAAGTTTCCATCTTCAGTCTCAGTAATTCCATGCTGAGAAAGAATCTCGATGTTTTCTTTGTGGCTTTCGTGTGCATTATCAAGATCGTTCACGTTTGCTTCAGTGTCTTCTACTGGTTCAAGTTCAAACGCACGAACTAGAATAGTAGCCATTTGCTCACGAGTAAGATCTCTACTTGCAGCAAACTCTGTGTTATTTTCGCGGCCTTCGATGTATCCAGCTTCCGCCACTGCTTCAGCGAATGGTGTGGAATAACTGTCATCGTTAAGGTCTTCAAAAGAAGACTCTGCATTTTCATCTACTTCAAGATCAAATGCGTTTACAAGCAATTCTGCTACCTGTCCGCGAGAAATATCTTCTGTTGGACCGTATGTACCATCTGGGTACCCGTTGATGATACCTTCGTTAGCCAAACGCTGGATGGACTCAGAAGCCCAATGATCGTTAGATACATCACTGAATGACTCAGCTGCATCTGCTTGTTGTACGTCCGCAGGTACAACAGCACCAAATGTTGTTGCTACCATTGCGGCAGAAACAGATGTTGCTAGAAACTTGCGGTAAGACTTAGGTTGATAAGCCATATGCAATACTTCCTCCTTTTATTAAGTACTCTATCTCAGTTTTGATAGAATACTATTTTCTAACTTTCAGAGACGCTCACGTCATCTGGTTCCTCAACGATCATCTATCGGGTCATCGGAATCATCAATGAAAACGCATCCGTCCGTTAGTTTCTCATTTTTTTCTAAAAAACTGCATAAATTATTATACTTGCCAAATCATGGGCTGTCAATTCATGGTGAGTTTATTTATTGCAATTGTGGCACAAAATAGTTCGTATGATAGATTACATCATATTTTGACGCCATTTACAAGAATTCTACAACATTTTCCCTATAATTGCTACCATGATTTTCTTCTGTAATCTCTTCTTAATAGAATATACATGTTATTCCCACTATTCTTCGAGATTTTCAGAGTCTTATAGCCCTTGTCTAAAAATGTCATTGGTTCGTTAGATGGTTTTTCACTGGTAATGTTTGCCTCGCTTTTCATATTAAAACATAGAGTTTACAACTCTGTCACGAGATTTACACGGATTTAATAAGTATTACTAACAAGAAATGCACTTTGTTTCATTAAAAAGCCAGCCTTCGTATGGTTACGCAGGCTGGCTTCAAATTATGATACTTTCCTTCTATTGTTAGGAATTGTTTTCTTCTGATTCTTGTTCTTCCATTTGTTCCTGTTCAATTTCTTTTAATTTTTCTTCCATATAACTTTCAAGATTTCCATCGACGTCGTTATGGTCTTGATAGCGGACATTCGTGATTTCATCAAATGATTGTAATTCGCCGCCTATTTCTATTGTAAATCGAAAACGTGTATCGTAGCCGTTCAATCGTTTCGTTTCCTGGTCGATAAAGGCAGTCATTTCGATACCATCAAGTTGAAGCGAATCGAGTTGTTCATCTGTCAAACCGTCTGATGAAGAGGAAGTAACACCGAGATTTTTTAATTTCTTTTCTACTAAACTGTAGTGACGTTCATCTGTTCCTTTAAAAGAAACTTCATAATAATCATCGGTTTCTTCCATGTCTGTTACTTCCTTCATTAGAAATTCACTTTCAAATGGAAGGAAAAACGATAATTCTTCTTCCGGGCGCAGCATCGTGCTCATTTCTTCTGTGTTCGTATCATGAGGTTCCCACTCTTCTCCTTCGCGAATTTCTATATTATTACCGTCCACCCGCAAATCCATTTCAACCGGATCGCTAATGTCAATGACATTTAAATTCGTTTCCAGGTAGCCTTGCAGCGGATCGTCATACTGAAGCGCCCCTCGTGTAAATGTGCTGACTCCATCTTCTTCTGCATTTAGTGTGTTCGAGTAAGTGAAGTACACACTGTCGAGGTCCTCCATCGCCGTCATAGCATCTGCATATATCTCCTCAGGAAGCTCTCTGTCACCGCATGCACTCATCAATAAAGTGCTAGCTCCTGCCATCACAAGAGCTACTTTTTTCATTTTCTTCATATGTATAGTCTCCTAAATTCGTTTGGTTTGATGTATTGATATTCAATGCTATTTTACAACCGCCAGCTCGAAAAGGCAAAAAACGTTTTTTGTAAGACTTTGGTACTTTCCTATCAAAAAGTTACAAAAATCATGTGAAAAAATTATTTATGTTACAGAAAAATTACAAAACTATGCTACTTTTTAACATGCCTTTATGACAGTAGACAGAAACGACATGAAGCAATTTTTAAGACATTGTACAAGCGAATGTTGCTGGATATATAGGATATTTGTATCATTATGTCTTTATCTTGTTATTAAACTGTAAACTCATAAGGCCTTTTTACATGCTAGACTGATAATTGTGTTCAAATAGACATAGCAATCCAACAAACTTCGACATTAACAATAGAACATAGATTAAAAAGGTACAGAAAGGGGTGGCCAACGGTGGTCAAAAAGAGTTTAGCAGGATTACTCAGTCTCGTTATGCTATTGTCTGCATTTGCGTTGCAGCCTGGAACGGCAGATGCCTCAACTGCGGACAACATCGTAGCAGAAGCGAGGAAACATTTAGGAACACCTTACAGTTACGGAGGAACAACACCGAGCGGATTTGATTGTTCCGGATTCACGGGGTATGTATTTAGTAAAGAAGGGATTGATCTTCCGAGAACATCATCCCAACAATACAATGTAGGAACTTCTGTTTCGAAGTCCAACCTTCAAAAAGGCGATTTGGTTTTCTTTTCTCATAATGGCTCGTCAGTATCTCATAACGGCATTTACATAGGAAATCAACAGTTTATTCACTCCTCTTCTTCAAACGGAATAAGCATTTCAAGCATTAATGATCCGTACTACTGGGGAGATCGTTACTTAGGAGCAAAACGAGTGATTAGTGATTCTAATGAAGAGACGAAGGAAGCTAAAACAGCTGCTGTTAAGTCAGAAACGTTAGAAACTCTTCCTGACGGAGAATATCACGATGTAGATGAAGATTACTGGGCTTACGAAAGCATAACAACCCTTGGTGAAGATGGCATTATCAACGGTTATGACAACAGCACGTTCAAACCTTCTGATAATATTACAAGAGGACAAGCTGCTACGTTACTGATGAAAGCTTTGGACTTAGAACGGACAGGCAGTGAGACTGAATTCTCTGATGTAGACGCAGACCACACCCATGCAACAGCAATCAAAGCGGTGAACGAAGCTGGAATTATTACAGGAGACTCTGATGGAAACTTCATGCCTGATGAGCCGATGACTCGCCAGCACATGGCTGTTGTTTTCTACCGTGCTTTCGAACTTGAAGGCAGTGAGTACGATGGAGAATTCGCTGACGTTGAACAAGATCACACTTATTACAAACACATTCAAGCACTAGCAGGAAGCGGTATTACAACTGGAAATGAAGACGGAGAATTTGAACCAAACCGAGAAACAACACGTGCCCACTTCTCTGTTTTCCTTGATAGTGCATTGGAATTATAATGTAGCAATAAGGGGAGACTCGCCATTAGGCGGGTCTTTTTTTAGGTTTATGAAGATGGCAGGGGTGGCCATATAGGAATAAACCTTCCATAGCGTTTTCAAGTTTTATCAGAAAAGCGGGCACTTCCAAGGTGTAGCTTTTTTTCTGTCTATCTATTTTCTGTTATAGCCGATTCTGTTCTTTTTTAAACATGGGTTTATTATGATTTTTTCTATTTATTTTAAGGAGAATTCTACCAATCTATTGTTTATTCGTTTAGTATGGAAGAAGAGAAAATACAGAATGAGAAAGCGGGGATATTTATGAAGCATAGAATCATACAGACAGTGGCAGCCTCAGTTCTTCTTTTGTCCTATCCTTTGGGCGGAGCGGCACAAGAATCGACAGAATCAAACGAGAACATAGAAGATACATATATTGTTGGATTTTACGACTCATTAGATAGAGAATTAATGGAAGAAGTGGGAGGCGAAACGAAAGATGTATGGGAGAGCATTGAAGCAGCAGCCGTAACAATGACCGAAGAGGAAGCGGCATTGCTTTCGAATCACGCCGAGGTAGAGTATGTAGAGGTGGATGAGGAAATACAGGTGGATGCTGAAGAAGAGACAGAGCTCCGAAATGATGGACTTGATCAGGTGAAAGCAACGGACGCAGCTGAACACAACGTGACCGGTGAAGGAGTCGATGTTGCCGTTGTTGACACAGGAATCAGCACGTCCCACCCTTCCTTGGATGTAGAAGGAGGTTATTCTGCCGTATCTTACACGGACTCTTATGACGATGACAATGGGCACGGTTCTCATACAGCTGGAGTTATTGCCGCTAATCAACCGAGCGAAGGATTAGTCGGAGTGGCTCCTGATGTTGATTTATACGCTGTAAAAGTATTGGATGAGGCAGGTAGTGGTACCCTATCACAAATGTTAAACGGAATGGAATGGGCAGTCGAGCAGGACGTCGATGTCATTAATATGAGTTTTGGAATGATTCAACACTCAAACGCTATGGAATCCATCGTTGATGAGGCGTACGAGAATGACACCATCGTTGTAGCCGCTTCCGGTAACCGCGGAGAATCGTCTAGTTCAGGCAATCGAGTCGAATATCCGGCGCGATTTGACTCCGTCGTAGCCGTTGGTGCGGTTGATGAGAATAATGAGCGAGCCTATTTTTCAGCAGCTGGGGATGCCGTTGAATTAGCGGCACCTGGGGTTGATATTGTAAGCACCTATAAAGGAAGTTCATTTGGTCCGCTTAGTGGTACATCGATGGCTTCCCCTTTTGTTGTAGGCGGTTTTGCATTGTTGAAAGAAGCCTATCCTAATGCAGATGCTTCAACGTTACGGGAGATGCTTCATGACGAAGCACTTGATTTAGGGGAAGACGGACGAGATGATAAATACGGTTATGGCTTGCTGCAGATCCCCGATTTTTCTGATGTGGATATTGATAAAGAGAAAGATACAGAAGAAGGGGAAGATGAGGAGCAGCCGGTCGAAGAAGATATTGACGAGAACCCTATTAGCGACAATCCTATCGACGTTCCTGAGGAAGACTTAGAGACTCCTTCTAACGTCAATACCGACGTATCTTACAATCAAGACGGTTCCGCTAATATCTCGATTTCCTGGGATAGCGTGGATGAACAAATCAGCTACTCCATCTTTCGTGATGGGGAATTAATAGATACTGTGTCTGATGAGGCGTCTTATACAGATGAAAATGTCTCAGCTGGCACCTATCAGTACGAAGTGGCGGCGATAAACGAAAACGACGAAGAATCCGATAAAAGTGAAGCTGTCGAAGTGACGGTTGAAACGAACGATACGGCGGATGACGAAAACAGTTTTTCATGGCCGGACCGTGTCGAATCCACACCTGCGTTTGATGATGTGAATGCCGATTACTGGGCCGCCCATTCCATTGAGGAGCTGAGTGCGCGTGGCATCATTCAAGGTAGTGACGGAGAATTCCGTCCCAGTGAAACGGTGCGGCGTGGACAATCCTTGGCGATGATTGGTAGACTGTTGGAGTGGGATAATACTCCTGCAGACACTAATTTTTCTGATGTATCGGAAAGTTATTTCGGTTCTGGCTTTATTGAAATGGCGACAGACAAAGGGTATATTTCTGGATTTTCAGATGGCACGTTCCGTCCCAATGATGGAATTACTCGTGGACAGATGGCGGCGATTTTAGGAAATGTCTTTCACTTGCAACAGGACAGTACGGACACCGGATTTGAAGATGTCGACCCGGACACGACAGGCGCTGAGACTATCGCATATCTTGCGGAGCATGACATCGTGAATGGTTATGATGATAATACATTTCGCCCCAATGAAACCCTTACTCGAGCTCAGTTTGCCAGTATCTTTTATGAATTAGGCAGTCACTTGCAAGAATAAATAAAGTGCATTCACCAGAAAGGTTTTCCGTTTTTCAGTTAATCGTTTTTATCTTGAATGTTGAGGGAATACTATATATAAGATCGAATGAAAGAACAACAGAAGTACGAAGCGGAAAATATTCCTATTTCCACTGAATAAACCTTAGTTAGACAGAAAAAGGATGTCTTCCCTGTATAAAGGGAGACATCCTTTTTCGTGTCATATTAGGAAGCCATATCTTGGCAGACGTTGGCACAATGATGACAGATTTCAGCACAGCGCTGACAATGGTCGTGCTCGTGCTTGGCACATTCATCTCCGCACGCTTGACATACATGAGCACACACGTTACAAATTTCTTTTGCAAATCGGCTGTTGCGCTGCATTGCCTGGGCTGCGAATCCGCAAATGTCCGCGCACTCCCGGTCCAGCCGGATACATTCTGCCATCATTGCTACATCCTGCTCTTGTAAACACGCACTATAACAATGGTTGCAGGCTTCCATGCATTCTAAGCACGCTTGGATACATTCTTCATACGTCATATTATCGTCCTCCTTTACTGTACTATTAGTTTGTCTTATGGGACAGGTTTTATGTAAAACGGGGGTGATTGCTCCGCATTTTCGGGGTTTCGGGACACGTTTGACCGTTTTCGCGCCCGCTCCATTGGGTTTCGGGACACTTTTCCATTTTTTCAAGCCCGTGACCGCCTTTTCGAGCCCATTTTCATAAAAATAGGCCCCGCTGCCATTAGCGGGACCTCGATGTACCTTTTATCTACGAAAATCTTTTTCTAGGAAGTTCCAGAAATTTTCTTGGAACAGGGCTGCGACGTCTTTTTCAATATCTTCTTTAGTCACCGGCCAACCGGTAGAACGGACGTCTTCGTATTTTTCGGTTAAGACGTCTTTCAATACCGTCTTCGTGTGTTTCCATTTGTAGACGACTTGCTCTAGAACTCGAGCGTCGGAGTGCTGTGGGATGAAGCTTGTGTTTAGAAGTTCCATCCGCATCCGTGTTACTTCATTTACAATGACAGGGTTGTTCATGAACCACCAGCACCCAAATACCATAAGGTGACGGAATTTACGGGC
The DNA here is from genome assembly GCF_030813635.1 of Salibacterium salarium. Classification (GTDB taxonomy): domain Bacteria; phylum Bacillota; class Bacilli; order Bacillales; family Marinococcaceae; genus Salibacterium; species Salibacterium salarium. Next base: position 262,684 of record NZ_JAUSUM010000001.1, on the reverse strand, counting down.
CAACACTGCGAGTTCGTGCTGGTTCTCCCGGGAGAGCATCGTAACTAAAAATTTGTTTTCCTGATTTTCAGCCAATAAGTTTTCCAAAGCACTTATATCAGCTTTTCCGACAAAATCACCGGCATCTATTAAATCTGGATTCACCCGTTTTTTCACACCAATCATGAGGGCAAACGGGATGTTATGTTTTTTCGTTACAGGTAAGATGCAGTCACGGATGATACGGCCGCGGTCACTGTCTTCTGGATAGGCAAAACTCGGGGGTAGAGATACCGCCATATAAAGCGGGCTCATCATACCGATCCAATCTTCTAAAAATCGATTCACTTCTGCAATTGATTGCTCATTCCACTTTTCTTGAATGTCATATCCCCATGCACGAAGAGACTCTTTTGTATTTTCAAAATCATTCAACAGCGGATCGATTCTCAGAACGGCGTGAAAATTGTCTTGCGGTTTCATTCCATCCAGCCAAATAGCACGTTCCTGCTCATCAAACGGATCATTTGTCATGACAATGTTTGAAACATTGGCCTGCTCCATTACTGCTTGCACTTGTGCTTCTGCTGTTCGTCCGGCAAATTCTGCGCGATAGGTGTCCAGGTTCTTCGTTTTCGGGTCTATCCCCATTTCTTGGAGGGTTGTTAGTACACCGCGGGCGGCTTCACTGACGGGGGTACGTTCGATAAATAATTTTTGCCAAATAAGTTCAGCCTGTTCTTTTTTATTTAACCTCCAAAAAGAAGCGGCATCCATATCTGTCCAGCGCATGACTTCTGCGACAAGATAGTGGTAAGTGAGCAGTTCATCGATGTCCCACAACAAAATGTCTCCAAAGTTGGGGGAAAAGAGATGAGTATGGATATCAGTGATTGGTTGATTATCAATGGCTTCTTCTACTGTTTTGCGGATACCTTTTTCGGTTGTGATTGTCATTGCACTTCCTCCTTCATTTTCGCATTAAATTGCTGCACGGTTTTTTGGGCTCCTATTTCTAAAAAGTCTGATACATAATCAGCAATCCACTGCCGTTGTTCGTCATCAACAATAATTGGCTCCTGCCAGATGTCATCGTTATCCAAACATTGCGCTACCAATTCGAAAACGGTAATGTTCTCGAGGTGGTTTTGTTCCCAGCAGTCATACATAAACGTTATCGTCTGCTCGGATTCTCGTAACGGCATGACCCGGTTTAGCGCACGACCTTCGACTTTTTCTTGATTTTTTTCCGTTGGTTGGTAATAAACAAGAATACTTGCCAACGCGAGGGCAAAATAATGCCGCGCCACTCCGTCGTTTTCCCAGCGTTTCCAGAGCGGCAGGACGCGCGTTTCGAATTTTTGGATCGCATTTTGACCTAAATCGGTTAATAAATGGCGCTGATACGGGTTTTCGAAGCGTTCCAATACCCCGGCGGCAAAATGACTTTTCTCTTCTTTTTCATACGGGAGGACGGGTTTAATCGCCTGATCCATCGCTCCTTCTAAAAAGGCACGAATATCATGATTACGCATCGAGTCGTACACACTGTCTTTACCGTACAAATAGGCAAGCGCAAACACCATCGTGTGCGGTGCATTCAACAGCCGAATCTTCAACTCGGCGTAATCCTGAACGGGAGCATAGGCGACATTTAGTCCTGCATCTTGAAAAGGCAGCACAGATGAAGCGCGTTCTCCGCCTTCGATGACAAATAAGTGGTAAGGTTCCGCAACGGTCAGAAGCCGATCTTCATAACCGAGTCTTGTTTGAAATTCTTCAATGTTCGCGGGATAACCAGTAACAATGCGGTCCACCAATGTTTGACAAAATTCATTATGCTCGAGCACCCACGTTTTAAACGTTTCCCCGAGCGACCAGTCCTCGATTTTTTGTAATACAATATCTTTTAGTACATCGCCGTTTCGTTCCACTAATTCACACGGAAGAAAAATCAATCCTTTATCCGCTGCACCGTCAAATGCTTTGTACCTCTCATACAACAGCTGCGCTACTTTTCCTGGAAACGATAACGGAGAAGCATCAGGATTCCACTCCTCTTTTTGATACGTTAATCCTGCTTCTGTCGTGTTGGATGCGAATATCTCGAGCGTCGGTTCGCACGCGGTTGCGACAACTTTCTCCCATTCTTCATAAGGATTCATTGAATCAGAAATAGCGGTGATGATATCAGCGCGGTCGACGATTTGACCATCGAGTTGTCCGCGCAATAGTACGGTATAGGCGTTATCTTGTGCTTGTAAATCAGGTAGCTTTCTCCCATGCGGAGTTGGCTGCACGGCTACAATTCTTCCATTGAACAAACCTTGCCTATTCATATGGTCTATCATCCAGTCAAAAAAACCACGCATGAAGTTACCTTCGCCTACTTGCAATACTTTTACAGGAAGTTGTTCGCTGCCTTGGAGTTGATCGTTGAAGTCCTTTTTCATAAATTCATAGGATAACCTTTCCATCTTCACCCTCCTTTACAGAATAACGCCGTCCTTGAAAATCGCGATTTCTTTAAAGTTATACATTTCATTTCGCGTCTGTTTCGTACCAGAGGCCCAATCAACCATTTCATCCATAAATTCATCCGTCAGTGTCTCCAGTGACTTTCCTTCTACAAATTCACCAGCGTTAAAATCAATCCAGCGCTTCTTCTTTGTAGCAAGGGCCGTGTTTGTCGAAATTTTTACGGTTGGAACCGGTCCGCCAAACGGAGTACCGCGTCCGGTTGTAAATAAAACAATATGAGCACCACTTGCTGCAAGATTCGTCACCGAAACGAGATCATTGCCGGGGCCTTGTAATAGATTTAATCCTTTTGTTTTCACCCGGCCGGCGTACTCCAGCACATCGACCACGGTAGCATTTCCGCCTTTTTGTACACATCCGAGTGATTTTTCTTCCAAGGTTGTAATACCGCCATCTTTATTACCGGGCGACGGGTTTTCATAGACATTCTGGTCATGATCGAGAAAATACTGTTTAAAGTCGTTTACTAGTTTCACTGTATTTTCGAAAACTTGCTCGTTTTCGGCTCGGTTCATTAACAATTTCTCCGCTCCGAACATTTCCGGCACTTCCGTTAAAATTGTCGTACCCCCGTGGGAAATGAGACGGTTGGAAAAAGAACCGACGAGCGGATTGCCTGTTATACCAGACAAGCCATCCGATCCACCGCATTTCAAGCCCACTTTTAATTCGGAAATCGGGACTTCTTCTCTTTTGAAACCGTTTGCAAATTTGACCAAATCGTCTATTAAATTCAGCCCTTCCTCAATTTCATCTTCGACGTCTTGTGCGCCGAGATAGACAACCTTGCCATTCTCTTTTTCTCCAACCATTTCTTGAAAAGACTTAATTGTGTTATTTTCACAGCCCAGCCCCATCACGACGACACCTACTGCGTTCGGATGCTGAACCAAACTCGATAGTACACGCTGCGTGTTGGTCAGATCATCGCCGAGCTGCGAACAGCCAAATGGATGCGGAAAATGAAACACACCATCCACTTCATCCGTATCCTGCAGTTCCTTTGTTGCCATATCAGCCAACAGCTCTGCCGATTTATTAATACAGCCGACGGTATTAATAATCCATATTTCATTGCGGATACCAACTTCCCCATTTTTTCGACGATAACCTTGAAAGGTCAATGTTTCTCTAGGGTTCGTTTTTTCCGCGGATTGCTGAGGCTCATATTTGTAGTCTAATTTTCCACTTAAGTTCGTCTTCGTATTATGAGAATGAACCCACTCTCCCGCTTGAATATCTCTTGTCGCACACCCGATCGGATTTCCGTACTTCACGATATTACTCCCGTCTGCAATGGTCGCGAGTGCCACTTTATGACCAGCGGGAATATCGTCTTCAAGTGTCACCGTTACCTCCCCTGAGCTCAATCTTGTCCCTTTTTCTGCCTCATCAATAACAACAGCCACATTGTCCAATTCATTAATCTTAATAATTGGTTCCTTCATTCAAACACTTCCTTCCTATTCATAGAGTGTTTTCACAGATTCTCTTTCAAACAGTTTCGGAGCGAATCGATACACTTCGGGCTCTGACGCTGTGTCATTTATTTGATCAAATAACAGTTCGGCCGCTTTTTTTCCAATTTTAAAAGCCGGCTGTTCAATCGTTGTAATACCAGGATGATAGACATTAGCAAACGGGACGTCATCTATTCCGATAATACTAATATCATCCGGCAGTCTTATATCGCTCTTTTTGAAAAATTCCAACATTTCAACTAACGTTAAATCATTGTTTGCTAGAATTGCTGTTGGAGGATCCTCCATTGCAAACATATGCTGCAGCCGCTCTTGCAGAGAATCTAAGTTTTCAGAAATAAGATAGTCTTCCTTTACAGGCAAATTGTTTGTTTGCAGTGCTTTTTTAAACCCGGATAAACGTTCGAGTCGTGGTGTCATGTAAGGTTTCAATTCTGGTGTTGCTATCGCAAGCTTCTCATGACCATGTTTTGCAAAGTTTTCGACAGCCAGTTCTGACGCTCTCTCATTATCCATAAGCACCGTATCTATTTTTAAATCCGGCATAATGCGATCAATAAAGACGAGCGGTATCTTTTGTTCGAGCATTCGTTGATAGACTTTTGCGTTTTCTCCTGCTGGGAACACAATAAATCCATCGACTTGCTTTGCTTGCAGCATCTCCATATACTTCTGCTCTTTTTCCGGATCTTCATCTGTATTACAGACAATCGTATGAATATTTTCTTCATTACAGGCATCTTCAATAGCGCGGATTACCTTTGTCGAAAAACCGTGCAGAATATTAGCGACAATAATTCCGATCGTAAATGTCTTCTTCTGTTTCAAACTTCGAGCTAAATAGTTCGGGGAATAGCCTAATTCTATTATACTTTCATGAATGCGTTGTTTCGTCTGTGCCCCCATATATTCATATCTTTCATTTAAATATTGGGAAACCGTGCTTTTTGAAATGTTGGCGTGTTTTGCCACATCGGATATCGTTATTTTTTTCGTTGTAGTCAATGCTCTTCACCTGCACTTGTTTATCAGCATAAACCGATTTACTAAACCGGTTTATATCATAAGTGTAAACGCTTCATGATAAAAATTCAACTATCTTTTATTTGTGATCTTTATTTACTTCTTCATTTCGAAGTGTTTGTTTTATTTTTTCATGTAACTGTTTTGATTTTTCCCGATCTTGTTTTGATTGAAAAAAACGTCGTTGATCTTGAGATAACACTTTTAGTAAATGCTTTTTCTCTGATTCTGTTAAAAGCATAGCGACTTTTCCCCTGCCTTCATCGCATTTGTGTATATTTTATCATAAGCAATGGCACCGGACATTTAAAACGTCTTTATCTTTTTCTATAAAACAATGTTCTACAAAATAGAACATAATCCGCTATTCCTCTGTTCTATACAACATTTACCAGTTAAAATAACAAAAGGTGATACAGCAATGATTAAAAAAACACTTGGTCGTTATGTATATGAAATGCGTTTGAGAAATAACTTATCTTTGCGAGATTTGGCTAAAGAAACAGGGCTTAGTTATTCGTATATTCATTCCATTGAAAGTGATAAAGTACATCCATCTCGCAATGCAGTGATGGCACTGTCTAAAGGACTCGATGGGGCTTTGCCTGATGAGTTACTGCGTCTTGGTGGGTTTTTGCCTGAACGTTTTCCCAAAAACATACAAGGTAACATTCATCTCGAACTTTTCAGTGCTCGATTGAAAAAATGTTTAACGCAAAGTCATTGGACAGAAGACACCTTGGCAGTAAAAACGAATATTGATCGTTCTCTTCTATCCAATTGGTTGAACCATGATACGTATCGCACGTCGTCTTCTTACCAGACCCCAGATATTATCAGCGTCTACAAATTAGCTAGAACACTAGATGTTACCCCGGATTATTTATCAGGAAACGCCAATAAGCCAATGGAACGTGCTGTTTCGACACCTCGCCCGACAAATTTGCGTGACATTCTTGCCGTGGAGACTCTTGCTTTAGATCACATCCCTCTCGATGAAGAGAAGAAAGAAAAAATTATCGATATGATCTACGTGTTGTTCGACGAAGAGTAAGTAATACTGTTGTCAGCTGGGGTGTGTTATTTAATAAAACAGCATGTCGCGGTTTCGCAAACGTTGAAGGGATTTTCCCCAATCACTCGTATGTAAATAACCGTTTATCATAATTGTACCGGGGATAACGGACTCAATCAGAACGATAAGGTCTATAATAAGTGGCGTCGACACTTTTCCGTGTTCATTTGCGACTGCGAGCAGAATAAGGGTTTCATCCTGATTTAAATAGTCTGATAGATTCTGGTACAGCAATATCACATCCGTTGTAAACGATCGTTTAATTTGGACATGGATATGACAACTTCTTATGATCCGGTCTATCGTTGTTTTTTCAGGGTAAAGAACGATGTCTTCATCAGCAAGATTCTTTATATATTCCTTTATTCTGCTATAAACGATGTCCCAACCTTGTTGGCTTGTAATAGAAGGTTGCAAATAAACCTCCAAGCCCTCCAGTTCAATCGGCGATTGTCGCTGCATTTCATACCCCCCTGAAAGTCATTCTGCTGTCCTTTATTATATAACACCGTTTTGGAAAATGAACATTTTTTTGAAATTATTTCAATTATTTTCTTTTCTAAAAATAAAAAACCCCCACCCTGCTTATAACAGAGTCGGGGGCTCCTTTTACTGGTAACGTTTCGCTCCTAAATAGCGTTCGTCCCAATAGTTTGTATTCATATCACTAACCGTGACGCCGGTGGACGTGCCGGAATGAATAAATTGATTATTTCCTGTATAAATACCGGCGTGCGAAGGACCTTCTTTATATGTTTCAAAGAATACAATATCGCCAACACGCGGCTTTTCCACCTCGTCACCTGCGTCATAAATGCTAGACACAGATCTTGGCAAGTCTACACCATTTTCTTTAAACGTATACTGCAAAAATCCACTGCAGTCAAAGCCCGATTCGGAAGTGCCGCCCCACACATATGGTGTTCCGACATGTTCTGCTGCGTCTGCGACCAGATTTGTTGCGTTTACTTTCTGGTTGGATGACGTATCGGAGACTTCATCTGGTGTCTCTTGTCCTCTTTCTTCATCATTTAACGCATCATCCAATGCCTCAAGCGTTCGAGGACCCGCCACACCATCGCTAGATAGATTATAATCTTCTTGAAAAGCTCTTACGGCATTTTCCGTCACTTCTCCAAATACACCTGTTGCTTCCATTTTCATGTAATCAAGCTCACGCAGCTGTGACTGTAATTGCTCTACATCATCGCCACTTGATTGATAGCGGAGTTCACCCGTTTTGTTATTGGTCGTTTCTTTTTCAGAAGTGTGCTCCGTGGAAGCCTCTGCTTTTTCTGGGTTATTTTTTAGTTTGTTTAATGTTTTTGGTCCAGCAAGACCGTCTATATCCAGCTGATTTCGTTGCTGAAATTTACGGACCGCTTCTTCTGTCATTGGTCCAAAAACACCCGTTACATCCTTATTATAAAAGCCTAAGTCCTTTAGTTGACGTTGCAGTAAAGAAACCTCACTGCCCTTGTCTCCGCTCTCAATCACTTTGAACGTACTGTCGGATTTTGTATCAGAGGAATGTTCGCTGCCTGAAGTCTGGGCACTTTTCAGCGCTGCAAATGTTTGTGGACCGGCAATGCCATCCGTTACAATCTCAGCATCGGTTTGAAATTTCTTCACCGCTTCTTTTGTCTGCCGTCCGTAGTAGCCGTGTTTTTCTCCATTATAAAAGCCTAAAGACGTGAGCTGGCGTTGTAACTCTTCGATCTCAACACTCTCATCGCCCAATCTCATTATTGTCGAACTTCCAAGCGTTACTTTTTCCTTAGAATTCGACGATGTTCCCGCTACTTTTTCCGTCGGTTTAGGCGTCTCTGTTAGAAGAACACCGAACGTTTCCGGGCCGGCAATACCATCGACCATTAACTGGTGCTCTCTTTGAAAGGATTTCACCGCTTCTATCGTATGCTCATCGTAATGACCGGTTAAGCTATGATATGTAAAGTGTCCTTTGTCCTTTAAGAGACCCTGCAATTGTTCTACGTCTTCATTCTGCGTATCAGGGTACAACGTGTCGTCTCCGAGCGCTGCATCTGCGGCTGTTGGTCCCGCAAGAACAGCTCCAGTAACTGCTGTAGAGGTGACAACGACTTTCTTCATACTTGTTGTTGTATCAAACAATTCAATCCCTCCCCATCAATTTTTGTGGAAGTTATGTTTTCTTTATTACTGGTTCCATTCTACGGTGAGGGGTCGTGTAAGCAAAAAGCATTAATCCGAAAATCCTATTTCTTTTCATTGTACATTCTAATCACAATTTTCGCCATCATTTTTTCACTACATAGAACAAATTATATGATTAAATGATAGAAGGTAACGGGAATGAATAACAATAGTTTTACTAATGGAAAGGACTATACTTATGAGACAACAGAAATGGTACGTTCATCTTCGGGAAAAATTTTGGTTTATGCCGTCTATTTACGGCATTTTTTCTCTTATATCAATATCGATTTTATCTTATTTAATCAGCTTCGTTCCTTCCTCTTTTTACATTCAGGCTCCAGAAAAACTGCTGATTACATCATCTACTGCAAATTCCCTGTATAGTGGTCTAATTACTGCCCTTTTAACCATGACAAGTGTCAGCTTTTCGACGGTTATGGTCGTATTAACCACTTACGCGACACAATTTACACCGCGGGCCCTCCAGGATTTTATGCAAAGCCGAATCACACAGCATGTTTTAGGTATATTTACATTTGGCATTATTTTTACGTTCATGAACCTATTGTTCGTCTCTCCGTCTGATACGAATCATTTGTTTTTGCCAATTATAATGATTGCGGTTGCTATTGTTTGTTTAGGGGCGTTTATTTTATTTATTTACCATTCAACGAAGTACGTGCAAGTGAACCATTTGATTGGAAAAATTCGAAATGATGCGTCAGAGGCGATCGAAGAAGCATATCGATTGCCTCATTTGACCGCTTATGAGGAATGGAACCATTCGTTTCCAGAAGGAGAAGGGCAAGTGGTATATGCTCATCGCTCCGGCTATACCCAGCTGCTTGAACTAAGAAATATTGTGAACTGGGCAACCCAGCATAATCTAACTATAAAAAGTTTGATACAAGTGGGGGACTATGTTCATAAGAATGAGCCCATTTTTGAATATTGGCCTCAGGATGCGGAACCAAATATAGACGAATTGCGCTCGTTTTTACTAGTAGGAAATGAACGCAGTAACGCCCAGGACATTGAATTTTCTATGCAAAAACTAGTCGACATCGCGATTCGAGCGATTTCGCCGTCGATTAATGACCCGCACACTGCACTCAATTGTATTAACCGGTTGGCTGCGCTTTTAGCAGAAATTAGTATCCGCCATGAATCTCACACTTATTTTGTTGATAACAATGATAATTTGCGTTTTATTTTGTATCCAAAGCCGTTTGCTTCCTATTTACACCGGAGTTTTTTCCAAATACGGATGTACGGCAAAAATGATGTTTCCGTTATCGGGGGCTGTATTGATGCTTTAACTGTTGTAGCCCAAACGGGAAAGGATACCGTTCGGGATGATCTCCTATCGTTTGCGGAATATATGAAAGAAGCGATGGACGAGGAAAACTTGAGTTCGTGGGACCACGACTATTGGAAGGAACGTATCCATAAGTTTGATACCATTTTATCAGGCTCTTAAGTCAGTTCTTCCAGTTATTTCACCCTGACTGCATCGATTGTACGAAAAATGTCGAATCATATAGACGTCTATATCTTGGTTTGCTACTATATCAGAATGTAGTTAGTAAATGGAGGAGACATTGGATGAAATACTGGATTGTTGTGATTTTTTTAGGTGTGAGCATGTTGAGTGCTTGCGGTGGTGCTGGCGAATCTCCTTCTGGTGAGCCAGATGTACAGACAGATGAGAATCTTGAAATAGATAATGAAGAGAATACAGATAGGGAAATGATTGAGGAAGCACCCTGATATGGGGTGCTTTTTTGTATTGGATTGATCAGATTTCTGTTTCGCGACTGTCTTCGATGCGTTCGGGACACAATTGGACTGGTTCGCGACCATTTCTGTCATTTTCGGGACAAACTGAGTCGTTTCGCGACCATTTTTCTAATTTTCCGGACACTCGCAACGATTTAAGGTAAATAGCGGCTGGCGCTGTGATAGCTGTCCGCATAATCCGATTCATTAATCACGACTTTTTCCACCGTACTGCGCGAATTAGGTGAATGAATCATTTCCCCATTACCGACATACATTCCGACATGATGAACATCGCCGGTTCCACCATTACGGGCAAAAAATACTAAGTCACCCACTTGTAGATTCTCTCGTTCCACCTTTTCTCCTTCTTGCGCCTGAACACTGGAATCTCGAGGAATCGTAATACCATGCGCTTTATAAATCGTATGAGTGAAGCCGGAGCAGTCAAATCCAAATCCAGAAACTCCCGCCCATAAATACGGAAGGTCCATAAAAGATTCCGCCGTCTCGACCAGATCATTTGCAGAAGGGGTAGAAATGTCATCTATATCCTCGTACACAGACACATCTTCTTTGTCCACCCATTTACTACCGTCCGACGGCGTCGCAACCTCTACTTTCTCCGCTTGCTCAGAAATAACCGGAAGACGTGTGTTAAAACTAACCTCTATGCTTTCTGTCTCTAGTGCTTTGCCTTCATAGAGAGACGCTGTCGGAGACGTAATAGAAGCAATATCGTTGTCTTGTACCCTTTGAAATGGCGCGCTTTCTGTGATTTGGTCTTTAGGTACCCAGCCTGGATATCCTTCTTCATGCAAAGGAGTCGGCTGTCCGTCTACCGCAACTTTCGCCCAGTCCCCTTCTTCTTCCAATACTTCTACTTCCATCCCGTACAACGCCTGAGTATCCAGGTTTCCTACTAACCATAGCTTATCATCTAGTGTCATAGATTCTGTCCATTCCCACGGTTGTACCGGATTTGATAAAGCAGGTGCATCCAACTCTCTCGTTTGCGCAGGTTCCGCCCACACCGACATCACAGACACATCAACATATGTTTGTTTCTCATTTTGCATTTCCTTTTCTACTTCCCACATGATATCTTCCATTTTATCGTCAAAAACTGATGGCAACAGTAACCCCGATAACGTCAGTGAAAGAATTTTATGATTAATAATACGATTCGTCCTCCTTTGAAATAAAATCCCTGATCTTTCTTAAAATACTAAACGCTCAAGCAAGACAGCTCAATACTTTTTAAATAAATTTATGAATATATGAAACGATGATCTGGATATTTCGTACATAGTATGGAACGAAATGTCATTTAATGATGGAAAACCAACTCCATCCAATGTATACTAGTAAATGGCATAACATGTTCTAAATTTTTTAGGAGGGTAACTAGCATATGAAAAAAATTACTGGTGTAGCACTATCCACTTCATTGGCTGTCTCGCTGGCATTGCCTGCAGCAGCTGGTGCTCAAAGCTCCTTCTCTGATATCAGTGAAGACTTTTGGGCAAAAGATGCCATTAATCAATTGGAAGAATCTGATATTATTACTGGCTATGATAATGGAGAATTCCGTCCTAATTCGGACGTCACTCGGGGGCAGGCAGCGTTAATGCTATCTGAAGCCTTGGAATTGGATACTGAAGAAGTTGCGGATCCTGGCTTTTCTGATGTAGCTTCTGATGACGAAAAGTATGATGCTATTGCAGCCGTTGCAGCGGAAGGCATTATCTCAGGGTATGACGACGAATTTAAACCGAACGAACCATTAACACGTGCCCAAATGGCAAAAGTCTTGGCTGAAGCTTATGACTTATCAGGAAATGGTGAAAGTAACTTCACTGATATCTCCGAGGATTATTGGGCATATGACTACATTGATGCTCTCGCAGCAAACGACATAGCAACTGGCGATGAAGATAATGCTTATCGTCCAGGCGAAACAACAACTAGAGCTCAATTTGCTACATTCATCGACAATACTATGAATGATGATTCTTCAGAACAAGAAGAATCAGAAGAGCCAGAAATGGATGAAGAAATCGTTTCATTGCTGGAAGATGTAGTGACAGAGCAACAAAATGTTGAGACTTATACTGTTGACGGAACGGTTGGCATAAACATGGAACTTCCAATGTCCGAAGAAGATCTTTCTGAGGAAGAACAAGAGTTGCTAGAAGACTCTATGAATATGGAAATGGATGTACGCGGTGCTTACCAACAGGACCCAATGGTTACAGAAATGATTATTGAGCAAGAAATTCCTCAATTTGACGAAACGGTCGATTCTGTTAGTCTAACAACGGATGAAGCAAGCTATCAATACATCACAGATGCTGCGTTGAATGGTTATCCAGAAGAATGGCAAGATAAATATATCGAAATGAATTATGAAGACATTCTCGGAGAAGAAGCTGCCACTGATTTATTCGATATGGATGAACAGCAAGAGATAGTAGATGAAGTATATGACGTGCTTCTTGAAAGTTTCGGCACAGAATACTTTGAGCTTCAAGATAGTCACGAGGCTATTCCTGAAGATGTAGAGTATGAACAAGTGCTATCTTTTGAATTGTCGCAAGAAGACTTAAGCGAAGTAATGACTATCTTTGAAGAAGAAGTTCTTCCTAAGTTAGAACCAATTCTTGAAAACCCTGAAGCGGCACCAGCTATCAACGCGGTCACTTCTAACATCCAAAGTCTTGATGAAAATGGAGAAACGATTGAGGACGTTGGATCAGAAGAAGACATCGAAGAACTCTTGGAAAATCTGAATCTAGATAACTTTGAAATGCACCAAGCAATTAACGCAGATAACCAGATTGTCTATGACGCTGGGGACGTAACCGTTAGTTATAGTGATGAACAAGATGAAATGAGTTTTGGCTTTGATTACGGGCTTGCTTCAAGCAACTTCAATGAAGACATTTCCTTTGAGTATGGCCTTCCAGAAAGTGACGAAGAAATCGTGACGTACGATGAGCTTATGGAATGGCAAGAAGAACAAATGGAAGAAATTGAAGAATTCGAAGAAATTGAAGAAACAGAAGAAGTAGAAACAGAAGAATAATCCATGAAACACAAAGAAGGGGCTGTCCACTTATGCGGGCAGCCCCTTCTTTCTTAACCATCCATAGCGATCACTCAACTTATAACGCTAGGACTTCATGTACGTATGCAACACTCTATCACGCTGTCACTCTGGTTTTCCTTCCCATTTGATCAATCCTAGAAATATTAGACTGGTAATCACACTTCCTATCACAGGTTCGACAATATCATCAGACGTACCTAGCATCGATCCTATAAGTGTTACCAATAATAGAATACCTATTCCGATATAACATGATTTCATCGTCGTCATACCTCCTCTTTCTAGTCTGTCGGATCTTGAATGGCAAACATTAAATCTAATTCAGCTGCAACAGTGTCTCCTACTTTCGCAATTCCTTTGCCTTTCCCAATTTTGCCTCGTAATTTCACAATTTCCGTTTCTAACGTCAATTGGTCTCCGGGTTTTACTTGCGATTTAAATCGGCAATTCTCTACTCCTGCAAACAAAGCCAGCTTTCCTTTGTTTTCTTCCTTTTTCAAAATCGCGACAGCCCCTGTTTGTGCCAACGCTTCAATGATAAGCACCCCCGGCATCACAGGATAATCCGGAAAATGCCCGTTAAAAAATTCTTCATTAACTGATACATTTTTCAACCCGACAGCCCGTTTTCCTTCCTCAACCTCTGTGATTTGGTCAATGAGCAGAAACGGATAGCGATGCGGAATAATCTCCTTTATTTCATCCACTGACAACATATAATGATCCTCCTCTTTGTTTATGTTAAGAATATGAAACCCTATACATGTAAAAAAAAGGCTCCAAGTCAATAGAAGGAGCCTGCTTTCTAATTATTCACCATTTATAAATTCCAAAAATCTACTCCACGTTTCCCATTTCAATATTTGGAAAGTATCTCCCTCGCCAACTATACCATAACCCGTTATTAGTCCAGCTATAACGCTGAGAATAAGCAATACAAGAATTATGAGAAGTCTTGCCCATATCGGAATAAGGCGTTCTCGACCCTTTTTGCGGGTTTTCTTATTCTCCTCATGCGAGGAAGATGACTTTTCTTCTTTCTCTTTTCTTCTTTGTTCTCTAGTTAGCGTTTGAGACGCTTCATCGTTTTGAGCCATAATCATAATCTCCGTTTTTTAAAATACAGATACATGAGTAACTCTAGCCGCGAATGCTATTGACAAGACCCATCATCTGATCTCCCTGACTAATAGCCCGGGCATTAAAAGAATAATTTCGCTGCGTGTTTATCATATCAGTCATCGATTGACCCATATCAACATTGGATTTCTCCAATGATCCTTGAATCAGTTGACTCTCTTCACCCGCAACAAACTCTAACACATCTGCTTCTTCTAAATCAAGTTCATCAAGGTCTGGCAGTCGAAAGTTGTTTCCGTCTGTTCCTTCAAGCAATTGAGGTTTCGTAATGCGAGCCATACCCATCTCGCCTACTTCGACTTCTTCTCCGTCATCCAATGTAGCTTGAAGTGTACCGTCTTCCCCTAAGTTGAAGTTGCTGGCTCCTGCTGGAACATCCATACGCTCTCCATCAGCATCTAATACATAATCCCCTTGATTATTTACTAAAGTCCATGCATCTTCCTCTTCCGGGTTTTCAGAAAGATAAAAAGAGCCGTCTTTCGTGTATTGGGTTTCGGCTTCTCCATTTGTCATCGACTCTACTTGGAAGAAGTTATTTTTTTCGGTTATCGCAAAGTCCAACTCTCGTCCTGTTTCCTGCAATGCCCCTTGTTCAAGGCGTAAAGCAGTTTGTGCAATGGATGCGCCTGTGCCGACCCGCAAGCCATCCGGTGTCAAACGACCGGTTTGATCCCTTGGTTCAGAATGATTATCCACTTGTTGGAATAACATATCAGAAAACGTCGATTCTCTTCTTTTATAACCTGTCGTATCGCTGTTTGCTAAATTATTTGAAATACCATCCAGTTTTTGCTGCAATTGTCCCATTGTATTTGCCGATGCCAAAACGGAAGAATCCATTAGTGTCTGTCACCCCTTTGAATGTTTATCCTAATCGCCCAATTTCACTCACTGCACGCTGCATACTTTGATCATATGCTTGCAGCATCCGCTGATTTGATTCAAACGTGCGGTAAGAACTCATCAACTGCGTCATCGTTTGGTTCGGGTCTACGTTTGAACGTTCTATAGAACCTTGGTTCAGCTGATACGCTATCGCATCATTACCTATTGCACTCGGAAGTTCCTCCGGATCACCGTCTTCCCCTTCTAAGCTCAACAGTCCATTGCCTTCTTTTACCAAATCATTCGCATTTTCCGCGTAAGCTATGTCAATTTGTCCAACGTCTTCCCCGTCTTCATCCGTAACGAGTCCATTTTCTGTTACAGTAAAATTCGCATTCCCTACCTCAAGCGGATCTCCATCTTCACCAAGAACATAGCTTCCATTACTAGTTGTTAGAAACCCTTCTCCATCCACGGTGAAATTCCCGTTTCTCGTATAACGCTCTTCTCCGTCCGCATTTGTTACAGTGAAGAATAGTGCTCCTTGCTCGCCGTCTTCATTCTCTGGAAGATCATCTTGCCATAACGCAATATCGGTCTGATTGCCTGTCTCCTGCAAGTCCCCTTGGCTGAAATTCTGAGTGCGATCTTGCATGTAAACACCAGTCGCCAATTCTCCGATAGGGGTGGAACCTCCGCCGGGAACATTGTCATTATTTTGAGCATGAATAAGCATCTCTGGAAACGTACGGCTGGAACCTTGGTCCGCTTTGTAACCGGGAGTATTGATGTTCGAAATATTATCAGTAAGCATCTCCGTCCGTCGTTGTTGAGTAATCATTCCCGACGCCGCACCATAAAAACCTCTTAGCATGATAAATCCTCCTTTGATTTAGACTAGTCGAGCAATCCTATATTTTCACTTTTTTATTTGCCATTTTATCCAAGTTCTCTAATATGATGCCAGTTCCATTTGCTACACAGTTCATCGGTTCTTCTGCGATAATAACAGGTACCTTCAGCTCATCTCCAAGAAGTTCATCGATACCATTTAATAAAGCACCGCCGCCTGTGAGAATGACACCACGGTCAATAATATCTGCCGATAGTTCCGGCGGTGTTTGTTCAAGGACATTTTTAGCAGCTTGTACGATGTGATTCACCGATTCCGTCAACGCTTCATATATCTCCGAGGAATGAATCGTAATGGTTCGAGGCAGGCCGTTCACCATATCTCGTCCTCTTATTTCAAGTTCTCTTTCAGAGCCATTCGGGGCAACAGTTGCGACTTCCTTTTTCACCGTTTCTGCTGTACGGTCCCCAATTAATAGCTTATATTTCTTTTTAATATAATTTAGAATATCTAAGTCGAACTGATCACCTGCTGTTTTTATCGAGTCAGCTGTAACGACGGACCCCATTGAAAGGACGGCCACATCGGTTGTTCCGCCTCCGATATCCACGACCATGTTTCCGCTCGGTTGAAAAATATCCATTCCCGCTCCAACAGCAGCGACTTTCGGTTCTTCTTCAATAAAGACATTCTTGCTTCCGCTTTTTTCAGCTGCTTCGATAATAGCCTTTTGCTCCACAGATGTAATGTTGGTTGGGCAGCAAATCAAAATACGTGGTTTAGACATCATACTTTTAGCGTTAACTTTGGTAAGAAAATGATTAAGCATTGCTTCTGTGTGGTCAAAATCTGCAATAACTCCATCTTTCATAGGACGGATAGCAATAATATTACCAGGTGTCCGTCCAACCATTCGAAATGCTTCCACTCCTACTGCCATTACATTACCGCTTTGCTTATCAATAGCTACGACGGAAGGCTCATCTAGTACAATTCCTTGACCTTTTATATGTATGAGCACATTCGCTGTTCCCAAATCAATCCCGATATCCCTGCCAAACATGCCGTCATTCCTCCTATTTATTCCTTCGATCCTTGCCTATATATTAAAAGTTCTCATTATTATAGTATTACATAGTTAGACATCAATCATGCTTTTTATTTACGTCGTTAGTCTCTAATTGATTATTTTATCACAGAATTGCTGAAAGAGGAATATATTTCATATTATCTGTCGAATTTATGGTTTTTTTCAAAAGACTGTCCTAAAAGAAGGGGATATGTTTCTTTTGAGACAGCCTTCTAAGAAATGGGATTAAAGCGAAGGTTCCGTTTCAAAACTTTGTTTATCTTTTTCATATTTCACTTTCGTCGCTGCGCCTCCTCGAAGATGGCGGATGGATTTATGGTAGTCCAATACATGCTTGACCTGTTCAGAAAGTTCAGGGTTAATTTCCGGCAGTCTTTCGGTTAAATCTTTATGAACAGTACTTTTTGAAACCCCGAATTCTCTTGCTATCGTTCGAACTGTTTTGCGAGTTTCGACAACATACCTGCCCATCTTGATGGTTCGTTCTTTGATGTAATCATGCACACCACTCGCCTCCTACTGCAATCTTGGTGAATTAGTACAGTTTATTAAACCAAGACGGCAGATATACCAAAAAGTCTGATAGGACAAGGGTTAAACAGTGATTTATTTTTTGACGGACGACGAAAACGTTCAGATTTCAACTTTTAAGTATTTTCTTTTGGTCAAAATGAAAAAGAACTCTTAGGAAATTCCCAAGTTCCATCCTTTTTTGATCGTTGAGTGCTGCCAAACGACCTCCGCTGGCAGATGTATGATTTCCGCAGAGCATGGCCTCAGCAAGGAATATAAGATTAGATAAAGATACGGTTAAGAAAATGAAGATGGCCATTCGATATGAAAACGGAGGAAGAAACAGAAGAACAAGGGGCAGGATACTTTAAGAAGGTTATAGAAAGAAAAGGGAATGGAGTTAAAAGTAATAAAGAAAATGACATTGAGGGGGAATTAAGAAAATGAAACAAAATGTAGGTACCGAAGAAGCGATAAAAAGATGGGATTCCTTTGCAGATACATACTCAAAAAAACATACTGAACAAGGAGACCTTCATAAAGAGGTCTTCTTAAACCCCACTCTATTTTCACTTATGGGGAATATAAAAAACAAAAAAGTTTTAGATGCTGGATGTGGTGAAGGGTATTTAAGTAGGATGTTTACCAAGTCGGGTGCCAATGTGACAGCAGTTGATTATTCTCCAAGAATGATAGAAATTGCGAAAGAAAGAACTTCTCATGATTTATTGATTGATTATAAACAAGGTAACTGTGAGGAATTAAATACTTTAGAAGATAAAAGTTTTAATTTAATTGTGTCCAATATGGTTATTCAAGACCTTGCTAATTATGAAAAAGCATTTCAAGAAATGTATCGGTTATTAGCAGATGGAGGCAGTTTTATTTTTTCGATATTACATCCTTGCTTCGTTACTCCAGAGTGTGGTTGGGAGAGAACAGATAACGGTGAAAAGTTGCACTGGAACGTAGATAAATACTTTTATGAAGGTGCGTATGAACAAAGTTTAGGTGATAAAAAAATATATTGTTCTTCCATAGAACATTAACGAGTTATATAAATATTTTAATCAAAACGGGGTTTGTTATAGAAAATATTGTAGAACCTATGCCATCAAAAGATATGCTAAATAAATATCCTTCATTTGAAGAAGATTTTAGATGTGCTGACTTTATAGTGTTCAAATTAAAAAAATAATTGGATTATGAAATAAATTATGTTCAACTAAAGGGTGCTTTAGCACAACAAGGAGATAAGATTAAATTGTATACCTATAGTTCTTTTCATTCGATAACAATAGTCCCTAATCTCTAATAGAAGACGTGTGTAAGGAATTTAAAAACGTAAAAGATATGAACTAGGCTCGCACGCTCTAAACTTCCCAATCTTACAAAAAAAACTCCCACCTATTAGGCAGAAGTTCTCTGTTGATTTATTTTTCATCTGGTACTGGAACCCCAAAGTTCGGTGTGCCATCTGGATTCCAGTTGAAAACCTGAGCACGGGTATGACGGTTGGGGTCATAAAGGGGATCTCCTTCAATCTCCGTGTAATTACGGCCATGATACACAAGAATATCCTGTTGGCCATCTTCTGACACGGTAAAACTGTTGTGCCCCGGCCCGAATTGATTATGCTTTGGCTCGCTCTTAAATACCGGTTCCGGTGATTTATCCCATGATGCAGGATCTAATAAATCACTATTCTCATCGGCTGTCAGAAGACCCATGCAATAATTTTCATCCGTTGCGCTTCCGGAATAAGTGATGAATATCTTACCATTTCGTTTTAATACGGCTGCTCCTTCGTTGACGAGAAATCCTGTCGTTTCCCATGACAACTCTGGTTTAGTGAGCATGACTTGCTTTGTTTGCAACGTCCATGGATTTTCCATTCTGGCAATATAAAGATTCGAATTACCCGGTATATCATAATCACGCTGAGCCCATACCAAATACTGCTCTCCGTGATGCTCAAAGGAAGTTGCATCCAGTGCGAACGATTCCCAATCGGTTTTCACTTGTCCTTTTTCTATCCAGCTTCCTTCCAACGGATTTTCCGACTCATTCTCAAGTACGAACATACGGTGATTAAACGTTCCGTCCGTCACTTGATCTGTCGGGGCTGCAGCAAAGTAAATGTACCATTTGCCGTTTATATAATGAAGCTCCGGCGCCCAAATTAAGTTGCTAAGCGGACCACTCTCATGTTTGGTCCAAACAACGACAGGGTTTGCTTCCCCTAATCCTTGAATCGTTTTGGAACGCCGCAGTTCCAACCGATCATACTCCGGCACCGATGCTGTAAAGTAATAGTAGCCATCTGTATGTTTATACACCCATGGATCAGCTCTTTGCTCAATGATTGGATTTTTCAAATAATCAGACATCTCTATCGACTCCTTTGGTTAAGTTGTACGTTCATTATATCATATTAATTATAAATAAACGCATCTTGTACGGTCATTTGTCATTAAAAATTTTACGTGATTTACGTAGAATCCTAGTTTTTTCATTTAAATTGCATGCAGGCCTTAATGGAAAATTAACGAGGATATTCTTCGGTATTATCTTTTAACCAATCGGCAATGTCCGCTAACGTAACTGCTCCTTGAGAAACATACACCGTAAAATTCTCATTCCCTGTGTCATTTTTTTGATCTTATAACCGTTTTTCTTTAAAAATGTATCAACGGCTGCAAAAGGGGTTCGTTTATTGCCATTGTGAAAGCAATGATTCCTTGCTAACGATTCGAATAGTGCCGAATCCTTTTCAAATAACGTAGGGTATGGTTGTGGGCGTTGGTTATCTATCCTTCAAGTTTTCAAATACATCATGGTGGTCTTCGAAGGTTTCAGCAAGCATATCCGACATCTCTAGGTCCACTTTCGCTTTTTATTTAATACTAGTTTATTGTCATGAATATCGAATTCGAGTTCATCGCCACGTTTAATCTTTAAAGAATTGGTGATGGATTTTGGTAAGCCAACACTAAGACTGTTTCCTGTCTGACTGACTTTGTGACCTTCCTTAGCACTCATAGCAATCACACTCGTTTCTTGTGTATTTCTACTCATCATAGGTTCCTTCCAAAAATATATACATATCAAACTTTAATGTAATTACATTATAACTCACCCTTAAAGAATGGATAAATTCAGGTGCTATGCCAATGCGACTTATAACACACTAATTTAATAAAGGTATATAGTGAAAATTATTTCACAATTCCTCTATTCTAAGAATAGTGTCTTACGTACTCCTTTTACGTCCAATTAGGTTACTGTATAATTCTTTTTATAATTATACTTCTTTAGATACATATGTCATCTAACTTAAAGAAGATAAGGGGTTGTTCTAGTTGGATACCAAGATTCATATTTGGCACACTGGATCAGTTTATATTGATAAATCATTGGCATTTAATGAAAAATCGTGGCACCCGGTTCCATATACGGGCTGGTTTAGAGGTCAGAGTAAAAAAATATGGGTACCTGTTTCTACGTATTTGATTGAGCATCCGAAGGGAAAAGTGTTAATTGATACAGGATGGCATGAGGATATAAGGGTGAATCAAAAAAAACATTTAGGAAGATTTACTTATTCAATGTTCAAAGGAAAGCTGCCTAGGGGACAATCAATAAAAGAAAAAATTGATGCGTTAGGAATCGAAACTAAAGATTTAGATTATGTAGTACTCACACATTTACATTCGGATCATGTGAGCGGCCTGGAACATGTTTCCAATGCCAAAAATATATTAACCAGTGAATTAGAATGGCAAGCTGCACAAAAAGATTTAGGTTATATAAAAACAATGTGGAGGGATATACCTATTAATACCTTTCACCTAAATACCATTCCATTTGGTCCTTACAAAAAAGGTTATGATTTATTTGGCGATGAAACCATATACTTGGTTTTTACTCCGGGACATAGCAAAGGACAAATGTCTATTTTAGTTTCAACAACAAAGGGCTGGATATTACTAGCAAGTGATGTAGGTTATGCCGAAAGGTCTTGGAAAGAATATATACTGCCCGGTCTTATGGTTGATAAACAGGCGGCTCAAAAGTCTCTTAAATGGGTACAAGAATTTTCTCGAAGAAAAGACTGTTATAGGGTTATTGCAAATCATGATCCATCTATTAGAGAAGAGAATATTACGTAATATTAACGAGGGAGGGTTAAAAGTATGAATTCATCTAATGAGAAGGAAGCAGAAAGGCTTCGTTATTTAATATTAGCTGCACAAAGATAAGGATATCGAATGCTTAATCAGTTTCTGTCTTCCTCTGGTCTAACCTCTTCAACAGCTGAAGTGATTAGGGTATTAGAAGAACATGAACCAGTATCGTTGAAAGAACTAGGTAGCCTTCTTATATGTGAAACCGGAAGCCCTTCTCGACTTATAAAAGGGTTGATAAATGAAGGAATAGTTGAGCAAGTAGAGCAAGTAGCAAATCCAAAGGATTCAAGGTCGAAATTATTAATGTTAGCTAAAATCGGAGAAAGTAAAATGAAATTTATTAAGGATACTGAACAAAAAATTACGAACAGTTTTTTGAGGTTTTTACAATGGACGAACACCAGTATATAAGCCTATTCCGTACACGGGCGCAGTAACGAAAGAAGTATTACGTCCTTTTCAGGTTTATCGGACCTATTTGTTTCACAAAGTTCCAACCCTTTAAAAAAAAGGAGCTGCGTTTCCGTTTTTATTTCTCGTTATGTCAACTAGATCACCAAGAGTGAATCTCCCTCGATTGTTAATATGAGAAATTAACTCAATAAAAAGATGTGCGGTTGTTAAGGCGTCTCCGATTGCACTGTGGCGTTCATACATGTTTGCTCCAAATTGACGGGCGTAATGAGATAAATCGCGCATATCCCAAGAAGGATTTAAGTATCCAATAATGTCTAAGGTGTCTATATATAACGGTTCATCAAACGAATAGCTATGGCGCTGCAGTTCTTTTTTCAACACCATCACATCAAATGCGAGATAATGACCGACCCATCCGCCGCTTTTATGTTTTTCCACAAACTCATAAAACGATTCAATCGCCTCTAACGCCTTCGGTGCACCATAAACCTGCTCTTGTCGAATGCCAGTGAGATTAATTATTTCCCGGGGAATATTGCGTTCAGGATCGACATACGTATGAAATGTTTTATCCGTGACCTCCATCCCTTCTACTTGAACGGCCCCGATTTCTATCATGCGATCTTTGCTTCCTACTGCAAAACCAGTCGTTTCTGTGTCAAAAACAGTGAACGTCATATCATCTAAAGGAGTGTGAAGCGGCAGTTGGTTATTTAATTGATAATGAAGATTTTTCTTCTTCCAAAACATCATAGAATTCGACTCCTTTTCATTTCATTCCAAATGTCGTTAATACTTTATTTTGCAGAGATCGAATAGTCTTCAAGGCGATAATTAGTGCTTCTTTGTCCCGTGATTTCATTTGCGTAAAGACGATCTCACTAGTATTGCTTTCTTGACGTTTATACCTATTCCAAGACTGCTCTATTCTTATCTTCACGATTATTTCATAAGCAAACCGAAGCTCATCGACATAAGCAGCTTCCATGATCGACCGTTCCTGAAAGAGATCTATTATTTCCAATGGTGTTTCTCCGAATATACCGTGATGGGCAGCAAGAATCTGCAAGGAATGATGAAACGGAAAGAGAGCATGTTTCTTGATATCAATGTGCTGTTTTTGCACACGAAAGAGCGCTCGAATTGGATGATTTAGTGTAGGCACCGGATTGTGTTTTTCTTGTTCGGCTGCTCTATACAAAAAGATACGTGATCGTTCAAATTGTGTTCTCACCGTTGATTTAAAATATTGATGTAACGATTGATCACCGTGTAAAAATCGAAAGGCTAAAAAATTATGACCTAACAGAATATTTTCATTGGTCGCGCGCAGCCCCCATGTTCGCAAACGATGGCTCCAATCCTTCACTGTACCTCTCCAGCTGGCTTCGCTTGCCATCATATTTCCATCACATCGCTTGTATCCTGCTCGTTCCAACCAAATTACGATTTCGTTGCCTAACGCGCGAAAATACTGATCAACTTTTTCTTTTTCATGTGTCTCCTCCACTTCCTCATACACGAGAAAATGGTCTTGGTCCGTCAGCATAAACTGTTCTGCGCGCCCGCCGCTTCCCATGAGGTAGAAAGCAAAAGCTGTTGGTGGTTCCCCGTACTTCTCTTTTATATTTTTTTGTGCCATATCCACACAATGACGCACTAAGCGGTCATAAAGCTTTGTCACAATTTCTGTTGTGTGAAGTGCCGGGATGGCATCATGAATAAGATTTGCTAGCACATCATATATAGCAGCAGTAACATCAGACAAATTATCTTTCGTTGACGATTCAATCTCTTTTAATATATCGAATTTGCCTCGATTTTGTTTTTTTAATAAATCCGCCAGCGTAATGATACCAACAATACGATTCTTTTTATTCTCATCAGCGACCGGTAAATGCTTCACCCCGTTCATTAGAAAACTGGACATTGCCTCATAATAGTAAGACTGTGTTGTGATAATATAAGGATTTTCACTCATCACATCTGCAGCCTTTTCGTCCCCTGTCTTTCTAGAAGCAATCACTCGCTCCACTAAGTCTTTTTCTGTAATAATTCCCGCAAGATCCCCGTTCTTTTTTTCTACAATAATAGAACTGGCGTTATGGTTCACCATCTTATCCGCCACTTCATAAATAGGTGTATCTTCTGAAACGGCAGTAACAGGCGAACTCATCATATCCTGAACACGTTGAATAAACGGATCACTTTCTCCCCACTGATTCGCTAAGTGCACCTGTTCGGCAAGAGATGCATAAATATCTTGAAGGCGCACGGCTACTTGACGAAGAACATAGTCTCTCACTTCTTCTCGATGCCAGACCAATTGAAGGACATGACTCGGGATATACAGGCAAACAGCTTCCTCCACCGCTTGCACTTCCACGGTGTAGGAATGCTCTTGCACAGTTGGTTCTCCAAGAAAATCAGCTAGGCTGGAAAAACCTATAATTTCACCGGGTTCGAGCACTTCCAAAACTTCATTATCTTTATGCGTGTCACGAAGAGAAACATATATTTCTGTTGTACCGTCAAGCATAAGTAAAAATCCGTCTCGCGGGCTGTGTGAAAATAATATTTTTTCTGCTTTTTGATAGCTTTTCAATGTACAATCTTTTATTAAGTCACTAAATTCAGCGGCAGTTGCGCCGCTGAATAAAGGATGATTACTTATTTGTTTCGTATACGGATTATTTATCTGTTCCATCGTTCATCCAAACCTCACCATCTTTGTAAGTCATTTGTTCCGGATAACGAAGATCTATCACATCATCCTGCAAATGTTTGGCAGGAGGTGGTGTGTTTTTCGAAACAATGATACAAGCTAATAAGTTTATAGGAACACTAATTAATCCAGCTCCTGTATCTTGTATACCAAACAGCGTGATTCCGCTCATGGCAAGGAAAATGTATGTTAGTGTACTTAAAAGGCCTATCAACATACCAGCAATAGCGCCTTGCGTATTCATTCGTTTCCACCATACACCTAAGAACAACACAGGGAAGAATGTTCCACCAGCTAAGGCAAAAGCCCATGCAACAATTTGGGTGATAACCCCTGGCGGATCCAGTGCAACAAGTCCCGCGACAATGGTAGAGACAACAATAGCAATTCTTCCTGCCTTTAAACGTTTTGCATCCGTTGCTTGCGGATTCATTAGACGGTAATAAATATCATGGGCAAAGGAAGATGAGATTGTAATCAAAAGTCCGCCCGCTGTAGACAGTGCAGCGGCCATAGCACCTGCAGCAACAAGCCCGATAACAAACAAACCGAGATTTGCGATTTCTGGAGTAGCCATAACAACAATATCTTCCCCAACGGATAATTCCGTCCAATCTAACATTCCATTTCCGTTCGTATCTGCTGCCTGCAGCAAGCCTGTATTAATCCAGCTTTCCGTCCAAGCAGGAAGATCTTCTATTGGTTGATTCGCTACTTGCGTCATTAAAATAAAACGGGAGAATGCAGCATAGGCTGGGGCTGATAAGTACAGGATACCGATGAACATAAGAGCCCACGCCCCGCTCCAACGAGCCGCTTTCATCGTGCTTACTGTAAAAAAACGTACGATAACGTGCGGAAGTGCTGATGTGCCAACCATTAACGTAAACATTAATGCAATAAATTGACTTTTATCACTTTCCGCGAACGGTGCGAAATATTCCGATAACCCTAGCTCCCTATCAATCGCACCGATTTCATCTACTACATTTCCATATGTCAACCAAGGAAGCGGGTTATAGGTAACTTGTAAACTCATAAAGACAATCGGAATAATATAAGCGATGATTAATATGAGATATTGCGCAACTTGCGTCCAGGTAACCCCCTTCATACCACCCAATGTTGCGTAAATCGCGATAATAACGACACCAATCATCGTTCCGTACATAGCTGGGATGTTAAACAATCTGCCGATAACAACCCCAGATCCGGATAGTTGACCAATAATATAAGTAAAACTAATGATAACCGTTGCAATTGCTGCGATTAAGCGGGCCGGATTACTCTCAAAACGATCTCCTATAAATTCCGGAACAGTAAAACGTCCATACTTTCGAAGCTGAGGCGCAAGCAAGAATGTAAGGAGTAAGAAACCTCCCGTCCAACCCATAATATAAGCGAGCCCATCATAACCAAGCGCCATGACTGTACCAGCCATACCAATGAATGAGGCTGCACTCATCCAATCGCCGCCGATTGCCATCCCATTCCATAACGGAGGAATTCCACGGCTGGCCACATAGAAATCCGAGGTAGCTTTCGCCCTATTAAATATGGAAATTCCGATATATAAGGCGAACGTTGCTAAAATCAACCCTAAAGACACAAATAATTGCGGATCCATTCATTCATCTCCTCCCAAAACGTTTTATTTCGTTTAATCTGTATTTTTATTACTGCTTATCGTAGCGTTAGCTGAATCAGTAATTCCGTATTTTTTATCTATCTTGTCACTAAAGATTGCGTTCAAGAACAAACATAAAATAAAGACAATCACGGCACCTTGAGACCCCATGTAGTAGTGAAATTCCACACCCATAAACTTAAATTGAGAGAAAAATTCTGCAAACGCGACTACCCCGAATGAGACTAGAAAGCCTACACCTAAAAAAATAATAACTAACCTCGTTCTCGTCTTGAAGTATGCGTCTGCCACTTCCTTATCTACTTTTTTCATCTTTTATCACCTCCGTTAAAATTACCATCCATTTAAGTACATTCTGTTCTTCTTGTATCGCGACTTGCTTGTCGTCACCTCCTTTTAGTCATCATTATTGAAATCGCTTACAAAATACGTATTAAAAATTACCTTAGTCCAAAAATCATCTGAACCGTTTCCCAAAAAGGTAATGGAACCATAATCACTTGGACAAGCAGATACAACCCCATTGCAGCAAATGGTACAGTTAGTAACAGTGGTTTTTTCCATTTAATCATTCCAATAATACTGGCAATGGCCAATGCCCAAAATAAAATAAGAATAGGCACGTATAATTCCTCCCCCTTGTTGTCTGTTAAGGTGCAGGCTAATATTTGTTATAATACACATTATTTCAAATTTTCAGATATGAAGTCAACCGATTTTTAGAAAAAATAAAATTAATTTTGTAGATTTTTGAAAGAACTTGTGGACAGTGTGGATAAGTTTTTTCGACATTCTTACTACACAGGGTAGCCGGGTGTCTGAGTCATTCCCACAGGATGTGGTGACTTCAACGCCCGAGAACAGGACGTCCAACGAAGAGCGTCACGTCCTAAGGTCAGTCTTTTTGTCTTTGGATAGTAAAAGTCGTCTTTTGGACAGTAATTCACTCTTTTTGGCTAGTAATCATTCACATTTAGACAGTAACAAATCGTTTGGCCAGTAACTCCCCCAACTTGGCTAGTATTTCTTCTTCTTTCGCTAGTAAAATTTCTCCTTTCCCTAAAATGTCTCGCATGATAAAGATTCAGGACATTTCATACCTATTTTCATTACGTTTTGTCCTAGATTGGTCGTATTAGAGACAGAATGTTCTGCATCTACCTTTTACTTGTCCTCCAAAACATCATTTCGGACATGCTCTGACATTTTCAACATTGATTTGCCTTATCTTGAGAAAAACGGAACTTGAAAAACCGCCAAGCTCCGTCCTTTTAGAATATTCTTCTTTCCGCATCCGCTCCAGACGGGACGCTTTCCACGGCATGGCCTCAGCCTTATCTTCGCACCAAAAGAAAAAAAGCCGCCTGGATTAAAAAACGATCCAGACAGCTTTGATATTATTATTCTTCCGTTTCATCCTCATCAGGTTCTTCAGAATCTTCACCTTGCTGATCCTCTGATTCTTCCTCTTCTTCTTCATCGTCCCCATCAAAAATAGGAAATTCCTGAAGCGAGGAAGACTCTTCCTCATCCGGGTTCTCTTCATCACGAGCGGTCTCATCATCTTCCTTGTTTTCAGAAGTGTTTAACGCCTGAAGGGATTGGTGAAACGCTTCTGTCGGATTAACCGGTTCTCCATTTCGACGAATTTCAAAGTGGGCGTGAATGCCAGCATCGCTATTATACAAGTTTCTCGATGCCATTCCTAATACAGACCCTTGCGTTATCGTATCGCCTTCTACTACTTCAATATCTTCTAAACTGCTGTAGGACGTTACAATGTCATCACCATGTTTCACATCTACCACGTGACCTAGAATGTCATCTTCTTCTACATTCACCACTTCGCCTGTAGCCGCAGCCGTTACTTCAAACGCTTCACCATCCTGATCAGCGAGATCAATACCTTTGTTCTGGTAATACATGTTATTGTAGTAGACGAGAGCATCTTGTTGTTCTTCGGCTGCTGCATCATGATCGTAATAATACCCTATGATATCTACACTCTCTTCATCGCTTACTGGCATTTGCATCGTTTCATCTTCTGCAGCTGTTGGCGTGGAATCTTCATCTGTGCCGCGCTCGTTCTCTTCAGCATATTCTTCTTCCTCGCCAAAAGGATCTTCTTCATCAGATTGATCCGTTCCGACAGGATTTTGAATAAGAAAATAGGTTCCTAAAAGAATAGCGCAAGCACTTAAATAAGCTGCCGGCCAAAACCATTTGTTTTTTGACCACCGACGCAGTTTGCTTCCTGCTCCTCTTTTTTCGCGGGCAGCAGACTGCTGTTTTTCTTCATCTTTCATATTTATCACCTCAGCACCCATTCTGAACAGATGCGAGGAAAAATATACCTGACCTATAAAATTATTAGAAATTTTTGTAATGCTTTATAAACTTGATATAACAACGTCTTTAAAATAGTGTTGCAATATCTCTTGATAATCTTTTCCTTCTTTGGCCATTCCATCGGCTCCATACTGACTCATTCCTACACCATGACCCCAGCCCTTTGTCGTAAACACCATTTCTGTTCCCTCTCTCGTCATTTGAAAATCACTAGAATCAAGCTCTAGCTCTTCTCGAATGTGACGGCCATCAAACGTTTTTCCACCAAGTTTTACTTCATCTACCCGATTTCCATCTGTTCTGTTTAAAATTTCTCCTGTTTCTCCAGCTCCGATTGTAATATTTAATTTTTGTTCTACATCAGCAACGGTCATTCGTTTCACGTTTTCATAACGGGGGGACTCATTATCCCATGGGCTTTCTACGCTCTGCAAATAGGGCTCTGGATTTTCCCAATAATCTTCCGCGTTTTCGGTATACCCGTTACTTGTTGAAAAGAAAGCTGCTGTTATAGGCTCCCCTTCGTAGGTTAGTACCTGCCCTTGTGTCGCGAGCACCGCTTCTTTTACTTTATCCATTTTCCACTCATAATCGTCGCCCCACTCTTTTTTCAACTCCTCTTCACTTTTATACACTTGATGCATCTTCGTATCTGTAACAAGCGCTCCCTGCGGTAAATTAATATCAGAGGACGATGACATTTGTTTAGCGACATACGTGCGTGCTGTTAGGGCCTGCGCCTTTAATGCTTCTATATCAAATTCGACAGGCATTTCTGACGCTACGACTCCAGCCACATATGTTTCTAAATCCGTTTCTTCCACTGTTTCCGTCTCATTTCGAAAGACAGGCACGATTCTCTCCTCCGTTTCTTTATCCAACTGTTTCGTCAATGCCTGTCGCGACCCTCCCGTTGTTGCCTTTTCTGCGCTTTCTGACATCTTGTCCTCCTGATCTGGAACCATGACCAATAGGACTGGAATAAGAAAAAAAAGAGTAATCATTATTACAGAA
Source organism: Salibacterium salarium (assembly GCF_030813635.1). Lineage (GTDB taxonomy): Bacteria > Bacillota > Bacilli > Bacillales > Marinococcaceae > Salibacterium > Salibacterium salarium. The sequence goes on along the minus strand of NZ_JAUSUM010000001.1, from coordinate 232,749 downwards.
AGGAAAACCCCTTTTTTCATGCATACGGCCTCCTGTTCTTTTCATATGTAGTTACGGTAAATACCTTCTACCATATGAAGGAAAAAAGACCATTATGCTATTGAAAAACAAATATATCCACACGGCTAGGTGCTTGTGCCTCATAAAATAAAAACCGATTCCCATCAAAACGGAATCGGTTTTCTCTCGGTTATTAATTATTAGCAGTACGAAGCACTTCAACATCAGCATTCGCTTCTTCTGCTTCTGTTAGGTCTACTCCGCTCACTCGTTCAATTTTTGCGCCAAGTCCTTGTAGTTTCTCGTGGAAGTCAACATAACCTCGGTCGAGATGGCGAAGCTCCGTTAGCGTTGTTTCTCCATCAGCAACAAGACCGGCAATGATTAACGCAGCCCCTGCACGCAAATCGGTTGCGGCGACTTCCGCTCCTTGTAAGCGAACAGGCCCTGTTACGATAGCAGTTCTGCCTTCAATCTTAATATCAGCGTCCATGCGCCGGAATTCTTCCACATGCATGAAGCGATTTTCGAAAACCGTTTCTGTAATAACTGCGGTTCCTTTCGCCTGAGTTAACAGCGCCATAAATTGAGCCTGCATATCTGTTGGAAATCCGGGATGCGGCATGGTTTTCAAGTCGACCGGACGAAGAATATCCGGACCTGTCACTTGCATTCCATTGTCATATTCTTCAATGACAACGCCCATTTCGCGAAGTTTGGCGACAAGCGGTCTAATATGCTCATGAATGGCCCCTTCGACAAACACGTCACCACCAGTAATAGCTGCAGCAATCATAAACGATCCTGCTTCAATCCGGTCTGGTATGATTGTATGGTCCGCCCCGTATAAATGCTTCACACCGTCAATACGTATCGTACCTGTGCCGGCTCCCCGAACGTTGGCTCCCATAGCATTCAAGTAATTGGCAAGGTCTACAATCTCTGGTTCTTCCGCTACATTTTCAAGAATTGTCGTTCCTTCTGCCAAGGTAGCAGCCATCATAATATTTTCTGTAGCACCTACACTCGGGAAATCTAGATAAATGCGGGCTCCTTGAAGACGATCCTGTACTTTCGCTTCAATATACCCATTCCCAATTTCTACAGTGGCTCCCATCGCTTCAAAACCCTTCAAATGCTGATCAATAGGCCGGGAACCTATAGCGCAGCCTCCGGGAAGTGCAATATGAGCGCACCCTTTTCTTGCTAGCAACGGTCCCATCACGAGAAAAGAAGCTCGCATCTTTCGAACATATTCAAACGGTGCTTCTGTAGTTAACGAACCACTTGCATTAGAAGTAAATACACCATTTTCAAAACTCACATCAGCGTCCATATAAGTCAGTACATTTTTCATTGTAAATACATCTGCTAAAGATGGGACATCATATATAGTGCTCGTTCCTTCTTCAGCAAGGAGAGAAGCGGCTATAACAGGCAGAACAGCATTTTTGGCACCTTCTGCTTTTACTGTTCCCTTCAGCCGCTTTCCTCCTCTCACTAAAATTTTATCCAACGTATTCCCCTCCGCGTCCGTTAATAATCCTATATTTTCTGTAAATGAAATGTGTGAATATCCTGCGTGTATCTCTTAACCGAAATCTGACATAATAACATACTACAATATGCGGCCTAACAGACAGGATATACCGCTTTAATTTATACATATTCATTAGTCCAACTAGGCGTGCCCTGTCCTACGATGAAACAAGTGCCCATTCTGTTCATCCATAAGTAAAGCTCTTTCAGGCAGCCATCCATTCTTTGCCTTAGTCGTCACTTTGTAGACAACGTTACAACAATTTTTTAGGTTATTGTCATGGCTAGTCGACTGATATTCCCGACTTTTTTTGTCTTTAATCATGCTTTTTCGACATCATTAAAGACAAAAAAATCCATTGACTCTTTAAAGTCTTCTTGTTATACATTTTCACCTATGTAAACCACAGCATACATGGTAGTTCAAGGAGAAATATGTCTATTGATGTCGTTTTACAACAAATACCTTAACATCAACGAACCATTTAAATATTCAATAAAGAAAGAACTAACTAGGTGGCTTATCGCAATCGTCACCAGAACCATAAGCAATTTTGCCTTCGGTCCTTCTGGATTCCGCATGAAAACATCAAAGCGAAATGTCTGTAAGCTCCACCATACAATTACCAGAAAAACGAGATTTACAGTAATATGTAATACTGCTTCTTGCCCTTCAGGGTTCATTATGAAAAACTCCTTAAAGTCCCTTTCTGACAGTCCGTAGAGTATGTTAGGCTATAACACACAAAAAAGAAAGAGCCAATTTTCCCATTACGTATAATTATTAACAATTATACGGTTTATAGGGCATCATAACTAGTTTTGCAAAAAAATCGACAAAATACAATTTTTTTAATATTTATACTATAACATAGGTCCTACTTTACTATTATAATAAAAATAGACAAAAATTGATACCATAAAAAATAAAATTTTAAATTTTTATTACAATGAGTGTGCATTTGTGTAACGTTTTTGTAATAGAGACGATAAGTTTTTAAAGGAGGGACGTAAATGGAACCTGTTCATAACGTAAACACAGCCTCATCCCTAGTCGAAAAAATATGGGCCGTTCATAAATATGATGTGATGAGTAAAGGGTACAACCATTATAGACACTGTTCCTCTCTTACAAAAGGCATAACGACCTTTCTTGATATAACACTCATGCTGCAAACCCTCCGAATACTAAAAGGAAAACCATACGACTACAAAGCTGTGATAAATACAATGGAACATATGTGGGGATACATAAAAAAAGAAGCTGCAGTAGAAGAAAAAAATATATTTTACTTTTTCTTAAAATGGAATTCACATATTCCGTATAGGCGTTTTTATCAATGGCCTGGTCATTTAAACAACGCCTACCGGTACTTTCTTTATTTATTAGATAAGTATCCTCAACCTTATCTTCAAAATAGTTCTATTATATTTCCCGAGAAATATAATGTTGAAATCAAGACGAACAAGGGAATATTTATCGTTAAATACGATATATTGTGGAAAAAAGGATAATTTCGGTACGGGGCGTTGTGTCAGCACACGATTACACTTGATTCATACGGGGCTTGAATAACAAGAGCGGTGATCCCTGTGCAGGCTCGCTTTCCCTGGGCATGTCCTCAGCCTCTTCGAAAGCGCTTGTCGGCTCTTTCTCCGGGTCTTTCGACTCATGCTTTTTCCACAGGAGTCTCGCCTGCTCCGGTCTCACCTACCGTCTTGATATAATGGAAGCCGTTCACACGTGGATTCTTTCAGCTGCCTTCATACTTTTTCCGCTGGAAACGCCTGCCTTCGCTTCTGTTGAAGGTTCGTCCAAAATGTAAATCACGCAAACTCTATACTTTCTTTGTTTCATAAAAAAAGCTGTTCTAAAACGAAACTCCGTTTAAGAACAGCTTTTTTGTGTTATTTTCCTGCTACTTTAAGTCTTGTGGTGGCACGTTGAAGAGCAAGTTGAGCCCTTTTAAAGTCGATCTCTTCCTGCTTGGCACGTTCGAGCCGGTCTTCTGCCCGTTCCTTCGCTTTTTGGGCCCGTTCCACGTCTATATGTGACGGGGTTTCTGCCGCTTCAGCGAGAATCGTAACGTTATCCGGACGGACCTCAATGAAGCCGCCGCTAACTGAAACAAGATTAACACTTGAGTCATTTTTGAGGCGGACGGCACCTACCGCAAGCGGTGCTACCAGCGGAATGTGGCCTGGCAGTATCCCTAGTTCCCCGCTTTGGGCCCGGGCACTGACCATTTCCACATCCCCTTCATAAATTGCGCCATCAGGAGTGACAACATTGACACTTACAGTCGACATGATAAATCCTCCTTAACAGCATTCCCGCTTAGGACATAGCCTTAGCTTTTTCAGTGACATCTTCAATTGGTCCGCAAAGGCGGAATGCATCTTCTGGAACATCGTCATGCTTACCGTCGAGAATTTCACGGAAACCACGGATTGTATCCTTAACTTGTACATAAGATCCTGGTTGTCCTGTAAACTGTTCGGCAACATGGAAGTTTTGCGATAAAAAGAATTGAATGCGGCGTGCGCGGTGAACGACTAACTTGTCGTCTTCTGACAATTCATCCATCCCTAGTATCGCAATAATATCTTGAAGTTCTTTATACTTTTGAAGCGTTTGTTGTACTTCTTGTGCTACTTCATAATGCTCATCTCCGACAAATTCTGGAGCAAGCGCTCGTGAAGTCGAATCAAGAGGATCCACAGCTGGATAAATACCCATTTCTGTCAGTCTACGTTCTAAGTTTGTCGTAGCGTCCAAGTGAGCAAAGGTTGTTGCTGGAGCCGGGTCTGTATAGTCATCGGCCGGTACATAAATAGCTTGGATGGATGTTACAGAACCTTTTTTCGTAGACGTAATTCGTTCTTGAAGCTGTCCCATTTCTGTAGCTAGTGTCGGCTGATAACCAACCGCAGACGGCATGCGTCCAAGCAATGCAGAAACTTCTGAACCAGCTTGTGTAAAACGATAAATATTGTCGACGAATAAAAGCACATCCGCACCATCTACATCACGGAAATGTTCTGCGAGTGTCAGTCCAGTTAGTGCCACACGCATACGAGCACCAGGTGGTTCGTTCATTTGTCCAAACACCATGGCTGCCTTATTAATAACACCGGAATCCTGCATTTCAAAGTACAAGTCGTTCCCTTCACGAGTACGTTCCCCTACTCCGGCAAATACAGAAATACCACCGTGTTCTTGGGCGATGTTGTTGATTAGTTCTTGAATTAATACCGTTTTACCAACACCTGCACCACCGAACAAACCAATCTTACCACCTTTTACGTAAGGGGCTAGTAAATCTACAACTTTAATTCCTGTTTCTAGAATCTCTGTTTGCGTAGATAATTCATCGAATTGTGGTGCTTCTCTATGAATCGGATCTCTTTTTACCTCTGGTCCGATTGGTTCCTGTTCGTCAATCGTTTCTCCTAGCACGTTAAATACGCGTCCAAGTGTTTGTTCTCCGACAGGCACTGAAATCGGACCACCTGTGTTAATCACTTCCGCTCCTCTTACAAGGCCATCCGTGGATCCCATGGACACTGTACGTACAGTATCGTTCCCAAGGTGCAGTGCAACTTCCAAAGATACTTCAACATCCGCGATATCTTCGGATTGACTTTTTTGGGAAACAGTTAGAGCGTTATTCAATTCTGGCAGTTGACCGCTCGGAAAGCTGACGTCCACTACCGGACCCATAATTTGGGTAACGCGTCCATTGCTCATAGTTTTCCCTCCTATCTAAATCTTATCTCAAGTATTATTTATTCAAGTGCAGCAGAGCCGGCAACAATTTCACTGATTTCCTGAGTAATGGCAGCTTGTCTGGCTCGGTTATAGGACAAGGTGAGATCATCTATAATTTCTCCTGCATTATCGCTTGCAGCACTCATAGCTGTCATCCTTGCACCAAACTCACTAGCTTTAGCATCAAGCAGCGACCCATAAATCAAGCTTTCCGCATATTGCGGCAAGAGTTGCTCAAGAATGGCTTCTTCTGAAGGTTCATATTCATAACTTGTCCCCGCTGTCTGTTCTTGCTGTGAACCAGTCAAGTCCGTTAACGGAAGCAGCTTTGTTTCCGTCACATCTTGTTGAAGCGGGCTGACGAAATGGTTATACCATAAGTAAATCTGGTCAAGCTCTTCTTCAGCAAACATGTTCACCGCAAGTCGTGTCACGTTTTTGATATCCTGAAAGGAAGGCTGATCAGGAAGACCAGTAATTTCGTCCAAAATAGGAATACCACGCTTTTTAAGCAAATCTCTGCCAACTCGCCCTAGCACAATAACAGCATACTCATCCGTTGATTTATGACGCTGTTTAATCGTGTCCATAAAGTTTCTCAGCAAATTCGCATTATATCCGCCGGCCAGACCACTGTCGGAAAAAATCATAATATATGCTGTTTTTTTCACCGGCCGTTCTTCGAGCATCGGGTGACTGGCATCAGAATTACTAGCTGCAATTCCCGTTACCACTTCGCGGATTTTTTGCGTATAGGGCTCATACGATTGAGCATTAGCTTGCGCCCGGTTTAACTTAGAGGCTGCAACCATCTCCATCGCTTTCGTTATTTGTTTCATCTTTTTGGTCGAGTTAATCCGCGTTTTAATTTCACGTAAAGAGGCCATCTTCTTTCACCACCTTTTTTACACTGGTGCAACTAGGCAACGGTCTCCTAATAAACAGTACCGCTTCAAATAGGGCAAGTCAGATAGGAGACCTATTTGTTTGTATTATTTTGATACATTAAATGATTGTTTAAAACCATCCAACGCTTGATTGAAATCGTCTTTTTCCGGAAGGTTTCCTGTTTCCCGAATACCATTTAACAAATCTTTGTGATTAGAATCGAGGTATACAAATAGCTCGGATTCAAACCGCTGAATGTCTTCCATTGGTACATCATCAAGATAACCGGTAGTCAAAGCGTACAAGATTGCAACTTGTTTTTCGACAGGTTGTGGCTTGTTCAAGCCCTGTTTCAAAACTTCCACTGTACGTTGTCCACGTGAAAGCTTTGCTTGTGTCGCTTCATCCAGGTCAGATCCAAATTGAGCAAATGCTTCCAGTTCACGGAATGATGCTAAATCAAGACGCAGCGTACCGGACACTTTTTTCATCGCTTTAATTTGGGCAGATCCACCGACACGGGATACAGAAATACCTGGGTTTACTGCCGGTCTTACACCAGAATGGAAAAGGTCGGATTGCAAGAAAATCTGACCATCTGTAATGGAGATAACGTTTGTTGGAATGTATGCCCCAACATCACCTGCTTGTGTTTCAATAAATGGAAGGGCAGTTAAAGAACCGGCACCTTTCTCATCACTAAGCTTAGCCGAACGCTCTAATAAACGGGAGTGCAAGTAGAACACATCACCCGGAAATGCTTCACGGCCTGGAGGACGGCGAAGTAAAAGTGAGAGTTCACGATATGCAGCCGCTTGCTTAGTAAGGTCATCATATACAACCAATACGTGCTTGCCGTTGTACATGAATTCTTCTCCCATGGAAACACCAGCATATGGAGCAAGATACAAGAGCGGTGCAGGATCAGATGCACCAGCGTTCACCACAATGGTATAATCAAGCGCTCCTTTTTGACGGAACGTTTCTACAACGCCGGATACGGTCGATTCCTTCTGACCGATTGCAACATAAATACATATAATATCTTCGTCTTTTTGGTTTAGAATCGTGTCAACCGCAATGGATGTCTTACCAATTTGACGGTCCCCGATAATCAACTCACGTTGTCCGCGTCCAATCGGAATCATAGAGTCAATCGCCTTGATTCCTGTCTGTAATGGCTCGTGAACCGATTTACGGTCCATAACACCAGGAGCTGGGCTTTCTATCGGACGTGTTTTCGTTGTTTCCGTTGCTCCTTGTCCGTCAATAGGCTGTCCAAGCGGATTTACCACTCGTCCCAGTAATTCTTCCCCTACTGGTACTTCCATGATACGGCCCGTCCGCTTCACTTCATCACCTTCGCGAATTTCACTATCAGGACCAAGGATAATAATACCAACATTGTTTTCTTCTAAGTTTTGCGCCATTCCAATGACCCCATTGGAGAATTCAAGCAGTTCCCCAGCCATTGCATTCGCGAGGCCATGAGCACGCGCGATGCCGTCACCGACCTGTATAACGGTGCCGACTTCATTTGCTTGCACATCAGACTGAAAGTTTTCAATCTGCTGTTTTATGAGAGAGCTAATTTCATCCGGTTTAATGCTCATTAACGTTCACCCCTATCTTCTATCGTTTCCCGGAAACCAGATTGCGTTCCAATCGGTTCAATTGACCTTTTACACTTCCATCAAAAATAATGTCACCAATATGAACTTTCATTCCGCCAATAAGTTCAGAATCAATTTCATTCTTAATATGAAGTGTATCTTTTCCGGTCTTCTCCGCAAAAGTTTGAGAAATCTTATCGTGCTCTGCTTCAGACAACGGCTTCACCGTATAAACGGTGGCGTGTCCGATTTTTTGTTCTTCATCTGCTAGTTCTTCAAATTTTTCTACTATTTGATAAACGGTGTCTATCCTTTTTTTCTCTAATAAAAGCAGCAAAGTATGCTGCACAATATCACTGAAAGCAGAAAAACTTTCTTGAATAAGGCTTTGTTTCTTTTCTTTAGAAACCATTGGGTGGCCTAGCAGCTCGTGAAATTCTTCATTGTCTGTGAATACTTGTTTCACTACTTCCAACTCTGAACGAGTCTGATCCAGCACACCTTTTTCCTTTGAAAGTTCAAACAGGGCTACGGCATAACGGTTCGCTGCTGCTCTACTCATAGCCGGTCGCCTGCCTCTTTCACATAGTCATCAATAAGCTGTTCTTGTTCTTTTTCATCCAATTCTTTCTCGATAATCTTGGATGCAATCATAACAGACAAGGACCCAACCTGTTCACGCAATTCAGCGACAGCTTGTTCTTTTTCCCGTGCAATATCAGCAAGCGCGTTTTCTTTCATGCGCTCTGCTTCTGCTCGTGATTGAGCGATAATATCTTCGCCCTGCTTTTCGCTTGTCTTTTTTGCATTGGCAATAATGGATTGTGCTTCATCACGCGCACGTTCCAATTCCTGCCGTTGTTCTTCTACATATTTCTCCGCATCTTGGCGGTTTTTTTCAGCTGTTTCTATCTCACTGGCAACGTGTTCTTCACGTTGTTTCATCATATTCATGATTGGTCCCCACGCAAACTTGCGCAAAGCCAGCATCAGAATAACAAATGTAACAATCGAAAATAGAACGTCACCCCAAATCATAGTTTCTGGCACGGATTTCACTCCTTTCGGCTGTTATACAAAAGGAATGGCGAAGTGTCGTGAAACGGACTTCGCCATTAACAACTAACGATTAGACGGCGCCGCTACATAACAATAAATGCGATAACGACTGCTATAATCGGCAAGGCTTCCACAAGACCAATACCCATAAACATAAGTGTTTGCAATGTATTCTTCAATTCAGGTTGACGTGAAACTCCTTCGATTGTACCTCTCACGATCAATGCGTTACCAATCCCCGCACCAAGTGCAGCAAGTCCTACAGCGATTCCGGCTGCTAAAGCTCCCATAAGTAAATCCTCCCTTAATGTAATTAACTAAATTGTGTTTTTCACTATCATTAAAATAGGTTGTGCTAAAGTTCAAAAGTCATTTCTTAATGTTCGTCCATTACTTTGTGCGATAAATACACCATGCTGAGTATTAAGAATATAAACGCTTGGAGGGAACCAATAAAAATACTAAAGGCCTGCCAAGCTATCATTGGTATGCCGGCTCCTACAGCTCCCAGAATAGTCGCTCCACCAACACCGGCAAGGAGCGTCAACAATATTTCCTTCGCATATAAGTTACCAAAAAGACGCATACCTAGCGTAATTGTATTGGCAAATTCCTCAACAATATTTAACGGCAAAAGTAATGGGAACGGTTTTACAAAACCTTTGAAATACTTTTTCGTTCCTTGCATTTTGATACCATAGTAATGTGTAAGCACAATAACCATAGCAGCAAAAGTCATCGTAATGATGGGGTCCGCAGTTGGTGATTTCCACCAAACTTCATGTGTCTCTTCATGTACCAACATGAACGGAATACCAAGCATATTCGAAACAAGGATAAACAGGAAAATGGTTATGCCCAGTCCGAAAAATCGTTCGCCGGTCTTCCAATCCATCGTGCTGTTAATAGCATTTTTGATAAAATCGATGACCCATTCAAACATATTTTGCATTCCAGTTGGCTTCATCTTCAAATGCTTGGCGCTGAAATAACCTATACAAAAGACAATTATTGCAGCTATCGTCAGCATTATGACATTTGACAAATTTATATGAAAGCCTGGAATACCAAAAAGATCATATACTATTGGTGCCTCATGATCCACGAGAAATTCACCCCTTTACTGTTAATCTGCAAGCTTACTTCTTCCTGTTGCCGCTTCTTCGCTCTTTGTTTCTCAATATTATTGCATACTATCCTTGCTGCTTGTCCCTTTTAACAAGGAGTGAAGAAGAATGATAATGTAAGGTGTCATTATCCCGGCAACAAGTCCTGCAATATGAAAATATTCAGGAAAACGGACGATCAGAATAGCAGCGAGAACCCCTGTCGCCATCCTTGGTAACATTCCGAACGTAAAAGCCTGCTTTTGTTTTTCAGCGGCGTCGCCAATTTTTTTCACATCACGGTACATACTCCACATGTTGTAAAGTCCTATAACCGCCCCAACCCCAAGACTGAAAAACAATTCGCTGTATGGAGTGAAACCCCATCCAAGCAAATAAAAAATAAATACATAGAACGTCAACTGGACATAGCGTTTAATATGTGCCCCAAAGCTTTTCATTCCTACTTTTCATCCCCTAAATAATGACCGAGCAGACGAACGAGACCATAGATTCCGCCTCCTAGTCCAACAAATAAACCAATAATCATAAAAAGAGGATCTGTTGCTAGTTTTTCATCTAACCATCTTCCCCCAAAAATTCCTGCTAAAATAGGACCAACAAGATAGGATAGAACAGCTGATGAAAGAACCATGGACTGAAACGGCTTCTGAGGTTTCCGCTTATCTGTCATACCAGCATCCGTCCGTTTTTATATTGGGTTTAAAGGGTGTCACACTACAAGGTTCACGACATTCATTCGACATCAAAACAAATCGTTTGTAAATGACCAACGGAAGTATTCAGAATAATCAAGCATGTCGTAATATGTAAACCCTCTCACATTCCCTTAGTCATCGTACAATAGCCCACTCCTAATGTCAATGCTTAAAAAAAGAAAAACACCTTTCATATCAGGCATTCTAAGCTTTTGGAGTTTGTGTCCATTAAGTGACAATTTAAACGATGTAAGCGGAAACATTATAACGTTAACAAGGAAGTTAGAACTCCTTACCGTTGATAGACACAAAATCCCGCGAATCATCTTTAACGCGCGGGATGCGGATTATTCATTCGTTTTGACTGAAGGGTGATGAACGTTTCGAATGTTTCTTCTTTGTCTCCCGTTTTGGCATACACGACGGCACGGTAAAGTCCTTCCGGTACAGAAATATCTTCTTGTTTTAAATAATGCTCGAACAATCCCGATTTTACATTTTTATGTTGGTCAAGAATGCCAAGAAATGCAAACGTATCCGGGTCATATAATGCAATCTCAAATTCTTCTGCTCCCCCCGGCATATACACTTCATAACGGAAACCAGACTCTCTTCCATTTGGCTGTAAGTCAAACGCCCCGATTCGAGGATATTCTGGTTCATTGATAAATAACAAATACGGAATGTTGATGTCTTCCTTCCCTCCTTTTACAATCACATTACCATGAAGCCTATTATAGTCCACTACGCTAGGATCCACTTGTACTTGTATCGTTGTTTCCTTTTTTTCTCCTGGTTTTAACGTTACGCTTTTTGGCATATGCCAGCGTACACCAAGAAATGGTTCCATGTCGGTTTGAAAAGAGTAAGAGCGTTCACGGTTGGAATGATTTTCTACCACCACGGTTTGCTTGTGAACAGTTTCTTTTTCACCCAACGGCCACACTCCAAATGATAACGTCCCCGGCTGCACGATTGTTTCTGCCGTCAACGCTTTTTTTACATCCACTCTTCCTGCTCCCTGCGCGAAGGGAGGGTATTCACTACCTGTTTCATCCGTAAGGGAGACAGCGGTATTCATCAATACAGCTTTAATCTGATCAGGTTTCCAGTTCGGATGAGCTTGTTTCACCAGTGCTGCGGCACCTGCAATGTGCGGGGCTGCCATGCTTGTGCCATTCAAAGCCATATATCCCTCAGGTACCGTACTATCAATATCTACACCTGGGGCTACAATGTCTGGCTTGATTTTCCAAGAACGGGTCACTGGACCACGCGAACTGAAAAACGCCATATGATCTGTTTCTTCTTGTAAAATTGTTCGTAAAACCGTTGGCTTTTCCTTTTCCTGTTGTTCTTCCAACGCTTGACGAAGTTGTTCGCCGTGATCTCTTGAGATCGTAATAGCAGGTAATGGCTGTACATCATTTGTTTTTGCTGAAAAAGAACCGGCGACATTATTATAAATAATTACCGCATCTGCTCCTGCTTTTCGCGCATTCACAATTTTACGTACTAAAGGAATACCGCCACGTTCAATTAATACAGCTTTACCTCTTACCGATTCCACATCTTCTTCTAAACCAAGACCTCCATCTACTAACTGTAAATCTCGTTTGAATTCCCACGGACTCGTTCCTTGTATGGGCTGTAAGTCAATCGAAAGTTCCGGTGTATGAAACAGTGTTAGTTTAGGCATATGAAGGGGGGGGATGGACGCCCCTACCGATATCGCTTTATCTGACGTTCCCGGCGAACCAACACTCCACATGGATGGTCCGCTGTTTCCACTTGACGTTACGGCAACAACTCCGTTCTCTGCTGCTTTATCCAACGCCTCACTTGTCGGCCAATCCGGACCATTGATTGGGCTTCCCAATGACAAATTCAGTACATCCATGTCATCGTTTATTGCTTTTTCAACAGCGGCTAGAATTTGTTCGGTCGAACCTTGCCCACCAGGTCCTAGGGCGCGATACATGTAAAGCTCTGCTTCGGGCGCTACCCCGCGCACTGACCCATTTGCAGCTATGATTCCTGCTACATGGGTTCCATGCATGGTTTTTGTTCCTCTATTATCTTTGCCTTCAAGAGGATCGTCATCTCTATCAACAAAGTCATAGCCCCCTTTAAAATTCCGAGCAAGATCAGGATGGTGATAATCAATTCCTGTATCAATAATTCCTACCTTTACTCCTTTTCCACTTAAACGAAACCCACGTTGATCCAAGTTGCCCCGAATCGATTCTGCCCCTATGAAGGGGACACTATCATTTATTTCAGCTTTATAAGAGACAGATTGATCTGCCCGTTTGACGCCTTTTATAGTAGAAAGCTGCTCTACCTCCGTTTTTTTCACTTCCACCGCTAGTCCGCGGAAGGCTTTTTCGTACGTGTCAAGAAAGGAGATAGTTGGAATGGTCTCTTTTAATCGGTGCCGGACGTTATGAATGGTTTCGTCATCCTGCACAGCAACAATAGCTGTCGTCGTTGTATCATCTTTTATTTCAGCATGGGAAACAGAGGAGATTCCAATAAACATTATAAAAATTGCACATATTATGGCATATATAATTCTTTGACATTCTGTTCCCATCGTCGTTCCTCCTGTCCTCTTCTTGTTCTTAGGTTGCGGCAGGAGATTAAAATTATGCAATCGGTTTAAACAATCGAGCAAACGCAACACATCTCCGTGAAGAAAAATATGGGCGCTGGAGTTAGATCCCAAAACCCCAACATTTAATTGTAGAGGCCTAAAAAAAATGCTTCAGCGCATGGCTGAAGCATAAATAAGTTTATTTTGTACCGAACAAACGATCACCAGCATCGCCAAGACCTGGCACGATGTAGCCTTTGTCATTTAACTTCTCATCAAGTGAAGCAAGATAAATATCAACATCGGTATGTGCCTTTTGAACCTCGTCCACTCCTTCAGGAGCAGCGATTAAACACATCAACTTAATGTTAGTTGCACCGCGTTTTTTCAAACTCGAAATCGCATCTACTGCAGATCCACCAGTAGCAAGCATCGGGTCAACGACAATAAACTCCCGCTCTTCCACGTCACTTGGAAGTTTCACATAATATTCGACCGGCTTTAACGTTTCTGGATCACGGTACAAGCCTACATGACCCACTTTGGCTGCCGGAATTAATTTTAAAATACCGTCAGACATACCAAGGCCCGCACGTAATATAGGAACAATCCCTAGTTTCTTCCCAGCAAGTGTATTAGACTGAGCCGGACCGACAGGGGTTTCAACCGTTACTTCCTGTAACTGCAGATGGCGTGTAATTTCAAAAGCCATCAATGTCGATACTTCATCCACGAGTTCACGAAATTCTTTTGTCCCTGTAGAAACGTCTCGTATAAATGTTAACTTATGTTGAATCAACGGATGATCTAATACATGTACTTTTCCCATAATGCTTGGCTCCTTTATACCGGGTCGTCCCGGGAGATAATAAATTGATGTATAGTAAAACGGACTAACGTCATCTTTTGAAATTCTACAGAAAAACAAAATTCCCTTCAAGACCTGACGAAAAGCAGAACGATTCTGATTATTTTTTCACATACAAAAACAGCATATAATTCGGAATCTGGTTACTAAAGTTTACCTTCTGCCCAACGCACGTCCTCCATGCGTAAAAGCATCGAAGTTCAGTCCTGCGACTGCGTACCGCCATCCCCAAGACGCTATTCAAGAATAGCGTTATTTTGACAATTCAAAGTCATTTCATCTTTTATCCAATGATTGTTCGCCTGTACCTCTAGTTCTTCCTTTACATCCCTTTTCAAGACAGTCCTTCCCCTGAAATGTCTCGCATGATAAAGATTCAGGACATTTCACACCGATTTTCGTTACGTTTTGTCTTGGATTGTATTCGGGACAAAACGTTTTTCATTTACCTTTTATTTGTCCTCCAAAATCTCACTACGGACATTTTCAACATTGATTTGTCCTAATAAAAACGGAATCTCGTAAGAATGTTTTCTTTCCGCATCCGCTTTAGATGGGGAGCTTTCAGTCCAGAACACAAGAACGACATCGGCTCCCTGCGAATCGCCATGTCTCCTTTGCCGCGGGCATCGCCTCTCTGAAGGAGGATGCGGTACATCCTGAGGCAAACCGAACGGACCAGCATCCTGCTTGAGTCCTCAAACTCATGCTTTTCCCTTACCCGCAGCATCATATAAAAAAGCTGTCCTCCAAAAATTAGAAGGACAGCAGTTATTGTTATTTATAGATTCGGATACATTGGAAACTTGTCTGTGAGAGCATCTACACGACGTGCAGCCTCTTTCAATGTTTCTTCGTCCTCATGATTTTTCAATGCAAGAGCCATCACTGCACCGATTTCATCCATTTCTTCTTCTCCAAAACCTCTAGATGTTACCGCAGCAGTTCCAATACGGATCCCACTTGTTACAAACGGACTTTCCGGGTCGAATGGAATCGCGTTTTTATTCGTTGTGAGACCAACTTCATCGAGTGCTTTTTCCGCAACTTTACCTGTAATACCTAAACTTTGCAGGTCTAACAGCAATAAATGATTGTCGGAGCCGCCTGACACAAGATCGATACCTGCATGTTGCAAAGCAGCACCTAAACGTTTTGAATTTTTCACAATGTTATTAGAATATTGTTTGAAATCATCGGTCAAAGCTTCCCCGAAGGAAACAGCTTTTGCTGCAATCACGTGCATAAGTGGACCGCCTTGTAATCCTGGGAAAATAGCTTTGTCTATTTTCTTAGCAAATTGTTCTTCACACATCACTAGTCCGCCACGCGGCCCGCGCAACGTCTTGTGTGTAGTAGTTGTTACAAAATGAGAATGTGGTACTGGATTTTGGTGAACTCCTGCAGCGACCAATCCAGCGATATGAGCCATATCCACCATTAGGTAGGCTCCCACTTCATCAGCGATTTCACGGAACTTTTTAAAGTCGATTTCGCGAGGATAAGCACTAGCTCCGGCTACAATCATTTTTGGCTGATGTTCTTTCGCAGCTTCCCGCACAGCTTCATAATCAATAACTTGGTCTTCTTTTGTCACCCCATAATCAACAAAATTGTACTGAACCCCACTGAAGTTAACAGGGCTTCCGTGGGTAAGGTGTCCACCGTGAGAAAGATTCATACCGAGAACCGTATCTCCCGGTTCAAGCGCGGTATAATACACAGCCATGTTGGCTTGGGCGCCAGAGTGAGCTTGAACGTTAACATGCTCTGCTCCAAACAATTCTTTTGCGCGGTCGCGGGCAAGGTCCTCTACGACATCAACATGTTCACACCCGCCATAGTAACGGCGTCCTGGATAACCTTCCGCATATTTATTGGTTAACACCGAACCTTGTGCCTCCATTACTGCTTGGCTGACAAAGTTTTCGGAAGCAATTAATTCGATTTTGTCCCGTTGACGTTGAAGCTCGTCCTGCATCGCTTCAAATACACTAGGGTCTTGATTTTTAATAGTTTCCATTTCTTGTTACTCCTTTCTCTCCAACTCTCTCGTTCGTTCTTTATATATTATTTTATCATCCAGAGGTTATTGTAACATGGATGGTTTAGTTAAACCCGTATTTTATTCAAAAAAATGAGGGAAATATTAAGTTTTTGTATGTTCATCTGTATATTTTGCTCTTGTGCCACCGATTAATTTCGGTCTTGTTTTTGCCATCGTAACATGTGCTTTCCCAATTGAATTTATTTCAGCTCGAATAGGCACCGCAACATGTTTTAAATGCATACCTATAAAAGTATCACCAATATCAATACCGGCGTCCGCTTTAAGGTGTTCTACTACAACCGGATCTGTAAAGGAAGCATAGGCATGAGTTGCCATCGCACCGCCTGCTTTTCGATGCGGAACAGCCGTCACTTCTTCAAGGTTAAAGGTCTCTGCTGTAACACGTTCAACTACGAGAGCACGGTTAATATGTTCGCAACCTTGAAATGCCAGGTGGACCCCCGTGTTTTGTTGAAACGAACGGATAATCTCATATAATGCTTTTGCTGCTTCGTCTGATCCGGCAGATCCAATGTCCTTTCCCACTACTTCGCTTGTACTGGCACCAACAACAAAAAGCTTCTTCTGGTTTAACGTCGTTTGCTGTTGTAGTGCGTTAAGACAGTTTTGTAATGACGCTTGCCATTGTTCCACTAGATGATTCATTTGTCATCACCTCTTTTATAAGATATCACAAAAGCAGGTGTGAAGGAAAAATCTTTCTGAGCTAAAAAAAAGAACGGAGGACCCGTTCCTTTATTCTTCCTCTATTGCCATCATTTTGTCTACTCGCGTCGCGTGGCGGCCGCCTTCGAATTCTGTTTCAAGCCAGGCTTTTACAATTTCACCAGCAAGGCCTGGTCCAAGAACCCGCTCTCCCATTGCCAAAATGTTGCTGTTATTATGCGCTCTTGACGCTTTTGCACTAAATACATCGTGAACGAGCGCACAACGAGCACCCTTCATTTTGTTTGCAGCAATAGATATGCCGATGCCTGTCCCACAAATCAAAATGCCTCTATCTACGTCACCGGATACAACATCTTTGGCAACAGGCAACGCATAATCCGGATAATCTACAGATTCTTCACAGTTACAACCGTGATCTTCCATCTCTATATCCATTTCTTCCAACACTTTTACAACTTCTACTTTCAACCTATGTCCTGCGTGATCGGAACCGATTGCTACTTTCATGACTGCTGCCTCCTTTATATATATATTCTCATGTTCTCGTTATGTTGTAAATTTTTCAATCGTTTTTTTCAATTGTTGTGCTTGTTTAGAAAGTTCATGGGTACTTCCACATCTTTTTCAAGATTCCCGTCTGCTGCTTGTCTAGCAGAATGCTCTAATCGTTTTAACTTCGTTGTAATGACCGGGGCGGACAGAAACGCCAGGATACCGCTCCACAACCATCCCAGTATCAACGTTACGATAATAAATACATCCTTGGAAATACCCAAGGATTCTGGAATCATATCGCCTAAGATAAAAATAAAAAACGCACTCGTTCCGTACGTCACAACGGACAAAGCACTAATTCCAAGTACTAATTTCTTACGGATACTAAAGCTGTACTTTTTTTCCTGTTGCATCACGCGCGACACCCTTCTTTCTACAATTGTTTAAGTTTATCGAGTACCGCGTCCATGATTCGGTCAAGCTCTTCTGCTGTTTTCCGATACGTCTCCATTGTCCCGCCAATCGGGTCGATAATATCCCCTGCTGCTTCATCAGAATCCGCGGCAAACTCTTTGATTGTAAATATCTTATCGGCGGCTTCTGGATGGTTTTGAACAGCAATTTCGTGATGACTTTTTGTCATTGTTAAAATAATATCGGCCCACTCGATGCGCTCTTTATTCAAAGGTCTGGAAGCATGTCGAAAAGGAATACCTCTCTCTTTTAACACTGCCTCTGTTTCTTTTGATGCGAGCATTCCTGGATGTGCGGCTACTCCTGCCGACTGCACTTCTATATTTTCATCCCCTTTTGCTCGGAGAAGTGCTTCTGCCAATGGGCTGCGACACGTATTTCCCGTACAGACAAACAGTACATGTTTCATGAGTCGTGATCCTTCCTTTTATCAACAGATTTTGAGTCTTTCTATATATTTTATCATAAAACGCTTATCTGCCCTTTTAAAGGATAAGTTTCAAACCAAAAATTAGTAAAATCATTCCTCCAAAAATTTCTCCGAATTGTCCGAAGGTATGTTGCAATCGACCTCCAACCGTTAATCCTATCCACGTTAAACCGGCGCTGAACATTCCAAACAATAGAAGAACTTTTATAAGTGATGTATTTAAAATGCCGAGAGTGATACCAATCGAAAAACTATCTAAACTTACGAGCAATGAAAAAAACAAGACACCGATGCCGCGCGGAATGATGGCAACATCGCTTTCTTCGGAATGCTTTGCCCCGGACCACATCATTTGTAATCCAACAATAAGAAGCAGACAGCCCCCTGTTATTAGCGCCAGCTTTTCAAACGAGGTCGCAATCCAGCGTCCTCCATATAATCCTAAACACGGCATCATCATATGAAAAAATCCAACAATAAAAGCTGTTGTTGCTTTGTTTATATATTTCGTCTTTTTCATTGCGACCGCTAAAGACATAGAAAAAGCATCCATGCTTAATGCCAGCGCCATACCACTTAACACGATCCATCCTTCCATTCGATGCTCTCCTTTCCGGACATGCTTATACACTTTATGCATGTCCGAACGAGAACATTCAGGAGCTTGAAGCTGCTTTTTCTAGTCTATTCATAATGGCTGAGCCGACCCCGCTTTTTGAAAAAGTTTCACAAAGAATGACATCTACTTTACTTTCATCCGCAAGCCGTAAATGATGATACAAATGAGCAGCGATATCGCTAAGGTTGTCCACAGAACCAAGCGGTATAAATAAATCGACCAGCGGCTCCCATTTTGTTTTATGTTCATCCACAGCAAGAACGCCTATTTTTTTGCCTGCCAGTCTTTCTTTCGCTATAACCTCTTCCATCTCGTTATCCACTAAAAATAACGGGGAGGACGGGGCATAATGCCTGTATTTCATTCCGGGTGCTTTTGGGGCTTCGGAATCACTAGTTTTCCCAGTTTCCAAGACGTTGATAGTTCCTAAGACGGTTTCTATTTGCTCTCTTGTGATGCCACCTGGACGAAGAATAACCGCCTTCTCACCAGTACAATCGACCACCGTTGATTCCAAACCAAAGCCGGCATCGCCTCCGTCTATAATCCCTGCAATTCTCCCATCCAAATCATAAAGGACATGTTCTGCTTTGGTAGGACTTGGTCTGCCGGAACGATTAGCGCTCGGAGCAGCAACCGGAACACCGGCAGCGTTTATCAGCGCTCTTGCTACCGCATGATCTGGCATACGTACAGCAACTGAGGAAAGCCCAGCTGTCACTTTTTCCGATACCGTTTGTTTTTTCGGAACAATTAAAGTTAAGGGTCCCGGCCAAAACGAATCTGCTAAAGTCTGAGCCATTTCTGGAATAACAGACGCTAAATCTCCCCACTGTTCCACGTTCCCAATGTGGACAATAAGGGGATTATCTCCCGGTCTTCCTTTTGCTTTAAAAATTTTATCCACAGCATTATCGTTAGTAGCGTCCGCCCCTAGTCCATAAACCGTTTCTGTCGGGAAGGCTACGGTCTCTCCTTCACTTATACACAAACCCGCTTCCGTAATAGCAGGAGAGGAAGTCTCTTCTGCTTCCAACTTATCCACATTCCAAAACTGTGTATGTTTATAACTCATGTTTATATTCCTTCCTTTCCATTGAACCATCCTTGATATTATAAGGATAAACGCTTTATTCTAGCAAATACAAAAAGTTACCCACAATACCTATAAATACTGTGGATAACTTTATTCAAGGTTGTTATATCAATATTTCATTTATCTTTCAATTGTCTGAACCAAACCATGTATTCCATTTTTCCACAATGAAGAACGTGTATTCTGATGATCCTTCCACATCCTCTTCGGACTTATCCACTGAATTATTGTTTTTTGTTGAATTATCCACAGAAACATCCTGTTTTTCCACAGATTCGTCGTTTTCTTCTGCCGGGATGAAACAAAGGGGCGGAAATAATACGCACCACCAGTTTTCTCCTTCCCCTTCTCCGATCGAAATAACAAGGGCCTCGTACGTCCCAGCAGGATACACGAGAGGACCATAAATTCTTGTTGGAAATTCAACTTCGGACTTTAGATTAATCGAAAACGTACGGGAACTCTTGTCATGAGCGTTTAATACATCTTGTACAATGCTCTCAAGTTCTGGTATCGACTGGTTTATCGTTTCCCTCGCTTCGTCTTTCTCATCCAATTCGTTTACGAGTGCCCTTATTTCTGCATTCACCGCATCTCGGACTTCCGTTTTCACCAGCTGTTCTCCCGGGGAATTGTCATGAGCAAGAATTCTAAGGCGTATCGCTTCTTCCGGTATTGCCTGAACCCCTGTATCGGAAGCCGTTGCATTTTGTTGCTGTTCCATTTGCAGCCAAGCTAAAAGTACAAGAAAAATAACATAAATAAGTGCTTTATTACGCATCGGCTCACACCGTCCTTTCATCAAACATTGTGGACGGAGCAGCCTTTATATAAACGAAGAATCGCTCGACAAATTATTGCAAGACTTATATGCCATCTCTTTCACAAAACACCATACGTGGCTTTCCATTCATATCATGCCGTACTTCAATATCAGCTAAAGGCAGTTCTGTTTGCAGAATCGTTGCAACAGCATCTCCCTGGTTTTCTCCAATTTCAAACGCAGCTAACCCATCCGTTCTCAACAATGTCGGTAAATAGGCTGCCATTTTGCGGTAACAAGCCAAACCATCGTTATCATTTGAATCGACCAAAGCATGTTTCGGCTCATGATCTCGGACAACGGTGTCTAGGTTTTTCCACTCCTCTAACGGAATATATGGAGGATTAGATACAATGACGTCGTACGTTTTTGCCCCTTGTAGTAAAGGGTCTACTAAGTTACCCTGCAAAAACGTCACATCCGCCCCGTAGAACGCTGCATTTTGTTTTGCAACGTCGAGTGCCTGTTCATCCAAGTCAACTGCTGTAACATCATTTCCTGGGGCTTCTAACGCTAATGAAATGGCTATTGCCCCACTCCCGGTTCCAATATCGGCCATTCGGAAGGAGCCGGTCTGTTTTCGTTTCAACCATTCAAGAACTCCATGCACTAATTCCTCTGTTTCGGTTCTAGGTATTAACACATGTTCATTGACCTTCAATCGTCTGTCGTAAAACTCTTCATAACCTGTAAGATGCTGAATCGGTATGCCTTCACTATGCCGTGTTACATCTTGCTGAAAAGCCTTCCATATACTTTTTGAAAGACTATCACGCCGGGATAGATGAAAATCGGTCCAATCTACGTTCAAGTGATGTTTCAATAATATATCGGCCGCACGATTTTCTTTATTGTTTTGTTCTAAAAAAGAAGAAGCCCAATTCAGGGCTTCATACACATAAGTCGGCTGCATTACGCTTCGCCTGCCTCTTCCATCATTTCTGCCTGTTCTTCGACAATAAGCGCTTCAATAATTTGTTCAAGTTCTCCTTGCAGAATCTGATCCAGCTTCTGCACAGTGAGACCAATGCGGTGATCGGTCACGCGGCTTTGTGGAAAGTTATACGTCCGAATCCGTTCCGAGCGGTCTCCGGTACCAACCGCAGATTTACGGTTATCCGCATATTCTTGTTCCGCTTCTTGTTTGTACATGTCATAAATCCTAGCACGCAACACTTTCATCGCCTTGTCTTTGTTTTTCAACTGCGACTTTTCATCCTGACAGGACACAACCACACCAGTTGGCTCATGTGTCAATCTGACGGCAGACATGGTCGTGTTAACACTTTGTCCTCCTGGTCCGCTTGCAGCAAAGGTGTCAACACGGATATCTTTATCGTGCAAATCTACTTCTACCTCTTCTGCTTCCGGCAGTACGGCAACAGTTGCTGTAGATGTATGAATACGCCCGCCTGATTCTGTGCTCGGAACACGCTGTACACGGTGAGCGCCGTTTTCATACTTCATTTTGGAAAACGCACCTTCCCCGTTGATCATGAAAATGATTTTACTGAAACCACCTAATTCTGTCGGGGTCGATTCAATAACCTCTGCTTTCCAATTGTTTTTCTCCGCAAAACGTGAATACATTTTATACAAATCCCCAGCGAACAAAGAAGCTTCATCCCCGCCTGCTGCACCACGGACTTCGACGATAACATTTTTATCATCGTTGGGGTCTTTCGGTAAAAGCAATACTCTTAAAGTCTCTTCCAGTTCCTCTTTCTTACTGGAGAGCTCGTCAATTTCTAGCTTTACCATGTCGTGCATTTCTTCGTCCAAACTATCCTGCAACATCGTTTTAGCGTCCTCGAGCTGCGTCATCGTATCACGATATTCACGATATTTTTCTACAATTCCAGCAATATCGGCTTGTTCTTTCGAATATTCTCTTAATTTTTTTGTATCATTAACGACGTCTGGATCGCTAAGCCACTCATTTAATTGCTCATAACGATCTTCTACGGCTTGTAAACGTTCTAACACAAGCTTTCACCTCTTTAATCGGTTACATAACATTATAATTATAGTATAATGCTTCCTTCCCGTCAAAAGTGGGTAGATTCATTTACGTCATCTTACGAGTTATAAGCGAAGGTGAGATGTTTTTATTTTCATGAGAAGGGAATATTGAAAAGAAGTACACAACAAAGAAAAGGAGTCTTTCGATGAGGTACGTCATTATAGGTGGAGTTGCGGCTGGAATGAGTGCTGCTATGCAAATTGTACGTAATAAAAAAGATCCCGAAATCATTACACTCGAAAGTGGTGGCTTCTATTCTTATGCCCAATGTGGACTGCCGTATATTATCGGAGGTGAGGTAGAGGACACAAACCACCTTATCGCCCGGGACGTCCAGACCTTTCGAGATAAATATGGAATAGACGCCAGAGTATATCACCATGTCACTGAGGTGGATACAAAACAGCAAATAGTAAAGGGAGAAGATCTTGAACGCAAACAATCGTTTGAAATCTCTTATGACAAGCTACTGGTTGCATCAGGCGGGTCTCCTGTTCTCCCCGATTGGCCGGGACATCATCTGCAAGGCGTTCACACGTTAAAAACGATACCTCACGTACAACATATCTTAAACGATTTAAATCATGCACAAGATATAACGATTGTCGGCGGTGGTTACATCGGGCTCGAACTGGCTGAAAACTTGATTGAATCCGGACACCGCGTCCGCCTGATTGAACGAAATAACCGTTTAGCTAAGATGTTCGATGAAAATATGACACCTCTCGTCCATGATGAGGCAACCAAACATGATGTCGAGCTTTGTGTAAATGAATCTGTCGTCGAAATAAGTGGAGACAAACGGGTCGAGTCCGTTACAACAGATAAAAATCACTATCAGACCGATATGGTAATCGCAGCGACCGGTATCAAACCGAACACAGACTTTTTAAAGCATACAGGAATTCATAAGTACGATAATGGCGCTATTATTGTTAATCCTTACATGGAAACAAACATAGAAAATGTATACGCCGCGGGGGATTGTGCCACACAATTTCATCGTATTAAACAAAAAGATGATTACGTTCCGCTTGGGACGCATGCGAACAAACAAGGACGCGTGGCCGGACAGAATTTGGCTGGCGAGGCAAAAGCCTTTCAGGGCATTGTAGGTACTTCTATCTTGCGTTTCTTTGATTTGACTTTGGCCAAAACCGGTTTGTCCGAAAAAGAAGCAGCGGCCTTGAATTTTCCTTATGAAACAGTCCTTCATCAAGGAAGCGACATTGCCGGATATTTCCATGATAAAAAACCGCTTCACATGAAAATGATTTATCGGACGGATACAAATATCGTAATTGGTGGACAAGTCATTGGAGAGTCCGGCGCTGATAAGCGCATCGATGTGCTCGCTACGGCCATTTTTCATCAGATGACCATCAGTGATTTCGAAGATCTCGATCTTTCTTATGCTCCTCCTTACAATGGTGTTTGGGATCCGCTCCAACAAACCGCACGCCGCGCCAAGTAAAGATTTATATATTTGATTCTACAAAAATCCGTCTTTCCCAAGAGAGTTTCCTCTGGCAAAGACGGATTTTTTTTAATCATTTAGCACATGCACGCGCACCTGATACTTTGGAAATTCTCGTTTATACTGTTGTTGTAGTTTCTCTGTCTTTTGTTTCTTCTCTTTTTTGCTCCATGAATCATTCGCATTTGCGTATATATACGCATGTCTCCCACCAAACGTGACATACAACGGTGAAAAGCCAGCGTCTTCTGCGACACTTTTCACTTTTGCATTGTCCGTGCCTTGATTTTGATTATTTGTTGTCATCGACTCATTACCTGGTCCTTGGTTGTAGTCAGATGGCGACCATCCGGTTTCTGTAGAATCTAATAATCGTGACTGGGACGCGTCAGCATCCGGTGAGCGATCCGGCTGGCACCCCGTGGTCAAACAAAGAATTGCACTAAAAAGAATAAAAAAAGAATGCGTCCTTTTTATAAGAAACCCCTCCCTGTTGTCGGTCGTGATGGAGAGTATCCACATTTTTAGGGTTTCCCATTTTTAAAAGAGCATTCAAGACATTTGCGCCCCTTTTTCGGACACTATATCTTGGTTTCGCGCCCGTTTATGGTTGTTTCGGGACACATTTTGCCTATTTCCGGACAGACTAACTCGTTATGGGACAAATTACATTAATAGTGCTCATATTCCAAAGAAATTTCTACATTTGGTTTACCCGGAACTTCGTGACAGTGCCGGCAGCGCGGTTCATATGATTCAGCGGCTCCAACCAAGATAATCTCATCATCATAATGAGCAGGTTCCCCTTCGATAAGTCGTTGGGTGCGAGAAGCCGGCGATCCACAACATGGGCAGACCGCTTGAAGTTTGATAACTTCTTCGGCTGCTGCCATCAATTCCTTCACTTGGCTGAATGGTTCTCCTCGAAAATCCTGATCCAATCCCGCCAAGACTACACGAATACCACTATTGGCTAGTTGTTGAGCAACAGGAATAATGTCTTCATCAAAAAACTGTGCTTCATCTACCGCCACCATCTGCACGCCTTCTTCCAGCTGTTTTGCAATATCTTGCGAATGATCAACAGCCTTCGCCCAAATTTTTGTACCATTATGAGAAACGACTTCTTCATCGTCATATCGATTGTCCAGGGAAGGTTTAAATACGACAACATTCAAGTTTCCATATGCTGCCCGGCGAATACGGCGGATAAGCTCCTCCGATTTTCCTGAAAACATGCTGCCGCATATGACCTCCATCCATCCTTCTTTTCTGACCATATACATAATTGAACCACCTTACCCAAAACCTAGGAGCAACACTTACTCTCGGTTCATTGTTATAATTTATTTTCCCCAAATTCCTGTATGTAAGCAGGCTTATTTTTTCATAAAAAAACAGGCAAGAGAGGCGTTCCCTTGCCTGTTCGAAGTGAAGATATAATAAAAATTAATCGAGGTTGTATTTCTTTTTAAATTTGTCGATACGTCCACCTGCATCAGCAAGCTTTTGCTTCCCTGTGTAGAATGGATGTGAATCGGAACTGATTTCTACTTTAAGAAGCGGATACGTATTGCCATCTTCCCACTCGATGGTTTCGTCCGAACCTTTTGTGGAACCACTCAAGAATTTAAAACCAGTGCTTGTATCCAAAAATACGACTTTTTTAAAATTCGGATGGATATCTTGTTTCATTGTTTTCACTCCTTTTGCTCTGCTTATTATAACGGCAGGGAAACCATTCCCGTCAACCGTTCCTTTACACACACATTGTAAAAATCAACGTGTTTAGTCAGAGTTTGTTTTCACACATAACGAGATTATATCAAGACATATCCTTTTTTTCAACAATCCTAAAGCAAAAAATAATCTCAAGTCTATTGCCGACGTCCTGATGTACGTCCTTTTGCTTTATCTTTTTCAATCTCCTCAAAAAATTCATCGTTGGTTTTGGTCTGTTTGACTTTTCGAATAAAATGATCTATGAATTCTGGAGAATCATTCATCGTCTTACGCATAGCCCATAAGTTTTCCAGATGTTCCTTGGAAAGAAGCAATTCTTCTTTTCTCGTACTCGACTTGCGTATATCGATGGAAGGGAAAATACGACGTTCCGCTAAGCGGCGGTCTAAGTGCAATTCCATATTACCTGTTCCTTTGAATTCCTCATAAATCACATCGTCCATACGAGAACCTGTTTCCACCAAGGCAGTGGCTAAAATGGTTAAACTACCGCCTTCTTCAATATTTCGGGCAGCCCCAAAGAACCGTTTCGGACGGTGGAAAGCCGCTGGATCAATACCACCGGACAATGTGCGGCCGCTTGGTGGGATGACGAGATTATAGGCTCGAGCCAGACGAGTAATGCTGTCCATTAAAATCACAACATCCTTCTTATGTTCAACAAGTCTCATAGCCCGCTCTAATACGAGTTCCGCTACTTTAATGTGATTCTCCGGAACTTCATCAAACGTGGAGCTGGCAATGTCTCCATCTACCGAACGCTCAATATCAGTCACTTCCTCCGGACGTTCGTCCACAAGAAGCATAATTAATTCTGTCTCTGGATGATTTTCTGTAATACTGTTGGCAACTTCTTTTAATAAAGACGTCTTCCCTGCTTTTGGCTGAGCAACAATAAGACCACGCTGCCCGAACCCAACCGGGGTAATCATATCCATAATACGGGAACTAGCTCGTCCAGGTTTATTTTCAAGGTTCATGCGCTGTTCCGGATACAATGGAGTAAGAGCAGGGAAATGCGGACGTTCTTTCGAAGAATCAGGATCTTCTCCATTGACTGCCTCTACCATCAACAAACCGTGATAACGCTCTGAATCTTTGGGCGGACGTACCTTCCCGGATACTTTATCGCCATTTCTCAAGTCGAACCGGCGGATTTGCGATGCGGAAATATAAATATCTTCCGAGCTCGGTAGATAATTAATTGGGCGCAAAAATCCATAGCCTTCTGTTTGAATAATCTCGAGGATACCTTCCATGAACATATACCCATCATTTTCTGCCTGGCTTTTCAAAATAGCGAAAATCAATTCCCGCTTGGTTAATTTGCTGTAGTAGGATACTTTATACTCTTTAGCAAGAGCATATAATTCCTTCAGCGTTTTATTTTCTAATGCCGCTAATTTTACACTCAAAAATCGTCACCACTTTTCTGCTTTTTCAACTATATCATGTTCTATTTCTTTTTGTTGTTGTGTGAATCACATACGGATAGGGATTGGTATAACCTGTTTCATACTACGTTTTCTTCATAGGAGTGGGAATGGTGGTCCAGGTTTGTGTATTCTTTCATCATACCGGACATTTTAAGAGGGGGATAACAATGAATCATCATCTTTATCTATTTCTATTTCCCGTCTATCACTTATTGTAAACACTTTTTTTGTTGGATAGCAATACTAAATTATACGGAAATGAGAAGAGAACATGCGTTTTCTTTTTAAATGTCGAAAAAGCTGCCTTTATCAGGGAAAAGCAGCTTTTTCGGCACTTTCCTTTTTCTAGGGCTTAATGACAAATTCCGGCTTCATTTTCACATTATGCTTACCATCCACAAAACGAACGGTTCCTGATTTGGCTCGCATGACTAATGATTGTGTCGTCGCATTTGCTCCTTTATAATGAACCCCTTGCAACAAATCTCCATCCGTTACACCTGTTGCAGCAAAGATGGCATCGTCTCCACCGACCATATCCTCCATGTATAAAACACGGGAAACGTCTGCTATACCCATTTTCTCACAACGAGCTTGTTCTTCAGCATCTTTTGGCAACAACTTCCCTTGTTGTTCTCCACCTAGACATTTTAAACCAACTGCTGATAATACGCCTTCCGGTGCCCCTCCGGAACCGAGCAGAATATCAATCCCTGTTTCATCAAAAGCTGTATTAATGGCGCCGGCAACATCGCCTTCTTGTATAAACTTGATTCGTGCTCCCGCCGCTCTTACTTCTTGTATAATGGTGGAGTGACGTTCTCGATTCAACATCGTAACGACAACATCCTCCACATCTTTCCCTTTTGCATTAGCAACAGCCTGCAGGTTTTCGATTACTGGGGCATTAATATCTATTTTACCTACAGCTTCAGGACCTACTGCAATTTTTTCCATATACATATCCGGTGCATTTAACAAATTACCTTGATCCGCAATGGCTATAACGGAAAGAGCATTCTCCATCCCATTGGCAACAATATTTGTTCCTTCTACTGGGTCAACGGCGACATCTACAACTGGACCGCCGTCTGTTCCTAGCTTCTCTCCTATGTAAAGCATCGGTGCTTCATCTTTTTCTCCTTCACCAATGACGACGGTTCCTGTCATCGGAATTGTATCAAACACATCTCTCATTGCAGTCGTCGCAGCATCATCCGCTTCTTCCTTTTTTCCGCGACCCATCCAACGCGCAGAAGATAGTGCAGCTGCCTCTGTCACACGAACCAGTTCCATGGATAAACTTCTTTCCATCATTCTTCCCCTCCCATACATTCATGCTTACGAACTTCTTACTTGTTCCACTTCTTCTATACTAAGATCTTCTCTCCAGACGTTTGCTCCTAAATCCAATAACTTTTCTTCAAGATCCTCATAACCTCGATCGATATGCTCCAACCCTGTAATTTCTGTCACTCCTTCTGCCATTAAAGAAGCAATAACAAGCGCAGCACCGGCTCGTAGGTCGCTTGCCTTCACTTTCGCACCTTGTAGAGAAGCTTTTCCATTTATTAAAGCGGAGCGACCTTCTACTTTAATGTCAGCACCCATTCGACGGAGCTCATCGACGTGTTTAAATCGCGCGTTATAAATCGTGTCAGTTACCATGCTCGTTCCTTGAGCACTTGTTAACAAGGCCGTAATCGGTTGTTGTAAATCAGTGGCAAATCCCGGGTAGACAAGCGTTTTGATATCAATACTTGTTAGCTCCGGAGAGGTTCCGATAATCATCTGCTCTCCTTTGGTCTCAATGTGAACTCCCATTTCTCTTAATTTAG
This sequence comes from Salibacterium salarium, assembly GCF_030813635.1. Lineage (GTDB taxonomy): Bacteria > Bacillota > Bacilli > Bacillales > Marinococcaceae > Salibacterium > Salibacterium salarium. The sequence goes on along the minus strand of NZ_JAUSUM010000001.1, from coordinate 203,395 downwards.
CAATGAGAGATTCGACATGGTCTGGAATAATATGATCGATAAGCACTTCACGACCCATTGCCGCAGCTGCTATCATATACGTCCCTGCTTCGATTCTATCCGGGATAATGGAATGAGCGCAGCCACTCAATTCCTCTACGCCGTCAATTCGAATCACATTGGTACCAACACCTTTAATTTTTGCTCCCATGCTCGTAAGTAACGTAGCAACATCAATAATTTCAGGTTCCTTAGCTGCATTTTCTATCGTTGTACGACCTTCTGCTTTCACAGCTGCAAGCATAATATTAATAGTTGCTCCAACACTTACCACGTCAAGATAAATTCGAGCTCCTACCAGTTTCTCTGCTCTCAAATAGATAGCCCCATGCTCGTTTGTCACTTTCGCTCCAAGGGCTTCAAAACCTTTTATATGCTGATCGATAGGGCGAGGTCCAAGGTTGCATCCTCCCGGTAAACCGATGGCAGCGCGTTTAAATTTCCCAAGCATTGCCCCCATCATATAGTAAGAAGCTCTTAATGTTTTCACTCGGCCGTTAGGTAAAGGCATTGGAGTTACCCTTTCCGGGTTAATATGCATTTTTGTTCCATCATGAGAGACCGTTGCTCCTATATCTTCAAGCAGCGATGCGAGCGTTTCCACGTCTGAAATTTTCGGGAGATTTTCAATAGATACATTTGATTCTGCAAGGATGGCTGCAGGAATCAACGCGACAGCGCTGTTTTTCGCTCCGCTGATATGTATTTTCCCATTTAAAGGATGTCCTCCTTCAACCATCAACTTTTCCATGAGCGTTTCACTTCCTCGTCCTTTGTCTTTTGATGTTATACTGCTTCGTTATATGAAGGATCTCTTTCATTATAGACAACCTCCGTTTTAACTAGACATGACAAGATTGTTCATTCGAAAACAAGCAAGTATCAACAAAGAAGACTAGCGGTTTTCCCAATCACTAAGAAATTTTTCAATACCTTGATCCGTTAATGGGTGCTTAACAAGTTGATGAATGACCTTTAATGGAACCGTTGCAATATGCGCACCTCTTCTAGCAGACTCAGACACATGAAGCGGATGACGAACCGATGCGGCTATGATTTGTGTATCAAGTCCGTGTTCGTTGAAAATTTCTGATATTTCACTAATTAAGTCAAGTCCATTGTGGCCGATATCATCTAAACGGCCTAAAAACGGGGATACATAAGAAGCCCCAGCTCGAGCCGCTAGTAAAGCCTGAACAGATGAAAAGACGAGCGTTACATTTGTATCAATATTTTCCTCAGATAACGTCTTAACCGCTTTCAACCCTTCTAACGTCATCGGTACTTTAACCGTAATATTCGGAGCAATCTCAGCCAACTCACGCCCTTCGGTTATCATACCGGATGCTTCTGTCGAAATGACTTCCGCACTGACTGACCCTTTTACAAAACGAGTAATCTCTTTCAATCGTTCTTGAAAGTCAGCACCTTCTTTGGCTACTAAGCTTGGGTTTGTTGTCACACCAGACAATACTCCTAATTCATGCGCTTCATGTATCTGTTCAAGATTGGCCGAATCAATGAAAAATTTCATATTCTTAGTCCTCCCGAATGAACAAAATTTTTCCTTATAAAGGGAAGAGTTAACAGACGCAACAGAAAAAACTGGTGCGTTCTATTAACTCTTCTTTAGGATGATTTACTGCATTAAGCGCGGTTTGAAGAACCGAATTCTTGCATTTTTGCTTTTACTGTTTCTTTCACTGCATCGCGAGCCGGGCCAAGATACTTACGTGGATCATAAAGTTCCGGCTTTTCGTCCAATGTTTTACGGACAGCTGCTGCAGAAGAAATCTGACTTTCTGTGTTTACATTGATTTTTGCGTGACCATAACCGATTGCTTTTTGAACATCGTCAGCAGGGATTCCTGTTCCACCATGGAGAACAAGAGGAATTCCGGCAAAGCTATCGATTTCTTTCATACGATCAAATCCGAGATTCGGCTCTCCCTTATAAGGACCATGGACGGATCCAAGAGCCGGAGCAAAACAATCAACACCTGTTTGCTCAACTAATTCTTTACATTCAGATGGAATAGCGTAAGCCGCTTCTGCATCTTCAACGACAACGTCATCTTCTTGTCCACCAATTCTACCAAGTTCTGCTTCAACAGAAACGCCGACAGAATGCGCCACTTCTACTACACGTTTTGTTAAAGCAATATTTTCTTCAAGTGGATAGTGAGAACCATCAATCATAACAGAAGTGAATCCAGCACGGATTGCTTCAACACACTTCTCGAAACTAGAACCATGGTCGAGATGGATAGCTACAGGTACAGTAACATTATAAGCTTCCATAAATGATGTTACCATATCTACGACTGGTTTAAAGCCGCCCATGTAACGAGCTGCCCCTTCAGATACTCCGCAAATAAGCGGTGATTTTTCTTCTTCTGCCGCTTGCAGGATACCTTGAATGAATTCCATGTTATTCAAGTTATACTGCCCGATAGCATAGCCGTTCGCTTTTGCCTCGTCCAGCATTTCTTTCATTGATACCAATGGCATTAAAAAATCCTCCTTAAAATATATAATGACTTAATGGAATAATTCATTCAGCACCTCGAAAGACACCTGTTCGGTTTTCCGATTCTTTTGCGACGTTGAGGAAAGCGTCACTTATGTAACAAGGCACAAATAGTATTCTCCATTAGTTTCTTGATTCATTATAGCACATCATAAAATATTTTCACCTACACAGAACGGAAAAGTTAAAACATGCTCTATTTATTTCAATTTCTTTAATAAAGTGTGAAAAGTGTTAAGATAGCTGGTTCTCGATTTTATTTCTTACTTCATCTATATCAAACGGTTTAGATATATAGGTAGAAGCACCTAATTTTTGAGCTTCATTCATCATGTTCAACTCTCCATAAGCTGTCATTAACATAACCTTTGTATGAACAGACAACTGTTTATTTTCCCGTTCCTGCAAAATTTCAACGCCGTCCATTCCAGGTATTTTCATATCTAAGAGCATCAAGTCAGGCTCTTCTTTTTCTAATATATCTAAGGCTTGAATGCCATTAGAAGCTTCCATTATTTTATACCCATCTTTTTGCAGTATTTCTTTTAATAGCACTCTTATACCATATTGATCATCTACAATTAAAACTTTACGCACATACATCCCCCTCCCTTTTTCAAAAAGCCCTTCATTATCAAGTCGTCACCATCCCGCCTTAAATTCTTCCATATTTATCTTCTTTTTTCCTTCTAAAGTTTTGAAGTGATTTTTATTTTTTTCAAAAAATGTCGTATATCATCTATAATATGGGATAGATTGATTTTCTAGAAAGGGGTGACAACCTTGAAAGTATTTGCAACCCAATTACAAGGTGTTTTTAATAAAGTTTTGGAAGAAGAGGAAGCGGTTGAGGATGGAAGCCGTCTGTTAGCCCAAGGCCCCGGTGGAACAGGAACGTTATGGATCAGCGGGACAGCTTCCATGGAAGGAAACGCAATTACACTCGCCTCACATCCTGATGCCCCGGCCGGAACAAAAGTGCTCCAAAACAGTGGACCAACACTCCCTAACTCTAACGATAGAGTTCTCGTCCTAGCAGAAAAAGGAGAATCGTTGACTACGATCGTAACAGATTTAAAAGAAAAAGAAGTTCCCGTTGTCGTCATTGCCCCATATGCAGAGGGAGACGGTGAAGTAGAACTTGAACCGACCGATGTTTGGCTTCACACCCATGTTAGGGGCGGCATTGTCCCTGATGCAGATGGCAATCGTATGGGATCTCCATCCGCACTATGCACTCTATTTGCCGGTCAGCTTTTATTTATGAATATGAGGGAAATGTTAGAAGAACTTGATTGAGCGCAAGTGCCCTGAATAATGGAAGTTCGGCTAAGAACGCCACGTCCTGAGGCAACACCGAATGGACCTTCGTCCTGTAGGCGTTCGTGTGGATTTGAGCTGGCCCCGAAAACGTCGACATTTTATATTATCTAGTTAAAGAACTATTATTTTTCGAGGTGGAAGGACATTTGTTTCGTTATTTTGGTTGGAAAAGGAATAATGGTGAGAAACAAGTCAAATAACGGATTAAATGTCCGCCGCAGCTTCTCTACTCTTCGTTTCTGCTACGAAAATCGCCGCGCGCCGTTCAAACCACTGACCTGTTGATTTTCACATCCGACTTTTTTTACGAGGATGTCCTCAGCTTCACTTTCGCAAAAAACTCCACATTTTATACATAAAAAAAGAGCGGATGCGAGATCCGCTCTTTTTCCTGCTATTGGTGTTCAATTGATGCATTTATAAACTCTCGGAACAATGGCTGTGGTCTTGTCGGGCGAGAAACAAATTCCGGGTGAAACTGTGAAGCGACAAAATACGGATGATTTTCAAGCTCAATAATTTCAGCAAGCCTGCCATCCGGGCTTGTCCCACTGAAAATAAAACCTTGCGCTTCTAACGTATCTCGATAAGCATTATTGAATTCATAACGATGACGGTGTCGTTCATAGACCACTTCGTCTCCATAAGCAGCTCTTGCTTTCGTATTTTCCTTCAATTTACAAGGATACAATCCTAAACGCAGGGTTCCCCCCATATCCTCTACTTCTTTTTGTTCAGGAAGAAGGTCAATGACTGGGTCCTCTGTGTCAGGGTGCAATTCAGCTGAACCTGCTCCACTCAAGCCAACAACGTTACGAGCAAACTCAACAGATGCAAGCTGCATTCCAAGACAGATACCGAGAAAAGGAATATTATTTTCTCTAGCATACTTTATCGCTGCTATTTTTCCATCCATGCCTCTATCTCCAAATCCTCCAGGTACCAAGATACCATCAGCATCTTTTAATTTTTCAGCGATTGTATCTTCTGTTACTTCCTCGGAATTAACCCATTTAATATCAACGTATGAGTCATAGGTATATCCGGCGTGCTTCAAGGATTCTGCTACAGATAGATAAGCATCTGGAAGAGATACATATTTTCCAACGAGCGCAATCTTTACCCGTCCGGATAAATTCTGAACCTTTTCAACAAGCATTTTCCATTCTTCCATATCTGCTTCTTTTCCATTTAAACTCAAATAGTCACAGACAAACGTATCTAGCTTTTGATTCTGTAAATATATAGGAACTTGATAGAGGGTATCTGCATCAGGTAATTCAATAACTGCATCTTTATTTATATCACAGAATAAAGCAATCTTTTCTTTCATGTCCTGTGGTACATCACTTTCGGTACGAACAACAATCACGTTGGGCTGAATTCCTAAACTGCGAAGTTCTTTCACGCTGTGCTGTGTCGGTTTGGACTTAATTTCACCAGCCGCTGATAAATACGGGATAAGAGTGCAATGAATATACATGACATTTTCGACACCTACATCACTCTTAATCTGACGTATTGCTTCAAGGAATGGCAAGCTTTCAATATCCCCGACAGTACCGCCTATTTCTGTAATGACAACGTCCGCTCCTGTTTCACGACCAGCTCGGTACACACGTTCTTTAATTTCATTCGTAACATGAGGAATGACCTGAACCGTACCACCAAGATAATCTCCGCGGCGTTCTTTACGAATAACGGAAGAATACACTTTACCTGTTGTCACGTTGCTATTTTTACTAAGGTTAATATCAATAAACCGCTCATAGTGTCCAAGATCAAGGTCCGTTTCTGCTCCATCATCTGTAACGAATACTTCACCGTGCTGATAAGGGCTCATTGTGCCAGGATCCACATTAATATAAGGATCAAACTTTTGAATCGTGACGCTGAGCCCCCGATTTTTCAATAAACGTCCTAAAGCTGCGGCAGTAATCCCTTTCCCTAAAGATGATACAACCCCTCCGGTAACGAAGATATACTTACTTGCCATGTATTCATCTACTCCTTCTATTTTTAAAATCACTCAACAAAGCACTTGAAGTACTGGTATTTTCATAAAAAAAACAAAAGTGACACCACACCCTCGGAAGGGGGCGCACTTTCGTTTTACGTTTGTCTTATATATTATAAACATATATAAAATAGATATTTGTTTAAGCCCAAAAATGATTTTACCGAGGCTTTTTTTAAAAGTCAAGTACGAAAAAAGCTTAGTACGTGTCATCGTCCGATGTTTCTGGGACGTCTGAATCAAACCCGCCCAACGGTTTTGTTTTTTCTTCATCTTCTGCATTTTCTTCATGCGATAATTCGTCTAATTCATCTTCAATATCTTCAAAGTCATCATCAAAGTCTTCGTCACCAAAATCATCTAGGCCGTCATCCTGATTTTGTTTTTTCGCTGGAGCTTTCACTGTAGTACTTAAATCTTCATCCGTTTGATCCAATGGATACCAGTTACGGAGACCCCAATGGTTTTCACCTAGATGAACAAAGCGTCCGTCTAAATTAATGGCCGTAAAAAGCTTTGTCCGGCGGTTTCTTTTCTCATTTTGGTCCAATCCTTTGAGATCCGAAATACGATCAATCAAGCTTGAATAATCGTACGGCTTACTTTCGTCTTCCAGTAGAATATGGGCCAGTTCAATCGCTGACATTTCTTCGATTTGTTCTTCATTATAATCGGAGATGCTCACGGCTTCCACCCTTCCTTTCCATTACCTATACATATTAATTAGGATATACGGGTAAACTCTTCGTACATCCTTAATTATTGAAAAATCTAAACGCAAAAGTAACGTTTCAAAATCATACTTTTCATTATAAACATATTTGCGTTATTTATGCTAGCGTTTTTCAAAGGATTCAGAGTGTCGAATTCCGGCTTTCTCCTACATAAGATGTCGTTTTGTATCACAAGGCTCTGAACCAACCGTGCAGTCCGGACGGCTAGGTACTTGCGCTAAGCATGGAAGACGAAAAATATACTTTTCTTCCTATTTTAAAAAGTTTCTTGCCTACTAAAACAAGTGAAAATGCGGAAAAAAGAAGGTCATCTCCTTTCATTCCGCATTGTTTGCGCCTAAAGAAAACGCTTTCCTCATCCTCAAAAATACTTGATTCCACCCGAAAAATCAAACGTTTTTTAGATAAGACCATTTATCACAAGCTATCGTGTTGTCAGCACCGTTTTCTGATCAATAACGGAACGCTCCAATATTTCAGCAATGTCCATCGTCTTTACATCATCTTCCACTTCTTTCGCTTTCGTGCCATCTGACATCATCGTTAAACAATAGGGACAGGCACTTCCAATCATAGACGAATCCGTTTCCAACGCTTGTTCTGTACGGGCGACGTTTACCCGCTGGCCGGCTTCTTCTTCCATCCACATCATCCCGCCGCCTGCCCCGCAGCACATGCCGTCTTCACGATTTCGCTCCATCTCCACTACCGTTAAACCAGGAATTGATTCTAAAATATCACGCGGCGGATCATAGACTTGATTGTAACGACCAAGGTAACAGGAATCGTGATACGTGATTGTTTCCTTCACCTCATGACGCGGTGTAAGTTTACCAGAACGAACAAGCTCCGCTAACAGTTCTGTATGATGATAAACTTCTACCCCCTCAAGACCGAACTCGGGATATTCATTTTTAAATGTATTATAGGCATGAGGGTCAATGGTCACTATTTTATTGATACCGTTTTTCTCAAACTCACTAATATTGGCAGCGGCAAGCTCTTGAAATAGAAACTCATTGCCAATACGACGCGGGGTGTCTCCAGAATTCTTCTCTTTATTTCCTAATATTGCAAAGGTGACACCTGCCTCATTCATTAGTTTTGCAAAGGATTGGGCGATTTTTTGGCTTCGCTTATCATACGACCCCATCGAACCGACAAAGAACAGATATTCAAACGTGCCTTCTTGTTTCTTCACTTCTTTTACAGTAGGCGCACCGATATCTTCACGGGTATCCCGCCAATTTTCCCGTTCTTTTCGATTAATTCCCCATGGGTTCCCTTGGCGTTCAATGTTCGTCATGGCGCGCTGTGCCTCAGGATCCATTTTTCCTTCCGTTAATACCAAGTATCGCCGTAAATCAATTATTTTGTCCACGTGTTCATTCATAACAGGACATTGATCCTCACAATTCCGACAAGTCGTACAAGCCCAAATTTCTTCCTCCGTAATCACATCCCCAATTAAGCGAACATCATAACTAGCTGCTGCTTCTTTGGCCCCCATACCTTGCGCAGCCCATTGGTTTCCGTTCGTATTCCCAAATGCATACGCCGGCAACCATGGAGAACGAGATGTTACCGCTGCCCCTTTTTCTGTTAAGTGATCACGCATCCGCAGCAACAAATCCATTGGAGACAACATTTTTCCGGAACCGGTCGCCGGACACATATTGGTACAACGCCCGCATTCCACACAAGCGTATAAATCGAGTAATTGTTTTTGATTAAAATCTTCTACTTTACCGACTCCAAACTCTTCTTTGTCTTCCTCTTCAAAATCAATCGAATGCAACTGTCCAACTGGGTGTGTCCGACCTAGCCAAACATTAGCAGGTCCTGCAATCAGATGAGCATGCTTTGATTGAGGCACATAGACTAAAAAGCTGAGCAAGAACAATAAATGAGCCCACCAGAATACAAAGAATAATATCCCCGCCGTTTCTGTTCCAAATAAAGATGCTATCGCAGCAATGGTTGAAGTCATCGGTTCAAACCAAGAGAATCCTTTGTCGAGCCAGATCATTTCCATTCCTTTTGCAATTAACTTTGATGTCATCAATCCACCGATGAAAATAAGAACCAGCCCGGCTTTCCATCCCCGTTTCAGCCGTACTAATTTTTCCACATAACGTCGATAAAATGCCCATATGACTGCTGCTAAAATCATAAATACAACGATTTCCTGAAATAAGGTGAAAACTGGGTAAACTGGACCTAATGGCAGATGAGAACCAATCGCAAGACCCTTCCAAATAGTATCAACAGCGCTGAACTGAACGAGCAGAAATCCATAAAAGAACATGACATGAATGATTCCGCTCTTTTTATCTTTTAACAATTTTTTTTGACCAAATACGTTCGTTTTCACTGCTTCCCAACGTTCCTTTGCTGTTTGGTCAAACTCAGCTTTTTTCCCCAATCTAATGTAGGTATATCTCGTATAAACTAACCTTGCGAACAAAAAGACTGCGTAACCCGTAACCATTAGAAATGCTGCCCAATTTATCATAACGAATGTTTCCATGTCTAAACCCCTTTCTCGTTAAAATGGACAAATACACACAAAGAAACCGTTTACTTTTTAACTGACTATTTCAGCTAGTTTGTAAATGAATATGTCTTCAGTATATCAAAAAATGTAGTGAATGAACATTCAGTCATTATATTTTTTGTTTTCTTTTTAAATCATCTCTAGAATATCAGTTTCCCGGGCACTCTAACTTGTACATTATTTTTTACTTAGGAGGTTCTCCCAATATGGTGATAATTTTCAATATATTTCTTCTTCTGATTATTGTTTATTTTTGGCTTCGCCTGGACTTTTTATTGGGGGAAAAAAATCATATACTACAACAAGAAACGAGTCCTGTCATGTATCCAGATAGATGTTCTAATGTTGCATGGTTTGATACTGGAGAGGACTTCTATCAAGCATTTTTTGAAGACATCCAATCCGCGTCAGACAACGTGCATGTTTTATTTTATATATTCCGAAACGATAGTATTGGAAGTCAGCTGATTGACCTATTAATCGAAAAAGCCTCAGAGGGTGTAACCATTAGAGTGCTCATTGATCGAATCGGCGGAGGGATGAACCGTGAAGGAAGAAATAGATTAAAAAACGCCGGCATTCATTTTTCCTATTCTCAAAAAATAAAATTCCCATATTTATTTTATTCCCTAAATCGAAGAAATCACCGGAAAATCACCATTATAGACGGTAAAATTGGTTATATAGGCGGGTTTAATATTGGTGATGAATACTTGGGACGTGATTCTAAGTTGGGGTTTTGGCGCGATTTTCACTTGCGTTTTGATGGGGAAGGTGTTCAAGATTTACAAGCTCAGTTTTTACAAGACTGGTCCCGCGAACATAACCAGGACACATATCGGCAGGAACGCTACTATCCAAAGGCTGCCGAAGGAAAGCAACGAACCCATTTCGCTTCTACTGATGCCAAAGGATTAGAACAATCTTTTGCAGAAGCTATTCAACAGGCCAATCACTATATTTACATCGCCAGTCCTTATTTCATTCCTGGGTCAGTGATACAAGATACTTTACTCACGTCCCTTAAACGAGGTGTGGACATAACGATTCTTCTTCCAGAAAAACGCGATCATCCTCTTGTTAAAGAAGCCTCGTTCTCCTATCTTGAAGAATTGTTACATGCAGGAGCCAAAGTGTACCACTTTCAAGATGGATTTTATCATGCGAAAGCACTTCTGATTGATGATTCCTATTGTGATGTAGGTAGTGCAAACTTTGATCTTCGCAGTTTCCATTTGAATAACGAAATGAATACGTTAATATCCGACTCGACCTTATTCCATACCGTAAAAGATACAATCGAAGAGGACATGAAGCGTTCAACCCGTCTTACAATCAAAGACCTTAAAGACCGTCCTTTTTCGACACGTTTTCGGGAAAAAATCGCCTCATCCATCGAAAAATTGCTATAAGAAAAACGGAATCTGGTAACCAGAAATTCCGTCCTATGTGCAGCCGCAATTTTTTAAGAGTGTGCTTCTTTCCACATCCGCTGCAGATGGGACGCTTTCCGCAGGCATGGCCTCTTTGAAGAAAGTTCAGCTATGGACGGCATGTCCTGCGCCGACGCCATAGGTAGAGGAGGTTCGGTCAAAGCCACCCCTCAACATATTATGCCCCCCTATCTTATAAAGCAAAGTAAAAAACTGCTTCGAATAGTGAAATTGCCACTATATTCGAAGCAGTTTTTTTCGTGAGTCACATACCGGTATTATTGTTCAGGACAGCAGCAAAACGATGGACGATGGCATTGTATTCATTTGGCTGCAACGTTGGGACTTGGTGTCCGACTTTTTCAACCATGACAACATCTTTTGGGGCATGACTCGCGTATTTATAAAAAAGGTACTGGTAATAGTGAACATACCAATCCCTCATTCCATAAATGAGCAAAAGCGGCACTTGTAGTTGTGGCAGTCTGTGTGTACAAGTGTAATGAAGACCTGATTCGTATAAGGACTTAACGAGCGGGGCATGACTACGTTGAATCGTATCAGCAATAGCCTGACGATGACTGGTTGTATGAGCATTCGAATAGGACAGTATTTTAGCTAATACACCCATCCATTCTTTTTGAGCCAACCATATACCCGTATCAAATTCGCGCTCCAACAGGGTTGTACATACTTCTGGAAAACCACCAACCGTAACAACACCTGCCGTTCGTTCCGGCCAGTTCAAAGCAAACTCAAGTGCTACCGAACCGCCACTGGAATAGCCGCATAACACGACCTTTTTTACCCCCAGTTCATCCGCTAAATGATACAAATCAAGGGCCCACTCAGAAATCGACAACGTACCTTTGCCGTTATTGCTGAAACCATGCCCTCTGGCATCCATTAACACTACTTTGTAGTCACGAGAGAGCTTTTGTTGTTCTTGAAATGTCGCAGCTCCCATGGCTGGAGGATGAATAAAAAACAAAGGAAGTCCATGCCCCCATGTTTGATAATGCAATGTTGCTCCTTGCGATGTAAAAAACGGCACCAGCCATTCACCTCATTATTTATAACTTCATAAAACTATTGTTTAAGGCTCACAACCTTTATCCACTTCCTCCTTGAACCCAAAGGAGGATCCACTCATAAATTTTATAGCCAAGAAATATCCCCACAATGCCCATAACCCCGGCAAGTGCAGGCGGAGCAGGAATAGGCAGTCGTACTAAAGCAAACAAAATCCCCACACCAAGTCCCGTTAATAAAGATAATAATGCTTCTTGCATTTGTGTCACACCCTTCTTTCTACTATGTATCATCGTGAACATTTTATTCTTCATTGCTAAAAAAAGCGAAAGCGCCCTGGATAGCGGAAGTTCGACTGGACGCTGGATCCTAAAACGCCAACATTTTATTTTTCCCTATCTTATAAGAAAAACGGAGCTTTAAAATAAAACAAGAGAGTGTCCCCGCGGCGGGTAACAGCCCTCTTGTTTCGTTTTATCTACATTTTTTCCGGAGCTTGTACACCTATTAGCCTCATCCCATTTTGTAAAGTGGTCTGCACCGCTTTCACTAAAACAAGACGAGCTTGAGTTTTTGCTTGATTTTCCTGATCCACCACTCGTTCCGCATTATAGAAACTATGAAACGCAGAAGCCAACTCATGCAAGTAGTTAGTCATCCGGTGAGGAGTGTACTTGTCCGCTGCAAAAGCAATCGCTTCTGGAAACTCACCAACTTTTTTCAAAAGCTCAAATTCTTTTTCTGTCTCAATTAAGCTTATATCTGCATCTGGATCATAGCTATATCCCTTCTCTTTTGCCTGTTCAAAAATACTGCACAAACGCGCATGTGCGTATTGGACGTAATAAACCGGGTTTTCATTCGACTCGGATTTAGCCAGATCTAAATCAAAGTCAAGATGCGTGTCGGCACTTCTCATCGCAAAGAAATAACGAGTCGCATCAATGCCGACCTCTTCCATCAAGTCCTTTAACGTAACCGCTTTGCCGGTACGCTTACTCATCTTCACGCGTTCTCCTTTTTCATACAAATTCACCATTTGTATGACTTGCGTTTCCAACTGAGATTTATCAAACCCTAATGCCTGAACAGCCGCTTCCATTCTAGGAATATAACCGTGATGATCGGCACCCCATATGTTAATCACCTTTTCAAAGCCGCGTTCAAATTTATTTTTATGATAGGCTATATCAGGCATCAGATACGTATACGTGTTGTCATTTTTGACAAGTACACGATCTTTGTCGTCTCCGTAGTTACTTGACTTAAACCAAACCGCACTATCCTCTTCATAAACTTCTCCACTGTCTTGGAGAAGCTTTAGCGCTTCTTCAATTTTGCCGCTTTCATATAAGGATGTTTCCGAAAACCAAACGTCAAAGTCAACTTTAAAATCATGCAGATCTTGTTTTAACTTGTCCATTTCTCGTTTCAAACCATACTCCCGGAAAAAAGCTAGTCGTTCTGCTTGATCCATATCGACAAAGGTTTCTCCATGTTCAGCTGCTAGCTCTTCACCGAATGCTTTAACATCCGCACCTTGGTATCCTTCTTCGGGCATCGTGCTCTCTTTACCAAGCGCTTCCAAATAACGAGCTTCCACAGAGTACGCTAAGTTTGCTATTTGATTACCGGCATCATTAATGTAATATTCGCGAGTAACATCAAAGCCTGCCTTCTCTAGTATGTTACAAAGTGTATCGCCCACCGCGGCACCACGTGCGTGCCCCAGATGCAAATTCCCCGTCGGATTAGCAGATACATACTCCACCTGCACTTTTTTATTTTTGCCGAAATCCGTTTGCCCATATGATTCTCCTGCTTCTAACACAGCCGGAATGACATTTCTCAAATAACCGTTGTCCATGAAAAAATTAATAAACCCAGGTCCTGCGATGTCTAGTTTTTCAACAGAAGCCCTGGATGTATCAAAATGATTGCTTATGTCTTCGGCAATAAGACGCGGCGCCTTTTTTGCCACCTTTGCCAGTTGCATTGCCATATTGGTCGCGAAATCTCCGTGTTGTTTGTCCTTTGGCGTTTCAATAATCACTTCCGGGATATCTTCTTTGGAAGCAAGGCCGGCTTTTTCCACGGCAGCGGTGATTTCTTCTTTGATTTGTTCTTTGATTTGTTCAACGACGTTCATATGTTCATGTATCCTCCTCAATCGAAATAGTTACATCATATCTTCCAGCCACAGAACCCTGTAACGTCAGGTCATAGCCAAATTGAATGCGGCCTGTGCTTCCGCTGTCAGACCACATAACTGCCACTTGATCCGTTTCAGCTTCCGTTATTAATTTACCGTATGGTGTTTCATAGGTGCCTTCCGTCCGTTCTCCACTTAAATAGCGTTGGCGCATAGATACCGGACCGGAACGAATAACGGTAAGTTCCCTCTCCCCTATTTTCAGCACTGTCGATACTTGGCCAATATCGTCAAGGTCTTCCTTGAAATTGACATAAGTATAGTTACTTTTTTGATAGACGTCCCCTTTTGCCTGCAGATTGACCTGATCTTTTTCTCCCTGTTGTTGAATGTTTGTTGTCATTTTTACATCAACCGGCGTTTTTAACGTTTCTGTCATTTCTATCCGCTCCCCCTGCATAATTGGGTTTTCTCCGTATAAAAAGTGTAGCGATTCCGTCTGCCTTACGCAAGATGAAAACAGTCCTTCTTTGATAGAAATATATGTAGAAACCTATTTTCGTATTCTTAGAAAACATAGATTACGGAAAGTGACGGGTATATGAAGGAGTAAAACGGCTTCTTCTCTCTCTTCTGTTCCACACCTTACTTATACATGCTGTCACCACAAACCCAACCAGTAATCCTGCTAACACATCCATTGGATAGTGATGCCCGACAAACACGCGGGAAAATATAACAAAAAGGGCCAGCACAAAAGCTGTCACTCCTAGTTTTCTATGAACGAAAAACAATATAACAGAACATACTCCCATAATAACAGCTTGGTCACTCGGAAACGATGGCGAAGTACTACGTTCTATTAGGAGTGTTACATCGTGAGTGCTAAAAGGCTGCGGGCGGGAAACGGCAGTTTTCACTATATAATTTATGCCCAAGCTTACAAGCAACGATACGACACCGATGAATCCCCAGCTCCGCTTTTTAGTAAATAGTAGGCTTATTATGATAAGAATGACGATAATGTATCCGGCAGATGAAAGAAAACGCATCATCGCATCAAGCCAGTTCCAATTACCCGCCAGTTGGTTAATCTGCTCGAATAAAAATAAATCCATACATTCACCTTCTCTGTATGCTTTCTTCTATTATACAACAAAGATCTTTCTTCTGGATAATTATTTCTGAAAACACTCTAGAATATCGCGAACTCCTCCTCGATACCGCTCATAAATTCACGCAACTCGATTTGGAGAAAGATCCATGAACCTTACGGAAAAGGTACCGTATTGATTCGGACTGTCGGAGAGATCAAGCGGCAACAGCAGGGCTTCCCTCCACCCCATATTCGGCCGAACCGAGGGTAAAAAAAGAAGCCATCTCCACTTTGAGATGACTCCCATTCCATCATCATTATTATTCAAACAGTGTCCCTTTGCCAGCATCTCTCAAGCTATCGTAGGCATAAACTGCAATTGCCGTATCCTGCACCCCTGTTCCGGTGAGATCACAAAACGTGATTTGGTCCTCTGTCTTTCTCCCTTCTGCCCTACCAAGAGACAAAGCACCGAGTTCGGCTATTTGGCTGGTCTCTTTCACTACACCTGCGTCTTTTGCATGATGATATTCTCCAAGTCGGAATACCTGGTCCTTTGAATCACAAGCTAACACATCGACTGCTCCGAGCACACTTGGGTGTATTTCATTCTTTTCCTCAGCATCGGAACCCATCGCTGTAATGTGCAAACCAGGATGCAGCCATTCTTTTTGAATAATAGGTTCCTTTGCCGGCGTGGTTGTAATGACAACGTCACTGTTCCGCACGACATGTTCGGGATTTTCAGCAGCCGTCACTTTTACCCCAATGGTTTCTTCCATCTCTTTTATATAAGAATCTATCCGCTCTTTTTTGCGGCCATAAACGAGCACCTCTTCAATATCACGAACCATACTAAGAGCTCGAAGCTGATACCTTGCTTGTGTCCCTGTACCAATAATCCCTGCCGTTTTTATCTTTTTATTTGCTAAATGGTCAGCTGCCATTCCTCCAGCAACCGCTGTTCTCACATCTGTTAAATAGCCATTGTCTTGAAGAACGGCTTCCGTAAAACCTGTCTCTGTATTAAAAAGAAGCATCATTCCGCTCAAGCTCGGGAGCCCTTTATCCGCATTGTTAAAAAAACCGGAAGAAATTTTTAGCGCAAACATATCCAACCCTTTTACATAAGCCGTTTTTACATCAACTTCCCCATTATTTTCGGGAATATCTACACGCAAAATCGGCGGCATTGTCACTTCCCCTTGCTCGAGCTTTTGAAATCCTTTTTCGATTAACTCCAGTGCTGTTTTGTTCACATCTACAACTTGACGGATATCTTTTTCGGAGAAAATAAACATTTCCATTCACTCCTTTCTTTATTCATACTATCCCTTTTCCACCTATTATATTAAACCTAAATCATAGAATAATTGACTCGACTTATGTATAATCTGATGAAAACGCTATAATTTTATGAAAAAGGTTGGTGACTTAAATGCGATATCGACAATTAGGAAGCACCGATTTAAATGTAAGTGAAATTAGTTTTGGAACATGGGCCATTGGCGGAGCGTGGGGAGATACGAACGACAAAGAAGCATTAAATGGATTAGAGCGGGCTATGAACGAAGGCGTAAATTTTTTCGACACAGCTGACGTATACGGAGATGGCCACAGCGAAGAATTGCTTGCAAAAGCGACAAAAGGCAAAGAGGATAAAATATATGTGGCTAGTAAATTTTGCCGTGCCGGAGACATACATGATTCAACGACGTATTCTGAAGCTTCTGTAACTACTTACTTGGAGAATACCCTTCAACGTCTTGGGCGGGAGCGATTAGATTTATACCAAATTCACTGCCCTCCAATGGAAATTTTAAAAGACGGAAACGTTTTTCATGTCCTCGATAAACTCCAACAACAAGGCAAAATCCGTCATTACGGAGTCAGTGTTGAAACAGTTGAAGAAGGGCTACTTTGCCTGGAACATCCAAATGTACGAGCGTTGCAGGTCATTTTTAATATTTTTCGGCAAAAACCTGCTGAACAGCTTCTTCCAAAAGCAAAAGCACAGGGTGTCGGTATTCTGACGAGATTACCTCTTGCCAGCGGATTACTAACAGGGAAATTCACAAAAGCAAGTTCCTTCTCGGAGGATGATCACCGCAGCTTTAACCGCGAAGGAGAAAAATTTAATGTGGGTGAAACCTTCGCTGGACTTCCTTTCGAAAAAGGAGTGGAGTTAAGCGAAAACCTTAACTGGATTGCAGATGGACGGGGAAATATGACTCGTGCCGCTTTAAAATGGATTTTAGAACACGAAGAAGTAACTTGTGTCATCCCTGGATTTAAATCAGTAAGACAAGTCGAAGATAACTTACAGGCCCATCAAAGTGCTGGCTATTCTAAAGAAGAAATGAACCGACTACACAATTTTTATACTCAAAACGTTTTCCCTCATATTCGCGGTTCTTATTAAAACATAGACACGACAAAAGCTGACGAAAAGAACGCACGTCAGCTTTTAATATTGCCTTTATGTTCTTTATATTGCACAAAAACGTTCATTTTCGACGTAAAATTAAGTAAAAAAAAGATATACAAAGTATTATTGACATATTTGTTCGTTATAACGATTGAAAGTTATATTTAGAGTTTTGCATTTTCGAAATACAATTATATACTACATTTATTGATTCGTTATAAAGAACGATAAAACCCTAAAAAAAGAACGAAAAATGTAGTTATTGAAAAAAGGGGGGCTTGATTTGGAAAAAAGAAGCACTATCTTTAAACGACAACGAAAACAAAGAAGAGCTAAGCAAGTGACATTATGTCTTGCTTCTGGATTTTTTCTCTTAGGGACAAGCCCTCTTTATGTAGGAAATACATTTGGACAATTTCATAACCACGATAACACAAGAACAAACGTCACAGCATGTGAAGTATTTCCTAGTTACGTACAAGATTTATTAGACGAAGCCAATCACAATATTACGCAGATAGAAGAGCTTAAAAGTTCACTTCCTAATAAAAGCGTACAAATAAAACCATTGCGTGCATCTGGAAACGTAAGCTCAGCGAAACAATTACGTTCCTATGCCAATGACATTGATAAACATATTAATTCTCTGAAACAGACAAAGTCAGACAGAAAAGAAGATATTGAACACACGCAATCCATTGAAAATAAAATGATGGAAAAAGTAAAAGATCTCTATTCTGTCCTTTCCGAGTTAAATGAGATTACTCAGATTGATGAGCTTTATTGTCTCGAAAATGACGGAGAGTACAGCAAAATTAAAAAAACGAACAAGTCACTACATGATCTTAATCTCGGTCATCATGATATTACAGACTTGTTTGAATTTTTTCAAACGATTCATCCTGCCATCTCTAGGCCTGAGAATATCGACGAAACTCTTTTAACCTATTTTCAAGAACAAATAGAAGAAGAAATCTCGGAAACAGTTACTTCTGTAGAAAAAGATATTTCTGAAATCAATACAGAGATAAAAAACATGGAGCAAAAACAACAATCAGTCTTACGTTCTGCTAAGAAAAAAGAAAAAGAAGAACGAGAACGTCAAAAGCAATTAGAGGAGGAGAAAAAGAAAGAAAAACAAGAAGAGAAAGAAGAAAAAGAGAAAGAAGAAAATGCCTCTGACTCCGAAAATACTGATGACAAAGAGGAGAACGATAATAAAACAGAGGATAATTCTTCCGAAAGTGAAAAGAGCAAAGAGGAGGACAACGAGACTCCTGATAATCAAGATGAATCTTTGGACGGCGATGAAGCCAAGGACGAGGACAATTCTTCAGATGGTGATGATTCCATGGACGACGACAAGTCTTCTGACGACGATGACAATGAGTCCCCCAACCAAGACGAGGACAACCTTGAAGATGAGAACCTGGACAATTCTTCCGACGAGGATGACTCCATGGACGAAGATACGTCTTCTTCCGACGATGACAATGAGTCTTCCAACCAAGACGAGGACAACCTTGAAGACGAGAACCTGGACAATTCTTCAGATGGTGATGATTCCATGGACGACGATGACAATGAGTCCCCCAACCAAGACGAGGACAACCTTGAAGACGAGAACCTGGACAACTCTTCAGACGAGGATGAAGCCAAGGACGAAGATACGTCTTCTTCCGACGATGACAATGAGTCTTCCAACCAAGACAAGGACAACCTTGAAGACGAGAACCTGGACAACTCTTCAGACGAGGATGACTCCAAAGACGACGACAAGTCTTCTTCCGATAATGGCGAATCCTCTTCTGACCAAGACGAGGAGAGCCGTAAGGACGAGAACCAAGACAACTTTTCGGACGGTGATGAAGCCAAGGACGAATACAAGTCCTCCTCCAACCAGGACGAGAAAGAGGACAAAGATTCTGATAAAGATACTGACTCAGACAAAAATACAGACAATCACTCGTCGGATTCTAAGAACAACAAACAAGATAAAAAAACACCAGATCACAATGATACACCAGACAAAACTAAACAACATTCTAAAAAAGAAAAAAAGGACAAGCCTGAAAAGAAAACTAGTGACAGCAAAAAATCTAATAAACCTGACTCTTAAAATACTTTATTGTAAAGGAGGATTCAAATGAAAAAACTTCTTCGATTCATGAGTGGAACACTTACTGTGCTATTGTTTACCGCTTTAATATGTATGATTGTTGTCGTTATTTCTTCAAAAGCTTCCGGAGGAAACCCATCCATCATGGGATATGAAATAAAAAGTGTTTTATCTGGATCCATGGAGCCAACCTTTCAAACAGGCTCCGTCATCGCCATAGAACCGACAGAAGACGGAACCGGCTACGAAGAAGGAGATGTTATTACCTATCAGCAGGAACAAGACGTTCTTGTCACTCACCGGATAACCAATGTCAGTGAGAGCGGCGGAGATGTCATTTATGAAACAAAAGGCGACAATAATGACGCTGTTGATATGAATCCTGTATTAGCAGACAACGTCGTCGGCAAATATGTCGACTTCACTATTCCGTATCTTGGATATTTGGTTGACTTTGCTAACTCTCAAACCGGAGCTCTTCTGCTTCTAGTCGTTCCGGGAATTATCGTTTTCTTATACGGTATCTTCTCTGTTTGGCGAGAATTAACAAAACTAGAGAAAAAAACACAAAAAGATTCTACAAATGAATCATCTAATGTATAACCAATCGATTGATCTCCTTGTGTCCCGCAAGGATTCAATATATAAAATCATAATTTAAGAGGAGGAATTATTATGGGATTGAAAAAGAAATTAGGTTTAGGGGTTTCCACAGCTGCACTAGGACTATCTTTAATCGGGGGAGGAACATTTGCATACTTCAGTGACACTGCAGATGCCAATGGTACATTTTCTGCCGGTACCATCGATTTGACAGCTGAGCCGGAAACAGTCATTGATGTAGATAACTTAAAGCCAGGGGATTGGATGATTCGTTCGTTCGAATTAGAAAATAACGGCTCTCTTGACATCGGCTCCATCAAAATGGACACAGATTATTCCGTGGACGATGTAGAAGGAGATAACGCAGAAGATTTTGGTGAACATATCGAAGTAAGCTTCCTTTATAACGACGATAAGGACGACACTGTTATTTACAGCACGTCTTTAGCGGATCTACAATCACAAGATCCTGATGTGATTGAAGGCAACATCTTCAGCGGTTGGTTTGGTGAGATTGGCGGACTTCTAGAAGCCGGCACATCAGATGAACTACATGTTATGTTTGAATTTGTAGACAACGGTGAAGATCAAAACGAATTCCAAGGAGATGCTCTTGACCTTACTTGGGAATTCGAAGCAATGCAGACAGATGGAGAAGAAAAATAATTCAACTAAATATATAAATAGAAAAGGGGCGGGACATCCTTCCTGCCCCTTTTCACTTAACTACTAGGAGGAAACAACATGGGATTGAAAAAGAAACTAGGATTAGGCGTTTCAACAGCTGCACTTGGCCTTTCATTAATAGGTGGCGGAACATTTGCTTACTTTAGCGACAGCGCTGAAGCAAATGGAACATTTTCTGCCGGAACGTTAGATTTAGAAGCAAAACCAACAACAGTGATTGACCTTGAAAACATAAAACCCGGTGATACGTTTGAACGTCCTTATAAATTAAAAAACAACGGTTCTCTTGATATCGCCGAAATTATGATGACAACCGATTATAATGTTATCGACGCGGAAAATGATAACGGAAGCGAAAATTTTGCTGAACATATAGAAGTAACGTTTGTTTGGAATGATGATAAAGAACATACTTCCGTTTATAAAGAGACATTGGACGAGCTCAAAGGTATGGAGCCTGATGTTTTAGGAGATGAAGTCCTTAAAGCAGGCGATTATGATGAAATGTATGTAAAATTTGAATTCGTCGATAACGGCGAAGATCAAAACATCTTCCAAGGTGATGCTATCGAAGTGGAATGGACATTTGAAGGCATGCAAGGAGATGGAGAGGAAAAATAATTTGAAGCAGAAGAAAGGAATATCTATCTCCTTTCTTCTATTTTTAAATGATAAGGGGGGGATAAATCGCCATGCAGATTGTATTTAAAGGATTGTGTTTATATGGAATCATTGCTTTGTTCTTTCTTATTTTAAAACCATTTGGATCCACGGTCGCATTAGATGCAGCTCCCGTTGTTGATTTAACAACCTCACCTGAAAATCGTTTTATAGAAGTGGACAACTTAAAACCAGGAGATTATATGACACGCTCCATCACTGTAAATAATGAAGGAAATCAAGACGTGAACTACGTGATGACTTCACAAAAACAGTCAGGTTCGGACTTACTTTTTGAACAACTTGATCTTTCTGTTGCTGACGACAAGACAACCCTTTATCAGGGAAAAATGCATGAATTTGACGGATTCCGCACACAATCTCTTGACGTCAATGGCCACGATGAATTACAAGTGACCGTTGAATTCCCAGCGGAATCAGGCAATGAGTTTCAAAACTTAACGACTGATGTCCTATTTCAATTTTTAGCAGAAGAACAGACTGATACTACACCTTCAGATCCAGGCCAGCCCGACGAAGGACTCGGTAATCCCGGTGACGACACTATGCTGCCAAATGGACTCCCACAAACGGGAGAAGAACCTCAAACACTATTTTACATATTGGGCGGAATGATATTTGCTATCGGTATATCCATACTGGTCATAGCGAGACAAAAAGAACTATTAGGGAGGAGTATTGCGTGAAATGGATAGCACTCGTATTCATTGTTGCTGGAATTTCTATTGGCGGTTATCCGTTCGTCCAAGATTACCTTTCCTCTTCTCAACAAGAGCAAATGTTGCAGGCATTTAGTAATGAAAAAGGAGAAGCTTCCATGTCTCACAGAGCACAAACCTATGCAGCGGTTAACAATACCCTAGATAACGGCCAAACAACATCATCCACGGAGCCGGACTCTTCTATTGCCTCTGCTATTCTAGAAATACCTGCCATTGACTTAGAAGTTCCCGTTGTGGACGGGACATCTTCGTCTCACTTAGAAAATGCGGCCGGACGTATCCGTTCTACTGCTCTTCCTGGTGAAAAGGGAAATACAGCCATTGCTGCTCATCGCAGCTATACAGAAGGAAATTTATTCAATCGGTTAGATGAAGTGAAATCCGGAGACAAAATCCATGTAACAACAAAAAACAGTGTTTACGTTTATGAGGTAGAAGACTCGTTTTTAGTCCTCCCGGAAAACACCTCCGTCTTGAATCAACCAACAGACTCCTCCATTCTTACTTTGATTACGTGCCATCCTATGAAAGACCCCACCCATCGATTAATCGTTCAAGCTTCCCTGCAACCATAACCTCGTTTTTGTTTCATTTTGTTTGGACTAACAAAAAAGCATATAATGGAATAAAACGTAGTATAAGTATAAAGGAGCGATATGAGCTATGAACGATTCTTCAAAAACATTTTTATATGATTTACTCCAAACCCCCTCCCCTTCCGGCATGGAAGAAAACATTCAAAAGAAGTGGCTTCGTTACGTTAAACCTCATGCCGACCAATTACATACAGACGGCGCTGGTAATGCTCTGGCAACCATTCATCCAGATGCTCCCTTCCGCATTGCACTTGCCGGACATTCCGATGAAATTGGTTTCCTTATTAAATCCATTGATAACAACGGGTATATTTATATGGAAAAGCTGGGCGGTATCAGTCATAAACCTGCGATTGGAATGAAAGTTGACATTTTAGGAAAATACGGCCGGCTCACTGGTGTAATCGGTACGAAAGCAGAACATCATGGTGGCGCCAAAGATTCGTTTAGCTTTTCTGATTTATTTATTGATTGCGGAGCAACGTCTAAAGAAGAGGTCGAATCCTTTATTGCTGTCGGAGATACAGCCGTTTACAAACGCAGTCCTGAAACCTTGTTAAATCAACGTATCAGCGGTCGCGGTCTTGATAACCGTACTGGTTCTTTTATTGTTGCGGAAACGTTCCGACGTTTGGAAAATCAGGTGAATACCAATGTCGGGGTCCATGCCGTTAGTACAGTCAATGAAGAAACAAATATGGGCGGCGCTTATTTTGCCGGTGCGAGTCTCGCGCCTGACCTTGCGATTGCTGTCGACGTCACCTTCGCCACAGATTATCCAGGGGCGAATAACGATAAAACGGCAGAAGTGACGCTCGACGGTGGACCAGTTCTTGCCAAAGGAGCACCGATTAATCGCAAAGCCAATACACTTTTAGAAGAAGCAGCCGCATCCGTTGGATTACCTGTTCAATACGAGTTAACTCCACGACAAACCGGGACAGATGCCGACCAATTAAGAAAAACGGCCCAAGGCACTCCAATAGCTGTCGTGTCTTTACCGCTTCGATATATGCACGCTCCTGTAGAAACTGTCAGTTTGAACGATATCGAGCAAACCATCGAATTACTCGTCTCCTTCCTTTCACGTTTGAATGGAAACGAAGATATAAAACCCGTTTCTCTAGATTCGATTTAACAGAGAAAATACTTTATCTTCATGTAAAAATATACGAAACTAGTAACAATTATTTCTACTTTCATGTAAAATATGAAGCGTTCTTTAATACGTAAGAAAGGTGCTTGGTATACATATGGAACCTTCATCTGCTGCACCGCAACCGTTAACAAAGGCTCGTCGAATCTGGATGGCGATTCTTCTCGGATCATTAGCTGCTTTCGGTCCACTAACCATCGATATGTACTTACCGAGTTTCCCATCCATTGCAAATGATTTAGACACAAGTGCCTCCCTTGTTCAATTAAGTTTAACAGCTTGTTTGTTGGGGTTAGCTGGCGGTCAGCTTGTCATCGGCCCCGTCAGCGATATGAAAGGTCGAAAAGGACCGATGATGATCTCGTTATCTGCCTATGTCGCTGCGTCTATTCTATGTGTATTTGCTCCCTCGATATGGGTTCTCATTGCAGCACGATTCTTGCAAGGTTTCTCTGCTTCAGCTGGGATTGTCATTTCCCGTGCGGTCGTTCGTGACTTATATACGGGAAAAGAGCTGACAAAATTCTTCGCTTTATTAATGTTAGTAAACGGCCTCGCTCCTATCCTAGCTCCTGTTGCTGGAGGAATTATACTCGAGCTGACGACTTGGCACGGAGTGTTTGCGATTCTTAGTGTTATCGGTCTATTCATGCTGATAACCGTATTCACACTTCTTCCTGAAACATTAACTGATGAAAATCGTGCAACAACCGGTATCAAGAAAACAATCCTGACGTTCGGAGATTTAGTCAAAGATCGAACATTTACCGGCTACGCTCTCGCCCAAGGTCTAGTCATGGCCGGTATTTTCGCCTATGTTTCCGGAACTCCTTTCGTATATCAGGGAATATACGGGGTATCAGCTCAAGTATTTAGTTTTTTGTTTGCTATAAACGGCATCGGCCTCATTATCGGCAGTCAATTAACCGGACGGCTTGCCGGTATCATTGCAGAAACAAAAATATTGTTCACCGGATTACTTGTTACTACAAGCGCAAGCCTATTTTTAATGGCAATGATTATGATAGAAGCACCGCTCATTTTCATTGTTATTCCGATTTTTTTCATTGTATCTTGTGTCGGCATCGTTACAACCACCTGTTTTTCTCTTGCTATGGAATCACAAGGACACCGAGCCGGAAGTGCTTCGGCGCTACTAGGATTACTGCCATTTTTATTTGGAGCCACTTCCGCCCCTCTCACCGGTGTGGCCGGTGAACATACAGCAGTGCCTATGGGGCTTATCATTTTAATCGCCGACCTCAGCGCACTTTCCTGTTATTTACTGCTTGTTAGAAAAAAAACTGACAAATAAGGAGCTCGCCACTGGCGGAACTCCTTATTTAATGTTTTCCTTTCCTTAACAAATGAAACTTATACTATTTATTCTGGAAAGCATAACGTTTTCTTAACTGCTGCAGATTGTGTAGGTTATCCATGACCATTTCTTCTCTTTTTCTTCCAATTTCTACAATCAAACTTTCAATCAGCGCAACAGGTGCCACCATAGAATGAAATTCCCACATTTCTCCTCGTTCTGTATATAATACAACATCTGCCCTCGGTATAAATTCAAACACCCGTAAGTCAGTGATTAATATTGTTGAAATCCCTTTTTCTTCCGCGTAATCAAACAATGCCCTTGTTTCCGGAAGCGGTTTGGCAAAACCAAAAATTACGATAACATCCTCCTGTTGAAAATGAATCATATCTTCCACCAGCTTTTGGCCGCTTTCTGGCAAAACGTGAACGTGAACTCCAAAACGTTGCAGGCGAAACGAAAACAAAGATGTTAATGATGCTGCCGGACCGTAACCAAACATATGAACCGTCTGAGCGTGATTTAATAGTTTGACCGCATCCATGAATGTATCTTCTGTCATTTCTTTAGACGTTGTTTCTAAATAGGAACGACTTTGTTGAATCATAGATTGAACAACTTCTGATGATTCTGTCTTCGAAATAATTGTTTCCATTTTGTTGGCCGGGGTCTCCGCAAACCTAGACTTCACTTCCTCCTTAAATGCTTTGAAGCTTTCAAAGCCTACCTCTCGAAAAAAACGAGACACCGTCGCCATACTAACCCCCGATTCTCTAGCTATGTCTTCTTGCGTCAAATACGCTATTTTATTGTCTTGTTTGTATAAAAAATCAGCCACTTTTTGCTGATTAGGACTTAAAACCGAAGAATCAATTTGCAGCCACTCCATCCTATTCCCTCCTTTTGTTATCTCTATGTTAAATGATTTTTCATATTGAAAAAATACTTTCATTATTAAAAATAAGAAAAATTAATTTCATTTTTACCTTATCTTAACGTTTCCTTTATATATCCGTTTTACACTGAACTAGAAATCACATAAAGGAGGTTACTATTATGAATCAAAACTCATTACACCAGAAAAAAGAACTGAATCAATCTCAACAACTTATGATTTTCGTGCTATCGATGTCCCTTTTCGGTTTGGCCAACATCATTACTGAAATTGTGCCGGAATTTACGTTTGGACCAGTGGAACTATCCGTTTCCTATTTTGCATTCATCCCGCTTACAATGGTGTTTTTATTCAGTCCCCTGCCTGCAGCACTAGGCGCCCCGCTTGGAGAAATTATATTTGCAGATTTATTAATGGGAGACTTTGGAGGTATTGGAGAACTAGAAGGGTTTATTGAGTTTGGACTTGCCATGTATATTGCCGGTCTACTTGTGAGTGATCCTATGAATAAAAAACAAATCTCTATTGCTGTACTTGTCGGGGTTGGCATCGATCAAATGTTAAGTACTATCGTTGATATCGGGAAAGTTTGGATAGGTATAGAGGAATTAGAGGCTGTTCCTGGTGTGCCGGAAAGTATATTACTATTAGAAGGCATTAGTTTTGTCAACGAAATGCTGATTTCTGGTGTTTTATTCGGACTAATTCCTGCTTTATGGCTTGTGCCAAAACTATACGGAAAAATAGAACCTTTAATGGGTTTCGAGCCCCGTGGTGATAGGTCGTTCCGTTCTGCCACCGAAGTTGTAAGTGCTCGTTTTCTCATACTCGCTGTGTTTTTCTGCTTTGTCGCCATGATAGCTGAATTTATGGCAGAAATGGATGTGAATTTTGCCGTCTGGGAGCCGGAGTTTATTGAACAATTTGGACAACAGTTCTTATGGATCGGTGTATCAGCTGCTGTCATCGTACTGATTCTTGCAATCATGGGAATTTCTTATTTAAAGAAATCATCCACACCTGATACAAAATCTTCAAGAAAGGCTCAATAGTTATGAAAGATTCTATTATCCAATTAAATCATGTGAATTTTTCCTACCCCTTCGCTAAAGAAAATGTTCTTAACAATGTGACACTCTCTGTAGAACAAGGAGAATTTCTTGCTGTCATCGGCGGAAATGGAAGCGGAAAAACAACATTGTGCAAAACATTTAATGGTTTAATCCCCCATTATTATAATGGACAACTTTCTGGAGAGGTGAACATATATGGAGAAGACACGATAGAAACAAATGTCGCGATGCTTTCCAAACAAGTCGGCTATGTATACCAAGACTTTGAAAGTCAACTTGTTCGTCCACGTGTTATCGATGAGGTTCGATTTGCTCCGCTAAATTACGGATGGACCGATTACAAAAAACGGGGAGATGAAGCATTGGACATGCTAAACCTTACCCATTTAAAAAAAGAATTTATTTGGCAGTTAAGCGGCGGGCAGAAGCATCTTACCGCGTTAGCCAGTGTCTTATCCCTTCAACCTGAGATTATTATTGTGGATGAACCCGTTGCACAGCTTGACCCTGTTCATGCGCTCGAAATATATGAAACATTAAAACATTTAAATCAGGAATATGGAAAAACAATCATTGTCATCGAACATCATACTGAATTTATAGCGGAATACGCAGACTCCGTCTTGCTGATGGAAAACGGCACTACTAAGTGGAAGTACCCCACGTTTACAGCTATGCAGCGGACAAAAGAGCTGTTATCTCACAACATATTGCCGCCACCTGTCACTAGACTAGCGGAAGCATCAGATACATCTCATAAAGATGCAGCATTACCGGTTACATTTGACGAAGCCATTTCTTTCTTTAACGATAGGTCCTTTACAGCCAAAGGCCCTACGTTGAACTCTGTTCGTTCACCTGAACGAAAACCTAAGGAACTTGCTTCTTTTTACGGAGTAAAACAAGGATATAAAACCGTGGAAAAAAACTATAAATGGGTGTTTAGAAACCTGACATTGTCTTTGTATGAAGGAGAACGTATTGCATTAGTCGGGGGAAATGGTGCCGGAAAATCCAGTCTTATGAAAATGTTGACCGGAATTCTACGTCCCGCACTTGGAGACATAGTTGTTGATGGTATGCATGCATCTCAAACTTCACCAGAACGAATGGCAGAATCAGTAACTTACATTCACCAAAATCCAGAAGAGATGTTTATTGACGATAATATTCGAGCAGATATTGATTATTTTTCAAAAGCAAGAAACCTCGTAGATACAGAATCTTACGCTAAACAATTATGTCACATGTTTTCTTTACACCATCTTGAAGACAAAGATGGTCGTTTGTTAAGCGGTGGCCAACAACGACGAGCTTCTCTTGCCATTGGCCTTGGCACCAGACCTTCGTTGCTATTATTAGATGAACCTACAGCAAGCCTTGATATTAACAGCCGGGAAGAAATGACTCGTTTACTTCATGAATTAAAGGGACACGTCAAGACTACTGTTATCGCCACTCACGATATGGAGCTTGTTGCAGAATGGGCTACCCGTGTCATTGTGTTAAATGAAGGAGAAATCGAATATGACGGTGATCGGAGAGGATTATTTTCAAATCACGATTTAATGCGCCAATGCTCCCTTCATCCTCCACAAATCGTTCGATTGTCTGAAAAACTCGGTGTTTATCCTTCTGCCCTCTCCATTGCTGAGTTTTTAGAGTTAATGAAGAGAGGAGAAAGTGTCTATGAACCATATCAAACACCTGCTTTCGAAAATCAACGTTGAAACAATAAAGATTGAACTAATGAACACTGCGTATGGAGAGCGCTCTACCCTCATGGCAAAATTAGATCCAAGGGTGGCTATTATATGGTATTTAATGTTCGCCATTCTCCCTTGGTTTTTCTGGAACAATACTATTCTGATCGGCATGCTTCTATATATGATTGTATTAACCGCAGTTTCCCGTATCAGTCCACTCATTTTGTTTTTGTTATGCTTTGGAATTTTAACGGAGGCTGGTTATATTATCTTTGTTTCTATATTTTTCGGTGGTGATCTAACTGCCGCCTTAGCCCTGATGACTTTCACGATGAAATTAACTATTATTTCACTCGCCAGTATTGTCATTTTCACCAACATGGATCCAGAACGTTTTAGTGATGCGCTGTTACGTTTCAAAGTACCAGAAACTTTTTGCTTTGGTATTTCTTACGGGTATAGAATGCTGCCCATTCTCATTGACGAATACCAAAGTATCTTTCAATCGTTTCGACTGCGTGGAAAATATCCAGAGTCTAAAGGGGTGCTGGGCTGGCGCTATATTTATCATATATGTGTAACGACAGTGAAGGCATTCTACCCCATGATTTTAAACACTGCTAAGCGCACACGGACGACTGTGGAAGCTCTGGAGGTAAAGGGATTTACTTACGGCATGCATAATCCTAAAGCTAAAGAACTTAAACTTTCATACTTAAAAACAACCAAGAATGATGCATTGTTTTTAAGCATTACCTGCGTTGTACTTTTTCTAATCATTTACACCGGAAATACTTATCCAATAGAAAGGACGGTACACCAACTATGAATATAGATTTACACACACATGGGAAACTTACCAAAAAAACCGATTTTGATCTCGAATATTTTATGTCTATGGTCGAAGGAGCCAAAAAAAATGGACTCGATGCGTTTGCTTTAACTGAACACTTTAACACAAAACATTTCAGTGATGTCTACGAAACAATGAATCAACATTTCATTTATGAGAACAATTGCTACTACATTGATGGAATAAAAGTTTTTCCCGGGATGGAAGTGGACGTTAAAGAAGTGGGGCACATCCTTCTCATTGGCGACCGTGAAGACATACTAACTATGAACAACCAACTAGATCAGTATAAAGAGGATTTTCTCCCGTTTGAAAGACTATTACGTATGACTGACGATTATCAGTTGATTCGTATTGGTGCCCACCCTTTTCGTGAGTCCACCCCACTAACGGCCCATTCTTCCAGCTTATTAAAAGAGCTTGATAGCTTTGATCTGAATGGGAAGGATTTACACAGCTATGATAGCCAAGACATGAAAAGCCGTGTAGAAAAGTGGGCAGCGGAATTAAATATAAAAGTCACTGCCGGCAGTGACTCGCATCATCCTCTACAATTAGGAGCGGTGTGTAATAAATGCAGTGAAACGATTTCTACTATTACTGAGTTAAAACAAGCCATTTCAGAACAACCTAGCATTGATTTATCACCTTGTTTATCTACAAAAGTAGAAGCAGCTAAATATGTGAAAAAAACAATAAAAAACCACGTACTATCGATATAGTATTGCAGGGGATGTTCTAATATCGGCGTTGGGCACAGGACGTGATCGGTTTTAGCCGACGTTCCTTATAAGTCGCCGCATTCAGCTTCTGCCTCTGGTTTCATTCTCTATGTCAAAGGAAAGGAGCTGTACCTTTTGATACAGCTCCCTTTCGTTTATTCGGAAGTTTTCAGCCTCCGGGTCGTGACCTCTACTGCTTGTTTTACTTCTAGTAACGACTTCCCCAGTCCAGATTCAACAGTTGCGATATAAGCGCCTTCTACAAGGGGCGCATCAGCAGTTTCTACCAGGCCGCAAGAAAACATTTCTGCGGCAACCTCTGCATTCATCGATGCACTGCCCAAGTCATAAAACAATAAGACGCCCGCTTTTGAATAGGCTTGGTTTATAGCTTTTGTTATCTTCTCGACACTTGTGCCAATGTTTCCGTCATCCGTTCCACCTGCTGTAAAAATGTGAACATCAGGCTTTTTTACTTGGGATACAAGGTCAGCAATTCCATCTACTATCTTTTTACTGTGTGAAATGACAACGATATTTACTTTAGTCATGAGCGCCCTCCTCTATGTTTACGCTTTCATATAAAGCTTCAAACAACAGATAAGAAGAATAAGCTCCGGGGTCAATATGAGCCGTTGATGCTTCTCTGAAATAAGCAGCTCTTCCCTTTTTGGCTTGCATTCCGTTTGTGCTTTGCATTCCTTCTTTTGCTATTTCTTTTAATTCAATTGGCTGAACGTCATTTTTTTGAATATAATCCAAAACAGGCACCCACACATCTATTAATGTTTTCTCGCCACGATCTGCTTTTCCACGTGTTCTTAAACCTTCAACTGCCGCTTCCAATCCCTGTATTAACAATTCTTCTGTTATTGTTGGGCTGCCTTTCCATTCATCCGCAGCTTTTAAGAACGCTGTCCCATATAACGGCCCCGCAGCTCCTCCCACTTTTGATATAAGTGTCATCGCAACGTCTTTCATGAGAGCACCTATTTCTTGATAGTCTTCCCTCTCTATCTTTTTCACCACTTCTTCAAAACCTCTGCCTAAGTTGTGCCCATGATCCCCATCTCCTATCGGCTGATCAAGTTCGGATAAATATTCCTTATTCTCTTGTATCTTTTGATTGGAAACATGCATCCAGCGTTTTACGTCTTCCACCGATAAATTCATCCATCATCCCTCCATTTTGGATTACAACAAGTATGATTCCAACGTCTGATCCAAGCGTAATACCGTAATCGAACACCCTGCCATTTCAAGCGATGTCATATATTCACCAACCATAGAATGTTTCAAATGTATGTTCTTTTCTTCAAGTAATTGCGCTACTTTACGGTGCACGATATAAAGTTCCATCAGCGGCGTCGATCCCTGTCCATTTGTCATCACTGCAACGTCTTCACCGGCTGTGACGTCTAAATCATCCAACACGGTCTCTAGCAATTCTTCCGCTATACAGTTGGCTTCTTTTAAAGGTTTTCGTTCCATTCCCGGTTCCCCGTGGATACCCGTTCCAATCTCCATTTCATCTGCTTCTAGAGTAAATCCAGGTTTGCCCGAGGCAGGTACAATACTAGGTTTTAATGACACTCCCATAGATCTGACATTTCCTGCCGTATGTCGTGCTAATTCAACAGCTTCCTTTAAATTCAATCCTTCTTCTACAGCGGTTCCAACAATTTTATGAACAAAAATCGTACCTGCCACTCCACGCCGATCTTCTTCCTCTGCAACAGCTGTATCATCTTTTACGATGACCTGCTCCGTTTGAATTCCTTCTGCTTCTGCCATTTCTGCAGCCATGTCAAAATTCATCACGTCCCCGCTGTAATTTTTCACGATAAGAAGGACACCATTGCCGCTGTCGACTGCTTTTATCGCTTTAAATATTTGATCTGGTGTCGGTGATGTAAATACTTCACCAGCGACTGCAGCATCTAACATATTTTCTCCAACAAATCCGGCATGAGCTGGTTCATGGCCACTTCCTCCGCCACTTACCAGTCCTACTTTTCCAATGACAGGCGCCTCGTTACGCACCAGTACATTAGAATCAGGAAGTCGTTTTAACGTATGAGAATGGACTGCTTCTATTCCTTCCAACATTTCATCTACCACGTTCTCTGGATTGTTTACTATTTTTTTCATTAAGTTCCAATCCTCCCTTAATTGCCTCTTTACCCTTTATCGTTTTACTTTATTCTACATTCGTTTCTTATTATCCTTTAAAAGTTTTAAAGAAGCTTATTTCATGATAGGTAATAAAGCTCGCATCTCGCATCACCAGAATGAGACGATCAATGGAAAAAGTGCACTAGATATAGATGTCACAGATTTTTAATAATGAAAATTTGTAAGATGAAAAGTAGGTGGGGGTTATTATCTTGACAAGATTACCCGGAACAAGAAAAGCGTCTTTTTTATGAAATAAAAGATTGAGTTAATGGCCCTATTTTGAAATAATTGGCATTAGGTAATAGAGCAGTTTAGTTAAACAACTCATTGCAAAATCTAATTATACAGTGTGTAATAATGCAATAAAATACATATTTATTCGATTATTTCTAGGGGAGATTTGTTTGACAATTAATTATAGGGGTACAGTACCAAATAAAGAAGAATTTTATCAATTATATGAAACTACAGGATGGAATGCTAACGGAACCTTTACTAAGGAGGATCTGTTTAAAGCAATAAGTAATAGTTGGTATTTGATTTCAGTTTATAATGATGAAAAATTAATTGCTTTCGGTCGCATTATCTCAGATGGAGTGTACCAAACCTTTATCGGAGATATGATAGTTCATCCAGACTATCAAAATAGAGGTATTGGGAGTAAGATTTTAAACTTGCTTGTTGAGAAGTGTAAAGAGAGTGGTATTAAATGGGTTCAACTTTCCAGTGCAAGGGGAAAAATAGATTTTTACAAAAAACTCGGTTTCCAAGAAAGACCTATAGATGGACCCGGTATGCAAAAATTCATATAAGAGGTTATTCAAACTAAAGTACTTCTTGAATAAGTGCTCGCCCTAAGTTGGACCAGTTTGTTAAGTAAAACATATTAAACTAAAAGGGGCAGTGATAGATATGCAAAATTAAAATAGCAAACCAGAAGAAACGCAACATACGTAATGATGATATTAAGAGTTTTTACAATTCTAAAACCCACATTGAAAGGATGTATAAAATGGATTTAAAAAAGGAGCCGTCCTTCATACATATCAACCAGTAAGGAGTGGGGAAAATCCACAAAAAAGTGGGCAGGGTTGATAAATACGATGTCTTTCGATGCTCTGGGACAAAGTCGGTCCTCGAGCTGATCGATCAGTGCCGACGATATTGTTGTCTCAGCCCCTTCTTGTAAATAAAATTTATTACTCAGCCTGATTTTCATTTCCTTTTTTGTAACCTCTACTAATTCTGGATGTGTTTTGGATTATTTTTGGAGCCGAATTCAAAACTAAGGGGGTAAGAGATGAACAATCGTTGGAATGGTATGGTGTACAAAATTTGGTCCCCTCTATATGATAAATTATTTAATTCAGGTCATTTTCTCAACGCCCGAAAAATGATATTTCAAGGGAGTACATTAGATAGGACACAAAATATACTGTTCGTTGGTGTGGGAACTGGCGCTGACTTAGAACAAATTAACTACGGTGAATTAAGTATCACCGCAATAGACTACTCTCCAGAAATGCTTGAAAGGGCTAGGGAAAAATTCAAAGGTTCCTCCATACAGTTCAAAGAAATGGATGTACTGGATATGAGTTTTGACAATAATCAATTCGATTTAATAATAGGAAGTCTTATACTATCAGTGGTACCTGATCCAGATAAGTGTCTTAAGGAAATGACAAGGGTTTTAAAACAAGGCGGAGAAATTATTATCTTTGATAAATTTTCACCTAAAGGCAAAAGACTTTCTCCTTTGAAAAAAGTAATGAGACCCTTTATTAAGCTATTAGGCACTGACATAGGATTGAATTTTGAGTCCTTGTGTGAGAGGCATAAAGGAACTTTATCTGTAACAGAAGATACTCCACTAATGTTTAAAGGGATGTACAGAAAGATTGTGATTAGCAAAATTAACACATAATGCTGTTCAATTATAGGACGCTTATTCGGAACAAGAAAAGCGTCTTTTTTATGAAATAAAGGATTGAGTTAATGGCCTTATTTTGAAATAATTGGTATTAAGCAATAGGGTCGAATACTTTAAGACGTTTTTTCAATTCAATCTTTAAAGAAGGGGGAGTATAAGTGAGAGTAACTTTAGAATCATTTCGATTTGTTTTTATATTTTTCGTGCTCTTAACCGTTTTAAGCGTAATGAGTTACATGATTTATTATTCAATTATCGGTGACAATGCCGAACGTTATTATGGGTGGACTGCAGCGATTGGTACATTTGTTATAATGCTTTTTCTATATAGAAATAAGGGGTGGGGCAAGGGTTATATTAAAAAATCAATTCTTTGGCTTTCTCTTGTTTTAGTTGTTCTTTTGGCTATGTTTATTCCAGATTTATCTCCTACACATTTACACACTGATCGTTTTGTTTATTCTTATGGGTTTCCATTTAACTTCTTAACTGTCTATAGTGAAAGTGGATCAAAATTTCTTACTCCTAACCTACTTTCTAGCGGGGATGTTAACATGAGTATTGGAATTTTACTTAATTTCATTATTTTCTATTTTGTTGTACGCTTCATATTTGGAAAAAGAAAGCATTTTGATAAGACGAGTTAGAGTATCCTAAATCATCTTATATGGTGGACAAATTCGTTTTTTAGACTTCTCGATTTGTCTCGATCTTGACTCTTGCTCGACTCTTCTCCCTTTTTTCCTTCACGATTTGTCCCGATCCTGACTCTTCCGGGTACAGAAAAGCATCGTCATTCAACAAACAATATATAAGGCTGCTTCCATTTTAGAAACAGCCTCCACCTTTGTTTTTAATTTGTTTTCATGAGTAAGTAGATAAAGTATGGGGCTCCTAGTGCTGATACGACAAGACCAACTGGTATTTCAGACGGAGCCAAAATATTTTTTCCAATCGTATCGGCTGTCAACAATAATAACGCACCCATAATGGCTGAGGTGGGTATTAAAAAATGATGACTCGGACCGACCAGTCTACGGGCAAGATGCGGAGCAACCAAGCCTAAAAAGGCAATGCCACCTCCAACAGCGACACTTGCTCCAGCAAGAGCAACAGCTGCTATCAATAAAATACGTCTCTCTTTTTCCACTGATGCCCCAAGACCCGTTGCCACCTGATCTCCAAGGTTTAACACATCCAAGTGTTGTGCCTTCCATAATGTAAACGGGACAAGAATGACAATCCAAGGGAGAATCGATAACACAAAACCCCAGTTTGCTCCCCATATACTTCCAGAAAGCCAAATAGTCGCCTGCATAAAATCATTTGGTTCCATGCGAAGCTGAAAAATAATGAGTACAGCATTGAAACCTGCGTTGATTGCTATCCCTACCAAAATAAGCCGCACTGGTGTAATTCCTTGTTTCCAAGCCAATACGTAAATTAAAAAGGCCGCCAGTAATGCTCCTAGTAAAGCAAAAAAAGGCATAGCAAAAACAGACAGAAACCCCAGTGCTCCCGTGGATCCTTCAAAAAAAGAAATAAATAAAACAACTGCTAAACCTGCTCCAGCATTGATGCCGATAATACCAGGTTCGGCAAGCTCATTTTGAGAAATTCCTTGAAGGATGGCTCCTGATACCGCCAATCCTATTCCTATTAATAACGCAAGTACTATCCGAGGGAGACGAAAACTAAACAATACTAGCGATCCCTCTTCTGTCCCCGATCCGATAAGAGCTTTAAATGTATCTAATGGAGAAAGAGGGTATGTACCAAGGTTCATACTTATAAAAAAGGCTATGACAATAAGGATGAATAATACCATAGATACTAGGAGAAATCGCTGGAGTCTTTTTCGAGCCATATCCATTTACAACCCCCTCCCTTCTTGGCGTGCGAGATATAGGAAGAAAGGGATGCCAATAAGCGCTGTTATTGCACCGACCGGCGTTTCATACGGGGCGTTTACCATCCGTGCGCCTAAATCAGCCAAAACAAGTAACAAGGCTCCTAGTATTGCTGAACAAGGGATAATCCAACGATAGTCCACTCCTGTCAAAAACCTTGTAATGTGAGGGATGACTAAACCAATAAAACCAATCCGCCCCGCCACAGACACCGCTGCTCCAGTAAGCAGAAGAACAACAATAATGCCTGCCGTTTTCACGACAACTGTTTTTTGTCCGAGACCTTTGGAAACCTCTTCCCCTAAACTAAGAATCGTAATAGATCTGGATATTAATAGCGCCAATCCTAGTCCCACGATTGCCGCAATCACCAACAACTGTACGCTGATCCACTGCACACCAGCTAGACCGCCGGCAAACCAGAAACTCATATCTTGTGCCACACGAAAATGAATAGCAATAGCTGAGGAAAACGAACTTAACATTGCTCCAACCGCAACGCCAGCCAAAGCCAGCTTCACCGGGGTAACGCCTCCTTTAGCAAAAGCTCCAATCCCAAAAACGAGCATAGCCCCAAGGCCAGCTCCTGCAAAAGACCAGCCCATTAAACCGAGATACGACATACCTGGAAAAAAGGCAAAAGCAATGGCAATCGCAAATGCCGCTCCATCTGTCACCCCTAAAATAGCAGGAGACGCTAATGGGTTTCTCGTCATTCCTTGCATGATTGCCCCTGACACCGCTAGAAATGCGCCTATCAAAACAGAACCAAGGGCACGAGGCAGCCTTACTTCTTGTATAATTTGATGATCCGTGATATCCGCATCAAAAGCGAAAATGGCTTGCCATACCGTTGTTAAATCGATGGAAGCTGCACCAAAAGAAATCGAAAGCCCAAGCCCGAAAATAAGGGTAAGGGTTCCAAAAATAAGAATCATCATAGCTCCAAACGGACCTTTATTTTTTATTTTGTTTTCATTAGATAGATTATTGTCCGTGGAATGATTCATACATCCTAAACCTCTTCTTACATTTTATTCTTTTATTTTTTCTACAAGATCGTCTAACTGCCACTCCATTAATTTTGCATTAAAATCACTCCAATAATCATTATCGACAATATGCACCTTGTCATTTTGCACAGCTGGGAGATCTGCCCAAATTGACTTTTCACTCAACTCTTCATAATTTTCTTCTGCCGTAGTATCAGCAAACATAACAAAGATTCGATCGGCGCTGTATTCTGGAATAACTTCCTGTGACAAACTTTCTGAATCAGTAATATTTTTGGCTTCTTCTGTCGGCTCAAACTGTGCCGCATCATATATGGTAGGAAACGTTGATGTGGAATACATATAAATGTCTTTCTCATAAAATTGCATAACAACCGCTGTCTCTCCATCTTCCACATATGGATCAATCTCTTCTCGTGCCTCTTCTACGTCTGCTTCATACTCCTCTGTCCACTGTTCATGTTCTTCTTCTCTACCTGTCAGTTCAGCGACAGTTTCCAACTGTTCCAACGGTGGTTTTCCGAATTCTAAAGCTACTGTTGGAGCGATTTGCTCATAATTTTCAATCGCCTCTGCTTCCCGATAATCAGACACAACAATTAAATCGGGGTCTAACGTTAATATTTTTTCAGCATCTGCTTCTTCAGATCCTACACTTTCGATTCCTTCTGTTACTTCATCTTCATACTTGTCTAGATCATAATCTGTCGCCCCGACCGGTGTAATACCTAGTGCAGTTAATTCCCCAAAATAATTGATAGCAACAATATCTTGAGGCTCTTCAGGAATTTCTACTTCTCTATCAAGACTGTCTGTATATGTACGTGTCGACTGGGCATCTTCGTTTTCACTTCCCATTTCCTGATTTTCATCCCCATCGCCACAAGCTGTCAAGACGGTGACTAATGCTAAACTAATTATCGTGTATATCGTTTTTATTTTCAACTTCATAATCCCCCATTTTGCAATTGATAATGATTATTGATTTCATATTATCTGAGATGAACGAAGAAAGCAATGGATGCAAAAAAATATTCTAAGGAAAATATGTGTTTTTCACGGGGCCATATCCATTTTTCATATAACAAATATGACCTGTTCCTAGCACCTGTCTATTAATACAAGGAGTGTTTAGTCTTGCATAACTGGCCGATATATCTTTTATTCTAATACATGAGAAGAGACTGCCCGGTTGGGACAGCCTCCTTTCTATTTAGCTAATTTAATATTTTGCAGGCGCAGCGAGTTCAAGACGACGGACACAGAGCTGAATGCCATGGCTGCTCCAGCTACCCAAGGAGCCAGTAAACCAATCGCAGCAATAGGGATACCTAATGTGTTGTACACAAACGCAAAAAACAGGTTCTGTTTAATGTTTCTCATCGTTTTTCGGCTCATTAAGATGGCATCCGCCACGCTGTTCACATCGCCCCGCATGAGTGTAATATCAGCAGCTTCAATCGCAACATCCGTACCTGTTCCTATGGCCATACCTATATCAGCTGTGGCAAGTGCAGGGGCATCGTTCATGCCGTCTCCAACCATCGCTACTTTTTGACCTGCTTCTTGAAGCTTCTGAATTTCAGCACTTTTCTCTTCGGGGAGCACCCCGGCAATCACATGGTCAATCCCTACTTGCTCGGCTATTGCATCGGCTGTCCGCTGGTTGTCTCCCGTTAAAAGAACCACATCCAGTCCGGCTTCTCTTAAACGGTGGACCGCTTGTTTTGACGTGTTTTTCACCGTATCCGCAACAGCGACCATGCCGGCATACTTTCCATTTACCGCCACAAGCATTGCTGTTTTTCCTTCTGCTTCGAACGATTGCAGTCTTTCTTCTGTGTCTTCCTCGACTGTGACGGACGCTTCCGCCATCAGCTTCCGGGTTCCGACATGAACAATACTGCCATTAACCATTGCACGGATTCCCTGTCCGGGTATGGCTTCCATTCCTTCTACGTCCATCAAAGATACTGATGTAGAATGTGCCCCATCAACAATGGCCCGTGCCAAGGGGTGTTCAGAATCTTTTTCTGCAGATGCTGCGTATTGTACCACTTGATTGTTGGTCCAATTCCCAACGGCAATCACATTTGTTAATTCTGGCTCCCCTTTAGTTACTGTACCTGTTTTATCAAGCACAACCGTTTCCACACTACGGGTATTCTCTAAATATTCGCCGCCTTTAAAAAGAACACCAATTTCAGCAGCTCGTCC
Organism: Salibacterium salarium; assembly: GCF_030813635.1. Taxonomy (GTDB): domain Bacteria; phylum Bacillota; class Bacilli; order Bacillales; family Marinococcaceae; genus Salibacterium; species Salibacterium salarium. Next base: position 163,672 of record NZ_JAUSUM010000001.1, on the reverse strand, counting down.
AGATCCTGCCATTATCGAAGTGGGCGTCGCGAGTCCAAGAGCACAAGGACAGGCGATAACAAGAATGGAAATCATCGGCATCAGGGCACTCCCAACATTCCCTGGATCAACGAGCGTAATCCAAATAAGAAAGGTTACAAACGCTATACCTATAACTGTTGGAACAAACACACCTGACACTCTATCCGCTAACCGCTGTACTTCTGCTTTAGAGCTTTGCGCTTCTTCCACTACTTTTACAATTTGAGATAGCGCCGTGTCCTTTCCTACTTTCGATGCTTTCATACGAAGCACACCATTTTTATTCATGGTTGCTCCGAAAACCGTATCGTCCGGCTGTTTATCCACCGGCATACTTTCTCCAGTCAACATCGATTCATCTATAGAAGAAGTCCCTTCCAGCACCTCACCATCTACTGGAATTTTTTCACCTGGTTTCACGACTACCGTGTCCCCGATTTGTACTTGCTCTACCGGAATTTCAACTTCGTTTCCATCACGATAGACAACAGCCGTTTTTGCGCGCATACCGAGTAGTTTTTTAATGGCTTGAGAGGTTCTTCCTTTAGCCCTGGCTTCAAACAATTTTCCTAACACAATTAACGTAATAATAATCCCGGAAGCTTCAAAATACAGTTCAGGCATCTCCGTTGCTCCGTTATTCAGCCACTGCCAGCCTAAAAAAATACTATAAAAGTAAGCAGCTGAGGTACCCATAGCAACGAGAACATCCATATTAGCACTTTTACTGCGAAGTGCTTTATACGCACCTTCATAGAACTGCCAGCCAATGATAAACTGTACAGGGGTTGCCAAAGCCAACTGTACCCACGGATTCATTAATATGTCGGGCATCCAAATAAACGAGGTCCATTCAAAATGTGTAACCATCGTCCATAAAAGCGGCAGAGACAACAGTGCAGAAATTGCAAATTTCATCGTCTGCTTGCGAATCGCCTTATCGCGGTGATCTTCGGTTGCTTCTTCATCCGCTTTCTCCTGCAATTCGTACCCGATTTTGTCAATCGCTTCTGTCATATCATTCGTCGAGACACTGTTCGGATTGTATTCCACCGCTGCGGTCTCCATCGCAAGATTCACACTTGCCTCTGACACACCAGAAAGCTTATTCAATTTCTTTTCCACCCGATTCGCACACGCCGCACACGTCATACCAATCACATTGAATTCCGCTTTATCATGCTCCACCTGATAACCTAGCTTCTCAATCTTTTCTTCAAATTCTTCTGGACTAGTCTGTTCCGGATTATACGTTACGTTTGAACGTTCCGTCGCCAAATTAACGTTGACATTCTCTACGCCTTCTATTTTATTCAACCCTTTTTCAATCCGGTTCGCACAAGCTGCACATGTCATACCCGAAATGTTTAAGGAGATTTCTTCTTGCTCACTCATATTCCCTCGCTCCTTTCTTTTAAGGGAAAAGGAATACCTATTGTTCTACATCATACCCTTGGTCATCGATAGATTCTACAATATCTGCATGAGACGTTACATCCTTGTCATATACAACATCCACAGTTCCCTGTTCTAAGTGAACCGTAACGTCCGATACCCCTTTCAATTCTCCGACACTGCCTTCTACCGCCTGCACACAATGCGCGCAAGACATTCCTTGTACTTTCAACGTTTCTGTAGTCATTTTTATTCCTCCTATATTATACTATACACCTGTAAGGTATATTTTAAACATTATTTTACCATCCGCTTCATTACTTCCATTAACTCCTCAATTGACTCTTCGCCCTCCCCATTTTTAATAGCATTCGCTACACAATGGTGGGTATGATCTTCCACAAGGGCAAGGGATACCTTATTTACTGCCGATTGGATAGCCGCAATTTGATTTAAAATATCCACACAATAGCGGTCATCTTCGACCATATTGTGTACACCTCGAACTTGTCCTTCTATTCTTTTCAATCGGTTCAACAACTGCTGTTTATTAGGCTGCACCGTATGTTTTTGATGATTACTCTCCTCCATGAAATCCCACCTATCCTTTATTATAAATACCCATACCCTGTATTTATAATGTACCATTTCCAAACCTATTATTCAACTTTTCAAAAAAAGTCTTATTCTAAGCTGAAAATCTTGATAAGGTAGTCCTTGTTTCCGTACAATGATGAAGTATACGTTTACGACATATTTCTACATATATTGTGGAAAAAAGGGGGTCATGAGTTTTGAAAGATAAATTAAAATTCTGGATGAAGGCAAGCCGGACTTTTGCGCTTCCTGTCATCATTACACCCGTTATATTAGGAACTGCCGGGGCTTTCAGCTGGAATGAAACGTTTGAGCCGTTGTGGTTTATCATCACTTTAATAGGAGCCATAGCTGCGCATTTATTTTCTAATATGATTAATGACTTGTGGGATTATCGGAACGGCGCAGACGATAAAGCAGAAGAGATAGAAGATGGGATTCCAACGAATTCTGGCATCTTGACAAGCGGTGCTCTGACAGATAAAACATTCGCTTCTGTTACTTGGGGCCTACTGGCTGTTGCTGTGATATGCGGGATCATTATCAGTGTGGCCAAAGGCTGGCCTGTCCTGCTTATTGGAGCCATCGGTGCACTTATTGCTTATTTTTACGTAGCTCCACCGCTTAAATTCGGTTATCGAGGAAAAGGGTATAGTGAGGTTGCCATTTTTACTGCCTTTGGTATCCTTCCCGTGATGGGTGCCTATTTTGTACAGACCGGAACCTTCGATATCCGTGCGCTATTCCTATCATTTCCGGTTGGAATATTGACGACACTCGTTTTATATAATCACCATTTTCTTCATCAACAAGCGGATGAGGCAGCGGGAAAACGAACATTAGTCGTTGTGTTGGGAGAAAGGAAAGGATTGATACTGTCAAAATGGATGACAATCGCTGCTTTTCTTACCGTTATCCTTTGTGTTCTTGTCCAAGCCCTTCCTTGGTACGGCCTGATTAGTCTGATTGGTTTTATTCCATTAATTCGAGTTCTCCGTTCTCTTGGTGAGACGAATCCACCCGAATCCTATCCTCCATTCATGGGAGCGGCGTTAAAAGCTTCTGTCCGTTGTGGAGGCTTGCAGATTATTGCTTTACTTATACAAGGATTGTAAGATTATCTAGTTTACTAAATGGAGTCTTAAATAAAAGTGTAATACAAGAAGACCATCAATTTGTATGCTCATTTGATGGTCTTTTTTTATGACTGTTAAATTTTTCATTCAAATAGTGTAACGTTTTCTTTGACACAGACACTTACATACTGAAGGGTTTCGAAAGATACATCTATATTTGAAAATGAAACTTCAAATAAAGAAACACCAGAGCATATTTATGAAAAAAAGAAGAAGCAATTTATGTGTTACATGCTATGAAGAAACTAAAACAACCACAACATTGCGTTTATATAACGAATTAAGGTTTAAAGAAATCGGAGCAATATTTAATCATTAAAAAACAGGTGTTGTATTTTATGACTCCATTCATACTTCTCAATAAAATTTCGGATAAAAATAACCTTCCTTGATTACTTAGAACGCACAATTATTCGATCAGCACGCCCTATAATGGAATACCAGTTTAAATTTCTCCTTTTATAAAAGGATAGGTAACGGCATAAATACATAAGACAAAAACAATCCAAAAAGTTAGGGAGGTAATACGTTCTTTTAGAAGATAATTTTTTTTAGGTAAAACGAAACTACGAAACAATGTATATAAGCAAAATAATAAGAAGGATAAACCGAACCATACATTCCCGACACTACCCATGTAAGCTATACCAACATTTTCATATATTCTGCTCAACACTGATTCAGCTAAAATGAAACCAATAGTTAAGAATATAATAATTTCAACAACCGTTATAGCATAAAGCTTCCAAGTAGCCAATGAGCTCCCCCCTAATTATTGAAGAATAGAAAGACAATTTTTCCTGTTAGATAATGCTGCCCGATTGCTTAATACCAATTATTTCAAAATAGGACCAATAACTCAATTCTTTTTTTCATAAAAAAGACACTTTCCTTGCTCCGGGTAAACGCCTCTTAGCTTAATAACTAAACTTTTAAAACCATCCGTACAGTCTTCAGGATATGACCATCGAAATTATCATCAAATGCTTCAACAGGCTGAGTTTAAAATATTTTTTTGTATTCCATCGGGAATTATTCCTTCATACACTACATTCCAGCTTTTTTTTGAACCTCCTCAGTATCTCCCTTTACACGGATTACAAAATTCACTTATACTATGCCTCCATTAAGAATACATTCCGTTTCCAATTTACAATATTTGTATAATATTTTGTTTCAGAATATGGATCTATTCTGAAGTGGTAGAAATTTACCTAGAAAGGGTGATAACCTAGATTCGTGGATAGGACACGTGTAGTCATTGTGCATGATGACAGGTGAAAATCTTTAATTGAAATAATGTCAGAAAGGAAGAAATGGATGACACGAAATAAAGCCTATTTTTTCGCTTTTGCGGGTGCGGCGTTATGGGGATTTATCGGTTTATTTGTACAAGCTTTATATAATGCCGGATTCACACCTTGGGAAACGGTCGCCATTCGAGCTATTTTTTCCGCTATTTTAATTGTCGGGTTTCTTTTGATCCGTCACCCCTCCTATTTAAAAATAAACATAAAAGATCTTCCCTTTTTTATCGGAACTGGTGTAGTAAGTATTGTCTTTTTTAATTGGTGTTATTTCACGGTCATGGAAGAAGCATCTTTATCGCTTGCGGTGGTGCTTTTATACACAGGTCCTTTATTTGTCACTATTCTTTCCCGCTTTCTATTCAAGGAATGGTTCACAAAACGCAAAATCCTCTCCCTATTTTTCACTATGGCAGGTTGTGCGTTCACGGTTGGTTTGCTTCCGGCATTTGATACGACGATTTCCTTTTACGTGATTATCATTGGACTTGGATCAGGATTTTTTTATGCGATGTACAGTATTTTCGGAAAATACGTCAGCCAGCGCTACTCTTCCCTTACCATTACAGCATATTCGTTTATATGTGCGAGCTTTTTGATGATACCTGCTGGGGGTTTGATCGGGAAACTAGACCTGCTCTTCGATGTGAACGTTATTTTGTTTGCGATTGGGCTTGCCTTCGTGCCTACTGTTTTAGGTTACATCCTTTATACTTACGGACTCACCTATATCGAATCGAGTCGTGCGTCTATCTTAACTACTATTGAGCCGGTTGTTGCTATTCTTATTGGTGTTACCGTTTTTGGTGATATTCTCGACGGTTGGCAGATTGTCGGAGTTCTCCTTGTTCTCACTTCTATCTTTGTCGTATCCGAACGTGAAAAAGATACAGAAACCCAAGCGTTGAAACAGACCTCATAACGCTGCCACTATGAATAAGAGCGGACATTTTTATTCTTAAAGATGTCCGCTCGGTATAAAATAACCCCAAATCACTTTATCCCTGTCTTTTTATTAGCTCACTGTATTATGATTTGACTTTATTAATCGCGTAATGCTAACTATTTCTTTTTCAAAGGTGACGGCACCCCTGCGATTAATTGTAATAACCCTAACAGAAGTATCGCAACTAGTGCTATTACAAGTAACCACTCATAGATGTTATCAAATGAAAAAGACAAACTTCCAAACAAAGCGAATGACAACCCAATAGTAGCGACAATAAGGCCATACATACCCATCATCCGGGTACGCAATTTCTCATTCATCATAACACCCCTTTCAATAGATACTATCTAACTAAATCGTATATTATTGTTTTAGAATTTCAACACCTAATCGTCACGAGTATAAATTTATTTAGGCTGACTGAAGGAGATTAATCCTCGATATTTCATACTCATTATGCTTTTGTTTTACCTCTCTCCACACATTTCCTTTTTCGTTCTTTTCTAGTGGAACCTTCTTATTGAATTTAATCCATTCCCTACTATTATTTTGCACTCCTCTCCCTTTTCTGTTTTAATATAAGAACAAACGTTCGATTTTAAGGTTGTTTTCAAATTCAAAATCTGTCTTTTGATAAGACAAGCAGATAAAGGAGGACCGTAAATATGAACATAGAAATACAATGGCTAATTGGGCACTGTCAACGGCTCGACACGTTTATTGAAAGTCAACCATCGTTATGGGAACAACCTATTATTCAGCAATTCATAAAAGACGAACAACACCGTAAACTTCTCGTCTTAGCCATATGTCAGCCAACACCACAAAATATAAGTCAGTTAAATCAAGCCTTCTACCTTTTCTATGGTGAAATGAAGCTTACTTCGTATATGATGAAAATCTTGCATTGGCGGGCTGTACGTTTTGATCAACAGCTCAAACAGAACAGAGCACGATATCCGCTGATCATGGATAAACCGCTTACCTCCGATAAAAGCATCACATTTGCTGATTCTTTGATTCACGTAAGCACGTTAAATTTAGAAGAAAAAAATCTTGCAGACTTATTTTCGGAAAAAACTTTATCCTTTGCTTTTCGACATTTAACGGCTCATCAAGAATTCGTATTGAATAAAAAGTATAAAGAGGGCTGGACGGATACGGACATTGCAAAAGCTCTTTCCATTAGTCAACAAGCCGTATTTAAAACAAGGCAAAAAGCACTGGATAAAATAAGAACGTACACACAAAGGTGGGGATGCGATTGATGAACGTTTTAAATGCGGCCGGCTTTGTTCAAATGCTTGCCAATTTTGGATTCCCGATTGTTATTACTTTTTATCTATTGTTTCGGTTTGAAAAAAGGATTGAACGGATAGAACATCTTTTACAGGAGTCCAAAGAATGCCCCGGCTCAACACCAAAAAAGGAGGGGAAGGATGAGTAATTTAATGGAGTTAGCGCTAAAAGCTAGAAATAACGATTCGGAGGCTATGTCTGACATTCTCGAACAATTCGAACCTTTTATCCAAAAATCGTTAAAACAAACATCGATGCAGGAGAGGGAGGACTTACAGCAGGATTTGCGGTTAGCCTGCTTTGAAAGTATTCATCACTTTCACATAAAAGGTATCCCCGGTTTCTTCGAGTTTTGCGAGAAGCAGACAGGGCTGTCTCAAAAGCTCTAATGCAAAACATTTGTGACAGAGCTTTTGGGCGGTTGCCCATTTTTCCTGAGTGTCTGTTTTCATGCTAATGCAACAAATTTCAGGGGTATTGAAACTTTTTCCTTTTTTCATTCGTCTATACAGTAGATACTTTATAAAACCAACGATGTATTAACAATTTTTCATATATATAACAAAGACATTAAAACTATATAACGGTTTAGTTGTTCGCTTTTTTCCGTGGTTGTAGTTGATTTATAATGAAGCGACAGAAACTGGAATGTCGCTATCCGCCTCGTTATTTTCCAAAAAGGTGTTGAAACACATATGACAAAAGCTACGTTTTTCAAATGGCTCACAGCCGCAGTACTTATCGGTGGTATTGCGATGAGTGTATATTTTTTTAGCACCCCTACATTCAGCCATGATTACAAACAATTGACCGAACGTGTTGAAGTAGGGCTAAAATACTCAAACCCTGATGATGAGACCATATACTTTCAACCATATATTGAAAATCCTAACTCTTCTTCGGATTTAACATTAACGCATGGACACAATTTTATTAAAATGTACGTTTTAGATGAACACGGAAATATCCTCGAAGATTCCGTGACAACAAACAAAAATGACAATACAACAGACGGAAAATTACAAACGACGCTTTCTCCTGGAGAACAGGAACAAAATACGGATTACTATAAGATTAACTTTCCCGACAATGCCGATCGTCTCCAAGTTACAATTGAGGGAGAAGTAGAAGATGAGTTCGGATTAGATGAGATTGAAGAAATTATTGAAGTGGATGTCGATTATTTTAGTAATATTTAGATGATGTCACTATTTTAATCATGAATAAAAACTGTATGCCCTTTTCCTTGTGTCCCCTGAAACCTTTCCCTCTCCTGCCTAATACCTGATATAATTAATAGTATAAAGAGGGCTAACTGATTGCGTTTCCACTGCTTTACATTTTTCATTCATCATAAACTATGATATCCTCTTAGAATCAATGAGGTGGACGTAGGATACCTCTTTTTGAGTTCAATGCAATTAATATTATTGGGTGTGATTCACATGAAGAAAAAAGCCCTTATTGCGCTCGGTTTTTTATTTTTATTAATGCTTCCGACAGGTGCTTGGTATATTACTAGCATGCCGGCAGATAGTTCAGATATGATACCATCCGCAGTTTCCGATTCACAAACAGAGCAGGAAGAACAGGACTCGTCCCAGCATTCTGATGAAAATATTCTTTCTTCCTCTACAGAAGAACCGCAAGAGGTTTTTGATCAAGATATTCAAGAAGCCGTGCAAGATGTTGTGCTTGAATCGCGGCAACTTTCCGTACAATCGGATTTAAATATGGTAGCAATTGGAGATTCTTTAACGCAGGGAGTTGGCGATTCCTCGGATAACGGGGGATACGTGGGCATTGTAGAGCAATCGTTACAAAACAATGCGGAAAATTCTTTTCATATAAAAAACTATGGAAAGCGCGGAAACCGGACCGAACAATTATTAGATCGATTAGAGAATCCGAATATATCAGAGTCACTTGAAAGTGCTGATACCATTTTGCTTACTATCGGGGCAAACGACATTATGAAAATTTTAAAGACCAATGTCACGGATCTCCACTATGAAGATTTTACAGCGGAATCCGACACGTACGAAAATAATTTAGAAGAGATTTTCCAAACAATACGAGAGAAAAATGAAGATGCTTTTATTTATCTCATCGGGATTTATAATCCTTTTAATATGTATTTTTCAAATATCCCTGAATTAAATCAAATTATTACCGATTGGAATACTATAGGAGAAGAGGTCGTCGAAGAAAATGACAATGCGGCGTTCATCCCTATATACGATTTGTTTCAACAGGTTGATGAAAGCTATTATTCTGATGATAATTTCCATCCAAGCAGACGGGGCTACGCTTCTATAGCCGACAGAGTCTTAGACTACATTGAACCTGGTATCGAATCCTATCAAGAAGATTCTACAGCAGATGAGGAGAACCAGAATGAATGATAAAATGAAAAAAATTAAAATATGGAAATGGTTGTTCCTCTCCCTGCTCACTATTAATTTAGGGGTCATCCTTTGGCTCGTTTTAGTATTTCGTGTACCGCCGACTGACCCCATTTCCCCTTCGAACAATCAGTCCGAAGAAGCGGATGTTGAATTTTCAATTGAATCGGATAAAGAAAATCTTAATCAATTAATTGAACAATACATTAATCAGCTTCCTCAAAATCAAAATGTTTCCTACTCTGTGGATTTAAACAACACAGTGGAATTAACAGGGGCTGTTCAAGCGTTCAGTCAACAAATACCAGCTACTGTAAAATTCGTCCCAGAAGTTCAAGAAAATGGAGATCTTATTCTTAAACAAGATTCTATCCGTCTCGGATTACTCGAATTACCGAATAGCCAAGTGTTAAAATACATTAAAAATAACTATGAAATGCCGGAGTGGATAGAGGTTAACCCAAGCCGCGAAAATATTTATGTTGCTATAACTGACATTAGTACAAATAACAACATTCGAGTCCGGGCGGAACAATTTGATTTAGAAAACGATGAGATTTCGTTCAGCGTCCACACGCCATACGAGAGTCTCCCTTTTAATCAAAATACAATTATGAATTATTTTCAATAAGAAAAACGGAAGTGCCCTAGATAGTGGAAGTTTGGCTAAGAACGCCACGTCCTGTGGCAACGCCGAACTGACCTGCGTCCTGCAGGCCTGCAACAGGTTCTAGACCGGACGTACAGGGCTTCCTTACAGGTTTTTCACTAAAAGGGGAGCCCGTTTTTTTCATAATCCGACGTTTGTACCGTCCGATCAATTCGTGAAGGAGTTCATTCTGGCTGAGGTTTATCTTCTATTTTTATATTCTGTTTCTCATCTGCTTCAATTACCCCGAGGGTGACATCGTCTATATCAGGATCGTCTAAAACCGCTTCACGAATCTGCCTCTTTACATCATCAGCTTTGTCCAAAGACAGTCCTTTTTTTAACTCAACATAGCCTTCGACGTGATAATCTTTTCCTTCTTGAAGAATCCGCATTGCTTTTATATCCTCTACATATTCCTGATCCATGACGATCTTAGTAATGCGTTCGTCCACCTTTTTCGGGGCTGCCACACCAATTAACCCGATAGTATTGTCATAACCGATTTTCAACACAATCCCGATCAGTAACAATCCGATTAACACTGAACCTACGCCGTCCAACATATACATTCCCGTTATATCCGATAAAACGACAAACACTAATGCAAGAAAGGCACCAAATGTTGCCACAATGTCTTCATAAAAAACAAGCCGTGTAGGAGGAGCAGCATAGCGAATATTTTTAAAAGCTTCAGGTAAGACTTGAAAACCAGAAGCACTGGAATGCGACTCTTTCACCACTTCATTCATCGCTTTTATTAAAACGGAGCCATCAATGGCAACCGATATAGTTAAAATGATAACATTCATCCAAAAATTAGTTGATGCTTCAGGATGTTGAATTCCTTCCCACCCCGTTATAATGGTTTCATATGCCATTACAGTAACGATAGCGACAGCTACCAGTACAAATAAGTTAATAACACGTCCAAAACCAGCTGGAAAGCGTTTTGTCGGTTCCTTTTCAGCTAGAGCACTACCAAAAAAGACAAACCCTTGGTTCGTGGCATCCGCTGCGGAATGCATGGTTGTCGCAAACATAGAACCACTTCCGCTTATCACCGCACCAATTCCTTTTATAACTGCCAAAGCGACGTTACCAAGAGCTGATATTCCGGATGATGTATTGCCCTGTTTAAAAAAATCGATAATAGACATTAGTTTTTCACCTTTCCAAAAGATGTTTTGCCTATTAATATAAGCGAATACACGAATTTTATGCTATTCATCACCTTGAGAATAAATGTAGCACCAATAAAAATGGTTCATCTCCATTGGTGCTACAGCCTTACGAGTATGTAACGGGTACTCCTGTTTTTTCAAACAATTCATAAAAGGTTGGACAAGTTTTAGACACACAGCCCGGGTCTTCCATTGAAATCCCTGGAACTTTTGTCCCTACTAAGGAAAGAGCCATCGCTACCCGATGATCATCGTAAGAGTGCAACTCTACACCAACCGGCTTACCAGGGTACACTTTTAATCCATCCGAAAACTCTTTTACTTGAATTCCCATTTTTCGAAGTTCTGTACATACTGCATGAATCCGATCCGACTCATGATGACGAATGTGCTCTACATCAGTTATTGTAATCGGGCCGTCCGCAAAAGGAGCAATAGCAGCAAGGGTCAGCGTCTGATCTGACATTTCTTTCATACTAATTTCAAAATCACCTTTTAGTTGCGGTGTCCCCTGCACTTCGATGTAATTTTTATCTCGAGTAACCGTACAGCCCATTTTCTCATAGACATCTACCATATAAATGTCCGGTTGGCTCGTTTGCATCGTTAAATTGTTGATCCGGACTCTGCCGTTATTGATTGCCGCAAGTGCCATGAAATAACTAGCAGTCGAGGCATCCGCTTCGAGCGCCATTTCTCTACCTATAAAGCCTCCAGACGGTACACTCATTTCTGTTAAATCATCATCAAATACTGCGTCCACACCGAATTCCTTCATCAAATCAAGTGTTATTTTTACATAAGCATGTTGAACAATATAATCTGGAATATTTATTTTTAATTGCTCTTTGGAATACGTTCCTGCGAGAAGCAGTCCACTAATAAATTGGCTCGACACTTTTCCGGAAATCGATACATTACCGCCCGTAAGTCCGTGAGCGTGAACACGAAGCGGATAAAATCCTTCTTTATCGAGATATTCTATTTCGGCACCCAGCGTCTGCAAAGCTTCTATCAATGGCTGTACCGGGCGCTCACTCATTCTTTTACTTGCCTCTACTGTAAACGTTCCATTGTCGGTAACTGCCAGCGCACCTGGGAGAAAACGCGCGACCGTTCCCGCTGCACCAATGTAAAGCTCGGCCTCTTTTACTGGCCACTCTCCAGCGCATCCTTCGATTTTAACAGTGTCACCTTCGACTTCAGCCTGTATCCCTAGTTTTTGCAGGGCATCAATACACCAATAGGAGTCATCACTACGCAAAATCCCGGACAGTTCGGATGTTCCTTTGGCCAATGCCGCCATAATTAGTGCTCGATTGGTAAAACTTTTACTACCCGGAATGGTAATATCTGTTTGCACAGTCCCTTCTTTCAACGGAGCTATTGCTACACTTTTTACATCATTTAACGAGGACCACGGAGACCGTGCTCTTAAATCAGGTTTACCCATCCTATCTATCGTCCTTTCTTTATGTAAAACATCTGTATTCCTTATATTACATCACCTTGGTGCCGATTAATCAAGTTCAATTTCATATGGAGATGGATTAACTTTTGGACAGTATAAATCCAAATTTGGACCGTAAAGCAGCAACTTTGGCAAGTAAACAACATCGTTTGGACAGTAACTACCGGTTTAGCTAGTAAAATAGCGGATTTGGCTAATAAATGACAGACTTTGGCTAGTAATAGCTGCAATTCGGCTAGTAAAATTATAGTATTGATGCTTTATTCACGACGACAAGACGATATACGCTAAAAATTGCGCCCAAGATCCACCGCCCTCGCTGATGACTAATGCTTTTCCGCTCCGGCTCCCTAGTGGAAGAGCATTAGTACCAGCTTATAAAGTAAGAGCATTAAAAACCTAATTCCAGCCCGCTTCTTCCATCAGCATGATCGCCTCTGAATGATTTTCCGACCGTTTTGCCAACGTTAAATCTTGTTCCTCCCATTCTCCCCATGATTGCAACATTTCCGCTGGCTCAACATCCGAATGCAACGGGTATTCGCCATTCTCCTGAGTCCATTTCTCTTGCGCCTGTTCACTAGTGAGAAAACGGATAAAATCTGAGGCAGCGTTCGGGTTAGAACTTGCCTCAAGAACTGCTGCACCACTCACATGCACATGAGTTCCACTCGTTTCTTGATTCGGAAAAAATACGCCGACTTGATCATCTGAGGGTTGCACGTATTGGGAATTGACAATAGCTACATCTCCATCACCAGCAACTACAGCTTCTACTTTATCGCGTTCGGAGTCCTTCCTTTCGCCGGAAAAATTCCCTACCATATCCTCCACCCAGGCATGAGTAGATTCCGTACCATTTATCGTAATAAGCGAAGCTACAAATGATTGGTTATAGACATTATCGAAAGTACCACCCACTACACGGCCTTCCCACTCTTCTTCACCAAGCGCTTCATACGTGGACAACGCTTCCTGTTCTACCGCCCCCGTGTTATAGACGATTACGCGAGGACTCTTGGTTAATCCAACCCACTCCATGTTTTCCGCACGAACACTTTCTGGAATATGGGCTGATATGACATCTGTTTCCATGGCTTGCAACGCATCTTCAGCTTGTGCCTGCTGAAGATATGTTGTGTCTTTTGACAAATAAACATCAGCTTCGGGGGCATTCCCCTTTTCAAGCTGACCTATAAGTTCATCATCACTACCGGACGTAACGTTTACCTCCACCCCCGTTTCTTCTGTGAACACGGAAAAAAGTTCTCTATCTACATCGTTGTCACGGCTCGTATAAATCGTTATTGCTTCCTCTTGCGAAGCTTCTTCTTGATTATTTTCCGCTGCATCGTCTTCCATGCTTCCGCAGGCCGACAGTCCAATCACCAACAACAATACGAGCAAAGAAAACGGAACCATCTGCTTTATCATGATTTGCCCCCCCTATATTTTAAGCTACAGTCTGTTTTCCTGAAGTAAAAGGGTTCTCATATGCTGAAATATTTCTCGATTATACCGATCCCATGGTTTCGTCGAAAGCTTATGCATCACTTGACGTGCGCTCTTCTTTTCGTGGACGGCTTGAATACGATGGAATTTCTCTGCTAACATTTCCGAAAAATTCTCGTAGTAGTAACCGTAATTTATATTGTTATAGTGTTGTTTTCGTTTTTTTAATTTTCTTTTTTGAATGGTTGCTTCTGAAGCTTGAAGATAAAAATACTGATCGGCAAATCCGATTTTTTCATCCATAAATGCGTATTGAAAAGGTTCTATCTGTTTATAGGTATTCTTATCATGCTCATGCTGCAAGGAAGCTAAATGAATAAGCGGAGAAAATACATCTCCATCGAGAACAACGACAGCAAACTTCTTTGATTTTTCCTCCGCCAGCTGCCAGCGTTCTATCTGCCGACCACACTGTTTCCAGATGTCTTCATTCTGATCAACTGGGAGATTCGATATAATATAAGCCCCATATACATCCTGCAATTCCAGACATACGGTTGTTTTCCCTACAGCCCGTGGCCCTTCAACACAAATGATAGGCATGATTACCATCCCCTGCTTTTCTATACATTACCATCGTTCTTCCTTTTCATATCTGTTATGATGCCTTTTCCCTAAGAGCGCTTACTATAATCATTTCCCTGCAGTTTAACCTTCGGAAGACTGCATTGATTCATCTCTAGACCCTATTCTTTCTCTATTGTCTTACATTCGCTATGAGGGTCGCTTTATCCTGCTTTAATCATTGGCTGTATTAGAGATTATTGTTGATTAGCAGCATTCGCTATAAATTATTTTCTGTACCTATAATAAAAAGACCAAACAATCTTCCAGTGCAGGAGTCATTGTTTGGTCTTTGTTATATTTAAGCGACGACAAGTCTGATGCGATTACCAGATGGATCATCGGCAACGATTGTATTATTGTCGCATTCATACGATGCGTTCACTTTTTCCAGTCGTTCTTCTGCTTGCTTCAATTCCTTTTGACTCGCGAGAATGAGCGTGTATTCCTTTAACCCAACTGCTTTTTCCGGTGGCGGCGGAGCATTTTTACCTGCCCATATATTTAGGCCGACATGGTGATGATAACCACCAGCTGCTACAAATAACGCATGATCTTCTATATAAACCGTCGGATCAAACCCGAGCCCTTGCACATAAAACGTTTCGGCTGCTTCCAATTGACCGACATGCAAATGAACGTGGCCGATAACAGTTCCGGCAGGCATTCCGTTCCATTGCCTACCTTCTGCCTCTTGTAATAAACCATCCGCATCCAACGGTACGGTCGGAGCATGAACGTATCCTTCTTTATCATATTTCCACACACTGCGATCGCGGTCTCTATATAATTCCACGCCATTTCCATCCGGATCTGATAAATAAACAGCTTCGCTGAAATCATGGTCGGCTGCTCCTTGTAAAGGATAGCCTATCTCTAACAACCTGCGCAGTGCAAGTGCTAAACTTGGACGGTCCGGCACTAAAACGGCAAAGTGATATAGTCCGGTTGTTCGTTGCGGTTTGGATACAGCTTGATCTATTTGTTCTAGGACAATAAGCGTCGTCTCACCATCCACTGACAAATAAGCTACATTTGACGTTTGTTTTATTACTTGAAACCCTAATTGATTTTGATAAAAATGCAAAGAGGTCGATAAGTCCGAAATATAAAGAGTCACCTGACCAATTTTTGTCGTTGAGTGTAAGGATGTCTCCACGATTCCTTAGCCCCTTTCTCGTTAAAATAGAAGGGCATCTAGTGAGTACAGCCCACCACCGGTAAAGACAAATCCAATACCGATAACAAGCAGCATCAAATTATACTCATATCCGCCTTCTGTTGCCCAAAATCCATTCTGTCCGTGCACTTTTACAATAGCACCAATCATCGTGATTGCAATTAATATTCCTGCAACAGGAGTGAACAACCCAAATGCAAACAACAGCCCCCCTGCAAATTCTGCCAATCCTGCCAATAGAGCCATCGTATAACCTGGTTTAATTCCTATCGAATCAAAAAATCCACCTGTTGCTTTCAAACCATGGCCTCCGAACCAGCCAAACAACTTTTGAGTTCCGTGAGCAGCAAAGCTCACCCCAATCACTACTCGAATGAATAATAATCCTATACTTGCTAATACAGACAATTCATTTTCCCCCTATTACTACTATACTTACTTTTATTTAAGTAACTAAAATATATCAAGTTACTTTTAGTAAGTCAATAAAAAAATGAACTTGGAAAAAATCACCCAAAAAACGTTCCTATTTGGCGACATTCCCTGCATTGCAATCAGACGACCAGGCAGAATTGTTGAATTGCTGTTATTTCGTATTTGAGTGAAATAGTGATGACTTTCATTCGATACACGGACATTGGTTCCTTTATCGGGAGTAAAAACGGGATAACGGGATGGGACACGGACATCTGTTCCGCTAATGCCAGTTGAAAGGATTAGATTGCTAAGAATTCAAGGAAATATAGGAACATATGTCCGGAAAAAGGGGAACAACGGGGGAAAAGAGCAAAATAACGGATTAAATGTCCACGGCATTTTTATTCTCTAAACAACAATGCGTCTTTCGGTTATTTTCTCTCCACCCATTCATCTGCCCATTTTTGAACCTCGGTCAGAGCCGGGGTAATAGCTTGCCCTTTTTCTGTTAACGTGTACGTAATTCGCACCGGTGTGGTTGGGGTAACATCGCGTTTCAGCATACCCTGCTCTTCTAAATCTTTCAGCCTCTCGGTCAACATCTTTTTACTTATATCAGGAATCTGCTCGGCAATTTCATTAAATCGCGTCGGTCCTGCTTCCAATACCCGGATGATAATACCGACCCAACGTTTGCCGAGCAATTGAAATGCTTCTTCGAATTTTGGGCATAAGTTAGTCATTGCCACCACCAACACCTCCGTTCTTTCCTTCTCTTTTTATTATAATATATTTTATCCGTTACAAATAGTCCGTTATTAAAACAGAAATACAATCACACTTAAGATCACCCCTCCTATCGAAAACCGTGAGAACCTGCAACTACAGAAGTCGATGTTGGTAGATGGCGACGGGGTATCCGTCATCTTATCGGGGAAAACAGGTACCTCTTTATTTTTGGTCGCATTTTATTTCGAACACAAAATAGCGACAAACCGGCTGCCCTATCAAAAGGCAGTCGGTTTTTTTAAAACAACACCCGATCACACCAAAAACTAAAGAACGTTATTCTTTTGAATACGATAACCTTTGCCTTGAAATTTGCTTTGAATGGCGTAATACCAAATATCCTGGTTAATCTTTACCATTACCTGTTTCCGTACATGGATGGTAATTTTTGTGTTAAAATGAACATAATGTTATTGGAAGGTGGTGGCGTGAGATGACCAAAAAACCATTTATTTTTATTGCTATGGTGATAATAATCGTTTTTATTTTTATTGGTTATAGTAAGTACAGCGAGTATCAAAATCGATTGGAAGCAAGTATCGGAAACAATTTACATAACCTTCTTGTTCGTTACGATGACATTGCAAGCCTTGAAGACATTTCAGAAGATAACTTGAATGATATAAAAAGTAAAATGGAATCCATAAGTGTAATTTCAAAAAATTTGGATGTCGCGTATGGAACACCAGTGCTTATTAATACTTCTGAACATTTTAACGAACTTATTGAGGCTGTCGATTCAAACTATACTAATAATCCGGAAATCAGCAAATCTTATTATCAACAATTAATTAAAAAAATTGATGAAATGGAAAATATCGTCTACGACAATTATTATGCGAACAAACATAGTGAAAGTGGCATACCGAATTTAAATGTGAACGTAGAAGAATTAAATAATTTCAATGAAGAACTGGATGAATACCTAGAAACTGAAAACATCTCAAACTAGCTTTTTAAGTTAATTGTAACTTCCTTATGGTGAAAGTGTTTATCTTATTAAAAAAAGCAACCGTCAGGATTACCCATAACGGTTGCTGATGTTACAGTTTAATAAAGAGGTTAAAATACATCTCGATTTTAAATGAAATAGTTTTTAAGCGCATTAACAATTTCATCGGACATTTCATCTTGCCAAGAAGAATTTTCAACTTGCCCTTGGGTAATTCTCGCCATTTCTAACAAAACCTTTGGACAGTCTTCATCAGTATCCCGTAGTATCGCAAAGTTACCGTCATGCGTTGGGATATGCCCCATTTCAACAGCTATATCATTTGCTAGTGCTTGTGACCCAGCAGTACCATAACTACTCTGGGTGAACGGCCCTACAATACCTCTATAGGTATTCAAATGCAAACTAATCAAGGCGTCGTAATTACTAAAATTGGCGTTAACATAATCCACACGATTATTGATATCCTCAGCATCATCGGAGCCACCAAAATCATCATCCCCGAAACGTGTTGAATAAACAAAAGCTCCTTCGCCTTTTAATTTATTACGCACTTTTGTGTGTACGTCTAGGGTGATATCTTTTTCTTGCCTTCCCCCTGAAGTTGTCCCGGGATAACTCCCACCGTGCCCTGCATCCACTACAATGTACTTGTTCCTAATACTCATTTTATATTCCTCCTTTTTAATGGGTTCAATATATAAAAAGAAGGAAATGATTAAAAATCAAAATTACAAAGAAAATCTTTATTAATCTTTTTTATCCTTGTGTTTTTCAATGTAATCAAAAAAGCCTGGGGCTTGTATATCTTTTAATAAATTTCTTTTCTCAAAAATCTTTAACTTTATTTCTTGTTCTAAATCTTCTCTTTCATAGGGAGGAGTATGGTGCAATACTCTTTTTATCTTCGGTTCAAAATTTTGAATCAACATGTCAATACATTGTTTATCCTCTTCTTCATAATGATCTGACATTTTTTTCACTCCCCTATATAGGCTTTTCTTAATCTCTCCAAACCTTTTTTATGATTGTAAGAAATGACTTGTTTTGATTCGTCTAAATATTCACTAATTTCATCGTTAGTAAATTGATACAAATATATTAAATTGAGTATGTGTCTTTGCTTAGGTTTCAATTTAAACCATTCTGAATATACATCTGAATTTATTAAAGTTTCTTGAATTGTTTTGTTGGTGACCTCATCTATCATTTGGTCATCATCTTTAATTGTCTCTTTCACCGTAATCGTCTCATCCCCCTTATCAATCGGAGCATCAAGCACCAATTGATATCTTGTTTTATATTTAGACACCCTTTTGTCAAAGTCTATTGAGTAAAAATAGATTAACTTATTCATATAGGAGATGATTACTTTTTTATGATGCTCCTTAATACTGCATTTAACTTTTTACGGTTTCGAATAGAAGGAGTAATGATATAATTATTTAAGCAAAACAACAACAGACCGTGACTGTCTAACACCCTGAACCGACCGTCTTTCTAAAAGGCTGTCGGTTCTTTTTTTTGGCTTTTTTGGTACAATCGACAGGGTATGTATCGTATCAGTCGCAAGGAGGTATTGGATGAGAGTAACCATCCCAACCAAAGACGAAAAAGAAACATATAACGGCACGGTTCAAGCTATTCATTCGATGGATGTAAAAACCCTTGTCCAATGGTTCTTTGATTGGAGAGAGGAGTACAAACATCCAGATCGGCATGTACATAAGTTAATAGTGGAAGGGTATGATAAAATAGAAGGCGCTGTATCGTTTGCCTATGACGAAGGCTTTATTTTGGTGGAATATTTAGAGAATGCATATTATCATTATCGAAAAGAGAAAAGCCCGCTATTGATTGCACCCCCGATCCTTGCTGCGCTGTGCCAACTCAGTGAAGACGCCGGATTTGAAGGGTATGTGTGTATCCAAACCAAACAACAAGATGATTTAAAGAATTACTATGCGGAATTTGCTTATGCTGTAGATATTGGAAACGCTCGTATGATTATTGACGATGTTGCGTCGCAACGCCTGATTAGCGTATACTTAAACAAAGGAGGGGATACTCATGGTCAAGATCAAGATTAATACCAGGTCCAAACGTGATCTCTCTCGGAAAGAATTAGCCGGTGTCATTGATAAAGAACATCACGGCATCTATGCTTATCCTCATCAATCAGAAGCCGAGCGCGAAGAAACCCGCCGGCTTGTTCGAAACTATAAAGAGCAAAAGAAAAAAGCAAAGCAAAAGTCCTGATAACCCCAATACCGGTGCGTCTTAAAAGGCGTATCGGTTCTTTTTTTTATATAACCAAACCCGCCCCGTATCTCTCCAAAGACCAGAAACAGACCAAGGAGGTTTCCCCGTGAATAAACCAGATGTTGCCAAGCACTTGAAGGACAAAGAATATCAAATACTGCTAACCGCCTACCAAAAACACAATGCTTCGATGGGGTTTGAAAAACGTCAGAAATATGATTTCTCGAACATCGTGAAAGTCGAAAGTCATCCTGAACAAAACTGTCTCCATGTTCACTACAAAGACGGTGAGTGGTGGCATTACACACCCCAGGGAACCTGGTATTAGTCTTATCATGCTGGACCGTTGTAAACGCTTATATGCTTACTCGCGAAAAAACCCGCCGACTTGTTCGAAACTATAAAGCGCAAAAGAAAAAAGCAAACATTTACTTAAATAAAAAAAGTGGCTCTTCCCTATTAATTGTGTAAAAATAACCAATGTTTGGTTAGTGTCTTTTCCATAAAATGGGGTTCATATTATACTACACATGTATGCTGATTAGAATCAAAAACGGTTTTCATTGTATGAGAATAACCAATGTATAGGGTTTGTATTATGCTATATGCAGGAAAATAAAGGTTTCAATTATTTATAAAGAAGGAGCGTTTAAATTGAAAGGAAAAATGTTTTTACTTATTACCTATTGGATTTTGATTATCATTGGATTAGCTTCCTATTATTACGCTTTTATTGAATATGGTTTTGGGGTTACTGTAATGATAACGTTTGTTAGTGGTCTAGGAGCTATTCTCATTGCAAATGCTATAAAAAATCGCTTTTTAATCATACTGGGTGTTTTTCTATTCGTAAGTTCATTTATTTTTATAGGAATTATAGCTTTGATAGAAATAATTTAACGGCGTGTTAAAGAACCTGGAAGATACATTCCCAGGACCTGCTATACATTACCGTTATCGCATATTGAGCAACTGTCGTTTTTTCGTATCATCTCCAAGTAGAAATGATGAAAAGTACGAATTCCTCCCCGTTTCCGTTTTCATAACCTTTATTAGGGATATAAGATTTTGTACGTTAAATAGAAAAAGGACTGACAAAAGGTTTTTTAACCTTTTAAATCAGCCCCTTTGTTTAAGCTAAAAGTTATCTTTATTAATCAAGAGCGCATGTGTTACGCACTTCATCCAAAAAAATACCAGTGGAGATATAAGTACTACCTATATCACTTGTGTTTGCCACACAATCTTGTAAATCTTGGTGACATTCACATCTACTTTTTCGGTTATAATAAAGACAATTGTCATGTGTTAGACAACATTCATCGGTGTCATTAATAGGTGTACCACCTCCAAGATCTCTTCCGACTCCGCATGCTTGTCCACAGTAATTATACACAGTATATTCAGGTTCAGGTTGACCAGGTCCGATTCCATCTGTCGCAAACCTACAACAGTTGTCAATACAATTCACATCGACTTGTAGATATACTTCTTCTTGAATTGGTTGGTTTTGATTATTTTTCATTTGTATTTCCTCCAAATTTATATTTTGTAAAACGTATTATTTAACAAATGTCGAACAATGAACAAGAGAAACATTTTCACCTTTTGCTTGTTTTTTAATAACTTGATTAATTTCGTCTGATGAGTAGATGTTTAATACCAAACTCAACACCCCCGATACATGGGCAGCAGCCATTGACGTTCCGGAAAGGTTTACATGTTTATTGTTCGGCGCTGTAGAAAGTACATGGACACCAGGCGCTAAGAAATTCAGTTTGTCGTTTTCATTAGAGAAAGGTGCTATTTTTCTATCCTCATCTATTGCTCCTACTTGAATAACTTCTGAAAAATAACTAGGATACAATACATTTTTTGTTGGAGAATCATTACGGCTTCCATAGTTTCCTGAAGCACCTACTATGAAAATGTTTTCTTCCTTCGCTCTTGCTAATGCTTTTTTTAACTCTGGGTTTTCACTAGTAGATCCTAAAGATAAATTAATAATATTGACTTTTTCGCCATTCTTCCCTTTCCAATTCATAGCGAAGTAAATGGCCTCTATCACGGCGGAAAAAGAATTAATTTTAACGGAATCGAATGCTTTTAGAATAAGCAATTTTGTAGAAGGGGCGACCCCGATAATTCCATTTGAATGATTGTTTGCAGCAATAATACCGGCTATATGAGTCCCATGTGATACGGTATCCTGGACAACATAAGGGTCGTTATTATCCGTGAAATTAAACCAATCAATAATATTTGAATGAAGGTCTCTATGATGGATATCGCATCCGGAATCAATGATTGCTACAACGGTACCTTCCCCGTGATACGAGCGATCCCATAAATCAGGAGCTCCAATGGTATTTACACCCCACGGGATGCTGTTCGTATTATTAGAAGGATGCATGTCTTGAATCATCTACTCGTTTTGCCACCTCCTTGAATTAATTTTGGAGGCGATGCCCGGATTCGAACCGGGGTTCAAGGTTTTGCAGACCTCCGCCTTGCCTCTTGGCTACATCGCCAGACCCTTTAATGATCTTTCACATATAAAAGAAAGAAAGTTACGTTAAATAACAACCTTTGATAAAAATAAATGTGCGAGCATGCCAAAGGTACCGGCCGCATCCAGAATGTGAACAACTATAGCGATCGCTTGAAAAGATGGTTTGAATGTTTCATTGAGGGAATACTTGTTGTTAGCCACATGTTCTCAATATAATTCTCATGTGTTAAGCTTTAATTAATAAAATTTTCCATTCGTTAATTGGTTCTTGTTTATGGGAAGAAGTTTTTAGCAGAGAAAGGTATATAATAGAGAGGAGGAATTGGAAGGAGTATGAATAGATATGGAATACTATCGTTATTGTTGGTCGTTATTAATGTTAGTTTTTATTTACTCGTAAGAGGACCCACCTACAATTTAAGTTTCTGGGTAGCTATTCATTGTACATTATCAACACTTGGAATTGTTTTTGCCATTTTTTCAAAGAAAAAGTTACCAATGAGTGCAGGAATTGCACTAAATGGTTCTGTATTTGCATTAACATATGTAATGGTGTGGGTAGATAGCCTAGATGATTGTTACTGTTAAAGCAGTCATAACATCAATACATTTAAATTTACTGCCAAAACCTGATTAAAAAGCATTTCACATAGAAAAAATTAGGGAGGGGGTTGGAAGATGAATAGATATGGCATCTTATCTTTATTAATGGTAGTTATTAATGTTAGTTTATTCTTCCTTTCAACAGGGCCTAATAACAATTTGAGCTTTTGGGCAGGTATATTTTGTACATTATCAACTTTAGGAGTTGTTTTTGCCGTTATCTCAAAGAAATGGGCACCATTGTTGGCAGGAATTATATTAAACGGTGCAACGTTTGCAATGACAATTTTGCTTATTTTAGCAAGTAGTCTTGGTGAGTGTTTCTGCTAGAATAAAGTTAACGTGTTCTGGAAGTAGAGCCTCTCCCCTGATGAAAAAGAACTTTTCATACAATAAATAAACAGCGAACGATGAAATTATCGAACGCTGATCATTTATATGCAAATACTAACAATGACGAGTCATTTGGATTTGAAATGCAATTATCATACGGCTACCTCCGGCCTCATCTGTGAGCCGAGCACAATCGATAAAATCTTGGTCACAAGAACAACGGAGTGGATAGCCAGGGGTTTCCTTATAGCAGCAATCATGTATCTTACAGCAAGCATCTAAAAAGTTTACTGTTTCAAGTAAATCTGTACACCCACCCCCGCAGTTTTCACCACACCAGTTGTAAGTGACAAGGGGGTTGTCTCTATCTCCGTTATAACGAAATTCACAACATGTTCCAGTGCCATCCCATTGAAAACAGTAAATATCTGTGTCTTGTGCAGATATATCACCTTCTTTATTTGAGACTTCTAAATAGTCCGGAATTACAAGTTCAGTATCCACTGGTTTATCAATAGATTTGGAAAACGCGACTACGCCGTCGTCAATAGAAGTTTTGTGCTTCACTGTTTTGGCATCTTTTTTTTCTAAAACTTCCGAATCAATAGTAAAAAAAGACTTGCTGTTTTCACTTTTTTTCCACACTAATTCTGTCAGCTTAATTAAAATGTTATCTGCATATTTTAGATAGAGAGTCGTTTCATGAGGAATTTCATCTTCCTTTTCTGCTTTGTCCTCATGAATAACTTCAAATCCTTTAGACTCATCATGAGCACGATCGTCTAATGGAGTCGTTTCTTCAATTTTTTCAACAGCCAGTTTAAAAGATTCTCTGTTGGTGAAGCTTGAAATAAGTGTAGATAGCTCGTCTCCAGTAATCACACGTTCATAAATACTCATATACATACTCCTCTTCAATTTCTCCATCTCTTTCTTCAATCTCCGTGAAAGGCGTTCTAGTCCCTTCTAATTGAAAAAATTCTTCTCGATTTTTTTGACCCTGAAACTTCTTTAGCTTCAAAACATCCCATAGATCGGGAGCCCTAATAGCTTCTATTCCCCAGGGTATATTTCTCATACTATTGGAAAAATAGATATATTAAATCATCTACTCTTTTTCTCACCTCCATAAATTAATTTGTGGAGGCGATGCCCGGATTCGAACCGGGGTTCAAGGTTTTGCAGACCTCCGCCTTGCCTCTTGGCTACATCGCCCTGTTCTTTCAAGGTTCACTCGGTAAAGAAAGAACAAGGCTGGAAATAACAACCCTCATTAAAAAAGAATGAGGTTTTCTAAGTGTTCACGTTGGAATCCTTGAATCTTCTCCTGATTTCCATTTTGATCTGTCACGATCGTATAGGGGGTTCCGCGTCCTCCTAGATTGATGAACTCCTCTTTGTTTTTTTCCCGAGACACATCTTTCTTTTCAAAATCAATATTGTTTTGATTCATCCATTCTAGCTGCCGGTGACAATGAACACATGTCTCCTGAATGTAAACCGTCACTTCTTTATTTTCACTCATTTTACCTCTCCTTTCATCGCTTCTATTTAACAAAGAAGAAAAAACAAACCAAAATACAACCTAAAAAATGAATTTTTAAGGGTTGTTGTTAAAATAATTTTTTTGTCTTTACTTGATAGATTGCTATTTGAAAAATTTAGGCAATTGTGTTACTTTTCCAATAGAACATGTGTTCGTAAAAAGGAGTGATTCTATGAAAACCTATTGTTCTCATCATTCAAAACTCCCTTTTGAATCTCACTGGACAACATTTATTAAGAAAGAGGAGTACGAGCATCTATTTCGGGAGTATATTCTTCATCCTACAACATTTAAAAAAGCCCTCTTACAGTCAAAATTTTATCAATTCGTACAGGAACAAAGACTGGTTGCTTATATGTCAAAATCGATTCATTACACAGCTGTTAACTTTGATAAAAAGGCACGTCTTTTTTCTGAAAGAAACCAGGTATGGCTGGATCAGCCTATGGAGGAAGGCGGTACACCTAAAGATTTGCTTTCTTCAGATGAAGAAAGCAATGGTTTATCACTAGAGAGCCATTTGTCTTCTCAAAATCTTTATAAAGCCTGGATGGCTCTGACGTCGAAACAACAGGATGTTTTATCGTTATCATTTGTTTACGGCTATACAGACGGAGAAATTGGCCATATATTTGAACAGTCTCAACAGTCTATTTCCAGGATCAAAAACAGAGCATTTGTTCAATTAAGGAGATATTATGATGAGTGATAGTAAATCTATAACAAATATGGTTGAGAATATTCAGAAATACGAACCTGAGCAAAGCGCAAGCGATATGGCATTAATGATCCAGCGTTTTGAACCTAAAATTAAAAAAGCCATCCTTCAAACCAATCCAGAAGAACGGGCGGATTTGGAACAGGAATTAAAAATAAAAGTGATTATACTTGCTCTGCAATATAAATGGGCGGAAATCCCTGATATATCAAACTATCTGCGTACGGACTAATAGAATTCGGAGTACAATACGTGAAGGGTGTGATTATTTGAATCAAGAAGTGTTTGACTGTCTATGCGATTGTCGATGTTTAAGTTCTACGATTTCGACTATGTTGGAAAATAACCAATTAACCACGGAAGAAAAAGCACTACTTTATGATACGCTATTACATGTACAACGAGCAGCGAATACGATTCAAGATTTTTGCACAAATCATAATGGGGACAAAAATGATGGAATATGTTGAGATCATAAATAGAGTAGGTTTTCCCATTGCTGTTACGGTGTATGTGTTATTTCGATTGGAGCGAAAAATTAATATGCTTATTTGTGTCATTCATGAAGAACCCCGAAATACAACGAATCATTGTGAAATGCACGTTTATGGGAAACAAAAACGAAAATAAAATATTCAAGGGAAAATCCTAAACCGATCAGCTTTTCTGAAGCTGGCGGTTTTTTTTATAAAACCAGACCCGCCCCGCACCCGGAACAAACCCGAATTTAGACGCCGCCGACATCAGCCATTTGATTCAAAAAGAAAGACAGGAGGCAAAAGAAAAGGTACAGCAGCTCACCGATATCCAGGAAGACAGCGAAGCTCTGGCTTACTGGCAGGGGCGCGTCGACGCCACCGAAAATATTTCAAAGCGCATCAGATGGGAGCGATATAACCGCAGCTGAAGGAACCTAGTATCAATCTTACACGAAAACGCCCCGTCGCTTACGCTCCGGGGCCGGTACATAAAACAAAGACAATAAAAACCAGGAGGGTTTCTCTATGAATTTCGAAGATATCAAACCAAACCAAAACCTCTACTTTCTTCACCGCGACGCCTATAACGTGAACGATCCTCAGCAGCTTATCATCGACATAGAGGTTGTCCAAAAAGGAAACGAGCTATGGGCCCGTAGTAAAAAAGGAGAATCTATCTCTCTCGAATTCGAACTGACGCCCGATACGCTGTCCGAAATGACCGAAGGGTTCTGCCCGTCCCTGTTCGAAACAAGAAGGGCGGCCCAGCAGTGTTATGATCACGACGTCAACGCCAAGGCCGAAAAAATCATGAACATGCCGACCGAAGACTTCGCCACGAAACTTTTTGTTGCCTGGTGCGGCGGCGACATACCAGATGAAGAAATCGCCGCCGCCATGAAAGACAGAATCAAAGACGTTACAGGCGTCGACCTGAAAAGCTAAGATCCGCACGCAGCGAAACCCGCTGCGTGTTTTTTTTTATAAAACCAGACCCACCCCGTATCTTCTGGAGTACCAGACTATTCTTGTCTGATGTTTTAAAACCCTAAACCCTTTGATGGAACAGCAAAGACGGGGCAGACCTCCGGGGCGTCTATCCGTCCGGTTTGGGAGGCTATGACTTCATGTCACATGGTTATGACCTCTAGTCACAAACGGTCACAAATCTATGTCCCCGTACCACAGCCATATGACATTAGGACACAAACGGACACCCTCATGTGACATTTTGTCACAGCTATAGAACCCCATATCATACCTCATACCGGGCCGCATCGTATAACTTTGCGGTAATGCGACCCATTCACTGGACCGCCTATCACACCAGGGCGGCGGGGTATGTCACGTACCTGTGTCTCCATGTCACAGCCCACGCCTTTCCCGAAACACCGGTCGTTTTATATCGCTATGCTAAATAAAAAAGGAGATGTTTTGATGAATTCAAAAAATAGCACACTAACGAATACAGAGTTGACCCAAATCAGAGAACGGACCGACAATGCCGCCCCGGGGCCCTGGGAGATCGGTAGAAAATCACCAAACGGCGCCAATAACATCGGAACACTAAACGGCATATTAACAGCACAGACAACAAAGGACGAAAACGCCGTTTTCATTGCAAACGCCAGAGCAGATGTTCCAAACCTCCTCTCTCATATCGCACAGCAGGAAAAAATCATACAGAAATACAAACACACCATCAAAAACATGGACGCCCTGGTGGACTACGTTAGATACAGTGAAAAAGACAAAGGGTTGGACACCCAATACATTACTAATGAAATAACCAGACTCATAGCCGATTTAGAACAAAGAACACATCTAATAACATAAGCAACCAGAGGGCGAATAAAATATTCGCATTTATATATGCGAATGCGGCTGTTAAACTTTGCTGAATTAAAAGGAAAGCTAGGAGAGATTGAAAAATGAGCTGGGAAGAAATATCTCGCAGAGAGTATCCATGTACCTGCGGTAAAAGTACCTATACAGAAATAAGGGAAATGGACGACTGGAATAGAAATAGAGAGCATATAATCATAAATTGCCCCACATGCGAAGAAAAGGAAAACATCGCTAAAGCTGAAAAAGAAAGAAAACAAGCTGAAAATAGAGAACACTTAAAAGAGCTTGTTTTAGAAATAAAACCATATTTTGAAGAACATTACATGCAGAAATGGCTTGATTACTTTGTTTCAGCAAAACATAAAAAAGCAGCTTGGATGTTAGCGAAGGAAATAAATATTGAACGTCAAAGCCTATCTTCGTTTTATCAATCACATAAAGGTTTAAGTGTGGATGATTATGTCAGAAGTCTTGCAAATCCTCATAATATGCTAAAAATCATCGAGGTTCTAAACATTAATGACAATTCATTTATAAAGAAGGTCGAGAAAGCAATTGACTTGAATAAATCAGTATATATGCTCAGGTTTTATTAGAGGTAAGGGGTAAAAGGTTCTTATTTTTGAATAAACAAAAAACCCCTATAAAATAACAAAAATGGTACAATATAGTTAGAAAACACGTCTTAAAAAACAAGGGAGGAGTTGCGGTGGAGTTTCTAAATCATATGGACGGTTCCACGATAACTCTCATCGTAGGAGGATTCATGCTTTTCGGAAGTTTCGCCACGATAAACAGCCGCAGCACGTCAAAATTCGATCACGATTTTGCTTTCCTTCTGCTAATCGCAGGCATTATTTGTATCGGCTTTGGATCGGGTATTATTAATAAATCACAACTCCAAAGCCTGTGGCCGGGTTAGCATGACGCCATCATCCTTGTGCCATGCAGATCAAGAAATAAAAAACCCACCCCTGACACAAAAACAAGGGTCAAAATATCATAAAAGTGCTGCCAGAGAATGAGTGGGTTTTTTCAAAAAATAATGTGATAAAATAAGAAAATAATACCAAAACAAGAAAGGATAAAAAAAATGAAAAAACATACAAAACTTATTATCGGAGGGGTGCTTGGAGTCGGTCTGGTCGCTGGAAACACAGCCAGCGCCGACAACGTAGAAAACTTCCAGGACATTGACACCGACTACTGGGCAGCGGACGCCATTGAATGGAGTCATGAATCGAATGTCATCAGTGGTTATGACGATAACACTTTTCGACCAAGTAACGCTCTCACCGAAGCTCAGTTCGCCAGTATCATTAAAAATTATTACAACGACAGTCTTGATGAAGGGGAAACATCAGAAAACCCGGACCACTGGGCAGATGATGTATATGACACATTAGAACCTTATGGTATACCGCTCAAAGGCTATAACGACAACAGCGCTCGGAACGAAGACGTTACAAGAGGGGTCATCGCGGAAACCATCGCCGCGCTGCATCAAAAAGACCCCGGTCTGGAAGTCGCGGTGGATTACCTGTTTGATGAGGGCCTGACAACCGGTAGCCGAGACGGCGATTCCAGAATGGATCGATACGCGCCCAGCCACAGCTTAACCCGTGCTCAATTTGTGGTCTTTCTGAACCGAATCGAAGAGGAACAGGGTCCTGTTATTAATACCCCTGAATCATCAGACGATGAAACCGGGGAAAACGATGAAGAAGAGAGCAAAGAAGACGACAGCGATGCTGATAACGAATCCGATGAAGGTAAAACAGTCGATGAACTCGAACAGGAAGTTATCAAATTAACAAACGAAGAACGAGAAGCCGAAGGCCTTGACCCGCTTAAACGTCATGAAAAACTCTCAGAGGCCGCACGGGACAAATCCGAAGACATGCGGGACAATATCTATTTGGAGCATGAAAGTCCAAAATACGGCAGTCCGTTTGACATGATGGAAGACTACGGCATTGACTACGGAAGAGCCGCTGAAAACATTGCCAGCACATCATCCCCCTCCCCAAAGAGAGTGGTAGACAGTTGGATGGCATCCGAGGGGCACCGGAAAAACATCATGAACTCTAATCTCACTCACATAGGAGTAGGATTAGCAGATGGCGACAAGGGGACAGGGCGCTGGACTCAAATGTTTATCAGCACTGTAGATTCTAACAGCCATCAAGAAACCAATGGAGTCAGCGAAGCTGAAGAAGCTGAAAGACTGGAAGAAGAAAACGCCCGACAGGAAAATGTCACCATCGAACTGACCGAATAAAAATATCTCCAACGACCTCTTAAAGAGAAGCAGAAACCCTGCTTCTCTTTTTTTTATGCCTTTTTTCGAGACAGTTTACTCTACCAACCCTTTTATAAAACATCTGAAAAAAAGGAGTGCTTTCCCATGCCAAGCCCTATCGACAGCATCAACCTTCATCAAAACAGGCCAAACGAAACACCCGAGGCGCTCGATCGCCGCGTGAAACTCACCACAGACGATAAGCAGGCCATCCGTGACACGTATTTTGCCACCCCCGAAAAACAACGTCCAACCATGACAGCCCTCGCCGCCAAACATAACGTAGACCGGCGGTTAATCCAATTTATCTTGTTTCCCGAACGCGAAACTCGGCACAAAAAATTAGCCCAGAACCGCCAAAAGAACGGTCGGTATTATAATCGGGAAAAAGGCCGGAAGAACATGCAAAATTACCGCGCCTATAAACGGGAATTAATACAAGAAAAAAAGCTAGACCCATCTTTATCCAATAAAACAAACAAAGCAGATACCTAAATCCGAACCGTCCGTAGTCCCGTCCGTCTATGCCATTAATTTAAGCCATGTATCCAAAACCCTTTTATTTTTTCCGATAATACTTCTGAACAGCAAAATAAACGATATAAAAGGAGCTTCATAAAATAAAAAAACAGGAGGGTTTCTCATGGCCAAAACAACCGTCGTCAACAAAAAACACGAAGCCTTTAATGTTTATATCGGCCGCGGCTCTAAATGGGGTAATCCATTCTCACACTTGGACCATACGAAGGCCGCGTATAAAATCGAAAGCAGAGAAGCATCGATTGAGGCATACAAAAACTGGTTGATGAACCAACCCGATCTTTTAGACAGCCTTCACGAACTGCAGGGCCAAACACTGGGATGTTTTTGCAAACCACACCCCTGCCACGGCGATATTTTGGCTGAACTAGCCGATGCAGGGGTGAAACCAAAAACTCCATCGACAACGCTGCACATTGGCTTTACCGGGCACTGGTCAACCAAACTGGGCGGGTATAATCTTCATCATCCAGGATACACAGCCCTGCAGCGTGATCTCGAAGCCTATATCGAACGAAATCTCAGGTCTGGCTATAACATCGTCGGTCACTCAGGCCTGGCTCTTGATGGGGACACAATCTGGTCGAAAGCTATTCTGGCCATGAAAACCAAACATTCTGATCGCGTACAGTTTCATGCTGAAATCCCAATGAACGAGCAGCCAAGCGCATGGGTAACCAAAACGATATCAATTTTTGGCACAAACAGGTTGAACAGGCCGACCAGACAACCCTCTACGGCTCTCTGGAAAACGTAAACCCAACCAATCGCCGTAAAGAGGCGGCCCGATTGTTAAACGAACGCAATCACGGTATGGTCGACCACTGCGATATGCAGAGAGCAAAAACATACCGACCTATATCGTCCACCCCGGTGTTTATTTCTGATACCGGATTTTTTTATGAGTATAAGAAATAAAAAAAACAGGTGGTGTTATCACACCGCCTGTTCCATCACGTCGCCGTGATTTTCTTAATAATCAGCTGCAGCGATTAATGATTGTTAAACGTGTTCACGCCTAATTCCCCTGTCACAGCAAACACCGCATCATCGTCCGTGTCCTTTTCACCCCATCCTTTAAACACCGATGCACCGTTCCAGTGAATCACCGTTAAACCATTTGTAAGCACAAGTTTCACATGCTGTTTGTCTGCGCCCATGTAAAACACCCGGCGCGTATCGCTTTTCGCGATCACAGCGCTGAACAACGGCTTCGCAAAACCATGGCCAAACGGCGCCAGTGTCTCGAAGAACCGCACCGCCTCCCAAAGTGCAATTGTGGTTATTTTTATTGTCATAATCTCCGATGAATGTCTATCCGTAATCAAAGCCCTCACGAAACCAAAAAGTGTAAAGTATAACAGTGCTAATCCGATAAAAATAAACAAATATGCGATTAATCGAAAATCAGAGATCACTTGGAAAACAGGAAGTGATACAAACACCGTCATTGATCCAATGATAAATAGTACAAACAACGCAAAACTAATTTTCCCTATGTATGAAATAAACGAACGTTGAAATATATTTTTTTCTTTTTGCAGTTCACAATAGCAGAAAAAGTGAAGCGCTAGAAAAACAATAGTGATGACACATATAAAATATCCCTGAGAAAGAACCTGCCCTCCAACTGTCTTAATAACAAATACATTTTCAAGAAGCAAATCTGATATCAGAACTGCCAAAATAAGCAAACATACAATACTTACTTGAGCGGTTGTCCATTTAGACATCTCATCCCCCACTCCCTGTCTTTTTTTCCTTATTGTATCACTCACGTTTATTGGAAAAAATTAAAGGTTTTAAAAGAACATTTGTTCCCATATAATAAAAACAGGAGGGATGACTAATGAAAGGAAATAAGTTGACACCAGGATCTAATATGCGCTGGGAATCTTCGCGCATGATTCTGCCGGAACATCGGGAACAATGGCTGAAACACCAAGAAAAACATAACAAAGCCAAAAAGCCCGAGCTCGATCCACAACGATGGGAAGAACTTGAATGGCTTCTAAGTGACGCAATGCGCAATAATGACTCACTTCGTTTCACATACTGGCAGGATGGATTATTCTTTGAAGTCATTGGGGTTTGTCACTACATTAACCACGCCCAACAACAATTTCATTTAATGACGCAAGACGGCGTCCATTACCTTTCCTTTCACAAACTCGTTAATGTTGACCTATACAAAGCACAATAACCTAGGATCGTTGCATGACATGCCTTTTTCCAAACAAAGAAATACCACTATGCCGATGTGTAAAATAACAAAAATCGGCAAGAATGGTTATTAAGTAAGGGGCCCACACCTAGGCGCCCCCTTTTTTATCATTCGATGGAGAGGCGATGCTTCGAATATGGCACATACATATAAACACATTTCCATTGTAATACCAGCATTTAACCCTGATTACAAACTGATAGACATGATAGAAGAACTTTCCGCAGAAGACTTCCAGGCAATTATTATTGTAAATGATGGGAGCGGTGAAGCGTACGATCCCATATTCGCCGTCGTCCGCAAATATCCTACCTGCACCGTATTAACGCATACGATAAATCAAGGAAAAGGCAAAGCTCTAAAAACAGCCTTTTCTTACTATAGTGAAAACTACCCGGACGGCACTGGTGTGATTACAGCGGATGCCGACGGACAACACACCCCAAGCGATATTAAAAAAGTAGCAGCGGAACTTGCTGAGCAACCTTCGAAGTTGATACTCGGGGTTCGCGATTTTTCAACGGAAGACATGCCGCTTCGCAGCCGTTTTGGAAACGTCTTGACCAAAGGTGTCGTAAAAGCAGCATCTGGTATGAAAATAACCGATACACAGACAGGATTACGCGGCATTTCTAAAGGATTTGCCGAACAGCTGTTGAACGTAAGTGGTGATAGATATGAATTCGAAATGAAGATGATTTTAGCTTGCAAAACGTATCATCGGGAGATTAAAGAAGTGACCATTGACACCATTTATATTGATAACAATGAGTCTTCTCATTTCAATCCTGTCATAGATTCCATCAAAATATATTATGTTTTTTTGAGGTTTTTATTTTCGTCTCTAGCGTCATTTGTAGTCGATGTAGGATTGTTCGCCTTATTTTCTACACTGCTTAAAGCTCTCATGCCGATGGGGTTTATTCTGCTTGCGACAGTCCTTGCAAGAGTCTTGTCTTCTTTGTTCAATTATTTTTTAAACAGAAATATCGTTTTTCGTTCTTATGCATACACCAAACACACACTGACTAAGTATTACACGTTAGCTGTTATACAAATGGGAGCGTCGGCAGGGGGAGTCTACATCCTTTATCACTCCATCGGTGCCCATGAAGTATGGATTAAAATCGGTGTGGATTCCTTCTTGTTTTTATTAAGCTTTTATATTCAACGTTCGTGGGTTTTCAAACAAGGCACAGCTTATGTTGTCAAAGAGGTGAAAGATCATTAATGTATTCGTAGCATTATCCCTTTTAGTTTTATCGTTTGCGGGGTTCGGTTTATTTTTGCGATTCAAATATCAATTCGCTCCCGCTATTATCCCTCTGTTTCTCTTTTCAAGTATTGCTGTCCTTTTATTCCTTGCCGGCCTGTTAAACATCCTTCAAGAAACAGCTTACAGCATTTTCATAGCCGGATTTTTATTTTTAATCTATGTCGTGGTGACCTATTCCCAAAAACGGTGGGCCCATATCTTATCGCCGGCTGCTATATTTTTTACGGCGGCCTGCGTTTGTTTTATCTTCTTATTGAAAGATTTTATTTTTATTCATTTCGATAATTTCAGCCATTGGGGAATTATTGTAAAAGAACTGTTTCAGTCCAACAGCCTGCCGGATGAATCGACCATTATTACCTACACCTCCTATCCTCCGGGCTCAGCTTTATTCATCTACTACATCGTGACTATTACAGGTTTTTCGGAAAGCATGGCATTAATCTCACAAGCTATTCTCATTGCTGGTGCCCTTTCTTCCATCTTTATCTTCTGTTCTTGGAAAAATCCATTCTATCTTGTGGGATTTCTATTCATTCCTGCCATATTACTGTTTGTAAACAGTAGAAGTTTCTACACATTGCTAGTAGATCCATTGTTGGCCTATTTATCCATAGCTATTATCGTTATTGCCTACTATTACCGGGATGACTGGAAACGAATGACGATTACCATTCTGCCGGTATTATCACTTTTGGTTTTAACAAAGGACAGCGGAAAAATATTTTTGACATTTTGTTTCCTTTGGATTATCGGTCTGTTCGTTCGTTTGATTAAAAAAAACTCATTATCTACACAACAAAAGCTTTATACCCTGGGATATACAGCAGGGTCTACGATACTCGTCCCCCTCTTCATCCATTTACTTTGGTCCCGGTATGTTGATAATGCTTATTCATCAGAGAATCAATTAAGCAAGTTTTCCATCACGAAAGATACGCTTATGGATATCAATAAATCCCAAGAAGTTATCGCAACACTGCTTCCTAACGTATGGGATGCTGCGTTCGATATCTCATCCAATATGTTTCAGGGTATGCTGATTGCCAATGCCATAGCTGTCAGCTCGATCGTCGTCATACTCTATTTATACAAAAAAACGCCCCAAACTCTAATGTTTGCGACCATTTTTGTAAATGTTTTTTATGTCTTGTATATTGCATTATTGTACTTGCTGTATTTGTATTTAATGCCTGAAGGGGAAGCCGAAAATTTAGCAGGATTCACCCGTTATCAATCGTCAGCTGCTATCTTTTTCATCGGGATTTTAATTACCTTTGTATTAAAAGAGTGGATGGATAAACAGAACTCATATTCTTATCTGTGGCTTCCAAAACTAGCAGTCGTGGTAATCTGTTTGTCCGTCATGACTCCGTTTTTAGATGACGGCCGCTCCTTTTTCACCCATGGCTATGCCAATACAGACTTACGGCCAACGGCTTCCAATCTCCTAACTGAGTTGCGACAACAAGAGAATATTTCTCCAAATACCCGTATCACACTCCTCAACGATATTGGCGAGTCTGACCACGGTTTTTTGCGGCACTTGATGCGATATGAACGTATGACAGCAAACACCTTTGTCCATACCATGTGTACGTCAGCAAAAGAAAAGGAAAGCTTAATCGAGGACATCCATAAATCCCGTTATCTCATGGTTATCAAGATTACTTCAGAAATGGAAATGTGCCTGACAGAAAACAGTAGTGTGGAAAACATCGAACCCGGGCTATATCATATAGAAGATGGTGTGATCGCATCAAAACCAATACATTATAAAAACCAGCCAAACCAATAGGATGGCTCAACTGGTCTTTACATTCTTAGACAGCATCACTATCTTCTTAAATACACATTAGAGAAATCAACGTCGTGGTCAAAATCGATAGGATTTCCTTCACTATCCGTCATTGAAAATCCATCAATCATGTCCTCTTCTCCTGTCTCGCTATCCGCGTCCCCAAACATACCTTCATAAAATTCAGAAGGGTTATAGGTATCTTGCGGGGTGTCGGAGGATCCATATGCTGCCGTTTGCTCCCACGTTTCTTCGGCATCAAATCGATCATTTTCAACGCCCTCCGTTGTCGTATTGGTGAACCCGCCTTTTCCAGGAATTAATCTGTCTTCTTCTACCGGGCGGTCGTCCCATCTCGGTTCATCATACGAATGACGAACGCATTCAAGAGCAGTTGGCTCTGCTTTCAATCGTTCAATCGGAATATCGGCGCCGCATTTTCTGCACGTCCCATACGTTCCTTCATCGATTGCCTCCAGTGCCTTTTGAATCCGAATTTCTTCCCGGTCTGTGTGCTGCTCGAGCGCTAAGTCTTTTTCCCGTTCATACAATCCCGTAGCTTGATCAGCTGGGTGATTATCATAATTGGATAACTCCCCGATGGACTCTTGTGCAAATTCTACATCCATTTCACCATGTTCGGTTTGTCTATGCTGTAATTCATGTAATCGATCATTTAATCGTTTTTTTATATCTTGAAAAAATGAATTAGTTTTCACCATTCTCTCCCCTTTATCTCCTTTTGAGAATTAGTATGCTCTTAAACCAATTCATTTTTTCGGGAATTTTTCTGGAAAAAAGCAAAAGAACGACTATGAATAAGAACACTGTGGAAAATTACTGAGAAGCTCACAGCCATTTGCGGTAACAACAAAACTTTCGCTTATTTCTACACCTAATTCTTCCAGCCAAATGCCGGGAATGAGATGAAATGTCATATTTGGTTTCAATATTGTTTTATCTGCGGGACGCAAAGAGGCTGTATGCTCTCCCCAATCAGGCGGGTAATTCACTCCAATGGAGTAGCCTATTCGCGAGTCTTTACAATATCCATGTCGGGCAATTGTGTCCTGCCATATTTGTTCAATGTCTTCACATTTTATCCCCGGTTTGACTTGATGTAACACAGCTTCTATACCTTCCATCACAGCTTCAGACAAATTTTTAAATACAGTATTAGGTTTGCCGGCGGTAATCGTTCGCGCTAGTGGTGCATGGTACCTTCCATAGCAACCTGCTAATTCTATAATAACCGGATCTCCTGATTTTATTTTTTCATCCGTCCATGTAATATGAGGAGCATACGTGAGGACTCCCGTTGGAAGTAGTGGAACAATCGCCGGATAATCTCCTCCGAATTCTGCCGTGCCACTAAGTTGAGCATGAGAAATAGCAGCCGCCACATCGCACACTCTTGCTCCTTCTTTCACGGCATCATAGCCCGCTTGCATGGCTACTTCTGCAATGTTTCCAGCTTTTTTCATATACGTTATTTCTTTGTCTGATTTAACCATACGAACTTCATTGACAAGCAGATGTGCGTCTTCGAACGTCATCTGGTGACAGCCTGATTCTAAACATTGCAGCGCCCGGGGCGAAAAATAATAAGCCTCCATTTCTACACCGGCTCGTTTTTCTTTCTTTTTATGCTGATTAATCCAAGCAGCGAGAACGTCCATCGGATGCTTCACTTTAGAATGAACATATTCATCTCCATAAGAAAGCAGATGACACGGAGAAAGCCATGATGTGGCACGAGCCCCGTTTACGTCTTGAGCGCGCCCAAACCAATACGGCTCTTCTTCTTCAAGAAAGACAACGACCATTTGCGGTACATAAAACGACCAGCCATCATAACCGGTCAAATAATTCATATTCGCAGGGTCACTGATAAATAGAACGTCAATCCCCTTTTGATTCATTTTTTTCTTCACATGTCGTAGCCGTTCCATATATTCTTTTTTTGAAAACATCATTAATGACCGCATGTCGTAACGCCCCCTCTGTTTTTCCTCAAAACAAACACCGTTACCCGACAAAATACGATAGACATTTGCTTATTATTCACTTTATTCTTAGAAGAGAGCGATTCATGACTATAAAAAATTTTTGTGGAGGGATTGCTATGAGAAAAGTGAGTGTTCGCGACATATGGCTGGCTAGAAAAAGAATACAGAACAGCTTACCACGTACCCCTCTCGTCTACTCTACTGCTCTAAGTAAACAAACCGGAGTACCCGTTTATTTAAAATTGGAACAACTGCTTGCAACCGGTGCGTTTAAATTACGAGGAGCGACAAATATGATTGCATCCCTTTCCTCAGACAACCAAAAACGAGGGGTGATTACATTTTCTACAGGAAATCACGGATTTGCCGTAGCCTATGCAGCGGCAAAACTCGGTATACGAGCTGTCGTTTGTGTATCAGAAACCGTACCTTCCGCTAAAATTAAAGCATTACGGGAAAGTGGGGCAGAACTTCATATCGAAGGAAAAAGTCAAGATGAAGCTGCACAAATCTGCTTGCGTCTTCAACAAGAAGAAGGATATGTCCTGATTCCTCCATTCGACCACCCGGACATTATTGCAGGGCAAGGAACCATTGGACTCGAAGTGCTAGAAGAATTACCGGAAGTCGATACGTTACTCACCGGTTTATCTGGAGGGGGGCTGCTCTCTGGAATCGGCCTTATGTTAAAAGAGACAGACCCTGCGATTAAGGTCATCGGAGTATCTGTTGAAAAAGGAGCGGTGATGGACGATAGTATTAAAGCTGGGAGACCGGTAGAAGCACCTGAACCTCCCAGCATTGCGGATAGTTTACTTGGAGGGATTGGTACGGAAAACCACTATACACTTCCTCTAATTACCCGCTGCGTTGATCAACGTCTGCAACTACCCGAAAAGTCCATTGCACGAGGAATGGCATTTTTATACGAAAACCATCGTCTTGTCGTGGAAGGTGCTGCTGCAGTAGGTGTCGGTGCCTTACTCGATGGTTCCGTGCAGCCAACAGGGCCCATTGTTGTAGTCGTGACAGGGAACAGTATTGATGTGCAAACCCATCACCACGTTGTTTCTCCTTATCTTTCATCCTAAATGCGTTCACCATACGTAACGGGCTTATCCTATCTGATAAAGCCCGTTTTCTCGTTACTTTATGACTTATTAAATTGCTTCATAAAGTTTTTATCCATTTGTGTTTTCCATTTCCATGCCCGTCTGCTGATGGAGTGCTTGTCTCCGTTAAGATACAAGCCCTGCTTCAACCCAAGATTCAGTACAGCACCATGTTTCTTTTTAGGCTGGAATCGTTTCAGTCTTTGTTTATTCTTCAATACACGAATTATGTTCTCTTCTAGTATTTCGCCTTGTCGAATGACATCATCTTTTCTCAATACAGGATATTCCTCTATTGTTACACAATCACCACTGCCAAAAATCGCCGGGTCCCCCAACGATTGGAGCGTAGAAGAGACGAGAAGATAGCCTTTTTCATCAACTGGTAAATTCGCATAATCAAACAGAAGAGTCGGCTCGTTCCCTTCTGCCCACAAGACTTCACCGTAAGAAATCATCTCGTTCCCGGCATGAATAATTTGTGCATCCAATGAATCAACCGGTGTATTCTCATAAATCAAGATTTTTCGTTCATCCAACAGATTCCGCACCTGCTCACGCACATCTTGTTTTTCATTTGGCAAAATCGATGTCGCACTAACTAACGTTACAGGTGTTTTCATATCGTGTTTTTGGCGCCAGACTTGTAAGGATAAAGCAAGTTCAACACCAGAAAACCCTCCCCCGACAATAACCGGATATTCGGTGCGCTGCAATTTATCTGCAGTTGTCGGAAACTCATTGTGCGGCTTTACAAACAGCGCATGTTCCCGTACTCCTTGCACACTGCCTCCTGCATGGCGTGAACCAATATCAGCGGACAGCAAATCATATTGAATCGATTTTCCGCTTTCTGTCAAAACGATATTCCTATTCTTATCAATCGCCGTTATTTTTTCTTCAATGAATCTTCCACCATGTTGCTGACAGAATGCTTTGATATCAATCCGTATGTCTTCGAGACTGTATTTTCCTTCGATATAACCGGAGAACATCTCAGAATAATAGTGGTATCTCGAAGGAGAAACAAGTGTCCATTCTACATGATTTGGTGCTCTTTTTTTCCAATTTTTTAAGACAGATAAGTTGGTTTGCCCCGCTCCAACAAATAAGACGTGTTGACTCAATGTAAATAGCCTCCTTTATTTCTAACGAAACCTTCTAATATGTATCTACGATTTCTTCTATAACTATTTCTTCCTCATTTTCTAAAGTGACAAACATCTTTTTATAGTCGTACATACAAAACATACAAATATCCTGATGGAACAGTCACATTTCCACCAGGATATAAGAATTGGGTTTTTACCAGCGAAGAGAGTTGAGAACATCAAAAGTCTCTTTTTCTTCCTTTTCGCTCCAACCCCATTTACTTATTTCATTTTTCAATGCTTCCATAGAACCGCGCCCTCGCACAAAACCGTTTAACCTTGCCACAACAGTCGCATCTCTTAGCTTTTTTTCGGTTGGGTACAAGGTATGCAACGCAGCGGTTACTTTTTTAAACCGTTTCAGGAAATACTTTTGATGATAATCTTCGGCAGGATAAAATGCTGCATCCGGAACAAATTCTGTTTGTATTTTCTTTCCTAGTGTTTCTTCCCACTTTCGTTTCGATGCTAAAGCCATCTGTTTCTGAGAATCATCATGATACATAAGAAGTGACATATATTGCCGATCGCGGAAAATAATTTTACTCGTAGGATTATGACTTTCCCAAAATATATCCAAT
The DNA here is from genome assembly GCF_030813635.1 of Salibacterium salarium. GTDB lineage: Bacteria > Bacillota > Bacilli > Bacillales > Marinococcaceae > Salibacterium > Salibacterium salarium. The sequence goes on along the minus strand of NZ_JAUSUM010000001.1, from coordinate 122,551 downwards.
AATTCTTCATAGGTGATTATTTCTGGATCAAAATCTATTTGAATCGTCTCGGTATGATCGCCCATGTTCCGATACGTTGGATTGCTTTTTTTACCGCCTGTGTAACCAACACGAGTACGCACAACGCCTTGTAACTGCCCAAACTGAGCATCTGGCCCCCAGAATCATCCTAAGCCAAAGGTTGCCGTCTCCGTGCCCATGTTCATCGAACCGATATTTCGTTCCATCTTTTACTCCTCCTCTTTAAAATCTTTCCTTCAGTGTAGAGTAGAACTAATTTTTTCGCAAAATTATTCAATTTTATTGACAGGACTATAGGCATGTGATAAAAATATAAATAACCGCTTACAAAAATAATTCTTAGGATTGTAACTGTTTAGCAGGCAAAACCTAAATTTTTTCATGATACCTGTATGGTTTTTATGAGGAAGTTTAGGTTTTTTTATTTTCCAGAATCTAAAAAGAGGACAAGGACGATTTTTATGGAGATTAAAAAGATATTTAATAACAATGTCATCTTAACGGAAAATGATCAGCAACAGGAAATGGTTGTCATGGGCAGAGGGCTTGCGTTTCAACAACGACCTGGGGATGTGGTTGATGATGCAAAAGTGGAAAAAACATTTATTCTGGAAAATCATGCCGTTTCTGAAAAGTTAGCTGAGTTACTAAAAGAAATTCCAGAACAATATCTTGTTATTTCTGAACGTATCATTTCCATGGCAAAACAAGAACTGGGTGTCAAGCTCGATGACTATCTTTATATCGCACTCACCGACCATTTAGGGTTTGCGCTTCATCGTCATAAGCAAGGCTTACAGTTACAAAATGCCCTATCCTGGGAGATTAAAAAGTATTACCGCAATGAATTTAACGTATCCTTGAAAGCGCTTGATATTATTTATGAAGAAACAGGCTATGCGTTGGAAGAAGATGAAGCGGCCTCCATCACCCTGCATCTTGTCAATAGTCAAATGTCTGGTGAGAAATTCGAATCCATTGTTCAAGTCGTTAACATTGTGAATGATCTTCTCAGCATTGTGAAGTACCATTTTCACATGGAGTTGGATGAGAATTCATTGAACTATGAGCGGTTTTTGACCCATCTCCGCTTCTTTGCCTGGCGTTTAATTAGAAACGAGTCGACAAGCTATGAAACAGGAGATGACTTTCTATTTAATCAAGTAAAAGAGCAATATCATGAAGCATATGTTTGTAGTCAAAAAATGGCGGCTTACGTAGAAAAAACGTATGATTGGACCATTTCTAAAGACGAAATGATATATCTTACTGTTCATATTCACCGGGTTGCGGCCCGGGCAATGGAATAATAGGTCAATCATTGGGATTGTAACTGGGTAGCAGGCAAAACCTGAGTTGAACTAGATGTGGAAAGAGGGATATCCCTTTTTCTGCACTAAGTCAGCTCAGGTTTTTTATATATAACAGCCTTAATATTATATCGAAAGGGGTAGGATAAAGATGAAAAAAGATTTTTCGAATCTCGCCAATGAGATAATCGAGCACGTTGGCGGAGAGGATAATGTACAATCTGTCGTCCACTGTGCAACGAGGCTCCGCTTCAAATTAAATGATCGAGATCAAGCGGACAAACAAGCTGTCGATGACCTTGATGGTGTCATTCAAGTCGTAGAAAGCGGAGGTCAGTTTCAAGTCGTTATCGGTAATGATGTCGCCGACGTCTACCGAGAAATCACAAAGTCAACCAGTTTAGGAGACGAAGATGGCGGTGAAAATAATGATAACGGCGGTGATAAAGGCAATTTATTTAACCGTGCGATTGATATCATTGCAGCAATTTTCACTCCATTACTAGGTGCTCTCGCCGGTGCTGGTATATTTAAAGGGCTTATCGCCGTATTTGAATCAACTGGATTGCTTGTACCTGAAAGTGGCACATATCAAATTTTAAATGCTGCTTCTGACAGTCTGTTTTACTTTTTACCTATATTGCTTGCCATCACATCAGCAAGGAAATTCGGTGCCGATCCTTATGTTGCAGTAGTTATAGCCGGGGCCCTCTTTTACCCTGATCTTGTAACGTTTGGTGAAGAGCAAGGAACAACCGACTTTTTTGGAATTCCAGTCATTTTGACGGATTATTCAACAACCGTTATTCCAATCATTCTGTCTGTTTATGTGATGTCGAAGTTTCAAGCTGGCTTAAATAATTGGCTACACTCCAGTATTAAAATGTTTTTCACCCCACTTATTTTGTTAGTGGTTATGGTTCCGTTAACTCTTATCGTGTTCGGTCCTGTTGGCACTGTAGTCAGTGGCTGGTTAGCAGATGGATATTCTTTCATCTATGACGGAAGTCCAATGATAGCCGGTATCTTTATGGGTGTATTTTGGCAACCATTAGTTATTTTTGGACTACATTGGGGATTCGTTCCAATTGGGATTAATAACCTTACTATACATGGTGTCGATACTTTTTCTGCTATTATTGCACCAGCTGTTTTTGCTCAAGCGGGATCTGCCCTTGGAGTTTGGTTAAAATCAAGACAAACAAAAGTGAAAGCTATCGCTGGCCCAGCAACTATTTCCGGTCTATTCGGGATAACAGAACCCGCCATTTACGGGGTGACCTTGCGTTATAAAAAACCATTTATATTAGGTGCAGTTGCCGGTGGTATCGGTGGTGCCATTGTAGGTCTATCAGGTGCTTCAGCACTAGCTGTCGCTCTTCCAGGACTAACAACATTACCGGTTTACTTTGGCGAAGGTTTTACATTATTCTGCATCGCTATTGCGATTTCTTTCTTCTTGGCAGCTATTTTAACGTTCCTATTTGGTTATAAGGACGAACAAGAAAACGAAACGTCATCTCCATCGGAACCAACTGCTAAATCAACAAATACGACTGTAACGGAAAGCCAACAAACGTTAACAAGCCCATTGCAAGGAGCTATCATTCCGTTGAGTGAAGTGAACGATGCAGCATTTGCTTCTGAAGCTTTGGGTAAAGGAGTTGCAATGATTCCAACAGAAGGTAAACTGTTTGCTCCTGCTGATGGAACCGTTAGTACCGTATTCCCTACTAAACATGCTATTGGAGTTACAACAGATGGTGAAGCCGAAATACTACTCCATATTGGCTTGAATACGGTACAATTGGATGGAAAGTTTTTCACCACATACGTGGACCAAGGAGATAAAGTCGAGAAAGGACAATTGCTGGTAGAATTTGATATAAAAGGGATTAAAGACGCTGGCTATGACATTTCAACACCTGTTGTTGTTACAAATACCGGAGACTATCTTGATATCCTTAGCAGCAATGACGGTAACGTACAAGTAGGCGATTCGATTATTTCTATTGTGCAATAATAATAAAGGAGAGTGAATGTTAATGACATTTCAAGCTAAATTCCCACAAGGATTTTTATGGGGAGGGGCTACTTCTGCCAACCAGGTAGAAGGAGCTTACAACCTGGGAGGAAAAGGACTTTCTACCGCAGATGTCGTAGAATTCGTAGAACCGGAAGATAGGACGAGCATGAAAATTCCTTTTCCGAGTATTGATGAGATTAACAATATATTAAAGACAGACGAAAACCGCGTATTTCCAAAACGTTTCGGGATTGACTTTTATCACAATTACAAGGAAGACATTGCGTTATTAAAAGAACTTGGATTTAAGACATTCCGGATTTCTATCGGTTGGGCTCGTATCTTTCCGAATGGTACAGAAACAGAACCAAATGAAGAAGGGCTTGCTTTTTACGATCGTGTCTTTGATGAAATGAAAAAACATGGAATCGAGCCGCTTGTAACTCTTTCTCACTATGAAATTCCATTGCATCTCTCTAAAGAATACGGCGGCTTTTACAGTCGTGAAGTAGTGGACTATTTTGCTCATTATGCCAAAACCGTTTTCCATCGGTATAAGGACAAAGTGAAATATTGGATTACATTTAATGAAATTAATTCTTTGCTCATGGCTCCTTACATTGGAACGGGTCTTGTTCAAGACTTCGTTCCAGAAGGAAAGTTACTCGAAGCTAAATATCAAACGGCACATCACCAGCTCGTTGCGAATGCGAAAGCTATTAAAGCTTGTCACGAAATCATTCCGGACGCACAAATTGGCTGCATGGTTATCGGTATGATTAACTATCCAATGAGTCCGCATCCCGAAGATGCATTCGCTGCACATCAGGATATGCATAAAACCTTTTTCTTTACAGATGTTTTCACCCGTGGAGCTTATCCATCCTACATGAAGCGTTTCTTTGCAGAAAATAATATTCACGTAAACATGGAAATTGGTGATGAAAAATTATTGCGGGATAACACTGTAGATTACATTCCTTTCAGCTATTACATGTCTGGGGTATCCGCACGGCCGGAACAAGGTGGAGAAAAAGCCGGCGGAAATCTATTGTCTAACTTAAAAAATCCTTATTTAGAAGCATCAGACTGGGGTTGGCAAATTGACCCTGTCGGCCTCCGTACGTTGCTTAATATGTTCCATGAACGTTATGAAAAACCATTATTTATTGTCGAGAACGGACTTGGCGCTTTTGATAAAGTCGAAGAAGATGGAAGTGTCCATGATCCATATCGTATGGATTATTTACGTAGCCACATTGAACAAATGAAAGAAGCAATTGGAGACGGCGTTGACTTATGGGGATACACTACATGGGGACCGATAGACCTTGTTAGCTTCTCCACTTCCGAAATGTCCAAACGCTATGGTTTTATCTACGTCGATCAAGACGATTATGGTAATGGCAGTTTAAAACGTTCAAAAAAAGACAGTTTCTACTGGTACCAAAAAGTGATTGCATCGAATGGAGAAGACTTAGCATAAAATGAGTGTTTATACTGTACATCTGTAACTTCAAGAGAACCGGTTCTTTCCGGTTCTCTTATTTTGTAGGCTGGAGAGAAAAGTCGTCACCCCCTTCAAAAGCAGAGATTGTGGAAGTGGAGAGAATCCACGCTGAGTGACCTGCAGCTCATACGATTAAAAATGTTTCACGTGAAACATTATAAAATGCAATAGAATTCCGTCTCAAGACGAAAGAATCAGTAACATATCCCCTCTCCCCCTTACTCTTTGTACCCTCATTATTTAAATATATTAAATATATTTTTCTTTTAACAAAGACCTCATCCGTGCTTGCACATACATACATTTTTGCTAAATATACACCCTAAAACAAAACTTATTTAGAAATAAATTAATTTTTTTAAATAGTTTAATATCCTTCCATAAGCGTTTTACAGCATTCTTTTACTTGTATTCACTCTTTACGGGTGTTGAAAAATTTAATGATTATTATTACTATGTAAACTATTGGTTTTACAAACTACATAAAACAAAACCAAAAAGAAAGGATGTTTATCTTTTAAAATCCCCCATTGAAACATATAGGGAAATATTGAACGTTAAGAAACTTCTGCATTATCTCAACTACGTTAGCACTTCGAGTGGCTATGCAAACGTTCGTATCTCCTATAATTCCGAAACGCGTTTTTGACCGGCGCTCAAAACGTGCACATATGCAATGAAAGTTAGGTTGACCCATAACCAATAAATTTCAAACAAAACATACAAAGCGCCATCATTTCTACATTTTTAGATAAAAACCAAAAGTAGTTTATTTTTAACAGAAGTAAAGAGGTGAAAATGTGAAAAATGTAACTTATGTATTTTGGATTTCTATCGCCATCTGTGCAGTCCTAGTCATATGGGGCGCTACATCTCCTGAACAATTAGAATCTACCACGAATTTTTTGACATCAACATTTTCTTCCACATTTGGGTGGTATTATTTAATTATCGTTGTTTTTATGCTAGTTTTTTGTGTTTATATGATTTTTTCTCCTTACGGTAATATTAAATTAGGAAAATCAGATGCACAGCCAGAATTTAGTCTGCCTACCTGGTTTGCGATGCTGTTTAGTGCCGGGATGGGGATGGGAATGGTTTTCTGGACAACGGCGGAACCCATCTCTCACGCGTTCAAAAGTAGTCCTGAAGCGGAACTTGGTTCAGATCAAGCAATTCAGGAATCTTTACAGTATTCTTTCTTTCACTGGGGTATTCACGCTTGGGCTGTTTACGCTGTAGTAGCCCTTGTTCTAGCTTATTTTAAATTTCATAGAGGCTATCCAGGGTTAATTAGTTCAACCCTTGTACCCTTATTCGGCGAAAAAAGTATGCGCGGTATTCCGGGAACTCTCATCGATTCTCTTGCTGTGTTTGCAACCGTCGTTGGGGTAGCATCAACACTTGGATTCGGTACCGCACAAATCAATGAAGGACTGGCCTTCCTTTTCAATACCCCAAATACCTTCGTCGTTCAAGTAATTATATTAGTCGTAGCGACGATATTGTTTATTATTTCTGCTTGGTCTGGTGTGAGTAAAGGGATTAAACATCTTAGTAATATTAACATGTGGTTGGCTTTTATTTTATTAATCACTTTATTAATTGTAGGTCCCACGATTTACATCTTGGACATGTTTACAAGCACAACCGGAAATTATATTTCTAACTTTTTCAATATGAGCTTCCGAAGTGCCCCTTTAGATAACGATAGCCGTACATGGATTAATGGTTGGACTATCTTTTATTGGGCTTGGTGGATTTCTTGGTCCCCATTTGTCGGAATCTTTATTGCCAGAATTTCAAAAGGGCGTACGATAAAAGAATTTATGCTTGGCGTTCTGTTTGTACCATCTGTCATCTGTTTTATTTTCTTTGCGGTATTTGGTGTATCTGCCCTCAATTTAGAACAGAACGGAATTGCAACAATATCAGATTATCCAATGGAAACGGCAACCTTCGCTGTTTTGCAAGAGTATCCGTTAGGATTCATCATGTCACTCATGACCATTGTCGTGATCGCTATCTTTTTCATCACTTCTGCCGACTCAGCGACCTTTGTTCTTGGCATGTTAACTACAGCTGGATCTATTAATCCTTCCGGTATCGTAAAAATCAGTTGGGGTGTAGCTCTTTCTCTTGTAGCAGCCGCCGTTATGTATTATGGCGGAACACAAGGCCTACAAAACACCTTGATTATAGCGGCATTACCATTCTCGATTGTTGTACTTCTAATGGGTGCCTCCTTCTTTAAAACGGTAAGAGACGAAAGAGCGCGAAATAAACGAAAATCAACATCTTAATAAAAAATGCTTCACGCTAAAACTAATAGGCGTGAAGCATTTTTTATTTTTTATGAACTTGTTTCAACGGTTGCATCTATCGTTTGAAATAGCACATCAGGACGATTAGTCGTTATAGGAAGTTCAGGATCAATATCATATATCCTTCTCACTCCAGCCGGTTTATCGACTGTCCATACACCTATAGAATAATTATTGTTTTGAATGAATTCTACAAGCTTCTTCGTTACCATTTCATGGTGCATCATGACGTGATTGGCCCCGGTATGAGATAATTGTTTAAGTAGCAAAGTCGGATGGCTCATAAATATCAGTCCTGTGTCTACAGATGGTTCTATTTGATTGATTTTTTTCACGGACGTATGATCAAACGAGCCAATCAGCACTTGATCTAACACATGGTATTCACGAAGCATACGAATAAGCTGTTCCTCTAATCCTTTATACATGTTTCTTCGTTGTTTTATCTCAATCGTTATTTGCTTATCGCTGCCTTGGACTTGTTGAAGCACCTCTTCTAAAAATGGTATTTTTTCACCTGCAAAGGAGTCATGATACCATGAACCTGCATCCAACTGTTTTAACTCTTCGGCCGTAAAATTTTTCACCGCACCCTGTCCATTAGTCGTCCGATCTACCGTATGGTCATGAATGACAATCGGTACGCCATCTTTTGAAAGATGAACATCCAACTCGATACCGTCTACTTTAGGTTCGTTCAAAGCTATTTCAAAAGCGGCCATCGTATTTTCTGGTGCTTTTCCAGACCAGCCTCGATGCGCTACACATTTCACCATAACCTTCCGCTCCTTTTGTTATAAGTCTACCTCTATATTATATGAAAGCTAAGGACTTATGCTATTTTATTATTTTACCCCAGTATACACGAAAGCGCGAATGATTTGCCGCTGCGCAAAAAAGAATACAATAAGTATCGGTATAACCAAAATCATATTACCTGCCATCAAAATGTTCCAAGCCACGCCGCCTTCTACTTCTCTTAACTTAGAAATTCCCAAAGGTAACGTTCGGGCAGAATCGGAAGTTGTCATGACCAGTGGCCAAAAGTAATCATTCCAATGAGTAATGAAGCTGAAAAGGGCAAAAGTAATTAGAACTGGCTTTGCCATGGGAATCATAATTTTAAGAATGATTTTCCCTTCACTGGCTTCATCCAGTCTGGCTGCTTCTAACAATTCTTCTGGAACTTGTTTAAATGATTGCCGCAACAAAAATATACCAAATGCACTGGAAGCAAACGGAAGAATAAGCGCCCACAGTGAATCAAGTAGTCCCCAGCTGCTCATCTGCAAGTAAACAGGCAGGAAAATAAGTTGGGGAGGTATCATTAATGTAATCATCGTTAATCCAAAAAAGAAACGATCTCCTTTGAATGTATACCTCGCAAAAGCATACGCAGCCGGAATAATTGTACAAAACTGTAAAACTAGAATACCGAAAGTGACCACGACACTGTTGAAAAAATAACGCAGAAATGGACCTGAATTCCATGCTTTTATAAAATTTTCCCAAAGAAATTGATCAGGAAACCAAACAGGAGGAAAGGTCATTGTTTCTCCAAGCGTCTTAAATGACGTGGAAACCATCCATACAAACGGCATGAGGAATAAGACTACAACAATTATCATTCCCGCCCCATTTATTATATTAATAGGAAGCCTGGACTTCATTTATACTTCTCCCTCCTAGCGATAATGAACTTTTACAGACAAAAGTCTAAAATAAAAGAATGTCATTACACTTACGACGATAAGTAATAGGACACCCGCTGCTGAAGCATAACCTATTTTGAAAAAGTTAAAACCATATTCATAAATGTAAAACACTAAGGTGTTCGTAGAATTAATAGGACCGCCTTGTGTCATAATCGCTATCGTTTCAAACACTTGAAAGGAACTGATTACATTTATAATAATAAGAAAAAACAAAGTAGGAGAAAGCATTGGCAATGTGATTTTCCAAAATGTTCGGAACCAGGTCGCATCATCCAACGACGCGGCTTCATACATATCACGAGGAATGCTTTGCAACCCTGCAATAAAGACAAGTGCATTAAATCCAATGCCTTTCCATACCGCTACAAGCACCAACGACAACAAAGATGTGCTTGGATCGGTTAACCAAGGCGATTCAGGCAACCCAAATAATCCTAAAAACCAATTTAACAACCCATAGTCCGGATCCATTAACCACATCCACAACATCGAAATGGATACTAACGATATAATATGCGGACTGAACATTGCTCCTTGAACAAATCGATAAACAATCCCCTGCTTGTTTAACCAAACAGCCAATCCTAGCGAAGTTCCTGTTGTTAACGTCACGGTCAACACCGTATAAACCAGAGAATTGCGCATCACTTCCAAAAATTCTTGTTCCGAAAACAGCGACGTAAAATTTGATAGACCGACAAAGTCTTTTACAGGACTAACGAAATTCCAATCGTGCAAACTCAAATAAATCATATAACCAATCGGATAAATAAAAAACAAACAAAACACAATCATGGATGGAGTGATCATCGCATAAGGAAATGCTTTTTTTCCTATCATATTACATCCCCTCAACCGTCAAAGAACTCGCTTGCTTCCAATGGTGATCACGATCTTGTTCTTTGTTTTCATCAAAAAAATACAGTTTTTCGTACGGAATCGATACAAAAACGTTTTTATTATTTTCCTCTAACGGTGGCAAAAAGCTTTTGACTGTAAAATTACCGGCTCTATGTTTGATTTGATAGATTGTTTCTGAACCTAACGTCTCCCTTGTCAGCAACTGCCCTTGCAATGTTATACAATGAGAGTCTTCATAGGGTTGAGTGGTTAAAATAGCCGCGTGCTCCGGGCGAAATCCCACATAATGAGCATCTTTATCTATATTAGATGTATAAGGCATTATTTTTTCCATCAAAAAAACGTTCATCGCTGGGGTTCCGATAAATTCAGCACTAAATACATTAACCGGATAATGATAAACGTTCATTGGGGAATCATTTTGCTGAATTTCTCCTTTATTAAGTAGTACAATCTCGTCTCCCATTGACATGGCTTCTACCTGATCATGGGTAACATAAATAAACGTCGTTCCTAGTCTTTGATGAAGCTGTATTAATTCTGTTCTCATTTGACTCCGTAATTTTGCATCGAGATTGGATAATGGTTCATCTAAGATAAAAACTTTAGGCTTTTTAACCATAGCCCTCGCCAGCGCCACCCGTTGACGCTGGCCTCCTGAAAGAGTTTGTGGTTTTTTATATAGATGATTCTCTAATCCCACAATGGATGCTATATCATTTATTAACGATTCCCTTTCCTTTTTCGGAACTTTTTTGTTCGTTAAGCCAAATTCAATATTACCTTTTACTGTCATCGTTGGGTATAACGCATAATTTTGAAAAACCATTGCCACATCACGTTTTCCCGGAGAAACATCGTTCACACACTCATCATCGACCCAAATTTCTCCTTCTGACACCTGTTCCAGTCCTGCGATCATTCGAAGAGTCGTTGATTTACCACAACCAGAAGGGCCAACCAACACCGTGAATGATCCATCTTTTACAGTCAGATTCATATTATTTACGACATACTCATCATCAAACCGCTTTGATACATTTTTTAACGTTATCTGAGCCATTGCTTCATCACCTCGAATCCTTTATTCAATGAAAAATGGATTGGCAAATGCACATAGTTTTCCTTCTGCGTCTCGTAATTGAATTCGTATCCAGTCTCCTTTTTTTACACGTACTTGAAGGACACTTTCATTTCCAAACGATACTTCTGTTTCCTCATATAACTCTGCGTTTTTCACGCATTGCAACACTTTCGATTCGTGGAAAGCAGTGCTCGTTTCGATGATCACGTTTTCCTCTTCTTCGTTTACAGGGACAATATCACCGACTTGAAAAGGTTTCTCTTCATAATAAAGAACACTCCCGACAAATGGACCTTTAGAAACAACGACGTGACGCTCTTTTAACGCCTTTAAAATATGATGTTCGGATAAGCCATCTGCCAATACATAAGTCGACGGGAATCCAGGACGATGTTCTCCTTTAAATCCATAATGAACAGAATCACTTCCCCCAATCCCCGTGTGTCTATATCCTTCATTAAGCAACTCATCCCACTTTTGTAAGGCTTCTTCTGTTGCCTGTTCATTGGCGGGATGGCCAGGATTATTCCAAATTTCTAAACAATCTACCAAGTCTAAATCCATGTTCCATTGTTTCCAGCTTAAATGAGAGGTGAACGGATGATTAATAGAAAATAACCCTTCTTGCTGCCTTGTTTCTTTTGCTACTTCATCAAACGTTCTATTCTCTCCATCTACCCGCCAGTCAATCATTGTCTTTATGCCAAATAAGTTGGCATGACCAAGCGGTGTTGTAATTTCAACTCCCCGCATGACCAAACATTCATCTTCATTTTGATTTAATCTAAATCCACTTATCGTATTATGATCTGTCAAAAATAAGAAATCCAACTCTGCACTTTTCGCTGTATGAATCAACCCATCTAAAGACAGTGCGCCGTCCGTATGATTGGTATGAGAATGCAAATCGCCTTTATACCAGCTGTAGTCAAACTCAGGATGTTGACAAACCCCAATGATTTCCATATCAAAAGAAGATGTATCTCTAACAGGAATACCAGACACATGTACCGTCCACTCACCAGCTACAATCGGCCCTTTTTCTAAACCTCTTTCCGCTTCGTTTTCATTTAACATTAACGTTATATCATTACTCCATTCTTGAGGAATCCACGGTACAAAGAATCCTCTATTACGAATAGGATCAAAAATCTGGAATGCAAGCCGGCTATTCCCTGCCCCTATCGCTATACGAAGCTGTAATTCACCAATGTATGGTGGTACTTGAAATGTCATTTCCCAAGTTGGTTGATTATGATCGATCTTGCCGCTATGCGTTGCAATCGTTACTTCATAATCAGTTGTTTTCATAGTATTCCTCCTTGAAATATTTTTTATTGTAGTAACGAGTTTGCTTTATCTGCAGCTCCATCCAATGCCTCTTGACTTGATAAATCTTCTTCCAAAATTGCTCTATTCAATTCATCACTTAACACATTAGAAATCTCAGGATAAGCTTCTTCCATTGGGCGTGGTCTGGCATATTCCAGTTGATCAACAGCGACTTTAAATTGAGGCTGTTTTTCATATAACGATTGGATTTTATCTGTCTCAATAGCTGACAAACGACTTGGCAGGTAGCCTGTAAATTCACTCGCATACGCGGTTTGCTCGGTTGAAGTCATCCATTTAATAAATTCCCAAGCGGCTTCTTGCTTTTCTTCTTCCAGTTCCGACGTCATAACTAAATTAGCCCCTCCGGTCGGAACACCATATGTGTCATTGGCAGGCATAAATGCCGTATCCAGTTCAAATCCTTGTTCATCTGCCATTTCCATGAAGTATGAAAGGTCTGCTGTGGAAGAAAAATGCATACCAGAATGTTGATTAATAAAATCCTGCTTCGCCACGTCCCCTGCTTCATCACCAGTTGGAATCTTTATGCTGCCAGTCTTATACAACCCCTGTAAAAAGTCTAGAGCTTCCACTCCAGCTTCTTCATTAAATGTTACCGATTCACCATCGTCTGCAACCATTTGACCGTTTCCTTGCGCCACAAAGCCTTCATACATCCAAATGTTTATCGGCATACTTGCTCCTACAGTTGCATCTTCTTCTGTGAGCTCTTCAGCATATTCCTCAAATTCATCCCACGTCTCTGGACCAGAAGGATCAAGTCCTTTTTCTTCCAACATTGTCGTATTTAAATAAAGAATCGGAGTGCTTCGTAAATATGGAAGTCCATACAATTTTTCATCAACATATGAATTTCCCATTAAACCAGGGTTAAAGTCGTCCATATTAATATCATCTTCTTCAACAAAAGGAGTTAAGTCCTCTGTCATTCCTGATTTAGCAAATACTCCTATAGAAGCAATTTCATTCTGAGTCACTTCCGGAGCATCACCAGCAGCAAAGGCAGCTTGCGTTTTTGCATGCAGTTCGTCATACGTCCCTTGGTATTCTGCTGTAACATGAATATCATCTTGTGATTCATTAAACATTTCTACCAAATTTTCGTTATTTTCTCCGATTTTATCGCCCCAGGCATACCAATAGGTCAGTTCCACCTTTTCATCGCTATTCTCTCCTTCTGATCCTTCTCCGCTTCCTGATCCACTTGCTGCATCTTCTTCTCCACATGCTGCCATTGCTGTCATCATGACAAACATGCCAGCCACTGATAAAAAATGTTTCACATGAAACCCTCCTTTTTTATTAAGAAAAGCGCAAACGCCCTGGGAAGCCGCGACAGGTTCTGGACCGGGCGTGCAGGGCAGCCTGCTGGCCGGAGTCGCACGGGAAGAAACCCCGAGCGGCTGGGTGCTGAAGCTGGATCCCGAAGACGCCAAAATTTTGCACTTCTCTATCTAACAACAAAAAACCGCAACAAACAGACGGGTATCCCCGTTATTTATTGCGGTCTCTCTGCGTCGACCATGACTGCTATTTACTTTTCTATTCATATAGTAAAGCAAAACTATTAAGATAATATTATTTCTATGTCAATCTTGTCTTAAGATATTATTTTCTTTCTTGTCTATTTGACTGGAATTTAATACTTCTTTCCACACACTTGGATTGGAAGTAGAAACAGCTTGAGCACCGTTTTCCAATGCTTGTAAAGCATGTTCTTTTTCTGAGAGAAGTCCGCCTGTGATGATAGGTATGCTTACTTGTTTGCTTATTTCTTTAATTAACGCCGGCAGACGTGATGGCATAATTTCAATATAATCGGGATAATTACTTTCCACTATCTCACACACATGATCATATACTTCCGAATCAATGAGAAATACGCGCTGAATCGTTAATAATCCCCTTTTTTTTGCTTTATTAAGTAGCTTAGGTTTCGTTGTGACTATGCCTAGGGGCCGAACATATCGAGCAACTAAATCCAACCCATCCTTGTCCAAACTCAATCCTCCTATTTTTTCAATATGAACAAATGACGGTAAACCATATTTTCTCAGCTCCTCTACATACTTTTTGATGGTAATGATATTTCCCGTCACGAGAAAAACAGCACTTATTCTATCTCTATACTCGATAACCTTTTCTATATCTTTCGGCTTTTTAATAGCTGCTATTTTTTTATGTTGGTGCAAGCGGTCTTTTAAGGATCCATATTCAGGAACTGTTCTCATTTTACGTACCCCTCCCCTCCTATTGCTGCTTTCATTATACTCAAGCATTGTTAATCAATTATTAAGGTATAGTGTTTCTTTCCCAAACATTATGGATAAAAGCTATTTCATATAACAGAGCAATTCTGCGTTTAAAAGGTGAAAAAATAACCCAAAATGGTAAAAGCATGTATGTCGTCAAACGCATTTCACTATAAAAGGAGGGGAAGGAATTGGATACAGCAATGCAGCGAAGCAGCCGACGAAAACGAAGGCCGGGATGGATACGACTATTCATTCGAGCCATCTTGTTAATCGGTATTCTTGGTATGAGCGGACTGCTGATTGCGATAACCGGTGCATTTTTACTAAAACCTCCTCCCATTCAAGTAGATCAATCGACCGTCTTTTACGGAGCGGACCAATCGGTCATTGGGGAACATCATAACGGACAGCAACGTTATTGGGCACCACTTGATGAGATATCGCCTGACGTTGTGGACGCAACAATCGCGGTGGAAGATCGTGAATTTTATGATCATAATGGATTTGATATCTCAAGAATCGCTTCTGCTGCCGCAACTAATATAAAAACATTATCAAAAGCCCAGGGTGCAAGCACTATTACACAGCAATATGCTAGAAATTTATTCTTATCA
This sequence comes from Salibacterium salarium, assembly GCF_030813635.1. Taxonomy (GTDB): domain Bacteria; phylum Bacillota; class Bacilli; order Bacillales; family Marinococcaceae; genus Salibacterium; species Salibacterium salarium. Next base: position 107,475 of record NZ_JAUSUM010000001.1, on the reverse strand, counting down.
CATGAAAAAACATGGTCACGAAAATTAGAAGAAGCCTACTATGCCCTTCGATTGGAAGCTCATTATGATAAAGAAACCATTTTGGAAGGATATTTAAATACTATTTATTTCGGTCATGGTGCCTATGGCATTGAAGCTGCATCGCGCCTTTATTTTGACAAATCAGCGAAAGCACTATCACTTGCGGAAGCTACTTTACTTGCTGGTGTGCCAAAGGGGCCTTCTTATTATTCCCCTTTTTCATATCCAGAACGGGCTCGAGAAAGACAAAGCATTGTTCTTCATTCCATGGAAGAGGCTGGAATGATTACGTCATCTAAAAAAACAGAAGTCGAGAATACCTCGATTTCATTGGAGCCCCCGGGGCAGTTGGCCGATGACAGAGTCGGACCATACTTTCAAGACCATATTGATAAGTTATTAGAGAGAGAACTCGACATTGATCCGCAACGAATCGAACAAGGAGGATTGAACATATATACGACACTAGATCCCACCCTTCAAGAAAAAGCAGAAAAATGGGTACGACTTGAAATTGCTAAAGACTCTGAACTCCAAGGGGCACTCGTTGCGATTGACCCTGAAAATGGAGCTGTTCGAGCACTTGTCGGTGGGAAAAGTTATGAAGAAAGTACATTCAATCGTGTTACAGAAGCATCACGACCACCTGGGTCTGCGTTCAAACCATTTTTGTATTACGCGGCACTCGAAGATGGATTCACTCCGCTCACTTCTTTTCGCAGCGAACCGACAGATTTTGAAATAAATGAAGATGGTGACACTTATTCACCTGGAAACTATGGAGAAAGATACGCTCATGATTTTATTCCCATGAACGAAGCGCTTGCTGTTTCTGATAACATCTTTGCTGTCAAAACTCATCTTTATCTTGGTCCTGATGCACTTGTTAAAACAGCAGAACAAGCGGGAATAGAAGCAGATTTTTCTCCTATCCCTTCCCTTGCTCTTGGGACACAAAATATAAAAGTGTTGGACTTAGCAGCTGGATATGGTCCATTTGCTAATGGTGGCGAAGCTATTGAACCCACATTTATTGAAAAAATTACAGATGCAGACGGAAATGTACTGATGGAGGCAGAACATCAAACCGATCAAGTCTTTGATCCTGATAAATCCTACGTCGTAACGGACATGATGCAAGGAACGTTTGATGAATCGATGGGCAGCTATACATCCGTCACAGGTCAGTCTGTTTCCCATTTAATAGACCGTCCGCTTGCCGGTAAAAGCGGTTCTACTGATTTTGACAGCTGGATGGTTGGCTTTTCTCCTCAGCTCATTACTTCCGTTTGGGTCGGTTATGATGACAATCGAGAAATGAATCATGCCGAAGAAGGACAAATATCTAAACGTATTTGGGCACAATTTATGGGAGAAGGGTTGGAAGATAAATTGAAGTTGGATTTCACTCCTCCACCGGGTGTCGTACAAGCAGACATTGACCCCGAAACAGGCTTGCTTGGATCAGAAGAGTGTGGAGCAGCCAAAACAATGGCTTTTGAAAAGGGGACGGAACCACAAAAATCTTGCACAGAAGAAATAGAAAACGAAGCAGAAGACACAGAAAACCAGGAAAATCAACGAGAAGATGACTTGCCGGAACAAGAGGATAAATTTTTTGATCGTTTAAAGAAATGGTTTCAATCCTAGCGGCAAACCAAAACGTGCAAGGAGCTGGATGGGCGCCCTTGCACGTTTTAGTGTCCTAGTTCTATGAATCGTGTGTGTATTTCTAGTGTATTGATATTTTACGGAAAGAACAATACATCTTAGAATTGTTCAAAAATCGTTCATAATTTCGTCAAATATTATATCTGGCTCTTATTCTTCCTTGACATCTAACGTTTGATGCAGCTCTTCACTTGAATTATTCCAAAAATCCTCATTAAATCCTTTTAGAAACGCTCCTAGTATATACTTCGAGTGGTCATCCATCTGTTCAAGAATGATACGGCCCTTTAATGACTTATCCATGTTATTTACGTGCTCCGGCAAACTTTTGTATCCTTTGCGAATGCGGTTGTCTGACTCTTCTACTAACATCTCACAAGCGGCAACACCGGAATAATGAGGTTTACCGTCTCTATGGTCCACTGTCACCCATACCATCCAATACAGTTTCGGGGAAGGCACTTCTTCTTTATCATTGGAAAACTTCACGCGCTTTTCCACAGCCGAACGAGCGTGAAGAGCTCCCATATCTATGAAGGCATTATCTTCACCTGGATCGACAATGATGGGGGTCATATTATCTAAGCTTAACGTACCAGCTCCATACCCACCATCACCACCGGTGGCATCACCACTTAAAATGTTAAAACCGCCGCCTTTTCTCTTCTTGTTCCCTTTGTTTTCATCTTTATCTTTATCAAAAAGATCCATGGAATCGTCTCCTTTTTAAAGTTCTCCTTCTATCATACCGTGTTTGAAACCTTTATTTCAAAGAATCAATAAACGTCCAAGCTTCTTCTATATCTACATCTTTATAGTTTTGGCTTTTCTTCAATGTAAATACTTTTTCTTTCACTTCATCCTTAGACAGTTCTTCAAAATACAACATGGTCGATACTAACTCTAAAAACTTAGCATTGTACTGATTTAAACGCTGTATAATTTCTTTCGCTTTTTGGTGCGGCCATTCTAAAGAAAATGTATCTAAAAATGTGTTCCCCGCTTCTGTCAGTTGATAACGATATTGATAATAGCCGGATTTGCTTTCTTTTGTTTCTGTTACAAATCCGAGGCTGCAAAGCTCTTCTGTACGAAGGGTCAATTCTTCCGAATACGGACCATACATATGAAAAGTATATTTTTCCTGCAAGGGCAGCTGCATTTTTTTACTTATGTACACCATCTTTTGCCACTTTTTTCTTCCCACAATTTCTCCGGCATCTTGTAATAAAGCCAATAATCTAGCATGATCAGGCAACATGACATGATCCTCCTTCAATAATCCATACCATTATATATCACAATAGGAACTATCCTTCTCGAAAATCCATTTCCTGATTATCTGGTTGAGAAAATAAAATATCTTTAATTTGTTGTTTTTCTTTTTCATGTCCTGGTGAATCAAGCCATTCGGCTGGGTAATATAATTTGTGATCTGTTCGTTTTTTCCCAGAAATAGCTTCTACTAAGTCGGATTCTCTCGATAATTCACGCAATCGTTTGTCCGGCATTAACAAATGAATTGGCATCCGTTCTTCCTCTTCTCCAGGACGATAAAAATCATACGGGAGATCAGACGAAGAATCAATAACCAAGTAATACTCCGGATCAATGTCGGCTCTAGTAAATAATTCCTGTAGCTTGGACCATTCATTTAATAATAGCTGCTGATCAAACTCAACGTATTTGAACAGGCGACGGTTCATAAAACGCTGGCATAAATCTTTTAAAACAGGGTCATCTTCTAACTGCCACATCTGAAAATAGTACAGTGTTACCGATTCATCCAATTGCAAATATTGCTCTAAATTAATTGTTCCATCAAAAAAACCGATAAAGTGATGTGGAGACTGCGAAAACGCATAGCCGTCTGCATATAACGTTTTAACTCGTTGTAAAATCTTACTTAAAATGACCTCGGCGCTACGTGTGACTGGATGAAAGTATACTTGCCAATACATTTGATAACGGCTCATAATATAATCTTCCACCGCGTGCATCCCCGTATATTTAATGACAGCTTGATCTTCGGTAGGTCTCATCACTCTCAAAATTCTTTCCATATCAAAATGACCATAGCTGACTCCGGTATAATACGCATCTCGTTGTAAATAATCCATCCGATCCGCATCAATTTGACTCGAAATCATGCTTACAACCAACTTATTTGGATACGTTTTTTCAATGACATCCGCTACTTTTTGAGGAAAGTCTTCCCCCATCCGGCGTAATATTTGATTAACTTCTGTATCTTCTACAATAATTTTTCGTGTCCACCATTCATGATCCGTTTGAAACATTTTTTCAAAAGAATGGGAGAATGGGCCATGTCCAATATCATGTAAAAGAGCAGCACTAAGGCATAGTAAGCGTTCACTTTCTTCCCAGTGCGGCCTTCCATCAAATACTTCAATTATCCGTCTCATAATCTCATAAACGCCCAGAGAATGGTTAAATCGTGTATGTTCTGCTCCATGGAATGTTAGAAATGTCGTGCCTAATTGACGAATGCGACGCAGGCGTTGAAACTCTCTTGTACCAATAAGGTCCCATATCAATTCATCACGAATGTGAATATACCGATGTACTGGATCTTTGAATACTTTTTCTTCCTGCAGCTTTCGATTACCTTCCATAGTCCAGGCCCACTCCCTTGTCATGCTTATGTCCGCAAAACTAGTATTTACTCTGTATTATACCAATCCTTCCGCAAAAGAAGCAAAAGAATACGAAAACCCAGGATTAGAGAACAACTCTATCCCGGGCTTCGTTTATACAGACTCTGGCGATTCTATATCATTTTCTTTTTCTTTCTTTTGTTCAGAACGATCGATAATATAAGCACATGCTGCATCCCCAGTAATATTCAGTGACGTACGAAGCATATCAAGTAATCGGTCGACACCAAGTACGATTGCAATGCCTTCAACTGGAAGTCCGACTTGCTGTAATACCATCGCAAGCATAATCAGTCCGACTCCGGGGACACCTGCTGTCCCAATACTAGCAAGCGTTGCGGTTAATACCACCATCACAAGTTGGGAAAAGGCAAGGTCTCCTCCATATACTTGAGCAATAAACACTGTTGCTACTGCTTGCATAATTGCCGTACCATCCATATTTATCGTTGCACCTAAAGGTTGTACGAAACTGCTGACCGGTTTGCTGATCCCTAATTTTTCTTGGGCGGTTCTCATCGACACCGGCAATGTTCCGCTTGAGCTTGAAGTACTAAAGGCGACCGCCATGGCAGGGAAAAAGTTTTTAAAAAATTGAACAGGACTTGCTTTTCCTATAGCTTTAATCGCTATTCCATACGTGATTGCAGCATGAAGAACAAGTCCCAGTGTAATGGTAATCATATACATCAACATTTGCTGCAAACCATTTACACCGGCTGCACCAACAGACGAAGCAATGAGGGCAAAGGCACCATATGGCGCTGTATACATGACAACATTTACTAGAAACATCATCACTTCATTCGCTTGTTCTAAAAGTTTATGAAGCCCTTCTGTTTTATCCCCAAGTTTCGCAAGAGCAATACCAAAAAATATCGCAACAGCAATGATTTGAAGCATATTTGCTTCTGCCATAGCATTCACCGGGTTGTCCGGAATAACGTTCAAAAGTGTGTCCATAATCGGAGGAGCTTCTTCTGCATTATATTCCTGATTTTGTGTGTCAAAAGCACCTTCTGCTCCGGGCTGTATGACATACGCAAGGCTAAGACCGATAACAAGCGCTATCGTTGTAGTAATAAGATAAAATGAAATCGTTTTTCCACCAATTCGTCCCAATTGAACAGGATCTTTTAGACTGGCTGTTCCAAGAGATATAGATATGAAGACAATCGGAACAACGAGCATCGTAATTAAGTTTAAAAAGATTTCACCAACGGGGTTTAGTACATAACTATCAATTCCGCCAAAAACATTTTCCGGCACGAAATTTAAAATAAGACCAGTTATCACACCAAATAATAAGGCGTATAGAATTTTCTTTGTTAGATTTTGATTCATGTCGTTCTAACTCCTCTCTTTGTTGTATTTAAAATTAAAATCCCCTCCCCTTTTGCAAAATATAGAAAATTCAACTACTATATTCTATGCAAACAAAAGATGAAATAACAGGGATATACAAGTCTCCTTTGTAACAATTAAGTATACCACAGCTAAAAGTGACAGATATATAGAAAATATGTAGTCATTTTTTCCCTTCTTATTTCATGCTATAATCAATGAGTTATCTATATCACACGAACGATCGGAGTTAATGCTAATGGATGTTAAAAACATGCTATGGAACCAAACGTGGCGCTGGGTCGATCATTCAAGTTCAGGCCTTCAATTTAATCCCCTGCAGTCATTTGCGCTCGATGATACATTTTGTGCGAGTGTTGGAGAAGGGGCGTCTGCTTCTATTATGCGGGCCTGGGTTCACCATCCAACTATTGTGTTAGGAATTCAAGACACTCGTCTTCCATATGCAGCTGCAGGTATACAATACCTTGAAGAAGAAGGATATCGTGTGATTGTCCGAAACTCCGGGGGATTAGCTGTTGTGTTAGATGAAGGAATTTTTAACTTATCCTTAATTTTTAAAGAAAATAAAAAATTCTCGATTCATAGCGGCTATGATGTCATGTGGGAATTAATCCGACTCATATTCCCAGATGCACCAGGAACGATTGAAGCGTATGAAGTGAAAGGATCTTATTGTCCTGGTGATTATGATTTGAGTATAGGCGGTAAAAAATTCGCTGGTATTTCACAACGACGAATTCGTGGGGGAGCTGCCGTTCAAATTTATTTAGCTGTTACAAAGAGCGGTGCAGAACGGGCAAAAGTGCTTCAACGTTTCTATCAGGAGGCTTCTAAAGGGGAAGCAACACGTTTCACCCCGCCTCAGATTGAACCTCAGGTGATGTCGTCCTTAACCGAACTATTTGGGAAAACCATGTCTATCAATGATATATTATATCGATTGCTCACAACGTTTCAAAAAGAAGGAGCAATAATCGAGTCTTCTTCTCTTCAACCACATGAGTTCACTCGCTTTGAAAATTTTTTCGATAGGGTTGTAGAACGTAATAATAAAGCTATCAAAAAAGGGACAAACCAATGTTAAAGTAAAAACGTGTCTGAGCGGTTTGGTGAGCCGTTTTGACAACGAATCGGAAGACTTCTCTGAACAACATGGGAGTGTTTTCAAAAAATGATGACCCGTAGCATCATGCGAACGGAAGAAGTTTTGGCTTGGGTTAACTAAGACATTTCCAACATTAATGCAAAAAAATCCTTTTAACCGAAAAAAAGAGAAGCGATTATATAACCAACAATTATGACAACAATTAGGATGCCCATCCCTTTCCAACCGAGACTGTTAACTAAATCCACAAGCCCACTGCTGTTTGCTTTACTAGAAGCATCTTTCATATTACCTGATGGATTTTTTCTTAATTCTTCTTGTCTTAATCTTTCTCTTCGTCTTTCAGGCGTTTCTTTATTTGCACTCATGTGAATACCTCCCCTTTAACCTATTGCTTATTACCCCTATCAAATAAGTCGATTGAATTTTCATCCTTTTCGTAAAATAGTATCTTTATCTTCACACTGCGTAAAGGGGATCTATTGAAGTACAGAGACAATTCTAATCTCCATGACAATTGAATAAATAACGGAAGATAACGAGTTATATCAACCAATCCCATATATCGTGTGAACTATTCGTAAGAATCAGAGCTATCTCTACAGCATATAAGCATGCCGGTATAGTTAATAGAAGAGATGTCATCCAAACCATATGACGTCCATGGTTCTGCTTGTAAAATCGGTAGAGAATCCAGAACCATAGAACCAGAATCACACTTGTTATAACAATAACTATCCAAGCTCCGCCTCCACTACCCGGCAGCATAACTATCGATGTTAATAAAAAACCATAGACCGTTACCATTCCAGCAACTATGACACTGACAATATTCCATATTCTCATAAAGCCCCCTGTTAAACAAAACTCTCTACTATCGGATACCCTCTCAAGAACCACAGACATAATGCTGTCAAGGTGAAAAATAAAAGAATCAAACGGCTTTTCCAACCAACACATACTAGGTGCAGCACATAAGCAATTGTCCATATACTTCCTAATATAAATATATGTCCTAAAGACACTATACCAATTCCCTCTACAAACCCTTGACCAAATAACGCAAAAGCACTTGCAGCCGTCATAACCGCAAAGAGAATAAAATATCCAATGTGTATAGCAAGCTTCAAACTATTCCCTCCCGCCACTGTATCTATTTCTTTTCCATTTTAATACTTTTTATGTAAACAACAAGAGAAGGAGCGGAAATTACATATTATTTTAAAAACCGCTCGATATTACATCGAGCGGTTGCATTTCATCTATTTAAACATTCGTTGTGTCTTTTTCCATAATCGCTTGTTTTGCAGTAATAAGTGCCAGTTTATATACATCTTCAACACTGCATCCGCGAGAAAGATCATTCACTGGTTTATTTAAGCCTTGCAGTATTGGTCCAATGGCATCATACCCACCTAGCCGCTGGGCAATCTTATAACCTAAGTTTCCGGATTCCAAGCTAGGGAAAATAAATACGTTGGCCTCTCCTTGCAATGGAGAATCCGGAGCTTTTGTATGGGCAACTGCTGGTACGAAAGCAGCATCAAATTGGAACTCACCATCAACAACAAGGTCCGGTCTATCGTTTTGTGCTTTTTCGGTTGCTTCTGACACTTTCTGAGTTTCCATCGAAGACGCAGAACCTTTGGTTGAGAAACTCAACATGGCTACTTTTGGATCTATGTCAAAAGTTTGAGCTGTTTCTGCTGTCGAAATCGCAATTTCAGCAAGCTCTTCGGCATTTGGGGAAATATTAATCGCGCAATCCGCAAACACAAATTTCTTCTCATCTTTCACCATAATAAAGACACCTGATGTTTTCTGAATACCTGGTTTTGTCTTGATAATTTGAAGGGCTGGTCTTACTGTGTCTCCTGTTGAATGAGCAGCCCCACTCACCAAACCATCTGCATAACCAAGATATACAAGCATTGTTCCAAAATAATTAGGATTTTGCAGTTTTTCACGGGCGCTTTCATCCGTCTCTTTACCTTTACGGCGCTCTACAAATGACTCCACTAACGTATCAAAGTTTTCATACGATGCAGGGTCATACACAGCTACATCTTTAAAGGACACCCCTAAAGATTCTGCCTTTTCCCGTACCTTCTTTTCATTTCCAACAATAATAGGCTTCAGCATCTGATCAGTAGAAAGCTTCGCCGCTGCCTCAATAATTCGATCATCATCACCTTCCGGAAATACAATGGAAGGATACTTTGTTTTAACCTGGCCTTTAACAACCTCAAATAGATCGCTCACAGCCATTCCTCCTTTTTTTCACACTTCCCATTTACACGATTCGTTCGATAGTCTGTGTTCTTGTCTATATATTTTACCTTAAAATTGGTTTTCATTAGCTCATTTATGAAAATGTGTCACTCTTTTTTCATACACAAGCATACTCTTCTCTTCACAAAAAATAAACCCACTTGCACAAAGTAATAAAAATAGAAATTTTCAAACCAGTATGCGTTTGCAAAGGTTGGCAAATCAAGCGTTTTCACCATTCACTTATAACTTGTTTCACGTGAAACATTCTCTTCCATTTTTATGCTATACTTTTTATAGACATATACTATTAATGGAGGTGTTTATCATGAGTCCAAAAGTTGGAATGGAACCATTACGTCGCCAGCAGATTATTCTTGCGGCAAAAGATTGCATGCTTCAGTATGGATTCGGACATTTTTCAATAAAGGATGTTGCAGAAAGCGCCACGTTAAGTACAGGTGTTATTTATCATTACTTTAAAAATAAACAAGATTTACTTGTTCAAGTGTTAAAGGAGTCCTTTTCTGATACAGAGGAGACTGTTCGAGAAGCAGTAGAAAAACACACTGCTTTTGAAGGAAAATTTAAATCCTACTTGGAAGCAGTTGCTGATGTGCCAAAACAAAACCCTGATTTTTATTTAATTCTGCTTAATTACATAGCTCAGTCCCCGTATAATGAAGAAGTTCAACCGCTGATAACGAAATTTTTTGATCATTTGCGAACATTTTTAGAGGAAATCTTAGAAGAAGGTGTCGAGCAAGACATACTACATCCCGAAACAAAACCGGTTCTATCCCACCTAGTTATGAGTCAGGCTATGGGACTAGCCTTTCAAGAACAATTACTACCTTTAGATAACGTAGAATACTTAAGAGAAGAATTTGTAAGACTATTTCAAAAATATATTGAATAAACCTATTTATTATGGATATAATTAACATAAATTTTTTTATAATGAATATTCGATATAAAAAGAGAACGGTTATTCTTCTTTATTTGTTTCATACTAATAACACTCATTATCTTTTAGCGATAAAAGAACAAGGAGGCGTTTGTTATGTCTTACGAGCATTTATTCTCTCCTATTACCTTACGAAATACTACGTTGAAAAACCGGGTTATGATGGGGTCTATGCATGTCGGTCTTGAAGGCGAAAATAACGGTATGGAAAAATTAATTGCCTTCTACGTTAGAAGAGCAAAGGAAAACGTGGGTTTGATTGTAACGGGCGGAGCTGCCGTATCACCTGAAGGGAGCGGCGGAGAAAACTTTATGTCTATAGCGGAAGAAGAAGACATTGAACGATGGACTCCTTTAACAAAAGCAGTCCATGATGCTGGTGGAAAAATAGCCCTTCAGCTTTTTCATGCTGGGAGATATGCGTATAAATCAATGAATGGCACCGACCCCATAGCCCCCTCCCCTATTAAATCACCGATAAATCCAGATGAGCCAAAGGAAATGAATGTTCATGACATTCACCGTACTATTCAAGCTTTCGCCGATAGTGCCGAACGTGCCAAGCGTGCCGGTTTCGACGCTGTAGAAATCATGGGATCCGAAGGCTATTTAATTAATCAGTTTATCTCCCCTGTTACAAATAAACGAACCGATCAATGGGGCGGCACGTTTGAGAACCGTATTCATTTTCCTCTTGCTATTTCAAGACTTGTTAGAGAATATGTCGGTCAGCACTTCCCTATTATTTTTCGCATGTCTGGGTTAGATCTCATCAAGGACAGCACAACAGAAGAAGAAACACTCTTTTTAGCACAACAGCTGGAATCATCCGGTATTGACTTATTAAACATAGGAATCGGCTGGCACGAGTCAAACGTTCCGACCATTTCTATGAAAGTCCCGCGTAATCATTTCACCGATATAGCGGCAAACATAAAAGATTATGTCTCCATTCCCGTCGTTGCCTCCAACAGAATTAACCAAACCGAAGATGCTGAGAAAATACTCTCTGAGGGAAAAGCTGATATGATTTCCATGGCACGCCCTTTTTTAGCCGACCCAGAAATTTTAACCAAAGCAAAAGAAGGACGAGAAGATGAAATAAATACGTGCATCGCCTGTAATCAAGCTTGCTTAGATCACGTTTTTGAAAGTAAGTCTGCTTCTTGTATTGTAAACCCGGAAGCAGGCAGAGAATTAATATTTACAATTGAAAAAGCTGAACAGAAGAAAAACATACTTGTTATCGGCGCAGGACCAGCAGGATTAGAAGCAGCAAGAGTCGCGGCTTTGCGAGGGCATCACGTAACCATTGCCGATAAACGTTCCCATATCGGTGGGCAATTTAACTATTCCCGCATCGTTCCAGGTAAATCAGAATTCAACGAAACCATTCGTTATTATAAGAAACAATTAGAAAAACTTAAGGTAGACATCGTTTGTAACACCTCTATAAACGTCGATCATCCGCTCGTGGAAGAGGCAGATGAAATAATAACGGCAACCGGTATTATTCCGAGAGAACCTGACATTCCAGGTTTGAAAGAAATCAATGTTCTAACCTATCAAGATGTTTTTGAAGAAACCGCAAGCGTAACCGGAACCATCGCAATTATAGGAGGCGGCGGCATTGCCTGTGACTTGGCTTCCTTTTTATATGAGAAAGGGCATTCAGAAATTACGTTATTTCAGCGAAGTAAAACTTTCGGCAGAGGGATTGGACGAACAACTCGTTGGGCAACATTATTAGATTTAAAAAAGAAGGGCATCCAAATGGTTGGTGGCGTTACCTACAAAAAAATAACGACAAAAGGACTTCATATCAGCTTAGACGATCAAGAAGAATGGATAGAAGCAGATACTATCATTACAGCTAGCGGACAGCTTCCCAATCCATCTCTATATAATGAGTTATCAGAAAAAGGGAAAGAGGTACACATGATTGGCGGTGCCAGCAAAGCATTAGGATTAAATGCAGAAGTTGCTATTTATGATGGAACGATGATTGGGCGGTCTATTTAGTCATATCAGACAGCCCTTTCCCTTCCCACCGCCGTATAATCCTTTCAAATTTTTAGCGGTACGATTGCTTACTTTTTAGGTTTTTCTTTCGTTATGGTATAGTAGAAATCAAAAGATAGGTTTTAATAAGGAGTGATACATAATGAGTGAACCATCCCAAACGCTTGATGGTTGGTTTTGCCTTCATGACTTGAGAAAAATAGATTGGGCTTCTTGGAGAAACGTTCCTAATGATGAAAAGCAAAGCATGATTCAAGAGTTCGTAACAATGGTAGAAGGTTGGCAGAAAATCGAAGAAGAAGAAAACGGAAGCTACGCCCTTTACACCGTCGTGGGCCATAAAGCCGACATTATCATGATGAACTTGCGCTCTTCTATGAATGACTTAGATTCGATTGAAAATGAATTTAACAAACTTCGCATTGCTGATTATACGATTCAGACATACTCTTATGTATCTGTCGTAGAGCAAGGCAACTACACCCCTCCAAAAGACGGAAGCGATCCATTGGACAACCCGAATATGCGTGCCAGAGTTTATCCTATCTTACCGAAGTGGGATCATATCTGCTTCTATCCAATGGATAAAAAACGGGAAGGTGACGATAACTGGTACTCCCTCCCTCTTGAAAAACGAGTTGAGCTTATGAAAGCACATGGAATGACAGGGCGCAAATACGCTGGAGAAATCAAACAGATTATCTCAGGCTCAACTGGTCTTGACGACTGGGAATGGGCTGTTACACTATTTGCCCACGATGCTCTTCAGTTTAAAAAATTGATTTATGAGATGCGTTTTGACGAAGTGTCTGCTCGCTACGGCGATTTTGGATCCTTCTATGTCGGAAATATTTTAAAACCTGAAAGCGTAGAATCTTTCTTTCATATTTAACTTTCATCACAACCGGCCTCACGTAGGTCGGTTTTTTGTATAAAGATTCACTCACCTTTTCCCTTCTTGTACAAAGCACAAAAAAGATCCAGTAAACATCTTGCTCTTTTCTAGTCATATCTCCTCTTCCCCTCACATAAATTACACTAGTATGAAGGTCAAAGGGGTGATCCCATCGCTATCATCAAGGCTCCAACGGAAGATCTCAAGATACTCGCTCGTTTAATGCGAGCCGAAGCTGAAGGAGAAGGCAATCTGGGAATGCTCTTGGCAGGGAATGTGATGGTAAATCGAGTATATGCTAATTGCATCGATTTTGAAAACATTCGCTCCATTCCACAAATGGTATACCAGTCACCTGGTGGATTTGAAGCTGTTCAAGAAAGCTATTTCTATCAAAGAGCACGCAGTCGGGAAATCAGACTTGCTCGCCGCCTCGTACAAGGAGAAAGGTTCAACCCAGCTGAAAACTCTTTATGGTTTTATCGTCCAGAAGGAGAATGTCCGGCTACTTGGTTTGGTCAGCCTAACGTGGGCCGTTTCAAAGCACACTGCTTTTTTTCACCATCTTACGAAGATTGTCCAGAAGTCTACCGGTAACACATTGCAGATCCACCGAGATCTGAGAAAACAGCGGTTACAATATTTTACACTTGAAGGAGGAGAAGCATTTGTACAATTATTATCCTTGGTACCCAATGCAAAATTATGGCGGGTTTTCTCCATATGGAGAAGAAATGGTCATGCGCCAACAAAATGGAATGAACAACGGCATGAATAACGGTATGGGAAATAATAATGGTAATGGTAATGGTAACGGCAACGGCATGCTTCCAGCAGAACAATCTTACATCGAAAACATCTTACGTCTAAATCAAGGTAAGCAAGCAACAGTCTATATGACGTTCGAAGGAAATCCCGACTGGCAGTCAATGATTTTCCAAGGAATCATTGACGAGGCTGGACGCGACCATATTATATTAAGAGATGAAGCTAATGGCAAATGGTATTTGCTACTTATGGTGTATTTGGACTACATCGTGTTTGATGAAGAAATTAATTATGACTATCCATTTGGAGAAGATTCAACTTTTATCAACCGATAACATGAGCATAATATGTTTAATATTTACTCATTCGTGATATTGTTACTATACTCTTGCTAAAAAGCAGCGCGCTTTTAAACATGCGCTGCTTTTTCAAGTTCATGAAAAAACAGATCTTGTCTTGGGAAAACCACCCAAATTCTATCCTTTTTTATTCTACATAGTGCTGGTGGCTTACGCTCGCAAAAAAATATATGCTTTTCTCTTGAAAGTCAAAAAAGGTCAAGATATAATATAGTTACAAGGTCAAAGATAGTCAAAGTCAAAGCAGATGATTTGATAAACAGAAAGCGTAAGAGTTATCATACTCTTACCCCATTAACAAAGACACAATAACTACTATTTTATATGAGATAAGTTTTTTTAAACGTAAAGGAGGTACACGTAAAATGAGAAGATGTGAACATTGCCAACAACGTCAAGCACGTATTGAATTAAATATGAATCTTAACGGTTATCAACAAAAAATGAATCTATGTGACATTTGCTATAACGAAGTACGAAACGAAATGAAACAGCCTTCTAACTTTGGAGGCGGCGGACAATCTCCATTTGATCAATTTTTTCATGACATGATGAACGGACAACAAATGAACGCCGCTCAAGAAGAAAACGGACAAGCCCAACAATCTGGTGGGGGTAAAGGCGGTGGATTGCTCGAAGATCTCGGAAAAAATCTATCTGATGCCGCACGCGCTGGAATGATTGATCCTGTTATCGGTCGTCATAATGAAGTCGAACGAGTAGTGGAAACATTAAATCGCCGTAATAAAAACAACCCTGTCCTCATTGGTGAACCTGGTGTCGGAAAAACAGCCATTGCAGAAGGACTTGCTCTTCGGATTACAGAAGGGGACGTTCCTAATAAGCTGAAAAATAAAGACATTTATCTACTCGATGTTTCTTCTCTTGTTGCAAACACCGGGGTTCGCGGTCAATTTGAGGAAAGAATGAAGCAACTCTTGAAAGAACTGCAAGAACGTAAAAACGTTATCGTCTTTATCGATGAAGTTCATCAAATTGTAGGTGCTGGTTCAGCAGAAGGTTCCTCTGATGCCGGTAACATTATGAAGCCCGCCCTTGCACGCGGTGAAGTTCAAGTCATTGGTGCTACAACGCTCGATGAATACCGTAAAATCGAAAAAGATGCGGCACTTGAACGCAGATTTCAGCCTGTTATGGTTAATGAGCCAACTCTTGAAGACTCCACTTCTATTCTAGAAGGATTGAAAGATAATTACGAAAAGTACCATCAAGTCACTTACACCGATGAAGCATTGCAGGCTTGTGTCCATCTTTCCAATCGTTATATTCAGGATCGTTTCCTTCCAGACAAAGCAATTGACTTAATGGATGAATCAGGTTCAAAAATCAACCTCATCCACAGCGAAGATGATGAACAAGAATTGAAAAGCCGTATCGAACAACTTGCAGCTGATAAAGAAAAAGCAACACAACAAGAAGATTATGAACGTGCCGCTAAACTTCGGGATGAAGAATCTAAGCTTCAAAAGCAGCTCGAAGAATCCCAAGAAAACGGTGATATTGCACACAAAGAAGCGGTCGTAGATGTAGAAACTATCCAACAAATTGTTGAGAATAAAACTGGAATTCCTGTACGCCGCCTGCAAAAAGACGAGCAGCAAAAGATGAAAGATCTTCCGGACCGTCTACGTGCAAGCGTCATTGGTCAAGACGAGGCGGTAAGCAAAGTAGCTCGTTCGATTCGCCGTAATCGCGCCGGCCTTCGTCGTGGTACTCGTCCAATTGGTTCCTTCTTATTCGTTGGACCAACAGGTGTCGGAAAAACCGAGCTATCCAAATCCCTTGCTAAAGAAATGTTTGGAGACAGCGAAGCGATGATTCGTCTTGATATGAGTGAATATATGGAAAAACACTCTGTCTCAAAACTAGTAGGATCCCCACCTGGATATGTAGGACATGATGAAGCAGGACAACTAACAGAAAAGGTTCGTCGTCAGCCATACAGTATTATTTTACTTGATGAAATTGAAAAGGCTCATCCTGATGTACAGCATATGTTCCTGCAAATCATGGAAGACGGACGTTTAACTGATAGTCAAGGACGCACGGTAAGCTTTAAAGATACTGTGATTATTATGACATCAAACGCTGGTTCCAACATGAAACGAGTAACAGTAGGTTTCGGAAATAAAGAAGACGTGGAACCAAAACTAACAGAGTCCTTGTCTGACTATTTCAAACCTGAATTCTTAAACCGTTTTGACAGCATTGTCTCTTTCCATGAACTTGAAAAAGAAGACCTTGTCACTATCGTTGACCTTATGCTCGCTGATATCTTTGCAGCAGCAGAAGAACAGAACATGAAGATTACCGTTTCTCAAGAAGCAAAAGAATTGATTGCAGAACTCGGCTATGACCCAGCATTTGGTGCTAGACCACTACGTCGTGTCATTGAAGAAAAAGTAGAAGACGGCATCGCCGATCTTATGCTAGAAGAAGAAAATCTTGAAAATATTAGTGTAACGGTTGAAGATCAAGATTTAAAAGTCGTCAAAGGGGAATAACTGCCAAGAACGGACCCTAATGGATACTATGTCCTTTTAGGGTCTGTTGTATAGTTAAATAAATCGTAAAAGAAGGGATGTCTCCAACAGAGATTATCCCTTCTTTCATTTAAAATAACGTCATAAAACGTCCATTGTAGTCTTGTTTTTTCCATGCTATGATTCTAATGTACAATCGATAAAATTTTCTTATTGGAGTGAATATAAATATGATGTCTTCCGCCATTGGCAGATTAAGAATAGCTGGTATGCTTGAAGGACTTTCCTTTATCGTGTTGCTATTTCTAGCAATGCCGCTTAAATACGGACTAGGGATGGACATGGCCGTTACAATTGTCGGAGCGCTACACGGCGGTTTGTTTGTTATATATATCGCCGCTGTTTTATTTGTATGGATACTACGTCGATGGGCTATACCTCGAGCCATGACGGCAATGATTGTTTCTGTTATTCCGTTTGGACCCTTTGTTTTTGATAAAAGTCTAAAGAAGGAAGAAGAAAACGGCATCGCACCAGATTCAGCAATTGGCTCATAACCCCTATGAAAAAGAGAAAGACCATCTCTTTTTCCATACATATACTCACGTCTGAAACATACAATCACTAAGACACTTGTACATAAAGGAGACCCGTCATGTTTGAATGGAAAAACATACTACGCGGTATAGCTATGGGGGCAAGCGACATTATCCCCGGGGTAAGCGGGGGGACCATTGCATTAGTGCTCGGTATTTATCATCGGCTGATTGCAGCGATTAATAACTTTTTTACTCGGCGTTGGAAGCAGCAGCTTGGTTTTTTTATTCCGCTTGGCCTTGGTATTCTCATCGCCATTTTCAGTCTAAGCAATCTTTTGGACTGGCTGCTAGAGTCATACCCGCAGCCGACTTTTTTCTTATTTATCGGTCTCATTTTAGGAACCATCCCTTTTCTATTAAACGAAGCTGATTACAAACGGAAATTCACCGGAAAACACTATTTTCTTTTAGTCATTGGGGCTGGACTTGTTATTTTTATCGGATTTTTTCAAGAAGAGTCCCCTATCATGGAATCGTTATCTATCGGTGATTATGTACTTTTATTTTTCTCCGGTTGGTTTGCAAGCACGGCTATGATTTTACCTGGAGTGAGCGGATCGTTTATTTTAGTCATTCTCGGTGTATTTACGACCGTTCTTGAGGCTGTCAGCACAGTGAATATACCTGTTTTATCTACAGTAGCTGTAGGCGTTGTTCTTGGTATTGTAATCATGAGTAAATTCATACAGTACCTGTTACACCATCATACAACGGGAACGTACGCTGTCATGACAGGTCTTCTCGTGGGATCTTTATTTGTGATATTTCCAGGACTTGACGCGAGTTTTCTCCAGCTCATTATCAGCATTATTACGTTACTGACAGGACTCTTCGTTGCTATCACTTTAGGAAAAATCGAACGAGCATAGCAAAGGCGGTCTCCGTAATTTCGGGACCGCCTTTGCTCATATATGATTAAACTTTCAAAACAGCTATAACAAGCATAATCCATCCTGCTATAAAGGCCGTTCCGCCTATAGGAGTTATCGCACCAAGCCAAGAAATGCCTGTGAACGCCATCGTATACAAACTGCCTGAGAAAACAATAATCCCTGTAAACAGCAGCCAACCTGCCCAAGATAAAGAAGCAGAACCTCCAACGTAAGCTGCCACTAATCCTATCGCCAAAAGCCCCAGTGCATGCATAATATGGTATTGAACGCCTGTTTGATAAACTTCCATTAAACGATCGCTCAGCTTTCCTTCGAGACCGTGCGCACCAAACGCTCCAAAACCTACAGCCACAGCAGCATTAATAGCACCTAATATCACAAATACTTTCCACATTGTTCTCACCTGCCCATGCTTTTAAAATTCGAGTAAATTGCCTTCCGTGGAAGGAATATCATTTCTTGTCTGGCCGGAAGAAACCACGGGGGATCCTGTTGAGATAGGAGCCGATGGCATTTTTTCAAAGGAAGACTGTGCTCGTTGAGTGGACATTGTTTTTTTTATGTCTTCTTTTTCTTCTCCGAGAATAATGTCACAATACGCCTTTATCACTCTCGCATGCTCCTTTACCGTTGTTTCTTCCTCTCTATCTAAACCGTCAGCAAGCTGCATAAATTCTTCTTCCATTTTATCTACTACCGTACGAGCAGAAATGTTCATATGATTCACCTAACCCTTAAAAAGTTCATCCTGCACGAATTATAACACAGCTCTTATATGTTTGAGAGCCATACCATTGCTTTTGCCACGAAATAGTCCATTTTCACAAATAAACTTCGGCTCACCGCCAATTCTGATGACGAGAAGCCGAAGCGAATGGATAGTATGGAACGGTTAGTTTTCCTTTGCCACAATCGTATATCCTAGTGCTTCAATTTTCGAATAGTTTTCTTCATCTATGACCCAGAAACTGCCTTCATTATCTTTGACAACCAAATCTTTTTCAGCGGCTGCTTTTTTCGCTTCTTCTTCTTTGTCATATTTACCTGCTGGAATTTGCATATCATCCACCATAATGAATGCCATGCGTAACACCTCCCATTCATAGGAGAAATTCCCGAGTACTGCAACAGTTAAACGGGAGAAGCGGCATTTGTCATATAATTGTAAAATTCTTTTACAAATCGAGCTCATTCAAATACATTCGCAGTCTAGTCATGTCTTTCTTTTTAACAACCGAATGTGTATTATTTTTGTTTGAACCAGGGTTTTTAGAAGCCAAAACCGTTTTCACTCCAGCAATGTTTAATCCTTGATCAATAAGTTCTTTTATTTCAGCACACTTATCTATATCTTCCAAGGAAAACAGGCGTTGATTCCCTTCATTTCTTTCTGGAAAAATCAAACCTTGTTGCTCATAATATCGAATCTGGCGAGCGCTTAACGATGTTAACTCCTGTACAACGCTTATGGGAAAGCAAGCGGTACGACGGGGGATATGATCTGTCACCTCGCCCCTCCTCCTTTATTAAGTGTTTAGAATGCATATGTCGTTATCATACAATGAATGAGAATTACCGAGATTGCCGGTTTAATTGAACATATACATCCTGAAGTGTTTCATACCCTTTTTGCATAGCCTCTTGAATAGTACACACCCAAAGTTCAGCTGCCATAATCGCGTCAGCTAGTGCATGGTGTCGGTTGTTGATCGGAATCTTGTAGTAATCACAACAAGCATCCAGTTCAACGGAAGATTGATCAGGAGCTGTTATTTTAAATAAAAAAGATGTATCCAACAACCGATGCTGAAATTGCATTCCACTTGATTGATAAGTAGCATGCTGCAGAAATTTCTTTTCGTGCTTGGCATGATGGGCAACTAAAATATCGGTATGAATATACTCATAAAACGACTGCAGAACTTCAGATACATTGGGAGACTGGTGCAATTCCTCTTTTGTGAGACCCGTTAATTCAGCTACTTCCGGCGATAGCGCATCAGGCTCAGAAATGGTGGAATAATAGGTTTCATCATAAACCACCTTTCCTTGTTTTACTTTCACTGCTCCAATAGATAAAATTTTATCACCACCATCTGGGTAAAACCCTGAAGTCTCCAAATCTAACACTGTAAACTCCAGTGTATCCAATGGCTCGAGTAAAGGTTGTTTCGCCTTAAGATCCTTTTGCAATTGACGCATAAAAGATTGATGTTGGGGGCTTGCTTGATCAATCGATTGTACCATCGGGGCTCCTAACTTTCCGGAAACTTGGCGAACCCACTGAAACATATTATTCATTACCATACTCACTCACCTGACTCCACAAGCTTTTTCGTTTGTTGAAAAAGGGTTTTTCCCTCTTTTATCGCCGATTTCAGCCGTTGCTTCTGCTTTTTTGTCAATTGGGCCACAGGAATATAATGAACATCCTCATACGTCTGTTGCTTATTGGAAAAATCCGTTCGAAGCTCTAAAAGATACTGAAAATGTTCTGCCTTATTTTTTACAAAAGCATACTTGTCTTCTACATGGCGTATACGTCTTATCGTTGACGTATCGTGTAGCCCTTCTTTTATAGCAAGTAATCTCGAAGCATGCACATAAGGAAAGAATCCTACGTCTTTCATGTGAATGGATCCAGCATAAGGACCTTTTTCATCAGGAAGCAGTTGTCCAAATGCATTTATTCCCTGATGAATATAAGAAATGTTCTCGGATAATCGTTTTAAAAGATTGGCATTTGATTCGATGTGAGAGAAGACATAATTTTTCACGTCAGCCAGCAGCTCTCGTTTGCCTACTAATGCTCTTGCATCAATGAACGTTAGTAAATGGCGCAATGTTTCCCATGTATCTTCATGAATCCATCGATCAATTTGATCTTCCCACCCGCTTTTTCCGTGACACCATCTCGAGTGAGAAGCCATTACTTTTCCTTCACATCGTGGATAACCAACAATCGCCATCCCTTCACGAATTTCTGCCCCTAGTGTTAAAAAGTATTCCTGGTGATCAGCTTCGTCTCCTTCAAAAACAATGCCATGATCTTGGTCACTGAATACTCCTTGTTCCTGCCTGCCTGCACTGCCCATCAAAAAAAACACAAAGTGAGCAGGGGCAGTCCCCCGCTCACTTTGTACATGTTTCACGGCAAGAGCTGTTGTTTCAAGCACCCACCTGTCATGGGCTTCATTCAGTTGCCATGAGTCGCTTGCTGCCACCTGAGTTTCTTTCACTCTCGCTTGCCTTATTTCCTCATAGTTATGAAAAGAGGGAAGAGGAATAGAATCCCCCTCCTTTTTAAAAAATGAAGATGTCATTTTATCACGCACCTGTGTTTGTAGAAGTAGATGATTGCGGATTTACGCTTTCTGGATAACCGTAACTTCCATGTTCACTCATATCGAGTCCCATAATCTCTTCTTCTTCGGATACGCGAAGTCCTCCTGTTAAAGATTTAGTGATTAATAATAGAATGTAAGAGGCAATGAAAGCAAATAACCCGCAAGCTACAACACTGATAAACTGTACGCCGAGTTGACTTAATCCACCGCCGTAAAATAGTCCAGCTTGCCCGCCATTCATTTCTGCAAGTTCTGGTGTTGCAAAAAATCCAGTTGATAACGTACCCCATACACCAGCTGCACCGTGTACAGATAAAGCAAATATCGGGTCATCAATTCCCTTTTTCTCAAAGAATTTCATACTGTAAAATACGATCAGTCCACCAATAACACCAATAAGTACCGCAGCCCAAGGAGCAACGAACGCGCAAGATGCTGTAATTGCAACAAGTCCGGCAAGTGCTCCATTCAACATCGTAGGTACATCCGCTTTACCTAGAGAAGCCCAACCGATTAAGAGAGCGGCTACTGCACCAGCAGCGGCGGCAAGTTGAGTGTTTAATGCGACAAATCCAAAGAACGCGTCTGCTACACCAAATGTACTACCTGCGTTAAATCCGAACCAGCCGACCCAAAGAAGCAATACCCCAAGAGCTGTAAATACCTGGTTATGACCTGCTAATTCATTAGGAGATCCGTCTTTGTTATACTTTCCGATACGAGGTTTCAATAAAAGAGTTGCGGCCAATGCACCCATCGCACCAGTTAAGTGAACAACGGTCGAACCAGCGAAGTCTTGTTTGCCAAGTTCACCAATCCAGCCTGCGCCCCAAACCCAGTGAGCAACGACTGGGTAAACAATTGCCGAGAATAACACAGCGAAAATAATATAAGCAGACAACTTTGCCCTTTCAGCAAAACCGCCAAAAGCAACCGTTAAAGCAATAGCAGCAAAAGCTAATTGGAAAATGAAGTCAACAGAACTAGATAGCCCTTCTCCTTCAAAAGCATAATCACCATAGAAAAAGTTAGATAAACCAATAAATCCCCCTGCACTATCTCCATAAATAAATCCATATCCTACTGCCCAAAACACAAGAGATGCAATTCCCAATGTGAAAATAGTTTTACCGGCAATGTGACCGGCGTTTTTCATACGGGTTGACCCCGCCTCTAAAAGAATAAAACCACCTTGCATTAAAATAACTAGAATAAATGCGATCATGATCCAAAGATTATCCATTAATATCATGGGATCCATGAACATTCTCCCCTTTCGTGTTCTAAATTAGATGTAAACTTAGTTAACATCTTTCGTTAATTCATATTTTACAGATAAATTTCTATGAATCTACTCTTGTGTTAGAAAACCTAACGTATTAATTAAAAACACGCTAAAAAATGATGTAGTTACGAATCAGGGGAATGAAGATCCACATTTTAAACATTCCTATCTCATAAAAAAAGCTGCTCAAGTGTATTAAAATAAACACTTGAGCAGCTTCTTCTTACATTTATATATTATACTTTATCATATGGAAATTCATCAGGATGATATCCATAACGCTTATTTTCATTCATCCCATCAATAGCCTGCAAGTCTTCTACATCTAAAGAGAAATCAAACACTTGCGCATTAGCTTTGATTCGTTCAGGTGTTACAGATTTTGGAATAGTTACAACCTTATTCTCTACAGACCAGCGAATTAGAACTTGTGCCGGGGTTTTGCCATGTTTTTGGGCTATACGTTCCACTACATCTTCTCCTAGAAGATCACCTTTTCCGAGTGGACGCCAAGCTTCTAATTGAATATCATGGTTTTGACAATATTCAAGTAGACCTTTCTGGAATAAACGTGGATGAAACTCAACTTGATTTACCATCGGATTTACTTTAGCGGTCTTCATCACATTTTCCAAGTGTTCTTCTGTAAAGTTACTTACCCCTATGGCGCGAACTTTTCCTTCTTCATAAAGTTTTTCGAGTGCTCCCCATGTTTCTTTATATTTTCCCGGAACCGGCCAATGAATTAAGTATAAATCAATAACATCCACTCCAAGTTTTTCACGGGAACGTTCAAAAGCTTCCAATGTTTCATTAAAACCTTGTTCATCGTTCCACACTTTCGTGGTTATGAAAATGTCTTCTACCGGGATATCACTTTCTTTAATTGCTTCTCCAACACTCTTTTCATTTCCATAAAATGATGCGGTATCAATGCTGCGATACCCCGCTTCGAGTGCTGATTTCACTGCCCGTTTCACTTCATTGCCGGCTTCCGCTTGGAATACACCTAGACCGACCCAAGGCATTTCTACCCCATTAGCTAGTTTTTGTACCGATGTTTGAATACTCATGTATTACTGCCTCCTTTTACTTAATTGGAAATACACCAGTTTATTTCCGGCCTTCCTGCCTCTTGTAAATATTGATTCGTGCGCGAGAAAGGCCGGCTTCCAAAGAATCCTTTATGTGCAGAAAAAGGACTTGGATGTGGTGACTTGATAACGTGGTGATGATCTGCGGTAATAAGCTGTTCTTTTGATTGAGCATGACGCCCCCAAAGTATAAATACCACAGGATCTGACTTTTTATTCACTTGATTTATCACTTCATTAGTGAAATGTTCCCATCCCATTCCCCGGTGCGAGTTAGCCTGCCCCGCTCTTACTGTCAATACAGTATTCAACAGTAAAACACCTTGTTCGGACCAACTTGTTAAGCAGCCGTGATTCGGTACAGAGCACCCCAAATCCTCGTATAGCTCTTTATATATATTTTGTAACGACGGGGGCATTTTAACCTCAGGCTGTACAGAAAAACTCAGTCCATGCGCCTGCTTAGGTCCATGATACGGATCTTGTCCAAGAATGACCGCTTTTGTTTCCTGATAAGATGTATGATGCAAAGCATTAAAAATATCATGCATATCCGGATACACATTGTGTTCCCTATATTCTGTTTTTAAAAACTCCCTTAATTGTAAATAATAATCTTTTTCAAATTCTTGTGCCAACCGTGAAGCCCAATCATTCTTTAAAATCGTCATTATTCCCCTCCTTTTTCTCCTCCATACGCATTATTTATCATAACTAATAGTAAATATGTTAAAATACATTGTTAGAAAGAGGTGATAACTTTGGAAAACGATCAACAACATAGCACGACGAACCCGACTGATTATGAAATGAGCGATTACCCAATTACTACGAATGGTAAAGCAATTACTTCCCTTGTTCTTGGTATTTTATCTGTGGTTAACGTACCTCTCTTGTTTATTTTAAGTCCAATATTCTCCATTTTAGGCTTCATTTTTGGTATGTTGGGACTCAAAGAAGTAAAACGCACAGGACAAAATGGGCGCGGCATGGCCATAGCAGGTAATATTTGTAGTATCGTTGGGTTTGTTCTTTCTGTTCTATTCATCATTTTTGCTATTATCGGTATTAGTGCATTCATGCAACAAAATCCCAATTCATTTTAGCAGCTTCTAACATGTTTCACGTGAAACATGTATATTAACGAATTATGAAGGCTTGTATTTTAGAATGTAGAAAAGAATTCGCAGCCATAACATACAAGCCCTTCTTCTCTTCTATCTTTAAGACCTCTCCTCCTGCTTCTTTTAAAATCAGGATTCCTGCTTCAACATCCCAGTCTTTTAATTTAATCTCCCAATAGCCATCTAACCTTCCACATGCTACCTGACATAGATCTAACGCAGCGCTACCCATACGTCTTAATCCACCAATTTGCGGAAGCAGCTTATTAACATGCGGTAAATTATTATCTTCAGTCATCCCTTTATCATAAGGAAAACCCGAAGCTATCACTGCTTTATCTAGTTGTGAAGTACTTGAACTATGTATCTGACGACCGTTTAAACTGGCACCTTCGCCTTTAATCGCTTCAAACGTTTCTCCAAGTTTTGGCGCATAAACCAAGCCAATGACTGTTTCTCCTTGATAACGAATACCAATAGAAATACAGTAAAAAGGCAAGCCTCTTGCATAATTGACCGTTCCATCAATCGGATCAATCACCCACTCGTAGTCAGATTCTCCATCGTAGTTTCCGCTTTCTTCTGTTTTCATGACATGACCAGGGTAATTGGCTTGAATTTTTTCTGTTAAAAAGTTTTCTGTCCAAACGTCCAATTCCGTAACAAAATCAATAGCTGATGATTTGCTATTCACTTCCATCGGTCCTTCTGCCCGTTCCAACTGTTTTTGTCCCGCTTCTTTCGCCCACTCTTTGGCATCTTCAAGCATTTGTTTCCACTGATTCATAAATAAAAGACATCCTTTCTCTAGCACCTATTTCTTTCATCATATCCAATATTATTTTTAAACACAAAAGCTTTGCAACAAAAGAAACAGCTATAGCTAACCCACAAACAAAAACTACCATAAATAATATGAGCAAACACTCACGTTTTCTCTTTATATATATGTTAAATTAAAGATACTCTCCGAATCTTACATACCATGAGGAGCTTACATATGCTTGCATTTCTACTAGACACTCTCGAACAATTAGGACTTGCCGGACTCTTTCTAGGAATAGCCGTAGAAGCAATATCATTCCCATTTCCTGCTGCTATTGTGCTATTAGTTTACGGTTATATTATAGATCCGACCGGTTGGGAATGGATACTACTCAGTATTTATGCCGCTCTCCTATACACTGCTGTTGCTTATATCCCATACTGGGTGTCTCTTCGCTATGACCATTTACTGAAAAACCGAGTGGATAAAGCCGGAACAAGACAAATGATGAAATTCATGGAGAACTATCGGGAATGGACCATTACGGCAGGAAGAGTACTTGGCATGGGATACATTGTTTACGTCGCAGCCTTTTACAAAATCAAACCAGTTCGTTATGGTTTTTTTACATTTATCGGTGTTTGGCCGGTTTCCCTCCTCATGCTTTATTTAGGGAGACTTGGAAACATAGAAATCGTATATACGTGGTTTCAGAACATCCAATACGCACTGATGGTACTACTTGGCGGAGCCGTAAGCTGGTACATTTATTATCGGATGAAACGTAGAAAAAGAACTTCGTCAAGAAAACAATAACCTTTCACATAAATGCTACCGTAATTGGCAGCATTTTTCTCTCACTTATGATACAGTTCTTCTCACTTTATTAGATGGCAAAGCATTTTCTGAAGAAAAACAGAAAATGCTTTTCTTTATTTCTTTTCCGTTCTCCTCTATCTTTATTTTCTTGGTATCAAATAATTGTCTCTAATGTTTCCTTATTAATAGTAATCTCAATATTCAATACTTATTTTAATAATTTTAATACATTGGGCAAAAATAAAATCGATGATGTTCATAAAAGGTTGAAATGAGGTGATTTGGTAAATGCAGTTAAAGTATAAAAACTTTTTTTCAATTCTTGGTCAGTGGATTTTCTTTGGAAGCATAATTGGTGTAGTTGTAGGTTCGACAACAAATTTTCTTTTAGAAACAAATGATTATCTAGGAGATGTTATACGAGCAAAAAGAGATTGGCTTATCTTCCTTCTCCCTTT
This sequence comes from Salibacterium salarium, assembly GCF_030813635.1. Classification (GTDB taxonomy): domain Bacteria; phylum Bacillota; class Bacilli; order Bacillales; family Marinococcaceae; genus Salibacterium; species Salibacterium salarium. The sequence goes on along the minus strand of NZ_JAUSUM010000001.1, from coordinate 80,461 downwards.
TGGAGGAATTATCATAGGATACATATATATGAACTACGGAAAGGTCTTTTTAAATTATACTTTGAATGACACTGCTGAATTGAATAATCTCGTGATAGACTCCGTTCACGGAAAAAAAGAGGTTCCGCGGAGAATGGGGCCTATCGTCTATTTCGGGACTTTTATTACAGTCCTTTTTGGTGGTTCAACAGGAAGAGAAGGTGCCGCTGTCCAAATGGGAGGAAGTGTAGCTGCAGCGGTCAACAAATTTTTTAAGGTAAACAGACTCGACAAGAAAATTTTAATTATGAGCGGCATAAGTGCTGGTTTTGGTGCTGCCTTTGGAGCACCCATAACTGGTGCTGTTTTTGGTATGGAAATGGCTGCTTTAGGAAAGCTGAAATTTGAAGCACTTGTTCCTTGTCTTGTGGCTAGCTTTATTGGTCACTATATAATTACAGCAGCTTGGGGACATGAACACGAAGAATTTATTATACAGCACATACCGGAAATATCTATTATTACATTTCTAAAAGTTATTCTTATATCTGTCATTTTCAGCCTGATAAGTGTTTTATACTGTCAGTTGAGACACGAGATACAACATTACTCTGAGAAACTTTTCAAGAAAAACCATATGAAGAGAGCTTTTTTTGGAGGAATCATCATTGTAGTATTAACATTAATTGTTGATTCACAAGACTATAATGGCCGGGGATTAGAGATGTTAGAACAATCTTTTAAAGAGAAAGTCCCTCCCTTTGCTTTCCTTGCCAAGCTGGTATTTACAGCAGTAACTCTCGGGAGCGGGTTTGTTGGCGGTGAGGCTATCCCTCTATTTTTTATCGGGGCAACATTAGGTAATACCTTACACACATTTATTGATTTACCTATGTCATTTCTTGCTGCATTGGGATTAATCGCTGCTTTCTGTGGAGGTGCTAATACCCCTATAGCAGCTTTCCTGTTGGCAATGGAAATGTTTGATGGAAAAGGATTAGAGTACTTTTTTGTTGCTTGTTTAGTCAGCTATCTATTCTCAGGACATCATGGACTCTGGCCTTCTCAAAAAATATATGAACCTAAGAGCAGATTATATAATATTCCCCCAGCAGAAACTATTGAAAATGTTGAGAAAAAGAAAAAACTTTAGAAGTTCAGTCGTAAAAAAAGGCAATATGCTGCCGTTTTAGTTTCGCACTATTATAGTATAGTTCTAAAGGATATAATCCAAAAGAAAAACAGTGCAATTGATATCAAACATTTTGTATAGGGATTTTATTTATGGCTCTTTCCGTAAACTTTATTACTATAGACATTCGAATTTAAAAACATTAAACCTATTTAATAAACAGACAGGGTCAACCGCAAAGCAGCATTAATATATTGTTTGAAAAGAGGGGATGTTTTTGGATTTACACTTCATATGGAAAGCTATTGTCGTCGTCGTTGGAGGAGTACTTATTTTGCGGTTAGCTGGAAGAAAATCAATCTCACAGCTTACGGTTGCTCAGACTGTTATGATGATAGCTGTTGGGTCATTGATTATTCAACCTGTTGGCGACAGGAACATTTGGATTACAATGGTGATTACATTTCTAATGGTGATTACACTTCTTTTTATTGAGTATATCGTTTTGAAATCGGATGCTCTAGAGACTTTTATTTATGGAAAATCACTTATAGTAGTAGAAAACGGCCAAGTTAATGAAAGCAATTTGAAAAAGCTGCGGTTAACGGTTGATATGCTTGAAGTAAGAATGAGGCAACAAAACATCCAGCATTTCACTGATTTAGAGTGGGCTACAATAGAATCAAACGGTCAGTTAGGATATATGTTAAAGTCCGATAAACAATACGCTACTAAAGAGGATATTCAAATGCTGAAATCGCTGATTGAATCAAATCAACCTAATCCTCCGAATGGAACACCAACAACTCAAGCAAATGTGTCCGATAATATATTTACTGAGATTAAAAACAGAAAGCATAAAGAAAAACCTAAAGACAATCTTGATTAAGAGCAATACCATTGGACCAAGCGGATTTTACCATTCAAATCTTAAACGAATATTTTTCGAAGATTGCTACTTGGAGTATTTCCAAAGGTGGCTTTTATATATGGCTTAGGCTGGAGTCAGATATTTCAACTAAGAAATTATTTAATCTAGCACTCAGAGAACATATCTTATTCAATCCGGGAATGGTATATGATAAAAATGATTTTAACCATCTTCGGTTATCGTACTCTTTTGCCTCATTAGAGCAGTTAGAAGAAGGGTTAATTAGATTATCACAACTAATAAAAATTCTTTCATAAAAAAACAGTCCCGGACCATCAAAGAGAGATCCGGGTTTACTTTGGTTCCATTTAGAAAAAACATGTTCGTCTTAGAGCGTGAATTTATTCACCGTGCCATTCAATTCATCTGTAAGGGTCCGCAGTTCGCTCACCTTATCCACTACATTGCGGAAGGTCCCGAGCTGTTCCTGTGTCGATGATGAAATTTCTTCATTTTCTGCTGCCGTTTCTTCGACAACACTACTGATACTTTCCACGTTTTCAAGGACGTCACTTTGAAGCCCTTTTGAGTGTTCCACACTTTGCAGCAGTTCCTCGAGTTTATCTGTAATAGAGGCCACTTTTTGATGAATATCTTCAAAGGAGCTGTTCGTGGCTTCCATGGAAGTTTGTTCTTCTGCTGAAATCGCAACCCCTCGGTCCACCGCTGTGGTTACAGCTTCTATTCCTTCTTCAATCGATCCAACCATATCGGAAATCCTGGTCGTTTCTTTCGTGGTCTGTTCAGCCAGCTTCCTGACTTCCTCGGCAACGACGGCAAACCCTTTGCCAGCTTCACCGGCTCGTGACGCTTCGATGGCGGCATTCAGGGCCAATAAGTTTGTCTGACCGGCAATGTCGGAAACCGAATCCGCCATAGAGTGGATTTTTTTCGTCGACTCCACAAAGGATTTCGTCGCTTCTTTAATGCTTTCGGTCGTCTCTGTATTTTCCTGAACAAGTGTCCGCTGTCTCTCAAGTGCTTCCTTGCCGGATTGAACGGATTCAATCGCTTCTTCTCCGTATTGAACAGACTGCTTCGTATACTCGACATTCGACGTGAAGGCTTTATCCATGTCTTCCACTTTTGTGACTGAATCCTGCAGGTCGGAGGCAATCGTCTGTGTGCCCTGTGCCAGTTCATCAGTTGAGGTGGCCACCTGCTGATTGATTTCTGTCACGGTAGCATTATCATTTTCAATCTGACCGGCAAACCCTTCTACCTTCTCACTGACGGACCGAATGGACTGGAGTAATGTCCTAATCTGTTCAATCATCTGATAGAACGAATCATTCAACTGCCCCAGTTCATCGTTTTTTTGATAGGAAATCGGCTCAATGGAAAGATTTCCATTGGCTACTTTATTGGAGTTCTCCGCCAGCTGCCTCAATGTTTTTGTAATTGGGCTGGTGATCCGATTAGAAACCACAAGACTAATAATAATGAGTAGCAGAACACTTACGATACTGGTGATAATAATGAACTGTACCTGCTGATCCAGTGCCGCCTGTGCTTGTTCATAACTTGCTTCTGCAAACAGCTGAAGCATATAGACATCATTTTCGATACCTGCCAGACGGGACGCCTGCTGGTCTGCAGCATTACCATCTTCAGCATTCATGGCCTGCATTGTGGCTTCTGTCCATTCATTGAATTTATTGGTTATTCTTGTAATATATTCACTGCTTTGTTCGTTCACTGTGATGTCCTCGAGCTGGCCGAGAAGCTCTTCGGTTGCTTCAATGGATGATGTGGTTTCCTGAACCAATTCCTGACTCTGTGTCGTTGAAAAGCTGGATAAGTTCAGCTGGGCGGCGTTAGTCTGCGATTTGAATTCTTCAATGGTGACGAGCGTTTCCACTTGATCCTCACTGGAAGATTGAATCTGCATCATGTTGAAAATGATGAAGGCAATAATAGCTGCTGCCAGTACGACGATCGTCAACGTATTGATGAGTAATTTCTTTTTTATGGACATCTTTTCCTCCTATGATTCATCTGCCAGGTCTTCTTTGGCAGCATCTAGTTGTTGATTAAGATTGTCAGGAAAATCTGCCACACGTAATGGCGCTAATCCGACCCCTTCTTCGGCAATGCCAAACTCCAGATTCTCTCCTGACAGCGCTTCTCCGTCAGCCATACGCTCAATCACTTGATAGATGGCATTATCGATGTTTTTCATCACAGAAGTAATAACCGCTTCTTCCGCCTGAAAATACTGGTCTGTGTCTACACCTATTCCATATATCCCCTGGGCTTGCGCTTCCTGCAGTACACCAACTCCGGTAAAGCCGGCAGCTGCGAATATAATATCCGCATCGTTTTGAATCATTTCATCCGCCAGTTCCGCTCCCAGTTGGTCATCCTCGTATGTACCGGCATATTCCTTGTCGATCACAATATCGGGATTCACTGCCTTGGCCCCTTCTTCATAACCATCATAGAAGTTATTGATAATTTCTACATCCTGCCCGCCAACAAAACCGATATGATCGGTTTCTGTAGTCATAGCAGCTGTCATACCTGCTAGATGACTAGCCTGGCCTACCTTGAAGTTAACAGAAGTAATATTCTCCATATCCGACACAGCATCAATAATCATAAATTGCTGATCCGGATAGTCACCCGCAACGGTTTCAAGAGCTTCCTGCAGCTGGTATCCTATCCCAATAACAAGATCATTATCCTGTTCTGCTAACTCACGTATACCTTTTTCGTACGTGTCTGTTGTGGAAATCTCTCTGTAATCAAACACCACGTCCATATTATCTCTGGCCCGGACAAGCCCCTCAAATGCAAGGTCATTAAAGGACTGATCTCCCAGGCCGGTATCAGACATCATGACGCCGGCTTTAACCTTTCCTTCCGTCGCATTTATTTCCTGTTCCTGACCACATGCTGCTAGTGACAACAAACTGAACAGCCCTATCACCATAATAAAAAGGTTTTTGATTTTCATGCTTTTCCCCCTAAACCTGTCTCCCCCTTTTAATCGTCAAATTTCCTATTGTTTGAAGGGTTTTACATTCATTTAACAAAAATTAAAGAGAAACGATCGCATGTCGATGTGCAAGACATTCTCCGCCAGCTTCATGCTTAATCTTCATACAGCACTCTTTCACAAGAGACGGGGACAAAACAGAAAAGCCCGAACAGTGTAAACCATCGTCCGGGTTTTTCGTGCTGCATAGACTCTTTGTGAAACAACTGTACGAAAAGTATATACAGCTGAACCATCACTGCAAGGATAAACAGTCGCAACGAAAGTACCAAGCTTACATGGTATATAAAGAATAAGGAAAAACCCTATTAATGGTGACCAACCTACAAACATTATTCCCAATTGGAATGTTGTTCTGCTTAACAAAGTCGGTGTTTCAGTTACTTTTATCGAATAAATATATGAACGGGGAGTAACACTACACATAAAGCCAATATGGGGTGTTAATGACATGAAACAGATTATTCTCTGGTCCCTCTTGATATTGCCTTATGCGTCCTTGTTTTTATTGAAAATGAATACTGTACGCCGGTACATGCCGGTCGCTCTATTTATGGCCGTTATTCATACCTTGGCATATCAAGCGGCTTACCAATACGGATGGTGGAAAGAGACAGGTTCCAGTCTGTTCGGGTGGGATAAAGTCGTCCCGGTTCCTTGGGTGTATGGAGCATATTTAGTTATAGTAATTTGGGTATTCCGCTTTACTTTCCGGAAATTTTGGTTGTATTTGACTGTCAATATACTTTTGGACGGGGTATTTATGTATATCGTTTACCCGATATGGCAACGGATGGGGCTTGTTTCGAGTGAATCGACTTTGCCTACAATAGCTGTTGTTGCTATGATGGTCGGTTTTGCATTGATCATCTATCTGTATCAACTGTGGCAGGACGAAGTGTTCAAACAACCCCAAGCGAAATAACCGAAAACATGAAGATTTCCGAGCCGAAGACTTGTCCACGTTGACTTTACAATAGAAATTACATTGCTCGACAGACTGCACGAAGCAGTAGAATTCCGCACATTCTTCAGTGGTTTGGCCTGCACCTTGCTAAGCTTTTTTTGCGAAGATGGCCGCAGCTGTGATAATCATTGATTTACCACAAGGATTCTCCTCTGAATCAAATGATACTCCTTGTGCCTCTATTTATGATACGGTTTTGCTTCCTTCATTTATTGGTAAAGAAAATTAAGCGCAATATCTTCTGTTTTTAGAAGACATTGCTTCATCTTTGAACCGTGTGGAATAATTCAAGTTGGTTAAGATTGTATTAAACTTTGTTCAATAACTTCACTACTTACAGATTTCGTATATCTCGATCCTTCCTCAACCATCTTATCCTAAGCATTACTGTTTTGTTGTGTAATATCCATTTTTAATATTCCTCCTGTTAAACTTTATTTTTTATAAACCAATTTAAACCTTTCACAAACAACTGGCATTTTGTAATCAAAATCTTGGTTTATAGTTTCAAATTCTTTTTTGAAAAAGGGTTCATGAACGTCGCGCCAATAACTTAATGTACCGTCACCTTCACCCTCCAAATATGCGTGTTCTGCTGTAACTTCATCGAAGGGAACGATTTCTACTGAGGTAGTCTCTGCTATTGCTACAGCATTTCCCTCCCCATCGAGAATAATATTGAGGAGACCAGCATATGGTAATTCCTCTTTTTCCAATTCATATAACTTATAATTTGATGCTGTCGCTGTTTTCGTTCCTTCTAACACTAATTTTGCAAGCTCATCAGCCATTTCTTTTGAATCGCCAAATGCCCATGCATCATAAACTTTTGGAGCATTTGGATTTATTTTTTGGTAGTCCTCCCACATTTGAATAATGGAATCTTTTTTCATATTATATCAACCTACTTTCCCATTTAAATGTCTAATCCACAAAACCAAGTGAAAACTGTATTTCTTTTCTATCCCATTCCGTCAAAACTTCAAAAGGATTATCATTTCTGCCCTGTTTCAATTCTAGGGTTTTTAGAGTCCATAATATTCTAGCCTTTCTGTCTTATCACTATTTATGATACGGTTCGTTTTTTTGGATTTTAAAGGTTCGATAAATTTGCTCCATCAAAATCAACTTCATCAGCTGATGAGGGAAAGTCATTTTCGAAAAGGAGAGCTTTTGATTGGCGCGTTTTAATACATCGTCGCTTAAACCGTTAGATCCACCAATAATAAAAGTTACTTGGCTGTTTCCATAAATACTAAGTTTCTCCATCTCACCGGCTAATTTTTCCGAAGACCAATTTTCCCCTTTTATATCCAACGCAAATACATATTGCGTGGCTTTTATCTTATTTAAAATTCGTTCTCCTTCCTTTTGCTTTACCTGTGCCATCTCTTTCTCGCTCATCTGCTCAGGCGCCTGCTCATCATTCACTTCCTCCATGGATAGTTTGCAATATGGGCGCAAACGTTTCTCAAACTCAGCGATTCCTTGATTTATGTACTTTTCTTTAATTTTACCAACACTAATGATCTGAATTTGCATATATAATATCCCTCTTTCCCAAAAAAGTTATACACAAAAATATCCACATGTGCATAACTGTTGTATCAGTATTCACTTTATTTTATACACAGCTTGCTTTTTGCAATATGAACAGCTTGTGGATTTATTAGAATTGTCATTGATTTCCTCCATATTCGGCGGCTCTCCTGTCTTTTCTAATGCATCATCCAACGCACGATCACTATGTTCTATACAAGTAAATATCAATAGTATTCCTCTCCTTTTTCCTTTCTTCCACTATACCATTATCCAATATATTCATGCACTTATCCACATATAAAAATAACCTTCGAGAGGGAACATCCTTCGAAGGTTATTTTCGCATCTTTAGAAACTCTGTTGCGCATTTAATGTCAGTTCGGTTGTTTGTTGTTCTCCTTCTCGGAAATAAGTGACTTCAATCGTGTCTCCTATTTCTGATTCGTTATATAAATACCGTCGCAAGTCATGACCGTCCATAATTTCTGTGCCATCAACGGCAGTAATGACATCATACTCTTGTAGTCCCGCTTCTGCCGCTGGAGTTCTTGGAGCTACACTGGTTACGAAAATACCGCTTTCTACCTCCGGCGGAAGTTGCAGCGTTTCTTGCCAATGGTAGCTCGGAATTTCGGAAATAGCTCTTAACGTAATACCCATTTGCGGCCGTTCGACTTCTCCTTTTTCTTCAAGATCCTCTATTACCGGGATTGCAACAGAAGAAGGAATCGCAAACCCTATACCTTCTACGGTTGATTGCGCAATTTTCATCGAGTTGATTCCGATTAACTGCCCATTAATATTGACTAATGCCCCTCCACTGTTCCCTGGATTTATGGCGGCATCGGTTTGCAGCACTTCTGCGTTCCAATCCGGCTGCGAATTCCCAGTTAAATCGACCGGGATACTTCGTTCAGTAGCACTTATGATGCCTTGTGTTACAGTACGCGAAAGATTTGTTCCTAGAGGATTTCCAATCGCAATCGCAGGTTCCCCCACATTTATATTGTCTGAATTTCCAAACTCGGCAACCGTATCAACATCCGTCGAATCAATCCGCAGAACAGCCAAATCTGTCAGTAAATCAGAGCCAACGATTTCCGCTTCCACTCTATTCTCATCCGATAAACTGATTTCTACCTGACTGGCTCCTTCTATGACGTGGTGGTTCGTCACAACGAAAGCAGATTCTCCTTCCGTTTTATAAATAACACCTGAACCCGTTCCTTGATTCGCACCAGATCCATCCTGATTTTCTTCCCAAAACTCGGATTGCTGAAGATTAAAGACGCCAACGACAGCTCCTGTTACCTTGTTTACAGCTTCTGTGGTATCCGAGTTGACAGATAAATTAACGTTTTTTTGTTCTTCTTCAAAAGCAATATCTTCCATCGACTCATTAGTGTCGGAAATGGTCTGTGGTTCTTCTCCGCCTGCTCCTTCTGCACCGGGATAAAGGCAAGATTCGTATAAAAAAGGAATAGAAAAAATAACAAGCAATGCTCCAATAATTGCACCTATAAAACCAGCTAAGCCCGTTTTGCGTCGGTGTTTCTTATACCGTTTGTTCTCTTCTTCATTATGATCATTATAATAACCCATTCATTTTGTCACCTTTCTGTACTTATAATGATAAAAAGAAAAGATGCTGCCTTTTATGCCGGATATCCACTAAAAATATGTGTTAGATAGTCTGTATCCTATATCATCTCCCGCCAGACCATTTTTAAACATGTATTCCTATTATAGTGTTACAAGAGGACTGGCCTCATAAGGGTCTGTGTCATAGAGATGAAAGGTATGTCCAACACCACACTCTTCTTCTTTTAATATTTGTTTCACCGACATTCTAGCAAGATCTTTCATGTTATTATCTTGGCTCAAATGGGCTAAATAAATACGTGATGTGTTATCACCTACAACTTCTGACAATGCAAACGCCGCATCCTCGTTTGAAACATGCCCTGTATCGCCTAAAATTCTACGTTTTACATTCCATGGGTAACGGCCCATCCGAAGCATGTTCATGTCATGGTTTGCCTCAAAAATGTACATGTCTGAGTTTTGAATGAGTCCTTTCGTCTGCTCGGTGACATATCCCATATCAGTGGCAAGTGTTAACTTCTTATTATTATGATGAAAGACAAAAAACATAGGGTCCGCGGCATCATGAGAAACGGGGAACGGTTCTATATCCAAATCGGCAAACGTTTGGACCGCTCCCTGTTCCATAATAAATTTCTGTTCCGTTTGTAACGAGCCCAGACTATCTTCCATGGCTTTCCACGTTTTTGCATTCGCATAAATCGGCAGATGATATTTTCTGGCTAAAATCCCTACCCCTTTAATATGGTCACTATGCTCATGAGTGACGAGGATACCATCTAAATCACGGGGACTCCTAGAAATCTGTTCAAACAAGGCCTCCATTTTTTTACCACTTAATCCTGCATCGATTAACAATCGCTTTTGATCTGTTTCTATATAAATTGCATTGCCTGTACTGCCACTAGCAAGGACACTGAATGATAATGCCATCGGTCTTCACTCCAATTATTCATCTTCCTCTTCTTCGGTTTCTTCGTCCGTTTGATTGTCTTCTATATCATCGGTTTCTTCTTCTACTTCTTGTAATGTTCGAATCGACCCGTCAATGGCATTAACGAGATATTCGTCTTCTTCATTTACTTCAATTCGATACATTGGAGCTAACACCTGTGCCATTCCCTCGGGTGGGAACAAGCTGTAATACCCAATCTCCATCTCATTAATCTCATCATTATAAGAGAGAATACTGTCGTCCAATAACTTTTCTATCGCTCGATATGGAGCCAACATGTCTTTCTTTTTCCCTTCCTCTTCAAAGGTAAGATAACTTTGGATATAACTTTCGACTTCACTATCGTCATTTAAAAATAAAACAAGCTGATCTTCCTCATATGTCACGACTGTGTTTTCGTTGTACGTTTGGTTAAAATACATTTGGTTATCGGAACTATCCCACTCATCGTATTCGTACTCTTCTGCGTTCCAAATATGCTGGTCAAAAAAATTAGATACATCCTCTTGATTGGAAACAGCATAGGGATCTTCCAATGTTACTTCCACAAATCTATTATCCAATGTATTTACATTTTCTTCTCCTGCTTGATTTATGATATCTTCCTCGATGTCAGCAGACTCTCCGACAATATGGCTTATTTCATCTTGCTCTTCTGGTAATTCATCGGTCACTGTTATATTCATATCATTTAATCGTACTTCAAGTGTATTCTGTGCTTTTATATTTACATCACTATCATTTCTTTTATCCGCAATCTGGTAAATCAAAAACGTATTTAAAAGGAGGAATGCAATAACAAAAATTGTTTTCGTTCTACTCCAATCCATTCTTTATCCCTCCTCTGTTTCTTCCGCTTCTTTCGGATTTACCGGATACCAAGCTCCATCGTACTTGACGTACCAATTTGGCTCAAAACGAACAACAAGGCTGTCTTGTTTTTCCATTTGGTAACCTACTTGAAAATCTTCCAGCTGTGACGGTTCAAATTGATCTTCTGCATAGTCAATGACTTCTTGTCCCGATACTAATTCCATCGATCCTCTAGAATCAATAGGCGTATCATCCAAGCTGAAGAGAGGACGTGAATACTCAGACACCTGTCCAGCGGACCTCGAAACATTAATAGACGTTAGATCCGGACCACTTGAAGTGAAAATAGGAAGGCCGGCTACGACCATTCGATAGGTTGACGTATCTTCCTGGCTTTGCTCTTCCCAATCGTATAAACGATAATGGTCGTTCCATCCGCCTCTGGAGTTAATAAATTGAAACGTCGTATTAATAACATGATTTTGTGAATCGGTATTATTTTCACTATAGACTGGATTTACATACGTTAAATAACTGCCATTTTCCTCAACGCTCATCATGCGGTTCCCGTCCGTGAAAGAAGCCTCCTGATTATCTTGACGATATTGTTCAACATAATCAGACTCACTGAATAATAAACCGACAAAGTTGTTATAATCAATCTCGGTAGACGTATCAGACAGTGTATTGTACGTAACAGAATCTTCCGGAAGGTATATAGTCTCCGTTACAGCAGCGTCGTTCTCGAGTTCATATCCAAACACTGAAGTGTAATCGTTCATCTGTAATATATACTGTTCTCTGAATTCAGATAAACTGAAGTTCGTTTCTCCTTCTAGAACAAAAGATTCTTCATGTGAAACAAACTGTACCTGTAAACTTTCTGTGTCTCCGCCCCCATCTTGAACAATGATTCGATCTATCGTGTCCAAAGACAAGTTAGGGGTGTCCTCGTCAAAATTGAGTATTTGCTCCATCACTTCACTAGGTATCGGTGTGGGATAAATAACTTCAACCGCACGCGGCGAGTCATATAATTCCTCTTCTTCGAAATTTTGATCAAGGGTTAAATTATCGATACGCGATTCTAATAAATCATCATAAAAACTTGAAAATAGATCATCGGTTGCGTTAAGCGCAGCATGTCTTTCTCCATTATGAATAACGAGTTGATCTGGTTCTACCACATCCTGCAGGCTGCGCTCTTCTCCCAATTCCTCATTCGGGGCATACGTAGACTCTTCGCTTAACGAATCATATTCAGGTTCGTACGTCCACAGTTGCCATGTCAAAAATGCACTTAATGCGACAAGTACGGTTAATACCCACGACTTTATTCGTTCTTTCATTCACTAACACCCGCTTTTTCATGAACCGAGTAAGGCAGCGTTACGGAAACCGTCGTTCCTTTTTGCCATTCACTATCTATAGAAATGTATCCATCATGAGACTCTACCAATTCTTTTGCAATAGACAAACCTAAACCGGTTCCTCCCAGATTACGCGCTCTTGCTTTATCAACCCGATAAAACCGATCAAATACTTTAGGTTGACTATCTTTTGGAATTCCGACGCCTTCATCGGATATCTCAATGTCTATCGCCTTCGCTCTTGTAATCACCTGAATGGTAATAGTCCCGCCATCTGGCGAATATTTGACACCATTAGAAACAATGTTATCAAAGACTTGCATCATCTTGTCTTTGTCCATATCAACATAAATAGGATGTATCGGAATATCTTTTGAAAAGCGAATATTTTTATCCTTCGTTATCATTTCAAAACGCTCCGATATTTGATGAAGTAATGCCCCCAAATCAACCGTTTCAAAGGTGATTTTCAAGTCATCACTATCCATTTTTGAAAGCTGTAGTAAATCATTAACAAGACGTATCATACGTTCTGTTTCATTCTGTGTAACTTGTAAGAAGCGTGGACCTAGGTTCTCATCTTCCATCGCTCCGTCTTCTAATGCTTCTAAATAACTCCGCATTGTTGTCAGTGGTGTCCTTAACTCGTGAGATACGTTAGCCACAAACTCCCGTCTCTCTCGTTCTATCGTTTCTTTTTCTGTTACATCATGCAACACTGTAATCAAGCCATTGACAGGTCCTTCTTCATTTCGGATGACCGAGAAGTTAGCCTCCAACAAAAATGCCTTGTGTTCATCACTAAAGTCCAGCAAAATTGAATCCGAGTAATCATATAAGTCACTAGGTGCAACAGTTTCTGACAAATCCAGCATTTCTGGAAGTGAAGCGCCCATGATTTGGTTACTCTGCACGTTTAACAACTGTTCTGCTCTTTTATTCATTAAAATGATACGTCCTAATTCATCTGTTGCAATGACTCCGTCCGTCATATGTGTTAAAACAGAACTGAGTTTTTTCCTTTCTCCTTCAGTCATAGCATTAGCCTCTTTTAAATTCATCGTTAATGAGTTAAAAGACTCGGCCAGTTGACCAATTTCATCTTGTCCATAAACACGAACCCGGCGTGAAAAGTCTCCCTCTCGCATCACTTTGGCCTGCTTTCTCATATCAACGATTGGTTTCGTAATCGTTTGAGATAACAATATGCCTATTACCGCTGTAATAGCCAATGCAATAAGAGCACCTTTGAAAAAGATAGAATTAATTTCGTTCATTTCTGAGTATATGCTTCCCATACTGGCTTCTATATAAATCGCACCTAGTATGTCCCCATTGTCTTCAATCGATTGTGTTACAACCAGCATACGATTTCCTGTACGGTCCTTTACGATTTTATCATCTGAAGACCCTAACAATGCCCGTTCTACCCGGACGCTTGTGCTTTGTTGTCCGACAATATCCTGTTCATTCCAATCTGATGTTCCAAGGACCTGCTGATTTGGACCAATCACCTGTGCTTCTGAATTATCAATCGAAAAAAATTCCTGCAATAAATCAGCAATATCATCTTCTAATGGTTCTTCCTCTTCATCCCGGTCTCGCGTCAGTTCTTGCCTTACATTGTATTCCAATAGATCAGCACGCTCTATAATCATATCTTTATGGTTCTCTTCAAGCTGCGATTCTAATTCCCCTGTAAAATATACGCCAATGACTTGTAGCGCAATAACGATGAGCAGCATAAAGATGGTGATCATTTTAAAATGAATCGATTTAAAAAAAGCCGCGATCTTCATCATTACTTCTCCTGTTCAGGATGTTTTAAATAATACCCTACACCACGTCTTGTCACAATCCACATTGGATAACTTGGATTATCCTCCACTTTTTCACGCAAACGACGAACAGTCACATCGACCGTTCGGACATCCCCAAAGTAATCGTATCCCCATACTGCTTGAAGCAGGTGCTCTCTTGTCATAACTTGTCCAATATGACGGGCTAAATAATGCACCAGTTCAAACTCACGATGTGTTAAATCAACAGGGTCTCCTCTTTTGGAAACAAGATATGCGTCTGGATCAACGGTGAGATCCCCAATTTCAATCTGTTTTTGTTTGGATGGACTCTCTTCGGGCACTGCTTGCAACCGTCTTAAATTGGCTTTCACTCTTGCTAGCAATTCCCTGTTACTAAAAGGTTTAGTTACGTAGTCATCGGCTCCAAGCTCTAATCCTAGTACTTTATCAATTTCCGCGTCTTTGGCGGTGAGCATAATAATCGGCATGTCAAAGTATTTGCGTATTTCTCTGCATACTTCCATTCCATCTTTATAGGGGAGCATGATGTCGAGAAGAACCAAATCGGGTACGAATTCATGTACTTTTTCTAAAGCCTCATTGCCATCGTACGCTACTTCGACTGTAAATCCTTCTTTTTTCAAGTTAAAGTCCAAAATATCTGCAATTGGCTGTTCGTCATCGACGACTAGTATTTTTTCATCCATTTTCAACCGCTCCATTTCTTCAGTAATTACGACTGCATCGATTATTCTTATTTAAACTATACCAACCAACTCTACTATATTGGCTGCCAGTATATTTTTAGAATTCCCACTTCCACAATAATAGTCTTACTCCATTGTAACATAGGGAAGGGGTCTCGTTCGTTTGGTTTCCTGGTACTAACGTCATTATTTCTATTGTATCCAATCTATCATTTTTGGGTTTTATTTCTATTTTTGATATCAAAAAACGCCTGGAAAGGTTCCAGACGCTGTTTATTGTTTGGTTAAAGTGGTGGCTCGAGACGGAATCGAACCGCCGACACGAGGATTTTCAGTCCACTGCTCTACCGACTGAGCTATCGAGCCATTTATTATTATGCATTTGTCTTTTGTTTGTCTGCCTTGCATCGTCCACTGTCTCTTCCTCTGCTTGCCTATTCTTAGATGTGCATGCGTCGAGACAACTTGTCGATTATTCGGGGGATGCTTTGCTCGTTGCTCTACCGACTGAGCTATCGAGCCATTTACTATTGTTTATCATGTGTCTGCTGTTTGTTCTAGAGCTCGTCCGTTTCTCGGGACGAAAACGTGTCGAGATATTATATAAAATGGCGGGCCTGACGGGAATCGAACCCGCGATCTCCTGCGTGACAGGCAGGCATGTTAACCGCTACACCACAGGCCCTTTTTGGAAAGAATAAGCTGCGAATCTCTTCGTCTACTGCTCTCTGTCAGTCAAGTCGCGTACCAGTGTACGCTCCTTTCTTCCTTCGTTTGTTTCCTCGACCTTCTTGCTTCTTCTTTCCAAAAAAAAGCAGTGAAGTTCGTTTGCGAATCTTTTCCGTCTACTGCTCTCTGTCAGTCAAGTCACGTACTGTTGTACGCTCCTTTCTTTCCTTCGTTTGTTTCCTCGACCTTCTTGCTTCTTCTTTCCAAAAAAAGCAGTGAAGTTCGTTTGCGAATCTTTTCCGTCTACTGCTCTCTGTCAGTCAAGTCGCGTACCGGTGTACGCTCCTTTCTTCCTTCGTTTGTTTTCTCAATCTTCTTGCTTCTTCTTTCCAAAAAAAGCAGTGAAGTTCGTTTGCCCATCTCTTCAGCTTCTGCTCTCTGGCAAACAAGTCACTACCGGTGTATGTTCTTTTCAAAAAAGCACTAAAATATAAGTATAATGGTGACCCGTAGGGGATTCGAACCCCTGATACCGCCGTGAAAGGGCGATGTCTTAACCACTTGACCAACGGGCCTTTTGTATAATATATGCTATTATGTCTTAAATAGTGAGTAATAAAAATGGTAGGATATGAAGAATTCCATATACACCTTTTTTCAAATGGTGAGCCATGGAGGATTCGAACCTCCGACCCTCTGATTAAAAGTCAGATGCTCTACCAACTGAGCTAATGGCTCACGTTACGCCAAAGTTTTGACAGCGACAAAACTAATAGTACCATGTCGATTTTTGTTTTTCAAGCGTTTTTTTCAAAAAAATAGTCCTGTCTTCTTGACCTCCTTAACCGAGAAGAGAAGACAGGATAAGGTTAACATTTAGACTCCCCACACTCCTCTTACCATATTCGTTTGGTTTCGATCCGGGCCTACCGAAAAGATACTAAGAGGAATATTAGTAAGTTGGGACAGACGCTCTAAGTAATGCCGCGCATTTTCTGGCAATTCATCTAATGATTTTACTTCGGTTATGTTTTCCGTCCAACCGGGCATTTCTTCGTAAATTGGTTCACATTCAGCTAACACCTTTAAGTTTGCCGGAAATTCTTCCATTACTTCCCCTCTGTACTTATACGCTGTACAAATCTTTACTTTATCTATGCCGGTTAAAACATCCAAGGAATTTAATGATAAATCCGTTATACCGCTCACTCTGCGGGCATGGCGTACAACAACACTGTCAAACCAACCCACACGGCGAGGACGCCCCGTTGTTGTTCCATACTCGTTTCCTACTTCCCGAATCTTTTCACCAGTTTCTCCCGTCAATTCTGTAGGGAAGGGGCCATCTCCTACTCGCGTTGTGTAAGCTTTGGATACGCCTACAACGTGGTGGATTTTTGAAGGGCCTATCCCAGAACCAATTGTGACACCGCCAGCTATCGGATTAGAGGATGTTACAAACGGATAGGTTCCTTGGTCAATATCAAGCATGACGCCTTGGGCTCCTTCAAACAAAACCCGACGTCCATCATCTACAGCATCATTTAAGACAACGGATGTATCACAAACATAGTCTGCGAATATTTGACCGTATTCAAAATACTCATCTAAAATATCGCTTTTTTGGAATCCTTCTGTTTCATATATTTTCTCTAGCAGACGATTTTTTTCATTTAAATTTCTCTCTAGTTTCTCTTCAAACTCTTCTTTATCGAGTAAATCTGAGATACGGATACCTGTTCTAGCCGCTTTATCCATGTAAGCTGGTCCTATACCTTTTCTCGTCGTACCAATTTTATTAGTTCCTTTGCTCTCTTCTTCCATCGCATCCAATTTCACATGATACGGCAATATTACATGAGCCCGATTGCTAATACGAAGGTTACTGGTATCTATACCTCTGTCATGCAAATACTTAAGTTCCTCTACTAAAGCTTTAGGATCAATGACCATACCGTTACCAATAACGCATGTCTTATCGTCATAAAAAATACCGGACGGGATAATGTGAAGTTTGTATGTCTTTCCATTAAAAACGATAGTATGCCCGGCGTTATTTCCACCTTGATAACGTGCTACTACTTCTGCATTTTCAGAAAGATAATCTGTAATTTTCCCTTTACCTTCATCTCCCCATTGTGTCCCTACAATCACAATTGACGACAAATCGTCCACCTCCGACACCTGTTTTTTTACGGGCTGGTTTATTTTTCTCTATATGTATTACTCACAGAATCAAACCCTTACATAGTGTATCAATTCCATAAGAAGAAGTCAACAAAACACGAACATTTGAGCAAAATAATATTCATACGTTCGTGATTGTTCGTTTTTACCTAGATTTGTATAACATATTATTTCCCAATCATTCATAAAAATATTAATCATATACTCTTATGCGAATATGCGCAAACAACCTAGTATACCTTTTTCTTTGCCTTTTAATTACACAGAATATTATTTAATAAAATCGAATCTGTTGTAATACATTTATTAATGGACGGGGTAAGCGTATGTCATATAGCGTTCTGGTGCAAAGCCAACATAATCAAAAGGGTAACAGGTGCTGACTATCAGTACTTCTTCGGAGCTTTTTCCTATAATAGAAGTGTCTCCCGCCGGTACAATCTCTTCTTTTTTTATCTCATACTCAAAGGTACCGTATGGCATTTCGATAATATAACGATCACCCGTTTCCAGTTTCCCAAAGTCGCGGAATACCGTATCCCTGTGACCGGATAAAACAATCTGGTTCCCTTGCCCAGGGAATCTCGTCTGCGCTACATGTCCCACTCCGCTTTTCAACGATTCTTCATCCGCTCCTTCTACAATGGGTATGGTCCTATCCAATTTCGGTATTTCCAGTGTTCCAAAAGCCTGTTTATCATCCGCCTGATATTTTTTTATGCGTTCCGCCTGTTGTTCTTTATCTTCCCCCATGTCGGCCTCCGTAGTTCCATTCTGTATCTGCTCTTCCGCCTGAATCATAGCTTGCTGCTGAGCGTGGTGATGGTTCCAGTATTGATAAGCGAAAATACCGATTAATGCGATTCCCAAAATAATAAGAAGATTGCCGATTTTTTTCATATTATCCCTCCTGGCTTATGGGGTTTTCACAGAAAATAGCAGAATAGGCCGCCGAGAGTAACAGACGTACTTGGCAGCCTATACTGGTTTTCACACTTATGCTTTTCTTCTTCTGCGGACAATTAGTCCCGCAATCAGGGCGATAGCACCCGCAAGACCATAATTGAAGATTGAACTCGATGTATTAGGCAGTGTCTGCCCTTCACCGTTGTTTTCTTCCTCTCGGCCATCAGCAGCGTCATCGTATCCGGAATTGAATGGTGATTCCTGATCCGGTCCGGTTGAATCCTCATCCGATGCCTGGGCATTCTCTACCGTTACTTCCACCGCTTCCGTCTGACCTTCTTCAATGTGGAAGGAGGTGGTTGGATCTTCCTCCCGCTCATAGCCGTCTGGAGCATTTGTTTCGATAAACTGGTAGCTGCCGGGGTCCAGGCCATTCACGAAGATTTTGCCGGAGTCATTGGTGGTCAGGCCTTCCTTGATAGTCGTACCGTCTTCAGCCTGCAGGGTAAACTCCGCTCCTTCCAGCAATTCATCGGTGTCGGCTTCATTCACCTTCGTCAGGGCCACCGATCCTTCTGCATCCGAAGGCAGCGTGGTTTCACCTGGTATTTTCTCATTTTCCATTGTCACTACTACGATACCGATCTGTCCGGCTTCTATATCAAACGAAACAGGCTCTATCGTCCGCTCATAGCCTTCCGGCGCCTTGGTCTCGACAAATTGATAACTGCCGGGCTCCAGATTGGTTACCGTCACCGTTCCATCTGCTCCAGTCCTCAATCCTTCCTGCAGAACGGAACCGTCGCTGTTTTCAAGATTAAAGACCGCACCTTCCAACACCTGCTCCGTATCTCCGGCTGCTGTCTTGATTAACTGAACTGCTCCCGGTTTAACTTCGTTTTCTGGGGTCAGCGTTACAGTTTCTTCCTGTTCTTCTTCAATGGTAAATTCCAATGGCCTCTCGTTCAGCTGATAACCATCTGGTGCTTCAGTCTCAACAAACTGGTAATCACCAGCGCTCAGATCCGTGATCGCAATCTCTCCGTTGTCATCGGTGGACAAGTTTTCTTCCACCACATTTCCGTCACTTGTTTCCAGGTCAAACACCGCTCCGCTTAATAGGTGGTCCTCGTTTCCTGCACTAACCTTGGTTAATACTACTGACCCCTGAATCGGGGCATTTTCAGCTGTAAGAGAAACCGTTTCCTCCTGAGATTCTCCAATCTCAAAGCCAATCGGTTCTGCATTCAGCTGGTATCCTTCTGGAGCTTCCGTTTCAACAAACTGATAAGCACCAGGCTCCAGTCCGACAACCGTGATTTCTCCACTTTCGTCCGTGGCAAGGTTTTCCTCAACGATATCGCCATCCACTTCTTCCAGATCAAAGACAGCTCTCTGCAATTGATTATTCTGGTCATTGGAATGGACTTTGGTCAACGTGACGGATCCTATGACTTTTTCATTTTCCACCGTTACAGTGGTTTCTTCATCTTCTTCGATTTCAAAAGGGACTGGATCTTCTTCCAGCAAGTAATCGTCCGGAGCTTCTGTTTCAACAAACTGGTAATCGCCCCGCTCCAGATCGGTTACTTCAATTTCTCCATCTTCATTGGTAGTCAAACCTTCTTCAACTAAATCTCCATCCATTTCTTTTAAATCAAACACTGCACCTTCAAGCACCTTTTCTGCATCTCCAGCTGCTGTTTTTGTCAGAATAACCGATCCTTCTTCTGGTGGATTATATCCCCCTCCGGACGAAATTTCATCATTTTCGACGGTTAACGTAACAGCTTCTTCCTGACTGCGTTCAACCTGGAAGGAAACTGGATCATTGTCCAGCTGGTATCCATTTGGTGCTTCTGTCTCCACGAATTGATAGGTTCCGGGACGGAGGTCACCGATTACGATTCGACCTTCCCCATTTGTTGTTAGCCCTTCTTCAAGAACAGTCCCGTTACTGTCTTGAAGCTCAAACACTGCTCCTTCAAGAGACTGGTCCGGGTTATCTTCAGCCACTTTTGTTAACGCAACAGACCCTGGAATTAACTCATTATCATCTGTTAACGTCTTTGTTTCTTCCTGACCTTTAGGAATAGAAAAAGTAATCGGTTCAGGGTCGTCTGGCATCTGGTAATGTTCCGGTGCTTTTGTCTCGACTAATTGGTAATCGCCCGGATACAAGTCCTCTACTACAATTTTTCCATTTTCATCGGTAGTCAGATTTTCCTTAATAACATCTCCTTCACCGTCCTGAAGTTCATAGACGGCTCCTTCCAACCTAGTCCCTGGCTCATTTTGATCTACTTTTGTTAACTCGACAGTACCGAGAATTAATTTATTTTCCACTTCAACTGTAACCTGTTCAACATCTGCTTCTTTGGCGCTTTTTTCAATGGTGAAAGGTACCGGACTTTGATACCTCTGATAGTGTTCCGGTGCTTTTGTTTCTATAAATTCATAGTCTCCAGGCTGCAGTTCATCCACGGTAATTTCTCCATTTTCGGTCGTTGTCAGGTTTTCCTGAATAGGCTCTCCAGAATCGGTCTGCAACTTAAACTCAGCACCCTGTAAAGTCTTTTCCGGATTATCCTCGTCTATTTTCGTCAATACCACAGAACCCGGAATCAACTGATTGTCAGCTGTCACAGCAACTCGTTCAACATCTTCCTCTTTGGCGCTTCTTTCGATGGTGAATTCTACTGGCGTATCATCCAACTGATAATTTTCCGCAGCCTGCGTTTCAATAAATTGATAATCGCCAGGTCTTAAATCCTGAACTGTTATTTTCCCTTCTGCATTCGTCTCCAGCCCTGTCTCTACTTCATTCTCTCCTTGCCACAGTTCATAGACAGTGCCTTCCAGGGGATTACCCGTGTTTTCATCAACTTTCGTTAATGTTACGCTGCCTTCAATCAAGTTGTTTGGGATTTCCTCTACGGTGTCTCCAGTGATTTCAATCTCGATTGACTCATCATTCAATTGATAATTTTCCGGAGCCTCTTTTTCCTTTAGAATATAGTCCCCGTTCATCAAATCCTCAAACACAACCTGTCCGTTATCATCTGTTTCTTTTTCGTCAACGACTATACCGCTGCTAGCATCCTTCAGCGTAAACACAGCGCCAGGTAACAATGTTTCATCATCAAGCGCATCCACTTTATCAACCGTCAAACTGCTCAGTTCCCCCGAACCGGAGCCGATACCCTGGGTTCTTTCCACCGTGACCGTCGATTCCGAGCTCCACGTCTCTTCCTCTATATTTTCACCTGCAAAAGAAATGTCATTATTGATCTCATCCCCTACAGCTGCCTGGATGAATGATTGATATTCCAGAATATACGGTTCATTGATTTCATTGTTGAACTGAAGTTCGAACTGTGTTGGATCTTCCCGAAATTCAATTGCATAGGCATCGTCAGACAGTTCTTCTCCTTTTGCTACGCTTCCATCATTCTGGACATCTGTTTTATAAACATGGAAGCTGTCCTCCAGAAGCATTTGATTACTGCTCGGCGTATCTATCACCGTTGCATTAGCCACCTGAGACTGGGCAAAGTTGATATCCACCTGCCAGTCTATGATTTTTCCATCCTGAACGCCTGATTTATCTGAATAGGCGCCCCCATGCGGTATAGATACTTCGGCGAAAAGTTCAAATTCTTCTGTGGCCCCATCATAGATGGTTGCTACATTATCATACTGACCCTGAACGAGATCCAAGTTGTCCAGACTCGTCTTATAACTGATTTTGTATGGATTGGTAATCGGTTCGTTGAATGCAATATCAAAACTCTCAGGATTTCCGTCACTGTCTCTATTAATCGTAAGCTCGTATTCATCTTCCTGAAGTTCTGCTTTCTCTTCCGCTCCATTTGCGCCACCGGTCAGTTCCATTTCATGAATAACGATCGAATCTTCCAGCAGCTGCTGATTATCCGTGATTTCATCTTCTACTGTGGCATCAGTCAATTCTTCCAGATTGTAGTTCACCCCGACATCCCAGGTAATTTCTTTTGTTACCGCATTATAGGATCCGCTTTTGAAACCATTAGACAGGGTGTAGTCATCCGGAGTGAACCGAGAACTTACCGTTTTTTCCTGGCTTGTGCCGGAACTGTCTCCCCACTTCAAAACGGCCTGGTTTTCTAAATAATTCAAACTATGATCCGAACGTTCTTCGTAATCAAAATCTGTTTGAAATGTCACGGTATGCTCGGAATCAATGGTATTATTAAATTCAATAGTGAAGTTATCACCGTTATCCTGGATCGTATACTCAGATTCATCCATCGAAGTAACTTCCACCGTCTCAGGTTTTAAGCTTAATCCCTCATTAGTAAAGACTTCCTCCAGGACAACATTATCCATAGAGTAATCGTCGTGGTTCAAGGTGATGTCCCACCACACTGTTTTTTCCTGATAATTCGGATCGTGATTACTTTTGTGCAAAATACCCTGTCCAAATTCTCTTTCCGCCCATGCTGAGTTTTCACTAGCAGTTACATCATTCCTTATTGTACCTCCGTCAAAAACACGATCTTTCGCTTCGGTCTGAAAGGTGATTTTATAAGCATTATTAATATTATTGTTGAACTGTAAGTCAAATCCACTCTCATCACTATCTGGCGTTACGTTATAATTTGTTACTATTTCAGATTCTGAGGCATTTCCATTTTGATCAATCGACATTTCTGTGACTTCAATGGAATCCGATACTAAGGCATGACTATCCGTGAAGTCATCTTCAAGAAGAGCATCTGCCTGACCAATAGATTTTTCATTGTAGTTGTATTTAATTTCCCAGGTAATTGTTTGATTCACATCATCATAGTTGATGGTATTTTTCTCAAGCGGTGTCCCTCTCTCTACAGCAACAGTTGCTGTCGCATCTCCTGCATTTGAGCCGTTTTCCAAAAGAGAAGCTGTGTTCTGAAACTCCGTTTTATTTTCATCTACTAATTGTGTTTCAAATACAGCTCGATAGGCTGAGCTGATATTTCCTCCAAAATCGATTGAAAAATCTCCACCCTCTGAACTCGTTCCGATACTGTATTGACTAGGGTCCACCAACTCACCGCGTTCTACTTCTCCGTTTAAATTTACGTTAAGGTGGTATAGTTCAATAGAGTCTTCAGTCAATTGCTGCCCGTCCTGAATAGGATCATTGAGAGAGGCGTTTTCAATAGTTTTCATTGTTTTATTGAAGTCTACTGTCCACTCCGCACTCTGAGCATTGTAGTCACTTTCGGGGATGCCCTGTTTTTCAACCGCCGAAGCGCCTGAGTTAAAATTTACTGGTATACTGACCGATTCTCCGCCTTGAATAGGGGTTACCGTTATGGTTTTGTCCTCTTCCACCTTTGTCGTTTCATCCATCTCCGTCCATACGCGGATTTCACCGTTGATATTCGAATACTCTTCAATAAATTCGTTAAATTCAACCGTCACTTCGCCGTCAGAGGTGACGGAAAAATGTCCTATATCTTCGCCATTAAACGGAAGTGGCTGATTATCAATGGGGTTGTAGACATTAAACTCCTGTGGAAGGTTAAACGTGAACTGAGCACCTTCTGTATATCCGTGACCATCCTCGAGTTCAAAGTTATACAGCAGTTCCACTTCAGAGTTGGAATTGACCGATTCTACCGGATTCCCTTCCTCGTTTAATAAATCCGCATTTGTTAATATATTCTCATTGATAGTAGTATTTTGAACTTGGACTTCCTGATCCTCTGTCTGCTGTGACTGCTGTTCTGTCAGTTCATCATCTTGGTCTTGAGACTGCTGATCCTGTTTCGTTTCTTCATCTATATTACTCTGTTGTTCGTCTGCAGCCCCCTCTTTATCGGTGTCATTCTGCGAATTATCACTGTTGCTCTCATCCATATCGTCCTGTTTTTCATTAGTTGTACTATCTTCACCTGTACTTTGTTGCTGGTCACCACTTGTTTCGTCCGTACTACTATCTCCCTCTTCGACAGTAGTGTCAGTGTCATCTGGATTGGTCTGTTGATTATCCGTTGTAGTTTCATCGTTGCTGTTCTGTGTGTTTTCTGTTGATTCCTCATCGGTGTTATTCTGTTGGTTATCTGTGGTTTGATCTTCGGTACTGTTCTGCGTGTTTTCTGCAGTGCTCTCACTAGCACCCGTTTCGGTCGCTTCCTGTTTGTTCGGTTCAGCAGCAAAAGCTTGATGGGTTATCCCCATTCCGCTTCCCATCATCTGAAAAATTAAGATGAATGTAATAATTAGTATGTTAATTTTTCTTCCCAACTTAATCTCTCCCTCTATATGTCTTTATGGACTTTCTGAACTAAATGCTGCCGACGATGAACTGGAGCAGCTCGCTGTTTGAACGGAAATTCCAGCGTTCGGAAAAGATACTCTCTCCTTTGCGCAGTACCCTCCTAGATTGTTTGAATTTGGAAACAAACATGAAAATATTTTGTATATAAAACAAAATTAAACATCGTATATATTAAAAAAACGGATAACCCACATGATTTCCCTCCTTTGCCTTTATGAGTTGACACTTATGTATTCATTATGGTGGACATTCGAACCCCCTGTATGGTGATTCTATTTAACTTTTGGTAATACTTGAGAATGATATATATGTACTTGAGATGCTTAAATAAAATAAAACCCGGAGAAAGACAAAGTCTCCGAGTTTTAGCTAGGGAAGCGGCGGCCTATTTTTTCGATATTGAAGCGGCGTCTGCTTAGCTATTTTTTTGAATACTTTAGTAAAATAGGTCTGATCATTAAAACATAATGACACCGCTATGTCAGAAATGGATATATCGGAATAATGAAGCATCCGCTTTGCTTCCTTTATCTTTTCTTCCAATATGTACCGTTTTAGTGACAGGCCACACTCCTGCTTAAAAACAGTCGATACATAGCCGGCGCTTAGGTTCATATGATCTGCCACACTCTGTACATCAACCCTTTCATTCAAGCGAGCATAAATGAAATCACGGATTTTCCGAACAAATGGAGTAAATGTTTCATGGCGCTCTTTTTGAACCATCGTGAAAAAAGAATCCAGGATCTTGCTATTTAATTCATTTAACTGTCTAAGATTATCTGCTCTTTCAATTTCAAATAAATAGTTGATGTTCATGGTCAATGCTTCAGAAGCCGGTACCCCGGATTCTATAATCGTCCTAGACAAAATAGTACCGATAGTAATTAATTTATTTTTCAGATGCCTCTGTGGATCTCCTGAGCCGAACTTTATATTTGATTGACTTTCAATTTCACTTAGCACTTCAAAAGTGGCTGGATCTGTCTCTCTAAAATAATCAAGAAACTCCTTTTCCAATGTATAAGGATAATAAACATAATCCGCATGAAAACCATTTAATTCTTTTGTGATCCAGTCATCGCTCTGAACAATCCCAGGATAATAATAGAAATAATGACGTACGATGCTATTCATCATAGTACGAACCGATTGGTGCTCAGATACATATGTACGATCTGTGTGAAGCATTCCAGTAAGCTGAAGTATTACCCGGCATTTTTCCGGTAAGGTATCTAAAGATTGGTACGGACCAACGATAATAAATCCTTCAAGTGTAGGAACCCACAAGGAAAAATAATAAATAGCTGTTTCTTTATCATGGAGAAAACATTCAACAGTTTCTACATTTTTATATAAAAAGGGAAATATTTCTTTTTCATTTTTGTTTTCATTCCAAAACTGTTGAGCAGAGGAAATAACAAATTTTTTTGAATAATAGCCAACAGCAATGTTCGTAATATTCGTAAACATTCGTATCAGCTCATTTAATTTAACATGATTCGTATCGAGAAACGTCATTGTAGCCCCCTCTTGATCTGCATTTACTGTAACTTTTAATATATCCAAGCATTGCAAAATCCTGGAGAGAAGCTTCTATTATATAATACTTACCTGACGTTTGTAATTTTTTATTAAAAAATGCCAAAAAATTAAATAAATATGCCAAAATGGATGTTTCCTTTGTTATATAATAATTGTTTTTTAAAATCGTTCTAAACAGAATCATCTCATCCAAGTCCACATCAATAGCAATATTATTGATCGGTTACATTTTCTACTGTACTATCATTAGCATTATGCCGATGCCTATTTGGAGTGTAGCTTTATTGTTAAAATATATGACCTGCATCCTTCATGCCTTATGGGCCTGATCCCAAAAATGCTAAATTTTTCTATTGTCTAATCTCACAAAAAAAAGACCGCACATCGCGGCCTTTAGGCTCCGGGCGGCGCTTCGCTTTCATCATGACGCCGATCCAGATTCACAAATTTATTATATTCCTTAATAAACGCAAGTTCTACAGCGCCTACAGGACCATTTCTCTGTTTAGCCAAAATAATTTCAATAATGTTCTGATCTTCGGTTTCTTGATCATAATAATCTTCCCGATATAAAAATGATACAATATCCGCATCTTGTTCAATACTTCCTGATTCCCGCAAATCCGACATCATCGGACGTTTATCCTGACGGGATTCGACACCACGCGATAGCTGAGATAAGGCAATTACCGGTACATCCAATTCACGAGCTAGTCCTTTCAGCCCTCTGGATATCTCTGAAACTTCCTGCTGACGACTCTCGCCTCCTCTAGATCCAGAACCTTGAATCAATTGCATATAATCTATCATTATCATGCCCAAACCACGTTCTTGCTTCAAGCGTCGACACTTGGCTCTAATTTCATTCACTTTAACGCCTGGCGTGTCATCAATAAATATACCGGCTGAAGATAAACTTCCCATCGCCATCGTCAGCTTCTCCCAATCTTCTTCCTGAAGCGAACCGGTTCTCATTCTAGTTGCATCAATGTTTCCTTCCGCACATAGCATTCTTTGTACAAGCTGAGATGCTCCCATCTCCAAACTAAACACCGCCACATTTTCCGCTGATTTAGTCGCAACATTTTGAGCAATATTTAAGGCAAATGCTGTTTTTCCCATGGAAGGTCTTGCTGCTACAATGATCAAGTCACTTCTTTGAAACCCAGTCGTCATCTTATCAAGCTCCGCAAAACCACTCGCGATTCCTGTAATGTCATTTTCGCGGTTTTGGAGCATTTCAATGTTATCATACGTTTCAATTAAAACATCTTTAATAGATACGAAGGCACTAGAACTACGCTGTTGAGCAACTTCTAGAATCGAACGTTCCGCATCACTTAAGATATCTTCTACTTCATCTTCTCCGTTGTATCCTTCCGATACAATGGTCGTTGCTGCATAAATAAGGCGCCGAAGAATCGACTTTTCCTGAACAATTTTACTGTAATAGTCCACGTTAGCAGCGGTTGGAACGGCATTGGCCAAATCTGTTAAGTAAGTGATACCGCCCACTTCTTCAAGCCACTCATAATCTTGCAGCGTAGAAGTCACTGTTACTAAGTCAATCGGGTTTCCTTTTTCCCCTAATTCAAGCATCACCCGAAAAATGCGGTGATGAGACACGCGATAAAAGTCTTCAGGTGCTAATCGTTCTGTGGCCGTAACCAGTGCCCCGCCTTCTAAGAATACAGCCCCTAACACGGCTTGTTCTGCTTCAATATTTTGAGGCGGAGTCCGGTCTGCCATTATATCGCTCATGTCCATCTTCCTGCCTTTCTCATACTAAATTATTCCAATAATAATTCTTCTTAGTGAAAAACCGACTTATCACCAACACTGTTGGTATAAGCCGATTTCAACCTTTACATCGTTTTTACTCTTCTACAACATGCACATCCACTGTAGCTGTCACTTCTTTATGAACCTTTATTGGAGTTTTTGTTACCCCTAGTGTGCGAATAGGGTTATCCAATTCAATTTTCCTTTTATCGACCTTCATTCCCATTTCTTTTAAGGTTTCTGCAATCTGCTTAGTGGATACCGCTCCGAATAAACGCCCGCCTTCTCCAGCTTTTGCTTTCACTTCTACTTTAGTATTTTCAAGTTCTTCTTTGAATTTTTTAGCATCTTCTAGTTGTTGCTGTTCTTTTTTCGCGTCACTTTCCTGCTTTGCTTTTAAATTTTTCACATTCCCAGCAGTGGCCTCAACCGCAAGCTTGTTTGGTAAAAGATAGTTACGGGCATACCCTTCAGAAACATCTTTAAGTTCGCCTTTTTTCCCTTTTCCTTTTACATCTTGTTGAAAAATTACTTTCATTCTTTTGTTCCTCCTTCCAAGTAGTCATCAATGGCTTCTTTAAGTTTTTCTTCCGCATCTTCTAATGTTGTATCCGCTAACTGTGTCGCAGCATTGGTCAAATGTCCGCCTCCATTGAGGGCTTCCATAATAATTTGGACATTCACTTCGCCCAGAGAACGGGCACTTATGCTAATCTTTTCATCATCTCGTTTTGAAATCACAAAAGAACCTTTCACATCGTTCATGGTTAATAGTGTATCTGCTGCTTGTGCTATAAGAATTTGATCATACGTTTCTTCTTTAGAGGCCTTTGCTAAGGCCATTCCCTCTCGATAAATAGAAGCTTTTTCTATTAAGTGAGATCTTCGGACGTATTGATCAATATCCTCCTTTAAGAGCATTTGAACCATGGTTGTATCGGCTCCGTGTGATTTTAAAAACGAGGCAGCATCGAAGGTTCGAGAGCCCGTACGAATGGCAAAACTTTTCGTGTCCACTATAATACCTGCGAGCATCGCTGTAGACTCCAGCGCATCCATCGATAACTTATTCGGTTGATACTCTAACAGTTCTGTAACTAATTCTGCTGTTGAAGATGCATATGGTTCCATATAGACCAATACAGGGTCTTGTATAAACTCTTCGCCTCTGCGATGGTGGTCTAACACGACTACTCGATCTACCGCATCTACTAAGCGGGGTTCTATGACAAGGGACGGTTTGTGTGTATCGACGACAACTAATAACGTATGACGGGTTAAATCATCCAACGCTTCCTCTGGTGTAATAAATTGTGACCACAAGTAATCATGATCCCCAACTTCCTCCATAAGTTTTTGTACGTCAGGATTGATATCACTAGGATCAACGACGACATAAGCGTCTGTATTGTTAACTTCTGCTACTTTCAAGACGCCAATAGCTGCACCGATCGCATCCATATCCGGATTCTTATGTCCCATAATAATAACTTGATCGCTTTCTAACACAAAATCGCGGAGAGCATGAGAAATCACACGAGCTCGAACCCTGGTTCTTTTTTCCATGGCATTGGACTTTCCTCCGTAAAAACGGACTTTCCCATTTGTTTCCTTAATAGCTACTTGATCCCCGCCTCTTCCTAACGCAAGATCAAGACTGGATTGAGCAAGGCTACCAAGTTCTCGAAGGGAAGAATCCCCACTTCCAATACCTATACTGAGAGTAATCGGGACTTTTTCTTTCCCGGTCACTTCCCTTATTTTATCAAGTATCTCAAAACGAGTATCTTCTAAGTCCTGAAGAGCTCTATGATTCATAACAGCAATGAAACGATCAGAAGAAATACTGCGCATTAATATTTGATTTTCACTCGCCCATTCATTCAAAGACGATGTGACGTGACTCATAAGTTTGCTTCGGATTTGATCATCCATACCCTGTGTCACTTCATCAAAGTTGTCCAAGTAAACAAGTCCGATAACGGTTTGTTCTTCTTCATATAACTCTTGGGTCTCTGCTGTGTTTGTCATGTCAAAGAAGTACAGTAACCGTTCCTCTTGTCTAATATATATCGTGTAATGTCTATCATTCAATGTTAGTTCTGTTTCTGTATCGCCTTTTTTAATGGCAGGAATTAACCCGTCTACAATTTTATCTAACGACTCACCCAGAAACTCTCGAGGGAGATAACTCATCATAAATGGGTTCGCCCATTGAACTTGATAATCTTGGTCATACAAAATAATCCCGATCGGCAGTTTTGTAACAGCTTCCTCTCCTGCCTTATTCACGCGATGAGTTAATGTTGTAATATATTTTTCAAGATCTCTTTCAAATGACTTTCTTGCTTGGAGAATGTATATAAGCATTAATGCCAACAATACAAATCCAATCACTCCAAGTACCCATTGATACATCATCAATAAGCCTATAAAAAGAGCCGCAACGACAAATAATGCTATGACGTGAAAACCGTGCCAACGTTTCATTAAAAACTCAGGCATAATGTCAACCCCTACTTCGTGTCAGATTCCAGACGCTTTTTCAATTGAAATCCTAAATCAATTATACCCAAAATTCGAGCCAGCAGAAGAACAAAGGGCGAAACTATTCCAAAAATGATTAAAATAACCGGAAAAATTTTAGGAACAGATTTAATATAACAATAATGGAATACCACCGTAAAACCTTGAACAGCCATGGCTACTTCCAACAAAGGAAACAGGTTCCACATCACTAAATCCATTACCGTCCCTTCTTCCACTCCGATCCAGTAAATGATGGAAACGACAAGATAATACCATAATAAAGAGCGGGGGAAATCCCACTTTCGCAGCGGCGGAAAAGGTTCTATTTCCATCTGCAAACGTCGGAGGACAAATTGAGCGATAAGTTGTGTAAGCAAGGCAAATCCAATCCCTGTGAACACTATCAGCAAAGGACCGATTTTTACAATCTGACTAATCATATCCTGCCAGACTGCCATATCCTCCGAAGCTTCTTGTCCTAACGATTCAAGCATCGACTCCGCCTGCTGTGTCGATTGTCTCATTACATCTTGTAAAGACGCCAACGGATCGATATCAAGGATTAGAATAGACCCGGCATAGAGAAATACCAACACCCCTATATATGCTATACTGCTTGCTGAAAACACCATCAAGGCTTCTTTTTTTCGTCGCATAAGTTCTCCAGCTGTCACCCCGCCACCGGCAGCCAGCAAAACAAACGGCAGTCCGACAAGCGTGCCTGTAAGAAAGGACAGCAGGAATGTCACCACTGCCATAATCAGTCCTGACTTCCAACCATATCTAACAACGAAAATAATGAAAGGCAGAGGTAAAAACAATAGTAAAATAGTACCGAGAAAAGGGACAAAAACAGAAAGAAGCAACATAACAATAAAAATACCGCTTAAAATGGCTCCTTCTGTTAACCTTCTCGTATGTTGCAATGACGTCACCTCATCTGTCTATTATCATTCATTTCACTTTTAGTCTATGTAGATTCCATTCGTCTATTGTAATCTATTCTCTCGAAAAAAGAAAGAAATCATTGATGAAGGAATACTGTTCCCACTTGATACAGGCAGGGACTACTTGCTTACCAGTCACTTGTATCAAAAATCAAACCTTTCATACTTGGCACCAATACAAGCTTATTATTTCTGAACGGATAAGAAAAACGGAGTTTGGAAAACCACCGCATAAAATCTTTTCGTTTTGTTATCATTCATCCACCTTGGAAAGCTCCTTTTGCTTTATTACAGGAATGTCTAATCGCAGTGGATGGACATTTGTTCCGTCCTTGATCTGCTTCGCTCCCGTAGAAATCGCGCCCCTTCTTCTATTCAAACAGGTTCCCCCAAAGAGCAGAAATTCCATACTTTCTTATCTTATAAGAAAAAAACGTTTCCCGAAACGACCGGGAAACGTTTTTAACAGCTAGTTTTACTGTTCCTTAACATATGGGAGCAGCGCAACGTGACGTGCACGTTTAATAGCTTTCGTCAATCGACGCTGATACTTAGCGGAAGTACCAGTCACACGACGCGGCAAAATCTTACCACGTTCAGAAATGAATTTTTTTAGAAGTTCTACGTCTTTATAGTCAATCTTTTCAATCTTATTGACTGTAAAGTAACACACTTTTCTTCTCTTACCTCTGCGACGTGCCATCGAGTTTCAACCTCCTTTAAGAAAGCTTGGCTTCCTTGTCATTGTTTATAAGATATTATTGGGAGACCTATTCTAAAATGGTAAATCGTCATCAGAAATGTCAACCTGTTGACCATCATTTGCAAATGGATCGTCATTAAGGTTGGAAGAACCGCCGCCTTGACCTTGTTGGCCGCTATTGGAACTTCCTCCCCCTGGCTGGGAATTAGCAAAGTCATTGCGGTTACCCGAACCACCAGATGCATTACGAGGTTCCAAGAATTGGACACTTTCCGCCTGAACTTCTACAACGGTAACACGCCGTCCTTCTTGGTTTTCATACCTACGGCTTTGTAAGCGGCCATCAATGCCGGCTTGACTACCTTTTTTCAAGTAATTTGCAACATTTTCCGCCTGTTTTCTCCATGCTACGCAGTTAAAGAAATCGGCTTCTCTTTCTCCCTGCTGGTTCGTAAACGGACGGTTAACGGCAATCCCAAAGTTAACGACAGCTACACCGTTTGGCGTATACCGCAATTCGGGGTCGCGGGTCAGGCGGCCGACCAAAACAACTCGATTTATCATTGGAACCCCTCCCAATTATTTAGTCATTAATCATCGTCTCTAACTACAAGATGACGAATGATGTTATCATCCATCTTAACTAGACGTTCAAATTCATTTGTAGTATCTGGCTCTGCCTTAATGTAAACTACGACGTAGTATCCATCTTTTAGGTCATCAATCTCATATGCCAGACGACGTTTTCCTTTTTCGTCTACTTTTTCTATCTCTGCTCCACTGCTTGTCAACACGTTGTTGTAACGTTCGATTGTTTGTTTCACACCGTCTTCATCAACGCTTGGAGCAATGATATAAAGCACCTCATATTTACGCACGTTGCGTCACCTCCTTTTGGTCTTACGGCTCTTCTTTTTCATAAAGAGCAAGGAGCAAAATATATTCTAGACATTTCACTCGCAACTTATGATTATAGCAGAACCAATCATCATTGACAATCTTTATTGGACACTTCTTTTTCTTAAACATACAGATGAAACCTATTCTTTCTGAAAGCATGAAAAAACCCCGTCTTTATTTATCAAGACTAGGGGTTCATATAGATGATTTTTATACATTGAAACGAAAATGAATAACGTCACCGTCTTTTACAACATATTCTTTTCCTTCTAATCTTACTTTTCCTGCTTCTTTTGCTGCATTCATTGAACCGTTAGCCATTAAATCATCATAACTAACCACTTCTGCGCGAATAAAACCTCTTTCAAAGTCAGTATGAATCACACCTGCAGCTTGCGGGGCTTTCATACCACTTCTAATCGTCCATGCTCTAACCTCCGGCTCTCCAGCCGTGAAGAAGGTTTCGAGTCCGAGCAGGTTATAGGCTGCACGAATTAATTGATCAAGGCCGGCTTCTTCTATACCGAGATCATCGAGAAATTCTTGTTTTTCTTCTCCTTCTAACTCTGCAATCTCGGATTCAATCTTCGCACATACAGTAATAACCTCAGACCCTTCTTGGGCCGCATAATCTTTCACGGCTTGGACGTATTCATTATCCTCATCACCAAGTAAATCCTCTTCACTTACATTTGCCGCATACAACACCGGCTTCATCGTCAATAATTGAAAGCCGTGAATCAATTTCAACTCATCTTCCGTTAAATCAAGACTCCGCGCTGGTTTTTCTTCTTGAAAGGCAGTGATCAGTTTTTGAAGCAGTTCATGTTCAGCCATTGCTTCTTTATCTTTGGATTTAGCCAACTTAGCAACCTTTTCCACTCGTTTTTCGACAGTCTCTAAGTCAGCCAGTATTAGTTCAAGGTTAATCACTTCAATATCCCGAATAGGATTAACACTTCCAGAAACGTGCGTAATATCTCCATCATTAAAACAGCGGACAACGTGCGAAATCGCATCCACCTGGCGGATATGGGATAGAAATTTATTCCCCAACCCTTCTCCCTTACTTGCTCCTTCTACAATCCCCGCAATATCAGTAAATTCGAATGCTGTTGGGATTGTTTTCTTTGGTTGGAACATGTCAGTTAATTTATCCAAGCGTGGATCCGGAACTTCTACGATCCCAACGTTTGGGTCAATCGTACAGAATGGATAGTTTGCTGATTCCGCACCCGCTTGTGTTATCGCATTAAATAAAGTGGATTTCCCAACGTTGGGAAGTCCAACGATACCAGTAGTTAAAGCCATGTCTTCATTCACTTCCTTTAAGATTTTCTGTTAGAAAAGGTAATAGTTCAAAGATTAAAAATATCTCTTTCGTTTTTCACCATTCCCAATTATAGAGAGAAGCATGGCAAAAAACAAGCGCCCTAAAAGCCGCGGTAGGTTCTGAATCGGACGTGTAGGGCTAACTGCACGTCCGAATGAGACTGGGAAGAAACCTCCATCGGCTGGGCGCTTGCGCTAAACATGGAAGACGCAAAAATATATATTTTCTATCTTACGGGAAAAGCGTAAAAGCATCTGCAATTTAATAAAACAAGTGCTGAAGACGTGACAATGTGCATGTTAACTTCTGCAACCTAAGCTTCTTCCGCTTTCTCAATGATTTTTTTTATTTTTTTTCGAAATTCCCTGCGCGGAAGCATTACACTATGTCCACATCCTTGACACTTAATACGTATATCAGCACCCATTCGAATAATTTTCCAGCGATTTTCACCGCATGGATGCGATTTTTTCATCTCCACAATATCGTTTAATGAAAAAGGCAAATCCGCCATTCTAGACACCTCATTTCTACCACTTAACAAGAAACTGAATATATGTAATATCCTATCCTATCTAATCAAAAGAGACAATCCTCAGCTTATTTTCTTTTTTCAACATTTCCCGGGAAATAGTGCAGATTCCTGATTTCTTACATTTGTCACGTCTTGTAATACACAATTAGGTAGAACAAGGGACGTTATCTTCGCTTTAGAAAAAAAGGATGTATGACTACGACGACCAGTAAATACAAATTTAACATTCCATATATAGGATATAAGAAGGAAACAAGTCTAGAAAAACCGAATTCCGTTAAAGGGATCATTAAACAAAGTAAAAATAGAGCCATAAACCAAGGACGAACGGAGAAAACGTGTCGAAGTCGATTGGATAAGCCGAATAACCCCGACGCCGCTGTAGTAAAAATCGCTGTCCATAATAACACTGCCATAAATGCCGTAATGGTGCTGGGAAAAGTCTTCAAAAGAGCAAATAAAGGAATTTCATACAGCATAATATCTTCAGCAGCTGCTAACAACGACTCATTATATAAAAACGATACACCACCCAAAGTAAGACCACTGCCAATGCTTGCAATCCAAATTTCACCTTTATGTTTAATTTTTTTGCCCGCTGCAGATAATACAGCAACAAGCGGTAATAAATTTAGTGCTGTAAAGGTAAAGGAGGATGTCCAATTACTTTGTGTTTTCCAATCTATTGTTTCCAATCCACCATGAGTCCAAAAAAAGGCAATTAATGTTACAGTCAAACTTATAATTAACACTGGTATTAGCACACTGTTTAAGCCCGTTAATCCCTCTACGCCTCGTACCGCAACGATAAGCAGGAGAACACACATAGAAATAATTCCAACCGAAAACGGGACATGAAAGTATTCTAATGCTGCGCCTCCACCAGCAATCATAATACCCGTTGTCGTAAATAAATAAAAAATAATAATCAAATCATATCCTTTTGCAAACCGTGGCCCCATAAGCTTGGACAATACCATGGAATAATCATCTGTCTGTTCTTGATAGCTTATGTTCAGTACAACGTAACAACATATAATGAATAAAAAGCTAAATATAACAATAGCTAGTCCACTTTCATGGCCAAAAAACTGCCAAATTTCACGTCCTGATGCATACCCGGCCCCTATTGTAGTACCAATAATTAAGAACATCCACTTCAGTCCATCAGCTATCATGTACAATTCTCCCTTTAATAAGACTCATATCAACGACCGGTCCATGTATAGAATAAATAAATGGTTCCTATACTGGAACTAATATGAAGAAGGAGAGACGAATATGCTTGGAAAAAACTCTGGTACCGCCTTTACCTTTCAAGTACATGTAGATGACGTACATGCTTCTTATCATCTTTCAACTCAATTGATAGAACAGCTTCAATCGATTTCGATGTACCAGGATATCGTTATCGTTTGCATCGGAACAGATCGCTCCACTGGAGACTCTCTTGGTCCGTTGATTGGATCCTCTTTGGAGAAAAGAATGCTGAAACGAATGTTTATTTACGGCACATTAAAAGATCCCGTTCACGCTGTAAATTTGGAAGAGACTTTACAAGAAATACATGTACGTCACCCTGATTCCTTTATCATAGCCATTGACGCATGTTTAGGCCGCCTTAAAAATGTAGGTAATATAAACTTTTCCAAAGGACCTGTTATTCCAGGAGCAGCCATGAAAAAAAAGCTCCCCCACGTCGGCGATATGCATATTACTGGCATAGTAAATGTTAGCGGAATGATGGAGTACTTTGTATTACAAAACACCCGTCTTCATTTAGTAATCGCTATGGCAGAGTCAATAGCAAGAGCTCTGGCAACAGCGGATAGAAAATTAAAGACGCCTACCGTTCCACCCGTATCGCCGCCAAATTCCTCTCCACGCACTATTTACAATACAGGTACTTGCAAAACAGAAAGCGCTTTATCCCTACAAAAAAACTCACCGCAATAAGAAAAGCGCAAGCAAAAAGCCTGTCATGGCACGGTGCTCACGACAGGCTTTCATACTCTCTTCTTATTCTTGGGCTGACTCATTGTCCAACAATTCCAAAATTCGTTGCAAATCATCATCGGTCAGGAATTCAATTTCTATCTTTCCTTTTTTCTTTCCTTTTTTTATAGACACAGACGTCCCAAAATACGAACGCAATTCTTCTTCTTTTGATTGAATAAATACAGAAGGTTTTTCTTTTTCTATATGCTTGGTTTGCGGGACTTCTTGATTGTTCAACTGCTGAACCATTTCTTCTGTTTGGCGGACATTCAACGAGTCTTTTTCAATTTTATCCACGACTTCGTCTGCTTTCTGCTTATCCTTTAAGCCAAGCAGCGTGCGACCGTGCCCCATAGAAATATCCTTATTTGCAATCTTTTTTTGAACATTAGACGAAAGTTGCAGTAGGCGCAGATGATTTGCAATATGAGGTCTGCTTTTCCCTAATCGTTTCGATAGCTCATCTTGAGTAACATCCAAATACTTCATCAGCTTTTCATAAGCTCTTGCTTCTTCTAGCGGGTTCAAATTTTCACGTTGCACGTTTTCAATTAAGGCAACTTCCATTAATTTTTCATCACTTAGATCTTTCACTACTGCAGGCACCGTGTCTAAACCAGCTTCTTTAGCTGCTCGAAAACGCCGTTCTCCGACAACAATTTCATATCCCTTAATACTTTTTCTCACAATGAGTGGTTGGAGAATCCCATGCTCTATAATGGAATCTCTTAATTCTTCAATGGCTTCCTCGGTGAATGATTTTCTCGGCTGATAGGGGTTGGGACGTAAATCTTTTGTTCTTACATCTTCTACTAGATTTTCTTCCGCGCTTGATTCTTCTGGAAAAAAAGCATTTAATCCTCGGCCTAATCCTTTACCCACCGGTCACCACTTCCTTTGCTAAGTCTAAATATACTTGGGCACCTTTGGATTTTGCATCATATAAAATAATCGGGAGTCCGTAACTAGGGGCTTCTCCTAGTCTTATATTTCTAGGTATGATCGTTTCAAATACTTTTTCTCTAAAATACTTTTTCACTTCTTCAATCACTTGAATACCTAAATTTGTGCGGGCGTCCAACATTGTTAACAGCACTCCTTCAATTTCAAGGTCTGTGTTTAAATGTTTTTGGACGAGCCTGATTGTATTGAGAAGTTGACTCAAGCCTTCTAATGCATAATACTCACATTGCACTGGAATTAATACAGAGTCTGAAGCAGTTAGTGCATTGATGGTTAATAGACCGAGAGATGGAGGACAGTCAATAATCATATAATCATACTCATCATCCATTTCAGATAAAGCCTTTTTCAACCTAATTTCCCTGGAAATAGTCGAAACTAATTCAATTTCTGCCCCAGAAAGCTGGATGGTAGATGGTACTACATCCAGGTTTTCAACACTTGATGGACGGATGACCTTCTCCACACTGGTGTCTTCTACAAGAAGGTTATAAATACATTCGTCTACATCGCCTTTTTCAATCCCAGCTCCGCTCGTTGCATTTCCCTGTGGATCAATATCAACAAGTAAAACTTTTTTGCCTATGTATGACAAGCAAGCACTAATATTCACGGCTGTCGTGGTTTTGCCTACTCCGCCTTTTTGATTGGCGATAGCAACGACCTTTGCCATCGGTACACCTACTTTCTTCTAGATCCCCAATCTATTTTGTCTATGGTAACTTATTCTCTTTCTTTCATAACTCTGCTTTTTATTCTATCACGTTTTAGACTGACTTTTGCAAAGGGTTTTCATTTAAGTATAAAATAATCTACCATTTCACCGGTAGATTATTTCTTCGGTATCCGAATAGTGAATTGATAATAATCTTCATGATCTTCTTCATCCGTATCGATATTCAAGCCGCTTTTTTCCACCATATCAACAGATTGCCGAATCGTATTCATCGCAAGACGCGTATCTTTCGAATAGTGTTTACGGGTTGGCTTAGGCTTTTTCGGTTTTTCCTCTGTATGATGTTTAATTAGCTGTTCTGTCTGCTTTACGTTTAGCTCTCGTTTCAATACTTCTTGTAAAATAAATTCTTGCTTTTCCGTATCTTTTACAGCGAGAAGCGCTCGAGCATGTCTTTCTGTTATTTGTTTATCCTTCAATGCTTGCTGGGTCGTTTCGTTTAAATATAATAGTCTTAATTTATTGGCAACAGTTGACTGGCCCTTCCCTAATCGCTGCGCTAAGCTTTCCTGAGTGAGTCCGTGCAGTTCCAACAATTTCGAATAAGCGGATGCTTCCTCAATAGCTGTTAACTCTTCTCTCTGAAGGTTTTCAATCAGAGCCACCGAAGCTGTTTGTGTATCATTAAAATTTTTAATAATTGCCGGAATCTCTTTCATGCCTAAACTTAATACTGCACGCCAGCGACGTTCTCCAGCTATAATCTCAAAAGACCCTTCCCTTTCGCGCACAGTAATAGGCTGCAAAAGCCCGTGAGTACGAATTGATTGTGCAAGCTCCGCAATCTTTTCCTCTTGGAAAATAGTCCGCGGTTGAAATGGATTGGCCGTTATTTTTTCAATAGGCAGATGCTTGATTTCGTCTTCCAAATAAACGTCATTTTCTTCTTGGCCTTCTTGTTGATCCCCCAGACCAAACCATTTTTGAAGCGATTGCTTCATTGCCTGACACCACCTTACTAGAAACTACAATCTATCTATATACGTTCTGTAAAATAGGATAACATACCTTCAAATATCCTCATTCTTTCTTTTATCTCATTCTATTTTACCATGCTTATATCGAGTGTCCACTACAAGCCTATAAAAGAGGTTTTTTTGCGGGAGTCCCTGCTTTTCTAGGATATTTTCGAGGGGTTGCGTCTACTTTTTCCATCGTTAGAATATACCGTTCACTTTCTTCATTTGGAAGTGTTAAGGCATGAGGAGAAAGCCATCTTCCGCCAATTGTTCGGCACGCTTTTCCCGCTTCTTTTTTTTCGTTTATGCCATTCGATCCTTTTAATGCCATAAAAACTCCGTCTTTTTTCACAAAAGGTAAACAGAGCTCCGTAAGTACCGGCATTTTTGCGACGGCACGAGCAATCGCGATATCATATTGCTCACGGTGAGAAGTATCGTGTGCAACGTCTTCGGCGCGTCCGTGGACAAACGAAACGTTATCTACGTTCAGTTCCTCGACAAGGCTTTCCAAAAAAGCAATTCTTTTTTTCAAAGAATCTACAATAACAATATGTAAATGAGGATAACAAATTTTTATCGGAAGGCTTGGAAAACCTGCGCCTGCCCCTATATCAATAATAGAATTATCTTTTTGAAAATCGTGAAAAAAAGTAGCGCTCAAGGAGTCGTAAAAATGTTTCTCATATACATCGTCTCTGTCGGTCAAACTCGTTAAGTTCACTTTCTTATTCCAATCTACCAACATTCTATAATATAAATCAAATTGATAAGACTGCTTCTCTGTCAAATGTATCCCTTGATGATGAAGCCAGTCCTCAAATGGATGGTCCTTCATTACTTAACCACCTTTTTTTATAAGTATGAAAACAGCTCCAGAAAGAATAAACCTGGAGCTGTCGTAATTAACATTTATGCTTCTGCTGTTTTTGCCAATTTTCCCTGCTCGATATACACTAGTAAAATGGAAATATCAGAAGGATTCACTCCGGAAACCCGGGAAGCTTGCCCTACCGAAATCGGCTTTACCTCGGATAGCTTTTGTATCGCTTCACTTGCCAAACCGGAAATCTGCGTATAATCAATATTTTGAGGTATCTTCTTTTCTTCCATTTTTTCCATACGTTCTACTTGTTCTAGTTGTTTTGCAATATATCCTTCATATTTCGTTTGAATTTCTACTTGTTCCCCAACATCAGGCGAAACAGATGCACCACCAGGAGCAAATGGAATAACATCATCATATCCTAATTCAGGTCGTTTCAACAGATGGGCCGCTGATACAGCTTCTTTCATCGGAGAAGATTCTTTTGACTCGAGCATTTGCTGCAACTCATCACTAGGTTTAATAATGGTATTTTCCAATCGTTCTTTTTCTTTAGCGATCGATTCTTTTTTACGAGTGAATCGCTCATAGCGATCCTCTTTAACAATGCCGATATCG
Source organism: Salibacterium salarium (assembly GCF_030813635.1). GTDB lineage: Bacteria > Bacillota > Bacilli > Bacillales > Marinococcaceae > Salibacterium > Salibacterium salarium. The sequence continues at coordinate 39,214 of NZ_JAUSUM010000001.1, read as the reverse complement.
TGTCCTATCTCCGTTAGACGCAAATCAGCATTATCGTGACGGAGTAGCAAACGATATTCCGCACGAGATGTTAGCAAACGATAAGGTTCATCTGTTCCTTTTGTAACGAGGTCATCAATCAATACTCCGATATAGGCATCCGAGCGATTTAAGATGACGCCCTCTTTGTTTTGTGCTTTACGAGCAGCATTTATTCCAGCCATAATTCCTTGACCAGCTGCTTCTTCGTAACCAGACGTTCCGTTAATTTGACCCGCAGTAAACAGGTTTTCTACTTTCTTCGTTTCCAACGTCGGCCAAAGCTGAGTTGGAACAATTGCATCATATTCTATAGCATACCCCGGACGCATCATCCGCACATTTTCAAGACCTGGAATGGTTTTAAGCATTTTAAACTGCACATCTTCGGGAAGACTCGTCGATAAACCTTGGACATACACTTCCGAAGTATTTCTACCTTCTGGTTCAAGAAATATTTGATGTTTTGGTTTATCATGGAAACGTACAATTTTATCTTCAATCGAAGGACAATAGCGTGGGCCTGTTCCTTCGATCATTCCAGAATACATAGGAGAACGAGTTAAATTATCATTAATTAGCGAATGAGTATCTTCTCCTGTATACGTAAGCCAGCACGGCAATTGATCGGTGATATATTTTGTCGTTTCATAAGAGAAAGCCCGTGGTTTTTCGTCTCCCGGCTGTTCTTCTGTTTGATCATAATCAATGCTGTTTCCGTTCACACGTGGCGGTGTACCTGTTTTAAACCTTTCCATTTCAAATCCAAGGGATTGGAGGCTGTGGGAAAGATTAATCGACGGCTGCATGTTGTTTGGGCCGCTCTCATACGCGAGATCCCCTAGAATAATTTTTCCGCGTAAATACGTTCCTGTCGTCACAACCACCGTTTTTCCGCGATAAGCGGCACCTGTATTAGTGATAATACCTTTACAAACGCCGTCCTCTACAATCAATTCTTCTACTAATCCTTGACGCAGAACAAGATTTTCTTCTTCTTCCAACGTATTTTTCATTTCATTTTGATACAAAAACTTATCTGCTTGCGCTCTTAAAGCTCGAACGGCAGGGCCTTTTCTTGTATTTAGCATCCGCATTTGAATATGGGTCTTATCAATATTTCTCGCCATTTCCCCGCCTAGCGCATCAATTTCCCGCACAACAATTCCTTTTGCCGGGCCGCCTACAGACGGGTTACAAGGCATAAACGCTACAGAATCTAAATTCAGTGTTAACATCAACGTTTTCGAACCCATTCGAGCAGCTGCTAATCCAGCTTCCACTCCTGCGTGTCCAGCGCCAACGACAATAACGTCATAATCTCCGCCTTCGTATTGCATGTGTTTAACCTCCTTTTTATTTTCCTAAACAGAACTGAGAAAACAATTGATCAATCAGGCTTTCATGAACATTGTCACCAACAATTTCTCCTAATTGTTCCCAAGCTCTCGTAATATCAATCTGAATCATATCTACCGGCACTTCCATTTCGGCTGCTTCTAAAGCGTCATTAACAGAACGTTTCGCTTGATTTAATAAACCGATGTGGCGGGCATTGGATAAATAACTTAAATCCGCTGTTTCTACACCTTCTTCAAAAAACAGATGAGAAATACTTTTTTCTAGCTCATCAATTCCTTCATCTTGCAATAAAGAAGCTTGGATAATCGGCCGTCCTGAAGCCAATTCCTTTATTCTGTCTACTTCCACTTCTCTATTCAAATCTGTTTTATTTAATATAATAACCGCATTCATATCTTCAATGGCTTGAAAGAGCGCTTCATCTTCCTTTGTTAGTTCTTCAGCACTATTAATGACCAAGAGAATAAGTTCGGCTTCATCCAATACTTGACGGGAGCGTTCTACCCCGATTTTTTCTACGATATCTTCCGTTTCTCTTATTCCTGCTGTATCAATTAAGCGAAGCGGCACCCCGCGAATGTTAACATATTCCTCAAGCACATCCCGTGTCGTACCGGGAACTTCTGTCACGATTGCTTTATTTTCATGAACAAGACTGTTCATTAGCGACGATTTTCCGACATTGGGACGTCCAATGATCGCTGTTGCTAAGCCTTCTCGAAGAATTTTCCCTTGTTTCGCAGTTTCCAGAAGATTATCTATTTCATCCCGAACACTACCAGCTCGTTCCGTCAACGTATCGAGGGTCATCGTTTCTGCATCATCATATTCTGGATAATCGATATTAACCTCGACATTCGCAACTGTTTCCAGAAGTTGTTGGCGTAAACGCCGAATTCTCTCAGAAAGCCGCCCTTCCATTTGTTTCATGGCCACATTCATTGCCCGGTCTGTTTTCGCACGGATCAAATCCATAACGCCTTCAGCTTGCGATAGGTCGATACGACCATTGAGAAAAGCCCGCTTCGTGAACTCACCTGGTTCTGCCAGTCTCGCACCTTGACTAAGAACAAGATCCAGTACTTTATTGACTGACACTAAGCCTCCATGACAATTAATCTCAACAACGTCTTCCCGGGTAAATGTTTTAGGGGCACGAAGGACAGAAACCATGACCTCTTCGACTGTTTCTTCTGTTTCCGGGTTTTGGATATGACCATAATGAATCGTATGCGTATCAACATTGGCCAACTGCTGTTTCCCTTTATACATTATATCTGCAATCGACAAAGCATCATCTCCACTAAGTCGAACGATGGCAATAGCACCCTCTCCAGAAGGGGTAGATATAGCTGCTATCGTGTCAAATTCCATCCTTCTCCCCCTCCTTCTTTTCATCTATTTTAAAGTATATATTTTTGTTTCCCTAACATAATAGAATATCATAAAGCTCCTATCAGGGAAAGGATTCAAGTTATGCACATGTTAATAACTAAATCATCATAACAATTATACTACCCGTTGTCACTTGTCCACAACTTAATAAAAAAACTTCCAATAACCTCCCGCGGTGGATGATAAAAAGTGCAAGCGCCCTGGATGGTGGAAGCCACTTCCTGTGGTAGTGGACGGACATTTGTTCCGTTATCTTGGTTGGAAAAGGAATAATGGAAGGGTGCGCGGACATCCGTTCAGCTAAAGACGGTTTCACGGGGCAGAACTCAAGGTTTTTATGCGATTAACGGAACAGACGTCCGATACATGGTTAAAAATGAGGAAAACGAGTCGAATAACGGATTAAATGTCGCCCAGTTTCTCTACTCTTCGTATCTGCTAGTGACAAACCGCCGTGCGCCATTCAAACCACTGCCTGCTTTAATTCTCTAAAAAAACACCTGCCGCAGCAGGTGTTTTCTTAAGTAAAGTTTTCGGTTAACGATTAAATTTTATTTCGGTGCGATAACTACATAACGATGAGGGTCTGTCCCATCTGAATACGTTTGGACATCATTATTTTTCTGAAGAGCAGCATGAATGATTTTTCTTTCCCTTGAAACCATTGGTTCTAAAAAGACCTTTTCTCCAGTCCGTTTTGCTTTTAAAGCCAGCCGATCCGCCAACTGTTCTAACGCTTCCCGGCGTCTTTTTCGGTAATCTTCTGCATCTAATATGATACGATAATACCGATCAGTATAGCGATTTGCCGCTAAATTAACAAGATATTGAAGAGAGTCCAGCGTTTTACCACGTTTTCCTATCATTACTCCCAAATCGTCGCCAGTTAATGATAGTATTGTTTCTTTCCCTGTTTCTTGGGTTTTCACTTCAACATTGACACCCATATCGGCGATGACTTGTTGAAGAAAATGCAATCCTTCTGCTACTGGGTCTATCTTTAATGATGCTTCCAAAACCGCTTCTCTTGAGCCAATTATCCCCAAAAAGCCTTTCGACGGCTCTTCGACTACCTTAAAATCAATATCTTCTTTTGTTGTTGCATTCAATTCGTCTAACGCTTTTGTTATCGCTGCTTCCACCGTTTTTCCCGAAACCTTTACTGTTTTCACTTTTTATTCTCTCCCCCCGATTTGGCTTCTGCTTTCGCATCTGCTCTTCGTCTTGCTCCGGGTCCCGTAATAAAATACGTCTGAATAATCATGAATAAGTTACCTACTACCCAATATAAGGCAAGGGCAGAAGGGAAAAAGAACGCAAAACCTGTAATCATAAATGGCATCATGTACATCAAAATTTTCATTTGAGGATTGTCGGAAACCATCATCATTTTTTGCTGAACAAACGTTGTGATACCAGCAATCAATGGCAGTATATAATCGGGTTCTCCCAATTGAAACCATAGAAAGTTATGATTACCGATCGCTTCGGTACGCATAATGGCGTGATAAAAAGCAATCAAAATCGGCATTTGGATGAATATCGGCAAACATCCCGCCAACGGATTGATTTTATGCTGCTGGAATAACTCCATTGTTTCTTTCTGAAGTTTTTGCTGCGTCTGTTGATCTTTCGCACTGTACTTTTCTCTTAACTTCTGCATTTCCGGCTGAATTTCCTGCATAGCGCGCGTACTTTTTGTCTGCTTAATCATTAACGGTAAAATCGCTGTTCTCAAAATAACCGTTACAATAATAATAGCCAGACCATAATCTTCTCCCGTGGCTTCTGCTATCTTTATAATTAACCACGAAAGAGGATAAACAAATATAGAGTTCCAAATCCCCTCACTGTCTTCTGTGATTGGTTGTTCAATATCCATACATCCTGTCATTAACAGCATTATGACAAAGAGCATTACCGTTAAGCCTATTTTCTTGTGCACAAGAGTTTCCTCCTTGGAAAAGTTTAACCGTTACATTATTTGTTCATGTTAAGCGTATGATAACGCTGACACATTTTGAAGTAACCCTTATTTATTTTAGCGGAGAGTGAGGAAGAAATAAAGGAATCATTTTTGTTTATAAGGCTTTTTATGTTTTTTTAGTACTCCAGCTACGTTCATAACGTGTTTCATGCTCTTTTTAATTTCTTCATAATTCATCTGCGTAACTGGCTTCCTCGCTATAACAATGTAATCCTTTCCTTCTTGCAGCTGGTCGCTCATCTCTCTTATTACTTCTCTTAATAAACGTTTAATACGGTTTCTAGTCACCGCATTCCCCATCTTTTTACTAACGGTCAGGCCTGCGCGAAAATGAGATTGCTCTGGTTTATTCAGCACATAAATAACAAATTGGCGATTGGCCGACGATTTGCCTTTCTCAAAAACACGGCTGAACTCGTGATTTTTCTTTATCTTATACTTTTTCTCCAACCCAGGCCCTCCATTCCCTATCCGTCTGTATGTAAATATAAAACTTCGTTTTTCAACAAAGTTTTACCGTAACATTCTTTATTATACCAATTACTTTTATACGCCCCACAGTGGAAAAAAGACCACTGTTAGAGCAGTGGTCTTAAGCAGATATTACTTTTCTTCCTTTACGGCGGCGGCTCTTAAGAACCTGACGACCATTTTTTGTACTCATACGCTCACGAAAACCATGTACCTTTTTCCGTTTACGATTATTAGGCGTAAATGTTGGTTTACCCATTTTATCTGCACCTCCTTCGAGGAATATCTTTTCATGGACATTCCCGTAAATTATATAGAGGATGCCTTCTTTTTGTCAACCTCGTCTCCTGTGCGATTTTAAACACAACTCGTTTTTAACATGTGGATAACTATTAACGGGAACAGCAACAATTTTCGACAATGTTATCTACAACTTACACACATAATCTAGTGGTGTTGATAATTCTTTTGCACAAGGTATTGATTGTGTGGATAACCTTTTCAAAAGCCGTTGTCTTCAGTATTTATTTTTGATATGATATATTTGTTTTTACTCTGGATAACTAATTATAGGTTGTCCTTTATCCACACATGTTGATAGGGGTGTGGATAAGATTCCACAAGGAGTGGATATATTTATACACAATGTTGTGAACAATGTGCATAAGCCGTATTTTTACTATATTATAGTTTATTCGACATTTATGCACAAAATTTGTTGGGAAAAACAAGTCGTTCCCATTATAAAAAACTAAACACATGTGTTATCACTGTGAAGGCTTCCATCTGCATATCAAGAGAGTTGGAGGCCTTTCTTGCCTTTTATGTTCATACCAGGGAGGCTTAGGAAAAGGAGGGAATAATCATGGAAAACATTACGGATTTATGGAATCAAACCCTATCGGTTATACAAAAAAAAGTAAGCAAACCTAGCTTTGAAACGTGGCTCAAATCAACCAAAGCCACAGAACTTCAAGACGATACCATTATCATTACAGCCCCCAATGAATTTGCACGAGACTGGCTTGAAAACCGCTATTCCACGCTTATATCTGACACATTGCAAGATATAACAGGGGCAGAATTATATGTTAAATTTATTATTCCTGACACAGAGGAACAAAACGATATTTCTGTAGAACAAGAAGTAAAAAAGACTCCGGTTCCATCGGAGAATCAATCCGATGATATTCCCAAAAGTATGTTGAATGATAAATATTCTTTTAATACGTTTGTCATTGGGTCAGGTAACCGTTTTGCTCATGCTGCTTCATTAGCTGTTGCAGAAGCACCAGCCAAAGCATACAATCCACTTTTCATTTATGGGGGAGTAGGTCTTGGCAAGACTCACTTAATGCATGCGATTGGTCATTATGTGATTGATCATAACCCTGAAGCACGGGTTGTTTATCTTTCTTCTGAAAAATTTACAAATGAATTCATTAATTCTATTCGAGACAACAAAGCTGTTAATTTTCGCAATAAATATCGAAGCGTAGATGTATTGTTAATTGATGATATTCAGTTTTTAGCAGGAAAAGAACAAACACAAGAAGAATTTTTTCATACGTTCAATGCTTTACACGAAGAAAGCAAACAAATCGTTATCTCTAGTGATCGGCCTCCTAAGGAAATACCAACCCTTGAAGATAGACTTCGTTCTAGATTCGAATGGGGACTTATTACTGACATTACGCCACCGGATCTCGAGACTAGAATTGCTATTTTACGCAAAAAAGCAAAGGCTGAAAAATTGGATATTCCAAATGAAGTCATGCTTTATATTGCCAATCAAATAGACACAAATATTCGGGAGTTAGAAGGTGCTTTAATCAGAGTTGTTGCTTATTCTTCTCTTATTAACCAAGATATGAATGCCGATCTTGCAGCAGAAGCTCTTAAAGATATCATTCCAAGCTCTAAACCTAAAAAAGTCACGATAGCAGATATTCAAAAAACTGTATCTGAGCAGTTCAACGTTCAAATTCAAGAATTAAAAGCAAAGAAACGAACAAAAACTATTGCATTTGCAAGACAGGTCGCTATGTATCTATCTAGAGAAATGACAGAATCATCCCTCCCTAAAATTGGTGATGAATTTGGCGGAAGAGATCATACGACCGTTATTCATGCCCATGAAAAGATTACTACAATGTTGAATACCGACACAGAATTACAAAAAAACTTACAAAATGTTATCGACAAGTTAAAAACATGATGTGTAGAACTGGTAATATTTATACACAGGTTTTCCACATGTTGATAACCCGTGACAATCGGCTTAATTTATATTTATCCACAGTTTGCACATAGCCTACTACTATTACTACTATTAATTATTAATAATATAATATATATAAAGGGAGATGACGTATGCATTTTGTCATTCAACGCGAACAATTTGTTCATAGTGTGCAGCACGTTAATAAAGCTGTATCTTCAAGGACAACAATCCCCATTCTGACAGGCATAAAAATAGACACTTCATCAGAAGGGGTAACATTAACAGGGAGTGATTCAGACATTTCGATTGAATCATTTATACCTAAAACCGATGAAGAAAATGAATACGTAGATATAAAAGAAACCGGCAGTATTGTACTCCAGGCAAGATTTTTTGCTGATATTGTAAAAAAACTACCTGGTGATGAAATTGAAATCTCCGTTCAAGATCAATTTGCGACAACGCTGCGTTCTGGATCTGTTGTGTTTAATCTAAATGGTTTGGACCCGGAAGAATATCCGCGTTTACCAAAGCTAGAAGAAAATCAAACCTTTTCTTTACCACAAAACCTATTAAAAGATATGATCCGCCAAACTGTCTTTGCGGTGTCCACTCAGGAAACACGCCCCGTCTTGACAGGTGTAAACTTTGAGAACGACAAAGAGCAGTTAACCTGTACTGCAACAGATAGTCACCGCCTTGCCATGCGGACGGTCGCAACAGAAACAGACAACGATGAGCTATCTATATCAAATGTGGTCATTCCAGGAAAAAGTTTGAGTGAGTTAAGGCAAATTCTTGAAGATACAAATGACCACGTACAAATTGTTGTAACGGACAGTCAAGTTTTATTTAAATTTAAACACTTGTTATTTTTCTCGAGATTGTTAGACGGTAAATATCCGGTAACAAACAATATGATCCCAGAACAATCCAAAACGACGATGGAACTTTCAACAAAAGATTTATTACATTCTTTAGAAAGAGCTTTGTTATTATCAAAAGAAGCAAAGAATAATGTAATTAATTTCAAGACGTTGGAAGGTTCAGTTATTGAAATTAATTCGGTATCAGCAGAAGTTGGAAAAGTAACAGAGAAAATAACGTGTCAATCGTTGGAGGGAGAAGACTTAAGAATATCGTTTAACGGTAAAAATATTATCGATGCATTAAAGGTTATTGATAGTGAGTTTGTGCATATCACTTTTACTGGAGCCATGAGTCCGTTTGTGATTAGACCAGGAGATCATAACCAAATGCTCCATTTATTTTCTCCAGTGCGAACGTATTAAACGAAAATTTTTTCAACGATACTAGCCTCCGGGTTCGAGATACCCGGGGGTTTTTTATAGGATATATGCATTTATAACGGTTTTCTTTTCTGTTCCTATTGGCGATATCCATATAGTTTAGTAAAATAGAAAGTGTGTCCATAATATGTTCGAAGATATTAACAACAATATAATTAAATAAATGTCGGCTTAAATCATAGAACCCGCCTAACCAGCACAATATTTCTGAAAATCCACTGTCGGTAGGTAAGTGATGCGGCTAGTGCAGGAGGTAATGAAGGATGAGTAGTCAAACAATCACTATAGAAACAGAGTTCATCACGTTAGGACAGCTTTTACAGGAAGCAGGAATAATTGATTCTGGCGGAATGGCAAAATGGTTTTTGTCAGAATTTGAGGTATTGGTGAACGGAGAACTTGAACAAAGGCGGGGCAAAAAACTATACCATGGAGCCGAAATCGAAATTGAGGAAACCGGAAGTATTACGGTTTTTTCAAATAAGCACTAGAGGGATATTGTGCATATAAAAGAACTTCGTCTTAAACAATTCCGCAATTATGATGCAATTAATCTGGATGTTGAAAATAAAGTCAACGTCATTCTTGGAGAAAATGCCCAAGGGAAAACAAACATGATGGAAGCTGTCTATGTTCTTGCATTTGCAAAATCTCATCGTACTTCCAAAGACAAAGAGTTAATGCAATGGGATCAGGACTTTGCAAGAATAGAAGCTGAAATAGAAAGAAAGCACGGTCCATTATCACTTGAAGTGATTGTTTCGAACAAAGGAAAAAAAACAAAAGTAAACGGCTTGGAACAGCAAAAATTAAGTGAATATATAGGGACGTGTAACGTTGTAATGTTTGCTCCGGAGGATCTTAACTTGGTAAAGGGCGGTCCTCATATGAGACGAAGATTTATCGACATGGAAATCGGTCAAATCAGTTCCGTCTATCTTTATGATTTAATGATGTATCAACGGGTGTTAAAACAACGCAATCAACTATTGAAAAATATGTTTCCGGTTCCTGATCAAGAGCAAGAAGTGATGTTAGACGTACTGACAGAGCAATTAGCACAAGCAGCAGCAAAGGTTATAAGCAAAAGGTTCTCCTTTTTACAATTACTTCAAAACTGGGCAAAAGATATACATCACCAAATCACAACTGGAAATGAAGAGCTTCGACTAACATACGCCCCCACGGCTGAGGTATCAGAAGACATGGAATTGTCGAAGATAGAGGAGAATGTGAAACTTAAGTTTCAACAGACGAGGCAAAACGAGATACGGCGGGGCGTTTCATTAAGTGGGCCGCACCGAGATGAGTTAACTCTAAAAATCAACGACAAAGAAGTACAAACGTACGGTTCACAAGGGCAGCAACGCACAGCAGCGTTATCATTAAAATTGGCAGAGATTGAATTAATAAACGACAACATCGGGGAATACCCGATTTTATTATTGGATGACGTTCTTTCAGAATTAGATCATCATAGACAGTCCCATTTATTAAATACAATACAGGGTAAAGTCCAGACATTTGTGACAACCACAAGTGTCCATGGCATAGAGCACGATACGTTAAAGCAAGCTTCCACATTTATAGCGGAAGCCGGCACATTGAAGCAAATGAAATGAGGTGGAACGAATGTTTATTCACTTAGGCGGAGATACCGTAATTCGTTCGAAAGATGTTATAACCATCGTCGATCAGGATACGCATGATTCTTCAAGTATAACGCAGCAATTTTTAGCTTCACGAGAAGAAAGCGATATCGAACGCATTTCATCTGAACAAACCAAATCTGTAGTTGTCACAACAGAAAAGATATATTTATCGCCCATTTCAACCTTAACGTTAAAACGCCGAGCGCAAGTGGTGTCAGATTATGACAATTATAACGAAGAAACGGAACAACCGAACGAATAATAGAAACAAAAGCGCACGTGCCGCATTTTTAACTATATTTTATAAATATTTAACGTAAATCAAATGACGAGATACGACTTTAAAAACGGTACTCGTGATGGAAGCGAAGGTGAAGAAATTGTCAGTAGAACAATACTCATACGACGAAAACCAAATTCAAGTATTAGAAGGTCTCGAAGCCGTAAGAAAACGACCGGGAATGTATATTGGAACAACAAGCAGCCGCGGTCTTCATCATCTTGTTTGGGAGATTGTCGATAACAGCATTGACGAAGCAATGGGCGGATATTGTGATCAAATCTTTATAACCGTAGAACAGGATAATAGTATTACAGTCCAAGATAATGGACGAGGGGTCCCTGTTGGTATCCAAAAGAAAATGGGAAGACCTGCAGTAGAAGTTATTATGACTGTTCTCCACGCTGGAGGTAAGTTTGGCGGAGGCGGTTATAAGGTTTCCGGAGGTCTACACGGTGTAGGTGCTTCTGTTGTGAACGCTCTGTCTGAAATGCTTGAAATTGAAATTCATAGAGACGGAGAAGTCTATTATCAAAATTATGAACGAGGTGTACCACAGCAAGATGTCCAAACGATTGGTACAACCGAAAAAAGCGGAACTAAAATTCATTTTAAACCAGATGGTTTGATTTTTGATGATATTACAGAGTTTGATTATGATACACTTTCTACGAGATTGCGGGAACTTGCCTTTTTAAACAAAGGACTTCGGATATCGTTTGAGGATAAGCGTGAGGAAGATATTGAAACAATTGAATACTTTTATGAAGGTGGCATTGCATCTTTTGTAGAATATTTAAACCGCCAAAAAGATCCTCTTCATGAACCGCCGATTTTTATAGAAGGCGAAAGAGATGAGATTCAAGTAGAAATAGCTTTGCAATATAATACGACGTTCACTAGTAATATGTACTCCTTTGCGAACAATATTAATACCCATGAGGGTGGTTCGCACGAATCCGGTTTTAAAACAGGTCTCACTCGAGTGATTAATGATTATGCCCGTAAGCACAGTTTATTTAAAGAAAATGATCCTAATTTAATCGGGGATGATGTGCGCGAAGGACTTACGGCTATAATATCTGCTAAAATTCCTGACCCTCAGTTTGAAGGTCAGACCAAAACAAAGCTTGGGAATAGCGAAGTGCGTACAGTGACAGATTCACTGTTTACAGAGTATTTTTCTCGGTTTATGGCTGAAAACCCTGATACGGCCAAACAAATCGTCGAAAAAGGATTGATGGCATCAAGAGCAAGAGATGCAGCCAAAAAGGCAAGGGAGTTAACCAGACGGAAAAATGCGCTTGAAGTCAGTTCCCTTCCAGGTAAATTAGCGGATTGTTCTTCTAATGACCCTTCTATTAGTGAAATTTATATCGTAGAGGGTGATTCAGCAGGGGGTTCCGCAAAACAGGGGAGAGACCGTCATTTCCAAGCGATTTTGCCATTAAGAGGGAAAATTTTAAATGTCGAAAAAGCTAGATTAGACAAGATATTAGCCAATAATGAGATTCGCACAATTATTACAGCACTTGGAACAGGGATTGGCGATGAGTTTGATATCGAAAAAGCAAGGTATCATCGAGTTATTATTATGACAGATGCTGATGTCGATGGTGCTCATATTCGTACATTGCTTTTAACATTTTTCTACCGCTTTATGCGTCCGCTGATTGAAAGTGGCTATGTGTACATTGCACAACCGCCTTTATATAAAATAACCCAAGGAAAAACGGTACGTTATGCTTACGTAGAAAATGAGTTAAATCAAGTTCTTTCTGAACTGCCTGAACAGCCAAAACCAGGATACCAACGTTACAAGGGGCTTGGGGAAATGAATCCAACGCAGCTTTGGGAGACGACAATGGATCCAGAAGCAAGATCTGTGCTGCAGGTTAACTTAGAAGATGCGATGAAAGCAGATGAGATTTTTGAAACGTTAATGGGGGACCGCGTGGAACCACGACGTGACTTCATTCAGGAAAACGCACATTATGTGCAGAATTTAGACGTGTAAAACAGCGGCCTTCAGCAGTCGCTGCCTTTGTTTGAAGAGACTGTATCAAGGGGGAAAATAGTAAAATACTGCTCTTTTGGTACAGTTTAGAATTGGGAGGTTTCAGGTATGGCAGAGAATGAATCGAGAGTGACAGAAATAAATATAGGCCAGGAAATGCGCACATCTTTTTTAGATTATGCGATGAGCGTTATTGTCAGCCGTGCGCTTCCGGATGTCAGGGATGGACTAAAACCAGTACACCGCCGCATATTATTTGCAATGAGTGAGCTTGGCATGACTCCGGACAAACCATATAGAAAGTCGGCACGTATTGTCGGGGACGTTATCGGTAAGTATCATCCCCACGGTGACTCCGCCGTCTATGAAACAATGGTTAGAATGGCGCAGGATTTTAGCTACCGGAATATGCTGGTTGACGGTCACGGTAACTTTGGTTCCGTCGATGGCGATGCGGCAGCAGCCATGCGTTATACCGAGGCGAAGATGTCTAAAATCTCCTTGGAAATGGTGCGTGACATTAATAAAGACACTATCGACTATCAAGATAACTACGATGGCAACGAACACGAACCGATTGTTTTACCAGCTCGATTTCCTAATTTATTAGTGAATGGAGCAGCAGGTATCGCAGTCGGAATGGCGACAAATATACCGCCGCATCAACTTGGAGAAGTTATTGATGGTGTATTGGCACTTAGTAAAGATCCGGACATGACGGTGGCAGACTTGATGGAACATATTCCAGGGCCTGATTTTCCCACCTCTGCGACTATTGTTGGTAGATCGGGAATAAGAAAAGCTTATCAAACAGGACGCGGGTCTATTACAGTCAGAGCTAATGCGTATATCGAAGAAAATAATAGTGGAAAGCAGTCCATCATTGTCGATCAACTGCCTTACCAAGTAAACAAAGCTCGTCTGATTGAAAAAATTGCAGATCTTGTTAGAGAGAAAAAAATAGAAGGTATTACAGACTTGCGCGATGAGTCGGACCGTACCGGTATGCGTATCGTTATCGAAGTTCGAAAAGACTCGAATGCCAATGTACTGCTGAACAACTTATATAAGCAAACAGCTCTGCAAACGAGTTTTGGCATAAATATGCTTGCCCTTGTAGACGGACGTCCACAAGTGTTGAATTTAAAACAGTGTTTAAATCATTATATCGAGCACCAAAAAATAGTTATTCAACGCCGTACTGCATTTGAATTAAGAAAAGCAGAAGCTAGAGCTCATATCCTAGAGGGCTTACGAGTTGCCTTAGACCACCTGGATGCTGTTATCGACTTAATTCGGGGATCAGAAACGACAGATATCGCACGAAATGGGCTGATTGAACAGTTTTCATTAAGTCATGATCAAGCACAAGCGATTTTGGAAATGCGTTTGCAGCGTTTGACTGGACTCGAACGTGATAAGATCGAACAGGAATACAGCGATCTCGTTGAACGTATAAAAGAATTAAAAGCTATTTTGGCAAGTGAGGAACGAGTTCTGGAAATCATTCGTGATGAATTAACCGATCTTAAAGAAAAATTTAACGATGAACGCAGAACAGTTATTACTGCTGGTGAAAATCAAATAGAAGATGAAGATTTAATTCCGCGTCAAAATGTTGTTATAACCATCTCTCATCAAGGTTACTTGAAACGTATGCCGATTGATACGTATCGTAGTCAGCGAAGAGGTGGACGCGGAGTGCAAGGGATGGGAACCAATGATGATGATTTCGTTGAACATTTGTTTACGACAAGTTCTCACCAAACTATTTTATTCTTCACTAATAAAGGGAAAGTGTACCGCCTGAAGGCTTATGAGATCCCTGAATTACAACGAACGGCAAAAGGGATTCCAGTTATTAATCTTCTACAGGTGGAAAAGGATGAATACATTAGTACAGTTATTCCAATTGAAGAATTCTCAGACGACGATTACTTATTCTTCTTGACTAAACAAGGTATCGCCAAGCGTACGAAGTTATCTGCATTCTCCAATATTCGCAAAGGCGGATTGTTTGCGATTAACATTCGTGAAGATGATGAATTATACGGGGTACGGCTAACCCACGGTGATGAAAGCTTGATTATCGGAACTAAACACGGAATAGCTATACACTTTAAGGAAGAAGACGTACGGTTTATGGGACGAACGGCTACCGGGGTTAAAGCTATTTCGTTAACATCGGATGATGAAGTTATTGGCATGGATATTGCAGATGCAGATAAAGATGTCCTCATTGTCACGGACAAAGGCTTTGGAAAACGTACCCCTATTAGCGAATTTAAAACGCAAAATCGTGGAGGTAAAGGTATAAAAGCTTGTAATCTCACGGAGCGTAATGGAACATTGGTTTCGATGCGGTGCATTTCGGATGATCGTGATATTATGATTATGACCATTCACGGTGTTCTTATCCGTATGCAGGCACAGGATATTTCAAGGCTTGGACGGTATGCCCAAGGGGTAACATTAATCCGTTTAGCCGAAGGAGAAGAAGTATCGACGGTAGCACCGGTCGATGAACCAGAAGAAGAAGAAACAGGAGAAGAATCAGAACAGCAGAACGAACAGCCACCCGAAGATGATCTAGAACCATTAGATACATCGGAAGAAGATAAGGATTTAGACCCTGAAAATGAAGAATAAATAAGCAAAGCTCAAGCACCCTGGGAAAACGTGGGAAATGCTGAATGCTTGCGCTACATGGAAAATGTAAAGATTTATTCTAAAAAAGAAAGTCTCCGGTAATCGTTCCGGAGGCTTTTCTTATATAATATAATAGTGCTTATGGCTGGATTTCGTTTATATTTCCCTTTTATTTACTACAAAACACCCATGTCTTACGGCTTGTATGTCATTTTATTATTTACCATTTTATATAATCTAGGACTATAGTATAATAAAAGAAAATAAAATTTGGAAATAAAAAGGAGAAAATTATGATTGTACGTAGAGAGCAATTAATAGAAGGATGCATCCTGACTGAAGACGTGTTTGCTGTTACATCTCATCCTATCATTAAAAAAAAGACAGTACTGACAGCGGAACATCTTGAAATACTGAAAGCTTTTTTTATAAAGAAGGTACAGGTGGAAGACACATTAGAAGATGGAACACCTTTTTCTCCTGAAGGACCAAATGAAGAAGAGGAAACAGAAACGGGAGAAGAAATTGTACAAGAACAACCGGCTACGTTTTTAGATTATTATGAAGAAGCGGTACAAGAATATAAGACATTATTCAATAAATGGGTAGGTGGTGCGAATGTTGAATTAGACAAAGTACGCAGTATACTTCATCCCCTTATTGAAAAGATGCAGGAATATCCTAGTAAAGTGTTATTGTTGCATCACTATAACACGAGAAATAATTATTTGTACCATCATGCCGTTTCAACAGCATTATTGTCTGTATATTTAGCAAAAAAATCAGGGATGGCAAAAAAAGAATGGCTTCAAGCAGGAGTAGCAGGTGCTTTGTGCGACGCAGGGATGGCTAAACTACCAACGGCGATTCTGTATAATAAAGAACACTTAGAAGAGCGGGAATATGAAGAAGTAAAAAATCACCCGTATTATTCGTATTCGATGGTAAAAGAAGCAAAGATGGTTAGTGAAGAAGTATTATTTGCGGTGCTTCAACACCATGAAAGAGAAGATGGAAGCGGATATCCATTACAAGTGAAGAATGATCAAATACATAAGCTAAGTAAAATAGTCAGTGTAGCCGACGTTTATCATGCAATGACAAGCGAGCGTTATTACAGTGACAAACAATCGCCTTACAAAGTCATTGATCAAATGAATAAAGAAGAATTTGGAAAACTGGATCCTCAAATATTGAAACTGTTAATGGATTCACTAGTAAATTTTTCAATTGGTGCGATGGTTCGATTAAGCAACGGGCAGGCTGCAAAAATTATTTACATAGATAATAAATATCCTGCTGATCCAATGGTTCGACTCCACGATACAGATGAAATGATTCAATTATCCAGTAAAGAGGAACCTTTTATTGAAGAGATTTTGTCGGAGTGAAAAATCGTTCAAATAAAGCAGGGGCATCACTGATTGTAAGCGTGAGATATTGTTTGATGAACGAGTAGTCCTCGGAATAGTGTTGGGTGATTACCTCTCCCCACCACTCTCCTTCATATCTGCAAATCATGCTTAAATTATACAAAACCAAATAATGAGCACTTAACGTGGAAAGTAATGAAAACGTTGAAAGAAGAGGGGGAAAGTATAGCTTTCCCCCTTTTTTTAATAATAAATCTTTCAAGCGTTCAGAAGGACTTTCTAGTTCAAAGGTAATAGCGCTCGTTGATTGTTGTTTAGCTTCACCGGTGTTTATGCCTGACTCTTTTAGTTGCCTATCCAATGACTTTATTTTATCCTGATTTATAAAAGAAAGATTGTCTACAGTAAGTAGTGAATGTGTCCAATGAACACGAGGAAGTGCATCATCACCTTTGATTTGTAAATATAATAGAAATAAAGGTTCCCACTTCATTAGTAAATGTTTCATTTTCCATTTATCCCCTACAGAATGTTTCATGTGAAACAAATGTTTAGAAAAGTGAGGATAAAACCCCTTTTTTTGAACTTTCACTTCGTCATTAAGAAACGTATATCCTTTCTTTTTCCTTTTTCTTGTGGTCACTCCATGCGAAAGAACTTCAACCGTGGTCGGATAAAATGGATCCTCTAATAGAGTAATTCCTTTTAATAAATGAGTTAAACCGTAAAATAAAAGGAGTGGTTGTGTGATAAGTGAAGCGTTCACAGCCTCCTTCCAATATGTACGCCCGATAAACCATTCATAATGGAATACAGGGGTATTGCGATAACTCCATTCCAATGCTTCTTTTTTAGAAGCGCCTCGAAAACGGTATGCCTGATAGAGAAACTGATGTAACACTTCTTGGGATTCATAAGCCTGGTAATAAGAAAAGAGTTCATCTGTTATAATGAAGGACATCTTAGAATACCTCGCACATTAGAATATATCAGAAATTTAAAACTTATTTCTTTTGCTCGTTCAACGGCCAAAAAAATGATAAGATATTAGAAAATCTTAGAGTTACTCTCTTCTTAGTGTAGACATTTTTTCGGTTAGTTATGAACACAACTCAGAATACTACCCGGTAGAAAAGGTTTTAAAATAACATGATAAAGAAAGGATGAGATAGTAATGCGAGAAGACAAGTTCGCAAAAGAAGGACTGACATTTGATGATGTACTATTGATGCCCGATCGTTCTGATATTCACCCTCGTGATGTGAAAGTGAACACATCTCTAACGGAAACGTTGAAGCTAAGTGTTCCTATCATCAGTGCTGGAATGGATACAGTTACAGAAGCAAGCTTAGGAATTGCAATGGCTCGTGAAGGCGGTCTTGGTATCATCCATAAAAACATGTCGATGGAAGAGCAGGCAGAGATGGTTGATCAAGTAAAAAGGTCTGAAAGTGGCGTCATTACAGATCCATTCTTTTTAACACCGGAACGAAAAGTGTACGATGCTGAGCACTTAATGGGGAAATACCGTATTTCGGGGGTTCCTATTGTAGATGAAAATCAAAAGTTAGTCGGCATATTAACCAACCGTGATCTTCGTTTTATTGAAGATTATGCGATTGAAATTAGAGAAGTGATGACAAGTTCAAATTTAATAACGGCTCCAGTGGGGACAACGCTAGAAGAAGCCGAGAAAGTTTTACAAAAGCATAGAATTGAAAAACTTCCACTATTGGACAATGATGGGACATTAAAAGGCCTCATTACTATTAAGGATATAGAAAAGGTCATTGAATTTCCTCATTCAGCGAAAGATAAGCATGGCCGTCTCCTAGCTGGTGCAGCAGTAGGAGTCACAAACGATGCTATTCATAGAGTTAATGCTCTTGTTAAAGCGGAGGTTGATGTGATTGTTATCGACACGGCTCACGGACATTCTAAAGGGGTACTAGACAAAATCGCAGAAATACGTAACGCCCACCCTACTTTAGCCATTATCGCAGGAAATGTGGCGACAGCTGAAGGGACACGAGATCTTATTGAAGCTGGAGTAGATGTCGTGAAAGTGGGGATAGGACCTGGTTCTATTTGTACGACCCGAGTAGTAGCTGGAGTCGGGGTACCTCAGATTACTGCTGTTTATGATTGTGCCAGTGAAGCTAGTAAATATGATGTACCCGTCATTGCAGATGGAGGTATTAAATATTCCGGGGATATCGTGAAGGCTTTAGCAGCTGGAGCGCATGCTGTTATGTTGGGAAGTATTTTTGCAGGTGTGAAAGAGAGCCCTGGAGATACTGAAATTTATCAAGGAAGACAGTTTAAAGTTTACAGAGGCATGGGATCAATGGGAGCAATGGAGCGGGGCAGTAAAGACCGTTATTTTCAGGAAAACAATCAAAAACTAGTTCCTGAAGGCATTGAAGGACGTATTCCATATAAAGGTCCACTTACAGATACGATTCACCAACTAATTGGTGGAATTCGTGCAGGTATGGGGTATTGCGGAACGGCTAATCTATTAGACCTTCGAGAAAATGCACGTTTTACCCGTATTACGAATGCAGGACTGCGGGAAAGCCATCCTCATGATGTCCAAGTCACAAAAGAAGCTCCTAACTACAGCCTATAAGACCAGGCTATAAATAGTCACTGTCTCCCGGGGGAGAATCCAATGATTTTTCTCTCAGGAGACAGTTTTTTTATTTCCTGGGAAATTGTTTTTATAAAATAGGTCCTATATCTATCTATTTTTTTATTTTTTCCTGTGATAAAATATCGTTTGTGTAAGTAGACCGTGGAGGTGCAGAATTTTGATAAAAAAGAAATGGATATCAACAGCAATCGCAGCAACCTTTAGTTTTTCCCTGCTCTTTAGTATGGAAAAAGGGGTAGAAGCGAATGAACCAGATTTAGCAGCAGACTCGGCCATCTTGGTCGAAGCGGAAACAGGAAAAGTTATTTATAATAAAGAAGCCGATGTCATTCTGCCACCTGCTAGTATGACCAAAATTATGACTGAATACCTTGTGAATGAAGCTGTTGCAAACGGTGATATTTCCTGGGATGACGAAGTAGATATAAGTGATAAGGTAATTCAAATTTCTCAAGATTATGATTTATCTAATGTTCCGTTGCGCGAAGATATATCTTATACCGCTGAGGAATTATATGACGCAATGGCGATTTATTCGGCTAACGGGGCAACGATTGCGCTTGCTGAACATGTAGCAGGATCAGAATCAAATTTTGTTGATATGATGAATGAAAAAGCGGAAGAACTAGGAATGACAGAATATGAACTAGTTAATTCAACAGGGCTTAATAATGAGTCAATGAACGGTTTGCATCCAGAAGGTACAGCAGCAGATGCTGAAAATATGATGTCAGCCAGAGCGATGGCGATATTGACATATCACCTATTGGATGAATACCCGCAAGCTTTGGAAGTAGCAAGTACTACCGAAAAAACGTTTAAAGAAGAATCAGCGAATGTGTTAATGGAAAACTGGAATTGGATGCTTCCTGGCAGTCTGGAAGAACAGTTGGATTATGAAGGGGTAGATGGTTTAAAAACCGGATACACAGATTTAGCAGGGAATGCATTCACTGGAACAGTCGAGCGTGATGGTACACGTTATATATCTGTTGTGATGCGCACGGATACACGAATGGCCCGTTTTGAGGAAACAGCTAAGTTGTATGATTATGGTTATAATGATTTTTCCTCTACAGAAGTGATTGAGGACGGCGAAACGTTTGATGAAGTGTCTTCGCTTCCTGTGATAAAAGGAAAAGAAGATAGTGTATCTGTTTCAGCGGGAGAGAACTTATCTGTTCTTATTGAAGATGGAAATGAAGACAATATTACGCCATCTATTCAAATAGACGAAGAACTATTGAACGAAGATGGAGAGCTTGAAGCACCGTTAGAGGAAGGAACAACGGTAGGTACTGTAGGAATAGATGGACAAGCGGATAGTGAATACTTAAAGGATGAGATGGCATCTTCCCAAGAAGTGCCGCTTGTTTTAGATGAAGAAGTTGAAAAGGCTGGCTGGTTGGCGCTGACAGCTCGTAGTATCGGTGGATTTTTCGGCAGTATGTGGAATAGCGCTTCTAGTTTTGTAACAGGATTATTTTAACAAGCGGAAAAGTTATAATGCTTTCTTCCAGTGGTGGGTAGTGTTATAATATGTGGTATAATCATATGTGCTATTTAAACGAGCAAAAACGATATAATAAATATTTTAATGAGAGTAGCAGGAGGAATGGAACATGGCAGATAGAGGGACAGACCGAGTAAAACGTGGAATGGCAGAGATGCAAAAAGGCGGCGTCATTATGGACGTTGTTAATGCTGAACAAGCCAAAATTGCGGAAGAGGCAGGCGCAGTTGCTGTCATGGCTTTAGAACGTGTACCAGCGGATATTCGTGCAGCGGGAGGGGTAGCTCGCATGGCTGACCCGACTATTGTGGAAGAAGTAATGAATGCCGTATCTATTCCTGTTATGGCTAAAGCGCGTATTGGTCATATAGTAGAAGCGAAAGTTTTAGAGTCACTTGGGGTAGACTATATTGATGAAAGTGAAGTCCTTACTCCAGCGGATGAAGTGTATCATTTAGACAAAAGTGAATATACTGTACCTTTTGTTTGCGGTGCTCGTGATCTTGGGGAAGCAATGCGTCGTGTCGGAGAAGGCGCTTCTATGTTAAGAACTAAGGGAGAGCCAGGCACTGGTAATATTGTAGAAGCTGTCCGCCATATGCGCATGGTTCAGTCTGAATTGAAAAAGATTAGCGGCATGTCCAAAGACGAACTCATGACAGAAGCCAAAAATTTAGGTGCACCATATGAACTTTTATTGGATATAAAAGAAACAGGCAAGCTACCAGTTGTTAATTTTGCAGCTGGAGGTATTGCAACACCTTCTGACGCATCACTTATGATGCAGTTAGGAGCAGATGGTGTGTTTGTCGGGTCAGGTATCTTTAAGTCTGATCATCCTGACAAATTTGCACGGGCTATTGTCGAAGCAACAACGCACTATCAAGATTATGATTTGATTGGTCGTTTATCAAGAGGTCTTGGCACTGCAATGCAGGGAATAGAGATATCTAACCTTGACCCGTCCGAACGTATGCAAGACCGCGGTTGGTAAAGGAGGCTTACTATGGTGAAGATTGGTGTTCTCGCTCTTCAAGGAGCTGTTCAAGAACACGTGAAAAGCTTAAAAGCTCCAGAGGCAGAAATTGTTATAGTAAAACGAGTAGATCAATTAGATGATTTAGACGGTCTTGTTTTTCCGGGTGGAGAAAGCACAACGATGAGACGTTTAGTTGATAAATATGATTTTTTTGAACCGTTGCAGAAGTTCGCTCAAGCGAAAAAACCAATTTTCGGAACGTGTGCCGGTCTTATATTAATGGCTAACCATATCGTTCATGAAACAACGGGCCACCTTCAAATGGTAAATATGGATGTTGAACGTAATGCATTTGGACGGCAACGGGAAAGTTTTGAAACCCGTCTTTCTGTCAAAGGTGTAGGGGAAGACGTGGAAGCCGTATTTATCAGAGCGCCACTTATAAGAAACGTTGGTGAAGATGTTGATGTGCTAGCGACATATGATGGTGAAATAGTAGCGGCTTGTCAGGGTCACTTGCTCGCTTGCTCGTTCCATCCAGAGTTAACCGATGACACTCGTTTTCATCAATATTTTGTTCAAATGGTACGGGAGTCTAAAGAAACAGCTGATGATACGTTGGCTGTAACATGATAAATCATAGACGGGCTATAATAACAACATGTCTAACATTCAGAGAGCCGGAGGTTGCTGCGATTCGGTTGTGAGAGTGTTGTGAATCCTGCCCTGAGTGAAAAAGGGAAATACAATGGTATAGTACCTTTTTCCGGTTCATCCTCGTTACTGGATCCAAAGAGGCAGGAATATCCTGCAAATTGGGTGGCAACGCGGGTGAAAACTCCCGTCCCTTCAACGAAAATAGGGACGGGAGTTTTTTGTAGTTTATAAAAGGAGGGCTAGCATATGCTTGATGTAAAAAAACTTCGAAACAATTTTGAAGAAGTGAAAGAACAATTAGCCAAACGAGGCGAAGATATTAAAAATATAGATGCTTTTCAGGAATTGGATGAAAAACGGAGAAGCTTGATTCAAAAAACAGAGGAATTGAAACAGCGAAGAAATGAGGTATCTCAGGAAGTTGCTCAACGAAAAAGAGAAAAACAAGATGCGGATGAACTGATTCAAGAAACGAAAGAAGTATCCGCAAACATAAAAAAGTTCGATGAAGAATTAAAACAAATAGAACAGCAGCTTGATGAGTTATTGTTGAGAATTCCAAATATCCCGCATGAAAGTGTTCCTTATGGAGAAAATGAAGAGGACAATCAAGAAATTAGAACGTGGGGAGAAAAACCAGATTTCTCCTTTGAGGCCAAGGCTCATTGGGACCTAGCTGGTGATCTGAACATGATGGATTTCGAAAGAGCTTCCAAAGTAACAGGCAGCCGGTTTGTGTTCTATAAAGGTGCCGGAGCGAGACTCGAACGGGCATTAATTAACTTCATGATGGATTTACATCAAGAAGAGCATGGGTATGAAGAAATTATGCCTCCATACATGGTTAATCGCGAAAGCATGACCGGCACAGGACAGTTGCCTAAGTTCGAAGAAGATGCCTTTAAAATAAGAGAAGAGGATTACTTCCTCATTCCAACAGCAGAAGTTCCGGTCACTAATTTACACCGTGATGAAATTTTATCGGTAGAGGATCTTCCACTGTTGTATACTGCTTATAGTGCATGTTTTCGTTCTGAAGCAGGGTCTGCCGGCAGGGATACACGTGGTTTGATTCGTCAACATCAGTTTAATAAAGTAGAATTGGTTCGGTTTGCTCTTCCAGAACAATCATATGAAGATCTTGAAACATTGACGGGGCAGGCAGAAAAAGTACTGCAGTTGTTAGAACTCCCTTATCGCGTGATGAATATGTGCAGCGGGGATCTTGGTTTTACGGCCGCCAAAAAATACGATATAGAAGTATGGCTGCCAAGCTATGAAGCTTACAAAGAGATATCTTCTTGCAGTAACTTTGAAGATTTTCAAGCGCGGCGTGCTAATATCCGATTTAAGCGTGATAAAAAAGCGAAGACAGAGTTTGTACACACATTAAATGGTTCTGGTCTTGCCATAGGACGAACGGTGGCTGCGATTATGGAAAATTACCAACAAGAAGATGGAACGATTAAAATTCCTGAACCTCTTCGTTCGTATATGGGCAATAAAGAATATATAAAGCACGGATGACGTGAAAAATAATATCGTCCTGTCTAGCAGATCATTTCTATGACAGGACGATGTTGTATTATATTATAATCTATAATAGTTTGAACAATCAAAAAACAATGAGGTCGAATTCTTGAAAAAGTACTAGATGTTTTTTATAATATATATAGTTTTACGAATTATAGTAGGATACGAGTTTTATGATTTCATTTTCGTGTGAGGAACAGATAAGCAAAGTGATTGCCTTCCAAACCTGTGACAGGTTCTGATGTTGCTCGCAAGACGGAGTCCCTCCGTTAGGAATCCCTGAGTGGTTGGGAGCTTGACCTTTTCCTATCTTATCAAAAAGGAGGAATGCCAGTTGCATTTGGACAAAACCGACATGCGTATTCTTGCTTATTTACAAGAGAATGGCAAACGTTCTTACAGTGAAATATCCCGTTATCTTGAAGTAAGTGAAGGAATGGTACGATCCAGAATTAATAAGATGTTGGACGATGGGGTATTTGAGTTTATTATTCATACAAACCCAAACAAAGTTGGGCTGCAAGTGCAAACCATTGTCGGCTTTTCAACTCAGCTTGGGAAGCAGGAGGAGATTGCAAGGGAGCTACAGAAGTTTCCAGAGGTTCGATTTGTTGGGGCTTTTTCTGGTAAACATGATTTAATTATTCAAGCCTACTTTGAGGATAATGATAGCTTGGTCAATTTTATTAATAAAGAACTCGCACATATTGAAGGTATTTTAAACGCAGATGTGAACGTAGAGCTAAAGCAATACAAAGATTCTTTTTCCTATGTTGTATCAGATTAAAAGGAAGTATAATTTTTACTCAAAAAGCCTTGCTATGATTTTGCTCATGTGATATTATTGTCGTTGTCAGTGAGAAAACTGCATTCATACGGAGGAGTACCCAAGTTCGGCTGAAGGGAGCGGTCTTGAAAACCGCCAGGGGGTTAACGCCCCGCGGGGGTTCGAATCCCTCCTCCTCCGCCATATTAAAAGATAAAATCGTAGTAATAAATGTACAAACTGTCAGCTTCTATTGAAAGCTGGCAGTTTTTTTAATGAAAAAGGTTTGAGAACCCTGCTATATGATAGTGGGTTTTTTTCTTTCGACATTCGTGAGGTATTGTTGAGTAATGTATTGTGCGAATGAGGAGAGTCTGAAATACTTATTAGTAAAGGAACTGGTTCAGTAGAAAATAAGAGGTGATGATAATGAGTCCATACAAATTTTACGATTCTGTTAGCGGGGAAGAATATACCCCAGACCTGAGACAATGGAAACCGAAGGCAGGTTTATTTATGATGAAATCTTATCCTGTCGAGTTTCCTGTAGAACGTATCATAAAAAGGCAAGCTACTATGTGGAGGTACGAAGAGGCGTTGCCAATAACGAAAGAAGAGTCATCAATCTCACTTGGGGAAGGAATGACCCCATTAATAATTTTGG
This sequence comes from Salibacterium salarium, assembly GCF_030813635.1. GTDB lineage: Bacteria > Bacillota > Bacilli > Bacillales > Marinococcaceae > Salibacterium > Salibacterium salarium. The sequence goes on along the minus strand of NZ_JAUSUM010000001.1, from coordinate 13,708 downwards.
ATCATAAAAAACCCAACTTCCTTGTTAAAATGGATTATCTCATGCCTACGGGTTCTTTTAAAGACAGAGGAGCTGCTATATTGATTGCTAAAGCAAAAGAAATGGGAGCTCCATCCGTTATAGCTGACAGTAGTGGAAATGCAGGGACTTCAATTGCTGCTTATTGTGCAAGAACAAATATAGAATGCCATGTGTACACCCCCTCCTCCACCTCTGAGAAAAAGTTAGCACAAATTAAAGCCCATGGAGCACAATTACACTTAATTTCGGGAACTCGAGAGGAAACAACAATAGCTGCTAAAGAAGCTGTTGAAAAAGAAGGGGTCTTCTATGCAAGTCATGTGTATAATCCTTACTTTTATGAGGGCACAAAGACGTTTGCTTTTGAAATATGGGAACAACTTAACTTTGCTGCTCCAGATACATTGATATTACCAGTAGGGAATGGAACGCTTTTATTAGGAGCTTATATAGGATTTAACGATTTAAAAAGAGCTGGGGCTATTCAAAAAATCCCTAAAATCATTGGCGTACAGTCAGAATATTGTGCCCCGATAGAAACAGCATTTAGAGAAGATACTTCTGTTTCAAGTGTGGAAAACAAAGGAACGAAAGCAGAAGGGATTGCTATCGGTTATCCAGCAAGAGGTGATCAAATTATCGAAGCGGTGAAGAATACAAACGGTACTATCATTACAGCTCCGGAAAACCAAATTGATAGAGCGAAAAAGAACTTGGAACACAAAGGATTTTACGTAGAGCCGACAACTGCAGCCACCTATGCAGCTTATAAAAACTATGAAGAGAACATAGCAGACACAGAAACGGTTGTTATGTCTTTATGTGGTACCGGTTTAAAAAAATAGCATTTCAGTAGGAAGAGTCCTACTACCAAAGATAACTCTCAAACGAAGAAATAGAAGATAAAGAAAACGTATCCGTTCTGCCGGAATGAACGGAAGGTGAATGGTGATGGATAAAGGATGATTACGCCGACGAAACAACCACCTGTTGGGAGGTGGCTTTTTGTCTTTGCCGGCAACCAATCGGTTAATAATAATCACGTCTTTAAGGACCAGGCTTGTAATATTTTTTTTATGGATAATACCCCTTTTTTCATTTCTTCTTCCGTACAAGAGGCATAGGACAGTCTGATACTTTGGTTTGGATAGGGGCTGTACATAAAGCCTGGGTTAACTACGATGCCGTTATCTATTAACTGCGACCAGAGTTTTCGAATGTTAATCTCCTCTCTAAACGTAACCCAGATAAACAATCCCCCCTCTGGTATATTCCATTGGGCAACCTCTTGAAGATGTGTTTCTAGAAGATGGATGAAATAGTCTCTTCTTTGCCTTAATTTTTCCCGTAGTACTTGAAGGTGTTTTTCATAATTTCCAGAAGCGATAAAGTCGTATATTGCAAGTTGCGGTAGGTAACTGGATCCGTAATCCAACTGCATTCTTAAGTCGCTTAACTTCTCAATCACATCGGCTGGTCCAGCAATCCAACCGATTCTTAATGTAAGTGCTATTGTTTTAGAAAAACTTCCTACGAGCAATGTATGACCTGCCGTATCCACAGAAGCTATCGGTGGAGGAGGAGTGCTATCCAACCATAGGTCACGAAAAATATCGTCTTCAATGACGGGAATTTTATATTCTTTCGATAGTTTTGCTATTTCTTTTTTCGTTTCTAATGGCATTGTTTCCGTTGTTGGGTTATGAAAGGTTGGATTCACGTATAAAATCGAAGGCGATTTGTTCGATCGCAGTTGTTTTTCTAAGTAAGACGTGTCTAGTGTATTATTATGGAACGGAATCCCTTTCATCTGCATACCGGTGGTCCTAAATACATGAAGAGAGTGTATATAAGACGTCTGCTGGGCAAAGACATTGGACCCGTACTGTAATAGACCTAATGAAATAAGTTGAAGAGCTTGCAGTGCTCCAGAGACTATGAGAATAGAGTTTGTGCTATATTGTACTCCATTTTCTTGAAGATAGGAACGGACGGCTGTTTTTAACCGATTGTCCCCCGTCCCGTCATTGTATCCATAGGCATCATAGAGGTCAGCGACAGATCTTAAAGATTTTTGAAAGTCTTTTTTGGGGAAGAGATCAGGATGAAGCTCTCCTTTTCCTAATTGAATCATATTAGAATGAGTTTCTAATGTATTAATTTTCTTTACTGCTTGATTACTTGACGGGTGTACACTGAATTTTGAATAACGATTCCAGTTGATTTGCTGAGAAAGTGGTGACAACTGGGACGCTACGTAAGTTCCACTGCCTGCTTTTGACTCTATTAGTTCTTGATCTTTTAATACTTCTAAAGCATGAATCACGGTACTTCGATTCATTCCAAACCCTTTGGCTAATTCCCGCTGTGACGGTAATTTTCTACCTGCTGTCCATTCCCCTGTATTTACTTTTTTCTCTATATACTCAACAATTTTTAAATAATTGTAATGTTCATTTAAGAAAGATTCTCTCATCATTGATTATCCTTATCCCAAATTGGTTGGTGTGGCATATAAAAAAGTGGATGGTTTTTTTCACTCCTCTCTATTTTATCATACTCATTACCCCGTTCATGTCATTGAAGTTTAATCACAGGGGAAGGAGAGTCAGTTTTGATGAAAAATAGAGTGGTTTCAGCTTATTTATTGGCGGTGGTATTGTGGGCCTCTGCATTTCCTGGAATACGAGTAGGATTAGAATCATTTCATCCACTAGATTTGTCCCTTTTAAGGCTTCTTATAGGTTCATTAGGTTTGTTCGTGTTTGCCTGTGTAAAAGGGATGCCTTTTCCGGAATATAAAGACATCCCTATTATTTTGCTACTTGGCTTTTTAGGTTTTTCTGTATATCATACATCTTTAAGTATTGGAGAAATGACAGTGGTTGCGGGAGCGGCAAGCTTGTTAGTAACAACAACGCCACTTTTTTCGGCGATACTATCGGCAATATTTTTAAAGGAATCGTTTGGAAAATTTGGGTGGATGGGATCGATGATTGCATTTATAGGAGTTACCTTTATTACTCTTGGTACAAGCGGTACATTTCGCGTGGAAACAGGCATACTTATCATACTGATTGGGGCTTTGGGGGAGAGCTTTTATTTTGTATTTCAGTCTTCCTATTTAAAAAAGTATGGATTTCTTCCTTTCACAACATACACGATTTGGGCGGGGACATTATTTATGCTGATCTTTTCTCCCGGTATATTTGAGGCTATCACGTCAGCAACCATTGAAAGTACTTTAACTGTTGTATATTTAGGATTATTCCCGACAGTTGTTCCTTATTTTGCTATCGCTTATGTTACGTCCCAACAAGGGGCTTCAGAGGCAACAAGTTCATTATATTTAACTCCGGTGGCAGCCATTATCATCTCTTGGATCTGGTTGGGAGAAGTGCCCACCTTATTATCAATTGGTGGTGGAATGTTAACGTTAGCAGGAGTCTTTTTAACGAATGTTACAGTAAAAAAGATATAGAAAGCTTAATCTTCAATAGCAGAGCTAGAGTTATCATGAACGAAATTAGCTCCTTACTCGTAAATTCGTAGGTTAATTTGGAATGTTTAATGAATAAAAACAAAAAAACAAATCAGAGCTACATTACGGAAGGAGCTAGTTATTATGAACGATACCATAATATTTATAGGTTTAAACGTATCAAAGGAAAAAATTGAAGAACTTAATTCGTTGTGTACGTGTGAGAAAAATTAAACGTGAGTGAGATAAGCGCAGAACATCCAATGGTTTTTTTCGAAAAAAGACAGCCCATCACTAATGACTCCTCCATCATAACCTGCTGTTACTGACTCCATTTCACGCAATTCCTCTATCATTTGTTGGAAGTCCTGTACAATAACTGTGGCAGCGGTTGGTCCGTTGTAATCTTCACTAGGTATTTCTTGAATAGTTGCTGCATTTAACGCTTCTTGTAGTGAACCGATTGGGTAAAATCCTATCATTTTAATTCTTTCTGCTACCAAATCAATCATCTCACCAGTGTTTTCATACAGCATTTGTGTTTTTTCATGAATCTCAAAAAAACTGTTTCCAACAACGTTCCAATGAAGGTTGTGCAGCTTAATGAATAGTACCTGCAGATTGGCAAGGTATTGATTCATGTTTTCTGCTGCGCGTCGTGCTTCGCTTTGGTTTAAACTAATACTTTGTGGGGTTACTTTACAATCCATTTTCTCACTCCTAAAGCCCATTTTTTTTAACAATGACAGTATATGTGAAAAATGGGCTATGGGTTCATATTTAGTGGGAAATGTGTAATCATACTAAAAATATGTTTATACTATATACATTATGGGGTACTATATTAGATGTATTTGAAGTATTTTTATGGAAAAGAAAACAGCTTGAAACGGTTTAACATTATCTTGTAGTTTAAGCATTTCCACCCATGAAAGAAAAGTATTGACGACCTTCATATGCATATGTATAATATACCCCACACGGTATAAAAAGGTTGTAGAAGGGATGAAAAAAGAATGGAATATACAACAGAAATGAAAAATCGTTTGAAACGTGTTGAAGGGCAAGTTCGTGGCGTTCAAAAAATGATGAACGAAGATAAAGATTGTAAAGATGTCGTATACCAACTTTCTGCCGCAAGGTCAGCCATTGACCGCGCCATGGCTTACATTGTTGCTGAAAATCTGGAAGAGTGTATTAGAGAGCAGATGGAAAACGGCGGCGACACATCACAATACGTTCAAGAAGCGATTGAACTACTAGGGAAGAGTAGATAAGTATAAAAAACATTAAAATTTTTTAATTTATAATATACATATAGGGGTATATGTATATTGGACTTGTTGAAAGGAAGATGATAAGCGTTGGAATATAGTATATTATTTGTTATCGCACTATTTCTTATCGGTTTTGTTGGCTCTTTTATCTCTGGCATGGTCGGAATTGGCGGGTCCATTGTGAAATATCCGATGTTGTTATATATCCCCCCTTTATTAGGGTTTGCTGCATTCAGCGCACATGAAGTTGCTGGTATCAGTGCCATCCAAGTGTTTTTTGCAACCATCGGCGGAGTCTGGGCTTATCGAAAAGGCGGGTATTTGAATAAGTCTCTTATTTTATATATGGGACTCAGCATTTTAATGGGTAGTTTTATGGGTGCTTATGGATCTCATTTCATGACCGATAGCGGTGTGAACATTGTGTACGCCATTCTTGCTACTATTGCTGTAATAATGATGTTTGTACCCAAACAAGGCATTGATGATATATCTAATGAAAAAGTAACGTTTAATAAAGCGACAGCTACTATATTGGCGTTTATTGTCGGTATTGGAGCGGGCATTGTCGGAGCTGCCGGGGCGTTTATTCTTGTTCCGATTCTACTTGTAGTATTGAAGATTCCGACTAGAATGACAATTGCATCATCTTTAGCGATAACGTTTATATCGTCGATTGGAGCTACGGTAGGTAAAGTTGCTACCGGTCAAGTCTTACTCGTACCAGCAGCCGTGATGGTTGTAGCAAGCCTGATTGCCTCTCCAATAGGAGTGAATGTCGGAAAAAAAGTGAACACAAAAGTATTGCAAGGAATATTAGCTCTGCTGATTCTAGCAACAGCTATAAAAATATGGGTAGATATTTTCAGTTAAACAGTCAGTGTCATTAAAAAAGTAGTTGACACTTTTTATTATGTATCGTAATATACCCATACAGGTATTGGTAGTTGTATTTTTTTAACTCATGATATACCCCACGTAGTATTTAAAAGGAGGAAAAATAATGAGCATGAAAGTAAATGAAACGGTAGATGCAAAAGGGTTAGCGTGCCCAATGCCAATCGTGAAGACAAAAAAAGCAATAGAATCCATTCATGCAGGTGAAGTTTTGGAGGTGCAGGCCACAGACCGTGGGTCGCTCGCTGACCTGCAAGGTTGGGCTAAAACAACTGGTCATGAGTATGTTGGTAGTAAAGAGAAAAGCGATGTGCTTTATCACTATGTAAGAAAAGCAGATCCAGAGGAAACAAAAGCGGTAGAACCATTTCCGAACGAAGAAAACAATGAGCAATTAAAAGCTGTGCAAAATCAGGATGACGTCACTATTTTGGATGTAAGAGAACCGGCAGAGTTTGCATTTTCTCACATTCCTGGGGCGGTATCCGTACCTTTAGGTGAATTGGAAGAAAAAATGAACGAACTTGATGCATCCAAAAATATACATGTTGTCTGTCGTACAGGCAACCGAAGCAGTATGGCAGCTCAGATGTTGAAAGATAAAGGTTTTGACAAAGTTGTCAATGTAAATCCAGGCATGTCTGAATGGGATGGACCAACGGAAAGTATAGAATAATTGGAGGGGTACCAATGGGAATTCAAGCAATACAAGCCAAAACATTAGCTAAAAAAGTAATGAACCAAGAGAACTTTTTTATTCTCGACGTTAGAAATGAAGAGCAATTTAAGGATTGGAAAGTGGAAGGAAAAAACGTTGAAATAATGAACAAGCCTTATTTTGAACTGCTTGATGGAGTCGAAAGCATTGCTGAGGAGATTCCAACTGATAAAGAGGTTATTGTGGTATGCGCGAAGGAAGGATCATCTCAATTTGTCGCTGATCAACTAGCCGAAGAGATAGGAGGAGAATTCTTTTACCTTGAAGGTGGTATGAAAACATGGAGTGAACATCTCGAGCCAGTAAAAGTGGGAGATTTAGACGGTGGTGGAGAATTGTATCAGTTTGTCCGAATAGGGAAAGGCTGCCTTTCTTATGCTGTGATTTCCGATGGAGAAGCAGCTATCGTGGATCCGGTAAGATTAACGGATGCGTACACGTCCTTTTTTGAAGAAAAGAATGTGCAATTGAAGCACGCCATCGATACGCACTTACACGCTGATCATGTTTCCGGTGGTCGAACATTGGCAGAGATGTTTGATGCTGTGTATTGGCTCCCATCTGCAGATGCAACGGAAGTCACGTTTTCTTATCAGCCTCTTGAAGGCGAAACAACTATTAATGTAGGTGAAACCAATATCGATATCCAGGCCCTTTATTCCCCAGGACACACCATCGGAAGTACTTCATTGATTGTCGATAACAAGTATTTGCTGACAGGAGATATATTGTTTGTTGATTCGATTGGCCGCCCGGATCTTGCAGGAAAAGCAGAAGACTGGGTCGGAGACTTACGGGACACACTCTACAACCGTTACGTAGATCTGGACGAGCAATTGATTGTTCTTCCGGCTCACTTTTCAAAAAAAGAAGAACTTGATGAAAATGGCCGTGTGATGGCGCCATTAAAAGAGCTGTATGCTCGTAACCATGGATTAAACATTGAAGAAGAAGAAACATTCCGTAAAACAGTGACGGAAAATCTTCCGCCTCAGCCAAATTCATACGAAACGATTCGTCACACCAATATGGGGGCAACTTTTCCATCAGAAGAAGAACAGACAGAGATGGAAATAGGACCGAATCGTTGTGCTATTTCTTCATAAACAATGAATGACAAAAGGAGAGATTTTAAATGGATAGTAATAAAGTATTGAACGCAGAAGGATTAGCTTGTCCGATGCCAGTTGTGAAGGCAAAAAAAGAAATGGATAACCTTAAATCAGGAGAGGTTCTAGAAATACGCGCCACCGATAAAGGAGCTGCATCCGATATTCCGGCTTGGACGAAATCTTCAGGGCATGAATTGCTGGAGCAGGACGAAGAAAACGACATTCTTACATTTTGGATTAAAAAAAGCTAAGGAGGGATTGTAATGGCTGAAGAAAAAAATGGATCGACGATGATTGTCTTCGATGGCGATCTAGACAAAGCAATGGCTAGTTTTATTATAGCTACAGGATCTGCTGCAATGGGAAAACCAGTGACAATGTTTTTTACATTTTGGGGATTAAACGTCCTTCGCAAAGAAAATGTAAAGAGCAAGAGCGAGAAGACATTTATGGAAAGAATGTTTGAAAAGATGATGCCACGCGGACCGGGGAAACTGAAGTTATCGAAAATGAACTTCGGCGGAATGGGACCGAAAATGATGAAGAAAATGATGAAAAATCATAACGTGTCGTCCTTGCAGGAAATGATTGAAATGGCTCAGGACTTAGACGTGAAATTGGTTGCTTGTACGATGTCAATGGATGTAATGGGCTTGAAAGAAGACGAGCTAATCGATGGACTAGAGTATGCTGGTGTTGCTTCCTACTTGTCAGAAGCAGAAGATGCGAATATAAACCTATTTATTTAAGTAACGGAGCTGACCTAAAAGTCGTTAATAACAACTTTTAGGTCAGCTTTTTTAGGACAAATCAATGTTGAACATGTCCGTAATGAGGTTTTAAGGGACAAATAAAAAGTAGATGAATAACATTTTGTCTCGAATACGACCAATTCAGGACAAATCGTAACGAAAATCGATGTGACATGTCCTGAATCTTTATCATGCGAGACATTTCAAGGAAAGGACTGTTCCGAAAAGAGAAGTATGGACCGACAACAGTTCGGTATTGCTTCCGGACGAGGTGGAACTTCTCTACCTATGACAAAATACGTTTTTAAACGTGTCTTTATCGAAACAGGTTTTATATAAAGAAGGGCAACTATGATAATATGATTGTAGTCTGTATTTTTAAGGGAAAGGGCTGGCCGTCAAATGGAAGAAAAGGTTCAGGATGATCAATCATGGATGAAGCAGGCGATAAAAGAAGCGGAGAAAGCCGAAGACTTGGGGGAAGTGCCCATAGGCTGCGTTATTGTTTATAAGGACCAGGTCATAGGAAGAGGGTATAATCAACGAGAAATCACCCAGCAATCTTCTGCTCACGCTGAAATGATTGCAATCAAAGAAGCATGTGATGATATAGGCAGTTGGCGTCTAGAAGAATGTACATTATACGTCACCCTAGAACCTTGCCCGATGTGTGCGGGAGCGATTGTGCAGTCGCGCATACCAAGAGTGGTTTATGGTGCCCCGGATCCTAAAGCGGGATGTGCAGGTACGTTGATGAACCTTTTAGAAGAACATCGTTTTAATCATCGTTGTTATGTACAGGCTGATGTCCTTCATGACGAGTGCCGGGATCTTCTAACGACCTTTTTTCGACGACTTCGAAAAGAAAAAAAGATGAAAAGTCAGTCAACTAATGACGTAAAATAATGACGATTGGAATCAGAAAATCCCCGTGATATAGTAGGGATAGAATGAGCGAAAGCGGGAGGGGAAAACGGTGCGTCCAAATCAATTTTCTGCTGAAACAGCACAAAAACTTGCTGAAAAACTGAATATGCCGATAGAACATATTGTTCATACACCACCAAAGGTTATTATGGAAAAAATAGCCGAACTTGAAAAGAAAGAAGCAGAGCCAACTCCAGTAGAAGAAACGAATGACTAGAAACATTTGTCAAAACGTTTCTTCTATTGCGTTATGGCTAAAAAAAAGATATACTATGTAATGCGCTCTTAAGAAAGCGCCTAAAAAAGTTTACAAATTTGCCGTGCTAGATGGGGAGGTAGCGGTGCCCTGTACTTGCAATCCGCTATAGCAAGATTGAATCCCTTCTCGAGGCTTCGTTTCCGTGAGGTCTGACCTTTGTAAGTGGTGTTGACGTCTGGGTTCTGTGCAACGGAAATCCGTGAATCCTGTCAGGTCCGGAAGGAAGCAGCAGTAAGCGGACTCTTCTGTGTGCCGCAGAGTCGCCTGGACTGAGCTAACTGCTTAGGTAACGCTCATGGATTCATTGCCGACAGAAGGTGCACGGCTTTATACATAATGAACCAAACGGCTCCGAAGAGGGCTGTTTTTTTTGTAAAAAAATACAAATGACGCGATGACTTAGACTGATATGCGTTCTTTTTAGACATTTGTACTTTGAAAACTTAGGTTGAAATCGGTATAATGGTAAAAGGAAAGAAAGGAGGTCCCGGGGGTGAGTTATAAGGCGCTGTACAGGGTTTGGCGGCCGCAGGAACTACAAGATGTAGTCGGTCAGGAACATATCACAAAGACCCTTCAAAATGCTTTAGGGCAGGAAAAATTTTCACATGCTTACCTATTTAGCGGACCAAGAGGAACAGGAAAGACTAGTGCTGCTAAAATTTTGGCAAAAGCCATTAATTGTGAACAAGCGCCGGTAAGAGAACCGTGTAACGAATGTGATGCTTGTCAGGGAATTGCAGACGGATCTGTTGTAGATATTATTGAAATAGATGCTGCTTCCAACAATGGCGTCGATGAAATTAGATATATCCGGGATAACGTTATAGCTGCACCCAGGGACATCCGTTACAAAGTATATATCATTGATGAGGTTCATATGCTGTCAACGGGAGCTTTCAATGCGTTGTTAAAAACATTGGAGGAACCTCCGAAGCATGCCGTTTTTATTTTAGCAACAACGGAACCTCATAAAATACCGTTAACTATTGTTTCTCGTTGCCAACGTTTTGATTTTAAGCGGATTACTTCTCAAGACTTAGTGGCAAGGATGCAATATATTCTTCAAGAACAAGGCTGGGAAGCAGAAGAAAATGCATTGTATTTGATTGCACGTGCAGCAGAAGGCGGAATGCGTGATGCTCTCAGTTTACTTGATCAAGCGGTATCATTTTCAGAAAGTATTATAACCTCAGACGATGTTTTAGCTATCACAGGAACCGTTTCACAACAGTTTTTAACCAGAGTCGTCCGTTCTTTAAAAAACAGTGATACTCCGGCAGCTGTAGAAGCAGCCGATACGTTAATACGGGACGGCAAAGACCCACTTCAGTTTATGGAAGATATGATTTATTATTTTAGAGACATGCTGCTTTATAAAACAGCTCCGCGTCTTGATGAAATAATGGAACGTGTAACGGTAGATGAAAGTTTTGAAGAGCTTTCTGAAAAGACGGATATGGGATGGCTGTATGAAGTTATTAATCAATTAAATCAGTACCATCAGGAGATGAAGTGGGCGAGTCACCCTAAAATCTTTTTAGAAATGGCGCTGATCAATATTAGCCATGGAGCGGACAGTACATCTTCAAGAGAGTCAGGGGAAGCATCAGAAGAAGTAACGCTTCTTAAAGACAAAGTAGCTAAGCTCGAGCAGAAGCTAAAGAGTGTTGAACAATCCCCACCGCCTTCCCAACCATCTGCACCAGCAGTAGAGACCAACAAAGCAGCTCGCGAACAAACAACTAAAAATATATCTGCAGGGCTTGGTGGAGATGGGAAAATCAGAGAGATAATGACGAGGGCAACCAAACAAGAACTACAGGTTGTATCGAATCAGTGGAGTGGCGTGATGAAGGAAGTGAAGCAGGAAAGTGTACCTGCTCATGCTTGGTTAAGTGACGCAAAGCCAGCCGTTTGCGATGGAGAAACGGTAGTGCTTGCCTTTCAAAACGAAATGCACCGCAACATGGTGGACACTAAATTTCGTTCTTTAGTACAAGGGGCCATAGAAAGTTCGGTCGGTAAATCGTTGGATGTTTTAACGATTTTATCCGGTCAGTGGGAAAAACTGAAAGAAGAGTTTAAGAAGAAGCAACAAGGAAAAGAAGAAGACTCTACGGATGAAGAAGCAGCCGAGGATGACCCAGTTGTGGATGAGGCTGTGAAATTGGTAGGATCTGAACTTGTTGAATTTGAAGAATAATATTTTTAGGAGGGCATTAATATGAAAAATCAAGGAAACATGATGAAGCAAATGCAAAAAATGCAAAAACAAATGGAAAAGGCTCAGGAAGAATTAAAAGAAAAAACAGTAGAAGCAACATCTGGCGGAGGTGCTGTTAAAGTAGTTGCTGCTGGGGATAAACGAATTGTAGATGTTGAAATCAGCGAAGATGTAGTAGATCCAGAAGACGTTGATATGTTGCAAGACCTCATTCTCGCGGCGATGAACGAAGCGTTGAAAAAAGTAGATGAATTAACAGAACAAGACCTAGGTAAGCTCACTAAAGGAATGAATATCCCTGGAATGTGATAGGAGGGGGATGTGGTGCAATATCCAACACCTATATCAAAATTAATAGAAGGTTTTATGAAATTGCCGGGTATTGGCCCCAAAACGGCGAGCCGCCTGGCTTTTTACGTGCTCGATATGAAGGAAGACGATGTTTTGGATTTCGCCAAATCCTTAGTAAATGCCAAGCGAGATTTAACCTATTGTTCCGTTTGTCATCACATCACAGACATCGATCCTTGCAGAATATGTGAAGATAAAGAACGAGATCAGTCAGCAGTTTGCGTAGTTCAGGATTCTAAAGACGTGATGGCTATGGAGAAAATGAGAGAGTATTCAGGCCTGTATCATGTACTGCATGGTGCCATTTCCCCAATGGATGGTGTGGGACCGGAAGACATTAAAATACCAGAATTAATCAAACGTCTTCAAAACGATGATATTCAAGAAGTGATTGTCGCGACAAATCCGACTATAGAAGGTGAAGCTACTGCTATGTACATTTCTCGCTTGGTGAAACCCACGGGAATTAAAGTGACTCGTCTCGCGCACGGTCTGCCAATAGGAGGAGATTTGGAATACGCGGATGAAGTAACGCTATCCAAAGCCATTGAGGGACGTAGAGAACTTTAAGGTGGGGAAAACGGTATGTTGTTTCAAAAGAAAAGAATTCAACAAACGGAAAATGAAAGACTCGTTCATATGATTCAAACGGTGAAACAGGATTTAGACAAATATCAAAGAATTATAGATAGAAGTGTAGAACCGTCTTTGGATGTTCGTACCGCATTAAAACGAAAACGGGCGAAATACATGTTTTTGTTAAAAGAGGCCCGACACCGCCGTATTAACGGTTATTATAATGGATAGATAAACTGCTTCGAAGTAATCGAGGCAGTTTTTTTGTTGTATGCAAAGCATCTTTATGGACTATGGATGTTCATTTGTCTATGTAAAATAAATAACTCGAGGGATAAATGGACGGCTTGTACATATACATGAATAAAGAAGAAAGTACGGTAGAAAGGAGAAGGTTATGGATCCTATACTTTATATTTCTCTAGCAGGTGTTGGTGTTTGTTTGTTTTTTTTGATTGGAGGTGGGAAAAAATCTTTTAAATGGGTAGGTAGCATATTAGTGCGACTTATTGTCGGCGCTCTAGCTTTATTTTTTTTAAATGCTTTCGGAAGTGCATTTGATTATCACCTTCCTATTAACTTAGTAACTGTATTTGTTTCTGGTGTGTTAGGGATACCTGGAGTACTAATGTTAGTTGCGGTGGATCTTTTTATTATTATGTAACTGATTTTATTTCATTAGTTGACATTTTTCATTGAGCAGTTATAATGGGAAATCCCTTCAATTAATGTAGGGGACAACAGATAAAGATAATTTGAATCAAATAATTTTTTTTGAAAAAGGTATTGTGTTTTTTCGAAGCAGATGGTAAATTGGTATGCGTCGTTAAAGACACAGACATTCTTTGAAAAAAATCATAAAAAAAGATTTTAATTAATTATTGACTTTATTTTGAATGTCTAGTAAAATTTATTAAGTCGCTGATAAAGCGGTGAAACACAAAAAGCAGTTGTTCTTTGAAAATTGAATGAAAGTCAAGCGTCTGTCAATTCAAGCAACAAATATCGATTCAACATTGATTGAATCAATCAGTTAGAATCAAACATCTTTTTATTGGAGAGTTTGATCCTGGCTCAGGACGAACGCTGGCGGCGTGCCTAATACATGCA